>NZ_JAOBPO010000002.1:2500-855888 GCF_025574485.1 Kordiimonas aquimaris | reverse complement strand
TGAGATGCCCCTAGATTTGTAGACACCTTGTTCATTATAAAATGGAAGCAAGGAGTTTATAGATTATGCCGATAGGTGTTCGTTATACAGAAGAATTCAAGCGCGATGCGGTCGCTCAGATCACAGACCGAGGGTACAGCGTCAAAGAGGTGGCTGAACGGCTTGGTGTTTGTACAAAGTCCCTTTATGATTGGAAGAAGCTTTTTTCAAAGCCAAGCAAGGAACGCAAGCAGGAAGCTGCTGACAGCGCTGAGATCAGGCGGTTAAAAGCTGAGTTGCTTCGAGTCACCGAAGAAAGAGATATCCTAAAAAAGGCAACGGCGTACTTCGCAAGGGATGCGTAGTGAAGTACGCCTTCATTCAGGCGCACCAAACTGTGTTTCGTGTGCGGGTGATGTGCCGCGTCCTGAAGGTTCATCACAGTGGTTTCTATGGCTGGGTCAAGAAGCCTCTCAGTAAGCGGGCCAGAGATGACAACCGGCTTATCGGGCTCATCAAACAAGCCTGGCTTGAGAGTGGTTGTGTTTATGGATACCGCAAACTTCATGACGACCTGCGGTCGCTCGGTGAGACCTGCTGCCCGAACCGTGTGGCACGACTGGCAAGCATTGCGGGCGTCAAAGCACAAATAGGCTACCGGCGCAAAGCTGGTTTTTACGGTGGCAAACCTGCGATTGTTGCAGCCAACAGATTACAGCAAGACTTCAAAGTGGCCCTGCCAGATCATGCCTGGGTCACGGACATTACGTATATTCGCACGCATCAGGGGTGGCTATATCTGGCCGTTGTCATTGATCTTTATTCCCGCCGCGTGGTGGGTTGGTCTATGCAACCCCGTATGCAGATGGATTTGGTGTTGAGTGCCTTGCTGATGGCTGTCTGGCGTCGCAAACCAAAGCAAAAGGTGATCATTCATTCTGATCAGGGCAGCCAGTTTACAGGCCATGAGTGGCAGAAGTTCCTCGGCGCTCACAATTTGGAAGCCAGCATGAGCAGGCGCGGCAACTGCCATGATAATGCTGTTGCTGAGAGCTTTTTCCACCTGTTAAAGCGCGAACGCGTCAGGCGCAAAACCTACGCAACCCGCAAGGATGCTCGCCAAGACGTCTTCGATTACATCGAAATGTTTTACAATCCAAAAAGAAAGCATGGTAACAACGGGTTGTTGTCTCCCGTCGATTTTGAACAACAAACTAAAATGAAATCGCAAGGTGTCTAACAAACTAGGGGCATCTCAAAATGACAGGTCATTTGGAAGTATCTTGCCGTTCGCCGGCCGATTGGCAGAAGGCAATTATCGATGGCTGCAATATTTGGAACAGTCTCCAAAAAAACAATGGCGGCATAGTTCGTGTGGACCGGCAGCAAAGGCTTATTGAGCACATCGGAGTCTAACCGCTTACCGCAATAACGCTTGCATGCGCTTTGCCATCACAATAGCTGACACTCGCAAGAAAATTTTCTACACCAAGTGTCTCGGCACGATCTTTGACTTTATCCAGCAATAGAATTCTGATGCCGCCGTTGCGCTGACGTGATATGCTAACTTGATTAAAAGATACACCGTTGCCGAGGCCTAGCTCCAAGCTTTTTAGTACAGCCTCTTTAACGGCGATTTTTCCACTTAAGCTTCTGTAATTATTAGAATTAGTGTCGAATGCCGCGATCTCGTCCGCGGTGTAGTAATTTGTGCGGACAAGTGCCCACATTGTTTCAAATATCTTTGTCATCCTGCATTCATCAACGACATCAACACCGTGACCTATTATATTCACTAAATTTCCTTCAATTTTTATTTCAGTTACCCATACTAGCGCATTAAACAACGCACAAAGTTGATATTTCAATAGAAAATAAAAATGGCTGCGTGGCAACGCGGCCCATTTATTACTGCGCAGCGACCAACCGAAAGCTGATAGATTTGTGACACTGTTAACGGTTGAATTAGGTGGGCTAATAATTTCCACGATATGTTAGAGAAACTTAAACAGAAGTATATTTTTTAGTCGTTTTTTGTTAATATCGAGATTGGTTGCGAATCTAGAATGTTAACGTACAGGAGTGAATGATGGCTGTTAAGCACAAACCAACAAATGAGGTACATCAGGGAACAAAAGGTGGTGTTACAGGATGTGGCTTTGACACAAGGAAAAACGCCGATCATTGGGTGGCCTCGTCTGAAAAAATCACCTGTGAAAAAAATGGCTGTAAGAATTAAGTAAAGTTCGCATTGGTAAACTTGACTTAGGGATTGCAGAGGGGAGTGTGAAGGCGACAATTGTGGCCCGTTTAGTATTGCCCTGATTGCAGTTCTGAGGTTCTTTTATCTCCAAGCTCGCTTACCAGCTAGCTGGTAAGCTGTATTGCATTCTCCTATAAGGCGGAAACGATATCCATTTCATTTTTTGCTAAAACTGCCTCATCGATCCCCAACTGTTTGCATGTACTTTTCTGTTGTTTCAGTTTTTTTCTCCGGGCCACTATCTTTGCGCCGAGCATCTTTGATTCAGAAAATGGGCAGTGATTAAGGTTTTGCTAACGCCGGAGCGGCTTGTTCAAATCCGTAATGTTATTTTCCAAAAAGTACGGGTTCGGTGTCCGCTTGGGTCGTTCTCTGCCTTTCAGTTTCGGTAGTCAGCTTCCGAACGAAAGTCCCCTCTTGGCGACTAGCCGACGATATTTTCTTCCTGTTCAGTGACTGGAAACGCTCTAAATGCGGACATACATGTTCCTCTAGAGAGAAATATCCATTGCCAAAGTATGATACTTTATTGTGGTGTTACACTAATAACCACTGATGCTATTCTTATTGTCCGCAACCATGTGCCTATGGTTTGCGCCGCGATGACCAGACCTCTTTACCGCCTAACAAAATACACCAGCTGGTTTGGAGGATTAAATCCAATTTGAAGATAGGCGAGACCAGACCGTCATAAGCCATTATAGAGGGTATCTTTTTTGGGTTTGAATTGGCTTTTCTGAACAAAGGCAAATTGAAACTCAACCAGCCCTATTGTCAAATTACGTTTTTTATGGCTTAATAAAAAGGCTCGAAAAGAATAGTTGGACCTTCTGCAGAAGGACAACAGTTGAGCGCTCACAACATTAAACGGCCTCCAAACTGGACCCCCCCGGAACGTCTTTCAGGCGAGGACCGGACCTGCGAAGATCTAGATCGTGCTCTTAGGATTGCAGCCGAAATCACTTGTGATTACGGCGACAGGTTTCTCGGGTTTTTCCAACTGATTGAACGACGGCATGCAGCACACATTACAAAATCTATTGAACAACAAAAAGCGCGCAATCTGGCAGCCAGTATAGCTAATCGCCGCCGGGTAAATCCTGCGAAAGCATTAGCTTCTGCATCCAGCGCTGCTTCACCTTCAACGCAGGTCCAGCGCCGTACTTTGGTCGCCCAAGCGCGTGGCCAAACAACTCGACCTGCATTCGTTCAGGCGTCTCGACTTCGTTCAACCGGTCCTGAAATCCGTGACGAAGGCTATAAAGAGTAGCACCAGGAACAAGTATTTTGTTTTCCCGGAAAAATTTACCAATGGCATTCACGCAGCTAACGTGCCTTTCCACGTATCGTGGAAACCCGCCCGGAAATTTCTGAAAAGCCTTCAGAGCCGATCCAACCAGAGGAATATCGCGCCTGCTAACTTTGGTTTTCAGCATGCCGAATTTGTTTTCCCGTATCTTGAAATGCGGCACGTCCGCGTCCAGCACAATATCATTTGGCGCGCGGGTGATGACCTCAACGGGCCGAGCACCGGTTTCAGCACATATATAGACGATATGGCGCGCCTGCTCATTGAGACCTGCAAGAGGGTTATTATTATAAAGGCAATGCAAAATCTCTTTCTTGGTCATCGATACCCGTTCTTCGCTATAGCCTTTCTGTAACCTCAGTCCGCCTGAAAACGGGCTTTTAAGATTGATACCCTGAACATCGAACACTTTTTGGATAATGCCGCTTAACAGCTCCATATCTTTGTTGGCCGTGTCGGCTTTCACTTCATCCGCTTCGACCAGATCCAGCCACCAGTTACGGTATTCAATCGCATCCGGCCGGGTTATTTGATAAATATCCTTATCGCCGATCACCTTGATAAACTTGCGCACACACCGCTTGCGCGCATGGGTCCAAATTCTTGTCTGGGAATCATTTTTCCCCCTGATTTTGTCTCGTGTGTTCTCCCAATAAATTTCGAGCGCTTCCGACAAGGGCAACTCAGGTTTCTCAACGGTGCCAAGCAAGGCTTCGGCTGCTTCGATCTTTTGTGCCGGACTTTTGATTTCATCGACAACATTCAATCGCTCTACCAGTTCACTCACAGGAGCGGCATCCAACTCGGGTAGAGTTTTATAGTCGAACCCATACTGCCGGGCATTGGCAACGGCGGCTTCAAACCGGTTCCGCGCCGCTGGATCGCATCCGGTTTTGCGGAATTTTTCCCATGTTTCCTCTATCGCTTCGTTGATGCTGTCGCGGCGGAGGAGCGCTTGCAGTAAATTACTGGTGTCCAGCGACTGCTGAATGAAAGGACGACCGCCATATAAAGACAATAGGTCCTTGGGAACCCGCCGATAATAATAGGCATGTCCTTTAATCCATTTCAGGTATTTGTCTTTGCAGTTAACACCCACTTTTTAGTCCTTCCATTTGGCGGCAATTGGAAGCGATGTAATAAAAAAAGTAATAAAAATTGTAATAAAAAATGTAATAAAAATCAAGGGTTTACAGTGATTCGAGTCTGCATATTGAGTGCTTGTATTGCAGGTACCCCATTGTATTTGCTTGATTTTTTGGCTGATACTGCCGTCTTCAGTTCCAAGGGAACTGGCTGGGGCGGCAGGATTCGAACCTGCGAATACCGCTACCAAAAAGCGGTGCCTTACCACTTGGCGACGCCCCACCATAGTGTGCCGCGGTTTGTAAAGAAACTGACCCATGCTGTAAAGCTATTTTTCAGCCTTTTGTCGCAATTTTTTTTCAATATTAAAATACTGGATAGCACATGTAGTTCTGCCGGGTTTTTACATACTTGTTATACCGACTTAGTATTAGTCAAGTCGGCGCCTGAAACACTTATGATGCAATCTCGTCAGCCATCACCCACCAATGCGGCGCATGTTCGCGAACCCTGCTTGCAACAGCATTAGCTGCCTCTTTATTATGGTATAGAGCTACAACACTTGCACCGCTGCCAGTCATCCGCACAAAATCCGTTTGGCTATTCTGTTTTATGAAGCGCGTAACCTCCATAATTTCCGGGCAAATCGTACAGGCAGCATCCTGAAGACTGTTAGAGGTTAACAAATTTAATGCGTTTATATCAGTTGTTACCGCTCGCACATCTCGCAATGCAATATCAAAAGGCGGTAAGTTACGTTTTTCTCGATACTCCCTGAAACCTTTAAATATCATTGGTGTGGATACAGCAACGTTAGGGTTTACAATAACGACACCAGCATCCCACGGTAACGTTAGCGGCGTAATTTTTTCACCTATACCACGTGCCATTAACGATTCGCTATATAAGCAAGCCGGAACATCTGCACCAAGTTCTAGCGCTATCGACAACAGATCATCAACTGATATATCTAGATTCCAAAACCTGCTGAGACCCACCAAGGCCGCAGCGGCATCAGCTGAACCGCCGCCAAGGCCAGATGCTATAGGCAGGTTTTTCTCAAGCTCAATATCGGCACGACAATCAACACCTGCAAACGCGGCCAATTTATGTGCTGCCGCAAAAACAAGATTTTTGGAAGGATCAGTATCTTCAAGCACATGCGCAAACGGGCCTGACACACTTAACTCAAGGCAATCTGCGGGCTTTATCCGCAACAAATCACCCCGTTTCGTGTAAACGAATAAACTCTCTAGAGTATGATACCCGTCATCTCTACGTCCTGTTACATGCAAAAACAGATTGATTTTAGCAGGCGCTCGCACATATATGCTGCCATCTGGGCCTAACTCTGGTTTTGGTCTTTTGTCGAAGCCCACGATCAGGATTCCTTAGGCAGCCCTAAATCTAATTTACGCTGTAACTGAGCTAATTCATCAGCTTTTGGATTACTGTCTATTGCATGCTGCCATTGAAAACGGGCTTCGATTTCTCGCCCAACTTGCCAGTACGCATCACCTAAATGATGATTAATGGTTACATCAGTTGGTTCAATCCTTACAGCTTGCTCCAATAACTTAACTGCTTCTTCATAATCACCAGTGAGGTAATTTACCCACCCTAAACTATCAATAATAAAACCATCATTAGGGCGTTCTTCAACAGCCTTCTCAATATAGCCTTTCGCTTTCTCGATATAGAGGCCGCGATCAATCCAGCTGTACCCAAGATAGTTTAAAACACTAGGTTCGTTGGGACTGAGGCTAAGTGCTCGTGTCAGGTCATATTCGGCTTTTTCCCAATCACCAGCCTGCTCATATGATACACCGCGTGCAAAATAAACAAACCATTCTTCTTTGCCTGCAGCTTTCATAATATCAATAGCTGTTGAGTACCTTAGAATTGCCTCATCAAAATCCTCTTTCCCTCTCAGTAAATCACCAAGGGATGTGAGGTAATTAGCATCTTCCGGATTATCCCGCAGGGCATTTCTTAGACTGTCTTCAGCTTGTTGTATTTGCCCAATACGCCTTAATGCGTTGATTTTGCGCTCTTGGGCTGCTCGGTGCAAGATACTTGACGCTGGCACTGTGTCGTATACGGTAGCAGCAGCACGCGGGTTATCAAGCTGATCCATCAAATTACCAAGCATAAAGTATATATCGGCAACTTCAGGTGTGAGGTATGATGCCATGCGCAAATAAACGACTGCGGCTTGCGGCGAACTACCTTGTGAAAACTCAGAAGCTAACCTGAAGAACATTGAGCCCAAAGCACCGTCAGGGTTTGCAGTGCGCTGGCTCGGAGGCCTTCCTGCCGCAATCAACATACCTTCGCGTAGTAAAAAACGGTTATTGTTATACTGCGCAGCAACTTTGCCCATGAAAGAACGAGCCTCATCACGCTTGCCATTTCTTGCCAACATATCTGCATACGCTACAAATGGCTGCAATG
Organism: Kordiimonas aquimaris; assembly: GCF_025574485.1. Classification (GTDB taxonomy): domain Bacteria; phylum Pseudomonadota; class Alphaproteobacteria; order Sphingomonadales; family Kordiimonadaceae; genus Kordiimonas; species Kordiimonas aquimaris. Next base: position 848,797 of record NZ_JAOBPO010000002.1, on the reverse strand, counting down.
AAGCAGGCTGGGTTGCGTCTGCTAGCTGTAAGTATTCGGCTTCTGCGCTTTCAAAATCCTGCAGATGGTCAAACATATAGGCTAAATGCTCATCAGCAATCGGTTTCAAACGTTGGTCTTCCAGCATAGGAAAAAGTGCTAAGCGAGCCCTTTCAATATCACCTTCAGCAACGAAAGACCAAGCTCTGATAATCGGCGAAACTAGCCCACCAAAACCTGCCATCTTGGAACCATCAAGCCGCTGCCTTACAGTTGGCCAATCCCGACGCTTGTACGCTTCAAGCACATATAGAATAGAAACCAAATCATCGTTTTCAACACCGGCTTCACTTTGAGCGAGCGTAACAGCCACCTTCCCGGCTTCTTCCATGCGGCCAGCATACAAAAGCTGAAAAAATGCACGGTCGGCTACGAAACGACTGTCTGGGTCAACCTCAAGTGCCCGCATGTAATATTCAGCCGCGTCTGCAAACGCGCTATCATGTTGCGCGAGCGTTGCAGCAACAAATGGGCCATACATGCTCTGATCTGTATCACTTACAGCAAATTCACTGCGCAGTGAATTTGGAACATTTGAGAACTCGGGCACGCTGGGCGCAGTAGCGCAGCCAGCTAACCCAAGAGCCATAAGTACATATTTAAAGCGTAATACCATCAAAACTTGCCTTGGATACTAAAGTACTAACTTTAGACTAGCCTATTACATATTTGGGTAGTTAGGGCCACCGCCACCTTCAGGAACAACCCAGTTAATATTTTGCGTCACATCTTTAATATCACATGTTTTACAGTGTACGCAGTTCTGAGCATTGATCTGCAGGCGTTTTTCCTCACCTGTTTCACCAACAAACTCGTATACGCCAGCCGGACAAAAGCGCTGTTCCGGTCCGGCATATTCTGACAGGTTAACACTCACCGGCACTGCCTCGTCCTTCAACGTCAAATGAATGGGCTGATCTTCTTCATGATTTGTGTTCGATAAAAAGACAGAAGTCAGCTTATCAAAAGAGATAACGCCGTCAGGTTTTGGATAATCAATCGGCTTGGCGTTTGCTGCCTTTTTAGTGGCTTCATTATCCTTGTGTTGATGCTTCAAAGTAGGCATCAACCCGCCCAGTCCAATTGTATTCATCCACATATCAAAACCAGCATAGAATGTGCCGAGCTTGATACCAAACTTACTTAAAGCCGGACGTGAATTTCTTACCTTGTAAAGGTCCTTGTATATCCAACTGTCTTTAAATGCTTGTTCATAGCCCGCCAATTCAACGTCACCATTTGAACCTGCTGCAATTGCATCAAATGCACTTTCTGCCGCCAGCATGCCTGACTTCATCGCATTGTGACTTCCCTTAATGCGCGGCACATTAACAAAACCTGCAGCACACCCAATGAGAGCCCCGCCCGGGAAATACAGTTTTGGGACAGATTGCAAACCACCTTCGTTAATAGCCCGCGCACCGTATGATACGCGGCGCCCACCTTCCAGTATTTCACGAACAGCAGGATGGTTCTTATATCGCTGCATTTCATCAAACGGTGACAAATAAGGGTTTTCGTAATCAAGTGTAACAACGAAGCCGATAGCTATCTGATTGTTTTCCTGATGATAGATGAACCCACCACCAGCCGTACCATTATCCAGCGGCCAGCCTTGCGAGTGAATAACCCTGCCTGGCACATGTTTTGCCGGATCTATATCCCACAGCTCTTTAATGCCGATCCCGTATGTTTGAAATTGGCAGTTTGCGCGCAAATCAAACTTCTCTTCAAGCTGCTTGGAAAGCGACCCTCTGCAACCCTCAGCAAATAAAGTATATTTTGCATGTAATTCCATACCGGGTTCGTGGCTAGCCTTCGGTTTACCGTCACGACCAATGCCCATATCGCCGGTGGCAACACCTTTGACGCGACCATCTTCATGAAACAATACTTCAGAACCCGCAAAGCCAGGGTATATCTCAACACCCATCGCTTCCGCTTGCTCGCCAAGCCAGCGGGTAAAGTTACCAAGTGACGTCGTATACATACCTTTGTTAGACAGCAGAGGCGGCATAAAGAAATGAGGTAGAGACGTTTTGCCTTTTTCCGTCAAAACCCAGTGTTGATTATCAACAACAGGTGTATTGAGCGGAGCACCCTTCTCTTTCCAATCAGGAATAAGCTCGTTAATCGCTAACGGATCAACGACAGCGCCGGACAAAATGTGCGCACCAATTTCTGAACCTTTTTCAATGACGCATACCATCAACTCCTGGCCTTTTTCTTCAGCCAATTGCATCAGGCGAATTGCTGCAGATAAACCAGATGGTCCACCGCCAACAATAACAACATCAAATTCCATGGATTCTCTTTCCATGCCAGGCTCCTTCATACTAAAATCACAATTTACTCATGGTTTAAATCAAGTCGTAAACTGGGCCAAATGCCTTCTTTTTCAAGTCTTATGCATTGCAGCAAGGCAAACGTCAAACACTTGCCTGCCCTCTAGGCCTGTCTATATATAGAGTTCACAGGAATATGCGATGAAAATGCCAAAATTTTGATGCATTTTGACCCAAAGGTCTTCTATGATTAGATCAGTGACAACTTAAGGAACAGCATGTCAGCTCACGCACCTGATATAGAAGACCCCGCAACGTTACTTGCCTGGCAGGTCGCGATGGGCGCAGACGAAGCAATTGAAAGCGATTTTGTTGATAGATTTTCTGCTGTAACTTCAAAACCTGACAATGCTACCGCATCGCACTCTGGCTCTTCCGTACAGCAAAATTCTGGCAACCAAATCGCAACAAACCAAAGCACTGGAGCAAGAGTTGTAACGGCCAAACCAGTTCAGTCAATTGATGGTCACGGCGCAGAAAGTGCACAAACCGCAGCAAACAACGCTGATTCATTAGAAGAATTACGCACCGCAATGTCGAGCTTCGACGGAGGACTTTTAAAGAGATCAGCAAAAAACCTTGTATTTGCTGACGGCGTAGCGGGCTCCTCTCTCATGATTGTTGGTGAAGCGCCCGGCGCAGACGAAGACCGGGAAGGCAGACCTTTTGTTGGTGTTTCAGGCCAATTACTTGACCGCATGCTGAATGCAGCAGGGCTTGACCGCACAAAAAATGTCTACATCTCGAATATCTTACCGTGGCGTCCACTCGGGAACCGAACACCAGACACTGCTGTTACTGAAATGTGCCTTCCCTTTATCCGGCGTCATATAGAATTAGCAAACCCTAAAGTTATTCTGATGCTTGGCGGTGTTTCGGCAAAAGCGTTACTCGGCACCAGTGATGGCATCACGAAGCTACGCGGTAAATGGAAGCCATTAACGATCGGGAGCACGTCATTTACAGCACTACCAGCTTACCATCCAGCATACCTATTGCGGCAACCACATTTAAAAGGCATGGCTTGGCGTGATTTACTAGCTGTGAAAGCAAAACTTTCGGAGCTTGATGCATGACAAGGAATATACTAACCGCAATATGCGCCGCGGCTCTGTCCTTCAGCCTCACTTTGGCTGGCACAGCACAAGTTGAAGTGCCTGAAGTCCTGAGCGAACAGGATATTGCGCGTTATCAGCAAGTATTTGAACTCCAGCAAGGTGCCAACTGGAAACGCGCCGAAAAAGTCATCAAGCAAATCGACAACCCTGTTTTGATGGGGCACGTAAAATTTCAGAAACTTATGCACCCAACAGGATATCGCAGTAAGTTCAGCGAACTGTCTGCATGGATGACAGCATACTCTGATCACCCTAACGCATGGCAAGTTTACAGATTGGCGAAACGTCGGCAGGGAAAAGCACGCGCGCCGCGTTCACCGCAGAAAACACGCTATCCGGGCGTTACCGGGCAGTCAGCTCTTCCTAAACCTCCCCTGCCAAGACGGTCTCGGCTTGAAGCAAAATCAGTGCGAACATTCCTTGCAAATGTACGCCGGTATGTAAGGCGTGGCACACCGGAACGAGCGGAAAAACGTTACTGGGCGATAGAAGCCCGCGACCTGCTGGTACCGCATGAAAAAGCAGAAGCGTTGGAGCGCATTGCTTCCAGTTACTATTATGAAGGCGACAACGAGCGCGCCATGAAGTTTGCGAAACTCGGTGCCAATTTCTCCAGAGAGATAGTACCGCAAACAGATTGGATTGCAGGCTTGGCCTTCTGGCAAAACAATAACTTCGAGGCTGCTTACAGCCATTTTGAAGCACTGGCGGCATCAGAGCGCGCAGGTAGCTGGCTGCTGTCAGCCGGTAGCTTTTGGGCTGGACGTACCGCACTCCGTCTTGGCAATCCAGAAGACGGTATTAAGCATCTAAAAAGTGCAGCAACATATTCTGAGACTTTTTACGGCCTTATTGCCGCAAAACAGCTTGGTATTACACCAGATATTGACTGGTCCTTACCTCCTTTGAAACAAGAATCGGTAGACAACCTGATAAAGCATCCGGCGACAATTCGTGCACTTGCACTAAAAGAAATTGGCAGGGATGATGTAGCAGACGAAGAACTACGTCTTCTATGGGGCCGCGAAGGTGTGAGCGTTCAGGATGACATGCTCGCTTTTTCAACTGCCCTTAATCTGCCAGCAATACAAATTCGCTTAAGTCGCGTTGGCGGCACAGGTGACCTTGCCCCCACAGCAACACGTTACCCAATGCCTGATTGGCAACCGGCAGGCGGATTTAGCGTTGATCGGGCGTTAATTTTTGCGATGGTCCGCAAAGAAAGTGATTTTCGCAGCCGCGCTAAAAGCCGCGTTGGTGCAGGCGGCCTTATGCAAGTGATGCCAGCAACTGCCAGTTATATAACCAACAATCGCGCGCTGCTGCGCCGCAACAGAAACAGGCTGTACGAACCGGAGTTCAATATCGCACTTGGTCAACAATACATCGAGTATCTGCTCGATTTTGACTATGTTGAAGGTAATCTTTTAATGGCGCTTGCAGCATACAACGGTGGCCCCGGTAGCCTGCTGACATGGCGACGCGAAGTAGACTACGGTGCAGACCCTCTATTGTTTATCGAGTCCATCGGCTTCTATGAAACACGAAATTACATAGAACGCGTCATGGCAAATCTTTGGCTATATCGTTTGCGCCTTGGTCAGCCTACACCAAGCCTTGATGCTTTAGCATCTGGTGCGTGGCCTTCGCTTGAATACCTTGACACTGATGAAACACCGGATGCAATGCAACGCGCCATAAGATTAACAAGCTTTCAAGCGGATACCGACAGCGATGATTGATGAAACCCGAGATTTTATCCCAGTAAAATTTGGGATTGCGACTATTTCAGATACACGCACTTTTGCCGATGATAAATCCGGGGACACGTTGGCCGCCCGCATAGAAACGGCTGGTCACATCATTCAGGAACGGAAAATCATTAAAGATGATAAACCGTCAATAACTGCTCAATTAAATGCTTGGATTAACTCTGATGAAATTCAAGTCATCGTTTCCACGGGTGGCACCGGCATAACAGGCCGGGATGTCACCCCTGAATGCTTTGAAGCACTATATACAAAATCAATCCCAGGGTTTGGTGAGCTGTTCCGCATGCTATCATATGACTTGATAGGCACCAGCACCATTCAAAGCAGAGCAACAGGTGGTATAGCAGGCACAACACTCATGTTTGCTTTGCCGGGTTCTACAGGGGCCGTAAAAGATGGCTGGGATAAGATCTTGGTTACACAGCTTGATAGCCGTTTTCGACCCTGTAATTTTGTGGAGCTTATGCCGCGCTTTGGTGAGAAATAACACCATTAGAGTCTAGGTCCTTAACCACGTCTTTGTGAGCATGTAAGTTTCCACTTCCCTCAAAAGCATAGCTATTCTAGGGTATTATCCAAAATTAGAGAAGATGAACTGCCACATGTCAGTTCATAACGTGGGGGAATAGCGTGCTTCTGTTGAAACGTTTTGCGATGATTCTATTTAGTATTGTCATTATCGGCAATACAGCTTCCGCTCAATCTGGCGGCGAAGAACGCGTTGGCTTTGTTACCTTGTTGGCCAACATTATAAATACACTGAATGACTTTGTCTTTAAAACTGTCTCCATTTTCGGTTTAGAAGTTGAATGGATTGTTGCCTTTCTTGCACTGCCAATGATTTTGCTCACGCTTTATTTTGGCTTTGTTAACCTAACCAGCTTCAAACGCGCATATCGTATTGTTCGCGGTGACTACCACGATGAGACTGCAGACGGTGAGGTTACGCAGTTTCAAGCATTATCAACTGCCCTTTCCGGTACTGTTGGCCTTGGTAATATCGCAGGTGTGGCTGTTGCCATTAGCGTTGGCGGGCCTGGCGCTACATTCTGGATGGTACTTATTGGCTTTTGTGCAATGTCCCTTAAGTTCGCCGAGTGTACGCTCGGTGTAAAATACCGGGATGTTCGCGCTGACGGCACCATCGCCGGTGGCCCTATGTATTATCTGGAACGCGGTCTTAAAGCGCGCGGCTGGAGCAAAACAGGCAAAACCCTGGCATGGATCTATGCGATACTCGCAGTGCCAACGCTTTTGCAAGTTGCTCAGGTAAATCAATCATACGAAGCTGTCGCGGTTGTAACTGGGTTCGACAGTCAAGCAGCTAAATGGATATTTGGTTTAATCATGGCTGTTCTTACAGCGGTTGTAATCATCGGCGGCATCAAGTCTATCGCTAAAGTTACCTCACGTTTGGTTCCTGCGATGGCTGGCATTTATCTACTCGGCGCACTTGTTATTATTGTTGGGCATATCACTGAAGTACCTGCTGCAGTTGCTACAATATTCGGTGCAGCTTTCAATTTCGATGCCGGAGTAGGTGCTATGATCGGCACAATTATTATTGCTATGCAGCGCGCAGTTTATTCGACAGAAGCTGGACTTGGTTCCGCTACAATGGCTCATGCGGCAGCCAAAACTAAAGAGCCTGTTTCTGAAGGCATGGTCGCATTGATGGAACCATTCATCGATACAGTAGTAGTATCAACCATGACCGCACTTGTGATTGTAATTACAGGCGTTTACCAAAGCGGCGAAGGTGCTGCAGGTATTTCACTTACGTCCACTGCATTTGGCAGCGTTATTAGCTGGTTCCCTTGGATTCTTGCTGTCGCAGCATTTCTGTTTGCCTATTCTACAATTATCAGTTGGGGCTATTACTCTGGTAAAGTGTGGGAATTTGTATTCGGCGGCAGCAATTTCTCAATGAACATTTTCAAGTTTATTTTCTGTGCGGCTCTTGTACCCGGTGCCGTATTCTCTGTCACAGAAGTATATAATCTGATGGATAGTATGTTCTTCTTGATGGCTATACCTAATGTAATTGGTATTTATTTGATGGCGCCGGAATTGCGCGCTGATCTGAAAAGCTACCTACATCGCCTAAAGGTAGGCGAAATCAAATCAAATCACTAAGCTACGGGAGTATTAGTATGTTTCAGAAACTATTCGGTATTATGCTCGTTATTGCAGCTTTTACATTGCCAACATCAGCAAATGATCGCGCCGATGTCAGCGAAGTGCTGGATCAACTCCATACGCACGCAGGAAACGCAGCTTGGGATCAGTATTTTGCACTATACACTAGCGACTCTACTTTCCTTGGTACGGACGTTAGCGAACGTTGGGACAAAGCGACATTTCAGGCTTATGCAAAGCAAACTAATGGCTGGATATATAAAATGCGTGAACGTCATATTGACTTCACACCCGATGGCAACACAGCGTGGTTCGACGAAGTCCTGGATAGCCTGAACTATGGCACCAGTCGCGGAACTGGCGTATTAGTGCGCACTGATAATGGATGGAAAATAACGCAATACCATTTGGTGTTTCCGATCCCAAATGACATTGCCGGCAGCGTTACGCAGCAAATTCAGGCTTATGAAGCGCGGCTCAAATAATTAGCTATTTGAGGCCTTAGCTACCATTTTGAAAAGCATGTTAGGGAAAAAGCGTTTAATAGTAAGCGCTTTCATTTCTATACCTTTGCCAACAGGTATTTCCTGTTTTCCCTTTTTAAATCCACGCATAATAACAGACGCACATTCCTTTACATCCATACCACCCGCAATGTTGGCGTCTACTTTGCCAAACTTGGAACCATCACCTTTCAAAGCATGCTCGGAAATGGCTGTGCGAATAAAGCCAGGTGTAATAGTTGTTACACGAATTCCATCTTTCGATACCTCGGAGCGAAGCGCGTCAAAGAAGCCCATCATAGCGTGTTTGGCTGCACAGTAACCCGTGCGTTGGGACACACCAATTTTACCTGCAACCGAAGCCGTTACAGCCATGTGTCCGCTACCTTGCTTGAGCATGATTGGAAGTACTTCTTTGGTTAATGCGATTTTACCAAATACATCAACCTCGAACAAACGGCGATAAGTCGCCATATCTGTATCAATACACAGTGAACGCTGTGATATGCCTGCGTTATTTATCAACATATCAATACGCCCCCACAAAGCTTGAGCATCAGCCACTTTGCTCGGCAAAGCTGCTTCATCGGTCACATCAAGTAACACAATACTGATACTGTCGGCAGCAGCTCCATTTTGAACACAGCTTTGCATAACTCTGGTGAGTTCATCTTCACGTCGGGCTGAAAGAATAAGCCGTGCGCCGCATTTCGCAAATTCATAGGCCAAAGCTTCACCAATACCTGAAGAAGCTCCAGTTATCCAAACAACCTGATTTTCAAACATGGTCAATATTCCCCTATTCTATTGCAGACAGACACGCTAGTAACTGTAGATAGCTTTAAATATAATTGCTTCAACAAAGTGATCCGACATGTCACTTTCAAGAAACGACGAAAGACCACTGTGAAACCTTCGATGAAATTAAGCGTACCTACATTACCGCAACTTGTAAAAAGTGGCGTCCAGCGTGCACAATTACGCTTATCATTACTGTTAATGTTGTCGCTTCTTTATGGCTTGCTGTCATCTATTGCAGTAGGCCCTTCACAAGCTGTAATGACTGCGTTTCTGGAAAATATAACGACAGATACAGCATCTGACACAAGCGCGTCTTCTATCCTGCTTGATGGTGCTGATGCGGTGCTGTTCGGACAAGCCTTATCGCTCTTGGTGCATGCTGTATTGCTTGTGTTTTGGTCGCGTGCTGTAGCCAAGGGAAACCTTGTACCAAACGACGGCGGCCCTTCAGCGCTTGTCACTCGAAGCATAAGAAGTTTTGTTCATTTTCTTACAGCTACAATACTTTCAATCATCGTAGTGTTAGGTTTAGCAACAGCATTGTACGCAGCTACATCATTACTTGGCCAGTTGGCAGTGGTGTTATCATTTGCCGGCATTGTTGTAGGAATATGGTTCATTATACTTGCAAATGCCGTTGCTCAATTCGCAGTTTTTTATGAAGCACAGGACATTCGGTCATCTTTTGCCAATGTCTGGTTGCTAATTAAACCAAACGCGATGCCGATTGCAGCAACATTTGCCCTCTATTCATTCGTGGCATTGTTTGTAAATTTACTTATTAGCGGCATACTTGGCCAAGCAGTCATCGATGCCGCCCCTTACATTACGCTTTCAATCAGCGGGGGCCTTAGCTTTGCAGCAAGTGCCGCTTATGTAGCCGCAATCAGTGGTTTAGCCAAAATAAGCAATTAATCTTTTGCTGGATGCGTCCAACGGAAATTGGGTTTGCGTTTCTCAAGAAATGCATTCATGCCTTCAATCGCATCTTCGCCTTCATGTGCCGCGCAAAACATTGCTGCTGTTTCGTCGTCATCATCAATCTGTCCGTCCAGTATCTGTTGTATTGTCCATTTCATACCGCGAATGGAATACTGTGATACTGCGGTCATTTGCGCAGCAAACGCTTCAGTTACATCATGCAGCATCTCAGGAGATACAAGTTGATCAATCAAACCAATCTCTAGCGCCTGCGCACCATTAATATGTTGAGCTGTAAACAACAGCTTCTTCGTGTTTGACACACCGACCAAATCCATCAATTCCTTGGTATCATTAAGCGGGTAAATGATACCGAGCTTAGCAGGCGTAACGCCAAACTTTGCATTGGTGGAAGCGATACGGAAATCACAGTGTATGGCAAGACCACACCCTCCCCCCATACAGGGGCCTGCTATTTCAGCGATTACGGGCTTCGGTGAACGCGCCAGCGCACGCTGAGCGTCGCGCAGCGCAACACGATTACTCTCGCAGCGCGCAGGATCCTTTGAAATCTCCTGAAGTTCTTTCAGATCAGCTCCTGCTGCAAAAGCGCTGTCGCTTGATGAACATAAGATAATCACACTTACGTCAGGCATATCATTCAAGACTGACACAGCATCAGGGATCGCATTCCACATAGCCTGCGTTAATGCATTTTTACGTGCCAGCCGGTTTAAAACAATACGACCAAGCTTGCCTTCCGTTTTAATATACACATGTGCATTGGCATCAAAAATATCAGGCATACCGGTTTCTTTCAGTTAAAATAGCGAATGTTGTGCTTCTGGCATTGCTGGCTCAAGGCAACTTGGGTCATCAAACCGAACATTGCTCACACGCGAACCAACAGCTCGGTATTGAAACGTTGTTTCAGGGATCCAATCAAAAGCATTCAAGAACCCGCGCGGCAAAGGGTCATGAGGCTGCAACCACTCATCAAACTGATCTGGTCTCACAACGAGCGGCCTTCTGTGATGAACATTCTTAAAATGACCTATCGCAGGGGCGGTTAAAATGGCCATGGTTTCAAGCCAGTGATCGCCGCCAGGGCCATGCCACGTGGACCAGATACCTGCAAACGCCTGCACACCGCTTTCTGATGGTTCAAACACGTATGGTTGCTTGCGCCCCGCCTCCGGTTTCCATTCATACCAAGCATCAAAAGGTACAAGACACCGCTTACGCTTAATGCTGGAACGAAACGATGGCTTTACTTCAACAGTTTCAACGCGGGCATTAATAAGCGGCTTATCACCTATTTCTTTCTTCCATTCCGGAACCAAGCCCCATTCAACAGCAGCTAACTCACGCTGTTTTTGCTGGTTATTGCGTACAATCAGGACAGGTTGACGCGGAGCTATATTGTAGCGTGCGGGAATACCCACGCTGCCTTTAATAGCAAACAGGTGTTCAATTTCCTCAAGGAGAGCCCGTAACGCATACCTGCCGCACATAACCTATTGCACCAACTGAGTGTTCAAACCAATAATGTTGTGTCAGTTGTTTCATATTCGCCTCGACAAGACAAGCCGCGACATACTCGTTAGGGACGGAGAAAAACCCAAAGGAAAACAATGCAAAACAATAGAGAAAATCCAAGCAGGCCTATCGTTGGTGTTGGTGCCGTTGTGATGAAAGAAAATAAAGTGTTGTTAATTAAACGAGGTAAGTCACCACGCAAGGGCGAATGGAGTTTACCAGGCGGTGCCATTGAACTGGGCGAAACCGTAACAGCAGCCATGAGCCGTGAAATCAGGGAAGAAACAGGTCTATCAGTAACCTTTAGTGAAATAATCGATATTATCGACTTTATAGAGCACACACCTGATGAAAAAACTAAATTCCACTATGTGCTGATTGATTATCTGGCATATTATAAAGAAGGTACGCTAAAAGCAGGTTCGGACGCTGACGACGCACGCTTTTTCAATATTGATGACGCTGTTGAAGCCGTAAGCTGGGGCGAGACAAAGCGTATCATACGTAAAGCCTGGGACATGGCACAGACCAAATAGGAGACTATCATGCAACATGAACGCCCTGCCCTGCGCAGCTTAACAGGTATGATAGTCATGATTGTCGGCATTACGATTTATGCTTTTCTTGCTGCAGGGGTTGGTAATTTACTATCTGAACTGCACCTCTCAATTCAAATGTTCTATTACCTTGTAGTTGGCTTAATTTGGATCATTCCTGCCAAAAAACTGATCTATTGGATGGGCGAAAAACCTAAAACTGATTAACTCAATAAAAAACGGCCCTATGAAGAGCCGTTTTAATCCATTTTCTGTTACCTAAGCATCAAGCGTCAGGAAAGTTGTAATCCTTAAATCTGTCACGTAGGTCTTTCTTGGAAATTTTCCCGGTCGCAGTATGCGGTATATCCTCAACAACAACCATGTCATTTGGCAGCCACCATTTAGCAACCTTAGTTGTCAAAAACGTATTCATCTCTTCAAATGAAACAGTTTGCCCTTCCTCAAGAATCACCAGCAATAGCGGGCGTTCATCCCATTTAGGATGCGGCAAACCGATGACCGCGGCTTCTAGCACCGCCGGATGAGAAACCGCCGCGTTTTCAAGATCAATCGAACTAATCCATTCACCACCAGACTTGATCACATCTTTTGCACGGTCTGTGATTTGCATATAGCCAAATTCATCAATGCAAGCGACGTCGCCAGTATCAAACCAATTATCCTCATCAAGAACACGACCAGCATCACCTTTGAAATAGCTTTCGATAACCCACGGTCCGCGCACCATTACGCGCCCAGATGTTTCACCATCGCGCGGAAGCATATTACCATCATCATCTTTAATGGCCATCTCAACGCCGAGAACTGAACGTCCCTGCTTACATTGAACATCAAGTTTTTCTTCTTCACTCAAATGCTGAATAGCTGCGTTTTCACTACCTAGGCTGCCCAGTGGACTAGTTTCAGTCATGCCCCAAGCATGATTAACACGCACACCGTATTTCTCCTGAAATGCCTGAATCATACTGCGCGGCGCAGCAGAGCCACCAATTGTAACAATTTCCATCTTGCCAGTATCTTTGCCTGTTGCTTCTAGATACTTAAGCATTCCCAGCCAAACAGTTGGCACAGCAGCCGTCACTGTAATGCCGTGTTCCATCATGAGGCGGTGCAATACATCTGGCTCGTGGTGTGGTCCGTTTAGGACCAGTTTTGCACCTGAACCAGAAGCCGCATACGGGATGCCCCACGCATTAGCATGGAACATGGGAACAACTGGTAGAATAACTGACTTAGCACCAACACCAAGTGTATCACCAGCCAGAGCAACTAGAGTGTGCAAGAAGTTAGAACGATGGGAATATAAAACCCCCTTAGGATTACCGGTTGTACCTGACGTATAGCAAAGTGCGCATGCCGAATTTTCGTCAAAAGTCGGCCATGCATAATCGCCGTCTTCCCCGCCGATAAAGTCTTCGTAATTAACGGCATTCGGTAAAGTTGTCTCCGGCATATGGTCAGGGCCAACCATCACAATATATTTTTCAATTGTTGTTAGCGCACTGGCAATTTTCTCAATAAGCGGCACAAATGTAATATCAAGGAAGAGGACACGATCCTCAGCATGATTAATAATGTAAATTAGCTGCTCAGGAAAAAGACGCGGATTGATCGTGTGTGTAACCGCGCCCATACCAGATGCACCGTACCAAACCTCTACATGACGGTGTGTATTCCAAGCAAGTGTACCGGCACGATCGCCGTGCTTTATGCCATGCCGTGCAAGTGCCTGTGCACATTTGCGAGCACGTGCAGCCATCCGCTCATTGTCATAACTAAACTCGCCGCCTTCCGGCAGCATGGAAAAGATTTCACGCTTTGGATGATTAACCTCTGCATGAGTAAGGAATTTAGAAACCAGTAATGGCCAATCCTGCATCTGTCCAAGCACTATAAATCTCCCCTCTGGCAAACAGCAAAGCTGCAACGAACAATAAAACTCTATTGAGATATAACCTGTTCAAATCAGAATTCAAACCGCGCAGTAATGCAAGTGATTAATGCATATTCATTGAATAATGATAGTCGACACCGCACCCGTTTGACGATTTAGAATAGTAATCCTCTCTGCTCCATCTTCAGTCTTGAAGTGCATATACACCTCAACCCCAGACGGTGTAACAGACACAAGCGCTGCACCATTGGGCCTTGATATCTCAAAATCACCTGTAGGCAACTCACCAGACGGGAATACTGTCACAGCAGGACTGGAAGCAGGCAACGCGCCGATAGGTTCATCAGGTTTCTGATGATCACCGTTGGCAATTTTGAAAACGATCAACAACAACATACCGACAATTCCAACACCAAGAATGACCACCAGTGCCTTCAACCAACCGGGTGCTTTTGATGTTTCTTCTTCATTCTGTTGCGTGACATTTTGATCTGTTGCGTTCATAAGAACTCCATGAATGAGATCATTAATATTATCGTACCGGATGACGCTGCCGGAGCACGCCTAGACAAAACACTATCTGGCCATCTGCCTGACATGTCGCGTGCGCGCATACAAGCGTTGATAAAAGAAAACTGTCTTACTTTGTGCGCTTCCACCGGCGATCGCATTATAAACAGCCCGTCTCATAGCGTCAAATTCGGCGAACATTACCGGCTTGAGGTCCCGCAGCCGGAAGAACCTATTCCGCAGCCCGAAGATATCCCGTTAACCGTAGTGTTTGAAGATGAGCACCTGATCGTCATTGATAAACCAGCGGGCATGGTGGTGCACCCAGCCCCCGGCAACACCAGTGGTACACTTGTAAACGCACTTTTACACCATTGTGGCAACAGCCTAAGCGGTATCGGTGGTGTAAAGCGCCCAGGAATTGTACACCGAATTGATAAAGACACGAGTGGCTTACTTGTTGTTGCTAAAAATGACAAAGCACATCACGGGCTGGCTGACCAGTTTGCTTCACATTCAATTGAGCGGAAGTATCATGCCGTGTGCAAAGGCCACCCGCGCCCATATCATGGTCGGATTGAAGGCAACATTGGGCGCAACCCCCATGATCGCAAAAAGATGACTGTGGTAAAAGCCGGAGGTAAGCATGCGGTTACCCATTATCGCACTCTAAACCTGTATCAGCAGTCAGGCACTGCGCTTGCTGCACATATTGAATGTCAGCTTGAAACGGGCCGTACTCATCAGGTTCGCGTACACATGATGCACACAGGTCATGCTCTTATAGGTGACCCACTATACGCCAAGGCTTCAATTGGAAATTCGATCAAAGGTGAAGCGCGTACAGCTATCCAATCGTTTAAACGGCAAGCTCTTCACGCAAAATCACTTGGATTTGAACATCCAATTTCAGGAGAATGCTTTAAATTTGAAAGCGAATTACCATATGATCTATCTCGTTTACTAGATGACCTAAGCGGTTATATAGTAGCAGGATCAAATAATTGAAACGAAGCGGTCGCTAAACAGGCTGCTCTCTTGGGAAACAAACATGGTTTACAAATCTAATCTTCCGACACTATCACCTGATGGAAGCCTGAGCCAATACTTGCAAGACATTCGCAAGTTTCCCATGCTTGAAAACGATCAGGAATACATGCTTGCAAAAGCATGGGTAGAGCACGAAGACAGGGAAGCTGCACATCAACTAGTGACCAGTCATCTGCGATTAGTAGCCAAGATTGCCATGGGTTACCGTGGGTATGGGCTACCAGTTGCTGATCTGATTTCAGAAGGCAATGTTGGTATGATGCAAGCAGTGAAACGCTTCGACCCTGAAAAAGGCTTTCGCCTTGCTACATATGCGATGTGGTGGATCAGAGCTGCCATTCAAGAATATATTTTACGCAGCTGGAGCCTGGTTAAAATCGGTACAACAGCCGCGCAAAAGAAGCTGTTTTTCAATCTTCGCCGCATTAAAGGCCAAATTGAAGCTATTGAAGAAGGTGACTTGCTGCCAGAGCATGTGACATCTATTGCAGAAAAGCTATCTGTTTCCGAAGATGATGTTGTGAGCATGAACCGCCGCATGACAGCCCATGATCACTCATTGAATGCGCCCTTGCGTGCTGACGCCGAAGGCGAATGGCAAGACTGGTTGGTTGACGAAACACCTGATCAAGAAGTTGTTGCTGCTGACAATGAAGAAAAATCCATTCGCATGACAATGCTTCAAGAAGCAATGAAAGAGCTAAACGAACGTGAACAACACATACTAACGCAGCGCCGTCTTGTTGAACCTCCTAAAACTCTTGAGGAACTGTCACAAGAATACGGCGTTAGCCGGGAACGTGTGCGTCAAATTGAAGTACGAGCTTTTGAAAAGGTACAAAAACACATGCGTTTGGCTGCAAGCAGCGCCGCACAGTAACGAAGTACTATTAAAACTTAGGACTTTTTAAGCCTGATATGATTGGGCGCGGGCTCTTGTTCTTTATCGCCTAAAACGTCAGGCCCCCATGCTTCAACAAGGGTCTGCCGTTGCTGCGCAATTTGTTTAATCTTATCTTGCGCCATACCTTGAAGAATATGGGTCGCAACAATAGGACCAACATAAATCAACATATAACCGATTGAAGCAGAGCCCCACATCATCACAAGATTGATCGGGTCAGTCATAATTGCTTCCAGTTGGCTTGGCCGAGACCAAACTTGCGGAATAAAAGCAATTACCCCGCTCAGATTGGCAAATGTAACACATTGCAGCCGCAGCGACTTATTTGAGCCTTTTCCTGTGAATGCAAGAACGATGGTTGGCACAAGGCCAAAGGCCACTAAAACGGCAACTTGCCAACTAATAAAGCCAACGGCCGCAAGACCCGTAAAAAATAGCGGACCAAATGCCGACACTTCCTGGCGTTGACGACGCTTTCTAACTAAAGGAGCCTTATTTTTCTTAGCCATCAATTACTCCTAGAAAAATGTCAGAAACGAGATAAGTAAACCGCTCACAAAAGCCACAAGACGAGCGCCTTTCATACCCTTTAACTGAGCGTCAGGGTCTGACGGTGAAATTTTGCGCGATAACTTTGTCCGCTCTCTCTCAAGACGAGCGATAAGCGTGCGTGCCTGCGCAAATTCACGAGCATCTTCCACTTGAGCACGTACCATATTAACTTCAGAAGTTAGTTTGGTTATGTCCCCACCCTTTTTGCCTTTTTCGAGCAATCCCTGCACACGCTCACGACGCTTCTTGTTTTTAAGTTCCTTAACCGCAGAAGAAAGGCCATCAACCAACTTGCCGGTAAGGTGAGGCAGCGGCTCCATATTGCACCGCTTCTGTAGGATACCAAAGAAATCCATAGACAAGCTATTGAATTTAGAAGGGTTGTGCTGCGCTGTCGCGAGTGCGTTAAACTCTCGCTCAAGGTCTGTACCATGCGTAGCGCAGAAAGCAGCCAAATGCCTATCAAGAAGAATGTTGCGCGTAGCACCAATTATTGCAATACGCTCAAGTGCTCGCATGAGCTGAATAATAGAACCGATCCATACATTCGAGAAACGCTGTGACAAACACGGCAAAATACTGTTCATCTCGTAAAGAACGCGCTCCATACCACGCCCCAACTGCTTGCTTGATGCGTGTTCAATGAACTTTCTTAAATATGGAATTTGCTGGTCAATTACTTTGCTATGCGGGTCACAGATATCGTTCAACGTTTGCAGAAACTTAATATCCATTACTTCAACGATCGCAGATATCGCCTCGCGATCATCTCTGGAAAATGCTTCAGCAATCATAGAAGACAGGCCATCAAGATAGAACGAATAACCTTTATAGTTAACAGGGCCATGCGGGTGCAGGAACATGCAAACGCGGGCAACCATTTTGTAGTCGTCGGCACGAACGCCGCCGAAACCACTGTCAGGTTTCACATTAATCATATTCTCCAGGCGCTCAGATAATACTTCATCACGAAACGAAAGTTGAACCCATGACGAAAAATCAATTGATTTCAAAAAAGCAGCAGCTTCTTTCGGGTCACGAGCAAAAGCATCAGCGAGCAACCGACGGTCTACAACAGCCACACCTTTAAAGGTTGTTGGCCTGCTCATTGCCCACGTGCGCATTGTCGTACGCTTAGGCTTTCCTACACCTTCAAACCAGTCCAATACTTCTTCTGCGCCCCAGCGCTCGTCAACTTCGTCAGCCATAACACCGCGAATAAGTGCTCCAAGTGCACCTGGCACTTCCCTACCGCCACTCAAAGCCCAGAACGACCCCTGGTTCACCCTAGCCATTAACGTGCTGCCACGGTCACGACCATTCCACAGCTGCTCACCAAAGTATAGCGCTTGCAAAGCAGCACCCATTTGGAAGTAATCTGCACTTGCATCACCTGCGCCACGAGATGTCGGATCAGCAAGTGCAAGAGGCAATGCCTCCATAGCAAATGGCTGCATATAACCGGGCGGCATGCTGTAGCATTCTCCCAGAACAACTTCATCGCTATTAGGGCTGGCAAAATAAATGTTAGTCGGCATGATAGAACGATGCACAAACCCACGTTTGTGCAACGACGTAATAGATTTCAATACTGATAATGTGACATTTTGCCGGAGGTGGCTCGCAGTGATGCGCGGGTTCAAATTCCCCGAATTATCCATTAGCGCACCGCCCGATGGTCGGGAAAAAATGGTAACGAGGCGTTGTCGCTTGCGGCCATCGAAAACCAAATTCATCAAGCCTCGATCAACAGGACAAACTAAATTTGCGATCGGTTTTCCGGTTAGTGATTTATATATTTCATTACGAACCGGAACGGTAGGATTGTGCACAAGAGCATAATATTCACCGCCTGACTTCTCTTTGTCATTGACAGTGTAAGCATCTCCACCATATGTGGAAAACTCAGCAAGAGGCTGGCTGGTGACAACTTCAAACCTGTCACCAAACGCGCTCTGACTGTCAGGAACGGGGGCGTTTTCACCACTCATTCCAATTTCCCCTTAGTGCTTATCAATTCATAGTTCTCCACAATCGTGAAGCTAACAGTCATTTTGAGGCAAGAAAGTTAATAAAATACCAGCAAAATTATACTTTTTAGAGAAAAATCACAAAAAAACGCTGCTAACTCGCTTGAGTAGCAACGTTTTTCATTTTCAATACGATAACGTAACGATTAATCAAGGAAAGGATCTCTTACCAAAATTGTATCATCCCGCTCCGGACTAGTCGACAAAAGTGCCACAGGAACGCCGATCAGCTCTTCAATACGACGAATATACTTCACTGCAGTTGCAGGTAAATCTGCCCAGCTACGTGCTCCAAAGGTCGTCTCAGACCAACCTTCCAGTGTTTCATAAACAGCTTCAACATTCGCTTGATCTTCCATGCCGTACGGCAGGTAATCAACAACTTCACCGTTATGCTTGTATCCCACACAGACCCTAAGCTCCTCAAGACCATCCAGCACATCCAGTTTTGTCAGTGCAATACCATCAACACCGCCGACGGTAAGGCTTTGGCGTACAAGAACAGCGTCAAACCAACCACAGCGGCGAGAGCGGCCAGTTACAGTGCCAAACTCATGGCCTTTTTCGCCCAGATATTGACCAACTTCGTTCAGTTGTTCCGTAGGGAACGGGCCAGAACCAACGCGGGTCGTATACGCTTTGGTAATACCAAGCACATAGTCAAGGCTGCGTGGGCCTGTTCCAGAACCGCCAGCCGCTTGGCCAGCTATGGTATTGGACGATGTTACAAATGGATAAGTCCCGTGATCCACATCCAGAAGAGTGCCTTGCGCGCCTTCAAATAGAACTCGTTTGCCTGTATTATTGGCATCATCCAGCGTGCGCCAAACATTTGTTACATACGGCAGAATTTTATCTGCCATCTCCATCAATTCATCAGCAATAGCATTACCATCAATAGGTTCATGCCCAAGACCTAAGCGCAGTGCATTATGATGAGTTAGAGCAACCGCTAGGCGAGCCTCAACAATTTTCCGAGACTGCAGGTCACACACACGAACAGCACGCCTACCAACCTTATCCTCGTACGCAGGGCCAATACCTCTGCGTGTTGTGCCAATCTTAACACCCTTGGTAGCGTCTTCGCGCAATGCATCCAATTCACGATGGTACGGCATAATCATAGTTGCATTAGCGGCAATTTGAAGAGATTGAGGATTAATATCCACTCCCTGCCCGCGCAAAGCTTCTATTTCTGTCAATAATGCCCACGGATCAACAACGACACCATTGCCAATAACACTTATTTTACCGCCACGTACAATACCTGATGGCAACAAGGAGAGCTTATAAACCTCACCATCAATTACTAGCGTATGGCCTGCATTATGGCCACCTTGAAAGCGTACAACAACATCAGCTCGTTCCGATAGCCAATCAACAATTTTGCCTTTGCCTTCGTCGCCCCATTGAGAGCCGACAACAACAACGTTGCCCATTTCAAGTCCCCTTACCGGATAAAAAGAATATCAGTGCCTACAAAGCTATAATTTGCCCATCGATCAGTACGTGGCTACAGCCTAATCTTTGTGCTTCATTGGAAGCATCTGCGACATCTGTCAAGCCTTGAATCGTTCGCCATCCCTCGCTGCGCAATTGCTGACCCAACTGTTGTTCCGAACCCACAGGTAAAAACAAGCGTTTAGCTGTTGCAGGCGCGGAAACAGCATCAAGTACACTATCAAGATAAACAGAAAAACCAGCAGCTTCTTCATTGTTACCGTCAGCATGATCTACAATGTATCGACCACCGCGACCAAGCTCACTGTGCGAACCTTTTGCAAACAACGCGAAGCCGATGCCGCTTTTGTATTCAAAGCCATGATTTTCACATGGATCAACGGTTACTTGAATGTCAGGCAACTGAGCTTTCACCATATCAATCAAACGGCCAAGTCGCGCAATCAATTGCCCAGCGCTTCCTTTTAGAGACAGTGTTCTCAAAGCATCCATTGCTGTATCAGCATGCCCTGCAGCGCCGAGCAACACATCAAAATCAGCACGTGCAGCGGCTGCAATAGCACGCAGAGCACCACTATCTTTGGCATCAAGCGCTTCCAAAACAAGATCGCAGTCACGCCCGGTAAGCTTATGTTGTTCGCACAACATTCGCACAAGCGGTGCTAGTGTAAAATCAAGAGAAAGCGCTTTCACGCCAACATTTGTAAGCGCTTCCACCGCAACAGACACAATTTCAAATTCTGCTTCAAGGTTTGTTGCCCCTACCAGTTCTATACCAGCTTGAACAAACTGACGTGTTGGGCGTATCTGGCTACCCTTAGTGCGAAGAACATTGCCTGTATAGCTAAGGCGTAGTGGTCGCTCGGCATCAGAAAGGCGCGTTGCTGCCAACCGCGACATCTGGATTGTCATATCTGCACGAACGGCCATCATGCGCTGTGTATCAGGGTCCATAAGGCGGAACATCTGTTCGCCGCGCGTCGCTCCGGCTCCCACCAACAAGCTGTCTTCATATTCAACGACAGGCGGTGCCACCCGGTCATACCCATATGCCGCAAAGGTATCCATCAATCCACGTACCAAACTTGCTTCAAACTCAGCAATTGGTGCCAACTGATCCCGAAAGCCTTCTGGCAAAAGCGCGTGACGGGCATAAGATATGCCCGTTTGTTTTTTTGATGGACCACTCATAAGGTCCGCTCCCATTCTTTGTTCGTCAAAGATAATTAGAACGACAGTTTTTTCGCCTGACGTACATGGGCCAGCGCAGCCAGTTGGTCAAGCACAATATCCTTCACAGGTTCATCAACTGCAATCAATGCAACCGCTTCCTCACCTTGGCTTCGACGCCCCAGTGCAAAAGTTGCAACATTGACACCATTGTGGCCAATCAATGTACCAAGCGCACCAATAAAGCCGGGCTTATCATCATTAACAACGTAAAGCATACTTTCGGCTAATTCTGCTTCAAGATATACACCATCTACCTCAACGATTCTTGGGTGTTGATTAGCAAACAAAGTTCCAGACACCGTTCTTGAACCACGCTCTGATTCAACCGTCAACTTAACTAGCGTATGATAGTCACCTTCGCGATCATGTTTAACTTCAGTAATTTGAATATTGCGTTTTTTTGCAATAACTGGTGCATTCACCATATTCACACTGCTCATCAGCGGCGACAGCAAACCCTCCAGCACAACTGCGGTTAGTGGATTAGTATTTAAAGTGCCAACGTGCCCTTCATATTCAATCACTACCCGCTTCAAACCTGTTTCGGTGATTTGTCCTGCAAATCCGCCAATCTGTTTGGCCAAAGCCATGTATGGCTTCAATTTTGGTGCCTCTTCTGCGCTGAGTGACGGCATATTGAGCGCATTGGTCACACCGCCTGTGAGCAAATAATCAGACATTTGTTCAGCCACCTGCAATGCGACATTCACCTGAGCTTCACTGGTAGATGCACCTAAGTGCGGCGTACAAATAACATTTTCATGACCAAACAAAGGGTTTTCCTGAGCGGGCTCAACTTCAAAAACATCCAGTGCCGCACCTGCCACTTTGCCACTGTCAAGTGCCACCTTCAAAGCGGCTTCATCAATCAGGCCACCACGTGCACAGTTGATGATTCGCACACCGTCTTTCATTTGTGCAAATGCATCTGCATCAATAATGCCCCGCGTCTGATCAGTCAGGGGTGTGTGCAAAGATATAAAATCAGCACGCTTGAAAAAGTCTTCAAGCTCAACTTTTTGAATACCAATATCTGCTGCTCGTTCTACGGAAAGAAATGGATCAAATGCAATAACTTTCATACGCAAACCCAAGGCGCGTTCCGCGACAACAGAACCGATATTACCGCAACCGATCAGTGCCAATGTTTTACCTGTCAGTTCAGTACCCATAAACTTGGACTTTTCCCATTTTCCTGCATGGGTAGAAGCATTGGCTTGCGGGATTTGCCGCGCTAGCGCCATCATCATCGCAATCGCGTGCTCGGCTGTTGTAATGGAGTTACCAAACGGCGTATTCATTACAACCACACCGCCGTCCGTTGCTGCTGGGACATCAATATTATCAACACCAATACCTGCTCGTCCAATAACCTTGAGGTTGGTGGCTGCTTTTAAAACATTCGGCGTAACTTTGGTTGAAGAACGAATTGCTAGCCCATCGTAGTCACCTATAATTGCAATAAGCTCTTCTTTGGTAAGACCTGGCTTAAAATCAACGTCAACACCTCGCTCTTTAAACGTTTGCTCAGCAAGCGGGCTCATTTTATCTGAAATCAATACCTTTGGCATGATCCATCCTTTTTAATCTTTTGACATATCGTCACATATTCAGGGAATAAGCCGACCATCGAGAGTTAACGGCCAGCTCTAAAATTTTATTATGCTGTGTGTGATGCTTTTACTTCACCGTAAGCCCAATCGAGCCAATCGGTGAGTATGGCCAGATCACTTGCTTCAACTGTTGCACCCGCCCAGATACGAAGCCCAGACGGTGCATCGCGGTATGCACCTATATCAAAAGCAACACCTTCAGCCTCCAAGAGAGAAGCCAGTGCTTTCGGAACTGATGCTTGCGCTTGCTCGCTCAAGTCATTGAACCACGGGTCTATAACCTTTAGGCAAACAGAGGTGTTGGAGATAGTTGCAGGATCTTCAGCTAAAAAAGCTGCCCAAGGCGATGCATTAACCCAGTCCGATAGCACTTTCAGATTTGCGTACGATTTGGCAACCAATCCAGACAATCCACCAAGGCTTGCTGCCCATTCAAGCGCATCAATATAATCTTCAACACACAACATTGATGGCGTATTGATTGTTGCACCCTTAAAAATGCCATCGATTAACTTACCACCTTTGGTCAGGCGGAAAATTTTTGGCAAAGGCCATGGCGGTGTATAACTTTCCAAGCGTTCAACAGCGCGCGGTGATAATATGAGCATGCCGTGTGCAGCTTCGCCTCCTAGCACTTTCTGCCAGCTATATGTCACAACATCCAGTTTTTCGAATGGCAGTTCCATAGCAAAGGCTGCGGAAGTGGCGTCGCAAATGGTTAGCCCTTTTCGGTCAGCGTTAATCCAGTCAGCATTCGGCACCTTCACACCGGATGTTGTTCCATTCCATGTGAAAACCACATCGCGGTCACAATCAACGGCAGCGAGGTCAGGCAGCTTGCCATAGTCACCTTTATAGATATTTACGTCTTCAAGCTTAAGCTGTTTGGCAACATCAGTAACCCAACCTGCACCAAAGCTTTCCCAAGCCAACACATCAACGCCGCGCGCACCGAGCATTGACCATAACGCCATCTCAACCGCGCCAGTATCTGAGCCCGGCACGATACCGATTAGATAATCATCCGGCACACCTAACACTTCACGCGTTTTATCAATGGCGTACTGTAGTTTTTCTTTTCCAGGTTTGGATCTATGTGAACGCCCAAGCAGAGCGTTATTTAATGCGTCCGGTGTCCAACCCGGACGTTTAGCGCAAGGCCCAGAGCTAAACTCTGGACGCAAAGGCGCCTTAAGTGGCTTCGTCATATAGCTATCCTTCCAGATAGTTGCGCCCCGTTGGGGAGGCGTGTCCCAATAAAAAATACTGACCTTTCAGACAGTCGCTTCCCGTTTGGGGGAAGTACCAAGGCCGGAAAGTAATGGAAGCAGGCAAAGAGTCAATGAAGGAATTTCAGGCTACTCATTTAAATTTGCAGCATCAAAAGGATATTTAAGGTACTAATCGTATATGAAGTGTATTGAAACAAAGGTTCTCTGATTTATGCGGCAATCAACACTCAAGCTTGGAGCGTTTATTATTATCGGATTATGCGTATCTGGGTGTGCATCAAACAGGCGTGATGGCCCGCCTGAATTGCCACCAGAGCGTAAACAAGCATTATATGACCGCTTAGTAACACAATGGGATTACAATCAAGACGACACTATCACATGTGCCGACGTGACAACTGTACGCACACGTTTATTCGACACTCTCGACACCAACAAAGATGGTTTTCTGTATCCCGCTGAATACCGGTTCGCACAGTTCGACGATAAGAGCTTTCTCTTCTTCCCGTTTGCAAAAGTAGATAGCGACGAATCTTCTTCTATATCCTTCACAGAATTCAAGGACATTCCGCATAGCGAATTTGGCGGATATGACAGTAATCGAGATTGCATCGTAACCATCGACGAAGCCGCAGCCGCACTTAGACGTTTTAGTCAGCGCCCAAGCAGAGACAAACAAGCGGACAGAAAAGACGTGGAAGTTCTCGACCTGCCGGATTATTGAATTTGAATGCCTACTTATAGCCAAAGCAAATGTTTAAAACCACAACGTATCTATACAGCAAACCCAAAATCAACGTGCTGCAACGGCTCCTGATTTCAAATCAGCAAACAATCCGTCCCAAAATTGTGCTGTAAGATCATCAATAACTCGGCTTTCAGCATTCATCATCATAACATGCCCAATACCCAATTCTTTCGAGTAGCTCACAATACTGCGAAAACCAGCAACACCACCTGCATGCATTACAACTTCATGTCCATCAAAGTTATAAATGCGCCAACCTAAACCATAATGTGCATTGCTCAGGTACGCTCGCCATTGGCGTTTATACAATTCACGTTTGGTTCTGACCTGTTTGTCCGATACGAGGTTGATAACCGTGTTGCTGACAACATCCGGGTTATTGCCCATATGAGCTGCGACCCACTTGATCATATCGTTCAGGCTGGCATTCACACCCGCCGCAGGGGCAAGATTATAATAATTAGGTTTTACTTTGGTATGGTACCAGCCGCGCCGCGTATTAATATGCGGATCAGCGCGGTCTTCTTGTTCAAAGTAACCTTCAAGCCCTACTGTTGCTTGTTGCATATTAAGCGGATCAAATATCCGCTCTTGGACAAGCGCAGCATAAGGACGATTTGTACGCTGCTCAATGACCGGCTCAATTAAACTGAAGACAATGTTTTGATAGCCGTAACATTTGCCCGGCGCACATATAGGATTGAGGCGACGAAATCGAGGTAGGATTTTTTGCATATCCCAACCATCTTCAATCATGTTGTCATAGGCATTTGGTGTTAATCCGATTGTATGACTTAACAAGTGGCGTACACGCAGCTTTTCAACGTGATCATTTTTCTTGAGGCGAAAGTTAGGAACATAGTCTTTCACACCGGCATCTAGGTCTAATACACCGTCTTCAACGAGCATGGCAGCAAGGCTAGCCGCAAATGTTTTTGAGACAGAAGCCATACGAAAAACTGTTTTTGGCGTTACGGGTAATTTTTGACCTTTAACACGTGTACCATAAACGTGAGAGGAAACCGGCTCGCCATCCTCAATAATTGCATAGGCAGCTCCCGGTATTTTCTTTTCCGCCATTCCTGCCAAAAACTGACTGTGATAATCCGTATAATCATCGGCACCAACAGGCAGCAAAGCGGCAAGCCAAAAACCGGACATACCTGCTATTAAAAAAGAAAATACTCTAAACATTTTGTTATTCAGTCCCCCAAGAAACGATTAATCATTCGTGCAACTAAATCAGGCTTTTCTGCATGTAGCCAATGCCCTGTACCTTCAACAGTTTTAACAGCAGCGTTTGGAAACAACGCCAAAATTTCTTCACGGTGCTGAGCCTGAATATAGTTGGATTGTCCACCGCGTATAAAAAGAGTTGGGCCATTATAGGGCGTTCCCAGCGGAGCGGCAGCAATATCGTTGTAACGAGTATATATTGCGTCCAAATTAACCCGCCATCCCCATTCGCCGCCGTCCAGTCGACGCCAATTGGTCATGAGGAAACTCAGTACATCAATTTCATCAACATATTCAGCCAGGCACTTTTGCGCACCCTCGCGGGATTGAGGTGCCTGTTTTTCAACAGCCAACATGCCTTCAAGAATACGGTCATGGTTTGGTCCGTACTGGACAGGTGAGATATCAGCAATCACAAGTTTTGAAACCATAGCCGAGTTACTTAATGCCATCTGCATAGCAACTTTGCCGCCCATTGAATGCCCAAAAACATGTACTTGGGCAATGCCTAAACTCTCCATTGCTGAAGCAACATCAGCAGCCATGTCGGCATATGTCATGGAATCAGCGTGAGGGCTTCGCCCATGATTACGCAAGTCCATCGAAAGCGTATTGTAACTTTGCTCTAGCAAACGCACGACACCACCAAGGTTGTCACCTGAACCAAAAAGCCCGTGCAATAAAACTAGAGGCGCTCCGGAACCACGCTGTTTGACATGTAGCATTACCACGGTAAAGCATCCCTGACATTTGCATGCCCAAGTGGGCCGTGCCCTCTACCCAATTCTGGCGCTTTGAGAATTGCCTCACGAACAAACGCATGCGCCGCATGAAAAGCCTCTTCGATATTCATACCGCCCGCAAGCATTGCCGCACAGGCACTGGCTAGGGTGCACCCTGTTCCATGTGTATGTGGGGTTGTTAT
Organism: Kordiimonas aquimaris; assembly: GCF_025574485.1. Classification (GTDB taxonomy): domain Bacteria; phylum Pseudomonadota; class Alphaproteobacteria; order Sphingomonadales; family Kordiimonadaceae; genus Kordiimonas; species Kordiimonas aquimaris. Next base: position 821,672 of record NZ_JAOBPO010000002.1, on the reverse strand, counting down.
TTTCTCTGAACTAATTTCGAAAGTACCGTCATGCGTGACTAATAGATCTGTGAGCATTGCTGCGTTCAAGTGTCCACCTTTGAGCAAAACAGCCTTTGGCCCAAGCGATAGCAACTTGTCAGCCACGCGTTTCATATCATCAACAGAGCTAACAGACTCCCCTGTAAGCACACATGCCTCGGGCAAGTTGGGAGTAACAAGGCTTGCGCGCGGCAATAACTCGCTGCGAATAATATCAAGCGCCTCATCATCAACCAAACGGTCACCTGAGGTTGCCACCATAACAGGATCAACAACTAGAGGGCCTGCCCAAGAAGAGTCTTCAATCGCTGATATAACCACTTTCACTATATCTGCTGAATGCAGCATACCTGTTTTTACAGCATCTGCGCCTATATCGTTCAATACCGCCTTTATTTGTGCAGCAACAAGCGCTGGCTCAAGCCCTAGCACATCAGAAACGCCGCATGTGTCTTGCACAGTAATCGCAGTAACTGCTGTTGCAGCATATTGCCTCAACATTGTCACCGTTTTAATATCAGCCTGTATACCAGCACCGCCAGAAGGGTCTGAACCAGCAATAATTAAAACACGCCCCATCTGCAACCGGGTTGCTTTTTGCGAGCTTTCAGTTGCCATCAGGCTGCCGTCTCCACCTCATGACAAATTGCTTCTACATGCTTTGTAACCAAATCTGCATCGTCACCTTCAGCCATTACACGCATCAAAGGTTCAGTACCGGATTTACGAATAACTAGCCGGCCTGAACCAGCAAGCGCTTTTTCGGCGGTTTCAATAGCCAACTTAACACTGGGCATATCAAGTGGGTCTGCTGCGGTATACTTAACACTTTTTAATAGTTGCGGAACGGGCTCAAACTGATTGCATGCTTCAGATGCTGTAATGCCAGACTGTGTAATTTCAGTCATAACCTGTAAGGCTGAAACCAAACCATCACCGGTTGTCGAGAAGTCAGTTAAGACAATATGGCCCGACTGTTCACCACCGACATTCATGCCTGTCTCACGCATACGCGCAACCACATAGCGGTCACCGACCTGCGTACGCTCCAACTTCAGGTTTTCACTGTGCAACAAGCGCTCCAGACCAAGATTGGACATAACGGTGGTAACCAGGCCACCTCCAGCAAGGATATCCCGCTTAGCCCAATTGCGAGTGATCAATGCCATAATCTGATCACCGTCAACGATTTCACCTTTTTCATTACAAAGAATTAAACGGTCAGCATCACCGTCAAGTGCCACACCCAAATCGGCGCCTTCACGCACGACCCGCTCACACATTTCTTGAGGGTAAGTAGACCCGCACTTGTCATTAATGTTAAAGCCGTTCGGCTCAACTGACATTGGGATAACATCTGCGCCGAGTTCCCATAACACATCAGGTGCTACCTTATAAGCTGCGCCGTTTGCGCAATCGACAACCACCTTCAAACCCTCAAAGGACACGCCTGATGGCACAGTTGCTTTTGCAAATTCAACATACCGGCCACGCGCGCTTTCAAGACGTGATGCCTTGCCTAAGCTAGTGGCTTCAACCAATACATCGTTGCAACCATTATCAAGCAAGCCTTCAATTTCGATTTCGGTTTCGTCAGAAAGCTTATAACCATCTGGTCCAAAAAACTTTAAACCATTATCATAATGCGGGTTATGGCTTGCCGAGATCATTACACCCAAATCGGCACGCAAAGACTTAACAAGCATAGCAACTGCCGGTGTTGGCATAGGGCCAACCATAATGACGTCCATACCTGCCGCAACAAAACCTGACGCCAGTGCGGGTTCATACATATAACCAGACCGCCGTGTGTCTTTACCTATGACGACACGGTGTACATGATCACCGCGTTTGAAAACACGCCCTGCGGCAAGACCTAAACGCATTGCAACATCGGGTGTCATATGCTTTTTATTGACTTGCCCCCTAATGCCATCAGTGCCGAAGTATTTTCGGTTCATGACTATGTCTCCCCTAAACTCAAGACCCCAATTTATGCAACGATCAAGTACCTTAACCTGCTTAAGCTATGCCGTCCATGCTCTCACCGTCACGAAATGCTTGCATAAGCTTCAATGCTTCTACCGTTTCCACAACATCATGTACACGCACAATATCAGCACCGTTTTCACAGGCTTTAACCGCCGCAACAACCGATCCGATCATACGCTCTGAGGCATCATCAATGCCGGTTACAGCACCGATAAAACGTTTGCGCGAGGCACCAACCAAAAGCGGACACCCTAAAGTCTGGAATAGAGATAATCCGTTCAATAAAGAAATATTATCTTTCACAACGCGTTTACCAAAGCCAATGCCCGGATCGACAATAATACGCGACTGATCGATACCCGATTTAACACAAGCGTCTATTCGTTCTGCCAAATAGTCATACACATCAAACAAAACATTCGCATAGTCAGGGTTATCCTGCATGGTTTGTGGATCACCCTGCGCATGCATTAAAATTACAGGCATTTCAGTGCGCTTCGCAACCTCCATACTATCCGGATCGAATGTCAACGCAGATACATCGTTTATAATATGGGCACCTGCCTCAAATGCTTGCTGCATGACCGATGCATGCCGCGTGTCTACAGAAATAAGAACACCTTCATCTCGCAAGCCTTCAATAACAGGAATGATACGTTCTGCTTCATCGCCTTCCCAAACCGGTGTGGCGCCCGGGCGTGTCGACTCGCCACCAATATCAATAATAGTGGCACCTTCAGCAATCATCTGGCGTCCACGTTTTATGGCGATCAGTGGGTTTGTGTAATTTCCGCCATCAGAAAAGCTATCAGGCGTAACATTCAAAACACCCATGACTACTGACTTGGAGAAATTCAATCTCTGCGTATTGGAGATATTTAATCCAGCAGGTCTGTGCTCAATTCTATGGATATGCTGCTCAATCTGTTCACGAACTGTGCTGGGTATTGTAGGCAACTCAGACTTAAGTATTGACGCAGGCACATAAGAACTCACAGCAAGTTCACCGCCTTTACGATAGCTGACAATGGCGCCATTGTAATACAACCCAGTATACGCAGACTTAATCGAGTCATACTCACCTACGTGAGCAGGTCCAGTTGCACCAACGGGCCGAAAATAAGTTTTCGACCCGTCAGAAATGGTTTTTAAAAAAGAAGTACTCACTTCTAACCTTCAGGCTGAGGCTCACCTTGCGCAATACCAGACGTTGGCACAGCACTGGCTCGGCTTGGTGGCTTAGGAGACGTATCCGTAGGCTTCTTAGGTTTTACCTTAATTGGCTCACCACGCAATAATGCATCAATTTCATCGCCTGATAACGTTTCATATTCAAGCAGAGCCTTGGCCAGCGTATGCAGATCATCAATATTATCATTTAGAATATTGGTAGCACGATCATTTGCACCATTAACAAACGACTTAATTTCCTGATCAATTAGCTTCGATGTTTCATCAGACATATTCTGCGTTTTCGCAACCGAATGGCCAAGAAACACCTCTTCTTCATTCGCTGCATATTGCAGTGGCCCAAGTGTATCTGACATGCCCCACTGAGTAACCATGCTACGTGCTAGACTTGTTGCATACTGGATATCACTTGCTGCACCAGACGTGACAGCATCATGACCGAAGATTATTTCCTCAGCCACACGACCGCCCATGGCAACAGCTAGGTTGTCATGCATTTTCTGGCGGCTTTGTGAATACTGATCGCGCTCAGGCAGGCGCATAACCATACCAAGTGCGCGGCCTCGCGGAATAATCGTTGCTTTATGGATAGGATCTGATGTCGGACAATGTAGCGCCACAAGTGCGTGACCACCTTCATGATAAGCCGTCAATTTCTTCTCATCATCAGTCATCACCATTGAACGACGCTCAGCGCCCATCATCACCTTGTCTTTGGCATCCTCAAATTCCTGCATCGCAACAATTTTCTTGCCGCGGCGTGCAGCCAAAAGCGCCGCTTCATTCACAAGATTCATCAGATCAGCGCCTGAGAAGCCCGGTGTACCACGGGCAATAGTATTAATCTCAACATCCGGTGCCAATGGTACTTTACGGACGTGCACACCTAGAATTTTCTCACGGCCTTCAATATCTGGATTTGGCACAACAACCTGACGGTCAAAGCGTCCCGGGCGTAAAAGAGCCGGATCAAGCACGTCAGGACGGTTGGTCGCTGCTATGATGATGATACTTTCGTTCTCGGAAAATCCATCCATCTCAACAAGCAATTGGTTCAATGTCTGTTCGCGTTCATCATTACCTCCACCAAGGCCTGCGCCGCGATGGCGACCAACTGCGTCGATCTCATCAATGAAGATAATGCATGGCGCGTTTTTCTTACCTTGTTCAAACATATCGCGAACACGGCTTGCACCGACACCAACAAACATTTCAACGAAGTCAGAACCGGAAATCGTGAAGAAAGGCACATTGGCTTCGCCTGCAATGGCGCGAGCAAGCAACGTCTTACCTGTACCCGGAGGCCCAACCAACAATGCACCTCTAGGAATACGGCCACCAAGACGTTGAAATCTTTGAGGGTCTTTAAGGAAATCTACAATTTCCTCAAGCTCTTCCTTAGCTTCTTCAATGCCTGCCACATCTTCAAAAGTGACACGGTCTTGTTTCTCTGTCAGCAATTTTGCACGCGACTTGCCAAAACCCATGGCACCACCGCCGCCACCTTTACCTTGCATCTGGCGCATGAAGAAAATCCATATGCCTATGATCAAAATGATCGGCAACCACGAGAATAGAGCTGCAAGAAAGACGTTGCTTTCTTCTTTAACCAATTTGTAATCCACACCTTGGTTTTTCAGTATTTCATACAAATCAGGATGAAAGTTCGGCATAACTGTACGGCTGATCGCGCCGCTTGTGTATATAACACGAATATCCTGACCTGATATCTCTGCCGAAGCCACTCTGTTTTGCTCAACTTCTTCCAGAAACTGAGAATAACTTACTTCAGGTTCGCGCCCAGCGCCGCCTTGAAACATGTTAAAGAGTGCGATGAGCATGATCACTATCACGACCCAAACAAACGCGTTACGCATAATACCGTTCACTACATTGCCTTTCGAGGCGATCTCTTTGGCTGTATATCTTTGCCTGATCGCTTATTACTACCCAAAATATTTAGCTGTCTTACCTATTCAGATAAGCTCAAAGCTACAAGGTACAAGGGTTTATCACACTAGCTTATTCACTTTTTTAGCAAATCTTATCCAGATTTCGATAAAGAGAGCCATCGATGCGTCAAAAGCGGCAAGTTAATACCTCCCGGGTTATAGCCTAAATAAGGGACTGCTATCAATCTTTCAGTATTAAAGAATGCTGGCAACACTCTAAGTACTTCAGCTGGCGGCAAATCAACATTCAGTGTGTTTTCTGCCTGCTGTTTTAACTCTGCATTATATGGATATAGTTGCATCTGACCAAGCATGCCAAAAGAAAATGTTTCTTCATTTTCATTCAGGTCAATTGAATGCGAAACATCAAAACGTTTATCCCAGAAAACATTATGCTGAATTTGAACGGGTGCTTCAGCCGCTGCAATTTCCCGCACAATTAATATGACATTGCCCTTGGATCGAACAAAACGAACACCGCCTAACGTGTGTCCGGTAAACTCTGGTGACAAAAGTGCAGAGAGTAAACGCTCCAATTTCTCAAATCGTGGACCATAATCGCCGCCACCTGCAAACCGCAGCAAACTTGTTAAACCGCGCAAGACAACTTCAACGGGAGCCGACTTAAGGTGCTCTTTATTAAGTTCTGCATATCCTGCATCATAAAAAATTGCCGCTTTACCCAACCATTCATTCTCATAGAACTGCATCGCTTCTCTGGTGCGGCGCAATCTTCTAGCTGTAGCAGCTAATCGCTCTGTCGTAAGGCCTTCAAGAGGCTGACTTTCCAGCATTTTCCGCGCTTTCACACGTTCAAACGCATCACTTTGATTGCTCGGGTCTTCAATCCAGGAAATGTTGCGCGCCTTAAGTGCTGCAACAATCTGGTCTTTGCCAACGTCCAGTAGTGGACGAACAATTTTTACGCGCGGTGATATAGCTCTAACTGCTTCCATTGCAGCCAAACCATATATACCGCTACCGCGGGCAAGCCTTAATAACAGTGTTTCAGCTTGATCATTTTCATGATGCGCTGTCAGCAAATAAGAGATGTCTTCACTCTCGCACCAATCTGCCATTAGGCCATAACGTGCTTCCCGTGCTTGCGCCTGAACATTTGCTTTGGGTATTTCACCGTGGTGCAGCCAGCGCAACGTGTGATGCTTGACACCTAGTCCAGTCAAACTTTTATGGACGCATTCCGCTTCAGCTGCTGCATCTTCACGCAGCCCATGATCAACCGTCAACGCAACGACGTCAAAATGAGCCTTCAGCAGAAGGGTGAGAGCAAGGCTATCTGCACCACCAGACACAGCAACCGCAATCCGCGAGGCAAGAGGCACACCCAAGGCACTTGTTTTAGCGGCGACAGCTTCAGGTGAAAGTAGTTCTGCGGCCACGTCTTACTTGACCTTCTAAAATACGTTACAGGATTGCGCTTCAGAAACTCTGCGCGCACGAGCAATCAACCGATCGGAAGCTTTGTCTTCGTCACGGCGAAATTCTGCAAGAGCATTACAAGCATCCTGTGGTGCATTCATATCAACCAATACGTCCGCCAAGTCCACAAGCGCATCCACACGCCTGTTATGATTCGGATGGTCTTCAACCAAACTCAGAAAAAGACGCGCAGCATCAGCATTATTTCCTTGTTGCATATTAATGCGTCCCAACCAGAAAATAGCGTTTGGCACACGCGCGTCATCACTGTTAGCAGACATAAACTGCTCCATTGCTATGCGCCCACTAGCGAGGTCATTTCTTTGAATAAAGCCAAATGCATATTGATACTGTACTGCAGCGTCGCCATTCGGTAATTCAATAGCAACAGGAGCATCGGTTACTGGCGCAGTCTCATTCTGGGAATTAATTGTATTATCCGCAGAAGATGCCGGAGGTGTAACCGGCTGCGAAGGTTCCGCAGCATTAAGTGTCAGCATTTGTTCACGTTGAAGAGCCATCTGGTTACGCAACTGCTCAACAGCTTCACTCATTTGGTTTTGTCTATACTCATACTCTTCAAGGCGACCATTTAACTGGCGCAACTGTCGCTCCATGGTGCCAAGCTGGGCAGACAAATCAGCTAGCAGGCGCCGATCACCAACCTCAACAGGCGTTGCTGATTGCACAGCAGCAGGCGCCCCTGTTCTGGCAGAGTAGTTGTTTTGCTGAAGTGCTCTTAATTGGCGCTCCAAGGCTTCAATTTTTGCAGCCATAACAGCAGGGCTTGTCTGCGCCTGCACTGCGCTGATGCTTGTTACAATCACAAAAGCAAAACCCAGAAGACTTACGAACCCACGCATTATCATCGCTCCAGTCATAGATAATCAAAACAATATAGATCAACCTGAATACTCTACCATTCAGGCACAAAAAAGACAGCCCCACGTCTATAATGACGCAGGGCTGCCTGTTTAAACTTCAGATATACTTAGTTTACAGTCATTACACCGCGACGGTTTTGGCTCCATGAGCTTTGCCCGTTGCCAACAACTGCCGGGCGCTCTTTGCCGTAACTGATTGTTGACATGCGACTTGCTGGCAAACCAAGTGCCATCAAGTAACTTTTCACAGCATTAGCACGGCGTTCACCAAGTGCGAGGTTATATTCCCGCGTACCACGCTCATCACAGTGACCTTCAATCGTCACACGTGCGCGGTTATGGTACTGAAGCCACTCATACTGCTTAGCCAGAATTGAACGCGCTTCGCTTGTTAATTCAGAACTATCGTAACCAAAGAAGACACGATCGCCTGAGAAGGCATCGAGGCTAGATTGATTCGCGCTACCAAAAGCATCTCTACGAGCAGCTTCCAGACGCTCTTCTTCAAGACGTTGCATTTCAACAGCTGATGGCTGACCGTTATTACGGTTGCTTTCAGTGGCTGTTTCTTCCGGAGCGGAAACAGTTTCCGTTGGTGCCGGATCTTTTGAACATGCCGCCAACAACAAAGCCGCAGCCGTTACAAATACAAATTTCTTACCCAAGTGCACGGATGTCATTCTCGCTCCCTCCAATGAGATGGGGTACCCCAGCTAAATAAAATTAGGTCTTCCGCGTACATGACAAACCGCAGAACACAAACTCTGCGAGACTATAGAACGCGTTTCCCCGATGATCAAGCCGTCAAAACAAGGCAAATCTTTGGCCTCACGTCAATTTTATCAAACTATTTGATGATAATCTTAATTTTTAGGGCGAAATGAACACAGTGTAACTAAGCTACAGTCGCTTCAGGGCCTTTAAATTGCCAACGCAGTACTTCATTTGCACGGTACGGAATCACTTGTGCACCAGCAGCATCCATATCACTTGGTACATTCGTGTCCTGGCGTTCAAGCACAATATGTTCACTGTTCATTGGCAAACCATAGAATTTTGGGCCATTTTCAGAAGCAAACGCCTCAAAGTTCTCTAACTTACCTTCTTCCTCAAACACCTGAACATAGCTCTCAAGCGCATACGGTGCGTTGAATATACCCGCGCAGCCACAAGCTGACTCTTTAGCGCCGACAGTATGCGGAGCCGAATCAGTACCGAGGAAAAATTTAGCAGAACCAGAAGTCACGGCCCTGCGTAGGGCAAGCCTGTGCACTTCCCGTTTGGCAACCGGCAAACAGTAATAATGTGGTTTTATACCGCCCTGAAACATCGCATTTCGGTTAAAATCCAAATGATGCGGCGTAATGGTCGCACCGACCAAAGGTCCACTTTCCTCAACAAAGGCAACAGCATCAGCTGTGGTTATATGTTCAAAAACCACCTTCAATGCCGGAAAATTAGCAGTAATTTTTGACATGGTGCGTTCAATAAAAACCGCTTCTCGGTCAAAAATATCAATATCACTGTCCGTAACTTCGCCGTGCACAAGAAGCGGCATGCCGATTCGCTGCATCACTTCTAGTACTGGATATATTTTTTTAATGTCAGTTACGCCGTGGCTGGAATTGGTTGTGGCATTCGCTGGATAAAGTTTACAGGCACTAAAAATGCCTTTGTCAAAACCCAACGCCACCTCGTTGGCGTCTATGGCATCGGTCAGGTAGCAGGTCATTAACGGCTGAAAATCAATATCGGAAGCAACGGCCTTAACAATGCGAGCCCGATATTCTTCTGCAGCCTTCGCAGTTGTAATTGGACTGGGCAAGTTTGGCATAACAATCGCGCGAGCAAACTGACGAGCAGTATAATTGACAACGCTTTTCAGCATGTCGCCATCACGCAAGTGCACATGCCAGTCATCAGGGCGGCGAATCACTAGCCGATCCGTTAAGGAATGCGTTTTTATAGTATTATGTTTGACGCCAGCCTGGTTCATTGAGCAGCCTATAATATTGTACAATATTTATTTTCGAGACACTAACGCCGTGCTGATGGTGAAACAACTCCTATTGGATATATTTCTATACTCACAGCTCGTTCCTCTTGTAAGACAAAACAAATTAGTTATCTGATGCATGTAAACTATTCAGTACAGGACAAAATCATTGGCTCGCATTTTAAAACTAGAAAATCGTGCAGTAATTCGCCTTGCCGGAACAGATGGACGAGAGCTTCTACAAGGGCTTATCACCAACGACATTAATATACTGGCAGAAAACATGCCCGTTTATGCTGGCTTGCTAACGCCCCAAGGCAAATTCATGTTCGACATGATCATTGTCGCTGACGGCGAAGATATTTTGCTCGATGTTGAAGCCGAGCGTAAAGCCGATTTAAGCCGCCGCCTGATGATGTATAAGTTGCGTGCAGACGTTGATATCATTGATGAAACGCTCAGTGTGTGGGCATTGTTCGATGGCCTTACCGAGACAGGCATTGCATATAATGATCCCCGCAGCACAGCACTGCAAACACGTGTTATCGCAGCAGAAAATCCGGCGCCTTCTGCTGAACAACTGCCCCTGGATGAGTATGAAAACCTGCGCATTAGGCTATGTGTTCCTGATGGTAGTCGTGACATTGCCATTGAAAAGTATTTCTGGCTTGAAACGGGCGCAGAAACCCTAAACGGCGTTTCTTTCACCAAGGGTTGCTATGTTGGTCAAGAATTAACCGCTCGCATGAAGCACCGTACCAGCGTTAAAAAACAATTACGCACCGTAGAAGCAACCGAAGGTATGTTGATGGAAGGCGACACCATCATGAATGATGCTGGCCGAGCCATTGGTGAAATCAAGACAACCGCTGCAGCACATGCTATCGCATACCTTCGTCTTGACCTTGTTTCGCCGCTTATGAAAACTGAGAATGCCGCACTCTCATTATACAACTCAGATTAGAAAAAGCTTGAGACATGCCTTGCACTGGCTCACTCTATAGCATGGGCATTCGAGGGAGCGTGAAATGACAAAGTCGAAAAAGCACCGTACATCAGAAACAATGAAAGCAGATGAGAAGAAAAAACTTATCGTTTTGGGTATTGTCGTCGCGATGATTCTATTTGTTGTATTTCTGTAAACTTGGGCATTTAAACCTTACGCTAAAGATAAAAGACGCTTGCGATCAATGGGTGCAACAATAGCCATAATCCGGTCAATCTCTGTTCCTGAAGCAGAAAACCCGTAAACAGCGCGATTCATTTCAATGTATTCCCGATCATCAATAGGCAGCTTCCCTTTTGAGTAGAACGGCCCCTTACCTTCTCTTATCTGCGTAAATTCACGTTTGCTTTTATGCGCCCATGTCTTTTTAACAACAGCGCCAAACATCTTTCCAGTTAGGTTTACCCCTAACAAGTTTTCGCAGCCAGTTCCGCACAAGCGGTATTGATACTCATCATCTGGAAGACAATCGAGTAACATAACCCAGGGCAAAACTGTCGGCATCGTCATAGGATCAAAACTACGCCAAGCTACAAGGTCAGCCTTGGCGTGTTCCGCATGCCAGAAACGATCAAAGATACTAATCGGATGCTCATCCGGCACATCAATTTTGGTAATGCTGTCAAACCTGTCCATTTTTACCTCACACGACAACAATCCAATAACTTACTTAAAATTTAGTAAGCTTGAATTCTCAGTGCTGCATGTGCGGGCTTGCTAACGAAAAGGCATGCGTAAAACCAGGTAATTATTTGTGATTAATAGCTGCCTGAGCTGCCGCAAGGCGTGCAATAGGCACCCTGAACGGTGAGCAGGAAACATAATCGAGCCCGGCGATATGACAAAACTCAACTGATGCCGGATCACCGCCGTGTTCACCGCAGATACCAAGCTTAAGGTCAGCCTTTGTTGACCGGCCACGCTCAACACCCAGTTTAACAAGCTCGCCAACACCGTCTTGATCGATGGAGACAAACGGATCCTGCGCAAAGATATCATCACGGACGTACTGATCAAGGAACCGCGCGGCATCATCGCGGCTAATACCGATTGCAGTTTGTGTAAGATCATTGGTGCCAAAGGAGAAAAAGTCTGCTGCATTGGCGATTTGATGTGCACAAATAGCAGCACGCGGCAGCTCAATCATGGTGCCAATCATATAGTCAACCTGCTTACCGGTTTCAGCAAACACCGCTTCAGCCATCGCTTCAATGCGCACACGAAGAATTGCCAGTTCTTTTTCTGTTGCAACAAGTGGCACCATAATTTCGGGCACCACAGTTTCACCAGTTTCAGCTTCCACCGCGATTGCAGCTTCGAAAATGGACCGCGCCTGCATCTCGTATATTTCAGGGTACGTAATACCCAAACGGCACCCCCTGTGGCCAAGCATCGGGTTAAATTCATGCAAGTCCGCAGCACGACGCTTCAAGGTTGCAGCGTCTGCACCAATGGCAGCAGCCACATCCTCAAACTCAGACTCTTCACGCGGCAAAAACTCATGCAGCGGTGGGTCCAACAACCTTATCGTCACCGGCAAACCGCGCATAATTTTGAAAATCTCGACAAAATCACTGCGCTGCATTGGCAACAACTTCTCAAGTGCGGCTTTGCGCCCTGCCAAGTCTTCCGCCAAAATCATCTGACGTACGGCTATAATGCGCTCACCTTCAAAGAACATATGTTCTGTGCGGCACAGGCCAATACCTTCAGCGCCAAACTCCCGCGCTACTTCTGTATCCATCGGCGTGTCAGCGTTCGTGCGAACGCGCAGTTTGCGGTACCGGTCCGCCCATGTCATCAGCTTGGCAAAATCACCCGAAAGTTCTGGCTGCAATGTGCGCACAGCACCCACCATTACTTCACCTGTTGCACCGTCGATAGTGATCAGGTCACCTTTATTAATTTCGCGGCCCATGCAAGTCATGACACCCGCTTTGCCGTCAATACGCAGTTGCCCAGCGCCAGACACACAAGGACGTCCCATGCCTCTCGCCACAACGGCTGCGTGGCTGGTCATACCACCGCGTGCGGTCAAAACACCGCGCGCAGCGTGCATGCCGTGAATATCTTCAGGTGATGTTTCAACCCGGCACAAGATCACATCCTTGCCGTCTTTGGCCCATGCCTCAGCTTCATCCGCGTCAAAAACCGCAGCACCTGCAGCAGCGCCTGGTGAAGCAGGCAAACCGCGCGTGTATATATCGCGCGGTGCATCAGGGTCCAGTGTTGGGTGCAAAAGTTGATCGAGCGCACCCGGTTCAACACGCAGCACAGCAGTTTTCTCATCAATCAGGCCGTTTTCAGCCATATCAACCGCAATTTTGAGCGCCGCCTTCGCTGTACGCTTGCCTGCACGCGTTTGCAGCATCCAAAGCTTGCCGCGCTGAACGGTAAATTCAATGTCCTGCATGTCGCGGTAGTGTTTTTCAAGCTTGGCAAACACATCAGCCAGCTGCCCGTACACTTCAGGCATGCTTTCTTCCATTGACGGTGCCGTTGCACCGGCGGCTTCACGCGCACGTTTGGTCAGGTTCTGCGGCGTGCGAATACCAGCAACCACATCTTCACCTTGCGCATCAATCAGATATTCGCCGTAAAATTCGTTTTCACCAGTGGACGGGTCACGTGTGAAGGCAACACCAGTAGCTGACGTGTCGCCCATATTACCAAACACCATCGCCTGCACGTTAACGGCTGTACCCCAAGCTTCAGGAATGTTGTTCAACTTGCGGTAAACACGTGCGCGTTCAATACGCCAACTGCCGAACACAGCACCAATGGCGCCCCATAGTTGCTCGCGTGCATCTTGCGGAAACGGCTGGCCTAATTCTTCTTCGGTTTTCGCCTTGAACTTGCCTGAGAGCACACGCCAATCGTCTGCACCAAGTTCAGTGTCCAGATCAACGCCTAGCTCTTCCTTATGAATTTCGATTAGTTCTTCAAAATGATAATGATCAACGCCGAGCACTACATCAGAATACATCTGGATAAAGCGGCGGTAACTATCCCACGCGAAGCGTGCATTGCCGCTGTTTGCCGCTAAGCCCAGTACCGTTTCGTCGTTAAGACCAAGGTTTAGAACCGTGTCCATCATGCCCGGCATGGACACTCGTGCACCTGAACGCACAGAAACCAAAAGCGGGTTCGACTTGTCACCAAACACAGCGCCAAGGCTTTTCTCAATCGCGGTAATAGCCGCATCAACCTGTGCGGTTAATTCAGTGGGGTACTGATGCTTGTTGTCGTAATAATGAGTACAAACTTCGGTGGTAATCGTCAGGCCCGGTGGGACCGGCAGACCAAGCGAGGCCATTTCCGCAAGGTTTGCGCCCTTACCACCCAGAAGATTTTTCATATCAGCCCGGCCATCTGCCGCACCGTCACCGAAGGTGTAAACCCATTTGGTCATTTATTCAGTCCCCGTTTTGTGCGCAACCGCACGCATTTAACTTCGCCCAAAGTGCCATGACCACCCAAGTCAACACTGTCGATTGAGATAGGGCATCCGCCCTAGCCTTCAATCAAACTAAAATCAGCCACCGTATTAACGGCAGATCGTATCGCAGACAACAGCGCCAAACGGTTTACACGCACCGCAGGATTGTCATCGTTTACTTTAACTTTTTCAAAGAAAGCATCAATCGGAGCACGCAGCGTCGAGAGTGCAGCCATCGCCGCTTCAAAGTCTTCACTCTGAAGCGCCTTTGATGCGTCATCCTGAGCAGTGATCAAGGCGTTTGCAAGTGTAACCGCCTCATCAGCACCAAGACTGTCAGCATCAACAGCTTGGTCATATGCCTTGCCGTCTTTCTTTTCTTCAATTTTCAGAATGTTTGCTGCGCGTTTGTAACCCGCAAGCAAGTTTGTACCATCATCAGTATCAAGGAATGCAGACAGCGCAGAAACGCGGTTCAAAATGCGTACGAGATCATCATCACCTTTGGCAAACACAGCATCGATTAGATCATGCCGAACGCCTTTGTCACGCTGCTGTACTTTGAGACGATCACCAAAAAATGAAACTAACTCAGAGAGAACTTTATGCCGTTCCTTATCAAATGACTGATACTTTTCCCAATTATCATCTTCTTCATATTCAATAGAAAAAAGTGGTCGTTCGTTCTGTAGTACACGTAATGACCCTTCCGCTCTCTGAACGATTACATCCGGAGAGCTGATAGGGAAATTCTTTAGTTCGGTTCCTAAAAGTATCGAATTTGCAAAAGTTATATGATGTTTATCAAACACCTCAGCCATGGATATCCGAATACTGTTCTCAGTAATAAACCTGATCACACCAAGCGCGGCGCGGCGTAGCGCGAAGGGATCTTTCGATCCTGTTGGTTTTTGGTCAATACCAAAGAAGCCAACAAGTGTGTCTAATTTTTCAGCCAGCGCTACCGCAACTGAAACCGGCGCAGATGGACAGGCATCATTAGGGCCAAGCGGCGCGTAATGATCGCGAATAGCATCTGCTACCGCATCACTCTCGCCTTGTGCTTTGGCATAATAACGACCCATAACGCCCTGCACTTCAGGGAATTCGTATACCATACCTGAAACAAGGTCGGCTTTACACAGTTCCGCCGCACGCTCTGCCTCACCAGCATCGCAGCCCGGAATAAATTCAGCCAGATAACGCGACAGTTTCTTGATGCGCTCAACACGCTCAGCAACCGTGCCAAGGTCTTTATGGAATACAATATCGTTCAGCGCGGCTAAGTTATCTTCAAGCTTGCCCTTCAGGTCTTGATCGTAAAAGAACTTGGCATCTGAAAGACGTGCAGCCAGTACACGCTCGTTACCGCCTGTCACAGCACTACCATCATCTGATGGTTCGATATTTGCCGTGAAGATAAACTTGTTCGCAAGCTTTCCTGTTGCAGGGTCACGCGTGACAAAATACTTCTGATCCTTTTTCATGGTCAGGATCAGTACTTCTTCCGGCACCTCGAGAAAGTCGGCATCAAATGAGCCGATCATCGGCACTGGCCATTCAACCAAACCGGCTACTTCCGCAATCAGACCTTTATCTTCAACAAGCTCAAGTCCAGCGGCACTTGCCAATGTTTGCGCCGTATCATGGATCAGCGTTTCACGGCGACTAGGGTCAAGAATGACCTTATGATCCAGCAGCTTTTGTTTGTAGTCAACAAAGTCAGTAACCGTGAAGGCATCAGGTGCCATAAAGCGATGACCGCGTGTTGCGTTACCCGCAGGCACACCGTCCACATCAAAGCTGATTGCCACGCCATCAAACACACACAAAATTGAATGCAGTGGGCGCACCCACTTCAAGCTGCCCTCGCCCCAGCGCTGTGATTTCGGCCACGGGAAGTTACGCACAGTGGTTTGGATAGCATCTGCAATCACATCAGTAGCAGCTTGGCCTTTCTTCTCGATAATCGCGTATAGGAATGTGCCTTTTTTGTCTTCACGCTCGACTAAGTCTTCGCGTTCAACACCCGCACCGCGTAAAAAGCCTGCTATCGCTTGATCAGGTGCATCGGCGCGCGGACCGCGACGTTCTTCCGAAATATCAGGCGTTGTAGTAGGCACGCCTGTTACATGAAGCGCAAGACGGCGCGGTGTTGCATATGCATCCGCAGCATCAAATGTTAGGCCAGCACCTTTAAGCGCATCACAGATCATGCGCTTCAAATCATCAGAAGCTTTCTTCTGCATACGCGCCGGAATTTCTTCGGAGAACAATTCGATGAGGAGATCAGCCATGACTATAACTCCCATCCATTTTTCTTCACCCACGCATCACAGCAACCTTTGGCAAGGTCGCGCACACGTCCAATATACGCTTGTCGTTCCGTTACCGAAATGACCCCGCGCGCATCGAGCAAATTAAATGTATGACTTGATTTGATGCACTGCTCGTAGGCAGGCAAAGGCAGTTCGGCCTCAATCAGCTTCGCGCATTCATCTTGAGCTTTTTTGAAATCTTCAAACAATTTGTCCGTGTTGGCATATTCAAAATTGAAGGCCGATTGTTCGCGTTCGTTTTCAAGATAAACATCGCCGTACGTTATTCCCGCGCCGTTATAGTCAAGGTCATATACATTATCGACGCCCTGCACGAACATCGCGAGACGTTCAAGGCCGTATGTCAATTCACCTGAAACAGGTTTGCAGTCATAGCCACCAACTTGCTGAAAATACGTGTACTGGCTGACTTCCATACCATCGCACCAGATTTCCCAACCAAGGCCCCATGCGCCGAGTGTCGGGCTTTCCCAATCATCTTCAACGAAACGGATATCATGCAGGGCAGCATCAATACCGATGGCTTTAAGGCTGCCAAGATACGACTCTTGCATATTCTCAGGGCTTGGTTTCAGGATCACCTGAAACTGATAATAATGCTGCAGGCGGTTCGGGTTTTCACCGTAACGGCCATCAGTAGGTCTGCGGCAAGGCTGAACATATGCCGCTTTCCAATGGTCCGGGCCTAATGAGCGAAGCGTAGTAGCTGGATGAAAAGTACCCGCACCCATTTCAAGGTCATAAGGCTGCAGTATGGCACAGCCATGTTCCGCCCAATAATTCTGCAAATTTAGGATCATTTTCTGGAATGGCATCGCGCTTTTGGGCGCTGCTGCATTGCTGGCTGAAGGTCGGGTCATGAAAACTGTTCTTACCGTGTAGTTTGCCGCATAAATGGTGCGAAATTTCCGGCAACCTAGCCTTAGCAAACACCACGGTCAAGCAAGGTTTATCACATATGAGAGATAGCTTGCCTGTTACCTCACGCCGTCAGGATAATTGGTGCGGATTTAGTCACCACAAATGTATGCTCAAACTGTGCACCAAAACCGCCCTGCGCCAAGCGCAGCGTCCAGCCATCTGCATCTTCTGCATACTGGTGGCTTTTAGTTGCCAAAAACGGCTCAATGGTCATCACCTGACCTTCTTTCAGGCGCGTGCGTTCACTCGGGTAATAGATGTTTGGCACGGAAGGTTCCTCGTGAATCCAACCACCAACACCGTGCCCATTCAGACCCTCGATGATCTTAAGGCCGTGTTTCTTCGCCTCTTTCTCAACAGCTTTGCCAACAACATTAATGGGCTGGCCCGCGCGTGCAGCAAACATTGCTTTGCGCTGCGCAGTTTTCGTTGCCTCAAGCAATATCAGCAGTTCAGATGCCACTTGCCCTACAGGAAAGCTTGCGCCCGTATCACCAAAAAAACCATCTTTCTCGGCTGAAACGTCAATATTAACGAGCTCGCCTTCTTTAAGGGGAATGTCTGACGGGATACCGTGTGCAATGGCGTCACCAACCGAAATGCATGTGTGACCCGGAAAATCATAGGCTAGAATCGGTGCTGACTTTGCACCGCATGCCGTGAGCATTTCACCGGCCATATTATCCAGCTCCCGCGGCGTTACACCGGGTGCAACCTTAGCCCCCATCGCAGCAAGCACATCACGGCAAATTGCGCCAATCTCGCGAAGTTTCTCCAATTGTTCAGGGCCATCAACAGTCATAAATTCATCACGAGCCTTTTAAAGCTCACCTTTCTCGCGGATACGTTCATGGTGCTGGATCACCTCACGGATGATAAAATTGAGGAACTTTTCGCTAAACTCCGGATCAAGCTTGGCACTGTCAGCAAGATCGCGCAGACGTTTAACCTGCTCTTGCTCACGTGCTGGGTCTGCCGGCGGCAGGTCATGCTCTTTTTTATAAAAGCCAACCGCTTTCGTGATTTTAAATCGCTCTGCAAGCATGAAAACCAGCGAAGCATCAATGTTATCAATACTTTCACGGTATGCCGTTAATTGCGCTTTATGCTTTTCATCCGTCGTCATTAGTCGCTCCGCCCTTTAAGACTAAAGCCCAAACCTGTTCCAATAAAGTCGTTCTTCAACCGCAGCAATTAAGCCGTGAGCCCAGCCACCTGATGCGTTTTCCGCAAGTGCTGTCATATCAGCCTTACCACCCAAACCCAGCAATGCACCAAGGCGCGGTTTCTTTTCACCAAGCACTTCAAACTTAACCTTGTCACCAAAACGGTCGCGCAACACACCGCGCACATCACCAATATCATCAATCAAACCGAGCTTAACCGCCTCGTTACCAGAGAAAACATCGCCAGAAAATACCTTACCACGCAATCCTTTAAGTCGTTTACCGCGGCGATCACGTACCAATTTCTTGAAATGTTCGTGAATTTCATCCTGCAATTCACGCAGGCGCGCAACATCTTCGGGTTTTTCTTCCGAAAAACTATCCAGCATAGATTTGCTTTCGCCCGCTGTGTAAAGGCGGCGTTCCACACCAATTTTTGCAATAGCTTCTGTAAACCCAAAACCAGCCGAAATAACGCCGATACTGCCAACAATAGATGACTCGTTTGCATAAATTTTATCGCCAGCAAGCGCGAGCATATAACCACCTGATGCCGCAACATCTTCTGCAAATGCAAGAACAGGGATATCTTTTTCAGTCGACAAGTCACGGATGCGCTTTGTGATCAGGGATGACTGCACGGGTGAGCCGCCCGGTGAGTTAATAAGTAATGCCACCGCAGATACGCCTGGCATGTTAAAAGCAGTGTCTATTTTGTCTTCAACAGATGCCAAACTCAAAGTTTTATTAAAGCGTCCACCAGCAGCAATAACGCCCTGCATAGGTATAACCGCAACCTTTGGAGGTGGGTCACCAAACAATGATCGGCGGAGTCCAAATATGAATTTACTTATCTTTTTTTTCATGATTGCTCTTAATTAGTGGTTTTCAGCTCATATTCGTATGTATTTGGGCATTGATTAACGGCTTTCCAGTGTCAGAGCAAAGAAATTGTCACATTCAGTAAGTATTTATGCGCCGCTAAACCTTAACACCTTATACTCACCAGTATGACTGCTTAAAGATTAAGAGCCTTACCATCCCATAATACTTCCCGCGCCTCCGGCGTGTAACGCTCTGTGTCACTGTGCAGTGCAAGCCCGGGCAACATTTGTGCGGCGCCGTGCATTCCTTTACGGCCCTGAATGATCACACGCTTTGCCGGCTGCCCAATACGCGGCCACAAAGGCATGATTTTCAGGTCGCCCACACGCCGGTATAACCTTGCGATCACTTCATCCATGCGGTCGGCGCGGTAAACAACTGAAATTGTGCCACCGTTCTTTGCGTTATGGACGCAGAATTTTATCCAATCAGACAGATTGGCTGTCGAATCCATATGCGCCAAACCTTTATTTTCTGCCGGTGGTCGAACAGCCTTACCTTTTGCCAGATAAGGTGGATTGATCATGACATGATCAAAACGTGCTTGTGGACCACTGCGATCAAGCACACTACCCTCTTCAACTGAAACAAAATCACCTAAGTCATTGTAGGCGATATTTTGCTCCGCGAGCGCAATCATTTCTGTCTGAACATCAATACCATAAACATTAACGCCCGGTATTCTGCGCGCTAAACAAAGTGCCGCACCAGCTGACCCAACACCGCCTTCAAGAACCGTCTGTCCCGGCTTGGCTGGTACCGTTGCAGCTAACATAACAGTATCCATCGATACGCGGTAACCATCGGCAGGCTGTATCAATCGGATAGAACCACCTAAGAAATCGTCAATGGTTGTATCACTGCCCGTATTCCTGACGAGCTCGTGATTGTTGTTATTTTCGTCTAACGGCTGCGTCATAACGCCCTTCAACAGAAGTTTATTTGCTTTAGGTCTTCAAGTAAGGCAATTGTACGGCATTTGATGTGGTGGTCAATTAACACAGTGTTCAGTTAAAACTTCCACAACAATTGAGTATAGAGGGATTGATACGTGCAAACGTATGTACCCACAATACGATTTAACTAATACGGCGTTGTTGAGCCACGTAACTACAGTAAAGCGAGAGTATTAATGTCAGATAATGTTGTCCCGATGCATAGCAAATCAATTGAGGAAGATGCACAAACCGCGATTGATGCAATGCAAGAACTAACAAACGCTGACATGAATCTTGTCAATGAGATTATTTTATCGCGCATGCAAAGCCCAGTAGCTCTTATCCCTGAGCTTGCGGGACACCTTATTTCGTCAGGCGGCAAACGTTTACGTCCAATGCTAACGCTCGCTGCGGCAAAACTGATTGGATATGAGGGGAAACGGCACATCGGTCTCGCCACGGCCGTTGAGTTCATTCATACGGCAACATTACTGCATGATGATGTAGTTGATCAAAGCACGCTGCGTCGCGGCAAAAAAACAGCCAATCTGATTTGGGGTAACCAACCTACAGTTTTAGTCGGTGATTTCCTGTTTAGTCGTGCTTTTGAGCTTATGGTTGAAAGCGACTCGCTGCGCGTACTCAAAATTCTGTCTAATACCTCTGCGGTTATCACCGAGGGTGAGGTGCTTCAGTTAACAACAGCAAATGACCTGTCCACAACCGAAGAAAAATACCTTGAAGTTATTACGGCCAAAACTGCGGTATTATTTGCTGCGGCCTGCGAGGTTACAGGTGTCGTCTCGGATCAAGGAACAGATGTTGAAGCCGCACTGAGCGCGTACGGTAAATATCTTGGCATTGCGTTTCAACTGGTTGACGACGCACTGGATTATTCAGCAAAGCAGGCAACAATGGGTAAAAATGTTGGTGATGATTTCCAGGAAGGGAAAATCACATTACCTGTCATCCTAGCCTACAGACGCGGGACTGATGAAGAGAGAGAATTCTGGAAACAAACAATGCAAGCCGTCCGTCAAAAAGAAGGCGATCTTGATAAAGCTTTAGTCATTCTTAATTCTCACGGAACACTTGCTGCAACGCTTGACCGTGCTAGGCATTACGGTGAAATGGCAAAAGACGCGCTTGCTATTTTCAATGATAATCCTGCGAAAAAAGCAATGCTGGATATTGTCGATTTTTGTATTGCACGCGGATACTAAGTCATCAATTGTCCCATTTTGATGCATCACATGCTGTTTCATTTTGATACAGCCGTGGTTCAACATGGAACACTGTCATACAGAAAAAATTATAAGCCATTGTAATATATATACAAAAATATTGGCACAACCATTGCGAATGTAATTACAAGTCCGCAGAACGACTGCCATCGATTGCGTGACTTGAATATATGTCAAACCATCAAGGTATGCGTATTTCCAATAATCCGGCGATGCTTGCTTTCCAAACACCCCAAGCGTCGCCGGTTTTCTTTTGCCTGAAACATGCTAATTAACATGCTAATGAAATAGTATTTAGGATTAGTGTAGTGAGTGAAGAGCAGCCTTCCCTTTTCAAACAAGACTTTAGTGCCAACTACGGCGAGGCCGAGCGCATGTCTGTACTGATTGAGCGGTTGCTGTGCAACAATCCCAGCCCATATACATACACAGGAACAGGTACATACATTGTAGGCAACAAAACTGACGTCGCTGTCATTGACCCTGGCCCACTAATGCCAGCGCACGGTCAAGCAATACTGGACGCTTTAAATGGCCGCCGCATCAGCCATATCCTTGTGACGCACACACATGCTGACCACTCACCTTTGGCAAATTGGCTAAAGGAAAAAACAGGCGCGCTGACATATGCATTTGGTGCTCATGGCAGTGGTAGAAAAGGCGGATTAGATACAGAAGAAGTAGAGGCTGGTGCAGATAAAACATTTTTACCAGATGTGAAAATAAAAGACGGTGAAATATTATCAGGCAATGGCTGGACACTTCAGGCCATTCACACACCCGGTCATACGGCTAATCACATCTGCTATCACCTACATGAAGAAAACACACTATTTGTAGGTGATCACATTATGGGCTGGGCAACCACTGTAATATCACCACCAGACGGAGACATGAGTGATTATCTTGCCAGCCTGAAGAAAGTAGCAGCATTAAATGCGGATAGACTTGCGCCAACCCACGGTCCTTGGGTTGACGAGCCAGCGCCTTTTATTCGAGGTATCATAACTCACCGGCGCATGCGCGAGGGTCAAATTCTTAAACACCTTGAAAACGGCCCTATGCAAATTGATCAACTGGTCACCGTCATGTACAAGGATGTTGACAAGCGCCTTCATCCGGCAGCCGCTCGCTCGGTACTTGCGCACATGATTTCACTTGAAGAAAATGACCGCATTCAATGTGAAGGCCCGCCAACACTTGAAGCTAAGTACAGGCTTGGATGATATTATCTGTACTCATGGCAACAATTCCTTGATTGCACTCAGGCGCAAGCGCCTGTATCTATGCGGCTGAAATGCTGATTTTCGACGTTCGGAGAGACGATATGAACTTGATGGCTGGTAAAAACGTAGACCCAACGATGGACTTGGTTGAAGAAATCAAGCGTCTGCGTAAAGAAAAAAATGCCGTCATTCTCGCGCACTATTATCAAGCGCCTGAAATTCAGGATATCGCTGATTTCGTAGGCGATAGTCTTGATTTGTCTCGTAAAGCAGCCGAAACAGACGCAGAAGTTATCGTGTTTTGCGGTGTACGCTTCATGGCTGAAGTTGCAAAAATTCTCAGCCCGGAAAAAACCGTCGTTCTACCTGACCTCGACGCCGGTTGTAGTTTGGAAGACAGTTGCCCACCCGATGAATTTAAAGAATTTGTCGAAGCACACCCAGACCATATGGTACTTAGCTATATCAATTGTTCGGCAGCGGTTAAGGCATTGACAGATATTATTGTCACCAGCTCAAACGCTGAACACATCGTGAGCCAAATACCTGAAGATCAGAAGATAATTTTTGCACCAGACCGTCACTTGGGCGGATACTTATCGCGCAAACTGAACCGCGACATGCTCTTATGGCAAGGCACGTGCATTGTACACGAGCTTTTCAGTGAAAAAGAACTGATTAAATTGAAGGCAAAACACCCGGAAGCCCCAGTAGCGGCGCATCCGGAATGCCCGGATAATATTATTCAGCACGCTGATCATGCGGGTTCTACAAGCTCCATACTTAAGTTTGCACTTGAAAGTGAAGCAGACACTCTGATCATTGCAACTGAGCCTGGTATTATTCACCAAATGGAGAAGGCCGCACCTCACAAAACCTTCATTGGTGCGCCGGGAGCTGATGGCAACTGCAGTTGCAATACATGCCCGTACATGGCGCTCAATACGATGCAGAAACTGTATCTGTGCTTGCGTGACCTTGGCCCCGAAATTGACCTGGATGAAGATACACGCGTTGCCGCTGAAAAACCATTACGCCGTATGCTTGAGATGAGTCCAACATCCGGCCCAGCAAAAGATGTTTCTGCCATTTCAGAGTAATTGGGGCGCTTTCTGTGACAGACTTTCCTCTAGATACAGCAGAAATTAATACTTTCATTGATATTGCTTTTGCAGAGGATATTGGCAGCGGCGACATAACCGCTGAAACAGTCATCCCTGAAGACGCCATGCTTGTTGCAACCATGAATGCACGAGAAGATATGATTGTTGCAGGCCTGCCATTGCTGGCTCCTATCATTAAACGCCTTGACCCAAATGCAGATATCGCAGTGACCGTAAAAGATGGTGCGCCTCTGAAGGCAGGCGACAAGATCGCAACCATCAACGCTGCAGCCAGAGCCCTTTTATCAGCCGAACGCACAGCACTAAATATCATTCAACATATGTCTGGTATTGCCACCCTCACCCACACTTATGTCGATGCGATCAAAGAAACAGCCACTATATTGCTGGACACACGCAAGACAACACCTGGCCTGCGGAAACTGGACAAATACGCCGCAGCGTGTGGTGGTGCTAAAAACCACCGCATGGGCCTGTTTGATGCTGTGATGATTAAGGACAATCATATAGCTGTCGCAGGCTCTATTCGCCAGGCTGTTGAGGCTGCGATCACTGCTGGGCAAACAAAAATTCAAGTTGAATGCGATACCCTTGCTCAGGTGAGCGAAGCTGTTGAGGTTGGCGCGACCAGCCTACTCTTGGACAACATGTCTCCGACTACTATCAGTGAGGCGCTTACTATTGTTAATGGCAGGATCCCATGTGAAGCCTCCGGTGGAGTTACACTTCAAACCATTCGCGCCATTGCCGAAACCGGTGTGGATTACATCTCGGTAGGACGATTGACGCAGTCAGCACCTGCTGTTGATATTGGCCTCGACTTCGCAGAGGCCTGAATTCTTTATTCTGCCAACATTTTTGGATATGCCATAGGCATATATGTATTTGAAAAGGATCACTCATGAAAAAAGCTCTCCTTTCTAGCCTTTGCCTCAGCGCGGCAATTTCTTTTGCGCCAGCCACATCAGCCGCAGACATTAAACTTTATACATTCAATTGCGGCGAAATTGACATGAATGACCTTAGCTTGTTCGCGCGCGGCGGCGAATTCGATGGTCGCACAAACAAAGCTGGCGACGCTTGTTTTCTTATCAGGCATCCCAAAGGTGATCTGCTTTGGGACACAGGGTTACCTAAAGCCATAGCTGAGGCAGAAGATGGCTTTACCAATGGTCCATACAAATTGATGCTACCAAAAACACTGGACGCACAACTGAGCGAAATCGGTGTTTCCGCAAATGATATCGATTTCGTTTCCATCTCACACTCGCATTTTGATCATACTGGCAACTTAAATGACTATGCAGGCGCTACATGGATTGTGCATGAAAATGAATATGCTGACATGTTCAGTGCAGAAAAACGCGCTAACCCTCAGGCTATTGCTGCATACGACAAATTAGATAAGTCGGAAAAAATTAAATTTACCGGTGACCATGATGTATTCGGCGACGGCAGTGTAACCATCCTGTCACTACCAGGGCACACGCCGGGGCATACATCATTGATGGTTAACCTAGAAAACAGTGGTCCTGTTTTACTTTCAGGTGACCTGTACCATCTGACTGAGTCGCGTGAACTCAGAACAATTCCGACATTCAACACGAATGTAGAAGACACATTGAAATCTATGGACCGTTTCGAGAAATTAGCGAAAGAAAGCGGCGCACGCGTTATTATCCAGCACGAAAAAGACGATACGGATAAAATGCCTAAACTACCAGGCTACCTGGATTGAGAACTGAATGAGTACCATTTAAGTCAAAAGGGGCGCTTAAGTGCCCATTAACCGCGGTAATATTCCAGATACCGCGGCATATTATCTCGCAGCCGCTCAATACGCTTGTCATCTGATGGGTGTGTAGAGAAGAACGTTGGTTGACTACCGCCACCTTCTTTCAAGCTTGCCATCTTCTGCCATAGTGTGATGGCATTTCTTGGATCATATCCGGCTTTTGCCATATATATAGCACCCACATGGTCTGCTTCGAGTTCCATTTTCCGACTATGCGGCAAGGAAACAAAGCCTTGCGATGCTAGAGCACCTAGGCTTACAGCCAGTTGCGACATTTGCTGATTTTCTGTTTGTGTACCAACGAGAACCCCAAGGCCAAGAATAGCGGCATTTTGTGCCTGAGCCCGGCTCATCTGTTCTGCACCGTGTCGTAGTACAGCATGAGCAATTTCATGACCAACCACCGCAGCCAATTGTTCATCGTTAAGGTTATCAAGCATTTTCCGATAAATAGCTACCTTGCCACCAGGCAAAGCCCATGCGTTCAGGACTGGCTCATCAATAACAATGAATTCCCAATCAAGTTCAGGACGGTCAGAAACGCGCGCAATGCGCTGGCCCATCTCTTGAACACGCCGTGCCATTGCACCTGTGGTAACAACAGGTGCTGTTTTCTTAACTTCCTGCATTGCCTCAAGCCCAAGCGCTGCATCCTGACTAGGTGGAATGATGATAAACTGCGAGCGTCCTGTTACTGAGTTTTCAGCAAGACAAGCGGTTAATGTAAAAAAAGCAGCAACGAGAACAAGCTTACGAATCATCGTTTCGTCCTTCCTGTGAATTTGAAAACTATCCTAGCAAACATAATGTACGGAAATAAGACAAAAAAAAGCGACGCTTCGAAAAAGCGACGCTCTTAAACTTTGTGAAAAGTGACTAAATTTAATAGTCGCCTTTTGGCTCCACAATCTGCTTACCACGATACATACCTGTTTTCAGGTCGATGTGATGACGCAGTTTATATTCACCTGTATGCGAATCTTCCTGATAGTTTACAGCTTTCAGGGCATCATGTGCACGACGCATACCACGGCGAGATGGGGATACTTTTCTCTTTGGAACAGCCATTTTCTTACCTTTTTACTCGCCAGCGCCTTTTAATAAGACAGTCTCGCGTCATAAATGGATCCGCCCAACGGCGAACACCTCAAATCAAGGCGCGCACCATAAGGGCACACCTTTTAAAAATCAAGCGAAAGTATTAATCTAATGATCTGTTATCTTCCGCAGTTATATTTCAACGCACCGATATGTGATTCTTCAAAGCTTTTCAAGTCAGCAATTTAACTTTATTGACTATAATCACATTTTCGTTTGGCAGAGTTATAAGGGGGAATTTTTATGTCAGCACTCAGAATAGTAAAATTAACACTGGCCAGCATGCTCATATTTGGCTTTTCATTGCTTGGCGGCGTTAACGCACAAGATCCAGCTAATGAGTACTTCTGGCCAGCGGCAAACTATGACCCGGCGATTCCAACAGTAAAAAGTGTTCTGGGCTACACATCAGGCGAACGTATTACTACGCATGCCGACATGAACCGCTATATGCGCGCCCTCGCCGCTGCCGCACCAAACCGCATGAAAATTATGACGTACGGCGCATCCTGGGAAGGACGCGAGCTAATTTACGCAGTTATTTCCAGCCCTGATAACATTGCACGCCTTGATGAAATAAAATCTGGTATGCAAGCTCTTTCCGACCCTCGCAAAACATCTGATTCTGACGCCAACGATCTTATAGCCAACCTCCCTGCTTCAACATGGCTTGCGTACGGTATTCACGGCAACGAAATTTCATCTCCTGACGCGTCAATGATGACGGCCTATCACTTGCTGGCAGCACGCGGTGATGACCGCGTGCCAAATATTCTGGCAAACAGCGTTGTATTCATCAATCCGTTGCAAAACCCCGATGGGCGCGACCGGTTTATTCATCGTTTCCGCACCGCGAAAGGTTTGGTTGCAGATAGTGACCCTGCTTCGGCAGAACATAATGAGCCGTGGCCTTCCGGGCGCACAAACCATTATATGTTCGATATGAACCGTGATTGGATTTCATTGACGCAGCCAGAAGTTAAAGGTCATGCGAAAGCATTACTTGAATGGCTACCTCTAGTGTTTGTTGATTTGCATGAGATGGGCGGTAATTCGACGTATTATTTTGCGCCCGAAGCCGTTCCTTACAATCCGCATCTGGCAAAAAATCAACGCGATTCGTTGTTCTTATTTGGCAAAAACAACGCCAAATGGTTCGATAAGTTTGGCTATGACTATTTCACACGGGACGTTTATGACGCCTTCTATCCCGGATACGGTGCTAGTTGGCCTGCCTATTACGGCGCAATTTCCATGACGTATGAGCAAGCCTCATCACGCGGCCTTGTTTACCATCGCTATGATGGGACAGACCTTAAATACGCTAAAACTGTCAAACAACACTTCGTAACATCTTTGGCCACAGCTGAAACCACTTCGGTTAACCGCGAGCAACTTCTGGCGGATTTCTTCAACTACCAAAAAACTGCAATCGCTGAAGGACGTACGGACCGCAATAGCCGCAGCTATATTTTTCCAGCAACAAGAGATAAAGCAGCCAACCGAAAACTGGCCAGTATACTGGCAGAACAAGGTATCGAAATTAATCAGGCCACCACGGATTTCAGAGCTTGTGGTGTTTCATACTCCAGCGGAGCTTATGTTATCGACGCCGCACAACCACGCAAACGCCTGATTCACACGCTTTTGGATCCGCAAGTGGATATGGAGGCTGATTTTGTTCGGGAGCAGGAAAGACTGCGCGCTAAAAATGTTGATCATAGCATTTATGACGTAACAGCATGGTCACTGCCCCTAATGTACGGTGTTGATCTTGATACGTGTGGTCGCGAAGTTAACGAGTCCATGCAAACTGTCATTCCAGACCGAATTGGGACCGGTTCAGTGACCAATGCCGACGCAACCGTTGCATACCTTGTTCCATGGGGCGATATGGCAGCTGGTCGCTTTATGGCCGCTGCTCTTCGAAACAACATTGACATGAAAATCATTGATAAGGGCTTTACAATGCAGGGCCGCGAATATTCCGCGGGAACCTTGATCATTGATAACGCAAGAAACGCCAGTGACCTTGGTACTACAGTGGCGGAAATTGCTGCATCTACAGGTGCAGAGGTTATCGGCATCAATGATAGCTGGGTTGACGCAGGCATGGACCTTGGCAGCCGAGCAACCAACCGTGTGATTGCGCCTAAAATTGCTATGTTATGGGATGAGCCAACCAGCCAATATGCAGCAGGCAATACGCGGTTCGTTATCGAGCGTCAGTTTGGTTATCCGGTTACGGTAATTCGGACTAATGATTTCAACATGGCGCGTCTGGACCGTTATCAGGTGATTATTATTCCATCGAGCTTTGGAAGCTATTCAAGCTTCTTAGGCGAACGGGGCGCTAATGCGCTGGAAGGCTGGGTTCGTCGTGGTGGTGTTCTGATCGGCACCGGCACAGGCGTGCGATACCTTGCCGACGAAAAAGTAAATCTGCTGTCTATTCGCCGCGAAAATCAGGTGAAAGCTGAGGGCGTTAACAAACCCGCCGAAGGCAACCGTGTTGACGGTCAGATCATCAACTCATTAGATGAGATGAAACTGCTGAGCGAGCCAAAGTCAGAATCTCCGGATAGCATTCCCGGGGTACTGGTCAAAGCCAGCATAGACAGGGACCATTGGCTTGCCTCAGGTGTCAATGATACGGTCAACGTTCTTGTACGTGGCTCCGACATATATACGCCAACCAAATTGAACACTGGCAACAATGTGTCATGGTTCAATGCTGCTGATGACTTACTCGTCAGCGGTCACTTGTGGGAAGAGAACAGAAAGCAGCTTGCTTTCAAGCCATTTGTGGTTGTCGAAGAAAAGGGTAACGGTATGGTGATTGGTTTTACCCAAGACCCTACTATCAGGGCATATCTTGATGGGTTAAACTTGATTTTCATGAATGCTATTTTCCACGGGGCGGCACAAGCACGCCCACTGCGTTAGGAGTACATAATGTTTAAGGTCATGAAATACGCGGTTTCAGTGATAGCTTTAATTGCATCATTCACACCGTCTTCCATTGCAGATGAATATTTTGTCGCACAATACAGAGCGTCTCCGGGGAAATTACCCGATCTCTTAAACTTGATCAGCTCTACAGATTGGGCTGTGCTCGATACGGGCAAGCCATTCATTATGCGTCACAGTCAAGGCAACCATTGGGACCTGATGTTGCTTGGTCAAACAACGGGCTGTATGAGTGAGCGGTGCGCATCCGCAATGGCGAGCTTTGATCGTGCCGTTGATGAGCTTGTGGATTTTGAGTTAAACTTCACTGCCACATCTGACAAATCATGGGTAGATTTGAAAAAAATAAGTGAAGGTAAAAACCTTTATCATATTGAGATGTTTCAAGCTGGTGGTGGCAACCACGAAGCTCTGATGCGACAGCGCATTATTGAAAATGACTTCATCGAACGGATCGGCCAGCGACCCAATGTAATTTTCGATGTCAAATTCGGCTCGGACTTTGATATCTTCACAATCGGCTTTTACGAGAACCTGCAAGAATATGCGACGCCGGCAAATGTGACGGCACAACAATCTGAAGAAGCTGCAATTGCTGCTGGATTTAAGAATCGTGCAGACGTCAGTTTTCTTTTACGGGAGCTAATTGTTGGTCACCAAGATACGCTCGCAGTTAGAGTTCCATGACGCGTATTCTTTTCTATCTTGATGAACCTGGATACGAAATCTGGAAAGAAGCATTTATTGACGCAATTCCCGGCGTTGATGTGCGCAATTACCCGCACTGGGGGGAGCCCGAAGACGGCCCCGCTTACGCATTTGTGTGGAACCCGAAGCCGGGTATTATTGCCGATCAGCCAAACATCACTCATGTGTTTTCTTTCGGGGCTGGAGTGGACCATATACTAAGAGATCCGACAATACCTGAAGAGTTACCCGTCATTCGCATGAGCGATGATGGGCTCAAGGATGGTATGGCAGAGTTTGTCCTGATGTCGGTTTTGATGCATCATCGCGGTATGCACAAACTAATGGCCGCACAGCTTCAGAAGCAATGGATCGACACGTTTTATCCAACTGAAGCAGCAGATGTGCGCGTAGGCATGCTTGGATACGGGGCTTTAGCCAGAGCGGCTATCAGTAGGTTGCTTCCCATCGGCTATAAGATCAACGCATGGTCACGCACACCTAAAGCTACTGAGAACAATGTTACACATTATGCTGGCCGTGAAGACTTAGCCGATTTTCTGAATGCTACTGACATACTTGTCTGCCTGCTTCCCGCAACGTCGGAAACAAACAACCTCTTGGATGCGGACACACTCTCACTGTTACCCAAAGGAGCAGCAATAATTAATGCCGGGCGCGGCAATCTTATTGATATTGATGCACTGGTAGTACAGCTAGATTCAGATCATCTTTCAGGTGCAACGCTCGATGTGTTCCCTACAGAACCGCTACCTCAAGGCAGCTTATTATGGCACCATCCAAAAATTACAATAACGCCTCATATTGCAGCAATAACCCGACCCAAGAACGCCACACGATATGTCGCCCATTGTATTGCTCAGATTGAACGCGGCAAACAACCTGACAACCTTCTCGACCGCTCATCAGGGTATTAAGTTCAACGCAGAAATAGCAGATAAACCTTTTTTTACCGCAGCAAGCTGGTTTTTATTTCACTTCATACTTATATAAGCATGAACCGCGCGCTAAAAGTGCGCCTGTATTTTAAGGACTAGAAAACTTCATGGCCTATTTAGAAGTTATTGCCGGAATCATTTTATTAGTGGTTGCCGGGGACTTTTTGGTACGTGGAGCAGTTTCTGTTGCCCATAAGGCTGGCATTTCTCCCCTCATTATCGGATTAACGATTGTTTCCATCGGCACATCAGCCCCTGAACTGGTTGTTGGCGTTGACGCTGTTCTGAAAGGTTCACCTACACTCGCACTCGGTAATGTCGTTGGCTCAAACATCGCCAACTCACTTCTTGTCGTCGGGTTGCCTGCACTTATTGCCCCCATGACTTGCGACGCACCTCGTCTTGGTCGCAACATGTTTATGATGCTAGTGGCATCTGTTGCCTTCATTCTCCTCGGCCTTAATGGTAATTACGGATGGACCAACGGTATAATGCTGCTTGGTATGCTGAGTATATTCTTGATTTACTCAGGACGTAGGGCACAACGATGTCCATCAGAGATAGATAACTTTGATGAGATTGCCGCTATAGAAGAGAACCCTATCTCAAGATCAAAATCATGGATCATGGTAGGCGGCGGCATGATTGGTCTAGCCGTAGGCGCAGATTTATTAGTTGTCGGGTCCATTGAACTCGCGCGGTCCTACGGCATATCTGAGGCATTAATTGGTCTAACGCTTATTGCTCTTGGTACAAGCCTGCCTGAACTAGTTACTTCAATTGTCGCAGCGCTGCGTCGTCATTGTGATGTAGCTGTAGGAAATGTTATAGGCTCTAACATCTTTAATGTGCTTGGTATAATGGGTGTTTCATCCATTGTTGGTGACATTCCTGTTCCTGACAGCTTCTTGCAGATTGACCTGTGGGTCATGCTTGGTGCGGCACTTTTGCTTGTTCCCTTTGTAAGATTAAGAAGCCAAATAGGAAAACTTGCAGGACTTGTAATGGTAGCATTATACGTTGGTTATATCGCTCACCTTGCAAACAGTGCAGAACGTGCTGCAGCTATGGGTATGCCGGTATAGAGGGCTATATGGCGAAACAAGCAAACATTCCGTATCATACAGCATTAGTGACCGGCGGAGCTGCACGTATTGGCAAAGCGATTGTCCTAAAACTTGCAGACATGGGAATTGCCGTAGCTATACATCATCGCAGTTCAGAGCAGGCAGCATCCGCGCTTGCAAACGAGATTAGAGAAAATGGTGGCACTGCGGTTACTATTGAAGGTGACCTGGCAGAATCAAACAACTATGCAAGCATAGTTAACAAGGCAGCAACCAGCTTAGGTTCCCCAATAGATGTGTTAGTTAACAATGCATCCGTTTTTGAAGATGATACACTGGAAAGCCTTTCCGTTGAGGCATGGAATAAACACCAGAATGTTAATTTACGTGCACCAATTTTCTTAGCCAAAGAAATGGTAAGCGCGTTAGAAAGTGGCCAAAAAGCTACCGTGATCAATATGATTGATCAAAGAGTGTTGAAACTCAATCCTCAATTCTTTTCCTATACTACATCAAAGGCTGGCCTATGGACTGTTACCCGGACAATGGCACAGCATTTTGCGCCAAATGTCAGAGTTAATGCAATTGGACCAGGCCCTACTCTCGGTAACGAGTTTCAATCCGAAAATGATTTCATGAATGAAGCCGCAAGTGTACCGCTGGGCCAAGGACCAAGTTTAACAGAAATTACAACGGCAATTGAGTTTTTACTTGCGACGCCGTCAATGACAGGGCAGATGCTAACGCTGGATGGTGGTCAACATTTAGCGTGGCAAACCCAAGATATTGTCGTGGAGTAACTTATATGCCGTATGAAGAGACAGATAAGTCAACCAATGTTGTGCATTTTTCAGACAGCCGTGAGAGAACACGCCGCGTATTTGTCCATGATTATGTTACGCAAGCCGAGATCGGTGTTTGGTCACATGAAAAAGGTAAAACACAAGCTGTTCGCATCACTGTCGATTTAGTTGTCCATGAACACGGCGAGCATCACGGCGACCAGCTGGAAAAAGTAGTTTGTTATAACGAAATAGTTATAGGCATTCGTCGCATTATTGAAGCTGGTCATATCAACCTTGTAGAAACTCTTGCAGAGAAAATTGCAGACATGACAATGCAAAATTCATCCGTTATGAAGGCACGCGTCATGGTTGAAAAACTAGAGGCTGTACCGGAAGCTGGCAGCGTTGGTGTTGAAATCGAACGTGAACGGTAAAAAATCAAACAAAACAGACGTAAATGCCTTAACTAATTGGTAATAATTGAAGTTTTAGCTTCATACACCATTCAGTTGTTCACAACGAATCAATGCCTGCCACACGTCTAATTTTGCTGCAAGCTAACAAAATAAATTTATTTAAGTTACAACCTTGGACTTCTTAAAAAGGTATATATAACAATGGCTTAAAAATATTGCCTAAAAAATAGGCAACTCGTGTAAAACCTAGCATTACAGCGATGTTGCAGTTTTGTGGCAAGAGTTTTGCACATAGTTATCCACAGATTCCGTGAACAATTCACAAGCTTGTTATATCGATTATACTGACACATTGATTCTATTGGATTTTCTGTCAAAAATAGACGCTCAATGATAATAAAGGCGCACAAAGTGATCGCTCTAAATCTCGCAGACGGCATTAATATTATTCGGTCACATCTAAAGACCGCGCCAAATGCACCTGGCGTGTATCGCATGCTAAATCAGCATGGTGATGTTCTCTATGTTGGCAAAGCAAAAAACATCCAGAAACGCGTCACAAGCTACACGCAAGTTAACCGTTTAAACAATCGCTTACAGCGTATGGTTTCTGCCACAAAAAGCATGGTTTTTATTACAACACGAACTGAAGCCGAAGCACTGCTACTTGAAGCGTCATTAATCAAACGTTTCAAGCCTCATTACAACGTACTACTTAAAGACGATAAATCTTTCCCATACATATTACTGCGCACAGACCATAAGTGGGCGCAAATTACAAAGCACCGCGGCGCTCGCAAACATAAGGGGTATTATTACGGGCCTTTTGCTAACGCTGGCGCAGTTAACCGCACACTTAACACGTTACAAAAGGTTTTTCAGCTACGGTCATGCACAGACAATACGCTTGAAACACGTCACCGTGCGTGTCTTCTTTATCAAATTAAACGCTGCTCAGCGCCGTGCGTAGATAAAGTAGACGATACCGAATACGGCGACATGGTCGAAGAAACACGCCTGTTTCTTGAGGGAAAGACCAGTGACATTCAGAAAAAGTTTGCTGCCTCAATGCAAACAGCCAGCGACGAAATGGAATACGAAGCCGCGGCCGTTTACCGCGACAGACTAAATGCCTTGACCCAAATACAAAGCCACCAGACGATTGTTAACGCTATGGTCGATGAGGCAGATGTTATTGCCGCAGCCAAGGTGGGCGGTCAGGTTGGCATCCAAGTATTCTTTTTCCGGGCCGGGCAAAATTGGGGTCACCGCGCCTATTTTCCTAGACACGATAAAAGTGAAGATACTGCCTCGGTATTATCGGCTTTCATTACGCAGTTTTATGACAACAAACCCGCCCCTCGCTCCATCTTGCTGTCACATAAACTCGATGATCAAACACTTCTTGCTGCTGCTCTGACTGAAAGAATGGAGCGAAAAGTTGATGTCACGGTTCCGGTGCGCGGCAAAAAGGCCGACACGGTTAAGGAAGCAATACGAAATGCTAAGGAAGCAATAGAGCGAAAACTGGCAGAAAGTGCTAATCAAACAAAATTATTGGAGGGAATAGCTGAAGCTTTCGCTTTAGATGCGCCGCCAGACAGAATTGAGATTTATGATAATAGCCATATTCAGGGAACCAATGCTGTCGGGGGAATGGTTGTTGCCGGACCTGATGGCTTTATTAAAAACAGCTATCGTAAATTCAACATCAAATCTGAAACATTAGTGCCAGGTGACGACTTTGGTATGATGCGCGAAGTATTGCAGCGCCGGTTTTCCCGGTTGTTGAAAGAAGATAGCGATCGTGAGCGTGGCATGTGGCCGGATCTTTTATTGATTGATGGCGGTAAAGGGCAATTGTCAGCTGTTTGGGAAACACTCGACGAACTCGGTGTAGGTGATGTATCAGTAGTTGCAATCTCAAAAGGGCCAGACCGCAATGCAGGGCGTGAACAATTCCATATACGCGGACGCTCAACTTTCACTATGCCACATAATGATCCTATCTTGTATTATCTGCAGCGCCTGCGCGACGAAGCCCATAGGTTTGCTATTGGCACGCACCGTGCGCGTAGAAAGGCGGATGTTAAAAAGTCTCCACTTGATGGTGTGCCTGGCATTGGTCCCAAGCGTAAACGTGCACTTTTGCATCACTTTGGCAGCGCCAAAGCTGTAATTGGAGCAGATGTTCGTGACATTGAAAGTGTTGATGGCATATCAAAGGCTATCGCCCAGCAAATTTATGACCATTTTCACGAATAAACATCATGATCCTTTATTGGTTACTTATTCTAATAAGCACTTATAACAACTTCGCGTGACGATCGGCCAATTGCATGCGCAATGCGTTGACGAAACGAATGGGAACAGTATGGTAGTCGCCTAAAGGTCATTGGAAAACCACATGTGGAACTTACCCAACATACTGACTTTGTCACGTATCTTTGTCATACCGGTTTTGGTTGCATCATTTTTTATGGAGCAACCCTTGGGTAGTCATGTGGCATTTATCACATTTACTTTGGCTGGAATTACAGATTTTTTTGATGGTTATCTGGCTCGCGCAACAGGCAACGTATCAAAAATTGGACAATTTCTTGATCCAATCGCTGATAAGCTAATGGTCGGTGCCGTCATTATGATGGTGGTAAGCATTCAGTGGGTGTCAGGTATTCATGTTCTTGCCGCCGTGATTATTATGTGCAGGGAACTATTAGTCTCAGGCTTAAGGGAATTTCTTGCGGGCATTCAGGTCAGTGTGCCTGTCACCATCCTCGCAAAATGGAAAACAACTGTTCAAATGATTGCGCTCGGCGCTTTATGTTGGTCAGAAGGTGCACCCGTATTTGGCTTGCCTGCACTAGAGATTGGCCTCACCCTTTTATGGATAGCAGCAGCTCTAACTCTCTATACTGGATACGATTATCTTCGCACCGGCTTGAAACACATGGTTTAGAATATGATTGTTAAATACTTTTCATGGATACGAGAAAACATTGGTCAAGCTGAAGAAACATTATCTTTGCCTGACACCGTTAAAACCGTAGCTGACTTGCTGGATTATCTATCAAAGTCAAGTGAAGGCCATGCTGCTGCTTTAGATGTACGCGGCCTCGTTCGCGTCGCTGTAAATCAAATACATGTACAACATGATCATGCTTTAAGCGCTGATGACGAGATTGCAATCTTTCCACCTGTTACTGGTGGCTGAATTTTATTATGGCATACGTTTCTGTACAAACTGATGATTTTGACCTCAATGCAGAAGTGGCCTGCATACGAGCAGGCAATCAGGACATAGGTGCTGTTGTTAGCTTCATAGGTACAGTGCGAGACATTGATGGATCGCTTAGATCTATGACGCTTGAGCACTACCCCGGCATGACAGAGCAAGAATTAGAACGTATTGCGAATGAAGCAGAAAAGCGCTGGCCACTTATTGGTTGCCGCATCATTCATCGCTTTGGCACACTTAAGCCTGCGGATAACATTGTGCTGGTGATAACGGCTTCCCGCCATAGATCCGCAGCATTTGAGGCTGCTGATTTTCTGATGGATTTTCTAAAGTCGAATGCACCGTTCTGGAAAAAAGAAACCACCGCCGGAAAAGAACAATGGGTAGAAGCCAAAGCCGCTGATGAGCAAGCATTAGAACGCTGGAACAGCTAAACAACAGGTCTTTTGCTTCGCGTATAAAAAAAGCCGGAAAATCCGACTTTTTTATAATATTCATGTGTTTTCTTTAGTTTTGCTGCCGCCTCAGAAAACTGGGGATTTCCAATTGCTCTGATTTAGCGGCTGGCGCAGGTCTGTCCTCAGCAGAAACACCACCAATAGCGTCTTGGGAATGCACTTCCTGCGATGCACCAGAATCATTACTCGCCGGAGATGGCGTAACAACCGAAGGCTTTTCAGCATCTTGAGGCCGAAGACTTGATGTCATTATTTGGAACAAGCTTCGTTTTTGCGGATGTTCTTCTTCAACAACAGGTTGTTCAACTGCTCGCTCTTCCCGGTCTTGCGTATCGGAAACATAAGCCTCTTCGTTTGCCCTACTTGGCTGTAAGGCTTCTGTAAATGTAACCTTTGGCGCCATAGGTGCTTCAGCAACAAAAAGATCATCACCTTGGCTTTGGAGCGCTTTCGCCTCCAGATCTTCCTCTTCATTTACTACTGGTTTGTTTCTCCCCTGCAAATCACGAGCAATGCGATCCAGAGTTGATTGTGTATCCTCTATTTGAACAGAACCGGCTACTTCTTCAGCATCATTTGCATCAGCAAATGATGGTAACGTGAGATCCTCAATTACTTCCTCTTCAACGTCTGTATCAATAGCTGTGGTTTCTTCTTCAACATCGACGCTTTCATCCGAGGTTGCTGTATCCATAGAAACTTCTTCAGACACTTCAATCTCAGACTCAGATGCAACAGGTGTTTCTTCTTTTGTCCGAATAGGTTCAGGAATAGGCAAGCTTGCACCGCTACCCTCAATACCTGTTGCAACAACAGAAACTCTTAGCTTGCCTTCAAGGTCTTGATTAAACGCCGAA
This sequence comes from Kordiimonas aquimaris, assembly GCF_025574485.1. Classification (GTDB taxonomy): domain Bacteria; phylum Pseudomonadota; class Alphaproteobacteria; order Sphingomonadales; family Kordiimonadaceae; genus Kordiimonas; species Kordiimonas aquimaris. Next base: position 783,578 of record NZ_JAOBPO010000002.1, on the reverse strand, counting down.
CCGAACACGATTAAAGCATCAGTGTCCACTTGATCACGCACCATATTAACCGCTTCATCAACTTCAAACAGGGTCATATCCATACCACCTGTCACGTTAATGATAACTCCTTTGGCACCTTTAAGTGACGCTTCTTCAAGCAATGGGTTTGATATTGCAGCAGCAGCAGCATCAGCAGCGCGGTTGTCACCCTCTGCTTCTCCTGTCCCCATCATTGCTTTGCCCATTTCTGACATCACTGTGCGAACATCGGCGAAATCAAGATTGATCAACCCGGGCATAACCATCAAATCTGTAATACCGCGCACACCAGAATGCAGCACTTCGTCTGCCATATTAAAGGCGTCAGCAAATGTTGTGCGTTCATTAGCGACACGGAACAGGTTCTGATTTGGAATAATGATCAGTGTATCAACATTACCCGCCAGGTCTTGAATACCTGCCTCGGCGATCTTCATACGACGACCACCTTCGAACTGGAACGGCTTTGTGACGACACCAACAGTCAGAATGCCTTTTTCTCTAGCACGGCGAGCAATAACCGGCGCAGCACCAGTACCTGTACCACCTCCCATTCCCGCTGTAACAAAGGCCATATGGCAACCGGCCAATACTTCATCAATACGCTCAAGTGCCTCTTCAGCAGCAGCTTCACCAATTTTTGGTTGAGCACCGGCGCCTAGGCCTTGGGTGATTTCGACACCTAGCTGGATACGATTATCTGCATCAGCATTTGCCAGTGCTTGCGCGTCTGTATTTGCAACAATAAAGTCGACACCTTGAAGTTGCGCGCTGATCATATTGTTAACAGCATTGCAACCTGCGCCGCCAACACCAATTACTGCGATACGCGGCGTTAGTTCTGTCAACTCAGTATTTCCAAAATCAATAGACATTGCCCAGTTCCTCCGTTTCAAATCATGTTAGCCTATATAGTGCCTGCATGCCAGCACCGAGGCCATCTCTTGCCCGTTAGAAATTGTCCCTTAACCACCGCGTTATGCGGCCTAATGCACCAAGTTCACCGCTTGGTTCACTTACTTCTTGTTTTCTATCTTTTACATCTTCAATCGTGCCACTGGCCGCATACAATACCAAACCAACAACACCAGCAAAGCTCGGCGACTGCGCAGCCTGAGGCAACCCATCAACGAATTGAGGCTTACCAATACGAACACGGCGATTAAGCATCTTGCCAGCTAAGTCCCTAATCCCTTCACAGTTGGCAACGCCGCCTGTCAACACAACACGCCGACCAGTTACACCTGAAAAACCGGATGCATCTAGATGCTCACTGATAGTTGCAAACAAAAGTTCCAACTCAGCTTGAATAACAGACGTCAGGCTGCTGCGCGGCATGCGTACAAGACTATCACGGCCTGCCTCACCGACTTGTTGAACTTCCATCTCCTGTCGCTCATCTGCAGGGTCAACAATCGCCGCACCGTTAAACGTCTTGAGGCGTTCAGCTTGGTCAAAGGGCGTCAGCAAGTTGCGCGCAATCACATCTGTGATTTGTCCACCACCTATGGGCAGCGTTTCTGCATGAACAAGCGCACCTTGCGCAAAAATAGAGATACCGGTCGTCCCCTCGCCAATATCAATGCAAGCGGCGCCCATCTTCATTTCATCCTCTACGAGAGTGGAAAGACCTGCCGCGAATGGAGTTAACACCACATCAGGTATGTTAAGGTGTGCTCGTCTGACACATGCTTGTAAGTTTTGGAGAGGTCCTGGATCAACGGTAATAACTAGCAGAGCAAGGCTTAACTTTTTACCGTACATACCTTTAGGCGCCTTAACGCCGTAATTACCGTCAACAGCATAGGCTGCTGGAAAGGCATGCAACAATGCACCTTGCTCAGGATCAATCTCTGCTTTTGCCTTGGTAAGTGCTTTGTCAATATCATCACTGCTAACAGCATGGCCAGTTACATCAACCGTTACTTCAATAACCTGACTTTTAGGGTCACCACCAGAGAAGGTAAGCAATACGTCACTGATTGTATGCCCAGCCATTTTTTCAGCTTGGTCAACAGCCGCTTTAATTGCATTTTCGGTTGTGCGCATATCCACAATAGTTCCGCTGGAAACACCACCGTCACATGTACGATTGCCAACACCTAGAACACGGGCTTGCCCATTTTCGGTAATTTCAGCAATTAAGCATGCGACTTTGCTCGAACCAATATCAAGTGCTGCAACAATACTTTCTTGTTTGCCGTTTTTTGCAATCATGTTCGTTACAATACTCTCTCTTTACCTGCCATCTGGCGCTGGCCTTCCGGCGTAATTCTCAGAGTCAGCCTGTCTGGTGTTCTCATATCCACCACGCTGATTTCCCGCGCCAAAAGTTTGTATTCTTTATTGAGGTTTATGAACTTTTCCCACGCAACCGATGCGTCGTAGCCGCGCGTTATATCTTCCGGCAATTTAACGCGAATTCCATTGTCAAAAATCAGATCCCATCTTCTGTCCCCAACGCGCACCGCAGACTTTACGCGCACTGCAACATCAGCAGCTGCAGTCATCAAGCCTTCAAAATGGCGTAAATCTGCAGGTGACAAGCTTCCAACCAGTAATGGAAAATCAGAGAATTCCGCCAAATTTCTATCAGTTATGACCATACCGTCCGGATCAACCAGCACAACTTTTCCATCAGATTGCAGCAACGCAAAGGGCTTACACTCTGTAATATTTATGTTTAATCCGCCGGGTAAAACACGACTAACATCTGCACGCTTGACCCATGGCAACGCTTCAATTCTCTTTTGCAAAGCCAGCAAATCAACTGATAGCAGCGGCATTCCATCATCAACATCCAACACAGCCAAGATACTATCGTGCCTTGTGCGCTTAAGGCCATTAATTCTCAAGTCACTTAAAACAAAGCCAGCGTCACGTGTTGTTTCGATAATCAGATTGTTTGTTTGCGCTTTCCAAACCTCGGCACTGATGCTGATTCCCAGCAGCAGAAGCAAAAATACCGCGACAGATTTATTGTGCTTTACAGCTTCTATCATTTGGCGTCTCCGTCACCGAAATCGCCAATCCGTTTTATTTCCCACTCAAGTTCAACACCGCTATGTGCCAAAACCTTTGCACGCACATCATCACCAAGGCGTTCGATATCCTCCGCCGTGGCATCACCGTGGTTAATCAAGAAGTTACAATGCTTTTCCGAAACCTGAGCGCCACCTATGCGCATGCCACGGCATCCAGCCTGATCGATTAGCTCCCAAGCATACTTTCCGTCAGGGTTCTTAAACGTGCTGCCACCAGTACGTGTACCTAGTGGCTGACTGTCTGCGCGTGAATTCGATATTTCGTTCATTTTCACTAGAATAATTTCTTCATCACCTGCCACCACATTAAAAGAAGCGCCAAGAATTATTAGGTCATCATCAAGCTTTGAATGGCGGTAGCTAAAACCGCAATCAGCTGGCAAAAATTCATGAAGATGTCCATAACGATCAACGGCATGGACATGCTTTAAAACATCTTTAATTTCATCACCGTATGCACCAGCGTTCATACGTATAGCGCCGCCAATGGTACCTGGCACACCAACCAAGAACTCCAGCCCGGACATTTCTGCTTTTGCAGCTGCTTTGGCAACATGAACATCCATAGCTGCAGCACCAGCCTTAACAACGTTGCCGCGAATATTGATGTCGGCAAACCCGCGTCCAAGGCGAATAACGATGCCTCGCACCCCACCATCTCTTACTAACAAATTAGACCCAACACCAATAACTGTAATGGGTGTTTTTATCGGTACGGTTTTCAAGAATGCGATGAGGTCAGCTTCATCAGCAGGTTCAAACAACAAGTCAGCTGCGCCGCCTGTCCTGAACCAGCTAAGTCTTGCAAGCGGCGCATCTTTTACCAAACGCCCTTTTACGTGCGGTAATGCATCAAGAAACGATGAGAAAGATGCTTGCATCACAATTGACCTCCCACTTCCTCGAGCTGGCCAGGTAGTGCATTTGCCCATGCAGAAATAGATCCAGCACCCAAACAAACAACCACATCACCAGCGTTCGTGTATTTCGCTACTGTTTCTGCCAAACCATCAGGACCATCAACTGCATCAACTTGTCGGTGTCCACGCGCAAGTAGTCCTTCTATCAAGGAATTCTGACTAGCACCTTCAATAGGTTGCTCACCAGCTTCATAAATAGGTGTGACGATCACGACGTCTGCATCATTAAAACAGGTACAGAAGTCCTCGAATAAACTTTTCAAACGGGAATAACGGTGAGGCTGTACAACTGCGACAACTTTTTGATCAAACGAGTCCCGAGCGGCTTTCAAAACAGCAGCAATTTCCACCGGATGATGGCCATAATCATCAACAACCGTAACACCGTTAGCTTGCCCTGTTATGGTGAAGCGGCGTTTTACCCCACTAAAGCCAGCAAACGCATTTGCTAGAACGTCACTAGTAATATTCATTTGAAGACCTACCGCAATTGCGGCCAGTGCGTTCTGGACATTATGATTACCCGGCATTGGTAATTTTACAGACTGGATTATCGTATCCTGCTCACCGCCAAGGCCCCGTACCGTTACATCAAAAGTGGTTGTTCCCAGTTTTGAAACAATATTATGCGCTCGCACATCAGCCTGAGCGGACATGCCGTAAGTTACAAATTTTCTGCCTTGCAGCGAGCCTATAAGGCCTTGCACTTCTGGGTGGTCAATGCATAGAACTGCTGATCCATAAAACGGGACACGATCCAAGAATTGACGAAAGGCCTCTTTCTCAGCATCGAAGGTGCCATAGAAATCCAAATGCTCTGGGTCCATATTTGTTACAACAGCAATTGTTGCAGGTAGCTTGACAAAAGTACCGTCAGACTCGTCTGCTTCAACAACCATCCAGTCACTTTCACCAAGGCGGGCATTTGTGCCGTAACTGTTAATAATGCCGCCATTGATAACTGTTGGATCAATAGACGCGGCCTCAAGAACAGCCGCCACCATAGAAGTGGTTGTGGTTTTACCGTGAGTGCCCGCAACGGATACACACCATTTCAAACGCATAAGCTCCGCGAGCATTTCCGCGCGACGTACAACTGGCAAACCACGGCGTCTAGCTTCTTGCATTTCCGGATTGTTAGACTTTATTGCCGATGAAACGACAATAACTTTGGCACTATCAAGGTTGCCCGCTTTTTGTCCTATTTTAACGTCAATACCCAAATGGCAAAGACGCTCAACATTGGCATTTTTTGATAGATCGGATCCTTGAACTTTATAACCGAGGTTATGCATAACTTCGGCGATGCCGGACATACCAATACCACCAATACCAACAAAGTGAACAACACCAATATCAAAAGGTACGTTTTTCATCGTACAATCGAGTCCTTATCACCAATAGCAATGATTTCCGATGCAAGCATTTGCGCAGCATCAAGTCGTGCAAGTGTGCGCATGCCATCTGACGCATCTCGCATATCACCCATGTCCTCAAACATTTTATCTAGAAGTTTAGTCAGAGCCTCGGCCGTAAAGTCGCTCTCTTCAATTAACCAACCAGCACCTGCTTCTTCAATAATTGCAGCATTTGCTGCTTGATGATTATCTGCAGCAATCGCTAAAGGCACTAAAATGGCAGGGCGACCCATTGCCGTCAGTTCAGCAAGAGTAGAGGCGCCAGAACGCGCTATAACAAGCTGCGCTTTAAGCAAAATCCCGCCTACATCATCAAAATAAGGCTCTATCACTGCACGAATACCAGCGTTTTTATACGCGCTTGTTACACGTTTAACATCCTCAGGTCTTGCCTGATGCATTACGTCTAATCGCTCACGATAATCATCACTAAGACCAGCAAGTGCTTCTGGCACCACATCTGACATAATGCGAGCACCCTGACTACCACCCAGAATTAATAGCCGTATATCGCCAAAACCCATCGGTACAGCGTAGGCAATATTAGCCAAGTTTGCGATAAGTGTGCGCACAGGGTTACCTGTGACGATGGTGTTCACATCATCGGGGACTAATTCTGTCTTCTCAACACTCAAAGCGACTAATTCTGCACGCTTCGCCATTTTACGGTTCACGCGCCCCAGCACAGCGTTCTGTTCATGTAAAACATATGGTATTTTCATCAAGCGTGCTGCCAAGACAGCAGGAAGCGAAGGATATCCACCAAAGCCAACTACAACCGTAGGCTTTCGAAGCTTGAACATTTTTCGCACAGCAATAGTGCTGAAAAATATACTAAATAAAGACGCGACTTTACCAACCAAACCACCACTCATGTGACTGCTGGCATTCAGCACCTTGCGGTCGATTGTGCGGAATACATTACCAATAGCGCCGCCTCGTTTGTCAGTCACAAGGGTAACCTCATAACCAGCAGCAACAAGCTTATCCGCAACAGCTTCAGCTGGCATCATGTGCCCGCCTGTACCGCCTGACGCTAAAATAATGTATGGAGCATCGCTCATTATTCCGCCGCCTTCCATCCAAGTGGGTCCACACTCGCCTGGATAAAACGGTTGCGGCGCGTAAGGGCAAGTACCATGCCCATACCAATCGCTAGCGCCAGCATTGAAGACCCGCCATAAGAAACAAAAGGAAGTGTCATGCCTTTTGACGGGAGAATTGCAAGATTGACGCCGACATTGATCAGTGTTTGGAGACCAAATTGCGCTATAAGCCCTGCAGCAGCGAGCATACGAAACGGATTTTCCTCATCTACCAAATGAGACAAACCACGCATCACAATTCCGGCAAATAGCATTAACAGCATCACACATGCTATCGCACCAAACTCTTCTCCGATGACGGCAAAGATGTAATCAGCATGAGCATCCGGCAAATGAAGTTTAACAGCGCCTTCACCTGGGCCTTTACCAAGCATACCGCCAGATTCGAATGCCTGCATTGCCTTGTCTGTTTGAAATGTATCGCCGCTTGCTGGGTTAATAAACCTGTCTATGCGACTGGCTACATGTGGCAAAAATGCGTAGGCGAGACCCACGCCCATTAATGCGACAACACCCGCAAGTGTAAGCCATGCAAGCGGTAGACCAGCCAAAGCCATTTGAGCAAGCCAAACTGCACTGACCAAAACGGTCTGACCAAAATCTGGTTGCAGAATCAGCAAACCAACTACAGCAACATAAAGTGCTGTTGCAACGCGCTTGGCTGGCAAACCATCCTGTTCAAAGTCGGCAGACAATACCCAAGCTGTCGTAACTATGAAGAACGGTTTGAGAAATTCACTTGGCTGCAACGTGAAAACACCGAGCGGCAACCAGCGAGTTGCTCCCTTTATCTCCGGACCAACAAACAAAGTGGCCACAACCAGGATCAACGCAATGGGAAAACCTATCACTGACATGCGACGCACCATTGCAGCAGACATCATGGAAACTGCAATAATTACCCCAAGTCCAAGTGTCAGAAAAAAGGACTGTTTCTTAACAAAGTGAAGAGACCCCAGTCCGATACGTTCTGCGACTGCTGGGCTGGCTGTTAGTGTCAGCCATATGCCTACCATCGTCAATGCCAGAACCAGCACTAACATCCAACGATCTACTGTCCACCACCAGCGAGAAAGTACGGAATTATCATTTCTGGAAAATGCGATCATTGACACTTCTCCGTTGCGGCCACTTGTGCTTTGAACGCGTCGCCTCTTTCCTCGAAATTTGCGAACTGATCAAAAGCTGTACACGCCGGAGACAAAAGAACCGTGTCACCTTCTTCCGCATCGTCAATAGCGCATGTTACTGCTTCTTGCATCGTCTTAAACTTTTGCTGCAAAAGATTATCTGGAAGCGCTTCGCCTATGTCAGGACCATGCTCACCCATCAGGTATGCTTTTCGAACGGCACTTATCCCATTTGCGAGCGCTTGAAAATCACGGTCCTTGGAACGTCCACCCGCAATCCACCTTATGCGCGGGAATGTTCTCAGCGCACGCAGAGCTGCATCAACGTTTGTCGCTTTGGAATCATTCACAACACTAAAATCACACTTAGTCGGCACAAGCTCTTGACGATGCACCAATCCGGGGAATGTTTTCATTGCTTCATATACAGATTTGGACTTGAGACCTAATTTACGGCATGCGGCATATGCTGCGGCAGCATTTTGCCAGTTATGAACGCCTTTAAGCGCCACCAAATCAGCGACATCACCAACAATGCGGCCTTTACCTTTGATGTCATCCACCAGCATGCCATCGTCAATATAAATACCGCCCTCAACAGTTTGTTGAACAGAAATCGGCACAATATTGCTGTTACAAGCAGCAGCCATTGCAAGACCGTACTCATCATCAACACTAATAACGGCAGTACGATTGCTCGACTGCATCTCGAACAAACGAGCTTTTGCGGCAACATATGATTTCATGTCGCCGTGGCGATCCAGATGATCAGGCGAGACATTTAATAATATAGCAATATCTGCGTCAAATGACTGTGTAAGTTCTAGCTGAAAAGAAGACAGTTCAAAAACGTACACGCCTTTTTTTGGTAATGGATCAAGCGAGAGTATACCTGTGCCGATGTTTCCCCCCATTTCAGCAGGCATGCCCAGCGTTGCAACAATGTGGTGAATAAGCGCCGTTGTAGTAGATTTGCCATTGGTGCCGGTAATTGCCACTACTTTATGGGGGGCAAGATTATCCCGTGCAGTTTGAAAAACGTCTACATCGCTCAACAGGGGCACATCATTTGCTGCAGCTTTTTCTACCAATTTATGTGGCGTTGGGAATGTTAAAGGCACCCCTGGTGCCAACAACAGTGCATCAAACTCAGAGAAATCTGCGTCATACAGATTGCCAGCAAACTCACCTGCCTGTTTACATGACTGTTGATTATCATCCCAAGCCATCACTTTTGCACCCGATGCAACAAGTGCGTGAACAGCGGCAACGCCTGTCCGCGCAAGGCCAAAAACCCCGATATGCTTGTCTTGATAATATGGTGCAGTAATCACTGTGCCTTACCTCAACTTCAATGTAGCAAGGCCAACAAGGGCAAGGATAACCGCAATAATCCAAAATCGGATTACGATCGTTGGCTCAGCCCAACCCTTCTGCTCATAGTGGTGATGCAGCGGCGCCATACGAAATACGCGCTTGCCGGTTAGCTTAAATGAGATGACTTGTACGATGACAGAAATGGTTTCCAGCCAGAACAAACCACCAATAATACCAAGAACAATTTCATGCTTTGTAATAACAGCAACCGTACCTAATGCACCACCTAGTGCTAGCGATCCGGTATCTCCCATAAACACCATTGCAGGTGGTGCGTTAAACCACAAAAAACCAAGCCCTGCTCCGATAATTGCACCGCATAACACGGCAAGCTCACCAGCGCCCGGGACATAAGCGATGCCCAAGTAGCCGGTATAAACTGTGTTACCAACAAGGTAAGCGATCAAACCAAAAGCGGCAGCCGCAATCATAACTGGTACAATGGCCAAGCCATCAAGGCCGTCGGTCAGATTGACAGCGTTCCCTGCCCAAACAATAACCAGACAAGCAAACGGTAGATAGAAAAGGCCAAGATTTAGTAGCAGCGTTTTGAAGAACGGTAATGCAAGAGTTGGCTCAACAAGAGCAGCCAGCCACCAAGCAACCGAAAGCCCGATAAGAAGCTCGATTATGAATTTTAGACGCCCAGGCACACCAGCAGAGGAAGATTTAGTAACTTTTAGGTAGTCATCAACAAATCCAATAGCGCCGAAACTAAGAGTAACAAACAAAACAACCCAAACGAACGGATTGGTAAGGTCTGCCCATAACAGCGTTGCGACAAACAAACCCAATAAAATCATGAAACCACCCATAGTGGGTGTACCCGCTTTGGCTATAATGTGGCTCTGCGGTCCATCTTCGCGAATTGGCTGGCCTTTTTTTTGCTTCTTTTTCAACCAGTTAATTATTGAAGGGCCTGTTAAAAAACATATTAACATTGCAGTCAAAACCGCACCGCCAGTGCGGAACGTCAAATAACTGAATAGATTAAAAATTCCGCCTTGATCCGAAAGAAAATGAAACATGTTAGCGCCCTTTCGGTTGTAATTGTGGGTCAGTCCCGGCAGATGTACCAAGGCTCAGCAAATCAACAACTGTTTCAATGTCTGAATATTCAATTACTTGATTGCCTATAGATTGACCTGTTTCGTGCCCCTTACCTGCCACGATAATGATGTCACCAGCTTGCGCCGCTTCAATTGCAGCTTCAATTGCTGACCTACGATCAGCAATTTCCAGCGCATCAGGGCAACTTTCGATGATTTGTGAGCGAATGACCGCCGCATCTTCGGTACGCGGATTATCATCAGTTACATAAATGTAGTCCGCAAGTTTAGCGGCTATCTCGCCCATTTCAGGCCGTTTTCCTTGATCACGGTCACCGCCACATCCAAAAACCACATGAAGCTTTCTGGAAGCATGAGCACGAGCAGCATTTAAAACTGTTCTCAAGCCATCCGGTGTATGCGCATAGTCAACATAAACAGCAATGCCGTTACTAATACCCATTAATTCCATGCGACCCGGTACACCAACCAGTTTTGGTATAGCGTTGACCACATCATCAATATTGCCACCTGTGGCTATAGCCAGCCCCATGGCAGCAAGCACATTAAATGCCTGAAATTCACCTAAAAGCGGAATGTGGAAAGCAATCTCCGCTCCATCATATGTTATTTCAACATCTTGGCCTGCTGGCGTTAGTTTTGTTGATACAAGACGCAAAGCTGCAGTTTTTGAACGCCCATAACTAATACGATTGACCCTTAAACCAACGGCTATATCATCGAGTATCTGCCCCCACGGATCGTCAACATTGAGAACAACACAACCACTTTCTGAGTCAACCAAGTCAATGAACAAGCGCGCTTTTGCTTGAAAATATGCCTGCTCAGTCCCGTGATAATCCAGATGATCTCGCGTTAAATTAGTAAAAGCGGCTGCCCGAATTTTCATACCATCCAAACGACACTGGTCTAAGCCGTGACTGGACGCTTCAACTGCCACATGATCAATGCCAGCTGATTTTAAATTTGCTAATGTTGAATGCAATGCCATCGGATCAGGCGTTGTTAGGCCACCCTCCACAGTAAGCGCACTGGAACGCACACCTAAAGTGCCATAACTCGCCGCTTCGCTGCCTATTGCCTGCCAAATTTGCCTAGTAAAATCAGCAACTGACGTTTTGCCATTAGTGCCAGTTACTGCGACTTGAACATCCGGTTGTTGGCCGTAGAATTTTGCTGCCATCTCAGCATATAATTTTCGCGGGTTACTGTGCTCAATAATCGGCTGCCCATTCCGTTCAGCCACATCATCAGCACCGCCAGGCACAGTCAAAATAGCAGCAGCGCCTTTACGCAAAGCCTCACCTATATAAGCACGTCCATCTAATTTAGCACCCGGCACAGCTACAAACAGGTCGCCTTCACGCACACCTCGGCTGTCAATTGTCAGGCCGCTAACAACAGCATCTTGTTTGCAAGCCGACCCCCCCATCAATTGCAGCAATGTTTTCGCCATTTGTTTTTACTCGTTAATCTTCATCAATCATCAAAGCTACTTTTTGATACAGTCCTTCATCTTCCCATTTTGGCAAAACGCCGAGAAGAGGTGCTGTTCTCATAATGACGTTTTTCACCACAGGCGCAGCCACCCAACCGCCAGACGCAAAGCCAAATGTTTCCTTCGTACCCTGTGGTTCATCCAACAAAGCAAATACGACATATTGAGGGTCATCCATTGGATAAACTCCAACAAATGAAGAAATCAGTGATTTACGGTCATATCCACCACCAGATGCTTTTTCAGCAGTCCCCGTTTTACCGCCGACACGATAACCACGTGCATCAGCACGTCCGCCAGTTCCCTTGGTAACAGCAAGACGTAACAATTGACGCATTTGGCGGCTAGTGCTCTGTGAAATCACTTGGCGTTGCGATTGAACTGCTGCACTTGTACGCACCAAAGTTGGCGCATTCAAACTTCCTCCATTGACAACAGAAGCTATGCTCGTCGCAAGCTGCACGGGGCTAACAGCAATACCGTGGCCATACGAAATAGTCACTGTTGATACCTTACGCCAGCTTGCCGGATACATCGGTGCACCCACCTCTGGCAGCTCTAACGCTGCAGGATTTAACAAGCCCAAATCACCCATAAATTCGCGCTGCCTATCGGAACCTATGTCGAGCGCCATCTGAGCCGTACCGATATTGGACGAGAAAGCAAAAATTTCCGGTAGTGTCAGATATCTTTTCTTGGGATGATCATCGCGGATCAAAAACCGTGCTACTTTCAATGGCTTAGTTGCATCGTACCCATCTTCCAACGTCGCGACACCGTCATCCAGTGCATTAGCAAACGTAAATGTTTTGAATGTTGAACCAAGCTCATAAACTCCTTTACTTGCACGGTTGAATAGCTCGTCATCGCTTACGCCGCTAATGTTGTTAGGATCATAGTCAGGCATGGACACCAGAGCGAGCAACTCACCTGTGTTAACATCCATTACCAATCCAGCCGCCCCTTTAGCTCTATGCGCTCGCATCGCCGCTTCAAGCTCGTCCGCCAGTGCATATTGAACGCGAATATCAAGCGAAAGCTGTAATGCCTCTCCGCTACGATTTGAATTAGAAAGCTGATCGTCAAAATAATGCTCAACACCAGCAATACCATTACCGTCAACATCAACATAACCAAGTACATGCGATGCCAAACGTCCATGCGGATATAGACGGTCTTCTTCTTCCTGAAATTTTAACCCGGGAACACCAAGCGCATTTACGTCCCATTTCTGCTTCGGTGTCAGCTTACGCTTGATCCAAACAAAACTTCTTCCTGACTTCAATTTCTGCAACAAACCGGCCCGCGGTACTGAAGGCAAAATTTCATTCAGCTTTTGAGCAACTGCTTCAGGATTAGAAATCATCTTCGGATTGGCATAAAGCGAGGATGATTTAAGATTTATCGCCAACGCTTCACCGTTCCGGTCAACAATATCGGCACGTGCAACTGTTGTAGCCGGCACCTCAATATGCCTTGCAATAGTTTGTTTGGCTGTAATCGGCGTGGACATTCCAAGTTCAACGGTTCTTGCGCCCATAACAACAAAGGCTACCAGAAAGAAAAACACACCAAACATAAGGCGTGTGCGAGCAACAGCAATCGTTGGCGCCTTCAAGTCACCTGCAAACATATTAGATTGGCTTTTACTTGCCGATAAATAATTCATAATGCTCGCTCCTTATTTTTAGAAGCTTTTTGCTTCGGCGCATTTTTCTTTTTTGTCATCGCAGACGGCAATAAAACACTGGCATCTCCATCAACTGCATCCCCTTTGATGCGAAACGGAATGTCATCTAAAGAACCAAGAATTTGCTTAGGGGCCGGCGGCATGAGAGCTAAAAAAGAAATCGACTTTTCCTGCAAGGCATGCGGTGACGTCAAATACGCCCACTCAGCATTCAAAACGCGAATATTTTCGCGGTCATTATGAATTTGCTGAGCCAAAACCTCTACTTCATCAGCCTGCTCTTGAACTGCGAGCTTAAGCTGCATAACCGCCGCACCAGATATCATCGCAGACACTGCGGCAAATGCTGTAAATGCCTTACGCATGAGCCGCCTCCTCCGCGTCATGCCACGCTTGGGCAGATGTCCTTATAGCCACTCGCAACCGCGCTGAACGCGCCCTTGGGTTTCTCTGCTCTTCATCCCTTGAAGGCTTAACAACTTTTGCAGACTGCATAGAGAAAGAAGCGCTTGGACCCGTACCAACTGTCGCAGGCATATGCCGCGACGCAGATGGCACGCGCCCAGACCGCTCCGCCATAAAACTTTTTACAATTCTATCTTCTAGTGAATGGAAACTAACAACAACCAAACGCCCGCCTTCAGCAAGCGCAGCCTCAGCAGCGCGAAGCCCTCTACGCAACTCACCAAGTTCATCATTCACATGGATGCGCAGTGCCTGAAACGTTCGGGTCGCCGGATGCACTGACCTTCGCCCTTTTTGCACAGGAGCTCTGCCAAGAACGGCTTCAATCAAGTTTGCCAAATCAAGCGTACGCGAAAAAACTTCCGCATCACGACGTTTAACAATGGCAGATGCAATACGGCGTGACTTACGCTCTTCACCGTATTGATAAATAATGTCTGCTAGAGCGCCTTCATCATATGTGTTAACCACATCTGCAGCACTTTCACCTTCAGCACTCATGCGCATATCAAGGGGACCGTCTTCACGAAACGAAAAGCCGCGCTCAGCTTCATCAAGCTGAAATGACGACACACCAATATCAAGCATAATCCCGTTTACGGTCGGTGTTCCCGCTTTGCTCAGCAACGTATCCATGTCACCAAAACAACCTTCGCATATACGAAAACGCTCACCGAACTCTTGTACAAATGCGCCTGCTCTACCAACCGCATGTGGGTCACGGTCAATTGCAACAACACCGCAGTCAGCAGCGCCAAGAACTGCGCGCGTATAACCGCCCGCACCGAAGGTTCCATCCACATAAACCTCACCAGAAACCGGGCTCAGCGCTGTGACAACTTCATCCAACAGGACGGGGATATGTTTGTTTGCATTATTTTCTTGCGCCAGCTGAGCGGTCATGGCCGCCCCCGCGCGCCAACAGGTGGCAAAGTGGTTACCTTATCAACAGCAATCTCGCGCTGCTCTTGACGATGCGCCGCAAATGCCTTTGGTTCCCAAACTTGAAATTTACGACCAATACCTACAAAAGTCGCTAACCCATCAATTCCCATGAACTCCCGCATAACCTGCGGCAACATCACGCGCCCCTCTGGATCAAACGCCAATTGGTGCGATTCTGCGAGAATAGCAGTGGCCACAGATAGCTGATCCGTACTGAAAGGACTGAAGTCTTCATAAAGTTGATCAGAGAACTGCTCAAGGAAAGAAATATCTGCACCCTCAACACAAGGGAGGCTGAGGTGACGGTATATCGCAATGCCCTGAAAATGGCTGGAGGAAACGGCCGAACGGAAAGGCGCCGGGACAGAAACGCGCCCTTTCTTGTCAACTTTATTCTCGAATGTGGACAGGAATAACGCCATTGCCCGACAAGTCCCCCTTGTTTCCCCTCGTGAGGCGCAAACAAACAATTGCGCACTTCACAAGCGTCCAGATCGTCATCTGAACATAATTGGGATAACATGGTTCAAGTTGGTTATCAATGGTATTTAATGGACTTATTTATCTCCGCTATCAATCAATTAGTTGTTTAATAAACCAATAAAACATAACTACATCAAACTATTACACTAATATGTTCATTTTTTGTTCTCGCATTTACAGATACTCTACTTAGGTGACATGACGCGTTCAATCTAATGACAAATCCACAATGACTGGTGTTTCGCATATGTCTGTTTTCAGACATTAAATGTCTGTCAGAAAAGTTGTATAAGTGACTTTGAATTGCTGGTGCGCTTAACAAGAACAGGTAAAGCACCGTGATGTTTATGGCTTAGCATTCATATCTGGCAACAGTTTGACAGGAACAATGACAGTGACGATACATACCAGCCCAACACAACATGCCGAACATGCACTGCAAACTGCCCAATACAAACCATATTGGCTAGACAGCAGCAAGAAACCAAACACGACCCCCTCGCTTAATCACGACGAAACATGTGATCTACTTATTGTAGGCGCTGGTTTTTGTGGCCTATGGGCCGCTTTACAAGCTAAAGAAACTGACCCAGAGCGACACATCATCATGATAGAAGCAGGCGAGGTAGCGAACGGCGCAACAGGTCGGCCAGCCGCCATTTTATCCACATCTGTTATGCACGGTATCGATAATACAGAAAGGATGTTCCCTGATGAAGTTGCTACGCTCGAGCAACTGGGCATGGACAATATGGATGGTTTTGAGGCTGCGATTAAAAAATACAAAATTGACTGTGACCTGGAATGGGGCGGCGAACTCACTGTCGCTGTCGGTGAACAGGAACTGCCTCAACTGCAGCACGAAAAGGAACTATTCGACAAGTATGGACACGAAACACAGTTACTGAACCGCACCGATCTTCAAGATGAAATCACCTCCCCTATATTTGATGGCGGCTTAATGATCAAAAAACGTAGTGGCACAGTACACCCCGGAAAACTCGCCTGGGGGCTTAAACACGCAGTTTTAGAACTGGGCGTTGTCCTCTATGAAAACACCAAACTCATCTCCACAAAAAAGACCGCCACAGGCATCAATGTAAAAACACCTTCGGGTACAATAACAGCACGCAAGGTGCTGCTTTGCACCAATGCTTTTGCAGCAGGTCATAAGAACATCCGGCGCAAGGTCGTAGCGATCAGAGATAGAATTGTCGTTACAGAGCCGCTTTCAACAGAACAAATGGCTAAAGTGGGCTGGAAAAGCCGTTGCGGCATATACGACACCCGCACACAACTCAACTACATGCGGTTAACAGCTGATAACCGTATCCTCTTTGGCGGTCGTCTCGGCTATTTTTATGGTAATGACACAGACCCTGATGCGGATAAACAGGCAAAACCATTCATCCCGCTGGTTGAGAACTTCTTCAAAACTTTCCCGCAGCTTGACGATGTAAAAATCGATTATGCATGGTCAGGCCCTATAGGCTTAACGACACGCATGGCCGTCCATTATCAAAGCTATCATGGCGGAGATATGGTCTTCGCCGGCGGCTATTCCGGTTTCGGTGTCACTGCCACACGTTTCGGCGCTCGCGTGGGCCTCGATATTCTCGATAATAAAGACACAATTGAACGCAAGCTAACATTTGCTCAAACACAACCCGGTTATGTGCCAGGAGAACCACTTCGCTGGCTTGGTTTCAAAATCACCATGTACGCACTTGATACACTCGACGCAAAAGGCGGCTGGCGAAAGCTTTGGGTAAGAATAGTCGAAAAAATGGGTTTCCCCATTACTATGCATTGATGTCTTGCTGGAGCAAGTTATGAAAATTGTAGAACGGAGAAGATAAATGAGCGCCGTGGACCATAAAAGAGTGATGGGCAAAAGAGACATTACTCTCTTTTGCATTTCGGCAATTCTTCTTCTGGATACGCTCGCTGCAGGTGCAGCTATTGGCCCTTCCAGTATTTTCTGGTGGGTGTTTCTCGGCGTTATTTTCTTTGTACCCTTTTCACTGATCACTGCTGAATTAGGCTGTTCTTATCCAGACCAAGGCGGTGTTTACGCGTGGGTTAAGCGTGCTTATGGTCAGCGCTGGGCCTCACGCATCACATGGGCATACTGGGTTAATGTTGCCGTCTGGTGCCCTTCTATCTTTATTTTATTTGCCGGAATCTTCAGTCAAATTTTTTGGCCAGACATGACGCTCACAATGCAAATCATTGTTGGCATTGGCCTGACTTGGTTGGCAGTTGGAGCTAACATCATCACACTAGAGCTGGGGAAATGGGTGCCCAATGTTGGTGCTATCATAAAAGTAATGGTGTTTCTGGCCATTATTGGTGGCGCCATTAGCTATAGCCAAACTCACGAAACAGCTAATGATTTATCATTCGACAGCATGATCCCTAATCTCGGAGATGGATTTAAATACATTACCGTTATTATATACGGCATGCTTGGCTTTGAGCTTGTTTCTGCGGGTTCGGATGAAGTGCAAAATCCGCAGAAAAATGTCCCACAAGGGATAATGATATCTGGTTCGATAATCATTTTGCTTTATATATTAGCAACATATGCCATTTTAACTGCGATCCCTGCATCTGACATCAACCTTGTAGAAGGTTTGGTTGATACACTCACTCTTTTCCTTGGAGGAACAACCCTCGGCAATGTCCTTGTCACGGTATTGAGCATCGGTACACTTTACACCTTTTTCTCAAACGGCGTAACGTGGTCACTAGGGGGAAATCGCGCAGTCGCTGAGGCTGCCAATAATGGTGACTTACCTGCAGTATTTGCATATGAAGACAAACAGCGCGGAACGCCTGTTGGCGCAGCTGTTATTTTTGGCATTATTAGCACATTGGTATTGTTTTTTTACGGTTTGGTTGCAGGCAATAATCAAGACCTGTTTTGGTCCCTGTTTGCATTTAGCGGTGTATTGTTCATGATGCCATATGTCGCCATGACCTTCGCATTTGTGAAGCTTAGAAAAACGAACTCTCCACAGAAAGAACTGTTCCGCATTGCAGGTCCTCGTTGGTTTGTAAATGGGCTCGCTTATTTGTGCGCAGTTATTCTTACTTTGACGATTGGCCTTTTCCTTTACGTTCCCGGCGAAGGGCTTCAGTGGTCCGTATTAATTGGTTCTGCTGCACTACTGATCCTTGGTGAAATTCTAATGTTCGCCAGCACCAAAGCTACATCAAATAATTGATAGAAAATATAATGACACAGCATT
Source organism: Kordiimonas aquimaris (assembly GCF_025574485.1). Taxonomy (GTDB): domain Bacteria; phylum Pseudomonadota; class Alphaproteobacteria; order Sphingomonadales; family Kordiimonadaceae; genus Kordiimonas; species Kordiimonas aquimaris. The sequence continues at coordinate 765,157 of NZ_JAOBPO010000002.1, read as the reverse complement.
TCTTCACAGGTCAAAACCCGAACATAACAACAGAAACGAAAGCTTTTGTGACGCGGTATCATGGCTTGTTTATAGACGGCCAGACCATGCCAGCAGCATCTGGTGAAACGTTTGATGTTTTTGAGCCATCAACAGGTCATTGGTTAACCTCCATTGCCGCAGCCAATAGCGAAGATGTGAACCGCGCTGTACAGTCATCCCGCAACGCATTTGACACAGGGCCATGGCCGCGCATGACACCCGCTGAACGGGAGCTTATCTTGTTCCGCTTGGCTGATTTGATCGAGCAAAACAAACAGCTTATTGCTGAAATTGAAACACTGGATATGGGTAAACCAGTCATCGAAGCGCGCGACATTGATGTAATGGAAAGCGCAAGCTATTGTCGCTATATGGCTGGCTGGGCAACTAAACTGGACGGGCGTGTCACACAGCTGTCTGCCGGACCAGGCAACTTCGGCTACACCCGCAAAGAGCCTATCGGTGTTGTCGGCGCGATTATCCCGTGGAACTTCCCTTTCTCAATGGCTTGCTGGAAAGTTATCGCCGCATTAGCTGCAGGTTGCACTGTGGTTTTAAAACCTTCCGAATTGGCATCACTAACTTCGCTTAAGCTTGCTGAGTTAGCGATTGAGGCAGGCGTACCCACTGGTGTTCTTAATGTTATTACTGGTGACGGTCAAAACGCTGGTGCTCCACTGATGGCGCACCCCAGCATCAATAAAGCGTCTTTCACCGGATCAACCGCTGTCGGCAAAATGATTGGCAAAGCAGCCATGGAAAACCTGACACGGGTGACACTTGAACTTGGCGGCAAGTCACCAATGATTGTATTGGGTGATGCAGACCCCGCATCAATTGCAGAAGAGCTTGCCGCGGGAATTTTCTTCAATGCAGGTCAAGTTTGCACGGCTGGCTCTCGTCTTTTAGTCCAAGAGAAAATCTATGAAGATGTCTTGCTAGAACTCACCAAAGTAGCAAACAATCTGGTTGTTGGTGCAGGTCTGGATGAAAGCACTCAAATGGGGCCTCTGGCTTCACTAGCTCACAAAGAAAAAGTCGAAAGCTATATTAACCTTGGCCGTGAAGAAGGCGCTCGCCTCATAACATCAAATAGAGATATGGACGAGAACGGTTACTATGTTTCACCAACTATTTTTGCCGATTGCACAGACACGATGCGGATCGTTACAGAAGAGATATTTGGGCCCGTTCTCGTGGCATCCTCATTCAAGGATATCGACGAAGTTGTTTCACGTGTGAACAATTCATCATTCGGTTTAGCCGCCAGCATTTGGTCAAACGACCTGAAAAAAGTCATGGATATTACGCCTCGAATACAAGCCGGTATCGTGTGGGTAAACACACACAACCCTATTGATGCCAGCTTACCATTCGGCGGCTTCAAACATTCAGGGATTGGCCGCGAAAACGGGCCGGAACAAATAGAAGCTTATCTGGAAACGAAGTCAGTTTGGATAAATCACGCCGATAGCTGAACTATAAATCGCTATTTATTATGTCGTATTAGCAGGGAGAATGCAGATGACGTTAAAACAAACACTCTTACCCATCATGAGCGCAATTGCGCTTTTATTGACGGGTTGTTCGGATGATCAATCATCCTCCGCCCCTGTTGACATATCAGCACCAGATCTAATCGTGATAAACGGAGATGTCTACACCAGCGACCCGAGCGCAGCACGCGTGCAAGCTTTTGCCATAACTGATGGTAAGTTCAGCGCAATCGGCAGCAATGAACAGGTGCAGGCACTCGCAGACGCCAATACGCGTATAATTAATGCTGGCGGTAACACTGTTACGCCCGGCCTCATTGATGCTCATTCGCATGTTAGCGGTAATTCACCAGCTGTCGCAGGTGTAGACCTCTCGTATGTGGCGGATAAGACTGAATGGTTGTACATGATCACAGAAGCGGACAAACGCATGCCAGAAGGTGAGTGGTTGATCGGCGGCAATTGGGATCACACACTTTCTGACGGTGTATACCCTACCAAGCAAATGTTAGACAAAATTATCCCTGACCGCCCTGCTTACCTAACTCATATTGATGGCCATTATGCGTGGGTAAATTCCAAAGCACTTGAAATGGCTGGCGTAACAGCAGAAACAGAAGCTCCTCCAGGCGGTGAAGTTGTAGTTGACGCCGCAACCGGCGACACAACTGGTATTCTTCTTGAAGGTGCTCAAAGACTTGTCAGTAACATTGTGCCCGACCGCAGCGATATGCAGCGCCAAGAAGGCTTGGCCAAAATGTACAAATACGCCAATAGTTTTGGTATTACGGGTCTTCACCAAATGGGGGGCCTTGAGGACTATCTGCATATCATTGAAAACGGCGACCCCACAATGCGGATATGGTACGGCACATGGAACCGTGGCGGCATCAATGAGCCTATTGAGTCAGTTGTAAGTAAAATCGTCACCAAAAAAGCAGAAGTTGCCAGCCGCGTTTCTGCAACTGCAAAAGAGGAAGTAACTGGCCCTCTGTTAAATTTAGGCTTCGTCAAACTTATCAATGATGGTGTGTTATCTGCCCATACAGCTGTACTTACAGAAGCTTACAATGACCGTGAAGGGTGGAAGGGCGAATATATTACAAGCCCGGAAGACTTGAAACATCAGGTACAAGTAGTAACAGCTGCAGGCTTGCCAGTTGCAGTTCATTCAATTGGTGACGCGGCTGTTGCTGCAACCCTTGATGCTTTTGAGGCCGCCAAAGATAATGCTGTTCCCCATCCCAATCGTATTGAACACATTGAAATTGTGCATCCCGAAGATATCGTACGCTTCAAGGATCTAGGCATAATAGCCTCAATGCAGCCAAATCACGCAACTAATTCAATTGTTTATGTCCCTGAGCGTGTTGGCCCTCAAAGGACAGCGAATGCATACGTATGGCGATCAATGTTAGACGCAGGCGTACCTGTAGTTTTTGGTGCAGATTATTTTACATCGCCGCTTAGCCCACTCATTCAAATTGCGGACGCTGTTTTCCGTGTTAGTCCGTTTGGCTTCAACGATGGCAAGCCGTTTCATCCAGAACAAGCCGTTACATTTGAGGAAGCTTTGATGGCTTACACACAGGCCGGTGCCAACATCACGCCCTGGAAGGACGAAATCGGTTCGATCACGATCGGTAAATGGGCAGACTTTGTCGTGCTTGACGGCAAGGTACCAACACCAATAAATGTGAGTTTCCGCAATCTTGCCGTTGAGGCAACATACTTTGCTGGCCGCGAGGTATACAGGAAATCTGAATAAGCTTGGCCAGCTGCATCATCAATAAGGTTACGGGGTCACCGCTCCGTAACCAATTACACTACCTCATGTAATGTCAGCATTTGATGATGAAGCCGCTAAGGCATCAAGAAACAAACCAAAAACCTGCCCTTGCGACGTCACATCCAACTTGCCAAAAATACTTTTCTTGTGATTACGAACGGTCCCTGGAGATATCTCCAGAATTCTTGCAGTGGACTTATCAGAAAAACCTTTCAGCATTAATTGAACAATTTGCCTTTCGCGCGCAGTTAGCACCGAAGCGCCAAAAGTTTCAAAAGCTTGAGTAACAGCATCATGTTCCTTTTGTTTTTCCCCGGCGCTGTCCTTGTGCGGTTGCGCAAAATCCTGCCAATAATCATCAACCACCCATTTTACAACCGGTTCTAATGCTCTTAACGTATCCAGGTCCATAGGCGTGAAAGGTGTTTGATTGTTAACACGCGTCAATGTGATGTGAATCACCGTGTCCGCATCCATGATCATATTAAAATAGAATTCATCCTGAATACCCAGTTGTCCGTAGTATTTCTGGTAATACTCCGATGAGAAAAAATCATCAGGCGCACTATCCCGCATCAAACAGTTAGTAGGCAAAGTACCTGCCAAAAAGCGGTCATAAATAGGGTCTAACAAATACGCGAAATCAACATAGTCACTCAGGCTACCATCGTCCTCAACTTCATCAAAAATACATGTTGGCGCACTGCGACGATGCAAAACGAAAACAGCCGCGAAACATATGTCTATAGTGTTTTTCACACCGTCACATATCGCGGAAAGGCGTCCAATTTTATCAGGCTTATTCAGCGCAGATAACACTGCGGCATTCCATACCTGCAGCTTGTCAGCACTGATCCCCGCATGCTGTATCAATACAGTCCCCTCTTCATTGCAAACCCGCAACTACTACCCTAACCAAACGATGCAATGATCGCTAGTAATCATGTTCACAACAAAAAAGGCGCCCCTGAGGGCGCCTTTATTTAACAAGCGAAACTAAGCTTATTTGGGCGTTAGACTAAAACCTGTCCATTATCGAAAATCGCCTGTAGTTCAGCTTGATCCACACCCTCAAGCACAATAGTGCCATGTGTACCAATGATCAGCGTCGCGTTGCCATCACTGAATGTTGCAGCAGATAGCAAGTCGGTTAACACAAGACCCTCAATCTCTGTGAAATCAAGCGTATCAGTATCACCGTCCGTAGAACCAAAGTCACTGATAGTATCGGCGCCAAAGCCCGTGATAAACGCGAATGTGTCATCACCTGAACCGCCACTGATGGCATCATCGCCTGAACCACCGTATATCAGGTCATCATCAGCACCGCCGTTAACAATGTCATCACCGGCACCGCCAAATAATGTATCGTTACCCGTACCGCCATCAACGATGTCATTATCGGAAGCTCCAAAGGCCTGATCATTGCCGCCGCCGCCCATCAAGGTGTCATTACCGCTTTCAATAGTGCCGCCGTAGATGATGTCATCACCGCCGCCGCCTTCGATGTTGTCATCGCCAACACCGCCACCAATAGTGTCACGTGCATTGTCACCAAACACGGTGTCCATACCAAAGCCCGCGTAAATAACGTTATCACCGCCTTCTGTGTTCACAACAGTGCCAGTTTCAGTGTTGTAGGAGCCACCAACGATCAGGTCGTTACCATCTCCGCCAAACAAAGTGTCATCACCCGCAGGGCCGGTGTTTTCCTCGCGTGTTGTTGCTCCGGCTTCACCGCCTACAACCAAATCATCACCAGCACCAGCACCAATCACATCATTGCCGCTGTTGCCTTGAACCGTGTCACGCCCTTCATCATTTGGCCCGGCAAAAATCCTGTCGTTACCGCTACCGCCAGAGATATCATCGTCACCCTCATCGCCCCGCAAGAAGTCATCACCACTGCCGCCATTAACGGTATCGTTACCTGCCCCGCCCTCAATGGTGTCATCAAGGCTACCGCCATCTACGCGGCTGCTATTGCCTTCCGGGTCGTCAGTCGTTCTAACAACAACCGGCTCAGGTGCCGGAGCCGGAGCCGGAGCGGGGGCCGGAGCCGGTGCAGGCGATGGCGCAGGAGCGGGCGAAGGTGCGGGAGCAGGAGCTGGAGCCGGTGCAGAAGCTGTCGTCTGTGTGAACGTAAAATCACTTGAACGTAATTCACTTACATCCGTTATGCCTTGAATGGTCAATTGACCACCGTTCCCCAGATCAATGACCAGATTACCGCTAACCACTGTTGCTGCAGCAGTTAAATCTGCAAAGCTTGTAAACGCCGTATCTACCAGCTCAATCGTATCGCCTTCAGCCTCGTTAAAATCTGTAATGATGGTTTGGTTGGGTGACACCTTCTTGTCACCACCGGAAGAAGCCAGCGTACCTGCCACAATGAAAGTGTCTGCTCCTGCACCGCCTGTCAGCGTGTCATCCTGTCCGCTCAGCGCATTACCATCTTCATCAACAGTACCGCCTGTCAGTGTGTCGTTACCATCACCACCAACGATGCTGTCATCACCACCAAGGCCGTTCAGGGCATTGTTATTCGCATCACCAGTAAGCGTGTCATTACCGCTACCGCCGTTCGCGTTTTCAATATCCCTTAATGTATCAACATTGCTACCTGATGTTGCCGTTCCCGTAGCCAGATCAAGGTTGAGGCCAGAACTACCACAGAAATCAAAGGTGTCGATGCCGTCGCCGCCATCGAGGATATCACTACCGACACCACCAACAAGGGTGTCATTACCATCGCCTCCCATTAGCGAGTCGTCACCCCCGTTACCAATCAGCCTGTTATCACCCGCATCGCCAGTGACAGAGTCGTTGCCGTTCGAGCCAATGACATTCTCAAAGTTCGCGATTGTGTCCATGCCGCCTGCAAAGTCTGTTGCCGTGCCGCTCACTAGGTTAACAACGATTACGCCAGTTGGATCGACGGTATCAGTGAAATCTATCGTATCAATGCCGTCACCGCCGTCTAGGCTATCATCACCGCTGTTACCGTCAATTGTGTCATCACCCGCGCCGCCGATGATCGTATCGTTACCAGCACCGCCAAACAGGCTGTCATCACTCGCTGAGCCATTGATGGTGTCACCAGCACTACTGCCGATGACCCCTTCAATACTGATAAGTGTGTCGGTTTCACTGCCAGAAATGGCCGTACCCGCCGCCAAATCAACGCTAACGCCCATCAAGTTACTGAAATCAATGGTGTCGGTGCCATCACCGCCGTCCAGCGTATCGTCGCCGTTACCGCCGTTCAACAGGTCATCACCGTCCTGCCCGCGCAGGCTGTTTGCACTGCCATCACCGGTTAGCGTATCATTGGCGTTAGTACCAACCAGATTTTCAATACCGGATAGTGTTCCCGTCTGAGGTATACCTGACCCTATGCGCATCACCCCAAATGCCTGATTGAGGCTAAAACTAGATACTGCGACTGCACCACCGCCGCCCACAATCAGCCCGACACCGGCAGAGCTGATGGTGCCGCTGGCAAGGCTGGCGTTAACGCCCGAAAACGGTCCGGTTACAGCGCCAAATTCACTTTCCCCAAGGAAGGCAGTATCGTTGCCATTGCCGCCGATGAAGGTGTCATTGCCGCCGCCACCAACAAGGATATCGTCGCCTTCTCCGCCGTCAATGCTGTCGTTACCTGCACCGCCGTCCAACGTGTCGTTATCATCGCCGCCGCCTAACGCATCATTGTCGTCGCCACCAGATAGGCTGTCGTTGCCACCGCCCCCAACAAGCGTGTCATTGCCACCTGCACCAGCGAGTGTGTCATTTCCGCCTTGACCATCAAAATTCTCAATACCCGCTGTGCCAGCGAGTGTATCGTCACCCGCCGTTCCAAGATCTACCACATTTGTGACCTCAATCGTGCGCGCATCATTGGCTGACGCACCGTTGGCGTCCACAATCGCGATTGTTACCGTGCGGTCATCAGTTGAAGGTGATGTTGAACTGCTATCAAAGCTAACTGCCTGCAGCACTTCCTGCACAATCGCGGCGGTTGCCATGCTATTGAAGGTGATCTGCAACACACCATCGCCATCTACATTAACAGCAGAACTACCTTGCGCTACAGTACCAACAACAACACCGTCCGCCGATACATCGCCGCCACCAACTGTGATCGCAGGGCCAGTGCCGTTACCGTCCACAATGCTGATGCGGTCTGTGCTTTCGCTGCCATCGGTGATCTGAACGAAAAGGTTTGCACCGTCAAAGTCCGCATCCCCGTCTGCGTCGGCAACCATTGCCGCCAGATCAAGCGCCGTCGCCGCATCGCCCTCGGTGTAGGCAAGCGGTGTAGTGTCATCAATGCTGATGGTTGGCGTATTGTTGCCCGCAGGTACTGCCGACACACCCACACCTGCCGCCGGGCCAAGTGGGTTGGTCGTAAATATTGTATTATTGCCGACGGTGGTCGTCGCACCAGTCAGTATCTGATCGAAATCATTTTCAACGATCGACGATCCATTCACGCTGACACCACTACCGTAAAAATACGTGCCGCCCTGCACGACATTGGTGCCAGAAAAAGTTAAGTCTGAACGCGTATATATGCCGTCATTTCTATTATTTGCACCACCTGCAAAAATACTATCGGTGATCGTCGTCGTTCCAGAACCGTCACCGACACTTACCTGACGCCCACTGTTGTTGGCAAATGTGGAGCCAGTAATACTGAGGTTATCTGCGGTGCTATCACCTCGGAAATAGACCGCAGTGCCGCCCCCAGTTGTATCTGAAATTGTAGAGTCAGTAATTGTCAGGTCGCCATTACGCGCAAAAATCACGCCGCCAGTTCCACCATTTGTACCGGTGATAGTGTTGTTATCGAAGGTAGAATTTGTGATGGTTGTTGATAGGCCATTTGTATTGTAGATGGCGGCAGCTTGGCGTGTGGCTGTGTTATCACTGATGCTGCTACCCGTGACAACAAGATTGGTATAGTTATCCCTCACAAGAATGCCTGAACCGCGGTAAGCGGTGTTGCCAGTGATCACACTGTCAGAGACCGTCACTGTTCGCGTACCCATGCTGTAACCACTATCGATATAGACACCCGCCCCGTGCGTTGATCCATTCGTTGGGTCCAGATATCCACCCTGAATAGTCAGGCCGTTCAGGGTAACGTCTTCGGTGGTATTGATGTTCAGCACGCGGCTGTTGCCGTCTGCGTCAATCGTCACATCCGGCGTGCCGTCATCGTCCAGATCACCATCAATGGTCACACCTGTTGTGATTTCAAGCTGCGTACCGCCCAGTGTAATGGTCCCGCCCTGATTGCCAGATGTTGACCCATCCAGATCAAAGGTGATCTCAGTGCCATCGCTCGCCAGCGCAAGCGCTTCACGCAGCGACAAGCCGCCACCGTCCGCCGTTTCCGACGCCAAGTCACCCGTTACGGTGGCGTCATCGCCCGTATCAAGGGCGGTTGTCACCGTCAATGTTGGCACAACAGCAGGCCCGGACCCCGCCACAACTGTACCTGACGGTGCCGCCGGTCCGCCCGATAAAACAGCAATGGTTTGCGCACTGCCGCCGTTATCTGCCAGTAAGCCGGCACCCGCAGGTGCACCGCTGCTGGTGTCAAGACTGGCAAATACAGTTGCAGGATCTGCGTTCACCACATTGGCTGCTGAGGCATCAAAAGCGCTGTTGTCGGCCCCAACAATATTGGTGCCGGTAAAGTTTACAGTGCCATAAGTCGATAATTCCGTCGAGCTATTGCCGAGCACAATGCTGTCGGTCAAAGTCAAAGTAGAGTTAGTAAAAATCCCGCCTTCGATTCCAGCAGTGTTTCCACTGATCGTAGTACTTGTTATTGTTAAGGTGCCGAAATTAGATATGCCACCACCTCTGCTACTACCCAAACCTTGAGTAGTGGCGGTGTTACCACTAATCGTGCTATTTGTAACGACTAAGGTGCCCCCGTTAGAAATACCACCCCCATTGCCAGTAACTGCACCGCCGGTAATCGTCAGGCCGTCCAGCGTGCTGGTGCCGCCCGTGATATTGAACACACGGCTATTGCCGTCAGCATCAATCGTCACATCGGCTGTGCCGTCATCATCCAAATCACCGTCTATGGTGATGCCTTGGCTGACCGTAAGCTCGGTGCCACCAAGTGTGATGGTGCCGCCCTGATTGCCGGATGTTGACCCGTCCAGATCAAAGGTGATGGTGTCCCCCGCTTCTGCAAGTGCGATCGCCTCGCGCAGCGACAAGCCACCGCCGTCCGCCGTTTCCGCCGCCAAATCACCGGTGACCGTCGCATCAACGCCCGTATCAAGATTGGTGGTGACGGTAAGCGTGTCAGCCACCGCTGAAATATTGAACGTGAGGGTTTCGTCGTCAGTGCCACCTGCACCATCATCTGTCTGAATGCGAATACTGCCAGCATTGATGCCGTTCAGGTTGGCGGTAGGGGTAAAGGTCAGGCTATCAAGCGCAGTATTTACATTGGCAAGTGAACCATTGAATACAATGAGCGCGTCGTCGTTGCCGTCCCCTGTACTAACGGTCACGCCGGTCGTGTTGATGGAGGCTGTTCCACCCGTGATTGTGAGTGTGACCGTCTGGCTATCGGTGTCTGCATCAGCAATGTCAATGGTATCTGCGATAGCCACATCAGTTGCATCTTCAGCAACAACCGGCTCCGCAGGTAGTGTAATAACAGGAGCAGCCGTATTGCTGGACGCCGCACCTGCCGTCACCCCCGCCGCCAACGGCGCAAGCTGCACGTTACCAACCGTTGATAAGGCACCGCCTGTAATACTGTTAACCACTGCGGTTGAAGCAAAAACCTGACTAAGGTCTGCTTGAACAGTTGGCGTACCTGAAAATGTGACACCTGCATTGGCTGTAACGGCTGTACCAGATGGCGTGGCATTGACTATATTGGTTCCGGTGAAATTAACGTTCAACGTGCCAAAGATATCTGTTGCTGCAAACAAGCCTGCCCCGGCACCTGTATTGTCTACCACGCTGTCCGATATGTTTACTGTTGCACTTCCAACGAAAATAGAACTGCCGAATGGCTCACCATTATTGCCTGTCAACGTTGAGTTTGAAATATTCACTGTAGCATCAGCCGCCCCCAAGTTAATGGCATTTGCCCCACCGATATTTTGAGCAATGGTTGTATTTGTGATGGTGGCTGTTATTCCATTGACTCTTATGGCATTTCCACCATTTATGCTGCTGTTCCCAACGATACTGCTGTCGGTTATGGTAAAGTCAGCGCTTGCAAAAATGCCACCGCCAGTACCACCACCCCCTGCCATCAGGGTATTGTTGGTAATCTGCGTGTTGTCGATGGTCAGCGATGTACCACGGTGAAATATGCCACCACCAAAGCTAGCCTGATTGCCGGTGACAACGCTGTTTTGTATGGTTGCTGTTACATCGGCACCAACGCGAACACCGGCACCAGTATTTCCGTTGTCGGCAGAGACAATAGCCAGACCATTTGTAATGGTCAGGCCGTCCAGTATTGTGGTGCCGCCAGTAAGGTTGAACACGCGGCTTGTCATGTTGCCGTCAACGGTTACATCGGGTCGGTTATCACCGTCCAGATCGCCGTCAATAGTGACACCTTGCGTGACTTCCAGCTCTCCGCTGCCCACCGTGGACGCATTTCCCGCTGTCACTTGACCCAGCGTGAGTGTGCCACCGCTAAGGCTGCTGGCAAATGTAATTGTGTCACCGCTTCCAGCTAGGCCGATAGCCTCACGCAACGAGAGGCCATTGCCATCTGTTGCGTCATTGCCGTCATTATCAAATGCTTCGTCATCAAGGGTGGTTACGGTGAGCGTTGCCATGTGTCTATGTCCTTAAAGAGGGGCGCTATATGTGTGGAATTCTGTGAAACGGGTTGCGTTACGCGGCGTTGGTTTTATCTGTGCTTGATCCAGCAGCGTCTGCTGCATTGCTGTTCTCGGCCTCTGGCTGTTGAACGATCATCTTGGCGCGGGAGCCCTTCAGGTTTTGCCAGAAGTTCAGCTGTGAATACTGCTGGAACAGTTCGGGCGGCAGGATGGTGCGGCGCGGCATGGGCTGCACCTTCTTGTGCACCTTGTGCAGGCCCGATACGCCGAGGTTCTCGTCAAACGCGGGGGCATCGTACTCAACATTATCGAAGTCATGATCGTATGCGTCTTCCCCGAGGAAACCGTAGACAAGCCCCATCACCTCTGCGGGACGGGCAACCAGCAGGTCATAATCAATCAGCAGCAGCTTGTCGGCGTTCGTGCCGTATAGCGCTTCTTGCAAGGCTGACCAGCCATAACCGACAAGACCGTTGCGGTTGGCAAGTGCCTCGCACCGAGTGAACACAGTGCTGCGCTGGTTGGCGTCACCAAACAAACGGGTGTTTTCAAACGCATTGCTTTGGAATTGGCGTTCCATACTGTCCATCACCCACGCAACATTGCGCACACAAGCCAGCACCTTGGCATTTGGGTATAGGTCCGTCAGCGCCGCGAGGTTGGCTGTCCACGCCCGGTTGGTGTCAAACACCACAGACTGCTCAACCGGCAGGTCAGCATAGTAACTATCGAACAAGCCTTGGGCTAAACGCTTGCGCTGTTCGGTGTTGACCATCGGTGCCATCTCGGAGCCAGCGCTGACAGATGCAATGAGATTACTGAACAAACCACCCACCGGACTTGTCATGCCAGCGTGAAATTTGGGGTTCTGGCGCAGTATTGCACTCAGCAACGTGGAGCCAGAGCGCGGCATCCCTGATATGAAATTAAATGTACGTTCAATTGGAAATACGCCAGCCATGATAATGGTTCCTCCTGTGCGGCGCAAAGCCCCACTCCCCTCAAAAAACAAAACACGACCACCCATCGCTGTTTTCATGGTTAACAATGGGTTAAGAAGGAAACAATCGCCCAAAAGGGTGATTGACGGCACTTTTTTGAAAGCCGACAGTGAACTAAATTTTACGAAAGTGATTCTGACTTTGGCGGCAGAAAACATAAATAAAAACAATGATGTAACAGACATGGAAGCGTCATTTACACTGTGGCAATTGATTTGTTTCGGTGTGTTAACAACCCCGCTTGCCATGGCAAGTTTTGCGTTTGTCGTGTTTATTCCAACTTTTTATGCTGTGGATATGGGACTTGGCCTCGGCCTTGTTGGCGGTGTGTTTGTAGCTGGGCGTTTGTTTGATGTGGTGACGGACCCGTTGATTGGTTACCTGAGCGATGAAACCCGCACACGCTGGGGGCCACGCAGGCCGTGGATTGTGCTGGGAGCGCCGGCATTCAGTGTGTCAATCTGGTTATTGCTGGCGCCGCCTGAAGGCGCAGGCTTGATCTACCTGTTGATAGCAAGCGGTATGTATTTCCTGTTTTATACGGCGCTTGATGTGCCTTATTCTTCTATTGGGCTAGAGATTTCACCGCACGTTCACGAACGGTCATTACTGGCGAGTTCCAAAGCGGTGTTTCAGGTGATTGGCGCATTGACAGTCGCCGTTATTCCGCTTGTTTTTGCATTGCCGACACCGGCCGCCCTTGGCCTGATCGCGCAGATCATGATTGTGTTATGTTTTGTAGGCTTGGCATCATTTTTGATTTTTGTACCCGGCGGATACAGGCCCGTTACTGCGCCGCGCATCACCATGCCAGCCTCACTGAAAATGATACTCGCCAGCCCGGCATATAGAAATCTTGTGCTCACATTCCTGATTATTCAATCAGCTAATGCCTTGTCAGCGGGACTTGCTGTGTTGTTTATCACTCATGTTATAGGGGCGCCGGAACTTGTCGGGGCATTTGTTGGGCTTACCCTACTATCATCTGCTTTGTTCCTGCCTGTTTGGGTGATGATATCAAAGCGGTTCAGCAAAATTGCAGCGTGGCGCGCGGCCATCATAACTTGCTGTATTATTCTCTCGATTACCCCATTTTTGGGGCACGGTGACGTTGTTGGTATGGCCGTATTGTCGGTGGTGATTGGCGCCGCATTCGGTGCAGATGCCATTATGCCAACGTCCATGCTGGCTGATATTGTATATGCTGAAGAGAAAGACGGTAAGAACCGACTTGCCGGTCTTTATCTGGCAGTCAAAAACGCAGTTTCCAAGCTGGCGTTCATTGTGCCGATGGGCCTTGCTTTCCCTGTGCTTGATCTTGTTGATTTTAATGAAACAGGTTCAAACTCGGAAACACAGCTTTTTACCCTGACTTTCTTTTACGCTTTAATGCCCATCATATTTCGTTTCATTGCGCTTGTTGTACTGAGGCGCGCACCGCAAACTCAGGAGCTGGTCAGCACGTGACGCCACCTGAAACATATGACTTAACGGATATCCGCGTGGAACAGGCAACGATGCTGAAGCAGCGTGTTGTTGCATCATGCGTCTTTGTTCAGTTTTTGATCTGCAATTATTCCATTATATTGCTCGCTACTGGTGAGCAGACAGGCATATTGTTATGGTTTTTTCTATCAACAGCAATGGTAGCTGTTACTTATTTTTACGCCAAAATAGTCGCGAAAAGCGGCATTACACGTGCCAATGTTAATGGCTATTTAGCCGGCCATATTATGGTTAGTAGCATCACCGGGATAATATGGGGTGGCTTTGCCATATATATCAGCAGTGGCATGGAACCGATGGATTTGCTTGTTTCTGTGTTTCTGGTGTGCGGCATCACCATTGGTGGCATGTTACCCAGTTCAGCATACCGACCGGGGTATATGGGGCTGGCTACTTTTGCACTCGCACCTTTTGCTTTGTTTATTCTTTTAACTGCGCCTTGGCCAATGATACTAATGGGGCTGGCAATACTTGTGTATTTTGCCTTTGGTATCATAACAAGCGCTCGTGCAGAAAAAGACCTTTTCGATTCCATAGAACGCCGTAATGCTCACGCGCAAGCTGAGCGGTTGAAGGCAGAAAATCTGGTTATTCAGCGTGTAAACGAAGAAAAAACAAGGTTTCTGGCGGCAACAAGCCATGACCTGTCGCAACCACTACATGCGCAAGGATATTTTATTCAGTCACTTCGAGAAAAGTTAAACGAACCTTCAACGATAGAATTGTTGGATAAAATTGAACAAACATGGCAACGGCAAGGGCAATTCCTTAGAGGATTGGTTGACATTAACCGCCTTAACAGCGGCGCTATCAAACCAAACATTGGCAGCATTAGCTTAGCCGGGGAAATGCAGGCCATAGCAGATGAATTTTCCGGTATAGCCGATGAAAAAGACATTACATTAACCTGTACATTTGAAGACAGCGTGACACAAACGGATGCTGTGTTGTTGAACCGCATTGTACGCAATGTAATTTCCAATGCCATTAAGTATACACCGCGCGGCGGCAATGTGAGTTTTAAACTTACAAACAACAAAGGCATGCCAGAAATTGTCGTAAGCGATAATGGCCATGGCATACCAACCGACCAACTGGAGAACATATTTGAAGAATACGTACAGCTTGGGAAAAACGATACCAACGAAAACGGCGTTGGTTTGGGCTTATCCATTGTACGCAAATTGGCTGAATTATTAGCTATTAAAATGGATGTGCAATCAATCGTTGGTAAAGGTACAGTATTCAAGATATGCCTGCCTGACATCGTCGATCAAATTGCAGTGGATGAAAAAACCAACACCGCCGAAAGCTACCAAACACAATTGAATTCATCACCAATGGTGGTGCTGGTTGATGACGACCGCATTATCAGAGAATCCATGTCCAATTTGCTAACATCGTGGGGATGTCAACTTATTACGGCCTCCACCTCTGATGAAGCAGTGGAGCTTTTAAACAATATTGCCGAGACACCTTCACTGTTAATAGCCGACAAATGGTTAGAAAACGGAGCATCAGGTATCGACCTTATTACGCAACTACGCGAAGAGGTTAACGATGATATTCCTGCAATTTTAATGAGCGGTGACCCGAGTGGCTTAAACAACAAAGAACCAATGACTGACGTCACGTTCCTAATAAAGCCTGTTGCTCCTGAAGAGATATACAAACGACTGCAAGACGCAACAGCCATGCACGTCAAAACCTAGATAATACCTAATGCTTGTGCTTTACGCACACATGCCGTGCGTTTATTGACGGCAAGTTCTTCAAATATTTGCCTGAGATGGGTCTTAACAGTGTTTTCGCTGATGGTTAGGCTGGAAGATATCTCTTTGTTTGAGGCGCCGTTTGCTATCATTCGCAAAACTTCGATTTGTCGCTTTCCCAATATAGGGATTGCAGCGGGCATATCGTAGGCTTTTTCTTGGGCGTCACCATGAGGCGCTGATTTTTCAGATTCAACAGAAACACCTTCAAAGTACTGCGCGCCCGAAATCAATACATTGATTGCATTCAATAAGTCTTTGTTTTCTGCCGATTTATGGATAAAGCCATTGGCACCAAGGCGCTTGATCTCATTGATTGGCGGGTCTGTATTAATACCTGACAAAATAAGAATAGGCGTTTGTTTATCATGAACGCGTGCCGCAGCAACAAACGCAAGGCCGTTCATTTGGTTCATCACCAAATCACACACGATCAAATTAAATTTCTGCTTATCTTGTATTCTGGCTAGAAGGCTACTTGGTGTATCAAAGCCTTCCACTTCAAAACGAGACGCCATGCCTTTTACAACAAGGGATATACCTTCCAGAAACATCCGGTGATCATCAAGAACAGCAATTTTCAGTGCTTCAGTCATACAACAATCAGTTTTGTTTACGGCTGTCACACTAATCACCATACGGCACATTGGCAATGAAAGTGTGGTAACAAGTTAGTCACAAACGATTATTTATCAGTACCTTCCATGATTATTTTGCAAAAAGAAAACGCGGCTCCAGGAAGCCGCGCTTAATATAATAGTCTCTATGCAATCGCAGAGAACCCAATCATCAATACAGACAACCAAGACACGAGGTAAACTGGTGTTCTAAGGAATGGAACGCCCAAAATATAAACAACAGCGTGAGCCAAACGAGCAAAGAAGAAAACTTCAGCCCACATAGCCACTACCTGCAGCGTATCCGTTGAACCGCCAGCAAGCATCAATGCTGCAACAACAACCGCAACAAATGCTGGCATTGTTTCGACCATGTTGAGGTGCGCGCGCTGTGCACGTGCCGCCCACAAAGGTTGTTCAGGTTGTTCTTGCGGGAACTTTTCAGGGTAATTGTTAAGAAAAGTTGGCAAACCCCACGTTAGAAGGCGAGAGAAAATGTATGGGACCCAAAGCAATACTGTTAATATACCACTGAGAGCTAGATATAAAAGTGTCGTTTCCATCGTTTATTCTTTCCGAGATTAAGTATGTTAAATTTATGTAGAAAAGCCATTTGTTAATGCTTCAAGCTTATGGCCAAATGGGTCACGCACATATGCGGCGTAAACTTCTTTATGTGGATAAGCACGTGTACCTGGGGCACCTTCACATGTCGCGCCTTCGCTCAATGCGGCATTATAGAATGCGTCAACCGCCTGCGAAGAACTGGCATGAAAAGCAATGTGCATACCATTAGCGCTAGTGAAGGTTTCACCATTAAATGGCATCATTGCTAAAAACTGAATGTGCTCGGCACCGTATGCAATCAAGCCATCCATCTCTGCGAGGCAACTCAGGCCTAGCGCATTAAGGCTCTTGTCGTAGAATTTCTTGGCGCGAGCCAAGTTATCTACCCCAACGCTTAAATGGTCGATCATTTTTCTTTTTCCTGTCTCATTGAAGGAAAAGAGAAATTAACCATGCCAATAAGATTAACAATGTGCATTAATCTTGATTTTTTGACTATTCGTCCTGATTTCTTGCTAAAGCTAAATTAACAGGCATACATAGATATCAGCGAGTTTGTAACGGAGACTAAAATGGATGTTTTGAGTGATATATTGGACCTTCTACAATTTAGAGGCTCTCTGTATTTTGTCACCGAATTTTCGCCGCCGTGGGGCGTTCAGGTGCCTGCTTATCAAAATGTTGCACGCTTTCATCTCGCTATAGGCGGGGAATGCTGGGTAAAGGTCGAAGGTGTCGAAAAACCTGTTTTGCTGTCTCCTGGCGACATGATCATAATACCGCATGGTAAAGCACATGTTTTGCTGGACAAGTTAGACACTCCTCCGGCGACATTGGACGCCGTTTTGGAGACCAGCGGATTTACTGGCGAAGGTCATCTTATATACGGCGGTAACGACGACGGGATGAACAAACTGGTATGTGGTCATTTTCAGTTCGATCAAAACTTTCATCACCCCCTTATTTCTGAGCTACCGGACTACATACTAATTAGCGGCAAACAAGCGCTTGATTTCTCGTGGTTTGAACAAGCAATGCGCTTCATGTCATACGAGTCTCAGTCAAGCAATATGGGTAATGAAGTTATTATCAAGCATCTATCTGAAATTCTCTTCATTCATGCCGTTCGCGTATGGAACAAATTTACAGGGCATGAAAAAGGATTCCTTAAAGCAGTTGCAGACAGACATATTGGGCGATCATTAAAAGCATTCCACCAAAAACCAGCCGACACCTGGACAATTGAACTTCTTGCGGCAGAAGCAGGGTTATCTCGTTCCGTTTTCGCTGACCGCTTTCGATACCTTATGCAAACAACACCCATGCATTATGTCACAATGTGGCGTATGCAAAAGGCTTGCAATTTTCTAATCCAAAACGATATGCCAACCGATTTGATTGCGGAGGAAGTCGGGTATCAATCTCTTGCCGCATTTAGCAAAGTTTTCAAGAAAACCATTGGTATCGGTCCAGGTAAATATCGCAAAGATCACAGCTTGTTAAATGCCAGAGCCGCTTGATCACAATAATGAAGCAACCCTTGCACGCAGTGCAGGCAAAATATCGACTTCGAACCATGCGTTCTTTTTCAACCAAATATTGTTGCGAGGACTAGGATGCGGCAGAACAACCGTGTCAGGCCAATAGTTTTGCCATGCCTTAACAGTGTCTGTAACCGTGCGCGGTCTGTCTAAAGGAAGGTGCCAATCCATTGCATACTGCCCGATGACAATCGTTAATGACACATTGCGCAAGCACTGCAGCAACTCATCTCGCCATGCAGGGGCGCATTCTTTCCGTGGTGGTAAATCACCAGACTTACCGGTACCAGGAAAACAGAACCCCATCGGCACAATTGCCATTTGGCGCGCATCATAAAAAACATCTTTAGAAACACCCAACCAATCTCTCAGCCGGTCACCGCTTGGATCGTCGAACGGAACACCTGTTTCATGAACTTTACGCCCGGGTGCTTGGCCGACTATCAATATTTTTGATGTTTCGCTCACCTGAAATACAGGACGAACACCGTCCACCAAAGCGTCTTTGCATATTTCACATGCTCTGATTTCACGAGAGAGCTTTTCTAAATCAACAGACATCATTACCACGCTTTCCTTAGTTTATAAGCTAGACACTTTATATATAGCGTTAGTCCTGACAAATGGAGCGAATAAGACGAATGAGCATTTTTTACAGATTAGTACGCATAGATACATTTGATTAAGCAGCCTATTTAAGCTGTACCAACATGCAAGAAAGGAAATGCACATGTTAAAATCTATCTATCGCACACTAGCTGTGTTTACCGTCGCCCTATTCAGTTTAGTATCTGTCGTGGAGCCTGCTTCAGCTGAAGACAAAGTTCGCACAAGCAATGTAAGTGATCATAACCTGGCACTGAAGGGTTACGATGCCGTTGCTTACTTCAACCAAGGTGAACCAACACCTGGCAAAAGCCAATTTTCTCATACATACAAAGATGTTGAATACCGTTTTTCAACAGCAAACAACAGAGACAAGTTCGCAAAATCACCATCCAAGTATGCACCACAGTATGGCGGCTTCTGCGCGTTCGGTACTTCTGTAGGGCTTAAATTGGAAGTTGATCCTGAAGCATTCAAAATTGTAGACGGTAAACTATACCTCAACAACTCGCTCGACATCCACAACATGTGGCTTGAAAACCCAAATGGTCGCATCAAAGCGGCAAACGGTCACTGGAAGAAAATCAAAAACGTTGCTGCAAGCAAACTAACACCAATTGGTTTTGACGGCTAAGTCACCTCCCCTCGACTGAACCAAAACCAAAAAGCAGTTGGCCTCATATGAGACCAGCTGCTTAATTTTTATAGACAAAGGAATGCTAAACGGCATTCAACATTAATTATTACAATGCCAACAACTTTCCCCCATAGCACCAATCGGACTTCCAGGCGGAACAGGTGGAGGATTTGGTGCTTTAACGGCTGGTGTTCTAGCCTGAGCAAACGCATCCTCAATACGACGAGCAATCAAATCACCATAAGGTGCGAGGCCGCCCCGCATACGGGCCGCTGACTGTTTAATATACTCTAATGATTGCCGTACTTCCGTGCGCACCAACAGTCCTGTGCCAGGATTATGAAGTGTAACGATAAGCCTTTCAGTGATCCGCTCGAGAACGATACCGCGCAGAGCAGTATCAGCCGCACTATCACCTCGGCTTTGGTTAGACAAAGCCGCCCATACCCTGCTTACAACCCCTTGAATACCTTCATGGTCCTCAACATAGGTTTTCTGCTCGGTCAGACGTTGCATTCTCGCAGGGTGCATTAAAGCATCCAGTGTAACATCGATTGCGGCAGAAGCCGCCGCTTCCATGCTAAACGCAGTTGAGGCACTGCCCGAAAACGATTCACGCCTGAACTGCGGGTCACCTGATCCTGCGCCGCGCGGCGTGAGTTCAAGTAACGTCTCTTGAGCGATAGACAAAGCACTTGGCTCAATAGTCGCGGTAATGCCGCCCAAGGCACGCACTTGTTCACTCCAACTCACTGGCACTGGTGCCTTTCGGCCATCGCCTTCCGAACGGTAAGCAAAATCATAACCACCAACAAACTTGGCTGCCGCCTCTAGCTGATAACGGTGATACAAGTAAAGCGGAACAAATTTTGTTTGCAACGCTTCATAGCTTTCGCCGTCACGCAAGTTATCCTTACCAAAACGGCCAAGCGCATAAGCACGCACCTGCATCACAGCAGCTAACTCATCAACAGCGTCCGAGCCATTATCCCATAAGGAACCACGAATATGACCAGACCCAATAGAACGGCTGTCGCGGTCAGCAACATAAATCAAACCTTTTGAATCTGCTTCGCGGAACATGGCCGCTTTAGCCGCGGCATCATCTTCAGCATAATCACCATACAGGTACGTAGTAGCCCATTTGTCCCACGCACCAATACCGATGCCATATACATTTGAAAAATCGAGGCCATCACCATTTGTCGTCATCCGCACATCAGGTGCTGGATAATCCATCACGCTTTCACGGCCATATGAGCTAGCAGCCATATTGTGAGCAAAACCAAGTGTATGTCCAATTTCGTGCGCAGATAATTGACGGATACGGGCAAGAGCCAATTCAACTGCATCATCAGCTGCTCCAGTCCCTGTTTTCTTCGCCCCAGCTAAAGCTTCAAATATCTTGATATCTTGGCGCACACGAAGTGATCCAAGAATAACCACGCCGCGCAATACTTCACCAGTGCGCGGGTCAGTGATACTGGTACCATATGACCATCCACGCGTGGCGCGGTGTACCCAGTTCACCATATTGTAGCGTGCATCTAGCGGGTGAATACCTTCAGGAAGTATTTCAGCTTTATATCCGCCAGGGAATCCTGCCGCAGTAAAGGCATCTTCCCACCAGCGAGCTCCCTCGAGCAACGCGGAACGGATAGGTTCCGGTGCACCGTTATCAATATAAAAGATAATAGGGTTTACCACATTGCCTGATGCGTCTTTTTCCAGACGGAAACGACGCGCCACATTCACAACTGTACTACCGTCCAGAGGCGCTGACATATCTGTATAAGATGTATTGATCAAGCCTGCACGTTCATCGTACTCACGCGGCGTGTAGCCATCATCAGGCAACGCAAGCAGCGTTGTATGCATAATCAAACTAACGGCTTGCGGTACCGGCGTTGTTGCTCGCACTTCGCCACCCGGCGCTGTACTGGAAAATGTTACATGTGCATCAAATTCCAAGTTACGTGGAAAGGCATGAGCTGCGTTTGTATCAACGTAACTACGGCTATTTTCCAGCTTAAAAGAGCCTTGCCCCCTGTTGCGCAACTGCGCAACAACTCCACGCGCATCGCGTTTCAGAAAACTACTGAAATCGATCAGTAGTGAGCCATCTTCATTCTCAGCCACAATTGACGTTGACCAGATAACAGACTGGGCAAAGCTGGTTTCAACAGCACGCTTCTCTGTTGGATTAGTTGCTGTTGCACGAAAGCTTTGGTTTTCAACAACGGCTATTACCATGTCGCCGGCACGCCGGAACGACATGATAAAGTTACCAGCCGGACTACTACGATCCAGACCAACCGGATTAGACCCCAAACCCGCGGTTAAGTATGGCGTATAAATATAACGCCCAAACGTGCCATCAGTCTGCTGTTCAAGCTCCAGCAATACACGCGCTTTACCATGATCTACATATGCAGTTACCAAACCTTCACGCTTTTCAAGACCTTCAACTGATTCTGCAAACGTTGCAGACATCACCGCAGTTGCAGGTGCCATAACTAGCGCGATTAAAAGCCCAAACATCTTCGTAATACGAGCTGACATATCAACCAAACCCTCTTTTCTATATGCGCAGGTTAAAAACCAACGCCCCAAATCGAGAATTACCATATAGAGGTGATTGGAAAATCGAAAGCCTGATCACACAAATGTTGTTGTATGCGGAAAATAAGTGGCAGATGGCGTGTAAGCCGGGTTCTGTACCAACAAAGCTGGTGATGATCATTCCTCTAGGTGTACTGTTGCCAGCACACTCAAGCAACCGACCCGGACGGCGGCGCGAAAACTCGCCTGCTACTTAAAGCAACCATCCCTATTGGTCTTGCTTCCGGTAGGGTTTACCTTGCCATCCTTGTTACCAAAGACGCGGTGCGCTCTTACCGCACCCTTTCATCCTTACCTTGCCCCAAAATGGGTAAGGCGGTTTGCTTTCTGTGGCACTTTCCCTAAGGTCGCCCTCGCCGGCCATTAACCGGTACCGTGTTTTCGTGAAGCCCGGACTTTCCTCCCCCGCGTCAAGCGCGGCGGCGATCATCCAGCCATCTGCCAATGATGTCATAGGCGTGCTTGTACTTATGCGTCAAGGATATTGATATACACCAAAAAATAAGGCACAGTCGCAGCGAAAATAGAAATACAGTTTCTGGTAGTTAGGCTATGTTCCTATTACTGGTCATTTTCGACAATTGAGGACGTTCATGAGTAAGAGTTTTAAGTTTTCTGTCATCATTGGTAGTGCACTGGTTTTGTCCGCATGTGGCAGCAAAGGTGATGCCATTGTTTTCGATACGGTTCTGGGCCCTGAGACTGAGGTGCAAATCGAAGGACTACCGTCAACACTGGAAGGCGATACAGCGCGTGCAAATTATTCGACAGAAAACCTAAAAGGCCAGCAAATGGAGAGCGACGACGGCTCTACCAGATAACACGCAAAACAAGTCAGGCTTGTTATACGCCATAAATTTTTAGAAAACTTGCCACCGCAATTGTTACTTGAGATTCTATTTCCTCATCTGTTGGCGGCTTTTCAACGCCAATAGAGACTTTGAAATGTGATGGCTCTTTAATGAGGGCTACTAATTGCTGGCCTGCCTTTACTGTGTCGTCAATCTCTAGCTGGCCCCGATCAACCCAGGTCTGCAAAAATTTAGCGAGCTGCTCTTGTACATCAGCGGGCCCTGATTGCCAGAATATATCAGCAAGCATTGGACCGCGAGCAGCAGCAGAAACAAGTAGACGAAACATAGCAAATGCACGTTCGCTCATCAGCAATGCTGCCAGTCTATTACAAACTGCAGTAAGGTCTGCCTCCAACGTGTGCGTTTCAACAGTTTCCAAGGCACGTTCAGGATAATGAACAGCGATTTCAGAATGAACAGCCTCGCCAAACAGCTGCTTTTTACTTGAGAAATGACTATAGACCGTTTGTTTAGAAACACCTGCGCGCTGGGCAACCTTATCCATGCTGGTGCCGTCAAAACCCTGCTCGAGAAACAAGTCAATTGCGGCTGCAAGGATCGCATTGTTTTTTTCAACATCGCGCGGCCTGCCACGCGCAGGCTTTGCTGCGGCTTCGGCTTGTTCAGTTTTCAGCATAGACTGACTCATTAACATTACCTCAATGTTCTGTCAGGCTAATTGTATCAACCCTCGCACTGTTAGGATACGATTATTCAAGTAAAGATGCAGCAAGAACCAAACCACGCGCTTGGTTATCATCATCTTCAATACTGCGAATAATATTTGCAGCCAGAACTATATCCTTGTTTCCCAAAGCACCTTCAAGCAATTGAAGTCGAATTAAGTCACGTTCATAAACACCTTCCAGTTCAGACACCTCTGCCATCACTGCACTAGTCTGCTCCGCAATCAATGCACGTTCAGAAGACATAACAATCGAACTCAAATACCGCGCCTTATTGGCAAGGTCAGTGAATACTTCCTGACGCGCCAAAGCGCTCTCCAAATTCCCCAAGCTCGCTTCAACTTCACCTATCAAGAGCGCAACACTTTCAAGAGTTTCAGCACCACGAACACGCCCCAAGTGCAACAAAGCCAAATTATAACTTTCAGTCAGCATCGCTTCATTTAAACCACCGTCATGCATGATACGTAACCGATGAGCCGTAGAAAGAGCCCGATCATTAATGCTGACAAGGGACGCGAAGAATTCGTCAGCTTCATTTATGTAGGCTTGGCGTGTTTCGGTGTCGCCTCGTTTATCTGCAACAACCGCCATCAAAATCAGACCGCGATACAACTGCGACGGTAATGTGTATTCACGAATCTGTTGATCGAGCTCAATTAGATTCAAAGCGGCAATCGCACTTGCTGGCGCAAATGGTAACATACGGAGGCGTTGCCATGACGCACGCGAGCCATTTTCCATTTGCGATAGTGCAACATTGGCGTCAGCAACTCTGCCCGCTAACATGTTTTCCCTGGCAATTGCGATCAACGTGCGCTCTTTGACACTTTTGATTTCAAGCTCTTCGGTCAATGCCAAGGCGCTGGCACTGTCACCTGCACGCGCAAGCAAAGGAGCAATTTCAGTTATTTTTTCCTGAGTGACTAAATTCAGATTAACGGACCTCGCCTCGTCCAAAGCAAGCATCAATGTCTCAATCGCCTGGCCTTGCTGACCTGTTTCAGAAAGTGCCCGCGCGACAGCTATCAAGACTTTGGCACGTTCGACACCAAATTCCTCAGCAATAACCGTTTGCAAAGCTGCCGAGAAAGCGCAATCTCTTGTTAGAGCCTCAAGGCAGGCTAACGTATAATCATTAGGCCGATGGCTTTGTGCAACTGTTCCATTTTGTGCAAGACTTGCACTGGAAACAGCAAGGGCTAAAACTACTGTCGTTATTATTTTCATTATACTTCCTTAACAGAACTCACGCGCTTGCTTTATAGCACGCTTTGATGTTGCCGTGTCAGATTAGCAACTGCCAATATCGCCGTCAGCGTACCAGAATCCAAAACCCCAGTTACTTTTTCCGGACGCCAATGGCGCTGAAATGCCTTCAACACATTCGATGCGTTCGTTATACTATTACAATTTTCTATGTCATACCCAATAATTTTCAAATCTTCGAGAAGTGAAGCCGTTCCCTCTACACCTAAGTCACTATCTTCGATGGGTTCAGCGCTACCAGCATCGACACTAGGCCATATGCCATAACCATTTAATGCGAGGTGTTTCCATGGGAATAATTCACCAGGGTCTTGCTTGCGTATTGGCGCGATATCGCTATGGCCAATAAAGCGGCTCTCCGGAATACAATATGTTTGCTTAAGATGTTTCAGCAACGCCAAAAGGCTATCAATTTGCCTTACCGGAAACGCTCGATAACCAAATTCATAGCCGGGGTTTACCAACTCAACACCTATGGAAGTATGATTGAGATTATCTCGTCCTTGCCATTTGGAAACACCAGCATGCCATGCCCGCTTGTCTGGATGCACTAGCTGATGTGCTATTCCATTTTCTTCAATAAGGTAATGCGCGGAAACCTCAACGGCTTCATCGCATAAACGTTCAAGCGCCTCTTCTGCTGATTGCATACCAGTATAATGCAATATCACCGTATCAATTAAAGGCTGACCATCTACTATCGGCGGACGTTCATTCCAGTTAGACGAAGGTGTATATACAAGCTCAGGGAACATAAGAACGCGGTGCCTTCGAAGGCTTCAGTCGAATATTGTTACGAATTGTCACAATCAACACCCCCGAAATCGTGAAAAGACCACCAACAATCAATTCCCAATGAATGACTTCACCTAGGAAGACAACTCCGCTGATAATTGAGAACAATGGCATAACAAGAAAATAAGGCGTTACTGTGGATATTTCATACTTCCGAAATAGATAGTTTGCTCCGCCATGACCAATAAGCGATGAACCAACGGCAGTATAAACAACAGCCAGCCATGCGCGCATACCCGTGTTTTTAACTGCCTCTATCTGTCCACTTTCAAAGAAACCAGACAATAATATCGAGCCTGATACAGCAGCAAATGCAACCCAAGCCTGAACGGTAACGGCAGGCACTTCCTTTAATTGCCGCATCATTACCGAGGCCAAGGCAAATACAAAAGCACCTAAAACAATTAAAAGTATAGCGTCCCAGTATGCGAACACTTCAGGGTCAAACCCTAGAATGAGCACCCCAACAAAGCTGAGTGAAATACCCAAAATGCGGTACCAGCCAACAGTTTCTTTCAAAACAAGCACGGCCAACAAGGTTGCAAACGGTACATTTAGCTGTGAAGCAACACTGATGGAGCTTACGCCATCAGCAAGACTCATGGCGGAAAACAATAATCCAAAATGTAAAACGCCTAACAAAAACGCAACAGCCAGCATTTGGCGCATCTTACCTTGAACAACCTTCAAAAATGGTACTAGCACAGCAAGAACTATCAGGAAGCGAAACAAATTAGCTGTTAGTGGTGGCAAATCAGCAACCGCCCATTTACTTGCCAGGAAGTTAAATCCCCAAACCGCCGAAATTAGCACCGCCAACAACACATCACGGAACTGCATTAGCCTTTTATCCCTCTAGACTTAAGAATTGTATCATAAGCCGCGTTAATTTCTGCAGACCGGCGTGTCGCAACTGCGATCAAGTCGCTCGGCACACCTTCGGCAATCAAACGATCAGGATGGCTTTCACGCACAAGCTGCCGGTATCTCTTCTTCAAATCATCAGTACTAATGCCAGGCTCAACACCAAGTACACTATATGGAGAGTCGGCTTGATGGCCTGCATGGCGTGAAACCAGAGTTTCAATTTCAGCAGGGCTGTAGCCAAATATTTTTGCCACAACGCGAATATAATTCAGCTCATTTGGATGCAACTCACCATCTGATTTCGCAATAAAGAATAAAGCCTCAATCAAATCGGCAAGGACTGTGCGTTTGCCACGCATCAAGTCAGCTATTTGCTGCGCATATGCATCAAACCCGGCAGTATGCTTTCGTGCCATATCAAAAACACGTCCAACATTTGCCATCTCATGCGGCGGCACTTTGAATACCTGCTTAAAAGCCTCAACCTCTTCACGAGTTACTTTGCCATCGGCTTTCGCCATTTTCGCTGCCAAGGCAATCACACCTATAGTAAAGGTGACCTGTCGTGTTTCGTCGGTTTCAGGTGATACCTGTTCAATAGATGCATCTACAGCAGCGCCGACTGTCACCCCTATGAGTGCTCCTATAGGCCCGCCTAGCGCCAGGCCCGCTGTTCCGCCAATTATTTTACCCCAAATAGACATGCGCAACACCTAGCACAGCACCAAGTGCTATCCCACTCAAAATTAGGCAAATTTTTGTTTTTATGTGAGAAGATAAAGTACACTTGGCGGATACCGTTAAAAGCTTTATATCTGTTCTCAAGTGTCATAAAGATGCAATATATTTAAGCGTACCCAAGAGGAAACTACTTATGGTCGATGTGGTTATTACAGGGACTGGCCTGCATGTTCCTGAGAGTAAGATCACGAACGAAGAACTGGTTCTGGCGTTCAATGAACATGTTGATCAATTCAATGCTGAGCACAAGGCAGATATTGAAGCAGGCCTTATGCCTGCAAAACAACACTCAAGTGCTGCATTCATAGAAAAAGCATCTGGCATCAAAGAACGTCATCTGGTGGATGCTTCAGGTGTTATGGACTTAAACCGTATGATGTCATCCATGCCTGAAAATGCACACGGCGATAACGATACACCTTCATTTCAAGCGCAAATGGGCATAAATGCAGCTCATCAAGCCTTGAAAAGTGCCGGCATCGAAGCTTCAGAGATTGATCAGCTTGTATGCACATCCGCCATTATGCAGCGCGCGTTTCCGGCAATGGGTATTGAAGTACAGCATCATCTGGGCACAAGTGGTTCCGCCTTTGATATGGTCATGGGGTGTTCAAGTGCTACCTACGGTCTGATAGCTGGCGTGAATGCAATCAAAAGCGGCAATGCTGACCGCGTACTGATGGTTAACCCTGAAATTTTCAGCACAATGGTGAACTTCCGTGACCGTGATAGCCACTTCATTTTTGGCGATATAGCCACAGCAGTTGTTCTGGAACGCGCCGATCTTGCCAAAGGCAAAGAAAAGTGGTTGATCAAAAATACAAAACAGAGCACGCAGTATTCAAATAATATTCGCTCTAATTACGGACCAATGACACGGATTGATGATGATAGCCTTTTCCGTGACGACATGTTTTTTGTGCAAGAAGGCCGTAAAGTTTTCAAAGAATTGTTGCCTTTAGTGACAAGCTTTATAAGTGAGCAACTTGAAGACCTAAACATGAGCGTGTCAGATCTATCGCGTATGTGGCTTCATCAGGCAAACATCAACATGAATATGTTTGCAGCGAAAAAACTTTTAGGTCGAGAACCTGAATTCGAAGAAGCGCCCACTGTTCTAGAAAAATACGGCAATACCGCAGGTGCCGGTTCTGTTGTCGCGTTTCATCATCACCGTGATGATCTAAAAGTCGGCCAACAAGGTTTAATTTGCTCTTTTGGCGCGGGCTATTCTATCGGCAGCCTTCTGGTCGAAAAACAGTAAGGGAATTCAAGTGCAAAACGTCGTTATCAGTGGTACCGGCGTTTATACGCCGCCAAATAGTTTGTCGAATGATGAATTAGTTGAAGCATATAATACGCACGCTGAAGCATGGAATGCAGAACATGCCGCCGAAATTAGTGCCGGCACATTGACCGCCAAGGAAATGTCATCCAGTGCTTTCATTGAAAAAGCTTCAGGGATTAAAAACCGCTACTTGATGGAAGCAAAAGGTGTTGCAGACCCTGATCGCCTGTACCCAAATTTGTCCGACCTTGCTGAAGGTGATTTTTTCGACACACCTGTTCAAGTAAAAATGGCCTTAGCTGCTGCAGAGGAAGCTCTCAGCGAAGCAAAGCTATCAGGAAGCGATATTGATATGGTGATCATATCAGCTTCTGTCTGGGAACGTTTTATTCCCTCAATGGCAACCGAGCTCCAACAAATTCTCGGTGCAAAAGGCTTTGCTTTTGATATGGCAATGGGTTGTTCAAGTGCAACATTTGGCATGTCCACGGCATGCGATGCTGTACAATCAGGTATGGCCAACAAGGCTTTAGTTGTTACTGCTGAATACCTCTCACCACTCCTTGCATTTGAAGACAGAGACGGCCATTTTATTTTTGGAGATGCTGCTGTTGCTACTGTAATTGAACGAGAAGGTGAAACAAGTTCCGACTGCGTGTTTCGCGTCAACACGCGCAAGCTATTCACCGAGTACTCAACCAATATTCGCGCCGGATTCGGGTCACGCGTGTTGATAGAACGCGACAGAATTAATGACCCTAACCAACGCTTCACACAAAGTGGTCGCGCCGTTTTCAAAGAGTTACTCCCGAAAGTTATCGACCATGTTCAGTCACATCTCGATGACATTGGGATGGCTCTTTCGGATTTCCAACGCATGTGGCTACATCAGGCCAACATTAATATGAACATGTTTGCGATCAAAAAATTGTTGGGTCGTGAGCCAAAAAATGGCGAAGCACCTATAATACTCGATGAATATGCGAACACCGGCGGTGCTGGCTGCATGATTGCTTTCAATAATCACAAACATGATCTTCAATCCGGCGATCACGGAATTATCTGCTCGTTCGGAGCAAGTTACTCTATTGGGTGCTTTACTGTGGAACGTCTTTAGGAAACTGCATTTATTCATAGTGACATTATTTAAAATACGCCTCACAAAAGTAAGATAGAGGTCGCTGTTTAACGAGCTTCCAAAATAAACACATTGATCAAAGGCTTTCTGCCTTCAGTGCATTCATGAATGAAAATTACCATAAATTGAAACACTGATTACATCAGTTTGAATAATATCAGTACGCCGCTTTGCTTATGGAATCAGTTAATCAGCTACTAATTCAACATATCTAACGGCGGCTATAACACAGCCAATTCAGGCGCATTTAGCAATGCTTCAATCTGATATACATTAAAAACCGAATATGAAGATTCAATAAAAACTTGACTCTTTCTACACATGTAGTAATTAACTTCTACAAATGTAGTAATAGAGAAGTGCAATGACAAAAAATACCAAGCTCAGCGACCAGCAATACCAACTCATGTCAGTATTGTGGAATATAGGTGAAGGCTCCGCTAAAACGGTCCAAAGCGGGCTTGAAGACGTCACGCTGGCACACACCACAATTGCTACTATTCTTACCAGACTTGAAAAGAAGGGCGTACTCACATCACGTACGGAAGGCAGAGAACGCATCTTCACACCGCGCATTAGCGAAAACGAAGCACAAAAATCAATGATTTCTTCGCTCGTCGGCACCTTGTTTAAGGGTGATGATCGTCAGCTTCTGGCGCATCTTGTTAAGGAAAATGAAATTGACGATGCTGAACTAAATGCCATCCAACAAATACTAAACAACAAAACAGTTACGGGAGAGAGCAATGATTGAGCAGATCATCATAGACCTTCCCTTCGTTGGCCTTTTCATCAAATTCATGATTGCCAGCACATGTTTACTGGGCGGCGTTTGGCTTATGGAAAAAGCCGGCATAATAAACACACCAGATATTGCTGAAATGGCTTGGAAACTTGCCATTGCCGCTAGCTTCATTTCTGTTTTACCGATTTCGATCACACCATCGAATATTACTGTTCCTTTGAGCGAAAATGCAGCGCAAGTTGCACGCTCACAAAGTCCGCTCGCCGTGCAGGCGCCCAATACTAATGCTGGGTTGTTACAGAATAGCCCACCAAATTATAATAACGGGTCCGACAGCGAAACTACGGTACTTCCTCCAGCACCTGAAGCACCTGTACGTGCGAGTGGCACCCCTATTACAGACGTAAATTCATATGAACCTAGCCCTACACTCATGGGCGGCGCTGAAACATCAGATAATGAAGCAAGCTTTTCGTTTACAATGCTATTAGCCATTACTTGGCTTTTATTGGCAGCAATCGCGTTATCTGCGCTGGCTTTATCATACAGACGCGCAATCGCCAGCCTGGGTACACGCACACGCGTTGACGCCGAGCATGATGCAAACAAAGCACTTCGGGCAATATGTGTAGAGGCCGACATTCGACATGTGCCATACCTTAGCCGCTCAGATGACATTAACAGTCCAGTTTGCTTGCCACGCCGCGAGATATGTCTACCTGCATGGGCTTTCGAAGATATGGATAGCAAAGCTCTAAATAGCTTAATTGCACATGAGTTGGCCCATATGCTGCGCCGGGATCCCGCACAAATTATATTCTTACAAACGCTATGCAGAATTTGCTTTTTCCAACCTTTGTTCGCCGTTGCCCGCAGAAGATTGGAAGACTGTGCCGAATTGGCAGCAGATGAATGGGCAGCCAAACAACTCTCAAGCGCAAATACAGTCGCGGAAGCCCTGTATACCTGTGCACAAAAAATAACACAAAAACGACAGATACAATGGGGATTAGCCATGGCAGGAGATAAATCTATTTTACGTCAACGCGTTGAACGTTTGGTAAACGCTGACACCAGTAAATTTGAAGGTGCAAGCACACTTAAACGCACTGGCGTTAGCCTTGCTATCGCAGCTGTAGTTTTAGCTACACCTGGCATCGAGTTTGCTACTGCACTAACAACTGATGCACCGGACAACATCGTCGCGAATGCCGATAAAGAATTCAGATTATACACACCTGCTGATGGCAGTGGAACAATCATTATACCGGTTTCCAAAGTAAACGAACCTTCTCTTTCTCACGAGGAACCTTCCCATATTTATATCGAGAATGATAATAGCGGTATAGAAACTGGAAACATGCATTGGTCAGATGACAACAATTCAGTAAAAGTATCCTGGGATGGTCGTTTCACCATAAGTGAAGATGAACGCAGCATTGCTTCAATCGAAGAGGATGGTGCATTACAAATTCGGACCAATTTTGGCAACGATCGTCGGCGTATTCGCTTCTTCAATGATGAAGGCACACTGGATACGACTTATTGGGAAGATGGCAAGAAAACCGAGTTTGACGCAGAAGGTGAAGAATGGCTTGCTATAACAGTTCAACACCTTATTCAAAATACTGCAATCGATATGGAAAAACGCGTAGCTCGATACCTTCGCGAAGGCGGCACCGATGCTGCACTTGAGCGCTTATCAGATGTAAAGTCTGATTATGTGAAGCGCATTTTCACCGCCCATTTATTGCGCCAAGCTGAATTCAGCGAACCACAGTTCAGGAAATTGCTGAGCAACATCCGTACAATGGAAAGCGACTATGAGGTGCGGCTTACATTACTTGAGATGATGAATACAGGAACACTAACGCCGCGCAATTTGAATGAAGCACTTGATATCGCAAAAAACCTTGATAGCGATTATGAAATGAGGTTGACCCTCAGTCCAATGCTGGAGCGTTTCAGCATTGACGACAAAAGCATGAACAAATTGCTGGATCTCGCCAAAACAATTCAAAGCGATTATGAGCTACGCTTGCTACTCTCAGAAGCAACGCACAATGAGTTTTCCGAGGAAAATGTGGCCAAGCTTCTGGAAGTGACAGAATCAATTGAAAGCGATTATGAGTTAAGGCTACTGCTGGAAGACGTTTCTGAAATCGAAGGAATGACCGGCAAAGTTATGGAAGACTTGGTGAATTCCCTGAAGTCAATTGAAAGCGATTACGAAAAACGCTTAGCTCTTGAGTCTATCGTCGAAGAAGCCGAAATGCTGACAACGAAAGCGTGGAAAAATGTGATCGAACAGGCTGAAGCAATGGGTAGTGACCGCGCAAAGCGACTTGTATTAGAGCAAATTCGCGACGAGCTTCCCAATGAAAAAGCACTGCGTGATGCATGGCAAAAAGCGGCGAAGTCAATCTCGGGAAAATACGAGCGCAACCTCTTACTAGATGACAGTGAATAACCTCACCCATCATAGTACCTTAACTCCTTACCCTCGTGGCGTGTCCGGCAATTCATTACTGGACACGTTTTTTTGTATAGATATGCTGAACATGGGATAAGAGGAGACCTAAAGTGACACTTGAAATGACATATCTTTTGTGGAGCGTAATCTTAACATTCGTGCTGATTATGATACCGGCCGGAGATGCTTTAATGAAAAACGGTGCCGACACTCAGGCTGGTGCACGAGATAATGTGCCGGAGCCGAGTGTTTTCAACAAACGTGCATCACGCCTTAGTACCAACATGCTTGAAAATATGGTGCTTTTTGCACCGCTTATTTTAATTGCAAATGCAACCGACATATCCACAGAAAATACTGTTCTTGGTGCCCAAATCTTCTTTTATGCGCGCCTCGCTCACGCAGTTGTGTATCTTGCAGGCTGGCCCAAGATACGTCCGGTGATATGGTTCGTTAGTGTCATTGGAATGGGTATGATTGCTATTGCGCTTTTCTAGCATCGCAATCAGAAAACATATTGATTACTTGGCTTGATAACGTGTTAGGAGTTTAAGATGAGAAAAATATTTGCCCTATGTTTTTTATTGGCGACTTTCCATCCAGCCATGCAAGTCAGTGCACAACAAGACGAAAAAACACAGGAAAACCAGCCTCAAGCTGAACTATCAGAAGATCAGCTTCGTCAGCGCTATGAAAAATCAATGTCATACATGCTGCGCCGTGCTGATTTAGCGCGCGCGCTTGCGGCCGAACTACTAGTTCACATGGACAAAAATGCAGCCTCGCCTGAAATTCATCTGATAGAAGAAGCCAGCCAGGTTCTTGCTTTTGATGTTGTATGCGGTGACGACGTTATTAACGCAAATGGCCTACAACACATCGCAACAGCCAGCACATATAAAATCGCCGTCGTTGCTGGTCGTTCGCCCATCGTTGCCAAGTTAAGCGAAATAAGCCAACAACAACCCATACGGGACAGAATGAATTTGCTTGCCGATATTTCAACAATTGTATTTATGCATAATATTGGCCGTCGGCGTGGTTTGTTTGACTCGCTCATAACCGATTTTGGTACGGAAAGTTTCTGCAACGGTATGCGAAGTAACATGCGCGATCGTTATAATACGCTTACAAGCGACCTTGAAGAATAAAAATATTTAAATGTCTAGTGCTGCTAGGCATTTATTTTTCAAAAACAAAATCGTCTAAATCAACGCGAGATAACAAACGCCGATATCGCAAAGTCGTACCTGACCAGAGTGTATAATTACGACCATCATCTCCTACATACCAGCTTTTGCAGTTAGTATGCCATACGGTATCTTCCAGTTCATGCTGCACTTTGTCATCAAATCGTTGCGCAATATCCTTACGCGCATCAATAGTACGCGCTTCTTTTTGCAGGGTCGCCTTAATACAGCCGATAATGTAATTCACCTGTGCTTCAATCATGAGAATTATAGAGTTATGCCCAAGGCCACTGTTCGGGCCGACCAGCATTGCAAAGTTCGGAAACCCTGGAACCCATACAGTGTTATGGGCACGAATACCGCCACTCGTGAAATAATCCGTCATACGGGTGCCATCAGGACCCGTTATTTCCAAATTTTCAAGTAAGCTAAACGGCTTGAACCCGGTCGCTAAAATCAACGTATCCACAGCATGCTTGGCCCCATTGGCATCAATCAAATGATCCTTTTCAATTTTATCAATACCATCAGTGACGAAAGTTACATTGCTGCGCTGGATAGCCGGAAAATAATCATCCG
This sequence comes from Kordiimonas aquimaris, assembly GCF_025574485.1. GTDB lineage: Bacteria > Pseudomonadota > Alphaproteobacteria > Sphingomonadales > Kordiimonadaceae > Kordiimonas > Kordiimonas aquimaris. Next base: position 730,510 of record NZ_JAOBPO010000002.1, on the reverse strand, counting down.
AAATAAGTATTCGCTTGCATCCAACAGGGTAATCCGGCGTTAGTTTTGCACGCAAGTCCTCATCTGGAACCTGCTCTTCCAGATGCTTCATCATGACACGACGAGCAAGTGCCTGAAATACACGGTTATTCTTAAATGCTGGCCAGTTTGACTCTAACATAAGATATATGCGTAGACGATGCAGGGCGCGCATGAAGTCAAAGCGTTGAAATCGCTTTTTGGTTGATGAGCGATAGCTTTCATCCATCCGTGGACGTATCCAGTTTGGTGTGCGTTGAAAAACTGTCAACGACTTCACTTTATCCACGATCTCGGGTATTAATTGAAGAGCACTTGCTGCCGTCCCAACTACAGCAACATTTTTGCCGGTCAAATCATGATCATGATCCCATTGGGCTGAATGAAATTTAGCACCGTTAAATGCTTCGAGGCCCGGAATATCAGGGAAACTTGGAACATGAAGACCACCAATGCCATTGATCAAGAAATCAAATGTTTCGGTATGACCATTTTCAAAGGTAAGTTTCCATCCATCTTCATATATTGCACTCACAAGCGCATGGCCAAATTTCAGGTGAGGATACAAATCGTACTTTTTAGCACAATGGAGTGCGTATTCCTGAATTTCTGCGCCCGGTGAAAATACATGGCTCCAATTCGAGTTAGGCTCAAAAGAGTATGAGTATAAATGCGATGGTACATCACACGCTACACCAGGGTATGTATTTTCGCGCCATGTACCACCAACTTCATCTGCTTTTTCAAATATAATAAAACTATCAATGCCAGCTTTCTTTAGCTGGATACCCATACACATACCTGCAAGGCCAGAACCAATAATGGCAATAGTTGGTGATGCTCGTTCAGACACGCCTATCCCCCGGACATTTTCTTTCAATTAAATTTAATCAAATCCATTAAAATGTAAAGAAAGATAAAACAGAAAGATAAATTATCTAACGCGATGTTCGAATTAAACGCACAAGCGTTTTATCAATAGCATTTAAAAAGTCGGACCGGTCACGCTGAGTAAAGGATGCATTAAATCCTCTGTCTTCACCTGTTTCACGCAAATGCGATTTCAGCTCGCGCATTGCCAGTGCCATACCAATATTGTCCTTGGTGAAGGCCTTGCCACTTGGCCCCATCGCGTCCGCCCCTTTTTCCAGGCAACGCGATGCAAGTGGTATATCGCTGGTGATGGCGACATCGCCAATTTCTATATGTTCTGCAATCCAATCATCTGCAGCGTCCGCTCCCTCTGGCACAACTTGTTTATGTACTTTGGGGCCCACTGCCATCCGCATCCATTGGTTAGAAACAAGATACACTTCAAGGTCAAAACGCTCTGCAACCTTGAGCACTTCGTTCTTTACGGGACAAGCATCTGCATCAACAAAAATTCTGGTCATTTTCCACCTGCATTTGGCATGGCATATTATAATTTGCCCTGACACATCATGGTTTATGACAGTTCCACAAATTATTCATCAAAAAATCGTTCTATGATTGGCAACGCTCGAGTGAACCCTTAGAACTATTTCACAGTATTACATTGAGTAACGTGGGGATTATAATGGTGGGCACAATGCAATGGGAATTTTGGGTTGATCGTGGTGGCACATTCACCGATGTTGTCGCCGTATCACCTGAAGGTGGCGTCACAAGCCATAAGTATTTATCTGTAAACCCCACTCAATATGAAGACGCTGCAGTATTTGCAATGCGTGACATCATGGCTGTACCCAAAGATGCCCCCTTCCCTTCTGATAATGTGCGGGCCATAAAAATGGGCACAACAGTTGCCACCAACGCGTTATTGGAACGCGAGGGTGCACGCACACTGTTTGTTGTGACAAAAGGTTTTGCCGATGTTTTACGTATTGGCCAACAGCACAGAGCCGACCTTTTCGCATTAAAACCAACTCGGCCAGAACCACTATATAATAAGGTTCTTGAAGTATCCGAGCGTATTGATGCACACGGCAAAGTTATGGCAACGCTTGATCAAAACCAAGTCAAACAAGACTTGATAGATGCAAAAGCAGCCGGATTTGAAAGTGTAGCAATTGCATTCGTCCATGGGTATCGCCATCAGGCACACGAGAATGCTGTTGCAACCATCGCCAAAAACGTTGGCTTTGAGCAAGTATCCGTAAGTCATCAAGTCAGTCCATTAATGAAATTGGTACCACGCGGAGATACCACTGTCGCTGACGCTTATCTCTCCCCCATATTGCGCCTTTACGTGGAACAAGTGCGTCACGCCACCGGCGGAGTACCACTATATTTCATGCAATCAAACGGCGGTCTCGCTTTAGCTACGGCATTTGAGGGCAAAGACGCTGTGCTTTCTGGACCTGCAGGAGGTATCGTAGGCGCAGCCAAATCTGCTGCACGCGAAAACCATGATCGCATCGTCGGCTTTGATATGGGTGGCACCTCTACTGATGTCAGTCATTACGCAGGTACCTTCGAACGTGTCTTTGACACCGTTGTAGCTGGCGTAAGAATGACAGTACCGATGATGGACATCCATACTGTAGCCGCTGGTGGTGGTTCTGTCTGCCGATTTGCTGAAGGCAGGTTTCAAGTAGGCCCACAGTCAGCTGGAGCGATGCCCGGCCCTGCTGCGTACGGTAAGAATGGCCCAATAACAGTAACAGACTGTAATGTGCTGCTTGGCAAAATAAAACCACACCTGTTTCCTTCAGTGTTTGGTGAAAGCGGCAACGAGCCGCTTAATGTCAATGCTGTAAAACGCGGCTTTGAACAAATTGCTGACGATATTGCCACGCACACAAGCACCCAGATGTCACTTGAGGCAATCGCGGAGGGTTTCTTGAAGGTTGCCGTCGAGCATATGGCACGAGCCATTAAGCGTGTCTCCATTGAACGCGGCCATAACGTTAAAGACTATAGCCTGCTAACATTTGGCGGCGCAGGCGGTCAACACGCATGCCTCGTTGCTGATGCTCTTGGCATCGAAACCGTCTTGGTGCCGCCTTTTTCCGGCGTTTTATCGGCACTTGGTATGGGTTTGGCAGAGCAACGGTTTATCACTGAAAAAGCATTAGAAGTGTCATTCTCTGAGTACGACACAATTAAGAACGCCATAAATGAAGCCACACAACAGGCCATGTCAGCACTCGCTACACAAGGAGTTGCAAGAACAGATCAACGAACAGAACTCACTGCCCGCATAAAGTACGCAGGAACTGACACAACGCTACCGATTAACTTTGGCAGTGCCAGCGCTATGCAACAAGCTTTCGAAGCCCAGCATTTACTACAGTTCGGATTTGTAGAACCAGACACCGCACTGGTTGTTGAGTCTGTTGAGGCGGAGGCAATATCGAATAATCATAATGAAACCGCTGCGTTTATTGCTGAAATATCAAATGACCGCGAAACTAAAACAGAAACTTTCTTCAGTGAAGGCCGTGAACGTAATGCACAAGCCCTTCACCGCGACACTATGCTGCTCAATCAATCAGTAACTGGCCCTGCAATCATCATCGAGAATGGGGGCACAACAATTGTAGAACCTGGTTGGTCCGCTGAAAGAACCAAACATGACAGTCTTGTTTTAAAGAGACTTGTCGAGCGAAAAAATACGCACAATGTTGGTGAGAGCGCCGACCCAATACTATTAGAGATTTTCAATAACCTGTTCATGTCTGTTGCCGAGGAAATGGGCGGCGTCTTAGCTAAAACTGCGCATTCAGTGAATGTTAAAGAACGTCTGGATTTCTCGTGCGCCGTTTTTGACAGTGACGGCAATTTAATAGCAAATGCACCACACATGCCCGTGCACCTTGGCAGTATGGGAGACAGCGTTGCCGCTATTATTGATGGACGTGGCGCCACAATCAAACGCGGTGACGTTTTCATGGTCAATGACCCATCAGCAGGCGGCACACATTTACCAGACATTACAGTTGTCACGCCGGTATTTCTGGCTGATCAAGAACAACCCGCATTTTATGTGGCTTCACGAGGGCATCATGCAGATGTAGGCGGCATTACGCCCGGTTCCATGCCCCCTCATTCCAAAACCCTTGAGGACGAAGGTATATGTTTCACCAATTTCCATCTAGTTGACCAAGGGCACTTCCGGACAGATGCCGTTAGAAACAGCTTATTGGATCATCCTTATCCGGCCCGCAATACAGATCAAAACATTGCAGACCTCAAAGCCCAAGTTGCTGCTAATGCCCGCGGTGTGAAACTTGTTGAAGGTTTGGTAACCTATTACGGACTGGAAACGGTCAATGCCTATATGGGCTTTGTGCGTGAAAACGCGGCAAGTGCCGTTCGTCGTGTTATTAGTCGCATCGAAACGGGACAATACAGTTATCAAATGGATTGCGGTGCTGTCATCAAGGTAGCCGTTGTTCCTGACAAAGAGAATGAACGCCTTACCATTGATTTCACAGGCAGCAGTCCTGCTTTAGATAATAATTATAATGCTCCCTTCGCTGTCGTTAAAGCAGCCGTTCTATATGTATTTCGCGTTCTTGCTGGCGGCAACATTCCGTTGAATGCTGGGTGTCTTGAGCCTATAGATATTATTGCGCCCGAAGGTTCAATGTTAAGGGCCCCACATGGTAGCGCCGTGGTTGCCGGTAACGTGGAGACAAGCCAAGCAATTACAAACGCATTATTCTTGGCAACTAACACATTGGCTGGTGCTCAAGGTACAATGAACAACCTAACTTTTGGTAATGCCCAGTACCAATATTATGAAACAATTGCAGGCGGCACAGGTGCTGGGCCAGGGTTTGATGGCACATCCGCAATTCACTCACATATGACCAACAGTCGGCTAACCGATGTTGAAGTGATGGAATGGCGGTACCCTATTATTGTGCATCAGTTTGGCGTTAGGCAGGACAATACTGGCAGCAGCGGCAAATACAAAGGAGGTAATGGTGTTATTAGAGAGATCGAGTTTCTGGAAGAAATGGAAGTATCTTTACTCGCCAACCACTACATTGAAGGTGCACCAGGGTTAAACGGGGGAGATGCAGGCACACCGGGTAGCGCACTTATAATCAAAGCCAACAATACCAAAATTTCCCTCAGTTCCGCTGACTTAGCAACGGTAGATAAAGGTGATAGAATACTGCTTAAGACACCTGGTGGCGGTGGGTATGGCAACGCTTAATGATACACACCAGCACGAAAGAGAGTTGCTTGACCCACTACATTTATCATCTATAGTTAATTACTAGACTGTTGAGTATGAAAAATATGAACGCTACGCCATAACAGCCCATATGAGGACAAAGCCCATGTCTGCGAACGCATCGTCTGAGAGCACAAACAGCAAATCGCCACCAAGATTGAGCGATATTCCCGGCGAAAACGGTATGCCAATTTTTGGCAATACGTTCAAAATGATCAAAGACCCTGTGGGTTTTGGCACATATATGCGCAACAAATACGGTGATGTGTATCGCACTAACAGCTTCTTTCGTGACAATGTTTCCATGCTTGGGCCAGAGGCAAATGAATTTGTCCTTATGGATAAAGGCAAGAACTTATCAAGTGAGAAAGGCTGGGCGCCCTATCTTGCTAAACTCTTTCCTCGCGGCCTAATGCTGATAGATTTTGATGAACATCGTGCCCACCGCCACATCATGGCAGCTGCCTTTAAGACAGAACCGATGAAAGGGTATATGGAACGACTAAATGACGCCATGCCAGAACGCATTGCTGCGTGGGGCAAAACTGGTTCATTTGAGTTCTACCCAGCCATCAAAAAGCTTACTCTGGATATGGCAACAGTTGTTTTTCTAGGTCTGGAGCCCAACGCTGAAACAAAAAAAATCAACAAGGCACTCACTGACATGGTAGCGGCAAGTATGGGTGTTGTACGTATTCCCATTCCCGGCACATTAATGGCGCGCGGCGTTGCCGGTCGTAAATTTATGAACCAATTTTTAAAAGCCGAAATACCTCAACGACGCGGTAGTGATAAAACTGATATCTTTACACGACTGTGCAATGCAGCCGATGATGATGGCAACACATTCACCGATCAGGAAATTGTTGATCACATGATTTTCCTGTGGATGGCAGCACACGACACCATCACCAGTTCAGTGACAACGCTGGTTTACGAGCTAGGGCGAAATACAAAATGGCAAGACAAACTGCGCAATGAGATTAATGGCCTCAGTTTAAATGATAATCGCCTTAGCTATACAAAAATGAATGATCTACCGCTAACCGAGTACGCGATAAAGGAAGCGCTGCGTATGAACCCACCTGTTCCTGCTATGCCTCGGCAAACAGTGCGCGATATTGAATTTAAGGGGCATCGCATACCGAAAGATACCGTTGTTGGGGTTAGCACAGTTGCAACGCACCGAGATTCCAATATATGGGATAAACCGGATCAGTTTGATCCGATGCGTTTCTCGCCAGAAGGCGGCGTTAAAGAGCGCCATAGATATGCATGGATACCCTTTGGCGGCGGCGCGCATATGTGCCTCGGTCTACACTTTGCCTATATGCAGACGAAGGTAATAATGACCCATCTCTTGCCGCAATATGAAATTGTTCTGCCAGAAAATTACACTACCAAATTTCAAATTATGCCGATTATTAAACCTGTTGACGGGCTACCGGTTTCGCTAAGACCAGTCCTCAGCTAACTTAAGGCGAATATTAATGCGCAAACAGTTCGATTATATTGTTGTTGGCGGCGGTTCGGCTGGCTGTGCCTTAGCTGCACGCCTGAGCGAGAACAGCAATATCACTGTCGCGCTAGTAGAAGCAGGCAAACGCAGTGGTGGTTTGAAAGTTGATGTACCTGGCCTGTTAAGCAAAGTTGTCCCTCCCAATCCAATGAACTGGAATTACTGGACCGAACCACAGAAGCACCTGAATAATCGCAAATTATATTGGCCGCGCGGTAAGGTCATGGGCGGATCAAGCGCCATAAATGGCATGATCTACATCCGAGGCCATGCAAGGGACTATGACGAATGGGCGCAGCTTGGCTGTAAAGGTTGGTCATACGACGATGTACTGCCGTATTTTAAGAAATCAGAGGGAAGCGATAGGCCTGATGACCCTTATCACAAAGGTGACGGCCCGTTGAAAGTAAGCCAACGCACCTCTGTTAATCCATTAAATGAAGCATTTTTGGCTGCTGGTGGTCAAATGAGGCTACCATTCACAGGAGACTTCAATGGTGAAAATCAAGAAGGTGTGGGTTGGTTTGATCAAACGATTAGAAACGGCAGGCGACAAACCACCGCCAAAACATACTTAGCTGAAGCTGCCGGACGTGAGAATCTAACTATAATCGCCGACACTCAAGTGCAACGCCTGACTTTATCAGGAAAAACGGTTACGGGCGTTGAGATCACGACTGGAGGAACTATTGATAACCTCGTTGCGGCTAAAGAAGTTATCTTGTGCGGCGGTGCGATCAACAGCCCTCAGTTATTGCAACTATCAGGCATAGGTAACGCTGAAGATATTATGTCGGTTGGCCTGCCCTTGCTTCACGAGCTACCCGGCGTCGGTAGAAACATGCAAGATCATCTGGATATGTTGGTTGCTGCGCACCTGAAGCAACCCGTTTCGCTTATACGTTATCAGTCACCTCGGCGCGCTATAGGCGAACTTGCAAAATGGTTCATGAAAAAACCGGGAGTATTATCCGACGTTGTTTTACCAGTTGGTGCATTTGTAAAAACTGATAAAGCGCTTGAGCGGCCAGACATTCAATTCCATATCCTGCTCGGCATGGCTGACAAACCACACGGATTTGCCAAACCACATGAACATGGCTTTGGTGTTCATGTCTGTCAGTTACGACCTCGCAGTCGCGGTACAATATCACTTGCTAGTGACAATCCTTTAGTGCCAGCAAAAATTAACCCCAACTATCTTGCTGACCCAGATGATATGCGCGTTATGCTTGCTGGTATCAAAATGGCGCGGCAGTTGATTCATCAACCTGCTCTTGCCGATTTCATTGAAAAAGAAAAAGCACCTTTAACAGGCGTTCACCTTGATGATGAAGAAGCAATGATTGAAATTATAAGGTCAGAGTCAGAAACGATATATCACCCCGTTGGCTCGTGTTCCATGGGGCCACCTGACAATAAGAATAGTGTGGTTGACCCCAGCTTAAAAGTAATTGGTCTTAACGGTATTCGTGTCGCTGATGCCTCAATTATGCCGTGCCTCATTGGTGGCAACACAAATGCCCCAACAATCATGATTGCCGAAAAATGCGCTGATATGATTAAATCAGAACTCTAGCTATTCTTGACCATAATCAAGGCATCGTCCTCACCTTTTGCTAAATTCAACTGGCAAATAAAGGGAGAATACCATGCCGAAGAAAAAACTGTATCTAGTTGCCGTTGATGGTAGTGAATGGTCAGAACGTGCAACACAGCGCGCGGTTAATCTTGCAAAAGAAACCGATTCAACTGTTGAGTTAGTCACCGTTATTCCCTGGTCAGGTTATCAACCGATAACACTTGAAGAACTATCACTACGTCCAATGGTAAAAGAGCAAGAAGAAGCGCACGCACACGAAGCTATTCTAAAACCTTTACTCGATAAACACCAAGACTCTGGCGTTGAGATTTCAACGGCTTTCGATTGGGGCAATCCTGTTAAAGTCATTGCAAATATAGCCAAGAAAAAACGCGCCAATATGGTGTTTGTGGGTAGGCGTGGCAGGTCACGTATTTCAGACCTGATCATTGGCAGTGTGGCTAATGCCCTTGCCCATTCCCTTGGGGTGCCCATTGTGTTGGTGCCGTAAGGTCCATACTTTCACTGTGTGCACGAATAACCTCTCCAATTGCCTGTTGGAGCGTTGCGGGATCGACTGGCTTGCTTTGGTAACCATCCATTCCCGCATTCAGGAATTTTTCGCGGTCACCATCCATAGCATGCGCAGTTAGCGCCAAAATGGGTGTTGAACCTGCGGGGCCAAATAGTGAACGGATCATTGCGGTAGCGTCCAGACCATCCATTACAGGCATGGAGATGTCCATCAAGATTGCATCAAACTTTGTTCCCAATTGAACCTTAGCAACAGCCTCTTGCCCATTAGATGCAACAGTGACTTTATGGCCATACCGTTCCAGTATCTTTTTAAATAGCATCTGATTAACCGGATTATCTTCTGTAACCAGCAAATGCCACGGGCCGCCATCTTCATTATATGCGCTAGGCTGCTCATCAGAAATACTATCGTTTTCAGGTGTATTTTCCTCATGACCAGCTTCGGCAACAGGAATAGACATTTTCACATGAGTGCCGCGCCCAACCGCGCTTTCAATCGCTATTGTGCCGCCCATGAGTTTTACAAACTCATGGCATAGAATGAGTCCCAAGCCAGTTTTACTGTATGCACGACTATCATTGCTCTTCGAGATAGCTGTTTTATTGAGAAGTTCCGGCAAACGGTCAGCGTCAATACCGATACCCTGATCAATAACATCAATAGCCAAGCTATTTTGCCCGGCATCGTTCAACATTTTTACTGAAACGGTTACTTTACCCTGATCACTATATTGGAAAGCGTTACCAACTAAATTTACCAATATCTGATGTAATTTCTTACGGTCAGCAACAACAGCATCAGGAACAGAAATATCAACATCCGCAACCCCAACGATACCCTTTTGCGACACAGACACCGAGAACAAATCCATTGCGTCTCGCACAACATCACGAACATTGAAGACATCTTTAGAAACTGTAGACGCACCCTGTTCAAGTAACGCTATATCCTGAATTTCATTCACCAAATGAATAAGCGCATGACCCGAACGCGACAGGATATCAACATATTTAGCTTGTTCAGGTGATAGACTTGTCTCGGTCAATAACTCTGCAATACCTAGTACACCATTAACAGGCGTGCGAATTTGATGACTGACAGCTGACAGGAAATCGATATTAACCCGGTTTGTAGCTGAAGGTGCTTTCACGGGCAATTCAGCGCCTTCGCTGCTAATAAGCTGCAATAAGAAAGACGAATCGTCTTCCATCGGCGTCAATATCACATGAAAATCAAGCGTAGCATCTGAAATTGCACGCGCACGAACAACTAAAGGCTGACCAGCCATTGTGTTGATAAGGTCTGAAATAACACCGTCGAATATAAGTGTTTCTTCAATGGATTGCCCGGCAGGTATGCCACCAACAAGCTGCTCAAAAGCTGCATTGCAGAAAGACACGCGTCCTTCAATATCCACTACACACAGTGACAAAGGAGCATCTTGCATATTTGCAGCATTAAACATCAATTTACCTATATGTTTTTATCAATTCAGTGTAGCAGGTTTCGGCACGTTAAGAAAACTATAAAACAACCAAGAGTATAGTTGTTTCATATTGAAACAACTTGTGCGTCACAATTTACATTTTCAGTCCAGTCGATTATTATCCTCATTTAGCTGGCAACATCATTAACACGCCCAATCCACCTAATTTGCCGTCAACCAGTTGAACAGTCCCGCCGTACATTTCAACGATATCCTGCACTATTGCCAACCCAAGTCCTGTTCCAGGAACCTGTTCATCCAATCTGTGCCCTCGTTGAAATAGCCCATCGCGCTTATCTTCAGCAACGCCTTCACCATCATCATCTACCGATATCTCCAGCATCGGCCGTCGTACACCGTCTGTTATACGGTTCACCGATATTGCAACTCTGCTAGCCGCCCACTTGCCTGCATTTTCAACCAAATTACCCATGACCTCATCAAAATCTTCTTTTTCACCGTCAAACAATAACTCAGGTGAACAATCGACATTCATCGTCAGGTTCTTATCAGCAGCGATTACGCTGACGGCTTTAACAAGTTTGTCGATCCGCTCTTTAGCCGGCAAACCTGGCCCGGTACCGCCACCAGCAATCCGGGCACGTTTCAAGTGGTGATCAACATGAACACGGATACGCCGCGTTTGAACCGTAATCAAATCCGCAGTGTCACCATCCAGTTTTTCAGTGGAATTTTGAATAATACTCAGTGGTGTTTTTAATGCATGCGCCAAATTACCAACATGTGTGCGCGCGCGATCAACAAGTTTATGATTTTGCTCAAGTAAACCATTCACCTCGTCAACAAGTGGCTTCAGGTCATCTGGCAATGTGTCACTTCCAGTTAGCTTCTCAGCACGACCAGCACGGACATCTGCGAGGTCACGCTCGATTTTGCGCAACGGTTGCAACCCGTATCTCACTTGCAATACCAGCGCAAGCGTTACAGTTAACAGAATGAGCCCCAGTGCGCTTGCGAGTAACCAGTTAAACCGCGCAATGGCTCGTTGTACTTCTGCCATATCTGTTGCAACTTGATAATGAAATATCCTGTCAGCCTCAGGTAAAATTATATCATGTTCTGCAAGCCGCAGAGTCTGACCGTCTGGTCCAGCTACTATCGAATACCTTAATGCAAATTTACGTTCTTCATGATCTGCATCCAGTGCAAAATCCCATAAAGAACGAGAACGAAGCGGTTCATTGCCTACTTCAGAAACTTGCCAATACCAACCAGAATACGGCGTCGCAAACCGCTGATCTACTAGCGCTTGGTTAAACCTGAAATTACCATCCGGCGACACTTCGCTTACACCAACAAGTGTATCGAGTATAAGCTCAAGTCGCTTGTCTACATCGGTCAAAACATAAGACCTGAATGCAAATGACAGAACAATACCACCCACCGTAAGCGCAGCAACTGACCACACAACAGCTGATATAATCAACCGTCCTGTCAAAGTTTTCATGATGCGTTTACGATGCATAAAATACCTAAAGCTACCTAGCAGGCATACTATTGATTAGCATAACCTTACTTACGTATCTTCACCTAGCCATTCTGTTTGGTAACCGAGCCCCCGTGCCGTATGAATAATTGGTACATTCAACTTTTTACGGATACGGTTAACGAACACTTCAATTGTGTTTGAGTCCTTGTCGAAATCCTGATCATAAATGTGTTCAGTCAATTCCGTGCGTGAGATCACCTTGCCTTCATGATGCATCAAATAAGACAAAAGCTTGAACTCCTGCGCAGTGAGTTTTACAGCGCTACCGTTAACTGTCACCTTGCTACTACGGGTATCAAGCTGTACTGGGCCCAAGGTCAAGACTGAAGAAGCTTGTCCTGCAGAACGACGAATGAGAGCACGCAAGCGCGCCAACATCTCTTCGAAAATGAACGGCTTTGCCAGATAATCATCTGCTCCAGCATCCAAACCTTCGACCTTGTCGGTCCAGCTATCCCTTGCTGTTAAAATGAGCACTGGCATCTGACGACCATCACTACGCCACTTCTTAAGCACACTTGCGCCGTCCATAACGGGCAGACCCAAGTCAAGAATAACAGCATCATATGGCTCAGTATCGCCCAAAAAATGACCTTCCTCACCATCATGAGCCTGATCAACCGTATACCCTGCATCCTTAAGGCTTTGCGCGACCTGACCCGCAAGTGTCAAATCATCTTCTACTAACAAAACACGCATCTCATACCCCTTTTGCACATTCGCTTATCGTGCAGCGTTATCGCTTACTGATAATATTTCCATTTTTTGCATTCACGACCAAAACCATCACGCGTCCGTTTGGCGGTCGTAAACGCAAGTCATATTGCCAACCGCGGTTGGTACGCCTGAGCTTTTGGCCCACCACTTTTCCATCCAATTGGCTTTCAACTATTCTTTTGATTTGCGAATATGGCAAAATATCGCCGCGCCTCAGTGCCTCACGCGCATCATCATGCTCATCAGCCAAAGCTTGCTGTACCGAAATGCCTGCAAATGGCACGGTATTTAGCCCCACAAGAACCGTAATGGTCAGCAGTAAAAATACAAAAATATGTTTCATGAACTACACTTTCTCAGCTGCGTGCTTAACGCATGATGAATTATGCCTTCATCAAGCCAAAGAAACAACGTGTTGATATAAAAATACTCGCTGCGGTATGCTGTCCGCAGCAATGGCTTTTTAAATTACCAGTGTTAATGCAAAAAATAATCGAAGCACCGTTTACATAAAGTCATAACCTAACTAGCCTTTGGCCCGAAGCCTTGATCAGGAAAGCCACCAGAGACAGAAAGTTACCTATGAACAAACCCAAGGTTTTACATGTTTTCCCGTCATTTGAAGTCGGTGGTTCACAGCGCCGTTTAGTTGGTTACTTAAATCAAACAACTGCCTCTCTGGATCATTACATATATGCAATGGACGGAAATTACGGTGCAAGTAATGCTGTTAAAAACTTTAACAAAGCGCCTTTTCCTGAAAAAGCCATTCCTAAAAACAACATTCGAAGTGCGATTGGAACATGCCGTAGCCACCTAAAAGCGTTCAATCCGGATCTGCTTGTCAGCTATAACTGGGGTAGTATTGAATGGAATATCGCAAACATCGGTAAAAATGTATGCCCCATGATGCATATTCAGGACGGATTTGCTGATGATGAACATAGCGGGGAAAAACTCACGCGGCGTTTGATGCGCCAGTTTATGTACAAGAGATGTAATGCAGTTGTAGTGCCGTCAAACCAGCTAGCTCAGCTTGCAAAAACCAGCTGGGGTATAAAAATCAACAAGTTACATTACATACCAAATGGTATAGATGTTAACGCCTTCAATCATACCAAAGATTTATCACTGCTCGCGCCGCACGGTGTAAAAGACAAACACGTCATTATTGGTACAATCGCCCGCCTGAAACCGGAAAAGAACATTGGCCGTCTGATTGAAACTTTCAGCTTGATTGAAAATGACTTCCCCGAAGCTAAACTTGTCATTGTCGGAGACGGCATAGGTATGGCAGCTTTGAAAATGCTGGCAGAACGTATTTGTGTACAAGAAAATGTAATTTTCACTGGCGCACTTGAAACGCCAGAAAATATCGTTCCCGCATTTGATATATTTGCTCTTTCCTCAGATACAGAGCAAATGCCTATCTCAGTGCTTGAGGCCATGGCTGCAGGCAAACCTGTTGTAAGTACTGATGTCGGCGATGTTCGAGCCATGGTCGCACAAGACAATGCCGAATTGGTGTCAGGTGTTGATGCTGGCATTCTTGCCGAGAATATTGCCGCCTTGCTAAACGACGCTCCGCGCCGCCTGTCGCTCGGCAATGCCAATCAAACGCTCACTCGTGAACGCTATAGCCTAGAGAGTATGATACAAGCTTATGATGATCTCTTTATGTCACTCACAAATTAGGTTGGGGCGACAAATTCCATAGTATCCATATCCGGGACTAGAGCATAGATACTTTCTCTGACCTCATTCATAACTGGGTTTCTTAGTTCTTGTTGCAGCATGCTACGCACATGCGGCATATAACGCATATACCAATCTTTTTTATCCCTGCACGTTAACCGCGCAAATACACCAAGGTTTTTACAATGACGTTGGGCTCCCAGGATAAGCATTTCGTGATTAATATGTGAAGGATCCAAAGGTTTGCTGCGCCCCGTAATATATCGTTCTATTGCACGACTTTGCACCACGTCAGGCACATCATATCGCTCATCTTTCAGTAGCGACATCAGGTCATATATATACGGACCACGCATACCGTCCTGATAATCAAGCAGACCACAGTGTTCCAGATCAAATTTCTTATCAACTATCATGAGATTATCAACATGATAGTCTCGCATCATCAATGTATCCGGCTTGGACAGAATATCCTTCAGTACTAATGTCCATGCGTCATTGAACGCCTGTCGCTTGTTAGAGGCGACGTCCCCACCCGTTGCCATTGGGACAAACCAATCCAGAAAACGCCCTAACTCCATCAAAGCGGTATCAATCGTATATGTCGGAATATCCAGTGCGTCTAAGCTTGCTTGTTCATGTAACTGCACAAGCACATCAACTCCGAGCATGTACAAGTCATGTTCACTTGTGCCTGCCACCAGCAAACTGGTAAAAGTATCTGTGCCAAAGTCTTCGATAAGCGCAAAACCGAGGGCCCTGTCTTCCATATAGATTTTTGGCACACGCAGGCCAAGGTCGCGTAAATAGGTTGTGACCTTTAGGTAAGCATCAATGTTCTCACTGTCTGGCGGAGCATCCATAAGCATACAGGTACGTGCGCCCTTCTTTAACCGGAAATAACGACGGGAAGATGCATCCTGCTTTAACGGCGATGCGCTGGCACCAGCCCAGTTACTATTGGCAACAAATTGCTCTAATAGACGCTCTCGAGACAAACACTTTACTCCGCAGGAACTGCGTGCGGGACTTTGCCAACCACAACCTCATTACCGGGTTTGGGAAGGCGGGGCACGTTCAAAGATAAAATAAGCGATATAAACGCCATTATTGCACCAGCTATAAATACATATGATGGCGATTTGAGCCACAAAAACGCGCCGAATGCCCACGGGATGATAACCGCTGCGATATGGTTAATCGAAAAGCTAACACTTGATGTTGCAGCAATATCGCGTCCGTCAGCAATTTTCTGCAAATAGCTTTTATGCGCGATTGCAAAAGCAAAAAATACATGATCAACCACATATAAAACAGATGCGGTTGTGCCGTTGTCCACGAAAGCATAGCCCGCAAATACACCAATTAAACCGACATACTCAAAGATGAGCACGTTACGCTCACCAAAACGGCTGATTATAGATCCAAGTGTTGGTGACAATATGCTGGTAATAAGATGATTAGCCAAATACAGTCCGGCAATCATTGACGCCGAGAAGCCAAACTTTTCCACCAATAAGAAACCGGCAAAAACAACAAATATTTGCCGGCGGGCACCACCCATAAATGTGAGTGCGTAATACAGCCAGTAACGTTTTCGCAGTATCATGGTTTTATGCTGCGGCGAATGACCTTCAATCCTTGGAAAAGCCAACCAGATAAACAAAGCCGCTACAATGGTTACACCACCACCGAACACATAGAGCCATGTATACGAAACAGATAACTGGTCGAGAGCAACCCATAACAAAATATAGGCAACAATGGAGGCGACAGATTTAGCTGACAGTTGCATCCCCATCATACGAGGTGCACGCTCTTTGCTTAACCACTGTAGTGACAGTGACATCTGTACAGTCTCGAAGTAATGAAAGCCAACAGACATTAACACGGTCGTAAAATACAAACCGTACTCAGTCGGAAAAAAGCCTGTGATTGTGATGCCGAGACCAAGCAAAGCAAGTGACAGCACAGCAAACACCTGCTCCCGCATAACCAACAACAAGAAAACAGCCGTAAAAGCCAAAAAACCGGGTACTTCACGTAAACTTTGAAGAATGCCAATCTCACGCCCGGTAAATGATGCGACTTCTATCGCAAAATTATTCAGTAGTGCCAGCCAAATAGCAAAGCTAAACGGTGCTGCACCTGCCATGATAAGCAGACACATTTCAGGATTTTGCCATGACTTTAACTTGGCCTGCTGCGTTTTATTTTCGGCGTTCATACGGCGCGCACTCCAGTACAATCAAGTGCGCACCTTAACAAGTTTATCACGGACATAAAGCGCTCATTTCTGAGCCTGGCCTAATAATAACTAACCGAAATCAGGTTCTCGTTTCTGCAGGAAAGCCATCACAGCTTCCATTAGCTCCGGAGATTGAAGCCGAGCAGAAAACAGTTCGCTTTCTTCTTCCATGCGTGCAGACACAACATTTAAATCACCGCGCATAAGGCGTTTTGTTTGCTTGAGCGATTCTGGCGCCTTTTTAGTTAGTAAGATAGCTGTCTTTCTGGCTGCGGCATTTAGTTCATCAGCTTTAAACACGCCGCACGCCATGCCCATAGAAGAAGCCTCTTCGGCATTTACCCATTTACCAAGCATGAAAATTTCAGCAGCTTTTACATGCCCAATACGCTTTGGTAACAATAGTGACGATGCTGCCTCAGGCACTAATGCCAAATCAACAAATGGGGCTTGAAGTTTCGCACTGTCTGCCATGTACACAAAATCAAAATGAAGTAACATAGTAAGACCAACACCAACCGCCATACCATTAACGGCAGCAACAATTGGTTTTTCAGCAACGGTAATTTGCTTCAGAAAACGTGCAACACCTGCTTCAGGGCCTCGCGGCGGGTTATCACGGAAATCTATCAGGTCATTACCTGCGGTAAAGGCATCGCCGTTAGCTGTAAACATAATCGTTCTTACATCATCACGGCCATTGGCATCCAGCAATGCATCGGCCATAGCACCATACATTGCTGATGTGATCGCATTCTTTTTTTCAGGCCGGTTAAAAGTAATAGTCATAATTCGGTCTTCAACCGAAACGAGGATATGGTCACTCATAATGTACCCTTTCGTACAAAACAGTTAGCTGCTGTTGCTTATGCCGCTTGCAGCAATTCAATTAAAATCCTTAGTCTCATCCGCTTTTTGAATAAGCCTTTCGCATACCGCAGTAAAAACCGCCCAGTCTTCAGGCGAGCCTCCAGCAGCAAGCATTTGATCATTAGCCTGTTTAATTTTCGGTCCTGTTTCTTCTGAAACAATTTTCCCTAACTCTGTCAGCGACAACAATACTGTTCGCATGTCAGCAGAGTCGCGCGTGCGGCTAATCAGACCTTTCTTTTCCATGCGATCAATAAGACCGGACATAGACGTTATTTTGATACCTATTGTTTCCGCTACATCGCCTATGGAAACTGGAGCCCTGCCATTTAGATAAAGCAAAACCGCACTCTGGGTCGTCGAGATGCCGGCATGCGCAGCGAGCATCTTATCAGATGCGCGAAACAGTGCCTGATGCATTCTACTCACCATATGAAACAGTTTTATCTTATCTTTCGGAATACTCATGCCCATCTCAACGTCATTTATTTCGTATACGAAGTATTGCGATATTTCAAAGCGTCAAGAAAGTTACGTATTTTTCTTTCAAGTACTGGATATTCAACAGTGCGGGGCGCCGCCAACTGTCTTTAACTATAGCTCGGCGGTTAGTTGCCAAAGCGGCTGACCGTCACTTTGATACTTGACTTCAAACGGAGTGATTGGTTTTTCTGGCATTATAAGACAAAGCTCGCTGGTTTTTCCCGCCAACTTCAATGCAGCCTGAAACTCCAACAAATATATATCCCAATTTGACCGCAACTCGAAACATCCCCCAACATTGATAATCGACGGAAAAACCGGCGCACCGTGCCAACGGCGTTTCAAGTGTGCAGCCTTTGGCCAAGGGTTGGGATATAAAATATAATGCCGCGCTGGTTTTAAGTCGGCTTCAACAGCCAAGCGATAAAAGTCATTAAGGTCTGTACGAGCAAGCATCATATTTTCTGGATCAGTGCCGCTACGCTGGCGTGAAAGGCGATGTAGTGATTTATCAAGGCCAATAACTAAATGGTCAGGAAATTCCTTGGCTAAATGGCGCGTACTATCTCCAACCCCGCAACATGCGTCCAGTATAAAGGGACCATCTCTATCTCGCACTGCGGCATATATTTTATCAAAAACACGGCAACTATGGTCAGCAAATGGTCGCTTAAAAGACGAAGAAAGATGCTTCATCACTATATCGGCAAGGCGCTCGTGAATACCTGATTGATTACTATCAACGCTGCGTGAAGTGTTTTCCGACATTATTGCAGCATGCCTTAGATAACGAAAAAATAAATCGCCACAAAATGGCATGTAGCCCCACCAACTACAAACAAATGCCAGACGAAATGCGTATATGGCACCATCTTCAAAGCATAGAAAATTGCGCCAATCGTGTAGGCAAGGCCGCCCGCGATAATCCAATTTATAGCAATGCCTGGCAAGGCATCCGAAAGCGGATCAATCATCAACACCCCTGCCCAGCCCATCGCCAAATACATAACCAGTGAAATGATATTGAAACTTTTACCTGTTCCCCGAAAAAACGCGGCCAGCTTAAAACCAATACCTACTGCAGCAGCACTCCATGCGCCAATCATTACCCACAAACCCGTAGTAGTGGGCAAACTAAGCAATGCGAATGGGGCGTATCCACCAGCAATTTTCAGATATATGGCGGAATGATCCAATGTCTTGAGGAACCGCTGTGCGCGCGTTGCAAATAAGCTGTGATAAAGGGCCGATGCTGCAAACATCATAATCATTGCACCGCCGTACAGAGAAACAGCAACAATGCCAACCGCTCCGGCATCTACCTTCATCAAAAGCAAAACAAGGCCAATAACCGCTAACATGGCAGCAACACCATGCGACGTAGCATGCAAAATTTCCTCGCGTAAACTATAGGGATGTACTGCATTTATTGCCATAATCACTAACTCCTTATGGTAGTTATACTGGCAACATAGTCGTCGCGCCATACGAAATGATTTCACGTTTAACCGCCACAAAGTATAATTAGCTATCATGCGAATTAACTATTTTACACGATCCAAAAATACCGCATACATTACAGTAAATAGATAAAAGGGGGTTCGTTATGGGCACTATAATAGGAAAATTACTAATCGGGGCTACAGCGTTCCTTATGGCAGCAGGTGTATCGGCTGCGCAGTCTCAAAGTAACGACAGTAAGTATTTTGGTCAGGCAGTTCCCGGCATGACCCCTGAACGATTTGCACCAGGTATTGTATCAACCGACGATGCATTTGAGTTAAATGCTGTATTTTCATCTGACTATAAGCAGTTCTTCTTTACGCGCACCGTTAATGAAAAATTCCGTATTTTCATTTCAGATTTGACGGAAAACGGCTGGTCAGCGCCGACCATTGCTCCTTTTTCTACTAATTTTCCGGTGCACCGCGATGCTGACATGATGTTTGCGCCTGACGGACAGCGCCTTTACTTCATCAGCGACCGACCGATCAACGGTGTAGAGCAAAAAGGTTATAATGTTTGGTATGTGGACAGAAACGGTGATGGCTGGGCAAAAGCGCAACCTATATTATCTGATATCAACACGGATGCGCCGAGTTATTATCCTGCCATTGTAGCTGATGGCAGCATGTATTTCACAACCGAACGTGCAGATACACTTGGCGGCAACGACAGTTATCGCGCCCAATATAAAAACGGCACATTTGAAACACCAGTAAATCTGGGGCCAAATGTAAATTCAAGCACTGGTGAAGGCGATATTTTCGTCGCTCCGGACGAAAGCTACCTTATTCACGTAGCGAGAGGGCGAGAAGACAGCCTTGGCGGTAATGATCTATATATCAGCTTTAGCGACGGCAATGGCGGCTGGACAGACGATATCCATATGGGCGACGTGATAAATTCACCTGTTATTGATTTCTGCCCGATGGTAACTCCGGACGGGAAGTATTTCTTCTATTCACAAGGCGGCGATGTTTACTGGATGGATGCCAAGATCATTGAAACATTCAGACCATAATAAGAACTCGCGCCAATGAATTACTCATATTTAAGGCCGGCACAACATGTGCTGGCCTTAAATAATATGAATGCCGTGCTTCAAATCTTATTGTGTGCAGCCTTGACCCAAGGCCCATATCCAGAATTACCAAGGAACGCGAGTTGAGCCTTGTCACACGCTGCATTCACAGCCTCTTGAGGGCGGAAGGTTGGATGTACAGCCTTTCTAAGCGGACGCTTGCCAGCTGGCATAACCATAATTTCAGCTATAGCACGAGGAATATCCATTGAGTCAGTTCGGCGGCTACTGCCATCTTCTTCACCCATGGCAGCAACAAGCTGAGGATAACCGGCTTTTAACTCATCAGTGAGACGCTCCCTCAAATTACGCGTGTAGCGATTCCGATTAACCCAGACTTTTGTTGGATAGCCACCTGGTTGTATTATAGTTACATCAATGTTATGAGGCACTAACTCATAGGCCAATTGTTCGGTTAACGCCTCCAATGCAAATTTGGTAGCGCTATAATGTCCCGCACTCGGCACAATAAGGCGTCCGAGTTGAGATGAAATTGCAAATATCTGCCCACTACCTGCTGCGCGCATTGATGGCAACACCGCACGCACCATACGCTGTGCACCGAATACGTTAGTATCGAATGCAAGTTTGGTAGCAATCATATCCTGCGCCTCGATGGGCCCTGTGATACCAATCCCAGCATTATTTATAAGTACATCAATTTTACCATCAGCCAACACCAGTGCTTCGTTAACACCACGCTCAACCAAATCATCAGATAAAACATCAATTTCCAATACATGAATATCCAGATTTTCGCGTTCTGCCAGCTCTCGCAGCTCATCCGCTTCAGGGCGCGGCAAATTCCGCATGGTAGCAAAAACCTTAGCGCCAAGGCGCGCGTAATGCTCCGCACCCAATCGGCCAAAGCCCGATGATGACCCTGTAATCAAAACAGATTTTCCCGTCAGGTCGGGCCCAATCAGTCCTGAAGCTTGCGCCTGTGCCTTACTGAAAGAAGCTGTAGCTGCAACCGCCGCAGTACCAGCCATTAATTGCCGCCGCGTGAGCGCAAAACCTTTTGACATCATCTTCTCCTTAAACGGCGCTTCAGCGCCTTAAGTTATAAATTAAACATACCTGCAAGCATGTGCGATGACATGCCCCCATCAAGGGTTAGATTTGCCCCTTGAAACCAGGCTGCATTATCCGTCATCAGAAATGCAACAACAGGTGCTATATCTTCCGGAGTTGCAGGACGATCCATCGTTTTTCTATCTTCATCAGCTCGTGCCCCGAGAGAAGACAGGAAGTCAGCTAATATTGGTGTATCAACTGCGCCGGGCGACACAGCATTCATCCGAATACCTCTATCTCGCCAAGTCCAGCGATTTTTGAAAGTCCACGCAACAAGAGCTTCTTTACTAAAAAAATATGAACGTCCGGTTTGCTGATCAATGCCATGTTCACTAATAAAAGCTTGAACATTGTCAAATGTCAGATCGTAACTTGCTTTAATAACGTCTACCGATTTCATCCAGCGAAACGCAGCAAGCGACCCAAGATTAACAATGGATGCATTATCTGCCATTTTTCCAATCAAACCCAAGGTTAATCGTTGAAGACCGAGTAGATTCACTTTTAACACCACCTCAGCACTCATCGTTGGCGGCACACCTGCTATGTTAGCAAGGCCATCTATTTCGCCGGGCAGCCTCGCCACAAGCTCATCAATGGCCAACGGATCGCTCAAGTCACATTGGTAGAAAGTGTCAACATTGTCGCTTTCGTTGCGGTCAACACCAATGACCGATGCACCACACCGTAGCAGGTTCTGCGCTGTCGCAGCCCCTATCCCGGAAGAACATCCAGTAACAACTATCGTTTTATCATTCAGGTCTAGCAACATGTTTCACCCCCACACTTTGCTTGTGCATTATTTGACGTTCTAGGGTAAAATACAAGGCAATGAAGATTAACAGAAGTTAATATGCGATCTGCCCTGTGTATCTGTAATCTTTCATGGTTCTCAATACGTACAAGTACTGTAATAATGAAGATATGCATCACTTAGGCAAGCAGAAGCAAAATGATCACAGTATATTATGATAGCCGATGTGGTTTGTGTTCGCGCGAAATAAATCATTATCGATCAATTGCACCAAAAGGTGCTTTCATATGGAAAGACGCAATTGATTACGCAGATCAGTTATTGGCAGACAACATCAGTCTTCATGATGCCCTACTATCAATGCACGCAAGAGACACAGACGGCAGCCTGCACAAAGGAGTTGATGCTTTTATTCTGATATGGCTCCAGCTATCCCATTGGTATTGGCTAGGGCGATTTGCTGGCTTGCCAATTATTCGGCAAATAGCAGGCTTTTGTTACAACTGTTTTGCGCACTGGAAATTTAATCGCTTACCGCATTGTCAAGCAGTCCGAGACAACAACAAACAATAAAGGCCGCGCATGATCTAGCGCAGCCTCTATTTTTCAATTTTCAGCTTTTAGTTACAGGTCTTTTTGCGGGCAAACCAAGAATTTTTCGCCTGTGGTTTTTGCGTTATAACGATCAACAACATCCAGTTGCAGCGCTTCCGTTAATGATATTTCGTCAGTGTAATGGCTAGCAAACGTTGTCTTCAATTCTTTCACAACACGTGTACGCAAGCGATTACCTACGTCAGTGCCTACTTTTGCAAGGAAATTTGGTAGCAACCAACCACCAACACCCCAAGCCATACCATAACCACGGGTCAGTGTGGTTGGTGACACATCAAGCCCGCCGTAAAGATAAACCTGCTTATGAGCAATCGAACCGTATATACTGTAAGCACCTGGCGTACGCGCTGCAGCGGCTTCCATTGCTGTTAAGATATTAGAAGCAAGTTGCCCACCGCCCGTTGCATCAAACGCAAGTGTCGCGCCTGTTGCGTGGATTGCATCGGTCAAATCAGCCATAAATGTATCACTGCTGCTATTACAAATATATTTTGCGCCGAGGCCCTTTAGTATATCAACTTGTTCTTGACGCCGAACAATGTTCACCAGCTCAACACCGTCAGCTTTGCAGATATGGTTTAACATTTGACCAAGGTTTGACGCCGCAGCTGTGTGTACAAGTGCCGTGTGTCCTTCAAGCTTCATGGTTTCGACCATAGACAGAGCAGTTAACGGATTAACAAAGCTTGATGCACCGTCCTTAGCTGTGTGTTCAGGCAGCAAAGGCATGCACATTGCTGCTGGTAAGCAGCGGTACTGCGCGTACATCCCGCCGCCCATCACTGCTACAAGTTTACCCATCAAGCCTTGCGCATCTTCTCCTGCAGCAACAACTGTACCGGCACCTTCGTTTCCTACCGGCAGGGCCTGCCCTAGTCGCCCCTTCATAACACGCATACCCTGTTCAGAGACCGGCGCAGAAAGAACTGTTTTAGTACCAGAACCAGATGATGCAGCTTCCGACATAGTGGCCCAGCCGAACATAACGCCAAGATCAGAAGGGTTAATCGGCGTTGCTTCCACACGCACAACCACTTGATCTGCTTTAGGGGTGGGCATTTCATGCTCAACCAACTCCATACGGAGTTCATTGTCGGATGAAATAGTCGATAGCATCTGAAGATACGTTGATGGCAATGACATGTTTAAGCTCCATAAATCTTGCTAAATTAACCACTTTTTTGTAGCGGTATCGTTATTGAGCCAAATAGTTCGCTAATTGCATAAAACAAATTGTTAAATACTCAATCACCACATTCAGCGGTGCCTCGGATTGACTTTCACATGTCAGGCTTTGTCATACTGTTTAAATCAATCAATTGATTAAATTCTTCTTCAGACAGCATTTCAAGCTTGATAGCCTCTTCAAGCAACGAAGTGCCATTTTGATGCGCTTTTTTGGCTATGGTTGCAGCGGCATCATAGCCAATGTGCGGCGCCAAAGCTGTCACAAGCATTAAAGAACGCTCTACGTTTAACTTAATGTTAGCTTCGTTCGCACTTATGCCTACGACACACCGATCAACAAAAGAGCGGCAAACATCAGCAAGCAAGCGGATAGATTGCAACATATTGTATGCAAGAACTGGCTTATAGGCATTTAATTCAAACTGGCCCTGACTTGCAGCAAAAGTAATTGCAGCATGGTTGCCAAAAACCTGAGCGCATACCATTGTTACGGCCTCACATTGCGTCGGGTTAACTTTGCCTGGCATAATCGAAGACCCAGGCTCATTTTCCGGTAAGGAAAGTTCACCAAGGCCAGACCTAGGACCAGAGCCAAGCAAGCGGATATCGTTGGCTATTTTATGTAAGCTAGCCGCCAACGTGTTAAGAACGCCATGAACCGAAACATAAGCATCGTGTGCTGCAATAGCTGAAAATTTATTCGCAGAGGGAGTGAAAGATATATTGGTGATCGCGCTTATGTTTTTGGCAAACTCAACATCAAAACCCAACGGTGCATTTAACCCGGTTCCTACCGCTGTACCCCCTTGTGCCAATTCAGCCAACTCTAATTTAACATGTTGTAACCGCTTAATATTTTGTTCTATTTGCGCGCTGTACCCAGAAAACTCCTGACCCAAAGTTAGTGGTGTCGCATCTTGTAGGTGCGTGCGCCCAATTTTGATAATATCTGAGAATTCTGCATACTTAGAATCCAATACTTCTTTCAAATGAATAATACTGGGCAATAAATTCTGCTGGATAGCAATACTGGCTGCAACGTGCATGGCAGTTGGTATCGTATCATTGGACGACTGACTCATATTGCAATGATCATTAGGGTGTATTGGCGATTTGGAACCAATAACACCGCCCATTAACTCAATTGCCCGGTTCGCAATAACCTCATTAGCGTTCATATTGGTTTGTGTGCCTGAACCTGTTTGCCAGACAACTAGCGGAAAATGGTCATCACGCTTACCTGCCGCCACCTCTTGTGCAGCCTGAACAATGAAATTTGCCCGTTCAGCATCAAGCTTATTGAATGTCTGATTTGTTCTGGCAGCGGCTTGTTTGATGATACCAAGTGCATGAATAATTTCCGCTGGCATCGTTTCCGTACCAATTGGAAAATTAATCAAGGAGCGCGCGGTTTGCGCCCCGTAATATTTGTCTGCCGGGACATCAATCTCGCCAAAACTATCGCGTTCCGTGCGCGTTTTTCTTGAGTGCATTTTCTTCCCTCGACTTTATTGCTACGCTTTGCATAAGGTTTTACCAGAAAGATACTACCTTATATACATGGGTATATTACTGTCACTTTTCAGCACTGCCCTATTGTCTAATATGGCCGGTACATCTTTTGTGCTGTTTTTCCAGACACTGAAGCGTGTTAGCACTCACTCCGTTCATCGTAAAATCACAACAAAGCAACGCAATAATACGCCTTTTCATCTCATTAAGAGCGGCACTTACCTCATTTGGGAGTAGCCTTGCCAGTGTGAATTATCTTGATACAAACTACGGAGGGGGCTGTGGAATATCAAACGCCAATATTCAACAAATACAAGCAGTATCTATTAATTGTAATGGCCACTCTTGCAGCACTTCTGACCAGCGCATGCGGTGGAAGCGGTAGCACACCTTCAGCAACACAACCACCGGCTTCCAGACCAACACCACATCCACAACAAGTCTACGTAGATTTAGTGTCTCAACCAGGCTTAAACCAGACAGGTTTAGCGTTTTTAGTAAATGTGAACGGCGGCAGAAATGTATCCAGCGCAAGACTTATTCAGGACAATGGCTTAGCAGAGCGCGATTATATATCTTTCAACAGTGAAAGTTTCGAGCTTACCTCAAACGTCAATATTAATGGCCAACAGCTTTTCAGTGATCTTTCCGGACCACTCCGCATTTTTCAAACATTTGATGAAGCATTCACAAACTGGGAAACTAACGGGCGGCGCGACCTAAATAAAAAAATCCTAATCCTCAGGCCCGGTGAACGTGGTATTGGCGCATCTCATTCCTCGCTTGCATATTGGGTTGACGCTGACGCCCCTATACTGACCGTTGGGGCAATAATACTCGGTGTCCCAATCAGTGCACAACAAATCCCTGACACCGGCTCTGCAAGGTTCAGCGGCTTGATGCGCGGCTTCATGACCGGAGATGATCAACTATGGGAACTGCATTCCAGCTTTGACGCTGAAGTAAATTTTGGCACGGGGGCATTCAATGGCCGTTTCACCGACGGTACGCGCATTGATACAATGCGAGATGACGGTTCACTGTTCAGTTCACATGTCACAGACCAAGAATTGCCAGACCTTATTCGCACACCAGATAACTTCAATGATACGTTTGACTGGTCATTAACCGGCTCAATCATCACTGGCAACAATGCCTTTGAGGGTACACTGTCAGGTATTGATGATGGAAGTGCCTGGACTGGACAATTTACCGGCTCATTCTTTGGAAGCGGGCGTATTGGCATTCCTGAAGAGCTTGGCGGCCTTTGGAACGCAACCAACAACAGCGGTCATATTGCTGGTGGTGCTTTTATTGGCAAAAATGACTAGTCGCACTGACCCAACCAGTATGTTGCATAACAATTTAAAAATAATGTTGCTGCTTCTTGGTCTCTTGATAACGCTCTCTTGTTCTACCACCAACGCACAAAACCCAAACGATGAGCGAGTGCTTGTTCTCTCACCGCTAGAAACGCTGCAAGCTTATGTTAATGCAGGAAACCATACACAAGCACGCCTCATAGTTGACGCACTTACTTTAGCGCTTGATGCTCCTGATGAAGCAGTAGCTCTAACCAAAGAAGAATGGATAGAGTTTGAGTTTTTACGTGGTCGCCTTGCCATGCTGGAAGGCAATTTCATGAGCGCGGTCTTGTTATTTGAAAATATCATATCTCGCTACCCAAACCTTGAAAGAGTGCGCCTTGAGCTAGGGCTTGCCTTATTTAACATCGAAGAAGACGCGCGTGCCCGGTATCATTTTGACTTGGCGTTACAAAGAGATATTCCAACTGAAACCGCAACACGTCTCGAACGCATTAAGCAAATAATGCACGGCAGGCGGCATTGGCAGGTGCAACTTAAGACCGCGTTCGTGCCGGATAGTAATATCAATGCCGCTACAAACGACCGAACCGTTGAAGTATTTGGCCTGCCTTTTATGCTAAGCGAAGACGCACGCGAAACATCTGGCGTTGGCGCTTTGGCAGACTTGAACGTGCAACATCGGGTAAAATTAACCAACAAAACAGTCTTGTCTTCCCGGCTATCGACACGGCACAAAGAATATAAAGGCAATGCTTTTGATGACACAATGTTGTCATTCTACACTGGGCCTGAGCGTCTTTTCAAAAATGGGTTAATTAATTTTCAAGTTGGCGGCTTTCGGCGCTGGTTCGGCGGCAGGACATTCAATTGGGGGCTTGGTGGACAATTGGGCGCTTTCAAGCGATTGAACGCAAAATGGGGCACCGGTATCAGCGCCAGCCTTATTTGGGTTGGGTATGATCAGATAACACAACGCAGCGGCTTGTCACTGTATATAGAACCCTATTTCAGCCGCGCAATTGGCACATCTGGTCATATACGTACTGGCGCGTCTTATAGCCAAGACTTTGCGCGAGAGCGAAGCCAAGCCAACAGAACCTATCAATATAATGCCAGCTTCAGAAAGGAGTTTCCCGGATCACTCCTTATGGGCATAAATGCCACAATTGGAGATCGTCAATTTAAAGGTCTGCAACCTTCATTTGATCGTGTTCGCAAAGACACATTCTTTTCGGTTGGTACTGATATAACTTTTGGCAAATTCCGTATATTCGATGCTGCGATAAAAGCCGCTTATCAATATCAAAGCGCTGTCAGCAGCATAAGCTTTTTCTCGTTTTCCAGACACAGATTCGAGCTAAGTCTGACAAAAGAATTCTAATATCTTTTCATCTGAAAATGCGCACTCTAAAGCAAAAATAAAAGCCGGCCCTAAGGACCGGCTTTCGAAATGGTAGCCGAGGAGGGATTTGAACCCCCGGCACATGGATTATGATTCCACTGCTCTAACCAACTGAGCTACTCGGCCATAATAAGTATGGTTACGCCTTTAACGCGTTTGTAATTTTGTAAACTCAAAACTATTACACAGCCGCCAAAAGCTGGGCTGGTATATAAGAGGGCTCCGCGCCCGTCAAGCCGCTTTTGTGCATAATTCGCACATCAAAACCATAAACACATAAACCACATCGGCTCTATACATTTTGGATCATGCTTGACTCTGCATTGCACAGCACTGCAATGTTTTGTCGTTGCATGCATGTGGGGGAACGGGCTGTACCCTTGTGCATAGCTTTTGTTTAAGGGAGGGCTTCGTGAAGAAGATATTAAAGTCGCTGGCAATATCAGTCAGTATCAGTGCTATCGCCGCATCAACCGGTGCATTAGCGGAAACAAAATTACTTAAAGAAGGCGCTATATCAGCGGACCATATCGCCTTCACGTACGGTGGTGACATCTGGATTGCAGACAGAGACGGTGCAAATCCGCGTCAACTTACCACGCGCCAAGCTACAGAAATGCGCCCTACTTTCTCACCAGATGGGAAAACAATTGCATTTTCTGCCAACTATGACGGCAACACAGACGTTTACACCATTCCAGCCACAGGCGGCCAACCCAAACGCCTGACATGGCACCCTGGTGCTGATATCGTTCAGGGATGGACACCAGGCGGCGAAACCGTGCTGTTTACATCGCGCCGCGAAATGACAAGCGGCCGCAGCGCGCAAGCCTGGCACATCAGTGCAGAAGGCGGTTTCCCTGTAAAAGTAATGGATGCAGTTATCCAGGACGGCGTTTGGGACGCACGCGGTGAGCGCCTTGCATACCAGCCATATAATACAGCACACCGCGGCAGCAGTGGTTGGCGCAACCATCGTGGTGGTTCCACCCCGCCTATCTGGATTTTAAACCCGGCATCAGGCGATCTTGAAAAGGTGCCACATGAGCGTGCAAGCGACACCAACCCTATGTGGGTTGGGCGTGATGTGTACTTCCTGTCGGACCGCAGCGGCATGAAAAACATCTGGAAATACGACAGCAGGTCTAAGTCTGTCTCGATGGCATCAGACCAGAAAGACTTTGACGTTAACTATGCCCGCGCACACGGCAACAGTATTCTGTTTACTACAACCGCTGGGGACCTGCGTGAACTAAATACCGAAAATGGTCGCATTCGCGATATTGACATCACAGTAAACTCTGACCTGCCAGAAGCACGCCCTCAGTGGAAAGATGCTATGGTCAACCTGTCCAATTACGCCCTGTCGCCAACAGGAAAACGCGCAATTGTAACAGCACGCGGCGACATCTACACTGTACCACTTGAAGATGGCAGCACGCGCAACCTGACGCGCACCTCAGGCGTAAAAGAAGAAACAGGTCTGTGGTCCCCAACAGGCGAAGGTATTGCCTACCTCAGCGACAAAACTCGCAAATGGGAATTAGTGCTGGCGGACCAAATGGGCGAAGCCAACAAAACATTTACACTAGGAGAAGATGACTACACCTTGCTTGCTTGGGCAAATGATGGCAGCAAAATCATTTATGCAGATAACCATCTCAGCGTTTGGTCAATTGATACAGACTCTGGTGACAAAACCAGAATTTATACTGACGAGCGACGCAACGGTGCAGAGATCAGCCTCAGCAACGATGGAAAATGGCTTGCGTATACTGTGGCACGCGCCAACTTCATGAGCGACATGTTCCTCTATAGCTTTGAAGACGGTACACATACACAAGTAACAGACCGCATGAGCAACACAGCAAGCCCCGCGTTCAGCCCAGATGGTCAGTATTTGTATTTCACCGCGTCCACTAACGCAGGTTCTACTGCTGTTGGACTTGATATGACATCTCAGGAGCGACCGCAGCGTTACGGTATATATGCTGTTGTACTCTCTGCTGACGGCAAATCACCATTACTGCCAAAAACCGGCGATGAGGAAGCAAAGCCTGCTGATAAAGCAGAAGAAAGCGATAAGGACGAAGACAAAGGCACCAAAGTTGATGTTGCTGGCATAAGCGACCGCATTGTAGCGTTGCCAGTAGCGGAGCGGTTCTACACAGGTCTACAGGTTGCTCATGACGGCAGCTTGTTCTTTGTTCAAAATCCGCAAGCGGGTGCCTCAGTTGAAACAAATGGTCGCGGGCCGCGCGATAGTGAGCTGATGCGCTTTGACTTTAAAGAACGTAAAGCAAGCACAGCGATGGAACGCATCAACGATTTCAACCTGTCTTCTGATGGCAAAATGGTTATCGTACGCACACCGGGCAACCGCCTGATGACAGCAAAAGCTGAAGCAAACATCAAAGCAGAACGCCTCAACACAAGTGACGTAAAAGCCTTCATCAACCCGCGCGAAGAATGGGCGCAGATCTTTGACGAAACGTGGCGCCTTGAACACCAGTATTTCTATGCACCAAACATGCACGGCCTTGATTGGAATGGCATCTACACAAAATACCAACCGCTTGTAGAGCATGTTGCCACGCGCACAGACCTGAACCGCTTGCTTGTAGATATGATCTCAGAAGTACAGGTTGGCCACAACCGAACCGGTGGCGGCGACCTGTATGCCGATGACCGTGTTGCCATTGGCTTACTGGGTGCAGACTTGCGCGTTGAAAACGGTAAGTACCGCGTCAAACGCATATACACTGGTGAAGACTGGAATCCGTTCCTTGCCGCTCCGCTATCAGCACCTGGCATTGGCGTGAATGAGGGTGATTACATCTTGTCTGTAAATGGTGCGCCGGTTGATGGTAGTACCAATATCTTCCAACATTTCGTTCAAACTGTTGGCAAACAGGTTAATCTTAGTGTTAGCAACAATGCTGACGGCTCAGATGCGCGCAGTGTGGTGGTAGAACCAATAGCTAATGAACGCCAAATCCGCAACTGGGCTTGGGTTGAAGGGAACCGCAAGAAAGTCGAAGAAGCCTCTGGCGGCAAGGTTGGTTATGTTTACCTACCCAACACTGGTGGTGGCGGTTACACATACTTTAACCGTATGTTCTTTGCACAAACCGATAAGGCAGGCATGGTCATTGACGAGCGCCAAAACGGTGGCGGTCAGGCCGCAAACTACATTACCGATGTACTTGCACGCCAATATTTGTCTAGCTGGAAAGACAGAGATGGTCTTGTGTATGACACACCGGGCGGCGCTGTGTTCGGTCCAAAAGTTATGTTGATTGACCAAGATGCAGGCTCGGGCGGCGACTTCCTGCCTTACAGCTTCAAGCGTATGGGGCTTGGGCCGCTTATTGGCAAACGCACGTGGGGTGGCTTGATCGGTATTTCAGCTAACCCGCGCTTGATTGACGGCGGCTTCCTGACTGTACCATTCTTTCGTGTGTTCACGCCTGAAGGCGAATGGCGCATCGAAAATGAAGGTGCTGCACCGGATATTGATGTGGAGCTTGACCCTAGTGCCGTTAACAATGGGCGGGATACACAGCTTGAGCGGGCCGTTCAGGAAGTGCTGAAAAGCCTGGAAACATATAAACCGGTTAAACAGCCAAATGCACCGAAGTTCCCGACTAAGGTTGGCGACTAACGGCCCAAATGCATAAACATAAATAAACTAAACGATAAAGGCCTCAGCAACCGCTGGGGCCTTTTTTGAGGAGAAACTAAAGGGTTTAATACTTACTCAGGTTTACCAACCATTATACGGTGCCCATCAATGGTTCTTAGGCCAAATTCGATCATTCCCCATGGTTCCAGACGTAGCTCTTTGGTGAACTTTACGCCTTTCTTATTCAAAGCTTTATAATATTCATCAATTTCATCAACCACGAGATAAGCAAAAAAAGAATGGTCCCCCAATTCATTAGGGGGGATAGCATCTGGACATTCCCCAGCCATAATACATACATTGTCTTTAGTATAAAAAAGCCAGCCTGGATCATCAATTGCGTGTATTTTAAATCCGAGTATGTCTCGATAAAAAGCTGAAGATACTGCCAAATCAGGAACCGCAATAACGAACCGCGACCTTGCAATCATCACCTATCTCCTTCAAATGCGCCCCTTTCTAATCAATTCGACTTACCATATGCCAGCACAACCTCAATCGTGTGTTTGGTGAATCGTTCCAATTTTTCATCAGGTTCGCCGTCCACTTTCATGATTGCCAGTGCCTCACTAGCAGAAAGTAAAATACGCGCATCATCACGACCATCGCGCATCATATTATCCTCTGACGCCCACAGAATTTCACTAATCTTGCTAAGCACCTGGTCCTGAAATGCGAGAAAACGAGTGCGCAGGTCTTTATCAAATCGGGCAGCCCAGCCATGCTGCACTAAAACGTAACTCAGATGCGTATCAACAAGGCTGACAATCCTTGCCGCTAGGCCATGCAGAACATCTGAGGCTGTGCCCTTTCCACCTTCTATTCCATCAAATAACGCTAGATAGAACCGTGCAACTTCCTCAACCACCGCAATCAACAACTCTTCTCTTGTTGGAAAATAAACAAATGTTGCGGCGGTTGAAACGCCTGCACGTTTGGCAATATCAGCATGCTTGGCTTCACCAAAACCGCGTTCAGCGAATAAATCAATAGCGGCCTGCAGCAATTGTTCACGGCGTTCTTCAGGTGATAGTCTTGTGCGTGTTTTTTTCGTTTCTGCCATTCTAAAGCTCTTGCTAATACACTTACCAACCAACGTGATCATAACCCAAGGTCAATATCTAGTGTAAATTCCAACATATCGTTTATGTCGATTATAATAATAAATTAAATCGTTTTGCATAATTTTAGCATAGTTGCTAAATATCTTTTCAAGCGCAGATCACCAAAGAAAACCTCCTCCCCCAAGCATTGGTTTTCCTCCTCCCCCGAATAGGTGATTCGTAAAGCACGCTCCACACTGTGGGGCGTGCTTTTTTAATTCCATAACCATACCAGTCATAATCCTCTGAAATATATAGCGTTATCAGAAAATTAATTCACTATTGACAATTTTATCATTAAAGATAGCCTGTATTGTGAATTAGATTAACTACGCTGAAGGTAGAATCATGTCTCAAGCTGCAACCACACCATATAAAGACCCCAAGAAGTATCTTTGGCCACTCGCAACCATCTTGGTAATATTACCTTTTTTAGGGTTCTGGCTTTACATGGAAACAGGCAATGGATTAGCACTGTGGTTCACGCCTATCTTTTTCTATGTTTTCATTCCTGTCATTGAAATGATGGTGGGCGAAGATACGAGCAACCCACCAAAGGAAGCGATCCCCGCATTACGCGATGACCCATTTTATCGTTGGTCCGCATTTTCGGGGGCACCTCTTGCGTACCTTGTTTGGATTGCAGGCGCGTGGTTTATCTCGTCGCAACCATTTGACTGGAATGTTTACATTGCAACAACAATTACAGTTGGCCTAGTAGGTGCTGGCGCACTGAACACAGGCCATGAAGTTGGCCACAGGCGTGACAAAACTTCCTTGTTGTTCACACGCTTCTTTCTTTGCCTATGCGGCATGGGCCACTTCCGTATTGAGCATAACTTTGGGCACCATGTTCAGGTTGCCACACCTGAAGACAGTGCCACATCAATGATGGGTGAAAGCTTTTATGAGTTTGTGCTGCATGAACTCCCGGGCGGCTTCAAACGTGCATGGTCAATCGAGAGCAAACGTTTGGAACGCAAAGGAAAGTCTGCCTTTTCACTTGAAAACGAAGTCCTGTTAAATAGTCTTATCACAATTGGCCTTTACGCTGGCATAACAGCGATTTTCGGTTTGATAGTCGTTCCATTTCTTCTTATTGCCGCCCTGCTCTCTAACCTGATGCTTTCGAGCGCAAATTACATCGAGCATTATGGTTTAATGCGCAGCAAACGCGCGGACGGAACATATGAACGCGTGCAACCACATCATAGCTGGAATGCAAATCACGTTGTGTCCAATGTATTACTGTTTCATCTACAACGCCATTCTGATCATCACGCACATGCTGAACGACCTTATCAATGCCTTCGCCATTTTGATACATCACCGCAGTTACCTGCAGGATACTTCACCATGTATTTAGCCGCATGGAATCCCCCTATCTGGTTTAAAATTATGGATCCTTTAGTAGCAAAACAGATGAACGGTGATATGTCGAAAGCATACATAAAGCCATCCAAGCGTGATACTATTATGAAACGCTTTCATGCACCTGCTGAGATGGATGCAGTGGCTGCCGAGTAAATTCGCTCTTTCTGTTTCTAGTTGACCATGCAATGGTCACTGCAATCACAACAGAAAGCGAATATAATGATGCGCCACCTCACTTTGTTGCTCTTTGCAGTTTGCACATCAATAACGCTTGCATGGAATGCGAGTGCTAACGATGCTGATGCATATAATGGATTTTTCTGGAATCAGACCAAAGACGCGATTTTTGAAATTCGCCTGACAGAAAACACTGGCTCACCGTCTGTGGAAGGTATCACTCGCTGGAGTGAAAAGCCTGCTATTGATACAAAAAACCCTGACCCGGCACTGAAGGAACGCAGTTTGAAAGGTGTTGTTTTCTTGTGGGGTTTCAAATATGACGCGCGAAAAAATCGCTGGAAAAATGGTAAGGTCTACGATCCAAACAATGGCAAAACCTATGATGCCAAAATGGAACTTGAGGAAAATGGAAATATTCTCAAGATGCGCGGTTATATTGGGATTTCACTGCTTGGGCGCACAGCAAAATTTGAACGCGTAAAACCAGACGATTTCCCAGCCCAGTTCAAACAATAAATAAGTATCACGCGATACAAAGCTGTCGTATTTGCCGGAATTGCTGCGAACGTGGTATGTCTTTCAATGCGTTGCCAAACATAATATCAGGGGAATTTTTGTGTTTCGTTATCTCTCTTGCCTTATCATTGCTCTTTTCACTATCTCGGCTGCAAATGCCGTTGATATCACCGCACTCAAAGGTGGCCGCATAATTGATGGCAATGGCGGTGCACCCATTGTTGACGGCGTCATTTTAATGGACGGCGAACGTATCATTGCGGTTGGCAATGAAGACGATATCAACATTCCAACAGGCACCAAAATAATTGATACTAACGGCATGACCGTGATGCCCGGCTTGATCGACATCCATGTACATTTCGATATCCTCGGCCATAGCGATTATAATCACTGGTTTGGTAAATACGAAAACCGTATGCGATCAGATATCATGCCTGCAGCAGCGAAAGCCATGTTGATGGCAGGTGTAACCAGCGTGCGTGACCTCGGCGCTGATGTTAGCAATATTTTCTGGCTACGCGACCAGGTTAACTCTGGCAAAATCCCTGGGCCTCGCACTTTTATCGCCGGTCCTTTTTTACGTAAGACAGCAACAGCCTTCGTATCTGATGGCTATAAAGACACATGGGTTATTGAGAGCCCTGAAGACGCCCGCGAAAAAGTGCGCAAATTAAAAGAAATGGGCGCAGATGTTATAAAAACACAAGATGAAGCACTGTCTCAGGAAGAGTTAGCCGCGATATATGATGAAGCGCACAAGCAAGGCCTGCGTGTTGCATCACATATTTATGCCGCCGAAGCTATTCGCACCGCCTTGAAAGCTGGCATCGGCGAATACGACACCATCGAACATATCGGCGAATATGAAGCAACTGCTTATGACGACGATATCGTGCAAATGATCCTTGATCAAAAAGTTGCCATGGCAGCCACCATCATTGCCCGAGATGGTTTGCGTCAAATCATAGAAAACCCTGAACTAACAGATGACCCGCGCTGGATACGTGATCTGCCAGCCGACTTGTACGCAGATGTGCGCAAATCATATCGTGAAGTGGACCTGACTGACCACCCGCTATACGATAAGGCAAGCGCTCATCGAGCTGGACGCATGGCAAAGCTGCGTCAACTCAAGGAAGCCGGCGCAATTTTCACCGTTTCGACTGACAGTGGCACACGTGCAAATCCACATCATGACGCGATGTGGAAAGAAATGGTGCTGATGCAAGAAGAAACCGGCATGACCAATATGGAAGTTCTAGTTGCAGCAACAAAAACCAATGCACTGGTCATGCAACAACAAGACAAAATTGGCACACTTGAAGCTGGCAAACTGGCAGATATTATTATTGTAGACGGTGATCCGCTATCGCACCTATCTGACATGCGGCGCGTGAAACATGTTATCAAAGGCGGTGTACTGTTCCGCTAGGCAGCGTCCTCAAGACGTGGATCAGTACTTATTGCACCGCTGATCCAACCGCCACCTAAAACGCGGTCATCATGATAAAACACTGCGGCCTGCCCCGGTGAAACGCCGGTTTCAGGCTCAAGCAATTCTATTCGTGCTGTACCATCATTGCCCGCGAACAGTTTTGCAGACACACCCGGTCGCGTAGAGCGAATTTTTGCCGTTACCAACAAACCGTCATTAGGTACATCTTCACCAATCCAGCTCACTTCCTTAACCAAAATTTCACGAGTAGCCAGTGCCTCTTTCGGGCCAACAATCACACGGCGGCGTGCAGGGTCCAGCTTCAAAACATATAGAGGATCTTCGGTGCCGCCAATGCCTATGCCACGGCGCTGGCCAATAGTATAGCGCACAATGCCCTTGTGTTGACCCAAGACGTTACCGTCTATATCAACGATATCGCCTGGCTCCATAGCGCCGGGACGCAAGCGTTCAATCACGCTTACATAACCGCCTTCTGGCACAAAACATATGTCCTGACTATCCGGCTTGTCCGCAACAATAAGGCCGAAACGCTCTGCGTGCGCACGAGTTTCTTCCTTATCCATACCGCCAAGCGGAAAACGCAAGAAGTCAATTTGTTCCTGCGTACTGGCAAATAAGAAATAACTTTGGTCTTTGCCATTATCTTTACCGCGTAGCAGGTGCGCTTTACCACCTTCACCAACAACACGCTGAACATAATGACCTGTCGCCATACAATCAGCGCCCAGATCTTGCGCTGTCGCGAGCAAGTCTTTGAATTTCACAGTCTGATTACAGCGCACGCAAGGGATCGGTGTTTCACCTTTGATATAGCTATCAGCAAAGTCTTCCATCACTTGCTCTTTGAACCGGCTTTCATAATCCAGTACATAGTGCGGAATACCTAACTCTTCAGCAACACGCCGAGCATCGTGAATGTCTTGTCCTGCGCAGCACGAACCTTTCTTTTGAACAGCAACGCCGTGATCATATAGTTGCAGCGTAATACCAACCACATCGTAACCTTGCTCTTTAAGAAGGCCTGCGGTCACTGAGCTATCTACGCCGCCAGACATAGCAACAACAACCCGCGTATCCGCAGGTTTGCGCTCAAATCCAAGACTGTTCAATACTGTGGTCATATTTTTCCATTGTACACAATTTGGGTACACCAACCGCCATATAAGACTGATAGGGCAAAGAGGCAAGGGATTCCGAGCAATAATGCTCTGTGCAATCTTGCCGGGCAAAATCCGCATTTATTCTGAATATACACGCTACTGCGAAGAACAAGAAACATGAAACCCCAGCTTTTCAGCAGTTTTTGAAAACTGGCCCACCAATTGCTTATATACCGCCAACACGAATGGCGAGCCACAGAAATGGCGAAACTACAGACCATAAGTAAATAAGATGAACGCTGTCGAAAATGTAACTACAAACCTACTCCCCTTGCTTGGCAACACACCAACTGACCTTGCCGGGCTAACAGGTGAAGTATCTGCCACAGATATTCAGGAAGCTCTCAACGGTTTCCCTGAACATATCGCTCAACTTACTTCTGTTCTGCCAGAGACAAGGGGCACTGAACAAACCGCCGCATATGCAGAGTTACAACAAACAGCCAATGCTGGCTTGGCAGCAACACCGACAGATGAAAACTTACTAATTGATCCTACAGTCACAGACGGCAACCCCATTATAGTCCAGTCTCTAAGAGGCGCAGGTGTTTTCTTCCCATCATTCGATGAAGAAGACCCAACTGCAACACCTCTTATTGGAATTATTGGTCTTGAAGATGGTTTGTCAGTAGGATTTACCGCTACCACTCAGGAACTGGGAAGTATAAGCCAAACTGCGCCGCTTGTTGCCAGTTCACCTCAGGAAGCAGCAACTGATACAGTATCAGCAAAGTTTTCTCCACTACCGACCGTTACTGAATTAGCAAACGCGAATAGTCTAACGCAAATTCGAGGTGCCGGACATGTTTTGCCAGTGGCTGAATTAAATAGTGTCCACACCACCGTCCAAAGTTCAGTAAACACAGCAGCGGGTTCTGCCCCCATTACTGAGATATCACCAGCTAATAATACCAATACACCGCAGGTATCGCCTACAAGTGCTTCAACAGGTACTCCAGTAAATGCCACCTTGATACAAACGCCGTCTGCTTCAGATGAGCTAAACTCTTTTGCTAATAACGCCTTTAAGCAAGTTGAAACGCAGCAACTAGGTCGTCAGGCAGCTATACAAGCCTCCTCCGATGGTGCCGCAACAAGAGGCAATGCCGAGAACATCATTGATGAAAATATTGATGCTGACGGGCAAGTGCTTAATGTGCTGCAGAAATCACGGGAAAATGGTTTTCTAGCAAATCAGCGCATACAAAACCAAACAAGTACAAATTCACCCACTAGCACGCAGACAGCCTCTTTGACAGCTGCGAGTGCGGCTCCACAATCTTTTGAATCAGCAACCGCTCGTTCAACACCGATCACTGAAAAACGCGAAACTCTGAATATTTCGACCCCGAGTGATGCAGCCATCAGCACGCGCACGAACATCGACCAGGTAGCACCTGTGCAACGAACATCCGTTGATTGGTCTTCCCCATGGTCTGGCACCTGGACACCTGAACGCGCGGCTGGATTAACCGATGGGCTTGGAACAGACACAATTGCCAGCGGCCTTACAGGCCTTAGAGGTGACGGCACTGGCTTGCTGGGAATGGGTTTAATGGGTGGAAAACCCAACCCCACAATGGGTGGGCACATTGCTAAACAATTGAATGTGAATGTGACGCGTGCCGTTAAAGCAGGCGAAAATGAATTCGCCATGCGCATGGATCCACCTGAGCTTGGTAAAGTTACTGTTAAATTAAAGTTCGGCGCTGATGGCATGGTGAGAGCCAACGTGTTTGTAGAACGCCCGGAGACGCTTGAATTATTACAACGCGAAGCACGCGGACTTGAACGGGCAATTGAAGCTGGCGGCAGCAAAACCGAAGATGATGGTATTACCTTCTCTCTCGATAGCGGCGGCGAAGAAAGTGCCGGGAAAGCTTTTGCTGAGGCCATGCAGGAAGATCGTCTAAAAGACGCCCTGAAAGAGAATAGCAGCACAGATAGCACTATTGATGACCGTAATCCGGAAGACTTGACCGAAACCGTCGACCTTGAAGAAATACTAGCGCATGTAACGCCTGAAACAGGGCTGGACGTTCGCGTTTAACAAGTTGAAAGTTAGAGAAACAAAATGATTGACCTCTTTAATGTAACATCAGCGGCAAACACAGGCCAAACAGCTGCAACAGGCTCTGCTGCAGCACTTGCCGAAGATTTCGATGACTTTCTGACGTTGTTGACAACTCAGCTGCAAAATCAAGATCCGTTGGATCCGCTGGATAGCAACGAATTTACACAACAACTGGTTTCATTCTCAGGAGTGGAGCAGCAGATTCAAACGAACCAAAACCTGGAAAACCTGGCAGGGCTGATTTCAAACGACAACTTGGCTACAGCGGCTAATTATCTTGGTACTGATGCCCTTATTGCAAATACACGCGGTGATCACGACGGCCAAAGCGGTATTCAATGGCAATACCAAAATCGTTTAGATACGGATGACCTTACACTAAACGTGTTGAACGAAGCTGGGTCTCTCATATATTCCGAAACAGGTGATGCAAGCTTTGGCTTACATGAATTTAACTGGACTGGTGTAGATGCAGCAGGCAATCCAGTTGAACCAGGTACATACGAATTACAAATAGCAGCGACAAATGAAGACGGTAACACCGTTGAACCAGCGATCGCTGTAGTGGAAACCATCACATCCATTGATACAGTTAGTGGTGTTCCACGCTTTAATGTGGGACCAAATCAAGTCACACAATCTGAACTTTTACAGTTGATTTACGGAGAGTAACTCACTGATAAAGCTGGCTCGAAGTAACCAGCTATCATTTGGCGACACCATTGCCAAGTGTGAACGAGCAGAAAGCCTTAGCTAAGTGAAAACGCAAAGAGTATTAGGAGAAGTAAAATGGCATTCACTGCTCTGGCAGCAGGTGTATCGGGCCTCCAAGCCTTCACTGAAGGCGTTGGCGTAATTGCCGATAACATCACAAACGTAAACACAATCGGGTATAAAGAAACCCGATCACGGTTTTCCACACTTGTGACGGAAAACTCATCATTGGCCACATACTCACCAGGTGGTGTCCGAGCGTTCTCTGAAACGCTGGTTTCCAACCAGGGTTTGTTGCAACCATCAAGCTCTGCAACTGACCTATCTGTGGATGGTGCTGGTTTCTTTGTTGTACGTGACGGAACAAGCGCTACGGATACAGAAGGCGAAGTGCTTTATACACGCGCTGGCGCATTCAGTCAGGATGCTGAAGGTTTCTTCCAAAACACCGCTGGACATTACCTCCTCGGCTGGCCTCTAGATGACAATGGCAACATTCCATCTAACCAGAATGACCTAACGGAACTAGAACCAATTAACATTAATGCACTGAATGGTTTTGGTGATTCAACATCGTCTGTTTCATTACGCGCAAACTTGCAATCCAGCACACCAGTAACCGCGGGTTATACCTTGGGTGACCTTTCTGCAGGAACAACGAGTGCCGATTTTGAAACAAACCTGCAAGTTTTCGATAGCCAAGGCGGATCACATACTGTGGTATTGTCTGCTCTCAAAACAGGCACAAATCAGTGGAACTACGAGCTAACGTTTGATGACCCCACCGAATTGGATACTGCTGTTCAAGGTGCAAACGGCCTTATAGGTACAGGCACATTAGCATTCAATACTGACGGATCTATTGATCTTGCTAACAGCACACTCAGCAATGTAACTGGCGGTGGCCCGGGTGGTACAGCGGTAACCTTACCTGATGGCGCACTTACCTTCGATTACAACGCGACAGGTGCTGCAGCTGTTGACCCAGGTGCTATCGTTTTTAACTTTGGTACAGACGGTCAAGCAAATGGCTTCTCGCAATTTGACAGTATCTCCACCTTGATTTCATCAAGTGCTGATGGTGCATCTTTTGACAATGTTAACGGTGTATCAATTGGTGAAGACGGAACAGTATCAGCCTTATTTGATAACGGGCTAACACTTGATGTATTTCAGCTACCTGTTGCAATATTCCAAAACCCGAATGGCTTAACCCGTCAGCAAGGAAACGCTTTTGGCATCTCTGACCTTTCAGGTGACTTTGCGCTCCAGCAAGCTGGTTTCGGTGGTGCCGGGTCTATTGCGCCTAATTCACTTGAACAATCAACTGTCGACTTGGCAAATGAGTTCTCTGAGTTGATCCGGGTACAGCGAGCATTTTCAGCATCTACAAGAATTATCACGACCTCTGATGAAATTCTTGAGGAACTAACCCGACTTTAATGTCTAACACTTCTCTTTGCTTGTTTGCGAGCGGCCAAATGGTCGCTCGCATTCGCTGGTTGCGACGTTAAAATCGAGCAATGATTAACAAAACGTATCCAATTGCATAGAATTTAATACATCCATTAGACCTTTTTTAAATGGCCTCACGTTATGGTCATGCCATCACATAAATTGGCAAACTTGTTAAGGCGATATCAGTAAAAATGGCAGCAAATCTAAAATCAGGTAAAAAAGAAACTTCACTTAAATTGGTAAAGTCAGGTATGGAGCTACCTCCTAGTAATACCAAACGATGGGTTGCCCGCCGAAAAGCTCAAGTGGTTTACGCAGTTCAGGCTGGCGAAATAACTTTAGCAGATGCATGTGAACGTTATTCTTTGTCGGTCGAAGAGTTTTTAAGCTGGCAGCGAGCTATCGAGTCAAGTGGTCTCGCTGGTTTAAGAACAACACGCCTGAAAGACTATCGTAACAACGATGAGTCTCTTATCACTCAATCCGCCTAAACACGGATATTTGAGCACTTTTTATAACACACATGAACATTAATAGGCAAAAGTTGCCTAGATTTAACTTTCTGTTTACCTTGTTGTCTTAATCCTCAGTTGTGGGCTGCTCATAAGAGCACGAAATTAGCCATAGCTGGGACAAAATGGACGGTTTATTACAATTTATTCGTAATCTGGGAACGGGCCGCTTACTGCTGATATCTCTTGTTGGTGTCGGAACGTTAGCTTTCTTCTTTACAGTTATTGGAGGCATACAAAATGCACCAATGACTCCTTTATATACTGATCTTGATCCAGCTGATGCAGCCTCGATTGCACAGCGTCTGGAAAATGATGGCATTCCTTATGAGACAGCCGCCGGCGGCCGCATCGTACGTGTGCCGCAGGATCAGGTCGACCGACTGCGCCTTTTACTGGCCGGCGACGGATTATCAGGCGGTGTTATTGGCAAAGAAATTTTCGATCAGGAGTCCAGCTTTGGTCGTACAAGCTTTGAGCTGAATGTAAATTATGTACGTGCCGTTGAAGGCGAACTTTCTCGCACAATTAAATTCATTCGGTCCGTATCAGAAGCACGCGTTCATATCGTAATGCCTGAAAGACGCCCATTCCAACGGGAAGAAAGTCAACCATCTGCCTCGATTTTACTTAAAACAAGCGGTGCTCTGGGACAAGGTCAAGCTATAGCTATCCAGTCGCTTGTGGCGTCTGCTGTACCAGGCTTATCACCTGATCGTGTCACTATCTCTGATACAAATGGCCGTTTGCTCATTGATGGTGCCGCGGAAGGTGACTTCTCAAGCCTATCAAGCCTTGAGGACGCTCGTCTTGCCAAAGAGCGTCAATACCGTGAAAAAATTGAACAATTACTGGCTCGCCGTGTCGGCGATGGCAGAGTACGCGCTGAAGTTTCGATTGATATGGATATGAATCGTACCACGACCAGCCAAACAACATATGACCCAGATGGCCAAGTGATCTTGTCGTCAAACCTGCGCGAAGAAAACTCCAGCGAAGCCAATGAAAATGGTGGCCAGGTAACTATTGGAAACAATTTACCTGATGCTGCAGGCAACCTAAATAATAATAACAACACCAGCAACACCACAGAAGAAACTACAAACTTTGAAAACTCCAAAGTTGAAACAGTAACAGTTAAAGAACCCGGCGATGTGACACAAATCCGTATTTCTGTACTGGTTGACGGTATCAGAACACTAGATGCTACCGGTGTAACTACCGCTTACCAAGACCGCGCAGCCGACGAAATTGAACAGTTACGTGCATTAGTCGAATCTGCTGTGCCTTTTGATGCAGCACGAAACGACAGTATCGTTGTACAAAGTCTTCGCTTTGTAGACCCTGTACCTTTCGGTGAATCCCAAGCCGGCTTCAGTCTGTTCGGTCTGAATAAACAAGACCTTATTGATGTATTGACAACTGGCGGTACTTTCGTCGCAATCATTCTTGTTTTGCTACTCGTGGTACGCCCTCTTGTGGTTCGTTTGATTGAGGCTATTCCAGATGCACCGCCACCAGTTGATCCAACGGCACAAATTGAAAACAACGCTGCTGCTGCACCAGCAATTGCAGGGCCTGT
This sequence comes from Kordiimonas aquimaris, assembly GCF_025574485.1. GTDB lineage: Bacteria > Pseudomonadota > Alphaproteobacteria > Sphingomonadales > Kordiimonadaceae > Kordiimonas > Kordiimonas aquimaris. The sequence goes on along the minus strand of NZ_JAOBPO010000002.1, from coordinate 686,391 downwards.
GCAAGTCACTCCGGAAATACTAGCCGCAGCCGCAGGCGGTGATGCAAATGCTGCAGCGCTGGTTGTTGCGGCAAAAGAAGCCGGAACATTCAATCCTAACCAGATGCAAACAGACACACGTATTGATGTTGCGCAAGTTGAAGGACGGGTTCAGGAATCGGCTCTTAAAAAAGTTGCTGACATCATCAAGTCAAACCCTGACGAGTCAGTCTCTATCGTGAGACAATGGCTCTATGCCGAACAATAGAACCGTTGAAATCAGTAAAAATGATAAGCGTTAAGAGGTCATACAGTGGCAATTGAAGCAGGAAAATTATCAGGTTCCGAAAAAGCGGCAGCGTTTATGCTAGCAATCGGCGAAGATTATGGCCGTGGCATCTGGGAAAAACTAACAGACGACGAGGTCAAGGAACTGTCACAGCATATGTCAACGCTTGGTGCACTTAATGCCAATGACGTTGAGAATGTCTTTGTCGAATTTGCCTCTCAGGTTTCAACTGTTGGAAGCCTTAACGGGTCATTTGAAAATACCGAGCGTTTACTCGGTAAAATGCTTCCTGGCGATCGTGTTCAGCAGATCATGGATGAAATTCGCGGACCCGCAGGCCGTACGATGTGGGACAAACTTGGCAACGTAAATGAAATGGTGCTGGCCAGTTACCTGAAGAATGAATACCCGCAAACAGTGGCTGTAGTATTGCAGAAAATCAAAGCTGAACACGCTGCGCGCGTATTATCAGTATTGCCTGAAGATTTCTCTATGGAAGTGATCATGCGCATGCTTCGCATGGAGTCGGTGCAGAAAGACATTCTTGATAAAGTGGAGCAAACACTCCGCGTTGAATTTATGAACAATCTGGCACGTACGAGCCGCCGTGACAGTCATGAAACAATCGCAGAGATATTCAACTTCCTTGATCGCAGCGCAGAATCTCGCTTTCTAGCAGCATTAGAAGACCGCAACCGCGATTCAGCAGAACGCATTCGCGCACTGATGTTTACATTTGAAGATCTTGCCAACCTTGACCCAAGCGGTGTTCAGACGCTGCTGCGTAACGTTGATAAAGACAAACTTGCGCTCGCCATGAAAGGCGCATCCGACACATTGCGCGATCTGTTCTTCTCTAACATGTCTGAGCGCGCAGCAAAAATCCTTCGCGAAGATATGGAGGCCATGGGTCCAGTACGCTTGCGTGATGTAGATGATGCTCAAATGGAAATGGTTAACAAAGCCAAAGACCTAGCAGAAGCAGGCGAAATCTTGCTCTCTGATAACAAAGGTGAGGACGAGTTGATCTACTGATGGCAAATCCCGTTAAATATACATTCGATCAAGCTTTCGATGGCGGCGCAAAAAGCCGCTATGACATAGAGATTGACCAGCTTAAAGCCGACGCAGAGCAGCAAAGCCAGGAAGCCTATGCCAAAGGCATAGAAGACGGTCGCACGCAAACCTTAAGTGAAATTGAAGCAGAGACACAGAAAGTACTGCAGCAACTTGTCGAGGCTACTGGGTCTTTGTTCGATCAGCACCAAAAACTCGAAGCCAATTTGAAACAGGACATGGTGCATCTTGCATATGGTATCGCATCCAAATTGTCCTCAGCATTGATACGCACAAAACCAACCGCAGAAGTTCAGGCGTTGATTGAGGATTGTCTGGCAACTGCAGCACGGGAGCCAAGACTTGTCGTGCGGGTTAACGAGGGCATAACTGACGAAATCGCGGCTAGGCTTGATGAGATGAAAAATGCAACGAGCTTTGCTGGTGAGATTGTCTTACTTGGCGAACCAACTCTCGGCTCGATGGATTGCAGGGTCGAATGGCCTGATGGTGGCTCGGAACGCAAGCAAGACATTGTCCAGCATCAGATTGAAGACGCTGTACAGCGATTTGTTATTGCCGGTCTAAGCGATGAAACTGCAAACGCAGCAACTGAAGAACAATTACAAAGCAACTAATTAAAAGGATGTACGGCACATACAGCCGGCATTTGGGAAAGAAACGATAGGTAAGATTATGGCAGAAGAAGGCGAAACCACAGAAGGTGTAGGTCTATCGGAATTGTCCAGCGATGCATCGCGGAATCCAGACCTTGCGCCCAAGGAAGATGGCCAAATTCGCACGTCGCAGGAACTAGAGCCTGTGTTTGACGTTCCTGTGCGTGTTCAGGCTGTGCTCGGCAAATCTACACTAGAAGTAAGTCAGCTTCTTAAAATTGCCCCTGGTGCAGTTATTGAACTGGATCGGAAGGTTGGGGAAGCAATTGATATATATGTAAATAATCGACTTGTTGCACGCGGCGAAGTTGTTCTTGTTGAAGACCACCTCGGCGTAACGATGACAGAAATCATCAAAATTGATGGTTAATCCGACAAACTGCCGCACAAGGGGGGCATACTGGATATGAGTACAGTGTTTGGCATGTTGGCTGCTTTTTTACTTGTGTTTGCCGCAATTCTGCTTGGTGGCTCCCCTGTTGCATATATCAACCTACAGGGTGGACTAATTGTTGTTTTAGGCACTTTTGCGGTTACCGCTATCAGCTTTCGCCTACAAGAAATGATTTCGCTACCCGGCAACATATGGAACCTTTTACGTCACGGACAACGTGACCCAAATGAAGAAGCCATAAAAGTGCTGAAAATTGCCGTCGAAGCACGCAAACACAACGATATCTTGATGTTGGAACGCCTATTACCGCGCCTGAAAGACACACCTTTTCTGATGCAGGCTATGCAACTAGTTGTTGACGGAACGCAGGCTGATGAGATCGAACAGATTATGCGCCGTGAAGCAAGTACAGCAAGTTCTCGCCATATGCGTGCCGTTGATTTCCTTCGCCGTGCAGGTGATGTCGCGCCAGCGATGGGATTGATTGGAACGCTCATCGGATTGGTACGTATGCTGGGTAATTTAGACAACCCAGCGGAAATTGGCCCCTCTATGGCTGTTGCGCTTCTTACAACTTTATACGGTGCCATATTAGCACATCTGGTTTTTATCCCGCTTGCAGCGAAAACGGAACACTGCACGGAGGAAGAAGGCCTTGTTAATAACTTATATGCCATGGGGGCAACATCAATACGGCGCAAGGAAAACCCTCGTCGTCTGGAAATGCTTTTGAATACCATCCTACCACCAGCCAAGCGTGTGACATTCTTTAAGTCATAACGCACCTGAAACAGTAGGGTAAAACGGAGAAGATCGATGCGATTGCTAATCGTTGGAACATTAAATGGGCAGCTGGGTGCTGCTAGTAAAATCGCGATGGACCGCGGTGCACAGGTTACACACGCACCAGACGCTGATATGGCTCTCGCCATTCTGCGCAATCGCGGCGCTGATCTGCTAATGATTGAAATATCGTTGGATATACCTAGCATCATCCCAAAGTTACGCGCTGAACATTTCTCTATACCAGTTGTTGCATGTGGGATTGGCACAGACCCACAAACCGCTGCTGCAGCGATTAGAGGCGGCGCAAAAGAATATATCCCGCTGCCACCGGATGCTGAACTGATTGCCGCAGTTCTTGAAGCCGTGACCGAGGATAGTCAGTCGTTCATATACCGTGATGCTGTCATGAAAGAAGTTGCGGCACTTGCTGAACGTATCGCGCCGTCTGAGGCAAGTGTATTGATTACCGGCGAATCTGGAACTGGTAAAGAAGTAATGGCACGTTTTGTTCACCAAAAAAGCCATCGCACCAACAAACCTTTTGTCGCCGTCAACTGTGCCGCCATTCCTGAAAACCTATTGGAATCAGAGCTTTTCGGTCATGAAAAAGGCGCCTTCACAGGTGCAGTCGCACGCCGTATTGGTAAATTTGAAGAGGCCGACGGTGGTACATTACTCTTGGACGAAATTTCAGAAATGGACGTTCGGTTACAAGCGAAACTTCTCCGCGCCATTCAAGAACGCCAAATCGATCGTGTTGGTGGTTCCAAACCTGTTAATGTGGACATACGGATCATCGCCACATCAAACCGTAATTTGCAAGATGCTGTTAAAGACGGCGACTTCCGTGAAGATTTATTTTTCCGTTTGAACGTATTTAATCTGCGCGTGCCACCGCTGCGTGAACGCCCTGAAGACATTGCAGCACTTGCAGCTCATTTCGCTGAAAAATATACTGAAGTTAATCAGGTTGAAAAGCGCCCTATTTCCGCAGACGCTATGAATGTGCTGAAGGCACACGCGTGGCCTGGCAATGTGCGCGAGCTAGAAAATGCTATGCATCGCAGTGTGTTGTTGGCCAATGGACCAGACATCAGCACGTCTGCAATTATGCTTCCAGATGCTAGTGGCAATTTAACCATGCCGTCTTCCCTCAGTGAAAGTACAGCAGGTTCCTCAACTGTATCCAGTACAGATGCAACTGATCCTCACAGCAGTGAGGATGCTGCAGTGAAGATGGTTGGTAAAACCGTTGCGGAAGTAGAGCGTGAGTTAATCATCGACACTCTAAAGCACTGCTTAGGCAATCGTACACATGCCGCAAATATCCTTGGCATTTCAATTCGCACACTACGCAATAAATTGAACCAATATAATGCTGACGGTGTGCCTGTACCTCAACCAGGTGATACCGGACAACGTGCCCCACTTTAATTGATTGCGCATAAACTAATCATCGGTATGACCGGTGAGTAATGGATAAAATGCATGAGTGACACGGCAGCAGAAAATAGCCAAGAAGGCGGTAAAGGTGGCGGAGACTTTAATCTCAGTCACATGCTTAGCGCACTAAAAAGCACAGACGTTGGCTTTGCTTTCGGAATGGTAACCATTCTGATGATGCTAATCGTGCCAATGCCCGGTTGGCTTTTGGACGTTATGTTGGCTGCCAGTATCAGTTTTTCTGTCATGGTTCTGATGACAACTATCTTCATTCATAAACCGCTCGAGTTTAACAGTTTCCCGACCATATTGTTGATTGCCACAATGCTGCGTCTATCGCTTAATCTGGCATCGACACGCCTTATTTTGTCGGAAGGCCACACTGGCACCAATGCTGCTGGTGCTGTTATTGAAGCTTTTGGGCAGTTTCTGATGGGCGGCGAAGTTGTTATTGGCATAATCGTATTTTCCATACTGGTTATCGTGAACTTCATCGTTATTACCAAAGGCTCTGGGCGTATTGCCGAAGTTGCCGCTCGCTTCAGCCTGGACGCAATGCCTGGCAAGCAAATGGCAATTGATGCTGATCTTTCGTCAGGCATAATTGAAGAAAAAGAGGCAGTTGCACGTCGTAAAGAATTAGAAGACGAAAGCACTTTCTTTGGTTCAATGGATGGTGCAGCAAAATTCGTGAGAGGCGATGCTATCGCCGGATTACTGATTACAATTATCAATATTGTTGGCGGCATTATCATCGGCGTTGTTATCAATGATATGTCATTCGCCGAGGCCGGCAGCCGCTATACAATCTTAACCGTTGGTGACGGGTTGGTGTCTCAAATTCCAGCGTTAATTGTATCTACCGCCGCAGGTATGCTTGTTACCAAAGCAGGTGTTAGCGGTCAGGTTGATAAAGCTTTATTTGGTCAAATGAGCGCTGCACCGCGTGCACTAGGCGTTTCCAGTGCGCTGTTAATTTCAATGGGCTTAATGCCGGGCTTGCCTTTCTTGCCGTTTGCCTTGATGGGCGGTGCGCTCGCTTTCGGTGCCTACACAGCCACTAACAGAAAAGAACAAGACAAACGTGACATTGAAACAGCCGATGCTGCCGCAATAGAAACAGCAAAACCAACCGAGGAACCTATTTCAGCAGCACTCGCTATTGATCAATTGCGCCTCGAGCTTGGTTATGGATTGCTAACCCTCATCAATGACGACAGTGGTTTCCGCTTAACAGACCAGATCAAAGCATTGCGGCGTCAGATTGCAAGCGAGGTTGGGTTCGTTATGCCATCGGTTCGCATTTTGGATAATATGCAATTACCCGCAAACACTTATGTGTTGCGCGTGAAAGAAACCGAAGTGGGCCGCGGTGATATTCGCCCGGGAATGCTGTTGATAATGGACCCGGAAGGTCAACCGGTGCAAATTGCTGGTGAAGCCACTACAGAACCAGCATTTGGTTTGCCTGCAACATGGGTTGACGATTCAGCACGTGAAGAAGCCAGCTTCCGCGGGTACACTGTAGTTGATGCGCCGACCGTAATCACAACACACCTTACAGAAGTGATTAAAAGCAATATGGCTGATCTGCTGTCATACGCAGAAACGCAAAAACTTATTGAAGACCTGCCGGGCGAACATCAGAAACTTGTTACAGATATTGTGCCCAGCCAGATTACCACGTCTGGCATTCAGCGTGTCTTGCAAACATTGCTCATAGAGCGTGTCTCAATCCGTGATTTTGCAACTATTCTTGAAGGTATAGCCGAAGCCACTGGCTTCACTCAAAATGTAGTTAATATTGCTGAACATGTGCGCACTCGCCTGGGGAGGCAATTATGTGCCGCTTACGCAAACGCTGACGGACTTGTCCCGCTTGTTACTCTTTCCTCGGAATGGGAACAGGCTTTCGCTGAGAGCCTTGTTGGACAAGGTGAGGATAAGCAACTTGCAATGGCCCCGACCCAGTTACAGGAATTCATTAATGCCGTGCGATTGATTTATGATCAACAGGCCGAACGCGGCGAAGCCCCCGTGATGCTAACAAGCCCACTGGTTCGCCCATATGTGCGCTCCATTATAGAACGCTTCAGGCCAGCAACTGTTGTTATGAGTCAAAACGAGATTCACCCACAAGCTAAAATCCGAACACTTGGGCAGATTTAGAGCAAATTTAGCGCGGTACATATAACGCCGCACTGTTAATTATTCGGGCAATAGCCCCAGTTATGAGGAACCGAAAGGTAATGCGTCTTAAAACCTTTCACGAAAAAACGATGAAACAGGTGATGGAAGCCGTTCGCAACGAAATGGGTGCGGACGCCATCATCGTTCAAATTGAAGAAAATGAAGGCGGTGTGCGTGTAACAGCGGCTATTGAAGCCATTGCTTCCTCACGCGTTCCGGAGGCTTTGCAACAAACATACGAAACACCTGTTTCTTTTGAAGCATCGTATCCACTAACGCCGACCAAAGAATATGACAGCGCAGACATTGCTGCTGTTATAAACCATCACGGTCTTCCATTTGAAACAGCGGAACACCTCAAAACAGCACTGAATGCAATTGAGAAAAGCAGTTTATCATCCGCTTTTGCCGACGCACTTGATACTACAATCCGCTTTAACCCGCTAACTGATGTGGCCACGCGTCCCATTATGCTTGTTGGGCCACCGGGTGTTGGCAAAACGATCACTACAGCAAAGCTCACGGCTGATGCTCTTTTGCATGAACGCAGCGTACATATCATTACAACAGACACGATAAAGGCTGGCGGCCTGCAGCAGCTTGACCATTTTGCACAGCTTATGAAACAAACCGTTTCAACAGCAGACACACCAGAAGAACTGGCCGCCATAGTCCGTGCACGCACAACTCCAGCCGACTTAACTCTTATTGATACGTCCGGCACAAATCCGTTCGACATGGAAGAACTTAAATTACTTTTGGGTATGATTCAGGCCATCGACGCAGAGCCCGTTCTGGTTCTGCCTGCTGGCCTAGACCCATTGGATGCACAGGAAATAGCAGGCATATTTGCACGCTTGGGCTGTCGGCGTTTTATTGCAACAAAGCTTGATGCAGCCAGACGCTACGCCGGGCTTGTGATGGCCGCTCGCCCTGGATACCTGGCGATGGCAGGCATAAGTCGCAGCCCTTATGTAGCTGAGGGACTAGAGCCTGCAACTCCCGTGAATTTCGCAAAATTACTGACCTCCCTGCCCAGACGCGGTGATGGGGCAACCAAACAAGAGCCTTTGTCATGACGAATGCCCCTACTACTCCTGCACACAAACGCAAGCTAATCACTATCGCCTCTGGTAAAGGTGGTGTTGGTAAAACATGGCTGTCTGTGACACTGGCCCATACGCTTGCCGGCATGAAACGTAAGGTGTTGCTATTCGATGGTGATCTGGGCCTTGCTAACATTGATATACAATTGGGACTTCTTCCTGAACGTGATCTTGGTGCCGTTATTTCCGGTGATTATATGCTTGGTGACGTGGCCATGCCCTATACAGACACTGCCGGGGTAACAATGGACGTTATTGCCGGAAAATCAGGATCTGGCGCGCTTGGTTCATTATCGCAGGAAACGCTCAATTCCATACGGACAGAACTTGAAAACCAAACCAAAAATTATGACCATGTTCTGCTAGACCTAGCCGCTGGCATAGACCCATCAGTAAACACGCTATCAAACCATGCAGGGCGTATCATTGTTGTAATGACCAGTGACCCAACATCATTGACCGATGCATATGCATTTATAAAGTTGGCTGTGGCGCGCAATCCAAGTGCCAACATTTCAATTGTGGTCAACAATGTTCCGTCTAAAAAGGACGGCGAAAAGACTTATGGAGCAATTAAACGCGCAGCTGAGGGATTCTTGAAGATTTCGCCGCCGCTTTTAGGTATCATTCGTTCTGACACAAAGGTAGTTGACGCTATTCGCTCACAAATGCCACTTTTAGCGCGACATCCGCAAGCGGATGCAGCAAGTGATGTGAAAGCCATTGCGAAAAGCCTGATTGAATAAGGTCTATGCTATAGAGAAAGGAGGCCGCTTTGAGTGATGTAACCGGCCCCCCTGCCCCTAAAACAATCGATCGTTCTGTGCAAAGTTCGGGCAAAACGTCACAAGTTGCCAAAGACCCGAATAATGCAGGTAATACACAAAATCGGCAACAAACAGACACGAGCTCTAAAGAAAATGCAGTACCACGATCCAGAGATCCAGCGGTTTCCATATCTGCGTCAGCAGCTCAAGTACGAATTGGTCAAGAACTGCGTGAAACAGTAAACGCCATTGATGCTGAAGGCAGGCCAGTTATCGTAACCGAAACTGCGACTTTTGCGCTGCGCCCTGACGCAGGCTTGCAGCCAGATGATACAGTCGTACTTAAGATTACCGAAACTGGTAAAACGATTACAGCAGACCTTACACAGCGTAATAACTATGTAGTTACGCCGCCTACACAGCTAGCATTAATAATTACTGAGATTCACATCCCGCAACAATCTCAACAACAGAATGCAACCAAACCGTTGGAAACGCCGACCAATCATCCATATCGCGCACCACTTTCCAGCCCCGTTAGAACCGAAACCATCATTCCTGAAACACGTTCATTATTGCTAAATGAAAATGCACTGACATCAAGCTCGACACAGTCAGGTCTCAACGTACCTGCCGAAAAAAATTTACACCCCACCAGCTCAGCAAACCTGCTGAATGCCCAACAAAGTGGGCAGACAAATGACGTTACAGAGCCATTACAGCGTGACAGAACACCCAGTCAAATAAGCTCGGCGACAAACCCGCAAGCGGCTACAGGTCCAGGTATTGGACCCGCTATCGCAGCAATATCATCTGACGGAGCACAGGCTATTATTCAGGTACTGGACCCTGCCATTAGTCAGGTCTCACCTGCAAAAATAGCGACAGTTTCACAAGTATCACCTCTATCTGCAGCACATGCTGTTTTATTGGGAACCGGTGGCAACCTTCTCACTGCTTTTGATAATTCGGCTGCACTTTCTGTTGTAGAGACCGATCGCGGCACATATATCGCACCCAGTGATCAGGTTACCAAACTTACCGGTGAGATAGTTAGGCTTGATGTGGCGCTTCAAAAAACGGCCACAGCATCTTCAGCAACCACCGTTGCCGCCAACACAGTTTCACATGTGCCGCCCACTTTTTCTGCGTTATTGATTTCATCTGAGGATGGTTCATATCCACAGAAAGTGTCCGTATCCTTTGTGAAACCCGAGAACACTTCTTCTCAGGCAAATACTGTGCAAACCGCAACAATTAATACAGTTCAAACACAAGCTGCGTTCCTGAGCCCAGATGGCCCCAAGACAGATATCCGTTTGTTAACAACTGCCGGAGATGTTTCATTGACGATCCCGTCAAGTCAACGCCCTGCTGTTGGCGATACAATTGAAATTCGCTGGCCAAGCGAGGCCACTTTGCAGGCATCAGCCAGCACTCAATTGCCCACAACATCAACACCTGAGGTTTCAACTCGCATCGATGCGCAACAAACATCAGCGGCATCTACCGGCATATTAACAAATTGGCCTGCTCTGCAAGAAGCAGCTGTTGCTATCGCAGCAAGCAACAATCCCGCAGCGATAACTGCCTTGCAGGAGAAAACGGCACAAGGTGGTGGTAAACTGACAAACAGTTTACTGTTTTTACTGGCGGCTGCCGGACGGTCTGGAGCAAATGCATGGATTGGCCGACAAGTCGAAAATACACTTCAAACAACAACGCCCGCACTGTTAAAACAACTTACTTCAGATATCAGACAAATGGGCAACATGGCCAACGACCGGTCAGGTGAATGGCGCGCTATTATGATACCTGTTGATACGCGAAGTACTGATGTTCCTTTGGCAGCTTTATTAGTCCAACAACATGCGGAACTTAACCCAGACGATAAGAATCAAACATCAAGCGGCGAAAACAACGAACAAGACGATAATAAACGTTTTGTTTTGCAAGTGCAGTTCTCTGTACTTGGCGACATTCAACTAGATGGACAGATAAAACAGAAGCAATTTGATCTTACAGTACGCAGTAAAACTAGTTTTGATGCGGCTCTTCAAAATGAATTAAGAAAGATGTTTGACGTATCGGTTGCCGTAAACGGATATACAGGTGCGCTTTCTTTTGAAGAACAATACCCATTCGACATAGACGCCCAAGACATCATCGAGAAACAATTAGTAGGTTAATTTTTCTGAAACACCTCAGAAGAAAAAAGTGCTTGCACTTAAGGCATCATCTAACGAATGTGCACAGCAACTTACTAGTCTCACACCTCATAGATCGGATAATCTAGATGGCTGTATTTGTTGCCTTCGCTGCCTGCGTGCTCATTTGGGGCTCAACATGGTATGGAATTGAATTTCAGCTGGGTGTTGTGGCAAAAGAATGGTCATTGTTTTACCGGTTTGGTCTGGCAGCCGTTTTACTAATTGGCTGGTGCCTGATCAAAGGATACTCGATAAGATTTGACGCAAAAGGACATGTTGCCGCGCTGGGAACCGGTGCGCTGTTATTTGGTCTTAATTATCTCTTTGTTTACGCTGGAACCGAGTATTTGACATCCGGCTTGGTTGCTGTGGCTTTTTCTACATTGTCACTCATGAACATATTCACTTCCCGCTTGTTCTTGAAAGCGCCGATACAGCTGCCTGTTTTACTTGCTGCTTTAATTGGTGTTATCGGCTTGGCGCTTATCTTTAGTCATGAAATGACAAGTTTCTCTCTAAGTGACGAGACAGCCTTGGGCCTTGGCTTGTGCCTACTTGCTACGTTAACGGCTTCTATCGGCAACACCATACCAGCTTCAGACACTGCCAAGAGCTTTGACGTTTTACCTTTTACCGCGCTCGCCCTTCTATATAGCAGCGCCTTTAACCTGATGATCGCAATAGTGTCAGGCGAGCCTATATTGTTTGATGCAAACCCACCTTATGTCATCGCTCTCATATACTTGGCATCGTTTGGCACAGTAGTCGCCTTCACGCTTTACTTATGGCTCATTAGTAAAATTGGCGTTGCACGTGCAGGCTACATTGCAGTTATGACCCCGCTTGTTGCACTAACCATTTCTACATTTTATGAAGGATTTACATGGGATTTAACCGCGGTGGTCGGATTAGCCTTAATCATGATAGGCAATGGCTTGATGGTTCGCTTGAAAGCAACAAAAACGACCACAAATGCATCTAATAAAGCTGCGTAATTTTCGTTACCTTACACTTGCTGAATAGCGGCGTAAACCTCGTTACATGCTTCAAGAAGAATGCTAGCAACAAAGTCGATTTCTGCGTTGGAGATTACAAACGGCGGACAAAGTACAACAACATTACCTGTAGCGCGCACGATCAAACCACGCATCAAGGCGCTTTGACTTACGTGATTACATATACCTAGCTCAAGAGGGTACTGCTCCCGCGTTGCCTTGTTTTTAGTAAGCTCGATACCGACCATAAGGCCACTTGTGCGAATTTCACCAACAAGTGGGTGGTCACCAAGGGCAACATTTAATCGATCCGCTAAATACGGACCTTTCTCCACCGCGATAGCCTCTACCATACCTTCATGCTCGATAAGTTGGAGATTCTTAAGCGCCACCGCACATGTCACTGGATGCCCTGATGTGGTAAAGCCATGTTGTAACAGGCCGGAGCCGTCTTCAATAATCGAGGCAACATCATCTGAAACAACCGTGGCTGATACGGGCACATAAGACGACGACAGACCTTTGGCGAGCGTCATAATGTCAGCAGTAAAGCCAAATGCTTCCTGCCCAAACCATTTGCCAGTACGACCAAATCCACTGACTACTTCATCAGCAATTATAAGAACATCATATTTGCGACAAATGCGCTCAACCTCTGGCCAATATGACTGAGGTGGCACAATAATACCCATAGTGCCTTGAACTGGTTCACCAATGAAAGCCGCCACATTTTCTGGGCCAGCATCCAGTATGCACTGCTCGACAGACTGCGCAGCAGCAACGCCAAACTCATCGGGGCTCATGTCACCGCCCTCGCGGTACCAATAAGGCGCCTTGGCATGGACAATATGATCATTGCTACCATACCCAAACTGTGAGCCCATTTCTTTGTTACCGTTCAGCGCAGCGGTAGCAATTGTACTGCCGTGATAGGCATAATCTCGCGTTATTATTGTCTGCCGGTTAGGTTGCCCTTTGCGCTGCCAATATAACGATACAAGTTTCAGTGCGGTTTCCACTGCCTCAGAACCCGAATTGGAAATGAAAATCTTATTCATACCTTCAGGAGCAATATCAGCAATCTTGGCTGAGAGTGCTGCAGCATATGGGTTCGAAACAGCAGAGAAACTGTGGTAGTAGGAGAGTTTGTTCATCACATGAGAAGCGACTTCAGCAAGCTCTTTACGGCCATACCCAATATTGACACAACCAAGCCCTGCCATTGCATCAAGCAATTTGATATTTTGGCCACTAACATAACAGCCTTCCGCTGAATCAATGAGAAATGGCGGTGCTTGCTTCAGTGTTTCAGGGTCAGTAAATGGATGCACATGATGCTGGCGGTCAAATTCCTGCAACTGTTCAAGCGTGAACGCATTCATCATATCTTGTTGTATTGTCACAGTCTTCTCCACTATCGCCGGCTTGCATGCCTTGCGTATAAATATTAGCTAACGTTAAAATACGTTCTCGCTCATCGTTTTTTCATAGGCACGCAGTGCTTGTTCATCGAGCTCTTTCTGCTCTTTTTTCTCTAAAGCTTCCCGTGTCCGATTTTTTTGATTTTCGTCAGCAATTTCATATGTTTTCAATTCACGAAATGCTTGCGAAACAATATCTTGCTTCTCAGTGATTTCCTCATCCTTCAAGCGCATAGCCTCCAAAAGCCACGCTTTTTTCTTGCGCGCACCTTCTATGTAAGCGCCAAGTGTTACTGAAGCAATTTCACTTTCTCGGAGTTGTTTTTGCTGAAGCATTTCCTGCTCCAAAAATTCAATTGAATCTTCCACGCGCTTCCGTTCATCCAGCAAGCCTGCAAGAGCACGTCTTTCTTCATCTAGCTCCCACTTCTTCAAACGGATAATGCCGTCCAGCTTAGTCATAGGGAGAATGTCCTAACTGCCTGTTCAATGGGTAGCATTCAATTTGCCTCTTGTTTCAGGTATTGATCAAGCACAGCGGCGGCAGGTCCTGCTTGTAGAATACTTTGCAAACGTTCATAGCCCTCATGCATTGACGTCGGATCATCTTTCCATTGCCCTAAATACTCTTCCAAATGCGGGTTATATTGAATAGCAGCATCAACATCTGGGTTGCTACCCATGCGGTAAGCCCCCAGACGGATCATTTCTTCCATATCAGCATACGTTGACATAAAGCGCTTTGCTTCACGCACGAGCAGATTTTCTCTATCGTCATTACAACGTGGCATCGTGCGCGAAATAGACTTAAGTACATTAATCGCAGGATAACGGCCACGTTCCGCAATTGATCTTTCCATCACAATATGACCGTCCAGAATACCGCGCACCGCATCCGCCACAGGTTCGTTGTGGTCATCGCCTTCAACAAGAACGGTAAAGAGCCCTGTAATATTGCCAACACCGCGCGGCCCAGGACCAGCACGCTCAAGCAATTTGGGCAACTCCGTAAACACTGTTGGTGTATAGCCTTTACTGGTCGGTGGTTCACCGCCGGCAAGGCCAATTTCACGCTGCGCCATCGCAAACCGCGTGACGCTATCCATCAGGCACATAACTTCTGCGCCTGTGTCACGGAAATATTCCGATAGTGTAAGCGTCAAGTAGGCAGCTTGTCGGCGCATAAGTGCTGACTCGTCAGATGTTGCAACCACGACGACAGAGCGTGCCAATCCATCCGGGCCCAAATCATCCTCTATAAATTCCTGAACCTCCCGCCCTCTTTCTCCGATGAGGCCAATAACGCTGATATCTGATTCAGAATGCCGTGCGATCATGGACAAAAGAACTGACTTACCAACTCCTGAGCCAGAAAAGATACCCATACGTTGGCCGCGGCAACATGTGACAAACGAATTGAGCGCACGTACGCCTAAGTCCACTTTCTCGCCTACACGCTGACGGCTGTGAGCGGCAGGTGGCGGCGAGCGCAACAGACATGGTTGGGGTCCATCACCAATTGGCCCTTTGCCATCAATTGGTTCACCAAATGCATTAACAACGCGGCCAAGCCAAGCATTTGAGGGAAATATAACTGGTTCTGATTGTTTAAGTACCGCCCTGCACCCTACACCAATACCTTCAACAGCACCGAAAGGCATGGCAAGTGCGGTTTGTTCACGAAAGCCTATAATTTCTATCGGAACACTTCTGCGGTCCCGTGTTTCCACCTCAAGGCGTGAACCAACCGAGATATATTGCCCAATGCCGGCCAGCTCCACGAGCAAACCACGAACACCCGTTACACGTCCATAACGGCTTTCCGTTTGGATCCTCTCAATCTCTCTAATAAGGCTTTGCACCAACTACCCCTGATCATGCGACGCTAACAATTACCCATGCGTCAAATTGATTTTAAGCTGATCCCGTTAACTATAAGTAAAAGCCAAACGAGCTTCTTTGCGTCTATTTTTAAGATTATTTTATTTTTTTTGATGTTTTCGTTAACCTTCGTTAACTTTTGTTAAGCATAATAATAATGCTTGGGGGGAATATTGATGCGATTCGCAGCCTGTGGAAGGCCGAATTCTGTAATATTTTACAGTTTAACGATACAAAGATACGAGGACCAACAATGCGCGTTCTTCTAATTGAAGATGACCCAACGATCAGTCGAAGCATCGAACTGATGCTGACATCGGAAGGGTTTAATACATATTGCACTGACCTGGGTGAAGAAGGCCTGGATCTGGGGAAGCTATATGATTATGACATCATCCTTTTGGATTTAAACCTGCCAGATATGCATGGCTATGATGTGCTGAAAAAACTTCGCACGGCGAAAGTCAACACACCAATCCTTATACTTTCTGGTCTCAATGAGATGGAAAACAAAGTTAAAGGCCTTGGTTTTGGTGCAGATGATTATTTGACCAAACCTTTCCATAAGGAAGAACTGGTTGCCCGCATTCATGCAATCGTTCGCCGCTCAAAAGGTCATTCACAATCAATCATTACGACTGGTAGACTTGCTGTTAATCTTGACACCAAAACCGTTGAAGTTGATGGTCAACGTGTGCACCTGACAGGCAAAGAATACGCCATGCTTGAACTGCTGTCGCTCCGCAAAGGCAGCACACTTACCAAAGAGATGTTTTTGAACCACCTTTACGGCGGTATTGATGAGCCTGAGTTGAAGATTATTGACGTATTTATATGTAAACTACGCAAGAAGCTTGCAACAGCATCTGACGGCGATAATTACATTGAAACCGTTTGGGGTCGTGGTTATGTCCTACAAAGTCCGGATGACAGTATGGGCCAAAAAGTAGCCAGCTAACAAACCTTAGCTTAAAACCACGTTGAACACTCAGTAAAACTAGCAAAAAGAGCGGTAAATTACCGCTCTTTTTTATTATCGCTATGCACGGAAATACCTAACTACCAAGTCCCATCAATTCCTCTGCATTACCGCTTGATGAAACATACATGCCGCGTTGACCACGCACGGGGCGTAATTTGTCCGTAATGCCCAACACAGTCTCGGCAGCACCTAAAAACAGAGTACCATCTGCAGCAAGCGTGCCGTGCATACGCTCAAGCACATCTTTCTTGGTGGCTTGGTCAAAATAAATCAGCACATTTCTGCAATAGATCACGTCAAAAGACCCCATGCCGATAAAATTACTCAGCAAATTGAAAGGTCGATACGTAACCATATTGCGAATTTCGTCATTTAGACGCCAAACATCACCGTCCTGCGTGAAATATTTAATGAGCATCTGAATAGGCAAACCGCGCTGTACTTCAAACTGGCTATATACACCGGCTTTAGCTTTCTCGAGTACCTGCGTACAAATATCAGTGCCAATAATTTCGATGTTCCAACCTTGCCACTTCGCCCAGTTCTCCCGCAGCAAAATAGCAAGCGAATAAGGCTCTTGTCCCGTTGATGCGGCTGCACACCAAATGCGCAATCGTCTTTTTGGCCCACGGGCCTTTTCCATTGCCGGCAAAACATGATTTTTAAACAAATCAAACGGTGTATTATCACGGAAGAAAAAGGACTCGTTAGTCGTCATCGCTTCCGTAACGTCTTTAATCAAGACATCATCCCGGCTAATGCGAAGCTTTTGAATAAGCGCATCCAGCGTATCCAGACCGCGCTTTCGCGCAAGCGGTGTTAATCGACTTTCCAACAGATACACTTTGTCTGCTGTCAACATAAGGCCTGAACGTTCTTTTAATAATCCAGCTAGGAAGTCAAAATCTTGGGTCTTCACATCATTGCTCCCTGAAGCCGTTTACTTGCCGCAGCACCAAGTTCTGTAATCGGCAATATTTCTGTACATAAACCCGCTGTCGCAACGGCACCTGGCATGCCCCAAACCACACTGGTTTCTTCGTCTTGCGCCAAAAGCGTGGCTCCTTCTTTTGTAATTTCTCTCGACCCCTTAAGACCGTCATGGCCCATACCCGTTAACATCACCGCTAATATCTGATCTTTGTATATACGCGCGGCGCTCCTAAACATCGGATCAACCGCAGGTTTGCAGAAATTCTCAGGAGGATCGTCTGTCAACCTGGTAATTATTTTTCCGTTTTCTTCAACGATTTCCATATGCTTACCACCTGGTGCCACATAAATATGGCCTGGCATTAGCGCGGTAGAATCTTTTGCTTCTTCAGCATCCCACCCCGTTGCCTGTTTCAAATGATCCGCCAAGATCGCAGTAAAAGTTGCAGGCATATGTTGTGTTATCAAAATCGGCACATCAGGGCGCTTTGAAAATCCAGCGAAAAACTTCATCAGTGCTTGCGGACCACCCGTTGAAGAACCAATAAGTAATATTTTAGGACGCCGCAAAGAACCCTTTCGTAGAGAAAGCTTGGTATCATTGGCAGCATCTGAATTTATGTTTGTAGCTGTGGCGGCTCGAACGGAAGATATTACAGGCGCGGGCCTCGGGCGAGCGGCAGAAACAAAGCCCGTTGGAGCTTGAGGTCTTGAAGGCTTTACAAACCCGTCACGCGGTGCAGGCGTCGAGCCGGATATAACCGAACCCGCTAAAGCTGGGCTAGCCCGATTTATTTTGGTTCGCCGACGCGATGCCCATGCTTTTACCTTTTCAACCAGCTCACGGCGGAAATCAATATTCGCATTAACAGAGCGCGCAGTCTCAGGCTTCGGTACATAGTCAACCGCACCCATTTGCAATGAACGCAAGCTAACTTCTGCATTTTTACGTGTTAATGTAGAGGCCATTACCACTTGGAGGTCAGGCTTCTTATCCATCATCTTCGGCAATGCGGTGAGGCCGTCCATCACTGGCATCTCGATATCCAGAACCACGACTTCTACATCATGCAAATCAAGCTGCCGCAAAGCTACTGAGCCATTATTAGCAGTAGTTACAACATCAATGTTAGGATCCTCCGAAAGGTACCTACAAAGAAAGCCTCTAATAATCGCACTATCGTCCACTACCATCACACGGTATGGACCATCAGTTTGCGTTGTTTTATTTGAATGTGAAATAGCAGAGCTCACAAAGCATTTCCTAAATTAGATAAGGCCGACTTGAGAGAACTTTGCCTCAATAATCTCGCGGTCAAATGGCTTCATGATGTACTCATTTGCGCCTGCTTCTATGGCTGTACGAATATGAGACATATCATTTTCCGTTGTACAGAACACAACAATGGGCTGCTCCACACCTTCCTTGGCACGAACAGCTTTCAGAAACTCCAGCCCATCCATTACAGGCATATTCCAATCCAAGAGCACAACGTCAGGCATGTTACGATCACACGCGTCTAAAGCTTCTTGGCCATCAGCAGCTTCTTCAATGTCAAAACGAAGTTCTTCCAGGATCCGCCGCGCGACCTTTCGGATTACCTTCGAATCATCAACCACCAGGCATAATTTCATTACTTGTATCTCCCACCCGCACATGAATTGTTGAGGGTTTAAAGTCTATTATTTAAGCAGCTTTATTATTGCTTTCAAAAGCCAATAAACGGTCAACATCCAGAATCGGTAGAAGCTGATCCTTCAAGCGGTATATCCCATTACTTACCTCACGCCAGCGAGGGTCAAGTGTTACAGGGTTTTTCTCGAAAAGTTGATCTTCAAGCGAAAGAACTTCACCAACTTTATCAATCTGTAGACTGTATGGTTCTTCATTGTGCTCAACAACAACAGACATGCTTTTCTCGCCTTCCTCATTTGGCGGCAGACCAAGGCGGCGGCGCAGGTCAATCGCAGTAACAATGCGCCCACGCAAGTTCAGTACACCAGCAACCCAGTCTTGCGCCTTAGGAATTTTGGTAATTTGTTGCGCGTTCAAAACATCATGCACGGCAAGAACAGGAATACCCAATATCTGACCATCCAACATAACAGTTACGAAATCTTGTTTTCCAACAACGGCCATTTCAGTTGTGTTATTGCGCACCACAAGATCATTCATGCTGCGTCTCCTTCAATTTTAAATTGCTGAGCTAAACTGCGCAGTAAAGTCTGTTTATCAAACTTGGCTACATAATCGTCGAAACCAGCTTCAAAACCGCGATTGATATCACGTTCACTAGACAAAGAAGACAAAGCAACAAGCTGCACATTTTCCCAACGAGAACCGTCGCGAATTGTTTCAGCAAACTCAAACCCATTCATGTCCGGCATTTCCACATCAGAGATAATGAGATCAAACATCTCACCTTCTTCCATCAGATGCAACGCTGCAGCGGCACTATTCACAGTCGTTACTTGATAGCCCGCAACTGTAAGGATTGGACGCAACATATTACGGAAGAAGTCACTATCATCAACGACAAGAATTCTTTCGGCATCAGTCTTGAAGCCTGTTTCATCGCTTGTATCTTTGCTGCCCAACCAATCAGGGAAAGCCAGCGCAAGATAGTGTGTAACATCAATAACTTCTGATGCCTTGCCGTTGATAATTGCAGAACCAACAGCTCCTGGCCGGTCAGAAGCTAATTTAATATCAAGCTGCTCTTCAACGATATCAAGAATCTCATCAACAGCGAGGCCCATTGTAAACTGACGATCAGTAAACACGAGAACCGGCTGTCGGCCATCAGTACGAAGCGTCATTTCTTTGTCAGCCAAAACAAGTGGCATCAATGCGCCGCGGTATTGAACCATCAAACGACCATCTGATTTCTCAACATTTGAAACGTCAATTTCCTCAAGTCTGGCTACCAAAGACAATGGCACAGCACGCTGATGTTCTTGTCCGGCACGGAATACCAACATGCTCTCTTTTTCATTCACAGTAGAACGACGCACATGTTCCTTCTCAGCTTCATCTTCTGTGGCGTTATCAGTCACGCCAGAGTTAGCAAGGCTTGCTATGCCGTTCGGATCAAGAATCATAATCACACTGCCATCACCGAGGATGGTGTTACCCGAATAAATATCGAGGCTTTTGAGGATGGGTGCGACCGGCTTAACAACAATTTCTTCAGTATCGAAGACTTGATCAACAACAATACCGAAAGTAAATGCCCCTACTTGCGAAACGATAATGAAATCATCTGCATTCTCACGTGCATCAATTTCTTCTCGCGTATTGAAACCAAGCACTTCATTAAGATAAACCAGCGGCAACAAGCGATTACGCAAACGCAAAACGGGTGTGTCTTTGATCATCTCAATCTTATGATCATTTTCGCCAGCATTTTCTTTGCTTGCTGCCCGCACCAGCTCAAGCACGCTAATCTGTGGAATGGCATAACGTTCTTCATTGGCCTTAACGATCAGGCCTGCCACAATCGCGAGCGTAAGTGGGATTTTAATGGCAAAATTACTGCCCTTACCAACAGTAGAAACCATATCAATGGTGCCACCAATTTTTTCGATATTGGAGCGCACAACATCCATACCGACACCACGACCAGAAACACTGGTTACGGTTTCAGCGGTCGAGAACCCGGGATGGAAAATGAATTTCTGAATCTGCGCCTCAGACATATCCGCGAGCTCGCCCTCTGAAGCTAATCCTTTTTCGAGGATTTTACCGCTAAGTTTGTCTGCCGAAATACCGCGTCCATCATCTTTGATTTCAATAATGATATGACCACCTTCATGGAAGGCATTCAACTCAATAGTACCATGCTCAGGTTTACCTGCCGCAATGCGTTCTGCTGGCGTTTCAATACCATGATCAGCAGAATTACGAACCATGTGGGTAAGTGGGTCTTTAATCAATTCAAGCACTTGACGATCAAGCTCTGTGTCGGCGCCAATCATCTCAAGTTCAATTTTCTTGTCCAGCTCGACGGTTAAGTCACGCACAATACGGGGAAGCTTTGCCCATGCATTCCCTATGGGCTGCATACGCGTTTTCATGACATTTTCTTGCAGCTCAGTCGTACATTGGCTAAGGCGTTGAAGCGGTACACCTAGTTCAGAATTATCTATGTTGCGCGTAATTTGCAGTAGCTGATTTCGTGTTAGTACCAACTCTGAAACCATATTCATCAAGTCTTCAAGCAAGTCTACGCTTACGCGAATTGATTGATTAGTACGCCGCGTTTCTTTTGCAGCACCGCTCGGCTCATTGCTAGCAGCAGAGCGTCCAGCCTTATTAACTTTTGGCTTCGCAACTTCTTTAGAAGCATTGATCACAGCTTCGCGTACTAGCTCAAATATCATTATCGCTTCATCTGCAACGTCAGAATCAACCTGACACTCAACCAGAATTTCTTTGACAAGCTTAAGCATGGCATCGAACTGGGCTTCACCAAAACCACTAACCGTAACAAGTTGACGTCCAACATTATCAGCGGCATCTATATTGTCTTTAAACAGCGCCATCATTAGGCCAGTGAACTGCGCTTTGCGTTGATCTTGCTGAGCAGCGTCAAAAAACTTTGAAAGGCCGTCTTCATTGCCGAGACGTTGGCTGATGAGGTGTGCAGCAACAGCTATCGTGTCTTCGCCGCCAACACGCTCAAATAGATTTTGACCGCTATTGTCAGCAGCCGGTGTTTCGCTCGCTGCTTCTTCCGGCCCTGGTGCATTGGCAAACGCTGCCTCAAGTTCTTCAAGAGAGACTTCACCAGCTTTTAGTGAACGACCAAGGGTTGGATCAATAATTTCACCGTCAACGGTATCAGGCTCATCTTCAGCAGTCTCCGCTTCTGCAGCACCGCCTTCGGCGATAACATCTAGGCGGCCAATCAATTCACTATCATCGCCTTCAGGCTCTTCTTCCGTGGCTTCAAGTCCAGAAAGAATTTCCTTAATACGGTCAAGGCTTTCGAGAATAACTGTAACCGCGCCTTCAGATACCTGTAATTCGCCATCACGGAATTTACCCAAAACATTTTCGGATGCATGGGCTACAGATTCGAGTCGAGGCAAACCAAGGAAACCACATGTCCCTTTGATAGTGTGCACTAGTCGGAAAATATTATCCAAAACCTCTTTATTGTTGGGGTCCTGCTCAAGCTTCACCAGCTCAACATCAACCACATCAATCGCTTCACCTGTTTCTGTCAGGAATTCATTTAAGAGATCGTCCATATCCACTTCCCGGCGAGACCGCCATTCAATCTTGATATTTTTGATGATCATTCATCAATTCAAGACGAAGTTTCGCCAAAAAGAGTTAAGAACGCGTAAAACTTTCACACTTCTTTCAACAAAGCGCAAAATACTGCGGACTCAATGATTTATTTATAATATTGAGATCTATACTGAGGATCGAATTGTTGACGTAACAATTAACTGTGTATCTGCCGCAAGCGCCACTTCAATAGAACCACCAAGTTCTTGTGCAACAGCATATGCCAGGTATGCTGGCGCTGCACGCGGTTCAAGCGATGCCTCTTCGATATCACCTTCAACAGCAGCATGCACAACGTCAGGCAGAATAACACGCTCGCCGCTAGCTTCCATACGCAGTGAGAGCGAGTCTTCACCTTCTGCAATAAATGAAACGCTCAGCTCTCCGCCACGAATCAATGCCTCAGCACCAACCAGGGATAAATTAAGAAGCAACTTAACAGCGCCTTTAGACAGCTCTGCCACAGTAACGTTCCAGTCAAGGTCCACTTTGCTGCCAGCAAGAAATGCTCTTAAGGATTTCTCGGCCTCACGTGTATCGAGATGTGCAGAAAACCCACCTGCAGCACCAAATGCTAGTCTGAAGAATTGTAATTTATTACTAGTTTGAAGTGTGGACTTTTCAATTAAGTCAAACACAGCTTCGCGCATATTTGGATCTTCTTCACCGCTCAATAACTCAAGGCCATTGTTAATAGCGCCTACAGGACTGACCAAATCATGGCACAATCTAGAACACAATAATGCAGCAAAATCCAACTTCGACATTTCATCCCCCCGAAATAACTTTCTCATTTTCACGAGATATAACTACCCTGGCAACTAATTTTATGTTTAACAGTGTGCGAATTTGTAACAAATCGAAAGTTTCTTTCACAGTGACGACAGATATTACACCTTTTGGCCTTAAAAATCTTGAAAATGACCTCCTGAATACAATGCTGCATGCAGGCAATGTCGTAATGGACGTCTTCAATACTGACTTTGAAGTATACGGCAAAGCAGATCAGTCACCTGTTACCGAAGCAGATCGGCAAGGCGAGAAAGTTATTGAAGATGCGCTGAAGCGCATAGCGCCAGACATTCCCATTGTTGGTGAAGAAGCTAAATCAGACGGTCACTGCCCTGACATCTCTGGTGGCATTTTCTGGCTGGTTGACCCGCTAGATGGTACCAAAGAGTTTGTCAAAAAAGGTACGGATTTCACAGTTAATATTGGATTGATTGACCACGGCACGCCAATCGCCGGGTTTGTGTATGCACCAGCCATGCAGAAAATGTATTGGGGCATTGCCGGTATTGGAGCCTTAATGGCAGATGTCATTGACGGCAAAATAACAAACCAGCGTGAAATTCAAGCACGACCTGCAGACCAGAACAACCTAGTCATTGTTGCCAGCAAATCCCACAGGTCACCAGAACTTGAAACATGGCTTGCCCATTTTCCAAAAGCTGAGCATGTCTCTATCGGATCCAGTTTGAAACTGTGCCTGCTAGCAACAGGCGAGGCAGACCTGTATCCCCGCCTTGGACCCACTTGCGAGTGGGATACTGCTGCGGCACACGGTGTATTGTTGGCCGCAGGCGGAACCGTTGAAAACATTGACGGCACACCGCTTACATACGCCAAGGACTTAAAAACGTTCCTCAACCCTTGGTTTCTCTGCCGAGCAGATGACACTTTTGCCGTGCCTCCTCTGCAAAGCACGCAATAGACAATAGTCTTGCCAACATCGAAATAAACAATTCTGCTCATACAGTGCGACACATCTGTGTATGGCAGAGTGATAAATAATCATGTAGGCTGAAGGCAATTATACACACTATGCGGGATTGAATTATGACACTCCTTATCATCGGTATTATTGCTTTCATTGGATTACACCTCATTCCCTACTTTGCGATTGAATTTCGCAATAACCTCATCGGGAAACTCGGGAAATTAGGCTATAGGGGCATTTTTGCACTTGCTGTCGCCTTGAGCATGGCAGCCATTATATTCGGCTGGCGAGGCACAGACCCCGGGTTTGTATACGCGAATCCGTCCTGGGGGTTTCATGTAACTCCGCTCTTGGTGCTTATTGGTTTCTTGTTGTTTTTTGCCAGCAATGCACCAACAAATATCAAACGTGCCATTCGTCACCCTCAGATGACCGGCATATTGCTTTGGGCCGTTGGGCATTTGTTTTCAAATGGAGAAGCGCGCTCTGTTCTCTTGTTCGGCGGATTTGCACTTTGGTCAATAATCGCAATTATTGCTGCTAACAGGCGCGATGGCATGTGGATAAAACCTGAAAAACAACCAGTCATCAAAGATGTCATTACAATAATAATTGCGTTGGTTGCGTATGGTGCATTCACTCATTTCCATGAAACGATTATAGGCGTGCGACCATTTCCATAATATTCACACGCCTATCAATGAACCTAAAATAACGAATGCTATTCGCCAGACACTGTAAACTTACGAACTTTATTAGCTTCCACATCTGCTGACGTAAAACGAATCTTGCGCCATTTTTTCTCGGAAAATAACTTGGTTTGGTCGCTGTAATGTTCATTGTTCGGCGTACCTGATTGACCGTAAGTCAGAAAAGCTTCAGCCTCTGGACCATCGTCACCGTATGCAAGCGTCATAATAAAACTGGTGCCACCAGAAACCAGATAGCCCTTGTCAGAGAGGCCACTACGTGTCTCATAGCGACTGCTTGTTGGAAACGGGCCTATTGTATCGTTAGGGCGTTGATCAATTAAATTAGCAACACCCTCAAGGCTAAATCCACCATGCATAGGAATGGTTTCTTCACCGCGCACCGCAACTTGAACGCCGCCTAATGCAACATCTGGATTAACGGACGCTTCACTAAGAACACTTAAAGCTGTTTCTAAAGCAGCAAGAGCTAATGCAGGGTCATTCAAACCGTTCGGCGTTTCAACAGGGAAATCTTTTGAGAAACCTTCCGCAAACATAGGCTTACCTGCCTTACCGGTATGCATACGATAAGCAAACAACCATTCACGGAACAGAACACTACCAACGCTATCAGTGTTCAAATGACCATCATACGATTTCAAAACCTCACAAGCTGACTGATCGATAGCCATTTCGTTTTCGATGCAAATTGCAATTACATGTGGCAACAACAGTGACGCAGAGAGGCTTTGATTTGACAGTATCGTTTCCTGTATTTCAGCCACAGACCATTTGCCGTCTTCACCCTTAGCATTCTCATCTTCCAGATGAAGTATATTCATTCGAGTTCTTAGGCTCCGCTCGGTCTCAACAGCGCCGTATAGCGGTGAGTGCCCTGTCATTGGTTCCCGCGGGGAAGAAAGCCAGTAACTATCGTTAGAATTAAACACATAATCGCTACGTGTGATTTGCGGTCTTTCATTAAAGGGAACTGTTCCTGGCAATGGTGCATTACCAACAACAAAGTCATTTTCCTGACTACTACCATCCAGAACAGTTAATCTTGAACGGTCATACGCCTGCTTTACTGCACCACCAGCATTGTAAGCATTCTTCCAATTTTCAATTGCCGTATCAGATAAATTTCCAACTGTGGAATTATCCAAGTAAACGGCCTGACCGTCCCGGCTAGTCGCAATAGTATTAATCCAAGGAATAGCATTCCATTTTTCATGCGCGGCCTTAAAGGCATCCATACTGTTGGCTCGGCCCATATCGTTCCACTGCGCAATCGTGTAGTCATTATCACGGTTGGCGTCACGCATGGCAAAAGCGACAGCATCGCTCCACTCCATACCTGGAAGCGTTACAACAGGTCCGTGATGCGAGAAATACATAGTCGCACTTTGATCCTGAATTTGACCGTCTTCGCCTTTCACAGGAACGCTAAACTCATTCTTTTCTAAAGGCTTTACCTCACCCTCATAAATATAACTCATGGGGTCATCCGGGCTTAATGTAAGCTGGTAAACTACAACGCGCTGGCTATTTGAAACCGTATGAGACCACGCGATATCTTTGTTAAACCCAATAGCCACACCAGGCATACCAAGTAAGGTAACGCCGTACATATCAACCTCACCCGGAATAGTGAGATGTTTCTCCCAGAAACGATTAGACCCAAACCACGGATAATGCGGATTGGCAAGCAACATACCACCGCCTGTTTCACTGTGATCAGCGCCAATTGCCCAAGCATTCGAGCCAAAACCACCTGAACCAAGAGCATCTATTGATGCCTTCAATATGGTGTCATCAAGCGAGCCCGTTTGAGTATCGATCGAAGGTGGCTTAGATGCGTACAACGCACGGCCTAAACGAGGAAGAGTTTCACTAATATAACGTGCACGAGCAAAAACATCTAATGCTGTTACAGGTTTAACCCAATCTGCACCATCGCACCAATGATCCTTATTCTCTGTGCCCTGATATTCTGAAAGGTATTTATTAAACCCACTTGCGTAGCCTTCCATTGTTTCTTTCAGCGCAATAGATTGCTTCTCATATCCAGACGTATAACGTTCTAACATCCCCAATCCGCGCACAGCGTAATCAGAAATAAAATTTTGATTACCTTCTCCTACACCTAAATACCGTGAAAGCTCGCCGTTTGCGCGTATAATGATATGACTGATGTTACATAGATGATCCGATGCTGCGACATACCCTTCACCAAAGCCCAAGCTGCCGTTATTTTCTGCAACGATATGAGGAATGCCGTATTCGGTATATGTAACCTCTGCCTCATATTTCGGCAGGGTTTGTTCTTCGACTTGCCCGCACCCCCAAAGCATCATAGACAAAACAACGACAGAACTTTTTATATTGAACATTCGAACATCCCCTTTTGACCGAAT
Source organism: Kordiimonas aquimaris (assembly GCF_025574485.1). Lineage (GTDB taxonomy): Bacteria > Pseudomonadota > Alphaproteobacteria > Sphingomonadales > Kordiimonadaceae > Kordiimonas > Kordiimonas aquimaris. The sequence goes on along the minus strand of NZ_JAOBPO010000002.1, from coordinate 659,154 downwards.
TTATTTCTTGCACAATGCACTCCCCCATGAACGCAGGTACATCAAAGCGAGTATTCTACATGCAATCTGATCAGGCAAGTCATTACAGTATAATGATCATAGAGGTTAAATTTGGTGTAGCTTAGCCGGTAAGCTCAAGAATATGAGCGGGGTCAGTCAGGATACCTCGTGCGATCATACCTTCCATTGGTTCCCCTGAATAATACCATTCGATGGCAACCTTTCCCTGTGTCCACATCTGAACATGTATACCGTCAATTTTCTGCTGCTCGTCGTCCCCATCCAGATAAGTGGTCTGGTTGCGAAAAACGCAAAATTCACTGTGTTTATCTATATATAAATCCGTGATGACACCCTGCACATTCTTGGCAGATGTAATGAATGGCTTCTGCTTATCGCGGCAGGCGGCGATACCTTCGCCGAAAATTGCACCGTTTGAATACATCACACCATAATCAGCAAAGAAATGATCTAATGCCTCAAGCACTTGTCCTGCCTCAAGCATTCTCACTTGTGCAGCAACTGTCTCATCAAAAGATGGCATTACCTGCTAGTCACCGGCAGTGGTGGTGACCAAGCAGGGTCTGAGGCATCATAGGGCGTGGGCACCTGCCGCTCGTTATACCCTGTCAAATCAACAGACCAGAGCGATGGCTTGCCGCCACGACCTTGCGCATCATATGGCGGAGTACGGAAGAACATCAATACACGACCATTCGGCGACCATGTTGGCCCTTCATCTTGATAAGCATCTGTTAACAGCCGTTCACCTTTACCATCTGTGCGCATCACACCAATACGGAACTTGCGGTCACCAATTTTTGTGAACGCAATCAAGTCACCCCGCGGTGACCACACTGGTGTTGCATAACGCCCTCGTCCAAAAGATATACGGTGTACGTCACTACCATCAGCGTTCATGACATATATTTGTTGCGACCCACCACGGTCGGAGTTGAACACAATTTTCGTGCCGTCCGGTGAATATGACGGTGATGTATCAATACCAGGGTCATCCGTTAACCGGCGCACTTCACGCGTGCGAAGATCCATAACGTAAATGTCTGAGTTACCGTCCTCAGCCAGTGTCATAACAACAAAATTACCATCCGGTGAAAAGCGCGGCGCAAACGTCATATTGGGGAAATCACCCAGCACTTCAAAACGGTTAGACAGAATATTAAACAAATACACGCGTGGTTTATTATCGAAATAGCTCAGGAATGTTATTTCTTGACGATTAGGGCTAAACCGGGGTGTTAACACCAAAAAACTACCATCAGTCAGAAACTGCTGGTTAGCACCGTCTTGATCCATGATTGCAAGGCGTTTAGTACGGTTCAAAGGTTCACCTTGTTCAGCGATATAAACAATCCGGGTATCAAAATAGCCATCTTCGCCAGTAAGTCTGGAATAAATACGATCAGAAATAACATGCGCTATACGACGCCAATTTGACGCTGGCGTATTATAGCCAACGCCTTCCATTTGAAGTTCGCCAACAATATCCCACAACCTGAATTCAACGCGCAGGTTTCCATTTGGTAACAATTCAATGCGTCCGGCAACCAGCGCTTGCGCAGCTAATGGTCGCCATGCTGCGAAACGAGGCCTTGTAGGGGCTGCTGTTAGCTTCTCGATGAAGGCACTTTGATCAATCGCCCGAAAAAGACCTGTTGAAACGAGGTTGCTCGTTACTACTTGAGATATACTGGCACCGATATCTGATAAGTTACCAGCCGATGTCTCTACATTTTGAACTGGCACAAAATCAGGAATAGCAATTGGCACTGGGTCCACACGCCCTCTGCTCACATCCACCTTCAATTGTGCAGTTGCTTGCAGTGTTATCACTAAACAAGCCGCAAGCACATAAGTCAGTCTTTTCAGTAATAAAGACGCAGTCATCGATTATGTATCCTCACATTAGCCACCGGCAAACTCAGCACCGTTGAAATTAAAATCTATATATTTTTGGCTCGCATCTAAGTGCTGCGCTGCTTCACTAAACGGTTCACTCAACAACACTGCCCGGCGAGCACTTTCAGCAAAAATGCGAAAGAACGCGCGATCCGGATCATTCAAATTGCCGGCATTTAAGAACTCAGGTGCACGTGAGAAAGATCCATCAGGCCGTATATGAATACGAATAGTAACCTGCATTGTGTCGATACCCTTGGCTCCGCCGGGAAAAGACCAATTTTCCTCAACCTTCCGCCTTAAGGCATCCATCAAAGATGCTGTCGCTACAGTGCCGCGTAAAGAACGCAGCAAATCCGGTTTCTTTTCGGGCGCTTCAGTTTTTTTTGTTTCTTCTTTTTTCTTGTCGGCCTCAGGTGCTTTTTCACGTTCTTCCTTGATGGCGCGATCAATCAATGCAGAAACATTACGTAACCGCGAAGGTGGGCGTGGTTTAGCCCTTGGAACAATCCTGTTTGCTAGCTGCGTATTTTGTGACACTTGCGGTTTAGGTTTTGGCTTCGGTGCAGGTGTCACCTTTTTGGGTGGAGCCTTGTCAGGTAACGGTACAGCATCTGCTGGCGCGCTAGCGGTCGGCTCTGCCGCGGCAAACGTCGGTTGCGGTTTAACTTCTGTCTGCTGTTGTTCTTCTTCAGCTTTCGGTGCAACAACACGTGTTTCTTCGGCGATTTTCACGAATTCAATAGCAATTGGCGGCGGCGGCGCCGGGCGTGGTCGAGAAAAATTAGGCAATCCAACAACAGCAATGACAACAACACCTATATGCAGCGCCGAAGACATCATCCATCCAGATTGTTCCGTTCCCAGTTTCACTCCTAGCTTCACCTTTATCTGTGCTATCTTATTTGTGGTTATCGTTGTTCAGCAATAAGTGCAACACGGGTAAAACCAGCACCATTAATCACACCAATCACTTGCATTACCTGACCATAATCAAGCTTTGTATCTCCGCGCACATAAATGCGCGTATCACGACTATTACCCGCAATAGCAGTGAGCCGAGGCACCAACTCTTCTATGCGAATTGCAGTGTCCGCAAGAAATATGGCACCATTTTGATCAATCGTCACTTCAAGCGGTTTCGAATCTTGCGGTAGTGGCCTTGCTTGCGCTTTTGGCAAATCCACCTGCACACCAGCCGTCAACAGCGGTGCGGCCACCATAAATACAATCAACAACACCAACATGACATCAACAAACGGCGTAACATTAATTTCTGCCATTGGGCGATACTTGTTGCGCCTGCCACCAGAACCACGACCTCCACCACCTGTTACAGAAGCACCCATTAGCTATCTCGCTCATCAAGTTGGCGCGACAGGATGGCAGCAAATTCATCCGAAAAACCTTCAACTCGGCCCGCGTAGCGCCCTAAGTCGGTAGACAATTTATTGTAAGCGATCACCGAAGGGATCGCAGCAACCAGACCAAGAGCCGTTGCAAGCAATGCTTCTGCAATGCCGGGTGCGACAGTTGCAAGCGATGTATCAGACGCTACCGCGATAGCTGTAAAACTATTCATGATCCCCCAAACCGTCCCAAAGAGGCCTACAAAAGGCGAGGCAGAACCGATGGTTGCCAAGTAACCAACCTGCCCTTCAAGACGGTCCATCTCGCGGGTTGTGGTTACATGCATCACTTTATTGATCCGGTCTTGCGCTGTGCCCTTATCGAAACGTGAACCTATCGAGCCAAGACTACGTTGCCATTCACGCATAGCCGCAACAAAAACGGCTGCAAGCGGGTGGTCTGGAGCATGTTTGATCGAATTATATAATTCATCCAGTGAGCTGCCCGACCAAAAAGTGTCTTCAAATTCATCTGCCTTAGCGCGCGCATCCTTAACACGTTGCCACGTATTAAAAATAATCGACCACCCCCAAATACTTGCCGCAATCAACATAATCATAACAAGTTGAACAATAAACTCAGCCTGCGCAAACATGCCGATGAGCGAAAAATCCGGCGCATTGCCACCAAGTTCTGCAGACTGCACAGCTTGTGTCACAACTTCGTTAACCGACTGGTCCTGCATGTTTATCTCCTCAAAACCTTACGTTGATGCGCTAGCAGCCGCATGCCATTCTTGCCAGCACGCTTTAGCAGCGGGTGTCCAGCGACGCGGACGTCCATCATTTCCAATAACAGCGACCAGAACTTCAGCTTCAGTTACCAAAGCATCATTGCATGTAATCCACTGTTTTACTTCAATGGCAGCTGCGCGTACTTTTGTGACCATACTATGACCAACAAGCACATCACCGATTTTTGCCTGACGATGGTATGATAGGTTTAACTTACTCACTACGTAAGTTAACGGCCCACCTTCAACCTCGGTTAACTCAAAAAGCGTGTCCACGTCCGCGGCGCTACCGCGAATGCTTTCTGTACGTACGCGTTCAAAAAAACTGACATAACGCGCATGATACATCATGCCACCAACGTCCGTGTCTTCGTAATAAACACGCATCGGAAAATGAAAAATGCCATTTTTCCAAACGCCTTCGCTGAGATTACCAATCATTTATTACCCCCAAGCAAATTCATCTGCCCATCAACACCCTGAGATGGAGGCGGCGTTAGGTTGATATGCTTCCAGCCATCAGGAGAGAGCATCCGGCCGCGCGGAGTGCGCTGCACGAGCCCAACCTGCATCAGGTATGGCTCAATTATATCTTCAATAGCGTCACGTGGCTCTGATAGCGCGGCAGCCAATGTTTCAATACCAACAGGACCGCCTGTGTAGGTATCACCGATACACATCAAATACCGCCGATCCATCGTATCAAGGCCTAAATTATCAACCTGTAGGCGCGTCAATGCTGCGTCAGCCGCCACTGCATCAACCGTATCTCGTTCTGCAACAAGTGCAAAATCACGCACACGCCTCAGCAAACGTCCGGCAATCCGTGGTGTTCCCCGCGATCTTGAAGCCACCTCACGTGCACCGTCTTCGCTCATATTTAACTCAAGCAAACGTGCGCCGCGCCTCACTACTTCTGTTAATTCTTCGGTGGTATAAAACTCTAGTCGTGTTGGGATACCAAAACGGTCACGCAGCGGCTTGGTAATCAGGCCCGAACGCGTGGTTGCACCCACCAATGTGAACTTTGGCAGATCAATACGTACCGAGCGAGCAGCTGGCCCTTCACCGATAATGAGATCGAGCTGAAAGTCTTCCATTGCCGGGTAAAGAATTTCCTCCACCGCCGGATTCAATCTATGAATTTCATCAATGAACAGTACATCACGGTCTTGCAAATTAGTTAAAATCGCCGCCAGGTCGCCGGCTTTTGAAATTACCGGACCAGATGTTGCGCGGAAATTAACACCCAGTTCGCGCGCGACAATCTGCGCAAGTGTCGTTTTGCCTAAACCAGGCGGACCAAAGAACAATACATGATCCATTGCCTCACCACGTGTCCGCGCTGCTTCAATAAACACATGTAGGTTTTCACGGGCTTGTTGCTGTCCGATGAACTCATTAAGTGTTTGAGGGCGCAAACCGCCATCAATAACATCGCCCAGTGCTTCTTCACCTTGCACTACTCTTTCAGACGCATCGTTCATAGGATACTAAGCTCCTTAAGCGCAGCAGGAACCAATGCATCAACGCTGGCATCTTCGCCGAGGTCGTTCATAGCACGCGCAACAGCACCGTGAGCATCAACCGGCTTGTAGCCCAAGTTAACAAGGGCAGAAACCGCATCCGCAAGCGCAGCATTGCCGCCCATATTTTGGTCTGATGCCGCAGCTTGAGACACTTGAACGCCCTTAGGTTTGAATATCAAACCTGTTACTTTGTCTTTGAGTTCTGTCACAATACGCGTGGCAACTTTTGGCCCTACACCTTTGGCACGTGACACTGCGGTTTTGTCCTGAGCGGCGATTGCATTTTGCAGGTCTGTTGGCGACAACGCAGAAAGTATAGCAAGAGCTACCTTTGCACCAACACCTTGCACGCTGGTAAGCAGGCGAAACAGGTCACGCTCTTCAATATCGGCAAAAGCATACAGTGTTATTGCATCTTCACGCACCACAGTTTCAATGTGAATACCAACAGCTTCACCCGCACGCGGCATACTGCCCAGCGTTCTTGATGAACCATGCGCAATGTAACCAACACCGCCTACGTCAATGATCAACCAGTCTTCACCGGCACTATCGAGTATGCCTTTTAACTTTGCAATCAACGGGCAACCTTTCTGATATTTTCAGCTGTTCCCACATGATGCGCATGACAAATCGCAACTGCAAGAGCGTCTGCGGCATCAGGCCCATTTATTTCCACACCCGGCAACAATATTTGCACCATAGCGTCAACTTGTTCTTTCGCAGCATGCCCTGCACCGACCACCGACTTTTTCACATGGTTCGGCGTATATTCAGCCACACTGATACCTGCCATCGACGGCACCAAAAGCGCGATACCACGCGCCTGCCCAAGCTTGAGTGTGGAAGTTGGGTTTTTGTTAACGAATGTTTCTTCAACTGCGCAAGAATGTGGCTGCCATATTTTTAACACTTCAGACAGGCCGTCATGAAGCTGAACAAGCCTTTCAGCCAGCGTTTTCTTCGGATCAGATGCAACAACGCCGTTCGCAACATGACGGAGCCGGTTGCCTTCAGCGTCTACAACGCCCCAGCCGGTTTTCTGCAACCCCGGATCCAGCCCAATCAAGCGCATATCTACTCCTCGGAAACTCGTATTATTCTTGTGCCAACGCTTCCATCACATCATCTGGAATATCATAATTACCAAACACCGTCTGCACATCATCATTGTCTTCAAGCGTATCAATCAGGCGCATCATTTTCTCCGCGCCTTCTTGGTCCAACACGAGTGGCTCTTTTGGCTTGAATATTAATTTAGCTGACTCAGCCTCGCTGCCTAATTCACTAGCAAGTGCGGACACGACTGAATGAAGGTCGCTGTCTTGCGTATAAATCGCATGACCGTCCTCATCACTTTCCACTTCATCGGCGCCAGCCTCTAATGCAGCTTCAAACATAGTATCCGCATCAGCGACACTGCCGGGATAAGTAATTTCACCAACACGGTCAAACATGAAACCAACACAGCCGCTTTCACCCAAGTTACCACCAGCTTTAGCGAAAATCGTTCTAACGTCAGACGCTGTGCGATTACGGTTATCAGTCAATGTTTCAACAATAACGCCGATACCGTTTGGGCCGTAACCCTCGTAGCGCATTTCATCATAGTTTTCAGCATCACCGCCGTCGGCTTTTGCGATTGCACGTTCAATGTTGTCTTTCGGCATGCTCTGCGCGCGCGCTGTTGCCACAGCCAAACGAAGCCGCGGATTGCTATCCATATCCGAACCGCCCATTTTGGCAGCCACCGTGATTTCACGGCTGAATTTAGAGAACATTTTTGAGCGCTTCTTATCTTGTGCGCCCTTGCGATACATGATGTTTTTAAACTTGGAATGGCCTGCCATTCTATCCTCCGGGTATCTTCGTATGGACCGAATTTTTAATACAATTGATACTGAACCGAACAAAGCGGCAGCAATTGGCCCTTTCTTAGCAGATTTAACGCTATTGAACAGAGGGAATTCCCCCTATAGTGTCAACTATTCGGTGAACAGTGGGATATGATCAGATGAATGCACATCAAGGCAGTTGTTATTGTGGTAATATTACAGTGACAGTGACAACCGAAAGCCCACTTTCAGAACTTACACCCCGCGCATGTGGCTGCAATTTTTGCACCATGCATGGCGCCGCATGGGTATCAACGCCTGATGCACTGCTTGAAATTGAAATTCAAAACGAAGCGGCGATTAACTTGTTTGAGCAAGGCAGCGAAACAGCACGCCTTTGGCTTTGCCAGCGCTGCGGTGTTGTCCCTGCCGTAACCTGCGATATTGATGGTAGCCGCAAGGGAGCAATTAACGCCAATGTAATGTTGGAACGCAGCGCATTCCCGCCAGCTACACCGAGCGACCCACAAAATCTGTCACCGCAGGAAAAGAAAGACCGCTGGGCTGATATCTGGATCAATAAAGTTGTGATCAAAGACTGCTGGGACGTGGGGTTATAACTTCATTCCATTAATCACCTGATAAAAAGAGGCCTCCATGAAATCTCTTGCAAATATCATGACCGGCATTGTTGCACTGGAACATATCTGGTTTCTTGTTTTAGAAATGTTTCTGTGGAAACAACCAATTGGCATGAACACTTTTGGCACAACACCTGAATTTGCCGAGGCAACAGCCACCCTCGCAGCCAATCAAGGCCTTTACAATGGCTTCTTGGCCGCCGGTCTTATTTGGGCGCTGTTTTCAAAACGCGCGGACTTGAAGCTCTTCTTTTTATCATGTGTTATCGTTGCAGGTGTTTACGGCGGATTGACTGCAGGCATCACAATCATATTTGTACAAGGCCTCCCAGCTTTTCTAGCGTTCATTATTGTTTATGTTGTAAATAAACAGTCTAAAGCTGCTGACACACATCTTGACCAGACACCTTCAGAGTAAAGATTATATGATAAAAATTAACTGCATTGCCTTCCTGTGCTTGCTCACGCTTGCAGCATGTAGCGCAGACAAAACCTCATTTACGCAAGAACAAGAAATCCAAGTTACCAGCGAAGTAAATCAGGCCTTTCTTGGGTTAGTGGAAGCATCTAAAACGCTGGATCACGCGCGTTACTTTTCTTACTTCGACACGGAAAAATACACCGCCCTTAACGAAGATGGCACGGTCTTACATTCTTTCGCTGTGTTTCAAGAAATATATATGCCTCAGGTCGCATATGTAGAACGATACAATGATCTTCAATTTGACAATGTTAAAATTGATGTAATTGATAAAAACACCGCAGTTCTGGTGAATGAATATACAGCTGAAGTTGTTTTAACGAACGGTGACATTGTGAAAGCTGCAGGTGCAGGCACACAGGTTTGGTCGAAACGAACTGGTGAGTGGAAACTGGTTAATGTTTCCAGCAGTGCAAAACCTCTTAACATCAAATAGTTGGACACCAGTCACTTGCGTCGGATATTGATAATCGTTCGAGCTGACGCGGACCACCTCCATGCATATGGCTTTGAGGATAAGTTAATTCCCAATAATTACCAAATGTGTCAATATATAGAGCGGCCCAATTAGTAATTTTGATCTCACTGAGTTCATTCTTGATCATCTCTATTATTTTGTTTTCTATAGTATCAGCTTGCATTTGGCCATCAACCATAACCCAACTTCCTCGAATGATCTTGTTTTGTGTCATAGCCAACCTTTCAAATATTTCGTACCATAAGTGAGCAATGTAGCCATGGCTCTTAAATAATAGCTTATTGCATGCTTCTCAACGCCCGCTCATTGACTATCTGACCATCAATCATCCCACCGATCGTGAACCATTCCTCGCCAACCTTCATCAAACCACGGTGATCCATGCTGGCAACGGGTTTGTCTTCATAAGCAACCCAATTATCCTTAGTGAAATCCCAAGCAAACACATGTTTGGTTGGTTTTGAAGGTTCTCCGTTATAACCAATACCATTGTAATTATAGGCATTACTGGTACCACCAACGAATAATACACGATTACCAATGCTGTCACCTGCGCCGCCCATACGGTAATGACCTCTGCCTGGCAATTGCGGCAATCGGCGATAGCTTATCTCGGCAGGGTTTTCAGGGTTGATTGTGCCCATCCATCCTTCATTGACCGTTTCAAAACGACGATCTCCTGTTGCGCGGGAACCAAGCACGGCAACACCATCAGCGATGACAAACCTATTGCCCACAATGCCGCCCGCATGGCCGAACACTGGGCTCCCGGGGTAATCTGTTGCTTTAAACCATGAATTGTTTTGTGTGTCATAAACCTGCACATCACGAATATTGTCAGTGTTGTGCCAGCCGGAAACAATGTAAATGTAACGACTTGCATAACTGAAGCTAACTGCGTCATCGGACGGCACAGGCATATCGGCAATGCGTGTGTATGATTGTGTGATAGGGTCAAAAACAAAGTTTTCAGGCGTTGAAACCTCAGCACCGTCTTCGGCTACTGTGTAGCCGCCAAACAGATAGACCATACCATTCAAGCCAACCGCTGTTGCCGCTAGCCTGCCTTTGTCAACAGGCACACTGGGTAAGGCGCGCCATTTGGCCTCGCCTTCACTAAAGGCATAAGCTTTTCTGCTAATGTCCGTATAGGCTTTGCCCTTCGTTAAGCCCATAAAAGAAAAAAGCGTATTTTTGCCATTAACAATAGTTTGCGCTACAGCATTATTCGCGTGAGGCTCAGGCAGCAGCGGAACATTATCCGCAACCACACCGCCTGCGATGAAGAAAGCAGTCAAAACACCTATTGTCATATGCCTTAGCTTCTCGTTCATCACGCCATCTTCCCTGATATTAAAATGTCAGTTTCAAATAAAGCATATCAACGCATAGCACGCCATCATCCAATACGGGTTCATCATAATTGCGCACAAAGAAGCCTTCATCTATTCGCGCACGCTTAAAGCCGGCTTGTTCATAGAATTTCACCTGCTTAACACCTGAACTGGCTGTACCCACTTCTAGTGAGCAAGCACCAAGTTCTTTCGCTGTCCCTATTGAATGGCGAAGCAAAGCTTGGCCGTATCCTTTTCCTTGATACGCTTCATGAATAGCAATATTCTTTAGCTCCCAATCCCTACTGCCTAGACAAACCAACACATAAACGCCAACAGGCATCCCGCCAATTATCGCGCCAAATACTTTTCCTGATTTCAGGTATGATTGAACAAGTTCAGGTGATGGATCCGCGAGCAATAGCAAATCCCAATAAGGTTCCAATTCATCAATTTCTAAGATACGCAATGAGCTAATGGAAACGATCCTTTCTTGGGCAACGTCAGATATTTAGCTAGCAACAGTAACTGCCATGATGATATGCCTCAAGGCCTAGGTGGAACAACGAAGGACATCCGCGATGCGCATTTTCTCAATTGCATTTATCTTTCTATTGTCTGCGGGCTCGTGGGCTCAGGCCGCTGGGCCAAAAGCAACGCCATTGCTTCAATCTGACATTACTGGTGTACCAAGCCACCAAGCGTTAATGACACGTGTTGAACTGCCAGCTAATGCGACATTGCCGATGCATTATCACCCAACAGAAGAGTTTATGTACGTGATTGCCGGAGAAGCATTTCTGCGCATTGAAGGCCAAGAAGACAAACTGATTTCGGCCGGAACCAGCGGCAAAATTCCGGCTGGCATGATACATACCGCGGTGACACGAGACAAAGCGGCAGAAGTTGTTGTTTTTCGTGTACACCCCAAAGGTCAACCAGTGCGCACCGTACCAGATCAGCAAAAATAACAGGAAACAGACATGATCTCATTTGATGGACAAACATTTCTAGTAACAGGCGCATCACGCGGTATTGGTGCTGCGGCAGCAAGTATTTTACTTAAAGCAGGTGCAAATGTTGTCGGCTCATACGCAACCAGCCCGGGAGCATTAGCTGTTCTGGCAGAAGAATTTGGCAGTGACCGTATTGTGGCCGTACAAGCAGACCTCGGCGAAAACGACGCTGGTTTCCGGTTGTGGAACGAAGCGATGGATTTCAAAGGCAACATTGACGGCTTGGTCAACAATGCCGGCATTATGCCTTCCACAGCGCATGATACAGACAATCAAACTTGGACCGCTGATTGGGCAAACGTAATGGCCGTTAATGTTCAGGCTGTTGCAGATCTATGTAAAGCTGCGATCATGCATTTTGAAACCATGCGCAGGCAAAACGATACGGCAACTGGTCGCATTATTACCGTCGCCAGCCGTGCCGCTTTTCGCGGCGACAGTTCAGATGCTATCCATTACGCCGCCAGCAAAGGCGCTGTGGTTGCCATGATGCGCTCTATCGCACGCGCTTTCGCAAAAGATGGCATTTACGCCTACCTCATTGCTCCGGGTTGGGTCAAAACCGACATGGCAGCTGTCGCATATGAACCAGGCAACGAACATATGCTGAAAGAAATCCCTATCGGGGACGCCGCACCGCCTGAGGAAATCGGAAACATGATCGCGTTCCTGCTATCTGGACTAATTGATCACGCAACAGGCGCAACGTTTGATATAAACGGCGCCAGCTACGTCAGGTAACAAACTCAAGACAGTTTGTTTTTATTTCAGGCTGTCTTTTAACTCTTCAAGCTCAAGCCAGCGCATTTCTTTTTCATCCAGAAGCTCTCGCTTCTCGGTTAGTTCTTTGGAAATACGGTCAAATGCACTTGCGTCGCGGCTATAAAGATCAGGATCAGACAACTGCGCCTCAAGCTCGCTAATTTGCATCGAAAGTGTTTCGACTTCAGCAGGCAACAGATCAAGCGCACGTTGGTCCTTATACGAGAGCTTACCAGTTTTCTTTGGTACAGCAGATTGAATAGAAACAACTTTCGCCTTTGACTTTGCCTCTGCTTGTTCAATGGCCGTCAAGCTCAAGGCACGTTGCGCACGGTAATCGCTGTACCCACCAGCATACTCCACTGCGCTACCATCACCTTCCAGTACAATCGAGCTGGTGACAACACGGTCTAAAAAATCTCGGTCATGCGACACTAGAAGAATTGTGCCTTTGTAATCACCGAGTGTTTCCTGCAACAGGTCGAGTGTATCCATATCAAGATCGTTAGTTGGCTCGTCAAGTACCATCAGGTTTGACTTTTTAGCGAAGTTTGCCGCAATCAGTAGTCGATTACGTTCCCCGCCCGACAGTGCACTAACAGGCGTTCTTGCCTGCGAGGGATCAAACAAAAACTCTTTCAAATATGTCATCACATGGCGGGTTTCATCACCCACATATATCCATTCACCGCGGCCGCCCGTTAACACATCCATCAAAGTCATGTCGTCGCCTAGCGCCATACGTTTTTGGTCAATGGTAATCGTATCAAGGTTGGTACCAAGTTTCACATGCCCTTGATCAGGCTGAACCTCACCAAGCAGTGTTTTGAGCAACGTAGTTTTACCAGCACCATTCGGGCCAATGATACCAACTCTGTCACCACGAGCGATACGCGTTGAAAAATCAGAAAACAAGGTTCTTTGACCATATGTTTTCGATATACTTTCAGCCTCAATAACACGTGCACCCGATTTTCCGCCGCCACCGAGTGAGATAGTCACATCACCCGTTGCTTTAATGACCCCTCTACGCTCAGAACGCAGTGCTTGCAGTCGGCGCATTCGCCCCTGATTACGCGTTCGCCGGGCGCTAATGCCTTCAACAGACCAACGCGTTTCTTCTTTGATAAGCTTATCAAGCTTTTTCAAGTTTTCCTGTTCTTCAGCGTAAACCTTATCTTGCCATGCCTCGAGTTTTTCAAATCCATCATCGAGGCGCCGCACCTGACCACGATCAAGCCACAAGCATGCGGTTGAAAGATTAGTCAGGAAAGTTCTGTCGTGACTGATCAGCACCATGGCCCCACGCCATACTTTCAGGTATTCTTCAAGCCAACCAATTGTGTTGATATCCATGTGGTTTGTTGGCTCATCAAGTAATAGAACTTCAGGCTCGCCGATTAATGTTCGCGCCAATGCAGCACGCCTCAACTCCCCGCCTGAAGCACTTTTAGGGTCAATGCTTCCATCAACTTTCAACTCATCAAGCAATACATCAGCGCGGTAGTCCTGATCTTGTTCATCTTCAGGCAGGCCGCCCATTATATATGCGTGCAAGGATGTGTAACTTGAGGCGTCCGGCTCTTGCGGCAGATACGCAACCGATATGCCAGGCTTCAACCAACGTTCGCCCCCATCAGGCTCAATAAGTCCAGCGATGACTTTTAGAAGTGTGGATTTTCCTGCACCGTTACGCCCAACAAGGCATAAACGCTCATTCGGCCCGATATGCATTTCAAGCTTATCAAGCACAGGGTCAGCACCCCAATGCAGATTAATATCCTTCAAACTCAGAACTGGTGGCGCCACAATTAAATCCAATTAAAGCAAAGTGTCTTGTTGTTGGGCGTTTTATACCTACCTAATGTAAGATGCTACAAGCTTCGTAAAGAAAGTTGAGCAAGCGAGAGGAAATGAACATGACAGATGCAGATGTTTTCACCAATGAACAATTGCAATCAAGTGAAATACCGCATGCCAACGATTTTACTTTTGAGGCTTTGGAGAAACGTTACTGCACTCTGCTTCGCATCATCTGGTTCGGTGTATACGTACTTATACTAGGGGTTAACGGTGCCATCCGTTATCTTAATGACAATGCATTTGATGAAATCGCAAGTAGTGGCTACCTACCATTATTGTTTGCTATTGCTGCAGTCATTGCTGTCGCTGGCATTGTTGTCCCCTATCTTGTCTGGCGTTCAAGAGGTTTCCAACTTAGGGCCCATGACATCCACTATAAACATGGTGCCTTATGGAGGCATGTTACATATTTACCCTTCTGTCGTATCCAACATGTTGAGATTGAAAGCGGGCCGTTAGAGCGATTATGCAAGCTAAGCACACTTAAGTTTTACAGCGCAGGCGGCGGCAGTGCTGATATGAAAATACCCGGCCTCGGGTTTGCAACTGCAGCCAAGATACGCACCGTGGTTATGAGCTACGTTAGTGACAGCGCTGACGACACTCGCGATATACAAGAACAGCCACATGATTAAGAAGCTGGCCACAGTATTGAGTGCTCCCGCACCTTTAATGGATTTATCCAGTGTGCAATCGGACAAATGGCAACGACTGTCGCCTTTATCAATTATATATTTCGTTATTAAAAACGTCGTCGATACCGTTAAAGGCGGTATTCAAACATTCGCGATTGCCCCAGCTGCTATTTTGGCAACAACTGGCGAAAACCGTTGGTTATTTTTTGCTCTTTTTGCCTTAGGTTCCAGTTTGGCACTGATCATTGGATCGATCCTGAGTTACATAAATTTCAAATTTCGCATCGAAGGCAATAAGTTTCTGATACGTAGCGGTGTATTTAAACGCAAACGTCTAACGCTTAACTTTGATCGCATCCAGAATATCGCCTTTAGAGAACCTATCTACTTCCGCCCTTTTAACCTCATCATCCTCGCACTTGAAAGCGCAGGGTCTTCCGCAGAAGAAGTTAGTCTTGGCGGTGTTCCACGCATACTAGGCCAAGCAATCAGAAAGCATGTGCTCGAATACAAAGAAAGTGACCAGCATGTTGCCGAAGAAAAAATAAACACTTCAAGCAATGTTGACCCCGAAATTAAAACCACTCACGCAGAAGAAGAACTTCTGCAACATCCAATTTCTGAGCTTGTTCGCTATGGCATAAGCAACAATAACATCTGGGTTTTTGCTGGCTTACTCGCCGCCTTTCTATCTCAAATTGATGACTGGTGGTTGATGGATATAGTAGTGGACACTGCAGATAATGTAAGCGCTGCGGCTGGTGCCGGGCTATTGATTATTGCACTTTTTATTGTAGCAAGCATCTTCTTGATACTGGCGGCACTCATGATTGCCAGCGTTCTTGGGGCTGTAATCGTCAATTACAATTACCGATTAACTTATGCCGATGGTAGATTTCATCGTACTCGTGGACTGCTGGAACGGCAGGAAACCAGTTTACCCGAGGTAAAGATACAGAATATTATAATTGCACAGCCACTGATTGCCAAACTATTGCGGCGTTCGCACATTACAGTTGGGCAAATTGGGTTCAAAAGCAAAAAAGACAATAATCGCAGCAAGAAATTCATCATTCCCAGTGTTCAAACAAACTTCATTAATAGCCTAACGCAAAGACTGTATGTCGACACGACAATACATCAAACCATACTGAGCAACATCAGCAAGAAATTCATTGTGCGGCATACCTTATTCAGTGTGATGCCCATCGCGTTAATTGTGGCAGGCTTTTGGGTGTATCCACTAGGCTGGCTCGCAGTTATTCCGCTTTTAGCGCCGGCTTTTGCGGCACCATTAATTACGCTCCGATGGAAAAGGTATGGCTATGCAACTGATGATCATGTGGGTTTAGTTCAATCCGGTTTTTTTGGGCTCCAAAAAACTATCTTCCCTTTTCACAAGGTGCAGTCGGTTCGAATGACTCGCACACCCGGGCAATTACGGCACGGCTTGGCAACATTAGAAATTATGCTGGCAGGCAAAACCGTAACCATACCTTACATGGCCCATGAAGATGCTACCCATTGGCGAGATAGAATTTTATATGTGGTGGAAACAAGTAAAGAGCCATGGATGTAACCAACTACCTGTTTTCATCCAGATAAATCCGCACGCGCTCCAACAAGGGTCGAGCTTGCTCAAACAGTTCCGTACCCAGATCGTCTCGTATTTTCTCGAACAAAGGAGCCAATGCTTGCAGTGCCTCGGCGCGCGCAGCAATACCTTGCTGGGTGATTTTCACAACCTTGCCCCGGCCATCAGCCTCGTTGGGTTGGATTTCAACAAACCCTTTTGCTTCCAGCTTTTGCAGCGTGTTTGTCATTGATGGTCGTTTAACCTGAAATGCGCTGGCAAGTTGTGCAGGGCTTTCCAAACGGCCAAGACGTACCATATGATTTAATACGCCAAACTGTGACTTGTTCAAAGATGCAGGCAAAACATGACTTAACTGCGTTGTCACCAGTTGTTCCATAATGCCTAACTCATTGAAGAAATGATAAACGGCATTAATATCCGCATCAGCTTCATCAGCTTCTGCGCCAGGAAGATTAATATTGGAGCCATCTTGCATCAGAGAACAATCTCTTTGATTTACACCTTATTCAAAAGGCAGTTTTCCACAGCCCATCTTGGACTTGGCGGTGTTTCTGGTCCATAGCCAATTCGCCCAAACATCTGTATGCGTTTCGGGGCATCAACTGCAAGCATTTCATGTAACTCGCTATAAACCTGCCTCATCTCCTTATATTCCTGCAGTGCCTGACTGAGTGGATGAACACCAACGCCTAACTTCGCAGCTTTAAGATTTAGCATCACCCATGCACGACCAGCCGCCAACTGGGAACGACGACTATTGTCTGGTGTTGTCACCCAAACATAACCCATCGCAGAAAACATCAGGCCACGATACATATCCAGTCCTTGTTGGAATGCAGTTGAGTTTTGGTCTGCCAATTGGGCACGATCCAACATGCCAACATGAGCTAGCAGCTCTAGCATGGGGCCACCAAGGTCAATACCATCAGGGTTTGCATTAATTTCTGCTTTGCCAATACGCATCAGGTCAATGCTTTCTTGCATTGTTCGTGGGGTTAAGGCCTCAACCAAGTATGCGCGCCATGTAAGGTCTCGCAGGGCGGCAAGCTTTGCAGGATTGACTACACCAGAAATCTCGACACCATCAGGCATATCATCAATTAACTCAGCAATCACCTTTTCAGATACATTGTGCATCGTGTCATATGGCTCTTTATTTGAACGGCGTCGTTTAATTTGCTCAAACAACTTGCTTTGCGGCGCGCCCTTGTCTTCAACCATTTTTAATTGGGTAATAACCCGGCCATCAAGCCGAGGTGTAGATTCTCCTTGCGGAAATTCATCAACAATCACTCGGTAGCCAAAATGATTAGCAGCAAGCTCAAAAAGGCCCACAAAGCAACCAAGACCAATTGTAATTTGACGATCAAACGGATCTGTTTCAGGCAAGCGTTTATCAAGGTCACACAGAAGGTTAACTTCTCCCGCGATCGAAAGGTCTGCAAGCCAAGGCTGACGGTTATGCGGATTAGGTGCAAGCACTGCATATGAAAGAGCCTTCAGGCGGATGTCGTCATACGCATGGGCATCATCATTCCATGGAAGCAAAGCATTGTCAGGCCTGCGTGTGGCAGCAAAGTAGCCCACACCAAGGCCTGTAACCACCATGGACGCCGCGCCCACCTTTAATAGCTGTCGTCTATTTAACATTTGAATGCCTTCTCTAGTTAGCTATCTAACTATATAATTAGATAGCTAACTAAATCAAGATCAAATAACCCCATCATCAATTACCGCGGAGATGCATGGCAGCTATGCGCTCATAATTTTAGTGTCATTTAGTTGTTACGAAGCTGCAATTGTTTGTGTGTAGTGAAAGAGGCGAGGCATTAAGCCTCACATAAAAGCCCCCAAGGTACATCGACAAAAAGGAATAAAGTGATGAGATCCCCGACATTTAAACTTGCTGCAGCTTTATCAATATTTGTATTCGCAGGCACAGCCAACGCAAATGAACCCATGAAAGACTGGGAAAACAGATTACGCACAAAAATTGCAGCTACCAATAGCTACCCTACAGAGGCGATCAACGAAGGTGCTGAAGGCACAGTTAAAATGCGCCTGAAATTTGCCCAAACAGGCAATGTTGAAGGTGTAGAGCTTGTCGAAAAGTCTGGTTTTGAAATACTGGATCGTAAAGCATTTCAAATGGCACTACGCATTCAAGGAATGCCTGCATTACCTGAAGGTCGCAAACAAATTTCTTTGATTGTTCCCTTAACTTTTTCACTAACCGACAATAGTTAACCTGTGAAATACGGCATAAAAAAACGGGGCGCATGCGCCCCGTTTGATATCGTTATCAACACAAGCTTAAGCCATAAGTTGGTCTCTGATTGGCAATCTGCGGATACGCTTGCCTGTGGCAGCAAAAATCGCATTGGCTAACGCAGGCGCCACAGGCGGTACACCTGGTTCACCAACACCACCTGGTGGTGCATCAACATCCATAATGGCCACCTCAACATGCGGCGCTTCATCAATACGGCATACAGGATACGTATCATAGTTACCTTGGACGATTGCGCCGTTTTCAGCAGTAATTTCACCGTGCAAGGCAATAGTCATACCAAATAAAACGGCACCTTCCATTTGCGACTTCACACGATCAGGGTTAACTGCCAATCCGCAATCCACCGCCATCCAAGCACGCGGCACCTTAAGCTCACCGCTGTCACTTACATCAACTTCTATCGCACTGGCGACATAAGACACAAAACTGCGGTGCACGGAGATACCAATGGCTTTACCTTTAGGCATATCCTTGCCGTATCCAGACATATCGACAACCTTTTTCAATACTGCTTTAAGTCGTGCCGTATCAATAGGGTGCGTCTCTTTTGACATGCCATAGTTGCCGTATTCAACGCCTTCACTAGTAGGGTCAACAATCCGGTCAGAGCCAATAAGCTCCATCCACAAATCGTCAGTACGCTTGCCTTCGCCTTGCGCTATCTCATCAACAAATGAACCAAGGGCAAATGCTTGTTGAATGTTGGCAACAGAACGAACCCACCCAATGCGCACGTGTGCTTTCGCATCACCGGAATTAACCTGAAGATTATCAATCTCAAACGGAATATCCGTAAGACCAAGGCCCATTTCAAAACCGCCCGGCCCAGTAGCGGCTGGATCAAACGTGCCACCGATAGAAGGATAGGCTGCCTTGTGTTTCCACGCCGTTACCTTGCCATCTTTAACGGCAGCATGCGTACGCTGGGCTGCAATGGTGTGATAGTAACCGTGACGCATGTCATCTTCACGCATCCATACCATTTTAACCGGTTTACCAGTGTGTTTAGCTAGCAGCGCAGCCTCTACGGCAAAATCAGGTTTAGATTTACGACCAAATGCACCACCTAACAATGTTGCTTCAACGTAAATTTCTTCTGGTTTTTTTCCAACATAAGCGGCAACCGTGTTCTGGACGCTTTGTGGATCCTGACAACACACCCACATCTGCAAGTCATCGCCTTGCCACTCTGCTGTCGCTGATGGTGGTTCCATAGGTGCATGGCTTTGGTGCGGCACAAAATAATCCGCTTGATACGTTTTATCAGCACTTTCCAGCGCTGCGTCTGCATTACCACGAGTCAAAAACGCATTGTCTTTGCCGTCAATAGATTGCCACAACGCTTGCTCAAAAGCAGTTGTGTCATAATCTGCATTGTCACCGCCTTCAAAAGTGGCATTCAGTGCTTCACGACCTTTGAGTGCCGCCCATGTATTGGTTGCGACAACAGCGACGCCGCCAAGAGGTTTAAAAGAAAAACCACCAGACAGTGTTGGCAGCTCGACAACATCAACCACGCCGTCAACGGCCATGGCAGCAGCCTTGTCAAAGGTATTGATTTTGCCACCAGCTACTGGCGGGCGGGCAGCAACCGCAAACAACATACCGTCACGCATAACGTCCTGCCCAAACTGGGAACTACCGGTAATAATGTCATTCATATAAATATTGCGCACCGGCTTACCGATATATTTGCGCATATTTTTTGCTTTAAACGTCAACGTATCATTAGCCGGCACAGGTAGTTCAGAAGCAGCATCTACAAAATGAGCAAAGTCTTCCGAAGCGCCGGTTACTTTGTTGATAAGACGGTGGTTTTCAGCGTCCACATCAGATACAGCAACACCCCACTCATTTGCAGCAGCCTGCACAAGCATTGCACGCGCAGCGGCACCAGCTTGTTGGAATGCGGTGAAAAACATGCGGATGGATGTTGAGCCGTCTGTATTTTGATCACCAAATTTTTTATCGCCGTAAGCAGGCATAAAATTAATACGCGACCAATCTGCATCTAACTCGTCAGCAATAATTTGAGGCAACCCTGTTCGGCTACCCTGCCCCATTTCAACACGGTGAATCTGGATATTAACTGTACCATCAGTATCCAGCATCAAATACACAGAACTGCTTAATCCTGTATCTTCAGAATGAGCGTCTGCAATAACTGAGCGTGAAATAATAGGAGCCGCTAGCACAAGGCCAGAAACCGCCCCCATACCCTGTAGAACTTTACGGCGCGACAGGTTCTTCATTTGAATAGTCATTACGCATCTCCCGCTACAGAACGGATCGCAGCTTTAATACGCTGGTATGTGCCACACCGACAGATATTGCCGTACATGGCATCATCAATTTCCTGATCAGTCGGATTTGGGTTTTCCGACAAAAGCGAGGCGGCCTGCATAATTTGACCAGCCTGGCAATAACCGCATTGCGGCACATCATTTTCAGCCCAAGCCTCTTGGAGTGCATGAAGTGTCTCGCCGCTGGCTAACCCTTCAATGGTTTTAATCTCCGTACCATCGACGTCTTCCATAAAAGTTTGGCAAGACCGCACTGCGACACCGTCCACATGCACAGTACAAGCACCACAAAGCCCGGCACCGCAGCCAAACTTTGTGCCTGTCATGCCTTCAATATCACGCAGATACCACAGTAAAGGCATCTCGCCGTCACCGTTATATTCAATGGCCTGACCATTAATCTTTGCTTTCACGAAACAATTCCTCACTTCATATTTAACTTCCCGGTGGGCACTATAGCGCATGAACGGTACGCACTAAAACAACTAAAGCATCTTTATTCAAAAAATATTGCATTTTTGAATAAAGATGCTTCGAAATACATACCAATAGTTTAGTATTACTAGGGCTGAGGCCTCTTGAATATCAAGCGATCATCGCTCGAATCGGCTTCGCTATATCTGTAACCACCTTCATTAAACTTCTTCAAAGTATCAGGCGTATCAATTCGGTTATCAATGATGTACCGCGTCATAGTTCCGCGTGCTTTCTTAGCAAGGAACGAAATAACGCGGGCACGCCCATCTTTCACCTCTTGGAATACTGGTGTGATGATGCTTGCGTTAAGAGACTTTGGCTTCACTGCCTTAAAATACTCATTCGATGCCAAGTTGATAAGCACTTTTGAATCATGTTGTTTCAATTCTTTATCAAGCGCTTTGGCAAGGCGATCGTCCCAAAATTCATATAGATTTTTACCGCGCTCATTTTTGAATTTGATACCCATTTCAAGCCTATAGGCTTGCATCAAGTCCAACGGTTTCAACAGGCCATAAAGACCAGACAAAATACGCACATGTTCATTTGCAAACGCACGATCTTCATCATTCAATGAGCTGGCTTCAAGGCCAACATAAACATCACCCTGAAACGCATCGATAGCTGACCTGGCGTTTGAGGTAGTGAAAGGCGCCTTAAAAGCCTTGAACCTTTTTACATTTAATTCCGCGAGCGCTTCAGAAATACCCATCAAAGAACGCAGGTCGCCGGCCTTAAGTGTTTTTGCTGTTTTAATCAGCTTCTTGGATTGCGATAGGAACTGTGGTTGGTCACCTGATTCCGTATGGTTTTCACTATCGAAATCCAGCTTTTTAGCTGGGGAAAGAACTACAAGCATTCATCGAACCTCAAATTAAATTAGCATTCACCCGGAAACTCAGGGATTGAACAGTGACTAGGTAGAGATTGAAAACTCACCTTGTCGACCACGCACTGCCCATAGAATAGTAACTGTTGCAGCAATAACAAGCATCACAAATGCAGCTTGGTTCACAATTTGCCATCCGAAGTAACGTAAAATGATGCCCGCAGCGAGTGAAGATGCCGCCGATGAGCCAAAAACAAGCATTTCATTAAGCCCTTGAACACGACCTTTTTCGCTAGCACGGTGAACGCGTGTTAGCAGTGTAGTGCCACCGATAAAACAGAAGTTCCATCCTAAACCAAGCGCGATTAACGCAATAGAGAAATCACCAATTGTAATGCCGGATAAAGCAGTCATAAACGCAACAGCAAACATGGATTGCCCTAAAAGCAAAATAGGCAAGATACCAAACCGCGTAATCAAACTACCTGTGAAGAAACTTGGAAAAAACATTGCCATGGCATGTGCTGTAATCACATTAGCACTCACACCTGCCGTAAAGCCGCATATTTGCATTGCAAGCGGTGTCGCTGTCATGACAAAGGTCATCATTGCATACCCAAGTGCACCGTTGATCGCAGCAACCAAAAAAGCAGGTTGCTTGATAATCTGCGTCATTGGACGCTGAGCTTCTTCGCCCTCTGGTCCATCATTATTATCTTTGGCATCGGTGCCTACATTAACGCCGTGACCAATAGGCTTGAGAAAAAGCAACGGTAGCAGAGCCAATGTGGCAACAAAGGCCGTGAATATGAACGCGCCCACAAATGTATGCGGCGCGAGTAATGTGTTAAAAAACCCATTACCAACCGGGGTGAGAACAGCAGCGAACAAGCCACCAGCCAAAACAAGCGAGATAGCACGCGGTGCTTTTGGCGTATCTACGCTTTCGCCAGCAGCAAAGCGGTAGTATTGAGCACTAGCCTGAAAAGACCCGATGAATAAACTTGCAAAACAGAACAACGGAAAACTGCCAATATACAAACCAAACGCAGCGATCGCGCCGCCAGCGACTCCACTGGTTGCTCCTGTCAGAAAAACTCTTTTCCTGCCATACTTTTGCATCAATAGGGATATAGGACCGGTTGCTAGCGCAGTTGTGATCAGGCTCAACGAAATTGGCAACGTAGCAAGCGCAGGGTCAGCAGCAATTAATTTACCAGACAAACCTGCAAAGGTAATCATGGTTAGGCTGTATGCGAGAAAACAGGCCTGCGAAGCCATTAACAAAAATACATTCATACGAATTACCAATCCAGTTGCCGGTCATCACTAAACCGGCTCTCGCTGACAAGCAAGAATAGAAGGGCATTCGACAGTGAACGTTAATGTGAAGGCGTAACAAACAAAAGAAAGCTTAGATGACATTTTCTGCTTTGTTATCTACGGGGCGCTCCTGAACACGTGCGGCAGGCATACGAATGGTAAACATCGTACCTTTATTCTTGTCGCTGGAAACCGAAACGGTGCCTTGATGCATATCAACAAAAGCTTTTACCAACGACAAGCCCAAACCCGTTCCTTCATGATTACGACTCAGCGCCGTGGAGGACCGCACAAACGGCGAGAAGATCATATCCATCTCTTCTTTAGGAATACCAATGCCGCGATCAATAACAACAATTTCCATGCTGCCGTCATCTGTAACAGCAGCAGAAAAGCGCACACCCTCAGCACCAGACGGGGTAAATTTGATCGCGTTAGTTAACAGATTCAAGACCGACTGCTTCAATCGCAACCTGTCTCCATATATATCTGGCAAATCGTCACTGACATCCAGTGATACAGTGATGCCTTTTTGCGCTGCTTGCCCTGCTATCAATGTCTGGCTTTCTTTAAGTAGCCGAATAACATCAACATATTCTTCTTCGATTTGAAACTGTCCGGCTTCAATCTTGGCCAAATCTAACACTTCACCCAGCACATCAGATAAATGCTCACTCGAATACCTTATATCTTTAAGGTATTCCCGGTATTTATCATGACCAATCGGTCCAAACATCTGATCCGACATAATACTGGAAAACCCGATAATAGCATTAAGCGGGGTACGTAGCTCATGGCTTACGTTGGCAAGAAACACGCTTTTGGCGCGGTTTGCAGCCTCAGCCTGTTCCTTGGTTAACAACAATTCGACCGAAGTTTTCTTTGCTCGTTCAACCTCCTGCTCCAGCTCCCACGAACGCTTACGCAGCGTATCTTCAGACGATGAAAGTGCCTTGTTAGTTGATCGCAGGTTATCAAGCAGGACCTGAACCGCATCAAATGACAAGTTGATTTGCCGCGCGAGCATACCAAGCTCGTCTTTCTCGTTACGTTTGCGAATATTGATACGCTTCTCGCCGGGCTTTTCAGGATTAATATCAGAAATTTCCCGTGCCATTTCAGCCATTGGCTTAGTAAGTCCTTGATGGAACGCAAAATACAACAGCAGAACCAGCAAAAGGTTACGAACCAAGCCCGTCATAAAGGTTGTCGTTGCTCTTGCAAAAAACGGCTGCAAGCCGACAGCACGATCAATAACGACTTCAAGTCGGCCAGGACGTTCAGCCATAGTATCTGGTAAATTCAGCCGATGACGATGGGTTGAAAAATCTTCAATGAGCACACGCGCATAGTCAGTCCCTGTACCGCCAAGCTCTTTGGTGTCACGCCGATCACCGGCGAGCACAGAGCCTAAATCATCCATAATTGTTGCCTCGGCAACATAGTCATAGACCATCAGGCCAGAAACAACTTCTTGTGCGAGGTCACTATCAAGAATAAGCACAGCACGTGTTGCAGCCTTTTCCGCAACCTGAAGGCTCTCTTGTACTTTTTGATCCAGCACATCACCTTCTTCAAGGTAATCAAGATACACCTGGCCTGCAGACAAGATAAAACCAACAGTAAAAGCAATTATCACTGCTGTTCTTGCTAGCTTGAAAGAAATCTTATGATTCCATCGAAGTTGCAAAAAAATCCCCTAATATCGCTACTACACAACTACCTACGGCAGGAAGAATAAAAAAAGATTAATTATTACAGTTTTTGTTAAACTTCGCCTGACTCCGTGTAACTAACACCTTTTCATATGATTTTCTACCATTCACCCGTGTTTGGCATTGAAGCCCACGGTTCTTGTGGCGGTAAAGGCTCGCCTTTTTGCAAGAGCTCTATGGAAATATTATCAGGACTACGCACAAATGCCATATATCCGTCACGCGGCGGTCGATTGATAATCACTCCGCTTTCCATTAAATGGGCGCACTTTTCATAGATATTATCAACAAGGTATGCCAAATGGCCAAAATTGCGGCCATCTGGATATGGTTCAGAGTCCCAGTTATATGTCAACTCAACCTGTGCATCTTCCGCGGCATGGGCTGCTAGAAACACTAGTGTGAAGCGTCCAGCTGGCACATCCTTACGACTAACTTCAACCAGCCCTAACTTGCCGCAGTAGAATGCAAGCGATTCGTCTAAATCCGTGACCCGTACCATCGTGTGCAAATACTTCATGTAATCAACTCTCTTGTGTCATTTTCACGGCTATCAATCTTCTATGGGTGCAAAGATGTCATTGATGATTTTCTCAAGCCATTGCTGGTCTTCAATATCAAATGCTGCCTTGCTGGTCGAATCTACATCAAACACCGCAATCAGGTTGCCATCACCATCCACAACCGGAACAACAATTTCAGAGTTGGTCAAAGCATCGCACGCAATATGGTTTTGGATAGCGTGCACATCATCCACAATCTGAGTTTGTTTTGTTTGTGCAGCCGTACCGCAAACACCGCGTCCAAACTGGATACGCAAACATCCAAGTGTGCCTTGGTATGGCCCGACAACAAGCTCTTCGGGATTTTGCGGGTCTACCACGTAAAACCCTGTCCAGAAGAACCGATCTGGGAAAGCAAGCGATAGCAGGCATGAAATTGTTGCCATTTGTGCGATTTGATTGGTCTCACCATCAAGTACGGCAAGAATTTGACCATGAATTGTTTTATAGGCTTCAGCTTTACGCATCACATATTTTCCAAATATTGCTGTAACTTCTCGGCGTCCATTGAAAAATGCAAAACGCCAGTTTCTTCTTCCGCCTTTATATGGTTATAGAAACCTATGGCAACATCGTTATCATCAAGAGCCGACCAGTTAAGACCACTATAACCGCCGCTAACGGCAAGGTCAGCTACAAAGGCGAAGAGCTGCGTACCGAGACCTTGCCCTCTGTAGTCATCAACGATCAACATGTCTTCCAGGTACAGTGACCTCTCGCCCTTAAAGCTCGAAAAACGTTGTGCAACTACGGCAAATGCAGCTGCCTTTTCATCGACAAATCCAATGTAAGCATCAGCGAGCTTGCTTTCACCAAACAATAGTTGTTCAAGGCTTGCATCAGTGACAGTCGCGGCCTCAGGACGGCGCTCATGGCTCGCGAGCGCACGAATAAAATCAATTAACATTGCAACATCCGCACGTGCGGCTTTTCTAAAATTCAAGTGTGTCATTACAATATGTCCCTAATTCAAGGCTGCGATAAAGTTACACATCTCTATCAAAACTAAGATATTAAGCTTATCCTTCTTACATCCACGAAGAGACTATTAACAAATAATAAGCGCTTTTCACCTAAGGCATCAGGGAGAACATAATGCAAAAACTATTTGCGACGATGATTATTCTAATCGGCTGGGCAACATCAACATTATCCAACGAGCCTCAACCACTGCCGCATAAGCTGGATGCAGACGGTTTTCAGGATGTCTTAGCCCAAACAGGCAATGTGTTTATCGCTGGACAGCCAAGTATTCAGGGCCTTGAACGCATGGCAAAACAAGGTGTAAAAACCGTGATCAGTTTTAGAACGCCGGATGAAATGAATGATAGATCCATCGTTCCGTTTGATGAAGCAAAGCAGTCAAACGCACTCGGCATGCGGTATGTCAACATTCCACTTGGCGGCAACCAACATCCATATTCACCCGAAGCGCTAGAAGTCTTTGCCAAAGTCATGGATGAGGCTGATGGTAAAGCCCTCATTCACTGCACTGTTGCGTGGCGCGCCAGTCATATGTGGGCAGCCTATTTGGTAAAGCATAAAGGCATGAATGTTAATGAAGCGGCAGCACATGGGCGTGCTGTAAATATGGGCACTCCTCCAATGGAATCATTATTAGGCGGCAACGTCACCTATAGTGTTCCAACCCAAAACGACTAAGAAAACC
Source organism: Kordiimonas aquimaris (assembly GCF_025574485.1). GTDB lineage: Bacteria > Pseudomonadota > Alphaproteobacteria > Sphingomonadales > Kordiimonadaceae > Kordiimonas > Kordiimonas aquimaris. The sequence continues at coordinate 631,748 of NZ_JAOBPO010000002.1, read as the reverse complement.
TTTAGCTCAGGACATTATCTTCATTGTCCCGAGCTTCCCTGATTGGTAGGCAAAACGAGTCTATTGATTATCCACAGCATTAATTGAATCTGAGAGCGCAGTTAAGCACCTATCAACACTTTCAGGACGTGCACTGTTACCCATCAAACCAATTCTCCACACTTTACCGGCAAGAGGCCCAAGGCCTGCGCCAATCTCAATGCCATGATCCGATAACATGCGGCTACGCACTTTCGCTTCATCGATGCCTTCAGGCACATTAACGGTGTTGAGTTGAGGCAGACGAACTGACTCGTCCACAAACAACGAAAGCCCCATCTTATCAAGGCCTGCAACCAATTGCTGATGTACGGCCGCATGGCGCCCGATTGTTTCATTAAGACCTTCTTCAAATAGCATAACAAGAGATTCGTGCAGACCATACAACGCATTTACAGGCGCTGTGTGATGGTAACTGCGGCCTCCATCGCCCTCCCAATAGTTCATAACTAATGTGAGATCCAAGAACCAGCTTCGCACAAGGGTTTTACGGTTTTTGATTTTATCCAGCGCAGCTTCAGAAAAAGAAACCGGAGACAAACCAGGAGTGCACGACAAACATTTCTGCGAACCTGAATAAACGGCGTCTACACCCCAGGCATCTACCTCAAGGTCGATACCTGCAAGGCTTGTAACAGCATCCATGATCGTCAGACAATCGTGGTTACGTGCTAAACGGCATATAGATTCAGCATCAGCCCGAACACCTGTAGACGTTTCAGCATGCACAAACGCAAGAAGGCTGGCATCAGGGTTATCTTTTAGTATTTCTTCAATTTTGTTTAAGTCAGGAGCCTTGCCCCATTCCACGTCAACTACAATGGGTATGCCCCCTGCACGCATCACGTTATGCCGCATCCGCTCCCCAAAAACACCGTTCTTTACAACAACAACGCGGTCACCTTCTTCGACCAAATTTACGAAACAGCTTTCCATTCCGGCTGAACCTGGTGCGGAAACTGGAAATGTCATGCGGTTTTTTGTCTTATAAGCGCGCTTGAGGCCGGATTTAATTTCTTCCATCAGGTTTTGAAAATCAGGGTCTAAATGACCAAGCGTTGGACGCGACATAGCCTCCAAAATACGCGAATGCACGTCAGACGGACCAGGGCCCATGAGCAAGCGCTTCTGAGGGTAAAATGATTGCATTAATAACTCCTGACTTCATATAAAGGAAAGGCATCCCGAGGTTGCTTCCTGCTACTCCTAGCGATATTTCCTCATATGGTTTGTTTGCAGATAAAATCTATTAAAAGATTAAATATGATTAGAAATATTGCGCTTGGGGTAAATAGTTTGAAGTGCGCAGCCTGTGCTTTATTGCGCCTCGTTCTCGGTGATTGGTATCCGCAACCGTACAACTGTGCCTACACCCTTCTCTGAATAGATATACATTTTTCCATTCAAAACTGCTGCAAGACGTCTCACAAGAGGCAAGCCCAGGCCTGCACCAGCAATTTTTTTTGTGTGCCCCAGTCCTTCGCCTTGCTCAAACAACTGCTCCGCTCGCGAAATTTCAGCATCGCTCATGCCAATACCTGTATCACATACTTCGATCATCAACTGACCGTTTACTATCTTGGCAAAAACATCCACTTTGCCTTCGTCAGGTGTAAACTTGACTGCATTTGAAACAAGGTTAACAAGCATCTGCCTGATAATTTTCTCATCACTTTTGATCCGTACATTTTGGACGCTAACATTCAACACAATATGTTTTTCATCAGCAGCATGCTTATTGATACTGATTGCCGGATCAATACATTCATTTAGTTGAAATGTAGACTTCTGCACCTCAAAATTACCTGCCTCAAGCTCCGAAAGGTCTAGAATATCATTGATAAGAATGAGTAGATGGTGCCCGCTAGCTTGAATAAGATTAAGATGTTCAGCACGCTGTTCTTCAGTAACGTCGGGCTGGGATTTAAGTATTTCAGTGTAACCCAACACAGCATTAAGCGGCGTTCTGATTTCATGGCTCATTGACGCAAGGAAGGTTGACTTTGATCTATTTGCCGCTTCCGCCGCCTCTTTAGCCACCATCAATTTAGCCGTTTGGTCTGTGACCATCTGCTTAAGATACTCTTTTTGTTCCTTTAGTCGCTTATCATGCCGCGCCAATTCCTGCATCATCTCTGTAAATGTTTGGTATAGCTGGCCAATTTCATCAACACGTCCATGAACTGCAGAGCGATCATATGCGCTGATTTTGAAAGCGTTTGTATTCTTAACAGCCTCATCGTAACCACGTTCTCGGATACGGGTTGCCATTGCAGTAACAACTTGTAATGGCTCAAGCCATCGGTGCAAAAGCGTTGCGGCGACAACGAGTGTCAAAAACGTGACACCCGCTACCAACAATCCTGAGCGCAACATAGTAAGGCGGGCCTGTTTATGAACACTTTCTAGTGAAAGTCCGACCTGCACCATACCAATAAGCGTTCTATCATTAGAGAAAACGACACCAACTTCTGTCTCTCCGTCAATGTCCACATCAAGTATGCCATCATACGTCTCATACCAAACCGGAACAGCAACGTGATAACCATCGAAAGACTCTTCGCCTCTTACAGGAGTGCCCAAATTTGTTTGCCTTGCCGCTGTAAGGCCCGTTGTTAGCACGCTCTTGATAAGTGCATCGTTAAACACAAGTTTTTCGATGCTCCATGCCCCCGGTAAAATAGGTGTCCCCACTTCATCGACAATCCAAATGTAACGAACGTCATCTTGTTCCATATATGAAGCGGCAAGCTGAATTAGAGTGAGGCGATCAGATAACAACACGCCAAATTGAGCACTTTCAGCTACATTTTCGGCAATTGATTGTGCACGTTTCTGAATTTCTGACATCAGTAGGTTATTTACTGACTGATAGAAAACATAACTCAGAGAGCCACTCAGTACGACAATAAGGCCCAGCAAAAAAACCGCTGCACTTTGCTTCATCGATAGAAAACGCCCTACCCTGAGCCAGCGTTCTCTTTGTACACCACTAATAATCGGATCTGGAATATCGGCTTTGCTTACAGGCCGATTGCTGGCAAAATCGCTATTAAGCAATGGCTGTGCTTTCATTGTTGTACTTCATTTACCAAAACTAATTATACATCATCGGCCTTAAATGTCGTCATTTTCATAACACAACATTCATTTCAGCCCATAATGGACTATTTAAATGTCGACATAAGTCGTTAATTACTTTCATCATTTGAATATATAAGTATTTATTGTTTAACATGTATCAAAAGAAGCTTGCTATATAAGTGTCTGAATGTGAGCGTGGTTTCATAGTGGGGTAAAAACTTGGAAACACAAAAACATATCCTGTTAGTTGACGACGAAGAAGATATTCGCGAACCCATTAGCGTTTATCTGGAAGCGCAAGGATTTCGTGTTAGCACCGCGTCAGATGCTGAGCAGGCTCTCGAGAGTGTCAGCAAAGAACAACCTGACCTTGCTATTCTTGATATTATGCTTGGTCAAACAGACGGGTTTACTCTGTTCAGGGAAATGCAAAAAATAGTCACTGTTCCAGTTATCTTCCTGTCTGGAAGAGCTGAGGAAACCGAGCGCATCATTGGTCTTGAACTAGGCGCTGATGACTATGTTGTTAAACCATTTAATCCACGTGAACTGCTTGCGCGCATCCGCGCTGTTTTACGCAGAGCAGCGGACAAAGCCGCGACATCTCCAACTCAAGCGGTATCAGACCGTATGGGCAAATGGCGCTTTGACCACGCCAACCAAGAGCTAGTTGGTGAAGACGGGGAATCTATTGTCTTAAGTACTGGTGAAGCACGATTGCTGAAAGTCTTTCTGGAAAACCCAAATACTGTGCTTAGCCGCGACCAGCTTCTTGAATTGTCTCAAGGTCGTCAAGCTGGCCTGTTTGATCGTAGTATCGACAATTATATTAGCCGTATTCGTAAAAAAATAGAAAAAGACCCCAGCCAACCTCGTCTGATAAAAACTGCTTGGGGCGGTGGTTATTCATTTAATCAAAACAGCGAAAGCTAACGTAACTATAGCTACGAGGCGCGGTTATGATTTTAAGGCTTGTTGCTTTCTACTAAGTTATACAGCATCAACTCCAAGTCCTCCGGCAAGAAAGGCTTGCCAAGGGAAGGCCTCTCACAAGTATCCAAAAACTCTCGAACCTGCTCAGACAAATTATTACCAGTGACAAATCCGGTACGTTTTTCCATGTGTGGGTATTGTGTCTTGATCACCTCAAACAACTGAGGTCCGTCCATATCTGGCATACGCAAATCACTTAACATGCAATCAAATGCCTGTGCCTCCAGCTCTTGTAAAGCTTGTTCACCTGAATTTGCACTTACGACCTCATGCCCTTGAAGGATCAACATATCTTCAAGAACCTCACGCACCGCAGGATCATCATCAACTATTAAAATATTATATGGCCCATTACATTTAATTCTATCATCAGCAACTACATCTGCACTTGGTTGTATATCACTGAATGGTAACGTTATTAAAAAATGTGCGCCCGCATCGTCAGGCACCAACGTTATTTCCCCGCCTTGTGCCTGAATAATATTGCGCACCAGCGACAAGCCCATCCCTGTGCCTTCCCCTACCTTTTTAGTTGAGAAAAACGGTTCGAATATACGGTCACGAATATCAGCCGGAATGCCGGGCCCATTATCTGCGATATGTAGCTCTATCCTTTCATTTTCCTCATCAACATTCGCTGATAAAGTAATTTTTCGCTCACCATCAAGTCCCGCCAGTGCATGTTGCGCGTTAATGACCAGATTAATAATCGCTTGCGCAAACTGATCTGGGTCACCCACAATTTGCGGCAACCGTGCCGGCAATTCAGCGACCAATTCAACCTTATATTCCTGCAGTCCGAAGCTAGTGATCTCCATTGCTTGCTCAATACATTCAAGTAAATCGAAAGCAACAGTTTCACCGGGGCTTTTACGTGCCATATCAAGGAAAGATCGGACAATTTTTGAACACCTATCGGCAGCGTTAGTGATTTTTTCTATTCGGCTTTGTACTGCTTCGTCTTGGCTTGACATACCCAAAACATGGGCGTTGGCAACCACAACAGTTAGGGGGTTGTTAAGCTCGTGCGCCACACCCGCCAACAATGTTCCGAGCGCATTCAATTTTTCACTCTGGAACAATGCCTGTCGCTGAACAGCCAGTTCAGTAGTCAGTTCATGGATATTCGTTATATCGATAAAACTAATCACGCGGGCCGCTTCGCCTGAATATGTAATATTTTGGCTTGATAACAATGCTGGGAAAATTTCACCGCCCTTCTTGGTTAACTGCACTTCTTGCAACGCATTTTCAGTTTCACTGTCAATGCTACTGGGCGCTTCATCTGCAGAGAGAACATCTAAAGGCAAAAATTTATCAGCCTCATAACCAATCAAATCATCGCTCTCGTCAGCAAGAACGGAGGTGGCAGCCCGGCTCGCAAACATTACACGCATATCTGCATTATTAGTCACGATAACAGGGAAAGATTGGCTACCCAGAATTTCCCTCAGTTTTGCTTCGTTTTGCTCCATTTCAAGTTCAAGCAGGCGTCTGTTCGTAATATCGCTGGCAAAAGTAACAAAACCGCCACCGTCAACCGGCTCAACAGCCATTTCGTACCATTTTCCATCGTCTAATTTAGAGACAGAGTTGGTAGATTGACGTGTTTCAATCGCATTAATTGCATCATGCACTAATGCACTTCTTTCCAGCATGGAGAAATCTTTAAAGCTATCATAACGACGCATTAGATTACCCATTAGTTTTTCAACGCTTTGTTTTTCTATCCATTTGGTTTCTTTTTGATGCACTTTCTCATAATTCTTGTTGCAGGCAACAAGTTGATTGTTGCGATCAAAGAAAGCAAAACCAATAGGCAATGAATTAATTGCAGCCTCTAATCGTGCGCGCGCATTCGATAATTGCGTTACATCACGGGCAATCATAATTTGACCACCAGAGCGCAGATACGCTGCATCAACTATATAATTACGGTTTGCGCTACTCACGATTTCGATAGATGCTCCCGTCGTCAGCGCATGACTAAACTTGCGAAGTAGATGTTGCCCGTTTTTCACTTTTTCATTGTCAATGGTGGCAAAGCTTTTGGTATAAAGCTCGAACAATTCAACTGAACGCTTACCAACAATGCTGTCTTTGGTTCTCTGCATGAGCGTGGCAAACGCTTCATTGCATGTCACAATGACACCCTTGCCATCATCAATAGCGACAACGTCAGGAATAGCCTCGATAACATCCTGCAGGGTACCCCAAGTTTTCTCGGTGTCTTCACGCAGCTTTACTTCTTGATATTCTGTAAGGTCTTCTGCCTGTTTAGCCAAATCGGCAGCAACCATCGAAAGCATCAAAAGACCCAAAACCACAACGGTGGATGGCAACACCAGAAACAGAAGCAACTGATACCGCGCCAATTCCTCAGGTGAAGCTTCTTGACCAAAGCCAAATCCGTATAATGCCCCAGACAATGCAACTGCCGCAAACAATACATACCCAACGATACTGGCCCATTCAATCGAACGCTTTGGTCGCGGCACATCATAAATAACCCAAGCAATCCACATGAATAGCATCGCTGTAATAGTCGGAAGGATAACAGCATTTACACCCGCATGAGGCTGTTCAAAAGTGAACCATGCGGACACTCCACACACAGCAATAACGACACCAGACTGTAGGGGAAGGTATATATGTTTTTCTAGCCGTTGCCGATAACCTAACAACGCCAACACAGGTGCTAACACACCTAAAAATGTTGAAGAGAGCCAATGCAAGTAACTACTAGCTAACCAACCACGGGACCAGGCAAAGTTAATAGCGAGGTCTGCAGCCAATACAGCAAAAACAATTGCCCAGGTTAGAACGTGCTTCTGTTCACCAAATGCACGCCAGGCAACAAACAGGATCGTGCACAAAGCGCCACATGTCAGCAGAAGTGACAGGATAACTAATGAAGTTTGTTCCATTATGGGGTTCCGCTCAGCGCAACGAACATACGTTTCTCAGAAATGATATTTTGTTATATTTAAATGCCAGCCTCATACACATGATACTTGCATCAATTCTCAATTAGCTTACTCACCCAAAAACAATCTACAACCAACCATGCAAGTCTAGCAAGGTCATAGTATCCAACCCTAAATTAGAATAATGTTAATGCCATAAATGTTCATAATCGAACATCTAATGTCCGCTTTCGAACAGCCACCTCAAAACATCCACAGCAGAACCATTCTAACATATTGTAATTTAAAGGTTTAATCGAACTTTATTGGTGGCACGCTTATTGCTGATTACTTGTCTAAATTACAAATGCGGCAAAGGAGCTCAACATGCTAAAAGCATATTTGAAGATGACCCTTAGATCATTGATAAAACGTCGACTTTATAGCGCGATCAGCGTTATTGGGTTGGGTGTTGGCTTTGGAATTGCCGCTCTCATTATGCTATTTTTGCGTTACGAAACCAGTTTCGACACCATGCATAATGATCATGAACGAATGTATCGTTTGAACTGGGTCAATGTTGGTACAGGTGCGCGGTTTGCAACATTCTTTAACCCTTTGTCGCCTTCAATTGCCGCTGCACTACCGGATAAGATAGAAGCAGTAACTCGAATTGCTCCAGGTGAAGAATTACTAACTGTGGGTGATAAAAGCCAATATGAAGTCGTTACATTTGTCGACCCTAATTTCTTCGATATGTTTTCATATGGCAATATTGAAGGCAGTGCTCAAAGTGCCATTCAGCAAGCTAGAAATGCCGTTATAACCAAAGCTGCAGCACAGAAACTGTTTGGTACTACTTCTGCTATTGGAAAAACATTTACGCTTGATGGCAATGAAGACTTTAACGTAGCAGCTGTCATTGAGAACAACCCATCGAATAGCCATCACATATCAAACATCTTCATTAATATGGAACTACTACCAACCATTTGGGGTTGGCCAGGCATATGGCAAAGCAACGGCTCCGACCAACTTTATCACTATGTAAAACTTACACAGGGTACAAATGCAGCCGACGTAGAAGATGCTGCACTAAACTATTTGATCAACAATGCATTTGATGATGCACGTGAATGGCTGCGCATACCGTTACAGCCAATAACCGATATTCATTTCAACACTGAACTTCAAAATGAGATGCCAATACGCGACACGATAACAGGCCTTGTCAAAACGCCGCGTCAATCAAGCGATATATACATCTTCTTAATCGTTGGTTTACTAACATTATCAATCGCTGCATTTAATTTCATGAACCTGCAAGTAGTACAGGTGTCCAACCGTTTGCGAGAGATCGGTGTTCGCAAAGTGCTAGGCGCTTCTGGAAATAGTGTCACAAGCCTGTTCATTGCCGAATCGATGTTCCTATGTCTAGTGGGGTTAGTTGTTGGCATTTTACTAACCGAGCTATCACTACCCATATTCAACCAATTGGTCGGAACCTCAATACAATCTCAAATGCTCTATGAGTTAGAAACCATTGGCGCTATGACAATCACAGCTGTCGTTATTGCTGTCCTTGCAGGCTCTTACCCAGCATTAATAGCATCAAAACTAAAACCTTCACGTGCCCTATACGGCGAGGTTGCCCAGAACGTCGGTCCGGCAAAAATACGCGCCGGCTTAATGCTGTTACAGTTTTCAATCGCTACAGGATTAATCATTGCAAGCGCAGTCGTTGGCAAGCAGATCAACTTTGCTTTCTCAAAACCTTTGGGATTTGATGCTACGGGTGTCGTGAGCGTTTTCACATCAAGCAGTATTGCTAGAAGTGCTTATCCAACGATAAAAACACAGCTTGAGCAAAATCCAGCAATCAAGTCTGTTTCATATGCCAACATCATTCCTTCGCAGGATTTATCTAATGGGTGGGGGTATGGCACAAACCCGAATGACCCTGAGCAAACCGTTAGCACCCGCGTGGTCAATATGGGGTACAACTCCTTTGAGATATTGGGCATGGAAATGGCTGCTGGCCGTAGTTTTACTGAAGACTTCCCTGCCGATGAAATGCGTAATTTAACGCCAGAGCAACCGCATGCCAGCGCCGGCCTCATTTTAAATGAAACAGCCGCACGTGCCGCTGGTTGGACCAATGTCGCTGACGCCATCGGCAAACCACTTGTCTCAGGCTATACTAATGACGGTGTTGATTACAGTTATGACTTCACTGTGGTTGGGGTTGTGAAAGATGCTCATTATCGGTCCATTCGATCACCGATCGCACCACTTTCATACATGTTGCAGGACGGTTCACGTCAGATGATTATCAAGATTGACACTACGCGCGAAGTAGAAGCCCTCGCCGCGATAGATGCCGCCTGGAGTACACAGGTACCTGACGTGCCAATTCGCAGATCTATACTAGCTGACGACTATGCTGCTTTTTATGCAGGTGAAAACCGTACATTCAGCCTGATCATAAGTTTCGCAAGTATAGCCGTTATGATTTCATGCATTGGTTTGTATGGTCTAACAACTTACATGGTGGAGCGCCGCATCAAGGAGGTTGGCATTAGAAAAGTGCTAGGCGCAACAATCGCTCAAATCGTAACGTTACTGTCTTGGGACTATACCAAGCTTGTCATTATCGCAACTTTGTTAGTCTGGCCTGCCGCTTGGTATTTGATGCGCGATTGGCTTACGGGCTTTGCATACAGAGCAGAGCTTGAACTGTCTTTATTCCTCATTGCCAGCAGTATTACGCTACTGATGGCTGCAATCACTACATCCGTTAGAACGTATGCAGCGGCAAGAATGAATCCAATCATCGCATTGAGGCGGGAATAAAGCTCTAGTCGGAGTTTATTTCGGCTAAAACAATCAGGCTACAGTCCATCACTGGCAGATACGGCTTGTTAGCCTGGATGCACACAACGCTAAAAGCATTGATAATCTCTCACATATATTCAGTGTAGGAGATTATCAATGATACGTTGTATCAACCTGTTTGTTTTGTGTGTCTTTTGGGCGTTACCTGTATATGGGCAACAATCCTTACCGCCAGCAGTCGCGGACCGCGAGGAAGTATTTGAAACACCTCAAGGCAAACAAATCATGATAAAATATCACTTACCTGATCACTTTGACCAACAAGCGTCATATCCGGTCATGATAACTCCCGGGAACTTTTTCCTTAAAAATGACCCAGCTTTGCATGGCTGGGTTATGATTGAGGCCTTCTTTGGTAAAACTGGCTTTAACAACGATGATATACGCAGTGTCATCAATCATCTGCATGAACTTATCGACGTTAGAAATGATAAATTACATATGATGAGCTATTCAGCCAACAGCGGAGTTATGTTCCGTGTTGCCGCGGCTTTCCCTAATGATTTTGCTGGTTTACTAACAATTCCGGGGCACCCACGCAACCGTGGCCAATTCGAGAAACTAAAAGATATGCGAATACGCTTTATCGTCGGAGAACGCGATTCATACTGGTTAAAAGAAGCGCAAAAAGCACACGACACTTTCAAGAATATGGGTACCGATACTGAGTTGGAAATTGTTGATAATGGCGGTCACGTTCTCGAAAAACTGGCCGGGAAACCGCTGTATGACCGTATTAATCGCTGGTTTCCATAACTAACCTCTAATGCATCGCATATACTGTCAAAGAGCGGCGTTGCTCCTTGTATGGAGATCAGCCAAATAATGGGATTAAATAGCTGATCATTTGGTAAACACAATCTGGTCTCGTGCTGCCCTATTCGTAGCGCAGCGCAGCTATCGGGTTGGTTTGCGCAACCCTGTAAGCACGGCTGGCAACAGTCATCCATGCTATCAACATCGCAACCGCACCCGAGATAACGGCTACTGTAAGTATGTAACTGTCACCCAAACTATAGGTGAAACCATCCAACCAATCTGACATGAAGTACCAAGCCAGTGGCCAGGCGATCAGGTTAGCAATCAACACCGGACGTGAGAATTGCCACACTAACAATTGCACGACATCACGCACCGTTGCACCGAGAACTTTACGGATGCCAATTTCTTTTGTTCGCTGCTCTGCAGTGAAAGAGGCCAAACCATACAAACCAAGACAGGCAACAACAATAGCCAGGATAGAAAATGCAGCAAACAGCTCAGCCTGACTGTTTTCCTGATCGTATTGAGCAGCCAACATTTCTGAAACATACTCATACGATAGAGGTGTCAAAGGCATCTGATCTCGCCATATGCGTTCAACATTTGTCGTCAAATCACTGACATTCTCCGCGTCATAACTTACCGATGCAACACTGAAAGAACGCGGAAACACCCAGTATGCCGTTGGGCGTACGCCAAATTTAATAGACCGGAAATAAACATCAGGCACAACGCCGACAATCGTTAAATCATAATTGCCTGCGCGAAAAATAGAGGCTTTCACAGTTTTGCCAATAGCTTCTTCCGGGTTACTTACACCGAGTGCACGAATAGCAGACTCGTTTAGAATAACACTGGCTTCACCTACGCGCTCTTCTTCATCCGGAATAACCGAAACCTCATCTGTACCAAAGCTTTGATCAAATGTCCGCCCAGCCAAAGGCTTGATGTTATACGCTTCAAGAAAACCATAGCCTACAGAATGGTAGTTAATCGTAACACCTCCACTATCAGCAGCAGCACTAGGATCACCTCCTATAAGTGTAAAACCTGTATTATTTTCACGGTCCTGACTCGGCACTTCAGATGACAACACGACACTGGAAACACCCGGTACTCGCTCAAGGCTTTGACGCAAAGTCTCCGCTTGCTCGCTTGTTTGCATATTCTGGACACTAGTAATGGCAAGCTTATTGTCATAATTGTATCCTACATCCAAAGAACGCGCATACACGGTTTGTCCGTAGACAACCGCTGTACAAATCACCAAACCAATTGATATGGCAAACTGGGAAACAACCAACGCTGATCTGAACCCTGCCTGAGAACTGGACCCTGAAGACTTGTTAGATCGCAAAATACGTGCTGGCATATAGCCTGACAAGTAAATCGCCGGGTAACTGCCTGATATCAATCCGGTTAAAACTGCTGCACCAACAAGAGAGGCCAGTAACGAAATATCCGTTGCCAGGTTTAACTCAAGCGTCGCCCCGATTGCTTCATTGTATACAGGCAAGGCCATTTCGACACCAACAATCGCAAGTAATAAAGCACACACTGCAATCATTAATGCTTCACCTAGAAACTGAAGCGCCACCTGTAAGCGCGTTGCTCCCATTACCTTACGAAGCGCCACTTCGCGCGAGCGGTTAACAGCTTTGGCTGTCGATAAATTCATAAAGTTAATTGAAGCAATGATCAGCACCAACAAAGCAACACTGGCAAAAGTCATCACCATTGTTCGGTCGCCCATAGGGGTGATATCACCTAAGTTGCCAGCATCTGCACGTGCATCCAAATGAATATCACGCAATGGCATAATGTTCGGTTTTATAAAGTCACTAGGCTTGCCCGTAATTTGCGGATTATCCTTAAAAATACTTTCATTATCCAACCACGTATAAACACGCTCTTTCATCTGTTCAGTTGTAACGCCCTCACGAAGCTTGAAATATGTATAAACATTTACACTCGTCCAAGTTTCAAGAATATTGGGAGATGCGATGAAAATATTGGGGTCCATGTATAAGAGCAGATCAATTGACATATGAGATGCATCAGGGATGTCTTTGATCACACCGTTAATGACCAATGATATCTGCTCACCGCCAAGACAACATGCGGTCAGCGTTTCACCGACAACATCTGTACGACCAAAATACTTGATCGCCATCTCTTCCGAGATAACGAAGTCGCCGGGCTTCACAAAAGCTGTTTCGCCGTTGCCTTGTACAAAAGGCAAATCAAATACGTTAAAAAAACTCGGGTCAGCGAATGTGACGGTTTCAGAAAACGCGACATCGTCTTTAATGATGGTGGTTCCATTGTAAAATAGGCGAACACCATCTTCAACTTCGGCAGTCGCATATCCTTTCAGAGCTTCCATCATACGTCCCGCGGACCGTACCGTTAAAAACGGGACTTGTCCGGGAGGATAAAATGCAGAATGAAGGCGTACAATGCGGTCGCCGTCAGGCATAAATCGATCATAGGTCAGCTCGTCACGCACAAACAACAGAATAAGGATACAACTCATCAATCCAATAGCCAAACCAAGGATATTGATTGCGGTAAACAAACGGTTTTTAAAAATATGCCGCAACGCTGTCAGTAGATAGCTTTTAAACATGTCTTGATCCTATTCCTGTGTTCCTCACACATCGTGTTTTATTATTATTTCTGTACCGAAGTCCCTGCCCTCATGCAGGGTCATTCATGTCTCAATATCTTTGCCGGGTTTGCTATTGCTGTAGCTATTGATTGTACAACAACTGTCACAGCAGAGATCATGATGACGAGAAAGCTAGCAAAAAGGAAAGGCGCAGGCGTAAGCGCAATTCTGTCCACAAATGACTCTAGCCAATCTTGCATTACCACCCATGCGATAGGCCAGGCGACAAGGTTAGCAATCAGTATAGGCTTTGAGAACTGCCACAACAGCAAATTTACAATGTTACTAGTTTTGGCACCCAACACTTTCCTGATAACAATCTCTCTCGACCGTCGTTCTGTAGTTAATGCAGAAAGAGCAAACAAACCTACTGCAGAAATGATGATCATTACGATTGCACTACCTAATAGAAGCCACCCTCTACGGCGCTCAGTCTCATAGTATTCCGTGAATGCTTCTTCAATGAATTGTCCATTCATCGGAATATCCGGAAATTTGTCACGCCAAACATCGTCAATTGCAGACAATGTCTTTTCGATATTATCAAAAGACACTCTCATGATAATGTGACGGTACTCTTCAGGGCCGACCCAATAGAATGATGGCCTGACGTCACTTCGTGCTGAGCCCATCGCTACATCGTTTGCAACACCTATAATGGTAAATTGCCTATTTTCACTGCCATGCAAGATGCGGTTAACAGCATCTTGCGCGGACGCCAAACCAAGTCTTTCAAGAGCAGTCTGGTTGATTACAATAGGCGTCGGCCTACTATCTTCACCGAAAACCACATAATCACTAACTCGGTCAGCTGAAAACAGCCGCCCAGCAAGCGCGGTCATATTCATAGTTTCGAAAAACTCTCGTGACACAGCAATACGCCTAAATTGTACGTTGTCGTCGCCCTCAAGAGATAGCGTGCTGCTATTATAGTACCCATTTCCAGCGGCGACATGACTTGCCGCCACAGCCTCAACACCTTCAATTCTGGCAAAAGAATCGCGAAGAGACCGTTCATTTTCCAGAACAACTGGACGCTGAATACCACTCACTTGAAATATCTGCGTACTATCAAATCCCGGGTCACGTGATTGGGCATACTGTGCTTGTTGAAAAACCACAAAACAAGTACCAAGCAATCCAATAGTGGCTGTGAACTGAGCTACCATCAGAAAGTTTCTAAACCTAACTCCAATACTAGGCTTTATCCCATTTAAATGGTCTACAGGGCGAAACTTGGCCGCTACAAAAGCAGGATACAGCCCACTGGCACAGCCTGAAACAACAACCCCAACACCTATCACTAACAACCACGAAGGGGTATAAAGTGCCTCAGTACTTAGTGAACGATCCATTAAGGTGCCGAAGAATGGCAACATGAACTCGGCGATAACCAGCCCAATCAACAAAGCCAAGACAGTAAGGACCATCGACTCAGTCAATATCTGAATTACAAGTTGCTTTGCATCCGCCCCTAAAGCTTTTCGGATGGTTACTTCACGTACGCGCTTAAGAGCCAGCATTGTGCCCAAATTGGTAACATTCATTACTGCTATCGTCAAAATGAGGAAGGCGACGATAGACGCTGACCATAATCCATTAATGCTGCCACGGGTTCCAGATTTATCTTCTGACTTGAGATGAGCATCTTTAGCTGGTGTAAAAAGAAAATCCATAACCGGGGGTAAATTGCGAGCCTCCTTATCTTTGTAAACCCAGTCCGGAGCAATTCGGCGTGCTAACATATTATAAGCGGAGGTTAATTCGCCTACACTTACACCCTTTGCAATCCGTATATATGTGTAACCTGAAAAAGAACCCCAACTATTTCTCAACCATGGCTGGTCATCAATAATAGGTGACGAATACGGCACAAGAGCCTTCACATCCAAATCTGACGCATTTGGCCAATCCGGCATCACACCAGTAACTTTTAGTGAAAATTCACCGTTAACTTTCAATATTTTACCGAGAGCTTGACCATCCACAAACAAACGCTGTGCATCACTTGCATTTAAGACAATACTTGTTGGGTCATTTAACGCTGTTTCAGAATCGCCCTCCAATAACTCAATACCAAACATTTCAAAAACACTAGGGTCTGTGAGCGTAACACTTTGATCAAAGGCAAAACTCTCGTATGCAAGCGCTGCATGATTTACGACAAGCCTTGTACTTAATTCGACCTCATTTAATTGTTCAGCCATTTGCGGCCCAATAGCGGGCGGCATATTTTCTGAACGACTTGCTGGTGAACCTTCAAAATTCAGGTCGACTTCTGCCCTTAAAACGCGCTCATTCTCGGGAATCCACTGATCATAAGATAGCTCATGATCAACATATAGCAGTATCATAATGCACGCAGACAAACCCACCGCCAAACCACCGATGTTAATCATGTTGTATAAACGGTTTTTTAAAATATGTCGTAACGCGGTTAGTAAGTAACTCTTAAACATATTCAAATCTTCTTCCTGTATTCATCACTCGCCGTTTGTTTTTTATTATTAGTCTCTATTTCACCCTATAGGTGTTGCCCCAAGCGCTGACTTACTCATAGCGCAGTATTTTAGCGGGATTAGTCATCGCCAAGAAAATCACCTGACCTACTATCGTTGCGCCTGCAATCATTAGCACCAGCATTCCTGCACCAATGAAAGGTATCGGCGAAAGCGTAATGCGGTCCGTAAAACTTTGAAGCCAATCCTGCATCAAGAACCAAACGATAGGCCACGCAATCAAGTTTGCGATGATAATTGGCTTGGAGAATTGCCACAAAAGCAAGTTCACGATATTACGCGTGCCAGCTCCCAGTACTTTCCTGATACCTATTTCCTGCGCGCGGCGTTCAGTCGTTAAAGCTGACAGTGCAAATAAGCCTGTTGATGCAATAACAATCATCACAAGCGCGCTACCAAGCAGCAACTGTCCACGCCGACGTGCAGCCGCATAATACTCAGCGAAGGCTTCATCCATAAACTGACGTTGAACTGGAATATCAGGGAATTGCTCGCGCCAAACGTTATCAATAGCAGATAAAGTTGAAGGCAGATCGTAGCCGGAAACCCGCAAAATTACGTGCCTGAATTGCTGTGGGTCCACATAGAAAAAACTGGGTCTGAGTTGCCGCGAAACTGAATCCATTCGCAAATCCTCAATCACACCAATTATCGGCAAAGCGTCACCGTCCATCAAGAGCGTACGCCCCACCGCATCCTGTATGGTATCGATACCGAGTTCGGTAGCAGCTTGACGATTAATGATGACTGACGCTTGCAACGTATCGTCTGAATACACAGCGCGGTCAGATAATCTGTCAGGTGAAAAAACGCGGCCAGCTAAAGGGGCAATGTCCATTGTTTCAAAGAACTCTTCTGAAACAGCAACACGGCGAATGCTAACGCTAGGTCCGTTATCTACAGTTGCCCTGTCAAAATTATTATAGTTATCGCCCGGTGCGATGTGGCTGGCAGCAACAGCTTCCACACCTGGCACGCGGGATAAGGCATCACGTAAAGCTTTTTCTCGCGCCAGCACAATTGGGCGCTCTATACCTGCAATATCAACAAGTTGAGCACTTTCAAACCCTGGGTCTCTGGACTCAGCATATTTTGCCTGCTGAAACACAACAAAACATGTAATCAACAAACCAATTGTTGCAGCAAACTGTGTGATCATCAATACATTGCGGAACCGCACACCCACTGTTGGAGCAATTCCACTCAAATGGTCAATAGGGCGGAACTTGGCAGCCACGAGCGCAGGGTAAAGGCCACTTAATGCACCCACTATTAGAGTAAAGAAAACCAAAGGAAGCAAAACAAGAGGCTGATATAAAGGCGCTGTTGCCAAAGAGCGTTCCATTAAGCTACCAAAAGTTGGTAGCAATAGTTCGACCAAAACAATACCAAGCAGCATGGCGACAGCCGCTAGAATGATAGACTCGATCAATATCTGGAAAACGAGGTTCCGGGAATTAGCTCCCAGTGCTTTTCGGATAGCAACTTCACGCACGCGTTTTAAAGCGAGCATGGTACCAAGGTTTGTTGCATTCATTACAGCAATGCTCAAGATCAAGGCGGCAACCAGACCGGCTGACCACAAAGCTTCAATGCTACCCCGCGAACCATTATTAAATTGCGATTTCAAGTGCGCATCAACTGAAGGCGTAAAGTAAAATTCAAGCGCGGGTGGCAAGCCACGATCAATACGCGATTGATATGCCCAGTCTGGCCCAACACGTGTTGCTAACCCATTCAAGGCATCAGCCATATCTTGCAAGCTAATACCCTCTTTAACACGGACATAAGTGTTGCCTGAAAACGAACCCCAATTTTCCCGCAACCACGGCTGGTCATCAATAATTGGAGAAGAATACGGAACCAACGCTTCAACAGACAAATCTGAAAGAGTAGGCCAATCTGGCATAACGCCAGTTACTTTGAACGTAAACTCGCCGTTTACACGGACTATTTTCCCCAGAGCAGAGCCAGAACCCAATATGCGCAGGGCTTCACTTTCACTTAGAATAATAGCGTCTGGATCATTAAGTGCTGTCTCAACATTACCTTCAATCAAGGTAATGCCAAACATTTCAAAAATTGCCGTGTCTGTCAGTGTTACGCCTAGTTCAAATGCTTTATTATCAGTGGCAATAGCAACCTCTTGCCAAACAAAGCGAGTACATTGCTCTATTTCGCTTAATTGCTCAGTCATGATAGGGCCTATAACGGGCGGAATACTGGCCGTTGTCCCTTCGGGAGCACCTTCAAAACGTGTAATAGCTTCGGCGCGGTAAACACGATCATTCTGGGGAATCCATTGATCGTAGGAAAGCTCATGATCTACGAAGAGCATAATCATTATACATGCAGCCAGCCCTACGGATAAACCGCCGATATTTATAATATTATAAAGACGATTTTTTATAAGGTTTCTCAATGCAACACTGATATAGCTCTTAAACATTTTGCTATCCTCGATCTTTATTTTTATTCGTATCGTAGCGTCTTTGAAGGTTTGATATTTGCCACCAAAAAGGCGTGACCGGCGACCGTGGCCCAGCCAATTACTAGCGCGAGCAGGCCAGTGAGGATGAACGGCATAGCATCGAGGTCGATGCGGTAGGCATAGCCATTCAGCCAGTCGCTAACAAAGTAATAAGCCACCGGCCACGCAATCAGGTTGGCAATAAGAATTGGCTTGGAAAACTGCCACAGCAACAAGCCAACAATGTCTTTCAGGTTTGCGCCTAGCACTTTGCGTAAACCAATTTCTTTAGTACGGCGCTCAACAGTGAACGAAGCAAGACCGTATAAACCGAGGCAAGAAATAATAGTGGCTAACACCGTAAACAACGTAAGCACATCACCTAGCCGCGTATCTGTTTGATACTGACGTTCAACTAAATTTGCCATGTCGCGGTACTGCAACAAGCTATCCGGATATATTTCGCGCCAAGCCTGCGTGATGGCCGTGATGGCTGCATCACGATTAACAGCGTCAACTCGAACGCTCATATCCGACTGACGCACGTAATCAATGTAATAAATTCCAGGTCTGATCACTGCTTTAAGACTATCAAAATGAAAATCCTTTACGACGCCGACAATACGTGCTTCAAAGCTTGTATCTGTTGACAAGTTCACAGACGCAGAGTGTCCAACGGCACTTGTGGGATCATTAAACCCAAGCAAACGCGCACCAGCTGCATTAATTACAATATTGGCGGACTGGTTATAACCAGTTTGGCTATTACGCTTTCTTAGTGTGTCTTGCTCATCTTCTGTGAGATAACGTCCTGCCAACAAGGGAATTTGATAAGCATTAAAAAAGTCAGGGCCTGTCGGCAAGCCATCTAGTGTAACTAAATCGCCGCCGGTCACAGGACGCATTTGCAACCTATCTTCACTGCCTTCCGTCGGCACATCAGAAGAACGCCCAACAGATAGTACAAACGGATTTTCAAGAATTCGGTTTTTAAACGCTTCGGATTTATCGTTATTGGTACCAGACACCACAATCAAGTTTTCTGGATTAAACCCCAAGTCCAACCTACTTGCATATTCGGTTTGCTTATTGACATAGAATGCAATGGTCATCAGAGCGACAGAAATTGAAAACTGCGCCACCACAAGACCCATGCGAAGCATATTGCCGCCAGGGTTCGGTGATGAATTATTGTAGAGAACATCCCGTGGTTTCAGCAACGAAAAATACAGCGAATGTGCGCTGCCTGCACTGAGGCCGACACCGATACCGAGCACAACAAAAAGCAACAGCAAACTTGGCTCGTTCATCAGGCTTAAATCAACAACAACTGAGAGGAACGCGTTGTAGTAAGGTAGGCTCAGCTCAACAATAGTCAGTGCGATGACAAGCGCTAAAACAGCCAGAAAAATAGACTCGCTCAGGAACTGCCGAACGATTTGACCACGTGTTGCTCCAACCACTTTGCGCATGGCAACTTCACGCGCACGGTAAGCAACCCGTGCCATCGAAAGGTTAAGGAAGTTAGCAATTGCAATCGCCAGGATAAGGAAAGCAATGAAGACAAATCCATATAATGTTTGCGCATCACCGGCAGCAGTGTTGCTGTAAAGGTAAATATCTTTAATCGAGACCAGATCCAGTCGCATGCCCCGTTCCGCACCGGTTTCCTGGCCGCCAACGTTCTTAGGCATATGACGGTTAACAAGGTTAGGCAAATCAGCCTGTAAAGCATCTACATCTGTTCCTTCTTGTACACGCACATACATTGCCCAAATAGCAAACCGCCAATCTTCAGTGAACCACCTGGAACCAACCAAATATTCGCGGTTATAGGGCAAAATGACTTCAACAGGCATATGAGTGTCAACGACAGGGTCTTCGATGACGCCCGCAACGCGAAATGGTCTAAATTCACCGCCAATGCGAAATGAAAGTGTTTGATCCAGCGCTGTTTCATCACCAAAGTATTTCTTCGCCACACGTTCGCTAATCACAACATTGTTCAAGTCCAACAAAGCTGTTTCAGGATCACCTTCGATATATTTTTGTCCAAAAAACTTGGTGAAGTTTGCTTCAGCTAGCGCAATAGGCTGATTATAAAGTTCGCCGTCCTTACGCAAGGTAATGCTGAAACTCATGTAGCGTGCGATATCCTCAATCTCTGAATATGTATCTAGAAATATATCCTTAAGCGGATCAACCGTGCTTGATGTTGGCCGGTCTTCTCGAACAGGGAATTCAATCGTGGTTTCAACACGGTAAATATTTTCCCCGTTGGCCCAATGATCATCCCACGCGAATTCATCTCTTACAAACAGCAAAATTATAATGAAGGCAGCTAAGCCGACAGCCAAACCTGCTATATTAATAAACGAGAACAACTTATGGCGAATAAGGTTTCTCAAAGCTGTGTTTAGATAATTTTCAAACATTTGGCTGTCCTGCTTTATTATTTTGCTATTGCGTCTATTCGTAGCGCAGTGCGTTTACAGGGTTTGATCTCGCCACAGTCGCTGCATGCATTGCAACAATGCCCCATGCCGCAAAAACGCCTATCATGCCTGCAATCGCTATAATGCCAACGGGCAAAGCGATCCGGTCCGAGAAGAAATCCAGATACAAATTCATGCCGAGATATGCCGCAGGCAATGCAACAAATAGCGCCCATATAACTGGTTTGGAAAACTGCCAAATTAGCAAACGCACAACCTGTTGTACGCTTGCCCCCATGACGCGGCGAATGCCAATTTCACGCGTACGCTGCTCTGCCATAAAGGCGGCAAGACCAAACAGGCCAATCAGCGCAAGTGAAAGCGCAAGGAAGGCAAACCCGGCAAACGCAATGTTAATGGACCTGTAAATGACATACACGCCTTCAAATGTCTCGCTTAGGAAACGGCTTTGCATCGGATAATCGGGGATTACCCGATCCCACACAGCTTCGATATCTGCAACAGTTTGCTGCACATTCAACGGTTTGAACCGCACCGCAGCAACGCGACGCCCTGTTGCACCCATGAATACGAAGGGTTTGATTTCATTGTGAAAGCCTAGAAAGTTCTGATCTTCAACAACGCCAACGATAGTGAATTGGTATGTTTCGTCACCTTCGTCCGGAATATCATAAAAAGATTGGCCTATAGCTTCCTGCGGTGAACTGAAGCCAAGCTGCTTTGTTGCCAGTTCATTGACAATTATGTTTTGACTTTGCTCTCCATCCCGGAGCATGTCGGAGGCTACGTTACGGGATATATCTCGGCCAGCAAGAAGTGGAACTTCAAGCGTCTGCAAGAAGTCATAATCTATCCAGACACGGTTAATGCGGAAGCTGCCCGGTTCATCGCCGCTGATGCGTGTGGCATCAAAAACGCTGTTGTTTTGCTCGAACGGCACTTGAGACATTACCGAAACATTTTCAACGTTCGGTAGGCGCTTTAACTCAGCCTTCAATGTCTCCATTTTGTCGCTTACGCCGTCAACACCTAAACGTTCCAACACAAGTATTTGTTCGGTAGGATACAAGTTAATTGTGTCGCGTACTTTCTGGTTTTGAAAATACATAACCAACACAGTTGCCAACATAAAAATAGCAATAACAAATTGCACACCAATCATGATGCTGCGCATTGCAGACTTGGCTGCACCCTTTTTGCCACCATCGCGCAAAGCCTGAATAGGTGTCGTGCGCGTAATTAAGTACGCCGGATAACCGCCCGAGACAAGCGCAACACTCAGGACTGTGAATGTCAACCACGGTAGCGCGGCAAGGTGGTCTACTGACAAAACCTTACCAGAGCTTTGATTGAATAACGGTACAATCAGTTCAACACCAACAAGCGCAATGAACATGGCAATCATTGCAATGATAATACTTTCAGTTAAAAACTGGATTAATAGCTGGCGTCGTCCGGCCCCAAGTGTACGCCTTAGGCCAACTTCACGTGCACGACCCATATTTTGAGCCGTGGCAAGGTTAGCGTAATTAACACAAGCAACGACCAAGACCAGAAACGCCAACACATAAATACTTGTGATCACTGGCATGCCAACAGCATCCCAAAAGAATGTGTTAGCCAGAGTGAGCGGTGACAACTCAAGACGCACAACAAGCTCCTTGATGTCTTCTGGATAATGCTGCTGGTAAAGAGCATGCAAACTAGCGTTCAATGTTTCCAGATCATGCCCTTCAGGTGCTAAAATATATGTACGTTCGCCTAGTGACAGATTGTTCCAGTCTTCTGTGTTGTCATAGCCATTGATTTGCTTCAATGCGGTGAAGTTTGCGAGCGAGCTAAATTCCGGCTCTCCAGTTAGTGACGAATTGAAATGCGTATCTGCGGGTAAATCCTCAACAACAGCGCGAACAGTCATTTCGTAACCATGATCAAGCGTCAAAGTTTGACCATTAGGGCTTGCCTCGCCAAACAAACGCTCTGCAGCACTGCGCGTTAAAATGATTGCGGTTGGATCCTGCAAGACAGATGCGTCGCCGTACAGGTACTGAAGATCAAAAATAGCTGTGAAAGCAGGATCGGTAAACCGGATGTCCTGATAAAAGTCATTTCCGCCAATGGAAGCAAGAAATTCACGGCGCTTGACTGTTGCCGATGCCTCCACTTGCGGCATACCGCCCGGAATATATTGGCCGAAGGCAGCATACGTTGAATCTGTACGCTGTATGCCAAACCCCGCTGACGGCGAAATAATCGAATTTACAGTGTAAATTCGATCAAGTTTCGGGAATATGGAATCGTGGTTTTGCTCATAATCTACCAGAACAGAGCCAAACACGAACACGGCCAAGCCTATGGCCAAACCAACGATGTTGATGAAGGCATACAATCTGTTCTTGATGATATTTCTTAGTGCTACTGTTATATAATTTTTAAACACTATTAAGTCCTCACTGTCGTTTTTATTATTTTTATATTTGTATTATTCGTAACGAAGCGCCTCTACCGGTGCCGCACGCGCAGCCGTTAGTGCGTGCCCAGCAACAGTCAAAAGCGCAACAATCAATGCCGCAATGCCTGCCAAAACAAACCACAATGGGTTAGGGCTTACACGGTAAACAAAGTTCTCAAGCCAACCATTCATCAATACAAATGCAAAGGGCCACGCAACGAGCATCGCGACAAATACGGGTTTGGAAAACTGCCACAAGAAAAGCTGGAGGATATCCTTGACGCGCGCGCCCAGCACCTTGCGAATACTGATTTCGCGGCGGCGAGATTGTGCGCTGTATGCTGCAAGGCCGTATTGACCAAACACTGCGATTAAAATGCCCAGCGTGGACAGAACTGTGACAGCCTTTAACTCTTGCGCTTCACTATCATATCGCTGCGCAAGCGTCGCTGCCAAGAAATCGTTGCTGACTGCTTGACCGGACAGCACCTCATTCCAGCCTTCTTCAATAGAGCGGAAAGCAACATCACGCTGGTTAGGGTCAATGCGCACCATCATCACGCTGAAAACACTCGGGTCTGGATAAAAGACCATCGGTTGAATTGCACTTCTAAATGACTTGAAATGAATGTCCGGAACGACGCCTACAACCTCTGCTGTGCGCTCATCACTTGCAGATAGCGTGAACTGTATTTGTTGCCCGATCGCTTCCGAAGGAACACCAAACCCAAGTAACGCCACAGCCCGCTGGTTTATAATAATAGGCATGGAGGACGAAGAGCGTTCGTCATAATCCCACTGAATCCTGTCAATTCCATAGTCTTCGCTGAAAAGTCGACCGGCTAAAGGCTCCATGTCAAGCGCTTCAAAAAAGTCCAGGTCAACAGAGACGCGTCCCATTGTTTGGGCGCTTTCAGGTGCTTCAGCAAACTTACGCACTGTAACCTCTGGCACATAGTCCCATGCAGGCGATGAATTAGAAGCGGAAACCAATTCGATGCCAGGCCGTCCGGAAATTGCTTGATCCAGATTGCGCGTCAAGTTGATGGTTCCTTTTGGACTACGGCCAACGCCGTATAACATAACGACATTGTCGGCATTAAACCCTAGGTCTGCCTGCCGCGCATAGCGAAGCTGGCTCCAAATCACGGCAGCGCCTATCGCCAGACAAATTGACACAGCAAACTGGAACACGACGAGCGTTGACCGAAGACCACTATTACCACGAGCACCGCGGGCGTGGCTCGATAGAACACGGCCCGGTGTCGTACCGCTGATAATGTAAGCGGGATACAATCCAGCCGTCAGCACAACAAACCCCAAAAGGCCAAAAATCCATGCCATGAAACCAAAATCTGTCAGCAACGATAGATCAAGGTTCGTTTGAAGCAGGTCATTTGCAAACTCGTTCGACAATTCGACCAATACGAGCGCTATCAAAAGAGCAACCATTGCCAAAACCACGGCTTCAATCAAAAATTGCGATATAAGCTGTGCCCTGCCAGCCCCCAAGATTTTCCGCATCGACACTTCGCGGGCGCGCTCAATTGATCGAACGGTAGAAAGGTTAATGTGATTAACGCAGGCAATGATCACGATAAGTATGGCGATGGCGCCAAGTACCGTTAGCTTCAATTTATCTGCAGGCGGGCGGATACCAAATGGATATGTCTTGCCGTTCATGTGCAATTCAGACAACGATTGCAGCGATGTGTCTACAATGTCTGCCGCTGTTAAGTTTTCGGGCCAGCGTCCATCAAGCTGGAAGTTTTGGTGCATGGCTCGCTCTACTGCTTGCTCAACATCGGCAAGAGACGCACCCTCTGCAAGAAGCACATAATTGAAAACGAAAAAACCGCGCCAATCATTATCATAGACGGAACGTCGACCAGTGAAGGCAGGCGCATTTTCCGGCGTGATAAGATCAATATCCATATGACTGGTAGCCGGGAAATCTTCAAACACCCCAACAACGGACATGGCTGCAGAATCTAACAAAAATGTTTGGCCAACAGCCTGTTCATCACCGTATAGGCGTTGTGCCATTGAAGTGGAAATGATCGCAGCAGTTGGTTCATTATCAAAAGCTGCATACGTCCCCTGCAACATCGGCAAGTCTATCATCTGCAACCAATTTGTTTCCACGCCCAGTATCTGCAGGTTGAAACTAAATTGATCATCGATCGCCAAAGTAGACCACTGACGCAGTACGCGAGCGGCATCTTCAACACCAGAAACCGAGTTACGCATCACCGCTGACAAAGCACCCGGTGTTTGTGCAGTAATAGTGTCTGTTCGCCCTGGCGCGCTTACCTTCGCATCAACAATGAATATCCGATCAGCATTCGGGATGTGGCTGTCATAGTGCGTTTCTTGCCACACATACAGAAGAGCAGTCATTGCCACAGCCAGCCCAATTGCCAAACCAAGTACCGCAATCACGCCATACAAACCTTGACGCTTTAGAATGCGTAAACCGATTACAAGTTGTTGCATGACACTCTCCTGCCCATCTTTACCGTTGTGTTATCCAGCTTCGCGTAAGTTTTCAGTTACCACTTGGCCG
This sequence comes from Kordiimonas aquimaris, assembly GCF_025574485.1. Lineage (GTDB taxonomy): Bacteria > Pseudomonadota > Alphaproteobacteria > Sphingomonadales > Kordiimonadaceae > Kordiimonas > Kordiimonas aquimaris. Next base: position 605,935 of record NZ_JAOBPO010000002.1, on the reverse strand, counting down.
TCAAACAAGTTGATCGTCCGGCGAGCGTAGTCAGCGTGTGCCGGGCTGTGCGTCACCATAACAATAGTGGTACCGTCATCGTTGAGCGCCTGCAGCATTTCCATCACTTCCTGACCATGCGCACTGTCAAGATTACCTGTTGGCTCATCAGCCAGGATCATGGCCTGATCACCAACCACAGCACGCGCAACAGCCACTCGCTGTTGTTGACCACCAGAAAGCTGGCTTGGCATGTGCTTGGCGCGGTGCGCGATACCGACTTTGTCCATCACATGAGCAACACGTTCACGGCGTTCAGCCGTTGGAATATTGTGGTAAAGCAACGCAAGCTCGATGTTCTCTTCCACCGTCAATTCATCAATCAAGTTAAACGACTGAAAGATAAAGCCGATGTTACGCTTACGGATATTGCTGAGCTTTGACTCAGCATAACCTGCTACATTTTCATCCATGAAAATGTAATCGCCGCTAGAAGGACTATCCAGCATCCCGATGATATTGAGCAACGTAGACTTGCCACAACCTGATGGCCCCATGATAGCGACAAACTCGCCGCTACCGATCTCGATATTTACGTTATTGAGAGCTGCCGTTTCCACCTCGTCTGTACGGTAAACTTTCGACAAGTTATGAAGCTTTAGCATACGCTTTTCCTTTCCGCGTTTTATGCCCTTCTTGGTTTTTCTGCGAAGGGTAGTCGTTATTATTATCGTTGTTAGCTGTCATGACCGGGCCTGTACCCGTTCGTTATTTTATCAGTTGTTATTCACCTGAAAGTTTCAAACGATCCATCTCCACGAAGCTGCTGTATGGTGAGGTAACAACCCTTTCCCCCACTTCCAGTCCTTCGATCACTTCAATGAAACGAGAGTTGCGACGACCAAGCCTAACTGTGCGTTTCACAGCTTGTGCACCGTCATCTGTCACTACAAACACCCAGTTACCACCGGTATCCTGATAGAAGGCACCGTTCGGTATAAGCACTGCCTCGGTTGCATCACCCAGCGTTAGCTTGGTCTGCAAAGTTTGCCCGCGACGAATGCCATCTGGCTGTTCTTCTGTGAACACAAGATCCACTTCAAACTGACCATTGGTTACTTGCGGGTAAATTTTAGAAATCTTCATCGCATAAGTTTCACTGCCGCGCTCAAAAGTCGCTTGCTGTTCAAGATCTACGCGCCCCAGATAAAACTCATCAATATTAGCCGACAATTTATACCGGTCCGGATCATCAATCTGCCCTAACCGACCGCCACGTGTAATACTTTGCCCTACTTCAGCGTTAAAGCCGGACAACTTTCCAGCCACAGGTGCGCGTACATTCAACGAGTCCAGATTTTTGCGTGAGTAAGAAAGATTAAGTTCAAGCTGGTCACCTGCTGTTTTCAAGGAAGCCAGCTGTGTTTCCTGCAGGCGCGCATCAGTCGCCTGGCTTTCAAGCGTTACCTCACGACGATTAACAAAGTACTGAAGTTCATCTTCTGTTGCGTCAAGCTGCGCTTGTGAGATGGCCTCAGACGTTATTAATTCGCGTTCACGTGTTGCCTGCCGTGTTAACCTCACAATTTGGTATTCAATATCAATGAGGTTCCGTTTATGTGACAGCCTGTTCTGTTCAAGCTGTAATTCAATGGTCCGCATATTGTTAAGCTGCTCTGTAACCAGTGCTTCATTCCGCGTAACATCAAGCTGCAGCCCTGTATTGGAAAGCACCGCAATCAGCGCGCCAGCCTCAAGTAATGTACCGTCCTCAACCAATACTTCATCAATACGACCGCCCTCAATTGCATCAAGGAAAACAGTATTCAAAGGCGTCACACGCCCCCTGATAGGAATAAAGTCCTCAAATGTACCTGAAACAACCTGGGAAATAACGATACGGCTTTCATTGATTTTGAAACTGCGCCCACCTGAAGCATCGTCAATAAGCGTCCATACAAAACCAGCCAGCACTAGTACACCAATGGCAATTGCTGCCGGTTTCAAGAAAGAGCGCTTCTTCTCAACGCGTCGATCCATGCCAGCACCAGAAACAGGCCGATCCGTACCTGCTGTACCTCCATGCATTGGAATGGGTTTCGATGTTTTTTGTTTTTGTTCCATCTTTTCTAGCTGCCCGCTTTCAATAACATTAATACTCAGCTCAACATCAGCAAACAGCGTGCCACATATCAATACATTGATTTATATGTATATTTTTCTTTTATGTTCGATTTCGAACACTTTTGTCTGTACGATTTCGAACACAATGTGTACGGTTTCGAACAATGGCAAAACAAGACAGGAAATATTCACGTGGCTAAGCTTGAGGGCGCTATTTTAATTGTTGATGACGACGAGGACATTCTCGTTGCAGGGAAACTTCTGCTGAAACGGCATTATGGTACGATCATAACCTGTAATAACCCTGACAAAATTCCACAGCTCATGGCTGATCAAACTTTCGACGCCATTCTGTTAGATATGAATTTCGGCCCTGGGGAGTCCTCAGGTGATCAAGGGTTTTATTGGCTTAGCCGCATTCTCGAATTAGACCCACAAGCTGTTGTTGTAATGATCACTGCCCACGGCGGTGTAAATGTTGCTGTTGAGGCTATGAAGAAAGGAGCGACTGACTTTGTTGCCAAGCCTTGGCAAAATGAGAAACTGGTCGCGACATTGTCCGCCAGTGTAAAGCTAAGGCAAAGCCGTTCTGAAGCAGAACAGCTAAAAACCGAGAACCGCACTTTGGCGCAAGTTACCAACGCGCAAAAACAAAGTATCATTGGCACCAGCAAAGGCATCAAAGATGTTTTGTCGTTTATCGACAGGTCTGCACCTACGGACGCTAATGTTTTAATTCTTGGTGAGAACGGCACAGGCAAGGAACTTGTCGCAAGAGAACTTCATCTGAAGTCAAATCGGGCCGAACGTGTTTTCATGTCTGTTGATCTTGGCGCGATACCAGAGACACTTTTCGAATCTGAGCTGTTTGGTCATAAAAAGGGTGCATTCACCGACGCACGCGATAACCGTGTCGGGCGACTGCAGGCAGCAACTGGCGGCACATTGTTTCTGGATGAGATAGGTAACCTGCCCCTACACCTTCAGGCTAAACTGCTAACAGTTCTAGAGCAACGCACCGTAGTTCCTGTAGGGTCTGACAAAGCAATACCTTTTGATGTTCGCGTTATCGCGGCCACCAACGTTTCAGCTGAGAAATTGCGCGACGAAAGCGTCTTTAGGCAAGACTTATTATTTCGCCTGAACACTGTTGAAATACTGGTGCCGCCACTGCGAGAGCGCCGAGATGATATACCACCTATTGCAGAATATTACGCTTCTTTCTATTGCAGAAAATATAATCAGTCCTTGAAACCATTTGCCCCTGAAACACTTGAAGCAATCAGCGCTGCAGACTGGCCTGGCAACGTCCGCGCCTTGCGACACGCCATTGAGCGTGCCGTTATTCTATCTCAAGGCAACACACTCACCGTCGCCGACTTTCATATAAGTGAGGAAGGAACAACAACAAATGATAAGTCAATTGCAGTAACTGCGGCACCGCAAGGTACAAGTGCCAACAATTTAGTTACCGAGGGTCTTAACCTTGAACGGCTTGAATGTAATGCCATTACTCAAGCATTAAAAAAACATCGTTACAATATAAGCCATGCAGCCAAGGAACTTGGCATAACACGCGCAGCGTTATATCGCAGGATGGAAAAACATGGGCTTTAAGAAATTTAGCTTTCTTCTCATCATTCGGCTTGTTCTCATCATGCTTACCTTGATGGGACTGTCGCAGTTAATCATAATTCCCGGCTACCATGCGGCCACGCTGTTGGTTGGCGGTGTGCTGACATTTCAAGTCTTTGAAGTGTACCAATTTGTAAAACGCACCAACGAAGAACTCAGCCGCTTTCTTGATGCTGCGCGCTATGCAGACTTCAGCCAACGTTTTCGAATGCATCAGCTTGGCGCAGGTTTCGGTGAGCTCGGCGAAGCTTTCACAGATATTTTGACCAGATTTCAGTCTGCCAGATCTACTCAGGAGATGGAATACCGACACTTAAAAGCGCTTGTTGAACATGTGCCTGTGCCGCTTCTGTCCATAGAAACATCAGGCACGGTTCAAATCTGGAATAATGCTGCCAGACGATTGTTTGGCAACGTGCATGTTGCGCAAGCAAACGATTTATCTCAGTTCGGGGATACCTTTGAAAAAGAAGCAACAGCTATGAAAGCCGGAGAACGGCGCCTGATCTCCTTTAAGACTGAAGACTTTGATCAGAAGGTGATGCTGCAAGCGACACAGGTAACAATTGATGGCCGCGTAGAAAAGCTGATTAGCATCCAGAATATTCAGAGCGAACTGGACGCTGCACAACTGCAAGCATGGCAGGATCTGGTTAGGGTATTAACTCATGAAATCATGAATTCAATTACGCCCGTCGCCTCACTGGCAAAAACAGCGGTTGATTTGGTAGATGATGTTGCAAGCAAAGTGAGCGATAAAGACGACGTGCTGGAAGAACTGGCCGATGTAAAAGATGCGGTTAACACCGTAGCGCGCAGATCTGATAAACTGAACCAGTTTGTATCAAGCTACCGCAGCCTTACTCGCCTTCCACCACCAAACAAAAAACGCGTTCGCATTGCCGAAATATTTGACCAGATGGAAACTTTGTTTAAAGCAAAATGGAGCAACAACGGTCCAGAACTCAGCACGATTATTGACCCTGATGAACTAGACGTGTTTGCAGATAGAGAAATGTTGGATCAAGTCCTGATTAATATGCTTCAAAACGCAGAACAGGCTTTAACGGATATATCGAACGCAGCATTGACGCTCTCAGCCCGCTTGAATAAACGCGGCCGCGTAGTTATGGAAATTTCAGACAATGGCAACGGTATTGACGATGAAATTGCTGAACGCATCTTCGTTCCGTTTTTCACAACCAAACGTGAGGGAAGCGGCGTTGGGCTCGCGCTCGCGCGCCAGGTAATGATTGCACACGGCGGCACGATCAGTGTTGCCAACAACAGCGAAGGCGGTGCCAGCTTTACACTTACATTCTAGTATACTTAGCTAAGATAATTATCGCTACAACGCACTAAGGGAAAAGAAATGATAATATTCTACCGCAATTTAACAGGGGCTAACATTGCAGCTTTCCTCAGCCGTACCATGTTGGGTCTTGTGTTTTTGATGGCCGGCTGGTGGAAAGTTTTCACGCTGACACCTACAGCGCACGCACAAAACTTCTTCATTGATGGATTTAAAGATCACTGGATACCAGAAGTCCTTCTATGGTTTTTGGGCATGGCTATACCACCGTTCGAACTGATAGCCGGGCTTTTGCTGGTGATTGGTTTGTGGGCTAGACTTAGTACCACACTGTGCGGCCTTTTGCTATTGTTGACCACATATGGTCACGCACTGCAACAGCCATTGTTTGATATTGATGGCCACACCTTTACGCGGTTTGCACTAATCATATTTGTCCTGATGTTACCTGCTGGCACTGACAAAATTAGTATTGATCATTATAAAGCCTCAAAGAACGATTAACTCTTTAAAGCTATTAATTGGATTGTTGGCATGCTTGAAACAAGCATGCCAACTCACTTTAAACGGCTAGTTTTGAACACGACCGCGCGCAGATGCGATCAGTTTCTTGCTGTCATAGCCAACACCATCTTTAAACACTGTCACGACTCTGCGAATATCCTTGATATCAGTGTCCGGCTTGCCATCAACAATAACCAAATCGGCGTTTTTCCCCACAGCAATTGAGCCAACGCTTGCTTCGCGCCCCATAGATATTGCGCCGTTTAACGTGCTAATTTTAATGGCGTCAAGTGGGCTGAAGCCCGCTTCAACCAACAGTTCGATTTGTTCATGGTTTGCAAAGCCTGCAACCGTACCACCAATACCTGTTGTGTCGGAACCAGCGACAACAAGACCGCCCTTGTCAGCAAACGCTTTTTCCCATGCCATTTCCTTGCGCACAGCGCGTTCCCAAATATCGTTATCAATTGCACGTTGATAACCTGCTAAATGATTACCCATATAGTGCGCTTTTGCACCATGACCAAGCGCTTCAATGGCATCAGGGTTTGGTCCGTTTACTGTTGCTGAAATACGCGCGAGAACCGCAAGTGTAGAAGTGATAGCTGTATTGTTTTCAATTAGCTTATCCATCAATGCTTGTGCTTCAGGGCTCTCAAGTTCAACTTCCATGAAACGCGCAAGAGGAAATCCTGAGCATTTATCTTCAACTCTGTTCGGCAAAAAATCTGGGGCAAGAACAAAACCGTGTTCCAGATTATCAATTCCCAGATCGGACGCGTCAGCGTAACTCACCGAACACAGGTGCCCAGCCACTTTTAGGCCGCGACTGTGCGCTTCCTCAATCGCGGCACCCAGCACTGCTTTCTTCACATTCATGTAGGCTTTATAAGATGTCATGCCCTGGTCTGCCCAATAGTTGACAAACCGCCTGGCTTCTTCAGGCGTTTCAAGTTCAGGCGCCTGCAAAAACAATGCAGGGGCACCTTCCACAAACGGCGCTGTCGTGTCGTAATTTGGACCAACCAAACGACCCGCAGCAATATACTGCTTTACCTTAACATCGGTGTATGGCTCAAAACTACCCGCAGTTCGCGCAGTTGTAACACCAGCGGCCAGATACAGGCGCGGGAAAATAACTGGCTGCGTTGCTTGAATAAACCGGTCCGGATCACTGGCATTATAGAACATATGTTCATGCAACATGACCAAGCCAGGCAGAACCGTTTTGCCGTCCAGCTCCACCACTTCGGCATCACCGGGAACATTAATGCTTCCCACTTTGCCCACGGCAGTAATTTTTCCGTTGTTGATAAGTATAGACTGACCCGCTTTTGCAGCTGCGCCTGTACCATCAACAATGCGCACATTTTTCAATAAAACTGTGTCGCTGTTAACAGAAATAAATTGCTTGGACTCGTCCGAAAATTCAGGCGCTTGCGCAAATGCACTAGCCCCAACATGGACACATGCCACAACCGCACACGCCGTCTTTAAATTACGTAGAAATTTCATGATGTTTTCCCAAATAAAGTCAGGGCGCCGACCCAAGGCACCCTCCCCACTGATTGGTAATGCTGGCTTGCCAACAATCGCGTGTCAACAAGCCAACGTTCACAATCAAGTGCATTTCATTCAGAAAAGCTGCAAGCACATCATATCTTATTTGATATCAGTCGATGTTTTTTAAAAAACCATCGATAATATCAACAAATTCACGTGGTTTCTCTGCGAAAGGCAGATGACCAGTTCCTTCAATAATTTCCAACCTTGATCCGGGTATAATCTGATGCAACCCCCACGAAACAGACGGTGCAATAACCGGATCATACCGACCGTGAACAATCAGCACAGGGAACGCCGCTGCCTTTAGCGTTTCCGTGAAATCAAGTACAGCCATATCTTTACGTAATTCGTTGTTCACCTCAATATTGTATGTAAAATTATCAATAGACCGAATATAAATCTCACCTATATCTGCATTCACAAATTCCATTTCGGTAAAAACCCGCATTTCACTTGCAGAAAAGCGTGAAGGTAAATTTTTTCTAATCTGTTGCCATTCACCAATACGGTCCGGAAAAACATCAGCCAGAATGCTTTTGGTTGCAGCAATTGATGGGCCGGTAGAATTAACAAATATCATTGACCGGATATGCTGACTGTACGTTTCAGCATAAGCCATACCAAATATACCGCCGAAGGAGTGTCCCAAGATATCAATCTTCGGCGCGCCGACAGCCGCACGCACGGCCTCGACATCCTGCGCCCAATGAATAAGGCGCGGGCTACTTCTCGCAGTACCCGACTGCGATGTACCGCGTTGGTCAAAACTGACAACCATCCTCGACTTAGCCAGTACGTCAAAACTACCGCCGACACGCATGTAACGGTGATCACTGCCTGGCCCACCTGACAAAATAAACAATGGCACATCGCCTTCGTTTGCTTCGCCTGATACATAATAGGCAATCCGTGTGCCGTCAGCACTCTCTGTGAAACTGCGAACCCAGTTATCCTCGGCGCGCAGTGACATACTTGCACCCACAAGGGCTAGAACAGCAAATACCTGAGTAACAAACCTAAGTCGTTCCAACATGAGAATTTTCATGTTCTGTCGTCCTTTCATTTAAAGAATGCCCAATTACGGACTTTAAAGCTGCGGTCAACAGAACAAAGGCAGGAACTAAACCCTGCCTTAGCTATTACCCGCGTGTATGCGTTAGCCCAGCAGCGGCAATACCAGCCCGACCGCAAGCTGCATCATCAGCGCTTGCTGCGCCTGAAACACCGATGCCGCCCAAATGCGTGCCATCAGCCGTGAAAATAGCTTCACCGCCTTCAAAAATGGCAATGTTGGGTGCATGACCAATGGCTGGAAAATCTTTGGCGCGTTCAAAAGTGCCTTTAGTTGCACGCGGGAATGCGGCAGAGGCATTACCTTTCCACATGGCAATATCAATAGAGCCCACAGGTGCACCTTCCATACGCAGAAAAGCCATTAGGTTTTTGCCTTGATCCAAAACCGCAATATTAACTTTAAGATCATTTTCGAGTGCATATGCCTCGCAACCAGCAACGATTGCTTTTGCTGAAGCAGATGTTAGTACAGCACGCATCTCCTGAGCCTTGATCGGCAAGGCTGCAGAAACGGTTATGCAGGCAATAATGGCGGAGCGTTTTAAAAACTTTAAAGTCATGAATGTATCCCTTCGATTTACATGTAGATTGTGTTAAATATATTTGAACAGCAATCAACAAATGTGACGATATATAAACATATATGAAGAACCCAAATTGGGAACGGTTACGAATTTTCAAAACCGTTCTAGAAAGTCATAGCCTTTCAGGGGCCGCTCGGCAATTAGGTGTTAGTCAACCTACCGTCAGCCGACAAATTCACGCACTTGAGCAAGAACTCGGCGAGACACTTTTGCATGTCACGCCTGACGGCGTACAAATAACGCCCGCAGGGTCTGAACTGGCACCTGCATTAGACGAAATGCTACGTGCTGCTAATCAGATAGCATCTCATAAAACCAACGCTGCCGACATTCCAACTGTTCGGATATCCTGTGGTCCTTGGCTTGCAAATTTCTTCAGCAGAAATATTCATCAGCTAACTGACATGCCAGCCATTCGCCATATAGAATTGATCTCAAGCATACTATTTGCCGACATTCCGCGCCGAGAAGCGGATATTGCCATTCGGACAAAACGCCCTGAGAGCGGGCGCATGAAAGTGCGGCGGTTGCCTGATTATGCATATGCAATATACGGCGGTAAAAGACTGGTTGCAGCACGTGAAGATGCCTTTGATGAAAGGCGTTTCAATACTTTTGATTGGGCCATGTTGTTGCCTGAGCTCGATCATTTCCCTACTGCTAAATGGTTAGTGGAGCGCACAAACCAGACGCCCATCTTGAGATGCTCATCTTCTATTAATTTACTTGATGCGGTGAAGAGCAACCAGGTCCTTGCAATTCTGCCATGCTTTGCTGGTGACGCCGAACCTGATTTCGTAAGGGTATGCCATCCGTTTGTGCCCGACAGTGGCCAAATATGGATGGTTACCCCAGATGATATCAGCAAACGTCCTCACATCAGAGAAACAGCTGATAAAATTTGCGCCCTTTTTCGCTCCATGCGGCAAGTAACCAACCCTGATCACGAGTATTCTTAGCAACCCTTAACTCATTGCGACTGGGCTTTGATCCAATCTGTAACCATGCTTAACGTCTCGCGCATATTATTGTGGCCTAGACTTGAAAACAACGCGTATTCATAATCTTTCCCGGATTTAATAAGTACTTTCAGGCGCTTGATTGATAGGTCAATTGGCACGCTACCGTCTTGCTCACCAAACACCCAAAGCCCAGGAATATTAAGTTTGATTAAGCTGTCACTTGGATCGCTATCTTTGCCTAAAAAGTTTGGCCAAATATACTCTGCAGTTCTGGAACTTAATGCTTCATTATAACTGGGCACCTCTGTGTCATCCAAGTCAGCAGTATATTTACTATAAATGTCTTCTTCACTGACCTTACAAACCGGACCGCTCCACAGCACCAGGAAGTCAATCAAGTTTGTTTGCTCGGCTGCTAAAGGAACAATCCAGCCAGCTTGACTGATACCGGTTAAACCAATTGGCAAGTTATGGATTTTAGGATGTTCATGTAAGAAATTCAGAGCGGCTAGCGAGTCATCCGCTAACAATGTGATATTTTTTTCGCTAACACTTTGTCTGCTCTCATATTCGCCGCCTGAACGGCCCACGCCGCGCTTGTCATAAACCAAAGCGGCAATACCATCTTGTGCAAAGCGTTTCGCCAAATCTATATTGCGCAGCTGTTTTCCTGAACCATGAACAAATACAACAGCAGCCCGAATTTCCTGATCAACCGGGAAAACAATGGACCCCGACAAACGGCTATCATGACTGAAAAATTCGGCGTCCTGAATATCATATTCCGTGCTATAAGCACCAATACTGTTGAATATAACCAAAAGAAAAAACAGTGTCTTTTTCATAAACCGTTCCGAAAGAGATAAGGCGTGTTGAAGTACAAATAATTTCATATCAGTGCTTCATCATACTGGTGATTTTATCGACCATCTTTTCAGCGTTTTTGTTATCTGGATTCAACTTAAACGATTTACGGTAATTCTCTAAAGACAACACATAATTCTCATCAGCGAAATAGGCTTCACCAAGGCTGTCATATGGATTTGCAGAGTCAGGAAATTCGGACACAAGCAATTCAAACACGCCTATTGCAGACTTGACCTTCTTTTGACGCAACAAACTATACCCCAACCGATTTAAGGCATTTTCGTTATCAAAATCATATTCACTCAAGCTGGTCTTTTTAAGGCTTTCATATGATGCAAGGCACGTTACCAGATCAGTCTCGCAATCATCCTTTAACGCCAAATTCAGCGACTTTTTAGGGGCGGCGTATTCATCGCCGCGATTAATGTTTTCAATAGCACGCATAATCTCAAACAGTTTGCGGTCTTTATTGTTCGTCATCAGCACAATCACCAGGTCTTCTAAAGCATCATAGCTAACCAACGCCTCAAAATTATAAGAAGAGCCATGATGTTGGTGATACTGCAGCTTTCCGTCAGTATATTTTCCAAACATTAATGCACCTAACTGATTGCCTGAGTATGAAGCAAACAAGGCCTTGCGAGATTCTTCGGTGATAATCTCACCGCTATGTAAGGCCTTCAACCAGTTAGCCATATCCTGAGCTGTTAAGAAAACCCAACCCTCAATCGAATAAGGAAACGGCGGGTCATTCTCAAAGTTATTATTAAATGACTGAACAAGCGTTGGGTAACTTTCGTCAGGGTCGATAACAGCTGTCGTCATCATACTTGGTTCAAGTATGTTTTTCACGGTAAATTCCTCGAACGATAGGCCAGACACCTTGGCAATAATCAACCGCTGCAGGAAAACATTATTGTTACTGTAGATATATCCTTCACCGGGAGTGAAAGGTAACTTTTCAATCTTCATTAGGTCAGCAAAAGCATCGTCCGGTGTTTTGATGGTACCCCAGTTCACAACAGGAAGGCCGCTGGTGTAATTAAGCAGATGCCTAATTTGAACGTCATTTGCCCAATGTGGTAGCTCTGGAAAGTACTGTGACAGCTTGTCTTCCAGTGATAATTGCCCTCGTTCCTGCAAAATCATAATACCAACAGCATTAAACTCTTTGGCGATAGAGCCCGAGTTAAACACAGCCTGACTTGTAAGGGCTTCAGTTTTGGAGCCATTAGTGTAGCCAAACGATTTTTCATAAACCATTACGCCGTTTTTGATGACTAAAGCATTACCATTAAACAAACCTCTCTCATTGCTTTTCATCATCAACGCATCAATGTTGGAGGCCACGCTCTCAGAAAGTATTTTTTTGGCCATAACACTCGCGTTAGCGTTATCTGGGTCCAGCGACAAAACTTTGCGGTATTCAACAAGTGCCCCATCTCGGTCACCCGAGGCGAGCAAAGCTTCACCTAGACTGTCGTGCGCATTTGGAGACTGAGGAAAAACTTCTGCAGCCAGTGAAAGTACCGCCAAAGCATCTTTCATGCGTTCAAGGCCTAATAGCGAATAGCCAATCCGGTTCAAAAGTGCCTCTGATCCAGATAAATCATAACGACCATCTTCACCAGCAGCAGCCTTATATGCCGCTACAGTTTCCGCCCCTGTTTTGTTCTGATAGTCAGAGAGCGCAACTCTGATTGGAGTTAAAGGCGCTTCGCCTGATATAATTTCATCGATAAGCATGCGCGCCAAAGATATAGCGAGCGCATTATTTTTTGTATCGTCGGTACACACCATAACACCAACTTTTTGATCAGGCGCATACCTGATATTTGCGCGTGCGCCGCCGCCGCTGTGGCCAAGCGTGAGAATGCCGCCTCGTTCTTCACGAATGTTGCCCAGACTGTAATCATCAAACAGATATTTTTCATCAAGCAGCAGTGCTTTCCATTCTGAAGGCGTGATGATCGTTCCATTATTAATGCTCAAAAACAAACGCGCCATATCATCAGCGGTTGTCTCATAGCCACCTGCACTATGTAAAAATGAAGGCTGTCCAGGATGTTGGGTGTTGGTCATACCCGCAGGCTCAATAATATATTGATCCACCAAGTCACTAAAGCTTTCATCTAAATTGTCCTGCAGGATCATTTCTGCAACAGCGTACCCTGACTGCCGGTAACGTGAATGAGCGCCCGGCTGGTAATCAAATGGTAAATCTTTAACCATCCGATAAATGTCTTCATTCCGTGACGCAGGGTCTGATGCAATGGCACCGAAACTTTCTTTATTAACGGCCATCGTGATACCGGACGTATGATTAAGAAGGCGAAAAAACGGAATGGTTTCCCATTTAACTGGTGCATCTTCGATATACCCACCTAACGGCCCATCCAAATCAATACGCCCATCCTTTGAAAGGTTCGCATACGTCAATGATGCAAGAACTTTAGTGGCAGAATACAGACCGCACTGTGTAGATGACGCATATTCTTCGCCATCCGCTGTTACACCGTACCCATTCGAAAATAGAATCTTGTCTTCCAGTACAGCTGTTACGGCAAGGCCGTCGACCTCAAACGCATTCATCAACGCCGGTATTCGCTCAACTGTTGTCAGCTCTAACTGATCCGAAAATACACCGGTTGTCATAAGAGCAGACATAATCAATGCCTGCCCCGATCTCTGTATGCTATTCGCAGCGAAAGAAAGCGCCAGTTTTGAGTTAGACATTATTTATCCTCTGTCGTGTTATTCGTTTTTATTGTTAGTTTTTATTGTAAATTTATCATTCTATTTATATCGCAAATCTGCTCCGTTATTGACTTGGCAAAAGCATTGCTAAAACCTAAGCAAGGTTCGGTAAAATGTTGAAAAACGAATGTGTGTGTCAGCATTTATATTCCAACGTACGGTCTAACTTACATTGGAATACGCATAAGCACTGTCAAGGCAGAGAAGTCAGAGAATAAAAAGCATCAATTATATCAAAAGATTACTTGATAAACTTTTGCTATTCACTGGCGATGAAAGCCCGCATATCTTTTATCAGGGCATCAAAGGCATCTTCATTCACATACATAGCATGACCAGCTTCATAGTAAGTCATTGTCACGCGGCTAGTATCAATGCCGTGACGTGCAATAGTGTACTCTGCGTCCAAAAACGGTGTGATTAGGTCATAATAACCAGATGCAACCAACACCCGCAGAGACGGATTTTTAACCATTGCGTCCGCTAACTGCGGTGCTGTGTTCACATATGACGGCTCGTTATAACCGCTGGAACGATCATATACCCAGTTCGCTGTTACGTCAGGGCCTGAAGAATAATATGGCCGTTCAAGCGTTACACCCAAATCATTGCGCAAGTATTCACGAAACGCAGGCGTATAAGCGGCACCCACCGCATTTGAAGATACATCAAACCGTGCACTCGCTCCTACACCGTCAAGGTCCTTTGATTTGTATCGCCCATCAAGACTGCCAACAATTTCGCCCGTATCGCGGAGTAATTCTTTTCTGAAGCGCCCTGTCAAAATTCGTAACTTGGCACGCTTAATATAATCAATATTAAGTCCTGTGTATCCCGCAAGCTTTACTGCAATGCGGTTTTCCTCACCTTCTTCCAGACTAGAACCTCGGAAAAGCGCAGGTAAATACTCATCCACTGCAAATGCTCGCACTTCATCCATAAAACTCGCCAGGTCTGAGGAGCTGTTTGCTAATTTACCATGATAACGTGCTGTAGCAGCAAGCGTTGGCAGATACGTTACATGTGCGAGCATATTATCCGGCACAGGCGTGCTTCCGGTATAGTCCATCGCTTGCGACACCATAATGAGACCGTTGATGCGCATTGGCTCGGCACCGCCTTGCAAATAAGGCATCATAGCTGCCGCACGTGTGGTGCCAAAACTTTCACCTGCAATATACTTAGGAGCATTCCAGCGGTTATTCACACGCACCCATTCACGTATAATATCAGAAACGGAGCGTGCATCTTCTTCAAGGCCGTAAACATCTTCTGGCTTACCTGTACCTGCTAGGCGACTGTAGCCTGTGCCAATTGGGTCAATAAACACAAGATCAGTGATATCCAGCATTGCAGCAGGGTTATCTTGGATTTGATACGGCGCAAGGCCGGTATCACCGCCATCCGTAGGTACAGGGACATGCTTTGGGCTCATTACGCCCATATGCAACAGCACAGATGCACCACCTGGGCCACCATTGAACACAAATGTTACAGGGCGGCGTTTGTCAGCTTTATCCATGACATAAGCGATAGTAACAGCTTCAGCGTATACATCACCATTACCGCGCTTCAACATCAAATTGGAAACAGTCGCCGTATAGTTAACACGCTTGCCGCCAAAGGTGCCTTGGTGCTTTGTTTCAAAAGCAAAAGGTTCAGGGGCTGGCTTCGCCGCTTCTTCTGCATTCACCGCCAAAAAGGCAACGCTGGACGCAAGCAAAACGCCTACCATCAGTTTGATAGAATTTCGGATAAATGTCATTGGCTTAGCCCCCACTATACAAATTTCACATACCATAGTGTTAGCGGCAAAAATGATCTGCCGCTAGCCCTAAGCGTGAAATAGAGTGATGCTACTTGCTAGCCTTTGCCTTGCATCACTGACGCCAGTGATTGAACCAAATAGTCCACATTAGCGGGCGTAATACCACACAGATTAATGCGCCCAGCGCCTACCATATAGATACCGAAATCACTTTTCATAACAGCGACTTCTACCTCGTCCATCGGCAGCAGTGAGAACATACCGTATTGTTCCTGAATATAGGCAAGGCGGTTACCAAGACCATGCTTATTGGCAGATTCAACCAAAAGGCGGCGATTAACGCGCACATTATCGGCCATTTCTGCCAGTTCAGTGCGCCACATATCGGCAAGCTCTTCAGAACGTAAGATTTCAGATACGATAGCACCGCCGTGTGCAGGTGGCATAGAATACATACCGCGCGCGATGTTATAGACATGCGAGCGCATCGCTACTGCACGATCAGCATCAGCTCCAACCATAATGATGGCGCCTGTGCGCTCTCGGTAAAGGCCAAAGTTTTTGGAGCAAGAATAGGTAATCAACAGTTCTGGCAGGCGCTCAGCCATTGCACGCACAATATAAGCATCCTCGTCCAGACCTTTCGCAAATCCATGATAGGCGATGTCAACCATCGGCAAAAAGCCACGCTCAAGCGCGATTTCAATAACTACGTCAACCTGTGCGTTCGTCAGATCAGCGCCTGTCGGGTTATGACAGCAGCCATGCAGCAACACGACATCCTTTGGTCCAAGCTTACGCAGTTCAAGGGCAAACGATTCAAAATCAACGGCACAGGTCGCTTGGTTATAATATGGCACCATCTCAATTTTCATGCCGGACATATTAAGCAGTGGCTTATGATTCGGCCATGTTGGTGCGCCAATTGTGATAGCGCGCGCGCCAGTGCGCGTTAGCAATTCACCAGCCAAACGTAATGCCCCGCAACCACCCGGTGTTTGAGCAGCAAGCGCACGCCCGGATACTACTGCTGAATGATCCGCGCCCAAAAGCGATTCTAATATCGCCTTGGCAAAACCCGGTGCACCTTCCGGCGGCGTGTAAGCTTTGGTAGTTTCTCCGTTGATGACAAGCTGCTGTGCCTTTTCAACCGCCTGCATAACTGGTGTTCTGCCATCCACTGTGCGGTAAACACCCACACCAAGGTCAATCTTACTCTCGCGTGTGTCATCCTGAAATGCCTTGGTCAAACCAAGGATCGCATCAGGCGGTAACAGATCAGTATCAGCAAACATCAAGAACCCCTTTTATCTTAATCAAACGCAGAATTACGCGACATTAGCGGCAGGTTGCGCGCCGTCAAACTCTTTCAGCAAACGCTCACGGCGAACTGAAACTTTTTCAACAGACTCTTCTTTCACCGGACCAAATCCACGAATGTCATCCGGCAACGCAGCGATACGAAGTGCCGTTGGCATATTTTCAGCATTAACGCGGCTCACAATGTCCATGATGTCTTGCTTATATTCAGTAATCAGGCGGCGTTCCATGCGGCGTTCTTCCGTCATACCAAACACATCCAACTTGGTGCCACGCAGTACGCGCATACGCGCCATCACTTTAAACACAGGCATCATCCACCCACCAAACTGGCTTTTGCGTGGTCGTCCATCAGCATCAAGACCGCGGTTGAAAATGGGTGGAGCCATATTGAACTTGATTTTGAAGTTTCCAGTAAACTCTTTGGACAATTTTTCTTTAAACTGACCGTCCGTGTACAAGCGTGCAACTTCGTATTCATCTTTGTAAGCCATCAGCTTAAACAGATAACGTGCAGTGGTTTGTGCAAACGCATCACCGTCAGGCAAGCCTTCGGTCTTCGACGCTACTTCAGTGACGAAGCTTTCATATGATTGTGCATAAGCCACGTTCTGATAATCGGTCAGAAAAGCAGAGCGACGTGAAACAATTTCTTCAAGCGTTTCTGGTTTTGCTGGCGCTTCAACAATACCTGCAGCGATATTGACCATGTTGGCATCCACTGCTGCCGCGCGGCCAAGCGCAAAGGCTTGCTTATTTTTATCAACAGCGACACCATTAAGTGTAATCGCACGGTCTATGGCATCAAAGCTGACAGGTACCAAACCCTGCTGCCATGAATAGCCAAGCAAGAACATGTTCGAAAACACAAGGTCACCGAGCAAACGGCGAGCGATGGCACTGGCATCAATGGCCGATACATTCTCTGTACCACATGCATCCTTAAGTGTCTTAAGGCGCAGGTGCTGGCCAAAGTCAATGTTCCGGTCCTTGATAAAATCTGCTGTTGGGATTACTTCTGTGTTGGCTGTTACACGTGTTTTACCGGATTGCATAACATTCAGTGATCGCTGATCAGTACCAACAACCAGATCACACACGATCACGGCAGACGCTGCGCCATTATCAATGCGCACCTGATTAATGTTCTCGGGCTTTTCACCAAGACGAACATAACTCAGAACCGTTCCACCTTTCTGAGCAAACCCCATAAAGTCCAGGACAGATGCGCCCTTGCCCTCCAAGTGAGCCGCCATGGTAATGATTGCACCAATCGTAACGACACCCGTACCACCAACACCGCCGACGAGAAGGTCATACGAACGATCAATGCTGGTAATGGAAGGTTCAGGCAAATCTGCTACCAATTTTGTTAGTTCTGAACTGAAGTCACGCGTTTCTGGTTTCTTCAGCTCACCACCTTCAACCGAAACAAAGCTGGGGCAAAAGCCCTTCACACATGAATAATCTTTGTTGCATGAAGATTGATCAATCGCACGCTTGCGGCCCAAAGGTGTTTCTTTCGGGATGATGGAAAGACAGTTAGATTGCTTACCACAATCACCGCAACCCTCGCACACCAGATCATTAATAAAAATACGCTTGGCTGGGTCAGGGTATGTGCCGCGTTTACGGCGGCGGCGTTTTTCTGCTGCACAGGTTTGTTCGTAAATAAGAACCGTTGTACCTTCGATTTCACGTAGGTCACGCTGCACTGCGTCCATATCATCACGGTGGAAAACGCCCGTACCGGCAGGATATCCGCCCAACTTTCGCATCTGCTCAGGGTTATCGCTAACGATAACAACCTTCTTAACACCCTCGGCTTTTAGTTCGCTCGCCATTTGGCCAACGCTCAAAATACCATCAACTGGCTGGCCGCCCGTCATGGCAACAGCGTCATTATATAAGATCTTGTATGTGATGTTTGTTTTTGCAGCGATGGCTTGTCTAATCGCCATAAAACCAGAGTGATAATAGGTTCCGTCACCCAGGTTCTGGAAAATATGCTTTTCCTTCAAAAACATTGACTTGGACGCCCAATTCACGCCTTCACCACCCATTTGAATAAGGTCTGTCGTATCCCTGTTCATCCAGGACGCCATGAAATGACACCCAATACCAGCTAGCGCACGTGAGCCTTCAGGCACTTTAGTTGACGTGTTGTGCGGACAGCCTGAACAGAAATACGGAACGCGCTTTGCACCGGCTGGGGCCGCTACGCTTTCGCCAGCTTCTTCAAGTGCGCACAAGGAGCCTTTAAAGTCTGCCTTACCAAATAACTTAGCAATACGATCAGCCAGAATTGGTGCAAGAATAGACGGTGAAAGTTCGTCCACCCACGAAATTAACGTATCTCCGTTTTCATCATGCTTACCAAGAATGCGTTTGGGCTTCTCGACATCGCGGTCATACAGGTATTCTTTAAGCTGACTTTCAATAATGCCGCGCTTTTCTTCCACAACAAGAATTTCGTCTTTACCGGCCATAAAACGCTGAGCACCTTGCGTCTCCAGCGGCCACACCATACCAACTTTGTATATATCTATACCAATTTCACGTGCCCGCGCTTCGTCAATATCAAGCTGCGCAAGCGCTTCCATCACATCAAGGTATGCCTTCCCAGTAGTGATGATCCCAAACTTGGCTTCCGGATTATTAAACACCGTGCGGTCAATTGGATTAGCGCGGGCAAAAGCACGCACCGCCTTAACCTTGCCTTTCATACGGCTTTCAATCTGCATGCCAGGCAGATCAGGCCAACGGTAATTTAGTCCGCCTTCCGGCATCTCAAAATCGGTTGGGATATTGTAATCTACAATGTCAGGCATCTCGACAGACGCCGCACTTTCAACTGTTTCAGATATACCTTTAAAACCAACCCACATGCCTGAATAACGCGACAATGCGTAACCATAGAGCCCAAATTCAATATATTCAGACAGACTGGCCGGGTTAAGGGTCGGCATATACCAAGCCATCAGGGCTACATCTGACTGGTGTGACATGCTGGAAGACACACAGCCATGGTCATCACCAACAACAACGAGCACACCACCGTTAGGTGAGGAACCATAACCATTACCATGCTTCAAAGCATCACCGGCACGATCAACACCGGGGCCCTTGCCGTACCACATAGAAAATACGCCATCCACCAACGGGTCTTTTTCTGTTTCTACCTGCTGTGTGCCAAGCACAGCTGTTGCAGCCAAATCTTCATTAATAGCAGGCAAAAACTTGATATCATTGTCTTTCAGGAACTTGTCCGCGCGCCACAGCGCCTGGTCAACACCACCAAGTGGAGAACCACGATAGCCACTGATAAAACCAGCTGTATTAAGACCCTTCTTGCGGTCACTGCGTCGCTGCATCAAAAGAATGGAAACAAGCGCCTGTGTCCCGGTCAGAAATACACGGCCTTCCTCGCGGCGATAACGATCATTCAGTTCATAATCATCAAGCACAGGGGAAACAGCCCCGATCTGTGTGTCAGTGGACATACGTCGTGTCTCTTTCTTGTATCAAATGGTTGGCCCAATTCTGCAACGACTATAACAGAATTCATTGGTCAATTCTTTTCATTCTT
This sequence comes from Kordiimonas aquimaris, assembly GCF_025574485.1. Taxonomy (GTDB): domain Bacteria; phylum Pseudomonadota; class Alphaproteobacteria; order Sphingomonadales; family Kordiimonadaceae; genus Kordiimonas; species Kordiimonas aquimaris. The sequence continues at coordinate 585,894 of NZ_JAOBPO010000002.1, read as the reverse complement.
CACACTAAATTGGTATAATAATGCTTATATTTTTCTATATGTGTAGATATATGATATGTATATTTCACATATAAAAGTAATGTGGATTGAAAAGCCATGCTGGAAAAACTTGATAAGCAGGATCAACGGATTCTTGAAGTGTTACAAAATAACTGCCGCATTTCTACGCAGGAATTGGCAACACAAGCAAATGTATCAACTGCCACATGCTGGCGCAGACTACGCGCCTTGGAAGAAAGCGGAATTATCGACAGTTACCGTGCCGTATTGAACCGTGAAAAAATGGGGTACAACGTGTGTGCTTTTGTACATATCTCCATTGAGCGGCAACGTTACAAAATTGTTGAAGAAATCGAGCAAGAGATTATCGCACACCCTGGCGTTCTCGAATGTTACACAGCAACGGGGGATGCTGACCTCGTACTACGTGTCGTCGCTGCTGACATCAACGACTTCGATCATTTTCTGCAAGGCTTTCTATTTAAACTAAAGGGTGTCTCGCGTGTTCGCTCAAGCATCACGTTGCGGGAAATAAAACAAACAACAGAAATTCCTGTTGATCAAATAGCGCGCTCATAAATCCACTAAAACAAACTGCGTCGCAGTAAATTCAGGCCAATCAACAGAAATACATATAATATGAGCTTTTGAAAAAATGCCGTACTGAAACGTGTGCGTATTTTTTCACCAATGGCAAAGCCTATTAAAACAGGCACAAGCATAAACGCCGAAAGCTTGGCAGTTTCGAAATCCATTAAACCGTTCAGAAAATAACCAATAGTTAACGGCACACTGCCAGCAATCAACAGCACGCCTGTAGCGCGGACAAATTCTTCTTTTTCAACAGCACGCCCTAACAAATAAATTATCATTGGTGGGCCCCAGATGGTTGTCAACCCACCAGAAAAACCGCCAAGCGCGCCAGCAATCAGTTGAGCACTGCGGTCAATATGACCTGGTATGCGAGGTGCCGCATATATCAAACTGGTAAGTGCAAATAAAACAATGATTGTCCCAAGCACAAAGACCAAAACATCGGTTTCAATTGCTGCTGCAATGAATGAACTGGCGAAGATCACTACAAACAGACTAACCGCAAAGTAACGATATCGCATAAAAGCGCTGATGCCGTCACCTGCGCGGTAAACTTGCCAGATATTGGCACCAAGTACGGGAATAACGGCGAGCGTTATTGCAAGACGCGGGTCGATGAACTGTGAGAGAATCCCAATCGCAGTTGTGGGCATACCAATGCCCAGCGCGCCTTTAACAACACCCGCAATTAGAAATATAGAAAGGGCAAAGATTATCAGTTCATCCATGCCCTACTTCTTCTGGCTGGTTATAATTGCCTAGCGTATATCTACACCGCTAGTACATGTCATTCATCAAACGACAAACGTACTTTGTCCGTTTTGGGGAACGACTGACAGGTTAGCACAAAGCCTGCAGCAATCTCTTCTTTTTCAAGGCCGTAGTTCAGCGTCATATCTACTTCACCTTCCAGCACTTTAGCTCGACACGTAGCACACACACCGCCCTTGCATGAAAACGGCGCATCAACACCAGCATCTGCCATGGCATCAAGAATATTAGTTTCACCATCTGGCATGGCAACACGCTTCAGTTCACCATCAATGATGATTTCGAGCTCAGCCTTGCTTGCTTGTGCAATCGCGGATGCGCGGCGCACAGGCGCCTCTAGCGCACCTTCGCCAGTACCAAATAGTTCGCTGTGAATTTGCTTTTCATCAAGGCCGCATTCTTTAAGCGAGCCTGCAACATCCATAATCATCGCTTGCGGTCCACAAACAAAAGCGTGGTCAATTCGCTGACCTGCTAATATCCGCTCAACAGACGCTTTTGTTTTTGCGCCGTCCAAACGTCCGTTGAAGAACTCAACCTCAAGCGGCTGCTGCGACATGAAGTGGAAGAAGGTAAACTGATCTAGAAACCGATTTTTAAGCTGTGAAATCTCACTCCGAAAAATCGTACTTTCAACCGTTCTGTTACCATAAAGCAATGTAACGCGCGCATTCGGTTCAGTTTCAAGCGTTGTTTTAATGATGGAAAGAATAGGCGTTATACCACTGCCCGCCGCCACCATTAAATAATTCCTCGCGCTCTCTGGCTCCAGGTCAATATAGAAGTGACCAAGCGGCGGCATAACCTCCAGCACATCACCAGCTTTCAAATCCATGTTCGCATATGTTGAAAATGCACCCCCATCAACATGACGGACCGCTACTTTTAATTCATCGTCGGCAACACTGTTACATATTGAATAAGAACGCCTGATTTCCTGCCCTTCGATCATTGCTTTAACCGTCAGGTGCTGGCCTTGTTTATAAGCAAACAGATTTTTCTCGCCTGCGGACACGTCAAACGTAAGTGATACGGTTTCAGGTGTTTCTCGTTTAACTTCTTTTACCGTCAAATCATGGAATTTTTTCATCGATTTATTCTCACTTATCCACCAGTTTCACTCACCTAATATTGAGGCGAAGGTCAGATACATTTAAAATATTCAAAAGGTTCCAGGCAGCTTTTGCATTTATAAAGCGCCTTACAAGCCGTAGAGCCAAACTCACTAATGCGCTCACTATCTGTTGAATTACATTGAGGGCAGGAAAGAACAGGATCAATACCCAGCAAACTAGCCTTTGCTTCAGCACCATTTTCAGGCGGTGCGATACCATATTCACGCAATTTGACCCGGCCTTCATCGCTAATCCAATCCGTAGTCCACGGCGGTGTAATAACAGTATTGATGTTCGTGGTGTAGCCTTTGCTCTCAACAGCAGCCTTGATCATCGCTTCAATGATTTTAGTTGCAGGACAACCTGAGTAAGTTGGCGTCACATCAATTGTAACTATCTCGCCAGTAATACGAACATCCCGCACAATACCTAGATCAACAACACTGATAACTGGTACTTCAGGGTCATTCACTTCATGCAAAAGCGACCATATACCATCAATGGTGGGCGGCAAAACCCCCGCGTCATTGGCTGGCATTTGATATGTCGGCTCAACAACCATCAAGTTACCATTTGGCACCTGGGTAGGCGCGCTGCATATACTGCATGTCGCACAAAATATGACCAAGGTGTTCCGTATGATGCCCTAGATAACGTCCGGTTATCATTTGTAATGCTGTTGGCTTTTCAATACCGCATTCAGCCAGCAGATCATCAACAGCAGTCGTCCAAGGCGCCTCCAGTGATCGCACATCCACTGCTATACCGCCGTTGACCAGGTTTGCTTCAAAGTCTGCTAGTTCAAACATCTCGCCAGTAAAACGCCACAAGGTATCAAAGCCACGCGTAATGCGCTTCATTCCTTCATCCGTTCCGCAAGCAAGGCGAACAACCCATTCACGGGAAAAGCGTCGATGATATTGCATTTCCTTCAGTGCCTTGGCGGCAATACCAGCCAAGCGCTCGTCTTTGGAACTAGCAAGTGCCTCATACTGCAGAACCAAGAACGAAGAAACCAAGAAATGGCGCACCATAGTGACACCCCAGTCACGATTAGGCTGCTCAACAATCAACAGGTTGCGAAAGAACATCGCGTCCCGCAAGAATGATAAATCATCATCAGACCTGCCCTCGCCTTCAACTTCACCAGCATATTCAAGGAAAAGCTGCGCCTGACCAACCAGATCAAGCGAGAAGTTTGAAGCAGCAATATCCAGCTCCATGGAGGGCGCCTTACCAAGCCATTCAGCCATGCGCTGACCCAGAACAAGTGCCGTGTCACCAAGGCCAAGTGCGTATTCAAATAGCGCATTATCCGTAACGCCGTACTCTGTTGCACGTGTAAACATGTTATTCACCGTTTCCGAATTTGCCTAAAGGTTCTCAACACCGTCAGGGATGTTATAGAATGTTGGGTGGCGGTAAACCTTATCTGCCGCAGGTTCAAACAAAGCTGAATGGTCAGCTGGGTCTGAGGCCGTGATGTTCGCTGACGCGATTACCCAGATGCTAACGCCTTCGCTGCGGCGCGTGTATAGGTCGCGTGCATTTTCTAGCGCCATCTTGTCATCAGCCGCGTGCACACTACCAACATGCTTGTGTGACATTCCATTTTTTGAACGAATGAAAACTTCGTAAAGGCTCCAGTCGCCATTTGTTGGGCTACCTGTCATTGTGCCGTTCCTTATCTTTGAATTCTTATTCTGCTGCTACTGCAACGTGACGCTGTTTTGTAGCGTATGCTTCGGCAGCTTCACGTACCCAAGCACCTTCATCATATGCTTCACGGCGTGCTTCGATACGGTCGCGATTACAAACGCCATCTCCGCGTACAACAGCCCAAAATTCGTCCCAGTTAAGTTCGCCGAAATCGTATGATTGGCGCTCTTTATTCCATTTCAGATCCGGGTCAGGAATAGTTAAGCCAATTGCTTCAGCTTGCGGCACTGTCTGGTCGATGAAACGCTGACGCAGTTCATCATTAGAAAAGCGTTTGATTTTCCATGCCATTGACTGTTCAGAGTTTGTAGACGCTTCATCTGCTGGGCCAAACATCATAATTGAAGGCCACCACCAACGGTTTAATGCATCCTGCGCCATGCGTTTTTGGTCAGGCGTTCCTTCAGCAAGCGAGGCCATAATTTCAAAGCCTTGGCGTTGATGGAAGCTTTCTTCCTTACAAACACGCACCATCGCCCGTGCATATGGGCCGTATGATGTACGGCAAAGCGGGATTTGGTTCACAATTGCAGCGCCGTCTACAAGCCAACCAACCGCGCCTATATCGGCCCATGTTGTTGTTGGGTAGTTGAAAATAGTCGAATATTTTGCCCGGCCGCTGTGCAAGGCATCAACCATATCACCGCGAGACGTACCTAGCGTTTCTGCAGCACTGTATAGATACAGTCCGTGGCCAGCCTCGTCTTGAATTTTAGCGAGTAATATAAGCTTACGGCGCAAAGACGGCGCACGTTTTACCCAGTTACCTTCAGGCAACATACCAACAATTTCAGAATGAGCATGCTGGGATATCTGACGGGTTAACGTCTTGCGGTACGCCTCAGGCATCTCGTCTTTCGCTTCGATAAACTCGTCTTGGTCAATACGAGCCTGGAAAGTAGCATCCGATGGCTGAACAGGCTTTGCATTCAGTTTCTCTAAAGCTGCTGCTTTTGCCTTTTCCTCGGCCGTGCGCAGATCGGTCGTATACATAAATCACCTCATTAAGACTATAGGCTATTAAGGTAATTATAGAATTAGATGAATGGTTGGTCAATTAATTATCTAGCAGCAAGAAACTACCGGTAAACACAGCCTAGAAAACGGCTATTTTCTGCGCAAATCAAACACTCTCTGTGCCTTACCTTCTGAGCGCGGAACAGCCCCCGGCTCCATAACATCAACATCTACGGTGACACCAACCATAATTTTGATTCGTTCCTGCAGCACTTCAGCTTCAACAACACGCGTTACTGGATCAGCAGCATCGAGTGCTGCTTCAGTTACAACCTTTAACGTGTCCATTGGTCCATCACGCCTAATTTCACAATAATAATGCGGCGCAAGTTTGGGGTTTGCGCAAATGAGATCTTCGATCTGCGTCGGGAAAACATTCACACCTCGGATAATCATCATATCATCACTGCGCCCACGGATACGCGCCATTCGCCTCATATTATAGGCGGTCCCCGGCAATAAGCGGGTCAAATCGCGAGTACGATACCGAATGATAGGAAAGGCTTCTTTGGTCAGTGAGGTAAAAACAAGCTCCCCTTCCTCACCGTCAGGCAAAACCTCACCTGTTTCCGGGCTTATGATTTCAGGGTAAAAGTGATCTTCCCAAAGATGCGGGCCATCCTTGGTTTTAATAGATTCCTGACCAACGCCCGGACCAATCACTTCCGACAAACCATAAATATCAATTGCATCAATACCGAAGCGTTCTTCGATCTCGCGCCGCATTTCTTCAGTCCAGGGTTCAGCACCGTGAATGCCAATCTCTATAGATGTCGAACGCGGGTCAATACCTGCACGTTCGAAGCCATCAGCAAGCGCCAGCATATAAGACGGCGTCACCATGATAATGCGTGGTTTAAAGTCCTGAATGAGCTGAATTTGCTTATCTGTCGCACCGCCAGACATTGGTACAACCGTACAGCCAAGTCTTTCAGCGCCGTAATGAGCGCCGAGCCCGCCCGTAAACAGGCCGTAACCATATGCAACATGCACCATATCACCCGGACGACCACCGCCTGCTCGAATAGAACGTGCGCAAACCTCTGCCCACATATCAATATCGGCTTTAGTATAGCCAACAACTGTTGGCTTTCCTGTTGTTCCTGAAGATGCGTGAACGCGTGCAAGCTTGCTTTGCGGCACTGCAAACATGCCAAACGGATAATTGTTTCGCAGGTCTTCTTTTGCTGTAAACGGGAAGCGCGACAAATCCGAAAGTGATTTCAAGTCTGACGGATGCACACCTGCCTTGTCAAAAGAGGCCTTATAATGAGGTACATTTTGATAAGCATGAGCAAGCGACCATTGCATTCGTGAAAGTTGAAGTCCCATAATCTCGTCACGGGATGCATTTTCAATCGGATCTTTACTATCTGCCATAGTCGCTCACTTTTGTTTTTTAAACGCGCTCAATCAACATAGCGATACCTTGGCCAACGCCAATACACATTGTGCAAACTGCATAGCGTTCGCTGCGGCGATGCAATTCACGCGCCGCAGTTAACACAAGGCGTGCACCGCTCATACCAAGTGGGTGCCCAAGCGCAATTGCACCACCATTCGGATTCACATGCTCAGCATCGTCAGGTAAGCCAATCTCACGCATAACAGCCAAACCTTGTGCCGCGAACGCTTCATTCAATTCAATCACACCAACATCTGACAGGCTCACACCTGTCATGGCCAATAGTTTTTGTGTTGCTGGCGCAGGGCCAATGCCCATAATACGTGGCGGCACACCGGCCATAGCCGTTGCCACGATACGGGCCTTTGGCGTCAAGCCGTTTGATTTCACCGCAGCTTCAGACGCAACAATCACGGCGCATGCACCGTCATTTATACCAGAAGCATTGCCCGCAGTTACCGTACCGCTTTCACGGAAAGGCGTAGGAAGTTTAGCCATTTTTTCTGGGTTTGAACCAGGACGTGGATGCTCGTCCTCAGAAACAGTAATTGTTTGCTTACGACTAACCTGCACATCAACAGGAATAATTTCACCGTCAAAAAAGCCTTCGGCTTTAGCACGCGCTGCGCGCTCCTGACTATTAAGAGCGAAAGCATCTTGATCAACACGTGAAATACCATAATCTGCCGCTACGTTTTCAGCTGTTTCGGGCATACTATCCACGCCGTACTGTGCCTTCATCAAGCGATTTACAAACCGCCAGCCCATTGTCGTGTCAAATACGTCTGTACTACGTGAAAACGCAGATGTTGCTTTACCGGTTACAAACGGCGCACGCGACATGCTTTCGGAACCGCCCGCCACAAACAAGCTGCCCTCACCGCTCTTGATCGTACGTGCCGCCATTGAGATGGCATCCATGCCCGAACCACACAAGCGGTTGATCGTAGAACCCGGCACGCTCTCACCCATACCAGCGAGCAACACAGCCATGCGCGCAATGTTACGGTTATCTTCACCGGACTGGTTCGCGGCACCAAGATAAACATCGTCAACTGACGCCCAATCAACATCTGTATTGCGTTCCATCAACGCCTTCAGCGGCAGTGCGGCCAAATCATCAGCACGCAGGTGTGCCAAACCGCCGCCGTAGCGTCCGATCGGTGTGCGAACACCGTCACAAATAAATGCATCCATTGGAAATCTCCTGAAATAGCAGGTAACAGCTTGGGGCATCACCTGTTGAATTAAAAATTACTTGCCTTTGTATTTCGGCGCACGTTTTTCTTTAAAGGCTGTCACACCCTCAAGATAATCATCTGAAAAACCACCGATACGTTGCAGTTTGCGCTCAAGATCAAGTTGATCGCTAAGCGAATTCTGGAATGACGCATGAAATGCCTCTTTGGTTAATGCAAAACCAAGCGTCGGACGTGTGGCAAGGCTCTCCGCTAATTCTTTAGCCTCACTCATAAAGCTATCTGCAGGCGACGCCTTGAAGATCATCCCCATACTTACCGCTTCTTCTGCCATAACCGGGCGGGCAGTCATCGCCAACGCTTTGGCTTGTGCCATACCAACAAGGCGCGGCAATATCCACGTACCTGCACTATCCGGGATCAAGCCGATGTTGCTGAAAAGCTGAATAAACTTGGCTTTTTCCGATGCAATAACCATATCGCAAGCCAGCGCAAGGTTTGCACCCGCACCCGCTGCTGTACCGTTTACAGCACAAATTGTTGGCACTTTTAGCTCGTATAATTGTGTCACTACAGGGCCATATCCATCACGCAGTGTCCATCCAAGATCAGGTCGTTCTGCGCCAGGGCTCACGTTTCTGTCGTTTAAGTCCTGCCCCGAACAAAATCCTTTGCCTGCACCTGTCAGCAATAAGCAGCGAATATTATCATCAGTCTCAACAATGTTCAGCACTTGCTTAATCTCACCCAGCATTTGTGCCGTTACCGCATTAAAGAGATCAGGCCGGTTTAATGTCAGCGTACCGACACCGCTTTCAACATCAAACAAAATGGTTTCATACGACATGATGGCTCCTGTAGCTTGGATTGCAGGGATAGAGGGCCGTGCGAATTTTAATTCATTGACCAGTCATTCTGGTAATTTAAAATGCCTGTTGTGTCAATTTGGTTAGCTAACACATCAGGAGAATGTGACTGTGGATATTGAACAAACATACTTAAAGAATGCAATTGCGACCAACAATATCCCATCACGCTTTCATTCACCATTTGCGAAACAATTAGACGCAACACTCATTTCTTTGGACTTGGACAATAGTTCGATCACCTGCGCATTTACTGTTTCGGGCGAATACCTTCACGGCGGCGGCGTGGTGCAGGGCGGCATCATTGCATCCATGCTTGATTTCGCAATGGCGATGCTAAGCCTTGCAACCATCGAAGATGATTACCTGGTTGCAACAACCGATCTGCACACACAGTTCCTAAAACCGGCAATGCCCGGCAGGTTTACTGCAACAGCAATTTTCACTCGCAAGGGGCGCACAGCACACTTCTGCAAAGCAGACATAGAAAATAGCGGCGGCATTGTGGTTGCAACTGCTATCGCCACCAACATGATCATTGCGCCAAAATAGTTTATACTAATATCACTTACTGAGTGTAAGTTCAGGCAGCGTGTCGGCGCGCAAAAACCTATGTGTAGCCATCATTCTAGGATGATCACTGATGTTAGGTGCTGCGCTATGAAGAGCACGCAAATCCATAAAATAGGCATCTCCGGGAGAGCCTGTTAATTCAACAATGGACAGGTCATCTTGTTGATTTGAGTGTTTGCTGTCCTCCGACCTTAAAAGCTCACCTGACGCACTTTCAATCTCAGACATCAGCTTACAAAAGCCCGGCTTTTTTTGTATTTGCTTGGCAACATCCCTTGAACGAATAAAACCGTCATTGTTGAGAAGGCGATGAGACCCTGAAACCACGAGAGTGCCACCACCTTGCGGCTTAATCTCACTCAGCAGGATAAAAACCTGAACACCGGGCCGCCGCCCACTTCCGATACGAGCAATGTCAACATGCCAGCCATCTTTTGGGATAAACCATTCCCCTTTATTGGGAAGCGTTACAAGTATTTGTGGGCGTTTGAACATCTGATGATCAAGGTTAGCATGTTCCAGAGTACTACCGACAATTGGCTCGACGCCGGGCTCACCAAGCAGGTTTTCAACCTCCTCAATCTTGTTGCCAACCGCCTTGGCGCTATACCCTTTGTCCGGCCATTTTGCTCGTGATCGCCCCTCAAGCCGCCATTCACCGCGCCGGGATAAACCCAACGCTTCAAATCGGGACAAGATTGCGTGCCGTGCACGCGATACAGCCTGTTCTGAAAGCAATGATTTTACTTTCAATATACCATGTAAATCGAATTCTGCACGTTGCTGCTCGGTCAGCATACTTGTTATCTCTTTAACATCGTGAAGCCCATCAGGAACTATCAATTAATACACGAATAACAAGATTTCGAAGGCACACAAATAAAAACGGCATCCGCAGCGAAGCAGATGCCGTTGATGGTTATGATGTTAGTTTTTATTCTGCGCGCGCGTTAAGTGTTAAGAGCTCATAGTTTGCACACACATCATCGTCTTGGTTAGTGATTGTGACGTCCCAGCGCACTTCGCCGTATATTTGACCTGGGCGCCCTTTTTTACTTTTACACACCAAACGCACTTTGATTGTATCACCCGGATAAACCGGCTGCATAAATTGCAAATCATTCAGACCGTAGTTCGCTAGAACCGGTCCTGGTGCCGGGTCAACAAACAAGCCTGCAGCAAATGACAATAACAAATAACCATGTGCTACACGGCGACCGAAAAACGGGTTGGCGGCTGCCGCTTCCTCGTCCATGTGCGCATAAAACGTATCGCCTGTGTAATTGGCAAAATGCTCAATATCTTCCATAGACACTGTGCGCGCCTTGGTATGCAATGTGGTGCCAAGCTCAACTTCATCGAAATTCTTGCGGAACGGATGTACCGTATCAACCGCTTCCGAACTGCCTTTGGTCCAGCGATTGGTTACTGCGGTGATAATATCCGGTGAGCCTTGCACCGCAACACGCTGCATATAATGCATTACACCGCGAATACCGCCCATTTCCTCGCCGCCACCGGCACGGCCCGGACCACCGTGTTTTAGATGCGGCATCGGTGAGCCATGACCGGTAGATTCTTCGGCACTGTCCCGGTTGATAATAGCAAGCCTGCCATGGTATGCACCTGCACCCATCACGACATCACGCGCAACATTGTTGTCATGTGTAAACAGTGAAGCAACCAAACTGCCTTCGCCCATGTTGGCTAGTGTGATGGCATCATCCACTGTATCGTAAGGCATGATCGTGCTCACGGGGCCAAAGGCCTCAATATTGTGGGCCTTGAGCTTCTCGAATGGCTTGTCGCAGTACATCACCGTCGGTGCTGCAAACGCACCTTTGGCATAATCTGCATCCACGAGATCAAACGCACCTGTGCCACCGCACAGAATTTCGTTTTCTTCTGCCATCTCGTTAATTCGGTCATACACTTCGCGGCGTTGACCCATATTAGCAAGCGCACCCATGCGCACGTCTTTCAAACGTGGGTTACCGATTTTAACGTCAGCCAAACGCGCCTTCAGTGCTTCACTTACAGGTTCAACAAGGTCTTTCGGCACGATGGCGCGGCGAATGGCAGTACATTTCTGCCCCGCCTTTGTCGTCATCTCGTTCACGACTTCTTTTACAAACAAATCAAATTCAGGCGCCTCCGGTGTTGCATCAGGCCCAAGAATTGATGAATTAAGCGAGTCTTGCTCGGAAATAAACCGCACTGCATTTTTGGTAACGGCAGGATGCTGTGACAACATCATGCCGGTGGTTGCAGAGCCAGTGAACGCGACCGAATCTTGGCACGTCAGATGATCAAACATATCACCAACACTACCACACACCAGTTGCACTGCACCGTCCGGCAAAATGCCACTTTCTGTCATGCGGCGCACGACACGCTCAGTCAGATATGCAGTCCCTGAAGCAGGTTTTACTATCAGCGGTACGCCAGCGATCAGAGTTGGCGCAAGCTTTTCGAGCATACCCCAAACTGGGAAGTTGAATGCGTTAATATGAACAGCCACACCGCGAAGAGGCACCATAACGTGCTGGCCAAGAAATGTACCATTGCGTGACAATTGCTCGGTGTTGCCTTCGGTGTAGAAGGGCTCATCCGGCAGCTCGATACGTGCTTTTGATGAATAGGTAAACAGTGTCCCAAATCCACCGTCCACGTCGATCCATGTATCAGCCTTTGTACAACCAGAAGCATACGAAAGCTCATAAAATTCAGCTTTATATTCATTCAGCTTTATCGCAAGCTCTTTGATCATCAATGCACGCTGATGGAATGTCATTTTCCTGAGTGCTGGGCCGCCCACATTGCGGGCGTAATGCATCATGGCCTCAAAGTTGAGGCCTTCACTTGAAATCTGCGCAATAACATCACCTGTTACTGCGTCCAAAACATCGCGGCCATTAACCGGCGTATGCCAGTGACCTTCTGCAAAGCTACCTAAAATCACGTTGGTTACTCCCAAAATTGATGGATCATCTATGCTTGTGGTAGAATTATTCGACCGAGTAGTCAATTAATTATGCACTCATGTCATGTCCTGCCTTGACTATGCAATGCATGCCTCGCTAATTAAGAACCATCACTGGTTTAAGGAAGCATTCATGGCACGCCCCTTGTCGCCTGATTATGGTAAGCGAAAACAACTGATTCTTGAGAAATCAGCCGAGATGTTTGCCGAGCATGGTTATCATAAAGCTTCAATAGATCAGCTCGCTGATGCCTGCGGCATGTCAAAGTCTCTGATTTACCACTATTTCAAGTCCAAGCATGAATTGCTGTTTCAGTGCATGAAAGAACACGTAACTGAATTGCACACAGAAGCCGAACGCTGTGCTGCAATGGATACCCCTGCTGTGGACCGCGTCACAGCCTTGCTGAAAAACTTTATGACCTTTTATGAAAACGCGGGGCCAAGGCATCGCATTCTGGTCAACGACCTAACGCACCTGAAAGATGAACAACATCGTGAAATTGTAGCCATTCAGGACAAGATTATCCAAATCCTGAACACAATGCTCGCGGACAGCATGAAGTCAGAAAAAGCAGATAATGTTAACGGCACCGTATTGTCGTTACTACTGCTTTCAATGATCAACTGGACGTATACCTGGTATGACCCCAAAGGGCCGATCACGCCTGATCAGCTAGGTCAGCTAGTGTCGGACATTTTCATGAACGGTGTGCATTCTCTCAAAAAATAGGCGTTCATGTTGTCGCCTTCCGTGTCTCCATGTGACAAGCCGGGCAAAACATGCTTGAGTATAAGCATATCTAAATGATGGCTTTGGGGAGGGACTGTTTTGGATACGTTCATCGAAAGCACCAATGTACCAGGATTGCTTGCGATTATATTTCTAATCGTTGCTTTAGGTACATGGATGGAACGAAAGCCATGGGGCAAACATTTTCCTGCAGTATCCTTAGTTTTACTGGGCGGAGGATTACTTGCCAACACAGGTGTTGTTCCATTTCAGGCACCGCTATACAGCGCCCTTGTCGATACTTTTGTCCCGCTCGCAATACCGCTCTTGTTGTTTAAAGCAAATATACGCACAATTTTTAAAGAAGGCGGCCGTACACTTATTGCATTCTTTGTAGGCACGGCTGGAACAATACTCGGCGTTATTGTTGCTATGGCCACAGTTGATATAGGTGCCCGCGCACCAGAACTGGCTGCCATGTACACCGCGACCTATGTTGGTGGGTCACTCAACTTCGTTGCAGTCGCCGAAACAGTGCAACTCAACGATCCCACGCTTTTTTCTGCAGCCATTGCTGCCGATAATGTGGCTGGTTCCTTGTATTTAGTACTACTTGTCAGCATGGTCTCATGGCCATTTTTATACCGTTGGCTTGGACAAAAAAATATTGAAAATCCTGTACAACAAGCTCAAGAAAATACTGATACTGCCGCACCAGCTTTGGCAAAATTTGACATACCACAGGTTGCTGGCGCATTAGGGCTTGCTGCTCTCATTGCATGGTTCGGCAACCTGATCACGGACCTTATCAAGGTTCCTCATTTCAGCATCTTGTTTATAACTATATTTGCTGTGCTTGTTGCCAACGCATTTCCAAAACACATGCAAAAACTGGAAGGTGAAGCTGCAACCGGCATGCTGATGTTTTATGTATTTTTCTTTGTCATTGGTGCCGGAGCAGATATCGGTCAACTCGTGGGATCAGCCAGTACGCTGATTGTATTTGTAACAATCGTTATTGTTGTGCATCTCATTGTTTTGGTTGGAGGGTCGGCAATGCTTAAGCTGTCAGTGCCAGAGATGATAACAGGAGGCAATGCCTGCTGCGCAGGCCCTGGGTCAGCGGCTGCAGTCGCAGCAAGCCAAGGCTGGAACAATCTTGTCACACCTGGCATCATGTGCGGTGTATTTGGCTATGTTATCGCAACATTTCTGGGCGTTGCCATTCACGCCTTCTATAGTTAGTGCTTTCGAATAATGACCGCAGAGTTTTACCTGCGGTCATTTATGGTTTTAAGCTAATTGAAGTATTACCATAACGATCAAAACAACATTCGAAAGCAAACCGCCCACATAACATAATGTTCGCGGTCCACCCGCTGGCTTGCCTATGCCGGCATAATAAACCGCCCAAAACGCTAACCGAAAAACCAGGTGTATAACTGCTAGCAGGTTTACCATTTCGGCATCAACACCGACCAGCACAGCAAGTAAAACCGGAAACCCAAATGCAGGCAAGCTTTCAACCGAGTTAGCATAAGTTCGCAGCACCCTGAAGCTGAACAACGCATGGTCCCCCTGAAGTGGTGCACCGGGAACCTGTTCATTTTTAATAAACGCTAATGGTGCCCCCAGAAATGACTGTAAGAGTACAATAAGGCATAACGCTGCCAGCACGAGAAGTGCCGTTTGATATGCTGCCAATTGCGGCATAGTTTCGAGAATGGATTGCATTTCATTTCCCCCAAGTTCTGTTATTTTGTCTGCTGCTACATTTGCATCACTGGCGCAACATCCACAGTGCCGCCAATATCAAGATACGGACAGTCTGCAACCATTTTAAGAGCGTCATCGATGGATTCAGCTTGAATGATTGAAATACCGCTGACCGAACTAAGTGCCCCGGCAGCATTAACACCCTCAGCGGTTACGCCCTGAGCTTTACCAATCGGCATACCGGGATCAATTACTGCGCTACCGAGGTTTTCGGTCCATTTATGCCATTTAGCCATTTGCGCCGCACCTTCTTCCTGTGTTTCGGGCTGTTGACCACCTTGGTATGCAAGGATAAATTTCTGCATGATCTTCTCTTTCATTTAAATGAGCATCAATATTTATGCACACGCGGTTCTATCGAAACGCATGGCTTTTGGTTTAATTGCATTACGTATTTCACATTTCTATATATGTTAAAGAACATTTTTAGAAACTTGCTAGCATATGGGAAACAGGAGAAAGCTTTTGCCGTACAGCAATGCTCATAAAGAAAAGACCCGTATTAAAATTGTTGAATCAGCGCGGATTTTATTTAATCGCCACGGGTATCATGGGGTTACTATTGATATGGTAATGAAAAATGCTGGCCTCACACGCGGCGGATTTTACAACCACTTTAAAAATAAAGATGCCTTGTTTAGTGCCGCTGTATCAGGCTTTCTAATGGGGCGCGGCGCTGAATGGCGCAATGAAGCGGGCATTGAACCTGGTAACATTCACCCAGAAATGGCAACCCGTATGATTGATAGTTACCTTTCTGCAGAACACTTGGGTGATCTGGATGGGCAATGCCCCATGATCGCACTACCATCTGATGCAGCGCGCGCAACACCTGAAGTACAACAATCGTATCAGGAACTGCTTAATGCAATGGTATGGCTGTTTGAGAAAAACCTTGAACAAAATGAGGGCGAGCGGCGGCAAGATGCCCTCTCTATTGCAGCCTTGTGTGTGGGCGGCATGGTTTTGGCACGCACCCTGCCTGACTCTTCGCTAGCAAACGAAGTGCGTGCCGCAGCTCACGCTACGGCAAAACACATCAGTAAAACTTCACATTAACCACACGGGATTAAATAAGATTTTTGATATCGGAGGAAAAACTTGGATAGGCAAAACTTGAATTTTTGATGTCAGTTGCGCTTATTTTGTGTTTCATCGCCAGTGAAAATACATGAATTAAATCATCTGCATTATGACCGATCATGTGGGCACCGACTATCTGATCAGTATCGTCATCAACTAATACCATGCACCATGCAACTGACTCTGCATAGCTTTTACCGGAAAACCAGCCGCTCATATCATTTATAGATGTTTTCACATTAGCATATTTAGATTTAGCCTGCTCTTCGGTCATACCTACTGTTGCCAGTGAAGGCACCGTATAAACGGCACTTGGCAACACAGAGTAATCAGGCTTTTCAGTTGCGCCGTCTCTAATGTTGCGCCCAACTATTTGTCCTTCATAAGTTGCCGTTGGTGACAACTGCGGCGCACCGACTATAGCGTCACCGGCGACCCAAACAGAAGGGTTACTAACAGATTGAAGATGATCATTAATCACCACCCGACCAGCATCCACTTCAACACCAGCAACATCTAACGCTAACCCTGTAACATTTGCTATACGACCTGCACCATTCACAACACGATCAGCAGTCACGCTTTGCTTTTTACCGTCTTTGTCAAATGACACCTGAAGCGCCTTACCTGCTTGTTTAACACCGTCAACAGATACGCCAGTATGTACAGTCACACCCAGGCGCTCCGTTTCTGCTCGCAATTGCTGAACAGCCGCCGGCTCCATACGCGGCAACAACTCTGGCATCATCTCCAGAATAGTTACTTTTGTACCAACGCGTGCATAGACATGACTGAATTCCAGCGCGACGACACCTCCGCCTATGAAAACTACTTCGTTTGGTTGTTCCGGCTCTGATAAAACTTCATCACTGGTAATCATGTGCTCTGCACCAGAGATATTTAAGGGACGGTGTATAGACCCAGTAGCTATAACGATGTTATCGCCTTCAAGTGTATCCTCTCCAACACTGATGGTGTTTGTACCTGTAAATTGTGCAACGCCGCGGAATACAGTCCCTCTCTTCTCTGCCAGGCCAGCCATGGCATCCGGGATAAAGCCAATCATATCATCTTTGCGTTCAATCAGTTTGGCCCAGTCCAATTTTGGAGCACCAACCGATATTCCATGTACTTCCGCTTTGGAAATTTGATCCATTGCCTGAGCAGCTGCAACAAGAATCTTCTTAGGCGTACACCCACGATTTGGGCACGTTCCACCAAAGTCTTCCTGCTCGACAAAAGCTATACTTTTCCCTGCTTCAGCCAAAACAGATGAAGCCCCAAAACCAGCATTTCCGCCACCGATGATTACTGTATCAAACTTATGATGCGCCATAGATAACTCTCCCAATATGGATACATTAACGTTGTAAACTTATATATTTACAACATTAATGAATATGAAGTTATTAACGAGTTCAAATTGATTCATGAAGCGTATATGCAGACGCTATGCTTTACTGACTAACACATCACCAAGCGATGAACGTTGCATGAAATATATAGCTCATATGCCTATTTATGCATTTTTTAAAGCTGAATCAGTACCGCGTTCTTCATTGGCTTCTTTACTTGCCGGGTGCCCAAATATCCGCAAATGCAATATAGCCAAAGCCGGCAATGTGAAAATCAACACCGATGTACCGATGATAATTCCAAAACCCAGAGAAACCGCTGTAGGCACCAAAAATTGTGCCTGAACACTGGTTTCCAGAATGATGGGTGTTACGCCAAGGAAAGTTGTAAGAGTGGTCAGCAATATGGCGCGAAAACGCTCAAGCGTGCTTTCGATAACAGCGGTTATATGATTATCACCTTCTGCAATTCGGTCGTTAACGAAACTAATAACCATCAATGAATTGTTAATGATAACACCGCTCAAACCAATAACACCAAACATGCTCAGGAGCGTCAAATTCATGCCCAGCATTGCGTGCCCAACAAGTGCCCCCATAAAGCCAAACGGGATGGCCATCATAACAATGATAGGCTGTGTGTATGACTTAAAGCTAAGCGATAACAGCGTGAAAATAACCATCATCGCCAGCATGAAATTGCGAGCAATAGCAGGTGCTGTTTTCGCTTGTTCTTCCTGATTACCAGAGAGAGTGATATCCAGACCGTCAAAGTTAACTGCCTCACGCTCTTTGATGTCTACCAGAACATAATCTGTAGCTTCACCGGCAGTAATGCGCGCAGTATCTACGTATGCTGAAACCGTATATATCCGCCGACCACCAATACGCTTTATCGCTGCTGGCGCCGGTTCAATGGTGAGATCAGCCAAGCTAGCAATAGGGATAAAAGCATCCCCCACTTTGACGCGCAGGTTTTTCATAGCAGCAAAGTTGGAACGCTCGTGCTTCGGTAATCGTACGCGTACCTGAATTTCTTCTCGGTCACGTTGCACACGCGTTGCTTCCGCCCCAAAGAATGCGGCGCGTACTTGCTGTGCTAAATTCTGCTGCGTCAAACCATATGACCGCGCAAGAGGTTTCAAAGCAATGCGCACTTCGTCAGTTGTGCGAAAACGATCATCGCGCACATCATACACACCCGGCAGTGCTTTTAGCTCATTGTGAATAAGCTCGACAGCACTTCGCGTGTCACTATCAAGACGCGTACTAACTTCAAGCTGAACAGGTGCACCGGGCGAAACCAAATCCGCTGTAAAAGTTAGTTTTTGCGCACCTGGTATTGTGCCCAGCGTTTTGCGCCATTCATTTTGAAAATCAGTCGCAGAAAACTGACGCGATGCTGCGCCCTTCAATCGTGCAACAATATAGGCTTTATTGGCTGCCGCACCGCCGTCAGTGGTCGCTTCACCGCTTTCAAGAGCAAGTGATTGACCAAGTGACCAAAACACGCCGTGTAGTGGATCACCCTCGTCGTTAAATGCTTGTGCGGCTTCTTCAGCACCGTCCGCAATAATTTCAGCAAAGCGAACAGTTTGCTCTTTTGATGCAGATTCCGATAGTTCGAGCTCTGCTGTGACATAGTCGCCCTCAACTGCCGGGAAAAATACAAATTTCACTGTGCCGCTTGAGATCAAAGCCAGTGAGCCCATAAAAATGCCAAAGGCAACAAGAACAGTTGCGAGCGGGTTGCTTGCACTGAAAGTAATCGCTGTCCGCATTGGTCCTTCGGTAAACCTGCGCAAACGAGATGCAAACCAATTGCGAAACGGGTCAGCAAGACGCCGCAACGAGTATCTACCCGGCTTATCTGCGCTAAGATGCGCAAGATGTCGTGGCAGAATGAAGAAGCTATCAAACAACGACAATAATAATACAAAGATAACAACAGCCGCGATTGGCCCAAGAAACTGCCCAAAAGTACCTGGCAAAAACAGCAATGGAACGAAAGCTACAATGGTTGTAAAAACCGAAAAAAGCACGGGTGTTGAAACACGCAATACACCTATACGCGCAGCTTCTTTCGCTGTCACATTCTGATTACGCCACGTACCATGGATATTTTCACCAACGACAATGGCATCATCCACCACAATACCAATTGCCAGAATGAAACCAAACAGTGTCAGTTGATTAATCGTAATACCAAATACGCCCATCAGCGTGAATGCACCAACAAACGCGACAGAAACACCAAACGCCACCCAACCTGCAATGCGAATATCGAGAAATGCCATCAACAAGCCACCAACCAGCAACAATCCCAAAGCCGCATTCTTAGATAAAAGATCAATACGTTCCTCAAGCAATATAGATTCGTCGCGCCAAAACTCGGCTTCAATACCAGCAGGTAGAACACCTGCTATTTCATTTTTCATATAACCGCGCACCGCAGTTGCCAAATCAAGCAATTGCTCATCGCCCGTCCTCGACACGGAAATGAAAACTGCAGGTTTACCTTTGTAAGCTGCCCTGACAGGCGTTTCGGCTAGGTCATCAGAAACCGTTGCCACATCGCCGAGATAAATAGGCGTGCCCGTTGAACCTGCTCCGAGCACAACAGTATTAAATTCAGCCCCAGTACGGCGCTCGCCAGTAGCACGCACGAGCAGTTTCTGGCGATCATTCTCAATTTCACCGCCAGACAAATCCAGACTTTGGGCTGAAATGCGGTTGGAAATATCAACCAAAGACAACCCAAGGGATTGCTGTGTTGCCTCACTAACAGCAATATCGATCAGATATTCAGGAACACCTGCAACCGTTACCCGAGAAATTTCAGCTTTATCTGCTAAATCCGAACGCACACGCTCTGCCACTTTTTTGAGTTCGCCTGCGTTTTTGTCGCCGTAAAGAATGATCCGCGCAGCTAGCTCGTCCGCCTCAACATGAACCACCTGCGGTCGTTCAGAGCGAAGCGGAAAAACAGTAATTCGGTTAATTTCAGTTTGAATATCATCCAGCATTTCAGGAATGCTTTCGCCTTCCTTCAAGTCAACGATCACGCTTGCTACACCAGATGCCGCTAGTGCTGTAATTTTGGACACGCCTTCCATACCTTCAAGCCGCTCTTCGATCGGCTTAACGATAGAGGTTTCAACCTCAGTTGGGGTTGCTCCCGGATATGGCACTGTAACTGAAATCGCATTCAGTGTAATTTTGGGAAAGGTCCGCATATTCAGCGTTTGCATGGATAACAAGCCGGATATAATAATCACAACCGCAAACAGGTTTGCTGCCACACGGTTTTTCAGGCACGCTTCGATCAGTTGTTTCATGATTTAAACTTCTCTGCTTTCTAGCGTACTGTACTACGAACATCGGCAACTGCAGTTCGCTGGACAGCTTGCACACGCATGCCCTCCACTTCTTCCGAAAGCAGCGTTAACATTATGTGATCATCACCAAGGGCATTTGGGGAAGTGACAAAAATACTGTCATTATCCGTATTGATAACATCTACATCTCGGCGTGCCAGCACACCGTTTTCCACGGCCCAAACATACGCATTTTTACGCACGCTTCCGGCAGGTAAGCGCCACACCTGCTGATCAGACAACACCTGTATTTGCAATGTCATAAAGTCGTTGGCGAAAATTTGCCCCGCATTTTCAGCAGCAAATGCATCAGGAAAAACACCAACAACCAAAGCCGAGCGAGATGTTTCATCGATTGACGGTGAGAATAAATCAATTGTGCCGGTCAAGCGACCTGAGCCAACGGAACCTGCGTTGGGAACTGCTGTAGCAATCATCTGGCCATTATTGCGCTTTAATGTTTGCGCAACTGCCGCTGCTTCGTTGGGCGCTAAACCTGCAACAAGCTCACCCAGGCGTGTGTCGATGATAAGTCCAAGGGTTTGACCCGGCGAAACATATGTATCCTGTGATACATCTTCGGATACGACCAAAGCAGGAAACGGTGCACGTACCGTAACACGAGAAAGATTTTCCTCAGCGCGTTTTAATTGGGCTTTCGCTTGAAGGAGATTAGCTTCAGCGCTTGCCAAGTCAGCAACTGCCTGATCGCGTGACGCTTCAGATACAGCACTACTTTGCGCAAGTTTCTGTCGACGGTCATTATCAAGACGCGCGCGAAGCACCGAAGCTTCAGCACTTGTTATTTGCGCTCTTGCACTTGCTACATCAGCTTCGAAATCGGACGCATTTACTTTAAACAATATGTCGCCTTGGTCTAAACGACCACCAAGAACAAATTGCGGATTTACATATGTTATTTTACCCGCAACTTCACCAACGACAGACAAGGCTTGCCGGGAACGCAATCGGCCAGGAGCTTCTATTATATAATGACCGTCAGCAGCGGCAGCTGCAATCGTTTCAACCGCTGGACCACGGTCAACAGCATTAGCATTGTCATCCGTTACGCTACGCCCGCCAAAAGCTGTCATTGTCATAATGCCAAGGCCCATAACCGCTGCGCCAACAACAAGTGCTACCCGTGATTTCGTTTTTGATGTTTCTTCGCCTTGCATGGCATCCTCGATATCTTTTTCTATTTGTTTTAATGACGATTATGTACGCCGTTTATTGACGCACCAAGTCATGTTTTGGTTGCATTATTTAATAGTAGTGCACGAATGACTCTTTCGAGACCGTCAGAAAAAGCCTGTCTGTTTTCAGCGCTATAGAGTAGCCCTTTTGACGCTACAAACATTGCAAACATTGCATCCTGAGCCTGCTTGTTATCTTCAAATAAACCTTCCGAGACAAGTACTTCAGCAATGTCTGCGTTGAATTGTCGCTGCATAAGCTCCACCTCATCAGCCCCTTCAACATTCACCATGGCTATCACTTCATAGCTATGCGGGGATGAACGCAGTGCATCAACATGTTGGCCAGCGGCACAATCAAACGCATTCAGCAATCTGGCATGTATTGATTTGCCATCTTCTTCAATGGCAGCGCGGGCAGCATCAAACGATTCATGCATCATTGCGTCGACAACTGCCTTGAACAAAGCCTTCTTGTTCTTGAAACGGTTATAGATTGCCTGCCGCGACATACCAACGGCGCGAGCAACATCTTCCATAGAGGTTTTGCGAAAACCATAGCGGATGAAAACATCCATTGCTTTTGAGAGTAGCTCGTTCCCATTCACGACCATAATTCCTATGCGATACAAAGTTTACAAATATAGCATTTTTTGTAAACTTTGACACATATGGCAACCGCCACCGAGAGAGTCAAGGTGATACACTGTTTATTTCTTTTTAGACGGAACCCTAAATCTAATATCCTCACAAATCAGTAGTGACCCGCGCTAGACTAAGCTGACCTATTTTCTCGCATTTCAGCACTTTTAAATGAACACACCCAATCATAACAGCAGATAAATCTTATGATGGAGTACGGCTCACAAGCGTTCACACGCTTAAGTTGACATTTCAACTATCGTTTAATTCATTTTTTACTATTCCCAATTAGCGTGCACACAGCACTCGTCTCTTGGGGAAGCGTGGGTGTGCTGAACTTGTTACGAGCTGGGCAGCTTGAACCATGTATCTACAAAAGGGAAAAGCTCCCATGGGTCTTAGGGGCTAAAGTGAGAATTCGAATTAAAATACCTGTCTTCGCCATTGCGTTACTTATGGTCTCGACAATTACGCTCGTTTTTATTGCTTCCAGTCAAATGCGAGCAGCACTTAAAGAAGAAGCACAAAACAAGCTTAACTTGAGCCGTACGGCAAAAGCCTTGGAAATAGAAAACTATTTCACAACGCTTCAGAACAATTTACGCCTTACCGCCTCCAACCCAACCACAGCAGGCGCACTAACAGACTTAATGGACGCTTGGTCAGACTTTGACACGGAACAATCTAGCCAATTGCACATTCTTTACATCGACAATAACCCGCATAGCAAAGAACAACGCCTCAACCTAATCACAGCTGGAGATGACAGTTATTACAGTTCGGTGCATGCTGTCTTTCACCCATGGTTTCGCTCACTTCTAGACGATAAGTTATTACATGATGTGCTGCTTTTCGATCTTGAAGGCAACTTGCTTTATAGCGTTGCCAAAAAACGTGATTTTGCCACCAACTTCTATACTGGTGAATGGAAAGATACTGGCCTCGGTGAACTCTATCGCTCTATCTCTACCGCAGATGATAAAACCCAAATTGCAATTAGCGATTTCGCTCCTTACGCACCCAGCGCTGGAGAAGCCGCAAGTTTTCTTGCGCGGTCAGTACTAGATGCAGACGGCGAAAAGATAGGCGTTCTTGCTTATCAAATCACAACTGAACAACTCAACAAAACCATGACACAGCGTACAGGGCTTGGAGAAACCGGCGAAACATATCTGGTTGGCCCCGACAAGCTTATGCGCAGCGATAGCCGCTTTAGAGACGAGTCCTCCACCTTGCAAGAAGTTGTTGATACGGAAACTGTAAGACAGGCGCTGAACGGAGAAGCTGGCGTTGGTATTTTTGAAAACTATGACGGAACACCGGTTATTTCATCCTTTCAACCATTTGAGTTTAACGGCACGAAATGGGCTTTAATTGCTGAGATAAATGAACACGAGTTAGATCAGCCAATCGAAGAAAAAATATGGGTTCTACTCTGGGCTTCATTTGGTGTAATTCTTGTTTTGGGCGGCGTTGGCTATGTTGCAGGCATTAAAATAGCAACCCCTATTTCCCGCATATCAGAAGTAGCACGAGAGCTGGCAGACGGAGCGCTGCAAACAGCTATTCCCTATAATGATCAAAAAGATGAAATGGGCGAACTTTCAGGTGCCATCAGAAAATTCCGTGACAGTGTAAGTGAAGCAGAACAGCTAAGGCTAGCAGCAGAAGAGGCCGAGGATAAACGTCAAAAAGCAGAGATAGAAGGCCAAAAGCGCGAACAGGAACGCGCAGCAGAAGAACAACGTAAACTTGACGAAAGTGAACTGAGGTCTGCGGAGCAACAAAAACTTCAGCGCAAGGAATTAGCTGCACAGTTTGAAAAACAGGTTGCATCCATTGTTGCAACATTAACTTCAAAAGCCGAACTCCTTAAAGAATCAGCCAACCTGGTCGACAAATCTGCCCGTGAAATGTCTCAGCGATCCGGGGAAAGCTATATTGACAGTCAAGAAGCAGGTGAGAGCGTAAGCTCTGTTGCTCAAAGTGCGGCTGAGATGAATGATTCAATTGAGGCAATCAATGAGAAAGTAAGGGCCGCCTCGGCAAATACACAATCCGCTAATGAAGCAGCCAGTGAAGCCGTTGCGCAAGTCGAAGTATTGGACAGTGTCGCCAACAATGTTGGTGATGTTGTTAAACTAATCAATGACATCGCTGAACAAACCAATTTACTGGCCCTGAATGCCACCATCGAAGCTGCACGAGCAGGCGAAGCAGGTAAAGGATTTGCCGTTGTAGCCTCTGAGGTGAAGAGCCTCGCAAACCAAACTGCTAACGCAACTCATGAAATAGAAAAACAAATTGATGACATGCTGGCTGCCACAGGCACTACGACAAAATCTGTGCGCGGAGTAACCAACAAAATTACTGAAATCGATACGATCGCTTCTGAAATTTCAACCGCCGTGGAATTGCAAACGAGCAAAGCCTCCACAATAGGACAATCCGCTTCTGCTGCAGCGGAAAGAACGGTCAGAGTAGCCAACAGTATTGACGGCGTGGGCTTGGCAGCTCGCGCCAACGCCAGCATCATGTCTTCTGTGGACGATGCTGCAACAGAGTTGTTGGAGTTAGCAATTGGGCTCGACAATCAGGTTAAGCAATTTGTGAATGAGATGCGCGGTTAATAGGGGGCCAGTGCTGATAAATGAGAGATACAATGAAACCAAAGATATCCAGGACAATGATAATTTTTGTGACAGTCATCGCGGCAAGTATGCTGAGCTCTTTGGCTAATGCCGATAGCGCATTAATGCGAGATGGCTTCAAACGCCCTACAGACATTCCCTTCCCTGAAGAAAATGGCTACACCGATGCAAAAGCTGTGCTTGGAAAAATGCTGTTTTTTGATCCTCGCTTATCACGGGAAAATAATATCACATGTGCTTCATGTCATAATCCAAGCTTTGCCTGGGAGGATGCACAAACAACCAGTGTCGGCACACCCATGTCTCGCCTGGGGAGGCATACGCCTACTGTACTCAACCTTGCCTGGGGAGAGTTGTTCTTCTGGGATGGACGTTCTGAATCACTTGAAGAGCAAGCCCTTGGCCCTATTCAGGCTGGCGGGGAAATGGCTCAAGATTTGGACCTTCTAATTGCAGAACTCAAAGCTGTTTCCGGCTATGTGGACATGTTTGAAGCAGCGTTCCCAAGGGAAGGCATAACAGCAGAAAACATCGGCAAAGCCATCGCAACTTATGAACGCACAATTGTTTCTGCAAAAGCACCTTTTGACCACTGGATTGAAGGAGATGAAAACGCCATTAATGCTGCTGCAAAACGCGGTTTTGAGCTGTTCAATACCAAAGCTAAATGCGCATCATGTCATGATGGCTGGAATTTTACCGATTGGAGTTTTCATGACATTGGACTTGGTGACGCTGACGAAGGCCGTTACGAGGTTTTAGATATAGATGTCTTGAAACATTCATTCAAAACCCCCGGACTCCGCAACATCAATGAGCGCGCACCTTATATGCACAATGGCAGCCTCGCCACGCTTGAAGAAGTGGTCGAACACTATGACAGTGGTTTTGTAAAACGCGCATCCTTATCAAGCGAGATGCAAGAGCTTAACCTGACTAAGGGCGAAAAACATGACCTTGTTGCTTTCATAAAAACACTCAGCAGCAATGATCCACAAGTTTCATTGCCTAAATTGCCTAACTAATACTTCAAAAGGATACATAATGCTTTCAACGCCATATAAAAACGCAACGATTTGCCTCGGCTTATTGGTTGCATGTACAGCCCCTTCTTTTTCTGATGATAGCGTTAAAGTTACTCAGAAAGGCAAGCAATTCTCGGAGAAGCAACTTTCCCTGAAAGCAGGGCAATCTGTTCTGTTTGTTAATGATGATAATGTTGCACACAACGTCTACACTATCATTAAAGGAAAAAAACAAGATCTTGGGCTACAAAAGCCAAATGAAGAAAATTCAATAGCATTCGAACAAAGCGGTACGTACCGCGTCCGTTGCGCTATTCATCCAAAAATGAAGATGGTTGTTAAGGTGGAGTAATGATTTACCTGACAATCATTTAAGCATTCAAAAAGGTTGCCACATAGGTTGCAGCCTTTTTATTTACCTACATTTCTACGCACTGCGTCTGGCATAAAATCAAACTCGTCAGAGTCAAAAAACTCCAGCAATTCGGTTCGGTAAGTCATAATTTCATCTTTGGTTGGCTTATGAAACTTATTAACCGGTGTGGGGCGCCCGACCACAACGACGCCGCGCATTCCCATGAGAACATGCGGAATACAGTGGTATTGATAGGTGCCTTGCACATCAAAAGTTACCGACCATTCGTCCCCTGCTTGTTCAAAATAAGGACTTTTAAATCCACTACCGCCCTCCGGGAAACCGTCAGGGTACGTAATGACATTATGCAAATCATCTGTCACGTTCATCCAGGTAACAGTATCTCCTACGTTGACCGTAAGAAATTTGGGTTCAAATTTGGTGATACCATTTTCATTGTCAGTAATGACACGAACAACATGATCTTCAGCATTGGCAAACCATGAAGATATTAGCAGCAGAGAAAACGATATTAATACCTTCACGATTTAACCTCTGTTTTAATGTCTACGCTTCAATATTCTTCTTAAAGCATTAAAAGCTACATTGAATTGATTAGACTGATTTAAAGCATTTTCACAACTAAACAGAAATATTGCTGCAAATGGTGAAAAAAGAATTTTCCTTCTGTAAAAAGCTATAAAAAACCTATTAAAAAACACTGAACAACGACACATTCATTAGCCATGTCGGCATTTCTCAGTTACGTCAATTATAGCCTCACAAAGAGAGGCCAAATCATTATCCGAAATGATATGTAACGGCATGATGTAAACAAAGTTACCAAAGCGTTTAATACATACCTTCTGCTACATAATACTGTTTGAATGGCAGCAACATCGAAAGGCTGGACACTTTTTACCAATTATCTAACAGAATCTTTGTAAAAGATAACATTAGAGCCGTCAGGTTTTGCATCACTAATATGAAATTTCAGTCACTAATAGTGAAACCCTAGAATAAGTGCGCGCTTTCAGAATTAGTGAGAGTTCTGTCTGCTCGTCTCCAGCCAAAAACGTGGACAGAAACTCCAAGAAATGAAAGCTCTAGCCTTGTAGAAAAAATGCTTCGCGTGACACAGGGAGCGTTCGAATGCGATGACCGGTTGCTGCAAATATCGCATTACAGACGGCTGGCGCGACGGGCGGTAAAGCTGGCTCACCAGCGCCTGTTGGCGGGTGATCACTATCAACAAAATGAATATTCACCACTGGCATATCGGACATGCGCATCAGAGCATAAGTGTCAAAATTTTCCTGCTCTATACGGCCATTTTCCATTGTGATCTCCAGATTGAACATCGCTCCCAATCCATCGACTACTGAACCTTGGCATTGGCTCTCGGCGCCACTTCGGTTGATCACCAAACCAATATCAGCCGCGACAGTAACCGAATGCACGTTCACTTCACGGTCTGAATTTACACTCACCTCCGCCACTTCGGCAAAATAGCCAGCATGGCTGAAATGAAAGGCCAGTCCAAGCCCTCTACCAGCAGGAAGCTTCCTGCCCCATCCCGCTTTTTCGGCTGCGAGCCGGACCACCGCCGCCGCCCTTCCGGTATCCAACCCATAGCTATTGGCTGGCGGTAAATGTTTTGGTTCACCCAACAACTCAAGCAAAAACTCCAAATGATCTCGTCCAGCAGCGTTTGAAAGTTCATGCAGGAAACTCTGCGCGACCCACGCTGACACATTTGACCAGGGTGCACGCCATAATCCACAGCGTGTTTTCATTTTGTATAACGATTGACTTAACTGGTAATGATCAACCAATTGAGCCGGAAACTCCGTAGCCGGCTGACGAGGTGCACCAGCAATAACTGGTCTTTCTCCGTCGTTGCTTACCGCAACGAGATGATCTCGCCAGAATGCCAATGTGCCATCTTGTCTGATGCCGCCTTTTAAGGAGCGAAAACCACCGGCGCGAAAAAAGTCGTGCTTCGTATCATCTTCACGGGTCCAGGTCAGCTTAACAGGTCCACCTATATGCTTTGAAATTGCTGCAGCCTCACACATGGCATCATTGACCAGTCGTCGACCAAATCCCCCACCAACCCGCGCCTGATGGATAGTCACTTTGTCTTCTGAAATGCCGAGAACGTTCGCAACATTACCGACACCGCGGGTGGGTGACTGAGTTGACGCCCAGATTTCAATTGAATCTTGCTTGTACCAAGCCAAACAGTTTTGCGGCTCAAGGGCTGCATGGGCCACAAACCCATATTGGTACAGGGACTCGACAGTCTGGTCAGTTTGTTGCCTGATCGCACCAACATCACCTTTTTCATACAAAATGTTTTGGCTGGTCCGGTCGGCAAGCTTCCGGCCCTCTGTCTCGAATTGCGACCAACTATCATCCGAAGCATTGGTTTCATCCCATTCAACAATCAGCTCTTGTTTAGCTTTGAAGGCCGCCCAGGTGGATGTCGCTACAATGGCAATGCCAGGCGCCAGCTCCAGAGGGTGTCCATTTCCCTCCAACACGAATACGTGCCGAACACCGGGGAGTGATAATATCGCCTGTAAATTTGCTGACTTAACTACACCCCCTAGAGCAGGACATTTTTCATACACAGCAAAAAGCATGTCAGGCAGAGTTTGATCGATCCCAAACAAAGATTGGCCGGTAACGATTGCCCGGTTATCAACACCGCCAACGCGTTTTCCAATTAGTTGATAGTCGGAACGATCTTTAAATCTGACATCTGTAGTGTCCGGCACCGGCAATTTTGATGCATCGGTTGCCAACTCACCATATGACAGCCGCCTCCCAGAATGCGAGTGGTAGACCTCGCCGTTTTCGGTTTGGCATTCAGTAGCTGGAACTGTCCATCTTGCAGACGCTGCTTGCACCAGCATTGCTCTCGCTGTTGCTCCCGCCTTGCGCATGATGTCCCAGTTGGTCGCAATAGACCTTGAGCCTCCGGCATTTTGCCTTCCAAACGCGGTTTGACTGATCGGGGACTGTTCCACGGTGACTTGCTGCCATTCAACGTCGAGTTCTTCAGCGATAATCATAGGCATAGAGGTTTTGACCCCTTGCCCAATCTCTGGGTTTTTAGAATAGATGAAGACCTGCCCGTCAGGAGCAATGCGGATGTAGGCATTCATCCGAGAATGATCATCTGAAGCCTGTGCTTCACGCGAAAACTCAGCATGAAACGCCAAGACAAAACCAGCCGCAGCACATGCGGAGACTTTGAAAAATGCTCGTCGGCCCATCCGAACGGCAGGGCGTTTTATCGCCTGCCCATCAGGCTCGATTTCAAAGAGTAAGTCTTCAAGCGCGGTAAAGTTTGTTTCTCGTGTCATGTTTATCTCTGAACTGTCCGGATATCTTCGGCTTTTGTTATACTATATCAGAAAAGGTGCAAACATAGATACTGCCATTCTATAGCAAAGCTCGAAAAAGCCTCATTCGACGAAACCAACTGTCTTTATACGCATGCTAGCGCTGTAATTCCTGAAGCCTTGAACTGTGCAGGCAAGACTAGCCTAGGCATTTCCGGTATTTGGGTATACGAGCTTGAATTCTCTACTCTAAACTGAATTGATCACAGTACTGAAAACAGTGAATCTTTATTACTAGTGTGAAATTTAAGTCACTAATAGCGAAATTCTAGAGGAAAGTGGTGGACTTGGACGAGGAAATCTCGAACCAAGTTTTCTCCACTTTAGCCGATTGGGAACACCAGCTTAAACACGCTGATATTGACTTTGAAGGGCCGCAACCATGAATTCGGTTTCAGCCTTCAAATCAGCTTCGAAAGGCAAGCCAAAGAAACCAGCGCCATTTTCCCTTCGTCTGACCGAGAAAGAAAAAAATAAACTGCTGCACCGTGCTAAAGGTCAGCCATTGGGCGGCTATATCAAAGGGCAGCTCTTTAACGTAAAGAATGCCAGCATCACTAAAACCGATGCCGCAACGGTCTTGGCTATCCTTGGTTCTTCTGATCTGGCGCGGAATATGGCCTGTATTGCAAAAGCGGCAGAGATTGGAGCTATGCCCGTCACACCTGAGCTAGCAGCTCAGTTGCAAGAAGCTTGCACTGATATAGACCGTATGCGTTTTGCACTTGTGCGCTCACTCGGATTGAAACCAAAATGATCCTTGTCGGCAACCAGCGCGGCGGGGCGTATGATCTCGCCCACCATCTGATGAAAGATGAAAACGAGCATGTAGAGGTGCACGAACTGCGCGGGTTTGTATCTGATGATCTGCACGGTGCGTTGCAGGAAGCTTATGCGGTCAGCAAAGCCACCAAATGCAAACAATTCCTGTTTTCCCTGAGCCTGAACCCGCCACCTGATGTTGAGGTGCCTACGCAGGATTTTGAAAACGCCATTAACCGTATCGAAAACGATCTGGGCTTGAACGGCCAGCCCCGCGCCGTGGTGTTCCATGAAAAAGAAGGCGCTGACGGTATGGTGCGCCGCCATGCCCATGCAGTGTGGTCCCGTATTGATGCCGAGGAAATGAAAGCTAAGCAGCTTTCTTTCACAAAGAATAAGATGCAGGAAGTTGCCCGTGATCTGTATTTGGAACATGGCTGGAGGATGCCGGACGGATTATCAAAATCCGGCAATGCTGACCCACGCAATTTTACGCTAGAACAATGGCAACATGCCAAGCGCAATGACAAAGAACCGCGTGACATTAAGACAGCGCTGCAAGATGCGTGGGCTATCTCTGACAACAAAGCCGCCTTTACTCATGCTCTTGAAGAACGCGGCTATCGCCTTGCGCGTGGAGATCGGCGCGGTTTTCTTGCCGTGGACACAAAGGGCAAGCCATATTCTCTTTCGCGTTGGTCTGGCGTAAAGCCTAAAGACCTAAAAGCGCGTCTAGGTGATGAAACCAAACTACCCAACCTTGAGCAAACCCAAGCTACCATTGCGCAGGATATGGGCGGTATGCTTGACCGCTTTGATGCGGAGCTGGCGCAAAAAGAACAAGCGCAACGCCAAGCACTGCAAAAAGACAAGCAAGCCATGATCGCTAAGCAGCGCCAGCAACGTGCCGAACAAAAGCAAATGATGGAAGCCCGCCAGCAAGCCGAAGCCATACGAAGGCAAGCGCGTTTTCGCGGTGGTACTAAAGGTTTGTGGGATCGCGTGAGCGGCCAGCACAAACGCATCCGTGAACGCAATGAAATGGAAGCCTACGAAGCCGCCAAACGTGACCAAGTCCGGCGGGATGAACTAATATTCCGACATATGGAGCAACGCAAAAAATTGGTCAGTACGGCCAAGCAAGAATTGGTTCAAGTGCAGAGCCAAAAACAGGGAATCACCCAAGACCGAAAAGCCATCACACAGATAGAAACACAGCACCCCGCGCCAATAAAACGGCCACGCCGAAGGCAAGCACCACAAGCCCTTGATGAAACGCGAACACTCAGACAATCATTCAATAAAGCTGCGAAGGCCGAGCCGAAATTTTCCGCCAGCCAAAATGAACGCCTCAATGCCTTCAAGGAAACCAGACGACAACAGGAATCTTCGCGCCAATCTCAGACACCAAAGCGCGACACCGGACCGGAGCGATAATATTATCGATCATAGGCCCAGACTCGAGGTTTCTGCTTCGGATGGGATGAAAATGGCCTTCACAGAAGCCGAGGCCGCTTTTCATCCCAGCCGGAGCGGAAACCGGATAAACAAGCACTACACTTTTCTTCAAACCTCCAAGCCTGCTTTGGAGGGTTTGAAACGGTCCTTCCTTGGAATTACGACAAGCTTTACCCCATATGCCTTATATAGATATTTATGGGCCATTTTTTGGGTATGCACCCTTGTCGCCACGAGGAGCGAAGCCCTTAAATTGGAGTACTTATCCAGTCTTCGCGGCCATGCCGTACACGCAGAATGAAAACATCACCAGAGGGCTTGATCACATACACAATCATATGAGAACCGTAGGGATGAATTCGCACTGTTGGATTGATCTCAACGCGCTCTCTGGCCGCCTCGGGACTGGCTGCAAGAAACTCAAATGCCTGCTCCAGCCCAACGTGATATTTTTCGGCCTGATCTGGGCCAAACAGCCGCATACCTTCCAGCAATATGTGGAGAATATCTTCTTCGGCTTTGACACTGAGTTTATAGGCCACGATTTATGATGAAGCGGTTGTTAAAGAACGCGCTTCGTCCAGAATATCACTCATGGATTTCTTGCCCTCGCCGCTTTCAAACGCCTCTGTCACCAGCGTTTGCATATGAGCTATCTTGTCTTTGTGTTCTTGATCGTGCCGGATAAGGTCACGCACATAATCACTGGCGTTGCTATAGCGGCCCGTTTGAGCCTGTCCTTCAACCCAATTTTTCATTTCATCCGGCAGTGAAACATTCATAGTTGCCATATCAAAATCTCCATTTCTTAATGTTAATTATGACATAATTTGGCAAAGATTGTCAATTTTAGACAAAGGTACACGCCCCTAAAAAGACTGAATTATATAGTTTGTACCGTTGATTTCAGTTTCGCAGATATCGCCGCCAAGAACCAGATCACGCGCAAAAGATTCCGTATCGAAATAGTAACGAAGGTTTTCAGGAATTTCATTTAAGAGGCCCGTATCCTCGATATAGCTTTCTGAGTATTCAAGGGCTGTGCCTTCAAAGAGTATAATATCATCCAGACGGTCAAGAATATCATCAATGCTATAACCAACATCATTAGCCAAATAGGTTGCTTTAATCAGATCATCGCCGCCTAAGTCTTCAAAATCATCAAACCATTGCTTTAGATTGGCCTGATTAACGGACAGAGCCTCAAAGAGCTTGCAATTCTCTCCATCAATGAACTGGATTTCATATTCCTCAACCGGATCACCATAATCATTGCGGTGTTTTGCGGATTTATCGAGATATTCATCGTAGGTGCTGAAATAAAAACCAGCGGCTGAAATATCGTAAGGCGTTGCGTGATACTTATTTGTCATGGTGTTCCTCCTTTGCTTTGAACAAAGAAGCAAGCACTGGCTGCATAGGGGGTGGGTGCAATTGCCTTCGCGGAACCTTGGAGTGGAAGGTCGATTGCAAACGCCACCGCAGCCTATAAAAGTGCTGGAATTCAAAGCAAAGGGGGAATGGAGCCAAAAAATTACAGTTTAGTGTACGGCCTCAACGGCATGGCAGATTTTTTGTATAGCTAAATCTATCTGGTCTGTTTCTAAATCAGCACCAAAACTGAAACGAATACAGCTATCAATGACATCTGGCTTAATCCCCATTGCAGATAAGACATGAGAAGGTTCAATAATTCCTGATGTACAAGCAGAGCCTGTTGAAGCCGCAACATCGGTTTGCAACATCCCTAGCAGTAAACCAGCATCGAGCTGATCAAACGCAATATTCGCATTGCCCGCATGCCTATCTTCAAGTGCAGGGCCAACTAATTGTATGCTATTTATTCTCTTTTGCAGCTGTTCGAAAAAATAGTCTCGTTTGTTTCTAATCTGCGTAACGATATTTTCTCTGTTCATTCGAAGATATTTAGCTGCTGCTCCAAAACCAACACATAAATGCGTAGGCAATGTGCCTGCCCGAATTCCATTTTGTTGCCCTCCGCCCCAAATAAGAGGCTGTATCTTACTTTGCAACTCGTTTGATACATACAAAGCACCTACACCTTTAGGGCCATACATTTTGTGAGATGAAAGGCTAACCAAATCCAAGCACATTTCTTGCGCATCAAGCTTAAAAAAAACAGATGCTTGCGCTGCGTCAGTATGAAACAAAGCACCTTTAGACCTTGCTAACAACGCACATTCCTTAATGGGCTGAATACTGCCAACTTCATTGTTAACTGCCATAATTGAAATCAGATAAACGTCATCATCAAGCATTGATTTATACTCTTCCAACTTCACGGTTCCATCGGAAGTCACGGGAATATATTCAATTTCATACCCTAATGAGCGCAAGTATTCTGCTGGAGCCAAAACGCATTTATGTTCTATTGAACTGACAAGAATGCGCTTCTTTTTGGAATCTGCCCTACACATCCCAATCAATGCCAAGTTGTTAGCTTCTGTCGCGCCGGAAGTAAAAATGATCTCATTAGAATCGGCGTTTATGAATTTCGCTATTTCAGATTTCGCTGCCTCTACAGCTTGCAGTGATTTTATACCCGCAATATGTTGAGAAGAGTGTGGATTTGCATACTCTTCAGCTAGGAATGGCTGCATCTCCCGCAAAGCCGCCTCGCATATGGGCGTACTAGCTTGGTAGTCAAGATACACATAATCATTTTTTCCCATAAGCAACAGTGCCTTACAATAAAACTTGTGAATTGTACGTGTTTTGTTCAAAAACAACTGGGCTTCATCACCAGTTTTAAATAAACTACATGAGACTGGTGACGAAACCCAGTCTTAAAAGGCAGGTATCATGAAAACAAAACTTACAGACGCTAATTATAAACCACAATTTGCAGGTCATGAAACCTTTTATCTCAGATACGGGTGGCTAAAAAAAGCGGCCGATGAGGTGAAGAATGCGCATGGAAACACCCGAAAAGTATTCACCGATGATGATGCAATAGCCTCTTTTGGTGTAGGAAAGAACATGGTCTCTGCTATTCGCTTTTGGGCTCATGCCTGCGATATAATCCACACGCAAGATAGCGAAACCATGGTTTCGGAATTGGGTAGTTTCTTGCTAGCGGAAAAGGGGGCGGACCCTTACTTGGAAAACCCTACATCTCTGTGGATATTGCATTGGAAATTGGCCTCAAATCCAAAACATACTTCAATATATTGGCTGTTTAATTATTTTACTGAGGGTGGCTTTGACAAAAACCTTCTTATGAAGGCCTTATTTGACGTTGCCGATCAATATGGCTGGAAAAAGCCTAATGAAAAAACCTTAAGCAATGATTTGTTGGTCTTCCTAAACACCTATGCAATGGATTCTTCTCCCAAAAAAGGGGCTAGAGAAGACAATTTAACGTCACCGCTTGCAGAATTGGGGTTAGTCAGAAGCGGGAGCAATGGGCGTTTTCATATGGGTTGGGGGCCTAAACCAAGCTTAGGCAAAGGAGCTTTTTTGTATGCTTTATGTGATTTTTGGGAAGAGTATTCAGATGCCAATACACTCAACTTCCAAAACGTCCTTTTAGAGCCGGGCTCTCCGGGTCGGATATTTTTAATGGACGAAAATGATCTTGCTGTGAGATTGATGGAAATTTCTGACGATACTAATGGCTTGATTTCTTGGTCTGAAACAGCCGGACTAAAACAACTAATTCGCTCTAAGTCATTTAGCGAAAAAATTAAGAATGATTTTTTAACGCAAGACTATGCAACCGTCCAACACAATGTGGAGGCTGCATAAAATGACCTTGTCAACAGAAGTAAGTATTTCGGGGCGATTCATACGATCCGTAAGAATTGATCAGGATACAGACGCATCATCCATTGAAGGATATGTATTTTCTAATTCACTAAAAAATTTACTTCTTGGTATGGGAGAGCAACAAAAAGAATCGGGACAAGGAGCATTCACTTGGACAGGCCCTTATGGCAGCGGTAAATCTAGCTTGGCCCTTGCGTTGTCATCTTTACTTTCCGGAACAAAACAACGCCGTGATGTCGCTGCCAATATTATTGGCGAGGATTTCTCAAATGATTTATGGGCTCTACTGCCCCCCCAAACTAAGGGTTGGAAGTGTTTATCGTTGATAGGTCGACGTGATGAGCCACATCAAATCATAGCAAATGCTTTAGCTTCATCTGATCTACTAAAAACAGCCCCTCCGACCACTTCAGAAGAAGTGATTGATGTTCTTCTCTCCATAGCCAACGCCACACCAAAAAGTTCAGGTGGGCTGATAGTTATAATCGATGAGATGGGCAAGTTTTTAGAAAGTGCGGCCCTTTCGGACGGTGACGTTTATTTCTTTCAATTGCTGGCTGAGGCCGCATCAAGAAGTAATGGCCGCCTGATTGTCATTGGGATTCTACATCAAGCATTTCAAGAATACGCCAGCCGAATAGCTAGGGACACTAGGGACGAATGGTCGAAAATCCAAGGTCGGTTTACTGACATTTCAGTTAACATCTCTAGCGAAGAACAGGTGGAGTTAATTAGTCAGGCGATAGAGCATTCTTCAGTTCCAAATAGCGCCGTTACTACTGCAAAACGGACGGCATCGTTAATTAGAAAAAATTTACCTGCCCTTGGGCACTCGATAGAGAGTGCTTTAGCAAATGCTTGGCCTCTCAACCCAATCACAACAACTCTATTAGGCCCAATTTCAAGACGCAGCTACGGTCAAAACCAAAGAAGCATATTTAGTTTTTTAGGTTCATCTGAGGCTATGGGCTTTCAAGATTTTCTGCGGCAAACAAAAGCTTCTTCCAAGAAAACCTTTTTGCCAGAGAACTTATGGGATTATTTAATATTTAATTTGGAATCTTCAATTGCGGTGTCAACCGATAGTCACCAATTTTCTGCCGCAAAGGACGCATTAGCTCGATGCCAAAAAAGTGGTGATAACCATTTAGAGACCAGCATTATCAAGACAATTGCTTTGCTTGAATTAACACAGCAAAAAACAGGCCTTGGTGCAGATATAGAGGCATTAAACCTAAGCCTGCCTCACGCTACAAAAAAAGAAATAGTGGCGGCGATTCAATCGCTTGAAAGCAAGTCTATTATTATCTTCAAAAAATTTCGAGGCGTGTATGCTTTATTTGAAGGCAGTGACTTTGATATTGAAGGGGCCCTAAATACTGCAAATCGTGAAATATCTTCAATTGATCTTAACTCAGTTTCCAAAGCGCTAGCAGTTTCATCTATCAGCGCTAAAAGGCACTACCATCAAACGGGCTCTTTAAGGTGGTGTGACCTTCGTGTAATTCCAGTTAACCAATTGGAGGCTATAGCAAAAACATTCACAAAAGAAAGTGGGGCCTTCGGGTTATTTGCATTAGCTCTTCCAACAAACAATGAAAACGCCGCAACGATTGAGAAGGCAATTAATGTTGCCCAATCTAAAGCAAAGTCCTTTGATTTTGTGATTGCAACTTCGGACCAAGCCAAAAATTTACTCGCGCATGCCAAAGATAGAACAGCTCTAGCGCATATACTAAAAAACAACCGTGATATCCAACGGGATAAAATTGCTCGAAGAGAGATTAGTGACAGATTAGAGGCGGTTTCTCATCTAATCGAACAAGAAGTTTGGTTGTTATTAAATGGTGCCGATTGGCACATAGATTCCAAAGACACTCGCCAACTAACATGGACGGGAATAAATGCTCTTGCCTCTACGTTGGCAGATAAAAGGTTTGACAAAAGCCCTCGCATTCACAATGAGCTGCTAAATAGAATGAAGCCCTCCGGTACCGCCAACGGCGCACTAAAGTTGCTTCTTCACGCCATGGTGCTTCGGGAAGGCCAAAGGGGATTAGGTTTTACTAAATATCCGGCAGAAAAGGGGTTGTTCGTATCATTAGTAGAACACAACAATTTATATCAAGAAATTGATGGCAAATGGCAATTTGTAGCGCCAGAAAAAGACAATAACGCCAACCTGCACCCACTTTGGAAAGCGGCACGTGAGTACCTAAAGAAAAACGAAAAAAGAAGTATCCAGCTAGAAGAAATTTATGATCTATGGAGAGCCGCGCCATACGGGGTTAAGGATGGAGTATTACCATTATTGGGCGTTCTCTTCATGATGACGGAAAGATCAAACTTAGCTTATTATCGCGAAGGAATATTCCTATCCACTATCACAGACATTGATATTGACTATCTCCTAAAGGCATCAAATATTATCCAAATCCGCTGGATGAACATGAGCAATATTGCGCGCAAATTACTTGCCAATATGGCTGATGTTGCCGCCGAACTCACAGGGCAACCTGTTCTTGATTTAGAGCCTTTGGATGTTGGCCGCGCATTAATCGCAGCTTATGAGACTGCTCCTCCTTGGGTCCACAGAACGTCAAGGCTCTCGAAGAACGCTCAGGCCATACGCACTTTATTTAAGCGCTCCAATGACCCTAACAAATTCATATTTGATGACATCCCCGCGCTTTATGCTGATCAAACAGATATTACAACGGGGGACGGCATAGAGTTTATCTCTGACCAAATCAGGCAAGGTTTGAAAGACATATTAGAAGCTTATGAGTTGATGTTACATGGACTAAGGGAACAAGTCCTAGAAGAACTTCAGGTTCACAGTCGATCAACTCAAGCCTACACCGAGTTAAACGAACGCGCTGCAAACATAAAAGGCATTTCTGGAAACCTCCGGCTTGAGGCATTTATCAACCGCGCGACAATGCTTAATGATAGCACAGAGGAAATGGAGAGCTTGGCGGGGTTAGCTATCAACAAACCTGCCAAAAGCTGGATTGACGGTGATTTAGACCGGGCCGCAGTAGAGTTAATCAATTTTGCTCAACAGTTTAATAAACACGAAACAGTCGCGCGGGTTAAAGGACGCAAAGA
The DNA here is from genome assembly GCF_025574485.1 of Kordiimonas aquimaris. Lineage (GTDB taxonomy): Bacteria > Pseudomonadota > Alphaproteobacteria > Sphingomonadales > Kordiimonadaceae > Kordiimonas > Kordiimonas aquimaris. Next base: position 546,926 of record NZ_JAOBPO010000002.1, on the reverse strand, counting down.
CAAGCGAGAGGCCATGGCTGTTGTCGTTGGCTTAGATGGACGGCCTCAACCTTACATGCATGAATTCGATGTCATGGAAAACGACAAGGAAAAGGTCACAACGCTCGCCACAGAAATCAAAAAACTCATAGATGTTAGCAAAAAGGGGGCAGACCAAACCATACAGCTCGCAGCGTTAGCCTCTGTAAGCGCAATGATTATAGGCGAACAAAATAAACCTGAACAAGAAGAAGACCGCGATCATGCCTGAAGAAAAAGTAAAGCATGTTCTTGGCCTATCTGGTGGAAAGGATAGCTCCGCACTTGCAATCTATATGAGCCAAAACCACCCTGAACTTGATATAGAGTATTTTTTCACTGACACGGGTGAAGAGCTCGAGGAAGTTTACTCTTATCTTGCTATGCTTGAAGGCTTTATGGGGAAGCAAATCAAGAATCTCGACCCAAACCGAGACTTCAAATTCTGGTTAACCCAATATAAAAATTTCTTGCCCTCTGCGCAAACACGCTGGTGCACGCGCATGTTAAAACTCAAGCCTTTCGAAGCTTGGGTAAAAAAAGAATTTCTGGACAAAGGCTACACTGTATACAGCTATGTCGCTATTCGAGCCGATGAAGAATACCGCGAAGGGTACACATCAAAGAACGATAAACTAATAATAAAACTCCCATTTAGAGATGACGGTGTGGACAAGCCAACTGTCATGGAAATACTTGAAAACTCTGGCCTTGGGCTACCCGCTTATTACGAATGGCGCTCAAGAAGCGGTTGCACCTTCTGCTTTTTCCAGCGCAAAATCGAATGGGTTGGTCTTATGGAACGTCACCCGGAAGCTTTTGAATCTGCCAAAGCACTAGAAAAAGATGCTCTTGAGCACGGCTCTCCATTTACTTGGAGCGAAGGCGAGTCTTTGGATGAACTATCAAAACCCGAACGCATAGCTGAAATTAAAGCCGATCATCAAAAGCGCCTAGATAGAGCCATGGCCAAGAAAATCATTGACCCATTGCGCCCAGATTCAGGCTTAATTGATATTGATGATCTTTACGGACAACAAAAGATGTGTTTAGCCTGTCATAAGTAGGCATTAACTCATTTTTATTTCGCTATAACGACATTCAATTATATTAGTTGAGGTGTCAAAGGTGCCCTTTTTCAGAGGCAATTTAAACCTTGCGGGAAACTAAAGCGCTTAACTTGCTACGGATGAACTAGTTCGCCTTCAAGTCCAATCCGCTCGCTAATTGCGCCCAAGCGCGTTCAAGTATGCGTTGTGAGCGTTTATTTACAAACTCAGCATCCCATGTATCCTTTTTGAGAGATATACTTTTACACATTGGTAGAAAGGACGCCTGTTCAACAACTTTAGTAGCATGCGTACTCAACTTTAATCCAAACTTAGAAAGTTCTGCCATACGAGACTGGAAATCTTCCTCACTCTCCGCCGAAAGAAGTCCAAATAATATATTTTTATGTTTCCATGATCTATTGCCGAAAACTGCGTTTTCAGCTTGAGGTAGTAGTAGCAAGTTACCAATCCGGTGGATGAAATCAGGGTCTTCATATAGAGAAGCATCCCACTCAGTTTGATTGCTTTGAGGCGCAATATGCTCAACTGTAAAATAGTTCTTATCGTTCCATCTATCATATAGAAGAGTTGGGGAAACCCCTTCTCTACCACTCGACAATAAGCCCGGAACTTCAACGTCCGGCACGGCATCATGTGACGCTAAAAAAAGCAAAAATCTGGCCACATCCTTGGAGTGCTTATAGATTGGTATTCTTTCGGCCTTAGATATCCAGTTAGCCTTTGTATCAATTCCCTCATCCGCTAGTTTGCCTACAAGCATTTTTTTATAGTTTGCAATAGAGATTGCACCAACTGTATCTTTAGGCCTAACAGAAAGTGGCGGTATCTTCTGGCTTGGACGACCAGATCTCATGATATCTCGGTAAACATTATCAATGTTATCCGTGCCACCCTTAGCTGCTCTCCAAAGAAAGGAAAAAGCGAACGTTGCCGACAACGCATCACAAAACTCTACAGATTTTTCTGACTTCTTAGAATCGTCTTCTGCAGCAAGGTACTCACCATAAAACCGAGCAAGTGGTGCGACTGTAACATGGTGTTTCAAGTCCCGTAATGCTTCTAGCCCTACTTTAGAAAATTCTTGGTTTCCCTTGATTGGGGGAATTTGTGGCTCTAATCCATCGGGAGACCAAACAATGTTAATAAATGATGATAGATAAGCGAGGCGTTGAACGAATGTCCTTTTTTCCTTAGCTTTTTTTAAACCATCATATTGCTCGCGTAGCCATCTACGTTGCTCATTTAATCGTTTTTGAAGTTTTTCTCCGTTCTCCATTAACGCAAACGGCACCAGTAGTTCAGAGGTAGCTTTTTGTTTTTGTTCTGCTTTGCGGAATCTTTCTAAATACAGTTCAACAGCATCTATATATTTTCTAGAATCCGACATTTCATATTTTTCAAGAGATTCAAACTCTATGATCTTAGGTTTGAAAGTTTCAAACGCAGTGAGAGGTTCACCAGTAGTGTTCAAAGCTTCGAACATATCAAAAGCATCATCTTCACTTTCAGTTGTAACTACTGTGAAAGCCATCCTGTTGTTCATGTACTTTGAAAACACAATTAGCCGAACCAATTGGCTAAACGCGTCATAATGTGGATCAGAACCTTTATCTCTTACATATTCGATAACAGCGTCCGGCAATGAGAATCCCCATAAAGCTTCCATAAAGTCTGAGGATTGAACCATCGCCAAAACAGGTGGAAAATCATGGTCGTCACTGTTGGTTCCAGTTATCTGATTTATCTTACGCCCTGCCACCCCAAAAACATCAGACACGCTCTTAAAATGTGCAATCACTTGTCCCGTTTGATCTTTAGGCTTGTATACAAAAGTTTTGTTTTCATCTTGCTGCAAATGTTCAAAATAATCCCAAATCAATTTAGCTATAGGACTCTCGTATTTAGCTTGCGACTTACGGCTAGACCAAACGTCTTCATAGGCTCTAATCACTCGTGGATAATATTGAAAATGATCGTCTCCCGATCTCATGTCTAGTACGAAAGTTTCTTCTAATTCACGAGCTACCCTCGTTGATTGATCCACGATCCAAGCAAAATGCTCGCCTTCCTTATTCTTAAACTTACGAGCCAATTTCCTGACAAGCTGATGAAATGCAATGTTAACTATCAGAAAAGTACAAATCCTCTGTTGACCATCGATTATGGTCATAACTTTGCTGGGCACTTCGGCTTTATAAATGGGTTTAATAGTTTTATGTTTAATGTCGTTGATTGCTATAATGGTCCCTAGAAAACTAATTGTGTCAGGGCGTTTTTTTAGCAAACTAATACCGTGCAACGCATCCTCAAACAGCCGCTCAACATTCTCATTGTCCCATGAGTAAGGTCTTTGATAGGCGGGGATATAGCAACATTGCCCACTAGTAATTAGGAAATTTAAATTGCTCTGAGCTTTAGCTTTGAAAATGCTATCTATATCTATTGCCATATCAATCCTCTTAAAATCTATAAGCCACTGAAATGACTCTCAATTATCAATAGCAATTAATAGGCATTCAGAGCAATCCCCATGTCTATACTTCAGGTTGGTTCAATATCTCGCCTGCATAGCTTCACCTTGCCCGAAAGGGATGCAACGGGAAACGCACAGGGTTTCCCTTGCCGAACAAGCGCAGCGCCGTGAGCACAAGATGCGTGGGTACTACCCCACGCACATCTTGCGTTAGTTTAATTTTGCGTTTTATGCGGTTTTTCGTTTTAGCTTTGTTGGTAGTTACTATTGTTATTTTAATAATATTCTTACGCTTCTTTACTGATCCTATCTTTATTAGTAAGGGCCAATAAAAGGTAACAACTTAGAGCATAGCAACACCAATATATCCATTCTGTTAAACAGTAACTAAATCGCTTACTGTGAGTGTGTTGTAATTCTCAGTAAACACGATTTGACTAGCGGCGTATGTGCTGCCTGTGCCATCACGATCAACAGCAACATAGCTATGCGCTGTATCGTTTGTGATTGTTACCCAATCCGCCAGAACATCAACACCATCAACATAACCGAAATCACTTAAAACATCTGAAATGTCGATGGTTTCACCCGCTTCAAAGTCGCGGATACGGTCACGTACATCAAAGGCACTTTCGCCCTCAAATGCGTATGTGTCTACACCGCCCTGTCCCCAAAGGGAGTCCAGTCCTTCTTCCGCGTAGAGAACGTCATTACCGTTCTCGCCAAGTAGAGTATCATTACCAGTACCACCGCGTAGAGTGTCCGAACCTTCACCGCCATAAAGCAGATCAACACCAGCATCACCATATAGGGTATCATCGCCGCCAGTGCCGTATAACTTATCGTTATCATCCCCGCCGTAAAGAGTGTCGTTACCATCACCTCCGGCTAAGGTGTCTGCACCAGCGTCACCGTACAGAACATCATCACCAGCATCGACAAACCCGACTGCACTAAACTTGTCATCACCGTATATAATGTCATTTTCAGAGCCACCGCGCACAGTATCGTTTCCGGTCCAGCCGTATAGAATATCTGCCCCGGCATCACCGTTTACAACGTCATCACCGTAGCCAGCAACTACCACATCAGCGCCAGCTCCGGCATTGATGGTGTCGTTACCTGCACCAGTTAGCGTATTGAATTTGTCTTCACCATAAATTTCATCAGCGCCATCACCGCCGTTTATGGTGTCATCGCCTTCATCACCGTACAGAATGTCATCACCTTCATCACCATTAACGGTATCGTTTCCAACATCACCTCTAAGCGTGTCATTCCCGGCTAATCCGTCTAGCTGGTCATGGAAAACAGTGCCTAAGAGAATATCGCCATTCACCGTTGCAGGGTTTGAGTTTTGTGTGAACGCGCCGTTTTCAATAACGCCATCAGCAAATTGGATGCGTTCAATGTTTTGATTGATGAGGTCAAGTCCATCAGTGCCAATAAGGTGAGTAATTAGATATGAAGGGCCAAATGGTGTGACATCATAATCTGCTAGATTGTCGTCATAGACTACCGTGTCTATACCACTGCCACCGATAAAAGTATCATCACCCGCACCACCATGCAGCTGATTAGTTCCAGAGTTCCCCCAAATATCATCATCACCTGCACCACCAAAAATGGTGTCATTTCCTAGCCATCCTTCTAGGCGTTCATCCGCTGTTGACCCTGTGATGTGATCGTTAAAAGATGTACCGATAACATGCTCAACACTATGTAGGATGTCTGTGAAGCCATAGCTATCGTTGCTAACAATTCCCGTTTCCAAGTTTACGGTAACGGCCTGTGTTCCAACACTTCCCGCTCGCCCCACGTTATATTGAACGATGTCAAACCCATCACCACCAAAGACAACATCATTGCCGCTGCCTGTATTAATATTATCGTTCCCAGCACCCCCGTATAATCTATCATCTCCACGTCTACCATTAAGTTGCTCATTGGCATCACTACCAATTACAAAATCATCTTCATTAGTACCTGTAACGGTAGAACCATCAGGGCCGTTAGACGGGTCGTAATGGGCAATTCTTATGAGATAACGATCACCATTATCAAACTCTAGAAATTCAACTTGATCTGAGTTCGCACCGGAAGCTTGGTCTTTGATGGTTATTTGGTCAGCACCTTGCAACTCGATTGTTAAATCATCGCCTGAGCGTGTGAATGAAACATCGTCAATATCGATACCCGCGCCCAGTTTAATAACGTCTGTAGTTCCGTCATTATCAATGATCGTATCTGAGCCGCCACCAACATTGAAGATGTAGGTATCATCACCCGCATTTCCGGTAAGAGTATTATCAAGTTCATTACCGATAAATGTATCGGCTTGGATTGTACCTATGGCGTTTTCAATCTCAGCATTGTAAGCAATTGCAACGTTTTCAAAGGCAAGGCCCGTTTCTGTAACGCCATCACCATTGCGATCACTTACAAACGAGCTATCGGCGGACTTTCCGATTGAGCTAAATTCACCATCGTTAAGATTGATAACAACACCATCAGTATAGGCCGATGTGTCGATTGTATCTGAACCTGCTCCATCCCAAATTGTGTAAATGAAAGCATCGTTTACGTTGTCAGAAAAGCCCTGAGCTTCTTTGTACGTTGTGTCGCCTGAGCGAGTAGATGTATTGATGCCATAAATAGTTTGGAGTGCTGCTATATCGAGCAATTGCAAACCGGAAGGCAAAACATCATTAGTCGTGCCTATAGGATTCATGCCCTCAACGATTTGACTGGACATGATAGTATATTTCATTGAGTCTGAGGAAGATTGGCTAGGATGGTCCAATCCAAGGGAATGCGCAATTTCATGTTGGATTGTGAAGTGCCCATATCTCCCTAAAGTAGTGTCATTCCATAATGAACCGCCGCCTAGATCGGCATCATTGTTTAACCAAACATCACCGTGCTTTAGTGCTGAGCTCCCTGTTGAATAATCGTATTCATAGCCTCCTGTCGTTGAGCCAATGGAAGGCGTACCGCCATTAGTCGTTGCGCCAATTACTATATCCGCTGTATTAGTAGTGCCAATATTCAAATCTATTTTAGCAACATCTGCGAACGACACTCCCCAAGTTGAAGAGTTTAATACAGATGTCAGAATTGATGATTGATTGGCACTTAATGACGGGCCTCCACTAGGAAGCTGTGTATATTCGCGGTCCACTCCCGAAGTGTAATAGCCAAGAGCGTTAAGGTCACTTGTGCTTGTAAGAGCATAATAAAAGAACTGGTAATCACCATTTCCATCAATTCCAATATCAGCTCGTTGGTCTAATTCGCCTGAGACAGTTGAAAGGTCATTCTGCCCTGCGCCTCCTACAAAATTAGTAGTAAATAAAATATCTTGATAGTCATTGAATACAATTGCCATGTAGCCTCCGTGTTGGTTAAAGTTAAGGTGTTACAGACCTCTTAAAGGTGAAGAATATTTAATCCTTTTGCTGTTCTAATTATTGGCTTGTTCGGAAAGATCATTCCAAAAACCTACTTCTTTTTGAACTGAACTGTCTTTTGGCTTGCTATTTATCAACCACATGCTTGCGGCAACGAGGATTATGATGGCAGCTATCGTTATGGTTTTTTTTGTCATAGTTTGGTTTTCCTTTTATTATTCGATGTTTACGCTATCAGGGCCTTGCCAATTCAAGACATATCCCTGTGGTTGATTATTGCTGTTTGATGTAGATATGCCGGGTAAAACCCCCGCGAAGCAAAGCGGTGCAATTACGATGATGGCCATGCCTAGAATTGCCAGTAATTTATTATTCATAATCTCATCTTTTGTTGATTTAATAATGTATTTACTACACTAATAAATTGCATGATGCAAATTTATGAATATTTTTCAATAGGTTAGGATAACCATTAGTTGTATGAATATTGAAGATAAGTTCGATTTCTTATTGAAATCAACCTGATAGGCCAAATTCATTTTTATGTGGAAAATGGACTTAAACTCGAAAGTCTGGCTCTTCGGTAGTGCCAATATGATTCATGCCCATGCGTTCATAATAAGCATACAAACCGGGGTGATTAGTTTCTGATTGGGACCAGTAGACAACATCATATTCTTCAAACAACATCTTAAAGAACATTTCAAAATATGCGGTGCCTCGTCCTTTTCCTGCTTCGTCAGGAAAAAGGGCAAGGTCTTCAATTTCTTTGACCCGCTTATTGTCTGCCGCGTATCCAAATTTCTTAGTTAGCGGTATTCTAGGATCGGCTAAAAGCGCAAAGCCAATCACTGCGTCATTGGCTTTTAAATGCACTAATTGTGTACCGGGCCGAGAAAGCCGTGTTCTTAGCCGGCTTTCTTGATTAATCTCCTTACGCTCCCACATCCACGGAATGCGTTTCAACATGGGATAAAACTCTTCATAGGTAGATTTGCCCGGCTTTTGCGGTGCAATTGATAGATCATCACTCCAAGTGTCCTTGAAGTTGTCGTTAGCCAGCCCAGTGAGATATTCGCTTTTGTTTATTGCCCAATGGTATCGTTTGATTGTCGCCATTCGTGTGGTTCCTTCGCCAGTTGTTCCCACACAACGTTGAAATCAGTTCGTGCGCTTTGCGCTATTTTTTTATTATTGATTACAATGATTTCAATGCCGTCATCAAAATCGACATAAGCCAGTTTTGAGCCGTAAATGAATTTTGTTTTATCGATTGCTAAATCTTTGGGGAACCAGCGATATTCGCAGTAATCGTTCCCCATATAGGCATCATCGCCCTGTTCCACGATAACGCGGAACGTGAAGTTATCCTTGATAGCGTTCATCCGTTCCTTATGCATGGCCACGTAGTCTGCACCCAACGTATCCATTACCAGATGAGAGACACCATTATGGATGCAAAGCTGCGCGCCTTCTTCCTGTGCCGCAGCATAAATATGTTCATACATCTGAACAAAACCATCACGGCCTTTTAGAATACTATAAAGCTTATCCCGCTCCACGCCTGTTTCGGTGAAGCTGATGCCGCGATTATTAAAGAAATTTTTGATCTTATCGCGGTTTAGACGAGACATATTTTGCTCTCCGCGTTCAAACTGGCTGATTGTTGTTGTGGACATACCAACAAGCGAGGCAAGAGTTTTTATATCCAGCCTCGGTTGATGCAGCACTCTTGCTGCTCCTAATTGCCCACCATCAAATGACATAATTTATATCTTTCTATGCATATTTGAATACTAAATACCAAATACTTGATGTTTTGTATACATTTTTGTTGACACAAACAATCCCTATAAATACAAAAGGGCAACTAATTAATGTTTTGTATTAAATATTTTTAAACTACGTGTATGGGAGTAACTTAATGAGTAAGGAGTATGATAAGGCGGCGTTTATGACCCGCTTGTTGCTCGGCGAAAACTTGGGCCGAGATGTAAATTTCCAATTAGATCATGACAAAAACGAAGACCTTATGAACGATGTCCGGCATATGAAGGTAATTGCCGCGCGAATGCGCACTAGGGTTAACGTTATCATAGGCTTTGTCCGCAGCTTGTCAGCTCGGCATGAATCCCTCAGTCATAAATTGGAGCTGGAATATTCAGCATATGAAAACATTGTTGCGCGCTTGGAAATGAAACGTCATTGGGCTCTGTATCGTAGAGCGATGCAGGAATATCACATGATGTTTGATGCACTTAATAAGGCAGTTGATAAAACACCGGCCCGTAAATCTCAAATAGGAAAAGCATCAAGGCGTATGGTTCGCGCCGCATCAAGCAAACAGTGCGCTGCATAATCAACAGAATTAAGTTTACAGGGTGTATGTCCGACTTCTAACGCAGTCATACCCTGATAAATGGCACCTCGTCCCCTCCCCACACACGAAACGGGGGCGAGGTGCTGTTTTTTCTGCACATATGAGCGCACCAGGGCGAACAGCCCTAGTCGCGCGATGGCCTTATTTATCCCTGTAATATCTGACGATAACATTTGCGCACATATTCGAGGTGATCATGACACGCTGTAGCAGCGGTTCCAGCAACCCAACGGTTAATGATCGATACGCTAAGTTTATCCGGCACATCACTGCGCTCCTTAAGTAAGGTAATCGCACCGACACCTGAACTGTCGATATAGCTGGCAAACTCAGCACTTATCTTGTCAGTCAAAACAATTGGCCGCTGCGGATGGGTTTCCATCTTACGGCATGCTTCAAACCAATATTCCAGATAATCAGATTGAGCCTTTTTGGTTGAACCAGTTGACCAAGAATTGACGATGTTTGCGGTTAGTCCTGCTGGTACTTCTCCGCATAATTTAAAGACAACACCCGGCGTGAAGCCATTATCGCGGTAGCGTACAAGCTTGGCAAATACAGCCTCCTTAACATCAACATAGGGGCTGTCATTGGACGGTCTTGAAGCCCGGCCAGTTTTTACGTTATCAGGGGCCGCTTCCCAGAGCCTTAGAACATAATCAATATGGCTTTGCCGCGCTGTTGCTGAATTGCCCTGAAACCAGCTTTCAACGATGGCTCCATTCAAGCCCGGTGGCATCTCAAGGCGTTTACCACGCAGTAGTGCAATAACGCCAAGCCCGGTGCGTTTTTTATGGGCTTTTAATGTATCGAGAATGTCTTGTGTCAGGGGAACCCGGTGCGTTCTGCTCATAGAACAAATTATACCGGATATCGTCCCACAATAGATACAATTTTATACGCATTTTACGTATAAATAACCGTGTCTTAACCCCACTCTGGCACACTATTCATGAAGTATAAACCTCCGCGACTAAGACGGAGAAAAACAGGTATAGACAGACGGTTTTACGGTAGGGACAAATGGCGAAGATAGACAGTGACGAGCTAGAAGATAAGGTTGGCGAGATCAACCGCATTTCTAAAGAACAAGAGCAAGACGCTTTGTTTGTTTCCATGCGCGATGATGGTGAAACACATGGCCGTATGGAGACATCCGCTTCTGCGGCGGCTAAAGCTGCCAATCCAGAAAATGATAAGAACGGTAAGAAGAAGCGCAAAGAGCTTAGTACAGCGGAATTGCTGATTATGCTTCAAGACCAAGCTAGGTATTGGGGTGAACAAGCCGATAGATACGAAGCCCAAAGCAATGCTACGGGTAAAGCCATTGAGAATGTTGAAAACGGAAAAGCGCCAACAGACGGTATGAGCGATGATGAAAAGGCGCATTTTGAGGATGCTGTACAAGCATATAAAGAAAAGTATAACCTGACGGACGTTGACTTAAACGACCCTGACGTGCTGCACCAAATTAAAGCTCTTGCTGATGAAAACCAAACTCACGCAAAAATTAATGAAGTCAAAGCGAATGAGTTAATCGATAAAGCACAACACGCAAAAGCACCTGATGCCATACTAGAAGTGGCAAAGGAGCATGCGGCGGCGGGACTCGATATATCTGATAAAGCCACAACCGAAACCCATCACTCAGTCGAACAAATAAAAGCAATTGATCAAGAACGAGGATTAAATCAGAGTCAACAAAATGAAGTCTTAGAAGCTTTTGATACAAATGATGATTATTTCAGTGATAGCTCTACATTTGATGATCTAGATATGCCGGATAATACGCAACCCATTAGCGTAGCCAGCACTATCGACGATAAACCTTTATTCGGAAAGGAACCGATTTCCGGCGAGTTTCAAGCCGCTGCTCTTGGTCAACCTGCGGCCCAACCTGTCGATCTTGAACTGGATATTACCCTTGCACAAAAAAGTAATCCTGTAACCCCATCGGGGCCGGGACAATCATTTAGCTAATAATTTGATTAATCGTTATCGTATGTCGCAGATGCGAGGGTGGTTGAGCCTGTAGATGCTAGTTCTGCATTCAACTTCTTCATACTGGAATCAGCGTATTTAATAAAAGCAAACGTAGCTTCACGAACATTTTGATCTGGGCGTATCTCATGTTCCATCCAACGATACCCGTCACCGTATACATCTATCGCTCGTTGATCTTTTGGGGAGCCAACTACAATCCCCCCAACATTAATACCTTCTTGTTTAGCGTCCCAGACACCTAATCGAGCTTGATTGAGATCATCCCCATTAGCGCCATACAATGCCAAAGCTATTCGATCATTAGAAGCTCTAGCAGTTGCGGTTCTTACAACATCTTTATCAAACTTTCGAGAATCACGTAGACCAACAGACTTTTTAGCCTGTGCCAATTCATTTTGCGCGTATGTGATTTCAGCAGCACCGGGATGATCAGTGGCCAAATCATTGGCCGACGCTGTAATCGGAGACGCAACAGACCCAAGGATCATCGCACCTAATGCGGCCCCTTTTGTTGTACTGCTGAATATATCTCGTATCGAACGACTCATAACATCACATTTGTTCGTTAATTGGTGTGTAATATACATGTTTTGATTGATTGTTGCAACTTTATTACGATTTTCGTAATCGTTATCCGCTTGGGCGCTGAGATATGTTTTTTGTGGATAAGCTGCGCTTGGCACTTCTGAATTCCTGATTGAATTCAATAGTTTCGCTATGCTCATGGACGATCGTCTACGAGTATAAGGAGAAGTGCCCGAATATGGAAATATACAGTGATATCGAAAGTGCCATATCTCAATGGCTTAGCGAAAATGACCATCCGAAGGAGCCAGAAAAATGCCCCCTGTCCGTAAACGATCGTCAATGCAACAGCGAGATAGCCGTTATGGATTTGTTTCCGCAGATCAATGCGCCGGGGCGCAAGGTGGGCTATGCGCGGGTTTCCACCAAAGACCAGAAACTGCGCATGCAGCTTGAAGGGTTAAAAGCCATTGGCTGCAAGCCGATCTTCAAAGATCACGGTATATCGGGTGCAAAGGGCAAACGTCCCGGTCTTGATGATGCGCTTAAATTCCTCAAGCCCGGTGACAGTCTTGTGGTGTTTAAGCTGGACCGCTTGGGCCGCTCCGTTCTGCATCTCTCCGATCTTCTCACCCGCTTCAACAACGAGGGAATTCATTTCTGTTCCATGAGCGAGGGGATCAATACGACAACGCCAAGCGGTAAGATGGTTTATCATATTCTCTCAGCCGTGGCCGAATTTCACCGGGATATTATTATCGAGAACACTTTAGCCGGGCTGGAAGCGGCAAAAGCCAGCGGCAAACGCCTCGGCCCCAAATACAAGCTGGATATAGAAACCATCGCCCATGCGCATGAGAGTGTCATGCAGCGCGGCGAAAGCATTAGCGCAGTAGCCCGGCGATACCGCGTGTCACGCTCCACCATCACGCGAGGGTTTGAGCGGCTGGAAAGGCAAGTTTATTAGGTCTGTTTAGAACGGGCTTCATCAAGAAGATCATTCATGGATTTTTTACCCTCACCACTTTCCAATCCTTCTGTTACCTGAGTTTGCATATCTGCAATTTTGTCGTTCTGCTTTTGGATAGATGCAATGCCGTGTTCCATACGTTGACGCGCTGCCGGGTTTGCAGAATGCACACGAATTTCCGGCGGAATATACCCGCGCATTACAACCGCTTCCTCTATCCATGAAATTACGTCATATCCGGTACCGCGCTCATCATCACCAAGATCATGATCGAGACTCACAACCGATACATCCTGTGTTTTGAGCAGCTCAATAACCTCATCCGGCCAATAGGAACGATGCCAACCATCAGGTGTCTTGCGCTCATCATCAAGGTAAATCTTCATTGCCATTCATCCATTAACATCACTATTAAATTGGCATCATTTAGGAAGCCGGGTTTTGATTTCCGCAAGCGTGTATCTTTGCGCCTGTAGATCACGGATTGCCTTGACGCGTTCAACCGTATCAGGATCATAAAGCTGGTAGCCTGATGCTGTTGTGTCGGCAACGCTGAGCAAGCCCTCTTTGGTCCAATAGCGCAGTGTTGCATTGCTCTCACCGGATTGTTTGGCAAGCTGACCAATGCGCAGCAATGTCTTTGTTTCCTGCGAGGGCTGCGTTTTTTCGTCTTTTCCGCTAACCGCATCCAGATAAATATCCAGCGACCTATTCACTGCATCATAAATGACTTTGTAATACTTGTCTGATGGCCCGCCAAGCTGCGCTTTTTCCAGCCCGCTGATATATTTCAGGCGATCACGCTTGCGAATAAGAGCCGGGGGATAACCGTGTTGCAGCAAGATTAAATTCATTAAAAGCCGGGCGGTGCGGCCATTACCATCGACAAAGGGATGAATGGTAACGAGGTCGTAATGCGCCTTTGCCGCCAGTTCTACCGGATGCAACTCCTGTTTCGCGACTAACCCTGCCATAAACCCCTGCATCAACTCCGGCACCTTGGCCGGGTTTGGCAATATCACAGTGGAGCCGGAAATCCGCACCGGGATAGAGCGGTAATGGCCCGCGTTATCATCATCAATACCCCGCAAAATAGTGTTGTGGATGGTGAGAATATCGTTTTCTGATAAATCAGTCGTTTTGGATTCAGCCAAAGCCACAATGCCGTTTAAGGCTTTGGCATGGTTTGTGGCTTCCAGATGTTCAACCAGTGATTTACCGCCAATGGTTAAACCCTTTTCAACCACAGCGGCGGTTTCCCTGCGCGTGAGCGTGTTACCCTCAATCGCGTTGCTGGTATAGGTCAGCTCAATCAAGAACCACTGTTCGAGATTTTGTACCAAGGCGGGCGGCAGCGGCCTGAACCCATCAAGCTGGTCTTTTTTCTGTGTGAGGCCTGTATAATTCATGCATAAACCATAAAGCATTACTTCATGGTTTGCAAATATGTTTAGGAAATGCCCTTATTTCATTGCATCAAGTACGTAGCTCTCATTGGGGATGCGGCTAATCCTGTGACGTGCAGAACTCATTGTGCCGTTATCCGTTTTAAATAGTATTTTTTTCTAATATTTTTATAATTATAAATTTTAATACTAATTAAATTATTTTATTGGATAATATTAACCAAACATGAGGTGAAATTTATTAGATTTTGAACGTTCCAAAAAGTTACAAGTTTGAAGTATTATCCAACCCGCTATCGAGAGAGTTTCACAGGGTAGTAAGGCGTTCATTATTTAAGCAATCATGGTTTTCATATTCATCCCGAGCAATTGCAAATACCAACCCACCTTTCAGTGAAGGAAGGATAAACATGTTTTCTCTCAAGCTCGGCGAGGAAATCGTTGGTACAATAGCTCTAGAAAAGGTTCGAGGGAAATCCAACACAGCGGCAGCCACACTGGTTGCAATTAAAGAAGAATATCAGGGGCAAGGTCTGGGGAAACTATTACTATCAGAGACAAAAAAATGGGCTATCCATAATGCCATAAATACAATTGTTGTTAACGCCGCTCCAGAAGCAAAAGCATTTTACAACAAGTCTGGTTTTGTAGAGAAACTCTGGAATGATGCTGCACCCCTAACTAACGTTGAAATAGTAAATGACACTTCCATAGAAATGTATTGCTCGTTAAGCTAGGCCTCTCATAAACTGCAATTAGGGAGTCTATAATGCAGCAAATTAATATGGAGCCAATGAAGTGGGCAAAATTACCACATATTGATGACATCAAACCACTTAATGATCTCGACCATCAAGCTTTGTCAGAAGTTCGTGACGTATTACAGAAACATGGCATGCTCAATCGTTTTGGCATGACACTACTTCATAACCATTTTGAAATGTCAGATAACGAGTATCTTCTTGAAGAAACCGACGAACAGAACAGGTCACAAAAAATCACAGTTGAAAGCGCAAATAATCCAGAAGAAAACACTATTCAAACAATGTGGAAATTTTCAGAAAATGGAATGGAAACTATAACTCAGTGTGTTCTTCGCTGCCATTTTTTCTTGGGTCACAAACAAAGACATAAAAAGGAAGCTGGTTAACAGTCTAAAATCAGCACAACATAACCTAAAACATTAATACTAAAGATGTCATGGGTCGAGCAATGGGTGGTCGTATAGGGTCCCCATTGCAAGAATTGCTTTTTTTGAGAATCCCTTCACTATCCTCGCACCAGTCGGGTCGTCCTCATTTCGAACGAACCGATGGGATGTTTTATCATGGTGCTTTTAACCTCCCGGTATAGAGCAAGGCCGGGGTCTTTATCGGGCTGTTCTTCCTTCATAATACTGATCCACAACACATACGCCATATGACCACAAAAGGTTTCAATAGGAATGCCGCATTTTGAGCGCGATTGCCGGATCAAGAGTTCATAGGTTTCCTGCGTGGTGTTACCAAGCAAGACCTTGTTAATGGGGTCATTGCGATCCAACCGATTATAGAGCGCCTGATGCATCGCCATAACAACAAGCTGTGTGACGTATCCGTCCGGGAAGGTCGTTCCCTCCGGCAATCCTTTTGCAAGCTCCAGTTCAACATCCGTGAACTTATATTGATGTGGCAACATCGCGTATAGATAATCGCGGAATAGCAGGTAATAACGGTTGGCTGATTGACGGCTGATGCCTTTCTCACCGCGCTTTTTTGCACGTTCATTTATGAGCCGGGTTGCTTCCGAGCAAGATTTTCCAAGGCATTGATATTTAAGCAAACTTAAAAATACGCCCTCGCGTACATTGCTGTTCCAGCAATACCGATTTTTCCACGCCCAAAACGCCCGTGGCATAAGCATTTCCAATGATTACTGCGCTTGAAATCGCATCATAAACGGAACGTCATTCTTGACAAGGAATAAGTAAGCTTGATGACAAGCATAAAGGGATGCGTAGTTTAGGAGACCTCTTTAACGGGCACCGGAAACGGGCCAAGGATTAACGAGGTTACTCATGTCTACAGCTACTAAAAATGCCGGGAAAGGCATCTACGAAAAATCGATCAAGTCAATTGCGAACCTCTCAGCAATCGTGGCGGCGTTTTTCGCAACGGGGCCGCTTTATTCCCTGAGCATTGATTGGGTGCTCGGTTTTTCAACATCGCAATACGGCGACCAAGCCAATTGGCTCGTACAAGCCTTCTGGTTTGTTGTCGTTGGGCTTTCAACCTTCGCGTTAGCCAGAGCCACCATCGCAACAGCAATCACCGTTGGCGGCTTCGCGCTTGCCGCCAGAATCTTTTAACCACCATCAAAGGAGAAAACAGATGGCAAAGTTTGACCGCGTTGGCGGAGGCAGTTTTAGCGTCTTCCGCAAGCGCCCGGATGGGTCTTTCCCATGGGGCGGTATCATTGTCGTTGCCGTGATCATCATGATGATCGCTGCTAACTAGAGACACAAAATCACAGGCCGGGCAGTTCGCTGCCCGGCTTTTTCTTGACCAGTTTGAAAGCACGTCAGATGACTGATTTTAACAATGAAGAAGACCGCTATGGCAGCGCCGGGTTTACCGATCACGATGACAGCGCCTTAAAGCCATTCTTCGAGAAAACCGATAACTCCCTGTTCGTGGGCTTTGCCGGGAACAAGCCGCTTTATTGGAACGGTATGGGCGGCGGTCTCCTCACGGCTGGTGCCAGAGGCGGCAAACTGCGCGATATGTTGGCCTACACGATGCTGGACGGCATGTATGGCGGCACGTTGGCGGTACTCGACATGAAAGGTGAATGTGCCTATGTCAGCCAGCAACAAACGCGCCTTGGCAAGCATTGCATCTATTGGAATCCTTTGGGTTTGCACAGCATGCCCAAACACCGGATTAACCCGGTTGATTACATCCATATAGATAGCCCAACCCTGTTTGCCGATGTCAAAGTTTTTGCCCAGAATATGATCGCGCTCTCCGGCTCGCACTCAGGGGAATATTTTGAACTTCGTGGCCGTGAATATTTGGAAGCCGTGATTCTGACTATTGTGAAGCTGGACGGCGCTCTGACACTGCCACGCCTCTATGAAGTTTTGAGTCTGATCCCCGGCAACAGTGAAGCATGGCTCAACTTTGCCTTTGAGATGCAGGAAGCCGGCTTTGAAATCTCAAAACGTATTGAGGAAGAAATCGCAGAAAACCGAGGTGAAAACACTTCCGGCATGCGCGGTATATTGGGCGAGATTTTCAAATCCTTCTCGGCGCTATCTGATCCGGTTTTGATGGAGTCTGTATCACCGCCCTATGACTTCTCGCTCTCCGACCTTTGCAGCAGTGAGCAAGCCTATAATTTTTACATGATGCCACCAGCCGAATTCATTGATGCGTGGGGGTCGGTGATTAAAGCAATGTTCGTTGGTGCGATGATTTACAAATCTCGCGCCCCCTCTGCACCGCGCCAGACGTGGATATTAGACGAGTGTGCGCAGCTCGGTAAGTTCCCGCTGGTTACCAAGCTCTTTACCTACGGCGCTGGGATAGGCATTCGTCCTGTTGTTGTCCTGCAAGCGTCATCCCAGCTCAAAATCTTGGGGCCTGATGCAGAAACAATCATCAAGTCATCGGCGGCGGTGCAGATTTACTTCGCCGTTAGAGACATTCACAGTGCAACTGATCTCTCCCGCACGCTTGGTACGCAAACGCTCGAATACGACGACAAGCTAACGCAAGGCCGTGACAACATGGCCCGCAAGGAAGCCATTCACGCCATGATGAATGGTGCCAGCCCGGTAGAAACAGCACATAAGCTCTCTCACTACCGCATGGCGGCTGAAAACCGCACCAAACAGCAACGCCAACTTCGCACCCCTGATGAAGTGCTTAAAACACCGGATGATAAAGCCTATGTCTTTATGGATGGTCTGAACCTACCGATTTATGCAGACCGCAAGCCATATTATGAGCAGCGCTCTATGGCTGGGCGCTTCCATCCCAATCCCTATCACCCGCCATTAGATCGGGTGCGTGTTAAAGCCCTGTTTGGTCACCGCTGGCGCAAGGTTATCCGTGAAGCCGTGCCGCAAGCCTACGCCGATTACCGGCAATACAGTGACGGTACATGGTCGACGATAGAGGGTTACAAATGAGTACGCCCCCGAAAGCACCAAAAACCACCATCAGCTACGCCCATAAAAACCGTAACAACCTGCCTGGAGCAAATAGGGAAACTGGTCTCTCCAAAACCCATGTTCGCAGTGACTTCTATGTTGCCAGCAACCCCGAACGGGTACGCCAGCAGCGCGAAGAACAAATAGCCAAACAAATTAAGGCACAACAGCTTTTCCGGCCCAGCCCCCACATGGCTTATGGGCCGGGAATAGCGCCGTCTAAACGACCACCAACCAAGCACAAACGCCCTCATATACCGCCAGAAGAACTGGTGGGCATCAGGAAACGCATGGAGGCGTTCAAACAAGCGCGCCTGAAAAACGAAGCTGCACAAGCGCAAACACAGCAAAAAACACAAGCGAAACCAGCGCCGCAAAACACCTCGGACAATCTTGAGAAGATGAAGCGCAAGGCCGTCTTCATCGCCCAGCGTACGGCACCAAGTATCGGCAAAACCAAAACCCACAAACGATAGGAGATGACCATGACAGACCCGCAATATCAGGCACCACTGGGACAAGTCCCACAACAGCAGCAAACCAATCAGCAAACACTACAGCCTCCAAAACCAAAGCAACCCGAAGACACGGTGCGCGATGGCAATATCAAAGGCACCATCTGGCGGCGTGAAGGTCCGAAAAATGACTTCTTCGCCACTGACCTTGCCAAAACATACCGCGATAAGAACGGCGATCTCAAGGATACGCACAGCTTTGGCAAAGACGACCTTCTGCGCGTCGCTGAAGTTGCCCGGCGCGCCCATAACAGAGTCAGTGCATTAACCCGTGAGGAGTTTAGAAAAAACAGGCAAAGCAAGCCCCAAAACCGGGGCGCACAAGACCGCTAAAGCGCTCCTGCATACCTATGCATGACAACAATCTTTCCATTGAAAAAGAACGGCGTTTATAGCACAAATGTTCATGATATGTTCTTGTTCAATGGAAGGGAAACGAACATGAAGTAAAACGATAACAAATGAGGTAAACGCGGTGGCAAAAGGCGATCAAAAAACAATCAATGGTGTATGGCTGGAAGCCAGTCGCGTTCCCGGTATCCCACAGGTGGACTATGATCGTTATATGGCCGAACTGGAAGGCATGGAATACAATGAGGCTGAAGCCATACAGCTTATTGAAGCCTTGCAGTTTATAGCTGCCGGGTTTGCTGATCTGGCGTGGCGCAGCAGTGCCACGCAAACGGCCTGTGGAAAAGGCACATCCCCATCTACCAATCTACCAAAATCAGCCGCAGATATGTTAAAATCATCGGTGAAACCCAAACAAAAACCAACACGCAATAACGGCTCTGATATGCCGCTTGCCGGGAGTCGTTAATGAAAACAGCAGTGCAGAAAGTATCAACAAACAAAGCGGCCTTAATTTACTGCCGGGTGTCCAGCAAGAAACAGGTCAAAGAAGGGCACGGTCTTGATAGCCAAGAGCAACGCTGCCGCCAATATGCGGCTGTGCACGGCTATGAAGTGATGGAAGTCTTCCCCGACGATGTATCGGGCGGTGGTGATTTTATGAAACGCGAAGGGATGGTCGCGCTATTGGCCTATCTGGATGCCAATAATCATCAGGACTATGTGATTGTGTTCGACGATTTAAAGCGCTTTTCGAGAGACCGGGACTTCCATTTTAAGCTTCGTGCCACGCTTGCAGCAAAAGGTGCAAGCGTTGAGTGTTTGAACTTCCGTTTTGAAGACACGCCGGAAGGCGAATTCATAGAAACCATCTTTGCAGCCCAAGGTCAGCTTGAGCGCAAACAAAACCAGCGCCAAGTGATCCAGAAGATGAAAGCACGCGTAATGGCGGGCTATTGGTGTTTTGCCCCTGTGCTTGGTTACACATACGCCGACGTGCCGGGTCACGGTAAAATGGTGGTTCGCGATGAACCTAACGCCTCTATCGTAACCGAAGCGATAGAAGGCTTTGCAAGTGGTCGCTTCCAAAATGCCAATGAAGTTCGCCGCTTCCTCGGCACATTCCCCACAATCTCAAAAGGTAAATACGGCGACGTGCCGCTAAATACTGTAATCGATTTGTTAGAGCGCGTTTTATATACCGGGCATATATCGGTGCCCAAATGGAATATCCATATGCACCCCGGCAAGCATGAACCACTTATCAGCGTTGATACATGGCATAAAGTGCAAGAGCGCCGGAAAGGCACCGCCATTGCACCAGCACGCAAAGACTTGAATGCTGACTTCCCATTGCGCGGCTTCGTCACTTGCGCGTCCTGTGAGCACCCTATGACCGCTGCATGGACCAAAGGGCGTAATAGCTATTACCCGTATTACTTCTGTCACCAGAAAGCTTGCGGTGAATACCGTAAATCCATCAAGCGGGACGCAATCGAAGGTGATTTTGAGGAATTGCTTCAATCCCTCAAACCAGCGCCCAAGCTGTTTAAGCTGTTTCGCATGATCCTGAGCGATGAATGGGATAAGCGCGGGGCAGCAGCGAAGACACGCCAAAGCACATTGAAAGTACAGCTCGCTGATGCTGAAAAGTCTATTGATCAATTGATGGACCGTATAGTGGCTTCCGATAACCCAAAGCTGATAGCTGCTTACGAAATCCGCATTGAAAAACTGGAAGAAGAAAAAGCCCTTATGAGCGAAAAAGTCGAGCAAACAGTGACACCAATCACCACCTTTGATGCAACTTTTCGAACCGCTTGTGAATTTCTCGCGAACCCTTGGAAACTCTGGACATCCGAGATGTTAGAGCATAAGAGAATGTTACTGAGATTGGTGTTCCCACAGCGCATAGCCTATGACCGTAAAACCGGACTTCGAACCGCCTCTATCGCACAGCCACTCAGGTTGTTCGGAGCATTTGATGAGTCTAGGTGCAGTGTGGTGGGCCCGGAGGGACTCGAACCCCCGACCAATCCGTTATGAGCGGACGGCTCTAACCAGCTGAGCTACAGGCCCTCACCACGGCGGCGTTGGTAGCAAATGCTAGCACCGATGAACAGCCCCAAAATGCAGCAAAGGAGTAAAAAAATACGATATCATGCACACAATGTTGCATCCACACACAATTATCAGCGGTTGTCGTAACTTAAAGGCTATCTATTTCGTCCTTCAAACGCTCTCTTTTATCAGTAAGAATACGCTCCAGCACAGCAACCCGTTCTTTTAACTGCTCAATCTCTTTTTGATGACCTGCGTCCATCTTGTCCGAGCTGGCCTTTGCCATTTTGGCACGATTTTTCTGATTGCGCTCCAGCCAGCTAAACAAACCAACCATCGCAATAATCAACAATACAAAAACTTTACCATCCATCTCCATCTGGCCATCCCCTTGTCATATTTTATGTCGTTATTGATCAGCCGCTATATATTAAAGCGCATCAATTTCTTCACTCAGACGGTGCCTCTTATCGGTCGCCAAGCGCTCCAATACTTTCACACGCTCTTCCAAAGCCTGCACACGTGCATTCACATCTGCAGCCTCATTGCCATTTTCTTGATTTTTCTCTTTTGATTTAATCCACGTGGTCACGACACCGCCAATAACCGTAACGCTCACGATTACAGCAATCATTGTAAAAACTGTCACAATACATTCCCCTCACTGCTTGTTTATTCTTAAAGTTTATATAGATTCGATATGGGAGTAGATGTCTGCCTTTTCAATGCGTGCATGATTTTGGCATGATTGCGCAGCGTGACAGACTGTAAGTGCAGAAAAGAGTTCGGGAATGATACCGGTTAATCGCTGTCGATAAGAGTTCTTTAAGGTATGTTACATTAAACAATAACAGGTATACGGGTTTAAGCACTGATAGTCTGAAATATTATGAACATATGGTAGTTACGCGAAAAATACCGAACCTTTTAGGTATCAAGCCAAATTCAATCGGGTTTGAAGCCCTGATCGCTATCGGCTGGCGTATGAGCCTGATCATCACAATCCTGTCTTTCGGCAGTTACTTTCTGCTTCAACAACTGCTCGAAGCCAAAGTTATCTCCAACATGGAGATTGCTACTGAAGCACGCGCACACCGCGAGGGAGAGCTATTCCGTAATATCGAGCAGGCGAACGAAAATGCGAGACGCACCCTAACCAACCTTCTTGATGCCCAGGAAGAAATAAACGCCGTCCGATTTGAGGATACATTTGTCGACTACGGTGACAATACTTACCGTAGTAGAGATAGCATTTATGATGGCACCGTCGTGGGCGGTGGTTTGTTCATAAAAGGCTCTGCTGGTTTTGTGCCAAATGCTTCCGATATAACAACTGCGGACAAGAAGCTGCTTTCTGCTGCAATTCAAACGGTTACTCAAACAGGAACGGCATATTACCCACAGTTTGAAAGCTATTATTTCTTTACACCAACAGGTCAGCTTTTCATCTGGGCACCGGACCGGGCTGGTAACTTGATGTTTTACCGTAAAGAGGCTCCGTCTGATTTTAGCATCAAAGAATTTGAAGTCGTCAGAATTACATTGCCTGAAAATAACCCAGAACGCAGCTTTGTTTGCACAGACCTACAACCAGTGATCGACGAATCTATTGGTACAACCTGGACCCGCGGGTGCCACTTACCATTTGATTATAACGGCGAACATGTTGGCGGTTTTGGTAGCAGTCAACAATTCAGAAGTGTGTTGAACGCTGCTGAAGATAACCCAACCATTGGCGGCGAACACATGATCATTTCAACTGATGGAAAATTGGTTGAACACCCCCGTTTGATGAAGCCAGGGCAGGACATTGAAAAAAATCTCAACATTGCCACATCGGGCAATGAAGACATCAAGGCCATATATAAAAATATTGAAAAGAACCAAGACGACAAAACCTGGGTAACATTTCTGCATGAAACTGATAGCTACATTGCAGCCAGCGAAATATACGGCCTTGGTGGATACTATATCATTTCCTACCCCCGGTCTCTTATTGCTGCAGAAGCAAGCGCTGCCGCATTCAATATACTTTATCTTGGTCTTATCGCGATGGTCATTGCAATGATCACGCTCAGTATCACCATGAAAAAAACAGTAACCGAGCCATTAAATCAGTTGATGCTGCGTACCAAACAACTTTCGCTTGGCAAGTTTAAACCAAACGAGGTTGGTCAAAAAGAAGCGGGCAGCGAAATCAGCGCACTTGCTGCATCAACAGAAAAAATGGCGAGCGAACTTTCACAGATTGTAAACAATCTGGAACAAACTGTTAATAAACGCACCAAGGATCTTGCGGCGGCGCGAGACGAAGCGCAACAAGCAAGTGCAGCCAAAACCGTGTTCCTTGCAAATATGAGCCACGAGATAAGAACACCGCTGACCGGTGTCATTGGAATGTTGGACCTGCTGGCTGAAGAAAACCTGAACCCTTCAGCTATATCCTATCTGGGCATGGCCCAAAAATCATCAGGGCTATTATTAAACCTTGTAAATGATATTCTGGACATCTCAAGGCTGGAAGCTGGCAAGTATAGCGTTAGACTAAGCGCCATTAACTTGAGCGACGCAGTCAAAGACACCGCAGACAGCCTTACCTTACTTGCAAAACAAAAACAGTTGTCACTAGCGATTAAGGATGATCTTCCTGACAATTTCTGGGTTCTGACCGACATCAAGATTATCCGGCAAGTCCTCATTAACCTTATAGGCAACGCAATCAAGTTTACAGAACGCGGCGGCATTACAGTCGCACTAAACAATCAGAGTGACGAAGAGGGTATCCACCAAATTACGCTTGACGTAATCGACACCGGTAAAGGCCTTACACCTGAGCAATCAGAAGCGTTATTCGAACGCTTTGAACAAGTAGACAACGACGATGAACAGGCAACAAAAGGCACAGGTTTAGGCCTTGCTATTGTAAAAGAACTAACTGCCCTACTTGGTGGGACAATAAGCTGTAACAGCACGCCTGGTGAAGGCACGTGCTTCTCTGTTGCTATACCGATGAAATCTAGTGCGCCTGCGCAAAACACAGCCCCTGCTGTGACAACAAGCAACCAAAAACCATTATCAGGCATAAAAATTCTTGCTGTAGACGACAACCCAATTAACCGCGTTATTATTGAAAAAGTATGCCTAAAAATGGGTGCCGACATCACGCTCGTTGATAGTGGGGCAAACATGATTGCAGAGCTTGGCGGCAATGATGGTGACACTACGTATGATGTGTTGCTGATGGATATCAATATGCCCGGCCTCAGTGGCATTGAAACATTGGCCGCTATTCGTGCCCTAACCGGTCGCGTTGCTAAACTTCCAGCTATTGCCTTAACTGCAGATGCCATCGAAGGTACAGAAGAGCGTATGAAACAAGCAGGCATGAATGGCTATGTTACCAAGCCCATAGATGCAGATATACTACAAACCGCAATTCTAGAGACGGTTAAAAATGCCAAAGATGCCTAATTGTCTTTCTTTTTTATCAAGCCTGACAATGGCTTTTCGCCTATTTTCTGCTGCTTTTAGCGCTAGCGTTTTAACAAGCTCATTTGCAATCGCTCAACCCTCACCCCTTGAAATAACCAATGTTTTTTATCTGGACAGTTACAGCAAATCAATGGTTCGCGCTGAACGGATTACGATAGAAGACGGCAAGATCACGTCCATAAACGACCCAGATTACGCCTGCGTCGCATGTGAAAACTTTGATATGGCGGGTGGTTATGTCATCCCTGGTTTAATCGATATCCATCAACACCTTGATAAGGGTGGTTTTGCGAAAGAAAGCACAACAGCGCGTATTGCCCTGTTAAGGCGCAATCTATACTGGGGCATAACCAGCGTGTTTAACCCAAGCGTACCTGCCGATGTCATGAACATGGTGAAAGGTGCAGTTGCAAATAACCCGCTGAATTACCCTCGCTTCCTATCAGCTGGTCGCCACATTGGTCCTACCGGAGGCTGGGGAGACATTAAAACCTCAACAGTTGGCGGCATAAAAACTGCTATTGATAACCAAATTGAAGCGGGTGCCGTTATTATCAAACTTTCGTTTGATAATAAATCATGGCTAACGCCCAACCCTTTGCCGCTTTTTTCTGAGGCAGCGCTTAGATCTGCAATTGATTATGCGCACAAGCGAGAACGCCGTGTATTTGTGCATGCGACAAATCCTGAACAAGCCAAAACTGCTATTCGCGCGGGTGCTGATGGATTAATGTCTGGCTTGGTCGCGGGCGGCATTGATGATGAATTGCTTACACTGATGCGGCGCAACCGCACAGCATACGTTGCAACACTCACGGCAACTGCCGTAATTGTTGATGTGCAAAATGCAGTGACGCGCCAACAACAGTATGATCCACAAAAGCTGCATGGGACAGGCCTTTATCAGAGCCTAAACTCACCAATCATGGCGCAAAACTGGCGCGATTGGTGGCCGCTTTCTACAAATGCTGCACGACATATGACCGTGCTTGAGCGCAACACCAAAAAGATCATCGATGCAGGCATAATGGTTGGCATAGGAACCGATGCTGGTACACCTGCCGTAATTTTAGGTGCTTCACTCGCTGATGAAATGGCACGCCATGTTGAAATTGGTGTTAGCCCGATTGACACTATCATTATGGCGACACAGGCGAATGCACGGCTTCTGTTTTTAGACCGTGTGACAGGCACTGTGGATGTAGGTAAGGACGCAGATCTTGTTTTTATGGAAGCCGATCCAAGTAACTCAATCGACGCATTGAAAACCATTCAATATGTTATGCGCGGCGGCCGCCTATATGATAGGCGTGAGTTTGAAAACACTCGCTAATATCACCCTAAGCACGGTACCGATATTATTCAGATGCTATTGCCGTGTCCGCTTCCTGGGTGCCCAAATAAAGTCGCCAATTTTTAAAATCAATGGCAAACGGTTGTTCGCCCAGCAAATCCATACCAAGTATTATGGCAGGCACTGAACGGGCACCAAGCGTGGTGAAAACCGGAATGTCAGACACCACCAAGCGCATGTTTGTTCGCTCATAATCTCCCACCTTGAAGCTGGGCACAACCAACGCAACAAAATCCATCACGCCGCCATTTGAAATGGATGCACGTATGCTTTGGCGCCGCACACCTGTGGCAGCCAGTGTAAGTGCATCAGACCCCGCTGTGTTAATTACAGTGTCCGATGCGCCTGTATCGACAATAACAGGCACATCAACACCGCCGATGTTAACCTCAAGCGCTAATGACCCATAAGCGACAGGTCGGCCTTGTATCATGGTCCAGCTATCGTCAAATCTTGTCTCATCAGGGTTCTGCAGTCGCGCAAGCCCCTGCCCCATATCCATGGTAAGCGTTAGACCCGCAAGCATATCAACACCGATGAGGCCCTTGGCCTGTGACCCAATAATGTCAGGCAGAGCAACAGTTTCCTGCACATTAAGTGTGCGCCCAAGTACATAAAAGTCTGTAACCGGGTATACGAGTACCCGCTTATAACCTGTTGCCGTAATGATCCGTTTTGACTGGTTCGGCAGTGCCTGCAAATCAATCACGGATGTAAGAGAGCGGTATATAACGCTTTTGCTTGCACCGGTATCAATGATGAAAGGCAGTGGCCCAACACCGTTAACAACTGTGCCTGCTGTCGGGCGATCATACCTGTCAGGCAAAATAATGTACCCGTCATCACCATCCAAGTCTTGAAACGCAACGAGCGGCGTAGCAGTGCACAAACTCAGCAAGGCAACAAAAAAAGGCAGCCGCAATCGACTACCTTTTTGTTGTTTTTTTGATCCGTTAAACAAGCGTGATACTATGTATCTAGGAAGCTTCTAAGCTGGCGTGACCGGCTTGGGTGCTTCAGCTTACGCAGTGCTTTAGCTTCAATTTGACGGATACGTTCCCGTGTAACAGAAAACTGCTGTCCAACTTCTTCAAGCGTATGGTCCGTGTTCATGCCGATACCAAAACGCATACGCAGTACACGTTCTTCACGCGGTGTCAGGCTTGCAAGCACACGTGTCGTTGTTTCACGCAGATTAGACTGGATCGCTGCATCCACCGGCAAGATAGCATTTTTATCCTCAATGAAATCACCCAAGTGGCTATCTTCTTCGTCGCCAATTGGCGTTTCAAGGCTGATAGGCTCTTTGGCAATCTTCATTACCTTGCGTACTTTATCAAGCGGCATGGACAAACGCTCTGCCAACTCTTCCGGTGTAGCTTCGCGGCCAATTTCATGCAGCATCTGACGACCCGTACGCACCAACTTGTTGATCGTTTCGATCATGTGTACCGGAATACGAATTGTCCGCGCCTGATCCGCAATAGAGCGTGTGATCGCCTGCCTGATCCACCATGTAGCGTAAGTCGAGAACTTGTAACCACGGCGATACTCAAATTTATCAACCGCTTTCATCAAGCCAATGTTACCTTCCTGAATCAAATCTAGGAATTGCAGGCCACGGTTGGTGTATTTTTTCGCGATCGAGATCACAAGGCGAAGATTGGCTTCCACCATTTCTTTCTTGGCGATACGGGCTTCTTTTTCGCCTTTTTGCACTGTACGTACAATGCGGCGGAACTCA
This sequence comes from Kordiimonas aquimaris, assembly GCF_025574485.1. Lineage (GTDB taxonomy): Bacteria > Pseudomonadota > Alphaproteobacteria > Sphingomonadales > Kordiimonadaceae > Kordiimonas > Kordiimonas aquimaris. The sequence continues at coordinate 518,955 of NZ_JAOBPO010000002.1, read as the reverse complement.
CCCACATGCAGGCCGCTGCGGTTAACCAGCTCACCGACCTGATCTCGGATATTGTTAATAGCAATGCGTTCTTTTTCAGCAAACGATGCCCATCCGCGTCCTTTTAGCTGTGCGATACGATCAACCCAGCCATCTTCAACTTCATTGCCCTGATATTCATCAAGAAATGCCTGACGATTTACCTTGTGGCTTTCAGCCAAACGGAGCAAACGACCTGAAAGTGTCATCAAACGGTTGTTAAGGCCGTATAGTTCGTCGACAAGCTCTTCAATACGCAGATTGTGGAATTTCACTGTATTAATAAGCTCGATCAACTCATCGCTTAATTTCTTGAAACGGCGTTCCTGCGCGGTTGACAACCCTTCACCCTGAATGGCCGCCGCAAGGCGTTGTTCCTGAAGTTTGTGGTATTTCTTGTACGTTGACGTAATCTTGAAGAACTTCTCGATAGCATCCGGCTTCAAGTGCTCTTCCATAGCAGAAAGTGACATAGCCACTTCATCGTCTTCATCGTCGTCGTCACGGCGCGTTGCCGGCGTACCTTCGGTATTTTCACCGCCTTCGGTAGCATTTTCACTGCCTTCAGATGTTTCGTCATCATTAGCAGCTTCTGGGGCCGCATCATCAGACGCAGTGCCACCTGCTTCAGGCTTCTTGGCTTCTTCAGCCATCACATCGCCAGCGTTTTCGTCTTCAAGTTCTTCGGCGTTTGGCTGCTTACCAATTGTTGCTTCAAGATCAAGAATGTCGCGCAGCAACATTTCTTCATTCTCAAGGCGCTGCGCCCATTCGGTAATTGCCTTAAACGTGAGCGGGCTCATGCACAAACCAGTAATCATGGTGGCACGACCAGCTTCAATCCGTTTGGCAATGGCAATTTCGCCTTCACGCGACAACAGCTCAACAGAACCCATCTCGCGCAGGTACATACGCACAGGATCATCTGTACGGTCATTGGCTTCTTTTTTGTCGGTGGTTTTAAATTCTTCTGGCTCTTCAGCTTTGGCGCCTTTGGCGTCATCGCTTTCTTCAGCCTCCTCGTCACTTTCCACAACATTGATGCCCATCTCGGACAGCATTGTCATGATGTCTTCGATTTTCTCGGAAGACATTTCCTCGGTTGGCAAAGTCGCATTCACTTCATCATAAGAGATGTAGCCACGCTCTTTAGCCTTTGCGATCATTTTTTTGACAGCCGCCTCGGTGGAATCTGTGCCTGTACCAGCGCCCGACTCGTCACTGCTTGGACGTGTGTCTTCTTCTTGAGTCGCTTTAGTTGCCATTAATATTTACTCCAGATGTACGCGAATCGCACTAATAGCACATTAATTAAAAGAAAACCTGCCTGATTCGAGACGATATCCATCTTTATCGGCTTCTTTTTCTTCCAAAGCACGAAAAGCAGCTTGTGCCGCCACAAAACGCTCGTGATTTGCATCCGTCATTTCTGCTGCATATTCAGCTTCCGCTTGTTCGTAGGCGTGTTTAGCAGCCGTAATATGTTGATATCGCGACATCAAATGCTCGAATCCGGTTAATGCATCTGACAAAGCAGCTTCTGGCCATGCAAACCAATCACCGCGCAATGCCTTATCATTCATCATTATACGAACAGCAGCCATATGCCCTGATGCCTCTAAATGGGTATGCACTGCCTCACGGTCAAGGGTGTCGCCAATACTTGCTTTTTCAAGTAGCGCATTCCGCATATTTTCAAGGCCCGGCACGGTAAATTCCAGCAAGCCGATCTCTTCCTCGTGGCGAATCATAATTTCGGGATGGTTAACCAGCGTTAACATCAACAACTTTTCAGTTGTGTCCGTAATAGCGCGCCCACCGGCACTTCGGCCAAGGCGTGTTTGCGACAGCAATCCAGTTGCGGGCAATGGCCGCGGTTTGCCGCCAAAACCCTGTTTGAACCCACCATTACGCGAAGATATAGCCTTACGACCTTGTTGACCGCCACGGTTCCCTCGAAACAATTGAAATATACGGTCGCGGTATTCACGCTGATAGAGCGTTTTAACGTTTTCATCCTGAATTTCAGACAGCCGTCCAAAAATCTTCTTCTCCAACCCTGCGCGACGTTCCGGTGTGTCACTTTGCACGCCTGCCGTCAGACTTTGCCACAATACATTGGCAAGCGGATTCGCTTTATCGATCAGCGCTTCAATTGCCCCCTTACCTTCACGCTGCACCAAACTGTCAGGGTCATCACCTTCAGGCATCATCATAAACCGCAGTGACTTGCCAGGTTTAAGCATCGGCAATGCACGTTCAACCGCTCTGCCCGCTGCACGCTGGCCGGCATTGTCGCCGTCAAAAGACAAAATAGGTTCATCTGCCATTTGCCACAGATGCATAATCTGTTCTTCAGTAAGTGCGGTGCCAAGCGGCGCAACAGCGTAATTGATACCGTACTGCGCGAGCGCGATTACATCCATGTAACCTTCAACCACCATTACTTGTCCGGCGTCATAGCTGGCAGCACGTGCATTGGCCCAGTTATAAAGCGTGGCACCCTTGTGAAACAGATTAGTTTCCGGGCTGTTCAGGTATTTGGCTTTGGCGTCTTTACTGAGCGCACGACCACCAAAGGCAATCACCCGGCCTTGCCGGTCAGTGATGGGGAACATAAGGCGGTCACGGAAGCGATCATATGATGCTCCGCCGCTATCTGGCTTAATCAGCATCCCGGTTTCAATAAGCTGGTCTTCGCCGATATCGCGCGCCATCATGGCATCCTTGAGCGCAGACCGCGAAGAAGGTGCATAGCCCATACCAAAACGGCTCAGTGTTTCATCAGTTAGGCCACGCCCTTTGATATAATCATAGGCCTGCTTGCCTGCTTTGGCGCGCAGCTGTGTTTGATACCACTGCGCCACCGCTTGCATCACTTCGGTCAGCGTGGCACGTTCTTTCTGGCGCTCCACTTCCTCGCGGGAAGGTTTTGGCACTTCCAAACCAACTTCGCCCGCAAGCACTTCAATCGTCTCAGGGAAATTCATGCCCTGCGTATTCATGACAAAGTCAATTACACTGCCATGCGCACCACATCCAAAGCAGTGGTAGAAGCCCTTTTGATCATTCACGGTAAAAGACGGTGTTTTTTCGCTATGAAACGGGCACAGCCCCGTACTTTCACGGCCACGGCGAACAAGCTTCACCTGTCGTCCGACAACGTCAGACAGGGTGAAGCGATGCTTCAATTCATCCAAAAACTGCGGACTAAGCGCCATATACACATACCCAAAATAGGAATCACTTTATTTTAATATAAAAATTTGACCGTGGCGCAAAATAATTCACGTTCAGAGAAAATAAGCCTCTGCTTCTTCTTCCATGTCCAGCAGTTCCTGGATGATCCAGTCAGCAAACCATTGTACTTTTTCGGGCATAGTTTCTTCTGCTGAAACTAAATAAAAGCAATGATCCAGCTCAAGCGGGCGGCTTTTTATGCATTTCAACCTGCCATCACTTAAGGCTTCAGCAGCAGTGGTAAGCGGTGCCATGCCGATGCCAACCCCAACCATTGCAGCCTGAACAAGCAAGCCTGAATGGCTATAAGTTTGACCATAATCTGCATTCACAAGATCGACATCATTAAGTTTCAGCCATTCACGCCAATAAACAGGGTCTTCATATCCAAGTAACGGGAAATCATCCAAGTCAGCTGCGGTCAGCGCCCGATCAGGCGAAAGCGACGCGGCGTACACCGGTATATATTGCTCTCTGCGAATATGCGTAACATTTGCAGGTGTTTGACTAATAAACCAACCATACCGAACCGCAAGGTCGTACCCTTCGCTAGCTACATCGACTTTTCGGTCATCAGCATTTAAGCGAACGTCAATTTCAGGGTGTTTTAAGGCAAATTTTGGCAGACGCGGAATAAGCCATTGGATAGCAAATGAATGATAAACCGACAGCCTGATGACATTTTCATCTTTATGTTTATCAAGTTCCTTAATTGTTTGATCGATACCGCGCAACGCTTCCTCAACTGAATGAGCCAGCACCCTACCATCTGCGGTCAAAACAATTTCACGTGGCCTGCGAATAAACAGCTTTAAGCCAAGATGCTCTTCAAGGCCCTTCACTTGCTGACTTACTGCAGACTGTGTGCGCCCCAACTCTTTTGCCGCAAGCGTTAAACTTCCGGTTCGGGCTGCGGCATCAAAAGCAAGCAGGCCTGACAGTGTTTGCAATCGGTAACGCACAATTACATTCCTTAATTTTTCTAAGTCTTAGGCTTAAAACTACGAATTTGTAATACGTTCCTTCATGCCACAAATAAGGGGAAATAGTCAATTTGGACAAAAGCATGAAAAAGAATACCTTATGCAATGAGAAAGCATCATTTCTTCATAAGCTAGCAATCCTGCTGGCACCAACAGACGAACTGGTCCTCAGTGCTGCCCGCGAAGAAATCCGCAAACGGAAACATAAAAAAGAAAACGAATGATCAGCCTAAATAATTTTTACGCAAATAGCGCTTGACCTCAACTTAACTTGAGCAAGTAGAACCGAAACATCAGATCACTTAACAAGTAAGGAAAGACATATCATGAGACAGAGCAAAACAGTCATCAATAAAGCCGGGAAAGAACAAAGCACACGTACAACATTTATGCGTAAACTAGCTGAAGTTTTGACACCACCAGATGCCCTCATAAGTTCAAGAACAATCTCACAAGCCAAAACTGATAAAACATACCAACAGTAATTTATTATGGAATTAGCAATGGTTGAATAAAGCTAGGTAATTTTCAATCGAATCAAGTCCCATTTCTTCACGAAGATTGTTAAGGTTTGATTTATTTTCTAGTTGACGCGGAGTCACGGCACCATTCTCGCAGTGAATTTGAGTTCCATAACGTTGAGGCTTTGAAGAGTTAACCATTACTCTATCATATAAGTATGCGTAATTTGGTAGGTTAAAAAATGGAGATTTTAAACGCGCCTCAAACAATAAGAGCACCTCTTTCTGAAAAGGTAGGTCACGATCAGCGTGTTGCACAATTAGCCAAGCGACACTATCAGCCACGGGCCCGTATTCTTCAATTACAGGCCATCCATTTTTATGAATAAAGTTTTTCAGATAAGAGACATTATCCGTATCTACCCAGCACATTTCCCTAACAATGAGATTAGAAAATACATATTCAAGGTCCTGTGAAGAGAACTCATGCCCTTTAATCTTTTTCATTTGCTGTCGCCAATATTGATCGCGCGCCCTCCGCCGCTTGAAGGTATCCTCGATGCTCGAACCAAGCACATTGACTGGTAGTTCCTGAAGCATCTTTTGATAAACATTATAAAAGGTAGAATATGTCTGTTGATACTCCTGTTCATTACGAACAAGTGAAGCAATTGCTATAGCTTGCCTCGCATCGAAGTCCTCTTGCGAAATACGACAAGCCCCATTCTCCCTTATTAACACCTCTGCTCCTTCAGTAGAAAAAGGAGCGAGTCTAGTATTTTCAACAAGGATATCTGTCTTATCTTTCAAGGCTAAGAAAAGGTCAGTTTTGACACCACTTGCTGTAACAAGACTATTAAATGAATATGGTGCTTTAGTATGAGCTACTAATGTTCGAATACTATCATCTGCGGCAATAGATTCTATGCTTACATACAACTGCATGACAAAGCAGATGTATGTAATAAAACATCTCATTAATAATAGAATCTTAACTCAGCATGCCTTTGATAGTCACGCTCGCCTTGGCAAAATCCATTTGCCCGGCATACTTGGACTTGAGCGCACCCATACAGCGGCCGATGTCTTTAAGGCCTTCAGCACCAATTTCAGCAACTACAGCTTCAGCGGCAGCTTTAATCTCGGCCTCGTCCATTTGTTTGGGCAGAAATTCCTGAATAATAGCGATCTCTTCACGCTCACGCTCAGCGAGCTCACAGCGACCAGCTTCTTCGTATGCCTTGATGCTGTCATTACGCTGCTTGACCATTTTGGACAAGATATCAGTTATGACGGCATCATCATCACGGTCACCCGCATCTTGCCCGCGCATCTCAATGTCTTTTTCTTTAATAGCAGCCAATATTAGCCGCACTGTTGAAAGCTTGCGCTTTTCTTTGGCGCGCATTGCGTCTTTCATTGACGTGGTCAAGTCGTCCCTAAGCATCAAATCAAACCCTGTTTATGCTGAGTCGGAAACCACCATATTACACAGATAGGGGCATGAGCGCAAACGAGAAATTCTTACCTTAAGTTATTGTTTTTAAAAGGAAAAATAAATTTCGGTTTTGCTTGACCTTACGAAGCCTTTTGACTAGTGTCCCGTCAATTTGGCTACTGCCAAGTGGCCACATAGGCTCATGTGCAACACCAAATACGCCGTAACCCGGTACTATATAAGGAAAGCGCCGATGTCCGACTCCGCTGCCCAAAGTGGCCCGCCTCACAGCAATATCACAGCCGTTCTTGTGCTGGATGACGGGACATTATTTTGGGGCTTCGGATTTGGCAGTGAAGGCGACACAGTTGGTGAAGTGTGTTTCAATACATCCATTACCGGCTATCAGGAAATTCTGACTGACCCATCCTATGCTGGCCAGATCATTAACTTCACATTCCCTCACATCGGTAACGTAGGCACAACACCCGAAGACATGGAAACGCGCAAAGCTGTTTCGCGCGGCCTGGTGGTAAGGGAAGATATTACCAATCCTGCTAATTACCGCGCTGAAACACATCTGACCGAGTGGACAGAAACACAAGGTCTGATCGGCATATGCGGTATCGATACACGCAAACTCACCCGCCTGATCAGAGATAAAGGCGCGCCGAACGGGGTTATTGCATATAGCAAAACAGGCACATTTGATATCTCTGCCCTACTTAAGAAGGCGCAAGAGTGGCCCGGCTTGAGCGGTATGGACCTTGCAAAAGATGTAACACGCGAGAAGAGTGAGGAATGGACGACGACAAACTGGACCCGCGGCAGTGGTTTCGGCACACTTGAAAATGCAAAAGCTCACGTTGTTGCCGTTGATTACGGCGCGAAAGACAATATTCTGCGCTGCCTCGCAGAGGTGGGTGCGCGCGTCACAGTGGTACCTGCCACTACCAGCTTTGATGATATTATGGCGCATAATCCGGACGGCATTTTCTTGTCAAATGGCCCGGGCGACCCCGCTGCCACAGGCAAGTATGCCCTGCCTGTCATCAAACAACTGATAGAAACCAACCTGCCAATTTTTGGTATATGTCTTGGTCATCAATTGCTTGCATTAGCCTTCGGTGGCAAAACATACAAAATGCATCAAGGCCACCGCGGTGCAAATCATCCGGTGCAAGACCTGCGGACCAGTAAAGTAGAAATCACCAGTATGAACCACGGTTTTTCGGTGGACGGTGACAGCCTGCCTGCAAATGTGAAGATCAGCCACACATCATTGTTTGATAAAACGGTATGCGGCATTGAATGCACGGATAGACCAATCTTCAGTGTGCAACAACACCCTGAGGCAAGCCCTGGACCACAAGACAGTTTCTATCTGTTTGAACAGTTTATGGACATGATCTTAAAACAGAAAAAAGCCGCCTAGTAATTTTAATATAATACTTAAAAGAGGGAAACGACAGTGACACACTTTTCAAAAATAGGGTTGGCCACTGCCACTCTTTTCGCAGGACTTGCTATACCGAACGCCGCACAAGCGGATGGTTTTTATATATCAGGTTTCACCGGCCTTGCCATTCAGCGTGATCAAAACAATACATCTGGCAACCAGTCACTGGATATCTCGCTCGACAACGGTTTCGTTATCGGCGGCGCTGTAGGCTACAAACTACCTATCAGTGGCTTCCGTGTCGAGCTTGAAGCTGCCTACCGCGAAAACGATGTAAGCGCAGGCCAATTTCTTGCGGACCCAACAGCATCATTCAACGGTGACAACTCATCTTTGGGTGTATTTGGTAATCTTCTTTATGACTTTGAAGGTCTGCCGCTTATCACCCCTTACATCGGTGTAGGCATTGGCGTTGGCGGTGTTGAATCAGACGTTTTCGGTAGCTTTGACAGTGTGCCTGGCACACCTGATCCACGCTTTGGCGGGCCAACAAGCACAGAGTTCCTTTATCAGGGCATTCTGGGTGTTACTTTACCGCTAACCGACACATGGGACTTGTTTGTGGATGGGCGCTATTACGTGGCACCAGGTGCAGAATTTGACCTGATTGATGTAGCCACCAATACTCGCACAACTTTTGACAGCAACTATGAAGTAATTCAGTTGCAAGCAGGGTTACGCTTTAAATTTTAAAATAGAAACTTTCCCAAATCATCGGTAGGCCGGATTTTAGAGACGAGTAACACATGCCCAAACGTACAGACATCGAAAGCATCCTCATTATTGGCGCGGGGCCAATTGTTATCGGACAAGCCTGCGAATTTGATTACTCAGGCACACAGGCTTGTAAGGCACTGAAGGAAGAAGGCTACAGGGTTATTTTGGTTAACAGCAACCCAGCCACCATTATGACAGACCCTGAACTGGCGGATGCAACCTATATTGAACCAATCACACCTGAAGTGGTTGAGAAAATTATAGAAGCTGAAAAGCCGGATGCACTGCTGCCAACCATGGGCGGGCAAACAGCGTTGAACACTGCACTGGCACTTTCAGCCAACGGTGCACTTGAGCGTCACGGTGTAAAGATGATCGGTGCCGACGAGGACGCAATTGACAAAGCTGAAGATCGCATGCGGTTCAAAGATGCCATGACCAAAATTGGTCTGGAAAGCAGCCGCAGCGAGATCGCGCACACAATTGATGAAGCACTGGAGGCAATGGACCGTATTGGCTTGCCAATGATTATTCGCCCCAGCTTCACCATGGGTGGAACAGGCGGCGGCGTGGCATACAACCGCGAAGAATACATCGAGATTGTCACCAACGGTCTTGATGCTTCCCCAACAACAGAAGTGCTGGTGGAAGAAAGCATTGTTGGCTGGAAAGAATATGAAATGGAGGTTGTCCGCGACAAGAATGACAACTGCATTATCATTTGTTCAATCGAAAATGTAGACCCTATGGGTGTGCATACTGGTGACAGCATAACAGTTGCCCCTGCACTGACGCTAACGGATAAAGAATATCAGATCATGCGCAACGCCAGCATCGCATGCTTGCGCGAAATTGGCGTTGAAACGGGCGGATCAAATGTACAATTTGCCGTAAACCCAAAAGATGGTCGCTTGATCGTCATTGAGATGAACCCGCGCGTGTCACGTTCATCAGCACTGGCATCTAAAGCAACAGGGTTCCCGATTGCTAAAATCGCGGCAAAACTTGCAGTTGGCTACACGCTTGATGAACTGGACAACGATATAACAGGTGTAACGCCTGCATCGTTTGAGCCTACGATTGATTATGTGGTTACGAAAATTCCACGTTTCACGTTCGAGAAATTTGAAGGTAGTGAACCTTTACTTTCATCCGCGATGAAATCAGTAGGTGAAGTGATGGCCGTTGGTCGCAACTTTACTGAAAGCTTGCAAAAAGCGCTGCGCTCCATGGAAACAGGCTTAACTGGCCTGAACGAGGTTGAATTTGATGGCTATGTTGCTGGCAGTAATGATACCGCACCTATACTGAAATCATTGGGTTTCCAGCGCCCCGACAGGGTTTTGCGTATAGCACAGGCTTTCCGCGAAGGACTGGGTTTTGAAGATATTCGCCGTGTCACTGGTTTTGAGCCTTGGTTCCTTGAGCAAATCAATAGCATCGTTATGGCAGAAAAAGGCGTTAGTGAAAATGGCCTGCCAACAGATGCCACGGAACTACGCCGCCTGAAAATGCTTGGTTTTTCCGATGAACGCTTAGCTGAACTTGCAGAGCTCACGGAAGCTGCTGTATTTGATGCACGGCACCGCCAAGGCGTTCGCCCAAGCTACAAAAGAATTGATACCTGTGCAGCAGAATTTGAAGCGAAAACGCCATACCTTTACTCGTCATATGAAACATTTGCAGCAGGTGAACCCGCCGAGTGTGAAGCCGACCCGACCGATCGCGAAAAAATTATCATTCTTGGCGGCGGCCCTAACCGCATTGGTCAAGGTATTGAGTTTGATTACTGCTGTTGCCATGCCTGTTTCTCATTGTCGGATGCCGGTTTTGAGACCATCATGGTTAATTGTAACCCTGAAACAGTATCAACTGATTATGACACCTCTGACCGGTTATATTTTGAGCCACTGACTGCAGAGAACGTGATCGAGATTATCCGCCGCGAACAGGATAACGGCACAGTAAAAGGCGTCATTGTTCAATTTGGCGGTCAAACACCGCTTAAGTTGGCACATGCACTGGAAGCTGCAGGCATTCCAATCCTCGGGACAAGCCCGGATGCAATTGATCTGGCCGAAGACCGCGAGCGGTTCCAGGAACTGGTGCAATCTCTGGGCCTCAAGCAACCAAACAATGGTCTTGCACGCAGTCACGAAGAAGCGGTGAAGGTTGCTGAACGTGTGGGTTACCCCGTACTTATCCGCCCTAGCTATGTGCTGGGTGGTCGCGCCATGGAAATTGTGCACGATCAAGCTGGCCTTGATCGTTACATTGCAGAAGCTGTTCAAGTGTCTGGTGATAGCCCTGTATTGATTGATAGCTTTTTGAACGATGCCATCGAAGTTGATGTTGACGCGTTATCTGACGGTGAAAACATTCACATCGCAGGCATCATGGAACACATTGAAGAAGCAGGCGTCCATTCTGGTGACAGCGCTTGTTCTCTCCCGCCATATAGTTTGCCAATTGGTATAGTTGAAGAAATCAAAAGCCAAGCCGTTGAGCTAGCAAAGGCTCTTAAGGTTATCGGCCTGATGAATGTACAGTTTGCGGTTAAAGACCATGAAGTTTACCTGATTGAAGTGAACCCACGCGCAAGCCGGACAGTCCCATTTGTTGCCAAAGCCATTGGTAGCCCGATTGCTGCAATCGCAGCACAAGTGATGGCTGGTGCAAAACTAACAGATTTTAATCTTATTGACCCAATCACCAAACATGTTTCGGTAAAAGAAGTTGTTATTCCCTGGGCGCGGTTCCCGGGTGTTGATGTCCTGCTAGGACCGGAAATGAAATCAACCGGTGAAGTAATGGGCATAGATGCCAGTTTCCCGATCGCATTTTATAAGTCACAGCTTGCTGCAGGTGTACCACTGCCAGAAAGCGGTAAGGTATTCTTGTCAGTGAAAGACAGCGACAAATATGCTCTTGTGCCCATGGCGCGTGACCTGATCAACATGGGTTACGCCGTTATTGCAACAGGTGGCACGGCTGCATACCTGCGTGATCACGGTCTGGATAGTGTTGAGACAGTATTTAAAGTGAACGAAGGACAGCGCCCTCATGTGCTTGATATCATGAAAAACGGTGACGTTTGCCTCATGTTCAACACGACCGAGGGTAAGCAGGCCATCCTCGACAGCTATGAATTACGCCATACTGCGCTAACAAAGAAACTGCCATATTACACGACAATGGCTGCATCAAAGGCTGCGGTTCAAGCATTGAAAGCACTCAAAACAGGAACATTGAACGTCAAGCGCCTGCAAGATTACAATGTCTGAGAAGTGCCTAATGGCAGCATGTTGGCGGGCTACATGAAACAGTGGTCTTGATTTTATCGTCATTATTCACTACATAGCAAATATGGATGCGCCGACCCGGGCCCGGGTCGGCGCTCCTATTTTTTGTAGAGCCTTGGGAAAAACACAAGGCCAAATAGATTAACGAAGAGATGGACGGGACACATGAACGAAAAAGTGCCCATGCTTCAAGAAGGCTATGATCGCCTGGAAGCAGAATTAAAGAATTTAAAATCCGTTGAGCGCCAAGCGGTTGTTCAAGATATTGAAGAAGCGCGTGCGCACGGTGACTTGTCTGAAAATGCTGAATACCACGCAGCAAAAGAAAAACAGGGCCATATCGAAGGACGCATTCAGGAACTTGAAGGCAAGCTTAGCCGCGCTCAGGTAATTGACCCAACCACATTGTCTGGTGACAAAGTAGTTTTCGGCGCAACAGTTACCATGCTTGACGAAAATGATGATGAGATTGTTTACCAGATTGTTGGCGGCGATGAAGGCGATGTTAAAATTGGTCGCATTTCATACCAATCGCCTATCGCACGTGCGCTTATCGGCCGAAAAGTCGAAGACGAGGTAGAGGTGAAGGCTCCCGGCGGCGAGCGGTATTATGAGATCACCAAAATCGAATTCAAGTAAGTAACATACTTCAATCTAAAAAAGCCCGCTTTAGAAGCGGGCTTTTTTTATGTCTTATCTGGCATTAATCACAAGCAATTCGCGTCGCAGCAAGCTTATAGGTTTTAACCCACTCGTCGTTATCGTCTTTGCCGTAAGCAATGCGATGCCAATGATCTTCATCAACAGAGAAAAACTCGGCGTAAAAATCTGGCCGGTCAGGATACACCTGCCACATAGTCAAAACACCATCGCGTATTTCTGCCCTCAGATCCTGCGGCTGCAAAGTCCCGGACGCGGTCCACATCATTTTCCATTCTGCCGTTTTCTCATCGTAAAACCGAACATTTACACCACGCGGCGTGTCGGGCAGCAAACCAGCGTCTACGCTGTACCATTCATCATATATGGCCATACCGCCAAGACCATACCAGCCATTCCAGCGTGCTGGCGCTGCCGGCGGCGCAAGCGAAATCCACTGTGTACCATCCCATTTATGCGCATTGATTGTATAATCACCGATTAAAAAACTAAATTGAGCTAATTCTTTAGGGGCGCTTGGGTGCGGAGTACCGTAATCACACTTTGGTGGTAGAAGATGATCTGCATACGTCTCAGGCGTTATCTCTTCATCAGCCCAAATCGCAGATGCACCGAACAAGCCAGTTAATATGAGCGCTGACTTTAATGAATATTTCATGTTAGACATACGTATTCCTTCACAGTTGAATTGAAAGAATACGAATTTTGAAAGCACCTCACCAGTGATCATTAGTTATAAAAAATCGCACAAACATGCGGAATACAAATATTGGTATCCGGCAATAACCCTTACTTGCGCATAAAGGCGGGTAATCAATCGTAGGTGAAAGCTATTTCACTTCCGGCAATGGAACGCCTGGCTGATGTTTACTTGTTCTAATCGTAAGTGAGGTTTTGACACTAGCGACATTTTCGGCAGGCGTTAATTCACTTGTAAGAAACTGCTGAAAAGCCGCCAAGTCCTGAGCAACAATTTTCAACACAAAGTCAATTTCACCGTTCAACATGAAACACTCGCGCACCATCGGCAAGCCCTGCACAAGTTCCTCGAAAGCTTGAAGGTCTGCTTCCGCCTGACTATGCAAGCCAACCATGGCAAAAACGGTCAGCCCGTACCCAAGCGCGTCTTGATTAAGGTTAGCGTGATATCCCTTGATATAGCCTTCTTCTTCAAGAGCACGCACACGCCTCAGGCACGGCGGTGCAGTTATGCCAACACGATCAGCTAACTCAACATTCGTGATACGCCCTTCGTTTTGTAAACAGGATAAAATTTTACGATCCACTGCATCAAGTTTCACACGCACCATAAGTAACTCCAACATCTGAGGTGATAAGCGCATCTAATTGTTGTGCGCATATTACATAACCTTTTTTGCGAAAGAAAGTTCCAATTGTAAACAATTTTATTACACATTGTTGTGCAAAGGTTTGCTTTAATTCCATTGCTGAATCATAAATGATTAAAATTTTAATCATCTCTAGCATCGCTGAATCAATCGGTTAAAATACACAATCAAGTGATTCGTCTTTATAAAATCACACGCATACTAAAAGAATTAGGTCAGGGATGGCTGCCGTTCTCTTGAAAACAAGAGCAACGCAACAAATTGCAGGGTTTGGTCTGTGAATAATACGCCGGCATTCGAACTGGGTGCCATAGATACCAGAATTAAGGAACTGGTTAACTACGCACGCGAACGCGGCGGAGAAGATCGTTCTGTATTATTCCGCAATCTAATCGACCTGTTTCTGACCGGTAAAGCACCACAAAAACAGCCTACACGTAGTCAGTTAATTGACGTGATTGAGGCGCTTATTCCTCACGTGGAAGCAGATAGTCGGCGAACAGTTGCAGAATTACTGGCGCGTATGTCAAACCCGCCAGTGGATCTTGCTACATGCCTGGCAAAAGACGAACCTGAGGTAGTCGGCGAATTACTCAAATCTGCAGCATTTGATGAAACCGATATTATAGAAATAATCAGTCAAACTGGTCGGGACCATCATCAGGCAATTGCATCTCGCCAAGACCTATCAGCGAACGTGTGGATCGCTTTGGCCCGTGCGGTACCTAAAGCCAATCGTATGGAAAAGAAATCATCCCTTTCTTTATGGAGCGAAGATCTGGGCACACAGAAAGCTTCAGAGAAGACAATTGCTACGGTTACAGAACTACACAAAAAGGATGCTGAGAATACAGATGAAGCTGAGAAAACAAATATAGCATCGTCTAACACAGCAATAAAACCAGAACGCGCAGCTGATGCACCGGATCGTCAGGTAGCCAGTTTGCGTATCCTACGCACAGATAAGGACTTGATATCCGAGAGGATAGAAAATGCAAACAGCTCAGATATTCATGACACCAATCTAGCCATGTCGCCTAACCTAACAACTGAAAAGACAAAACCATCAGCAAGCAATAGTGCAGTTAAAGATATTGCCCGTTTAGTTGACATCTCACCTGACACATGGTCATGGCGCAGTGACCGCGATGGTATCGTTTTGGAAATTTCACCCAATGGCGCTCATCTTTTTCTGTCCACGCAATCACCTGTCGGTGAAAATATCCTCGGCATGCTTGCCCTAAGCAACAAAATTGGACATCCAGTATCGCGTGCCTTTCAGCGTAGAAGTGCAATCCATGATGCACCGATAGCGCTTGAATATACGAGTGAAGCAGATCGTCACTGGACTCTTGAAGCTGTACCATTATTCAACCCAAACAATGGTGTTTTTGAAGGGTATGATGGGTTTTTATCTCGTGTGATTGCATCAGAAAAAGACAGCTATAGCTTTGAAAGCATTCAAGAAGACGCCGCAAATTTATTCCTGGATGATCACGGTAATAATGGCCTTTCAAAAACGCCTGTTATCACAAACGAAAATATTGACCGCACCAGAACACCTGCCCCGGCAAGCCTTGATATTAATACAATCAACAAAACAGATGATACAAAAACATCAATGGCAGCGACTGCAGAAAAAATGATGGCAGAAACAGCCGCTAACGCGGTGAAAGACGTACTAACCGAAACACTGGCGTCAATGCTGCAATCCTCCACCTCTGAGCAATCAGGTGCTCAATCTCGCAGCAAGCCAGCTCAGGCAGACCCAACATCCATGTCAGAAGTGAAAGCAACACTGCATTTACTTGAGGAAGCTATCGCAACATTGGCAAATACCGACACCGACGGCGGCAATGTTACCTCACGCTTACAATCTGAAATCGCGACCGCCTGCATACGTTCACTCAAAGAACAGCTAGACCTCAAAAATATTTGAGCTGTTCCATCAGGAATAAATCGTATTTTTGGCATCTTTCTTGATTAGAAAACCACTATCGGTCATGGTTTCCATATGATGATGGCTAGTCATTGATATTGAAAGAGAAAGTACACAAATGCAGAAACTATCAAAAAACTATCCACTATTCAGTAAGTTGCTATTTAGTGTGATAGCTCTTTCTTTTCTCTCTGTACTTCATACAACGAACATATATGCAAGTAATGACGAAGCACCGCGCCCTGCTCTGTGGAAGTTAACCGATGCTGATAGCGAGATTTACCTATTTGGTACAATCCATATCCTTAATCCAAGCCTGACGTGGCGCTCTGAGAAAGTAAGTGCAGCGTTTAACGCCGCTCCCACTGTTTACTTTGAAACACCTGCAGACACATCGAACCCGCAAGCAATGCAAGAATTGTTGCGTCAATATGGATTAAACAAGCCGGGCGTAACTCTATCGAGCCAACTAAGCGAAGACGGCCAGAAAAACTTAAGTACCGTAATGAATCAACTAGGCATGGGCTCCGCTATTGCCAATTTTGAGCCGTTTCGCCCCTGGCTTGCTGGTGTAACACTAGCCAGCATGCAAATTCAGGCAAATGGGGGCAACCCCAATGCAGGTGTAGAGCGCATACTTAGCGCTGAGGCAAAAACTTCCGGCAAAGACATTGGTTACTTTGAAAGTGACGCACAGCAAATCGCTTTCTTCGGCAACATGTCCAAAGCAGCTGAGACGCGCTTTTTCGAGATAGGCTTGGAGCAAATGCTGCAAGACCCAAATATGCTGGATAACCTCGTGGACGTATGGCGAAGAGGTAATGTAGCAGGTGTAGAAGAACAAATGCTGGCTGCCTTCGAAGGGCACCCTGAAGTATATGAAACACTTCTAGTACGCCGCAATCAAGACTGGGCCGAACAGATTGATAGATTAATGGGTGGCAGCGGCACAATATTTATCGCCGTTGGTGCTGCCCACTTAGCCGGAAAAGACAGTGTACAAGCTTTGCTCGGCAAGTTTGGTCACATTGCCGTTCGCCAATAAATCAACAAAAAAGAGGCTGCGAAAAGCGGCCTCTTGTTATCTGTAATGAGTGTTCACGGGAAGATTAGCGACCACCCAATGCAGCACCCGCTTTCTGCGCTAACGCAGGGGTCGGGCGTACCCAAGTTTCGTTTTTACAACGATTGCTCTTACCGCAAGCTGATACCTTGAGCGCACCGCTATCAAGCAAGACAAGCTTACCTTTTTTGGCTTTGCCACCGCCAACATGAGCAACCTTGCCAGATTCCCAGCGCTTCATGCCTTGCACATTAGCAGCCTTAAAACCTTTAAGTACTGTCATACCCATTTCAGCATCAGCGCCTGCATCATTATAAATCACAGTACCGCATAGACGGCGTGACTTTTCGCTGCAGTTTGCAACTTCAACAACTGTTGCGCCGTTACCAGCAACCCATAAGCCGGAAATATCATCGTCTTGCGCTTTAACAGGGCTCGCGATAGCTGTTGCCATCAAACCAACGCATGCAGCAATTGTTGCTGCTGTTGCGCGCAGACCTACTGTCTTGCGAACAGCTCCAGGGTTACCTGTTGCTTTTGCAAGATACTGCGAATGTTCAGTGCCCATCATGCGGTCCCACCATGTGAAGTACAGACCGAAGTTGGAATTGCCAGAAGTGTGATGCATGTCGTGATGCGTAACCATTGTAATTTGTCCTAAAATTGGATGCACGGCCCAGCTGCGGGGGAAGATTTCATAGCCAGAATGCCCAACCGCATTCCTGATAATCATATGTGTAAGAAACAGGAATATAGCCAGACCATGCATAGGGAGGATGAGTAAAAACAGCGGAACAAAAGCAGCATGAACGCCCGCTTCAATAACATTGAAGCTATAGGCGGTCCAAGGCGTTGGGATTATCGACTTATGGTGCTCCGTGTGCCCTCTTTTCATCATGCGGGGAAGGTGCAGAAGGCGGTGCGTCCAGTAGAAGTACGCGTCCTGCGCCACAATCATGAAAATAAGCGATGCAATAAAGTAGCCAGTACCATACAAGGCCATATCGCCGTATATGGTTATCACATCGGCACGAATACCAAGGTCGATGAAGAAACCCGAGGCCGAGAAAACAGCAGCGGCAACAATTGAGCTTTTAAACTCGCGTGCCATTTGCCGAAACCCTGCTTTTTTCTTCTTGATTTTACGATTCTTCAGAGCGCGAGAAAGAAGAACGTTCACAAGAAGATAAACACTGCCTGCCCCGATAAGGTAACGACTGAAATCGAAAGTAAACCAAAATGGGTACTTTGGTGCCGTTTCCACGATCCAGGCAAGAAACTGATCTATCATTCCTGCGTCCATTATTCTATCCTCGCTTGTGTATCCGCCACGGATACGGTTGCGAACTGTTCTGGGGAGGATTGGAAGTGCCTGCCGCGTCCAGCTCACAAACACTAAACGCAGGAATAGGGTTTAGGTTCTCACCGATTTCGAAAAAGGCATGCCTTTTTAATTATCGGCGAGCCTTTTTAATTATCGGCGAGCTTCTTTTTACGAAATGCGGTCGGTGTTAAACCGGTGCGCTCCTTGAACGCCCGATTAAACGGCCCCAACGAGCCATAACCCAAATCCATCGCGATAGTCAGCACTGGCAAATTGCGATCTTCGATACTGGACAGGCGATCTTTGGCTGCCGTGATTCGGTAATGATTAAGAAAATCGGCAAAGTTCCTGTAACCCAGATGTCGATTTATTAACCTGCGCATACGATGCTCCGGCAAACCTGCCTGATCTGCAAGTCCTGAAATCGTAAGGCCAGCCTGTTCATACAATTTATCTTTTTCGATAAGGCCTTTAATCGTTTCAACATCGTGACGTTCTGTTGGATCTTGTGGGCCTGATTGACCCCGGCGCATTTGCTTGCCACCAACAAACAATATACCCGAGCGAAGCGTCACAACATGCCAGATTAATATAACTGAAAGAGTCCACATAGCCGTAGACAGCAGCAACGGTAATGCTTGAGCTTTGCCACCTGTCTCAAACACCGCCTCAAACCACGTTTCAGCAATGGTAATACCAACGGAGATTAACGTGACCAGCACAATGTAGAGAGTGCGAAACTTACGCCGTGTTTCTATCAAATCATCACGCCGCCCCTGCCAGGCGACAAAAACCATATGGGCAATCAGGCCAAAACGCAGCAATGAGAATATAACCCAAACCGCATCTGCCAACCACCATTCCTGATTCTCAAGTAAACCGTAATGAACACGACTTAAAGAAAAATACAAAACAGTTATCACAACCGGCCAAGGCCATAACCTGAACTTGTCCTGAAATTGCGAAAGGCTGAACAACCAGACAGCCGGCTGGCCAAGCCAACAAAATATGAACACAACAGGCATGGTGGCCGAGAAAAAATCACGTAAAAACATATGTGAACAAATCAGATACGTGGCGCCGGAAATACAGGACCATAAACCCAGGTACCCTGTTGTCCGGTCCGAACTGGTGCGCACAATCAGAATGCCTAGCAGCAGCAGAAAGCTGATAGCCGAAACCCTTAGGACTACATCCAGTGTGATTAATGTGACCTCTGCCACTTATCTGCTCCTCGCTGACACATCGCTCTATAACACCGGTAGGCTTATCCGCTGACGCGGAACCCTACTCTTGATAACGATACTATAATACGATTGGGAACAAAAAGGCTACTGCGCTGCTGCCAAGTTCAATGACAAGGAAAGGTTACGGTACTCTGTCGGCGTTTTACCCGTGCGTTCCTTGAACGCTCGATTGAAGGGCCCAAGCGAGCCATAGCCAAGGTCCATCGCAATCGTCAGCACAGGTGTGTGGCGCTCTCTCCGGTCAGCCAACCGGTTTTTTGCTGCTTCAACGCGGTGATGGTTCAGATAGTCCGAGAAATTGCGATACCCTAAATGCTGATTAATCAAATGCCGCAAGCGATGCTCGGGGATGCTGGTATCGTGTGCCATTTTCGCGATGGTCAGCCCCGGTGCCAGCAACTCGGAGTGACTGAGACCCGTAATAACATCAAGATCATGCTGATCAGCGGCAGAAAGCTCGCAGTGATCAACACTAACGTTAGTCAGTGACACATGATCTTCCTGAAAGAACAAATCCTCTCCGCCCCGGACAGACAAGCGCCAATGTAGAAAAATAGCGATCGCCAAGAAAGCTATTGCCTGTAGCAGTATTTCCCAATTCACAACCTCAGGACGGCGCCATGCAGAATCGGAAACCAGAATACTGAACGTCATCACGACAACAGCAGTTACAAAAATACTGCGAAACTTGCGCCGCGATTCTACAAGGTCTTCATGCCGCCCTTGCCATGCAACCAGAATTAAGTGAAGCAAAAGGCCAACAACAATAACGTGCGATAAAACCATGAAGACGAAAAGAACACTATTATCATCAGCATTGCCGGTGAGGTATCCAATACTTCCTGAGACAATTTTGGCTGCCACGACCATCCTGTGCGTGTTATCTATTTCAAAGTTGTCGTCAAACTGAGACAGACAAAATAACCATGCCATGGCGGGGGAAGCCGCATAAACAGGCAAAAGCAAAAGGTTAATGTCCAGTCCAAACAGAACCAAACCCGGCTTGGCCGCCAACAAGTATGCCGCAGACGTAAACGCAGCAGCGGCCCCCATGCGTCCAGCTACACGGTCACAAAAATCGCGCAACATCAGCACGCCCAGCCACATCAGCAGGGCAAAGGCGCTGTATCGTATTATGTCATCCAGTGCTTCCAAGCTGTCCCCGTTCCTTAAGCCGTACCATCGCCTGTATTTGCTATCCCCGCAAGCAAGGCGACACGCAGTGCGTCAGATTGCCCTATATATGGGAACACCTCTTTATATTTCCAGCAAATGATTTTGAATAGCCGGTAATACTTTCTTGCATAATCAGGTTACACAGACTAAGAGTTGATATAAATTATTAACCAATAAAATAATCGCTTTTATCGATTTCTATAATCGATAAGCTAACATTGATTTCCCGTCAGAAAACCATAGAATAGCGCGCGAAACGATATATCGTTGGTGACACAGCCTTTCATGTATTTTCCGAAGGTTGCCAAGCCAGCAAACTCAACATTTATTTAATGATACAGGAGCACAACATGGCTGTACTCGCCGGTAAACCCGCACCAGATTTCACTGCCGCTGCCGTAATGGAAGACGGTTCCATCAACGGTACATTCAACTTGAAAGAATACATCGGTGATGATTACGGCCTTGTGTTCTTCTACCCGCTTGATTTCACGTTTGTATGCCCGTCAGAGATTTTGGCGTTCCACAACCGCATGAACAAGTTCAAAGAACTTGGCGTTAAGGTTGTTGCCGTTTCTGTAGACAGCGAGCACACACACGCTGCATGGCGCAACACACCAACAGCAGAAGGCGGCCTTGGCCCTGTTGACTTCCCGATGGTTGCTGACAAAACCAAACAAATCGCACGCGACTTTGATGTATTGATCGAAGAAGAAGGCATCTCCTTGCGCGGCACATTCCTGATCGGTAAAGACGGCAACGTTTGGCACCAGTATGTAAACTTCCTGCCACTTGGTCGTAACGTTGACGAGTTTGTGCGTCTTGTTGAAGCGCTACAGTTCCACGAAGAGCACGGCGAAGTGTGCCCGGCTGGTTGGAACAAAGGCGACGCTGGCATGAAAGCTGACGCGGCTGGTGTTGCTGATTACCTCAGCAAAAACGCTGACAAGCTTTAAGCAACGTATGTTGCTGGGAACATGATTTCCTCCTGAACGTTCTCGCGTTCATAACTTATAAGGCTCCGGTTCCCCGCCGGAGCCTTTTTTCTGTGAAATACATTTCAAGCGCCACATTTATTATAGGGATTCATATTTTTGTTGTGTATACACAACATTTTGCGTACTATTCGTACATAATGGTTCAGATATATAATAGAATTAAAATACTACGTACGGAACGCGGCCTATCGCGGCAAGCACTTGCATTACGCATGAATGTGAATGCGCAAACCATCGGCTACCTTGAACGCGGTGACTATAATGCATCACTGGAATTGGCGATGAAGCTCGCACGCTTTTTTGGTGTGCCTGTGGAAACCTTGTTCTCATTTAAACCATTCCCGTCCCTCGCCGACCAATTACGCAACAACGATCAGGAGTGAGTAATATGTTTATTCGACCTGCAAAACTAGATGAGTTAACTCAAAAAGGCAGCTACGCACGTTCCATAACCACAACATGCCTGATATTACCCGTCATAGGCACATCACTGCAATTTATGGAGCATTCTTCCCATTGGCTGAGCTGGACACTATTGGGGCTGGCTTTGTCGGGCTGGTTATTTCTACCACTCACCCTGATACGTATTTTTGATAAAACAAAGCATCATGATGAGCGCGAGCAAGAGTTTGCTCTCAAAGCATATGCATTTTCATACCGGTTTCTAGGCATGCTTGTGGGAATATCCATATGGACTTTGGGCTTTGGCATGCAAGAATTTGGTATTTCTGCAGACTTGGATCAAGCTCAAGTCATGGCCTTATTCTTCACTCATCTTGCTTACTTAATATATTTACCGATGGCTTATGTTGCATGGAAAATGCCGCCACCACTTGATGACGAAACTCTAGAGACTTAACCTTCAACGAGGTTATTGCACCAAATCCCATGCTGGCGGCGGCGGTGCAATTGGTTTGGTAAGGTCAAATGCTGCCATAAAATCAAGATCAGGTCGCACAAGACCGTATGTGAAGGTGGTGCCGTTCACTGCCATGCTCCACACATTGTCAGGACTGCGGGTGTTGCCATTGTCGTAGAATATCTTCACGCTTTCAGCGTCCACAATAAAGTCAGCATCCTTGTCACCCGGTGCACCATCACCTGCCGCAGTTTCACCGCCGTAATTGGTAACAGCGTCATGGTGGCCGTTTTCATGCCGGTGGTCATGCTTCAGGCGCAAACGATCACCTTCTATCCTGGTCACAATCCAGACACGGGAACGATTGTCGTTATAGTGCAGCGGAATTTTTATTTCGGTATCGGAACAATCACGAATGTGCATAACAAGACTGGCTTCACGCCAAGGGTCACCTTCAGGTGCGCGCACAACCTTGCCCTGAAACGCTTTGCCGCAATTGGCACTGAGTGTTTCAAACAAACCATCCGCCACAGCACCAGATGATGCAGCAAAAGATATCAGAGCAGACGCAGCAAAAAGCTTGAACATTGATTTTCCTTTAATAATCTGACGATCAACTTACGGAAGCACTTTAATGTGAGCAAGGAAAACTAGTATTGAACACGAAAGTAGCCCTTGCCATAGTCACATCAAAATAGTGCAGGATCAGCGCAACGTGCGTGATCCTGACGAAAGCAAGTCATAGCAAGCTAATCTATAAAGGGGTTAAACCTTATGCGCGTAGAGTTTCCATACATATCCACACGTTATTCGAATAGCTTGATAAAGACATTATCATTGGTTCTCATCAGCTTAATAGGTATCTCCATGTCCACTAACGCACAAACACCGTCCGGCTTTATTGTCAAAAGCTCTCCTTACAACGTGGAGGAAACACTAGACCGCCTCGAGAAAATTATTGAAGCCAAGGACGGTATCAATGTGATGGGGCGTATTGACCACGCCAAAAATGCAGCAACGGCTGGATTATCACTAGCGGACACTCAGGTATTGATTTTTGGCAATGCGCAAATCGGCACACCGCTTATGCAGAGCAACCCTTTGGCAGCGATTGACCTGCCACTGAAAGTTCTGGCCTGGGAAGATAGCGACGGTACCGTACACGTTGGATATCTAGATCCTCAGGCACTAGCAGAGCGTTTCGGTATTACAGACCAAAGTGCAATCATTGAAAAAATGACGGGTGCATTAAATGCGCTAACCGGCAAAGCGACGGAAGCCCCATAGGAATAACGGCAGTTTTTCAGTTGATACTACGTTCAAAGAAACCTTTGGGCTACGCTGTCCGTTGCTCAATACAGCAAGCAAAACTAACTTAACAGACCAGCAATTCTCGCGTCTTGTGCTCTTTTAATACCTGCAGTTCGTGCCCACATCTGCCGGCAGGAAATTACATAGGGGTATATGATGGGAAATGTAGACAAAGTTTCTGAAGGCGGCTGCTTGTGCGGTGCAGTGCGCTACGCCGTTAAAGGGCCACTCAGGAATGTTGTCAACTGTCATTGCGGCAGTTGTCAAAAACAACACGGCGGTTTCGGCGCACACACCAAAGCCCGCAAGGTCAACATCAGCATCACCAAATCTGACGGCCTGAGCTGGTACCAAACATCTGACGTAGCTCGCAGGGGTTTTTGCAACAAATGTGGCACCGGCCTATTCTGGGAACCGTTTAATCTGGACGCCACAGGAATTATTGCCGGCACACTGGACGGCCCCACCGGCCTCAAGACAATGGGGCATATTTTTGTTGGCGAAAAATCAGACTATTATGAAATCACTGACGAGCACCCACAGTTCGAAGGTTCATCTGACGGCGAACTGGTCGGCGATTACGCCTAGTAATATCACTCTGCCGCTGTTGTTTGCGGCAATGGGTCATTCCAGATAAGAGCAGCAATTTTCCAGCCTTCAGGTGTGCGGCGCATTACGGCCAGTTGATTGCCTTCATTTTCTGTCACGCGGTCTGCATACGTGAACTTAAGGGTAAATCTGCCATATATATATGCCATGTCACCAATGATCTGTTCACCCATAACTTGATGTGCGTAATGGTCAACCGTGCCTGTTGCTACACCGCCCGGGAACCAAAAATCGCCAATTGCTGCTTTGCCTATACGTACCGGATCCCCGTGATGTGGCATGATCACAGCATCATCCGTAAACAACCCCATGATACCGGCGGGAACAGTATCATCGTTACGCATCCAGATATCCGCGTATGACTGGTAAACGGCATGCACTTTTGCCGTGTCACTCGCACCGTCTGCACTTGCAGTATACGAAACCAACAGCACTAAAACACCGATAACAGTTTTTGATAAGATCAACTTCAAGGAATACATCAATACCTCCAAACATATAATGTGAAGGCGTTGTATGACGTGCGAAGCAACCGAAACTGAACTCAATTAACCTCAAAAAAAGATAATTGAACGTCTAAAGGTCAATTATTGCGCAGGCCACAGCAACCAAACCAGCAAACCCAAATTTGCGGCAACAGTTACCCAAAACACAATTCTGAAAGGTTGCTTGCGTGTTTTGTGTCGCCAATATCGCTGTGCCAGCAGCGCGCCAGGCCAGCCACCAACCACAGCCAGCAGGTGCAGCATATTTTCAGATACACGCTGTTTTTGTTTCTCGGCGGCGCGTTTATCAAACCCGTAAATAACGAATGTAATCAGGCTTATACTCGCGTAAAAACCGATAATACTCAGGAATTGGTCTATGACATAAATCATCAGATCACCTTTGCGCCCTTATACGATTAGTCGCTTTGCGAACCAGTCTCGGAATTCTGATTTGGCCTCATGGTCAGCAAGGCCGATCAAGTCTGATAAGTACGAACCAGCCACGCCGTCACCCACTGCCGTTAATGCCGCCAGATGAATAATAAAGCGTGCTTCGCGTTTTGCTTTTGCTTCGGTTGCACCCACATTATTCCGCATAATGGCGGCTGCTATACCTGCACTTAATTCGGCAAAAAGCCTTGTTATGGTCTCACGCCCGGCATCCAGCTCACCACCCTTGAGCATTGTCCAGGCCAGCAGTCTTGCATTTCCGTCATCTGACAGCACCTCAAACACACGAAAGAGTATAGTGTGATCAGTCGGCACAGAGCCACCAGTTGCATCCAGCACTGCCAAAATGTCACTCAGCAGTTTTTCCACCATTTTTTCAGCAAGGGCAGCACGTAGTCCTTCAACACTACCGAAATGATGCAATACAGTGGAATGTGCCATGCCAGCCACAGCTGCAATCTCGGTTAGCTGCAAACCCTCGGGACCATCAGCAGCCAGGCGCTGCCGCGCAGCATCCAATATAAGCGTGCGTGCTTCGTCCGGGGTGCGCCTCACACGTTTTTTAACAGCTGTCATCCCTGTCACGTCCTTATTGATATTTTTATATTTATCACGATATACTTTTTAACGAGCTTTGGCAGAAATGGCGATACCCTAGATACCAGTATCGTACGTACACATGACGCAAAGGACAAACAATGACCGCGCAACCCGCAACCTATGATGCCCCGAAACTTGAGTTTCGTTCGGCATGGCGCGCATTGCAGGCATTGATTAAAGACCCTGAAGACACACGCCAGGTTTTCCGCATCATGCGGGCATTAACCGGCAAATCCATGTGGCGACAATATAAGAAGTTTAACGCATCAGACATCGGTCAGCATATTCTCAAAGAGAAAATTGACCTTTTGGACACGCTGGCTGACAGAGCATCGCTTGCCAAATTACCCCAAGGGTCATTAGGCCGCGCATACCTCAGCTTCATGATACGCGAGGGCATAACCGCCGAAGGGCTGGTAGAAGCCAGCGACGATGTATACGCAGAGATGACCGATGAAAACGTTATTCGGTTTGTCATGCGCACCCGTGAAATGCATGACCTTTGGCATGTTATAACCGGATATGGCCGCGATCAGTTGGGTGAAGTTTGCGTAGTGGCATTTTCATATGCACAGACCAAAAGCCTTGGCTTTGCAGCCATTGCCTTAATGGGTGCGCATAAACTTAATAGCGAGTTTCCCGGCAACAAGGTGCGAAGCGCTGTTTGGCAAGCCTACCGCATTGGGCAAAAAGCCGAATGGTTTTCTGGTCAAAATTGGGAAACCCTAATGGCACAACCACTGGATGATGTACGGCGCATGCTGAATGTCAGTGTGCCTACCAAATACCAACAGGCAACAAACGTTATAGCTAACACGCGACCTGCTCCTGTTGTACCTGCTGAATAACAGCACCAAACAATACAAACTCCACAACACTTTTTCATAATCAGCAACTAGCGTTTGCTTGATGGTCACCGTTCGCCATTTAAAAAGTGCTCACTTCACTATTGACAATTTTGTCGGTAATTCATATATCTCTATCAACAAATATGTCGATAAGGATCGAAATCATGACTAATGCACCAACAAAGGCAACTTCAAAAAGCAACTATATCGCACCGCGCATGGACTATATTGGTGCATGGAAAGCCTTACGCGCCCTCATGAAGGACCGCGAAGACACAGCACAAGTGTTCAGGATTATGCGTGCACTTACGGGCAAGTCTTTGTGGAATGCCTATCAGCGATTCGCCAAACTGGAAGTTGGCAAGAATATCATCGCAAACGAGATTGATCTTCTCGACACACTCGCAAACCGTAAAGCGTTGGCAAAATTACCGGAAGGTTCTGTTGGCCGCGAGTATCTAGCCTTCATGACCCGCGAAGGCATTACGGCAGAGGGATTGGTAGAAGCAAGTGATGAAAGCTACGGCGACTTTCACGACAAAGGGCTTGAGCGTTACACCATGCGCACCCGTGAAATGCACGACTTGTGGCATGTAATTACTGGTTTCGGGCGTGATGGCCTCGGTGAATTTTCTGTGGTTGCCTTTTCATATGCGCAAACCAAAAGCCTTGGTTTTGCTGCTATTGCAGCAATGGGTGCTATCGACCTTTCACGCAAACACCCACGCAAAGGTGCCGTTAAAGCCGTTTGGCAAGCATACCGTAACGGCCTGAAAGCAGGCTGGTTGCCAGGTCAGGATTGGGAGGGCTTGATGGAACGCCCACTA
Organism: Kordiimonas aquimaris; assembly: GCF_025574485.1. Classification (GTDB taxonomy): domain Bacteria; phylum Pseudomonadota; class Alphaproteobacteria; order Sphingomonadales; family Kordiimonadaceae; genus Kordiimonas; species Kordiimonas aquimaris. The sequence goes on along the minus strand of NZ_JAOBPO010000002.1, from coordinate 491,589 downwards.
ATTGAAGTACGTGAAATGCTGAACATCAAAACGCCAACCGCATACCTCGCCGCACAGGAAGTGATTGATGCCACCTACCCCGGGCCTTATCAGCCGGTGGAAGAAGAGCTTGCACAGGCAGCATAATAATGCAGTTACAATTTTCAAAGTTAAAAGGCCTCCTTAAGAGGCCTTTTTTCGTTCGAACAATAATGTATAATCTTTTTGCTAACGAACACACTGCGAAGGTTCTTCATATGAAAAAGCCACCAATGACCGAGCGGATGAAACGAAGAGAATTACGCCGAGACAAAAAACGTGAAACGCAGCCAGAACGCCACCCCGTTTATGGCAGCTCGCGGCCAAATCAAACTGTAGCTTTTTTTGACTGGTTTCCTGTCTTTCGTTCCCTATTGAAATAGCTTCCAACTCGATTTAATCGAAGCGTCCGATCAGGCCTATCGGAACAATCCATTGTGATACGTCAATGTCCGCTCTTGGCTTTTTTGCCCTCACCTATTATGTAAGTGCGCAAGTTAATAAACGACATAGCGGCTTGCCAGTATGGTGCCGCTCAATATGACGTGTTTAGGTTAAGGATTACGGTCATGAGTGAGACAAAACACACCAGCATGCTAATCATCGGCTCAGGCCCTGCAGGCTACACGGCTGCCATTTATGCAGCACGCGCCAATGTAAAACCATTAATGGTAACAGGTATGCAGGCTGGTGGGCAGTTGACCATCACAACTGATGTTGAAAATTACCCCGGTTTTGCTGACGCTGTTCAAGGTCCAGACCTTATGGAGGCAATGCGCCAACAAGCTGAAAACGTTGGTACTGAAATCGTTTACGATTTGATCAATGAAGTTGACCTGAGTGCAACACCAAAACGCGCCATCGGTGACAGTGGCACAGTGTACACGGCTGACACTGTGGTGATTGCAACAGGCGCACAGGCCCGCTGGCTTGGTCTTCCGTCAGAAGAAAAATTCAACGGTTACGGCGTTTCGGCATGTGCAACATGTGATGGCTTCTTCTACCGCGGTAAAGAGGTTATCGTAGTTGGCGGCGGCAACACTGCTGTTGAGGAAGCGTTATACTTATCCAACATCTGCTCAAAAGTAACGCTGGTGCACCGCAGGGATGAGCTGCGCTCAGAAAAAATCCTTCAGGATCGCTTGTTTGCTGCAGAGAATGTAGAGATTAAATGGAACAGCACACTTGACGAAGTGCTAGGCACAGAAGATCCGCTCGGTGTAACAGGTGTAAACCTGAAAAGCACATTAACGGGTGAGATTGAAACACTTGATGTGCACGGTGTGTTCATTGCTATTGGTCACACGCCTTCAACCCAAATCTTCAAAGGCCAACTGCCAATGGATGATGAAGGCTACATTACCAAAAAAGCTGACAGTACCGAGACAGATATCCCGGGTGTATACGCTGCAGGCGACGTAACCGACAAGGTTTACCGTCAAGCTGTAACAGCGGCAGGAATGGGCTGTATGGCAGCACTGGAAGCTGAAAAATTTCTGGCAAATCAGGTGCATGCTAAAGCCGCTGAATAAATCAGTGCTTAAATAAGCTTTTCAAAGGCGGCCTTCGGGTCGCCTTTTTTGTTATAGTGATGTTAGCAGTCGCGGCTTTATGCTAGGTTTTCTCTATGGACAGCTTATACAACACGATCGGTGTAAATTATGCTAACTTGCGTGTGCCTGACATCAGGATTGCAAACCAAATTCATGCAGCTCTTGGGCAAGCACAAACAGTGCTCAATGTAGGCGCAGGAGCGGGGTCTTACGAGCCAGCCCATATGCAAGTTACGGCTATTGAACCGTCAGCAAAAATGATAAGTCAGCGCCCTCCTTCAAAGGCAAATGTTATTAAGGGCTATGCTGAAAACCTTCCTTTCGAAGATAAGTCATTTGATGCTTCAATGGCTGTGTTAACTATTCATCATTGGTCTGATCAGGAAAAGGGCGTCATGGAAATGCGCCGTGTGACAAGGGACAAGATTGTCTTTCTAACATATGACCCTGCTTTTCGTGAGTTTTGGCTCATAGATTATTTTCCAGCCCTTGCAACGTTAGACGATAAGCATATGCCCCAAATGAAAGACTATGAAAAATGGCTTGGTAATGTTGACGTATCAACGGTGCCAATTCCGTTCGATTGTACGGACGGATTTCTGGCAAGCTATTGGAAACGCCCAACAGCTTACCTTGATAAACGTATACGCGCTGCCATCTCTTCTTTCTGGGCTATAGACGACATAACTGACGGACTTAAAAAGCTTGAAGCCGATCTTGAAAGCGGTGCATGGGCTGAGCGTTATTCCCATTTGCATGATCTTGACGCACTGGATTGCGGCTACAGGTTAGTTGAGGCCCACTGAGGCAAAAAATCAGGAGTTTTAGATATATGCATGTATTTTTCTACGGTCTGTTTATGGACGAAGCCCTTCTCGCTGAAAAAGGAATAATCCCGAACAACATGCTCATTGGGTATGTGGACGGATATGCTTTACATATAGGAGAGCGCGCAACGCTGCTGCCTGCAGAAACCAACCGTTCTTACGGCATTATGATGGATATTTCTGCTGATGAAGCAGCTGATTTATATAGCGATAGCAGTGTCTCGGATTATATCCCAGAACCTGTGGAAGTGGTGCTGTCTAATGGCGGTAAAGCCAAAGCTATCTGCTACAATTTACCTGCCGAGAAAGTAACAGGTGCGAATAAAAAATATGCAGCTTTATTATTAGACGTGGCTTCCAAGTTAGGCTTTCCAGATTCATACCTAAATCACATCAAGCATGCCGGGACATAATTCAGCACATTAGCCAATTGATAGTGGCCTTGGCACAAAACGGGTTTCACGTTTCACAAGCTTATATGAAGAAACTGATTAAAAGGACCAGGTTTGTAATTAGAAAAAGCCTCACCGCTTTCAAAACCATATTTCTTGTAAAGCTTAAGTGCCGGATCAAATATAGGACCAGTACCCGTTTCCAGTGATAACGAGCTATATCCCCGTGACTTTGCTACCTTAAGAAGGTATTCAAGCATCCTTGCTGCCACGCCTTTGCGCAAGTGGGCAGCGTGTGTTCGCATTGATTTAATTTCACCTGATGTGGGCGACAATTCTTTCAACGCACAACACCCAGCCACCTCGACGCCGTCCCAGGCAACCCAGAAGCTGATATCAACCGCCTGAAGCTCTGATAGGTCAAGCGCATAGCTGCTGCCTTCCGGTGAGTGTTCATGCATATCATCCAGATGCGTTTGCAACAAAGCTCGCACATCTGGATGAGTTAGATCATCAAGCAGAATTTCCATAGGTTTCTAATATACTTTTATTCATCGCTCAGGCTTTTCGCAATTGCCTCCGCTGCAGCGCGGTAATGCTTGTGGTAATCTGTTCCCACAGCAGCCGGTGCATTGCTGTGAACCGCAATCACAATATCTCGCTTTGGATCAACATAAATCATCTGACCAAAGATACCGCTAGCGGTATAGGCATCATCTCCAAGAAGCCACCACTTGTAGCCATAGCCAGCAAAGCCTTTTGAAGGCGTCGTTGCTTTTTCCATCCAGCCGTCAGGGAGAATGCTTTCTCCTGATGGCAATTTGCCTTCACGTTTGGCGAATACCCCAAGACGCGCATAATCACGCAAGCTTGCGCTAATGCAACAACCGCCAGTCTCCCGGCCATACGGCGCAGTTAACAACCAATTGCCGTCATGTTCCATACCGAAAGGTTGCCAGATTTTGGCATTCATGTACTCAGCGGCATTGTTACCAATCGCAGCGCGCAGTATTTCGCCGGCAAGATTGCTTTCCGCAGTATTATAATTAAACACTTCGCCAGGTGCGTGAGCGCGTTTTAGGTTACCGAGGTAATCAGTAAGAGCTTTACCCTGCAAGCTACCGGCTTTCGCCACGTCAGATTCAGGGTCTGCATAGTCCTCATTCCATGTAATGCCCGATGCCATCTGCAAAATATGCTTGATTTTAACACCGCCGTAATCACTACCCCGCAACCGAGGTAGATAATCAGCAACTGTATCATCAAGGCTTGAGATATAACCGTCCTTTAGCGCTGCACCAATTAGTGTAGATGTGAAAGACTTGGTAACCGAAAACGACACCCAGACGCTTTCAGGGTTATGGTCTGGTGCGTAATGTTCAAGGCGAATTGTATCCCCTTGAACAACAGCCATGCCCATAAGCGGTTCTTGTGCAAGCAGATCGTTTACAGAAAACGTTTGGCCATCAACAGTATAGTTTACCTGATTAAGGCTGGCATCAATATCAGTGCTCAACGAGTAAGGGTTTTCCGAAGCCGGGAGCTTGCGTGTTGGCGCAAATTTGTCAATATGAGCAAAAGCTAGACGACGATCAGCATCATTGAAGAATAGAACGTTTGTGAAACCTTCCGTCTGCATACGTTGCAGCAGTTCATTAAGCGCTTCATCAGATGCAGCGAAGACAGATGGGCTAAACAGGCAAATTACCAACAGCGAACGTAACAACATCTTCATAACTATTCCTCGGCCTTCATGGTTAAATTTTGCAAGAGCATAAACATTGATCTGTAGAATGTAAGATTAAATTTTATGCCACCATTACAGTGTTAAATGTTATTGACACTTATCCATTCATAATTTTTGATGAGATTTCGCGCTCTCGCTTGCATGGCTTTGCTGCCCTGTTCCAGTGCATACACAATAGCTATGTCTGCCTTGCCGCGATATGCAGAAAATGCGTTACTCATATCAACCATTGCCTGCAATGCGCAGGTTCGGGCAATACTACTTGTGCCATTATAAAAAATATCTTCGAAACGTTGCCAAATATGTTCTTGTTGCTCAGCATCAAGTGACAGCTTGGGGAGAAACTTACCAAGTTGCTCCTGCACTTCCCATTGATCGCTCGCAAGAGCACCAACCAGTGCAGCGCTGTGCTGCAATAATAGTTCCAGTTTAGCCTTCGAAATTGTATGCAGCGCATGCGCTGCATGAGAGACAACTGTCGTGTTTTCAAACGTAAGCAACGAGATCAAATGCGGCATAAGCACAGGGTTTTCAATCACCTGCTCAGCAACGAAAGAAGACTTCGCAACGGCCTTGCGCTCACCCTCTGCCAACAATTCCAGCATTTCACCTGGCTGCATCATTTTGCCATCCGATTTATCAGTGCTACAGCAACAGCACGAACATGATCCTGAACAATTATGGGGATAAAGGCAACACCACTTGCAGCAACGTTAAACCAATGAAATACTGTCGCCTCATCAGGGAGCAACGGTATGGACTGGGACCGACTTAGAATTTTTCGTTTTGTTGCGGAAGCTGGCAGCTTTACAGGCGCGGGCGCGCGGCTCAATAGCAGCCAATCCGCGATCAGTCGCCAAATTCGCACTCTCGAAGAAAGCCTGAACGTATCTTTATTTACGCGCCACGCACGCGGATTGGTCCTCACGCAGGAAGGACAAGAGCTATACGAGACAGCCCGTGCCGTTATGCAGCGCATTGATGAGACAGAACGCCGCTTGCTTCAGTCCCGTGAACGACCGTCAGGGTTGCTGCGTGTCACCACAATGGTAACATTTGGAGCAGTTTGGCTCACACCGCACCTCGATCAGTTTATGTTGGAATATCCGGAGATTGACCTAAAGGTTATCCTTGATGACCGCGACCTTGACCTGTCTGCAGGCGAAGCGGATGTTGCTATAAGACTGCACGAACCGGAACAAGTGGAACTGATCCAGCGCCCTCTGGCGATGTTTCACAATCATATTTATGCCAGTCCTGAATATCTGGACCGTAAAGGAACACCGGTTAGTACATCCGATCTAGATAACCATGATCTCATTACGTTCGGAGACACCGCTACATCTGTTATTCGCGAGCTAAACTGGTTATTGGATGCAGGCATCGAAACGCACACGCGTAAGCCTCGCCTGCAGATCAATAACCTATACGGCATACTACATGCTGTAGAAATGGGCATGGGCCTAGCTGTTTTGCCAGACTATCTGGTGCATAACAGGCAAAAGCTGGTGCGCGTTTTACCCGACGTGGAAGGCACACCGTTCAATAGTTATTATTGCTATCCGCCAGAGCTGCGCGGCTCATTACGTGTTGCACTGTTCCGTGACTTTATGATCAGGCAAATTCGTGCAGAAAGTAAAATTCTTTAGAACAAGATACCTAGCTTATTAGCAACTAAGGCGTCACTGTTGCACGCGTGATAATGTCACCTTCCTGTAATGCACCGTATGGTCCACTAACAACACGGCCAAAAACGGAATACCGGTCATCCAAATGCCGATTGTGCATCAAGTTGATAAAAAACTGCGTAGTGCCAGTATCCGGCCCTGATGTTGCTACACCCACCGTACCTGGTGCATGCAATTCGGCGCCCCATTCCTCACGGATTGTAGGTACTGCAAACTGACCAACATCATCCCGTTGTCCAGCCTGCGCAACAAAGCCCGGCAGCACGCGGTGCCAAACCATACCATCCAACTTACCTTCAGCAGCAAGTGTAATAAAATTATGTGCGGCATAGGGTGTTTCTTCAATCATCTCAATAATGATATCGCCGCGCGTTGTCTCTAGCTTGAGCCTTTTAACAGTAGATGCCAATGCGTCAGCATAAGTGGCCGTTTCACGTGCAGCACGTGGTTCCACGCCGTTTGGATCAAGTGTTGCCATCACAAGCTGTGTGCGCACTGGATCATCGCTGGTAACAACATAATTCTGCAATAAATCCCTACCTTCAGGGTTGCGTGATAAAAGACCGACAGCTTGAAACGCTTGGTAAAAGCTACCGCTTTCAAGCCACTCTTCGGCTAGATACAATGCATTTGGGTCACCGAAACCAACCAATCCGGAGGCCGCTGTTACAGCAAGCCACGGATTATCGCCGCGCGCAAAATGCCACATACGCTGCGCAACACCTTCATCAGCGTCACTGCGCCGCGCCATAACAGACAGCGCAAGCTGTTTGATTGCCGGATTGTTTTCGTTCAACAATTGGAAAAGGTGCGTTAATGATGCACCGTCATTTAAACCAGACATGGCAATGATTGCGCCCGCCGCAACTGAATTGGCTTCAGCACCATTGAACATTTCCGTGGAAAGGTCACCTTCAATGCTCGTTACACTACCGTAACGGCGCAGTAAATCTGAGGCAGCATTGCCAAATTGACCAGCAACACGCAGCAAAGCGTATGTTTTTTCCGGCTGTGTCGACCCTTCGATTGCTGCCGCAACATCATCAAAATCAAGAGCAGCCCGCAAGCCTTGCATGCGCATCAGCAAATAAGCCGCTTCAAAACCCAAACGGTCATCGCGCATAGCGGCATCCATAATCGCCTGTATATCTAGTTCAGGCAAGGCGCTCGGTGAAAGGCCAGCGTATGTTATATTTTGCATCAGGCCGTAAACAGCTGCTGCGGCAAGCTCTACTCCTGAATCTTCATTTACTGCTTGCATTAGCGCATTAACGCTTGCAGCCATTTGCGAGCGATCATCTTCATCTGATGCAAATCCAACCGCTTTTAATGCCGCTATTCTTATTGAAGGTTTTTTTGGTACATCGTTTGCAATTGCAAGCAATGCCTCAAATGCGTGCGGGCTGCCACAGCGTCCGGCCCCAGTAACTGCGGCCTCTAAAATAGCATCATCTGTTGATGACAGGTATGGTCTTATTGTTGTGCATGCTTCCGTACCGCTAAGGCTGAATAGAACGAGTGCGTACGGAAAATCACCATCAATAGCGCGGCCCAGTAGCGCCTTATCAAATATCCGCTTATCTGCTGCTTCATAAACTTCAGCAACGAGAGCAGGGTCAACAACAGGCTTAACTTCGCCCGCATTTTCTTGCTGATCAGATTGGTTGCTGCAAGCAACTAGGAAAAACGTCGATAATAAGAAAAATGGAAGTTTAATCGTATTTATCATATCGAAATGTTTCCCTTGGTTTTTACCTACGCTTGGGTTTCTTCATAAGCATTTGAAGTCACTACTAAATAAGTGTTCACTACCCCTAAGCCATGCAAAAAGTGCATGGCTGGGCTGCTATAATACTGGGTTTGCAGACCATCAAATGTCACCTATATAGATGTCAACGCAAACGAGCAACCATGTACCGTGGTTCTAGCGAGCAAAGTTTTGACGGTTTTCCGTCATTTGGTCGGTCCCGATACTCTCCCCCCTCCCCCACTTCTTCGGGGCCGACCACATAACATCTTTGGTAATATTAAAGATGTTAACTTCCCCTAAGTTATGAGTATTTTGGCCTCAACGATTGTTGGGGCCTTTTTTTATCGCATCCGTTTGCTCGTTTCATCGCGGTCTTGCTTGACAAGAAGGTACAATCGCGCAAGTTTTCGTTCAATTTCCTAACGAAAATGAAAGCATTACAATGATCCGCTCAACCACATCTCGTTTGCTTATTGCTCTTTTGACATCCACGGCTCTTGTAGCTTGTGACCAGCAAACAACAACAACTGAAACGCCTAATACTGAAACACAACTTGCTGCCGCCAACACAGCGCAATCTGAAACGGAACGCCTGAACGCTTGGTTCGAACAACGATTTGAAGAAGAAGTTGCTTTCAGCCCTATTCAACAAACATTCCTGGGCCGGAAAACAAACACCGACAAAATAGATGATTTTTCAGTTGAAGCGCAGATGGCACAATTAGCCTGGAAACGCAAAACAGTTGAAGAGATGAAAGCTAACTTTGATCGCAACAAATTAACTGACGATGGCAAAACATCATACGATATCTGGGAACATCAACTGCTTAGCGCTGAGGCTGCCAACAAGTTCCGCACCAACGGTTATGTGTTTGAACAAATGTCAGCTATTCAAGCATTTTTCCCGCAATTGTTAATCGCTTTTCACCGCGTTGAGAATGCTGACGATATGGAAGCATATATTTCACGTATTGGTGGTTCTGCCGTTGCACTTGGTCAACTTATTGAGCAATCAAAAGAGCATGCTGCCACAGGGGTAAGGCCACCAAAGTTTTCTTTTGAACTAGTAATAGACTCCGCACAGCAGATTATCACCGGTGCACCGTTTAATGACGGTGAAGACAGTTCGATATGGGCTGACGCAAAAGGTAAAATCGCTGCGCTAATGGAAGCAGGAACTATTGATCAAGCACAAGCTGATGCCTTAACTGAAGCGGCACGCAATGCATTGGTTACACAATGGCAACCAGCTTATGAAGCACTTATTGCATGGCAACAGAAAGACATGGTCAATGCCAACATAGGAACAGGCGTTGCTGCTCTGCCAAACGGCGTTGCTTTTTATAATGAACGCCTTGCAAACAACACCACAACAAACCTGACCGCTGAAGAAATTCATCAGATCGGATTAGATGAGGTCGCGCGCCTACGCGCCGAAATGGAAGCTGTTAGAGAACAAGTAGGTTTTGACGGAACGCTGGTCGAGTTTTTCGCAGAACTACGCGACAATAAAGATGACCCTCGCTATTATTACCCAGATACGGATGAAGGACGCCAAGGATACATCGACGACGCCACCGCGGCTATTGATGGCATCAAAGCAAAACTACCTGACTATTTCGGTATATTACCGAAAGGTGACCTTGTGGTGAAACGTGTTGAACCATTCCGCGAACAACCCGGGGCAGCACAACACTATTTCCCAGGCACACCAGACGGATCACGGCCTGGCGTTTACTATGCCCACCTTTCAGACATGAAGGCGATGCCAAAGCGCGAGCTTGAAGTTATCGCATACCATGAAGGCCTACCTGGCCACCATATGCAGATAGCAATTCAACAAGAGCTCGAAAGCGTGCCTACATTCAGGACACAAGCCAATTTCACAGCTTATTCCGAAGGTTGGGGTTTATACTCTGAGTTGCTCGCCAAGGAAATGGACGGCACATACGCTGACCCTTATTCTGAATTTGGTCGCTTGGGCTCAGAAATATGGCGTGCCGTACGTTTAGTGCTGGACACGGGTTTGCATGCCAAAGGTTGGACTGAAGAGCAAGCAGTTGAATATTTCCAGCAAAATTCAGCCATCACCGACGCGCAGGCGCGCAGCGAGGTGCGCCGTTACATGGTGTTGCCTGGCCAAGCCACAAGCTACAAAATCGGTATGTTGAAAATCATTGAACTCCGCAACAAAGCTGAAGCTGCACTTGGTGACAAGTTTGACATAAAAGGCTTCCACGACACTATTCTTGGCGGTGGTGCAGTACCACTGTCCATCCTGGAACGCCGTGTCGATCAATGGGTTGCCAGCGTGCAATCATAAACAAACCAACAAGCGGGCGCGTCCATTTATAACTGGGATAGCGCCTGCCTGGCTTCTTCTTCAAGCCATGCTGTCATGCGTTTGTATGGAACCGGCCCGTAACTGATACGAGCAACCCCGAGAGATGCGAGCGTTTTTGTGTCTGGCACATGCGGCAAAGCAATAATATTAATGGGCAGATCAGTTGAGCTGCATAAACGCTCAATCAGGTTCTCGTTCGCCAAACCCGGTGCAAAAAAACCATTTGCCCCTGCCTCGGCATAAGCCTCAGCTCGTTCAATAGCATGGTCTAACATTGCGGCTGTATGTGTGTCCGGTGCGGCTTTCAGGAATATGTCAGTACGTGCATTAATGAAAATATTGTCGCAAAGACCGTTTATAGCTTTGCGCACAGCAGCAATACGGCTTGCCTGCTCAGTAATATCATACAAATCACTACTACCAACAACCTGGTCTTCAAAGTTGAAACCAATAGCACCAGCCTCCACCATCCTGGATGCAGTATTTGCGACCTCTTGAGACGAAACCCCGTATCCGCCTTCTATATCCGCAGAAACAGGTACATCTACCAAGGATGTAATGCGGCGAATGTTTTCAACAGCAAGATCAAGGGGAATATTTTCACCATCATCAAAACCTTGTGCCGCAGCAACGGGCCAGCTGCCTGTTGCAATAGCTTTAGCGCCAGCTTTTTCGATAACGGCGGCGCTCCCTGCATCCCAAGCATTAAACAAAATAACGGGAGCACCCTTTTGATGAAGGTCAGCAAATACTCGTGCGCGTTCCGTTTGTGTCAACATGTTGTTACCTTTTCGCTAAATATACGCAGCGTTTTAATCATTACTTTATTACGTTGGTTGTAACGTACCGCGCTTCATAGCGCTAGGTAGTGAGGCACAAAAAAACACGCCCTACAAGTAGAGCGTGTTCGTTGTAATTACTGATGTGTATCAGGGGGAAAAGGCTTAGAGATCGCCAGGGGCTACATCAGCAATTGTTTTCCAGTTAGCATCTGCTTTTGAGATGTTACCTGGGATGTCGCGGTGCCAAACTTTAGACACGTCATCACTTAGGTTCAGGTACAATGTGCCGTCTACGATTTTCCAAACTTCAGGATCACTGAAGAATTTCTTACCTACAGCTGCGCCGTACGCACAGTATCCGCCGTATGCTGGAGCATATTTCGCTGGGTCAGCAGAGAAAGCGTTTTTGTTTTCTTCAGTTGCAAACAGATACGTTACGCCGTTGTAAGACACAACATTATTGCCTGAGCCGCGAACAGGTGTACCAGAATGATATGACACAACGTCATAACCGCTAACAGCAACAGTGCTTACTTCAGCAGAAGCTGCACCAGCGAGGAAAGAAGCGAATACTGCTGTAACAGCAAGCATAGCATTACGAATAAGTTTCATGATTAATTCCATTTTCATCTAAGTCAAAATTATCCCTGAGGATACCGATCTGTCTCCTCGTTGAAAATGATATATAGACAAATCTGTCTACTTCGCAAGAGGTAATGCTATCCATTTGCTTCACAAGGGCGTGAGGAAACAGTGACCATAGCAATAACAGAGGTTTTTTTTTGAGAGCCGAAGGCCCCATCATAGAAGTAACATGAAGAAGAAATAGCCTTGCAAGGAGCCGAGCGCTTTAAGAAGCTGAACGTTTTTCACCAAATAAACGGCCCAAGAGGCCCTGTGAGTTTGGTGCCACTTCGGCAATTGCTTTTTCAATAATGACTAAAGCAGTATCTTTAGCTGTTTTTGCAGCATCAGGGTTTCCAGAAACCTGTGCCGTTGAAATCGAGCCTTCAAGAATAAGCGCCAATTGTGATGATGTTTTTTCAGGGTCCGGCAAATGCGCGCGCCTGCATAGATCGCAAATATAATCACGCATTTCGCTTTTATAATCCATACATACTTTGCGTATGGAGGATTCACGGTCTGCGAATTCACCAACCGCATTCACAAAAATACATCCAAAGAAGTTGCTTTCTGAAAACCATGCATGTGCAACATCATAGATAGCAACAAGCTGCTCTGACGGTTCTGTGGCTAAGTTTTCTACTTCCTGTGAAAAGCGCGTACTAAACAATCCGCTATGCTTCTCAAGCGCAGCAACGATCAGATCATCCTTTGATTTAAAATGATTATACAGGGTCTTTTTAGCGACACCTGACTTTTCAAGGATTAGGTTTATGCCCGTTGAATGAAAGCCATTTTCCATAAAAAGCATGATCGCCGTATCGATCAATTTCTCTCTGCTTTCATTCATTATATATTACCAGCCTTGTGTTCGCTTAGCTTGATGATGATATCTCTCGAGCCTAAATTTGTAACCACCTTATCACAAACTTTACTTTCTCAGTTATCGCAATTTCGTTATACAACTTCCTATATAGACAAATCTGTCTCTTACGCCAGCACTATAGAACTTACCGCTTACAGAAGGCAGAGGCGAATTTACGCAACAGCATGTTAAATTTATGCGGCAACATCCTCTTTATAGACATCGAAGTTCATATTTTCGACCTTATCAATACGCATGGTCAAGCCAACACCCAGGATGAGGCACAACTGCATATAGAAACTAGAAACTGCAGGGTCAAAAACCTCAATATCATAACGATCCGCTGCTTCAGCAACGATCAGAAAAACGCTAATCATAATGCTTGAAATTGTTAGGCTCTTAGCCATGCTTTCTATTTGCTTGGACTGGTCTTTGCCATCTTTATACGGGTCGAGCTTCACGCCTTTGACAAAATGGGCAATCACAAAAACATATGCCAGATTAACAAGTGTAATTAGACCAAGGCTTAAATACATATTCATCTGCTGAGATTGGTTTTCATAGTCATACGACAGATTAAACACAAGCATAGCTATATAAGATAAAACTGCAAACCCAACCAGAAACGGCGAAACAAAATCAAACAACTGTCTCGGTTTCAGTTCAGCAGTACGAACACGCTGAGCAAACCTTTCCCGGAGTTTTTTAGTATGCTTAAAGTCTTGCAGGGATACCACAAGGAAAGGAATGACCTGCAGGAAGAAATACAGCATTACATAAACTTCGTCCCCGCCTTTCAATGCAGGCTCATAACCGGACGCCCACATAAAGCCAAGGATAACCAAGCCAAATACAGCGATGGCGTAATTCACGCCGCTATATAGGCCAAGTTTGCGGTTTGCACGCCCTACAAACCCATCACCTACAGAAGGGTATAAGTTGGGATATTCTTCCGGCGGAAAATTATCCAGAATATACGCCACACGGCGAACCAGCTTCTGTGGATAATGAATTGATGCAAAGTAAATTTGCGATAAAAAGACAATGTAAAACACCGCCAATACGAATTCTGTTGAGAAGGTTGCCGACATCTCATTCTTCCTTTTGAGTTCTGTTGTTCATGACATTGCCAAAAGCAATGCGAATTTCACTATCCGTTGCGCCTGATTTGCGCAGCTCCTCGACCGTGTTATCGAGCGTATTGTGCAGCCATGCATTCAGGTCTTTTGTGCTGTTAGTAACGGCATCGGGGTGTACAAAGGTCCCCCGATACCCTTTGGTTTGTATTACGCTGTCGCGCTCGAGCAGCCGGTATGCTTTTGCTACCGTTTTGTTGTTCAGGCCTAAGTCATTCGCAAGTTGGCGAATAGAAGGCAGAGCATCACCCGCACTAATGGCACCATGCTGAACAGCCCCCTTAATCTGCTCAACCAGTTGAGCGAACTGAGGCACTGGGTCGTCAATGTCTATCTTGATACGCATATCTGTCGCTTTGTATTATTGTATTTATGTACCATTTGAAGTAGGGGTACAATAGGATCATATTAATTGCAATAGAAAATTGTAGCGCGGTTGTGATGGTGTGTAGTCTTGACCTAAAGCTGAATTTAAACGACCTTTCCATCAGGGCAAATTCAAGGGGAGGTTTCTATGAATTCTATAAAACACATGCTGGTAAGCGTAATTACGCTCAGCATTTTTATGTTCGGCGCATCCATTTCTGCTTTTTCGGCAGAAAAGAAAGCACTTGTTGGCGGCAGGTTGATTGATGGGTTTGGGCACCGACCAATTGCAAACAGCGTGATCCTGATCGATGGTGACACCATTGAGGCCGTTGGCACTATCGGCTCGCTGGAAGTACCAAGCGGGTACGAGATTGTTTCCACTGAAGGCATGGATGTGCTGCCAGGCTTGTGGGAAAGCCATGCGCATCTCATGCTTAATGGTCATTCAGACTACAGCCATTGGCACCCAACATACTTACCAAGGCTTGAAGACGAGATCATGCCCGCCAGCGCAGTGCAATTGCTGCTTGCCGGCGTTACAGCTGCACGCGATTTGGGCGCACCATTAGAAGCATCCATCTCTGTAAAAACACGTATTGCTGAAGGCAAAATACCCGGGCCGCGCCTATTTGTGTCAGGGCCCTTTATTCAACACGAATCGCCGGAGGGCTCAGAGTTTTATCGCTGGGGCGTTAAAGGTGTAGATGATGTGAAAGCCAAGATCAAAACACTGGCTGATGCTGGCGTGGACATCATCAAACTGATCGACCAAGATAAAATGACAATGGAAGAGGCACAAACTGTTGTTGACGAAGCACATAAATACGGCTTGAAGGTTGTTGCACATTCACACCGGCCTGACGAAATTCGCCGAGGCATCGCTATCGGTGTAGACAATTTTGAGCACACCGGCCTGACAACCGCACCAGAATACCCCGCTGATGTTATAGAGCTGCTGAAAGAACGCACAGCAACAGGCCGTATAGCAGGTGGCCCTATGTTCTGGACACCAACAGTGGAAGGCTTGTGGAATTACCCGCTTACGGTTGATAACCCGGAAAAGTTGGATACCACGTGCTGGCACCGCGGCCTGAAAGACGACACTATTGCCGACATTAAAGCATCAATCCAAAACCCTGGTCAGTTTGGTTACTCTGCGCTTGTGCCAATTCGCCGCCCTACCCTGAAGCGTAAAATTGCACAACTCCGCGAATCTGGTGTTGTGTTCCTCGTGGGTACCGATAGCGGTATCCCGATTAAATTCCACTGCCAAAGCACATGGAACGAAATGGCCGCGTGGGTCGATACATTTGATATCCCACCTATGGACACCATTCGCGCCGCAACATACTGGCCGGCCGTTATGATGGGTGTTGATGATAAAATAGGCACTGTTTCCAAGGGGAAATATGCCGACATTATTGCTGTTAAGGGAGACGTGCTTCGTTACATGAATCTGCTGCAGAATGTAGACATGGTTATGAAAGGCGGCGTTGTTTATAAACAAAACGGCCAGCCCGTCGAAGAAAACCTGAAAGGCCGTTAATACAAACGGCGGCCTGGATCATCAAATTCGGGCCGCCCTACTCTGTTTATTTTCTCAATGCTATTGATAAAAGCGCACCGGCTGCCTGCCTGGCCTCTTCTGCAGGATACTGTGTTGTCTTCATATGAGCTGACACAATAGCGCCTTCCTTCAGCAGCAATAGCTGATTAGCCAACAGATCAGCATTTTCAACGCCTGCAGTAGTAGCGAGCGCTCGAAAATGCCGCCTTAAAAGCCGCTTATGTTCTGCCGACTGGAGATATATAGGATGCTCAGCATCCTGAAACTCTGATGACGCCTTTATGAACAGGCAACCCTGAAATCCCGGGCCTTTTATCCATTCATCAAGCGCGTCAAAAAGTGCAAGCAATTGACTCTCAGGTGTTTGCCCAAGTTCTTCCATACGCCGGAAAAGCCAATTTCTCAGTGTCTCGTCGCGGAATCTTAGTACTGCAAGGATCAGGTCATCCTTGGTGCGAAAATGTTTATACATTGCGGTCTTGGAAACACCTGTTTCAGCAACCAATGTGTCCATACCTGTCGCATGAAAACCGCGCTGATAAAAAACCTGCGTTGCTCGCTGTACCAATTCGTCACGTATCGATGCTCGCATCGTGTTACCTCAATAAATACTGATCTGTATCATATATATACGAAATACCTTAGAAACAACCCCTCTTATATAGTCAATAATACATCTATAGGCGTGATCAATATCCTTTATTTTCATTATTCTATTGTAATTTTGGAAAATAGCATGATATAGGTTTTCAAAGTTTACCGATCGGTACATATTTAATCAGCAATACTGAAATAACATTGAGAATAGAAAATGAGCAGACCACCTTTTCCTCCATTCACCGCAGAAAGCGCCGCACTTAAAGTGCGCGCCGCCGAAGACGGTTGGAATTCACGCAAGCCGTCAAAAGTTGCACTAGCATACACACCGGACACAATTTGGCGGAATAGAGACACGTTTATTAATGGCCGCACTGCAGTAGAAGCATTTCTCACAGCTAAATGGCAACGTGAACATGAATACAGACTAATTAAGGAACTTTGGGCCTTCACTGACAATCGCATCGCAGTACGTTTTGCATACGAATGGCACAATGCAGCAGGAAACTGGTTTCGCTCTTACGGCAATGAAAACTGGGAGTTTTCCAAGAACGGTCTCATGAAGCACCGGCATGCCAGCATTAATGATTTGGCAATCACCGAAGCGGACAGGAAATTTCACTGGCCACAAGGAACAAGACCTGCTGACCACCCTAGCCTCACAGAATTAGGTCTTTAAGTCGCGAAAGAGAACCCACCAATGAACACGCAACCTACTAATAGCAACAAACCCATCATTCTTTACCGCAATCCGCTTTCCGGTCACTGCCACCGCGTTGAATTGATGCTCAGTTTACTGGGCTTATCTTATGAAACTGTTGACCTTGATATGGCAAACGGTGCGCATAAAGCACCAGATTATTTGATAAAGAATGCATTCGGCCAGGTGCCTGCAATCAATGACAATGGCACACTCCTTTCCGACTCAAATGCCATCCTTGTTTACCTTGTTCAGAAATACGGCGCAGATACAAATTGGCTACCTAAAACGCCGCACGCAGTTGCAGAGGTTCAGCGATGGCTATCTGTTGCCGCTGGAGAAATTGTCGCCGGCCCATGTTCCGCAAGGCTTGTAACTGTTTTCGGTGCCACGCTTGATCACGAACTGGCCAA
Source organism: Kordiimonas aquimaris (assembly GCF_025574485.1). GTDB lineage: Bacteria > Pseudomonadota > Alphaproteobacteria > Sphingomonadales > Kordiimonadaceae > Kordiimonas > Kordiimonas aquimaris. The sequence goes on along the minus strand of NZ_JAOBPO010000002.1, from coordinate 474,217 downwards.
ACAAAAGGCCGTAAGCCTTTTTGGTATTATGGAGCCCATGCTGGGCACACGGAAGTTTCTCACAGGCGATGAAATTACAATTGCCGACGTATCGGCATACACATATATCGCACACGCACCAGAAGGCGGTGTCAGCCTTGAACCATACCCAAATATTCGCAAATGGCTCTCCCGCATCGAAGCACAGCCTCACTTTGTGGGCATGAAAAAAACAACCGTTGCCAACGCCGCATAGCTGAAACCAAGGATAATCAGATGGAAAACGAAACCACACATATCGCTTCGGTCTTTCATGACGGTGAGCTCAAAGTGCAACAGCAAGCTGGTGTAAGCGAAAAAGTAGCAAAGTATGCGACCAAAGCCATTCGTTCATTTATGCCCGACCAGCACCGTGAGTTTTATCAACAATTACCTATGATTCTGATGGGCCTTACTGACCAGCAAGGCAGGCCGTGGGCAACAGCCGCGTTTGGCGAACAAGGCTTCATCACATCACCTGACGAAAACTCTCTACTTATTAAAGGAAGTGCTCTCCTTGCAGATGAGCTTAACTTAAATACCGGGCAAGACAGCAAGGTTGGTTTGCTTGGAATCGAGCTTGAAACGCGCCGTCGTAACCGTATGAACGGTTATATTAATAGCAACACCAACGACGCCTTGCATATCCATGTGGATCAAAGCTTTGGCAATTGTCCACAGTATATCCAGCGGCACAACATGAGTATAAACACTGATACAAAGTCGCTAGATATTCGGCGCAGCAAAACACTGAATGCAAACGGCGCAGCATTTATCGAAGATTCAGACACTTTCTACATTGCATCCCGCACACCTGACATGTCTAAAGATTCTACAAGCGGTGTTGATGTGTCACATCGCGGCGGACGCACAGGGTTTGTAAAAGTAGAGCAGGACGGTTCCATCTCGTTTCCTGATTTTTCAGGCAATCGCTTTTTTAACACACTAGGTAACATCGAGGCAGACGGACGTGTGGGCCTATTCTTTCCTGATTTCGCGACAGGTAATACTTTATTTCTCACTGGTTGGGCTGAAATCCGCTGGGATGATCCGCGCATTGCTTCGCTCAAGGGCGCAGAACGCATTATTAATGTGAAGCCAGATGAAATAGTGATGGCTACAAATGCCCTGCCACTAAGGGGCGAATTCATCGATTCATGGCCAAACCTCAAGAATACTGGCGTGTGGGGCGAACAAAATTAGTTGGACAATGTTTGCGCCAATCTCGCTACCGTCTTTGGTGCAAGTATTAAAACCATTTCAATTTCTTGAAAATCACAACTTGAGCAACCACGAGGACGATCAGCCCACCACTGAACAACAGAAATGCATTTTCATTTTCTGAACCAGGAATACCGCCAATGTTAATCCCGAGCAATCCAGTCAGGAAACCAAGTGGCAAGAAAATAGCGGCAATGACTGATAACACATACATATTCTTGTTAAGGCGATCAGCAAGAATATTGGCCAGCTCATCCTTGACGATTTGTGCCCGCTCTCGAATGGCGTCTAAATCATCAACATAGCGCTTCACCCGACTATAACTTTCTTGCAAGTGCCGGCGGCTTTTGTCCGTCAACCAACTTAATTCAGATCCATGCATCTGCATAATCGCATCACGCTGCGGCGCCATGTAACGCCGAAACACAATCGCCTGTTTGCGCACACCTACAATGCGCTCTCGCTGATTGGTGGAAGCGTCCTCCAAGACCTCTTCTTCGATGGTATCTGTCGCATCATCCAAGGTGGTAAGTACAGGTTCAAATCTATTGAACATACTTGCCGTGAGCATACAAACAAACTCGGCAGCATTTTTAGGTCCATGCCCTGCCCGCAGCTTTTCTTCAATATCACGTACAGCCCTTAGTTTTCGCTTGCGCACACTGATGATACGGTGGCTGTCCACCCACATGCGTATGGAAACCATATCTTCAGGTTTGGCGTCCTCGTTCAGGTTTACACCGCGTAAAATAATTAATGCACCGTCACCAATTTGGGTCATACGCGGACTTGTTTCTTCAGCCAGCAATGCTTCTGCGATAAAAGGGTCGAGATATGAAATTTCGCTATCAAGCCAAACCTTGGTATCAGGATGGTTGGCATCCAAATGCACCCAGGCAATCTGTTCATCAGCGGCAGCTTTACTTGCCTCCTCATTGTCCAAAACTTTTGCACCACCTGCACCATCAAAGGCATATGACAATAAAATATGGTCGCTCATGTTGCCTTCTCCGATGAAACAATATGAACATCTCTTTGTGGGTAAGGAATGGAAATGCCGTTTTCCTTATATAAACGCCATAAGGTTCGCATCACATCACTTTGCGGCTCGTATCGACCCTGCGTTACATCAGCAATCCAAAACTGCAGTAACAAATTTATAGAATTATCCCCAAACTCGCGCAGAAAACAAACAGGCGCAGGCTTATCGATACAGCGGGGATGGCTACTTGCGGCCTTTAGGGCGAGCTCAATAGCAAGATCAACATCACAGTCATATGATATGCCTACAGTAAATTCTATACGGCCCTGCGTGTTAGTATAGGTCCAGTTAGTCACATGATTTGTAACGAAGTCTTCGTTGGGGACCAGAACTTCACGGCTATCAGGTGTTTCAAGTAACGTATACCGCGCGCCGGTGCGCCGCACAAAACCCACCGTACCATTGCTTAACTCCACAAGGTCTTCTTCTTCAATCGACTTTTCAAAAAGAAGAATAATGCCACTAATAAAGTTTGAAGCAATCTTCTGAAGCCCAAAGCCCACACCGATACCAACTGCGCCGCTAAATATACTGAGCGTAGTCAGATCAAAACCGAGTACATTTAAACCGACCGTTGCCGCAACAAAGTACAACAATATCTGAATAGTTTTAACAATCAAAGCGCGATTGCTGGATTTAATACGGCGGAAAGACGCCATACGTTTTTCGGCAAAATCAGACGCAATACTGGCAAACCAGAAAATCAATACAAGCGTTATCGCCCCGTTCAACAGTATGTATACGGAAAACCGCTTATCCGCCAAGTTGAAGGCTAATTCCTCGGAGTCTAGAAATTTACGAATAGGGTCAAGGTAATCCATGAACCCAAGCGCATAAAAACCAATGAAGAAAGCAAGAATGAGAAGCTTGGCGACCCAGGCTTTGGGCTTTAATAAGCTCACGAAAATACTTTTCATGATTTCGTTACTCCAGCAATATAAAGAGAGTGTGTATAGTTGCGTTCAGCTTGTCAAAGACCTTTTCCCCGCACACTGAACCCAAACACACCTTTTGTTTCAACTTTATCCTGCCAACTCCTTACTGCGTTTGGCGGCGGCCTCAGTTGCGCGCTCTAACAGAGTGGTCATGCCGCCTTCGCCCATCAATACCTTCAGCGCTGCCTCTGTTGTGCCTTTCGGGCTCGTTACTCTTTCACGAAGTGTTGCAGCGCTTGTACCTGTATCAGCCTCAAGCAATTTGGCTGCTCCAATGATCGTTTGCCGCGCCAACGCTTCAGCGCCTTCTTGGGAAAGCCCCAGCTTTTCACCCGCAGCGGCCAATGCCTCAACCATATAAAACACATACGCTGGGCCACTGCCTGATGTTGCTGTAACGGCATCAATTTGCTGCTCATTTTCAAGCACAACAGCAAGGCCAACTGCTTCCATCAATGCTTTCGTTAAAGCCATATTGGCCAAGGAAACATTTTCACTGCAAGCAATACCTGATGCCCCTGCAGCAACAGCTGCAGGCGTATTTGGCATAACACGCGCACACTGTTTGTCCGCACCAACACCTCTTGCCATTTGATCCAGCGTCACGCCGGCTGCCACAGAAATGATAAGCGTGTTATTGTTGATAAACGGACTGAGGCTTGGCATTACATCATTGATAATTTGCGGCTTCACTGCCAGCAACACTGCTTTCGCCAAAAGACCCGTTTCTAACGCATCCAGGCTATCAACAACACGTGCGCCACGTGCCTCAGGCAAGTTCTCGACTTCAAACAAGCGATCCACTATTACAAGCGCATCAGCGGACAGGCCACTTGCGAGCCAACCACGCGCCAAAGCTCCACCCATATTGCCGCAACCAACAAGAACCAGCGGTGCATTCGGTGTAAACTCGCTTAAATTCATCATAGCAACCTCTTGGCCCTGCCTTCTCAAAAATAAAGGCGGAGCATAGCCCCGCCTGAAACTTTATATCAATAGCTTACTGATCGCAGCTCACTGTAGAAGCGCGAGAATTAAGAAACTATGCACTGCCAGCACATTCCAGCATGGCACTTTCAATCGCTTCAGCAGGTTTTTGACCGCCCCACATCACGAACTGGAACACAGGATAAAATCGCTCACATTCACCAAGCGCTGTTTCGATCATCGTTACAATATGATCCTCGCCAATTGTGCCAAGCATCGGGTCGTTAGCAAGGCTTGCATGCCGGTACAGAAGCGCGCCTTCTTCAGCCCAAAATTCAAAATGACCGATCCACATACGCTCATTGATCAAACCAATGGCCTCATACACATCACCGCGCTTAGCCTCCGGCACCTTTAGATCAAACATGCATGCAAACTGAAGGGTTTTAAATTCTTCTCGCCAAAACACGCGAAACTGCACATCTGTATACTGGCCAGAGATAAACATCGTAAGCTCATGATCATCGTGCCGCTCAACGGTCCAATCATTAGCGCCCGCAAGTTCTTCTGCCATATCAACAGGATTAATATTCAGGATGTCTTCGTGGCCGGTATTGAGTGTGGTCATCTCGCTTCCCTTCTGAGACGGCCTACCGGACTAAACCCGGCAGACGATTGCGCCGGTGCTGTCCTAGTCTGTAGTTGCCAGATACACGAAATCTGGATCCTTTCATTAGACTAAACACTATATGTAGCGTGCCAAAGCGAAAGCGTGCTGGCAAGCAGGAAATGATGACAACTCAAATTTATCTGTGGAAAACTTTTTAAAGCATCACATAAAGAGACCGAATTTTCACCGCCTAATCAGCCGGTTATTTTTCTTACCTCATGCACAGCATAGAAATAGGGAATTTAAAAATAATTCTCTCTATCGAAGAGCTATAAATTAGTTTTTGGCTTTGAGAGCATCGATTTCAGCGCGGAGGTCTTCATTCTCCATACGCGCTTTTTCAGCCATATCACGAACAACTTCAAATTCCTCACGGCTAACAAGGTCCAGACCAGCAAGCTGTTTATCAAGCCAAGCCTGAAACATGCCTTCCATTTCGCCCTTAACACTGTGCGCCGCACCAACAGCACCCGTTGCCAGTTTTGCCATGTCATCCATGAATTTATTTGTCGTTTGCATGCTGCTGCTCCTTTAACTCGTTCACTTCATATGGTCGAAAGCGTATCAAATTGCAATAACCCACATGAAAAAGGGCGAAGTGTCGCAGCTCACTTCGCCAATGAGGCATACCTTCATCCATGAAGGCCTGACCAGCTTTAAGTTAACCGATCACCACTTGCTCATTATCGAAGATGGACTGAAGCTCGGTCTGATCCACGCCTTCCATTCATAATTATGACGTGTATGTCTACACACCGCTGGACAGGTGAAGAAGATCACTTATGATGCATCAATCTGGCTAAATATGCTGGAAAACAGGCGAGAAGGATAAACTCTGTGAATGAACTCATTGCCGCTGGCGTTGTCAGTTTTCCCAACATTGACCCGGTGATCTTTTCACTCGGCCCGATTGCTATCCGCTGGTATTCAATGGCGTATATTGGCGGCATCATGTTCGCATGGTGGTATATCAGACGCGAGACAGAAAAACCTGGCGCACCGCTATCTGCCACCCATATTGATGATTTCATAACCTGGGGCATGTTGGCAATCATCGTCGGCGGACGTCTGGGTTACGTTTTATTCTATAACTTTCAGGCCTACCTGCATCATCCCGGGCGCATCATACGCGTGTGGGACGGCGGGATGTCTTTTCATGGTGGCTTGATCGGCGTCGTCATTGCACTCGCCATTTATGTGCATCGCCACAAACTCGATCTATTCAAAGTTGGTGACATAGTTGCTGTTGTCAGCCCTATTGGCTTACTTGCAGGTCGGTTGGCAAACTTCATCAATGGCGAGCTTTGGGGCCGCCCAACTGATGTGTCCTGGGCCATGATTTTTCCGACTGACAGATTGCAGTTGCCGCGCCACCCAAGTCAGCTTTATGAAGCGTTGGGTGAAGGCCTGATATTATTCATCATATTGCACCTGCTGTATCACAAAACCCGCCTTGCAAAGCAGGCACCCGGTGTTATCGCAGGTCTGTTTTTTGTTGGATACGGCATTACCCGTTTTCTGGTCGAATTTGTGCGCGAACCAGACTCGCATCTAGGACTGATGGAAATTGGCTTATCGCGTGGCCAGCTGCTAACCTTCCCAATGTTTATCTTTGCTGGTTGGCTGATATACAGAGGACTACAAACCAAGCGCGCCAACGCCTGAGCATCAATACATGAACGCGTTATATGAACACCTGCTGAAACGCATCAATACGGATGGTCCGATAAGCCTTTCGGATTATATGGCAACATGTCTGATGCACCCCCAGCATGGCTATTACCAAACCGAACGCGTTTTTGGTCGCGAAGGTGACTTCATTACCGCGCCAGAGGTTAGCCAGATGTTTGGTGAGATGATTGGGCTTTGGCTCGCTGACCGATGGATAAACATGGGCAGGCCTACATCCGTTAACCTGATTGAACTTGGCCCGGGGCGCGGCACATTGATGGCTGATATTCTCCGTGCAACTGCAGCAGTCCATGATTTTCAGGATGCAATTGATGTGCACTTTGTCGAAGCCAGTACACAGTTGAGAGCAAAGCAAGCCGAAGCTGTTCCTTGTGCATCTTGGCATGATCGCTTTTCTGACATTCCTACCGGACCAGTGCTGATTGTTGCAAACGAATTTTTCGATGCTTTGCCAATTCATCAATATGAAAAACTGGATGGCCAGTGGCACGAGCGTGTGGTGTGCGCCGTTAAAGGCAGGCTTGGGTTCGGCCTTGCGCCTTGCGGACCACAATTTGCAATGGTGAATGATGAAATAAAGGCTGGCTCAGATGGCAGCATAGCCGAAGTATGCCCTGCCGCGCTTTCTATTGCAGGTGATATTTCAGATTACCTTAAACACCACGGCGGCGCTGCCCTTATCATTGATTATGGGTACCGTAAAAGTGCCGCTGGTGACACATTTCAGGCCATGAAATCACACAGTTATGTTGATCCGTTTTTGGAACCAGGCATGGCAGACCTTACAGCACATGTTGCATTTGATCAGCTAAAGTCTGCAGCCAAGGAAATAGGGGCAAAAGTATACGGACCAGCAACGCAAGGCATGTTCCTTATGGCAATAGGGTTGGGCGCACGTGCGCAGGTCTTATCACAAGATGATACGCCAGGTTCGCAGGAACGCATTCTATCTGAACTAAAACGGCTAACGTCTAATGATCAGATGGGAACACTTTTCAAGGTATTGGCAATACAGAACGCTGACCTCCCTGCACCACCTGGACTTTAACTACTACTGGCCAGTTACTTCATGCGATTGATTTTTTAGAGGCGAACAGGATTTTCAATACCTTCAGGCAGACCAAAGCCAATATCGATGAATTTACCTTCAAAAACATCGTCCGCAATTGTCAGTTTCTCGCGTGGTTCTCTCTGATCAAGCTTTCTTGGCAATTGATTAAATGCAAGAAACAGAACGCCTCCATCAGAACCTGTCATGGGTAAAACAAGTGATGGCACTTCTTTTCTGGCGCCACTCGAGTAATGCGTTGAAAAGCACATTATGCCGCCACATGGGGCCGATGCCATGCCATTCCACCATTTTTCGCCAACTTTTTTCGATGCTTCACCGAAGAAATCAAACAGATTATCTTCAAGTCCAACCTGCTGTACGCGCTCAGACACCCGGCTACCCATCAAACGGCACCGTAAATCAAGGCGACTCTTTAACTCATATATTTGGAGGCTATCCGCAAATTTGGCAAATTCCTGTAACCTAATATCCGAGCGCAAAGGCACAGCATTGCCTTTACGGGCTGCCTGCCACGCAGCTATAAAGTCCGGAAAAAGCTCACGCTCGATAATGCTGTCGAAATCTTTACTCATGAGCCATTCAAAATATTAGTTGTAGTATTAAACATTTATACCGCAGCTTTCTAACAGGCATTACGAGGTCAAGCCTAACTGTTTTAAGACCAGAAAAATGATCTAAGGCTAAAATAATGAAAATTTCGTTATTTAGATTTCATTATGCAGCGAAGCTTGGCAAAATAGAGAAATATGATTTCACACCTTATCAACAACAACGCCTTTGACGGCGTATCTTATGGTTTTCTGGCGCGCGATGGCGGTGTGTCATCAGGCATATATAAAGGCCTAAACTGCGGGCCTGGCTCCAATGACGCCCCTGAAAACATTGAGACAAACCGGAAGACGGCGTCCGAACTGGTCTCTGGTAGCAAAAGCACACCATTGGTGAGTTGCTATCAGGTTCACGGCAACAATGTATGTGAAGTCATCGATGACTGGGGCAATAACCGACCAAAAGCAGATGGTATGGTCACGCGCAAACACGGCATTATACTCGGCATTCTCACAGCGGACTGTACACCTGTATTATTTGCCGACCCGAAGGCCGCCGTTATTGGCGCCGCACACGCAGGCTGGAAAGGCGCACTATGCGGTATATTGGAAAACACTATCGCTAAAATGGAACAACTTGGCGCCAACCGCGAAAACATAACGGCAATGATTGGTCCGACAATACAGCAGAACAGCTATGAAGTTAGCGCAGCGTTCCGCGATAATTTTTTATCGCACGAGGTAACTTATGAACAGTTTTTTGCCGCTGGCAACAATCCCGGACACTGTCAGTTTAATCTGCCAGCATTTGTTGCCTACCGACTTGAAAACGCTCAGGTCGCCTCTGTCGCTAATGCAGGTATCGATACATATAGAAGCGAAGCACATTTCTCCTATCGGCGCACCACCCATCGTCACGAGCCAGATTATGGCCGACAGTTATCAGGAATAATGTTAGCGCCCTAATCTGCGAACTGTTTCCGCATGATTGGGCTGTTGAGTGCCTGCCAAATAAACTTGGGCCACATATACCATGCGCTTGCTACTTGTTCGACGCCGTTCAGTAGGCCATCAAGGTCTTCACGGTCGTATACATGACCCGCCAGAATAACTGTATCAATTGATCGTACAGCCTTTATGTCTTCAAGGGGATTAGCATCAAGCAACACAATATCTGCGCGCGCACCTGATTTTATAACCCCAGCCCTACCGTGCAAACCAAGAAATGCCGCGGGTTTGATCGTCGCACTTTGCAGCGCATCAAATGGCGAAAGACCTGCTTCAACAAGGTGCTCCAGCTCATCTGCCAAGCCCAAACCGGGAAAAGCAAAACTGTCTGGTGCATCGGTGCCAGCCAGTACCGTTACTCCAGCACGGTGTGCGATGCCGGTTTGTTCAAGGCCAAAGCGGTATATTGCCATATAGCTTTCCTGGCCACCGTTACCTGCCTTGCGCGCCATATTGTCCGCATCATTCAGCCAAAGCATGCGCAGCGGTGCAGGGATATATTTCAAACGCGGGTCATTTCGGTATGCAGGATCAAGTGCAAACGCATCAAGCTTACGCGTGGTATGTGTTGGCACGTAGGCTGTGCCTGCATCAGCCATCACCTTCATCAAATCTGCGCACTTTTCCTTGTCATGCTCCGCAATCATCTTCAAACGTGTTTCATATGTATAATGCGCAAAGAAATCATCCAGACCACGCAAGTCACTCATATCCGGATAGCATTCAAAAACAAACAGCAACGCATGCTCGAAGCTGCGTTGACCAGCTTCAACTGCCTCGAAGCCGCTAACGGCTATAGGCAAATGCCCTGCCACATACATATCGTTTTCATGGGCAGCCTTAGTCAGGGCAAAGTAACTGTCGCGCGGCAGCTGTGTATATGATTTCAAATAATCAATACCGCGCGCTTTATCATAGGCCACACGGGCAACAGCACCTTCAGGCGTTGCCCCGCCAAGGCTTGGGTCCAGATCGTCTGGTATTTCGCTGCCACCGTTTATGGCGAGGCTGGTTACTTGATCATAGCGGGGCCCAACGATTTCAGCATTTTTAACAGCTGCATTCCATGCACGTTTTTCATCCGCACAAGCAACCCACGGATCATCAATACCCATACAACCATTAATGTCGCGGATCGCTGTTACGCCTGAAGCAATAAACAGTGGATGTGTTAGCATTGGCGACATTTTTATGCTGTGGGCATGCATATCAAACAATCCAGGCACAGCGTATCGCCCCCTGCCGTCAAAAGTCGGAATATCACTGACCGCAGCACGATCACCGACAAATACGATATCTCCATCTTTAATCAGAATCTGCTGATCATTGATGACGTTGCCGGTTTCCACATCAACAACATTAACGTTGGTGATCAGCATTTGCGCTGCACGCACATTTGGCACAGGCGCATCCACTGGCCACAAAACAGCTGTGGCAAACCAAACAATTAACATGAGAGTAGCCGCGCCCAATATCTTGAGCGCTCCAAGTGTAAATTTCCTCAACTGTCGTAACCTTTCTTTATTTTGTTACGTTACATATGCTTACGCGGCCTTCGCTTTACAATATTCGGCACAAATCATGAGAAAATTTCAAAAGATCATACACCCCGTCTTTACAGCCCTGATCAGCACTGCTAAAGGTCCGAACAAGGGTTAAATCTTCATCACGACGGAGGCCACAATGGGCATGAAGATTCTGACGGGGAATTCAAACTCCGAACTAGCAGAAGCGATTGGTGCATACTTGAATATGCCCCTTGCCAAGGCGTCAGTTAAAACATTTTCTGACAAAGAAGTTTTCGTTGAAATTCATGAAAATGTCCGCGGTGAAGATGTATTTTTGATCCAACCGACCAATTATCCAGCCAATGACCACATGATGGAATTGCTAGTGTGCATTGACGCACTGCGCCGCGCCTCCGCACGCCGCATTACGGCTGTTCTGCCATACTTTGGCTACGCCCGTCAGGACCGGAAGCCCGGGCCGCGCACACCTATTTCAGCAAAACTTGTCGCTAATCTGATCACCACCGCTGGTGCTGACCGCGTGTTGACCATGGACTTGCACGCTGGTCAAATTCAGGGTTTCTTTGATATCCCGACAGATAATTTGTACGCCATGCCTGTCTTGGTGCGTGACCTCAAAGAAAAATATGCTGGTCGCGAGATGACAATTGTGTCGCCTGATGTTGGCGGTGTGGTACGTGCCCGTGCCTACGCAAAGCGTATGGGCGCACCAATCGCTATCATCGATAAACGCCGCGAACGCGCTGGCGAATCTGAAGTGATGCACATCGTTGGTGAAGTGGCTGGCACACACTGCGTTTTGGTTGATGATATCGTTGATAGCGCAGGCACGCTGTGCAACGCTGCACAGGCGTTAATGGATGCTGGTGCAAAGTCAGTATCCGCATACGTGGCACACGGTGTTCTGTCCGGCCCGGCCTATGAGCGCATCAACAACGGTGTCATGGACGAGCTGGTTATCACAGACAGTATTCGCCCAACGGAAGAAGCGAGAAACAGCAAGAAAATTCGCGCTGTGACGGTTGCGCCGTTATTGGCTGAAGCGATGAACCGTATCGCGCACGAAACAAGCGTTTCCAGCCTGTTTGATTAAAGCTTAATTGCTACACGGATATAAAAAGGCCTTCCAATTCGGAAGGCCTTTTCGTTTCACACCAAATGTGAGTGCAAATCTAATCGCCGTTTTTAACAAATCTTGCTAATGCAACTTGCGGCATGGTTTGGTTTTCATAAACTTTGTTCATACCTTTTTCGATGAAGGTCGCTAGAAGAAACGGCAAGCGTGAATTAGCAAACGGGTGGCCTGGGCCATCAAAATCATTATGGCGCTGCGTCACTGGCTTGCTGTATCAAGCCGCCTAAGCCGTCCCCATAAACAAAGTTTCTTCATCAACGAAGCAAATCGGGTTTCCAAAAGGATCGTTCGCATAAAACAAGCGCTCCCCCCATGGCATTGCCTCTATATCACCCTGAATGTCTGCACCGGCATCTTTAGCGCGCTCAAAGATGCTCTCCAGATCACTGACCGAAAAATAAAAATACTGGTTTTCATGCATTGACCAACCGGCTCCAATTTCGTCGCCGTCAGCCTTCGGGTCATAAAGCGCGAGAACAGTACCGCCACACTGGAAATAGTGCCTGCCCGGTGACACACGCTCACCAGGCTCATCAAACATGGCACTGTAAAACGCACTTGCTTTATCAATGCACGCCACTGGAAGAATAACTCTGAATAGCCCTTTTATCATTGCGTTTCTCCGCCGTTGAATTACGCGAATTCGACCCAGATAAAGATACAGCTTAAGCCGCGCCTCAGCAATAAAGGTAGGAAACGGCTTAAGCTTGAGTCAAATCAAACAATACCAGCAGGCAGTACTCTAGCTGCACATACAGATAAAGAACCGGACTGAAAGCTTTGATAATCAAGCACGCAAACCAAGAAACCGCATAGTAAAACTGATTGTGTTCATATAGCCATGCGCCAAAATCTGCGGCCACAGGTTGTTCTTGCCAAACCACACATAAATGATGCCCAGCATCAAACCAATAACACCTGTCACAACAAACCCGAACGGGCCTTGGTAATAGGCATGCCTGTACCCGAAAAACACTGCTGCCAGCGCAACAGACAAGGCGGTTGCCCACATTTCACCGCCTAAAAAGCTTTCAAAACGGTTGATGATAAAAGCACGAAACAGCATCTCTTCAAAAAACGAACCATGTGTCCAGATCAGTACAAGCCAGACGGCAAACATGGGCACATCACCCTTAAGGTCGCCGAAGCGATCAGCGACATAGGCCCTGTCAAAAAAGAGCTCGGCAATCTCGCTACCTACGGCGCCGGCCAGCACAATAGCGGCGAACACACCGCCAGACAGCAGTAATGTTTTCAGAATATTGTCGGGCTTCCTGAACCCCAGCTCAGCCCATGACATGCCCGCGGCACGCAACCGCCATGTGGCAAAGGCCATCGCGGTGAACGTGGAAATGGGGCCAGCATATTTGATGGTGTACAGCAGAAAGAACTGCTTTACCGCCACAAGTACAATGATGATGAGCGCGGCGTCGCCGAATGCGCGCCAGTTAAGCGAACGGGGTTTGCCCGTTTCAGCAGAAGTGTTATTATTCATTTTTTCCTCACGTCGGACAGTGACCTGCCACTCATTATATACGGGCAATTTTTTGCCACTTGTTGTGCAAGAAATGTAGGAAACTCAACGCGGTTTTTCAATCCGCTTTGGTAAGTTAAAATCAAAGTTTCATGCATATTCATTTATTGAACGCACGGCTATGATAGCCGTCACATTGACATTTTCGCATAAAGTGTAATAATAACGCGAAATAGTTGTGTAAGCAGAATTTTATAGAGCTAATCAAATGCATTTTCTTATTCTCGTAGCTATTACTCCGTTCTCCTTTCCAACTACGTCGCAATCAAATATTTGGCAGTGGTTGATTAATGCGCCTGAAAACTAACACCGATATTTACCCATTACTTAGGAAGTTAAGAAAAAATACGAACTAATCGTTGATAAACTAGAGGCGGATGCTGTTGAGGTTATCATTTCAAACTGTCAGTCCACATACATGGTTTTTCACTAGTTGAATAAAACCACACAGTTTGAACGCTTATGTGAAGAAATTGACTCCTATGAGAAGTGGTCTGGGAATACTTTCAAATCCATGAAGATCATTAGCCCGCAAAAAATGGCTGCTATGAGGCTATCACGTAATGGATTAGCAAAGTCATTTACTCGCGGAGAGCTATGGTTGCGCCTGCTGAGTATTGGCTTTGATCTTTCCTATATACTTTGGGGGAATAGGACCCTTAAATAAACCACCAAGGAGATTAAACTAGTGTATTGGGGCATGGATATAGGAGACTGGTTAACTCTGCTTGTTGCTGTTTGTGCGTTAACTCTAACGATGCTGCAAGCTTTCTGGCAGAGGCGGCATGACAGAGGTGCGGTTAGACCTCTGTTAAAGATACACTTAAATTATCAAAATAAAGTTGAGAGTAATCGTGCGTCCATTGAAATTACAGTAACGAATCTGGGATTGGGGCCAGCTATTATAACTTCTTCCATACTCACTAAGGCCAAAAAAGAAACAACATTCAAAGCTATGGCTGAACAAGTTCTTGTAGGAAGAAAAGGGTCAATTATAGATTTTTTTGACATGGATGGAACTAGAGAAGCCATAATAGCTGGTGATACACTCGTCTTATTAAACATGGATTTTCCAGTAGCCGAAGATAAGAGGTTTATTGAGGTTATAGAACAAATGTATGATTTCAACTTGCGTATAAAATACACCTCCATTCTTGGTGATAAGTACAAATCCATCGTTGAAGATGGAGCATCGCTGAGAAAACGTTTCACATAATCTCAATCAATTAAGAAATAAGTCACATGGGAGACACTATAATGAGATTATTAATGCTGTTAACTGTCGTGTTTAGCATAGGCACCGCACACGCCCTTGCCCAAAGCGAGGTAGAAACTCATGACAATCAAATATTAAAAAGCCAAAATGGTCGCTTTGTGTTCGGTCAAATATCAAGATTCAGGCGAGACCAATACATGCTAGATACTCATACTGGTAGGTTATGGCAAATTGTTGAAGATAAACAAAAACAGACATACTTGTCTGAAGTATCCTACCAAGTTTGGGGGGGCGCATTCACAAGCATACCTACTGATGCACAAACAGACAAATCCATAAGAAATATGCTTATATAAAATGCTCTCGATGCTCAAAATCAAGAACCGGCAAAGAAATAGTTAAAAAAACTAATAGTCTACAAGTTCAGACGAATTGTCTCCACTCGAAGTCTTATGCGTCAGAAACATTGGAATCGAAGGTTTCCTCAAGCGCTTTTGCAAGTCCGCGTGAACAATGATCAAAGGCCTAAGCCGAAGCTGAAGCCTTTGATCGCCCAAAGTTTATCCATGTGCCTGATGCCTGTTTAGTTCCGGCGGCGCAGAAAGATTGGGCCCGGCACATCTGCGTCCGGATACAGGTCTTCCATACCCTTCTCAAGGAAGGATGCCAGCATTGGCCCAACGCGCACATTCATCATGTCACGCAGGTATGCGTATTCTTCGCCGTCATAACGGATCACGCTGGAAAACTTTGGCAACAGCGCGGTTACAACCCGCTCGCTGCGCACCACCCTGCCATTTGCGTCAATAATGCTCATGGTGCCTTTCATCCGTGTCGGCCCTTGAGAGTATCGCGCCAGTGAATAATTGCTGACATTGAAATCATCAATTTCAACACGCAGCGTGTGCGCAGGGTTATGGCTCTCAATTTTCGAGAGGTTATATGCCACCATGGCATTTGCCAGCGCCTGAACGGAATAATCATCCACTTCGGGGATCAGCTTTTCATGCGCGAACTTAACGTTCTTGAAATACACCTGATCAGCACGGCCCGGGCGAAAACGCCGCGACCCTTCCTGACGGTACTTGCGGAAAAATTCCTCGCGACGCACCTCAAGCTGGTTCAGGCGGTCCATGTCGCCTTCGATTTGCTCACTAAACACCACTTCCACATCGGCAGACGCCGGCACAGCCAGCATCATTGGCAACGCAGTGGCAGCAACCATCATAAATTTTATCATCTTCATTGGGCCTCTCCTTGAGATCACAGCGCCTATCCCGCTCTTTATAGCTTTTACACATAATAGTTTCTACCTGAACCAACTATGAACAGATACATAAACCAAAGTTTAATATGATATGGCTATCTACCACGTCAAAGCAACAGTTTGGGAGTGCTTTGCCATGCAGGTTTCGCTATGAACATGCGTACATAAAATTCGTTGTTTACTGACACACTTAAAAAGCAGTGAGAACAAGCGCAAAAACCTTGCATTTCCGTCATATTCGGGCTAAACCCCGCCGACTCGTATGAGATCGCTCATATGGGCAACCCGTCCTTGCATCCCTGGAGGAAGAGACGGTCGGTAAATGGATGAGCCATTTAACCGCACAAAGTTTGGAGAAAGTGAATGGCTGACGTCATCACCATCGAAGCAGAAGCACGTGAGCGGATCGGCAAGGGAGCTAGCCGCGCAGCACGTCGCGAAGGCTTCGTACCTGCCGTAATTTACGGTGATAAAAAAGACCCTGAATCAATTCAGATCAAACGCAACGAAGTTGTTCGTCTGTTAAACCGTGGCGGTTTCATGTCACACACATACGACATCAAAGTTGGTGGCAAGAAAACAACTGTTCTGCCACGTGATCTGCAACTGCACCCGGTAACTGACATTCCGATGCACATTGACTTCCTACGCCTTGGTAAAGGCACAATGATTACACTGGCTGTGCCTGTGCATGTTATTGGTGAAGATGTTGCACCTGGTATCAAGCGCGGCGGTGTGATCAACCACACTCGTCACGACGTTGAATTGAACGTTCCTGCGGATGCAATTCCAGAGCATATCGAAGTTGATATTTCTGACCTTGACCTTAACGGCGCAGTTAAAATTTCTGATATCACGCTTCCTAAAGGCGCGACACCAGCAATTACTGACCGTGACTTCACCATCCTTGCCATCGTTGCACCAAGCGGCCTGAAATCTGCTGGTACTGGCGACGACGAAGAAGAAGGTGCTGAAGGCGCTGAAGGCGAAGAGGGTGCAGCAGCTGAAGGCGAAAGCACCGAAGAATAATAGCGACCGGAGCGCGCCCCGCGCTCCGTCTTGCTTCTGTGCCTGAGTTTAACACTCACATAATGGGGCTTGCACCCAAACAAGGGGGTTTTCATGCGACTTTTTGTTGGTCTAGGTAATCCGGGCAGCAAATATGAAAACAACCGGCACAACATCGGATTTATGGCGGTGGACGAGATCGTGCGCCGCCATAATTTTTTGCCCGGCGTTAACGAAGGCAAAAAGCGCTGGCAGTCTCTGACCCACGAAGGACGGCTGGGCAGTGAAAAGATTATTCTGATCAAACCACAAACATTTATGAATGAAAGCGGCCGCGCTGTTGGCGAAGCCATGCGTTTCTTCAAACTTAGCCCTGCAGACATTGTGGTTTTTTACGACGAGCTTGATATTGCCTTTGGCAAAGTGAAAGCCAAAGTTGGCGGCGGTGCTGCTGGCCATAACGGCATCCGCTCCATGATCGCTCATATCGGCGCAGACTTCATGCGGGTGCGCCTTGGTATTGGCCACCCTGGTGATAAGGCACGAGTACACGGCCATGTGTTGGGTGATTTTGCCAAAGCCGAACACGGCGCGCTGGATGATATGATCAACGCAGTTGCGGCTGAAGCAGCATATATTGCAGACGGCGATAGCGCACGGTTCCTGACCGAAGTTGCACGGCGCATTAATCCGCAGCGCCCCAACGGCGACGCCAAAGCTGCGAAAGCAAAAACAAAACAATCTGCTGCACCTGCAGCAATTAAGAAACAACCAGACGGCCCAATGGCCGCTGCGCTCAAAGCGCTTAAAGATAAAATTAAAGGTGACTCATAATGGGATTCAAGTGCGGCATCGTTGGCCTACCGAACGTTGGCAAATCAACGCTATTTAATGCTCTTACCAATACGGCAAGTGCTGCAGCAGAAAACTATCCCTTCTGCACCATTGAGCCCAATGTCGGCAATGTGCCTGTGCCAGATGATCGCTTGTTCAAGCTTGCTGAACTTGCCAGCTCAAAAGCAATTCTGCCAACGCAGTTATCGTTTGTTGATATCGCCGGTCTTGTACGCGGCGCGTCGAAAGGTGAAGGATTGGGCAACCAGTTTCTGGCTAACATCCGTGAAACAGATGCCATCTGCCATGTGCTGCGCTGCTTTGAAGATGATGACATTACCCATGTGGATGGCCGTGTTGACCCTGTTTCGGACGCAGAAACCATTGAACTTGAACTTGTTTTTGCTGATCAGGACAGCTTAGAGGGACGCATCCACGGTCTTGGGCGCAAGGTACGCGGCGGTGACAAAGAAGCCATTCTGACCATGAAAATGATCGACAAGGTATTGCCGCTTCTTAAGGAAGGCATACCGGCACGTAAGGTCAGTATTGATAACGAAGACGAAGCACGCGCCTTCAAGGAGCTGCAACTGCTAACTTCTAAACCCATTCTTTATATCTGCAATGTTGACGAAGACAGCGCAGCAACCGGCAATGAATTTTCAGCTACGGTTGAGAAAATGGCCGCAAGCGTCGACGCCGGGTGTGTTGTTATTTCAGCGGCAGTGGAAGCTGAAATTGCCCAACTGGATGACGAAGAAGAAAAAGGTGAATTTCTTGAGAGCCTCGGCCTCGGTCAAACGGGCCTCGCACGCGTTATTCGCGCAGGTTATGACTTATTGCACCTTGTGACATACTTCACTGTTGGTCCCAAGGAAGCACGGGCATGGACCATTACAACCGGCACAAAAGCACCGCAAGCAGCTGGTGTGATCCACACGGACTTTGAAAAAGGCTTTATCCGCGCTGAAACAATCGCATATGACGAGTATGTTGGTAATAGCGGTGAGCAAGGCGCCAAAGACGCAGGTAAGATGCGCCTTGAAGGTAAAGAATATGTTGTCGTTGATGGTGACGTGTTGCACTTCCGCTTCGCGAACTAGGCAACAACCTAGCAGCCACCACGTCTATGGTTTGATAAACAAGCCATAGGCAGCACCTGTGCGCCGAGCATTCACAACCAGCACAAAAATAGCAACGCACACCATTGCTACTTCGCTTAACGGTGACGCATACCAAATGCCTGGTTCAGCCATGAAATGCGGCAAAATCAGTGTCAGGGGAATGGTAAATAAATATGTTTTACCAAGGCCGAAGATAGCAGCACGCTTTGCATCTCCACACGCCTGAAAGTAACCAGCCAGAATAAGAAGCTGCGCAAATGCCACTAGCATAAGCGTGAAGATAGGTAAGATACGCCCCACTTCGGCAATCACCATTGTATCTTCAGTGAAAAGCGCTCCTATGGGTTCTGCTGCCACAAACAGAATGAGTTGCATCACCGCGCTGTATACAAACGCAGCCAGCAAGGCAATTTTAAGTGCGCTGTTGGAGCGGCCATACATTTTAGCGCCCATATTATTACCAACAATACTTTGGGCTGCTAAGTTGAAACCAAGCAACGGCAAGTAAACAAAAGTAAACACACGCGTTATAATACCGTATGCGGCGACAGTTGTGGCATAAGCGTCACCCGCAAATATTTGAAGCACAGAAATAATAACGGCTGACATAACGCTGACACCGATAAAATTCAGTGAACTGGGGATGCCAAGCGCAATCATCTCTCGCCAACTGGTTGTTATATTGGCAAGCTTGGCTAAAAGCTTTAACCGCGTGAAACCTGATAACCGCGCCCACACCACCACAACAGACGAGATACCTTGTGCCAAAATAGTACCTAAAGCAGATCCGAACACACCGTATTCAAGAACAGCGATCAACAGATAATTCAGAGCCACATTCAACAATGTTGAGCCAACAGCAATACCGGCCAGAAACTGGTTCTTTCCTTCGCTGCGCAGACTGTCACTCTGCAGCCCCAGCATGAATGTAATAGGCGAGAAATAGATAAGTAACGCAATGTAATCATGCCCCATTTGCGCAAGAACAATATCTTGGTTGGCAAGGCTTAGGATCAATGCATTGCCAAACAGTAAAAACAGTATGATAAGAAGCCCGCTCATAACAACAGACAGCACATGAGCAGACATCAAGGTTTGATTTGCCCCGTCAATGTCATCAGCACCTAACTGGCGCGCTATGACACTTGCCATGCCGTTACCTACCAATGTTGAAAGTGCAATAATTAGCATAAACATAGGGAACATTAACGTTACGGCTGTGAGCGCATCCGCACCGACAAAAATACCTAAGAATAATGCGTCAACGACAGTGAACAGGCCATTCACCAACATAATGACGATGATCGGCGTTGCCATTTTCACGTATAACCGTGGGATCGCACCGGATAAATAGGGGTTTTTGGTCGCAACCGGCAACTCTTCATCCATTTTGAAATCGCCCATCAGGATAAATTTTCATTATATATTTTGTAAGCGTGTCTATCACTCGAACAGCAATACACTTTTTACGTTGATGCGAAAGCTTTTAAAGGAAGAAAGTCACTGAACGTTATGCATAATTTTCAACAGACTTTAAACCGAGTGCTTCGAAAACATACGGCATCGAGCCCTGCGAAAACAACATGATCGGCATGATGATGAACCACGTGTTGGCACCAACGATTAAATCAATCGAAACACAGCTAATAAATATGATTGTCGGCGCATAAAATACCAGCCGTTCACGGTTTGAATATGTTGGCTTGGGCGAAATGCGGTACGCTTCTATCTGCCTGTAAACATATAAACTTATAATCAAATGAACTGTCGCAAAAATAAGGATAACAACAAAGATGCCTACACCTGGCAAGACTTCAAACCAATCCTGGAATACTGCCGCCAACCCAACCAATGTCGGTGTCAATGACGCAAACACAGAAAGCCAAAGTCGGGTCATTTGCAGCGTGCGCAGGCGCCCTCGCTCACGTGTCACACGATCACTATAGCTATACCAAATCATTCCGGCACTGAGCAGTTGCAGGTTAAGGACAATTTCCCACCAAATACGTGATTTAACAAAAGCAGTTCCCGCTGCCTGCGATGCAAAATACTGATCGAACATCAGCGCGAGTATGCCGCCAGCAATAAGCCTTGAAAGCACACCCATAACAGCGCGCGCATCGTGAATTACCAAGCTCCTTCTATGCTTTTCAGCATTATTTAGCATAACGGCTATCCAGACCAGCAAACATAATCATACAAGCTACACGAATTAACCTCGCACTGAAAGTAGAATAAGCCTTTGTTTTTTCACGCTATCGATGTGTCCTGACCACTACACATCTATTATAGCCGATAAAAATCAATGCCATCATCAGTCATTTCACGAACGTAGACCAAACGCCTTCACAATAAACGGCATGGCACCTTGTATGTATGTAAGCACTGGTATCGCATACAGCCAGAAAACACCGCCCTGAGGCGCATCAAATACAGAAATCAATAACAACAGTATTATGGGTGAATAAGTGGCTGCATAAAAAAGTCCGGATGCAGGCCTGTTGGGGTTGCTGCGTTTCTTTTGCACACGCATATGAACCCACAAACCGAGCAGCCAATATAAAAACACCGCTGCACAAAACAAAGAGATCAGCAATGGTGAAGGTTCATACTCAAACCAATTGAACCCAACACCCGCAACACCGAAAAAAGTGGGCAACAGCACTGTAACAATTGTAAACCAAAGCCGAATAATTTGCAGACGTTTAACAGCGCCTGTGGAATTTTCTATACGATCGCTGTAGCAAAACCACATCATTGCGGCACTGAGAATTTGTACATTTAGAACAATTTCCCACCAAAGACGTGATCGACTAAGCGCGCCCTCCACAACATTAAGATATTGATAAAGCATCGTCGCCAAAATGATGCCTGTAATGATCAGTGCAATGGCGCCAAACAATGAACGAACATCATGCAGGCTCATGTGGCACTCTCCTCAATGACCGCCTCAAATACGGTAATGCGACTTGAAGATAGCCAAAAAACGGCGTCAGTACATAGACAAAATCATAATCTGTCAAAGCACCAAAACCCAGCAAGGCAAACAAAATGATAGCCGGCCAGAATTTCAAAATTAGTTTCTGCACGGTTATATTCAGTGTCTTTTCACCTGTATTACTGAACCTTCGCGCAAGAAAGATCAAGCATGTGGTAATTAGCCATGTACCTGAGAAGACATAGTGCACTGCTATTATGTTGGGCCTTATGGTGGGTTGCCTGAACCAATCAACGTAAGCGCCAAGAATTAACAAGGCAGCAAGTGCAAGCACAGCGATCATCTCTGTGCAAAATTGCATAATGACCATCCGTTTTTTAACATCGCTTGCCATCATGATGCGATCGCTGTGCGCATACCACATTAAAACAAGACATAAAATTTGGAAGTTAAGCGTGATTTCCCACCACCAGTGAGACATAAAAATGTCATCACCAAAGTAATCACGGTAAAAATAAAATGCATTAGCAAGAGAAATTAGAAAGCCAACAATAAGGAGTGCAATGGCGCCGAAAAAAGATCTGGTGTCTTTTATGAACTCCATTCTTGCACTGGCCCCTCAATCATATCGACTGTGACAACCAGAGACCGGAAACCCGGTCTCTGGTTATTTCATTTATTCGTTCTTAAAAACGTTACCCGCCTTCATTACAAAACTTACATCCGTCAATGCCGTAATGTCATCAAGTGGGTTTTTATCCATGGCGATAATGTCAGCATGCTTGCCCTCAGATATTGTGCCAAGGCTGTCACTCATGCCTGCAAGATCAGCTGCAACAACCGTTGCAGATTTGATCACATCCATCTCCGGCATGCCAGCTTGGTTCATTAACACGGCTTCCTGTGCGTTAATGCCATGCTTCGATACACCGCTGTCTGTACCAAAAGCAATCTTCACACCACCGCGATACGCATTCCCAAAATTTTCAATAAGGTCTGCGCCAACACGAAGTGCTTTTGCACTTATTGCAGCAGAGCTGATTTGACCAGCTTTTGCCATTTGGACAACCGTATCGCCTGCCAGTAAGGTCGGCACAAGGTATGAACCATTTTCTTTGAACAAACGAATTGACTCGTCGTCGGCATATGTGCCGTGCTCAATACTGTCAACACCAGCTCTCAATGCAGCATTAATACCACCAGCAGCATGTGCGTGCGCTGCCACTTTGCGGCCCAAGCCATGCGCGGTTTCAACAATAGTTCCCATTTCGGCATCAGTCATTTGCTGAGCAGTACCTGTCGTTGTATCAGACAGCACACCACCAGTTGCCGTAATTTTAATAACATCAGCACCGTACTTCACCGCTTCTCGCACAGCACGCAAGCAATCGTCACCACCGTTACACATTGTGCTCGATGTATACTTTTCCAACAAATCGTGACGCATGCCGTCAATATCGCCGTGGCCGCCTGTTGCTGCAATCATACGACCAGCAATTATGCGGGGGCCTTCAATCCAGCCCTTTTCAACGCCGTCGCGCAATGCGTTCAAGTGTGTGAACTCATTACCCATATCTCGCACAGTGGTGAAACCTGCGTGCAATAATTTACGCGCGAAGCCAACACTTTGCATACCAATATCAGCACTTGATAGACGTACTTTTTCACTATCGTTTTGCGGGCCTAGCTCCATTTGAATATGAACATGCATGTCCATCATGCCAGGCATCACAAACTGATCTTTGAGATCAATAACTGATGCGTCATCACCGAACTCACTGGCTGCAAGATAACCATTGTGCACAGATACAATACGCCCGTCCTCGATAACAACCGTCTGCTCGGACTTTGGTGCTTCACCCGGCGTTGCAAGCAATTGGCCTGCATGAATAACACGCAGATCTGCCGCCTGCACAGATAGCGTCCCCAATGCTGCAACTGCTGCAAATATTGCAGTAGAAACAACTGATTTTGTTACTCGTTTCATGTTTACTCCCCAGTTATCAGTTGAAATACTGATTTTGTGACAAGCCCCGTGGTGAACAAATATGTGACCCCGCGCTTTCGCAGCTACGAGATCAGCGTTGTTCTCGTCCACCTCCCAGAGACTACTCTCAAGGCTGTTTTCCCAAACAAACAACCTTTGTATAAATGAGTGTGGCATAGCCGGCGGAAATGTCAAACAAACCAGCTAAAGAACAGGCCTTATAACTGATATAAGCACAGCGCCCTACATGCAGTGTTTGTATCTCACGTTACCAAGTTATTTTGGATCGGTTATTGAGCCAATACAAACGTTAATCCCTGCCAGCATTAACGCGATTCGGCTTTGTCAGCATTGGCCGTACCAGACAGAAGGTCTTGCTCATGAGGCAATTCTTCGTTGGTCAGATCCAGATTTTTCAAATACATGACAATACGCCCCATACTTGAAGACACTTCCGCACGAACAGGAAGCATATATCGTCCTTCTGCAAAGGACTGCACCCATATTTTGGGCGGCATACTTTCATCTTCTTTACCAGCAGCGCGGCGTTTTTCTGCTTTCTTGCGACGTTTCTCAGCTTTTTTCTTCTGTTTTTCGGTCAAGATACGCTTGCCTGCGACAAGTTCATTGGAAAAACCGCATTCGTGGGCCGCTCCAGCGTAAGGCGATTTACCGCTTTCATCCAAAGTAGATGGCTCTGGTAAACACGAAAACTGCCACTCAAAAACGCTGTCACCATCAAACGAGCGCGCTGAAACAGGTGTGCCGTCAGCGGCTGTTTCCAACGGTGTTGTAATTAACTGGATTAACACAGATGCTGGGTCAGGCCCTACCTGCATGTCTTCTGGGATTGGTTCTCGTTTAGATTCTTCCAGCCATTTTTTGGGCCAATCCAGCTTCTGCTCAACAAGTGCGCCGTTTGCATCAAACGTCATCACTTTCGCATAATCTTTGCCGTCCCATCGGCCCTCAGAAGAATACAGAGAAGGTACCGGTATCCCGTCATCACCTAATTTACCTCGTGCCACCAATGCACTGCGACCGTTGGCAAATAATTTGGCAATACCCCGCATACGGAAATTGATCGACAGATCATATGCGTCATCACCAACCAAAGCACCGGTTTCTGCTGAGGCAACCAAAATACCTTTCCAGTAAAATCCATACTCGGCTTTTAAATTCTCAGCCGCATTGAGCGGGCTGAAACCAAGTATCGCCATAATGCTTAAAGTCAGTATTGTCCGGGGTGCCATCAGTGTATTGCCTTTTCTTTTATTCTTTGTACGACATGTTTCACGTAAAATATGGCCAGATCAAGGGCAAAATTAATGCGGTCAGCAAACCGTTGCTCGCCATAGCAAAGCCGCTGGCAGCACCGATCACTTCACTTTTGCGAAATGCTTCAGCTGTCGCTATGGCATGTCCAGCAGTGCCAAGCACCACTCCTATGCCGACAGAGTCTGTAAATGCCATGCGGCGTAAAATGGGCGGGCCAGCCACAGCCGTTACGATACCGGACAAAACAACTATTGCTGCCGCGATCGACATATGTCCGCCAATTGCATTTGTCGTTGTCACAGCAAGCGGTGTTGTAATTGACTTAACTGCAACGGTGGCCAGCATTGCATCGGGGGCACCAATAACTATACCAACAATAACAGCGCAACCCACACCCGTTACCGAACCAGCGACAATTGCAGCCACAACCGCTGATACGTTATCGCGCACCACCGCCAAATGACGTACAATTGGCAGCGCCAAAGCCACAACAGCCAGTTCCAGAAAATATTCAAAAGGACGCACGCTTTCCAAATAAATAGCAAACGGAACATGAAGCAGCTTTAAAGCAACAATAATGATAACAGTCGGCAGCAAAATTGGATGCAACCATAACTTACCATCACTGCGCTCATACAGCTCAACTGCACCTATATAAAGCGCAATTGTCACGATAAACCAGACAAGATCAATCATTGGCCTGCCCTTGACTATGCACTGTGCTGACAGTTGGCCGCCCAGCAAAAAGGCGATAAGCAAACATGGCACTCATTAGCCCGGCAAGTGTTGCACCAATTACGGTGAAAACAATGAGTACCCATTGCTCTGCAAGTAAGTTTTCTTGCACAGTAACACCGACCAAAACCGGAATGAAGAATAAGGGCATATATTGAATAAGGGTGCCGCAACCTGGCTCCAATAAATCAGCAATAGTTCGGAAAACCACTACTAAAACTGTCAAAACGGCCAGCGCAACAATTGCCGCGGGTAAACCATAAAAGCCAACAAACACCAGTGTATAACGTGTTGTCATTAACAAGCCCCACAGCACGGCAATTCCAATTAATGCTTTCATACAAGCCCTTTCGTTACTTGCACCTTACCGCGAACTATATCGCATGTACAAAAACCTTTCTTTGCTTGAACATGTACATAAATGCGCCAAATTGTCTGATAGATCAAACAAGGAGAAACCATGTTCAAAGTATTCTATGAAGACCTGAAAATCGGCGAAACAGAAGAATTTGGCTCTTACGTTGTGACGCGCGAGGAAGTGGTTGACTTTGCATCTAAATATGACCCGCAGCCGTTTCATCTGGACGAAGGGCTTGCAAAGAATTCAGTGTTTGGTGATTTGTGCGCAAGCGGTTGGCACACTGGCGCCATGATGATGCGCATGATTGTAGACAGGTCTATCGACACGGGCTTTGCCAGTATGGGGTCTCCGGGGCTTGACAAAGTTGAATGGAGAAAACCTGTGTTTCCCGGCGATACATTGTCCCTTCGCGGTAAAATTGTTGAGATGCGCGAAAGCCAATCACGGCCAAATTTAGGGCTACTTAAATCCGAATATGAAGTGTTGAACCAAAAAGATGAAACTGTCATGCGGGTGATTGCCAACAGCATGATGTTAAAACGCCCCACTTAGGCACGGCCCAACAAGGCACGCACACGCTTAACTCTCAGTAGATAAAGCGTTGCAAGTATCCCGGCATATATCAGTGGTTCAGCCTGAAAACCTTTACGCATCATAATGAAATGAACAATTACCAAGACACCGATAACATATACGCTTCGGTGCAGTGTTTGCCAGCGGCGTGCTGATAATCGTTTTATCCACCCTTTAGTGCTGGTAACCGCCAGTGGAATGAATAGAAGAAACGCAGCAAAACCAACTGTTATATATAGCCGCTTCATTACATCAGCCCAAAGCTCGACCCAATCAAACAACATATCGAGCCAAACATAACTGGTGATGTGCAAGCAAACATAAAAGAAAGCGAAAAGGCCAACCATGCGGCGAAATAAAATCGGCTTTGGTGATTTTATCAATTTGGCAAGCGGTGAAAGTGCAAGCGACATCAACAAAATCCGCATAGCCCAATCACCAGTGAAGCGATTGGATGTTTCTTGCGGATTAAAGCCCAAGCCATTTGGCTGATATTGAAATGCCAACCACCAGTTCCAAGTCAGCCATATGGCAGGCACCAATAGCGCCAGAAACACTATTGGCTTGCCATACCGGCGCAACTGATTGGTCGTGATACTAGTAACTGTATTCATCCCTTCAGGCATTCAAAACAGCAAACATCGAAATTTAGTCAGGTCTTAAAAGTTTCTGGCTAAATCCATACCAGCATACATATCAGCAACAAGTTCGCCGTATCCATTAAACATTTCTGTAGGACGACGACCAAACTCGCCAATGCGTCTTTCACGCGCTTGGCTCCAACGTGGGTGGCTAACCTCAGGGTTCACATTGGAATAAAAACCATATTCACGCGGAGCAGAAGCCTGCCAAGTCGTCACCGGCTGTTCTTCAGTCAATGAAATGCGCACGATAGATTTCACATGTTTAAAACCATACTTCCATGGCACCGCCAAGCGTACTGGCGCACCATTCTGGTTAGGTAACTCTTTGCCATACAAACCCACTACCAGGAATGAAAGGTCATTCATAGCTTCGTCCATACGTAGCGCCTCAGTGTAAGGCCAGTCTAATACGGGCCAGCGCAGGCCGGGCATTTGCTCTTTATCCGCCAAGGTTTCAAAGCGCACGTATTTTGCACCTGATTGTACACCAATTTTTTTAAGCACAGATGATAGCGGCACACCAATCCACGGCATCACCATCGACCATGCCTCAACACAGCGGTGGCGATAAATGCGCTCCTCAAGGGCGTTAAAGTCAATCAAGTCTTCTATGCCGTATGTCGCAGGCTTATCAACAAGTCCGTCAACCTGAATTGACCATGGTTTTGGCTGAAGTCTCCAGGCGTTTTGGGCAGGGTCACTTTTGCCCGTTCCAAACTCATAATAGTTGTTATATTGCGTAATCGCTTCTTCGGGTGAAGGTGATTCGCCGGGGCTATAGTCTGTTTTGCGCGCGGACAAGGCATTTAGCTTGCGTTGTGGCTGAGCTAAAACAGAAGGAATTATTGTTGCAGCGCCAGCTGCCGCCGCTCCGAGCAATATATTACGGCGGTTCAGGTAAGCATTTTCACCAGTTACGGAATTTTCGCTTTCCTGCCACTTTTCTTTACGCTTGATCAACATGATTTTATCCTCTCGCTTCTTAAATAAGATTTGTACGCAGTAACGTCCAATCACGAGTTTGTTGCCAAGCGTTACTTGGTGCGTTATGCCCCAGCACATTAAGCGACGCGCCGTGTTGGACCAGATGCCAGTTTCTACAGCCATGCACGGATACGAAGCTGATTGTTTTGAGTATGTTTTGAGTTAGGTCTATTTAAGATGACTTCCATGTTAAAGGACTTGCGCTTTTGCGATAGCGCCAGCGTCCTTCTGGATTATTGGTTATCCATCAAA
Organism: Kordiimonas aquimaris; assembly: GCF_025574485.1. Lineage (GTDB taxonomy): Bacteria > Pseudomonadota > Alphaproteobacteria > Sphingomonadales > Kordiimonadaceae > Kordiimonas > Kordiimonas aquimaris. The sequence goes on along the minus strand of NZ_JAOBPO010000002.1, from coordinate 445,685 downwards.
GCGGATGATCAATTATGCCCGCTGAAGCGAGATTTTTCGCCGATGCAATTAAAAGCGGCTCTGCCTGATTTGTTTTTGGCAGAACAACACAATGATAATTACGCAGAACTGCGGGTTGTTGGATCAAACATTGTTGAAATTACTGGCTCGGATAAAACCAGAGCCAATGTATATGATATCTGTAGGCCCGAACATGCACCAACTATCAAGCAGATATACGGCGAGATTCGTTCAGGTACTGTTGCTGCTGTCAGCGAGCATATCATAAACAATCAATACGGACAGCGCGTTGCAAAATCATTACACCTGCCGCTACGGTCTAATGACAATGACGTGCGGTTTGTTGTTGGTGTCGCTAAGGCGCTGCCGATTGCTTCAGACCATCATGAAATTATCGGCAGCTCAACGCACTCAGTGATTGGACAGTCAATCATAAACCGCTCTCTAATGGACATGTCTGTGAGTTATGTGCCTTTAACGCAGGCATACACCCCGCTTTAGATAAAAAGCCGGGTAAATAACCCGGCTTTCAAGTGCTACACGGCAGTTTCTACTTTTGAAAATCGTAGACGCTACCCAGCTTCAAGATTTGCGTTAACTCATCAAGTGCAGCGAAACATTCTTCCATTAGTGCCACATCACCCAAATCTTCAGGGCGCACACGGTCCCGGTAATGCCTGCTTGCCCAATCCCTTAGTGTTGCAACCAGATCATCATTGAGCAAGCAATTCGCCCCCATCGCTGTGCGGTCAGCTTCTGACGTAACAACCCGCAAGCGTAAGCATGCCGGGCCACCACCATTACGCATACTTTGCCGAACATCTAAAAAGTCCGCTGCACCTATTGGCCCATTGGAAGCAAGCAAGCCATCAATGTATGCTTTTGTGCTAGGCGTCTCAGCTACTTCGATCGGTAAAATAAGACGCATACGATCGTCATCAGGCGGTGATATCAACTGACTATTGAACAAGTACGAAGAAACAGCATCGCACAATGGCACAGCACCTTCAGGCACTTCAACAAATTGATAATCAATATCCGGCGCAGCCGCACGCAGCATATTCTGCATGGCAGATGGATCTTCAAACGCTTTTTCATGGTAGAAAAATACATTCTTGTTTGACACTGCGACCACATCGTTATGAAACGCGCCAGCATTAATTGCCTCAGGGTTCTGGCGGATAAACACTGTTTTATCACCAGGTGTGCCATGCTGACGCGCAATCGCTTCACTTGCTTCAAGTGTTTGGCGGCCAGGGTACGTTAAGTCTTTCGCACCATCGAATGCACTACGGCCATAAACATAAAGTGCGACACCTGTGTCACCGTAACCACTACAAAACCGGTTATGGTTGGCCGCACCTTCATCACCCATATGCGTTCCACCGGGTAATCCAGGGTGATGTGCAAAACGATCACCTTCAGGGAAGATTGCCTTCAAAACACGGCCTGTGGTCTCATGCTCGATGGAGCGATGATACATCGCCGCCAAATTCGCAGGCGTGAAATGCATACGGCCATCTTTTGTGTCCGGTGACGGCGAAACAGTAGACGCATTTGCAGTCCACATAGTCGCAGAGGACATTAAGTTCCTTACAAGTGCAGGGCTGCCTGTCCATGCAGCGGTCAACATTTCGGCGTCGCTGCCTGTGAACCCGAGCGAGCGCAGCGTAGACAAATGTGGCCTGTCATGTGGTGGCAAAACGCCTTGTGTCATACCAAGGCTGCGCAGATGCTGCGCTTTATCAAGGCCCTGCAAAACACCTTCGCGTGGGTTTGCGATAAGGCCTTCATTTTTAGCAGACGCAACATTACCGTACGAAAGGCCGGCATAGTTATGCGTTGGGCCCACAATACCGTCAAAATTAACTTCTAGCCAATTCATGATGCATCTCCTGCGGCAGTAATGCCTTGCGGCGTAGCGGGCGCTGCCACCTTACCTTCAGCCTGCTCCATTGTCGCAACAGCATAAGAACAATAGTCTGCAGCATAATACGCGCTTGGTCGGTGATTGCCCGACCAGCCAATGCCACCAAACGGCGCCGTTGACGCAGCACCTGTTAACTGCTGGTTCCAGTTAACAATACCTGCACGAGACCTTGGGTAGAAATAATCATATAGTGCACGGCTATCTGAAATCAGACCCGAAGCAAGTCCGTATTTAGTGTTATTGGCTTCCGCAATCGCAGCGTCAAAATCAGCGACACGGATAACCTGTAACATAGGACCAAATACTTCTTCGTCTTCACGGTCAGTAACTGCTGTTACGTCAATCAGACCTGCAGACAAGAACGCCTTTCCTTGCGGCAACCGTTCTACACGGCGCAGCACCTTGCCACCGGCAGCTTCAAGCTTATCCTGCGCTGCCAGAACATGTGTGGCAGCATGCCCGCTTATAACCGGTCCCATGAATGGAGCCGGGTCACTATCACCTGCACCAACAGTTATTCGGTCAATCAAGTTTGTTAATGTTTCAATGAATGCGTCACCTTCAGTGCCATCAGGCACAATCAAACGCCTCGCACATGTGCAACGTTGACCAGAACTAACATAAGCGGACAATACGGTCATCATTGCTGCGGCAGCGTGGTCTTCAGCTTCGTGAACAATCAGTGGGTTGTTTCCGCCCATTTCAAGCGCTTGAATAACATGCGGGCGATCAAGGAGTTGCCGCGCAATGGAAAATCCAGTGTTTGCACTTCCGGTAAATAGCAAACCATCGATCTCGTCGCACTCAACCAATGCCGCACCTGTATCGCGCGCACCTTGAACCAAATTCAGCACACCAGCCGGTAGGCCAGCCTGTTCCCATAGCTTAACCATCATCTCAGCAACGGCTGGTACCAGTTCGCTAGGTTTGAAAACAATCGTGTTGCCAGCGATCAACGCAGGAACGATGTGGCCATTAGGCAGATGTCCCGGGAAATTATATGGTCCAAACACTGCCATAACGCCGTGAGGACGATGCGATAGTTTTGACCGCACAGCGCCGTTGACTGCTTCGCGCGTTCCTGTTCGATCCTCATAGGCCTTCAGTGAAATACCAATCTTGTTGGCCATCGCTGTTGCTTCACCGGTGGCATCCCATAAGGCTTTGCCTGCTTCTGCTGTAATAAGTGCCGCAAGCGCTGCTTTGTTTTCAGCGACGAGTTCGCTATAGCGCTGAATAATCTGCATACGCTCTTCAAGCGTGGTCATTGACCATGTTGAAAAAGCATTTCGTGCAGCTGCACCAGCGGCCATCACATCACCGCGAGAAGCACTGTTACCAGTCCAGACAACATCATCATTTGCCGGATTGAACGATTGAAAGACCTCACCGGAACCAGCTTGCCATATTCCATCTATATAATGTGTCATGACTTCACTCCCCAGCGGCTTTTGCCGCCTCCGCCAAGCTCAAGGTCGACATAAAGGATATCGTCACCCACCTTTGTTTCCAGCGCCTTGGCTGCTGTTTCTGGCAACCACAACCCTGTTCCCGCTTCAACCACATTTGTTACGGTAACACGGAACGTATCTAACGACGGATTAGCAGCAAGATGCTGATGCTGATCAGTCCCGCCCTCAACCGTGCCGCCAAGAACGCCTGTTTTACTAGAACGTACGGTTGTTATCGTATCAATAGGTGCATCAAGTAGAGGCCCTGCATCAAAAATATCAACAGCACCGGAAAAACGAAAACCTTCTTTCTCCAATAACCGCGCTGCAGGAACAGCGCCGTCATTCGGGCGCGAGATCACTGCTTTGGCTGCATCGGGCAAAAGCGCGGTATAAATTGGGGATTTGGGCATCAAGTCCGCAATAAACTGGCTATTGCCCTGTCCGTTAATATCATCTGCCTCATGAAAAGGTATCTGGAAGAAGTGGCGACCGATAGCATCCCAAAATGGTGAGTTATGATCATCATCAACCCAACCACGAATCTCGGCCACTGCTTTCTCGGGGAACCGTTCCCGGTGTGCAGCCATCAACAAATAGCGCGACTTGGCCAATAACTTACCAAGTTTGGCATTTTTATACTCTTCAGTACGGTAGTCAGGACTGAGAAACAGTGTTGCAACCTCGGCAGCGCCGACAAAATCGTTCGATAGCTGCAACAATTCAGTATCAACGCGTACAGGTGGGTCTACGCTTTCTTGCGTGTGATGCAATATACGATAGCTGTAAAATGGCTTATCAAGACCAATACCAACGATGATGGCACTAGTGCCTGCAATCGCTCCGGTTTTCATGTCTTCCAGCAACAATAGATAACTGGTTTTCTGTCCAAAATCAGCGGCGCCCGAAAAGGCAGAAACTGAATCTTCCAATTTGTCTTTAAGCTGCTCCCGTGATTTCGGGAACGTTGTCATACCAAATGCTTTTTTCTCTGCAAGCTCAACGAGCGCGTCAAGATCATTCAGTCGTGCTGGTCGCACTACAAACATGGGAATGTCCTTCTTTTGTATTCCGGGCAACTGAAGGGCCCCGGTCGCCTGCGGCTTATCTTTAAAGCCTGAGGTCTGGCATAGCGCCTGCTATGCCGCCGTATTTGATTTCGCAGCGAGCACATCATCAAGTGCCCCGGCCGCAAAAGCCAAAAGAATCAGCGCTGATAGTTTGGCGCGCTCAGTGAAACTGTCAACCATAACAAACTCATTAGCTGAATGAATAAGGCCGCCACGCACACCAAGTGTGTCAACATTAGGCAAACCAGCCGCAGCAAGGTTGTTACCTTCGCAGCATCCTCCCGTTGCAACGTACGATACATTTAACCCAAGCTCAGCGCCGCATGCAGCAATTGCATCCATTAACTTCTGGTTAGCTGGTGATATTGCTTTGGGCGGGCGGTTAATGCCTCCGTGTAGTGCAACACTAAAGCCATCCCGCGTATTAAAGTCTGCAACTATTTTATCAAGTTGCGCCTCGAACCAACCAGCATCCTCTGGTTCTTCCAGTCGCACATTAAACCGGCAAACGGCCGTGTCTGGCACCACATTTGGCGCCACACCGCCAGTTACAACTGCAGGGTTGACTGTCAGACCCGGTTTGCCATTCGTGAGAGCAGCCAAAGCAGCGATAATTTCTGAAAGCAAAACCACCGCATTACGGCCCTCAAAAAACTCACGCCCGGCATGAGCTGCCTTACCTTTGACAACCATGGAATAGTTACCGCTACCTTTACGCGCGCCAGCCAAGGTACCATCTGCAAGCGCTGGCTCATACGTAAGGCCGATATCGGCTGCTTTAGCACGTTCAGTTAAAACGTTACGCGATTCCAAAGACCCGGTTTCCTCATCCGGTGACAAGATGACTTCCCAGCCAACAGAGCCTGCGTTTGGTGAAGCCTCAAAAGCCTTCAGTGCTTCAAGCATGACGAGGATGCCACCTTTCATGTCAGCAACACCCGGGCCATTGATTGTGTTTTCATCCTGCCACACAGGTTCCTGAAAAGGGTGGTCTGTGGCAAAAACCGTATCGAAATGCCCTGTCATTAAAACGCGGCGGTTCGCATCAGGACGCTTAAACAAACGCAAACAACGACCGTTTGGCATAACTTCAACATCACCGGCATTGGTAACAATTTCACCGTCTGGCAAATCAATGATTTCTACTTCTGGGTCAAGTACAGCAAATGCATCCAGAATAATCTGCTCCATACGAGCAAGACCACCCATATTGCGGCTACCACTATTTACTCTCGACCATGCGATCACGGTATCGATCATGGCTTGGTGTTGTCCGTCAATTGCCGCAAGCAGTGGCGCGATAGACGGATCGTTTGCAAGTAAAGATGGTATCGGCTTCATGGGTATTCCCAGTATATAATGATTTAATTTTGAATGCTGTACTCGCTGCACAGATCAAGTCAATTCTTATATGGTTTTTTTCGTCGCCAAAGATCAACTCAAGTGATTCGATTAGCAAATTATTACTATAACGAAAGTTATAGACTCATGGTTATATGAATATAACATTAGTTCCGCTAACACTTGTAAATCTGCCAAAAAAAGACCATTTCTTTGCTTGCGGCGAACGGTTAATCTCATGTATTTAGCTGAGATAAACGGTTTGTCCCTTAGGACTCACTATTTGTCTCATATGCAAACGAAAGGAGCATGTCACTGAACTATGATCATAAACAGAGGTAAATAAAAATGAACTTTCCAGCCTGAAAAAGAGCCAAAAGGCCACGGGCAAAATCAGCGAGGATAAAATGAAAGCTCTTATACTAGACGGCGAAGAACTGTTCCGCCTTTCAATGCGGGAAGTAATATTGGTCGCCGCTAAGATCGATACAATTATTGAAGCAGGAAGCGAAACCGACTTCCTTGCAAAGATGGCAACACACGATGACATTGATCTGGTTGTGCTGCATCCAGCATCACTCAACCCCACCGATCCACATAGCGCGATCCAGGAAGGCAAAAACTGCCTGAAGATACTACAGAAGCTGTATCCTAATATTGCTGTAGTAATCATTACTGAGAGTGCGCACGATTCAGATGAGATTTGGTCAGGTACAACAACAGTAACGCGTAGCAGTAGCGTTACAATGATGGTCAACAACATTCGCCGCGCCATGCGCCTGCCTGTTGAAACCAGCAATGCGTTCAACACAGTTGCAACACCAGAGATTCGCTCGATCGCAGGCATTACCGGCCGGTCTTTCGACGATCATGCAAACGGTGAAGTTAAAAATGGTTATGTAGATCTGGACAGGCTTTCCTTCAGACAGCGCCAGATACTGGCTATGGCAGCTGACGGCTTGCCTAATAAAGAGATTGCGGCGCGCCTGACAATCGCAGAAGGCACCGTGAAAGCACATATGCATGCTATCTTTAAGGTTCTGGATGTGTCTAACCGTACACAAGCAGTTATCAAGTTTGGCGCTGTGCAAGCCAAACCCTTGCAGGCAGGACATTATACTGCGCTCTAGCGCGACCCCTTCGCTGATGGCGTTTAAAGGCTGCGACAATACAGTTGTCGCAGCCTTTAATTTGTCCGGCACTAAACACTAATTCGCATACAGCCTTCAACAATTGCCTGATGACATTATCAGTTTGCCTGTTGACTTTTCTTGTTTGTTAAATATATAACCATTTGGTTATGAATGAACAAAACCTAGATCTAGTCTTTGGCGCACTTTCTGATGCAACACGGCGCGGCATGCTCGCGCAGCTGTCTCAAGGTGAAGCCAACATCACCGCGCTGGCCGCACCCTATGACATGTCACAGCCTGCCATATCAAAGCACCTACGTGTGCTTGAACGCGCAGGATTGATTGAGCGCATTAAGCGCGGCCGCGAACATTATATTAAGGCCAATGCTGGCCCTGCGGAACAAGCTGGTGGGTGGATTACTTATTACGCACAGTTTTGGCGACAGCAATTCGATGCCGTGGAAGCATATCTGCAAGAACATGCAGAAAAGAAAACACCCGAGGGCAAAGTATAGAGAGAGGACCACCAATGACGACGCAAACAGATTATGACGGCAATGGCACGTTGGTAGTAACACGCACATACGATGCACCAATAGAAGCAGTTTTTGATGCGTGGGTGCAAACCAGCAAGGTGCAGCAATGGTTTGGCTGCGCAGATACAACCAATGTTAATTCAACCATCGAGCCCAAGGTTGGTGGTAGTTACACCCATGAAATGACCATCCGCGACGAACATGTTGTACCAGGCGTTGCCTACTTTACAGAATATGATCCACCGTATGTACTGGCGTACTCACCGCCGCGTCCTGACGAAATGCCTGAAGGCGCTGGTTTTGACATGGGTGTTCGGGTTGAGTTCACCGCGCTCAGTTACAATAAAACTGAAATCAAACTCACACACACCGGCATTCCGCACGAATTCAGTACGTTCATTATCGATGGTTGGGGCGCTGCATTCGGCAAACTCTACCGGTTTTTGGTGACAGAGGCTCACGCCGCATAACAAAGAATATAGTCTTTCAAATCAGCGAGAGAGAACAGCTGTGTCTGCAAAAAAGAAACTGGCGAAAGCAAAGAATTTTGTGACAGACACGGCTGTTCTTGCTGCCTACAAAAAGATGATTGACGGCGTGCCTGAGGTAGAATGGAAAGGTGCCACTCGTCCTTATACTTCTTGGCAAGGCAATATGTTTTCCCACATCAACCGCGACAATATCATTGGCCTACGATTATCAAAAACCGACCTGAAGATATTTATGGAAGAATACGATGCGGGCTTGTTCGAGGGCTACCCTGGTTTCTTCCAGAAAGAATATGTCGCAATGCCACCCGCCATATACGACAATGTGCGCATTATGCGAAAGTGGTTCCGAAAAGCATTTGCAAACGTTAGTGCATTAAAGCCAAAACCGACAAACAAACCGAAAAAATAGAGCTATTTCTGCGAGAGGCGTGCCATACGCTTTTCATGTCGTTCTTCATAAATTTTCTTGAACATTGGTGCAATAATCGATGTGAAAATGCCAGCATCCACATCAAGCGTATCTGTATAACGACATGTTTCCTGACCTGTCGGAACAACCTCTAACCGGTGGCGATAGCATTTCACAAACCCGCCGTGTTCTTCACTTTCGAGGATATAATTTTCGCTATCCAAACGGACAACTTTCATTGTCCATTTCCCCATGGGCAGCCACCCCCATCTTTTAAGCTTAACAACAATCACCTGCCCTTCATATACAGGTTCGGTTGGCAAGCCTTCATACGTCACAGCACCTTTCATCGAGTCTGCAAGTGCCGTAGGATCAAGAATGTCTGCCCACAGAGTATCAATGTTGACGGGATACTCTCGCGTAATCTTATGTGGCTTACTCATAGGTATTTCACTGCTACTCGGTTACAAAATCACCAATTTTAGCTCTATGATAGCGGCTACAAATCGCCAGCCAAACGTTTCAGCACACCGGAGAAATCAACACCGCCATGACCCGCGTCGTTCATCTCGGCATAAATATCAGCAGCATGCTTGCCAAGCGGTGAGTTTGCATCGACAGACGCAACTGCTTCCATTGCCAAGCCCAAATCTTTATGCATCAACGCGGTTGCAAAACCCGGCTGGTAATCATTGTTTGCAGGCGATGTAGGCACAGGCCCTGGCACCGGGCAGTAGCTTGTCAGTGACCAGCACTGACCAGACGCATTGGCTGCTACATCATAAAATGTCTGGTCATCAAGGCCTAGTTTCCGTCCAAGGTTAAACGCTTCAGACACACCAATCATAGAGATCGCAAGCAACATGTTGTTACAAATTTTTGCCGCCTGACCATTGCCGCTATCCCCGCAGTGCACAATCTTGGCGCCCATCGGGTCAAGTATTGGCTCAGCGGCAGCAAATGCATCGGCTGTACCCCCAACCATAAAGGCGAGCGTGCCTGCTGCAGCACCGCCAACACCGCCAGACACAGGCGCATCAACCATAGAGAAACCCTTTGCTGTTGCTTCAGCCGACACCTTACGCGCCGTTGCAACATCAATTGTAGAGCTGTCAATCATCAGTGTACCTGCCGCGGCCGCTTTAAATACATCTGCGTAAACCACTTCAACAATCTTGCCTGACGGCAGCATGGAAACCACAACATCAGCACCTGTAACGGCATCGGCAACACTATCAAACGCAGCGCCGCCAGCACCTTCAAGCGCACCGCGCGCATCTGAACTGAGGTCAAACCCGCGCACAGAATGGTTCGCGCCGATAAGGTTTTTCGCCATTGGCAAACCCATGTTGCCAAGTCCGATAAATGCAATTGTTGTCATCGAAGTTCTCCCAAAATACTCAAAAGTGCTAGAGCGCAAGCTCTTGGCTGCCTAAATTGTCGAAATGTGCGTCAATATCACTGTCTTTAACATCGTCCAATGTCGCAGGGCTCCATACCGGCGTATTGTCTTTGTCGATCAGAATGGCGCGTACACCTTCAAAAAAGTCATTGCCCTTCATTACGTTGCACACGGCACGAAATTCCATCCGCATGTTATCGCGAAAGTTTTCCATCGCGCCGCCACGTTTTAGCTGCGCAAACGTTAGCTTAAGGCTGGTCGGCGACTTACTGTTCAGGATAGACAATTGTTTTTGCGCCCACTCACCGTTATCAGCCGCTAGTGAGGACATAATTTCCTCAATCGTTACGCCGTCGAAATGATCGTCGATATCATCAAAATTACCCGCAAGTTTTGCTGGTGCAGGGTCATTGTGGAACTGCGCAAGAACGTCAGCCGCATCTGCATTATCCTTTATCTCAGCTGCAGCTAAAGCCGTAATAACGTTATCCACTTTATCCGAAGCAATCACATGACTAGCGATACCGAGTGCATAAAGGTCATCTGCTTTTACACGTCCACCAGTCAGTGCCAGATACATACCTGTTTCACCAGGGAGGCGCGGCAAGAACCAACCACCACCCACATCAGGGAACAGGCCAAGGCCAGTTTCAGGCATAGCAAAAAGCGTTTTTTCAGTCGCGACCCAGAAATCACCAGGGATAGAAACCCCAACACCGCCGCCCATGGTGATGCCATCAACCAGTGCGATGTATGGTTTTGGGAATTCGTCAATCGCCACATTCATGCGGTATTCCTCATGGAAGAACCCGCGCCATTCATCAGTGCCAGCCTTATATGATTTGGCAACCTTCACCACGTCACCGCCTGCACAAAATGCCTTATCACCAGCACCGACAACAACAACAGCATGTACAGCAGGCGTTACGGCCCACAGATCAAGCTGCCGCTTAATCTCAACGCACATGTTTTCTGTCAGGCTATTGAGCGCGCGCGGGCGGTTCAGTGTAATCAGGCCGATGTTACCGCGTTCTTCAAACAATACTTCTGGTTCTGCAGCTTCTGTATTTGTCATGGTTTAATCTTTCAACAGATCGCGGGCGATAACCACACGCATGATCTCATTTGTACCTTCAAGAATTTGGTGTACGCGCAGGTCACGCAAAATCCGTTCAATCGGGTAATCCTGCAAATAGCCATAGCCGCCGTGCAGTTGCAGTGCCGCGTTAGTGACATCAAAGCCCGTGTCTGTTGCAAGGCGCTTTGCCATTGCTGCAGCAGCGGCCGCGTCAGGCGCGCCCTTACTCACTTTATCTGCTGCCGCATAGATCAACAAACGCGCAGCTTCCAGTTCCGTTGCCATATCGGCAAGCTTGAATTGTGTTGCCTGAAAATCAGAAATGGACTTACCAAATTGCTTACGATCCTTGGTGTAAGTGATCGCTTCATCCAGCGCACGCTGTGCACCACCAATGGAACATGCACCGATGTTAAGGCGGCCACCATCAAGTCCCATCATAGCAATTTTGAAACCCTGCCCTCCAGCACCCACAAGATTGGATGCAGGAATACGGCAATCATCAAACATAACGGCGCAGGTAGGTTGGCTGTGCCAACCAAGCTTCTTTTCCTGTGCGCCGAAAGACAAGCCCAGCGTACCTTTTTCAACGATGAAGCAGCTAATACCACGCGCGCCGTCATCAGAGGTGCGCGCCATCACCACATAAACATCAGAAGTGCCACCACCAGAAATAAACGCCTTGGCGCCGTTAAGTACATAGTCATCGCCGTCACGCACTGCTTTGGTTTTAAGGCCTGCAGCGTCAGACCCTGCCCCCGGTTCTGTCAGGCAATAGCTTGCCATTTTATCAAGTGTTGCCAAATCACCCACAAAACGGCCTCGTTGCTCATCGTTACCGAACTTGTCGATCATCCACGCTGCCATATTGTGGATAGATATCATTGCCGCGGTTGATGGACACCCCTGAGCCAATTGTTCAAAGATAAGCACGCTTTCAACGCGGCTAAGACCGCAACCGCCCGCTTCTTCCGAGACATAGATACTGCCAAAGCCCAAATCACCGGCTGCTTTTGCAACCTCTGAAGGCCAAATCTTTTCCTCGTCCCATTTTTCCGCGTGCGGCGTGATCATATCCGCCGTGAAAGAACGCGCCATATCCTGAATAGCGCGCTGGTCTTCATTAAGTGAGAAATCCACGAACCGTTCCCTAACCCATATTATAATTCAGACGACTTGTGTTTCAGGCGCTCGGCAATCACCAAGCGCCTATTATTTATCCGGTTAAGCCGGAGTGTATAGACCTAGTCCAGTTTGTTACCGTTGATATCCCAAACCTCAACAGAACCTAAACCAAGTGAGCGCACTTTGTCTTCAATCTCGGCACGATCACCAACGATAACCCACGTCAGTTTTGTTGGATCAATGCCAGCTTGCGCTTGTGCTTGAACATCCCCAATCGTTAGCCCCTCGTAGCGACCTTTGAGGTTCGGCACATAATCATTGCCGCGCCCAAATCTATCGTTTGACAATAAGCTGCCCAGCACAGAATTTGCCGTTTCAAATTGCCCCGGAAGGCTGCTGATACGGTTGCGCACGATACGGTCCAATTCCTGCTGAGTTGCAGGGTTGTCACCAATGAAACCTGAAATTTCGCGGTTCAGCTCCGCGAGAGATTCCATAGTTTTGTCAGTTTGAACCGGAGCGTAAGCAAGCCACATGCGCTGACCGCGGGCATCTGTTGTGAAAGTGAATGCACCGTAAGCCCAGCCTTTGTCTTCACGCAGGTTCATGTTTACACGCGACGTAAATTCACCACCCAATATGTCCGTTGCCATCTCATCAGCAAGATAGGCATCAGCACCTGTTGACGGGAACAAGTGCCCGGCAAGAATAAGCGACTGCGGCGAACCTGGCTTGTCCATGATGATCACACGGCCTTGCTCTGGCAGTGATGCCTCGGCAATATTTTTGGTTGGCACTGTTGATGACGGCGCTTGCCAGTCACCAAATGCTGTTTCCAGTGAAGCCATTGCTTCATCCAGCGTGATATCACCAACCATAAAGATGGTCGCGTTATCAGGCCTGATCCAGTCATTATGGAACTTGGTCAGGTCATCACGTGTCATGCCTTCAATGGCAGCGACCGTGCCTGACCCCGTCAGAGGCACACTATATGAATGGCCATCACCGTATAGCAGTGGCGGCAATGTGCGCAGCGCAAGCTGAACAGGTTGTGCTTTCTCTTGAGCGATAGTCTGTACCCACCTGCTTTTCAATCGATCAATCTCATCCTGAGCAAATGCCGGATTACGAACAACATCGGCGGCAAGCGCCAGTGACGCATCAAGGTTTGGCTTAAGCGCAGACAAGTTCACTGTGCTCATGTCAAGATTTGAACCGGTTGAAAGGTTAGCACCCAAGCGCTCTGTTTCTGCTGCAATTTCAAGTGCTGTTTTGCTTGCCGTCCCCTCATCCAGCATGGCCAGTGCGAAACTTGCCGTGCCAAGCGGGCGACCTGCATCTGCAGCATAACCTGCATCAAACTGAAGCGCGGTTGAAACAACAGGTACAGTTGGACGATTTGCCACAACCACCTTCATGCCGTTAGCAAGCGTGCCTTCTTCAATCGCAGGGAAAGTGAGGTCAGGCAAACTACCCACTTGCGGTATACCTGTGCTACGATCAACCGTTGATGTTGTTGTTTGGTATTTAGGATACGGGCGCACAGTAAGCTGGTAGTAGCCCTGCTCCAGCCAGTTATTTGCAGCAGCCTGGATATCATCTGCAGGCGCATTATTTATCCAGTCAATTGATTTCGCGTAATGGCCAGCATCACCTGCATACAGCTCTGCCTGCGCAAGAGCTGTTGCCTTGCCACCAAAACCACCAATTTGTTCTATACCACGCACTTGGCTCGCAATAATGCCTGTTTTGGCGCGCTGTAGCTCGTCAACAGTTGGCCCTTCTGCCAAAAATTCTGCCATAACCAAGTTGACCAATTCTTCCACTTTGGCTTCATCAACGCCCGGCTGCAATGTCACTTCAACATTGAACAGACTTGCCAACTCGAACGGCTGCATTTGAACAGTCACATTCACTGCAAGCGGATTTTGGTAAACAAGTGCCTGATACATGCGTGAGTTTTTACCGCCGCCAAGAACTTCTGCTGCAACATTCAACATCGCTGCGTCATATGTTGTGCGCGGTGCCACCGCCCAACTGCGGTACAAGCGAACTTGCGGCGCAGATTGGTCAACCATATCTTCAACAGTGTTGCTCGTGCGTGTTGGCACCCACGCCTTATGACGTGTGAGTGCAGGCCCGGCATCAATATCACCGAAGTATTTTTCCATTAACGGCTTAGCCGTTTCAGCGTCAATGTCGCCAGCAAGCACAATCACTGTGTTTGCGGCGCCGTAATATTGACGGAACCAGTTTTTCACATCTTCAAGTGATGCGTTCGAGAGGTCTTCCATCGAACCAATAGTTGAGTGACGGTATGGATGCCCGACAGGGAACAAGCCTTCAAGTTGGCTATATTCAACCATGCCGTATGGTGCGTTATCGCCTTGGCGTTTCTCGTTTTGTACAACACCGATCTGGTTATCCAGTTTTTCCTGTGTCACGGCACCAAGCAAATGGCCCATACGATCCGATTCCATCCACAGCGCCATATCAAGCGCAGGTGTTGGTACGTTGGCGAAATAGTTTGTACGGTCAAACCATGTAGTACCGTTCAGGTTAGTAGCGCCAACAGCTTCAAACGGGCCAAAGAACTCATCGTCGTAGTTTTCAGAACCATTGAACATCAGGTGTTCAAACAGATGTGCAAAACCTGTTTTACCTTCAGGCTCATCCTTAGAGCCAACATGGTACCAAACACTGACAGCAACAACTGGCGCTTTGCGGTCTTCGTGGACAACTACGCGCAAGCCGTTATCCAGCGTGAACTTCTCAAACGGCACATGCACTTCGATATCAAGGCCAGTTTCAGCTTCCGGCTCTATATTACCTTCTTCGCTTACCTGCACATCACATGCTGAAAGTGCAGCGAACGCTGCAATACCGGCTACATAATTTCTAATTTTCATACGATCCTCTCCTCACTGACCGGTGTGGTCGTTCACACCGCATATTATCCGGCCTCTGCCCCGTAAAGTTGCCCCTTCACTTTTTGCAAGCCAGATCATTAATAGCTATTGAACCCGCCACCGTATCGGCAGCAGGTTCAATAAAAACACTTTAACTGTTTAATGTCGGAATGACAAACTCTGCACCAGAGCGAATACCGGTTGGCCAGCGCGACGTAACTGTTTTGGTTTTAGTATAAAAACGCATGCCTTCCATACCGTGTTGGTTAATGTCTCCAAACGCAGAACTTTTCCATCCACCAAATGTATGGAACGCAAGTGGCACAGGGATCGGCACATTAATACCAACCATGCCAACTTCAACACGGTTAGCGTATTCGCGCGCCGTGTCACCGTCACGTGTGAAGATTGTTGTACCGTTACCAAACTCATGAACTGTCGGTAGCTCTGCTGCTTCGTCAAAGCTTTTTGTACGGATAATTTGCAGCGTTGGGCCAAATATCTCTTCTTTGTATGTACGCATGTCTGGCGTGACATTGTCATATAGTGAACCACCGAGATAATATCCGTTTTCAAAGCCGGGCTGGTCGTTTTTAAAGTTACGACCGTCCACAACAATAGTTGCACCTTCTTGCTCAGCAAGGTCAAGATAGCCTGACACTTTCGCCATATGGTCAGCGGTAACCAGTGGACCCATTTCAGCTTCTGGATCCATTGAGTGACCAATTTTAAGTGCCTCAACACGTGGCTTCAACATTTCAACTAGTTTGTCAGCCACTTCATCACCAACACACACAGCCACAGAGATCGCCATGCAGCGCTCTCCAGCAGAGCCGTATGCAGCACCGATAAGTGCATCAGCAACCTGGTTGAGATCAGCATCAGGCATAATAACCATGTGGTTCTTCGCGCCGCCCATCGCCTGACAACGCTTTCCGTTTGCTGTTGATGTTGCATAAACATACTGCGCGATCGGCGTTGACCCTACGAAGGATACAGCTTTCACACGTGGGTCTGTGCATACTGTGTCTACGGCTTCCTTATCACCGTTGATCACGTTAAACACACCGTCCGGCAAGCCAGCTTCTTTCCAACATGCTGCAAACATTAGCGGTACTGTTGGATCTTTTTCAGATGGCTTCAACACATATGTATTACCGCACGCAATCGCCATGCAGCTCATCCACAGCGGGATCATTGCTGGGAAATTGAACGGCGTGATCCCGGCAACAACACCGAGCGGTTTGCGCATAGAATACATATCAATGCCGCCACCAACATTGTCTGAATATTCGCCTTTAAGAAGATGCGGGATACCTTGTGCAAATTCTGCAACTTCAAGGCCGCGT
This sequence comes from Kordiimonas aquimaris, assembly GCF_025574485.1. Classification (GTDB taxonomy): domain Bacteria; phylum Pseudomonadota; class Alphaproteobacteria; order Sphingomonadales; family Kordiimonadaceae; genus Kordiimonas; species Kordiimonas aquimaris. Next base: position 429,461 of record NZ_JAOBPO010000002.1, on the reverse strand, counting down.
TGCACATCACCTTGCGCATCGGAAAATACCTTGCCGTGCTCGCTTGATAACGCTTCAGCAAGTGCATCTTTTTCACGGTAAAGAATCTGCACAAGGTTCTGCAACACCCGCGCACGCTTAACGACTGATGTGCCAGACCATGCCGGAAACGCAGCTTCTGCAGCAGCAATGGCGCTTTCAACTTCAGCCTTGCTCGCCAGCGCAACCTTGCCTTGCTGTTCGCCTTTTGAAGGGTTGAAGATAGGCCCAAACCGACCTGATGTGCCTTCAACGTCTTTGCCTGCGATATAATGATGGCGTTCGTACATGTGCTTTCTCCGCGAAATGCACGCCTCGCCTGTATAGTCAGCAACACGTGCTTTGAATAATGTCTACCGGAAGAATCATTAACCCCCAGCGCTGACGCGGACCATACAACAAGCAATATTGCACGTCACTGAGAAGTATTGCATAGTTCTTTGTGCAAAAATGCACAAACGAAGAATGAGTAAAATATGTTCGATTGGAACGATCTCAGATACTTTTTAGAGTTGGCGCGTCGCGGCAAACTATCTGCGGCAGCCTTGCGCTTGGGCGTGGATCACACCACGGTTGCGCGCCGCATCGCTGCACTGGAACGCGAACTGGGTATCACATTATTTGATCGAACAAACAGAAGCTACCGCCTGACAGCTGATGGTCAGCGCCTGCTATCGCACGCAGAAACAATGGAACACGGCGCCGGTGACTTGATGGAAGCAATCACGCCCACAGTAACTGGCCCTAAAGGCACTGTGAGGCTAGCAACACCGGAAGCATTTGGCAGTCAGTTTCTTGCGCAGCAAGCCGGTAGCTTTCATAGCTACAACCCAGGCATTCAGCTGGAGCTTGTTGCTGAAACACGCATGATGTCGCTGACCAAGCGCGAGGCGGACGCAGCCATTAGCCTATCCAAAGTAGATCGTGGCCGCGTTGTATCAGAAAAAATTGGCGATTATCGTCTACGGCTATACGCAGCACCCAGCTACCTTCAACGCCACCCGCCAATTGTACGCACCGCAAACCTGAAAGATCACCAGTTTATCTGGTATGTCGATGACCTGCTACCACTGCCACAGCTGCAAATGCTGGACAAGAAGATTGGCGCACCTCATGTGGTATTTCGCACCACTAATGTTACCGGTCAGGCAAACGCAGCAGCCACAGGGTTGGGTCTCGCTCTGTTACCCTGCTTCGTAGGTGATATGATGCCTGTGCTTACGACCGTTTTGCCGCGAGAAATATCTGTGATTCGTGAACTATGGTTAACCGTTCACGCCGATATGGTACATGAGCCCCATATGGAACGCCTGATACAATTCCTGAAAACCGTTGTTGCATCAGAGCGCCGCACACTTGTTGGTGAGCGTTAGAGCACACCCCTTTACAACCTTGTTGATCACTGCTCAGATAGCTTAAGTTTCGATTGAGGGAGGGGATGATATGAGAAACATAGTCGCAGGCATCGCAGCCGCACTTATCGTCAGTGCAACCAGTTGGGCAATGCAATCTGACAAATATGGTAATCCGGAAATTGATACGGATGAGCCAATTCAATTTGTTACCAAAAAATCAGGCCGCTTTGACGGAAATAGCGTTAGTTACCGCACCGTTGCAGGTGATACGTTTCTGCGTGGCAGTGACGGTGAACCTGAAGCAGCCTATTTCTCAATGGCTTACATCAAGGAAGGCGTAACAGACCCAACAACGCGTCCGGTTACTTTCATCTTTAACGGTGGGCCAAGCTCTGCATCCATGTGGCTGCATATGGGCGTGTTCGGGCCAAAGCGTGTGGTTATTCCTTCTGACCCAGATGATGACGGCGCGCCACCATATGATGTTGTGAATAACCCAGAGACCATTCTGGATGTATCTGATCTCGTTTTCATTGATCCCATAGGTACAGGCCTTAGTCGTTCAATCGACGATAATGACCCTCGCAAACATTGGGGCGTGCTGGAAGACGCAGAGTCAGTTGCAAAATTTGTTCGACAATGGATCGTGGATAATAACCGGTGGAATAGCCCCAAATTTATAGCGGGTGAAAGTTACGGCACAGTGCGTGCTTCCATCATGGCTGACGAGCTAACCAACAAACACAATATTGGGCTGAACGGGATCATGCTGATCTCTGCTGTTCTGGACTACCAAAACAGCCGAATTCAGGATGGTAGCATCATGGGCTATGTCTCATTCTTGCCAAGCTTTGCAGCAACAGCGTGGTATCATAACAAGCTACCAAACAAACCAGAAAATTTGGAAACATTTCTTGATGAAGTCCGGACGTTTGCGCGCACTGAATATGCAACTGCACTGATTGAAGGCACGAGAATGGATGATGCACGCCAAGCTGCCATCATTGATAAGTTGCATAATTATACCGGATTGAAGAAGTCATACCTTAAAGCCGCAAACATGCGAGTGCATGTGTTTCGTTTCTTCAAAGAGCTGATGCGCGATGAAGGTAAAGTTGTTGGCCGGTTGGACAGTCGTTATTTGGGCGAAGAACCAGACGCTGCTGGCGAATTCTTTATGGGCGACCCTTTTTCATACGCATCCGGCAATGCATTTAACGTGGCAATCAACGATCATTTGCGCAACTTCATGGATGTGGAAATTGAAAACCGCGAATACAATATGTCTGCGCGTGCTGCAAAACGTTTCAAATGGAACTGGAACGTTTGGGGCAAAGATTTGCCAAACGGCGGGCGCTTTATCAACGTGATCCCGTACCTTGGTAAAACGATGCGCCGCAACAAAGACATGCGTGTTCTTGTTACCCAAGGCTACTATGATTTTGCGACGCCGTTTTTCGGAGCGGAAAACGCACTAGCAGAAGTTGATATTGTGAAAGAGCGTGTTGAGTTCACATATTATGAAGCTGGGCACATGATGTATGTTCATGAGCCATCAAGATTACAATTTCTGAAAGATATTCGCACCTTCATTCAGGAAAACGACAAGCAGTAGTGCACTGTCGATACAGCATAAAAAAGCGCTGCACATTATGTGCGGCGCTTTCTTTAGGAGACAACCTGCGTTATTAAGTGATTAGTTCATGGCCACATTGCCAGCATCAAGCTGTTCAGTAACAGCCTCTTCACTTTCTTCATCTGCTTGTGCTGATTGTTCATCAGTCAGTGCGCGATGTGTTGGAAACTTAACGGTAACCAATGTGCCGGCGCCGCGTTTGGAGTCGATCATCAATATGCCTTCATGCAATTCAACAAACGTATTCACAAGCGACAGACCAAGCGCAGCCCTTTCGTGGGAGCGCGTAATCAAACTATCGCCATGGCCAAATGGCATCGTGGCGCGCTCAATATCAGCACTGGTCATACCATTTCCATTATCTTCCACAAGCATCACTACCTGATGATCTTTGGTCACGTGCGCTGACATCCTGATATGCTGCCCGGCCTCGCTATGACTGATGGCATTAGTTAACAGATTAAGCGTTACCTGACGGATCATCCGCGTATCTGCAATAAGGCTGATGCGATGGTTACATGAGACGCTAATTTTAACTGATTTTTTGCTCGCTTCTTCGTGCTTAAGTGCTGCGCATTGCTGCAAAATATTGACCAGATCCACATTTTCTTCACGCAGGATCATGCGGCCAGCCTGTATCTTACTGAGGTCAAGCAAATCACCGATCACATCCAGAAGCTGCTGCCCACTTTCATTAACAATGTTCAGATATTCTTTATACTCGGGCGCACCCAGCTTGCCAAAAGCCTCAGCTTCCATCAGCTCAGTAAAACCGATAATGGCATTTAATGGTGTACGCAGCTCATGACTCATGTTTGCAAGGAAATCACTTTTGTCCTGATTAGCCTTGGCTGCTTCGTCTGCTGTCTTCTTAAGTTTTTGCGTTAAGTGCCGCAGTTCTGTTTCCGCAGTTTTGCGGCGCGCAACTTCGTCTGATAAACCAGACGTAAGCTTTATCCAGCGCATTACGCCCATGGCAATCAGGATTGATCCTGGAAGAAAGCCAAGAGCCATAATAGCTATACGACCATATACTGATTGAAGAGCATCCCACGCCAAAGCATGTGCCGCGAAATCGAGGCCTGTAGACATAGCAAGTAACCCACAACCGCAAAGCATGTGGATATGTTTACGCACCAGAGCTTTATTCCCACCGCATTCAACAATGATCGCAACTGGCGTGAAGACCAATAGCGCAAAGAAAAAAAGCTCAGCATACCAATATGGCATATATGTCCCCCAACGAGAGAACGCAGGTCGCCAATTCTTTTGACTGTTCTGCTACGTTCCGTATTGTCCCGTCGATTTACTTTGCATTTTTATGGATAAAAAATGTTGACCCAAATAAAGCAAAAAATCTCAGTCTTAATACCAACTCCGTGCACACTCCAAACTCAACCATGCGATGACAAATGTCCTGTCACACTACTTAAGAATGTACGTAACTCCCCCTAATGTAGCAAATAAAACGCTTAACGGGTATAAAATAGTTGATTCATCGGTACGTTTACACCTTTGGATAGTAAGTGAGTCAAATACACAAGCCTCATAAAATCAGGCAATTGGCTACATTTTACCTGAAATTATTTTTTGAATTTTCTTGCTAAGATTTCGGTATATTTTGAACGACTGCTGCGATAAAACGCACTTAATTAAGTTCGATTTCACATAATAATAACGATATACTAGATCAGTATTTGTTACAGTATTTAAGAAGAAGGACAAGCCATTGCCAAAGCCAAAATACAGAATAATAAAATTCTGGATGTGGCCAATATGGATACTTGCCTTGCTGACCACTGCAAAGTCCTTCAAAGACAATCCCGTTATAGGCGCCAAACTTCTCAATCGTCTAGGTTTACATATCAGCCGTGTCTTCATCGCCAGAGGGATAACATGGTTACGCTGGTGGTTGCTGTCCCCTTTGCTTAAACGCTCTTATCGAAAAGACTTTCACACAAATGGCTTTGTCATCATTCCAGACTTTCTGGACACATCAGTTGTGCAAGCCATTCGTGAGGAAATAAAAACCCACGCCAGGGAAACCCGCGCAATGACACAGGGCAATACTGACACGCAGCGCATCCTACTTGATACCAGTGCGCTGCACGGCAAACCGATGTTGAAAAATCTTTGCTACTCCAACGCGCTCATTAATGCGCTCCGCTACGGTGCCGCAACATTTTCCATACCTTTGCTTTACGTTCAGCGTATCCGCAACGGCTTCCACGCTGGAAAACAAGATCCACAAAAGACCATGCACGCCGACACATTTCACCCCACAATGAAAGCGTGGCTTTTTCTTGAGGATGTAACGCCTGAGAAAGGACCATTTACTTATGTGCCTGGTTCACAGCGCTTAACAACGAAGCGGATAAAGTGGGAGTATCAACGATCTTGTAGTGCCGCATCAAACCCTGATGGTTACTCTGAAAAAGGATCATTCAGAGCCAGCGCCGAAGACCTGAAGGCAATGGGGCTTCCCGACTCAACAGGTGTGTGCGTATCTGCAGGCACACTCGTTATTGCCAACACAAACGGCTTTCATGGCCGAGGCATGGCTGAAAGCGGCTCTTCTCGTCTCGAAATATGGGCCTACAACAGACCGAACCCGTTTAATCCGTTTCCTGGATTGCCATTCAGGTTCGTTGCTCACTTAAAAAACCACGCCTTAAAAACCTTCTGGCGGCGAAAGGACAAAGTTGCAAAACACAAGGGCAGCAAATCAAGCTGGCACCTGATAAAGGCAAGCGAAATGACCGATTTTGATGCTTGAACCAAAAGTCTATGTGCCTGAATACGCATAAAAATATCAACAATTCTATTTGAAATGCTGCTGAAAACGCTATGGTGGCACACATGCGGTGGCACATGGTCGTAACCGGCGTACAGGTATAAACACCACGATGAGGTGAAATTTATGGCTAGCACCCCTCTTGCGGCAATTGTTCTTGCAGCTGGCAAGGGCACACGCATGCGCTCCAACTTGCACAAGGTTTTACACCCGATCGCAGGCAAGCCGATGATCATGCATTTGCTTGATACGGTTGACGCACTTGCCCCGTCCAAGAAAATCCTCGTGGTCGGCGACCGCGCGGAACAACTGCGGTCTGCCATTGATGATGTTGAGTTTGCCTTACAAACAGAACAGTTTGGTACAGGCCATGCCGTGCAGATGGCGCTACCTGCACTCAACGGCTTTTCTGGTGATTTGCTTGTACTATACGGCGATGTTCCCTTTGTGCCACTTTCTGTGATGGAAGCTATGCAGGCTGCAAGAGAGAGTGCTTCTTTGGTTGTGCTCGGCTTTGAAGCGAGTGTTCCGGGCGCCTATGGTCGCTTGATCACTGATGAAGATGGTTCCTTGGCCAGAATCGTTGAGTTTAAAGATGCAAATGAAACTGAACGTGCTGTTACACTCTGCAACTCGGGCATGATGCTTATTGCTGGTGACAAAGCCGCAACATGGCTCGAGGCACTAGATAACAATAACGCGGCTGGCGAGTATTATCTGACAGATTTAGTTGAAATTGCCCGCGATGACGGCGCAACCAGCACTGTCGTGACAGCAGCAGAGCACGACGTTATGGGTGTGAACAGCCGTATCGACCTCGCCGCTGCAGAAGCCGCATTTCAGGCACTGGCACGCATAAACGCAATGGAGAGCGGTGTCACACTTATGGCGCCGGAAACGGTGTTCTTCAGCCATGACACAGTCATTGGTCGTGATGTGACAATTGAACCTAGTGTAGTATTTGGCCCCGGTGTCACTGTGGCTGACGGTGTTACCATAAAAGCATTTACCCACCTTGAGGGTGCAACCATTCATGAAGATGCCAGTGTCGGCCCATATGCTCGCTTGCGCCCTGGCGCAGACATTGGTGCAGGCTCAAAAATCGGTAACTTTGTTGAGATCAAGAAAGCGAAGCTTGATCGCGGTGTGAAAGTTAGCCATCTCACATATATAGGCGATGCAACGGTCGGCGCAGAGGCCAATATCGGCGCAGGTACAATCACCTGCAACTATGATGGTTTCTTGAAATACCAAACAAATATAGGCGCTGGCGCATTCATTGGCTCAAACAGCGCCCTAGTTGCACCTGTCAATATTGGCGCAGGTGTTATTGTTGGTGCTGGCAGCGTCATTACAAAAGACGTACCTTCTGACGCGCTTGCCGTGTCTCGTGCCAAGCAGCGTGACATAAAAGGGTATGCAGCTAAATTCCGATCTGAAAAAGCAGCGGAAAAGGCGGAAAAGAATAACACCAGTGACAAGAAAGAGGGCTAAGCTATGTGCGGCATCATTGGCATTCTAGGTAATAGTCCTGCAGTTCCACGATTAATGGAAAGCCTGCGCAGGCTAGAATACCGCGGTTACGATTCCGCAGGTGTTGCAACACTTGATGACGGAATTCTGGATCGGCGGCGTGCGCCTGGCAAATTGTCTGCACTGGATGCTGCGCTTGCAAGTGAACCGCTGGCTGGCAACAGCGGCATTGGTCATACCCGCTGGGCAACACACGGGCAACCTACTGTCACCAATGCGCACCCCCACATGACAGACACCGTGGCTGTTGTGCACAACGGCATCATCGAAAATTTCAAATCATTGAAGGCTGAGCTAACAGCCAAAGCTGTTTCCTTTGAAGGCGAAACTGACACTGAAGTGGTGACCCGCTTAATCACCCAGTATTTGGCTGAAGGCCTAAGCCCGCGCGATGCTTTTCAAACCACGCTTGGCCGTTTGCAAGGCGCATTTGCTCTTTGTGTACTGATCAGCGGCAATGATGACCTGATGTTTGGTGCGCGCGAGGGCAGCCCCCTCGTTGTTGGGCTTGGCACAGGTGAGAATTACCTTGGTTCAGATGCGATGGCACTTGCAAGTCTGTCAAACCGGTTGATCTATCTGGAAGAAGGTGACTGGGTTGAAGTAACCCGGAATGAAGTAAAGACCTTCGACCGCAACAACAACCCTGTCAAACGCGCGGGAACCATCAGCCAGGTAGCGGCAACCATGATTGACAAGGGCAATCACCGCCACTTCATGCAGAAGGAAATTTTTGAACAACCAACCGTGGTGGCACAGGTTCTGGGGCGCTATCTGGACCCCAACGCAGGCACCATCAACCTGCCTGACATGCCGTTTGATTTAGCTACAGTGCCTAAAATTACACTTGTTGCATGCGGCACCAGCTTTTACGCGGCACAGGTGGCGCGTTACTGGATTGAGAAAATAGCACGTGTGCCTGTTGAGGTAGATATTGCAAGCGAATTTCGCTACCGTGATCCGGTTTATCAGGACGGTGGGCTTGCAATCTTCATATCGCAATCCGGCGAAACGATGGACACACTTGCCGCACTTAGACACGCGAAAGACGCAGGCCAGCACATCGCCGTTATCGTTAACGTAACGGGCTCGTCAATGGCACGCGAAGCCGACCTTGTTATGCCTATTCACGCTGGACCTGAAATTGGGGTGGCCAGCACAAAGGCATTTACGTGCCAGCTCGCCGTTTTGGCCGCCTTCTCGGTTGCTCTCGCTAAAGCAAAAGGGCAAATTGATGATGATGCCGTAACAGCCTATGTAAGCGAGCTTGAACGCACACCAAAGCTGATGGCGCAAATTCTGGCTGGCGACGAGGAAATTGCAGCCATAGCTGCCAAAATTTCAAATGCACGCGACATATTGTTTGTTGGGCGCGGCATTCATTTCCCTATCGCAATGGAAGGCGCGCTGAAACTGAAAGAAATCAGCTATATTCACGCTGAAGGCTATGCCGCAGGCGAGTTAAAACACGGCCCAATCGCGCTGATTGATGAAAACGTACCAGTTATTGGTATTGCCCCCAACGACGCATTAGCTGAAAAAACCGTATCCAATCTGCAGGAAATCATGGCGCGCAAAGGAAAAGTGGTGCTGTTCTCGGACGATGCTGCCGCAAACCATGAAGGCATGCTGGCACACTTTACCATGCCGTCAGGCGGTGATTTGATCACGCCCATTCTCTATGCTTTGCCTGTACAATTATTATCGTACCACGCAGCGGTAGAAAAAGGCACTGACGTTGATATGCCGCGCAACCTCGCCAAATCCGTAACTGTAGAATAGAAAACCTAACACACAGACAGATGTTATCCGTGCGTTAGGTTCTTGAGTTTATTTAGCTACACGGCTAGCTGGATCACGTAACTCATTGCGTGTTTGCGATTGAAACAACCAGTGACGTCTGTCGATTCTGACTTTGCTAGTTGGCGTATCATAGCGCTCATCGACCAGTTTACGGATTGCTTTGCTGAACATTAGCTCGCGTTGCCAAGGTATCTCATGACCCAATCCCTTAATGGCAACGGTCTCTCTTTGAGGTGCATTTGTTATATGTTTCTCCATATAAGCCACATTCCCAAAAGGCACCAAAACATCAGCCGTCCCGTGCATAATTATAGTCGGAGCCTGGATGTTACTGAGCATCGGCCTCATCGCCTCCAGCTGTTCTGGCAGTGAAAGTAGCTCTTTGTTGATAATCTTCAGGTCCTTCGGCACAAACCATGAAATAACAGGCGCATTGCCAAGCTTTTGTACAAAAAGTGGCTCAGGCTCTAACGCTGGGTCAACCGATGACGATGCCAGAAGCAAACCGCCGATCTTATCTCCGTGTCGTATAGCCACCATTGCAGCAATAGGGCCACCAGAAGAATGGCCGACAACAATTGGTTTTTGACCATTCTTCTCAGTTAGCAAAGGTGCTACCGCATCAGCCTGAGCCTCAAGTGAAGCAACAAGCTTATACGGTGTTGTCTCCCCGTACCCGGGACGGTCAACTACAAGATATTCGATGTCATTTGGTGCGTTCCGCAAAAACCGGTAATAATCAACCGCAGCACCAGGTGTCCCGTGTATGATAATCACACGGCGGCCACCACTTTGTGAACTGAGGTAAGACACGTTAAACGTACCTTCTGTGGTGTCAGCAACAACACTGTTACGCTTCACAAAATCATTACCTGCAAAGTAATTCTTATCGCCAGATGCGCACGAGGCCAATGCCAGTAGCGCAACGATTGGAATACATATTTTTTTAAGCTTATTCATCGTTGCTCCTCCTCATTCCGGCTTAAGACTGGTTGAGAGTGAGGTGTATAATCTTGCTCGAGAAGAAGGCGGATCAACGGATAAAACGAGTCATAAAAATCGGCATCTAACGGTGTGTTACTTGCAAAAATTACCACGGTATTATCATCGGGAAAATAATTATACCCCACTTCAAAAACGGGCAATCCGTTGCTAGCGTTGAATAAACCAACGTTCAACAACCACGGTGTACCTGACCATGTTTCTGTAATACTGATCCCGTACCCTTGGTCGATATCAGCCTCAAATCGTTCGGTCAGCCCTATGTGCCGCATGTCAAGGAGCTGAACCAAATCCGACGACAGTATTTTGCCATCCCGAAGAGCCAGATGCCATTGGTATAAATCACTAACCGTAGACGACAGCCCTAAACTGCCTTTCAGGTAAGGCGGCAAACTGGCATTCTTTGATAAAAGCTCAACCAAGTTTCCTTGAGACTTACCTTCATCGCCAGCATAAGCATTGGCAAGCTGTTCAGGCTTCCAATCTGGTAGCATATAACCAGTGTTTTTTATGTTCGCTGGCTCAAAAAGGTACTCATTCAAAAATGCTTCAAAAGATTGCCCTGAGCGTTTTTCAACAATCAGCGCAAGCAAATTATACCCAAGGTTAAAAGTGATACTGCGTTCACCCGGTTGGAACGCAAAGGTTGGCAAATAAACAGCCGGAGAAATACTATCTTCCTGTGAAAAAACATCCTTCAGAAATGCTTCTTCACTGGCGACCTCCAGAACATCAAGTTTATCATCTTCAAACAGGCCAGGTGTATGAGTAAGTAGATGATGCACCGTAATATTTTGCTTATTTTCTGGCACATTATCGAAGAAATTTGGGAGCGTATCATCAAGGTTCAACTTACCTTGTTCAACCAGCTTCAAGACAGCCGTAGCAGTGAAATACTGAGTAAGCCCTCCTATTTCGAAGACTGTATCCAAGCCGTTTGGTATATTATCCTCTCGATTTGCGAGGCCGTATCCTTGCCCATGGATTATCTCGCCATCCTGGGCAATCAAAAGTGCCCCGGAGAACTTATCACTTATATTTTCGGTTAAAAATCGCTCTACTTTATCGGCAGATGACACGTTGTACAGAGCTGCTGCGCCTGAGGCTGCTGTGGAAGCAGTCAACAGACCTACTGTTATCCCTATACTCATTATCTGACCGATATGTGCTCTCAAAGTAGCCATATCGTATTCCTCTTTTGTCGTATTTTATCGTTTTTATAGTTGTGAAATGAGCTTAAAAACTCCTCTCAACTTTGTCACATCACTTATTATTGATACAATAATCTGTCGTTAAAGGACGTAACCCCTTGAAATAATGCAGCTAGTATTAACGGCGAGCTATTGGCGGCATTAACGGTAAAACCAAAAATTGTCATACCAGCATCCAGCGTATCTTCGAGACAAAACCAGACATACTTACCTGAAATGTTGACTCTGTTGTAAAAAACGCAACCATAAGCCCTGCTTTATGCTTGTCGGGAGGGACTTGATGCACATTTCCACTACGAAAATACCATCAACATTAGTTTACGCGATTACCTGCATAGTCATTAGTGCACAAGCTTTTGCTACAACCGTAGATGAAGCCAGGCAAATCGCAGTAGATTTGCAACCTCGCATCCGCATTGAAGGCCATCCGCCTGAGTTAAGTACGCTCAAAGAACGCATGGCTCATTATAATGTGCCCGGTGTTTCGATTGCCTTTATGAAAAACCATAAAGTTGCATGGACCTACACCGAGGGGGTTATTGATAAAGTCACCAACAGACCAGTTGATGAACACACGGTTTTTCAGGCTGCCAGTATTTCAAAGCCTGTCTTTGCTACAACATTAATGCGTTACCGCGCTGAACACGGTTTGGACCTTGACGCAGACGTCAACACATTGCTGACAAGCTGGAAGTTACCTGAGCATAAATGGCAAGCTTCATCGCCTGTTACACTGCGCCGTTTGCTTAGTCACTCAGCAGGCACAACAGTGCATGGCTTCCGCGGATACACTGCAGGTGAAAATGTACCAACATTAACTGGCGTGTTAAACGGCACGCCTCCCGCTAACTCAGCGGCGGTTGTCGTTGATATTGAGCCTGGCACAAAGTTCCGCTACTCAGGCGGCGGCACCACGCTTGCTCAACTCGCTCTGCAGGATGTGTCCGGCGAAGCCTTGGCAAGTATGGCAAAAAGATACATCTTTGAGCCCCTGAACATGCGCCGCAGCGCATACGCACAACCACTGAACGCTGATCTTAGCGCCAATGCTGCCGTGCCTTACAACAGTTCAGGTGAACCTGTTCCCGGCGGTGCGCATACATATGCAACAATGGCGGCAGCCGGACTGTGGACCACCCCGTCTGATTTGCTGCGCTTAGCAGGAGCTATCCAGCGCGCACATAACGGCTCTGATCAATCGTTCCTGAGCCAAACTACAACATCTGAAATATTAACCCGGCAGTCAGATCAGGTTGGTGTTGGCTTCTTCCTGAATAACAAAGGGGAAGTAACCTCTTTCTCCCACGGCGGTGCTAACGAAGGGTTTCGCGCTAATCTTTTCGCCCACACAGAAACAGGCGACGGGGTCGCCGTAATGACGAACGGTGATAATGGGGGGGCGCTTATTGCCGAAATACTTACTCGCATCAGTGAACTGTATAATTGGCAAGAACGAAAACCTGTTATTAAAACCCTTGTTGAACTCACCAGCGAACAACTGACAAGCCTGGCGGGCACATATATTACAGACGATAGTGACAGCCATGAGATTATCGTGACAACTGAAGGTGAAACAATTGTTGTAAACATCGGTGAGTTTGTTGTGGACCAAGTGTTTTACCCGGAAGGTGAAACCGCGTTTTTCACAATGAAAGGAGCATCACTTACTTTCCGCCACAATACTGATAGCAAGGTAATTTCCCTGAACTACAATGGCTTTGTGGATGCAAACAAAGTTAAATAACAGGCAGATATTCATTTCAATACCCACCTGTTGTCTTAGCTACTATGCAGAAAAATTAGCGTCAGCCTTAGCAATTAGGTCAGCTTCGTTTTCTTTATTCCATAACTCTAATGCATCGGTGTCATCATTTTTCAAAAACAAAAATAGACGACCGTCGGACACTTTGTAATTAGTAGGGTCAATTGGGAAATTTTCCTTGATGGACATGCCAAATGCACAAGCACCGCCATAAGCAGGTACGTATTTAGTGGGTTCTGCATCAAACATGGCTTTTGCATCAGCACTTACCAAATGATAAATTACATCATCGTGAGTTGAGGCAAATTCAGCACTACCTTTTAAAGGGCCATCTGCAACAAAATAAGCAACAGGGCAGTAACCGTCGAGTGCAGGTTGATCGTTATTCATGTCTTTTCTCCATTTTTTTTAAGATAATGGACCCTATAATCGCCACTCCTTAACTAACTCAAGAAAAACATGGCCAACCGTACGATCAGTCATTTTTTAAATACGATCTAATATAATTCGTAGCAAATATAGGAAAAATCAGAACGATCTGAATAAAAAGGCAACATAAAAATAGTTCAAAAATGATGAAATTTAATTATTTGCATTTCTAAAGAGAAAACATCACATAACCTTACAAAGGTTGCTACATTAGGATAGAAAATCCAACACACAGAAATTTTGTATGTGTTGGTGGATAAAACACGGCGATGTTGAATAGTGAAAACTAGCTAACAACTATCACCTGCTTGTCTTTGTGACCATTTCTTCATATAAGAGAAGCATGCATGATCACGCACATACTTTACAGCAACAGGCCACCTTCATAGAGGTGTGTCAGGCTGGATCACGCATATAACCCTGAAGTTATAATTCAGGATTGATTTGAAAAAGCCTCGCCGCCACAAGCGGGGTTTTCTTTGTGCGGCTCCGCATATGAGCGAGCCAGACAAAGGATATAGAAATGTCTTTTCACAGTGACGCAGAAATAGACCGCATTGCCGAAGGCATTAAGAGCCTGACTTTACCCAAAAGAGAATGGACACATGCCGCACATTTCGCCGCTGCCGTGTGGTTTACTGAAAACCCTGATTATAATGCGCAGCGTGACATGCCTAGCATTATATGGCGGTACAATGAAGCAACGGGTGTAGAGAATACCGACACGGGCGGCTACCACGAAACCATCACACAAGCATCCCTTCTAGCGACAAGCCACATGGTTGCTAGGGTGGATAGTAGTTTACCACTTTATGAAAAGGTGAACCGGATAATTGCTTCGCCTTTCGGCAAGCCAGATTGGCTGCTTGCCTACTGGTCTAAAGATGTGCTGTTTTCCGTGCAGGCGCGGCGCGTTTGGGTCGGGCCTGACATAAAGCCGCTTGTGTTTTCTTAAAGATTAAGGTGCGCCTTCCACCCGAGGCATGATAGCCTCGGGATTGTATCTATGACGGAGGCACACAATGTCGACATTATACTGTTTGTGTATGCAGGAACCAGCATTCTTGCCGCACCACGCGCATTAAATGGCACGCAACGCAATAATTATTGGCGGCGGGCACAACGGTCTGGTGTGTGCCTTTTATCTGGCACGTGCAGGACTGAATGTTCGCGTGCTTGAGCGCAGAGGTGTTGTTGGCGGTGCTGCTGTTACAGAAGAATTTCACCCCGGTTTTAGGAACTCGGTCGCGTCCTATACAGTCAGCCTTTTAAACCCCAAGGTCATCAACGATATGAACCTTCACGGCCACGGACTGAAGGTTCTGGAGCGCCGCGTTAACAACATGTGGCCACATGAGGACGGCAATTTCCTGTCGTTTCCTGTTGGTAGTGAAAAACTTCATGCTGAAATAGCCCTGTTTTCCAGGAATGACGCAGCGGCACTTGACCGCTATTTCCGCGATATCGAGATGGTCGCAGACTTGATGCGCAGTCTGCTGCTGGAAACGCCGCCTAATGCCGGAGGCGGCCTGCTTGAGCTTTTCAAAGTTGCAAAGCAAGGCAATCTCTTTCGCAAATTATCAGTTGATGACAAGCAAACCGTGATGGACGTTTTCACCAAAAGTGTCGCTGACTTTCTCGATATGTACTTTGAAAATGACCATGTGAAGGCTGCTTTTGCATTTGATGGTGTCGTTGGCACCTACGCCAGCACAAAAACCCCCGGCACAGCCTATGTCCTATTGCATCATGCCTTCGGTGAAGTGAACGGCAAAAAAGGAGTGTGGGGACATGCGGTTGGCGGCATGGGTGCCATTACACAAGCAATGGCACACGCCGTAGAAGCACAAGGCGGCGTCATTGAAACCAATGCACCTGTAAGCAAGGTGTTGATTGAAAATGGCAAAGCTGTCGGTGTGCAGCAAGAAAACGGCACAGAGTTGCTGGCCGATATTGTCGTCGCGAATGTAAACCCCAGTTTACTCTATAGCCAAATGCTGGATGCAGAGCATTTACCTGAAGGCTTCAACCGCAGGATAAAACACTATAAGAACGGCTCTGGCACATTCCGTATGAATGTAGCCTTGAACAAGTTGCCGCAGTTTACATGTCTACATAAGCAAAGCAGAGCAACAGAGGATCATTTAACCGGCGGTATCATCATCGCGCCTACCACTGATTATATTAACAAAGCCTACTATGACGCAGTAGAGCACGGCTGGTCCCGTGCGCCGATTGTTGAAATGCTGATACCATCAACGCTTGATAATACATTGGCGCCCAAAAACATGCATGTAGCTAGTCTTTTCTGCCAGCAGTTTGACCCTGACATTGATTGGGATGTACACCGTGAAAGTGCTGCTGACCTGATCATTGACACCGTTGAGCGCCATGCCCCCGGTTTCAAAGGCAGCATCCTTGGCCGGCAAATTCTAAGCCCGCTTGACCTTGAACGCACCTTTGGCTTGACCAAGGGCGACATTATGCACGGGAACCTCAGCCTCAACCAGATGTTCAGTGCACGCCCTTTGCTTGGTCACGGCAATTACCGTGGCCCATTAAAGGGGCTTTATATGTGTGGTTCAGGCACCCATCCGGGCGGCGGTGTAACGGGTGCACCCGGCCATAATGCAGCGCATGAGATACTGCGTGATTAACACGAGCAACCGCAAACCCTCATTGCTCACAGTACAGTCGGGCTCACAGTGCAGTCAGGTAAGCAAATCTGGACCAAGACATTTCTCAGTATACAAACTAACGGCAGGAACTACTCAGTAAAGCGTATCTAATCCGCACGATTAGTGCCATAAAGGTGTTTCTGCATATACTGCGCTTTCAAAATTATCCGCTTAACGGTTTTGTTGCACATTGATGATGTCGCAACTGGATAGCGCATTCGATATTTATTCAGAAAAGATAAAGCCCTTTCATGCATGTGCATGAATAGTGGTTACAGGTATGCCGGGACACTTCGGCAAAAAGGAAAAGTTATGCTTACCGAGCCGAAGAAACCAACCATATCGATTGCTGTATCCCTTATATTGTCACTATGTATGCTGAGCACATCAGCGACAGCACAATCTGCCATACCAGACAACGCCAGAGCCAAAAGTTACGGCGCAGGGTGGGAGTGTGTACCGGGCTTTCGTATCAACGGTGAACAATGTGACGCCATCAACATGCCTGAAAATTCATACCCCACAGGACGCAGTTATGGCAGGGGTTGGGAATGCATTCGTGGGTTTGCTGAAGAACAACAGGCATGTACGCCTATCACAATACCCGAGAATGGCTTTCTGGGCGCTAACGGCAGCCGCATTAAATGTAATCGGGGCTACAAGCTCAGCAGCGGTGACACACTGTGCAAAGCTGTTGTTGTTCCAGCCAATGCATATTTGGACAAGCAAGGCGATGGATGGGAATGTGCAAGACAATTCCGTAAATATAACGAAACATGTGAAAGTATCGAAACACCCGCCAATGCATATCGAACCTCTTCCAGTTATGGCAGTGGGTGGGCATGTGAACGCGGTTACATAGCAACCGATGATATGTGCAAACCTATTCAGGTTCCCGCGAACGCTTACCTGACAGGTGAACAAACTGGCAGTGGGTGGCGATGTGAACGGGGATACAGTGCAACTCGAACAGCATGTCTGGTTATACGATTACCCAAGAATGCACACATTGATTATTCCGGCAATGCATGGCAGTGCGACCTGCCATTCAGAAAAGACAACAATAGCTGTGTCTTGTCATAGTCGTTGTTAACCCTTTGCTTGAAAACCATTGTGAAACAGGCAACGATACTCTCCAGGGTTTAGATAAACTGGAGAGGGCATTGGCATGTTTAACAATGATGCATGGCTGGATCAGGTAACAGAAACAACCATTGATCCAGCGCGGGAAATTATCGATCCGCACCATCACTTGTGGCAAATCCCAGAATTACTGTATGATCTGAAAGACCTGCAGGCGGACACTGGTGCCGGTCACAACATCATTAAAACCGTATTCATGGAATGCGGCTCCAGCTATCGCTCAGATGGCCCAGAGCACATGAAGTGTGTGGGTGAAACTGAATATATCGCGGCCCGTGCCGCGCAATCAAACGCTGCTGACAACATCGAAATTGCCGGTATCATAGCTCATGCAGATTTGACAAACCCTGCGCTTGACGATGTGCTTGATGCTCACCTAGAGGCCAGCAATGGCCTGCTTCGCGGTATCCGGCACGCTGGTGCATGGAGCCCTCATCCTGAAGCACTAACAATTCCGCCGCCTGCCCCGCAGAACCTGTATGCGCAGGAAAATTTCCGCGAAGGCGTTGCAAGACTGGGCGAACGCGGTCTCACATACGACACATGGCATTATCATCCGCAAAACCTTGAATTTCAGGATTTGGCAAAAGCCGTTCCCGGTACAACTATGGTTCTGGACCACTTTGGCACACCACTTGGTGTTGGACCATATGCAGGAAAACGAGAAGAAATATTCGCGCAATGGAAAGATGATATCGCAGCCATTGCAGCCTGTCCTAATGTGGTGGCCAAACTGGGTGGCCTTGCCATGCCCGATAATGGCTTTGGCTGGATGGGACGCGAGCTGCCCCCAACGTCAGACGAGTTTGTCGAAGCACAGGCACGCTACTATCATCATGCAATCAGTTGCTTTGGCGCGGATCGCTGCATGTTTGAAAGCAACTTTCCGGTAGATCGTCTGTCAATCAACTATAATGTGCTATGGAATGGCTTGAAGAAAATCGCGAGCGGGTACAGCGAAACGGAACAAGAGATGATGTTCAAAGGTACAGCTGCCCGCGTATACCGATTATAAGGGAAAGTAACAATCATGAGCATCCTCAAATATATCGTTACATTGCTGTTTGTTATCGTCGGCTTTATTAACTTCGCTCCGTTGATGGGCGTGTTAGGACAAGCCAGACTTGAGACCCTGTATGGAGTAGAGATCAATTCACCTGACATGTTGCTGCTGCTGCGCCACCGCGCCGTTTTGTTCGGTATTGTTGGTGGGTATATTATTCTGTCCGCATTCAAACCAACGCTGCGCAAAACAGCAACAATTTTTGGTTTTTTATCCATGATCAGCTTCGTTTGGCTTTATCCGTCAAATTCACCATCAAACGCCTTACTAGACCGCGTCTTACAGATTGATGTTATAGCTATTGTCTTGCTAGCGGTTGGTTATGGTATGCATAACTTCTTTGAACGCAGCAAAACAAACACATAAGCGAATTAGTTTGCTATTGCCTGTGAACTATGATCAAAGGCGGGCATACACATCGCGCGAAGATAACGGTAACCCCGTTGGCGGCGTGTGTTTGGCGCAGCTTCAAAAGAAAACCCGCGCCCCTGGATGCCCAAGGCATCAGACATTCGGTGGCTTATCTTTGCAAGCTTCTCAGATACAAAAAGAGTTTTGAACACGTGCACAATAGGCGCGGCGGCTCTCTTGAAAGTAATTCTTTGACACAATTTAACGACCTCGGCTTATCCGAGGCTTTGCTGCGCGCGCTGACAGGCGCTGGCTACAGCACCCCTACTCCGATTCAGGAAAAAACCATACCTGTAATGCTGAAGGGACAAGACCTCATTGGTATCGCACAAACCGGCACCGGCAAAACCGCGGCTTTCGTATTGCCGATACTACAAAAAATCGGGCAGGAAACAATCAACCTGTCTGGCAAACATTGTCAGGCTTTGATTTTGGCACCAACACGCGAGCTTGCCGCTCAAATTCATGATGCTATCAAAACATACGGCGAGCATATGTATTTCACGTCTACCTTGATAACAGGGGGTGTGAAACCAGCGCCGCAGATCAGAGCAATGGCTCGCGGTGTTAACATCTTGGTTGCCACTCCTGGTCGCCTTGAAGATCATATGCAGCAAGGCGTGATTAATCTGGCTGAAACACGCACAGTCGTGTTGGACGAAGCAGACCAAATGCTGGATATGGGCTTTATTCCGGCCATTCGCCGGATCATGGCCAAGCTGCCTAAGAAGCGCCAAACTGTGCTGTTGTCTGCAACAATGCCAAAGCAAATTCGCAGCCTTTCGCATGACTTTCTGAAAAGCCCTGTTGAAATCGCCGTTGCACCAGCTTCCAAGCCAATTGAGCGTATTGAACAGAAAATTTTGTTCATGCCAAAATCAGACAAACGCGATGCCTTGATTAAGGTGCTCAATAACGAAAAGTTTGACCGCGCTATTGTCTTTACGCGCACCAAACACGGTGCCAACAAGGTTACGCGCTTTATTGAACAAGCGGGCCATACAGCTGCTGCAATCCACGGCAACAAAAGCCAAGGCGCACGTACAAAAGCGCTCAATGGCTTCAAGTCAGGTGATATCGCTGTGATGGTCGCAACCGATATAGCTGCACGCGGCATCGACATTGACGATGTATCGCTTGTGATCAACTTTGAACTACCAAACGTTCCAGAGGTATATGTGCACCGCATCGGCCGAACCGCGCGAGCAGGTAAAAGCGGTATGGCAATTTCTTTTTGTGATCCGGAAGAGCGGGAATACCTGACAGATATTGAAAAATTGACAGGCAAAGCGCTGGCTGACCGGCCTGCACTAACTGACGCGGAAAAAGTAGCCGTTGCTGCTGCCGCCAAGAAACCAGCTGGCGGACGTGGCGGACGCGGTGGCGGCGGCCGAGGTCGCGGCCAAGGTGGTCAGCGCCAAAACGAGCAAACTGGCCCCAATGCAAACGCTGCTAAGCAAGCCAACCGCAGACGTCGTCGCAATAAGTCGGCACAGGCTGATGGTGCAAACAGCAACAGTTCTGCTGGCAACCCAAATGCCTCAAATAATAATAGCAATCAGAATAAAACGAAGCGCAAGCCTCAATCCAACAGGCCTCACGGCGAGAATGCTGATCTTGCTGGACTACAGCGTTTTGTCGGCGCAAATGCCAATGCGCGCAAGCGTTCAGCGTAGGGCACACATAAAAAGACCTGCACGATTGTGCAGGTCTTTTCCTTGACAGACAAACCTATGTCTTATTGTGGCAAGCGACCAATACCACGGGCCTCAACTTTACGCGTGCGCATGTTAAAGACATCTCCAGCCTGAAGTACAAAATAAGGTTTTTCCCAAGGCTGATATTGCCGCGTATTGTCATGCACGGCAACTTTCCACGCCCCCATGACCTCAAATCGATCACCAGTTACAATAATAGCTGTACGCTCCGACAGGCCAATGCCAAGCAGATCAGGTCGGGCTTCCATAACTGGTATTATATCATCCCAGCGCACACGGGTGTTGATATGTTGATCAATGGCGGAACGACGCAAAAACTCAAACCCCTTCTGGTGATTAACTTCATCAGTCATCACGATGTTTGAGCCCTTGGTATCACCGCGCACCAAGTATTCGCCTTGAATACTTGCACCTGCTGAACTGCCGCCGACAACACCACCTCGCGCAAGCACCGCATGAAATGCGTCATACGTTTTAGTACCAGCATAGCTATCAACAATATTCCATTGACGCCCACCATTGAACCAGACAGCCGTTGCACTGCGCAGGTTTTCTATAAACGCATCAGTATCCGCTACGGCGGGGTCATGCGTGTGCAGCATAGTAACGTTTTTCAGGCCGCGTTCGCGCCAGCGCTTCAGTATATCATCTTCATTAAACACCCGAACGGAATCATCCGCATCTCGGTTTCCACCTGCCGTTGGAACAATGACAAACCGCCCATTGTCTTTGCCGCCACCAAGCGAGATAAACTTGTCCATGATTTTTGTGCCCGCAGTACCACCGCCGCCAACAATAACCAACGCGCCCTTTTGCGGACCGTAATGTGTTTTGACTGCGGCAATATCTGCCAGGTTTTCAGGCAAATCAACGCTGTACAGGTCATCATCGCCAGCTTCAGAGTTTGGCAAGTCAGCACTGAAATATAATATGCTTCCATCGTTGCTGATATAAGGTGCAAACTCAGCGTGTTCTATCGTGTTAATAGATGCATCAAATGCTTGAAAAGCTGACCAGATGCCCGCTTCTCTTACTGTGTAATAAAGATCAGGTCCTTTACCGTTCATAGTACCGGCTGCAACAATCAAATTACCGCTAGGGGCAATGGCCGGATTACTGACACGCAAGCCAGTCGGTGCAACAGGGATTTGTGATATATCGCCAAACCCGCCAGCACTGCGCTGTACCATCATCAGGTTTGCAGGGCGTGCACGCCCTTGGCCTTCACCAAAACGGGTAAAAACAGCTAGACCAGTGTCACTCTCTGAGAAGAATGTTTCAGATGCAGCGCTATTAATATCATCCGCCACATATTGCGGGGCCGACCAGTTTTCCCCAACCCGCGCAGAAAACCATGTATTGTTATCTGGTCTTGGCTCAAGGTTTTCGTCGTATGGAAGAGGCCGGTCACTACTAAAATAAAGACGATCACCGGACCTGCTGAGGAAAGGGTCAACATCACTATAGCGATCACTTGAAAAGGGCAATGGACGCGCTTCGCGCCATTCATCGTTTACTTTACGTGACATCCATATACGCCAGACACCATCTTCAGATGCCCGATTGAAATATATAGCATTGCCATCAGCACTAACCGTGGTTGCAAACTCGCGTGCAGGCGTCGAAACCACCCCCGCACCAACTATTGTTGGCACTTGCTGTGCAGACACACTAACAACCGCTAACACCCCAATAGTAATTGCCAAAGAAATGTTTCTCGCGGCACGTTTCATGATTTCCCCCTGTAATAACCTAGTATTTTCTATGCGTTGCTTGGTGAAATTACCAAACACATTTCCGTAAACACGAACTGAAGCATCAGAGTTCAACCCGACATTCGGCGCAAAGCTACTCGCTTGTATACATTATGTAATAGTGTTACATTTCTGATCAATAATGGGTTTAATGCAAAAACACAATTTTGAGTGAAAAACAGGAAAGAAAACCATGCTTTCAAACATGCTCAGGACATTAGTTGCAATTATCATAATATGTGCCGCATCATCTACCACTTTCGCCCAAGGCGAAGAACGCGTTGTCATTGATAGTGATGGTTGGAAAATAATTGGTGATCTTCATATTCCCGAAAGTAGTTCCCCGCCCCCAGTTGTCATTTTACTGCACACAATGTGGCGCGGTAACAGGCGCGTTTATGATGATTTGGCAGTTACACTCGGTGAAGCAGGTATCGCATCGCTACGCATTGATTTACGCGGTCACGGCGAAAGTATAAACAAGCGCAAGCTTCCATATGGTGAAGTTGACAATGAATTGGTATTTGACGCATGGCCGGACGTAAACGCGGCGCGAAAATTTCTACACAATCGCACTGACGTAAACACAGAAAATCTTGGTATTATTGCAGCCAGCTATAGCGGCAACCTTGCAAGCAAAGCTGGTGTGGTAGATGGTTTTGCTAGCTTTTATGTCATATTGGCTTCAGGTATTATTAGCCCCGAGTCAATGATCCGCATGCAGATGGCGGAGGTGCCATTATTGTTCGTTTGGGCCGAAGACGATCACACATGGGCGCCTAAAGCCGCTGCATTTCTAAAAATGCGCAAGTACGGCGAGATATGGACTTACCCTGAGGGCGGGCATGCAACAGCACTTTTGACATCGCAGCCCACACTTCCTGATCGTTTGATCACATGGATTTCTGGTCAGGTTTCACGTTAATTTAAGCTAAACCATCAAGGAATTACTCACCCCTAACCTCATGCTGAATTCACACTTAAAGTGTCATACATAAACTTATAGCGCCATCACAAAACTGTTGTTTGACTTTGCCCCGTCAAACCTGTCTTTTGTCACAAGTAAGTGGCCTGCCAACAGTGTAACTCGATAGAGAAACCTCAAACGGACCGAACGAAAACACTAAACGCCGAATTGAGGCTGGAGACGCGTATGGCGGAGGCGCCCAAACCTTCTGCAAAAAACAGCACAGGAACAACGTCGTCAACCATTGATGCGCCGTTTACACAAGGGTCGGTGTTTCGACATGTGATTGTCATGACGCTTACAGGCGCTGTTGGACTGATGTCTGTTTTTGCCGTTGACCTGATGGATATGTATTTTCTGAGCTTGCTCGGTGAGGCAGAACTGGCTGCTGCAATCGGCTTTGCTGGCACTATCCTGTTTTTTACTGCGTCTATTTGTATTGGTTTATCGATCGCAACAGGCGCCTTAACAGCGCGCGCTGTGGGTGCACGTGACCGAGCCAAAACCGGCTGCATTGTATTTAACACCATGGCTTTTACTGTCATGGTAACTTTCGCAGTGATGCTTATTATCTATCCGTTACTGCCAAATATTTTGACATTAATCGGTGCAAATGGCCGCACACACGAACTTGCGCTGTCCTATATGCATATTATCTTGCCAACCTTACCCTTTATGGGGCTAGGCATGGCGGCTGGTGGTGTGCTGCGGGCGCTCGGAGATGCCCGCCGCGCCATGATGGTAATGGTTACAGCGGCAGTAGTTAATGGCATTCTGGACCCGATACTGATCTTTGGTTTTGAACTTGGTCTGGAAGGCGCTGCCTACGCCTCGGCAGCTGCACGGATCGCAATGTTTGCAGCGGGCGCACGCGCCATATTCGGCGTGCACGGCCTGCGCACACGGATATGCGTTTCAGATTTTGTAGACACGCTCCGCCCTATGCTCAAGATCGCAATGCCCGCGACCATAACAAACGTAGCGACACCAATCGGAAACGCATATGTCGTGGCACTCATCGCACAGTACGGTGACAGCGTTGTGGCAGGCAATACCATTGTTGCCCGCATAACACCGGTTGCCTTTGCGCTGTTTTTCTCCATGTCGGGTTCTATCGGACCAGTGATTGGTCAAAACCTCGGTGCGCATAAATACGACCGCGTTCATGAGACGATAGCAAGCTCCCTTCGGTTTATTGCGGGCTATACAGTCGTTTTGTGGGCCGTATTTTTGCTGTGCCAGGAAATGATTGTCTCAACCTTCAGTGCAACTGGCCCGTCTGCTGATATGATCCGTACATTCTGCATCTGGGTGGTGCCACTTACTGCTTTCCTTGGCGCTCTTTTCGTCGCCAATGCGACATTTAATAATTTAGGTTATCCAGTAAGAGCCACTATTTTTAATGTCACGAAAGCCACTGCTGGCACAGTCCCATTTGCAATTGCTGGCGCCGCCATTGACGGGCCCGAAGGTGTCCTTATCGGCCAAGCTGTTGGCTCCATGATTGTTGGCATTATTGCCGTGTATGTTTGCTTTAACACAATTCAAAAAGTGGCAGACCAAGCAAATATATCGCGTGACGAGGAAGTAGCGGAGGAAGATGCAAAAGCCGCAACAGCTTCCACACCCATGATGCCGTATTCATCTGCACGGGCATTTCATGCGTCAGGTGTGCAGTGCGACACAGAAGCTGTTGACGACCCAACAGCAGATAATACTGAAGGCCTAAATAAGAAAACTTAAAACCATCTGCGTACTCTTTGGCAGTAATCTGTATACTCCTGACCAAAGCTTTTCTGCATGAAGGCTTCTTCAGATTTGATAAGTGTATTGGTTAAGCTGGCGCTCAGAGTGAAAACTATCACCGTTAATGGCCCAGGCAGCAACAATAACGTCCCCAACAAAAACAGCATGAGGCCAAGATAGATTGGGTTACGGCTAAACCGAAACGGCCCGGATTGAACAACGTGTTGCCCATCTTCACGCTCGGTTGGCACACCGATCCGCCATGCATGCCCCATATATGCCTGACAGATTATCATCAAAGCGATGCCCATTGTCATAACCACCAAACCGAACGCCTGAGGAATGAAAGCGACCACATATATGTTTTGATCAATCGCGGGATAAACAGGACGCAAAATCAAATATATATCCACAACAAGGCCAAGCACGGCAAGGCTGCGCTCCTGAAGCGTTTGTGGACGAGAAAGAAAAGACAATACTTTAACACCGTTAGCACGGTGCATATAAAAGATGCGCGCAATACCCCATAAAACAGCAACACAGATGAGGAAAACCGGCCACCATAAAGCGATGGCCATTACCAGCATCCCCAATTAAATAAGCAATAAGCGCACACGATCATATTAACCGTGTACACATCTTAATTGTTGCGCGGCGTAACGGTTAACCTGATGGTCGTCGAACGGCTACTACGCTCAATGAGAACCACCGCGACACGTGTTGGTTTATCATATGTTAGTGTTGTGTCATCAGCCTGAAATTCGCTGATTAAAGACCAGCCTTCATTTGGCATATTATCTTTAAAGAACTTAACAACCAGCTGGCTATCAGCCCGCACATCACCAATCAATTTACCATACGTGTTTTCACCCGCACCGAGGATAATGGAGCGCTTTTGATCAATCTCGGTACCTTCAGGAAAACGCACATCTCCAATAGCATCGCCTAACAACAACAACAATTCTTGCGGCGGTTCAGCACCTGTTCCCTGATAGCCCGCGACAGTTTCTGCTGCAGGCTCCTCGTTTTTATTAAATGTCTCACACCCCGAAAGCATAAAGCCGGCGCATACTATCAAAATTGACTTTAAGTTCATTTTTCGCTCTCCAATACCGGGTTTATGCACTGTATTTCCGTACATAAAACAGCGGTGCAGTTACATTCGTATTTTTCCCATATCTAGTATCAGATGTCCACAATACTCATGATGTTGTGGCAAAATTTTGTTTTTATATCACCAAACTATCACTATCGTTTATATGTATATCATAAAACACATAACCTCCTGACGGGCTTATGCTGGCGACTAACCAATATTAAAATCTCTTCATTTAGTTGATTTTTCTGCTGCTTTATACAACAACAGATATAGGACATATGTGTCTATGGGTGGTGCATGCGTAATGGAAATTTACATAGGGATAATTGGCAATGAAACGTGCCATAATCGACCTCCACCTTGAACCACGTGTTTATACGATTAACAACTTTATGTCGTCGATCGAATGCAAGAGTATTATTGCTCGTGCTAAAGCATCAAACATGGAACGTGCTGTTGTGTCAGCCGTTGGCAAAGGCGTTGTCTCGGAAGCGCGTACCAACGATGTATGTTGGGTTGAACACTATTACGATGCCGGCTTCAAACGGATTGCACAGCGTATTGCTGGTTTGGTAGGTATGCCGCTTTCCCACGCAGAGAGTTTTCAGGTTATTCGCTACGATGTCGGGACACAGTACCGCGCACATTTTGACGCTTTCGACCCAACCACAGAGTCAGGCGCTGGCAACTGGGCTTGCGGGGGCCAGCGGTTAATCACCGCTTTGGGCTACCTGAACAACGTCGAAAAAGGCGGCGATACAAGTTTCCCCAAATTAAAAACAGATATTGCACCTGAAATGGGCAAGCTGTTGGTTTTTCATAATTGCAAACCAGGTACGTTGCTGCGACATCCACTTTCGCTGCATGCTGGCACACCCGTGGAAGCTGGTGAAAAATGGGCATTCAATCTTTGGTTTCGCTCACGTAGCAGGCTTGAGCCCCCTGTGCCGCCAACGGCAAGAGAGATGGCCGAATTTGAGGCAAAGCCATGAAATCGGTCACATTTAATTCACACTGCCAAACTAGTGTGCGCACCAATAGCACTGTTTGAGTAACCACAGCGATTAGATTGACAGAACACACCCCTCTTCTTAGGGTACCGACCAAACTACACCAAAAGGCAAGTACTTCATGTTTAAGGTAAATTTCGGCAATACAGACTTGCTGACACAGCTTGATGAACGCGGATTATCGCTCAGGTTTCAAGACAACTTGGCACGCGCAACCGCTTTCGCGCAAGAAATGGTGGCAAATGGCCTACCAGCTTTTGCAAGTCAATCTGCATCATCAATTGACCTTGATGAAATGGACAGATTGGCAGACCGTATACGATCGAGCTTCAAACATTTAATCGTGCTTGGCACAGGTGGTTCAAGCCTTGGTGCCCAAGCTGCTATCGCTATTGCACGCTATTTGCCCGAGAATATCTCTGGTCAAAACACACAAATTCATACACCGGACAGCGTGTGCCCGTTTGAAATGGATCGATTGTTTGCAGGCCTAAATCCGGCGCAAACACACATTCTTGCCGTATCTAAATCAGGCACAACAGCGGAAACACTGGCGCAGCTTCTTTGTTGCCGCAGTTGGATTGAACGCGTGGGCACAAATCGTCAGATCGCTGATCATTTCACCTTTATAACTGAGCCCGGAAAACGAGCTTTAAGATCATATGCCGAAACTATCGGCGCACCCGTTATGGATCATCCAACAGATGTAGGTGGGCGTTTTAGCGTACTAACCAATGTAGGTTTGTTACCTGTTGCAGTATCCGGTCTATCAACTCGCGCTATCCGGCAAGGTGCCACGAGTGCCGTTAACGCATTTTCTACAGACTCACAAACATCTGCCGCCGTTGTTGGGGCGGCCTGCCTTTACACACTAAACCAGCATGCAGGCATCAACCAAACGCTCCTCATGCCATATGCAGAAGCGCTTCGTGCTTTCACACGCTGGCACGGCCAGCTTTGGGGTGAAAGCCTCGGCAAAGACGGCATGGGTACGACACCCATACGCGCTATTGGTCCGGTTGATCAACACAGTCAGTTGCAATTGTGGCTGGATGGTCCCAACGATAAATTTTGCACCTTCATTACGGCCCCGAGTTACGGTGCCGGGCCGCGTATTGATGCTGCTGAAGCGCATGCATACGGCCTTGATTATATGGCAGGCCTTACTATTGGCGATACTGTTACGTGCCAATCCAAAGCTACGCAGGAAACGCTTCGCAAAAAGGGACGGATGGTGCGCGAATTTGTTGTCGATGGTCTAACAGAAGAAAATATAGGTGCATTATTTGTGTCATTTATGCTGGAAACAGTGCTGACCGCCAACCTGATGGGTGTTGATGCCTACGACCAACCTGCCGTTGAAGAAGGTAAGGTTTTGACCCGCGAATATCTCGCTAAACTCGGAGACAAAGACTAATGGCACGCGCAGTAAAAAAGATTATTCTACCTGTTGCAGGTCTTGGCACACGGTTTTTGCCGGCAACCAAAGCCATCCCCAAGGAAATGCTACCTGTTTTGGACAAACCTTTAATCCAGTATGCTGTAGAAGAAGCAGTTGCGGCAGGTATCGAAGACATTATTTTGGTAACAGGTCGTAATAAACAGGTGATGGAAGATCATTTCGACCATGCTTACGAGCTTGAAAAAATCCTGCAGGAGAAAGGTAAAGACGAGGCCTTGGATATCTCCCGCTCTATGTTGCTGGAAGAAGGCCGTATTTCCTATGTCCGCCAGATGCGCCCACTTGGGTTAGGCCATGCTATTTGGTGCGCACGAAAACTGGTCGGTGATGCGCCGTTTGCTGTTGCTTTACCTGATGACTTGATCATTGGAAAACCTGGCACACTAAAACAAATGGTAGATGCCTATGATGATCTGGGCGGAAACATTATTGCAACTATGGATGTAGCGCGGGAAGACACATCAAAATACGGTGTGATTACACCTGGCGCACGCTCTGGAAACCGCGTTGCTGTAGAAGGGTTAGTTGAGAAGCCTCACCCGAATGATGCACCTTCAACGCAGGCGGTTGTTGGCCGCTATATTCTGCAACCGGAAGTGATGGAACACCTGAACAAAAAAGCGATTGGTGCTGGCGGTGAAATTCAACTGACCGACGCTATGGCAGAACTTATCGGCAATCAGCCGTTTCATGCTTTGGAATTTGAAGGGCAACGTTTTGATTGCGGCAGCAAATTTGGCTGGCTGACTGCAAACCTGACAATGGCTACTCAAGATCCCGTCATGGCAGATCAGGTACGTAAATTTATTAATTCGCAATAATGCAATGAAGGAAAATCCATTCAGATAACTAAAGCGTATAAAACTCATGACAGGGGCCGCAACGCATATTCGCGAGTTACACCAGAGTTTTTATGACTTCTGGCTAGAAAACCGCACGCCAGATGGGCGTGTGGAGGATAAAAAGATTGAGCTATCGGTTCTCAGGTCCATCGCCCCAAATATCGTAAAGATCGCCAAAACTCCCGAAGGTCCCAAATATACTATCATTGGCACAAAGGTTGTTGAGGAATATAAACAGAACTTTACAGGCCTTCTTGTGTCTGAACACCCACACGAAGTGTGCCGAAAAACATACCTTTCGATGATCAACCAGATGGAACAACAATCATCGCTTATCAATTGTCACGGCTATTTCTGTTATCCTAGCAAAAATTATCTCCGCACAATGGAAACGGCTTTTGCTTTGACAAAAGATGCAGAAATATCGGGCTATCTGGTTCTGGTAACAGTTGATCACACCAATTATGACGGTAACATGTATTTGCCGCGTGAGCCTTCAGATGTCATTGCCCATGAAGTACAGATTGAAACCCAGCAAGACTTTGACGGTATGATGAAGTCGTACCGTCAACTTTCAAAAGATGGCTAACTCAAAACGGGTACTATGACCCGTTTTCCAGAATCGGCTTCATGCGGCGTTCAACCTCTTCAGCAGAAACGTCTTCGATGTGTGTTGCAATCCACCAGCTATTCCCATCAGGATCACTAACACCACCGTGGCGATCGCCGTAAGGCATATCGGCAGGCTCCATAATACTGGAACCACCAGCAGCTAACGCTTGGGCGTAAACGGCATCAGCATCTTCAACATATATATAAAATGAACATGAGCTTATGTCCTCCTCAGAAGGTGGCTGCCCGATCATTATCATGGATGTGCCAACTTGCAGTTCAGCATTAAGAAGCCGGCCATCCGGTGCGTTCACGCGCGTTTTCACAGTCGCATCAAAAGCCTGCTCAAGGAACATAATAACCGCGCCCGAATTACGCGCCATCAGATAAGGCGTTACCGTCCCGTAGCCATCTGGAATAGGTTTAACAGTCATGATACCAGTCCTTCAGTTGATACTATTTATCTTTCTCACGGTTAAAGTCATCTTCCAAACGCACAATGTCATCTTCACCCAGGTATGAACCAGATTGAACTTCAATAAGCTTCAAGGGTATTTTACCTGGATTTTCCAACCTATGAACGGCGCCAAGCGGCAAATAAACAGACTCGTTTTCACTCATAAGAATACGTTCGTCATTGCGTGTCACAATCGCAGACCCTTCCACAATCACCCAATGCTCAGCACGGTGATGATGCTTTTGCAAGGAAAGGCGCTTACCGGGATACACTTCGATTGACTTGACCTGAAATCGCTCACCCAGCGCAAGCGTGGAATAATTGCCCCACGGCCGGTAAACAGTTGAGTGAAAATCAGCCTCCGGCCGTTTTTCCTTTTTTAAACGATCAACAATTTTCTTGATATCCTGATCGCGTTCTTTAGGTGCAACCATCACTGCATCATCAGTTGTGATAACTATAAGGTCACGTAGCCCGATACCGGCTACCAAATCCCCCTCACTACGGATAAAGCAGTTATCACTGTCTTCCAGCATCACATCACCGATAGCAACATTTCCGCGATCATCAGGCGTTTGAACATCCGCAAGTGCGGAGAAACTACCAACATCCGACCAACCAAATTCTGCAGGTACAACTGCAGCACTTTCAGTCTTTTCCATAATGGCATAATCAATCGAGTCTGCCGGAACGGCAGCAAACTCATCTTCCTGCATACGCAGGAAATTCAAATCAGGTGTCGCACCATCAAGTGCTGTGCGGCAAGCAGTAAGTATCTCTGGCTGCAAACGCTCAAATTCTTCGATAATCTTGGATGCTTTAAACATAAACATACCACTGTTCCAGCTGTATGCGCCTGCAGCCAAGTATGTTTCAGCCGTTTCAGCATCAGGTTTTTCACGGAACCCATCAATCTTGAATGCACCGTCTACACCACTTATCGCTGCACTTGACGCTATATATCCATACCCCGTGTCAGGCCGCGTTGGTGTCATGCCAAAACAACACAGATAACCAGCTTCTGCAGTTGCGGCAGCCACCTGCACAGCTTTATGAAAGCCAGGCATATCCATTATTACATGATCAGAAGGCAAAAACAGTAAAAGCTGCTCAGGGTCAGTTTCTGCGGCTCTAAGCGCCGCGACAGCAACAGCTGGCGCAGTGTTACGGCCCACCGGCTCCAAGACAACACTATCGGTGATAACACCTGCCTTTTCAGCCTGTTCATTGACGATAAAACGATGATGTTCGTTCGCAACGATTAATGCAGGTAAAAAGCCGTAAGCTTCCCCAACACGCTCCAACGTCTGAGTAAAGAGGCTTTTAGTACCAAGCATGGGAAGAAACTGTTTCGGATATTTGGAACGTGACATAGGCCACAACCGCGAGCCAGAACCACCCGACAAAATAACTGGTTTAATCGCATGTGTCATAAATCGCCATCCTTTGTCATGCGCAATCACCGCGACCCCATCACAGTTTTCACCCAACACTATAAGTAATTATTGTTTACAGGTATATTTCTATTCTCATGTTTTGAAATAACCAGTGTATGCCCGCACTTCATCCGCAGTGCCCCACGGAATATCAGTAACTTTTTCCGCGTCAATTTCGTGAGCAAGCACTGCACCAGCAAAAGCCGCCGCCATCAGCCTTAGAGAAAAATAGGGACCATCAGGCACGTTTAACGTATCAGCAGTAAGTGCCGCATTTAAACGCTGTGCCTCGACCATCAGCCATTTCGATAGTGGATAACAACCACCATACGGTGGCAGCATTAGCTGCGCGTAATCAAAAGCCATATCTGTCTTTTGCAGTTTGATATTATGAGCTGAGCATGGGCGTAATATCAACTCATCAATATCAGTAATAATTTTCAGTGTTTGTTCATCTTCAGGTTTACGCCACAAGAAAATCAGGCGCGCCAACAACTGCTTGGCCTTTACACGGTCTGAAAAAGCAAACGCAGCATCCAGTTGCAAACGCAATTGCACATCATCGCGAGAAACCAATGCTTCCTCAAATGGAATAACTGGTTCAGCCCTATATGGTTTAGGTCGCAAACTGCCATGCACCGCGATGCGGCGTTCAGTGGTGTTTCGGCTCATCGTCAGCCGAATCCAAAACGCCCCCTTAGGCGAAATAAAATAACAGGGTTGATCAACAGTATTATCCGCTGGATCTGCGAAAAGATTGTGAGTGTGGTCATTACTATCGGCAATTAGCTCACGACCAAACAAAGTGTAATACTGCGCAGATACGGTTACCGCACCCCGCTCCGAATAAGAATGCTGTGTGATCACTTGCAGTGAAATTGAGAGCACCGCAGCCTCGTCTGGGGCGCGCGTCATCAGCTTGAAGGGGCGCTTAGTCAGCAAAAGTGTTGTTTTCCTGAAAAAATCAAAAACCTGCAATCTGGCCAAAAGCAATTTCACACGCGGTAATGACTTAACATCTGAAGACAACCCCAAATCATCTGACGCCAACAATTCCTCTTTATCAAGAGAATGAGCAGGTATCACACTATCCTCTGTTGGAAGCTGGCTATTCGCTGTTTTGTTATTTGTCGCTAAAGTCACGACCGATCTCTTAATGCTCTGAAAAACGCCTGAGATATTACATGTGGCTGATTAACCTCAGCCCACTTTGCAAGCGCGGACGGCGTTGTTGCGTTATCACCAGCTTCAAGCGCACGCATGACCGCCTGTCCTATACTTGATCGGTCTTTAGGGTTAAAACCAATCACACCGGCTTCGGCCCCGCTCATCGCAGGGACCAGAATATCCGGGACAACCGACGGACAGCCAAAGGTGGCAGCGGTCGCCGCAACACCAGAATTTAGCCCAACATCATAGGGACAAACGGCAACATCCACGGCGCGAAATAATATGGGCACAAGCTGATCATCGATGTGGCTATCAAGCAAAGTAACCATTGGGTTTTTAGCAACACGCTCGTAAACCTCTTCCATATACGCTGCGTGGGCCGGTGCACCTGTAATAAACACGCGCAAGCGTTCCCCAACAGCCGCTTCTATAGCGCTCAATTCATCAAGCAATTGATTGGTACCCTTTTGTGGCCCCATCGAGCCAAACAACAGCAATACCTTTTCACTAGGCGAAATACCCAGCTTAAATCGCGCCTGACGTCGCGACATAAAATCACCGTAAACACCCCTGTAGGAAGGGTGTGGCACCATAAAAACCTTTTTGCTCTCTATAGGGTAATACTGCGCGCACACTTCGCGGGTTGCCGGGTTCATAATATGCACATGGTCTGCACGTGCGCTCAGTCCCGCTCGCAATTCTATTTCCTCTTCAGGGAACCTGCTCTCATGGGAAATCAAATTATGCACAGTCCATATGGTCTGAATGCCGGCTTCTTTTTGTGCGTCGATAGTTGCCAGAAACTGCTTGGCAGCATTAGAAGCCTCACTTCGATCTTCCGCACCGTCAAATGCACGGTGCACCCAGTGATAATGCACATAAAGAGGTGTATCATCAAAAGTTTGCACCACTTCATCCTGTGAGCGCACAGGGAAACAGGCAAAGCCCTGATCAAGACCTGCTGTATACAACATATCCTGAAACGGATTGCGCTGCACTTGCGGGTAAAACCCCAATATGCGCGCATCAGCATCCGCAACACCTGCTGCATGCAACGCAAGCTGCGCATCAATACATGATTCTTCAAAAGAACGCATTACTGGATGCTTCATATGAGCCTGTTTTTGCAAACTAGTATTTCCCCTATTACGCACCCTACAAAAGATATAAACACGGCTTTCAAATACTGCGTTCTTTTAATATAAAAGACAAAGACGGCGTTACCAGTTCTAATTTACCGGAATTATTGATGAAAATCGAAGAGTTGCCACTGCAAGGCGCATATATCCTGACACCTCAGCGTTTTGGCGATGAGCGTGGTTTCTTTTCTGAGACATACAATAAAGCTGCTTTCGACGAAGTTGTGCCAGATATTGAATTTGTTCAAGACAATCACTCTATGTCACGTGATGTTGGCGTTTTACGTGGCTTGCACTTTCAATTACCACCCGACGGGCAAGGCAAATTGGTGCGTGTGCCACGTGGTCGTGTGCTTGATGTTATTGTTGATCTACGTGTAGGTTCGCCCACATACGGTGACCACGCTGCAGTAGAACTTAGTGGTGAAAACTGGTCGCAGCTATGGGTGCCGGTTGGTTTTGCTCATGGTTTTTGTACATTGGAACCTAATACTGAATTTTGCTATAAGGTCACCTCATTATATGCCCCGCAATCCGATAGCGGTATTGCATTCAATGACGCAGACTTGGGCATCAAGTGGCCACTTCCGGAAAATGAGCTAATTCTGTCTGACAAAGACAAGGCGCAACAGAATTTCAAAGACTTCAAGTCACCATTCAAATACGAAAAAGGCATATCCTGATGAAAATACTTGTTACAGGCGGTGCTGGATTTATCGGCTCGGCAGTATGTCGGTATCTCGTTAAAGAGCTCGGTCACACGGCTATTAATGTCGACAAGCTCACATATGCCGGCAATTTGGAGACACTGAAAGAGATTGAAGACAGCCCTCATTATCATTTTGAGAAAGTTGATATCTGTGACCGTACCGCGCTTGATGCGGTTTTTGCCAAACACAATCCCGATGGTGTCATGCACTTGGCAGCCGAGAGCCATGTTGATCGCTCTATCACCGGTGCTGGCGAATTTATTCAAACCAATATTGTCGGTACGTTCCATATGCTCGAGGCAGCGCGTGCTTACTGGCTATCGCTTGAAAACAGCGCTAAGGAAGCTTTCAGGTTCCTGCATGTTTCTACTGACGAAGTATATGGCTCACTGGGTGCAGAAGGGCTTTTCCACGAAACAACAGCATATGACCCAAGCTCGCCCTATTCTGCCTCCAAAGCATCCGCAGACCATCTGGCATGCGCATGGGTTGAAACATATGGCTTCCCTGCGGTTATTTCCAATTGCTCTAACAATTACGGGCCATACCATCTGCCGGAGAAACTGATCCCGCTCATGATCCTTAATGCACTTGATGGCAAACCATTGCCTGTTTACGGCGATGGGTCCAATGTACGTGACTGGCTTTATGTTGACGACCATGCAAAGGCGCTTTTCACGATCTTAACCAAAGGGCGTATCGGTGAAAAATACAACGTAGGTGGCAGAAACGAACGCACAAACCTTGAAGTCGTTGAACGTATTTGCACCATTCTTGACGAGCTGCGCCCGACAGACAAGCCATACAAAGATCAGATCACTTACGTTACGGACAGGCCTGGTCATGATGCGCGGTATGCGATTGATGCAACAAAGCTTGAAGATGAGCTCGGCTGGAAAGCTGAAGAAAACTTTGAAAGTGGTATCCGTAAAACTATCGAGTGGTATCTGGACAATGCCTGGTGGTGGCAACCGCTTCGCCAACACGCAGAAGAACGCAAGGGCGTGTTAAAGTCTTGAATGGTAGCAACCAAAAATCAGCAATCTTTGTGGCCGGTAACAATGGTCAAGTTGCACTTTCACTGAAAGAAGCCGCTAAAGCACGCAACTTGCCGCTTGAAACACATGGTCGGCCTGAATTTGATCTTAGTAAGACAGCCGCACTGACAGGTCTTATTGCAGAGCAAAACCCCGCCGCTATCGTTAATGCCGCCGCATACACGGCTGTTGATAACGCTGAAAACGAAGAAGAGCTTGCCTTTGCAATAAACGCGGCTGGCGCAGAAGCTCTGGCTGCCATCGCATACAAGCTTGATATTCCGTTCATCCACATATCAACCGACTATGTTTTTGATGGCTTGAAAATAGCGCCTTATAATGAAGACGATGTGACAGAACCAACAGGTGCTTACGGCCGGTCCAAGCTTGAAGGCGAACGGCTTGTTATGGCTGCAAATCCAAACGCCGTTATTCTGCGCACCGCTTGGGTATACAGTCCTTTTGGCAAGAATTTTCTTAAAACCATGCTATCGCTTGCAAGCCGTGAAAGTCTCGGCGTCGTTGCAGACCAAATCGGCAACCCAACCTATGCGCCGGATATCGCCACCGCAGTTCTTGATATATTGCAAATGATACAAAGCCTGGATGATCCATCATCGCTTGGCGGCATATACCATATGACAGGCACAGGCAGCACAAGTTGGCATGGTTTTGCAGTGGCTATTTTTGACACAATATCTGCTATAGGTCTGGCAAAACCAGTGGTTAACGCCATTACAACTGCAGACTATCCAACGCCGGCCGAGAGGCCTGCAAATTCAAGGCTGGACTGCAGCAAGCTGGAAGCAACTTTCTCGGTAAAGTTACCTGACTGGAAAACCAGCACAGCAATATGTGTCAAACGACTTTCAGAAATGAACCAGCTAGGCTAATCTGCCACAAAGAATACTGAACAAAATTCAACAAAGCATACGGACGGGAACTTTCATGAAAGGCATTATTCTAGCAGGCGGACTTGGCACGCGGCTTTACCCTATTACCAAATCTATCTCGAAACAGTTATTACCGGTGTATGATAAGCCGATGATATACTACCCGCTTACCACCTTAATGTTGGCAGGTATTCGTGAAATTCTAATCATCAGCTCCCCGCACCACCTGCCGCTTTATCAAGACCTTCTGGGTGACGGATCGCAGTGGGGAATTGAGCTTCAGTATGCAGAACAGCCCGAACCTGGTGGATTAGCGCAAGCCTTCCTGATCGGGGAGCAATTTATTGCGGGCGAACCCTGTGCGCTGGCACTTGGCGATAATATTTTCTATGCCGCTGGTTTCACGCAGTATCTGCAACAAGCAGGTAATGTGACAGACGGTGCCTATGTATTCGCTTATCCCGTTGGCAACCCAACTGATTTCGGTGTTGTAGAAATGGACAAGCAAGGCCGTGCAATTTCGATCGAAGAGAAACCCACGGAACCCAAAAGTAATCTGGCTGTAACAGGCTTATATTTCTATGACCGTGACGTTGTCGATATCGCAAAATCGATTAAACCATCTGCGCGCGGCGAGCTTGAAATTACAACAGTGAATGATGTGTATCTGCAGCGCGGCACATTGAATGTGATCAAGTTACTGCGCGGCACCGCATGGCTTGACACTGGAACAGTAGACAGCTTGTTGCAGGCAAGCCAGTTTGTACAAACGGTTGAAGCGCGACAAGCCGTTAAAATTGCATGCCCTGAAGAGGTTGCATGGCGATCTGGATACATCACAGCAGATGCACTTGCTGCAATGGCTGACAGCTACAAAAACAGCTACGGCGAATACCTGACATCTGTACTGAAATACGGAGACAGCGGCAGTTAATCTGCCGCTTACCATTCAATGGCCTTCTGGTTTCGCAAGAAAAAACAACAATGCTCTGGCACCGATGCTCGGTTCCTGATCTTGCTTTGCCTTGGCCGCGAACCATACATGGACGCAGAGTGCGACGTATATACGGACATGAGCGTGTTTGGGGCAACGAAACGCCTGTTTGCCAGCCGCCCTTTCGGACAAACATTGTTTGATGTATTTGCGCTTAATAAAGGCACGATGTGCACTGCATTAAGCGACGAGCAAACACGTGTCATCTCATCAGGCCTTGCTCATCATTTCGGTATCAACCAAATGGGCAAAGCCGCCAAGCGCTGGCCAGACTGCCTGCAGTTGGCACTCTCTAATCGTCGTGTTCAAAAGGCTTTTTTATCCGAACACAGTCCCGACCGGCTTCAGTTTCTGCAAGATCAGCTAGAGCGTTTCACAAGTAACAGTGAAAGTACTTTTATAGGCGCAGTGCACCAAACAACAGGGCCGCAGGTGCGCGGAATAGCATTGCGTAACGGCGACAGTACTCCGCTAAAACTGGATTTCTACATAAACGGTATTGCAGCAGGCTGTGCACTGGCAGATCAGATAAACCGTGAAGTTGGTGAAC
The DNA here is from genome assembly GCF_025574485.1 of Kordiimonas aquimaris. Taxonomy (GTDB): domain Bacteria; phylum Pseudomonadota; class Alphaproteobacteria; order Sphingomonadales; family Kordiimonadaceae; genus Kordiimonas; species Kordiimonas aquimaris. The sequence continues at coordinate 391,027 of NZ_JAOBPO010000002.1, read as the reverse complement.
ATACATCATCTAGCGGTCTGGTTGCCTTTGAGCATACGCTTGATATCGCTGAAGCAATGGACAACCTGAAAGACGCTGTTCTGCATGTGTTTGACCACCACACAGGCACGCTGGTTTGTCCACCAAAAGAGATATGCCTCAAACCGCAATACGGCGCGGCATTGCTGGCCCGAACGGCTCATATTGTTGAAGAACTGCAAAATGCGGCTCAAACCAGTGACAACACAGAGATTTTGCCGGCTCTTAATGCATTAAGAAATCGGTTGCCTGCGCTGGAGCAATTATCAACATTCTCACTTGACCAATATGATCTTTACCAACAGATCTATTCAGTTGGCATGCCCCCTGCCCGCACACAAAACCATGATGTAAATATTGGTATCATCATTGAAGACAATGACCCGAATACCGCAAATCAGATCCGTGCCAGCCTTACTGCACAAAGCCATAAAAAATTTACTGTGCTTAACGCTGCTCCAAAAAACCCTACAAGCTTTGATTTACTGATCACACTCACGGCAGGTGATATACTCGACCCAAATGCGCTTGCGTGGTTTGCTGCCACATCAAATGCCCACCCTGATGCGATGATTATTCGCGCAAGCTCTGATGTGATAGATGCTGAGGGTACACATAGTAATCCTCATTTTATCTGGCAATTTGACCCATTACTTTTAGCGCAAAACCCTGCATACGCTCATGCATTCGCCGTCAAACCCGGTGCACTGGGCGACGAAACCATCAAACCAGCAACATTATGGCAAAAAGTGTACGACACATTTGGTGACAAAGGGTTTGCCGTCATTGATGCGCCGATCTGGTCACATGCAACAGCACCGGAAGACATAATAAACCCACTTCCGCTAAAGGCGCCTTTAGCGGGTAATAAACTAGCCATCATCATTCCAACCAAAGATGCTTTAGAGCTGCTTAAACCTTGCGTTGAAAGCTTGCTGAACACACTGGCACACACGGTTGATACTGAAATTATCATTGTTGATAACAACAGTGAGGCAAGTGAGACCAAGCAATGGTTTGCAGAAATAGAACAAAACGCCAGCAAAATGGCACCAACCATAAGGGTTGTTGAAGACACGCAACCTTTTAACTGGGCTAGCATAAACAACAACGCCGCAGCACAAACAGATGCCGATTACTTATTGTTTTTAAACAACGACACCCTTGCAATAGACAAGGGCTGGGACAGCAGCCTGCGCAGCCTACTTGAGATGGATGGCACCGGCATTGTTGGTGCCAAGCTTCTGTATGAAGATGATACCATTCAACATGCAGGCGTAATCCTGGAGAACAACGGTTTGGCTGTACACGAAGGTGCAGGCGAAACCTCAACTGATACTGGTTATGCAAACCGCAACAAACTGACACGGCGCTGTAGTGCCGTGACAGGTGCATTCCTTGCTTGCACAAAAGAAAACTTTGACGCCGTTGGTGGGTACGACGGCGAAAAGTTCGCTGTTACCTTCAACGATATTGATTTTTGCCTCACAATGAATGCCGCAGGACACCAATGTATCTACAGTCCGCTAATAACCTTCTATCATCTGGAGTCTAAAACACGTGGGTATGACGGTGTTTCAACGGAAAAAGCGGCGCGTGCCAAAGCGGAGCACGAAACACTGCGAACAAAGTGGCAAGCCACCATTCCTGATGATCCATGGTACCCTGCTGTTTTTAACGACACTGAAGGTAAACCTTTTACATTGCTGCGCACACCAAAACGCAACCAGTAAATCAGATAATATAAAGTAAACGGTGCCTCTTGCGATTGACAGCGCTGATCCATATAAGAATGACGCATGCTGGCAATCTAAAGATCACAACAAACAAGCACACTAAAGCAGATATTTGTAACCATGAAAAAGCTCAAGAACATTGCCAAAGCTGCACCGGGTGCTGAAAAACGCCTTCGCAGAGCAGTAATGGACACGGGGCTGTTTTTACCAGAATGGTACAAGAGCAAATATCCCGATGTCGTCCATGCAGGCATGGATCCACTTGAGCATTATATCAAATACGGCGATAAAGCCGGTCGATTACCAAACCCGTATTTTGAGCCCAACTATTATCGCCGTGTCGCACCGGGTGCTGCCAAAAGCAATGAACCCGCATTATTACATTATGCAGCACGTGGCTGGATGAATGGGCGCAACCCATCACCGCAATTTTCATTGAAACTATACCGCGTGCATTATAGCGATACATGTGCTGTAAATTCTGATCCCTTGCTGCATTATCTATCGCAAGGGCAATATGTTGGCCGTGTGCCATTTGCTGTTGCGCTGGAGGCTGAAGACAAAGCCACACTCGTAAACGATATGGTGATCATTAACCAAAGTGGCCTGTTTAAAGGTGACTGGTACAAAAGCCAATATGCAGACTTGTGGCAAACCAGCATGGAGCCACTTTATCATTTTGTGCGTCATGGCTGGCGCGAAAACAGAAAGCCAAATCCGGCCTTCGATACCAAATGGTATAAAGATACATACTTTGAGCAACTAAAGGGTGCTAACCCACTTGTGCATTACATCACGCAAGGTGTTGCGCTTGGTAATGATCCGTCAAAAACTTTCAGTGTTCAAAAATACCGCGAACAACATGCCGAACTGGCTGACAAAGATGCAGACCCTTTGCTGCATTATTTAAATGACGGCATAACACGCGGCGAAAAACCACCGCGCGACATGCAAGGCAACATCGGCAAAGTGGTTGCTGGCAGCAAGCTGCCCGTCTCGCCTAACATGCGCACCATTTCAAAGTTTCAGTCCGTTAAGCTGTCACCGGTTTCATCTGACTTTGACCCTGAACATCTGAACATTCACTGGATTATTCCTGACTTTACCGCTGGCGGCGGCGGTCATATGACTATTTTCCGTATGATCCACTTTCTTGAGGTGGCAGGTCACCGGCAAACGATATGGATCAACAATCCGAGCCTACATAAAACGCCGAATGAAGCTTATGAAACCATCCTCAAACATTTCCAGCATTTTGCAGGCGACGTGCGCTTCATAGACGACAGCTTCAAAGATATTCAAGGCGACGCTGTGATAGCAACAGACTGCTGGACTGTTGCGCCTGCACTTGCTGTTGCTGGCGTTCATCGCAGATTTTACTTCGTGCAGGACTATGAGCCCAGCTTTCATGCCATGGGCGCAAATTATCTTGTTGCAGAACAAACCTACCACGAAGACCTGGACTGTATATGTGCCGGCCCCTGGCTTTCTCAATTAATGACAGAAAAATTTGATCGCTGGGCGCGCCACTTCTGGCTCGCTGCTGACACACGTATCTACAACACGGAGAATGCTAACCGGGACAATAAGGTGCCTCGTATCGCCGTGTATGCGCGCCATTTCACAGAACGCCGCGCCGTAGAGCTTGCGTTTCTCGCACTCGAAACTCTAGCAAATAATGGGCATACCTTTGCTGTTGATTTCTTCGGTGCACCATTGTCGTTTTCATCTGCACCGTTTGAATTTATTGACCACGGTGTGGCAAGCTCTCAAGAGCTAGCTGCCATATTCAATAGCGCCGATATCGGCCTTGTGTTTTCTGCCACTAATTATTCTTTAGTGCCGCAAGAAATGATGGCAAGTGGTTTACCGATTGTAGAATTGGACGGTGAAAGCACACGCGCGATCTTCCCTGAAGATACGGTTACGTTTGCCAAACCCCATCCGGACCATATTGCTAATGCAATCGCGGAGCTGCTTGGCTCAGCCGAGCTGCGCGCAAATCAAGCTACTGCTGCGGCAGAATGGGTGAAAGGTTTTTCATGGGCAAACTCCGCACGTCTCGTTGAAGAAGCACTGGTTGAAAGCCTGAACGAGCACGCTACACCGCGCAAACGTGAAGCCGAAGATACTAGCACATTCAAAGCCTCTGTCGTTATACCGACCTATAACGCTGGGGTCGGTTTCAAAGCTGTGCTTGATGCCGTTCTCGCACAAAAATGCCCATGGCCCTTCGAAGTGTTAGTGATCGATAGCGGTTCCACCGATGAAACGCTGGATATCGTGTGTGCTATCCCCTCTGTGAAGCTTCATCAAATTGATAGTAAAACATTTGATCACGGCGAGACGCGCAACCTCGGTGTGTCGCTGACAAGCGGTGAATTTATTGCGTTCCTGACCCACGATGCACTGCCATTTAATGATCGCTGGCTACATAATCTGGTAACAGCGGTTGAACGCAGGCCAGATGCCGCTGGTGCTTTTGGCAAGCACCTAGCTTACAATCAAGCCTCACCTTTTACTAAGCGTGACCTTAACGCACATTTCGAACAATTTATGCATCAACAGCTTTATGTTGGCGCCGCAACTGATCAAAAACGTTATGACAGCGGTGATGAACAATGGCGTCAAATGTTGCATTTCTACAGCGACAACAACAGCTGCATGCGCCGAAGCGTATGGGAGAAAATTCCATACAGAAAAACTGCATTCGGTGAAGACCAGCTATGGGCTGACGACATCATCAAAGCGGGATACACCAAAGCATACGCACCGCAAGCAACCGTGTTCCATTCTCATGATTATGACACAGAAGAAACCTTTGAACGCTGCAAAACAGAAAGTGCATTCTTCAAACATTTCTTTGGATATATCCTTATCAAGGACGAAGACACACTTGCTCAAACAATTGCAGATGTGAACCGCGCGGATACAGACTGGGCCAAGGAAAACGGTGTTGCCGAAGAAGATTTAGCGATCAGGCTTTCACTTAATGAAGCGCGACTAAAAGGTTACCTGGCAGGTGCGGCCTGCGACACCAGCGAGATGTTTTAGATTAACCACTAGACTAAACGCCAGAGTGCCCAAGGCGGCGGCCAGCAATTTCGCTTACTTTCTTCAGGTCAAAATCTTCACCTAAAAATTCAAACAACGGCTGAAACGCAGCAGGGTCTTCACGTGTTTGTTCATGGCATAATAATATGCCGCGTTCAGGATATTTTGTCAGATAGTCATGGTACATTTGATCAGCACCACGAATGATCTCTTCAACGCGTTCAGGTCGCTGGTTTTGCCACCAACCAGAGCGCACAATTTCACGCCATCCGCGCGTGTTGAACACGAACTTACACGGCGAAAAATGCTGATGCATAAAGTTTAGAAAGCTCTCAAAGTTTTCGGCACCCACTTCATGAAACCGTATCTCTTTGAAACCTGCAACACGTGCATCCGCAGGTGGGCGCATAATTTCGTCTTCAAAAGCACGGACAAGTCTGGCACCAAACTGATCCGGATCAATATGGTTAGCACCAAACCACGGATCAATCGCATCATGATCATTTTTCCCGTGCTGAAAACGTGCTGTTGTTGCAAGCTGAACGGCACTATAGAGCGCTGACAGGCAGTTAAAGTTCTCGCCAGTAATGTGATATCCGGGAATGGATTGCAGCAACGTTTGCAAGGTCGTGGAACCAGAACGCCCATAGGTAACAATGAAAACATAACTTCGGTTAACGGCATTCTTGCTCATGATACGTCACCTTCATGAAGAACTGCCATGCCGTCGAATTTCTCATTTGGAAAACCGTATGAAACCAAACGGTTACGCTGTGTCATACTTTCTGAAACAACCGCAACTACCGCATGTTCATAGGCCATAAGCTTGTGGATATCATGCGACTTATCACAATCAAATTCAGGCTCTAACAGCACATAACCTTTGGTGCCATAGCGTCGTGCATCACCAAATATTTCGATGCCAGATGTCACGCCCAAAGATATGATTTTGTTGCATGTGCGGGCAACAATGGTTGCATCATTGAAGTTATCAGTTCCCAGTTTTTTCTCAAATTGACCGCCGAGATACATCGCATAGCCCAAGTCATTTTTCGGCACTGAAAGCGGCACGATAGCAGACACTAAATTCGACAATTGTGTTCTGACATCATGTGCTAACGAGGTGTTATCCATGTCTTCAATCAGCAGAATTATTTCATGAGGATCGCCGTGCAATGATCTCAATATATCCATCACTTTTTTATGGGCATTAAAGCTGGCAAGGAGCTTTGCATTTACCACAACCAGCGTTCGCTCTGCGCATGTTCCAGCAGGAAAAGGCTGGCGACCATCTACTGCACATATCTCGGGAACCAATATTTCCCTAACAGTTTGTACATGAGGGCCAGAAAACAGCTTAGATGTATGAGTGGCACGTTCAGGTATTGGCAGCAACTGGTCAGCTAGTTCCTCAAAAACAGCTTCAAGCGACGCATCTAAACGGGAATTTTGTGCACCTGATAATTCATCATCCTGAAATGGCAGTGATAGTGTTGCCCAATACGGCGAACGTTCCATACGCTTATCTGGGCTTTGGCCGTATGCGCGTTCCCACAAAAGCGATGTTTGCACACAGAAAATATCTGCAATTGCATCAAGGTCTTCGTGCCCGAACGCGAGAAAATCCAGATCAATATCCGTTGATGAGCGAAGGCTTACACACTGCTTGATATTCTCGCACTCACGCATATTCCACATAAACCAACGAAGAAAGGCATGTTGTTGTTTCAAGAGCGCAAGCACGGTTGCGGGCATTACCATCAAATGGGTCGGGAAAAAGTGCTCATGGTAACTAGCCGCCCATTCATGAAAGCGTCTTTTAAAATCCGGAAGCGATAACACCTCTCCATCAGCAGCAAGGTCGCTTGTCAGGAGTATGCTATCATCATCAGTAACATATACCGCAAAAACAGGTGCTTCTTCGTGTTCCCAACGTAAAATATTGGCCGGCGCATAAAGCTTTTTGTGTTTGGTGCGTATTTTTTGAACAAGGCCATCAACTTCACGCTGCGATTCTGACAGCATGCTTTCAGGGCGCACACGATACATAAATCCCGCATGCGGCGTATGCACCCCTTCAAACCCGGCATCCAGTGCTGCCAGCCAAAACTCCCAGTCCTCAAAGCCAGACGTCATGGTTTCGTCAAAGAAAACACCTGCGTGAAAAACGCTGGTGCGCACCATTGACCCAGCCTCTGATATGTTGCTCACAAGATGCTTTAACTTGCTGTATTCACGCGCTGTTTCTCGTGTTTCGAAGCCTTCCTGCGCAGCCGTTAAACCAAAGAAATTTATATCAGGATAAGCCCACGCCTTATCTGGTTTTTTGACCAGCGTTTGCCAAAACATATGCAGACTTGCAGGCGACAGACGATTGTCCGCATCCAGAAAGAAAATAGCGTCCATTTCAGGCTCAAGATTCAACAAAAAGCGGATGCCTGTGTTACGAGCACCTGGCAAACGTGTATTTTCCTGCCTTACGTAAAAAAGCTTACCGGGGTAGGTATTCATCAGGGCACGCACTGTATCTGCGGTTTCTTGAAAACGGCACCCATCGTCCACCACAACAACATGAACAGAGTGTTCCGTTTCCTGTTCACAGGCGCTAACAATAGCTTCCGCTAAAAACTTGGGATGTCCAAAGGCTGGTATCACAACCCCCAGCGATATGTCAGGTTGCAAAGTCATGCTGTTTGCGGTGTAGCTGCCATTTGCAGTTTATCACCCGGTGTACCCGTTTCGATAGCAAGCGAATACCACCGGCACCATCCAAAGCTCGTATCACCACTTGCCGGAATCGCGCAAAAGAACGGGATGTCCCCCGCTTTGATTGATGCAGGCAATTCAAGTGCAAGCTGCTGTTTAGCAAGCGCTGGTAACGTAACACTGTTCCAGACAGCTCCTTCCTGTTCACCGGTTGGGTTGTCATCAGCAACAGAAGAAACGATGCTTTCAATAATACTTTGGCGGTCATCACTGCTTTGCGGCACAACCCCAAGAATGTAAGTAAACCGAGCCCCTTGCGCATGCGCAGTACCAACTTCGCAAGCGATACGCAGCGCATTATCAGGCAAGCCACCCGTCAATTCTGCAGCGCATATTCCGTCTTTGAGAGGGTTAGTTTGCATTGCAGAAAATTCATTGTGAATCTGAATAGGCATAAAGCCCAGATCGAGCCGCAGTTTATTGTGAACATAACGGCCACGATAAAAATTGATCCGGTCGGCGATTTCAGGGAAAGTTGCAACACGCATCCGGTGCATCATATCATCAGACACCGAGGGTGCGGGATTAACGGAAGCCGTATCATCAATAGCATAACCAATGGTTAGTTCCTGCCAGCGACACCAGCCAAAATCGGCCTTTCCTTCGTGCAATGGTTTGGCAAGCAAGATCAAATCCTGCGTGGTGCTTCCATCAAACTCAAGCTGCAAGCTCGTTTGTTGTTCAGCATACAAAACCGCGGCAGACCAGCTCACACCGCTTTTCGTACCATTGGCAACGAGAGGCTCGTCTGAGCCAAGGGCCACCAGAAACTTTCGTGTCGTATCAGCATTGGCAATTTCAGGGTCAATTGACACCATCATAACAATACACGGCGCGGCTTTAGGATGGCTTAAACGAACCCCGACACTGGCTTGACCGACTGCTCGGCCAAATGCTGACGGTACATGAAATGCCGAGAGGTTTTCAGTTAGCAAATGCGTCTGCAACCAGCCGTGTTGTTCATCAGCTGACAAAACAGGCCAGCCATTGCGTTCATTTATTTTTGCTTCAAGCTCGGCGCCACCATAAAACGTACCGCGGGCAAACAGCGAACTTGCGGTAATATTAACGCTGGCATGACCAGCCCCCATTACAGCATCCAGTTTTTTTGGTGCAGATATCGTTGCATCAGCAGACTGAATATGTGCCAAGCCTTTTTCGATCCGAACAGCAAGGGCACCGTTCTGACCGTCACCAAATCGATCTGCAACCAACGATGTTTTAGCAAAATGCGGGCCGCCCTGGCCGGACCATGAAAGATGCAGTTCAGCTTCACCACCAAACGCCGTTAGTGGCTCAGGCATAGTAAAAAGATGCCAACCTTTGTGGAACTCGCCGAAAGATGTCAGGCATGAAAATACAGCTTTCTTATCAGCCGCGCGGCGTATAACCAGCAACAGCTCACCTTTACCATTACCTTCATCAGCGGGGGTATCGACATAAAGTGACAACCCGGACAACCCCATAAGGTCAACGGGTAATTCCTGACAGTATGCGTGTTGCTGAGCCTGCGGTGAAGGTCCTTCGGTTTGTGCACCAACCGGCAGATCATAAACAACCGCGCGCGTACCATAGCCGATACCGCGCATCATTCGGATCGCCTTCTCCAACATGGTTTTCGATTTTTCATAATCTGTGCGCAGCACTGCCAATTGTTGCTGGGTGCCTGCAGCCGTTTGCATATCGGAATTGATACGTTTGGCTAACATTTCACTCACAAAACCAGCTATTTTTGCGCGCTTCCCAAAACCATCTACGATATGAATTTCAGGTAAAAAAGCAGGCGTATGGATTGCGGCATAAGCTCTCAAACTGTCAGCATGATCTTTCTGTGAAGGTGGTACGACAATACCCAGCAAACCTGCTGGCATTCCAATGAATGAAAGAGGGCCTGAACAATCAGATAATGTTTCATTCTCTGTGGTAACAACATTTGATGCATGCAGCACAAGTAATTGAATAGCTTCAGGAATAGCAGACCTGTATTTGACAGCAATCTGTTCACCAACAATAAGGCTGCACGGCGCCGCATAAAGCGCTTTCGTCGCGGCATGTGTTAACCTTATGTCTGTCACATGGCTTCCCCAAATTTCCTTACGCTCAGGATTACCCTTTGAAAGCCCGAAATGCAAAGCGTGTGATAGGTTCAGAGATAATTTGCAAAAATGTTTTTGGCTCAGTTTGAATATAAACGTCTGCCAAATTGCCCGGTTGAAAATGTTCCGGGCTGGTATTCGAAGGCACTTCAACACGAATAACATATGAGCCAACAGGATTCTGCTCACTGGTTATGGTATCAGCCGACACATAAATTAAACGACCGTCTACCGGTTCTTCTTGTTGTTTATCAGATGGGAAAACAACACGAACTGTTTGCCCCAAGTAAACCTGATTTCTATCAGTTGGCTGAAGCTGCGCTTCAATAGTTAAAGCATCATTATCTGGGAACATAAGCATAACAGTATCACCGGGTTTTATTATCTCCCCAATAGTACGCTTGGCTATTCGAAAGACCGTTCCATCTACAGGCGATCTTACAACTGAACGTACAACACGGTCTTCAAGACGCTCCACACGAGATTGAAAATCATTCAGGAGCTTCTGTGTTTCTAGTAACCGCGCGTTTGCTTGAGCCAGAAAATCAGAGCGCCTCTGGCGTTTTTCAGTTTCTAGGTTGATGATATCGTTGCGAGCCTTTTGTATGTCAATGTGCACGTTGGCAATCTGAGCAACCAATTCTACAACCTGACGTTCCGTTGCATTCACACGCGTAATAGCAATATGACCCTTCTCGAAAAGCCCTCGAAAAGCCTCCAACTCCGCTTCAAAAAGTTCGCGTTGCCTATTTAACGCAATTAGAACTTCTTCACGGCCTTCGACGTCACCTTTCAAGCCTAAAATCTGATTATCAATAATTTCGCGACTACTATTGCGAAACTCTAGGCCAAAGATGAATTCATCAAGTTGTGTGTCCAATGCTTCTTGAACGCGCGACGTATTTGCAACTGCAGGCTCAATATCTGTCGGGAACGACACTTCTGATTGTTCTCGAACTTCAGCACGCAAACGTGCTAACTCAATACGTGAAAGAGCCTTTTGCAACCGTGACACCTGAAGCTGCGACTCAAGATCCAGAGTATCCAATTCAGCAAGAATATCTCCCTGTTTAACCTGATCACCTTCACGCACGGTTAACTTACTAAGTATACCACCTTCCAAGTGTTGTACGAGGCGGTTTTGCCCCACGGCAATAACCTTACCGCTACCAACAACAGCACCACCTAGTGGCGCAGTGATAGACCATAAACCTCCAAAGCCAAATAAAATCAGGAGAACAAAACCCGCAACTTTCAACAAGCTACGACTATCGCTATCAACATCCTTTGACCATGAACTCAAGGCATCCCTACGGAACCGCATATCATCCAGAGTTTGAACAGCCTCTGTGTTAGTAGTTTTATCACCAGCAAGCTTAGTCATTAGGCACCTTTCTTAGTTGTGGAAATGTTAATATCCGCAACATTAGGCGTTTGGTTTTGCTGCCCACTCGCAGTCTGAGCTTGTGCTTTGGTTTGTTGTTGGGCAACCTGTTGTTGAGAACCTCCAACAACGCCACCATTTACAACTTTGTCTCGATCATCATATTGAGTAACCAATCCATTTTCCAAGACCATCACTTTATCAGTGAAACGCAGGGCGCTAGGACGTTGTGTCACCATAATGACTGTCATTCCCAAACGTTTTGCTGTGCCAAGTGCCTTGTGAAATATAACTTCACCACTACTATCAAGTGATGCGTTTGGTTCATCCAAGATTACCACTGCAGGTTTTCGATAAAATGCCCTAGCTAGTGCAATCAATTGCGATTGCCCCCCAGATGGTCGATAACCCTGCGATGAAATCTCGGTGTCATACCCTTTTGGTAATTGCAAAATCATTTCATGAACACCAGCTAACTGTGCAGCTTCAACTGCAAACTCTGGCGGATCATTCTTACGAAGTCGTGCGATATTTTCACGTACTGTCGCGTCAAAGAACGTAACTTGCTGCGGCATATACCCTACATAGAGCCCGCGAGACGTAGGATCCCAAGCTTTGATGTCTTGACCATCCAACAAAATACGCCCAGCATTCGGTTCAATACTACCGGCAAGCAATCTGACAAAAGTAGATTTTCCCGCGCCTGACGGTCCAATAATAGCAACGCTCTCGCCTGCTTTAATAACACCGGAGATGCCCCTAATAATAGGTGTGGCACCAGGCGCTGGAACATAACCTATGCGATCAACACTTATTTCACCTTTTGGTCGTGGCAATGGTGTTTTGTTATCAGGGAGTGATAACTCTTCTAGGCGAGCGACAAGGCGCTTATATGTTGTCATACCCTGTTTGAGATTACGCCAGTTACCCACAATCTGCTCAATAGGAGCAAGTGCGCGCCCACCAATAATAGATGCACCAAATATAACACCTGCAGTAGCTTGATCTGACAAAACGAGCAATGCACCACCACCAATGACAGCTATTTGTAATATTTGTCGCGCGGCTTTCGAAGCCGACGAATAACCAGTCATACGGACAAAACTACGCAAATGGTTTGTCAATGCGTTGCCTTGATTAACACCCCATTCCCGCACTACTTCATTATACATACCTTGCGCTCTTACTATTTCTTGAGACCGCATAAACATTTCAAGGTTTTGATGGGTTTTGATATTTGCGTCCATAAATGCATCTGAGTGAGGAGCAACCTTGCGATCTGCAGTCAAAGCCAACACAACAAGTATACCGCCACCAACCAATACGATGCCTCCAAGCAATGGGTGAACCAGAAACAACAAAATCATGAATACGGGTATCACCGGTACATCAAAAAGTGCTGCAAACCCTGCTGTTGAAACGATTTGTCTTATAGCGGCAACATCTCTGATTGTCTGTGTCGTACTGTCTGTTTGCCTCATGAGCTCACCAGCGAGAATTTGCCCAGAAACTGCAGACTCAAATTTAGCCGAGTTTTTTCCGAGCAAATGCATGCGTACAGCATCAAAGAAACCAAAAGCGAGTAAAATAATCACGCCGAAAATCGTTAACGCTAGTAGCGTTTCCATACTGCGCGATACTAAAACCATTTCATATACAAGCGATAAGTATATCGGCATGCCAAGCATACATATACTGGATGCAAAGGAATAAAGACCAACTGACCGCAATGAACGCTTAAATTCAGCTTCGCTAGATTTAAAGTCTTCAAGTAAAGACATTTCTGTCACATTCCTTCACATGCCGTATTCAATTATTAATCGATACTAGATCCCAAGAATATATCGGGCTAATTGCCATCATTGCAAGGTATCGATCCTAAGTGTGTTCTTAAGCTAATGCGGAGAATCTGGCAAGGCTGATCTAAAGTGGAATATGTGTAAAAAAAAAGAGGCCCGGAGGCCTCTTTCCCAAAGATTGTATATCTAAGTTCGTATTATACGAGAACTTGACCGTTATTGAAGATGGCAGTCAACTCACCAACTGTATCAAACTGAGCACCAGCCAGGAAGATACTGTCGTTGTCACCAACTGCAATCCGTGCACCAGCGCCTGTACCTGTAACGAACGTTGCAGAAGCAAGAAGGCCGTTCAGTGTTAGGCCACCGATTTCAGACAGATCAAGTACATCAGTGTTGGTATTAGCAGTTGTACCGAAGTTATTGATTGTATCAGAACCAAAACCAGTCACGAAGCTAAAGGTATCGTTACCAGCACCACCGTCAATGACGTCATTACCAGCACCACCGAAGATAGTGTCATTACCAGCACCACCAGTGATATTGTCGACGCCGTCACCACCGAAGAGGCTATCATCGCCAGAGCCGCCGTCAACTGTATCGTTGCCACCGTTGGCGAAGATCGTATCGTTACCAGTACCACCTGAAAGGTTGTCTGTACCAGTTCCAGTACCACCGAAGATCGTATCGTTACCAGCACCACCGTTAACAACGTCGTTACCGACACCACCACCGAGTACATCGTTACCGTTATCACCGTCTACAGTATCGTTACCAGCACCAGCAAACGCAGTGTTAGCAGCTGTACCAGTGTTTACAACAGTATTTGAAGCGCTATCGAATGAACCAACAACGATGCGATCGTTTCCGTCGCCACCGAACAGTGTATCACTGCCCGCAGTTGTAACAGTTGCCACATCGATATTAGCAGCAAAGTCACCGCCCACGAGTACGTCATTACCAGCACCGCCACCAATGCGGTCGTTACCGTCGTTACCGTCTACAGTATCGTTACCGGCATCAGTTGCACCAGCAAATGACGTATCATTACCAGCACCACCAGAAACACGGTCATTACCAGCATCACCGCGAAGGTTATCATCGCCAGCACCGCCGTTAAGCGTATCGTTGCCGCCAGCACCGCGGAAGACATCAACACCAACGTTACCGTTGAATGTTTCAGCAGCCGCGCCACCAGTAACTTCACCGCCACCAGCACCAGTAGAGAACACACCGTCAGTTGTGTCATTAACGTTTACTGTTTGTGTCAATGAAGTCGTACCGTTTGTCAACGTCAAGGCGAACGACTGTGAAGTACTTGCAGTGTTGTTCTGCGTGCCATCAGCATGCGTAAACGTGAAGGTTCGGCTGTCAGCAGAGACTGTTACTGTTGCACCAGATGCAAGTGTAACAACATCACCACCAGAAACCGCTTCGCCAGCAACTTCAGAGATCGTAAAGCCTGTACCTGCAGCTTCAATAATTGCATTAGCATTAAGAGCAGCACCACCTGTACCAGCTGTATTAACCGCATTTTGTGCAGTGTTAACAGCAGCAGTCGCTATAGCAGTTGCACTTTCAGCCTGTGTATCAGCGTTATTTGCATTGGTAAGAGCCGTGCCAGCCAAGCCCGTTGTGCTTGCAGCTGCATTAGAGACACCTCTAATGTCAGCAGCAACAGCATCAGCTGTGTCAGAGGACTCAACCGCAGTTGCCAGATCAGCAATCGCTGTATTATTCAAAGCAGTCTGAGATGCCAAAGCAGCTGTTGAGTTCAACTTCAGAGCAGCCAAAGAATCGCCTGCTGTATTAGCAGCCGTTACAACAGTTTGAATTGCCTTGTTACCAACAAGCTGTGCAGCAGCAACCGCAGCTTCTTGCGTCTGTGTAGCAGAAGCAGCAACCGCAGCAGCATTTGTCACAGCAGCTGTAGCGTTATCACCAGCAGTATTGATGTCGTCATCAGCACCATCACCAGCATCACGAATTGCCGCAGCATCAGTAACAGCTTGGTCACGGAATTCTGTGATAACAGCCAAAATTGCAGCAGCATTTGAGCCAGCCGCAAGAGCCGCGTTTGCAGCAGCAGCAGCAGATGTGCCAGCAGCGGCAGCAGCAGCGTTAGCTGCAGTAATACCAACAGCACCAGCATTAGTAACAGCCGTGTTCAATCCTGCAACAACCGCCTGAACAGCTGTATCAACTGACAGAGCCGTCGCACCAGTCAGTGCAGCAGCAGAAGCTGCAGCAGCAGCAACAGCAGCAGAAGCAACAGATTGATTTGACTGTGTCGCAGAAGCAGTCGTTGCAGCAGTTACCTGACCATCAACAGCTGTTTTCGCAGCAGCAACAGAACCCGCACCCTGAACCGAACCGTCTGACGCAGTTGCAGAAGCAAGTTGAGCATCAGAAGCAAGCTTACTATTATTCGAAGTAGTTTGCGCGTTAGTGAAAGCAGTAGTCGCAGCTTCAGCAGCGTCAGCAATGCTATCAGATGTTGCACCAGCAGTAGCTTGCGCCTTCACAGCCGCAGCGTTTACAGCATCAGCTGCCACTTGGTTCGCAGCAACCTGAGTAGCATTTGCACCAGTAGCTACTTCCGTAACAGCCTTAGCAGCACCAGCCGCAACAGTAGCAGCAAGCAGGCTTGTCTGAACACCATCATTCACACTGTCAAGTGCAGCAGCAAATGATGAAAGATTACCAGAAACATCGGCGGCTTTCGCACCTGCAACACCAGCAGCAGTACCTGCCCGCGCTGTTGCAGCAGCAGAACCAGCCACATAAGCATCAACAGCTGCCTCTACAGAGGCGATAGACGCACCAGCAACTTTAGACGCTGCAGTAGCAACGTTGATGACTGAAGTTTCAGTAGCAGATGTCGCACCGCCACTTGCCGCAGCTGCAGCAGTAAGCTTAGTTACAACATCAGCGGCATCAACAGCGCCCGCGGAAGCGGCAGGAGCACCTAATGCAATGATCTCGGCATCAGCTGCATCGACAGCAGCTTTAACCGTAGCAGCTGTTGAGTTAGCAGCGGCTGCAGCAGTAGCAGCAACACCTGAAATCACGCCTGCAGCCGTTTGACCCGCACGAACATTTGCCAGCGTATCGTCAGCAGCATTCGTTGTTGTCGCAGCAGCAACCGCGTTAGTCACCGTAGCAGCATCTTGAGTTAAAGTAGTCGCCGCCTCAGCAGCCTTAGCGGTAGCAAGCTCAGCCGTCTTAGTCGCAAGCGTTGCATTCAAACCATCAAGCACTGTACCAGGCGTCAAATCAATAACACCAACCTGTGCCGTTGCAGACTGCCCAGCAGCCGTAACACCGTTTGTTGTCGCAATCGTAATATCTGACGTAAAGAATGTATTTGTTGTCGTGTCAGTCAGATCAATCGTCACGTTAGCAAACTGAAGCGTCTCAACGCCATCCACCGTATAAGTAGTGTTGCCACCTGTAACCACACGCTGAAGGGTGAAATCGTTAAACGAGCCTGTTGAACCAAAGCCCGTCGCTGCAGTAAACTCATCAGCAACAGTTAATTGACTGCCAAAAACAACCGCATCCGTGCCTTCACCGCCATCAATACGGTCAGCTTGTTTACTTGTGTTGCCACCAGCAATGATAGTATCATCACCAGAGCCACCCTCAACATCATCAGAACCTTCACCAGGTGTGATCGTGTCATTACCAGCCGCGCCGTTGATGGTATCATTACCACCGCCTGCCCGGATAATATCATCTTCATCTGTACCGCCGATAGTCTCACCAGCTAGGGTACCATTAAACGTTGCCATAGTGAAATCCTCCTGAAAAGCAACCAAATATCATCATACGAGGCACGAACGAGTCGATCTTATAGCCCCCTTGGCACCCTCCATACAAAGAGAATACCATTTGTGTCAATCGCATAATTATCGCCAACCACTTATTAGTCAAGGTCTTAAAACACCTTTTCTAATAGAGATTGAGGATAGAACAGCATTGTTAGTGTGTCATTTCAATGTCAGAAAACACATCGAGGCAATAATTTTAAGCCTCGCGGTGTTCTTGTGACCTATTTGCAACAGTTTCTATAAGCTGACGATACCGTGGCAGCAAATCACGCGTCGCATACTTCTCTACAATAATTTTGCGTGCGTTATCACGCAAATGCGCAACTGCATCTGAATTTTCTAACACATGGACGATTTGTTCTACCTGCGCATCAACATCAAAGAACGGAACGATTAGTCCATTTTCATTGTGGGTCACCACTTCTTTCACTGGTGCAGTGTCTGAACCAATGATGAGCGCACCGGCCCCCATGGCTTCCATCATCGACCACGATAGAACAAATGGCACCGTCAGATAAATATGCGCTTTGGTGATGCGCATCATATCGCGGAAGTAACCAAGCGGCTGTAACCCCATGAAATGTATGCGCGTGAGGTCTAGCTCAAAAGTTTCGAGCGCCCATTCCTTATATGTTTTACCATCTTTGCGGTTTGCACCGTAAGCCACCCTGTCATTACCCAGCACAACCACATGCAGATTGGGGCGCAGCTTCTGCAGCTTGGACACCGCCTCCATAAACTGCGGGAAACCACGATATTCTTCCATGCCGCGTGCAACATAAGTGATGACCTCATCATCCGCTGACAAAGTTTTACCGTCAGTTACTTTAATCTGCGTTTTATCATTCTCGCCTGCAGGCGAGAAATAGTCCACATCCACACCGTCATGCAACACACTCATGCGGTCATGAAAAATGTCTGGAAACATACTACGCTGGAAATACGTGGGACACTGCCCCCAATCCATCGCTGCCAAATCATGAAGAATAGATGTATTCTTCATGCGAATACGCATTTCAGCATTCGCATCATATGGCTCATCGCGCAGGAATTCACCATCACCACCGTGGCAATGATAATACCATTCAAAGTAACTCATCAATTTGGCGTCAGGAAAAATATCCTTCAGGAAAAGCGAGGCTCCCCACCCTGAGTGAGACAGAATAATGTCTGGCGAAGGACTTTTCTTTTTCATGTCAATAAACTGACTATATGCGGCCTGCCCCATAATCACAGCACGTTCAGTTGCAACAAGGCTTGGGTGAATTTTCTCCGTTGGCTCCCTATGTGGTTTATAGCCAACCTTAAGCCACTCAGATTTCTGCTCATTGGATGCGAGCGAAGCCGCTGCCATTTCATATTCAGGAAATTGACTTAAATACTTTGTGATCCGGCGGTACTGGCCCGGGAAATTATTATGGACAAAAAGAATACGCATAAGGCTCGTCCTCAAAAAATATCAGAACTAAAAACATGACAGCAAAAATATATAGCAAGCAGTTACCTAAATTGAACGCGCCTGACAACAGCTGCTTGCACACAGAAGCAAACAATCGTAAGCCCAAACACATAAAACCTCTAATGGGCGAACGTTATGAAAAAGATACTTGTTGCAGGCGGCGCTGGATTTATCGGCTCCCATACATTGCTGGCATTGCAAGCGGCAGGGTATGCACCTGTCACGTATGACAATTTCTCCAACGGGCACAGAGACAGCGTGCTTGTAGGCGATGTAGTTGAGGGTGATGTGCGAGACCGCGCGCGTTTGACTGCAACCATGAAAGAGCATAATATTGATGCCGTTGTGCATTTCGCGGCACTTATTGAAGCAGGTGAAAGCGTTAAAGACCCGCAGGCTTTTTATAATGTGAACACAGGTGGCAGCCTTGCACTGTTGCAAGCAATGCAGGATGCCGGCGTTGCGCGAATCGTCTTCTCATCCACTGCTGCTGTATACGGACAACCTGCAGACAACGCGCCGTTAAAAGAATCACTGCTAAAGTTGCCGATCAACCCATACGGTCACTCCAAATGGATGGTTGAATGCATGCTGCGCGACACAGCACACGCGCACGGCCTGCAAGCTATTGCGCTGCGGTACTTCAACGCCGCGGGCGCTGACCCTGAGGGCAGGTTGGGCGAAAGACACGACCCTGAAACACATCTTATACCGCTTGTGCTGCAAGCCGCATCTGGCGCACGCGACAATATTAAAATGTTTGGCACAGATTACGATACGCCGGACGGCACCTGCATCCGCGATTATATCCATGTGCATGATCTGGCCGCTGCACATGTGAAAGCGCTTGATAAGCTATTTGAAATGCCTGACTCTGCGGGAAGCAGCAAAAGCGGTTTTTACGATGCGTTCAATCTGGGTACAGGCAGCGGGTTTTCTGTGCGCGAGGTTGTGCAAGCAGCCAAGAATGTTACTGGTATCGACTTTAATGTAATTGAAGAAGAACGCCGCCCCGGCGACCCAGCATACCTTGTTGCGGATGCCACGCGGGCCAAATCCACATTTGACTGGACCCCCGCATACCCTAACCTTGAAGATATGATTGAACACGCGTGGCAGTTTGCCAACAAATAGATTTGCGCGCGTTAAAAATGGAAACTGCCAGCTAAATGCATGTTCTTGTCACATCACCAATTCCTTCGCATCCGCAAAACCACGGCAATCGTGCGCGGGTGTTTTCGGTGTGCAAGGCATTGCAGGCGCGCGGTTATATCGTTCATTTTGTCTACGGCGGGCTGGAAGGTTTGTCGGGCGAGCAAGAAACAGCGATGCGACGCACGTGGGATCATACCTATGTGCTGCCTGGTGGTCATGAGTTAAAGAAAAAATCCCACAAGAAGTATCACTTGATAGACGATTGGTATAACAGCGAGCTTACAGCACTGACACAGCGCATTATGCGGATATGGGATATTAAAGCATGCTTCGCAAACTATGTGTGGTTCAGCCGCTGGCTTGAAGACGTGCCCGCAGGCATACCGAAAATCATTGATACACATGATATATTCGCGGACCGTGACACGCGCCTGAAAAATGATGGCATTGATGCCAGCTGGTTTTCCACTATTGCAAGTGAAGAAGCGAAAGCACTGTGCCGCGCAGACACTGTGCTCGCAATTCAAGACATTGAGGCCGCGCATTTTGTGGCACTTGGTCATACTGACACCCGTGTCCTTGGTCATTTGACGGAACCAAACTTTGAGACAAAGTCTACAATAAAGAAAAGGCCAGCCAGGAAAGCGGACGAGAAGATGAATGTCGGTTATCTTGCAAGCGACAATCCCATTAATCAGCATTCGCTCAAGCTACTCGCTGAAGAAGTCATAAAGAACCCAGCATTAAGCGAAGCATGCAACTTTCACATTGCAGGCGCTCTGAGCAGAACGCGCACTGCAGAACATTCCTTTTTCAACAATCATGGCTTTGTAGATGACGCACAGGCGTTTCATCATGATATGGATCTGATCATTAATCCGAACATTGGCGGTACAGGCCTGAAGATTAAATCTATAGACGCTCTAAGTTATGGTGTGCCGCTGCTTGCCACGAAGGACGCCATGGTCGGCATTGAAACAGATCACCCTTTCCATCAATGTAAAACTGTTACAGACCTATGCGAAGCCCTGCTTCAACTTAAATACTCAGACGACAGCCGCAATGACCTTGCACTAAGCGGACAAAATACATTCACACGGTATCAAACCGCACAGCAGACCACGTTGAACAGCTTGTTCCCCGCAATAGAGGAACAACCACGGTGAGCCAATCAGATAAATACCTGATCATTGCTGCATTTGCACCGTCACATGACCCTGCAGCTGCTACGGCGATGGCCATTGCAAACGCCCTGTCTCAAAATGGATCTATCACATGCGTGATTGATGATCTTTCTGCCGATATGCCGCATACAAGCAACTTGACGGTGATTCGCCGCAGTGCATTTGAGCATAATCTTGTCGACTATCAACAGCACAAGCGTATCTATTGTTTAGGAAACAGTTTTGAAAGCTTGTTTGTGCTGGAACTATTGCACTTATACCCAGGTGTTGTGGTCACCCACGATGGATCATATCATGATCTGATCCTCAGCTTTTTCCAGTCGCAGAAACTCTGGCCTGAAAATTACACCAATTGGCTCACGAGAACGCTCGGTGACAATGGTCGCACAATAAGCAATGCATTGCTGCAACATCGCAGGCTTTCCAAATCACTTGGCAGTGAGGTTTTAGATCGCACTCCAATGGGCCTTGATAAATACAGGCAAATAGTACTCGCTAAAGATAGCCTGTTTCCATATGCCGCGCGCGTTACACCGTCAGACAGCGAACACGCAGAACCTTCAACCGTGCTGTGCATCAATATGCCCGCTGAAACAATAGATGCTGCAAACAGTGACCTCGAAAACCTTGGCAAAGCTATACGCTTACAGTCATGCCATGCTGGCAATCCATCATTGGCTGAACACATAGGCAAAGCCAGTATTATAGTTCTAGGTAGCGCAGGCGTCCCGTCACCTGCACTTTCGTACAGTCTTCAGTTGGGCAAAGCGATTATTGTAGCAGGTCAGGCTTGGTCCGGTTTGTTGCCGGGAGAATGTCATCTACGAATCGACAATGCATATGCACGCCATCAATTAATTGCAGCCATTGGAGCGATCTCACTCGATCCTGCCCTTAAATCCAGTCTGGAAAATGCTGCTCAAAAACAGTGGTCGCAGGATACACAAAATACAAAGCTGGATGAGCTCATCAGGTTAACAGAGCAACAAGCCACACTCGCATTAGCCACACAGGTAAAGAAAAAGAAGCCAACGCCATCCAATAAGATCAGCCACACTAAAACCGCTCCGGTATCTGACATTTTGCTGGATGAAAAAGCATCTGTACCCACAGCGCTTATCGGCAGTGTGCCTGCTACCCATCTTGTCCAGAAAATATTGCCCGGCATTGATCCACATAGCAGCCCACGCTTTGCAACACCGGCTCTTGCCAGCGCACTTTCTATCTTTGACCATGGCGATATCCATTCGCTGCTGGCCAACCTCGGCTTTGAGACACCGGTCATCAACATCGAGCACGATACAGAACGCAATACCCAGAAAGATATAAAGCATCTTTATGATTGGCCTGACGTACGGTCAGGATTGCGTAATTCAGACCATGTCGTTGCCTTCAATGCACAAATAACAAACGTTCCAGCTGTCCAACACATGGATACCAACCTTCTTTTAGATCGTTACGGAACAGAAATGACCTTTAGCGATTCGTTGTCACCTTTTCTGAAACAGAAGGCTGTGCCGTTACTTGATCGCGTAATGGGGCATCTGGATGGCCCTGGGCTTTTTTGGGAACTGGATAAAGCAAAGTGCTGTGTTAAATGTATAATGATTGTTGGCATTACAGGCCGGTATACCTTGCAGAATTTGAGTAAGGTAAGTTCAATCGCATTCATCATATCAAATAACGATGAAACCAGTGAGCTCGGCAACAATTCCATAACACTGAAGGCAAACGAGGAAGGTGTTCTTAATTTTTCGGTGCGCGCGATCGACATCAACACCAGAGCAACACTTGACAGCATGTTTTTGTTGAAATCACTTGCCGAAGTACACTTGAAACTGGGATGGTCATCTCATGAATAAATCTGACAAAACATCAGAAACGCTACCTTTCAGCGCTAACAAGCATGAACCGCGCTTATCAAAAGCAGCCGCAGATTATGCTGATGCGCTGCTTGCTGTTCAGCGCGAACGTTTTGAGCGTGAAACTGCCTGCAATGCGGATACTCAGTTATCCGCCGACACCTCACTACCTTCTTCACTGCATATGTTCGCTGATTCGGACCAGTTTATCGGGGCCGGATGGACCAAAGTTGGCCAGAATCGCAAAGGCATGTCATTTCGCTGGATGGGGCGAATCGGAAGCTTGCTGTTACCAGTGGATTTAAGCGCTGAAAGACAACTGACCATCAATGGCTGTGGCTATACAAAACGACAGTTTCTCAAAGAATGCACGCTATGGATCGAAGACACCGAAATTAATTTTTCAATAGCAAGGCGTGGCTTCAACCGCTGGACGTTAACGGCCACTATACCTGCCATGCCCAAAAGGCCGTATTACCTCATGCGATTACAATCATCAGGCTTAGCGCGTCTGGCTGAAGGCATTGATGCATATGCAAGCCTTGCCGTAAGCGAAATACGTATCACCAGCTAAGCGTCTAATAGTTGATTAGTGAGTGACGTAAACGAGCCTTCAGCGCTTACATGCAGCCCAAGAGAATGAATAAGTCGTTCGTTATGCTGTTTGATTTGTGCATCAAGCGCCGCGTGCGAATCAATCGCCTGAACAATTGGTTTATAGTCCCGTTTTTTGCGTACGCCGCGCTTAAAAAAGTCACCAACATCAGGCAGCACATTATCTGGCGCACCCAATAAATCCTCATATGTCACATTCTTAAGTGTAGCAACCGATGTCATCGCTTTTTCGATCGTAATTTCAAGCCTGAGCAACGCCTCAACCCATGCATCAATCACGACAGCTTCATCCGCAGCTTTCACATTCAAAGCGCTTGATTGCCCTCCCAGGAGTAAAGCAGAAGGAGCACCTCTCTTTTGTGTCAACTCAATTGCCTGTGCAATTTTAGCCCGACGAGTAAAATACAAGACCCGAAAATTAAGGCCGCTAGCTGGCACAAAAAGCTTTTCCCAAGGCACGTTGGTTTTCTTTACGACTTCGATCAACACGTCTGTTTCCAGAAATAGATCCACAGTCGTTTCACTGAAGCATCCGCGCACACCGCGCAAGTATCTTAAAGGTTGAAAGTCTGCCTGTTCCCTAACCCAGTATGCCAGTGCGTGGGTCATAAACTTTTGCGGCGCACAAACCTTGTTTACCTTAAGCAATTCAATCAAATCTTCAGCACCAGCCAACGGTCCGGATATGATCAAATTAAAATTTCTACTCTGAAGGGCGGGTTTGAATTGCCCACGTTCAAAACGACCGCTCAAAACACCGAGTGGAAGATAATCATATGTCGCCGACGAAACAATTACATCAGGGTAGCGAGCTGCCATTTTACGCGCCTGAATGCGCTCAAATTGACGACAAAAGAAAATAACTTCTTTCACGCCTTCAACAGGCATATCCGTATGTGCGCCTATTTCAACTATTTTGCAGCCCTGCTCACCCATTTCTGCATCAAGGCTTTTTGCAATATCAGCGTCTGTGACAAATACTGTTCCAGCACTACGTGCCCGCAAGCCATCCAGCCAGCCCCATTGCTGAAAGCATTGTATGATGTTGCCATTTACATGTGTATCAGCAGCCATCATCTAACCGGCCTTTTGCTTTGCTTCAGGCAACGGGTTATCGTTACCGCTGCATTCCACCACTTTGGAAATATCCATGTCGTTGCAGTTTTTGCACATTCCTTCCGGTGCGTGAAACGGCCTTTCAGCTTGTGGAAAAGCCACTTGTAACACATCCGGGTTATCCAGGTTACCATCATGCCATTCATGAAAGAGGCGATGATACTCTGCGCGGTCCCCTGATAATTCACGCTTAAACGAACGCCCTGCAGCATCAGGGTTCCAGCTAAATCCTGACCCAACCGCTGTTGTAAGCGATCCATCACGCAGCAAGCCGATATAAAGAACCTGCCGCATATGCACCATGTTCTTCTTACCAAATACTTGTGTGATGCGCGTTATAAACTCGGTATCGGCAGATATCCGCACACAGTCAAAAAAGCCCGTATTTTTCAACACTTTTTCGCGGCGGATCATCAGACTGATGGCCGCCATGCGTTCACTTAAACCATCAATGGTTAGTGCATTACCATCATCATCAACACGCCGCCACCGCGCAGTGGCCGCCGCCGCGTTCTGGTTGGCAACCATGGCGCCAAGCTGGGTTTGTAACCGTTTTGGTTCAGACACGTCATCACTGTCATGAAAAGCAACAAACTCACTATCAGCATGCGCCAAACACCAGTTCTTTGACCAGTATGTGCCGTGATTGTCAGGCGAATGGAAAACACGCACACGCTCATCTTCGCGTGCGAGCGCTTTCAGCACATCAAGCGTGTCGTCTGTGCTGGCGTCATCAATGATCATCAGCTCTAGGTTTTTATGTGTTTGTGCCAACACAGAGCGCACAGCTTTTTCAACCAGATGACTGGTATTAAAAGCCGTCATCACAACCGTGATCTTGCGATCAGCATGCGCGGCACCCAAGCGTTCATAACGCGCGGTTTGCTTTAAAAACAAATGCTGGCCATAGCGACGCAATAACTCCAGCTTCGCATCCAGGCAGAACGCAATAGGGTCGCGCCGCAACTTACGTAATTTCCGATACAAAGACACAATCGTCGCCGGATCAGAGCCGTAGTACCACACCAGCCGAAAGCGCGAGCTGATAAAAAATCGTAATTATATCTTGCGCCAACTGGAAGCTTTTCGTCTGAACACGAGGTAACACGAATATTTCGTCACCAGGTTTCAGGATAACATTACCATTCCCTACCTCGCGTTTACTCAACCGCCTAAACGAACCATCACGGTGCAGCAACAGCACATTGGCTGCACTTGCGCTTTGCGTGAACCCGCCCGCTTGTTCAATGTAATGACGGGCAGTTTGGTCTCCCTGATATGCCATGGCGCTTGGGAACAGAACATCGCCGTGCACCATCACCAAATTGCTAGTGCGTGGAATGCGAATGATGTCACCCTGCTCCAATAGAATATCATCAGCAGAAGCTGAACCTGCCAGTGAAACTTGACCTTTGGTTTCAACATCGCGCGCGCGTTCAACCCATTGCAAAATCAGTTCTGCTTCACGCTGGCGCAGATCAGCCTCAGCAGCCGTTTTTGAACGCGCTGTCAGTACACTTGCTTCAAGGGCGCGAAGTTGTGCCTGCAATGTTTCTTTTTGCCGCTGTTTAACACTTTCACGCAGCAACTGAACTGCATCTTTCTGGGCGTTTGGACCAAACCGCACCTGCGACAGCAACTCACCAAGTGTTGCGCCGTATGGTACCACAAGCTCCTGTGCGCCAGTGTGTTCCCCTTCAACACGTACGCTGATAGTGCCTTGGTTCTTATCGCTGGTTACATCAACGACATCACCTGGGAGAACATCCAGATCAATAGCGTCTTCAATGCGCATGTATTGCACTTCGATTTTCTGGCTATTGTTACGGCTGATACGCACGTGCGTTGATTGAGCATACGGGCGGGCCATATCAAGCAAAGTCGATAACTTTACTGTCGCACCTTCAAACTCGAACAAATTCTTGTTCTGCACGCCGCCGAACACACCAGCCTGTGACAAAACAGGACTTACAATAACTGTGTCGCCGTCTGCGATCTGAAACTGTGATAGACTGCCGGACAAGATGAAATCATAGAGATTGATGGACTTATATTCCTGACCACCGCGCAACACGCGCACATTCAGGAACGAACCACGCTGTGGGTCAATACCGCCAGCCTTATCAAGGAAAAACAGTACACTGTCAGACGCGTGTCCTGCATACAAACCTGGTTGCTGCACAAAGCCTGTTACAAAAACCTTCACTGGTTCGGCAGCACCGAGATTTGCGTAAACACCAACATTTTTGCGGAAAACGCGCTTCACCGCTTCACTCACAACAACATTCAGGTCTTTGTTTTGCACACCGATAACGGCAACAGGCCCCACTTTAGGCACAAAAATATTGCCCTGAGCATCGACAGTTAGCTCACCGGCAAAATCGTATCCACCCCAAAGCTGCAGGCTAATTTTATCGCCTGTACTGATCTCGTATGTAGGGTTAAAACCAATGAATGACTGATTGGCAAATTCACCGCCAAAGATCCATGCACCAAACGGCGCATCGTTCTGGTCAATGGTGTTAACTGTTTCATCAGTAGATATCTGCGGGGTAGCATCTTGCGCAGCTGATGCTGTTTGCGCTGTTGCTGCAAACGATACAATTGCCTGACCTAAAAACACAGCAGCCAGTATACCGGCATATTTTTTCATACGGCGAAGATTAAACATCGCGGTGCTCCCGAATGGTTGCCAGGATCATGGTAATAATTCCATACGCCAACGTCAGCGCAATAAACAGTGTCGTCAAATGATACAGTTTGCGCGGCAAAATAGCAGAATCTGGTAATTGCGGTGACTGCACAACCACCAAATGCTTCAGCTTGCGAAAGCTTTCGATCCGCGCGCGCTCAAGTGCCACAAGAGCCGCTTTATAAAGATCCGTTGCGAACTTCAGTTCCAGCTCCAGATTACGCGCCTCGGCGTTGATGTCGTTTGCTGAAACACCGTCCGTGCTCGCCAGCTTAACACGCTCCAGTTTCAATTGAGATGTAAGGGCTGCAATGCGACTGCGCACCGCAACCACTTCGGCCGCCCCAGGGTTGAGGTAGCTTGTCAGCGCTTTCTCTTCTGTCTGGAGGCGAACAAGATCATTTTCCATTTCCAGCACAAGTGCTTGCATGCTTTCACCGGTTGCGTCAGCGCTTAGGA
The DNA here is from genome assembly GCF_025574485.1 of Kordiimonas aquimaris. GTDB lineage: Bacteria > Pseudomonadota > Alphaproteobacteria > Sphingomonadales > Kordiimonadaceae > Kordiimonas > Kordiimonas aquimaris. The sequence goes on along the minus strand of NZ_JAOBPO010000002.1, from coordinate 363,799 downwards.
TGCCGTTGTCATTTTGGAACTGAACCAGATTTGATTGTGCGCTACCAACACTTGTACGGGCGCGCTCCAGCTCTGTTTCAACAAACCCTATTTCTTCAGTTGCAATCTTGTGACCAACATCATTGATGTATGCCTCGGCAGCGGCCAGTGCAGTTTGTACAACCTGCAATGAAAACTCAGGCGTATAGCCTTGTCCGCGCAGTGTGATAATACCGGTATCCGGGTTAAGCGATGCGCTAAAACGGCTACGAAAATACTTGAGGCGGTCTTCTGCGCTCGCATCTGCATCAAGGCGTGAATAGAAATCGTGATCCGATGATGCAAAATGCTCGGTAAAACCGATATCGCGGTCCATTATTTCCATCAAGTCACGTGAGCGCAAAAATGCTTGTACAAGCAATGCGTCACTACTTTCGCCGCCACCGCCTGGCAAGAACTGCACTTGCGCAGCAACGGGTTGTTGATCTGTTGATTTAACATAAACCTGCGCATCAGAGACATACATGTCAGATGCCAGCAGCGCATAATAGATTGCTACAATTGCAACAACCGCCAATACCCAACGATAACTGCTGAACGACATGGTACGGGAATGCACATCTGCAATGACCGGGCCTGTATGCCTTTCGCGCGCGACGGCTTCTCTGAGTTTTACAAGTATTTTATCCATGCGGTCCTTGCCATATGGTCACCCAAAAAGGTAATCATCCTATAAATTTTGATACCGGTACAAAGCGCGGTCAACACTTTCGTAAAATTCTGCCCTGCCATATGCAAGTAAAATTGCGGCATCACATTGTTGTCTTATCAGACCTTCGTCATGAGATACGAGGATAATATTCGAAGAGCTGCGTTTATTCTGTAGTGCTTCTGCACATTTCTTTCTGAAACTTGCATCACCTACAGCCATAATTTCATCAAGCAAATAGGTATCAAAATCAAACCCCATAGATACAGCAAAGCCGTATTTGGACCGCATGCCCGAAGAATAACTACCAACCGGCAGTTCAAAATGCTGACCAAGCTCAGAGAAGTCTTTCACAAACTCCTCAATTTCATGCGTTTCGCGTACACCGTGAATACGGCACACAAACCTTACGTTTTCGCGCCCAGACATAATGCCCTGAAAACCACTGGAAAGCGCCAGCGGCCATGAAATAAATCTTTTGGTTTCAATCGCGCCCGAAGATGGAAAATCAATACCACCAATAAGGCGCAGCAAGGTTGACTTGCCGGCACCGTTTTGCCCCAAAATCGCAATATCCCTGTCACCAGGCAGCGTAATGTTGAGGTTGCGCAGCACATACTTGGGGCCAAACCGTGTAGGGTAATATTTCGAGACCTGATTAAGTTTGATCATCGGGCAATCATTCGCTGCCAACGCAGGCGGTAACTGGCAAGTGCTAACGCCATGGTTATGCCCATCCATGTAATCAAATACCCAATGTCTGCAACCGGGCTGCTATAAAGCGGGAACCATGCTTCGCGGATCAGCTCATTGGCATGCACAAGCGGGTTAACTGCTAGTGCCTTCTGCAGTTTCACCGGCACAATGCTCATCGGATACAGCACAGCAGAAATGAACAAAAGCGGCAAGGTCATGAGGCTAACGATTTTTTCGATCTCGCGGGCAAAGCTTGAAACAACACACATAAGCAAACCAAACGAAGCCGCAAACAGCCAGAAAATAACGCAGTAATAAAACAGCTTAAGCGGGTCACCCGGCACAGCATTGAAGCCAAGCCACTCCATAATCACCACAAGAATTGTTGCGACCACAACAAACAACCCGCCCTCAACAAGGGTACGCGCCAGCGAAAGATCAAACATGCGTACCTGACGAAAACCCATCAAACCGCGTGCGCCGCTAAGCACAGAGATGTTCTTGCGCATTGTTCCTTGCCACAACAACTTGAAGGGCAAATAAGCTGCCATAATAAAAATGGGGGGTTCAGCATAGCCAAAGTTACCACTGCCACGCAGACCAAAAAGGATGACAAACATGCCCATCATCACGAGAGGTTCAAGCAATATCCATATATTACCAAAGGTATAGGTACTAAAGCGCGCATTCATCTCTCGCACAAAAATGGCGAAGATGACATCCCGCTGGATGGAAAGTGCCGATCTGGCTTGCATGTTATGGTACCAAAATCAGTTCAACGCACCAAGCTAAGCTGAAGAAGCAACTATGCTTCTTCGTGCTTGTACACGCCTACATAGCGGCCCTCAGCGTCAACGACAACCAGAAACTTAACTTCATCACTACGCATCATCGACTCTGCATCGTCAACAATACGCTCACCGTTGATGGTTGAAAAGTCTTTACTCATACATTGCTGGGCTGTTACTTCACGTACACGGCGTGTTACACGCAGCGCCACACCAAGCTGGCCTTTAGTAACCACGCCAACCGGCTTGTCTTCAGCATTAACCACAACGGCAATGCCCGCAGGGCCACCCGCCATTTCTGCAGCTAATTCAAGCAGCACCGTGTTAGGCGGCACAACTGGCACAGAGTTTTTGAGCATGATGTCTTCGACTTTATACAGCAAACGCCGGCCCAGCGAACCACCAGGGTGGTAACGGGCAAAATCCTGTGCATGAAAGTTACGCAATGACATGAGTGAAATAGCAATCGCGTCGCCAATAGCAACTGTCACCACAATAGATGTTGTTGGTGCCAAATTGATCGGGCAAACCTCTTCAGCGACCGGAATTTCAAGAACCACATCAGCCGCGCGACCAATTGAAGATGATTTCGCACCCGTAATAGCAATAATGCGATTACCAAAAGCGTTAAGCGAAGGCAGCAACTGAACAATTTCCTGCGTTTCACCAGAATATGAAATAAGCAACAAAGTATCGCCAGGCGTCACCATGCCAAGATCGCCGTGTGATGCTTCTGCAGGGTGAAGGAAGAAGCTCGGCGTGCCTGTAGATGCCAGCGTCGCAGATATTTTACGCGCCACATGGCCTGACTTGCCCATACCAATTACGATAATGTGACCAGTCGTTTGTAACGCAAGCATAATTGCTTGGCGGTATGCTTCGTTGTCATATGTCTGAGATAGACGCTCAAGCGCCTGGCCCTGCTTCAGAAAACTGGAACCAATGGTGGTAAGAGTGTCGCCAAGGTCTGCTTTAAGACTACTCGGCAGCTCAAGGACATTTTCGAGCGTATCACTCTCGTCCGTGGAGTTTTGCATAAAAATCCCCAATAGATTCTTCTTTTTGTTTACCCAATCGCCAATCTAAGAGGTTGTTCGTGAACAACTTTACTCAATACAGTTTTAAACTGGCTCCCCTTGGCACCACCTGACGGCGCAAATTTGCGGCACGCTATCACAGGCGCTAGCCATACTCAACAAACCAATAGCATTTGAACTAAAGCGGCTTGGCGAGAACTCCCTTATCAAATATCAAACCTGAACCATAGCTTAACCACTGAAGCTAATGGTAAATTCGCGTTATCCCTAATCTACGCGAACCATATCGTCAACTCCACACAGACTAAAAATGCGATTTTTAATATCAACTGTAATTGTTTTGAAATAAAAATGTGTTCGTGATGTGGGCAAATTTTGGCAATTCTGGAGAAATATATAACTATTTGGAAAATATCATTTTTTCCTTAATATCTTCACGATTTTAATAGCGATTTCATGGGCTGCAATATCTCTGTCACAATAAAACGAGCCCGTTGTTTGTGTGTGTGTAATCAAAGCATTTTTAAATTGCTGAATTTGCAACACATTGACAGAAGGCACCTTCCGCCAAAAGACATCAAGTGCGCATACCGCGGTTAGCCCTGCTGCTTGCAGCATGCTTTTACCAAGTGTAACTGTCGGCACACCAGCTTCCAAGGCCTGAGAGGCAACCGTTGAATTCACCGTTACACACCCAGCGGCATTCTCCAAGAGCACACCGAGATCCACATCAAAAGCATATGTCACCCGACTTTCACAATTTAATGCTGTAGATAGTTTTGTAATGACGCGCCCATAATGATTAAACCCCCGATCCATTGGATGGTGCTTGATCACCAAATGCGCGTCAGCCGGAGCGTGCGCCGCGAAAGATCTCATTACTTCCGTGATAAAGTCTTCAACACTATCAAAGCGCGAATGGTAAATCATCTGGGTATCAACAGCCACCTGCAACGGCACAACAAACAGGTTACCCGCATGCCGTTGAACCAAACGATCAGTTAGTCCCTTTTCAGCAAAACGCGTAATAAACTGCTTACGAAAACCAGCACGCAGCCAGGCCATCATCTCACTGGCCCAGTTGCCGCTTCGGTGATGCTTATAATGCCGGAAACCATGCAGCTTCCAGTCCTTGACGATATAATAAATCGTCGCGAACCAAAATTGATGCTTGAATATTTGTTGGATTTTTGCAGGCGAAGGCTTCTTTTGTCCAGATAAAGTGCCGGCGCGGAACTTGGCAGGAAACAGGCTGTTGGCGTTGTTGCCAGCTTCCTCAAACGTCACAAACCCGGGCCTTACATACCCTTCCTCGCAGGCAAAAAACTTTATGTTTTCTGCGTCACATACGCCGCGTGCTAGTCGGTGGTAATGCCTGCTGTCGCCGTAACACACAACGGCCTGCACATCATGTTTAGCGGCATACGCGGTGAACCACTCAGGCCACGTATCTGCACCTTCGGTATAGTTTACGACATGGTCCGCTTTGGCATAGTGCCAATCACCTTTATTGAAGCATATGCGGTGCACCACCATACCTTGCTGTGCCAATGCATCAGCCAGGTCAGCAAAAAAAGGCCCCAGTGGTCCCTGTAACAGTACGATATTCACAGCAGTATCAGCCCCAACTTCACATCACAGCCTTGGGTTATGCAGAATACGAGCGATGCTAACAAGCCCCCTAAATTGTACAAGCAGTAAATATGCGCATCATTCAGCACCTTAAATCTTGCCCACAAACTTTAAGGTAAGCATAAAATGAGGGCCAGCAAAGTGCTGACCCTCTCGTTAGCGCGCGCCCGGCATCATCCAGAACCACCTGAAAGATAACGCCAAAATGCGGCCAGAAACCAATGCATCAAAAAAGCGATGTAATCTTTATTCTTCAGGCTTCTTCAAAACAAACGAAGAACCGCCTTTGACTGATCGATGATACGTAATGTCAAAATATTTGGTCTTCTTACCGTCTTCAGAATCGCGCTGGAGAAAACCCCAGTTATGAATGGTGCCATCAGGCATAGGTTTCCAATGCCAGATATTACGAAAATCAACAGGGTTACCTGCCTGATCTTTCGCCGTGATCCACTCTGAAGTTAGCACCATCACGCCGTCTTCATCCAAGCCGCCTGTTAATACAAAATTGCTGCCGGATGTATCGGTCCAAACTTGTCGCCATTTGCCTGTGGCGTCGATGCCTGTAAGACTTGTGCCGCGCAACCTGTTCGGTGAGCCTTGCGCACTAAACAGGTCATCCATCTGGGTCCAGTGCTGTTCAATAACACAGCCATCCAGCGTCATTTTGACGTCATCTACACTGCGCAACTCGCCGCTTTCAGTTGCAACAACCTGCCAATCACCAAGCCAGAAATCAAAATCTTCGTATGTTGCATCGCTGTCCACAAATGTGAACTGGCCCTTACATCCATCGTATTCCTCATCCACCGCATAGCCTGTAGTTGCCAAAGCACACGCTGCTCCCGCAAATGCTGCAGCCTTTATTGTTGTTTTGATTGCCTTCATATCGCTGTCTCCCTCCGTTAACCAACAACGCAAAGTCAAACGAAATATTGATGACAACAACGGCCAGGACGCGCCTATGTGACGAAAAACAAAGCAACAGGGATAAAGTCAGGATTATAGCCTAACTGGCGGTGTATAAATCTTTCACAGCATTGCGGTATGCTGCCCCAACAGGCACGCTGTGCCCTGTCACCAGCTGTAATTTAGTGAGAACACCGTTTGCGCGCACCATGGATTTTATCAAATCATGCCTTACAAGAAACGACCGGTGGCAGCGCATGAAACCCTTTGATGACAAGGCTTGCTCAATATCAACAATTGTAGCGCGGTAAAGATATTCGCGTTCTTCGCAAACAAGCGCCACATAATTGCGCTCTGCACGCACGAAAGTCACATCAGATGCGGGTACAATATCGACACGCCCAAACGAGCGAACAACAAACTTCTGCTCGTCGGTTATTGCTGTTTCGGCGGCCTCTTTATGTCGCTGCTCCACGCGCGCGCATGCTTCTGCCAAAACGCTTCGCGCAACCGGCTTCAGGATATAATCTACTGCTGAAACACGAAAAGCACCCACTGCATATTCAGGATAAGCAGTCACAAAAATTACATCGGTATAGGGAAAATCACGTTTCAAGTTGTGCGCAAGTTCAACACCGTTAAAGCCCGGCATCTCGATATCAAGAAATAGTACCTGTACGGAGCCACCTTTTAACAGCGCAAGCGCTTCCTCGAAAGTTGTTGTAGCTTCTGCGCACCAACCACTACGTGCATTCAATTGATGCGCCACATCTGCCGCAATAATCGCTTCATCATCAAGAACTACCGCCTTAATCACAGAGGCTCCTCACCGTTCTGGATAAATGGTAAATTCAGTGTAACAGCATACCAGCCATCAATGTATGAACGGTCTATCGTTACCGGCTCCTCAATTAATGACCTCAACCTTAACGTGGTTAACGTCATGCCTTCGCCTTTGCTTAAGGTGTCTGCCGCTTTGGCTATACTATTATTGGCAACGGTTATCACCATACGGTCTTTTTTGAGACGAGCCGTAATCACCAAAGTGGCAATTTTAGGCAAGCTTGCATGTTTAAATACATTTTCAAGTAAGGGCTGTAAAAGCTGACTTGGCACCTGTGCATTCAATGCACTTGGCTCAACATCAAAACTGCTGGTTAGGGATGGGTAGCGTATGCGCTGAAATGCCAGATATTTTTCTGCCAATGTCACTTCGGTTGATAAGGGTACAAGGTTGCCTGTGTCGTCTGAAGTCATACCCCGCAGTATGTCACTCAGCAAAATAGTGGCATCTTCGGCGCGCGCGGTATCACCAAGGCGAACAAGCCCCAGCACATTACTAAGCGCGTTCATAACAAAGTGGCTGCCAAGCCTGCCCCGCAAATATGTTGCTTCAAATGCGTTTTTTTTGGCTTGCTCCTGCGCCAGGCTTGATTGCAGATGTGCCGCTGTGAGCGCCGATTGCTGCGCCCGCTGCACGACGGCAAAAACATACCCCAGCAACAATACAATAATAAACAGGAACATATCGCCCAGCCACTCTACTACGCGCTGAACCTTAAAGAAATCCAATGGTTCGTAACCCCAATGAGGAGCGGCGAAAAAAGACACATATATTAACATGACTGCAAGGGCAAAAACCGCGGCAAGGATAAAATATAACAGCTTCCACCACCCACGTGCCTCCACAAAGCGTGCACTGCTGGCAAAGGCAAACAGAACAGGCCCAATGAATGCCCAAACACCAAACCCATACCCAGTATCAACAAAGTGTTTCTGGTAAGGCATATATTGATCCAGCCGGATCGCATCAATGTAGCTTGAAACTGAAAAGATCAGTGTGAGCGTGATCCACAACACAAACCCACCTGCAGCCAGCATAGCCAGTTTGCGCGCGCGCTTTGTCACATTCAACCGTTGCATATTCTCTCGCAATTACACTTTACACACCATATTGGCGGTGCGGAATATAACATATTAACCTCGAAACGAAGGTGTTCAATAACCACCTGCCGAACAGCCACCAAATTAAAAGCGCTGTTGAGGGACAAATGTCATGCCAGCCATGACAAAACACCAACCACATATAGCACGCGGCATTATAGGTTGGTGCATAAGCACATGCTAAAGCCACGCACCCGCGTTAACAAAAAATTTAGACATGATAGGCACGATGTCCAGCCTGTGATTATATGATTTTGATAAGCACCACCTTGCAGGTCTTAAGGAAGCATCTGTCGAGGCAGTGTAAAACATTACATAAACCAAGTATCCAAAGTTGGTCGTTCGAGGTGGTGGCAATTATCATTGCCGCTGCCTCGGTTACTTCGTCAGTTAAAAGCTGGCGTCAATGGATTACGAACCCGGCCCAACCTGACCAGAAGCTATGCGCCAACCGTTTACGCGCCGCGTCATCGCAGCTGTCATCCAACCGTCAAATGAGAATTGCGGCGTGCCATCAGGGTTAGCCATAGCAAAAGTGAAATGCGCGGTGATCAGCACAGCACCGTCTGAAAGGGTGGCCGCCATCATTTCATCCACAGTCATGCTGGCTGTACCCGTTTGGCCACTGAAGCTACGCAGCGATGCTGCCGCTTCCGCGCCAGAGGCATATTGCACGCCGCCACGCTCGATCCAGTGAAAATCAGGACCATCATCGTAAATTTCAGCGGCAGCTTCATAGTCACCAGCATTAAGGTTTGTGACATAGGCGTTGAAGGCGTCCATGGCGTCCTGTTTTTGTGCCGCCAAGTCGGGCGCAGCCTCAGTACAGGCCATCAAACACAGTACCGCACAAGCTGCTAACAGCGACCGTAAGGCCGCCAAATAATGGTCTCTCATATGCTGTCCTTTCGCGACAGTAGTGAACATTTAAGCGGCAACTGTAGGCGTATCTGCCTCAGGCGCAGGGCCATATACATTGTCGCCTGCGTCGCCTTCGCGCACTAGCCAGATCAGCATGAACAGCCAGCCAATAGGCGGGATAAAACCAAAATATATCCAGAAACCGGACCGGCCAATATCATGCAGGCGGCGCGTACTCACTGACACCCAGGGGATGATCATCAGGGCTGCAAACACACTGGCAATCGGCCCAAGGAATATTGATATACCAACCGCAAACAACGGCCCTGCCTCTGGCAGGTCACCCGCGTGGAAGATAACACCTTCCAGCACTGTGATGATATTGCCAGCCACCAACGCAAAGATGATGAACGCCCAAAATTCAAGGCGGGATGCACGGCCGGAAAAATTCAAATAGTTACGAAACGCAGACTTGATCGCGTCAATAAAGTTCATTTTCGCCTCCACTAAACGTGTATGGGAAAACAGAGTGTACCGCGAAACATGGCAAACCCCAAATCACATGCGAGGGCAGCAACAAAATACGCACAACTGCCACGGTTATCTCTTATCATTTTACAAATATACAAATTGCCCTTATTGTTACAACATAACACTAAGGGGATAGATATGTTTACTTGCGTGAATGCTGCCAGTCATATGATGCGCGCATGTGTGGTTATTTGCTTAACTTATACGCCCTCATACGCGGACGATACAGATGTTGTGCGCGAACTTGATGCCTTCATCACGCAGGAAACAGAACGCGACGCCTTCTCCGGCACTGTGCTGTTGGCAAAAGGTGATGAGGTGATTTACAGCACTGCGCGCGGCCTTGCGAGCAAACGCTTCGGTGTACCAAATAACCTGCAAACAAAGTTTGGCCTGGGCTCTCTCAACAAAACCTTCACGGCCTTTTCGGTTATGCAACTGGTTGAAAGTGGCCAGATCAAACTGACAGACACGCTTGATCAGTTTCTGGATGAAACATGGCTGGCTCACAATGCCAGAGGTCAAATCCAGATCCAGCATTTACTGACGCACGCATCAGGCCTTGGCAGTTATTTCACCGATGCTTTCTTTGCATCGTCCAAAAACAACTTTCGCACGCTTGCGGACTTTAAACCGCTTGTAGTGAACGACACGCCCGAGTTCCCCCCTGGCACCAGCTATCGTTACAGCAACAACGGCATGTTTCTCCTGGGTGCAGTTATCGAAGCCGTAACCGGCAGCAGTTACTTTGATTATATCGAAGCTCACATCATCCAACCTGCAGGCATGGCAAACACCGGCTGTTTTGAAATGGACGAACCTGTGCCCAACTTAGCCATCGGTTACACACCTGCCCCTGAAAACAAAAGCGGATGGCGCACCAATATTATCATCAAGCCCGTGAAAGGTGGCCCTGCAGGTGGCTGTTATTCAACCGTGGAAGACCTGCATAGGTTTGCACGTGCGCTCACCAGTTTTCAGTTCCTGAACCAGTTAAACACCCAGATGCTGTACACACCAAAACCCGCCTTCCACAGCGAACCCTATGGTTTTGGCTTTAAGGTTGCTGGCACAGAACACAACCGCATTGTGGGCCACACAGGTGGCTTCGTCGGCATCAGTGCCTTCATGGATATATACCTCGACAAAGGCTATGTCGCAGTTGCGCTTGCGAACTACGGCGGCGCCACACGACCAGTTGCCGCCAAGATCAGGGAGCTGCTGGAGTAGTAACGTCTACTTCAAATATGCCGGGAAGCGTGGCAGGCTTTTAAAATCATCAAGATCATGCTGGATAACCACGCGCGCACCTTTGGCTTTCGCCAGTGCCTCAAACTGGTCCATAGAACGTAACAAGTCAGTTTTGCTTGCGGCGAATGTAGGCACCGAACGCGCCGCACGGCCCGCGCCGTAAACGTACAAATCCCCAGTGAACAGCAGCGTGCCTGCCTGCGGCAAGTTCAACTCAAGCACGCTGTGCCCCACCGTATGGCCAGGCGCAGAATGAATAACGGCTGTGCCATCACCGAACACATCATGTGTGCCCGAAAACAATGTGGTTTTGGCGTTCTCAAGCGGGGCGAACAGCGCGAAAGTTTCTGCGTCACTGCGTACAGCATCCGAAAAGATGAAGGCATGCTCTGCTTCATGAGCAATGAAGGTGCTGTCTGCAAACAAAGCCGCGTTGCCAGAATGGTCAGGGTGCCAATGCGAGAAGGCCATATAGTCAATGTCAGTTGGTGCAAGCCCAAGTGTGGCAAGCTGGTCTGTCAGTTTGGATTGCATGGCGGTTGCGTGCACTTGGTACGTAATGCCGCCTTCCACGTCTGCCAGCGACTGCTCCAGCCCGGTGTCCCACAGGAAGTCCCCTTCGGGGTGACGGATAAGATAACACGGATCAGCCAGCGTAATTTGCTGACCGTTCAGGCTGCCATCATCAGCGAAGCCTGCCATATCGAGCATATCGATTGCGCCGCAATCCAGCGTGTAAAGTTTAATGTCTGGTGAAGGTTCTGCTTGCGTTTGCGCAATTACCGAACCGAAAATGACTGCAAGGGATGCAGCAAATACGTTTCTTATTTTTATCATAGATGCGGTCATATACAGGCTGCCTGGCATATTCCAGTGCTATTGGACGCAAAACTGTGCACCAACATAAAGAAAGACCGCGTCTGTTACTTAACAAACACAGCCTTTACCTTTGTGATTAGCTCAGCCTAATGTGCCACAAGCGGATCAGGGCCATATTCATTGTCACCAACATCACCTTCCTGCACAGCCCAATAAACTATCACAACCCAACCAATAAGTGGAACCAACCACAGTAAAATCCACCAGCCTGACTTGCCGATGTCATGCAATCGGCGCACACTAACCGAAATGTCCGGAATAAGTACAATCAGAGAGAAAAGACTAGAAAGCAAAGTACCACCGATGCTTCCGTTAAATATATTAAGCGCAATATTTACCAGAAAAACAAACAGCATCCACCACCAGTATTCTGACCGGATAGACCGACCTTCAAAATCTAAATACCGGCGAAAACCAGTTTTAACCGCAGTTCCAAAATCCACGCCACTTCCCCCATTGGACGTTAAGAGCAAAGCCTAACCGTGAGACAAGGATTATGTCAAACAAGCAAAAAGCCCCTCCGCCGCTAGACAGAAGGGCTTTTGTTATGGTTGCTGACCTTATGCTTTCAACGCGGCAATCGCATCCAGCGGGTCGAGGCGCTCGGTATAATTCACATCAACATGATGGCGGATAACCGTACCGTCCTGACCAATCACATACGCCGCTGGAATCGGCAAGCGCCACGCATCGTCTGCGTTGGTTTCAGGCACGTTCAGGCCAAACCCTTCATAGATTTTCTGTAAGGCTGGCGGGAAGCTGAACGTCAGACCAAAGGCGTCAGACGCTGCAAAGCCTGTGTCGCTTAGCACATCATACGACAGTTCGTTTTTCTCAGCCGTTGTCAGGCTGTTGTCCGGACTTTCGGGTGTGATGGCAATCAGGCTTGCACCCAAGCCTTTGATCGCTTCAAGTTCCTGCTCGTAGGCGTACAGCTCCATGTTACAATACGGGCACCACCCACCACGGTAAAAGATGATAACAACCGGGCCTTCCTTGAGGCGTTCAGACAAAGTCACGGTTTCACCGCGTGTGTTTTTCAGGCTGAAGTCAGGGGCTTTATCACCGGTTTTAATGGCTGTGCCTTCAATGCCTGTTGCGATAATTTCCTTGTTGGCGTCCAGCATCACTTCGCGCACCTCGGCAGGGATGCGAGCAGCAGAACCAGCGACGGCTTCGGCAAGAGTTTCAGTGAGGGTCATGAGCAGGGTCTCCAATACATTAAACAAAAAGTTTCAACGCATTAGATAGGATGCTTTGCCAAAGTTAAAATTCACGTTTGAGTGAGCGATGTGCGATCATCAAGCGGGAGACTAAACCTTCACAAAAGGAATTTTTGGCTAAACAGAGATCTAAGGCAGATATCAAGCTTTGCGCGCATCCACAATCACACGAGGCACGCAACCTTCATCTCTGATGAAACCTATATAGCGCTCTATGTTGGCATCCGAGAGGTTCAAAGTTCCTAAAATAGCCTCACATGTTGCGGCGTCAGTTTTTTCGTATGCATCAACAAAACTTTTAACCAAATCTTGCTTGATCAAAGCAGTAGTTATGGCTTCATCAAACGCCTGAAATTCTGTTTCTGGCACTACAAAATCAAGATCAGGGTTAAGCGGATCTGTGCCAAATTGATTTTTACCGTACGTACCTCGCGTTACAGCCCAGTATAATAAAACAAAGGGACCAAATGGTACAAAAGCAAGCAAACACCACCACCCGCTACGGTCAATATCGTGAAGGCGCCGAACCTCCAATGCCAATGTTAATGGCAATAGCATAACCAGCATCATATCCATTAAAACATAGGGGACATCCATCCAGAGCAGCAGAAACATCAACAACAAAATAAATAACTGGAACCACCAGAACTCGGATCGACTTGATCGAGAGTTAAAATCTAAAACCCGTACAAACCCAGATTTAACAGCCTCTAAAAACCCCATGACCCCTCCGACAAGTTAATGGGATACACTAGGCTCAGCATTTCGATCATGTCAAATAAACAAAAAGGCTGGGAATATCCCAGCCTTTTTCGAAAGAAACTTCAAGTGTTTCATTACACTTCAGCTAAGCACCACATCAACATAGTGGAATTGTCGGTTAAGTCTTATTATCAATGCCGGCATTACTTGCATCGATGATCGAATACGGGATATGGTCATCATCTGTCATGCCATGGATAAAGACATAAACTTCTGCCTTGTCGATGCCTACATCTAGTAGTATTTGCCAAAATATCTGATCATCTGCTGCTTCATAAGCATTGTGAAACTCAATAATTTTTTCCTGCTGAGCAAGTAACCCCGCTGCGTTCGCGTCAATTGCATAAAAATCACCTACAGTGATGCTCGGCTTTCCCGGCTTTTCTTTAGCAACCCAAACTGGTTGCATACCTTATCTGTTGGGGCCACGCATTTCCGGTACAAGGCCAATAATAATGCTGGCAAACACTGTCAAGGTAAAGCCAATTTTCGGCACAAACACGTTAAAAATAATTAAAAGGGTGACCCAAAATCTGCTAACCCTAAAGTCCTGCATGCGTCGAGCATAAAGTGATATATTAGGCAGAGCTGACAATAGCCAATAGCTATCCATCCAAAATGGGGAGACAAATAGATACTCAGTGGAACGAAAATAACTTCGACCAGAATGATAGAAAACTGGAACCACCAGAACTCGGGTCGACTTGACCGAGAGTTAAAGCCTAAAAATCGTATAAATCCAGATTTAACGGCAGCGATAAAACCCATACTTCCCACCGATAGGCTGATAGAGAGAACATTAAACACGGCACTCTGATCACGTCAAATAAACAAAAAGGCCGCTTGTCGAATACCTTTATAATCGATTCTTCCTACTACACAGATAAGTCACAATAACATTAATAAACAAAAATAGTGATTGACCCAGGCCTCTATGGTTCAGTAGATGAATGCAAAAATCGGAGATGATGAATGACCAATCAACAAGCGGCATGGACAGAAGGATACCGAGCAGAAAGTGAATACCCGTCAGGTGTTTACCCTGAACTTAATCCCGATACGCTTTTACTGACACTTGCACTGCAAGGCATTAAACCCGCAGCAGAGATTGTTGCCAATAGCGAAAACAAGCGAAGCCTCGTGTATTGCGAGTTAGGTTGCGGTCAAGGTATGACACTTAATTTGATGGCTGCCAGAGATCCAAACGGCCAATACTTCGGCGTTGACTACAATGCCAACCAAGTACGCAATGCTCGCGAATACGCCAAAGACATTGGTAACGAGAATGTTCATTTTTCTGAAGATTCATTCGCAGATCTCGATAAATATGACATTCCCGACTGTGACATCATTGTTTTACATGGCATCTGGAGCTGGATCAGCAAGAGTATGCAAGATTGTATCGTTGCTTTCATACGTAGAAAACTCAAACCAGGCGGCATTGTTTACAATAGTTACAATTGTGCAGTAGGTTTTTCAGCAATGCATCCTATGCGCAAATTATTAATGGCAGCAGAACGTACAACATCTGAAACAGAATGGGGAAATCAACTAACTGATAGCTTAGGGTTGTCATTACAAATGGCTGAAGCTGGTGCAAAGTATTTCGCGGCAAATCCAAGTGCTGTTGAGCAAATAAAGAAAGTACCCAGCTATGATCCTGCATACGTAAAACAAGAATATTTCAACAGTGCATGGCAATTGTTCTTTCACGATGAAATGGCAAATCAAATGGCAGAAGCAAAACTTAACTTTGCAGGCTCAGCAACACTAATCAACAACCGGCCTGAACTTGCCTTACCTGCCGAAGCTGCAGCTTTTTCTCAAAGACTATCGTCTCAGTCCGATATCGAACTCTTAAAAGACATTTGGACAAACAATACATTTAGAAAAGACATCTATGTGCGAGGCATTCAAACAATGACAGACGCACAAACTAACACACAGCTGTATCCTTTGCTATTTAGACTAAGCCGCCCGCATAACGAATGTAAGTTAAAAGTACAAATCCCTGTTGGTTTAGCAACACTGCCAGAGAAACCATATCAAGCTATCTTCGATGCAATGAATGAAAGACCAATTACAGGGAAGGAAATAGCCGACATCGTTAATCAAAACGACGTCACGGCACCACTGTCTCTTCTTATAAGTACTCTAATTGCTATTGGTTTTATTCATTTAGTGCCAGCCTCATCAGAGGCCGAAAGACTGAAGAGTGCAATTGAACGTATTGAATCAGCTAATAAAAAGAATTTTACTAGTGATAAGAATAGTTCTTTTGGCGTCTTGCCCGGCATGCATAGTGTCCTCAACCTGAATGCTTTGCAATTCTTCTTTTGGCAAGCTAACCGTGAAGGCGTTAAAGACAAAAGAGCGTGGGTAGCAAGGCGTCTCAATGAAACAGGCCGCTCGCTCG
This sequence comes from Kordiimonas aquimaris, assembly GCF_025574485.1. GTDB lineage: Bacteria > Pseudomonadota > Alphaproteobacteria > Sphingomonadales > Kordiimonadaceae > Kordiimonas > Kordiimonas aquimaris. The sequence goes on along the minus strand of NZ_JAOBPO010000002.1, from coordinate 348,182 downwards.
TACAAAAAGGCGTTGTTGTCACTGACGAAAAAGAAGCAATAGAAATTCTGAAAAACTCAGAAGAAGAATTCGATAAAAATATAAAACCAAAAATGTCTATTTAAACAATATCACCTAAACATAAAGGCTCGATACATATATGTATCGAGCCTTTATGTTATGCGTTCAGGTACCCGTGTTCTTCAAGATACGCGATGATCTTGTCCGCGCATTCTTCCACGTTTTGTTTGTCCGTGTTCACGTGAATGTCGGCGCGCTCTGGCTCTTCGTACGGGCTGTCATAGCCTGTGAAGTTTTTAATCTCTCCGGCTTTGGCTTTCTTGTACAAGCCCTTGGGGTCGCGCGCGGCACACACCTCGATGGGCGTGTCCACATACACTTCAATGAACTCGCCGTCGTCCATCAGGTCATGCACCATGCGGCGCTCTGCCCGGAAGGGGGAGATGAAGCTGGTCATCACCACAAGGCCTGCGTCTACCATTAGCTTGGCAACTTCACCCACACGGCGGATGTTTTCCACGCGGTCAGCGTCCGTGAAGCCAAGGTCCTGGTTCAGGCCGTGGCGCACATTGTCACCGTCAAGAATGTAAGTGTGGCGGCCGCGTGCAAACAGGCGCTGCTCCACCACGTTCGCGATGGTGGATTTACCGGACCCCGAAAGCCCCGTGAACCACAGCACCGCAGGGCGCTGGTTTTTCATCTCGGCACGAACGGTTTTGTCCACATCCAGTGCTTGCCAGTGAATGTTCGATGCACGGCGTAGCGCAAACGAGATCATGCCCACACCAACCGTGCTGTTGGTCAGCCGGTCAACGATGATGAAGCTACCGAGCTCGGGCACATCACCGTAAGCCTCAAACGCGATGCGTTTATCGAGGCTGATGTTACACACGCCGATCTCGTTCAGTGCCAATGACTTGGCCGCTGTGCGTTCCAGTGTGTTTACGTTCACTTTGTGTTTCAGGTCGGTGATTTGCCCGGGTACGGTCTGGTTACCTGTTTTGATCAGGTAAGGCCTGCCCGGCAGCAATGCGTCTTCTGCCATCCAGATGATGTTGGCTTCAAACTGGTCAGCCACCTCTGGTGGGTGGTCTTTGCCGGCAATGATATCACCGCGCGAGATGTCCACCTCGTCGTTCAGCGTGATTGTTACGGCCTCACCGGCCACCGCCATGTCCAGTTCGCCGTCATAAGTGACGATAGATTTCACTGTGCTTTCACGCGCGCTTGGCAGCACCTTTATGGCGTCACCCGGGCGCACCGTGCCGCTGGCGATGGTGCCGGAAAAACCACGAAAATCGAGGTTCGGGCGGTTCACCCACTGCACGCTCATGCGGAAATTACCGCTTTGCGCCGCATCTTCAACCTGCACACTTTCCAAGTGTTGCATCAGCGACGGACCCGTATACCACGGCGTGCTGTCACTATTTGTGAGGATATTGTCACCCTTCAGCGCAGACAACGGAATACTGGTGATGTCGGTAAAACCGAAATCCTTCGCGAATTCGCGGTACTCAGCTTCAATGCTGTTCAGTACAGCCTCATCATAACCAACAAGGTCCATCTTGTTCACGGCAAGCACCACATGCTTAATGCCCAGCAAACTTGCGATAAAGCTGTGGCGGCGCGTTTGGGTCAGCACACCCTTGCGTGCATCAATCAACAAAATGGCGAGGTCAGCTGTGGACGCGCCCGTTGCCATGTTGCGTGTGTATTGCTCGTGGCCCGGCGTGTCAGCAACAATGAACTTGCGCTTATCGGTCGAGAAATAGCGGTACGCCACGTCAATGGTGATGCCCTGCTCACGCTCTGCGGCCAATCCGTCTACGAGCAGCGCGAAGTCAATTTCCTGACCCTGCGTACCCATTTTTTTGCTGTCTGCCTCAAGCGCGCCGAGCTGATCTTCAAAGATCATTTTGCTGTCATACAGCAGGCGGCCAATAAGCGTGGACTTGCCGTCATCAACACTGCCGCACGTGATGAAGCGCAGCATGGATTTTTCTTCCTGTGCCTTCAGGTAGCCTTCGATGTTTTCTGCAATAAGGTCTGACTGATGTGCCATTAGAAATACCCCTCTTGCTTTTTCTTTTCCATGGAGGCGGCGCTGTCATGGTCAATGACGCGGCCTTGGCGCTCTGATGTGGTGGTCAGCAGCATTTCCTGAATAACGTCCGTAAGGCTGGTTGCCTCGCTTTCCACCGCACCCGTTAGCGGGTAGCAACCAAGCGTGCGGAAGCGCACCATTTTCATTTCTGGCTCTTCGCCGGGCTCCAGCGGCATACGCTCGTCGTCCACCATAAACAGCTGGCCGTCGCGCTCCACAACTGGGCGTTTTTTCGACAGATAAAGCGATGGGATGGGAATATCTTCCAAGTGGATATATTGCCACACATCAAGTTCGGTCCAGTTCGAGATCGGGAACACGCGGATGCTCTCGCCAGCGGCTTTGCGCGTGTTATACAGGTTCCATAGTTCAGGGCGCTGGCTCTTCGGATCCCAGCGATGCTGCGCTGACCGGAACGAGAAGATACGTTCCTTCGCGCGGGATTTTTCCTCGTCGCGGCGTGCACCGCCAAACGCGGCATCAAAACCATGCTTGTCCAGCGCCTGCTTCAGCGCCTGCGTTTTCATCACGTCTGTGTGGTACGCCGAGCCATGTGTGAACGGACCAACACCTTGCTTGATACCTTCCTCGTTTTTGTGAACGATCAGCTCAAGCCCAAGGTCTTTTGCTTGTCTGTCCCGAAAGGCGATCATCTCACGGAACTTCCATGTGGTATCCACATGCATAATCGGAAATGGTGGCGGGCTTGGGTAGAACGCTTTCATCGCCAAATGCAGCATCACGGCGCTGTCTTTACCGACCGAATATAGCATCACCGGCTTTTCAGCCTCTGATGCGACTTCGCGCATGATCTGGATACTTTCGGCCTCAAGCCGTTTTAAGTGAGTGAGTGTTTTTGTCATTAACCGATACCAACTTCATTGGGGCAAACAGCATGTTTATCACGCCTGAAACCTAACATGGCGTGCGATTAGCACAATAGAAGATGATAATTGAAATAATTTTTCTTATTTCAAGCAATAGTGATGCTTTGTTGAAATATTTTTCCAGTTAATAATTTAAATCATAAAATTGAATCTATAAACGAAGAAATATTCGATTCAAGGATTACAGCATACACATGTACGCACTTTTGATGTTATCATTATGTCGGAGTTGAGCATCACATTAACCACTAGCGCTTATTTTCCAATTTGACTGGGATATCCTCTCTCTTTACCTTTCTAACTAGAAAAAGCAAAGGTTGCTGCAATGGCAAATTATTCAGAGGAAGAGCTGCAGTCGAAGGAAGAAGCTGATACCACTCCAATGTCAGAATATGTGGATCTCAACGAATACGAATTCACAGTAACGCGCGAACTAGGACAAAAAGTTTTTGACTACGTTCTACAATCATGGCCTCAAGAGGTTGAGGTTAGCGATATTGAAATACAAGGGCCAGATATAGCTTTTTCCGCATCCCTCAGTAAACAATGGGGTCTAGTCGAAGATAAAATCAAAAAAGCCATAGAAGAAGGCACAGCACCAACCTTCATGAGTGAAGACTCTGCTGGAGAACTTGAATATGTGTTTTACGGGTGCGTCCACAAAGCAGCTCAAGAAAGTCGGCAAAAAGTCTACCCTCACAACATTAGGTTTAAAACCTATGAAACACAGTTCGCGGGCAAACATGGTTGATGGAAACCAAATAGCGTTAACGATGCCGCTCTCCAAACAATGATTGAAGACCTTTCAAAGACAGACAATACACGCCGCGCCATTTTTAGAATCCGGAATCTGGTTTCACTTTTCAGGCAATTCAAGTCCGCAAATGAGCAACCGCTTCTATGGTTTCTAGAAATTGACTCTGATACAGACAATTTACCAATTGACGATGACGTTCGATTAAACTGGAATGAAGCTGCGTTGGTCAAGATCGATGATGAGATTAGGCAAGATTGGAATTACATACTTAAAGAACTACCAACGCGATGTAACACCCTGATAGAGCATTACACTTCTTTTTTTGAAACATAGTTCAATGCAAGACCAACATCCGATAAACAACATCAAAATTGCAACACTTCTAATTCAACTTTAGCTGTCAAATTAAAGTACAACACTACTCGATTTGCTTCATGCTCTTTTTACCACTCAAAGCTTTGGATTGGTGTTTTCCAGTCTGGGCCATAGCGCGCTTCGGATACAGCCTCCGGATCAGCAGGTGCGTCAAAAACACTGCCTTTGAATTCCAGCTTTTTCGCAGGCAAGAAAATATCTGCGCGTTCAGGCACTACAGCCAGCTTTGTGTGCGGCCAATATACTGTGTCACCCTTGTGGCCCAGCATAAATATATCAAGCGTGAGCGCGCCTTTATGCACATGGATAAGCGGCGCATGCGGTGTACCCAAATTACACTTCAGGCCGATTTCATTAAGCGTTGCGATACACTTGTCGCGCTCCGCGTTCAAGTCCTTCGGTCCAGCACCCTCAATGATCACGGCCACGTCCATGTCATCATCGTGTGGGATAAAATCTTTTTCGCGGATCGCACCAAGAAGCGTGCCGTACATCAGCATGGGCTTGTAGCCAGCCTCTGTGATCTTCTCCATGCAGTGCTCAAGAAATGCCATGACCATTTTCTGGTCACGCTCAATGATCGGTACACGCAAACCGTGCTTGCCAAGTTTCAGCGGTGCGGCATGACGGATCTTGCCTGCAATTTCGTTGGAGCCATCAAACGTTGCCTGATTGAAGTCTTCACGGTCGCGCACCATTCTGGCCATTGGCACACCCATGCGGCGGCGACGGTATTGTGTGTATAGTTTCCCGATCAGACGCGGATATGCAACGGGCCATTTGTCTGCAACAAACAAATCAACCAATCGCAGAACGCTGTATGCGTTTTTGTATGCTGCACCGCGGTCATAAACCATACGCCACGGCTCGTCTTCGGTGCTCCGCACACATATTTCAAGGAAACATGCGTTGCCCGCGTGCTGGCGGTTCACGCTCCAGACCAGAAACTTGCCAACCGATTGCCTCTCCGGCAGCGTCACGACACGCGACCGGACCTGTGTCACGAGACCCATGCTGTATATTTCAGGCTCGGTGAACACAGACGGTTTGTATTTGAAGTTCAGTGCGGGCTTTTTCAGTTCTTTAATCAGCGTTCCGTCAGGCGCAGAAATTCTGCCTCCCGACAAGCCCGGTGGCAATTCGCCGTATGCCCGCACACGAATAAATTTTGCCTCCACGCCGCGCATATCAATCTCAAGGCCGTCTTCAGGTGTCAGGCCAAAGTCTTTGGCACCGCCCAGCGCAAGGTCTGTTGCGCGTATCAGTTTTTCTGCCACGTCGCGGCGCATGTCATCGCCGACTGATGGCAGAGCGGGCGTCTCGATGTTCGGTAGAACCTTGCGGGCATATTTGCGGGCAACTCGTGACATTGCTGTTGCGCTATCATGCGCGCGCATCGTCTCAATGGTGCCGCCAATGCTCTCAAGGCTTTCACGGACACAGGTGTCAAATTCCTGCATATCAGCATCAGCAACACGGCCCCGCATTTCCGCAAGCGCATCTGCAGCGGCACCCATACGGGTCTTGACCAAATCACGATGTTTGTTGTTTTCGTCTACCTCAGGGTAATAAAGCGCCTGCTCTTTCCCGTCCTTGCCCGCACCGGTCACGCGCACATGCGCATCATTCATTATTTCCCAGCCAACGCGGCGGTAGAGATAAACGGCACTTACGCGCACATTGTCAGGAAACTCGGCCCTCCACCAAGGATCAGTCTCCTTTTGTGTATGTGTATTGTTAAAATAGAAGGCGCCTTTTATCGGGTTTTCCGCCGTGTGCTTCTTGCTGTACATAGAGCTGACGCTGCAAACCGCATGCTCGGATACATCCGTAATACCCTTTTCACCTTCAATGTACCCTGCAAACACAATACGTGAGAAACAAAGCCAAAGCGGTTTGTTTTTGCCTGCACGCACATGAAACGTTGAGAAAGGAGACCTGACATCAATCCGAACGGGGTAAAAACAGTCTCCCGGCGACACAATATAGCCAGGGAAAGCCTGCTGCAGCATTGGCCGGCGTGCGGACGCAACAAAAGTTTGACTTTGCTCTTTAAAAGAGCTGCACAACGACGAAATTGAATTATCAGACATACTAGCTTTTGAACACTCGAGCGCACGGCTCGCCATATCTTGAATATTTAAACAAATACGATCGGGCAATAAACAACAGGTGTTTCTTTACAAATTAAACCCGGCGGATATATTGCACGCCGTTCGCGCCGTGTAAATTCTTAACCCGTGTAATTTCTTAATCAGAGTATAACCACCATGAAAACCGTGATTACCTTTGGCACCTATGATCTGCTTCATATCGGCCATGTTCGCATCTTACAGCGCTCTGCTGCGCTTGGTGACCGGTTAGTTGTTGGTGTTTCCTGCAGTGACTTAAACCTGAGCAAAAAAGGCCGTGCGCCGGTTTACACCACAGAAGATCGCATGGCGATTATATCTGCGCTTGAATGCGTCGATGAGGTTTTTGTTGAGAAGTCACTGGAAGCAAAAGGCGAGTATATACAGAAATACGGCGCTGATGTTCTTGTGATGGGTGATGATTGGGAAGGTCGTTTTGACGAGTTTAAATCTTTGTGTGAGGTGGTTTACCTGCCGCGCACAGTTGGCATTTCCACATCAAAGCTTATTGCTGACATTTCAGATATTAACCCTGACCCAGAAAGCCATAGCTAAACAGCTATACGTGCAGGCCAAGCCTGTCTAAAAGTTCACGCCGCACTTTATCTGCGCCCACGTGCAAGCCTGCTGCTTCCCCGTAGCCGTCCTTGTATTCAATAGTTTTGAAATCGCTCGGCAACTCAATACCTGTGCATTGGGCAATGCGCGCTATGTCTGCTTGCTGGTTATGGATAAAATCTTCCAGATACACATCAACCGTATCAACACCGCAGCCACGAACATCGTTCAGTAGTGCCGCGCCCTGATTAATCTCGCTTATCTGCTCAAAGCTTTCCAGACAGGCCCCAGCTTTTATCGGCGTATGCAGCTTCTTGGATGGTTTTTTTGTCCATACGGAACGTTCGCTTGTTTTATCCAGCAATTGCATCATGGTTGCTTGCGTCAAGGTATCACGGCGTTCAATCAATACCACCTTGGCATTCATACGCTTGAGATAGCGCAGGAACTGTTTTTGACTGAAAGCGGTATTTTCAAATACACTTTCCAACACATCTGTTTGCAACAGGTATGACAGCTTGCCGCCTTTGGCATACTTCTTCTCAACACCACTGTAGAAGCGGCTAACCTGAAAGTGCCGGTGAAGCTGAAGCCACGATGCGTAGGGCCGCGCCAAAAACTCGTGCGCATAGGCCATACCGTTCTCAGCCATCACAGATGTAACAAACTCCGCATCAGCATACGGCGTGGACAAAAACACAATTGGCTGCGCAGCCGGTAAAGCGGGCTTAGGGTCATATTTTACAAGGCGCGGATAGCGGTCCCGCCCTGAGCGCATATAGCCATATGTGCCAGAGGTAACGTGCAAATCAGGATGTGCTGACTGAATAGCACGAATGATGGCAAGTTCACCTTGTTCGCACAGCACCATCACCTTCTTTATTTCAGGTGTGATTGCATCCGCATAATTATCAGGTGAAGCGATTTGACTGCGCAGTTTTTCCTTGCGTGCACCGTTCAGGTAATCAGCCATTGGTTCGTCAATGATAAGCAAATGCGTTTCATCGTAACGGTATAAGACATGCACCCATGTCCAGTACCGCAGATGCATAAAAAAGCGCTGATATATATCGTCGCTTGATTGCTTCATAGAGGCCGCTTCTCACCAATTACTTCAATAACCATCATTTAACGCCTCAGGGCTTCAGCCAGATACATGGCCTTACGGCCCCAACGGGCAATTGCCCCAAGCGGACCGCGCGGCCCCATACCAGAAGGCCTGCCCACTTTGCTTATTGCACCAATCAACACTTCAACACTGGTGTTTTTACCTTCAGGCCACGCCACATAGCGTGCATACACGCACAGCACGCCGTAAACAAGACTGTCCAGTGTTAAGGCAGTTGAACGCCGCGGGAAAGATTGCTTGTCCGTGGTCAACCCCCAACCTGCATAAAAAGGCAATCCGTATGTCACTACAGCAACACCGCGCAGCAGTGCTTCAAATCCCGTTAAGCTGGTCATGGTGTGAACGCTATCGCACGCCTCAAGGCAATCAATGATGTCTGCACCATCAACAACCCGGTCAACACAAGCCGTGAGCACGTCAGGTGGCACATGGCCGTCCCTGTTGCCGCTCACTACATCCGGATGCGGTTTAAACACGATATAGGCGTCAGGGTTATCAGCTCGCACAGCCTGTAACAGCGCTGCATTGGTTTTGAATGCCGGAGATCCGTATTCGAGGCTCGCGTCACCTTCAACCTGCCCCGGCACCAGCAACACAGGCTTACCGTCCGCAGCAGATTTGAAATCCAGCGCGGCTTGTGCGCCCACATTGTATTTGGATACGCGGGTCGCAAGCAAGCTTTCACGCACGCGCTTACCGCGCGCAGTATCCGCTGCATCAAAGGCGTGGGTTTCCAGAAAAATTTCCAGATCACTGGCACAGGAACCATCATAGTAAATGCCGGTATGATCCATCACCAAAGAGGATGGCCTGCGCAGGTCCGACCCCAAACCAACAGACCTTACAAACCCGTCCTCCATCCGCCAAACAGGCACATGGTCTGGCACGCCGGAAATGTCCGCATCGCGGCCACGCCCCCACAGCACCAGCATATCACCCTCATCGAAGGTAAAACCGTCTAACAATGCAGGTTTGATAAATTTTGTTTCAGCAACAGCTACACCAAAAAATTCAGGAATAAAGCCGCGCTTCCACAGCGAAAATCCAACTGCTATTGCACGCTTTGCTCGCGGGCGCAGCATTTGGCGTTCAGCAACCAGAATATCCAGTATATCTTCAAGCTCGGCACGCTCGCCTGTGAACGGATTAAGGTACCGGGAATATAAAATAAAAGCAGCAGCAAACAACTCCGGCAATGCTCGATTGGCGGCACGGTTATCACACAATTGCCGGTCATGGGTCAGGCCCCAACCGGCGTAAAACGGCACGCCGAAACAGCTCACTTTTTTGCCCGCAATAAGCCCTTCCAAGCCCAACTGACTGGTAACCACATACACATGGTCAACCCTTTCCATCAAAGCATATGGATTGCAGTCTTCCGCAACAAACAGGATACGATCACCCGCAATGCGCTGGCATTCTTCCAGATCATAATGGCCGCGCTTGGTGCCAACCAAAACATCAGGATGAATTTTCAAGATAATCAATGCAGTTGGATTATCTTCAAGCGCCGCATGCAGCATATCTTGAAACATGCCCGCATTCGCCATGCCGCAATCGATAGACTTATCGCCAAAGGTTTGATCAACAACCAGAACCTTCGGTCCTTTGTAGGCTGAAAGTTTGGCATCCAGGTCTTCAGGCAGTTCAAATGGGGATTGGTTATATTTGGAGATACGCCACCGCCGCATACGCTCAATGGCTCGCTCAGCGCGCGCCGTTAAGTCCGGCGTTATCCAATCATCGCGGTTGAGCAGTTTTTCAAGGTCACTTGACTGGTGCGCATCGTAATAAATGCCGCTGGTGTCAACAATCAGCGACAAACGGCGCGGATCAAGTGCGGGATGGCTAAGATAGCCAATAAAGCCATCCTCAAGCCGCCAATAAGGTAAGCGCTTTCTCTGTGCGTACGCACGCGCTTTTTCGGTGTTTTCTTTTTCGCCCCAGCCAACAACCACATCACCTTCGCGGGCATTCAGGCCATGCGAAACTTTACGCTCAAGCAGCACCGGCAAGGCATTGTCGCGGGCGATACCACGCGATGTGGTAAGCGCTCTCATGTCGTTTGTGCTGCGTCGCGCAGGATTTTATCGACGCGTGCGGCATCCGCAGGCGTATCAACACCGATAGCTGACGGTCCGTGATAATGCGCAACAGTGATTTTCATGCCGTGCCACAAGGCGCGCAACTGCTCCAGCTTCTCAAGCTGTTCGGTGGGCGCAGGCTCAAGTTTTGTTAGCGCTCTTAATGTACCGGCCCGGTATGCATAAATGCCGATATGCCGCAAATAGGGACTGCCTTCAGGAATTCCGTCACGGTTATGCGGGATGCATGCGCGGGAAAAATAATGCGCACTACCATCTTTGGCGCACACTACTTTGACAATATTGTAATCATCCAGTGCAACCGGATCCGTGATTGTGTCAGCGGCTGTTGCAAGATGGGCATCGGCGGTATTGGCCAACTGCTCACCAACCAATCTGATTAATGACGGGTCGATAAGCGGCTCATCGCCCTGTACATTGATGACGATTTCATCGTCAGACAGTGACAATAAATCCACAAGCTCCGCCAAGCGTTCCGTACCATTTTCATGCGATGCCGCAGTAAAGCAAACCTGCCCGCCAAACCCGCCGACCACTTCAGCAATACGCTCATCATCCGTTGCGATATATACATCTTCGGGGCATTCAAAGGCTTTGATAGCCTGCTGCCAAACATGCTGTATCATCGGCTTCCCTGCCAATTCAAACAGGGGCTTGCCGGGAAAACGTGTTGAGGCGTAGCGTGCAGGAATGGCTATCTTCATCTACGCCTACACATATTCTTCGGGGTTAAGCAGATCAACCAAGCGCACGCCGTTACGCTGTGCAACATGCTCACATGCCTCGCGCACCGCACCTGCCCCGCCCGCTTTAACGCTAACCCAATCAGCAACAGCAAGCACTTCAGCCACCGCGTTACTGGGCGCCATCGCGTAACCCGCGTTTCGCAAGACATCCAGGTCGATCCAGTCATCACCCATAAAGGCACAATCCGCTGGCGTGATGCCCATGTCATCACAGATATCTTTAAGCGCTGTAGTTTTATCAGCACATTTAAGCCTGCGCCGCCGCACACCCAGATCATCAAGGCGGCGTTCAAGAGGCGCGCTTCTGCGGCCAGAAATCACCGCAACCTCAACGCCTGACTTGCGGAGATATTTTATCCCCAACCCATCATGTGCATTAAAGGCCTTCATCTCTTCGCCGTTTGCGGTGTACAGGATTGTGCCATCGGTCATGACACCATCTACATCAAGTGCTAGTAACTTTATGTGCTGATCACTCATTCGTTTGCACCAATCATTCTGTATCCAGCGGCGAAAACTGCTTCACGGTCTCATCAATGGCCTTAAGCTGCTCCAGATAAGGCTTCAGTACATTTAGCGGCAAAGCGCACGGACCATCACACAGTGCCGCGTCAGGGTCAGGGTGAGACTCAATAAACAAGCCAGCCAGACCAAGTGCCATGCCTGCACGCGCAAGTGCAACCGCCTGTGCACGCCTGCCGCCTGCACTGTCTGGTCTGCCACCCGGTTGTTGCAGCGCATGTGTTGCATCGAAAACAACAGGCCCCATAGACTTCATCACATCCATGCCCAGCATATCAACTACCAGATTGTTGTAACCAAAACTGGTACCGCGCTCACACAGCATCACCTCACGCTTGCCACTTTCAGCAAACTTCTTGAGAATATGCGCCATCTCGGCAGGCGCTAAAAATTGAGGCTTTTTAACATTAACAACCGCATCTGTTGCAGCCATAGCCGACACCAGATCGGTCTGGCGCGCTAAAAACGCTGGCAACTGGATAACATCAGCAACTTCGGCAACAGGCGCGGCTTGCGCAGGCTCATGCACATCAGTGATGATTGGAACATCCAGTTCCTTCTTGATATCAGCAAGTAACTCAAGCCCTGCTTCCATGCCAGGACCACGAAACGAATGGATGGAAGAACGGTTCGCCTTATCGAAACTGGCCTTGAAAACCAGCGGTATATTCAGCGCACCGGTAATCTCCTTAAAAGTTCCTGCCACATCAAATGCCAACTGCCTGCTTTCAAGCACATTCATGCCACCGAACAGAACAAACGGCATATCGTTCGCAACAGTTATCTTTTCAGCAATTGTGACGCTGCGCACCATTCTCGGTTCCTTAAATACTCTTACCCAAAATATTTTATAACTTTACTGATCATGCACGACATAAGTAAAGCCACCTTGGCTACCTTGCACGCAAAAAAAGCGCAAGCAACTATGGGTACATCACGCAAATAATACAGCTATAAAGCCAACATTCAGTTTTCAGGTAAAAAGCAGATAGCAAAAAAAGCGTTATAAAATGTCAGGTTTGTCGTCCTCTGGCGCGTCAGGCTCTGCGTCTTTTGAAGGCACCGTAGCATCTGCAGCACTTGAAGAAGCAGGAGCTCCCGGCTTTTCAGCATCGTCGCTCTCTTCTGCTTCAACAGGATCTGGAAGGCGTCTGCTGGCTCGCTCTTCTTCAAGAGTGTTTGTGTACTGCGTCCATAGACCATCAAGGTAAGCTTTAAGCTCGGGATTGTTGTTCCGGTTCAGGCTTTGCGCAACCTCAAGTTTGGGTATTGCCCTTTGGTAATCACCTGCGGCTGCAAGCGCACGCGCATGATGCATGAACACCTGTATAGATTCGGGGAAAACCCCTTCCAAATTGCGAAAATACCCTAGCGCTTCGGTCGCACCATCAGTGTCAATCAACGCGCGCACATACATCAATTGAGCACGGGCATCACTTGGTATTGTATCCAAAACTATGTTCAAATCTGCGCGCGCTTCTGTATATTTTTGTTGCCTTAGATAGAGCGCTCCGCGGTTTTTCAATGCAGACACATAGTTTGCATTCAAGGAAATTGCTTTGGTGTAAGCTTCAAGGGCAGCATCAAGCTGACCTTGCCTGTGCAAAACAGTACCGAGCGCATTATGACCAACAGGCGAGCTCGGTGCCTGATCAACCATAAGTCTTGCCGTGGCCAAAGCTGCTTCAAAATCACCAGCCTGCACCTGCACATTTGAGAGCATCGTCACACTGGTAATGTCTTCGGCATCCTCGGTTATAAGACCTTGAAGAATATCAGCAGCTTGCGGCGTGTTGCCCGCACTGGCATAAAAACTTGCTAATCTTCTTTTAAGAATTTTGATTGAATTTTCATCAATGTTATCAGCAGAAATTCCTGTGTTGGCAAGGGTTTCAGGGCTTTCGGCCAAAGCAATGGTTTTGGCTGTATACTCAATTGCACCTGCCGTATCACCAACCTGCGCTGCTGCGAGGCCCGCCATCGAAAATGCAGCCAGGTCAATGCTTTCATCCACGATCATTGGCTCCAGTGTTGTGAGTGCACGGCGTGGGCGCTGTTGCAGCAAATGTATTTCGGCCAATGCAATGCGCGAAGCCCTGTCAAACGGCGCTTTTTCCACCACCATTTCAAGCCTGCCGCGCGCAACATCATATTCTTTGAGGCGGTAAGCCACATGGCCTAACAAACGAGCAAGCTGCGGGTTTGCGTTATTGTTTATCACCAAAAGCTCAAGCTGATCTCGCGCCTTCTCGTCGTCACCTTTCACAGCCAGCAACATGGCACTAAAAAACTGCGCGGTGCTGTTTTCCGGTTGCTCGCTATATACACGATCAAGATATTGCTCGGCTGTTTCATAGTCACCTTCGATGATATGAATGCCCGTCAGCTCCAGTAAAGCCGGTACATTACTATCCAGAAAAGCCAACGCTTGCTCAAACTGGGCTTTGGCATCTGTCTGCCTACCAAGCTGATTGTAAGCTGTGCCTAATGTATAGTGCGCAAGTGTGTTTTCAGCACTTAAACCAACTGCCACTTCCGCGTCAGCCAGCGCCAGTTCTGGATTGCCGGTTTTCAGGTGCGCTTGCGCACGCGCAATAAAAGCGCTGTAATTATCACTGTTATTGGCTATTGCCGCACCGTAGTGTGTCAGCGCATTTTCAAAATCGCCTCTCAGGAAGGCAATGTCACCTTGCATCAACTTGGCTTCATAAATATTTGCATCGGCAAACTCACGCGCCAACAACATCCCTGAAGCCCGCCCCAGATTACCTTCGAGCAACAATGTTCGGGCATTCAAAAGTGTATATTCATCGCTATCGCGCAGTGCCTCGTTAACTTTGCTCAGTTGCACGGATGCGCCGATGGCATCAAACGTTGCATGATATGCCCGTGTTGCAAGAATATGATCACTGTATGTAGCGACCTCTTTTTGCTCCTTACGTTTAACAGCGGCAATCAAGTCAGCAAAATCGCCAGCGGCAAAAAGCGCATTCAATTCTTCTGCGCTTAGAATTGGCAAATCAGCTTCGATCACCTGATCGTTGTCGTCTGTGTCACTGCAGGCAGCAACAAAGGAAAAAGCAACAAAAAGGGATATAGTTCTGATCGAAAGAGACATGGATTTTCCAAGCAAAAGTTAACAATTGAGAACCAGCAATAACTTCGACCACCAAAATGATGTAAAGCCAATGCCCGCAACAAGTAAAGTCAATATTTACAATTACATCATTACCGTGGTATGGTGAGTCGTGGTCGGAAAAGTTTTGTGTTTATAAAGACAAAAGGTACCAGAAGACCATGTTTTCCCGTTTTATTAGTCGTGTAATGCCGCTGGCAGGTATTGGTTTGCTTATGCTCTCCGCACCTTCGCACGCCCAAACCGTCGGAATTGACGTTACGTCGGACATTGGCACCTTTCAGCCTGTAGCGCTTGGTGAAGATATTTCATTGTCCCCGTGCGGCAGCAACATTGTTCGCGGTAACGGTGCCTTTATCAGCAGCCTATGCGATACTGGTAGCCCTGATGCTTTCAGCGTGAACTACTTAATTTCCTTTGGTGGCACAACGTCCGCATTATCGTTTGGGACCGGTGCAAACGGCGTTAGCGCCGGTGTCGCTGCTCTGGTTGCAGGTGCTGGCGGTGTGGTTTTATCGCAGGGTGCGACAGCCGGCGCATTAAGTAGCCCATTAACCCTCGCTACAGGCGTAGGTTCACTGTTTTCAACGGCAGGTACTTATGTGATCAGCTTAATCATATCGGTTCGCAATGGTGGCACGATTAACGTGGCCAACGGCCCAAACCAACGCCCCTTCGGCGATGGTGGACTGGAACTGGCAAACACAGGCTTTACCATTAACGGTGCATCTGTTGGTAACTTTGATGGCACAGTTATCGGCACCCTTGGTGGCAATGTTCCAGCAACAGCCAATGGCAGCAGGAATGTTGCGTTCTCGCAAGCTACAATCGTTGTTGAAGCAGCCAGCGTTCCGGAACCATCAAGCATAGTGATGCTGTTGATGGCTTTAATATCAATTAGCTATTTTCACCATAACCGTTCAACAATAACCCGCTCAAACTCGTAATTCTGTTTACCCGAGGACTTTTATCTCATGATAAACCGTTTGATAAATCGCTTAGTGATACTCACTGCTGGCACTTTACTGCTCAGCATGCCCTCGCAAGCGCGGCAACCTTACGTCGATGTGACGTCTGACATTGGCACATTCCAGCCGGTAACGCTCGGGGAAGACATTAATGTTTCGCCGTGTGGCAGCACGGTTTCCACGACTAATCAAAGTTTCCTCAACAGCATATGCAATGTTGGATATCCAGATGGTTTCAGCATCCATTACCTTATTTCATTTGGCGGCATTACGTCTGCACTTTCTTTTGGTACAGCCGGCACAGGCGTTACAGATAGTATCGCAACACTTGTTGCCAACAGGGGAGGCACAGTCCAAAGTCTGGGCAACACCGCAGCTGGTTTAACAAACGTTGCATTGTCAACGGGTATAGGATCATTGTTTTCAACGGCGGGTACTTATGTAATCAGCCTTGTGACTGCGATTCAGGCGGAAGCAAACACAATTGACAATATTCGTGGCGGCGGTGACAGCGGCCTTGTGCTCGCCAACACAGGCTTTGACATTAACGGAGCATCTGTCGGCAGCTTTGATGGTGTTACTATTGGCACACTGGGAGTGGTGAGTGGCGGCAATCCTTCAGCTGGCAATGGCCGTCGCGATGTTGCTTTCTCGCAAGCGACAATTGTTGTTGAAGCAGCCGCAGTACCGGAACCATCAAGCTGGTTGATGTTATTGATGGGCCTTATGCTTATCGGTCGGCGTCAATTTTCCCGTCGCCTACCTGGCTTAGGCAAAATATAAGCGAAATTAAGTCACAGCAGCACGTATGTGCTGCACTTAGTGGGCATGAAAAACCATCCTTGTCAGGGTGGTTTTTTAGTCTGAGGGAAGGTTGTGCAAGGAATTTGCTGTGCCTGATGTGTGCCTAATAGCGCTATCAAGCGCCACATTAACCGGATCTCGGGTAACACACGCAACAGCAAGTTCAAATTCAGGAATGAATGTAAAGAAAATCCCTGCGCTTACAAGGCCTGCCGGTGTTGGAGCTGCAAGGCGAAATTGTCCATCTGAGAAATCAATCTCCACGCCACGCAAATAAGGCATCAATTTGCCGTCTTCCATCTTCACAAATGCTTCCTTGATCGCCCACAACGTGAAGAAAAGGGCACGCCCCTCAGCCTCCGGCATAGCAGAGATCAACGCCCATTCTGCTTCGGGAAAACGCCGCTCGGCAACGCGCTGCCAGTTGATAGCATGGTCGATCTGCTGAATATCAATGCCAATGGGCGTGTCTTCAGACACCGCAACCGCAGAAATACCCGCTTCTGCAGCACCTGTATGAGAAACGGAGAAATATGGTGGATCGTTGGGATCAAAGCCTTCGATAGTAATGCGGCCAACATCAACCTGACACAATGGCACAGCCTTGGCAGTTAAACCCATGTAACTACCGAGTTCAGCGCGCAGCATCGCTCTTGCGGTAACAAATGCAGGGCGCGCACCCTCGTGCATACCAGCAAGGCGCGTATGCTCACTTTCAGAGAGCACATCCTGTGCCGCGAGTGATGGTTCCGCAGCACGAATTTTAAAAGTAACATCGCTCATTATTTGTTACACATCCGAAACAAAATAACTAATTCGGCCAAACTACATCCAAGTAGAGCCTGTGTGCAAATAAAACATATGTGTATGCTTTTAGTCTTATTTTTTAAGTTGTTTTTTAACTTTTTCTACCTATCGTATTATGTACACAACCTGAAACAACCATACATAGCAGGCAAACCATGATGGTAGACGCAACTTCAACTAATCCCGATCAAATTCATGATATCAAGCTATTGGTTGTGGAAGACAACCCCGTGATGGTTAGCATTCTGGGCCGCGTCCTTAAAAAAATGGATATTCGGTTTGCTGTTGCCGGGAACGGAAAAGAAGCAGTTGAAGCATGCCAGGAAAAACCGTTTTCACTTATCCTCATGGACATTAACATGCCAGGAATGGGCGGCGTTGAAGCCACACAGCATATTCGCAAACTGTCTGCTCACTACTCCGAAGCACCGATTGTTGCGGTAACAGCCAATTTGTCCAGCGAAGATCTGGCAGAATATAAAAATGCAGGCATGACAGACTATGTAAAAAAACCGGTTAATCAAGTTGACCTGCATAGAGTGATAGAAGCCTATGCCAGCACACTGCACGCCGACCATGAAGCGCCTTATGCAACATCAAAAATTGTACCGCCTGAGTTACAAGAAGTGTCGGATGACGAGCTAGACGCACTCAATTGGGAAGTGCTGCGTGAATATGGTGCTATTATGAAGGGTGATATTGCGAAACTGCTTGAGGGCTACCTGAAGGCAGGACCAGAAATGATGAATGCACTGGCGGAAGCCGTTTACGGCAAAGACGGGAAACGCCTGGAGCATCTGGCGCACAAGTTGAAATCAACCAGCATTGTTTTTGGCGCAGAGAGTGTGTCTGCTATTGCAGCACAACTGGAAGCGTGCGGAAAATCAGGCAAGATGGACGGAGCCAGTGCATTGCACACAGAACTGCATATATGCTTTGAGCGCACCAACCATGTGCTGAAAAAACGCCTGACTCTGATGAAAATGGGGATGTAAAACTTCATTTTAAAGCGACAAAGTTATGCTAGTAAATCAGCCACTTATCACAACCTCTGGCATTGAAATCTCTCAGAGTTTTCAAACGAAAGATATCTTCTGCTTCTAACTGTAGATAGATGTTCAGAATCGAAGTTCTTACTTCTGCAAATTTTTTATCCACCATCGGCTTTTCGATGTAATAGCGGCCTATTTGTCCTATAAATACACCCAAGGTGAATATGGCAACCAGCACATTAACTCTTAACAATATACGACTTGCAACCACACTCTTTTGACGCCCTGCAAACTCTATATAGAGAGATAAAAGGTCTTTCGATTTACTAAGAATTTCCTCATCCGCTGTTTTATCAATCTGAAACAAATCATCGCCAATTATAGGAATAAGATTAGCACCTGCTTTAGCCAAGTTTTGCTTTGCCCTATCAAAATCTTCTGCGCTAGCCTGTTCTTTAATAAAACGCTCAAAATCCAGATTTACTGCTTCGATCTGCTCGATTAGCTCGATAGTTCGCGCCTCAGAATCTTTTAAATCTTCCGCCAACTCCCGGCAACTGGCACAATGGCGTTCAGTACCATTTTTAAAATTCTTATTTAGACTTTTTTCCAAGATGGTCGCAGCATAAGATTTAAGCGATTTATTAATAATCTTACCGCCCTCTGAGCCAGTTTCGGCACAGGCTTGAGCATGAATTCTACCAGCGATTTGAACGATAGTGTCCTTGGGCGGAATTTTAAGAACTATGCCACGCCCTATAACGTCCTCCTGGATTACGCGACCAATGTTACCATTTTGATCCATTTCCTTAAGTGTTCGCGCCAAGCCCTTGTGTGTTGCACTTCTGATCCTCAGCTGTATTTTTCCTGACAAATCATCACTTCGGGTTACTTCCCACGTGTTACTACCTGCAGCCGTAAATATCTCTATTAAATCATGAACCTGCTTAGGAATTAGCGCAGTATCTTTTAATGTAATCGCATCAACAAATGCTTTGATCTCTGGAAAGCTAATCACTGAATAGTACCTGCTCTCGGATAGGTCGAAATCAACCTGTTCAATGTGGATTTCGATAGCCTGACTGCCAATTCGACAATACTTTTTGGGCAGATAGTCAGCTAAGATCAAATAATCTGGAGATATGATATTACTTTTATGATTAGCATCAGAAGCATACAGAATAGATGTTCCCTTTATTGCCTGATAGTTAAGCAGAGTGTGACCATTTAACTTAGTGATTATCTGATTTCGCAGAAAGCCTACTTTTTTGATCGTACGAGGAAATACCCTACTTGATTTACCAACAACCGGATGGTCCTGAAAGAACCGTTGCAATGCAGGCTTGAAGAAATTGATTTTGCCATCTACTACTCCTTCAAAATAAGCATGACCATTTGAAGCCTTCAATACTTTAAAAGCAGCTTGCACCTTGGCAACATCATGGGGACGATTATCGCCCAAAAGGCCGACGGATCCTGTCAGGGTAAAAACCATATCTTACTTCCCGCGCCAACCATCACGGCTGACACCTTTCAGTTTCTCAACCGTGCGCAAGCCACCCAGCCCCAGCATGGACATCAACACTGTCACCAATGTTTCGGTGCCATTGAGCGCAGGCGGTGCCGGCATCTCCGGCGCAAAGGCCAAACGCAGCCAGTTTGCCATATCAAATCCAATGAAATGCCACGCCAGTGCCATGCCGCACACCCACCCCACAAATGGGCGCCACCCCGCCACAAACACCGAAGGGTGCTGCGCTTCAACCTTGTTCACCTCAAGCTGTGCCAGCCCCGCACGCAACAGTTCCATCTCAAGTTCATGGTTGAATTTGCTGCGGGCGTTTTTGTCGGGTATCAGGCGCTCCAGGGGTGCCTTAATCACATCAAGAATTGTGTCCAATAGTGGAATAGCCATCACGGCCTCCAATCAACAAAGGCTGCAAACAGCAAAAACAGCGTGTAAAACGCAAGCAATGTCACGACAAAATCAGCGATCCAATCACGCAGCATGTGCGCCTCCTGCATCACTTCTCGCCGTTGTGCTTAGGGTTTGGTCAACAACCGGCTGAATGCCAGCAAGCGTGCGCTTGCCGTCCACGTCCTGCACACAGGTCAACACCTCGCCTCTGTTTGGGCCCAACCGTCTGTGCGATACATGCAGCCATTCCTGCCAGGCGTCACCGCGCAAACGTGCTTCATAAATCAGTTGGTCAAATGCAATGCCCGAACCTACAATCGCTAGCGCAGCATCACATACAGGCACACCCCGAATAATAATATCCGCCGCCTCACCAAACAAATGCTGGCTGGTTATGGCACCGCCAATTAACCTGTTAAGCGTCGCACACCGAAAGCCGGATGTTATGATCACATAGCGGTCAAACAAGGCACGCACAGGTTCCAGCACATTAATTGAGAGCGCCTTCAGGTTAGCAACTTCTGCTTCTTCACGCGGCACATTATAAAGGTCATATTTTTCCGCGGTTTGGCTGCGTGTAAACTCATGCAAATGAAAATGCTGGCTAAGCGACATACGCGGATCAATGGCCAGCTCAGCCTTTGGATGCAGTTTGTACGGATAGGTCATATCAACCACCCCAATTTGTCGGATATAAGGAAAAACAGCAGGCCACCTACCTGCGTCAGCACCAAAAGCATCAGCTTGATCACGATGCCCCAGCGTTTGCTGCACTGTGCCTCGTGGCGTTCAATGCGATCGAAAGCGAGCGTTGCTTTCAACAAAGCGGCATTGGCGGTATTGCTGCCTTCAATCGGCGTTGTACTCGCCTGTATGTGCTGTGCAATTGTCATATGATGATACCTGCAATCGCAGTACACCCGGCACCAACCGCAAGTGCGGTCAGCACAGCCAGAAAGCGCTTTTTCTCCAGTGCATGCCAGCGCCAGAACGCAAACGCACTAATGGGCGGCAAGGCAAACACAGGCGACCATTCAATGGCCGCGCGCTCTGCACCCATGCCGAGAAACAACGCAAACAACATCAATGCCCAAAGGCCGGAAACATATAGCATTTGGCCAGAAAAAACACTGAACGGCACAACAACAGCTGCAAACAATAACAATACCAGCGCACCGCGTTTTAACCCGGGGCGGGTATGAAACAGGGCATAAAAAAAGCGACTGATGGTTTTGCCAACAGCCGCCTTTGATACAGTATAAATGCGCACAAGCGCACCGCGCACCTTTCGGTACGCTTTCGAAATGAAAATCATGGTTATTCCTTCAGGTAGGGAATTCTAAGAGATGATGGGCCACATGACTGAGCTATTTATTTGCTCAATCTCATTAACAGTGGTCGCGGCGTCGATTTGCTTCTTTGTACCTAGCCTTACAGCCTCAACGGCTGCTGCAAGTGCGACCCATTCGTCAGCCTTTTGTGTGATCTTTGTACATACATCCAGCATGTCTGTGCCAGTGATACCAATTTCTGCACAAGGTAGCTTAAACAGCTCTATCTCTTGTGATGTATCACTTAACCACGCGCGCGCTTGCTGTTCTTTAATCAGGTATGTTTCGGATTGACCACGCACACTCGTAATATAGCGGCCACGTACAGTACCTGCACCCTGGTCAATTTCTCGCTTAGAGCGCCGTT
Organism: Kordiimonas aquimaris; assembly: GCF_025574485.1. GTDB lineage: Bacteria > Pseudomonadota > Alphaproteobacteria > Sphingomonadales > Kordiimonadaceae > Kordiimonas > Kordiimonas aquimaris. The sequence continues at coordinate 326,544 of NZ_JAOBPO010000002.1, read as the reverse complement.
TACATTCATCGAGTGTTTCTGTCATTTTTTAAGAACCAATGCTGACATTTCGGCAAAATCTACGTCAATATCCAGCAAGACATTGCCGACAGTAGATACACGCAAATGATATGTAGTTGAGCCACTGCTACCACGGTCCCAATACATCAACGTGTAAGTATAATAATTGTCTGTAACTTCTACTGGCAGCACATTCATTACAGTTGATGTACCGCGCCGTATTTCAAGTCTAAGTGTTTCAATACTTTCCGGGCCAGACAAGCGGATGCGTGCTGTTCCAACAATGAGCTGTCCTTCCGGCTGTCGGACAACACTCATGTGTTCACTTATTCTGACACCGCCGTTAATCGGCAAATCAGAATCTGCACCTTTATCAGCCATTGGTCTGTCACTGGCCGATCCATCAAGAATTTGGCTTTCACCAACCGCGTCCAAATTAGCCAGCGCGCCCATGTTGCGTGTTGCATTATCAGCGGGGCGTCCGCTACCCGTAATGCCATACCACTGCGCAGTATCACCCAAACCTGCATTATCACTCAACTGATTGGTGCCAGTGATATAATTGGCATTTTGTTCAACATCACTGCGCACACCATACCAATCGATTGACCCTGGTCCTTTATTAAGTGACGGACGCCTGCCACCAACAGCACCAAACTTACCCGCTTCGCGCAGCAACCGGTACCTGATCAATTCTGTTCCGGGTGGAATGATCAAACCCTCAATGGAAACTTGCTGGTACGATGCTGTGTTGGCCTGGCTATATTGACTGGTGTAGGCTTCAATGTCGGTTGTGTCTGCCTGTTCAAAGATAATTTCGAGTTGCCCGCGCCGATCATCCAGTGATTGAACCTCACAAGCGGCTGATACCTGATCGCCGATTTTCAAGCTGGTATCCGCCAATTCAACCTTACCAAAAACCTCCAGATTATCTGTGTCCAGAACAGCAATATCAGCAAACTGAATTTCATCGGCCAAATTAGCACTTAATGCCTCTTGTGCAGGGGCAGAAACACGCCCAACACCAATCCAGTCGATCTCAAACGTATCACCAAGCGTGACAGATGGATCAAACCGCAAGCGTTTGATTGTGCTGTTTATCCAGTCATCACCACCAACAGTCAGGTTCGCCATATCAAAGACAAAGGTACGTGCATTACCATCACCAAACCGCAAACTGCGGGTGCGTTTATAGCTGCCACTAAAACCATGACTTTCTGTTTCGTACAACAGGACAGGAAACTCAAAAAAGTCACCTTCGCCCTGAACGACACGTTTCATACGCACAGCAACTTTATCGTATAAGGCACCATCAATGTTTAGATTATCGGGACTGATGAGCTGCCCGTCACTGGTAGTAGGCGTAACGTGAATTCCCTGCGGGACACCTTGCGTGACCATGTTAACGCCGCTCCATCCAAGCGTTGACCATTTAAAATCCCACAAATGACCCATTGTAAGCTGACCATCAGCCGTTACCACGTCGCCAGCATCCACAAGAAACCCGTCAGAATCGAAAAGGTTTGTGCCTATAGAAGCGCCGTCCGTTGCTCCTTCTTCAATATTCTTGAGTTTGCTAACTGTTGTCTCAGCCAAATTGACATCAAGTATTGCTTCAATTGATCGCTGAGAAAGGCGCGTAACATAGCTTACAATAACGCGGTACAGTTTATCATCAGTGAGATTTTCTATTTTGTGTGCCACTGCTTCAGCAGGTAACACCGCCCTACCTGCATACTGAACATCAGGGTAACCGCTATCATCAACACTTGGTAATTCACTGTCATTAATATCCCGCCATTTCACTTCAATGCGTTCTACTGCAACACCCGATGCCGGTGCATCCCATGTCAGGTAAATGCCGCTAATGACCGATCCGTCAGCTTTGCTGGTGTGGTATTCCTGCGCCTGTAGGTTGGTAATTGCATCAGGATCTACCCACGGATCAAGACCGCGCTCGCGAATATTTGGCGGCTCTGGTACGCGCACTGTTGCGCCGTACAGGCGCCCGTCGTATGCGCGCAGGTCAACCGTTACATCAAGCGTGGATGAAATATTGATCTTCTCAACGAAATACAGGTTCTCTGCTGGATCAAATCCCTTCTCGGCATAGTCGATGGCAATAACATCGCCGGGCTCAAGCAGCATCGCCTTGGGGGCAAGCTGAAGGCCGGTGATGCGTTCATTCACACGGCTTTTTTTCACAGCAAATTCGGCATAAGCCTCAGCACGGTAAAAATCTGTCACTGTTTTTAGCGTTAGGTTGGCGTGCAGGTCGCGCCCACCATCTTCTACCAGATAGATATTGTGTTGTTCCCCGCGCAGCGGTGGCCACGAAACCGTATCGCTTTCATAATCCTTGTTGGCGTTTGGAAACTCGACGGTCACACGGTTATATCGCTGTGACCGGTTGCCGCGCTCAATATTCCAGCCACCAAAAATAGAGGTTGCATCAAATGTCATGGCTGGTGCCGCCACATCATCTTCAATCACCAGCCTGTGCCGCCCATTAGACCATGAAAGCGACCAACCAAATTCTTCAAGCAAGACTTTCAAATTATCAACAACACCGTCTTTGGGATCCAAAACGGCGTCCGCGACGAACTGCTGCTGGGTTGTGCTGCCTGTCAGTTGTTCGATACGGTTACAAGGGTAACGCTGATTAACAACGATTGTATCAATCTCGCCAGTTTCCGCATTATAGCAAAACTGAGGTACGCCCGATGTGTTTACCGCCGGTGCAGGAATATCCATACTTTGATCACACAGGTCAGCCGCAACAATGAAACTTTCCAGATCAAGCTCAGCCTTTGGTGCATTAAATCCAAAAGGCGACATCAGGTAATTGAGAACAACAAGCGCACGGTTATTGCCGTATGCCCATGTGCCCGCGTCATCAAAGCTGTGAGAGCCGCTGCCACCTGCAACACTGTTGTCAAGGCGCGGATCATAAAGTTTTAGCCCTTCAATTTCTGCGCGCAGAACAGGTTCTGCGTTAAACTGTGGTTTGTTTTTGGAATTGAGAAACCGCGACCAGCTATAAGCCACGCCGTTGCCTTTGTGGTCTGCGCTCCATGTTGAAGGCACAGCTGATAATGCTGAAAATGCAGTTTGTCCGTCCGCTCCGTATTTGGTGATGGCACGGAAATATGGCCGCGCGTTAAACCGTTTGTGTGTATGCAGATCACCATCAATCCAGAAACGGCGAACAGCGTTAATCTCGCCCTGCCCCCACACATCTATGCGGTGTAGCCATACGTTCGGGCGGTCAATGTCATTATCCGAAGTGCCGGCACCTGCCAGCACAAAGTTTGTACCCGGATAAGTACCGCTGGTAGCCGTAATATTGTTGCTGGACACACGCTTGAACACGTTAATCGCTTCAAGGCGGCGCTTGCCATAAATGATTGGCAACCCTTCTGCAGCAGACGTTTTACTTATCTCGATTTTTTGCTGCGGGCCGCCACTGACACCAAGCAGTTTACCAACGAATGAAAGCAATCCCATTAGGCTTCGCCTCCCCACCCGATGGTGTTCTTTTCTTCATGTGCAAATTCAAAGAATGTGTCGCCCGTGTAGCGGTCTTGTTGGTTGTGGTTGCTGGTAATGCGCCCTGCGGTCAGGTTAGGCTTGACCCACGGGCTGGTAATCTTCACTGTTACAGTTGATGTGGTTGGTGTTTCACGCTCTACCCAACTGTCGAACGCTCCTTTGTAAAGACTGACCGGATCACCAAGTTGCCCTCCTGTGCCGTCAAACAACATCAGGAAAACCTCACACACTTCGCCCGTCCGGTCATGATCACGCAGTGCCAATGACACAGCACCATCCACACCAGAAAATTCAACGACATAGCTTTGCAGTTTAATGGTGCGCTCACGGGCAATGGCAGGAAAACGCAGCACATCGCCTTCACTGCGATATGTGTTACCTGCCCATACAACATCGGCAACATGGTTAGTAAAATGCAGGTCACTGCCAATTTTCAATAACCACGCGTATTGAAGCTGATCGCCCGTGAGTGCATCAGCAAAAACAGAAGATACAGTCATCATAGCGGCAACCTTTCAACTAGATCGACCTCAAGCCTGATAAGCCCGCCACGACCAAGCGAAACCTCCTGCACATCACCGACAAGCGAAGCGTACATGAAGACAGTGTCAGTAAAGGGGTTTGCTGTGTTGCTGCGCGAAGGGGTTACCTCAACCGGACTTGTACCTGTGATCAGGTAAAGCTTGGTGCTGTCACTGAAGTTCGCGAAGCTGCCAACATGCAATCCCGGCGCTTCTGCCAAGCCTGAAATATCTACTTTGAATTTGCTGTCCCGGCCTTTGCGCGATTGCAAAAAAGCAATCAAAGGCGCTGCCTGCGTGCGTGTCATTGGGTTATACGACAATGTCACTTCGTAAACCTGGCCGCCGTAACTGCGGGTAAATATATGGCCGCTTTCTGATTGGCTGGCGCGGGTACGCTGGCGAGACCGTACACGAATAGCGGCTGGTGCCGGCGCAGCAGGCATCGCTGGCAAGCTGTCAAACTGAGGGCTTGGCATACAGGTTTCCTAGAACTTGAAATACTGAATTAAATGAGAGGCATGTTTATGTTTAGAAAGGGGCTTCCTGTGCATAATCTGCGTAAATTTCACGGATCATGCCTTCAAGCGCACCACGGTTGGCAAACACTGCATCAGGGCTGGCGTTGCTACCAATAGTCATATTGATGGTCGGGTTGAAAGTGCTACTTTTACTGATGGAACGATCGAGGTTGTTGCTAACGCTTCCGCCCTCACCTGACATGCCCGCAAGAAAACCGGACAAATCCTGATTAAGCCGCTTGCCCACCACGCGTTCACCGCGTTCAAGCAGATATGTGCCTGTAGATGGCACGCGGTTCAGGCCGTTATGTGCCTGCCCTCTGATGGTTGCAATTTGCTGAGCGCCCTGGGCCGCCAAAGCAGCGGCAAACGGTATGGCCGCGGGAAAGCCAAGCCTGCTAAAAGTCTCGGTAACGCCCTTGGCCGTATTAACAATTGCGGCACTAACCGCGTATGCCTTTTTGACCTTGGCAAGCTTCTTGGAGCCAGCAATTGCGTTAGCAAGTTTTGACGCCCAAACTTTCTTGTCACTTAATATCTGCTCTTCATCTTTTGCCGCCTGATTATCAGCTGTTTCCGTAGACAATGCTTTTATTTTTTCTGCAGCGTTCGCGTTATCGGCCTCAGAACCAGACTTCTTTGGCGGCGATACCTCAAACAAACTGCTGCCAGCAAATGTATCTTCCAGAAAGCCCGCAAAGTTATCAGATACAGCTGGCTCCGGAACAGACGGCACAAACACGCGCGGGCCAGTTTTGCCAGCACCTCCTGTTCCGCCCATCACTGCTGCAAGCTTCTCGGCAACGTTTGCAAGCGCCGCGCTTGCGCTTGTTAAAGGCTCCGCCAAACCCGCGAGCATTTTCTGCATCGCATCACTATCTGGCGCCGCAGTTCCAATTCCAGCAATCATGTGCTGTACCTTTCATGTAATTCTTTGAGGCGACGTCGGGTCATGCCCTGTTCAGGCGAACCTAGGCCACGCGCTTGCCTGTACCCTGTAATAGAAAACAACAATTCAGGCAGTGTTGCCCGGTATATTTGGCGCGGTGTCCAGCCAAGCATTGCACCTGCTGCCAGTACATCATGCCAGTTTACAGCGCTATCCGGCTTGGGCTCTATTGCCGTGGTATCAGGCTTCTTTATGGCTTTCCCGGCACATGCCTCTTTTGTTCATCAGCTGAAGAGGGAGACAATGTTGCCTCAAGGCATTTCGATATTGCTGTGGCAGCATCGGCGATACCCCCTTTAACAACTGAGGCGCCGGCACGTTTCACTGCTGCTTCATCGCCAAAGTCACCGCCTGTCATTGCCAGAAACAAAACGGCCAGATCCTTGAGACGGAACTGCGGAAAACGTTCAGTCAAAAAAGGGACTAGCCCCATACCGAAATGATCTTCCAAATCCATCATCGTACCGATATCCAGCCTTAGCCTGCGCTTACGGCGACCCACCATAAGGCTGGTTTCACCACTGATTGTCTTTGCCATAATATGCCCTTAAATTGTTGCAGTGGTAATTACGCCCGCAGATTCCAGACTGATACTGTATTGCACAGCGTCTTCAATACCGCCGCTAAGGCTGAGTGATGTTACGGTGAAAGGGCCGGTGTAGGTCATGAAATCAGGCAGTGTGATACGGCAGTCAAGATGGCTATTCGAGAGTGCCGCAGCGTGTACACGTTCAAAGCTTTCATCGTCCATGAAAACACCGCTGGCATTGGTACTTATGGAGACGATACCGCCGCCGTCAAGCGCTGCCCGAAAACCACCTGAGTCCTTGCTGGTGATGTCAACAGCCTGACCGTTAATATCGAAGTCATTACTTGTGAAACCACCAACGGTTTCATATGTGCCGGTGCCGTCATTAACCGCCAACAGCAGCTCTTTTCCCTTTTGTGCAGACATGCACGTCTCCTTTGATTTGTGTAAGTTATTGAAATGGTGTTAATAATCACATGTTGGTGAATATAGCACCTAGGGTGTATGCTGATATTTGCTTCAAACCTTGTGCTTTAAAACAAAGTGCAAAGGGCATCAGAATATGTTCACGAAAGGGTCGCCGTTATGCTGAAACAAATTTCATTATCATTCATAGCTATTACCGTAATAGCCGTGGCCACTGCATCACCGGCATATACCCAACAAGACAGTATGGAACAACGTCGCCTTGAGTCTCAGATTATGGAATTGAAATCCGAAATCCGAGAGCTGAAAGCCAGCACTCTTGAAATGCAAAAAATATTAGAAGCCGTTGCGGTTGCTGTACTACAAGACAATGCCGCTGCTATTATCGGCGCGTCCGAACTCACAAACTGTGAAACCCGTTTATATGACTTGCAGGCCAGGAAAGACCAACTGCGCACCCTTGGTTTTTCAGACAAATATCCTGACATGGTCAATATTTCAGCGATGATGACTGAGATACAACGTGAATGCTCGGCACTTGCTGCAAGCGAGCCTCGGTAACTTACATAAACTAAATTAAACTAAAGTTTATTCGACTTGTTGTGTCATGACCGTTAACTGAATATTAACATATTTTTAACTATCCTGAAGATTGCTCAATCGGAAGTTGAGCGATGTATAAACAACGCACGATACGGCCAACAACAGAATGAAAACTTTCGACAAAATACTTGGTGTATTCCTGTTTCTAGTTGCCCTGCCTGCAGCAATTCAGGCTGATGTGCACTGGTTTGCCATAAGCTTACTGGTTGTTGCCTGTCTGGTTTTTGCCGGTTTTATTGTACAATCGAAAAGAGAACGCTGTAAGCGTTGTGGGCACTATTATTCGCTCAATATGTATGAAGCTTATATTGACAAAACGAAAACCAAACGATGTAGCAGCTGTGCACCTGCTACCGAGCAACACACGCAGGGCCCTTCGGCCATTTAAACGCTGACGCGCTCATAAACCTGAGCTGTGTAGCTCATGCGACCACGGTACAAACTGCCCTCTTCGTTAAACTGGCGCACAACACTGGCGTTCTGCAACCTGATTTGCAACAGATCAAAAGCCAACGTTTCCAGTTCGCCGCCAACAAATACATTATCAACAATGGCCATCAGTTCTTTGGCTTCCATCTGGCTAGGCTCGTTGGACCAGACGATAATTTCAAAAGTGATGCGCGCACCTACCCTGTCTTTCACTAAACCAGGCGCAATGCTTGTTTCGCCCATAGCAACATAAGGAAATGCAGCATCGGTTATTGGCTGGTCATATATACCATGAACACGCTGCGAGAGCGTTATGTCTGACGTAAGCGCCGCAAAAACCACCTCCTGCAGTGTGTGTGCAACAAGGCTTGTCATGACACGCTTCCTTTCTGTACATCGGTGCGGCTCATCTGCATCTCTAATGAAGGGTTCAAAAAGCCATGTTTTTGTTTTGTTGTTATACGGTACATGGTGCCGCCTAAGCGTGCATGACTGGCAGTCATAGAGGTTTCGCAGTAACGCATAGTTACCGTCAGCCCCGTATTTTGTTTCTGTGTGTCTGCACGGTTGACAAGGTCTACAGTACTATCGGCAATGCTTGCCCAGACATCTGCAATAATCGGCGTTGTTTTAACCAAGCGTCCACCCGCGCCTTGGTGATACTCTTCGCGCATTAAACTGATACGGTGCCGCATCTGACCAAGCCCTGAATTCATAGCTGATCTCATAATCGCACCCGCTTGTATGGTGACAAAAGTGCCATAATTCCTGACGATTTCATCACATCATGTATTTGATTGCTATCACCGCGATTAAAATAAAGTGTTGTAATCAAGAGTAACAGCGCCTGATGAATATCTGCAGGAACGGCATTCCAGTCTGCACCAAATCCTGCGGTAATATTAATACGAATACCATCTATTTGCGCCGTCATAGCAGGCCACCGCATATGAGGGGCCAAACATACATACGGTGTTAAACCTGTTTGCACGATGTACTGGCTAATTGGCCATAGCATATCAGCACCGGTATTGTCCTTTAAGTGAATAGAATTAACGGCTTGCAATGGCCTTACCGGCAATACCAATTGGCCATTATTTTGCCTTGGCAATTCACTCAAATATACGTCAAATTGGCGGCTGATAAGTGCCAAACCTGTGGTGGCTTCTATCATTCGTTCTGCTGTGGCGATAAAAGCATTTAACTGACCGTCTTCTGCTGTACCATCAATTCGCAGATGCTCTTTCACCTCAGCCAATAGTATTGCTGTGGTGGCCTTGAGGCTTACTTCTTCTATGCGCATAATCATCGCTCCATAATACGTAAGCTGAGGCTTCGGTCAGCTTGCCGACCCGCATCTGTTTCTATCCGGCAGGTAAGGTGGTATCGCCGCCCTGCTATGCCGCCGCTTACATAAACGCCTTGGACTGTGTCACCGTCTATGATGTTACCAAGCGTTGGTGCCGATGTGTCACTCGGTGTAATCGACCATTCAGTCGATGTTATTGCTTCACCGGCGACAAGCCATGTTGTCCAGTCAACGCTGTAATCAACGGTGCTTTGTGGATCTTTTAAATAAAGTGTCAAGGTGCCGTGCCTCCGGATTGCGAACAGGTATATGCTCTTGTTATGATGATGTAATTGTTAGCCACCCTGCCGGCGGCGTCTCAATTTTCAGCACACCATTGATCGCCTCCAGCGCATTGCCTGATGGATTAAGGTCAACGCAGATCAAAAGCTGTTTTGATGAGGCTGGCGCAGCAACTGAACCATAAGCCATTACTAGAAATCTAAACGGCGGCACTGTGACTGGATCACCAAAAATTATGGCGTCTGTCGCCAATGACCAACTGCCATTATCTGCGATTACAGCAATGCCATTTACGGGGCGCGGACTATAGTCAAAACCGGTGATTTCATGTGATGCTATATCAGCAAAAGTTTCCTGTCCGATTTGGTCAGGTACGAACGCTGGCGTCATGAGGTGCGCGGACAAACCAGCCCCACCAAACCCTGGCAAAGCACCTAACAAAACAGCGCGCATGGCTTGCTGATAAACAAATGTATGTACTGAAGGCATATTTAGACCTTTAGGCAAAAAGGTGGACTATCGTGTGCTTGAACACTGACAGCTTCAGTGATAACGGCGACAGGAGCAGATGGTTGCACTGTGGCTCTACGCTGTGCTGACAGACCGTGGCTGAGCTGTGCAAGCCAATGTGCAACATGAACGCTGGCCAGATAAGCGCTGCCCTGACTGACCCGACACAGATTATATTGCCTGCTCGATGCATCTGGAGCAGCAGCCAGGCTATTGCTTGCTAAAATCATAAGGCTCTTCTTTAAAGACGACATTATTGATGATGACGCGCGGCAGCCCATACAAGGCAGCCGCATTGTGTTAGTGACAAATTTTCTAGGCAAATGCTTCGTCAGCAGACGATGCTTTTGCTATAACGGAAAGCGCATTGAAGGCATCAACATATGCGGCCATTTCAGCGCCCTGAAGTTGTGTTCGCTGTAGAAATTGCAAGATTATCTGCGCCTGCTTTGAGGTAAGCGCCCCGTCATGTGCTATAGGGTTAGCAGTGCCTTCCGTTGTTGTAATGGTTTTCGGTGATGTCATGGTTATACTCCTTTTATTGGCAGTAAGATTTACCGCCTCACAATGAGCACGGCATGATTGAATTCATTTATAAGTTAGTCTGAACGCAGGCTTGATTATGTTGGCGAGCAAAAATGCCTAGCCATTGCTAGACCGAGAAACCTCGATCCAATAACCTGATTTGAACATCAACTGCATTGTGTCGTGAATGCTGATCATGGTGAAGTCGGTACCGCATTTTATATTACCGCTATCATTATGTTTGACGGTAATGGGTCGACTATCACTTGCTATCGAGATGATAAGCACATCACCTTCCGCACCGCCGATAATGTTTTGTAAATCATCAACAGGGTCATCGTTCTCTGTATCAATGATATGAAAAGCCCGGCTAACCAAGATTTGACCTGCGGTGATTGTCAGATCAGTTGGCGCGCCCAGGTTAAATTTACCGACATCAGTTATATTGCTGCCCTGGAAATCCGCTCCTGCGCTGCTCAGAGATAAAACATCAACAGCCACCCCGCTTGTGTTTGTGGGCGAAACAGTAATGACCGACGATGCAGTGTCAGTGTCAAAGTTGGCAGAAATTCGCCCTCTAAGGCTTCCAGCAGAGTTTAGCCACTTGAGTGAACCAATCCCATTACCTGCGACGCCTGAATTACTGCGCTGGATATTCACATCAGCAGCGTTGCCTGCCGCAGCAACAGTTAAGCTACTCACGCCGGTAATGAGGTTGCTTCTGAAATTCCATGCTGCTGCCGAATGGTCAAAATTTAACGCATCCAAAGCACCCGCCCTAAGCCGAATGTCATTTGCTTGCGTTGCGTGGCTCTCTCCGTATAAAATGAGGTTACCGCCTAATGAACTGGTAGATCCGCCTGAAACGTACACTGCTGAAGCTGCAGTCCCTCGTGTTACTTCTGTGAGACCCGTAATTCTATTACTTTGATAGTTCCATTCAGCAGCACTGTTGTCCCAACGCAAACGCGCTGTGGCTCCCGTTCTAAATAGTATGTCGTTGGCGTCTGCCGCACCACTCGCATACAATAAAAGATTTGCACCAGTACTTCCTTCTCCCCCGTAAATATCTAAAGCACCTGTCGTATCTGAACCCGTAATTACACCTACTTCTACAGCACCTGTAGTTCTAATATCGTTACCTTGGAAATTCCACTCGTCCGTCGACGCATCAAACAGTAATATGTTGGTACTATTTCTTCTAAACGCTATGTCATTTGGTGTGGACGCATGAGACGCGGGATACATGACAAGATTGGCACCGGCACCTGTCGCAAGGTCTGAGCCGACTACTATTCCCCCCGTACTATTGTTGCTGAGTATGCTCCCCGCCACCACTATGTCATTCTCGAAATTAGCGGCTGTACTCGTGAGATATACCGTTCTGGCACCACCAACAGTGAAGGATAATTCCCCTGCTGCTGGCAGGTATATACCCGTACTATCTTCATTCGAGAAAGTATAAGAAGGATCACCTGCTGAACCATTGGGTAGTCTGATCTCATTATTAAGAGTAAGAACCTCTACCCCACTCACATTATTACCTTGGAAATTAGCAGCGCCTCCGCTGCTAATAGATAGTCTTAAAGTCCCTTGTAGGGTTGTGATGTCAGATGCTGTGTAAACATTAAATGCGGTTGCGGCATTACCCAATATAGAGCCGCCGCCAAGATTTAAGGTGTTATTAGAGGCATCGGAAGCCATAAAGAACGCAGTAACCATTTCTTCTGAATTTAGATAATGAGGCATTCCAACACGAGCAGCTTTCAGTTGAGCGTTGGTCAGGTCAGTTCCGTCACTATCGCCACCAACTGCGAGACTAAAGTCTGACCCATCATTTACCCAAAGGCCGCGATTGCCTGTCACGCCAGTTGTGGCACCAAACACCGCGCGTTCTACAGTGTTTGCTGAGATGCCAATTTGCCCGTCGGATTTACTAAAAAAACCTGTGTCGGTGTCGTTGCTAAAAGAAAATGTAGGACTACTCGCAGCGCTTGCAGCACCACGAATAGTGTTGGCAGTTACTACGTTAATGTTGAACAAGTTGGTGTTTTTAAAATCCCAATATGCGGCGCTGTTATCCCACTGTAGCCTATCGGTAGAGCCCGTTCTGAACAAAAGGTCGTTTGCCTTAGTGCTGTGAGTACTGCCGTATAAAAGAATATTAGCACCAGACGTGTCTGGTCCACTGTATATGTCTAACGCCGAAGCGGTACTATCCCCATGCAGCGATGCGGCTCCAATAATCTCGTTACCTAGGAAATCTGCTGTAGACGTACTTAAAGTAAACTGCGCAGCACCTCCAACGCTGATACCGTATACATCAGCAGAATGCACATAGGCCCCCATATCGGTATGGCCTGTGAAGGAATGTGTTGGCACAGCAGCCGCTCCTACACCACCTCTAAAGTTAGTGGTCGAAATAATATTCGCACCAGAAGTCATAGCGCCAGAAACTGTTAGATTTCCTGCATTACTTAAGTTCATTTGCTCTTGCGGGCTTGAGTATGGGTCAGAACCTGTATACCAAAACATTTTCCCTGAAGAAACTAAGGTGTGAAAGACAGAACTCCCCGAGGTGTCGGGGTTATACGTTACTGCATACTGACCCGTGGTGCTTAACATACCGACTTCTGTTCGCCCTTTAAGGGCAGCAACACCGTTAACATTAATGTCACTAGAAAAAGTCGCAGTCCCGTCTATGGCAACATCTTCATAAAACCTGAACAAAGTATCGCTGGCGTCATAAAACATAACATTAGCGGCGTTACTACGCAGGAGTATGTCTCCAGGGTTTGTCGGATGAAACTCACCAAAAAGAAATATGTTGCCGCCCTTATGTGCAGTGTCGCCGCCAGCGAGTACAAATTGGTCATCATTAACATTTCTCGTAATTCTATCTCCACCTATGGTGATGATCCCTGTTGGTCCATCTATGGAAATAGCAGAATTATTAATGTCCAGGTCTTGCCATGCGCTGGCACCATAAGAGTATGCCCCTATCCTGTGCTGACCTCCGGTCGTTACATCCATAAATGTGATTGGCTCGGTACCAATCGCACTCTTGATACCACCCTTGGCAACCGTTGCTTCCGATGCAATTAAAAAGCGTGTCGCGCTTACATCACCTGTTGTGATTAATTCACCAGTTAACGTGAATTCTCTACGGCTGTCATCCCATCGAGCCCACGCTACATTACCACCCCTGAAGCTCATATCATTGGCAGACGTTACATGGTTTTCAGCAAACATCTGAATGTTTGCCCCAAAAGAACCACCCGATGTGCCGCCGCCGTAAACAGGCGCTCCAGTATCCGAAAGCCCTTCTATTCCGAAATCTTTAACTGCCAGATTTTTAAACCGAGCATTACCGCTAATAATGAGATCAGTATTCACACTAACCAGATCTTGCTCAAAAGCCGTAACGGCATTAACACCGTTTATATCAATTCTCAGCCCGCCATTTATTGTCCCCAGGCCTACTAATCTGTTGCTTACGGCAGACAGCCCGTTCCATCCATTAATATTGAAAATCGAGCCAGAAGCTGCACCGCCTGTTTGCCCTATTGTCATTTGAAAACCATTGACATTTAACTCACCTGCGAAGGTAGCGTTATCAGAGTTTACAGCAAAATCAGTATCGCTCAGCGTTGCCCTTACGCCTTGAGATGTGAGAAATTCCTGCGTATCAGTTGCATGGTTATATCTTATCTGTCCGCGATCCTGCACATCATCTGAAAACGCCAAAACCGAAAACGCATCTGCACCAGATTTAATATCAACTTTTCCGCTTCCTGTTTGAGCGGAACCGACGGTCAGGTTCTCGGTAATAGTTACGCCGTTATTGACCATCAATAAATCTGCAATGGTCACACCGGCGCCGTCCGTCATTTCCCTGATCACATCTGCATCCACGGTAGAGTCGAGCAAGAAATCCGCAGTTGCAGCACAAAATACGCGAGCATTACCGGTCAAGCCAATCGCGGTTGCCCCTGATTTAGTGTAAACGCCGTCAACCAGTGTTTCACTTACTACCGTGCGTGAAAGCGTATCAGCCGCCGAGAGTGTGCCCGTACCAATTTCATAATTGTCGCCGTCCTCAATCACGTAAGTCACACTGTCACCAACAGTGAAGGCATCTGCAAATGTGATGTGGGCCGAAAGTGCGCCGCCCAGCGTAATATCACCTGTGCCTGTTGTTGCAGTATATTCACGAACCCTGTTGGCTAGCATCGCAGTGAACCTTTATGAGAGGAGAAAAAGAAAAAAGCCCAAAGGCCAATAAAAAAGGCGGGATAAAACCCCGCCTTCATGTTCGTCTATTACCGCGTTAAGCTTGCTTAGGCAGCAAACTCAAGCAGCTTGATCGCTTCAGCATTCACCACAGCACCACCAACGCGCTTGGTCGCGTAGAAAAGCACATTTGGTTTATCGCTGTATGGGTCACGCAGCACCCGTGTGCCAGTACGCTCCACAATCGTGTAGCCACGTTCAAAATTACCGAACGCCACAGCAAATGCACCGGTCGCAACATCAGGCATATCTTCTGCTTCCACCACAGGATAACCCAGCAGCATGTCAGCCTGGCCTTCAATCAAACCCGGTCGCCAGATAAAGTTACCATCGCCGTCTTTCATCTTGCGCACTTCGGCAAGTGTTGCGCTGTTCATGACAAACTTGGCACCTTGGCGGTAACGCGCCTTCAGTGCATGCACCAGGTCAACGAGGTTGTCAGGTCCATCAAAGGCACCCGATGCCGTGGTTGTCACCTTACCAATGCTGCCAACAACAGACGTATGCAAAAACCCGGTGGGTTTGTTCACACCGTCACCGTTAATAAAAGCGTCGCCTTCTTTGGCAGCAAAGGCTTCTGCCACTTCTTCCGTTAGCCACGCTTCTGCGTCAAACTGCATGTCATCAAGCGCACGCTGTGTCGCCGCTGCATTGGCGTATATCTCGCCGGGTGTGATGGTAATTTCCTGCAACGAGGGCGTCGCCGTCTCGCTGCGCGCACCCGCTTCACCGACCCAATCAGATCCTGTGCCACCAACATTTAACAACCGTGTGTAATTGGATGTCTCGATGGTTTTCACTTTACAGATGGAGCGCAGCGGCGACAGGTCACGCAGTTGCTTTTCAATTTCTGTGTCAATCACATGCGGCACAGCAAAGCCACCGTCGCCGCCACTTGCCGTAGATAAGCCCTTGGCTTCAATCTGCTTCAGTTCACTGTCATCACCGCGTGCGATAAAACCATCCAAAAACGCATGCTTATGTTCAAGCGCGTCCGACGCGTGCGCATCTGCACCGCCGCCGTTAGGGCGGGCAAACTTTGTCTCCAGCGCATCCATGCGGTCTTTCAGGCCAAGAATGCCGTTTTCTGCTGCGTCGGTATAATCCTCAATCGCAGACTTCAGATCAGTCATTTCCATGACATCTGTCCTTTCAATATATTTGGTATGAGAGAGCGGTCATGCCACTCGGTTGGCCGCTCGGTTGAAAGGCCACATGCCTGCCTCGCGCAGACCAGAAATGGCCGTGTATCAGCCAACGCGCATCAGCATCACGCTATGCACATCAGGCAAATAAAAGCCCGGCAACATCACTGCACCGGGCTGAAATTCGATTAGTTTTTTTTAAGCTACAGCACTAGGTGCACTGATTGGAACGCCGCACCTTTGCGACCTGCACATTATTGCCAGAGCTAACGAAAGCTTCCTTAAGCGACTTCGAAGCATCCAATCTAACACCGCCTTTTTTCAGGTCAAACTCACTCATACTTAAGCCCACGGTTGAGGCGACCATCCGTTTCAAATTGCACACCAGCATACCATCAAACTCAAAGTTCGCAGTGCGGGTACGCTCACCATCATGATTAATATAGATATAACCGCGCGCAGCGTAACTGGCGCTTGATGCCACCATAATTAGCATCGCTGCACTTAAAATACGTTTCATACTCATCCCTCAAATCGTGTTGCACCTCAATACTTCACGTATTTTGTATACTAATATAAACGCACCAAACATTCAGGTGTATGAAATGTTGCATTTTGCTCGCTTATGTTCTTATTATGTTCCAAATGCATGCAGGAGCGAACAATGTTCAAGTTCATAACGGGCCTTATGGCAGGTGTCGCAATTATGTTTGGGTATACCAGTTTTACAAACAGTCATACAATGACCCAAACCGATACGTCTGAAGACATCATGAATATCAGTGGCGTTTGGTATGGTGTTCACAACAATTTCAAATTGCGCCGAAAAATGCTTATAAGCGGTGAACCTCCTATTTCACTCACGGCAACAGAGCCATTGTTAGCGTTTTCGTTAAACGACATTCAGAGCGGCTGCGTTATCCCTGCCTATAAGGGTCCGTTACCAGGCGAATTTAGGATTGAAGTTTACTTCAAGCCTGAGGCACGCCGAAAGATTGGCCGCGTATTAGCCGAAAGAGACGGTAAAAAACATTCCTTCAGACTGTTTGGTAATGAAGGTGACCGTTTCGTCGCCAATAAAGATGCCGCCGTGCATTTCGTCAATGTTGCCGACGCTTACCCAACTGTCGAAGATATTGACCCCAATATTGACCTTGAGAAACCAGGTGCCTTTGATTACGACGCAGACGTTGTCTTCACATTCCCTCAATCAGCGTCACTATATGCTTGGTCATTAGCCAAAAGGTTACTGGGCGGTCGTGAAAAATTGCTAGGCTGTGCGCCACATATCGAACTGACCACTGCTATAGGTTACAATGAGAGCTTGTTTTAGGTATCATTCTAACGGTTATTTTCTACGAGTTCATTTTGTGAGTAAAGCCTATAACGCTCTTATGAAACCGTGACATTAAATCTGCGCTTATACTTACCGATGAATTGTAACCTCAAGGCACCGCGGTTCTTCTCTGCATCGGTCAACTGATTAAAACCGGGAATATCGATGGTAAACAGATGCTTGCCTTTAACGGCACGTTGGTGTTGCCAAATAGCTGGTTGACCGGGGCGTGTAGGGACCAGCACCCATATATCAATCACCAAATCATCATAGCGAGTGCCTTCTGGTTGCTCAGAAATTGACTCGCCCATGTCAACTCTTGCAGGTGAGCTAGATGGTTTAAATGTACATATTCGGCTTTTACTATTAGCTTCCAGCTCAAAATAAGGGATATTTTTCATCTCAATTCGCTGCGCACTCTTCTTCAGCATGTCTGACAAAACAGCCGTATCTTCCTTAGATGCTAGACCATCACCACTCTTAAAGCCCTTCGCCGTAATTGCTTTGGCCCGACTGCGGGAAAAACCGTTCTCACGCAGGAAACGCTCAAAACTACGTGGATCACGAATACTGGGATCTTCAATATCTGTCTGACTATTCAAAGCAGGTTCCTTTTGCTTAACAGTTTGAACGCGCGCAAGCTCGTTGGCCGGAAACGTCACAAGGGACACTTCCATCAAGTCTGCGCGGGTAATTTGGCGGGCGCCCGATGCGCTGCTGCGCTGTGCCTCTTTGGTTACAAAACCAATCGATAGGCCGTTAAGGGCGCCCATTTTTAGAAGTTCGTAGGCTTCCGCCCCCTTGCCTGTTTGCGACAGGCGACCTTTCACAAACAGGCCTTTTGCATCTTCGCGCACCACATCAAACCGCCCGATGGGCTGCTTGGGGTTATGTTGCCAGAGAAGGGCTGGCAAGCGTTCCTTCAAGCTGCTTGCAAACGCGCCTTTGGTGACCACGTCACCGTCGCGGTCCACATTACCAAATACAGCGCCGTAACCTTCAAATTCGCCAGGCATACCGCCTGCTTTCACTTCAAGCGGCAAGTCAATAATATCGCGCTCGGCCTGAACAGATGATGTCCGGGATGCTGCCATTGGCTATTCCTTTGGATTAAAGATGATTTAAGGTGTTGCGGGTTACCGCGCGCCTGCTGGACAGTGTTTTAGGCACCTGTTAAAACAGCAAACTATAAAAACAAGGATTACACGACATACCATCACACACCGAAATAACCGCACCGCCGCCAACTGCCGACATGGCACAGCTAACCCCAACCACAGGGGAAACTGCTCAGGCGGAAAATACTCTGATAAACGCTACTCAGGCGAATTCTGATCAGGTGGCCTCCGCACCCTCTAACGACAAATATCGTTTCTGGCTGTCGTTCACCGCGCTGCTGTTGTCTATCCTGTTTGGTGTTCTTGGGGTTGGCACCTTCGCGGCGGGCCAAGGCCTTGCGTTGGAGCACACGGACCCTGTCAAAGTTGATGAGACAATTTTCCTGTTTAAAATGATTGGCACTGTCGTGCTTGGCATCACCATTGGATGCCTTTGGATCGCTTACAAGCTAAGACCCGGTGGGGGTTAACTAATTCGATATCTTGCTTTCTCTTTTGATTATAGAAATTTGATTTTTTCTTCTGAACCAAAAATATATACCTAAACACCAAGACACTATAACTAAAATTCCGCTCGCCCATTTCATCCATGTAATAAATGAACTAGCCAATGCGTCCATTGGCTCAGCACCTACAAATTCAATATTGAGTGCAATAAAAATAGAGAGAAAAAACGATCCTACAGAAAAACTAATATTCGAGATAAAGTTCCATGCCGTAAGGTTTTCTAGTTCTGATTCCATTACCCCATACACCGTAGGTTTCCTCTCAACATAAAGTGGTTTTACTGTGGAACCATCAAAGCCAGATTGCGGATCAGCCGTTAGCTGTGGAACAGTATCGTTATTTTCTTTATCAGTCATCGGTCGCCTCCACCTCTAATAAGCCCATTACAACGGCATTAAAGTACCTAGTGGAACCACAATTATTGCAAACAACCATGACTTGAGGATACGAAGGTCCTCCTATTGTTAGCCCACCTTCATTAGCTATAATTGGTTGTACAATATGGTCAGCGATAGACATTTTATTAGAGCCACATTCTTTACATATACCTCCGTTAGGTGCTCGTTTATTTAAAAAATCCGCAATCTTTTGTTTTTCTGTTTTACTCAACATGTTCATGCCTCCAAGTGAATGGATTCATGAATATCGCGTTTTCAATAGTTTTTCAAATACACTATCTTTATTTCCCGAACCCAAGTACCGTGCGTTTTTCCTCGTCACTGAGGAACGCAGCGTTTGCGATACGGTCAAACTTTGCGGCACGTTTGGCGCTAAGGGCCGGTACATCATCGAGGTCCAGTGTTAGCTTTAATTGTTGCTTGTCATCTCGTCTTGCAGACGTTTGCAAGGCGCGTGTTCCGCCATTGAAGTCAGGCACCAGCCAATTGGTCAATTCCTGCGCTATGTCTTGTGCCAGCGGAATGATTGTGTCTTCCCACAGGCTTTGCCGCGCTTCTGCGTAGTTCGCATAAGTTTGTGCATCAGGCACCCCCATCATTTGCGGAGGCACACCAAACGCAAGTGCGATTTCGCGGGCGCTCATGTTTTTGGCAGATGCCCAGTCCATATCCTTGGGACTTAACCCCATGTCCTGCCACTTAAGGCCACCCTCGAGCAGAAGTGGCCGGCCTGCATTCACGGCACCTGTATACTGGTTCTCAATTTCCGATTTCAGTTTGTCAAACTGCGCGTCAGTAAGTGGTGCGTCTGCCTCGTCCTGATACAGCACACCTGAGGGCGTACCGCCGTTTTGCACCAGTGCAAGGTTCCATCGGCTGCTTTCGTTATGCGCATCAACCGCCATGGCCGCCGCTTCAAGCGGCGCAAGGCCGTACCAATCGGACAGCGGATTAAACGTTTTAAGGTGCAACACACTGTCAGCATCAAAGCGTTGTTTTTTACCGGCTAACTGTTGCTCGAAACCGGCAGGCAGGCCGTCCGTGCCTTCAACCACCTGCATGGTGTCAGGGCGCAAGAGCCACAGCTCCTTGGGCATACCGCCGTCAGGCCCAACCTTCACTGCATATGCATTGCCTGCAATCAGGTAATAGCCAACAAAGTTATAAAGAAAGTTCTCGCCTTTCAGCTTCGGGTTGGGGCGCGCCAATAGTGCGAGTAATGGATGATCGCTTAACCGCTCGTCACCGCGCATCAAGGTAAACGGAATGCTGGCAACAGCCTTTGCCACCAGATTAACGGCGCGGTATGCAACAACATTTTGCCTGTAGCCTTCATCCGCCAATCGGTCATAGCGCCGCGGCGTGGAAACAGCATTGCCGGGGCCAACCCGCGCCCAAATGGGCCTGTTTGCCTGCTTGGCCTCAAATCGTTTTTTGCCCTGCTCAGCATTAAGGTTTTTATCGGGTTTAGGACCAAATAATCTGTCGAATAACGCCATCAAAGAGTCCTTATATTAGGTGAATTTTTACGGCCCAACATCAGTTCGGTCAGCGCCCAAACCAACGCATCCATCCGGTCAGGGCTGGCACATGTTTGTCGTGCGCCTGTGTATGTGCCTGTGTAGTTGCACATCTGGTCTTCAAGCTGCGGGAACGTGCCGTAATGCTTAACCCGCCCCTGTTCATACAGCGCAGCAACAGGTTCAGCGCGAGCGATTTTACCGCGCGATGCGTGCACACCGCGGTATGCAATGGTCGGGTCTATCTCACGGATAATCGTTTCAACCATTGCGCCGCCCATATTCACCTCAGCTACCAAACGGTCAGCTTCAAGTGTGTGGTAAAGTGCGGCAGCGCGTGAAGCCCAGCCGTTCGGGCTGAGGCCCTGCATGCTTTGGTCATCCAATACATATGCTGTGCCGTTTGCTGAAATGCCAGCGGCAACAATGCCGCATTCATCTGCATTCTCCCCCATACTGGCGGGTGGATCCACTGCCACAACAATGCGTGTAAGCGGTGGATGTGTCTCAGTGCGTGCATCTTCGATAGTGCCACGCAGCCAAAGCGCGCCGGGCGTGTCTTCTAGCAACTCAGCCATCAGTTCCTGACGACCAAGGCGTGTGCCACTGTACCGCGCAACAATGTCACGCCGAAAGCTGGGTGCCAGATTTTTCAAATTATCAAATGTGCTGCCTTTGGTAATGGCGGTTTTCTTGTCTGCTGTCAGCCGTTTCAACAACGGCACCGGCCGCGGTGTTGTAGTAACAAGTGTGCGTGGTTTACGACCAAGGCGCAGGCCAAACAACAGCATATCATAGGTCATGTCAGCCTGTTTCCAGGCGCATAGTTCGTCGCACCAGGCGGCGTCATGTTGCGGTCCGCGCAGGCGCTCGGGCTCTTCCGCACTAAACAGGGTTGCAATAGCACCGTTTGGCCACGTGAGTGTGCGCTTTGATGGTTCAAATTTGGGCTTGAACCACGGCGGACAAACAGCGAGCAAGCCGCTGTCGCCTTCAACCATCACTGCGCGGGCATCATGCAGTGTGGGCGCAACCAGCGCTATACGCTGGGCTTTTCCGCCTTCAACAAGACTGCGCACCCATTCGCTACCCGCACGCGTTTTACCAAACCCGCGCCCTGCCAGCATCAACCAAGTGGACCATGCCCCTTTTGGTGCCCGCTGATTTGGCCGCGACCAAAAATTCCAGTCATATGATAATACAGCAGCTTCTTCGTCGGTCAGGCTATTCAGAAACAGGCGTCTGTTTGCATGTGTCATGGACCGCAATGAATTTGCTGATAAGCGCATCGCGTGTTCCTTTAAGGTTCAGCTGGTCAGTGCCCGCGCCTTGTTTGGCAGTTTTACTGCTCGCAGATGTCGCGCCGTAGCGGTCTGGCCTACGGGCTTTCAGCAGAAACATCAGCATCGTGTCTGAATAATCGGCCACATGGCCAACAACCTCGCCGGAGCGATAAACAGGTTTTTGCACACCGTTAACGGCGCGCCGGAAGGCCTCTTCTTCAATGATGTCAGTGCCAGCCTCCTCGGCTATCACCCATGCTGTAGCAAAAATCGTATCGCGTTCGCGCCAGCTATGCGGCACATCATGCGGCACACCCGCAGCTTCAGCTGCTTGCCGGACAGAGCAACCACTTGTCAGCGACTGCAAAAATGTTTGTTGTTCTGGTGTAAATGCACGCATCTCTTGCGCATGTGAAAAATCCTGTTGGTCTGCCTTCGCTGACTGCAGCGGATCCATATGCCTTACACCCTAATAACTATTTATTTGTGCCCCAATAAAAACGCCGCAGAAGTTTCTCTTGCGAGGTCTTTGCGGCGGCTCGACACACTTTCTCAATGTGACTGTACATATGGTGCATCAATATGGGTTTGGGTGCAAGCTATTTTTACGTTTTTCGTAAATTATTTTACATCGCCATTACTAATGTGGCAGAACCATTGATGTTTCACCTAATTTAAGTGAATTTCTTTCGCACCCTCTGACCCATACAACGACCACGACAGCAGCACGCAGCAAAACAATCTCCACAAGCTGCATAAATAAAATTACACCAGACCATAAAATTTAGTTGTAAAATGCAATCGTTTAAATATCATCCAATGATGATATCGCGCTTTGGGGGTGCTCACCAGTATTTGACTAAAAATCATCATTACTTTGCTTGTGAACTTCGCACAAAGAAAAAGCCCGCTCCGAGATTTTGTCCCGAGAGCGAGCTAATTCAGTCACTATGGCTACTACGACTTTGCCTCAAAGTCTGCAGCGAGGCAAGTATTTTTTTATTTAAATTTGAGTCTAATCCTGGTCGTTTAGTCAGGATCGAAAAAGGGTCGTCGCCATAATGGTTTAGAATTTTTGTGTCGAGACAACACTGAATACCAAAGCATTAGTTTACTCGGTAATCATTAATTTTTTACTAGCCAACACACAACAGAGACGATAAAAATAGCGCCACACAGGGGGCTTCATAAGTTAATTGGTTCGGGAGACCACGCTTATGCAACATGATTGCGCAAATGCAAAATATAGCCACGGCATTGCTTGCTGGCTTGGGCTTATTAGTTTTTTTGTTGTTATCGGTGGGGCGTTCTACTGGAGCATGGCGGCTAGCTAGCCTGCAGCTGCATCACTTCATTGCGCTAACATGCATGGTTATTCTGTTGTCGTAGAGTGAGACTGCGGCGCACCGTACCCAACATCCACATAATGCTGATCGGTAATTTTTGACCGCGCCGCGCCGCCTTTGGGCCGCGGCATTGTCTGGTCCAGATTGGTAATCCCCAACAAACCAACAATAAACTGGCGGCCTGCGCTCTTGTCTATCAGCGGGAATTTCAGGCTTTTCATTGTGTATGTCTGATCATCACGAAACGTCACTTCACGCGTTATCATTGAGCCACATGGCACGCGCAGTATCTCCTGCATCACATCCCAGTATATGTCGCGCTCATGCGGTGGGCAAACATCCAGAAAATTATTACCTGTGAGCGTTTTGGCAGACAACATATCAAGTGCGGTTCCCGCAATGCGCACTTCCAGCATTTCAGGCGGAATAACCTCAAGTAGGAAAACATGGGGCAACAAGTAAGCAATGCCACTAGGCCTAAACAAGTGCCTCTCGGCAATTTTTCCATCACTGGCTTCGCATGTCTGCTTCCAGTATTGCAGGAAAGTCAGATAATCGTTCTGGGTTAAGCTCATTAGCGTATCTATCTCCCCAATACTGTAACTTTATGGGACACTTTTCTCGCGCGCAAGTACTTGTGCACTTTTTACGCTAATAGTACTCTCTTTTTATACTTTTAAGGGAAACACATCCCGCACACTCCCCTGCAATTATGCCTGCGCCAACACAATTTGTGCGAGCCACTTCAGGCCGTTATCGTTGCGGCGCTTCAATGTCCAACGTGAGAGGTCAGCACCCAAACTGCGCCTCACTTTGGCCCAGGGAATTTTTGCAGAGACTTCACCGTCCTGATGCCACGCTGCCCAAAATAATATTTGCCGATCTGCCACATCTGGCAGCAATGGCAACATATCAAGTGCAGGCTGCATCGCATCAATTTCTTGTGGCTCAATGCGTATACGGCGCCGCGCCTGCATATAGCTCATGCCAGCGGGTGCATATGTGCCTGGTGTTTGCGCACCCTCCGGCCACATCATGGTACGCATCCGCATAAAACTACGCTCCCTGTCAGGCAACCGGCGTAGCGTCCATGTGGCACTGACAAGACGTCGTTCTACCGTTGCTGTCATATCGGCGAGGCGGTCACCTTCATCGCCGAAATTTTGCCGGCTTTCTGCGCTGGGCATACTAATGTGAACCATGTTGGCTTTCCTTTTGTTATCATTGAGGGTCGTTGTGTCTTTAGATATCTGCACGCAGCCATCCCCACGATGCAGCATAGGCACTGTATATTTCGGCAGGTATATGGCTGGTGCAGGACAAGCGCGGGTTCGGCCCAAGCTCGGCTGGTAAAAACACCGGATGGTCCCGATCAATAAACCAGTGCTGCGCCATATAATCACCACGAAACCGGCTTGCTGCGTCGCCGAGCAATTGATGCCAGTGGTCAACATTTACAGGATCAAATGGTATTTTGCGATGCTCACAAGCCAACAATGCCCGCGCGGCTGCATTGTCCTGCACGCGCTCATACATAGCCTCAAGCACTGCAGCCCGAAAATAAGCCAGCATGCGCGGCGGTTTGCCCGTTCGAGCCACCTCGCGCGTCATCACAGCCTGAACTGTCGGTGACATATCAGCATGCATATCCACACCTGCATCGTGCCAGGCATGCAGCACCCTGTCGTCCAAACGCACGCCGTCACCGCAAACAGCACGTGCAGCTGCGCGCCACATCTCCAGATCAAAGTCATTACTTATATCCTGCAGGTCAGCGGCAGCAGGCATTGTTTTGGCTTTGGTTTTGGCTGCTATTTGTTTTGCTGCCACGTCCATCGCCTGATCGCTTGTACTTTCGCTATGCGTTTGCTGCGCTGCTTGTATCACTGAAGCCTTGCGGTGCTGGCTTCTTGCCTTGCTGGTTGCACGCCCGCCACGCGCACCATTTGCCTTGTTGCGGGCCACACGCATAGACACACCCGCATATACAGAGGTCAGCTTTTTCTGCCGCCACAGGCCGCCTTCCACAGTAAAAAAGTCAATCAACGCAGGTTTTATCCGTCGCCACCGCGTCGGTGACAGACCAGCAATTCGCGCCAGTGTTTTGTCATTATCCTTAAGTGCGCACCCACGTGACCGCCACGCACATATCAACAACAACAGGTATGCACCATGTTCTTCAGTTGTCAGATGCCGCGTATCTGCCAGATAAGCATCCGTGAACAGTGGCAATGCAGGAAATTCAGCCATACAGGCCTTTCTCATAATGTGCGGACAGCACGCACGTTTGGGGTGGGTTGAAATAATAATATTACGTTTATCGTAAGTTATGCAAACCCTTTTTGAAAAAAGAAACGCTTGCTATTTTTTACAAAATTCGTAATATTTTATATATGCGATCACAAATATGGATAAAAGCCCGCCTGAAAGAGCGAGGCCATAAGATGAAAGACGTCGCCGCTGCGCTGTCTATTCCGCCACCACGTGTGACCGACATCATTAAAGGAATGCGCGAAGTACAGGTAGACGAGGTTGAAGCCCTTGCCATTCTGCTTGGTCTGTCACTGCAGTCATTGCTCAACAGCCTTAAGGCAGGCAAATTGCGCGATGCAGGCAATGACAACACAGCACCACTGCTGCCTGTGCTGGGCAGGCTGACCGGAAGCGGCATGGTAGAACCGGCAACGCCGCGTGACACCAAAGGAGTGCCTTTGCCGCCAGACGCAGACACAGCGGATGGTTTGTTTTGTTATATCATGGGTGATGACAGCATGAGCCGCGACATTCGTGAAGGCTCTCTGGTTATTGCCGGCGACCCCAAAATACACGGCACACTGCTGGTGCCTGGTGCTATCTTCATTATTGATCTCGGCAATGGTCGTCTTGTGGCACGCAGTTATGTCATTGCTGGCGGTGAACACTGGCTCATGCCTATGGCGGAAACGCCTAACCCGCAACACGCCCAGTTTCGCTTTTCCATGTTACCAAAGGATATGGATAATCACCGCATGGCTGCCAATGACGACGCCGACGCATCCCTGCACCGCACGATCAGACCTGATGATGTGAAGGCAACGGTGATGTGGGTCCACCGCCGGCATGCTGTTACTGCAGAGTTGAGCTGATGCGCACGCTCCTATACAGCACGGTCTACATTATACTGACCAGCTTCTTGAACGCAGAAGAAACGACTCAAGGCCACAAGCCTGGAACAGTATTTCAGGACTGCGATGTTTGCCCAGAAATGGTAGTTATCCCACCCGGAACATTCATGATGGGTAGTAGCTGGAACCCTATTACAAAACATGTAACCACCCCCATACATAAAGTGACCATTGGTTACCCGCTTGCAGTGGGTAAGTTTGAGGTAACCTTTGATGAGTGGGATGCGTGTGTCGAAGATGACGGCTGCGATGGTTACAGACCCAGTCATATTGGGTGGGACAACAAAGCACACACGCACACATGGGGCCGGTCAGGTTACCCCGTATTCAAAGTATCATGGGATCATATTCAAACATATCTGGCATGGCTGAACAGCAAAACCAGCGGTGGCTATCGCTTACTGTCCGAAGCAGAGTGGGAATATATGGCGCGCGCTGGCACAACAACCAAATACAGCACTGGCAATACTATTACTGACCAGCAGGCTAATTTCCTGACAAAAGGCACAAGCCAAATACGAAGAACGGGAAACTGGGAAAAGAAAACCATGCCGGTTGGCAGTTACCCACCAAATGCTTTCGGCATACATGACGTACACGGCAACGTTTCTGAAATAGTAGATGATTGTTTTCACCTGAACTATGACGGCGCACCAACAGACGGCAGCGTTTGGACAGAAGGGTCGGATTGCAAGGGGCGCATGAAGCGAGGCGGCACATGGTCTAACCCCGCGCGTATCATCTACTCCAGCCAGAGAGGTGATGGTGCAGGTGTTAGGGGCAATCATCAATACAGCACTAGCCATGGCTTCCGCGTTGCCAAAACGCTGTCAGCAAACGATCCGAATAACCCGGGCAAATAAAAACGTCACTTCCTCCCTTCAAAGATTACCGTACTAATTTCATATTTCGTAATTTTCGTTCTTTACTTTATTTACGTTTTTCGTAATAATAGTCACACAACATCGATGAACAGGTTGGCGCACAGTATCCAGCAGATTGACACGAACAATCAGCCACACTGACAAGACCCTGCTCAAAACGTATTCGCAGGAATACCGGACCGCACGGCCACCACGTTTCAAACGAAACCCCCAAGGCGGCAAAGGCTTGTTCATTCGACAGTTGACCCAAAAGCACCGCGCGCAACAGCCGGTGCGGGACGGCGTAACCCGCCGACAAAAAGAAGGGGAGAGCCAATATATGCTCCCTGATGATGTACGCGGTGTAATATGCGACAGCGTATACACCCATAAAGGCCACCGCGCTGGCAACAGGCATGGGTGCTTCCCCGCCCCTCCCCGTTCATCCAGCCCGAATGTCAGAAAACTGCCGCTTGGAGCGCACACGCGCACGAGATGCAGCACAGGTGGTCCATCAGCACTGGCAATGTCAGTGCTGCACATCAGACGCACATGCCGCCGCCAGCATTGGCGGCACGCAAAACGGCTCTCCCCGACTATACCGGATACAATGATCCTGAACTGGTGTGCCCCTGAACGCACGCACACACTGGACACGTTAGAGGAATCGCCCAGAGCAATACTAAAGCGCTACATGATTATTCTGGTTGATGTTCGGTGCAGTTTTCTCGCAGCACACGATGATCGCGGTGCCTTTATGATTGATGCAGGCCTTGCTCGCCTTGCCAATATTTTACGCACAACAGCCAGCTGATGCCATTAATGCCGCGCACACCAACATCACTATTTTACAATTTATACTAGAATATCTGCTATAGTGTTGCTGTGCGGGGGCACATGGGGAGCAGACTGATGACACAAAATCAAAACGCAAAGCACTGCCGTTTAAGTGGCAAAGCAGGTTTTACTCAACATATCCAAAGGTCTATGCGGTTTATTTTCCGATTACTCTCACTTGGTATATTTGGTGTTGCCGCCTGCATCGAATTGCCAGAGCCAGTCAGCAAAGCACCCCCTTTGGACGAAGCCGTTGTTCTACTTGATGTTGTCAGCAACATATCAACAACACAAAACACAATAACATTGGAATGGAACGGGGCACCGTTGGCTGGCAGGCCTCTTCATTTTGTTTTTCAGCATAATGTACAATCGGCTGCGCGTGTGCCGCGCGCCGCACTGCAGCAAACCACAAATGAGGGAAGCTGGTCGGAACCACAGCCCATCGTTGCCTCACTCGCTCGTATACCAAACCGCCCAGGCAACCTCTCTATTTTATCTGTTGAAATCCCGAAAGACACGAGGCCCGGCCCTGTTCAGCTTTCCCTTACATTAGGCGAATACACTTTCCCGCCCATTCAACTTGAAGTAACTGTACCAACCATATTTTTGGCCCGACAACAGGCTTACCAGCAGGCCCAAAACGCATTGCAGGAAATTGCGGGAGACCAAAACCTTGTAAACTGGGCTGCACTGTACACCCCCCTGCCAACAGGCAGCCAGCTGATAAGAGGTCAAACCGGCCTTGATGCCATCACCATTGAAACTGACAATACATGGGCGTTCGAAGCCACCATATTTGACATGGAAACCGAAACACGGCGAACACAGGTTATTGTCGCCAATCAAGCCGGTGTGCTTTTGATGGAAGACAGCAATGGTGAAAGCCATGCCTTAAAAACCGAACAAGGCATAGAGCGCAACCATTTACCCAGCGGGCCATACAATGGGTGGTTCTGGCATCCGGATGGAAGTGTGCACCACTACCCGGATACACCGCGAGAGGTGGTATTAGCTACCCCTGACACACCAATCTTAAGAGGATCATACAACGGATGGTTTTGGCACCCGAACGGTGGCACCTACCGGTATCCTGCACCGCGTCCACGCCCCATACCGAAACCGAAGCAACCCAAGAAGCCTGACGTTCCCGGTACGCAGGAAAAACCTGACCCCGTTAAACCGCCAATTCCGCCTCGCTTCAAGCCACCAACAGACGAAGTGAAAAAAACATTCACACCAAGCGAATACGTACCATTGAAATACCGCACAAAAACATGCAGCACCGATTTCGTGGAAACCTTCGGCTTTAACTACCGGAGCTATTATAACGCACCCATCCGCCGGCGCGTTAAACCCGGCCTGCCGGGACCTGATGCCCGCATGGATTACACCCGCCTGCCCGCCATGTATGCTGATGTGTACTTCACGGTGGCACGGACATCTCCTCGCATGTACATAAAAGTTGGCCTTGATGCATTCATGGGGCCTTTCGACGACTTCGCCTGGACCCCGCCGCGCATTGAAGACGCCATCAAACGGGCCATCCGGTGGTATGCACAATACTGCGTGTATCTGACATTTCACCGTGTTGATCCACCAGAGTTAAAGCCTGACCATAAGGTGCTTGAGAACTATAAAAAATGGATAAAATCTTTACCGAGCACAACAGGCAAAGGTATAACTGGTGGCTATGTTGGCAGAGGCCATACAGCGCTGCTGAACCTGGAAGCAGCAACCCGCAAAGCACTGCCAAACAAAGGGGCACTAGCCGTCATTTTCATGGATCGTGTCGTTGACCGCAACAGCAAAGGCTACGTGCAGGCATCGCGTCCAACAGAGGCAAGCCTTGCCATTACCAGACGAAATGCAATTGCCATGCACGCCGTTGATGCTGATGATCCTTATGTATTAAGCCATGAGTTAATTCACGCCCTTGGGCGGAATGCCGGAACGTTGAACATTGGGAAATACAGTTGGCAGCACAGCCCCAACCGCAATGCGATGAGCCACCTGACCCGAAAGTCTATACTGAAACCTTCAGGGCTTAATGCACGGCGCGAATGGGATTTTGCTGAATATATTGATGCAGTTAATTCAGGGCAGTTGCGCAGCACACCTTAAAACTGATGCGAAAAGCCATTATAAGCGCCCCATGATATTGCGCAAAAAATGGACACGGTGGCCAATATTGCCGCCGTGTTTTGTACAATTCGGTTGTTCAAATACACCTCAATTAGTATCCAAAAAACACTATCAAAATTTTAGAGGAACTTTGTAATTCATTAATATAATTAGCAATTTTTTAACCAGTGATACGTAAACCAATGTTTATCGACGGGGGTCGTCGAAGGGCAGAACATGAACTTTATAGGGCAAGAGGTTTTCTTTGACAGAGATGACCTGATCGTTAGTAAAACAGACCTCGATGGACGCCTCACATACGTAAATCATACATTTATGGAAGTTTCCAATTACGAAGAGCATGAGCTCATCGGCAAGCAACATAATGTCATCCGACACCCTAATATGCCGCGTGCCGTATTCGAGATGTTGTGGTCCACGATCAAATCAGGCAACGAAATATTCGCCTATGTGGTTAACTCAACCAAGTCCGGTGATCATTACTGGGTAAACGCACATGTAACACCTAGCTTTCGCGGTGGTGCCATTGTTGGATATCACTCCACGCGCCGTGTGCCCAGCGCTGCCACAATCACGGGAAAAATCATTCCGCTCTACGACGAAATGCTGGCCATCGAAGCGAGCAACAGCAGCAAAAAAGAAGGCTTGCAGCAGTCTGTGGCCACTTTCAAAGCCAAACTGGCTGACCTCGGAATGAGCTACGACGAATTTGTCGCCGACTTGAAAAAGGATGACTGATATGGATGATCAAACAATGCACATGTCCCCTGAAAATTTTGCACAATCCGACGCGGCGGTTAGTACAGAAAAGTTAAAAGAAATTCTGGCGGTTGTGACCAATGTGTCCCGTGGTAATTATGAAAACCGCATCAGCGGAATCACTCTTAATGAAGGCCTCGAGCGCGATTTGTGTAACCGCGTCAACGAGATGATCGACAGGGCTGACGCATATGTCCGCGAGTCGACAGCATCACTACATTTCGTTGCCAAGAACCAATACTTCAGGCGTATCACAACGCAAGGCATGCTTGGTGCATACGGCGATGCTTCGCGTGAGATAAACAGCGCAGCAGACGGCATCGCTGAAAAGATGGGACAATTCAGCGGAATTGTTAACGAAATCACATCAGCGGCAGACACCTTGAACGAAAGTGCCACCGGATTGACAGGCACTGTTGGCTCAACGACAGAAAAAACCAAGGCTGTTGCTATCTCTGCTGAAAAAGCAGGATCAAATGTACACACAGTTGCAGCTGCTGCTGAAGAACTGAACGCCTCCATCCATGAAATTAATCAGCAAGTGTCCAAATCAACAGAAATGGCACGCGATGCTGTGCAAGAGGCAGAAAGAACTAACGAGATTGTCAACAGCTTATCCCAGGCTTCAAAGCAAATTGAACAGGTTGTCGGATTGATTAACGACATTGCCCGCCAAACCAATTTGCTTGCCCTAAACGCCACAATTGAAGCTGCACGCGCAGGTGAAGCTGGCAGAGGCTTTTCCGTTGTGGCCTCCGAGGTGAAAGGTCTGGCCGTTGAAACAGCCAAGGCAACACAAGACATCCAATCACAGGTTACCGAAATTCAAACCGTGACAGAAACTGCTGTGGCATCCATAACCGGCATTGGCAAAACCATTGGTACACTCAATGAGTATTCATCATCCATCGCAGCAGCGGTTGAAGAGCAAGGCGCAGCAACACAGGAAATTGCCCGCAATGTAGAAGAAGTGTCCATTGATGTAAACGAGGTGACCAGCAACATTACTGAAGTAAATGGTAATGTCAGCCAAGTAAACACCATCTCGGGCGATGTTTTAAGCGTCGCAACAGGGCTTGCAGATCAGGCGAAAAGACTGAGCAACACTCTGAACAGCTAATCTATACATCAAGAAACAGACTAACCGCTACTGGCGGTTAGCGCTCTGTTAGCAACAGTTTCGCAGCAAGACCGAAGAAAACAGCTGATGCGGTTTTATTAATAATATTCTGCACTTTGGGTGTGCGTGCAAACGCATCACCCAACTTGCCGGCAACAACAGCAACAACGGAAAAAACCACAAGTGTTACGGCAAAAAACACACTGGCAAGGATTAGCATCTGTCCTTCAATGTTACCTGCCACCGGGTCGATGAACTGCGGCAAGAAAGCCAGAAAGAATATCGACACCTTGGGGTTCAGTGCGTTCATGATGATCCCGCGCCTGTAATAGGCAGCACTAGACATGTGGCGTGACTTTCCTGCCTCCGGGCCCGCAGTTTCCATGGGGGCAGCGCGAAAGCTTTTCCATGCAAGATAAATCAAATAAGCAGCACCCAGAACCTTCAACGTGGTGAATGCCGCAACCGAAACCTGAATAAGTGCCGCCAAGCCAAATACAACTGCCGCTGTGTGAAACAACAAACCGGTCGCAAGACCGAGTGTTACCATCAGCCCGGCCTGCGGGCCATGCATAGCTGACTGGGTCAGCACAAATATATTATCCGGCCCCGGCGCCAACGAAAGCACAATGGAGGTGGCAGCAAAGGCAGCGATAATTTCAAGCGTCATGAGAACAAACCTTCATAAAACATGCATGCAAATCACAGATCAGCCAGACACTAACTACTCAGCCGGAACAGCACCAATGGTTTTATCGCTTAAGCGTGGGCGTTCATCATTACGGCAGGCAGGTATCTGCGTTGATGAAAATACTATAAGCAGACCAAGCACTATTGTACTTATATCAACACCGTTTGATAAAACATCACCTACGGAATTGGCAGTCCAGAACTGTGCACCTGTATAAATCGCATTTATCACAGGGATACATAATACAAGCATGCCAAGTGTAGCCATGAGCTGCTTCACATTCCGGTATCCGTCTTGCTGAAACAACGAGAACACGGTGGTGCCAATTGCTACAGTGAAATATGTCACGCCAGTCCAATACATGCGTTCAGCTTCAACGCCGGTGTATAGTTTATCGAGATAGAACAATGCTGCGGTTGCAAGAGGAAACCCCATGCAGACACCAATGTTAATGCGGCTTAAGCGTTCATAGAACGCATCGCTTTTCTTGCCTTCCGAGCCATGCAAACGGCGTTCTACAAACAGCATCAACCCCGTTGCGGTCAGGATTGTCATAAACAGACCCAGTGCCGCATAAATCCACTTCAGCCATATACCGCCGTAAGTCGCATAATGCAGGGGCGTAAGCGCATTAACAACACGGTTTGCGGCCGTAACGCGGGTAATATCCAGTTCGGTATCGACAGCTGTTCCGTCAGCACCACTGATGGTGACCTGATCAAAAGAACTCAGCTCTGTCTCGGACGGGTAAATAACACGGTAAACGGCATTCTTGTCACCGTAGTTATCTACGATCACCCGAACCGGTTTCATGTCTGTTCCCGGGAATTTGAGTGTATGCACCTGATCCATTGAATACATTTGTACAATTT
Source organism: Kordiimonas aquimaris (assembly GCF_025574485.1). Classification (GTDB taxonomy): domain Bacteria; phylum Pseudomonadota; class Alphaproteobacteria; order Sphingomonadales; family Kordiimonadaceae; genus Kordiimonas; species Kordiimonas aquimaris. Next base: position 292,991 of record NZ_JAOBPO010000002.1, on the reverse strand, counting down.
CACCAGATGCTTGCGGTGGTTCGCCCAAGACCTTGGCAATCAACGCTTCTGTGTCTCCCTGAAAAGCAATCAGCGCAACAACAGGGCTTAAGATGGTTACCACACCAAGGAATGCCCCTGTGAATGAGATCATGATATAAAACGGCAAACCAAATATACCGAGGACTTTATGACTGTCCTGCCATTTCAAACGGTCTGATCGTTGCAGCCTCAGTGTGAAAAAATCTTTGATGATCTTACCGTGGATCAAAATACCGGTGATGATTAACACCATCATGACAACGCCTGCGATACCAACAAGTGTGCGCCCCAATGTGGTTGGCAGCATTAGCTTACGATGAATATCCAGTATCCAGTGTGAAAGACCGTCACCGCGCTCCGGTAATAATTTTGCTGTTTCAGGGTGCCACTTCTCTTCTATGAAGGTGGTCTCGCCGCTGTCGTCGCTGTAACCCGCAAACGCCATGTAATAAGGTGCGATGTCATGGGGGAAATCAAGCCGTGCAAATGTCAAAGTTCCCTTACTGGATGTTGCTGCAACGAACTCTTTAAATTGTTCATTGATCGCAGCCGTCCGCTCCGGAACGGCGAGCCGTAGCGAAGGGTTTTCCCAAGGGCCTAACTCGTCGCCAAATAAAGCAACTGTACCTGAAAAGCAGACAACATAGATGAACAGTCCGAGCAAAATACCCGCCCAGGAATGAAGGTCGTATAATCTCTTGTGACGATCTTGTTTCATTTTAACCTCTAAACTGGTGTGGGCGTAGTCAGCACGATGCCGATGCCTATCAGGCAAATTCCGATAAGCGCTGTCGTGACGCGCCATACTTTCTTGTCCCAGTAACAATAGAACATGAACGCAGTCCATATCACCGGTATGAAAACAGTGAGCCACAGAGCGCGTTCAGAAAAATCGCCCGGCAAACCCAGAAGCAACCCGGCACCAATGAGTACGGTCGCCAGAACAGACAGGATGGTGACATTAAAAACACGCATGGCACTTCCTCCTTCAAATATTAAACAGCAGGCTCAGTGGTGTAACGATCAGGCCGCCCACTGCCATTGCGTTATTCACTGATGGGTGTGTTTGAACCGAGAAAATAAATAACAACCCCGTACCGGTTATAAGTGCCAACCACAGCGCAATGCCGCGCTCCAGGCCAACAAGCTGTGCACACGGATACAGCGCGAGAAAAAACACGAGCCAGGCAAAAAGCTGTGTAGTTTTTCGCCGCGCTTTAGACATGCTGAACACCTCATAAGCCGAGCGTTTTTCTTCAGAATGATAAAATCCAAACCAAGCCAGATACGACAGCGACAGCCCCGTAATTATCATGCCTCTACACCTCATTTCAGCACCGAATAATTATGTGGGTATCACATGGTTTTTTATATTGCAATTAAGAATCATTATTATTACTAACTCAGTTAAGAATAATTCGCATCTAGGGGTCTATCATGCAAACCACATCGTTTTTCAGCTCAGTTAGTTTATTCGCATTTGCGTTATCTGGGGGTGCAAATGCATTTGCACAGCTCGCGGAAACGGCCGACATAAAACCAATCGAAGAAATTGTAGTAACTGGGGAAAAAGTATTTCGTTCACTGCAGGACACGCCGACAAGCGTGGCAGTTATCACCAATACTGACATCAGCCAGCAAAACATCATCAGCCTTGAAGATCTGTTTGATCGCACAGCCAACATAACATCAAGCTTTGGTGGCAGGAACTACACCATTCGCGGCATCAACAGCACCAATGTTAGCGGTATCGGGCGCGGTGATCTGGCAACCATTTACGTGGATGGCTCACCCTTGCCGCGCAATGCAACATTGGTTGGCCCGATTGACGTTTGGGACTTGCAGCAGGTAGAGGTTTTTCGTGGACCACAGTCCACCTTGCAAGGGCGCAACACACTTGCTGGCGCTGTTATTATCAATACAGCCAATCCAACATACGAATGGACAGGCCGCGTGCGCGCTATTGCAAATACAGGCGCTGAAGAACAGCGATTAGGTGTTGCGCTTGGTGGGCCTATCGTTGAAGACCAGATTGCCTTTCGCCTGGCAGCCGAGGTTTCAGAAACCGAAGGTGTTATCGACAATCGCACACTGGGCATTAAGGCAGACAGCGGCGATTCCACTTTCTTCAGAGCAAAATTACTGATTGAACCCGAGGCCATTCCCGACCTGAGCGTTCTACTTTCCTACACGCGAGACGAACGTCGCTTTGGCGCAGAAACAGCAGAGCTGAACACCAATGATGCCTTCAACAACCGGGAAACTTTCAGCAACCGGGACAGCTTCGACGAAACATTTGTCGACATAGGCGTTGTAACCATTGATTATGATTTTAACGATGCTCTCAGGCTCACATCGATCAGCGCTATCAACTCCGGAAAACGCAGGCGCGCACGTGATGGTGACTTCACTGCTGAAGACCTAGAATTCAACTCTTTCGATAGTGATGCCAAAACATACACGCAGGAACTGCGGCTTGCAGTTGACAGTGGATCACTCACCGGCGCGGTAGGTGGGTATTATTCAAAACTAGAGATTCCAGACGAAATCTCGCGCAATACAATTGGCCTTGATTTTGTAGAAGACCTTGGTCTGATCAATGCACTTGTTGGCGGGTTTGGACTGAGCCATGAGCTGGCAAATCAGGTAGCCAGCTTCTATAGCGATCCAATTTTGATCCAATCAGAAGCACGTAATCCAATCGACATTGAAACATACGCGCTTTTTGGTGATTTCACTTATCAACTGAACGACAGTATTCGCCTTATCGGTGGTTTCCGCTACGACTCTGAAAAACAATCAGTGATCACCAGCAGTGACGTTTCCATTGTGTCCACCCTGCCCGACCCTGCCGCGTTTCCAGCCGCACTTGCGCCCATCATTACAGGTGTAAATGGCTTTGCGCAGGCCCAAGCTGACAATGCATCAACAGCACCTGTCACATTACGGTCACCCACGTTTAGCGCGTTCTTGCCGAAGCTTGGCATTAGCTGGGGTATCGCTGATGAGCGCAACATCAGTTTTATTGTGCAGCGTGGTTATCGTTCAGGCGGTGTCGGTGTCAATCAGGCCCGTGCAGAGGCCTTTGAATTTGACCAGGAGTTTATCTGGAACTACGAACTCTCATGGCGTAGCCGCTGGCTCGACAACAGGCTTACACTCAATGCCAATGCATTCTATATCGATTGGGCAGACCAGCAGGTTAACGTCCAGATATCTGACAATATTTTTGATGTTGAAACACAAAATGCGGGCAGCTCTGAAGTGCTCGGTTTTGAGGTGGAAAGCAATTATCAAGTTAATGCCAACCTGACGATTTATGGCTCTGTTGGTTACGCAGACACACGCTTTAACGAATTTGATGTGGTTGTAGCAGGAGAGGTTAGAGACTTTTCAGGCAATGAATTCCCCAACGCCCCCAAATGGACACTCGCCGGCGGCGTCACGTGGCAAAATGATGATGGCTTCTTCATCAACCTGAACGGCAACCACACGAGCGCCGCTTTCCCGCGCGCCGACCAAACGCAAGCCGAACGTGCAATCAATGCGCGCTTCCTCGCAAACTTCAAGGCTGGCTGGGAAAATGAACACTTCGGTGTTTTCATAACCGGTGACAACATCTTCAACGATGCGTCCATTCAATCCATTTTCCCGTTCAACCCAGACTTTGAAGACACGCAGCCCAACTTTGCAACATTCGGCGAACCACAAACATTTGGGCTGCAAATCGAAGCTAAATTTTAAGCCAACAGAAAACACCCACCAAAGATACCAACCAATAATACAGGAGAAAATTGTACGTGAGCCAGCAACGTGAATGCGAAAACAAACCCCGGACAGAAACACCCCGCTGGATACTAAGGGCCATGCGATCATGGGTGCGCGCAATCCTTGCCAGTTCATGCTCGAAAACACGAAGCTGGCACGCACAGGTATGGCAGGAAAGCTGCGCAGCATTCGGCAGCGGTGACGCAGTATCTATCTGGGGTACTTTTATGGCGCACTTATGTACTGAAAGCAGCGTTACATTTCAGCAAGGGTGTGCAGGGTGTGGCCGCGTGAGCGATGATGAAAATGCTTTGCTGCAGTGTATTGCTGCACATCAAACGGGCAGTAAGCAAAAAGCAAACATGATTTTGCAAAAATGGTTTAAAGGCGAAGCCTTGTGGCAAGCCGATGCGCTTGTAGAGGCCTTCGCTGATCATTTGAGCCAAAGAGGGTTGATCATTCCGTCAAGCCAAGAGGCGTTACCCGCCTTCGAGTTGACAGGCAGCACGCAAACACACTTCCACAGCGTAAACTAAATACCGCTCCAGCCCAGCCTCATAACAGGAGCGCTGGGCATTTTTCATGCAGACAATCGTTCCTGTCTGCTTGACTTGGCGACTGGCATAAATGTTGGCGACAAACCTTATGCGCCTCATCCGCTTGCTTTCGCCGCTATTTGCTACAGATTACAAAAGGGGAAAACAGTTCGGCGAACCTGTATGGGAAGACATCATTATGCAAAAAGCAATTGTGGCATTTGTTATCATATTTGCCGGTGTGTTTCTTTTACGGGAGCAAATCAGCGTTCGGTTATTTGCGCGTATCCTTGAAAACAGAATGGATCCATCAGCCACACGCCAACTGGAAGACGGCCTTCATGTTGCGCTGTGCGGTGCAGGCTCACCGCTGCCTGACCCTGAGCGAAGCCCGCCATGCACACTTGTTATTGCAGGCAATCAAACCTTTCTGTTTGATGCCGGTACAACAGCAGCCGCACAAATTGCCCAAATGGGATTTAACATCGGCGACCTTGATGCGGTGTTTCTCACTCATTTTCATTCTGACCATCTGGGCGGACTGGGTGAGGTTATGCTGCAACGCTGGATTGGCGGCAGCAACAAAAGCCCCTTGCCCATTTACGGCCCCGAAGGTGTTTCGGCTGTGGTTGATGGCTTCAACATGGCCTACAGGCTGGATGCTGATTACAGAACCGCACATCACGGCGAGGTGGTAGCCCCGCAATCAGGCGCGGGCGGTGTTGCTAGCAAGTTTGCTGTGCCAACCGAAGGTCTTCAGCCCATTGTCAATACAGGCGGTGTTGAGATCAGCGCCTTTTCCGTATCGCATAACCCCGTATCGCCTGCTGTTGGTTTTTTGGTAAAATACAAAGACCGATCACTGGTTATCAGCGGAGACACGGCACAATCTAACAACCTGCTGAATGTAAGCCAAGGTATTGACCTGTTGTTGCATGAAGGGCTTTCCAAACGCCTCGTCAAAGTTGCTGAGCAAAGCGCAAGGAATGTGGGACGTGAAAACCTGGCCAAGATATTTTTCGATATTCGCGACTATCATACCGACCCGGAAGACGTCGCACGCATCGCGCAGGAAGCGGGCGTTGGCTATCTTGCTTTCACCCATATTGTTCCCATGTTACCGTTGCCGGGTATGGAAAAGGCCTTCCTTGGTGCTGCGCCTGACATATACGGTGGCCCCATCCGCGTTGGTCGGGACGGTGATATCATCAGCATGCCTGCGGGCAGTGATGTCATCACGCTGGATTAGGCTTGCAAAACAGGTATCGAGCTTACGCAGTCGCTTCCACGCGCTCACATTGGTGGCTAACCATCCGCGACCAACCAGATTTGGTTTTTGCGTCTGCCGCCCAAGTCATGCCGGTTTCAGTAGGCCAAAAGCCAAACCGAGCAAGCCCGGCTGGCATTTCAGCCTCAAACCCTTTTGCACCTTCATGCATCGCCTCAACGTCCGCAAATGTGCCGATCGTTTGCCCGCCGTCACTGGTGAACGACCAGAACGTCGGGACTTTGTCACGGCTGAGGCCGTAGTGCGCGATTTCCTGATACTTCTTTTTGCCGCCGCCGATGTCCCAATTGGCCTCAAGGCGGATAAACTTACCGTCCAGTATTTTGTTATATGACCGCACGCAAACAACCTTGCCCATCGGGGTGTCCGGATCTTCTACGCGCCATGTTCCGAGTAACGGTTGCATGAAGCCCATTTTTCCGCGCCCTTGTTTCCAATGGTCATACATATTCTTATCCTAACACAATTGATCAATAGCCAACTATTCGGTTGAACAGACAATAAAACAGGCATCCTAATCTAACGCGGCAAGCTTCCCATAATTTACCCGGCATTTCCATAAATAGCTAAGCGCATACTTCAAACCAAAAATGGTCGTCCACACTATTGTCACACTTCACTAAAGACTTATTCTCCATAGCTACCAAGAAAATATTCAGCTTGTTATCGAAAACATACAACTTATAAGGTACCTCTGAAAATGGAAGCGCCCTGCTTTGCGGCATCTTCTCAATATAAAAAGACATTAGACGTGGGGGTCACAGAATGGCTAATCAATCTTCGATCGATATTTTGGTCAATCAATCAAAACAAGAGAGCGTGCAGGCTTTCAAGGAACATATGGAAAAATCCATGTTGTTTCGCCAAAAACCGCGCAATCAGGAATATGCCATCAAGCGTGCCGTGCGTAATCAGATTGAAGGTGGGCACTATATCGAGCTTGGTGTTGCAACGGGTACAAGCTGCAGGCTGTTTGCCGAGATACTGGCCAAAAAGTCCTTGACCATAACCGGTTTTGACAGCTTCGAAGGGCTGGAAGAAGATTGGACAGGCATTCAATCTGGTCGAGCAGCAGGGGCGTTCACACAGTCCGGCAAGCTTCCTGAAGTGCCCGCGAATGTCACACTGGTGAAAGGGTGGGTCGATGACACCCTGCCACCTTTCCTTGAAAAGATCGGGGCTGATGCACGGTTTGCTTTTATCCATATGGATATGGACACCTATAAACCGACGCGGTTTGCGCTTGAGGCTTTAAAGCCTTTCCTTACGAGCGGTACGGTAATTTTGTTTGATGAGCTGTACGGATATCCAGGATGGCGGCACCATGAATATAAGGCCTTGCTGGAAGTGCTTGACCCCGACGCCTTCACCTACATTTCTTTTTCGGAAGAGTCAGTTGCCATTGAAATAAACTGATTGGCTTGAGTTCTATCTTCAACAGGAAGCCTCAACCTGTTTCAGCTATGCGCCAAAACTGTCATTTACAAGACGGTTTTGACGCACGAAGATCATGTATATCCTGGTCAGGTTGAGTGTCCGTTATCAACCAAAAGCAGACATCATGACATCACAACTCTAACTAGTCATCCACCCTACACCCAAAGCACAACAAAAACCATCAGGCGTCATTGTTATCCATATCAAGGATCATCTTCCATGCGCCGGACTTGTCGCGTTTATAAACAAGGACCAAACGCCCTTCAGGGTTTCGAACATCACCAGTGTCACGCATTATCATGGTGCCGTAAAACCGACCAGCGACCACAACCACGTCGCCAAAATCTTGCATCACTTCGATATCAAAACCAGAGGTGATATCAGCGGCTTCAATGCGCGGTATATACTTGTCGCGGATGGCTTGCGTGCCCACAGTAACCGGCTGCTTCTCGTTTACCGTCATTGTGTTTTCATGGCATGTGCTAACCATTGCCTCAATATCACCGTTATCCAGGCCGCTGTTCCAGACATTAATAACAGCTTCAATTTCCTTGCGTACGCTCATTTGTTATCTCCTGTCGGGGTAAGTTCGGTAAAATATTGACCAACAATTATTTCGTCTATCTCGGCTAAAAACGCCTTGGTCGCATCGCGTGTTGCAAACGTTGGCGTCACACGTTTTGCTGTTTCGTGATCAGGAAATTCATAAATTTCTGCAAATAAGGTCGGTCGGTCTTTTGCCGTCGTCACATAGGTTTTCCACGCCTCCACCCCATCAACGCTCAGGAAGTCAGCGCGCGCCGCTTCCCGTACAACTTCTGCCCGCTTTGGGTCTTTCATTTTCAAAATAAAAATTTCGGTAATTTTCTGCATGTATCTCTCGCTTTCATTTGGCGCGAACCCATGTGTTCGTTAGGCCTTGTATTGCAATATAAGGTCTTCTATTGTTCTATTTAATAGTATAATTATAATCAAACTGATCGGATTTATGATCAATGAAGAATGCAAGCTACGATGATCTTGTGGTTTTTGCCGAAGTCGCACGAGCTAAAGGCTTTCGGGCTGCCGCTGATAATCTGAACCTCAGTGCTGGTTCTGTTAGTGAAACAATTCAGCGAATAGAACACCGGTTAGGTATTCGTTTAATTGAACGCACCACGCGGAAAATGTCTCTTACCAATGCAGGTGTCAGGCTTTTCGAGCGTACCCTTCCGGCTTTGGCAGATTTAGACAGTGCGCTTAGTGATTTGGGTGAAGAACAGGGCATAATTTCAGGCACGCTGCGTCTTTCAGCACCGCGTAGTAGCTCACCGTTTTTCCTTGATGAGGTAATCGCAAAATTTAGCGCCGCCTATCCAGCGGTTAATATTGAGGTCATATATGACGACAAGAAAGTTGATCTTGTCACATCCGGGATTGATGCAGCTATTCGCTCTCAAACCTTGCTCGAGAATGAAACCCACGCCGTTCAAATTGGTCCAAAACTGGATATGGCGCTGGTCGCATCTCCCGCATATCTGGAGCGCAACGGCACACCCAAAAAGCCGATGGATTTAACAAACCATGACAGCATTTGTTTTGCTTTCGGCCGCGCAGACAGCTTGGCACCGTGGTCATTTGCCGAGAGAAACAAATCTCCGTACACGGTGACACCTAAACCACGCATCATTGTTAATGATCTGGTTTCCATGATCAACTTTGCAAAAGCAGGCTTGGGTTTTGCCTATGTTTACCGAAAACCGATCGAGCCTTTCATTACGTCAGGCGAGCTAGTCACATTATTTGACAAACACATTCCGCCATTGCCGCAATATACAATCAATTATCTGACAAAACGCCACATGCCAGCCCGACTGCGCGCATTTATCGATCTGGCTAAAACGTTATGACACAGCTTGGTGTAGATTACAGGTTCACCCATTGCTGTTTCAGGCCCACTAAATGAACAAGGCCGAAAAGCAGACAAATTGCTGAGCTCCATACCCAGAATTCAGGTGTGCGTCCCATAGGCGAGCTTATTAAAAACAGGCCACCAACACCACGCGCCAGATAAACCAGTGTAATTAAAACCAGCGCGGTGCGCACCAAAGGCAAGCGCAGAATAAGCCCCGCAGCAGAAAATGCATAAACTGCCCAGATAGAAAGAACAACCACGATACCGCTTGTTATCAAAGCTGGCTGCATACTTCCCTGTTCAGCAAGTGTTGCCATTTGCTCACCAGCACCAAAGAACCGGTACCAGGGCGCACCGAAATAGATACATCCAACATGCAAAAGCGCAGCAAACGCACTTAAAATACCGGCAATGACAAGAAAGATATTCATGCTGTTAGGCACCTCCGCTTCCGGCACTCACTGACGCTTAAATTACCGCCTGAAATAAAGACAATAATGCGTGACCGGAAAGCGCGCAACCGATGCGCCTTTATGTGCGATTTAATGCCTGCTCAATATCCTCGATCAAGTCACCCACATCTTCGATGCCTACAGACATACGGATCATACCCAGTGTAACGCCTTGTGCCCTTATCTGCTCATCTGTGAGGCGCGCACGGAACATAACGGCTGGCTGCACAACAAGAGTTTCAACACCACCCAGGCTTGGTGCATTCAGGCATAGCCGAAGCCGAGATATAAAGGCTATGCCTGCATCGTAGCCATCTTTTAGATCAAAGGTTACCATGCCGCCAAACCCCGTCATCTGGCGTTTTGCCAGCGCGTGCTGCGGGTGTGAGGTTAAGCCGGGGTAATAAACATCAGCCACCGCTGTGTGACCCTCAAGGAAGGTAGCAATTTTCATTGCGTTAGCGTTATGAATATCCATGCGCGCCTTCAGTGTCCGCAAACCGCGCATAGCAAGCCATGCATCAAACGGCGCGCCGATGGGCCCAAGGTCCATGCTTGTGTCCCAAATTGCATCCAGATGCGCCTGGCTTCCAACAACAATGCCTGCAAGCAAATCATGATGCCCGCCTATGTATTTGGTGGCGCTATGTACAACGAGGTCAATACCGAAGCTTAGTGGTTTCTGGTTGATGGGGGATGCAAACGTGTTATCGCAAATCGTCAGCACATCTGCGGCTTTTGCAACCTTGGCCATCGCCTTCAGATCAGTTAGCGTGGCAAGCGGGTTAACTGGTGTTTCAATAAGAATGAGCTTTGTATTGGGCCTGATCGCTGCTGCGAACGCTTCAGGTTTTGTTTGGTCAACAAAGCTGGTTTCCACACCGTAGCGGGTGAGCACATTACGCAGAAAATTCGAGATTGAGCTATAATGCCCATCCTGTGCAACGATATGATCACCTTGTGCGACAAAAGTAAGGATGGCCGTTGTCATCGCGCCCATACCGGAAGACAGCACCAGCCCTGCTTCCGCTCCTTCTAGGTCAGCGACAATTTTGGCCAAACGCTTGGCCGTTGGGTTGCCGTGCCGCCCATAAAACATATCATTGTGTGGCTCAACCGCTTTACGGGCAAAATCCTCAGGCCCTTCCGCCAGATAGTTAACAGATTGGCAAATGGGCGGCGAAATAGCCTGATCTGTTCGAAACGCTTCATCGGCATGCAGCGACACCGTTGCGGGTGAAAGTACTTTGCTTACCATTGTGGTTTCCTATCAATACCAAGAACGAAGTAAATTTATATACTTTGACCTGATCGAATTATGGGGCAATATTTCACGCAAACGGGCCAACGGGAGAAAATGTTGCACAGCCTCAGCACATCTTCTGCTGATTTCATTGAAAGCATAAACCGCCCTGTTGTTGTGCTGTCAAAAGAGTATGCGCGCGGCCATCACACTGGCCTGCATATACATGAGAGAACGCAGTTTCTCTTCGCAACACAGGGCACAATGAGGGCACGCACACAGTATGGGTCATGGATCGTACCGCCGGCATACGGGCTGCTTATCCCCGGCGGTATGGAGCATGAAGTTGAAATGCTAGAGGAAGTGTCCTTGAGGTCCGCCTATATTCAGCCAGCAGTAATGCCCGAGGCGTGTTTGAGAACATGCCGCGTTATTCAGGTTCCGCTTCTGCTTTCCGCATGTATCGACAGGTTTGCGAGCAGACCGCTTGAATACGATAATGATGACATTGCCGGCAACCTCGCCGCGATAATCATAAAAGAAATAGCAACTATTCCGCCTTCTGCAATGGCACTGCCGTTTCCTGCAACGCCGAAGTTTCAAGCAATGACTGACGCCATGCTTAATAATCCGTCCATTCCAAAGTCCATTGATGACTGGGCATTTGAGCTGGGCATGAGCAGGCGCTCCTTTACACGCGCATTCCGGCAAGATACCGGCCTCACCTTTGATCAGTGGCGACAGCGGTTACGGTTTCAAGCGGCGGCGCAGCTAATAGCGTCAGGCCAACCTCTGTCCCGTATCGCCCCTAAAGTTGGTTACACGTCCGCCGCAGCACTGAAGGCGATGATGAATAGGCTTAACTGAGTGTACCTACGGCTGAAAAAGTGTGATAAATCCGCGCAACAAAACCTGTTCACATTGAAGATGCTGCATTTTCAACTGGGCAGCCTTCGGGGCGGCAAATACTTTCGTTACATAAACGGCAAATACGCCGTGCTTCATCATTCCCGTTTGTTAGCGAACGAAGCACAGTTTCCATAGCGGGTGTCAGTGCAGCTTTTTGTTCATCGGCGAGCATTTCCAGCACAGCAGACGTAATGCGGCTTCTAGCCTCTAAAACGATACCAGCTTTGCTACGTCCTTCCGTTGTTAGACGGATAACAACAGCACGTGCATCATCACGACTGCGGCGTCGTTCTACAAACCCGTCTTCTTCCAGGCCATTGATCAAACGCACCGCCCCCGAATGAGTCAAATTCAAGACGCGGCAGAGAACGTCGATTGTATCATCCGGGTGGTTGCCAACTGTCACAAGCGCTGTTGCCGCGTTGGAACTGCGAAACCCAAGCTTGGAAATTTCATCATCAATACGAATGGCAACACTCGTTGCAAAAGCCCCTAATATATTGCTCATGTATGCTTTCGTACTCATAACCTTTATTATATGACCCAGTCATAAAAAAACAATAGACATGTCACGCATCATTTTATATGACTGGATCATATAAAATCAATAACGACGATGGAATTATGAAATGGCCCACATATCTAGAGCAATAGCCCTCGCATTAGCAGTTATAACAATCCCCTTCACGGGCCAGGTGTTTTCGCCCATGCGTTGGAACAATCTACATGCTCAAGAGGATACAAAAATTATGTCCAAAATTTCTGAAAACTTAGGCTATGAAAAGCAATACAAAACCGTTCTAGGCAAACGCATGGCTTACATTGAGCACGGTAAAGGTGATCCAATTGTCTTCTTACACGGCAATCCTACCTCATCCTATCTTTGGCGAAACATCATGCCACACCTTGAAGGGCGAGGGCGTTTGATCGCTGTTGACATGATCGGTATGGGCGACTCTGATAAATTAGATAACACTGCTGATGGCAGTTATTCGCTTGCCGAAAACAGCAAATATACATTTGCATTACTAGAAGCAATCGGCGTCAGCAAAAATGTTACACTCATTTTGCACGACTGGGGTTCTGGTGTTGGCTTCAACTGGGCAAATCAAAATCAGGAAAAAGTTAAAGCTATTGCTTTCATGGAAGCAATTGTTACTCCATTCCCGACATGGGATGAGTTTCCGCACGAATTACACGGTCCAATCGGCACTCTTCGTTCAGCAGAAGGTGAAAAGCTTGCCCTAGAAGATAATTTCTTCATTGAAACACTTTTGCCTGCAACAATTGGACGTAAATTAAGCATAGCAGAACATGCAGAATACCGGCGCCCTTTCCTCAATTCAGGGGAAGACCGTCGGCCAACTCTTGCCGGACCACGTCAGTTACCAATTGCAGGTGAGCCCGCAGATACCGTCGCACTTGTTGATAATTATGCCGATTACCTGAAGAATTCCGAAGATGTTCCCAAGCTCTTTATCAACGCGGAACCCGGCGCATTTCTCGTTGGCTATGCACGTGACTTTGTAAGGACTTGGCCGAACCTGACGGAAATAACCGTCAGCGGATCTCACTTCATTCAGGAGGACAGCCCACACGCAATCGGCACTGCTATTGCGAACTGGCTTCCTGAATAATTTTAGCTATAGACCAATAACGGTACCATCAAATGGCAATTTCACATGGCTATGAAGATCTAAAGGCGATGATGAACAGGCTTACCTGATTTACACACGACAAGGCCACCGCATCGCTGCGGTGGCCTATCGTTTGAATTGCCATTCTTCTTTATCGTCACCTGCTCACTGTTTTCTCAGGTGATTTTAACGATCAGGCTTATCCACAGCTTTATGGTTCAAGCTGTGCAGCAATTATTAACAGCTATCTTTTCGAAGAGGTGCGGAGACGTAACTGCACTTGAAGGATAATGACTTAACGCATCTTGAAATTCGGGATTTGAAAAGGCGGTTCTGAAGTCTGCTACAGACTCCCAAACTGCGTAATTAAAGTACACACTACTTTCACCAACCGCTTTATGGAGTTGAGTACTTATATAACCCGGCTGTTTTTTCATCCACAGTGCGTCGCTTCGCCACGCATCAATAAGTGCGCTTTGTTCATCAGGATCAACAGTGAACATATTAACCAGAATAACAGGGCCAGTTTCGACACCGAGCTGTTGCTGTATTGGGAAAGTCGGATCCAGAGGCTTCATATTAACCATTTGCGCAACTCCTTTTGAGTTTATCTATTTTGGTGTTATGTTGTCAATTAATGATAAAGATAAGCCATTTTGACCATATGTTGTCAACTTTTATTTTGAGAAAAACTATGCTGAATGAGCAATGGACTGAATCTGGCAAAGCCGTGACGTCTCTAATACTCGACATATTTCGACTGAATGGTCGTCTCATAATCGCAGGGGACAGGCTCGTCTCTGAATTAGGTTTGACCAGTGCCAGATGGCAGATTCTTGGGTCTATTGCTAACAGCCAACACGCCCAGTCAGTCGCATGGCATGCACGAAGTATGGGAGTTCATCGGCAAGGGATTCAACGCATTGTCAATGAATTGATCAGTGAGGGGATTGTTGAATTCCACCCTAACCCGCGCCACAAACGCGCACACCTCATAGCCATGTCGCAAAAGGGACACAAACTGTTTAAAGCGGCCATAGAGCTGCAAACCCCTTGGATAAATGCGCTTTCAGACGGACTGAAGCCTCAGGACATTGAAATTGCGAAAGATGTGATTGAAAAACTCAAGATACGCCTTGAAAAGGAAATTGAGACATAAACACGAAAAAGGCCACCGTATTGCTACGGTGGCCTATCGTTTCTCTGGTTTGCCTCCAAATTTGGGGAGGGGGAGGAGAGGCAATGTGCATCTAGGGGGGACTGCACAAAAACCAGAGATTCAGGGAACTTTCTTTAACAGCTCTTTTGGAGCGTTCGTTTTGCTTTACTCTATAGGCTACCTGCTGCCCAGAACTTGGTGTACTGCTCGCAGTGAATAACCAATGACTGATAATCTGACAGGTTTACATTCGCTGGAATTTTATATTCCTGTGCACCTTTTTTACTTTTCAGTTCTGCAATGAACAGACCCTCAGCCGCATTGTCATTTTCAATATCGCCAGCCGCAAGTGTGTGCAGGAAAATCTTCAGGTCTGGTGCGCCGCGTGTCTTGAAGTTGTCAGCCAACACAATGTAATTGCCGTCTGCGCGGGTCTCAATTGACCACTTACCTGTCGTTTTCATGGCAACATTAGTAAACGGCTTTGCTAAACCAGCTTCTGCTGCATTTACATTTTCAGCTGCCGCAACACCGATGATCATGCCGAGCATCACAACAAAAGGTTTTAAAAGTTTCATGGTTCCGTTCCTTGCATAAATTAGTCAATTTAAATTCTTTCGCAGCAGCAGTGTTTCCATCAAACAAATGCTCGCTGCATGAACCCTATGTAAGAATGATCTGGTGATATTCCAATCAACCATCAATTACATAAACGTGAGCAGTAGGTGATATAAGTTGCAAGCACAGGGATTACGGCATTAACCGTTTTCAGGGTGCACGAAAATAACTTCGCGGGTCACTTGCCAGCGTTCATCTTCAAACACCAAATCAATGCTTAACGTGATGGTTTGCTCATCTGCCATCAGCTTCACCTTGCGGGTCAGCACGACATGACCTTTTACAGCGTCAGCAGATATGTGATGAAAATCCGCCCATGTATTCAATGGCGGATCGCCGTTATCGCGCTTGGATTGAAACAAACCCTTGAAAGCTTCCTTATTGGCTTCGTTCACGTTGCCGTTCGGGTCAAGCATAACAACCACCAAATCGTTATGATAAATCAGCTCAAGCTGATCAACGTCAAAACTGGTGCCTGCAGCAATCAGTGCATCAATGGCGCCTTTTACTGCCTGCGTATTATCATGCTCATTGTTCATAGCGTTTTCCCTGCATCATCAGTCCAGCGGCCAAAAATATTTCTTGCAGGACGCCTTCGTACCTTGTTGCCAAGCAGATAAGAAATTGGCAGGCACACCGCGCCGACCAGAGCATGGCCATAAAAGTCGCCGTATATGATGTGCCCGACAAGAGCCAAAATCATGTTCAGGAAATAAGCGGCGTAAACCATATCTCTCAGGTCGTTATATCGGTGTGTGATAATAACAGCAGCGCCAATAGCCTTTAGTGCGGCAAGCGGATACACAAGGTATGTTGGGTAACCAAAGGCTTCAAAAAAACCAGCCTGCGTATCGTGGATAACAACATACGACACAGCCGCCCATAACATCAGGAACAAGACGATACCGGTTGAAACCCAATATAACACTTTCAATAATCGCGACATTATGATCACCCTTGTATTTTGTAATGATCGTTATAAAATAGATTTCAATGCATGAGTCAAGGGTTTTGTAATGAACGATACAAAAAAAGTCGGGCGCCCCAAAAAGTTTGATAAAGAACAAGCACTGGACGCAGCCATCAAGGTGTTCTGGAGCAAAGGCTATAACGGCGCATCCATGAAAGACCTGACAACAGGTATGGGTATTAACGGCCCCAGCTTGTATGCAACATTTGGTGACAAACACGCGCTGTACCTGCAAGCGATTGAAGCATACGCAAACGGTGAAGCCTGTGCACCGCTCGATGCATTTGAAAACGAACCAGACATTCATCTGGCAGTTTCTGCTTTTCTGGAGGCATCCATCAGCTATGCGACAAACCACGAAAGCGGCATAAAGGGGTGCTTTGTTGGTTCATGCGTTGCCACAAGTGCTGGAGAAGTGGATGGTGTACAACCGTTATTACACGAAGCCATCACATCAACTGATGCACGTTTGACTGCGCGTTTTGAAGCCGAGAAAGCACAAGGCAACCTACCCCAGGATTTTCCATCTGCAGAACGAGCGCGTTTGATGTTTGACCTGCGACAAGGCTATGTCCTGCGCGCCCGCGCGGGCATAAACCCCGAGGCAATGCGCATTGAATTAAGAACTCGCAGTAATATGGTCTTGATGCACAATTCAAAACAATAGAAGAACGCCCCCGTCACAATGTGGCGGAGGCGTTCTTTATTCAGTGAAGTATACAGCTGCTATTAAGCAAGCGCGGTTTTGAACAAAGCGCTCAGGCGCGACCATGCCTTTTCGGCTTGTGCCTGATTGTAAACCTGACTATCAGGCGGGCACCAACCATGAAGCGTGCCTTCATACACTTCAATCTCGGCAGGAACACCGGCAGCCTTGTATGCCGCAGCCAGCACATTCTTGGCATCCGGGTTGCGCTCGTCATCATTTTCAGCAACAGCATGCAGCACATGCGCTGGTGATGTCGGGATCAGCAGATGCGGGCTGTCTTCACGGTCTGTCACCAAACCACCACCATGGAAAGACGCGGCTGCACCAACCCGGTCTGGCACAGCGCCAGCAGTGCGCATAATCAATGGTCCGCCCATACAGTATCCCATGGTACCAACCTTGCGGTTTGTATCCACACTGTCCTGCGCATCAAGAAACGAGATATACGCACGCGCATCTGACATGCTGGCGTCCTGCGTTAACTTGCGCGCCATACCGATCAGGAACGCGCGTGTGTCCGGATCACGGAAGCTAGCATCAGGACCAACAACAGGTGCCGTAGCATCGCGGTAAAACGGGTTCACGACCAACACGGAATAACCCGCCATCGCAAGACGTTTCCCCATTGCCCGGAACGCAGGGCGCAGACCTTTAATATCTGGCCAAAGCAAAACCGCAGGGTGCTTGCCCGACGTAGGGCGCACATAATAACAGTCAGACACACCGTCCGGCATGTCCACCATCACGTCAGATTCTGTCACAGGTTCCTGACCGAGAGCACTGGCAGGATAAGCCATCGCCATAATAGCCGCCACACTAAGCTTGCTGAAATCACGGCGGTTCAGCGCACCACCACTGCTGCCAAAGCGCTCATTGTCTTTTTCAGTTAATTCATCACACATAATCGCCTCCCAAAAACGACACCATACTGACAGCACCGTCAAAGGGAAATTCACTTGCGCGTTACATGAATGATTAAGCCGCGCGGTAAAAACGCCTGCGTGGTGAATAATTCAGCGCGTAGCCGTCACCACCGTGAAACAGCATAAACAGGTCGTCTTCGCCGTCATAATCGAAGAAGTCAGGATCAACGTGCAGGCTGTATCCGCCGGAAAAACGGAAAGCAAAGCAATCATCTTCCGCGGCGTAATCAACTGCCTCAAGTACTTCTCCGTTTAGCTGCTGCAACACGGCACCTGCCAGCGCATTATCGCTTTCACGGCGCCATAGAATGCGTGCATCGCCTTTTTTCAAGTCCCAGTCACACATGTAAATCCAGAGGTGCCAGTCAAACTGCTGTTCGCCTGTAATAGCGTCAATGCCGCATTGCTCACCAAAATCAATGGTGACATAGCCACCAATGCCGCGGCGCGCACGCGCAACGGGCAAAGGCAATTGTGCCTTAAATTCTTCAAACCGGTCAGTGCCCGTTTTCAGGGCATTCATATATACAATTGCACTCATGATCTTAAATCTTGTTGCTGCATACTATGATAAAGGTGTTTGCAACGGTAGCTTACCACCTTGTTTATAGCATGATTATCCTATTTTAGTCTGTCACTTTTATGACAACAACATCGCTATTTTCCTGTCGCACCAAAGGCTGCCTGTAACACCTCACCACCAGAAACCGTCCGGTGACGGGCACCTATCTGATCAAGCACAGCAAGAAAGCTGCTGTGTCCTGTCTTGATCGAAGGTGCCCGCCACACGGGCTGCGCGCTGTGATCTGCGGGAGACAGATCAGCAACGGAGCTGGGGAGAGCTGCGCGCAGGGGGTTATAGGTACCGGGCATGCGCATAGGCACACCGGAAATGTCCATATCTGCCATGGAATCAAGCCATACATCCATCTTCACACCAGCCACATGCACCTTGTAAGCTGCAGGCACTGCGTCTGCAGTGAATGTGCAACGTGTGTGGTCAGCAGTGTGTTGATAGTGCTGTGTTTGGCCGTACATGGGTCTTTCCCTTTTGTGGCTATATGCCGTTTAGTCAGTTGTGGTTCAAAGTTGTTTTTAATGAGGCCATAAAAAAACCCTCCGGGACTTGGGTCCTGAAGGGTTCTTGATGATCTCGGCGGTGTTTGTTTTACCTTACACCATGATCTCCCCCCTCAGGACGCGCGCTTGCAGGACCACGCGGCGCATAATGTGCGCTGCTGTCATTGCTTGCGGTTTGCATGTCCAAAGGTTGGTCATCGTTAATCCAAGTATCTCAAAATTCTGTTTCTGCACCTGACGGGTGCTGATTGGCTTAAGCATAGGCAGCGTAATTTAAAACTGTCAATCCGCTTTTTTTGAAAAAGTGCAAGCGCTTGAAATATAAGCCTTATGATCAGGCAAGTATCACAAAATGCCTGATCATGTGATTATTATATGTAACGCCTGCTTCTACGACGCCTTCAAACGCGCAAGGAACATGCCGCAACTATCATCCAGCACTTTCATTTGCGCCGTAAGGGCTGTGACGGCCTCAGCCGTTTTGCTGGACACATCGCTCATACGGCCTGATATCGACTCGAGATTACGCACCGCCTGGCTTGCCTCAACAGTGTCACCCGCTGCGGATTGTGCAGACCGTGCAATTTCTTCAGTTGCTGCAGATTGTTCTTCAACTGCTGCGGCAATGCCGTTTGAATTTTCTTCGATCTTACCAACAACTGCGACAATCTTCTTGTTCACATCAACTGCATCGTCTGTAGCTTCGCGAATACCTGCCAGCAAACTACCGATCTCGTCAGTTGCATTTGCTGACTGGTTCGCAAGAGACTTCACCTCGCTTGCCACAACAGCAAACCCCTTACCGGCATCGCCTGCCCGCGCCGCCTCAATGGTAGCATTCAGGGCAAGCAAGTTGGTTTGTTCTGCAATGTCGCCGATCATCTTGAGAACATCATTGATTTTGTCTGCACGGGCAGACAGGTCAACAATACGCTGTTCGGACAATTCTACATAACCACGTGCTTCAGCCACAACTTCTGTGCTCATGCTGACCTGCCGTGCAATTTCAGAAACAGAGGCAGACATTTCTTCCGCGCTTGATGCAACAGTACTTACATTATGTGAAACATTGTCTGTGGCGCCTGTTGCAACAGATGTAGCGCCCGATGTTTCACTTGTCATTTCAGCGAGCGTGTCTGTCTCGGCTGCAAGGCCTGTGTTTACAGCCGTCAGCTCATTGACAGCATCACGCAACATGTTTTCCATGTCAGTGCCAAGAGAGCGCAGATTTTCCGCTGCGCGTTCATCAGCAAGACGCAATTCTTCAGCTTTGGCTTCAGACAAGCTCTGCTTCTCTGCTTCAGCCTGCTTGATA
Organism: Kordiimonas aquimaris; assembly: GCF_025574485.1. Taxonomy (GTDB): domain Bacteria; phylum Pseudomonadota; class Alphaproteobacteria; order Sphingomonadales; family Kordiimonadaceae; genus Kordiimonas; species Kordiimonas aquimaris. The sequence goes on along the minus strand of NZ_JAOBPO010000002.1, from coordinate 273,032 downwards.
GTCTGCAATGCTTCTTCCGCTTGAGCGCGCGCTGCAGCTGCGCTTTCAGCTTCGCTCATCGCACTTTCAGCCAAAGACTGTGCCTTTGCTTCTGCTTGTGATGCCGCATCAAGTGTGGCGGCAAGTTTAGTTGTTACCCAAAACAACGCCGCCGTTTCCAGCACCACGATAACGGCATGCATTATTACCCGTACCAGATCAGCGCCTTCAGGGAACACCCAAGCTGGCATTATGAAGTTGAACAACAAATGATGAACCGCAATAACCGCTGCCGCAATGATAACAGAACGTGCATCACATAGCGTTGCCAGGAAGGCCAGACTTGCAAAGAAATACATGTGCGCATCAATTTGCCACGGATGCCCCGCAAACACATAAAGCAGAATGGCTGGCATCAACACCGTGCCCGCAGCCGCAAGATGCTGGTGCAATTCCTTGTTGCCTCCTGTCATCATGATAGCCGTCGGACCCGCTGCAACCACAGCTGTTATCAGCGCGGTGCCAAGCAAGCCATCTTGGTCGACAAGGATACCCAAAAGCAAAAAGACAGGAATATGGGCCCACAATGCATACGTAAGATATTTGGCCGCTTCTGAGCGAATGTCACTAAGGGACATCATGATAATTCTCTCCGGAAAGATGCTGGTTTTTGCGTGCCTACACACCCAAAATCACCAGCTGCATTTACAACAACAAGCGCACCAGCTCCGTATAAGTGTCGCACAAATGCAGCACTTACATTTTCTGGTGTCGCGATAATAAAACTGTTCGATGAAACCTGATCAACAACACGCGCAGACGTACCTGCGATCATGCTAAAGGCATATTGATCCGCCGTGGATAGCAAAGCAGAGTGCGCATTTTCGCCTTGCGGTACCACCACAAGCAACCGCTGGGTACCAGTAGGCCACAGCATCAATGCACCAAGGCAAAGAAGCACTGTCACACAATAGAGAACCAAAATGGGGGTCGTCTTCAGCACACCGAATTCCTACACACTGGCTCCGTTATGGAGTCGCAGCAAACTTGGCATTCAATATCGCGCTATAAGCTTGTTATTTGGTTAACAACTATTAAGTGTTAGGTATTATTGGACTATAAAACGCACGAAGCTGAAAGTATGTAATCAGGTAACGGTGCGCCTGCGCTGCAAACGCCCGTCAATCACCAGCAGCCCTGCAAAAATGGCTACCATACCAAGCATATGATGAACGCTCAGGCTTTCACCCAAAAACAATACGCCCAGCAGAATAGCAAACGGTGGAATAGTCAGCGTAACGAGCGAAGCGTTCGTTGCACCAGCCACGGCTATCAGGCGAAAATAAAGTGCATACGCCACTGATGAACACAGCAAACCCAGCACAAGCAAAACAACCCATGTTTGCATGCTGATGGCAAGGGTCCATGGTTGATCAAATATGCTGACAATAGGCAGCGCAATGAGTGCAGCACCTGTAGATTGCCCCCAAGCCAGTGTGAGCGGTGGCAAACCCAACCGCGAAAAATGGCGCCCCACGAGCGCGGCCACCGCATATGAACACGCCGCACCAAGCACTGCAAACTTCCCGAGCGTGCCACCAGTCGCCAAATCAAAACCATCACCACCAACAATCAGGGCCACCCCGATCACACCGATGCTTACCCCGAGCACCTTTGGCAAGGTTGCGCGTTCATCAACTGTGAAGAAGTGCGCAAGAAAAACCACGAACAAAGGCATGGTCGCATTCAGGATTGATGCCACAGAAGCACTCAGTTCCGTCTGGCTCCAGACCAGCAACGAAAACGGCACCACATTGTTAAGCAGCCCAAGCACAAAAAATGCCGTCCATAAATGCCGCCATGAAACACTACCTGAAGGCACGTTGTTTTCAGCTACGGTTGCCCCGGATGTGGAACCACCTGTTACCTTCACCATCAGGTAAAGCCCCGCAGCACCAATGGTGACACGTGCAGCCATAATGGAAAACGGCGGCACCTCAACAAGCGCAAGCTCGACCAACAGAAATGACAGGGCCCAAATGATGGAAACAGCAAGCAGTATCATCCAGCTTTGCTTGGTCATTGTTTGGTTCATGTGGGTTTTCCTCATCTGCGGCGAAGCGGATCCATACCGCACTGGAAAGTACCATAATCAAAGCCAGATAAAACGCACGCCGTTTCCGGCTACGGTATGCTTACACAATCATTCTATAAACAATGGGTTATTTTTTATAAGTAAATACAGATGCATGATTACAATTATCAAAATAATAAATAAGAAGGATCCATAATCATGAATGATTTGAAGCCTCATCTGCTGCGTTTCCCGATGATATTTACTATCGTCACAATTTTAGCCTGCCTCGGTATTTTTTATCTAGAAGACACTTTAGGTATTACTGGCACAATCGCGCAGGAGATGCTGCACAGCAGTGTGCAAACGCTACTAGCGGCGGCAATAATTATCGCTATGATAAAGCTTGACTGGCTCAGTAAATCGGGGCTGACCACACCAATGAAGAACTGGCACCCTATGTGGTGGCTTGCAACACTCCCGATGGCATTAATTGGTGTAGTTAACGCACTGTCGATCGATTGGGCGAACCTAACTTTTGACATCACAAGTATCGCTGCATGGTTCTTTAACAACATTTCAACAGGCATATTTGAGGAAACATTACTCCGCGGTTTTTGTTTCTGCCTATTGCTTACAGCGTGGCAACACAAGCCGAATGCATTATTAAAGGCCGCTATCGCACAAGCCGTTTTATTTGGAATTGCCCACCTCACTAACCTTCAGGACGGTGTTGGTGCAGATATTTACCCGCAGGTGATATATGCCACGCTACTCGGGATTGGCTTTGCAGGAATTGTGACATTCACCAAGAGCCTGTGGCCTGCGATTATAGTGCATACGGTGATTAATGCGCTGGGTGATGTGAACAATTTTTTCGTTGCTGATTACATCCGCACGCCGCCACAAGCCAGCAACTATATTGGAGCGATTATTATCATTTTTGTTGTATCGACCCTGCCCGGCCTTTTCATGCTGCGTAAGGCTGCCAAGCAAAACTGACTTGCTCATTATGTCAGCAAGTAGGGACTGCAAAAGAAAGCCATATAAGGCCCGCGCGCTCGATGGATGGGGGTGAGCGCGCGGGACGCCAAATCGGTAAGACTTCAAACGGGGATCCGAAGCTCAAGGGCCGATTTAGCTTTTGTAACGGCAAGCAAAGTCACCGTTAACAGCTAGCAAACAAGATGGATGGTATGCAAAAAAAGCGAAAACAATATCAGGCTAAAAGCATGCGCATGCTACTCGGAACGGACTAACGCAAACTCTCTAATCATCATTGCTTTGTCTCTGTCTGCGGTAGGGGTCGGGGGTGCAGACATCGAAATTTTCTTTGCTCATCTCCTTTGCTGGCGCTGTTTCGTCGTTTCAGTTTGGCAAACGGTTCAATAATTGCCGATGTTTATTCATATAGTTATTTTTACGCTGCAGAGAAGCGTTTTACCGCCTGTTTTGACCGATCTAGCGGCATCGTGAAATGAAGGCGAAATTTGTTCACTAAGTCTCACAGTAATGTGACCAACACCCCTTAATGCCTTACCCATCAATTAACCGCGCCGTGGCAACGTCTGGCCGCAAAAATCATCACTTCAATCACCATCATGACAATAAAGGTTTTGTAATAACGTAACAATACAAAAAACACTCATTGACCTAATCGCTGCACATGCTTAATCAGTGCGTGGGGGTACGAGAGCTGCCACGCAGCAAAGTACAAACAGGGTATGGGTCGCGAACAAATCTTCTGCCACGTGCAGATGAACGATCGTAGTATGCATTAACTAGTTGGGCAAAATATGCGACAGCAGGACACAGTTGAGAAAACGCACGATATCAAGATGCGAAAAAATACTCACAACAATCTTTTGCACAGTATTCAACGCAATACTGCGTTGATGGCTACGTTAGCTACAGCCTTTACATTCGCGGTACCAGCGAGCAACGCCGCAAGCGAGATTGTCGTTGAAGAAATCATCGTTGCCCAGGAAGAATACAGCGCGCCGGAAACTCAAGAAGGCATTCAAGGTTACGATGATGAAGGCTTGTTTCAAATAAACGAAGAAACCGGCACAATTAGCTATGACGTAAAATATTTCGACAAATTCGCGCCGCAAAACGCACTTGAAATGGTGCGACGCATCCCCGGCTTTAGCCTTAATGGCGGCAGCGACGCGCGCGGCTTTGGTGGCACAGCTGGTAATGTGCTGCTCGACGGTGCACGCCCCGTATCTAAAAACGGCCTTCAGGATGTGCTGCGCCGTATTCCCGCAACACAGGTTAAGCTTATTGAAGTAACACGCGGCGGTGTAGGGGCAAGCCAAACAGCCGGCCAAACGGTTGTTGCAAATGTCGTTCGCCTTGAAGGCGCAAGCACAGGCACAGCGCGCGTTGGTTTAGAACGCAGTCCAAACGGTGCACTGCGCCCACGTTTTGAGTTTACATACGCAACAACCCTTGACGGCTGGGAAACCAGTTCGCGTTTATCAACAGGTACATGGTCTAACCCGCGTAACGCCATATTCCGCGATTTTGATGTCGACGGTAACCTGACCTCTACCACAACAGAATTTCGCCTGAATGGCGGTGAATGGGCATGGTACACCGGCGAAGCCAGCAAAAACCTGTTTGGTGGGCGTCTGGTTGTTAACACACGCTTTGGCGGTGGCCGTCCGGGCAACGTGTTCACACGTGAAATTTTTGAAGGTCGCGAGCCAGACGGTCGCCCTGACGAGTTTGTGACGATTGATCAACCAAACAGTGACCATGCCTTTGAGCTGGGCGCGGATTGGTCAACAACCACTGCCAAACAATGGAATATTCGCCTACTTAGCTTAACAGCATTTGAATCGCGTACGAACCCGAGCTTGTTCATCGAAGAAAATAATCGCAGAGAGCAAACCTTCCTTGAGGACTCGTTGAGAGAGCGAGACACCATCGAAACCATATTGCGTACAACGGTTGGTAAAGGCGGCGCGGGCAGACTAAAGCCGGAGTTTGGCGCCGAGCTTGCTTACAATCAATTGGTCAGCACGCTTGATCTGTTCGAGGAAGACGAAAACGGCCCCGTTGATATTGACGTACCGTCAGCTAATGCGAAGGTTGCTGAAATACGCGGTGAAGTCTTCACTAATCTTGTGTGGCAAGCTGGCGAGAAACTTACACTGGATGGTGGCTTAACATGGGAAATTTCTCGGTTGCGCGTGACCGGTGATGCCAATTCCACGCAAACGTTTAAGTTTTTCAAACCAACCTTAACGGCCACATATAATGTGCGCGACAATCTACAATTTCAATTGCAGGGCGTTCGTCAAATTGGCCAGCTGGATTTTGATGACTTTGCTGCATCCAATGATGTAGCGGTGGAGCGTGTGCTTGCAGGTAACCCGGAACTGAGGCCAGATCGTACGTGGCGTGCAACAACCCGCATTGATTGGCAATTTAGCCAGCGCGGCTCTTTGAATCTGCGCGGTTTTGTGCTCAAGCGTCAGGATCTACTTGAACAGGTCATTCTACCATCTGGTGGTTCAGGACGCGGCAATGCCGGCTCTGCAAACATCGCGGGCTTTGACGTGGAAGCAAACCTGCCGCTTGATTTTGCCCTGCCCGGTGGTTTGCTGGAGCTTACTTTCCGCCGCCGCCGGACAACATTCTTTGACCCTATCATCAATGCTGATCGCAACATCAGTGACCGCAACCTACGCAAACTGGACTTCCGCTTTCGCCAGGATATTACTGAACATCGTGTTGCATGGGGCGTAAGTCTTGAAGGCCGTTTTGACGAACCAAACTTTTTCGTTGAAGAAGTAAACACTTTTAGCGGCAATGACCGGTTTACGTTCTTCGTGGAAACAACACGCTGGTTCGGTGTTAAGACCCGGCTAGAGGTTGAAAACTTCAACGGCGCACGCTTTACAAGCCAGCGTAATTTCTTCGAGCCAGACAGAGGCGGCGAACCAGACGGCTCGCAGACACGCAGGTTCCGGCGCGGCGCTAACATTATTCTTGAGGTTACAAGCCAGTTTTAACTGCGCTGAAATAACGGTCCGCTTGTAAAATTATTACTAGTCATAAAATGATAGGAATTGTTGCATGAACTTTGTTGTGCTCACGCTAACTTTGGGGGTGTTGTCAATCAATGCCATTTTCACACAAGCTATTGCTGCTGAGCCCTTGGTAGCCGAGCCTGTTGCAACACCTGTTATTGTGGAAGTTGGTCAGAAGTATACCTTGCACTCGCAAATTCTTGGTGAAGAACGACAAGTTTTGGTTCGCTTGCCTGAAAGCTATAATGCCGCCGATACTGATGTCCGGTATCCAGTAATTTACTTACTTGATGGTGACAGGCATTTCACACATGGAAGCATTGGTGCAGAAGTACTGGAACAACGGGACCGCATGCCCGAAAGTATCATAGTAGCGCTGCCAAATAACCACGGCACTAGAGAGCGTGACTTAGCCCGACAACCAGAGAACTTCCGCCGCTTTATGAGCGAAGAGCTTTTTACTTTCATTGATACTAAATATCGCACCAGCGGCCATAAAACTCTGTTTGGCCATTCATTGGCTGGATACTTCACGCTTAGTATCATGGTCGATCATAATGAGATGTTTGATAATTATATCACTGCAAGCCCGGCAGTGCATGTGCGTGATGGTGAACTTGTTGGAAAATTTGAGCAGCTATTTGCATCTAACCCTACGATTTCCAGTACATTATTTTTGACACTAACGGAAATGGCCGAAGAAGGCAGGGAAGTAACACAAGTATTGAACCGACTGATTGCGTTGTTTGATAGGTCGGCGCCTGAATCATTTAAGTGGCGCTACAATTTTATTGATGCACAGGTGCATATTACCACACCCTATCTAACAATTTACCAAGGGTTCTCTCATGCTTTCTCCGACTTTCAGGCTCCGAGTTACATTGACATTCAATCCTTCGAAAGTGCCGGTGGCATTGCCGCACTAGATGCCTTTTTTGCGGAGCGCGCCATAAAATACGGCGCAGAAGAAGGCATGCCTCAAACAACACTGCGGCAAATAGCTTATCTCTATAGTGAGGAAGGAATGCACACGCAGGCCCTCGCCTTGTTTAACAAGAATGCCCAAACATATCCTACCCGCCCTCGCGTCTATAATAGTCTTGGTGATGGTTATGCCGCAGCCGGTCAGTTGGAAGACGCCCAAAAAGCTTACCAAAACGCAGTAAACCTTGCTGCAGAGCAAGGTGATGAGGATGTTGATTGGTTCAGCCGCAACTTGCGGCGTAACGAGACAAGAATGGCTCAAGAGTAACTTTTTCATTCTCGAATAAAATGCCCCAAATCCGCTGATTCTGATGCGGCGCCGCCATATGGCTTGAGATTGCGAGCCAGTTCTAAGTTTGCATTCAGGTTCCCTATAACCAATTGTGATTAAAAAAAGATAGCCAAAAGCAGCCTATAGTTGTTAATCATTTGTGTGGGTGTCGTAACAGGTAATAATTATTAAAAGCATGAGGTTGCGGTGTGACACCCCGTAAAGTTGTTCTTCTTCTGATTTTAGTTGCTGGCATTTCATCTTGCAGCATAAGGCCAACTGAATATGCACTTGATGATGCACCGTCGCATCATACAACGCGTGGCTTTAAAAACATTCATGTTGAAGACCCGAACAAAACCTTCTTCAGCTTCCTGCGCATGCGTATGTTTGGTGGTGTTCAGTGGGCAGACCACACAGCAACGGCAAACCTTGTTCCATACCAGATGCTTGATCTGGACAAAGTGCGCAAACCAGCGGCTGCGCCGCAAATCAGCTGGCTTGGACACTCCACATTTTTAATCCAGTATCAGGGTATAAACATCCTGACAGATCCTATTTTTAGTGATCGCGCATCGGCTCTTGGTTTTACGGGCCCAAAACGCTATACGCCGCATACAGTAGATTATACCGAGTTGCCACCTATTGACTATGTGGTGATCAGTCATAACCATTATGATCATCTTAATGACACAGCCATTCGCGTGCTTGGCAGCAACCCCAAATACCTTATACCGCTGGGCCTGAAAGAATGGTTGATGAATGAGGGCGTCAGCGAAACCAGCATCAGCGAGCTTGATTGGTGGCAACAGGCGAACCCAAGTTTTACTCGCGGGCTTACCCACGCTCTACAAATTGAAGCACAACCATCACAACACTGGTCAGCACGCGGCATATTTGACCGCCGCAAGACATTATGGGCCAGCTGGCACATCAACTTTGGTGATCTGAGCATATGGTTTGCGGGCGACACCGGATACAACCCTATACAGTTCAAGGAAATTGGCGAGAAGAACGGCCCTGTCGATTTAGCCTTGATCCCGATCGGTGCCTACGATCCGCGCGATTTCATGCAGACATATCATGTAGACCCGGACGAAGCTGTGGAGATTCATAAAGACCTGAAAGCACGCAAATCCATCGGCATGCATTGGGGAACTTATCCACTAACTGCAGAAGAACCGATGGACCCTATCCAGCGGCTGCGTCAGGCACGCGTACGTGAAGATATTTCGCCCAGCGAATTTGGTACCATGAAATTGGGCGCAACAATGGTTTTACACAACCCAATGAGTAGTAAAAAGGTCGAATAAGAGCGGTATAACAATGGTCAGCTTACTATTTGTGAAACACCATAAGCGATGAGTGTAACAGCAACAGCGAGCAACATCCACCCGGGGTGTTTGCCGCGCGTGCCCCAAAAGTTTCCAACAGCACCAAATGTATAAAACGCACCCACAAACGCCGCTGTGGTTAGTATTACAAGGCTGCTTGCATACAATGTCACAGCAATAAGCGCCGCACCGCCCAGGAACCAGCACAATGTGCTAAAATGCAGCAGAAACGGCACAAGCCTATGCGTTGTTTCAGGCAATCTAATCGTTGAAAGAATTGGCGGTATCATCTTTTTTTGCATGATGACACCGTGGAAAACAGCCACAAAACAACCGACACACCCTGCAGCCACAAAGGCCCATTCATAGCTTGTCATATCTCTTCCCCTTAGGAACAGATAATAGCAAACATGGTTGATGCAAAACAGGGCCGCGACATTTCACCCCGAAATGATGGATTAGCTTACGCCAACGCTTGCCGTACTTTTGGCATAATACGGCGGCTAACAGGCACCTGTACGCCGCCAGCAAGCGTTAATGTTCCGGTACCGGAACGGTCACGGCTAAGTGCCTCAACAAACTTCACATTGATCAGGTGCGATCTGTGCACACGCAGAAACGTGACCGGCAGCTCACTTTCCATGTCATTCAGTGTTGCCGCATATAAAACTGTACGACCATCAACCAGAATAATTTCAGCGTAGCCATCAGCACTTTGACAGTGGAGAATTTCACTGGTGGCGATGCGCTCCATCTTGCCAGCACTTTTAATATTTATCTCGCTTGCTGTGCCGCGTTCCTGCGCATCAGCCAGCGCAAGATCCAGCTGGTTCGCGCGCGCTTCTTCAACACGGCGTTGGCGCGCCTCTTCTGCTAGCGTTATTGCCTGCTCGATGAAGATAAGCAGTAAAAAGAAGGCAACAAGGAAGAAGAAAAGCGTATCCAGAAACAGACCGCGAAAAGCAAAAATTGCAGCGACAAAAACAAACACTATAGCAAAGTACAGGAAGGCACGGCGTCTTCCCATAAAGCCCCACCGCGCAGAAGCAATCATCGCCGCCAACAAGGGCAACGTCATGCCAACTAGCGCCTTGTAATCAAATCCGGGCATATAAATAAGCGCCAGGGTACACAAGGCCGCCAATCCTGCAACAACCTTAAGGGCTACATTCGCTGCATAAATGCGAAAGATATGGAACGCAACACTCAGGCCAAATCCGGATGAAAACAATGCAATAGATAACAAGCGAATATCATGCACAGGATACAGGTAAGGCCAGAGGCCACGCAGTGCTTCCGCCACCAACTGTGCTGCGGCAAATAAGCAAATGGAACTCAATATACAGAACCGAACACGCGGCGTAGATATCACACCCATGGTACCAAAATACAGCGCGCCCATCACAAACAAACCCAGCATCAACAACGCCGGGATATACTGCGGCAACGATCCGTTTGCATACACCCCAGCAGGCCCAATTACGATGCCGTGTACAGGCCATGCCAGCGTAATAAAGCCATGATGCGATGAGGCACGCAGCACCACTTCATTGTCACCTACATTGAATAGATCTTGCGGTGGATAAAACTGCGCATCCATCACGCCCGCTATTTCCGATGCAGCGCTATCGCCCGGCATGCCGTTCCGGCCAACAAACTGACCGTTCAGGTAAACTTCGCTCGACATCTTACCCGAAATATACAGCGAAAGCGGCTCACCGCTCGTCCCTCGATCAGTATCCAGAGTAACAAAGGTACGTACCCATATAAGCGTGTTTTGTGGATCAATTTCTTGCGGCGTTACCGACTTACAATCGTCGCCCATAAAGTCCGGCGGTGTTTCATCTGCCATGCTGGCAGGACATACAGTGATGCGGTCCCAATCAAGGCCGTATAGCTTCGGCCCTTGCGCCCAAGCGAGCGGCGCAACGGAAAAGACCATGTAAACAAAGCAGAAAACACGAAGCGACAAGAAATTCATGAGGTACCATACAACTGTAAAAAGATACCGTCTATCTCCGTTTAACGGAAAAACACAGCCGTTTACTTAATTTCGCGTGTGGCGCGCAAGGTCCGTTCCTAAGTTTGTTTCATCAACAAAAACGAAGAAACTTAAAAACAAAAGAAAGAACAGACCATGACAAAATTAGCCAGCCTGATGCCGCCCACTCTAATACCGCTCAGTATCGCTTGTGCTTTAACGGCTCAGGCCACGGCACAGGAAACCAGCATGGCACATAAGGGCGAGACAGCGATAACCTTTGAAGCGAGGTCCGGTGAAACGGTTGACGCCTACGAGGGCTCATTCACAGTCCCTGAAAACAGGCAAGCTGATGCCAGTCGTATGCTAACCCTTAAGTATGTGCGCTTCCCCGCTACTGGTAAGGCGAAGGGCACACCAACCATTTATCTGGCAGGCGGCCCGGGTGGTTCCGGTATTAACGCAGCGAAACATCAACGCTTCCCTTTGTTTATGGCTATGCGTGAGTTCGGCGATGTCATCGCATTTGACCAGCGCGGTACTGGTGTGTCCAACGACCTGCCCGAGTGCCGGACATCGCAAACCATCAGCACCACCACCCCGATAAGCGATGAAGATTATGTCACGGCACACAGGGCAGCGTTGCAGGAATGTCTGGATTTCCTGAAAAATGAAGGCATCGACCCACATGGTTATACCACCAACGAAAGCGTGGCTGACCTGAATGATCTGCGCCAGCACTTAAGCGCGGAAAAGATTAACCTGTGGGGCATATCGTATGGCTCCCACCTGTCACTTGCTGCACTGAAACAGATCGATGACCACCTGAACCGGGTCGTGATTATGGCCATTGAAGGGCTGGACCAAACGGTTAAACAGCCCGCAAGAGCAGACCAGTATTTTGACCGCCTGCAAGCCGCCATCAACACGGTGCCGGAGGCCAAAGCAAAGTTCCCTGACGTGAAAGCACTCATCAAACGGGTGCTCGACAGGCTGGAAGCCGAACCCTTGATGCTATCGGTGCCAACGCGCAGCGGTGAGACTGTGCCGTATCTATTGCAAAAACGCACAATGCAGCAGTTTACTTCTGCACTTGTTGCAGACCCAACCCGCGCAGCGATCATCCTGAATGTGTATGCCGCACTGGATGCAGGCATCACCGAGCCACTGGTTGGCTTGATGCAGCGCGCTGTTGACCCAACCGATGACGCCATTTCGTTTCCGGTAATGCATATCTTGATGGATGTTGCTTCTGGCTCTAGTCAGCAGCGCCGTGACATGCTTGCCACGCAAGCAAAAACGTCATTGCTCGGGTTGCAAACAAATATGTCAGCAATCCTCGAAACGGTAGATCCATCACTTGACCTGGGTGAGACCTTTCGCGCACCGCCAGTGTCTGATGTGCCTGTACTATTATTATCCGGCACGCTAGATGGGCGCACTTATCCAGAAAGCGCACAGGAAGCAACTGTGGGCCTATCCAACCGTGAAACCGTAATGATCAAATACGGCGGGCATAATTCCTTTATGTTAACCCCCAAGGTGACAAAAACCATTCAGGCGTTTATGCGCGGACAAACCGTCGACGGACGCACCATCACGGTCGAGCTGCCAGACTTTACAAGCTTTCCAGGGAGGTAATACTACCGCTAAAAATACCGCGCGCCGGCACCTGAAAAGGCTGGCGTGCGCACCCGTTTAAGGCTCGCTCTAATCATTATCTTTTACCCACCAGTCATGCATTGCTTCAAACACATCCGTCAAATTAAGGGCACGCTGTGTTGCGGTGTATTCCACACGAGGTGGCACTTCCGGATACACTTTGCGGTGCACCAGGCCGTCCCGCTCCAGCGCACGCAGTTGCTGCGTCAACATGGTTTGGGTTACACCGTCAATCATTTTACGCAGTTCATTAAAACGCTTCGTGCCCTGAAAGATGAGAATCTGCAAAATGATCAGCTTCCACTTGCCACCAATAAGCTTGGCGATGTCTGGCATGGGACAGTTCCACTCTTCAACCACCGGAATATCGCTTGTATCTTTCATTTTTATTAATCCATAACCTATTGATTTTACACATTAGTATGAAAAACAATACTATATACGAAAATACTGCCTTCTTGTGAAACAATACTAAAATCGTATTTTTGCTGCTGGGTCAATGCTTTCACAGAGCAGCCCATCAAAACCAAGTCACGACAACCGTTAAGCAACAAAGGCATACTAATGACAATAACAGTATATAGCGTCAGCGGCGCACCCCGTGGGTGGCGCGTTCTTTTGGGCCTTACATTCAAAGGCCTGAATTATGAGACAAAGTATCTGGAGGCATCAAAGGGCGAACACAAGTCTGAACCATTTTTAACCCTGAACCCACGCGGTACAGTTCCCGTTTTAGTACAGGATGATTTTATCTTGCGCGATTCACTCGGCATCCTTGCCTGGCTGGATAGTGCCTACCCTGAAAAACCACTTTTTGGCCGCACCCTTTCCGAGACAGCAAACGTGTGGCAAATCACACTTGAATGCTGTGACTACCTGCGTGCTGCAATCAATGACCTGCTCGCCCCCATATTGGTGAGGGGTGAAGCACTACCCGAAGCAGGTACACCAGAACGCCTTGCATGGGAAACAGCGGCAGCGGCTTACCACAAGGAATGTAACTACCTTGAAAACCTGTTAGCCAAAAACCCGTTTCTGGCGAGTGATGTACCCAGCGCAGCAGATGCTGTCGCATTCCCGGAAGTTCGGCTCATTGAGCGCGCCGTGGACACAAAACCTGACATCATGAAAGCGCTAGGTCTGCATGATACAGACGATACATACCCTCGCATCGCCGCGTGGAAAAAACAAATTAGCGCCCTGCCGGGTTTTGACAGCACCCTGCCACGCCACTGGTAACAGGCAATGGAAAATAAGGAAAAACCATGAATGATTATAATAAAACCATTGCCACAACAGCTGATGCGAAAACTGCTTATGCTGCCCTCACCACAGGCTATCAGCACTGGTGGACAAAACCGGATAGACCGCTTCAAAAAGTTGGTGACCGCGCAAAGTTTACTTTCCCGCCCGGCATATCTTTCTGGACATTTGAAGCAATGAAGCTTGAACTCAATAAGCATATTGAACTCAGGTGTGTTGTTGCAATGCATGTTCATGAAGGCAAAGCCAAAGAGATCGAAACGGAATGGCTGGACACGCGGGTTATCTGGAGCATTGAGGAAAAAAACGGCGTTACAAATATAACGCTTCACCACATTGGCCTCACACCGGACTTGCTGTGTTTTGACATATGCACAGCAGGGTGGGATTTCTTCTTTACGGAAAGTTTGAAGGCCTATCTGGATACAGGCACCGGCACCCCGCACAAAGCTGCGTAGAATAAACATGACCTCTGTGCCAAATGCAGCGCAGAGGTCGAAGGTGGCTTAACTACTCGCCTTCCCAGCTCAGTGCTGCGTATTCAGGGAATGTCAGTTCTTCATCCATGCCTTCCGCGCACTACCTGTATCTTATGTGCTTGCAGCAGCTCGGGTTTATGGTTCTTCAACAAACGCATAACATGTATCAAGCCCACACCACACCGCGGTCTGCGTGTTCTCTGTATCCTCTATCACCATAGGCGCTTGCATTATGCCCTTCATTGTATTCCCGATTAGACTGTGCCGCACGATTAAAAGCTTTTCTACTGAAACGCTTTTTGGGAGGGCTGCAAACATTCTTTTTCTGCGATATCTCTGGTTTTGTAACAGTAACTTCAACAACATTTGGATCAGGCGTTCCAGGTCGGATTACCGGAGCATTTGGGTCAATAACACCTATTACCTTCCCTGTAGATTTATTAATCATAACTCGAACGGTCTGGCCTGGGTTCAAAAGCTCTCTAACTTGATCTGTAATTGCATTTATGTCGTCCATAGTCCCATTGCTAAGCTCGTTAATAAACTTAGCCCAATCCTGCGCACCTTGAAGCAATGCACCAACGTCCGGGTTGGAGGAACGTGGCGCGCCTTTTGTGGAGGAAACCTTACCAGGTCGGCTAGATCTACCTTGTCCTGTTGGCCCCACTTTCGTTTGACCGCGTATCAACTTGCCGCGCTCCATGTTTCGGCTTAATTGCCTGACATGGTTCTGCTGTTTTCTGGAAAGGCGCCGGTTCATTGGCTTGACTCCGGAGCAGCTATAACCTTGATTTCTATATGCATGTTACCAATCCACTCTCGATTGATAGCATTCCATGTAGAAGTTTTAGGAAGTTTCACTTCCCATTCGCCAACAGGATTAATATTGAAGTAAGCATCTGTTTCACCGTCAAGCACGGTATGCAGGTTAATATTAGTATACAATTCAAGCGGATGGCCTTGAAGCTCTATCGCGTAACCGTTAGACAGTTTTTGAGAAGGTGGTTTTAATATACACGAGATCATTTCAGACCGGGGAGGTCTCTTTTTCTTTGGGCCAAGCTGAGACGAAACAAACGCTCTTAAGCCTACAGAAAGCAACCGAATATTCTTAAAGTGCGCGAACAATTCCTCAGGGATTGTAAACTCTAACGTTCCGGCATTACGCTGCGCCCCAAACGTGCTGGCATCGCTGTCTATTAATGCAGGGCAGTCATTAAAAGCATACTTATATCTCTCTGATATCGGCAATTTAAAATTGAGTACCTGCTGCATACTCATTTCTTTTTCAAGCTCAGCCACCACCTCATTATACCATGTGTTCAATCTATGAAGCAGATCAGCGCCAGCATCAGGCACAGGAAGCTTAATATCAAATATTGTGTCTATACCAACGGCAATTGCCAAACTCTTGGCAAGTAGCTTTTTAAATTCCCCGACAAATACCTGTTTTTCTTTTTTATAACGTTCAGGGTAATTAAGTGGGCTGCCTTGTCTTGTTGCTTGTTCACGGAGTGATCGCTGCAGCTGTTTTTTTATCCGTATTTCTTCTTCGGTTACCTTTAATCTCGCTTCAGTATCAGATAGCGCACCAGCGACGGATGCAGCTTCGCCCTGTGCATGCTCACCTTCCATAACCAGCTTCGTTTGTTGATTGATTTTTCCTGAAGTATATGCCAGCGCTTTCGGAGAATTCAGATAAGATAAATGTTCTTCAAGAGCTTTTACTTTTTGCTTTTCTTGCGATTGTGATATCGCAAAACTTACAGCCTTTTCTGCCATTACAAGTGCGCTTTGATGTACACTAAGGCATGTATTCAAGTGCCCAAACACTTCTTCAAGTAATAGGTCTACTTCAAATGGATTGAAAGATTGGGATAGCACATTTGCTTCATCATATAGTGAGACACTATCATCTAGTTGTGGCAGCGTAAGTTCACTTTCATCTAAAACATCACTGATATTGTGGTAAGCATCCGCAATTAACTGCTTCGTATTCTCAGGCATTATCTTCCCCTTACAACCCGTTCACTATTCACTCCAGACTATTTAGCATTTCACGAACCTGTGCATGGGTTTAGGTACACAGGTATCACTCAAATAAAATAAGTTAAATTAATAGAATACGTATCCACTGATCACTTCGTGGTATTACTCGCCTTCCCAGCTTAAGCCAGGGTATTCAGGGAATGTCAGTTCTTCATCAATGCCTTCTGCCGCCAGTGTTTCGGCAGAAGCACGCAGGGCAAGCAGGTCATCGGTAAGCTGGTAACGGAAACCGCGCACTTCACCCCACAGCTTTTCAAATCCGTCAGGATATTTGCCCGGTCCCATCGCAAGCTGCGGGCCGATCAGGTCATAACCAGTAACAAGGCGCTGTGCCTGTGCTGCCTCAAAGGCATCAATCTTTGCATAATATGCTTGCAACAACGGCGAAACATCACCTTCAGGGGCGCGTGCCTTAACGGCCTCTTCCGCGAAATAACTACGCGTGTCGCCGTAGCTAATACTGTCAGCATTGCGCCAAATATGCATGGTTTTGCTGTTCTTCAGCGCGCCTGTTTCAGGGTCAACAATCATCACCGTAGGTGTTGCATAAATGGACGGCATACCAAACCGCTGGTTAACCGCACGCGCACTGTCCAGATAGCCCACATCAACATACAAGGTCTCGTAACTGTCGTTTACAACAGATGCAATTGTTGGGTCGGCAAAACGCCGTGCAAGGCCGCGGCTGTCGTGGCACCAAGTAGCCCCCATCACAATCAGTACAAGCTTGTCATTTTCCTTGGCGCGCGCCAAGGCTGCATCCACATCTGCCATCACATTTTCTGAAGGCACATATGGGCTTGCAAGTTCGCTGTCATCAGCACGGCCCGACACAGCAACAACCAACACCAGCAAAGCGCCAACCACATTTAATTGCAAAAACTTAAGCACAACAAATCCCCATTTGATTATTTGCGCTCACGGTAAAGAAATTGACGCTCAAGTGCAACCAGATCAAAAGTATGTAAACACTTATCAAAAATGGCATTCGACAATCTGTTCCTGACAACGCATATTAGTCGTATATATTGATCGCAAGACTGCGCCGTATTACCGCCCTAAAGCTGCGTACGATATATGATGTAAAATGATACAAAACGGACAGAAAACCGCTCGTGAATAACCGCTTTATCAAAACTGTACCTCTATGCCTGCTTTCCTGTTTGATCGCCCTTTCAGGGGTACTTGCACAAGACATTCCTGTGTATGGTTACACGGTCGTGAACACGTACCCACATGACCCAAACGCATTTACACAAGGGTTGTTTTTTCGCGATGATACCCTGTATGAAAGCACAGGCCAACGCGGACAGTCCACCATTCGCAAGGTCGCACTTGAAACCGGCGAAGTATTGCAGCGACAGAACTTTCCCGCCGGCGTGTTCGGTGAAGGCATTATTGACTGGGAAGACAAGCTGATCGGCCTGTCGTGGAAGCGCCAAACCGGCTATGTGTGGAACATTGATAGTTTCCGTATGAAACGCAAATTTGGCTACCCCGGCGAAGGATGGGGCCTAACCAAAAACGACACGCACCTGATCATGAGTGACGGTACACCTACACTGAAATTTCTAAACCCTGAAACCTACAAGGAAGCGCACAGTATTTTCGTGACCGCTAATGGTCAGCCCGTGCGTAATCTGAACGAACTTGAGTGGGTTACCACCGGCGGCAAAAGCGAGATCTTCGCCAACGTATGGCAAACCGATGCTATCGCCCGCATTGACCCCGAGACCGGCAACGTAACCGGCTGGATTGACATGCGCGGCCTGCTCGCTAAAGCTGGCTCGATAACTGGCAGGCCTGATGTGCTGAACGGCATTGCTGTAAACAGTGAAGGACGCCTGTTTGTGACCGGCAAAAACTGGGCGCACCTGTTTGAAATTGAACTGACGCAGCGCAGGTAAAACGAGACGAAGGACAAAACTATGCATGGTCTTATCGCCAAGATAACCGCTCAGGAAGGTGAGCGCGACGCACTGATCGATATTTTGCTGGCAGGTACACAAAACATGCCTGGCTGTATAAGCTATGTGATCGCGCGCGATCAGGCGGATGATGCCGTGATCTGGATCACCGAAGTTTGGGAAAACAAGCAAGCACACGTCGCATCTCACAGCCTGCCCCAAGTGCAGGATTCCGTTGCCAAAGGTCGTCCGTTGATTGCACAAATGGCTATGACCGCAGTAACCGAACCTGCCAACAAATAGAAGTTAAGACTGGCCACATGTTATCTATGCCACTTGGTCATATAGGCATTGAAATTGAAAAACGTTTTTCAATCATTTGTTAACCGCATTGTTCTAAAAACATCATCCTGACGATTGGGGGTGCACTACCATGCATGGGGTCATTGTAAAAATAACTGCAAAACATGAAAAGCGTGATGAGCTAGCGGCTATCCTTCAGGCAGGCACCAGAAACCTTCCTGGTTGCATCAGTTTTGTTATCGCCAAAGACATGTTCGAGCCAGAGCTGTTGTGGATCACCGAAGTTTGGGAAAACAAGCAAGCACACGAAGCAAGTGTTACCAGCCAGGCTGTGCGCGACAACATCGCCAAAGCACGCAAAATCATGGAAAATATGTCCATTGTAACCGCGACCGAACCCTACTGTATTTAATCTGCACCGGGTTGGCATCCTTGCACGCCTGCTTTATGCTTCTGGGGTAATTTTAGGGGAGCAAAGTCAATGATCTGGATTGCATTACTGCGCGGCATTAACGTTGGCGGCAACAACATCCTGCCTATGGCAGACTTGCGCGATTTGCTGGCAGGCCTTGGATATACTGACCCCAAAACATACATTCAGAGCGGCAACTGTGTGTTTGGTGCATCTGGTGATGCAACAAGCATCAGCAATGCAATTTCAGGCGCTATTGATAAACAATTTGGCTTTGCACCTTCTGTTTTGATGTTATCTGCTGATGAACTAAGTGCCGCACTTGATGCCAATCCATACAAAGACGCCGACAATGCCTTAAAGACGGTACATCTGTTTTTCATAAGCGAGCCGGGCGCAGTGATTGACACAGACCGCATGAATGACCTCAAAGCAGACAGTGAGCATTTCACCGCCTCATCCGGCGTACTGTACCTTCATGCACCAGACGGTGTTGGTCGATCCAAACTCGTTGCCAAAATTGATAGCTGCATCAACGCACCAATAACCGCACGCAACCTGAATTCCGCGACCAAAATCCTCGCACTTGCAAAGACACAATAAATTCGGGCAAAACAAAAGCCAGCAAGACAAAGTCTCACTGGCTTGGGTTGCGGTTATCCTCGCCGCGTGGCTCTTTTTATAGTTAGAGGTTAGTCTTCTTTCGGCACATCGCGCGCGCCGTGTTTCTTCAATAGTTTGACCATATCGTCGTGGCCGCGCCTTTCAGCCTGACCGAGCGGCGAGCGCATTTTGTTACCAGTTTCACTGCGGTAGTGTTCACCGCGTTCAACCATCAAATTAACATCTGCACCCTGGTCAATCAGATACTCGGCAACCTTCAGGTGGCCTTGCTGTGCCGCATTAATAAGCGGTGTTTCATCACCCTGCACATAACCGTTTACGTCAGCGCCGCGTTTAACCAACAACTTCGCCATTGGCACACTACCGCGCAGCGCAGCTGCGATCAGTGGGTTGCCGTCACCGTCAGCCGGTGTATTCACGTTGGCACCTTTTTTGATCAAAAGCTTAACCATATCGCTGTCGCCCTTGCTCACGGCGCTGATAAGCGGTGAGCCATCACCGTGGACAGTCATGTTCGGGTCAGCACCAGCTTCCAGCAGCAGTTCAACAAGCTGGTTGTCACCGCGTGCGGCAGCGATGATAAGCGGCGAACCGTCACCATGAACACCAAGGTTTGGATCTGCGCCTGCTTCCAGTAACAGCTCGACAATATCACGTTCCCTGCGTTCAACAGCGACAATCAGCGGTGATCCGTCACCGTGAACAGCAACGTTCGGGTCTGCACCAGCCTCAAGGATAAGCGTCAGCATATCGCGGTTACCGCGCTCCACAGCAACAATCAATGGTGAACCATCACCGTGAACGCCTGCGTTTACATCGGCGCCAGCTTCAATAAGCATATGTGCGATTTCTTTCTCGTTTTCGTCCATCGCAACAATAAGTGCAGTACCATCACCGTGAGAGGCAAGATTAACATCTGCACCTTTCTCGATAAGCAGCTTCACCATCTCTCTGTCACCTTCGCTTACAGCTACCATCAACGGCGTACCATCATGGTCTGATACAAAATTAATATTGGCACCATCGTCAATTAACAGGTTTGCACGCTCTGTACGGCCTCTCTCGATTGCATCAATAAGTGCAACACCTTTTGCGTCAGCTGCTGTGAATTCAATCTTTTCATGTCTGACTTCTCTGAGCACTGCTCGCTGTGCAATCAGTCGTTCGCGCCGCGCCGAGATTTGCACGCGTTTCTCTCGCTTGAGGGCTTCTCTCTTTTCTATAGAAAGTTCACGTTTTGCTTCAGCCTTTGCTCTTTCGGCTTCTGCTTTCACCTTTTTGGCGGCAAGCGCTGCCTTCTTTGATTGTCTCGCAATTTCTTCGCGCATTTCAGGGGTTAATGCTGCCTCTACCTGCGCTTCAATTTCAGCTTGATCCGGCAGTGCAGCAAGTGCTGCTTTTTCCGCTTGTTCTGCAATCTCTTTGCGCATCTCAGGCGTTAGTGCAGCTTCTACCATGGTTTCAATTTCAACTGCATCCGGCAGTGCTGCAAGCGCTGCTTTCTCAGCCTGTTCTGCAATCTCTTTGCGCATCTCAGGTGTTAGCGCAGCCTCTACCATGGTTTCAATTTCAACTGCATCCGGCAATGCTGCAAGCGCTGCTTTTTCCGCTCGTTCTGCAATCTCTTTGCGCATTTCAGGCGTTAATGCTGCTTCTTCCAGGGCTTTGATTTTCTCATCAAAGTCAGCATCTAGCTGCGCTTCGGCTTCGGCTCGCTCTGCAGCGCTCTGTTCGGTGTTTTCTTGTTGATCTACACCTTCCTGCGTTGCAGTAATAAAGGTATATTCTGCAGGCAAAGTTGCCCATGCCGCAGTGCCAACAGCCATCGCGCTAGCCAGACAAACGGCTGCCCCCATGCCGCGGCGTGCTGGTGTCATCTTTGGTTTTGCCAGCAGTGCAAGGCGCTGCTTAAGCGGCGATGCGCCTGCCGAACCCCACATGCATCCAAGCGGTGCCGATTGCATTCCCACTTGTGATTTCAGGAGCGCGGCGCCGTACATGCGGCGGTGCTGACCATGCCGTTTCATCACGCGTTCATCGCAAGCGAGTTCCTGATCAACACGAAATGCGCGCATGGCAAAGTGTACAACCGGGTTAAACCAATTCAGGCACTGCACAATTGCGGCAAAGGCATTGATCCGCAGATCACCGGAGCGAATATGCTCACGCTCATGCGCTAAAATCAGATTGCGCTCTACTTTATTAAATTTCTTTTCGAAACTTTTAGGCACCACGATGAACGGCTTTAAAATGCCGATCACTACAGGTCCTATGTCTTCTCTCGCTGCCACGTGAAATCTCCTTTTTATATTTTTTAGACCGTGTTCATTTAGAAAACGGCGCTGCTTAAATGCTAGAACACACAGGCTCAACAATGTGCCTGCTATCCAGAATGCGACCAGCAGTGGAATCGCATCTGAAAGTGAAAATTTCTCCCATATATTTGTTGGTTTTCTTTCTGTCACAACTGGCGAAACAAGCACTGTATCAGCAGGTGCGCCAGCCACTACTCGTTCGGTGTTTAGCGTTCTGACATCGCCAAGCGACACATTACGGTCAAGTGGTGCGCGATGGATAACGGCTGTTTCCGGAACGAGCGAAATATCTGCAATGACGGGTGCTCGCTCGGTTTCAGTGATGGTAATTTGCTGCGCAGGCAAAAAGTTTGCCAGCATTGCAACAGGCACTAACACCCAAAACGCATAAGCAACACGGGCCCCAAATGCATTGCGCAACGTTGTGCGCAGCAGCAGTACGACAATAACTGCAACACTTGCAGAAACTGCACCGCGTATCACAAGTTCAAATATCTCATTTGTCATCGTCGAGTGCCTCCACCAGACGTTTTAACTCTGCGATTTCATTCTCACTGAGTTTTTCATTTTCCGAGAAATGGGACACAAATGACAAAACCTTGCCGTCGAACAGGCGGTTCAAAAGACCGCGCCCCTCGGCACTGACATAATCAGCGCGCTGAAGAACCGGGCTGTAAAAATACTTGCGCCCTTCACGAACAGCGGACACGGCATCTTTTGACAGCAATCGGTTCAAAAGCGATTTAACCGTACCTGCACTCCAACCTTGCACTTTGGCAACTTTGTTGGTGATATCTTCCGCGGTTAGCGGGTGCTTTTGCCACAAAGCTTCCATGAGAAGGCTTTCGGCAACGCTGATCTGTTTACTGTCAGCTGTGTCTTGTGATTCGTGTTTCATGCTCTTACGTTTACATTTGTAATCGATAGAGTCAACTCTTTTGTTTACACGTGTAAACGATTAAGAAGTATCATTCCGACACCCGGGAAATCTATAGGATATGCTTTTCCACTAAAACCCGTGCGAACTGAGTGCGCAACAACTCGTAAAACCGTGTCACATGCACTGGCTTCTGAGCCTTAAACGCATGGATGAAAGAAAACGGCCATACTTGTCCGCGGTAGCCCGGCAAAATATGCTTAAGCTCACCACGCTCCATCAAGGGCCGCGCTGCAATTTCAGGCAACAGACATACTCCAAAACTCTTGCGCGTCATTTCAATGCTGGACGCCATAGCGTCGCATGTTACGAAAGCATCCAAAGCCACTTCATGTGTTGGCACTGCATCAATCGGGGAACCCGCAGCATACAAAAGCAAGGGACTTTTGTGCCATGTCGGCGCAATCCATTGATGACCACTCAAGTCACTTGGAGAAAGCGGCGCACCATAATTGTCTATATAGAGAGGCGAGGCATAAAACATGTCCTGAATACTACCTAGTGGCAGTAACCGATAGTCACTATCTTTCGGCGTACCTGCATAGATTGCTACATCCAGCTTCTCTTCAATCAAATCGAGTGGTTGCTCTGTTACGCGCAAACACAAACTCAGACCGGGAAATTCTACAGACAATTGTCGCAATGCTGGAAGCGCAACACCCTTTTCCAGCAAACTAGGGAATGTGACAGAGAACTTTCCTTTTGGTTCAACGCGGTCAGCATCTATTCCCTTTAGTGCCGAAGACGCCTGCCGTGTCAGCGCCTGACTTCGCTCAAATAGGCGCACACCCACTGTGGTTAACGCCATTCCGCGTGTATTGCGGGCCAAAAGCTGACTGCCAACATGTGCTTCAAGGCGTTTTATATGCTGACTAACTGCTGACTTGCTAAGCCCGAGATACACTGCCGCTTTTGTGAAAGAACCACGCTGCGCAACCTCAGCAAAAACGAGTAAACTAGGGATAAGTTTTACATTGTGCATAAATCGAAACAATTAGTTTAATTATACGTAATTGCATTCTAATGAGCTAAAACCTAGATGTTTGTCAACATTAATCCATGAACGGAATTGACCCTATGACTGCCTTTATTATCGTCAGTATGAAACCCAATGACCCTGAAAAGTTACAGCAATATTCTGCCGCTGCCGCGCAAACATTCGATGCTTTCGACGGCGAGATAATCACCAAAGGCGCTGTAACTGCGCTGCACGGAGATGTAAGCTTGCCAGCCAAAGCAGTTATTCAATTCCCCAGTGCTCAACACGCGTCCGACTGGTATCAATCAGACGCGTATCAAGCTCTAATTTCGCTAAGGAATGAAGCGATGACGAGTGAATTTCATTTGGTCGGCTAAGCCGCACTCTCATTAATCTCCACAGCGAACTTTTGCAGGTTTGCCATCGCGGGCATGGCCGCTGCCTTCATACGGCCAAGAATTGCCATCTTTTCAGTGTCTGCAGGGTCAACGTTTTGAATAAGCTTGCTAAATCCGTCTAAGCGGTTACTGGCGATCCATTCTCGTAGCTCCTTGTTCTGGCTCCAGGTAAACTGGTTCATCATCAAACCCATGGTCACAATGATCCAATCTGTTGCATGGTTCGGAAGTGGCACGACAGAACACAGGGCTTTCTTTTGCTTCTCATCGGCGTATGTCGCCTCAACATGCGCGATAAACGCAGATGAAAACACAGGCTGAATGGTGCGCACAGTTTGCACCGTGATCAGGTTGCCATCAAAAACCGGGAACATTTCTGTCACAGGTACTGCACGCGCTGAACAGTCTACATACAGTGTGCCCGGAGTGGCTGGCATAACGCTCTTATCAAACGTAATTTCATGCTGGCCAATATGTTTAATCCGGCCCATACGAATAACGTTTTTGATCCGGCGCAGCTCAGCCATCTCTTGCTGGCTGATAGTGGCGCCGTGGTACATCTCCGGCTTCACGTCGGGGTCAAGGCGCAGCAGCACGCCTGTCGTTTCCAGGCGATCAAACAGATCATCAATTGAGGTTGCTGCCGCGATAGATTCCATCTGGTTAGCTTGCGCGCCAATGGTGCTAGCGAAAAACTCTTCACTCGGCTGGGTATTGGCGCGGTCAATTAGCCAGCCATCACGCGGCATTACCCACTGAATATCATCAGGGTTTACACCGTTTTCCAGAAGCCACAAGCAAGCATCCATCGCGGTTTTACCACCGCCCACAACCATGTAGCCCGCTGGGTTTGAGGTCACATTTGGCAAGGCATTAAGCGGATGTACTTCAATACCCGCATCCCAGGTGTAGCTCGGTGTATGCGTGGATGGTACAGAGGTTTTAAAATAGGTCGCGTCTACAGTTTTCTTCGCCACCTTCACATCGTAAGTGTCACCGGAAGTAATTGATTTAAACTGCCCCTCACCTTTTTGCGCAGCCACTTTGTCGCTGGTGTAATCACACATCGGGAAATACTGCACACGGCCACTGGGTAAAAACTGATGACGCATAACCTGATCAAAATAAGCACTTACCTCTGGACCAGATGCTAGCTCGTGTAATCCCTTGTTCAGGCCCACCATATCCTTGCGGCCTTTGCTGAGTTCCAGCGAAGACACACCGTAAAACGACGATGGCTGATGCAGCGTTACAAACGAATAAGCATCATTCCAGTGACCACCCGGTTTGTGATGGCGATCAACAATAGTGATGGTGGCATCACTTTCAGCAAGCAAGGTATCCGCAAACGCCATACCAACCGCGCCGCTACCAACTATCAGATAATCAGTTTCAATGATGTGATGTGCCATGTCATTTCCTTTGCATGCATCAGCGGGCAAACACCCATACTTATGCTATCGATTTACTGCATACCAACCCGCGTATAACAATGTTATATTTTTGCGTTATATAACACTGTTATATTTTGTCAAGATATGTTTATATACCACCTGAATATGTGCAAGATACGAACCCAAACAAGAAACCAATCATGACAGACACGCGCACCAAAATACTGAAAGCTGCCTCCGCCCTTTTCCTTGAAGGTGGTAGCGCGGCATTAAGCGTTCGCGCCATCGCAGCGCGCGCTGAAATGTCCACCATCGGTATATACAGTCACTTCAAAGGCAAGCAGGGCATTCTGGATGCGCTGTATACCCAAGCGGCTGAAATGGCTTCTGCCGCAATGGATGTTCAGCAGGCAGGCCTTAGCCCGCGCGACATCATGATGACAGCTGCCAGGAATTACATTGTATTATCAGAAACGAACGAAGCGCATTACCGCCTGTTCTTTGGTGAAAGCGACCCGGGCTACACCCCTTCGCCTGAAGCACAAAAGGCTGGTTTTGAAGCATTTGGCAAGCTGCTGGAACAAACAGCATTCGTACTGCCACAAGACACCGCACCTGAAGAAGTGCGTGATACTGCTCTAACCATTTGGGCCTTAATGCATGGCTTTTTTGGCCTGCGCAATCATGCTGGCGCTGACAAGCTGCGGGTGGAAAGCTGGCGCGGCCTAACGCTGGATGCCATGAGCAATCACATCGATGCCCTGCTTGCCCGCAAGGACTAGTCAGGCGTTCGCGCACATGTCCATTCAACTGTTTTCAAACCAGCAAGATGGGCAAAACGCATTAGCTCTGCATCCAGTTTATCAGCGCGTGCATCGGTCCATTTCACCCTTGCTTCACGCCATAGGTTTGCAACCGTCATCACCCCTGTTTTACGGTCTGCCTTCAGTTCCATCCGCCCAACAAAGCGCGTGCCTTCCAGCAATGGATATACATAATAACCCCACTGGCGCTTTGCCTTCGGTACAAACATTTCGTTGGTATAGTTAAAGCCAAACAAACGCTCCAGCCGCTTACGGTCCCGCACGACAGGATCAAACGGATTGATGATACGCATGCGCGGTGCGGGTGGTGTGGCGGCATCAAGGCGCGCAGCAATATCATGCGGCACAAAGGTTTGGCTCCAACCACCGTCGGCACCTTCAATTTCCGCAGGCATGATGAAGTCATTTGTACCGCCACCGCTGGCCCACGTCTTCACCTCGGCTGCATCTACTGCTGCCCAAAATCGCTGAATGTCACCGAGCGTACCAAACTGCATGCGCACCAACGCTTGCCGACACAACCAATCAATTTGCTCTAAATCGCTGTGGATCGTGTTTCGATGCACGGGCGGGATCACCCGCTCTGCTAGATCATAGAACTTGATAAAGTTCTCGCGGTGCGATGTGGTTAGCGTGCCTTCGTACCACATCAGGTCCAGCGCTTTTTTGTGTGGTGGCCGCGCCCACATTTCTTTTTTGCCTACAATCTTGGTATCAAAATCACGCGTACTCAGCGGCCCTTCATTGGCAATACGCGCCTTGATCACATCATAGTCTGCACCCTTCAAACCAGACCTATGCCATGCGGATCCTCGCACCTTCGCGCCTAACCGTTCGAACTGGCGTTGCCACATGGGGTAAAACTCAATCGGCAATACCGATGCATCATGGGTAAAATGCTCGAACACGGCCCGGTCCTGACGCAGCATCTTGTCCAGTACCGGTTCGCGGTAATTCTGGTTGCGTGACCACATGATGTGATGATGTGCGCGCGTAACGTTTTGGATGGTATCCAACTGCACAAAACCAAGGCTGCGAATGATCGCGGCAGCATCCAGCGCGCCTGTGGGCGCACCGGCAAGACCCTGCCCCCACAGCCATAATCGCCGCGCATCTTTGTTATTAATTTTCATGTCACCATCAGAGCTTACTTGATGGTGACAAACAAGGTTTGAATGCAAGAAATAGTAACGCAGATTAGCTTCTCGGCGTTGGCGGGGTCAGGTAAAACTGGTTCACATGTTTTACCCCTGCGTGATCCATCGCTAAATTCTGCTTCAGGAAGGCATCAAACGCAGCCTGATTATCCCACTCGGTAATGGTGACATGCTCGGGCGTATAGTCATAACCAAACGGCGAGCGTGGGTTTGTTAACTCCAGCTTCACAACCCCACCGCCCGCTTTTGCTTTGGCCATAAACTCTTTGATGAAGGTATTAAACCGACGAGTATCCTTTTCCCAATAAGCGGTGAGAACCTGAATTTTATCCCGGCGTACCGTGAAGGATTTATCTTCATCCAGTTCATAGTTGATCATATCAAACCGGGACCAGACATCTAACCTGCGTTCGTGCAAGCTGGGCACTGCTGCTTCCAGTGATTCAAGGGCATCTGCGCGATCTTTAAAATCACCAGGCCAGCTGCCAAAAACCAACACTTGAGGATATGCGTTGCCCTGCGTTGGCTTGCGGTCAATACGGAAACCACCTATCGGTTTGTAATCAAGTGCTATCCCTTCCGAGATTACATCTTTTGCATAGGCATTGTAGGCATCTTCTGTATTAGGGCGCTGTGTTAAAAAGAGAAAATCAATCACCTGACCTGCTTCAAAGGTATAGGTGTTTTCAGGCACACTGTCTTGCGCGCTTACACTGAGGGGGGCAGCCGTAGCGGCCATAAGGGCCAAACCTGTAAGAGGTCGCATGAGATATTTTATCATTGTCTTTCCTTCGCTGACATTGGCGAACGCTAAAGCCCGCCGTTTGTGTTTGCATCGCTTCCATAAAGCGAACGCACCCAGCAAGAGAAGGCCTGACAATGCACACAAGCTGTGCAAATACGCACATCATAAATTAGTGTGATCCAAGTATATTAGGGTGTTGCGCCAAAACTGGCTCTTTAGTTGGTTTTCAGAGAAATTGAAGCCAAACAACAGCTCTATATCGCGGCGCATAGCCACGCTGAAACATGACCTCAACATTACGTTACTGCATCACAGCGCCACTGACATTCGCCTGGCAGAAACCAGCCTGTCTGTTATTGCTCATGCTGGCGATATGACCGCACCAGCCCAACTCGCTACCTGAAGCTGCAACCGTTTGGGTTAAACGAACCTGTTGGCGCACTGCCAAGCCCTTACCACACAACCATAGTCGCCGTGCATCTTTGTTCGATATTTTCATAACGTTATTTATACGGCCAACAATCCAAACTCAAACGTTTCAAGAATCTAAGCCGCGCTGAGGACATCATCATGTCCGTAGAGTCATATGGAAACCAATCAGCAAAAGGTGTCGCATAAAGGCCCTCTTCCTTTTCATCTGCTTCATCATGATTTCCACTCTCTCTTAATTTACGCGTTTCATGGAAACCAAGGTATTTCTCTTCAATAGCTGTTTCAGGCTTACAGCCTCGAGCCAAAATAGTATCGCGCGTACCAAAATTAAGATTACTATTATGGCCGTCACCTAAGTATGTCTCCGCACTTAAATCAGCTCCTGTTAAACTCACACCATAGACTTTACCCATGCCAATACTACAATGAAATCCGCCAAGTATAGGCTTAGGCCTATTAGATATAGCTCCATAAAAATCTGTACCGGTTAGTTCAGCGCCCCAAAAATCGGAGTGGTTAATGATTGACCGAAAAAATTGCGTTCCATGAAGTCGAGCTTCTCGAAACCAACATGCTTCTAATAAACAATCATGAAACATTGCCGCAGAAAAATTGCCGCCAACAAAGTCTCCCCCAGACAGATTGGCCTTTCGTATATCAAGTCTAAACTCGCGTTTCCATTCCACATCAACTTGATCTTGTGACCGTCTTCCAATAACACGTATTGCTGCTTGAATATCTGCACGCAGACTAGGGCGCTCGTGCAAATCTTCTGTAGGCTTCAAAGTTTTCTGCGGAGCATTTTCACGAATGTAAGCACATAGAATTTCCATAATTTGAATATGATCGCGAAGGCTATCCTGCGCCAAACGCTCAAGAGCATAAATAGCACCAACTCGTACTTCCAAATTTGGCTGTGTAAGCTCAAACGTTTCTCTATCAATGAAAGCCTTACCATCTGGTCGTATAGCTGGAATCAAATTACCTTCTTCATCACGAAGCCACTCATCGCCACGTTTTTTGTATCGTGGCGTTTCCTCTAGTTGCCTAACTACTTTTTCTGCGCCTAATCCCTGAACAGCTTTGTTTATTCTATCAGTGATTTGGCCTTGCTCTGCGACGTCAACTTGTTTTTGAGCAACAATTGAGCGCCAGACAAGAAACGGAACACCGATAAGGGCTGCAAGTATAAGCGCATAATTCCTAAGCGCTTCTGAGGGGTTATCGTGGGTTTCGCCGCCTACAAGAACGGCGAGAAATTTAAATAAAACACCAACAGCTATCAGCAGAAATGTTAGCAGTAAAATGGCGGAAATTCGGCCTTGCCATTCTTGAGGAATGTCTACTGGAAACCAGTCGGGCAAATTTGATTTATTATTGGCCAACTCAATCTCTCCCCCAAACCATGAATGAAGAGCTTAGTCTTATGGCAAGCTAGCATCAACGATATTGTTGTGGGTACGCGACTACAATATCTTCTCGAGTGGGCATAAATCCTACTATTTCAAACCCAATTTCCGCATTAATTGTGCGCGTTTTTCAAGCCACCATCCGGCCTCCGGTGGCCACATGCCATGATCTGTATCAACACCCAGTTTCGCTGCCGCATGCAACGGCCAGTTGGGGTTTGCGAGCAGTTCACGCGCCAGCGCGACCATGTCTGCCTTGCCGCTTGCAATCACTTGCTCACACATCGCTGCATCACGCAAAAAACCAACAGCCATGGTTGGTACACCTGCCCCACTTTTAACACTGACTGAAAACGGCACCTGAAATCCGTCTTCAATTTTCATGCGCTGCGGCCGCTCGGTGCCGCCTATGCCACCGGTTGAACAATCAATCATATCCACGCCTGCAGCTGCCAGTGCGCGAGCGATCTCTATAGTGTCATCAATCTCAAGGCCGCCGTCCACCCAATCGGTTGCAGACAAACGAAACAGTAAAGGAAAATCATCTGGCCAATGTTGACGGATAGCCTTTGCAACCTCAACAGCAAAGCGCATGCGGCCCTCGGCGCCGCCACCCCATCTGTCTGTGCGTTTGTTAGCGATTGGTGACAAAAACTGGTGCACCAGAAAACCGTGTGCAGCGTATACCTCTATCACCTTAAAGCCTGCTTTGTGCGCCCGTTTTGCCGCCAACCCAAAAGATGCGATCACGCGTTTGATGTCGGCGTCTGTCATCTCGGCTGGTGTGGGCCACCCAACAGCATAAGACATGGCAGATGGTGCTATGGTTTGCCACGGCTGTTCATCCCGCGCCTTGATGTCTTCATCGCTCAGCGGTGCATCACCGTGCCACGGTCTACGCTCTGACGCCTTGCGGCCTGCGTGCCCAAGCTGAATGCCCGGCACAGCGCCTTCTGTTTCAATGAATTTTGCGATACGGGCCAGTTCCGCAATCTGGCCGTCTTCCCACAGGCCGAGGTCGCCGTATGTGCGCCGTCCGTCTTCCTCCACCGCGGTGGCTTCTGCGAACACCAGCCCGGCGCCGCCCATAGCAAAGCGGCCCAAATGCACCATGTGCCAATTGTTGGCACAGCCCTTATCAGCACGGTATTGGCTCATTGGTGAAACGGCGATCCGGTTCTTGAACGTGACGCCGCGCAGCGTTAGTGGCTGAAAAAGTGCACTCATAGTTGCACCCTATTCACCTTGTGCTGCCGCTTGACTGTCTTGGTAGGAAACAGTCGGGTATTTTGGCGGATTATCCGGCCCGCAGCACGTGGGCAAGCATGCCATAGGATAGTCTGCATTGGCGTTGAAAAAGAACGGAATAGAATAGCGCGAAGCGGTGCCATCCGTATTGGCAAAATGTTTTGTGCTGACAAAACGATCATTCGACCACTGCTTTAACAGTTCACCTGAATTAACCACAAATGCGCCTTCAATCACCGGCGCCTTGATCCATGCCTTGCGTTTCTCACTGAAAATCGTCAGGCCCGGGCTGTCCTGCAACAGCAGAGTGAAAAAGGTTGTGTCTACGTGGGGCGCGATACCAAATTGGTCAGCATCCTGCGCTGGAAACGGCGGATAGTGTGTCATGCGCAACCGCCAAAACGGATGGGTGAACCCCGGTGCAAAAAAGTCAGGTTCGAGCCCAAGTGCAACTGCATAAACAGGCAAGATACTGCGTGCAAGTGTCGTTAGCGCGTTTGCATACTCTTCAACCACGCCGCGAAAACCGGGCAGGTCAGTTTCCGCCAACCACTGATTATCATCAAAGCTGATGCCCTGTGCGCTCTTAATCAGAAAAGCTTCATTCAGGTTGCCTTTTTCGCGGCGGGGAAAACGCCGTTCTCCCACTGGCATATAACCAATACCACGCAGCGGCCAGTCTGGCCTGTCCAGTATAATTTGCTGCTTGGTAGCAAGTGGTAACGCGTGAAAGGCACGTACGGCAGCGAACATATTATTGATCAGTTTCCTGTCCACACCGTGGCCAGCTAACTGGTAAAATCCGACGGTTTCACATGCACCCCGCAGCGTCTCAGCAGCAACCTTCAGGGCATCCCTACTACCTGTGCGCAAATACTCCGCCACATCCACAATCGGGATGTCGCCGTCCTCTGCAGATAATGCAGTTGATGTATCCCAGCTGTATGACTGGGTGCGTAATTCGTTTTCTTTTGCCTCGGCATCAAACAATTTTTCTGTCACGAATTCAGCGCCCCGCAATCTATATATTACATGTCATTACGGCGCATATGCTTGGGCCGCAATCCAGCCAACAAGAACTCATTAATCGCCAACGGTGTCAACGGGATTGATCATCACTTTAATGATACGGTTAGTGCTGCTTTGATGCGCGAGAATGTTACCATCGCTGTCTGTGCGCATATGGCGAATGATGCCTGCATGCACGCCGCCTGACGGCATCGCCCAACTTTGGAATGTTTCGGTTTTTGGATCAAAGCGCACCAGCGCATCTGGCCGCACACCTGACTCGTTATACCAAACCGCACCGCCTGCCACGACCATACCGTAAGGGTGAGATTTCGGGCCGCTTGGGGAAGGCCACTCCATAATATGCCCATTGCTTGGGTCATAGCGGCCAAGCCGCCCTTGCGAAGCGTTGCCATACCAGATGACGCCGTTTTCGTCGATATCAAGCCGCCGGACCGTTGTCGCTGGAATGGGCAGTTTGACCTCAGCCAGCTCCATGGTCTCATTGTTCACGTTCACAAGGCAGTTGCTGCCATTGCATGCCACCCACAAGGAACCATCAGCAGCAACCTTAATACCATAAGGCCGCGACCGCGGTGTCGGCATGGTCACCAAACGAATATCACCCGTTTCAGGGTCAAGCCGCCCAATCATGTTGCTTTGCTGCAGCGTGAACCAAAGAATGCCAGCCTTGTCAAACACGGCTGTATGTGGATCACGTGCATTTGGGTCTGGCATTTTATATTCAGTAATTTCACCTGTTTCAGGGTTTAGCTTACCCATGGTGCCGTTTTTGTTGCCTGTGTACCAAATATTGCCAGCTGCATCCGATGTCACGCTGTGCGGCATGGCGTTTGGTGGCAACGGGTACTCGGTCATTTCGCCTGTACCAGGATCTATGCGGCCAATCAGATTGCCCCACTGGCCTGCCCACCAGATAGAACCGTCTGGTGCTTCCACTGGGTCGCGGGAGCGCTGCCCAAGTGTTGGCACTGTCCATTCCTTGAACGTAACACTCCTGTTACCGCCAACGATGGTTGAAACGCGGTTATCATTCGGTGGAAAATGCATTGCCAGATAACCGGTGATTTCATCCAGTGTTTCAGGGTCAGCTGACAGATCAACCATAGTGGCGGTCAATTCCGCCCACCCGTCTTTGTTATAGCCACTGCTGCGAACAATGTTACGTGTGGTGTGGCAAGCGGTGCACACACCTGTCACCGTTTCTTTACCAGTACCATCAGGTAACTCTTGTGCCTCAGCGCTGAAATTCAGAGCGCACAGCGCTGCACTTATTAACACCAATTTGGAAGAAAACATTTGTTGCATCATGACCCCACTCCTGATTACGCAATGAGATACTACCGCAACGATACACGTGCACTCAAGGTGAAAGCGTAGCTTCACCCTGCGCCCATGTTGGTGGGCAGCATATCTTTTCGTGCTAAAAACACACCCACGGCCATAACCACCAAGCCCAAAACACGGCGCGGCGTGATCTCTGATACAGCCGCCGATAATATCCCGTAATGATCGATAACCGCAGCAGCAACAAGCTGCCCAAGCAAAACATAAAACACCGCATTACCAAGCCCGATACGCGGCGCAGCAACGGTCACAGACAGAATATAGAAAAGGAAAAACAACCCGCCAAAGTAATATTTCGGTGGTGCAGAAAACACAGCTGCCCACTCTGGCACCCCAACGAAAAGCATCGCAGTGCCTGATACAATCACTGCAATACCGGAGAGGATAAAAACCGCACCAACCGGACTAGCAATACGCACACCAAGACCTGCATTCATCGCAGCCATAACCGGGATACCGATACCTGCAACAAACATAAGGACAGTAAACGTAATTGTTGACGGAGTCATGAGATGTACCTTTTACTATTGATCAGCGCTCAAATCACCGATCATTCATCTCATCATGACCCCATTTTTACCAGATGGGCAAGAGCATTAACGCGGCAATACCTCTCTGCCAGCGCCTATGTGCAATCAATCGCCACTTAAAATTTTGGTGCTTGGGTAATGTAAGCGCTTATCTCTTTCTCGCCCAAAGCCTTGCTAGCCTCAAGCCGGTGAATACCTGCTATCAAAACAAGACGCCCTTTGCCTCTGCGAACCCGAATAGGTTTCTGTTCAATCTCGTTGAGCATATCTTCTATGACTGCATCTACCTTGCCCTGATCCCGTTCCTGACGACGTGCTGCTGGGACATATATGTCTTCAATTTTCTCATAGGTAACTTTGAGCATTTATTGGTCCCATCTGATTATACTGTCACAGACTGTTGCATACAGTGATTATTTTCACCAAGCCTTTAAACAAGACAAAACATCCATTGCGTTATGGCAGAATTAATGCCCCTTACAGGGCCAGTTAATTAACGCACAACGAACGCCAGCTTGTCGCCTGCTGCATTAACGGCAAGGCGTGTAATCGTGTTAATGCCCTGAGATTCCATATCTGCAATCTCTAGCCATGCATCTTGCGATACACTGCGTATATACAGCTTGCTTCCATTGGCAGAAATAAAACTAATACCTAGTGGCGCATCCTCGTTGACCATCAACGCATAGTGTTCGTTGCCACCAACACCGCCAGGCAGATCAAACAGCGGTGTAACCGCGCCGCTTTCAATATCAAGATGCAGCACTTTAAACGCGCCGCTTTCAAGCCGCTCGGTAAATGTATAACCACTGCCATCAGGCAGGGCATATAGCGCACGCCCAATGTTTTCATGCATGATTTTAATCTCGCCTGTCTCGCGGTTGGCAAGACGAAGCGTAGGCGGGTTACCAAGCGCAAAAGTAGCAAGATACTTCGTGCCGTGCCCCCATGCGTGATAGCCGACAGGGCTAAGGTCAAGCATCACCTCGGATTGTTTTGTATCGTCAAATCCATATCGGCGCACTTCCTGACCACCACGATTTTCCTGCTCATAGATAACAGAAAAGCCGCTACCATCAGGCATTAACTTCGGGGAGTATTCGCTATTGTCCGGCGTATCGGTTAGCTGTGTTCGCACACCTGTTTTCAGATCCAACTGCCAAATATCCATGCGCGCACCGGGACCTTCAGATGTATAAAGAAGTGCATCTCCACTCGGCAGGAAATACGGCTGATTATCATACCCTTTGTGCTGCGTTATGTTCCTTGGGTTGTTGACAGTAACCATGCCAGGACCTATTTGCATATCAGCCACATAAATTTCTGTCTCTGGCGGAGCGCCTGCATTGTTCGGCGCAGTCGCCGGCGTTTGCTGTGCCATTCCCGCTTGGCCAAGCAAAGCCTGAAGCCCCATACCTATTCCAACAAAAATGCTGCATTTCCGCATGACCTAACTCCCATGAACATGACACTTCAAAAGAAACATTAGGGTTTTATCACACCTGATTGTCAAATTATCGGTCGTTTAAACGTCAGATATAATAACACAGATATGAAGGGGGGTGTGACGACGCAGACCTCATGTCGAAAAGAAATCAGAAAACTTTGTGGTAGAGTAGGGAAAATACCCACCTGTTTCGGTAGGCTATACATATGACACAGCAAAAGAAACGTGGCCGCCCAAGGCATGAAGATATTCTAACGCCCGCTGAATGGCGAACCATTGAAGGCCTGCGACACGGTATGACCAACCGTCAAATAGCCGAAAGGCACGGCATCAGCATTGACGCGGTAAAATACCACGTCGCCAACATCCTTCAAAAACTCTGCCTGTCAAATCGCGCAGAGCTACGTGTCTGGAGCGGCGTTGCGGCAAACTCAACATTACATACAGAGGGTAACGATGTGAGTACTGAATTCGAAATAAAACAAGTCGGGCAAATCTCAAGACA
The DNA here is from genome assembly GCF_025574485.1 of Kordiimonas aquimaris. Taxonomy (GTDB): domain Bacteria; phylum Pseudomonadota; class Alphaproteobacteria; order Sphingomonadales; family Kordiimonadaceae; genus Kordiimonas; species Kordiimonas aquimaris. Next base: position 236,971 of record NZ_JAOBPO010000002.1, on the reverse strand, counting down.
CACAAAAGACATCAATCAGGCACGGAAGTGGTACGAACAAGTGCTCGGGCTTGAACATCTGTTTTCATTTGGCGACATCTCCTTTTTCAACTGCGATGGCGTCAGATTATTTCTGAAACAATCAGAAGGGGAGCTGCCCACAGATTCGATCCTCTATTTTCAAGTAGACAACATCAAAACCGCTAAAACCGAGATGGAAACACGTGGTATCATCTTCACTAATGCACCGCATATGGTGCACAAACACGATGATGGCACAGAGGAATGGATGGCCTTTTTCAACGATGTTGATGACCGCCCCCTTGCCATTATGGCGCAACATAAACCCATTGACTGAGGTGACCCAACATGCCTGATTCTAACAATATTAAACTATATTGGTGCCCACAAACCCGCGCTCAACGCGTTATCTGGATGCTTGAAGAAGCCGCGCTGGATTATGATCCTGTTGTTATTGATATCCGGGATCCTGACAGAACACCTGACACAGAATTTTTGTCTGCGAGCCCGATGGGCAAAGTACCTGCAATCATAGACGGCGATGTAAAGCTATCTGAGTCTGCCGCGATATGCCTGTATCTTGCAGACAAGTATCCAGCAAACAAACTTGCACCCAGCACTGACAGCAGTTTGCGCGGACAATATCTCTACTGGATGCTGTATACACCCGCCGTTGTTGAACCCGCCATGGCTGAAAAGTTCGCTGGCCGTGAACCCAACACTGTTCAGAACGGCTGGGGGTCATTTGATCTTATGATCGCGGCATTTGAAGCAGCTCTTAAAAACGGACCGTGGATCCTGGGAGATACTTTTTCAGCGGCAGACGTAATGGTCGGATCATCAGCGTGTTTCATGCAGCAATTTGGCATGCTGGGCGATAGTGAAGTGCTGAAAGCTTACGCAGACAGATGCATGAAAAGACCCGCATACAAGAAGTCTATTACAATCAATGATGCGGCATAATTAAACAAATACGGGATAGTGTAATGACACAGAATATTTGGAAACACATCACTCGATATGGGAACGCAGTTTTATTAACGGCTGTGCTGCTGGTAACTGCTGCGTTCCCAAGCACTGCGACGGATGATCCACCCCTTGCAAGCTTCATGGGTGATTGGCAATCAAACGGCGATGCATTTGGGCGGCCCGCCGTCAGCACCATCAAATTTGCACCCGCATTTGGTGGCAAGCTGGTTCATCTTCAGTACAACATCAATATTATAACAAACGGCACACCCACACCTGCGTTTTCCGGCGTTGCTTATTACAAACAGCTAACTGATGATCGTTATCAGGCGTTTTGGGCAGATATTGAAGGCTCCATTCATCCCATAGCATCTACGTTGGAAGGGCAAGCGCTAACATCAATTTGGGGCACTGAAGAAACGCGACTTGGCCGCACGCGCTATGAAATCCTCAGCGACGGTACCATGCGCATTACAGACTGGGCACGCGTGGACGACGAATGGAAGCAATTTAATGATAATGTATACAAACGCCTTCATCATAACATAGCACATGAAACAAAATAGCCGCGCGGCTATGTAGGCAAACAGGGTAGCATGCCCCCAACAACACGACTGTTGTCAGGGGCATATCCACTATTATCGTTTTTTGTGGCTAACGGCTTCTTTGATGATTTTACCAAACGCTTTGTCTTTTGACCTGCGTTCGGCGAGCGACATGGCGTTAAACTGTTCTTCGGTAACCAGTTTTTTCCAGCGTTTCAGGCGCGCAGGCTCCACCGTGCCAGCCTTAACAGCTGCAAGCACAGCACACCCCGGTTCGCTTTCATGGCCACAATCATTAAATTTGCATGTGCTGGCTAATGCGTGAAGGTCTGCAAACACGCCCGCAATGCCGTCCGCAACATCGGTCATTTGCAGTTCACGCATCCCCGGCGTGTCCAGCACGCAGTAACCCGCGGGCAGCATATGCAGCGCACGTGCTGTCGTGGTGTGGCGGCCCTTGCTGTCATCTTCGCGGATCGCCTGCGTTTCCGCCGCCACCGTTTCCGACAACGCGTTAACAAGTGTGGACTTACCCACACCCGACGAGCCCATAAACGCCAACGTTTGCCCGGGCTTGCACCAGTCGACAAGCTTGACGTGCGGCTCGCCGCCGCGTGCATCCAGCACCAAAACAGGCACAGGGCTCGGCATATGGTCGCTCAAGGCCCACGCTTTGCGTTCATACTCCTCAGGCGTGTCCGTAAGGTCACTTTTAGTCAGGATGATTACAGGGTCCACCTCGGCCTCAACCGCGAGGGCGATGTAGCGCTCCAGTCGTGCCACGTTAAAATCGTTGTTGCAGGAAGACACAATAAACACCGTATCCACATTGGCAGCGATAAGCTGGGTTTGCCTGTCTGTGCCTGGTGCGCGGCGCTTGAACAGGCTTTTGCGCTCCAGTCGCTGGCTGTGGCTTGGCTGCTGAGTATTCAGCAGCAGCCAATCACCCACGGTGAGGTCAGCGTTTGGTGGAATAAGCTGTTCGATATCCTCACCCATCACACGCAAGCCTGCACGGTGCACTTCAGTGACGCGCACAGGTGTATGGTTTTCTGGCGGCGCTTTGGTGAGCACACCCTCTGCGACCTGCGTGCTAAAGTGTGTGCTCCAACCCAGCCTGTCGAGGATGGAAAGAGAAGGCGCAGGTTGTGCATTAGTATCAGTTTTGATTTGTTGGTTCTTTTTCAAAGACGTTAGAAACTGTGAATAATCACGTGCCATTTCTGAGAGACTTTCATTTCTTGTCCGGAAGCAGCCTGCATGCAGTGCATAGCAAGTGTGCCTTCAATCCTTATAGGAATACGGCAAGTTGTTTCCGAAAATATTGTGAGCATACATCAACAGGAACGCTGCGCCTATGACTGCACCGTTTCCCTGCTTGCCAGCACCCAAATCAGGGGCTAGCGGCGTCCCGCAATATCCGACATAAAATCTCCAACACTCAGAGGCCACAGCCTCAGGTTCTTGCTTGTAGCAAGATGGTATAGTGAAAACAAGACTACATGATTATGTACTTAAACGGCACATAACCCACATCAAAATCAAGGGTGTACGGCACCGCAGCTTATTCTCGCTCTAGAACGGAGCTATCAGGCTGATCGAAACATTATTGTTTGATGGATTACCAGCTGCCCCATTAATATTATTGAGAAGGTATCCACCTTCAAGGCTAACATTATTAAAGGCACGCCACCTTAAGCCTGCGAAAAAGCGATTTTGGTCAAGCCCTGCGCGTGCACCAAAATCGGTATCATTTAACGCAATGAAGGTTTCGTTCCAGGCGGTAGCCGTCCACCGCTCGTTAAGCGGCTTTCGCCATCTAAAAAATTGACGCAAACGATACCCCGTTTCACTTCCTGTATTCAGGAAACGAAACTCAAAACGTGTCCGCCCTGACAATATCCCCCAATTACCTGACGCAATGGTATATGTAGCCTGTTGCCAAATACGGTTTTCCTTAATATCTGCCCGCCCATCTGCACGATTAACCACACGCGCATAACCAGCCCATAAAGATAGCTGTTGATTGACTTTGTATCCAAAACCAGGGCGAATAATTGAAACGCCCAGCCTTGATGCGTCTTCCGAAAACCTGGCATGGCCATCAAACCAGAAAAGGGCTTTCCCATTTTTATCAATCGCACCGTTGGTAAAGACCGCGGTCCAGGCCTGATTGTCATTTTGTGCGCTGACAGGCAGACAAAATAAAACCGCGAATGTCGCATAACAAACTGCGACTAATAAATTTTTAGAATACATGCCGCCCCCATAGGTAATAACGTAAGCTGTTTATCTATAATTAAAACTGGTTTGAAGTTAAACAAAAAGACACAAATGAGACAAAAGACCCCTTGCATGGAAGGTATGCGCTTCAAACCAGGGATGTGTGGCAGACTGCATCAAGGCAAGGCATTATGTCCTCCGAGGAGATGTAATCCACATCAAAATCAAAGACATGAGCGAAAAGATTTATCTCATGTACCTGGCTCTGCCTGCATAAAACTGTCTGGTGGCACCCATGTGTCAGGCAAATGCTTGTTGGCCCAGCGGCACATGGCTTGTGCAATCGGCAACAGGTCATGCCCGCGCTCAGTTAGCGCATAGGCATAGCGTTTTGGGCGCTCTTGATACAATGTTTTACGCACCAGACCACTTGCTTCCATTTTCAACAATCGGCTCGCCAACACGTTGGTGGTAATACGCTCTGGTGAGTTAAGGAATTCGGAGTATTTCGATTTCCCGTTCACCATGTCACGCACCAGCAGCATGGTCCATCGGTCTCCTGCCATTTCAAGAGTGACAGAGATTGGGCAACTAGATCTTGTTTCATTTGTCATAAGGCAATCATAACTTATGACTTGCGTTTTACAAGTCGCTATGTCTAATGTAACTAATAACTTGTTAATTGCAAGTTACTAGTTACTAAAATCTATGAAAACACGGCAGTCACCTTTGTGAGGGGAAAAACAATGAAACTATATAATAGCATGTCGCCGAATGGCATGAGGGTCGACATTTTTATTGCTGAAAAAGGCATTGAGATTGAGACCGTTAACGTGGGCATCATGGACGGTGAAACCCAAGGCGAAGCTTTCCGTAAAATCAACTCGCTGGGTGAAGTGCCTGTGTTGGAACTAGCTGACGGCACCATCATCACAGAAAGCATTGCTATCTGCCGGTACCTTGAAGCCAAACACCCTGCTCCTGCCTTGTTTGGCATTACAGAAAAAGAGCAAGCGCTGGTGGAGATGTGGAACCGCCGTATCGAGTTAAAACTGTTTCAGGTTATCGGTGCAATCGGTCTTCACACATTCGAGCTGTTCAGAGAACGTATTACTCAAGTGCCTGAGTATGCCGAAACACAAAGAAACTTGTTCCCCGAAAGGCTCGGGTGGCTTGACAAGGAACTTTCAGATGATCGCGCGTTTATTGCAGGCGAGAATTTCAGCGTGGCAGATATCACCGGCATGGCAATGCTCGGCCTATGTCGCTTTGTGCAATATGAAATTCCCGAAGAGCTTACCCGCGTTAAACGGTGGGAAGCGGCCATTAAAGCTCGACCAAGCTGGCCTCAAATGCCAGGTTAAACGACACTATTTAAAATGGCCGGTGAGCGTACTGTCTCGCCGGCATCCTTGTGTATCACCCGTGTGGAATATCTTCCAGAGGCACATAATCCACATCAAAACCGAAAGCGCGCGGAGCAACAGCTTTTAGCGCCTTTTCGCTGCGGAAGTACGCGGGACACCCAACAGCAAACACCGCCACCCGCTGGCCGTAACGCAAGCGTTCGGCATTAATGGGTGTGCCGGTTTCATAGTCCACAATCACGATCAGGTCCGGCACGGAGGCCACAACTTTACCGTCTCGTTCGGCCAGCAAATACTCATTCTTGATGGTGATATGCAGACTTGGCCCCTCTTCATCGAAACCTGAAATGGTTGCCTGTCCCACATCATAACCACCGACAATACGCGTTGCTTTGTCTGACACTTTGCCCACATGCAACATGCGGCATTCACCGTATATTGATGCACCAAATAGCGCCTGCAGATGCGGCAGCATTTCGTCGGCGCGACCACGGTTCTCGCGTAGCACTTTGCCCAGCGCAATAGAGAAGCTAACCGTGCCCGGAATGATAGCTGGTTTTAGCTCCGCCCCCGTCATGGGGTGTTCACCCGTCACAATCATACCGCCGGACACCATCGCCAGGCTGCGAATATGGCGTTCATAGGTCGGTGTATCTGGTGTCGTGAATGTGGTGATGTTGCCCGCATAGTCCATCGCAACCGCCGGCGTTGGCTTAACGCCCGCAATGGCATATGTCATCATCTGTGCCTCAGGCAGGGCGCGGCCCATACCGTCCCCGTCCACAACAGGGATATCGCACCCAGCCGCTGCCGCAATGGGAATAAGCGAGTTACCGCCACCAATCTCAAACGACACAACAGCATCCACCTTGCGGCCCACGTGTGCTTCAAACGCCTTCAATGTTTCAATACTTTCGCTGATAGACGGCAACAGCTCAAGGCTGACCGTGGGCGCGCCGACCCCGCCCAGCGCCACAACATATGCATCATCAGCCAAGTCCTCGGCATTAATCATGGTGGCAGGGCCGTATTTTTCGAGCGTAGCCTTCGTGATCATTTGTGGCACATACGGGTCGCCGCCACCGCCAGTAGCAAGAAAAACAGAACCCAAAGACAAGTCATCAAGATCGCTTGCATTTACCTGTTTCATGCATTTTCTCCAGCTTTATTCAATGCAGCAATGTCCCCTACCACTTTGACGCGCAGGCGCGTTGCGCCCTCGTCCATGTACGGAATTGCGGTTTCTTCAATGTCTGCCACGCGGATTGTCGCGGCGTCTGCACCAGCAGCAACAGCCTTGGCCGTTGCTTCGGCCGTCACCATTTTCACTGCTTCTTCACGCGGTGTTTCACGGTAGGACAAAAGCCGTTCCGTCTCACCGCCGATTTGCGCGATCGCAGCGCCAATAGCATTGGCAACACCTGCGTTTTCAGGACGGTACTGTTTAGATGCGGCCTTCAAGTCACCAGTGACTAAAAGCGCACCACCACCCACCAAAATGACAGGCACAGGGTCACTGTTTGGCTTCATCATATCAATGTTCTGGTCCAGCATCCGGTGAATGGTGGCGATGCCTGCCTCAATCACCGCGCGGTCCAAACCAGCAACACCCGCTTTGTCACCCACATCTGCGCTGCCAGCCGCCACAACAATGTCTGTAGCGGTCAAGGTTTTGCCGCCAAACACCAATCCTTCGGTGACAAGCTTATGGCCAACAGACTGCGGCCCCATTTTTGTGCCCTCGTCTGCCACGATACTGCCACCACCAAGGCCTACAGCCAAAATGTCTGGCATGCGGAAATTGGTGCGCACACCACCAACCTCGATCACCACATTGCTTTCACGCGGGAAACCATCCTGCAGCACACCAATATCGGATGTTGTGCCGCCAATATCCACGACAATTGCGTCCTTAAGACCCGTGAGCTTACTGGCACCGCGCAAGGAATTGGTTGGGCCGGATGCAAACGTCAAGGCCGGGAACTGCTTGACAAAATCAGCACTCATTAGCGTGCCATCATTTTGGCTGACATACATCGGGCAGTTCAAACCGCGCTGCTTCAAGGCGCTGTTGAACGCACCCACAACACGGTTGGCAAATCCAAGTAAAGCGGTGTTTAAGAGCGCCGCGTTCTCACGCTCCATAATACCCAAACGACCCATTGTGTGCGACTGCGTCACCCGCATACCCGGTATGGCAGCGGCAATGCGCTCAGCCACAATACGCTCAGGTTCTGCGTTCATAGGTGAAAACGCTGCCGACACCATAGCAGCAGTTAGCTTTTTCTTTTTCAGGTCTTCGATAACGGCATCGATTTCGCCGTCACGCAGGTCGGCCAGCGACCACCCATCATACAGCGTGCCGCCGTGGATCATGTATGTATGGCGACCCAGCACATCCGCAATATCGTCAGGCCAGTCAGCCATTGGCGGCAGGCCTGCACCTGACGGCAAACCAATACGAATTGCGGCAACCTGCGACAGCTCGCGGCGCTCCACCACAGCGTTTGTGAACTGCGTGGTACCTATCATAACTGCTTCAATATCACTGTCCTCAACACCGTCTGTTGCAAGTACAGTGTCCAGCGCATTCGTTACACCGCCCAGCACATCTGCTGTGGTTAGTGCCTTCGTTGAAGCAATGACATCTGAACTGGATAACAAGACTGCATCTGTATGCGTGCCGCCAACATCAATACCAATACGCATTACGCTATCTCCTCATTTGTCGTGCGATCACCCCATGACAGCGCACCGAACATAAGTGCTGAAAGGAAGGCAGAATCAAGCACACCAACACCGAGGACAGAACCAACAATACCCTCATTAATCAAGGCAGCGACCAGTGCACCAACCACCCATGCAACAACGGCCTTTACCGCGATTGGGCGGTTCGCGGTAAGCGCTTCCGCGGTGTAGCGGCTGCGCTTGATCAGCAGGTAATCTGTGATGATCACACCTGCCACCGGCACAAAAATAACCGCGAGAAAACCGAGGAATGCAAGGAAGCTATCGAGGATGTTCATGAAGGCCGCCACAACACCGAGCGCACCAAGTACTGCGGTAATAAGCGTGCCCTTCAGCTTGGGAAATGTCGCTTCAACAGACAGAACCGTGCTGTATAGATTCAGCGAGTTTAAAACCCAGCTACCTGCAATAACAATGGCAAAGGCACCGACACCCAGCCCGTAATGCAACAACACATCCAGAATTTCTGTTTTACCACTGGCAGCACCAGCCATACCAGCAACAGCAAACACAACGAGCTCAACCACCATATAAGCCCAAAAGGCCACATAAATAGCCCCGTGCCACTGGCGAATAAAGCGCGTGATATCCGGCAGAATAATCGCGCCGATGATAATGCCACCAACCACAGCAGAAACACCGTCACCAATTGTAAGTGTCGGTGTTTTTTCCATCGCCATCAATTCACCAAGTGAATGACTTTCAAACGTACCCCAAATGAGCATGACCGTAACAACAGCAAGTATCGGCGCAAGCGCGCTGGCAATCAGGTTGATGGCGCGGAAACCAAACACGGTGGTTGTGGTCATTAGAATACCGGCGGCAATTTCAATTGGCCATGCAGGAACAACAGCACCAAACACGTCTGCCGCCAAGCGCACAACCGCACCGGAAAACAGGTCGATGTTCACACCGAACCAGCCAACCAGCGACACAGCAAACGCCATGTTAACAACCGCTGCACCTCTGTCACCAAAGGCAATACGAACAAGCAAATAAGAACTAAGACGGGTACGTGCCCCTATAGAGCCCATAACGGCGCCAATCACCGTTAGTACCACTGAACCAATCAGCAGCGCGAGCATTGTATCTACAAACGAGAGGCCTTGATATATCTCAAGGCCTGCAACAAAAACCGGCAGAGCAAATGCTACCATAACCGCAATTGCTGCGACACGCGGCCATGCCACAAGCTGATCATCTGTGATCGGTGCGACTGAAAATTCGCTGCTATCGGTCATGTTGGCTTCCCCATTTCGTTCTTGTTAATACGCCTTCACGCTAATGCACTATGCATCATTTTTTACAAAATAGGCTTTTGAAATGTACCCACTGCACCGTAGGATATTTTCCTCACATACCAGCATTTAACATTTCCTTTAAGAAGTGTGCGAAACAAGGCTTGGCTACATGACCGACAAACCAACCATCAAGCTTGATGACATCAATCGGAAAATTCTGGCAACCGTTCACTTGAACGCCGACTTATCCAACCAGGAACTTGCTGAGCGTGTTGGCCTGTCACCAAGTGCCTGTTTTCAGCGCACCAAGGCGCTCAGGGAAGCAGGTTACTTCTTCAATGCGCAAACAGATATGGATCTGGACCGTATTTTCGAACATGTACTGGCACAAGTTGAGTTTACGCTTGAAAGCAACAACGCCCGTGCGCGCAAAACATTCGAAGCAGCCATCGAGGAAATACCCGAGTTTATGGATTGCCTGCGTATGAATGAAGGCGAATATATCTCGTTCACCTGCTGTCCCAGTACGCAGGCGTTAAATGCGCTGTGTGACACTATTAGCGAAAACCCTGACCTTGGGGTTAAAAACATCAAAGTGCGCATGGTGATGGAGCGTACTAAATGGTACCTCGGTTACCCATTAGAAAAGCTAAAGTGGAAAGAGTAAGCGGCAAATAAAGCCTTTCCAGTCAAAAAAAGAGAGGGCTCAAAAGCCCTCTCTCCAAACATTGGGTTTAGTTCTTATCAGAACTGCGCCCGAACTCTCAGGTAATACTGTCCACCGTTAAAGCCGAACGGACCAGCTTCCGGGTATAGTTGACCAAGGCTACCAGCAAACGGGTTTCTGTCAGAATGGTTGCTGAGGATGTTATCAACACCACCAACAATGCTTAGGCCTTCCCTGACTTCATACGTAACTTGTGCGTCAAAGAGGAACTCTGAACCGATGCCGTTAACACCGTTACCAGTATCGTCCCAGCCGCCATAATAGTTCACACGCAGTAATGTGCTGAACGGCCCCTGTGCATGTGTCCAAGTCAAGCTACCTTTAATGTTAGGCAGCAAGTCCTCTAGCGCAGCCACACGACCATCATTAATCGGGTTAAGCGTACCACGATCAGTCACTTTGGTTCTGGTGTAGTTTGCAGCAAGCGTCAGGTTAGAAACGCCGTCGCCCAGGTCAAAGCCGTAACGACCAACAACATCAATACCGCGTGTATTGGTGCTAAAGCTGTTTGAGAAGAAACGGAACTGAGACAGGTCATCAAGGCCGATGAAGTCTTGGCGGTTGATAGTACCAGCGGCATCAAGGCCCGTTAGCGCCGCGCCCACACTGTCAAAGCTTGTACCACTAACAGCGTTCAAGGCATCAAGGAAGTTAACGTTTGCACCCAAGGCAACGCGGTCATCAACATCGATGTCGAAGAAATCAACTGTCCATGTTGCAGCGCCCCAATCAAAGGCGAAACCAACCGAGATGTTGCGTGCTTCCTCAGTACCAAGCTGCGGGCGACCATTACCCTGTGCTTCGATAAAGTCTGCAGCCAACTGGCCAGCAGCTGATGACAAAGGCAGTGTACCTTGGTCGACCAAGACACCGTTCACGTTCTGTGTCGTCACGTTCGTAATATTGGCCTGACCAGCAGTTGGTGCATGGAAGCCTGTTGAATATGTTGCACGGATACGCAGGTGATCATCTGCATTATAGAGTGCAGCAAGCTTATAGTTAAGCGTATCACCGAAAGCGCTGTAATCTTCGTAACGAAGCGCACCTTGAACTGTTAAGTCCTCGGTAAGGTCAAATTCGATATCAACATAACCAGCATAGCTGTCCTGTGAATTGGATGAACTGTTAGGAAAGCCACCAAAGCCGTTTGAGCTTGATGAAAAACCTTGGTCAGCAAGTGGCCCAAGCGCAAACGACGCAGCATCACCAGCAAACAGATCAAATGTCTCTTCGCGGTATTCACCACCAAAGGCGATATTAATATCTGACGCAAAATCACTTGGAAGAGCATACACGAAATCAGCATTGATCGCTGTTTCAGTTTGCTTTTGTCCACCAGGAATAAAGTTCCTCGGCGTATCCGGGCCAAGCGAAGCGTTCACCGTGTTGTTAATGAAGAAATCAGTCCGGTTGGCACCGTGTGTAATGCTCAGATCATAGTCAAGGCCGGCACCAAACTCAAGTTGGCCGCGAAGACCACCAGCGATGCTGTAGTCTTCGTTGTCACCACCGAAGCGCGGGACAAAACCACCCGGGATAGTTTCAATGAAAGAGAAGCAGTTAGCACTTGCAGTTACAGCAGCAAGCACAGTCGGATCAGGGATAAGACCAGCGTTTCCTGTTAGTGGAATACCGGCAGGACAAGCCTCGCCTACGCCAACACCATCCAGATCACCAACACGAACAGACGCAACGCCGTCTGGGTCGAGTGCGCCGGTAAGTGGATCAACATTTGGGCCACGGTAAACACCGCCACGGTTTGTTGGATTTCTGTAGAAGAAACCACCCGTAACTGTTCGCTCTGCATAACTACCAAAAGCATAAACTTCAGCAGATTCACTTAATGTAATCGCTGAGTTCACAAATACTTTCAGATCATCTTCTACATCTGGCTGTCCCCAATATTGAGGCACTTCGTCAGTGTAAGAGTTGATCGTCTCAAAATCAGCTGCATCAGTATTGCCTGCAGCAATCAATGCCAATACGTCGTCACGGACAACAGAACGGACCGTGCCATCTGTATCGCCGTACTCAGCGCTCAAGCTTACGAAGCCCGTGTCACCAATAGGCAAACCCAAGTTAGCAGAAATCCGGTAGTTGTCGCCGTCGCCAGCGTATGTTGAGCCATAAGTAGCTTCAACCGTTCCGCCTTCAGCATTATCTTTCAATACAAAGTTGATAACACCGGCAATCGCATCTGAACCATACTGGGATGATGCACCATCGCGCAGAACTTCAACGCGCTTCAGCGCAATTGATGGAAGGGCCGAAATGTCTACACCCTGTGCGCCATCAGAGATACCACCGCCAAGGAAAGAGATAACGGAACCACGGTGACGCCGCTTACCGTTTACCAGAACCAGCGTGTTGTCAGGAGACAGACCACGTAAGTTTGCAGGACGCACAATACTTGCTGCATCGGAAATTGGCTGCGCGTTAATATTGAATGACGGAACAGAAGTTCTAAGCAAGTCTTGCACATCGCTTGCTGAACTCTGCCTGAATTCGCCAACTGAAATTACGTCGATGGGCGCAGGTGTATCTCCTGCTGAACGGCCTTTTCGGCGCGAACCAATTGTCGTGATTTCCTCAACATTGACAACTTTAACACCGTCATCATCTTCTTCATTTGTTTGAGCAACGGCAGGCAAAGCCATCATGCTTGATAGTAGCGCCGTCGATGTCAGCAAAGTGACATGCCTTTTAAAAGGACTTTTAATCATAGTGGTCTCCCCGTTCTTTTCACTAATTAAAGCTGTTTTTATGGCCCAGCTTTTCCCCAATCGTGACAGACTTACCCACTTCATTGCGCCGTAAACACTGGCGCATATTAATATTTGAATCGTGTATGCACAGGATGAAAGCAAAAAGCATATGCATTTATTTCAACCTATAGCTGTTACATAACATCTCCAATGTAGAGTGCGTCTCAGCACTTCATCACTCAAAGAGCCTCTTTAAATAAACTAAAGTTACATAAACAAAACAACTACCCGTGGCTCAGAGCTAGTATTAATCAATCGTATTAATATTAACTCACATAAGTTTTCTGACACCTTCAACCAATTATTACAATCTTGACCAAACAGTCACATATAGCGAAACTCTGAAGAAAAAAACTAATGTCACAAAAAAGCAACAATGAGAAAAATGAAATAAGATAAGAAACTTGATATTTATTGCGACATAAAATTATAAAAAAACTCAACACAACGACATTTAAGCATGTTCGTTTTAATATACAATTTTGCCTTCCATATCATGCAGGCGGTGCAAAAATTGAATAAAAAGCACATTCTTTTTGCTAAGTTTCAGGCATATTTTAAAGCTAATATTCCACTAACAGCGAAACAACTTTAGTTGGATGCTTATGTGAATTCCAAACCACCATGGAATCTGACCAATTCCGCATGAAAAGTTAAACTTTACACGCTTAACTTGTTTCACCGTTCTTTGGTTCGTGTTTGCAAACGATGCAACTGGAAAGCTAAAATACACCGAACGCCATAAACGTAGGAGTTTACTTTGAATAAACGGACCTTTGAAAGCCTGGTTATCTTGCTGGGTGCAGCCTTCACAATTGCTTTTTCCATCATTGTCATGCCGCCGCTAATCGAGAGTGGCGACATTATTGGCGCCTTTGCCGCTGGCTTTGTAAACCCATACGCATCGGGTTATTCGCTGGACACTATCATTACGGGTCTGATTTTGATCACATGGATCATTTACGAGCGCAGCACGCACCACGTGCGCGGCGGTTGGGTGGCTATCATTTTATGTTTTGTACCCGGCATTGCTGTTGCTTTTGCTTACTATTTAATCCTGCGGGCACGCCAACCCGAAGCAACGGTCTAAACCGCCCAGCCCTCGCATTAACTTGTTGGAAACCTACAGACGCTAACTTGCTGAATGCACGTGATACGCCAACTCTAATCGACGCGGCGCAATATACCTTGGGGGTATAGAATGATACTGGAAGAGATCAGTAATTATAAGCGAACGCTCAGGCTGTACATCAATGGTGTTGGCTGTATTGGCGCCTTTACATTTGCCGCAGTGCAACTGTCTACAAGTTATACGCAAATGTTTCTACTCAGCATGATTTGCGGCGTTTATTTCGGCATCGTATCGTTTTTTCTTTTCAAAGATGGCCGGTACCTCTGGAAAGGGCGCGGCATACTGGCTGTGCTGCCCACCACATTATTGTTTGCCATATATTCTAATCCCGAGTTCGGCGTTTATTGGGTTTATGTTGGCATTGTCACCTTGTTTCTTATGCTCGAGCTAATAGACGCTGCCGTCAGCTCTCTCGTTTTCACAGGCGCCGCCTTTTTCCTTGTCTCCGGGCATTTTGAGACTGATGTTTTATTCCGCATATATTCCACCGTCATTCTGGTTGGCGCCTTTTCCTTTTGTTTTTCATACCTGATTGATCGCCTGCTTGATACGCTGAATGCAACGGCAACACATGATCCATTAACCAAAGCACTGAACCGCCACACGTTTCACAAATCAATCAACGCGGCATTGGAAGATCATCAGCGTTATCAGGTAATTGGTGTCCTCTTCCTGTTTGACCTTGATCACTTTAAAAAGATCAACGACGAGCACGGCCACATAACCGGCGACAAAGTTTTACGTGATGTATCGAAAATTGTTAAAAACCGGATCAGGGAAACCGATCAGTTTTTCAGGTATGGCGGTGAAGAGTTCGCTATTCTTCTACGACACACACCACTACAAAACGCTGCCTTTCTTGCAGATGATATACGCGCGCGCATCGAAGAGTACGCATTCACTGACGGCATCAGAGTAACCATCAGTGGCGGCATCTCAGAGGTAGATAGCAGCATCGGTGTAAACACGTGGATTGAGCGAACAGATACTGCACTCTACGAGGCCAAATCATCTGGTCGGAATAATATTAAAATTCACATTCCCGCGCTGGAAAACTGGTCTAGCGAAGCCATTGCTTAAGTAGCCAATTGCGACAAAAACTGTGGCGACAATCAAAGGCCACCGCAAACTCTTTATGCACTGTCTTACCTATTCCTGCGCTCATCGGCGCACCTGCATCGCTTCACCTATATTACCGAAAGATCAGAAATTAATCACGAAGCACTGCCTTCGCGGCTTCAATGCGGGCATTAAATATTTTCAACTGTTCCCCATCAGCATATGCGGCCGCAACACGATTTGATGCGCTGTCCAGTGCCCGAACAAGATCAGCCGAAGCTGCCGCCTTTGCCATTGCATCAGTGCTGCCTTTCTCGCCAATCCAGATAGGTGATGAATGTGCAAACGGATAACTATCCATTCCGGGCCATGCCATGGCGCCACCGTGTGCACGCGCTGCTATCCACCCGCCTTCAGGTAAGTCAACTTCTCCGTTAAAGGTTTTATTCTCCCCGGCATCAATGCCCGCGCTTCGCCACACTACCGTGCCGTTCACAACAACCTCAACATTCTCGACCGCCAGTGCAGACGTTAAATTGATAGACCATCTGCGCTTGCCATGTTGCGTTATGCCACCAGGCTTGGTGTTTCCGTCCACAGTAAACAGCAATGCAGGTGCATTGGTTACAAATGTTTCACCTGCCTGAACCGTGTTCATTACAGTGTTCCATGTGGCTGCTTTATTGCCGATATCAGCGTACACACGTGCGGAGCCAGGTGCCGGTGTGCGGTGAAAATCAGCGAAACTGTCTGTACCAGCCATAGCAACAATTGGTTTACCGATATTCAACAATCTGTACCAAAGTTCCGAGGTGCCCAGTTCATCTGTCCATGCGCATACAATTTCAAGCCCGAGAACTTCTGCAAGGATAGCGTCAGATACAAATTCCAGCGGAATACTGGACAGGTTACCCTGCTCAAACGGATCATGATTTTTGGCCACGGGGTGAACATACGTGACCATGCCTCCTTTACCGCTGGCAAAATCAAGCACTTCGCCGTTGGAGCGATCCACACCGGCAAGCCTTGGGTAAACAGAACGCGGCCCCCAATGCCATGGGCGGTATTCTTCCTGAATACCCACAAGACCCACATGACCATGAAAATGCGAACGCACTTCTTGCCCTATCTTGACAATGTTACCCCGTGTGGTTGTTACATCCCGCCCTGTATAGGGACGATCGATTAAGCGCGTATGCAAATTCGCCAACAATGAAGCACCAACATTCAAGTTTTCACCGTCCATCATTGGCTTCAGGTCGTCTGGCACCAATCGGTAAGGACCATCATAATTCAGGTGAAAATGATAATCAGCGGAGGCGTATCCGCTCGCCGGTGCATCCCACACCTCATCAATTGATAATTCAATTTCGTCGGCATTGTCAGAGCCCAAATCAATGATCTGGCGATCAGCCTTGGTCATCAGGCCGTTTACTGCTGTGATAGTCAGCGCACCTGCCGGTACATTAAGAGTGATGGCACCATCAGAATAGAAATAATTCATGCCGTTTTCACCGTCGAAATATACAGCACCCTTGCTCGGCACAACAGGGTGCCCTGTCGCATCCAGCACGGACAAGCGCGCCGGTGTCGGCTCACCGCCTTTTACTGTGCGTATCGTCACACTGCGGCGATCTTCGCCCCAATTCCTGCTGCGAATAGCTACATCCTCAACGGCACCGCCGTGTGCAGACGTGCGCTTCAGTTCGTATTGCTGGTTGGCATCCGGTTCCGAGAAGTAGATGGTGTCACCGCGCGCGCTCCACGTCGGCGTCAGCGCATAACGTGTGCCATCCGTTAACTCACTGCGCAAATTTGGCTGATTAACGTCCATACTAAACAGACGGTAATCGTCAATCTCCGGCAACGTCACCACAAGCGTTTGCTCACTGGGGTGTACATCAGCCATCAGGTGCGCTGAAATACCCGTGGAATAGAGCGCAACATCCGTGCCTTTGGTGAATGAGCGATACCGCAAATGCTTGGACGAGAACCCTTCCAGATGCACATAAACCATACCGCTGCCATCAGCCAGCAAACGCGCGTTGCGTTCAACACCCGCAATGTCGGTCACTTGCTCACGGTTGCCAGCGCTCAGGTGTTGACGCCAAATATTCAGTGTGCCGCCAATACCAGACGTAAAATACACATATTGACCATCTGCTGAGAAAGTTGGATCCAACTCGATTGTAGGCGTGTTAATGACTGTTTCACTGCCGCTTTCCATACTCCGCACAATAATGCTGGTATCAGCACCGTCATCCCTGATGAAGGTTATCAGCTTACCGTCCGGCGACCAGCGTGGTCGCGCGTCCACAGCCTTCGTGTCAGTAATGCGCACAGCGTTGCCCGATGCCAAATCAAGCGACCAGATAAACCCCGCGTCTGCGTAAACCAGTGTTTTACCGTCCGGCGATGCGGCAGGATCAATAGGACCAGAGGTTAAGCTCGGGAACTCATGGCCTTCGAGATAAACCTGATGCCCAAAGCCATCCACTTTCGGATAACGATTTGTCCACTGCGCGGACACATCGGCAGCAAACAGCCCTGCACAAAACACACCGAGCACACCCCCGATTATACCAGTGTTGAATGTGGTCATCGCGATCCCCTTTTTAATTAGATAACCGTTGCCCCCGAGGTCACCGATTACCTTTATTTTATTTAGTTTTCAGTCTTTGGCTTGAAAATACATCGACGGTGTGGGTGCCGGGTTCGGGTATATGCGCGATGCATCTGCCCCGCTATACATCACCCCGTTTTGCATTACCCAACTTATGGCACGCGCGTTTTTGATGTCTTCAAGCGGGTTTTTATCAAGCACGATCAAGTCAGCAAACTTACCCGTCTCAAGCGAACCTAGCTCATCACCAAAGCCATGATACCAGGCACCATTAATGGTCGAGATTTCAATAACCTGCGCTGGTGTAAAGCCCCCCATTTGATACAGCTCCATTTCCCAGTGTGCATCAAGGCCGCTCATTTGGCCGTGTGCACCAAGCTGCAAGGACACGCCCGCCTCATAAAGCGGTTTCAATGCGGCTGCCATTTTGGGCGCATACTGCTCGTCGTCCCGGAAATAGGTTGGGCGGCGTGTGCGCAAAAGCTCATCCCGCGTTTGGAACTTTAACAGCTTTGCATCTTCCCAAACACGTTCTTTCCGGTGGAAATACGTTTCACCAGACGGGCCGTTGTACACAACGATTAATGTCGGCGTAATACCAACCTCTGTTGCAGCCATAAACTTCGTTACGTCGCTATAAAGCGGGGTCATTGCCATCGAATGTTCAAGACCGGTAATACCGTCAATAACCTGGGTCATATTCATCTGGAAATTCGCAGCGGTTTCCGCCACATCATGAATGCCAAGCGCACGCGACGCTGCCACGGTGGCATGACGGGCAACACGGTTAAACTGCGTGTAATCCTTCACTGCTTCCGCACCAAATGCGTTATTGTAACTTAACGCCTGATACGCATCTTCGTACGAAGTAATGGGGCGCATCAAGCCTTTACGGTATTTGGCACCAAAAATAGGCGTGCCGCTTGTAAACAGGCGCGCGCCGTACGTTTTACCGGCCTCAAGACGATCACGCACCCATGCGTCTTTTTCAGCGGTACCATATACTTCGTATAATGTGGTGACCCCGTGTGCGAGCGGTGACAAAAGCCCTGGCAACGACCCTTCAATTGTATGCAGGAAAGACTGATTGTCGCCGCCGTAGTGACCGTGTGCATCAACGATACCTGGCATGATATATTTACCAGTGGCGTCAAACACCTTTGCGCCGTCAGGAATGGTCACATCTGTGCCAATGGCGACGATTTTATCATCTCTCACCAGCACTGTTGCACCTTCAATCACACGGCGGTCGCTATCCACCGTGATTACCGTTGCACCCGTTAGCGCAATCGTGCTGTCAGGCTTGGCAACCGTATAGGCAACAGCAATATCTGTTTTCCTGGCGCTGTCTTTTTTGTCTGCCAGCACATCATCCAGAGCTTTTTCATAGAACTGCGTACCGCGTGTCCAATACAGGCCGTTGCTGTCTGCTTGCCAGCCCAGATAAACGCCTTCTTCGGTATCAATACGCTTGGTGAAACCCATTTTGTTTTCAGCGCTGATCGTCACCGTCTTACCGACATAGTCAAACGGTGTTACGAAATTGCGCTGGTATTCACGAAAGGCGATCCATTTCATATCAGGCGACAGCATCGCACGTGAAGACACCGGGAAATTATAGAGTGTTTTCTCGCCTTCACCGTTCAAACCAATGCGTTTCAGCATCAGGCCATCATCACTAAATTCCGCGAAGTAAATAGACTGCCCATCATCCGAAAACCGTATAGGGGAAGCACGGCGAATTTCCGGCGTGTTGCCATTTGACCAGCTTGCACGCACGTCTGTCACTTTACTGATCGTGCCGTCACTTTTGCGGACCATCAGTTCGAAACTGGTCTGATTTTCCAGTCGTGTGCCATTAGCCAATGTGCCGGGCCCGCGCAAGAACGCCAGCATTTTGCCATCAGATGAAAGGGATAATGCGCCGTACTGTGTAGCAAGCTCAGTTAACTTTTCTGGACGACCGCCGCGCAAACTGCGGCGGTATATGGCACCCATGTCTTGGTCACTCCAGGTCGCGTAATATACCTTCTTGTCGGCGCTGTTATAGACCGGGCTGGCTTCAAGCACATCGCTGTTGGTAATATTGCGCACGCCTTTGTCGGTGTGCAGATACAGATCACCAAGTGCTTCTGATAGAATACCGCCTGCTGCAGGGCTGGCGAAGCGCTGAATACGCGTTTTGCTTTCCCCCGTTTTAATTTTATTAACCGTGCGCACAGTCCTGTTCACTTCGCGGGATACCTGCGCGGTAAACGGAATATTGCGCACGTCACCTGTTGCCGTATTGATGCGCACAATCTTACCGCCATCACTGAACAAAAGGTCCGTACCGGATACCCACGCCATGCCTGCACCCGCACCGTAATGGTTTCCGTTTTCCATCTGGTCACGGTCAAGGCCGGTGCGGACCATACGGTCCTTGCCTGTTTTCAGGTCGCGCACATAAAGCGTGGTGGTTAAATCTTCACGGCCCATAAAGGCCAACTGATCACCGTCCGGTGACAAATGTGGGTTAAACGCTCCGCCAGCTTTTTGCACATATATCTCAGCCTCGGCAGTCGCTTTGTTGTATCGGTATATACGGGCACCGTCGCTTGGCAGGCGACCATTTGCGTGTTCGTAGTAAATAAAACCACGCTTGGCATCATCAACATACTGATTAGCAAAACTGAAAATAGCACTGTCAGCAATCTTTTGCTTTTCTCCAAAACGGTTATAGATCTCGCCGTGCAGTGTCAGCTCACGCGGATAACGGGATGCCATAATATGCCGCCCATCGGCAGACCAACTGGCACGCACCACAGGTTCTTTGGATTTGGTCAGGTTTTCAAGCTTGCCGCTTTCGCGGTTCATGATCCAAATATTGTCAACGCCGTCACGGTCTGACGTGAACGCGATCTCGCTACCGTCCGGGCTAAAGCGTGGCAGATGGTTCCATGACCGCCCACTGGTCAGCGCCTTGGCAACACCACCGGCAACCGGCATTTCGTATATGTGCCCAAGCAGATCGAAGATAACGGTCTCGCCATCCGGCGACACATCAAGGCTCATCCACGTGCCTTCAGATGTTTCAAACTCTACAAGCTGTGTCGGGGTACCCTCAGGGTTTGCGGTGTCGATCGACCATTCTTTTTTATCTGCGCTATCATCTATTGCAGATGCCACAAAAGATGGCAACGCGGTCAGCATTGTTGCGGCCGTCAGTGCCGATACCAATTTCGCTGAAATGTTTAAAGTCATCATAATCCCTCAAGCCTCATCCAAGGCATGTTTGTTAAAACAACTCAAAACACCTGTATTGTTATACGCAGACTACACCCGTATTTCTATAGCCCAAATGGCACAACTAAAACCCAAATGGCGTAGCTAAAACAAAGAACAGAACTGCTACTATAGCTATACTCGTGGTTATTAGACCCGTTTTTCTTGAACGAAGCCATCCAGACAAGCCAATGCTGGCAAGCAGACTAAGGAAACCCAAACCATATCCAAGCAACATACTTGCCCACAAAATGTTCATAACAGTCACATCAATGGGTTTTGGAAAGTCTGGATGGAGGAGAATGATTAATCGCCATGAAGCAACAACCGCAATCAATAAACTGCAAGCCGCTAACGCCGATGCACCAACTATCCAGCTAACTGATTTCTTTTCCGAGGTAAAAACCAAGATAGTTACGAGTATGGTTGCCGAGATACCGCCCAAGAAGGCACTAACAAAGGATAATTGTTCCGCGACAGCGGTGACATAACTGGGGTTGAGTTCTGCCATCTAAAATCCTGACCTTTCCAGTGACGTTGATGAGATGATACTAGCATATGAGCTATTTACCAACCAACTGGCGCGCAAAAACTGCCGAAACTTATGCATTATAGCTTACTGATTCTGAGAACTCACAAGCATCCAGTCGAGCTGGCAGGTTGCTGCCTTAATCGACAGCAACCTGCATTCATGATTTCTACCAGGCTATACCGTAGTCATCGCCGCTGTCGCTGGCACCGCCCCACATAGATCCTGTTTTGTGATCAAAATAGATCGCAGTCACAGGGCTGTAGGTCCGGTTCACAATCTCAACACGGTAACCACGCTTGGTCAGCTCACCGCGCACCCACTCAGACACTTTGCCTGTCACCTGAATGCGGCCCGGCTCTGATTTGTGCGCGCCGAACGAGCTTTGCATCTGATAACTGGTGACATTGTGTGCCTCAACCGCTTCCTGCACGTTCATGTCGAACTCAATCATGTTGAGGAAAAACTGCAGCAGGTTCTGATCCTGACTGTCGCCGCCTTGTACCGAAAAGGCCATCAGCGGCTTGCCGTCTTTAAGTGCAAGGCTTGGTGTCAACGTTGCACGCGGACGCTTGCCCGGTGCCACAACATTAAACGGGTTCAGGCTTTCATCAAGAACGAAGCTTTGCATACGCTGGCTAAGGCCAACGCCGGTTTCACCTGCAATAAACGCTGGTATCCAACCGCCGCTCGGCGTGATGGATACAACCCAACCTTCTTCGTCTGCCGCTTGAATGGATGTTGTTCCCGCGAGAAACGCTTCATCATCTGTCATCAGGTTCGGCGTCAGGTTTTCCGCAACTTGAAAACCATCTGCGCCTTCGCCCGAAGCTTCCGGTGGAATGGGTGTCCATTTTTCAAGCAGGTCAGTGTATGGGTTTTCACCGCCCTGAAACGGATACGGATCACCCGGCTTAACGTTTTCGTCGTTTTTGTCCCAGTTGATTTGCGCGCGCCGCTGTGCTGCATATTCTTTTGACAACAGACCACCAATTGGCTCTTCAGGTGCCACATATGGGTCACCGTAATAGAAATCACGGTCTGCAAATGACAAGTTCATCGCTTGATAAAGCGCATGAATGTAATCCAGTGAATTGTAGCCCATTTTTTTCAGATCAAGCTTCTCAAGAATGTTCAGCGCTTGCAAAAGCACTGGCCCCTGCACCCACGTGGTCAGCTTGTAAACATCCACACCTTTGTAATTGGTGCTTACTGGTTCCTCGATGTAGACCTGCCATTTATCCAGATCTTCCATCGTGATCAAGCCGCCGTATTCTTTGGAACCACGAACCATTTCCTCTGCGATATCACCGCGGTAAAAACGGTCATAAGCTGCATAAATTGCTTCTTTGCGGCTTTTACCGGCTGCCAGTGCCGCAGCTTCGGTATCCACAAGCTTTTGGAGAGTCGCTAACAACTTGTGCTGCTGAAAAATTTCACCAGCGTAAGGCGCTGCACGCTCTTGACTGTCATCATCGTTCAGATGCGGCAAAAACACTTCGCGGGAATATTTCCAGCTTGAGAGCAACTCTTTGCGGCCCTCAATGTTATCGGCCTGATTTTCCTCAATCGGATATCCATCAGCCATCTGCATGGCCGGTGCCAGCACTTCAGCAAGGCTTAGCTTTCCGTATTCAGCCAACATTACCATCAACCCGCCTGGTGTACCGGGTGTGACGGCAGCAAGCGGGCCGTATTCAGGCGGGTATGCCATACCTTTACCCTTGAAGAATTCCGGCGTTGCACCAGTGGGCGCCACACCCAGCGCATTGATACCGATGACTTTACCGGTTTTCGGATTGTAAATCAGCGCCTGTGTTTCACCGCCCCAGCCAAGCGTGTCCCACATAGTGCTGGTAGCAGCGAGCATGGCGCAAGCTGCATCCACCGCATTGCCACCGCGCGTAAAGGTCATGCTGCCAGCCGTGGCAGCCAGCGGTTTACCTGTTACCGCAACCCAGTGCTTGCCGTGCAACACCGGCTTGAGCGTTTGTGCCGTTGCCGGTGCACCAGCGCCAAGCATACCAATGCTGCATACTGCAGCCGCAAACACGGAAGACCGCGCCGCTGATTTAAAGGATGAAAGACGAAAACGTGACAACATAAAAGACCCCTGTTTGACTTAGTAAACCCACAAAGCAAACCCTAGCCAGCAGCGGTGCAAAAGTAAACAGAAGCTGGGCTCTGTGCGTTGTATAGCAGGCAATGAATTCAAACTTTAGTTTTCTAGGTAGCCCGACAACAGCTGTGCATTGCGGTAATTAGCCTGCCATCCAATATCGAATAGGTCACCGAGAAGCGGAATAAGGCCAATGAACCAATCAATAAACACATTAACAGCCATACGCAGCTTAATAGAAAACGGCACACCGCACTTATGAGCCTGATAGATAATCCAGCCAGCGAGCACTGCCGTGATCGTGTCACCAACGCCCGGGATTAAACCGATTAATGCATCCAGCCCAAAACGGAAACGCGTGCCCGGAATGCGGTATTTTCGGTCAAGTAACTGTGCCAAATTTTGTACGCGTCTCACGCGTTTTTCATGTTTTAGCACACGGGGCTCCTCTCAAACATGCATGTATAGAAAGTAAGAACTGTAGCCATTGTTGCAAGTGTGACGCTACATACAAAGCAGGTGAAGCTGTTTACGTAGCAGGTGAAATGGATCGCGATTTCTTTGAGGAAAAAGAGATTGATGCATGGCAAATTGTGACATTGCGTAAGTGATCAAGAACTGAATAATCCACTAAAGCTATGGCTAAAAGTCTCCTCTCAGTGCGAGAGGGGGCTTTTCACTTCCCATGAATCGAACCCCGTCACATGGGGTAACAGGGGTTGATTTGGCGTATATTAACACATAGCCGCAACCGTCTTACGGTTCACCGCAAGACATGAGCAAACACCGCACATATCGCATTACAGTTGTTTCCTACACATGACGGTTAGGAGATGACATTATGCAGGCATCCAAAATACAAACCATCCTTTGGTGGCTTTTCTTTGCTGCTTACTTTGCCTCAAAGTATTTTGTTAGCGGTTTTACCGGCTTTTCGTGGGGTTATCTCCTGAGTGTAGTTGTTCTGTGCATCCTAACTGCGCTACTACCATGGTACGGCGCGAAATGGATTGTCAGCAAAATGCAGGGTGCCGGGCACATCATGACAGCGCTTGTCCTTCCTGTTGCGCTGACCACACTCGGTCTAAGCATTTTCTTTTTAGCGTTTATTGCACCCAATTACCCAACCATTGAACTGGCAAACATCATTCACCGTGCATTGATGCCCGGCGCTGCCATAACGGTACTGCTATTCTTACCGGACACGATCAACAGGCTACGCGGCAGCAATAAAACGAACGAAACTGACGCCTGAACCAAGGCATAACTTTTGCCACTGTTTTTTTGATATCAAAGCAAGGTTTCAGTAAACTGAAGCCTTGCTGCTTACTTAAGCTTGTGACAATCGTTGCTAATATAATTTGTCTGACAGACAAAATGGTGCTAGAGCGTGCGCCTTACGCGCTGATACAGTCAGCATTTAATAGATACTGCGCCCCGCCTGCCGCACCTGTTGCCGCCCTGGCGCACCCGAAAGAACAACATGACAGAAATTGATGGCATCGCATCCGGCATTGCTCCTGGATTGGCGCAAGCCCTTGCTAATCGCGGTTACACCGAGCTAACGCCGGTACAAAAGGCAATGCTCGCACCAGAGCTTGACGGCGCAGATGCGCTTGTTTCCGCACAAACAGGCTCCGGCAAAACGGTAGCATTTGGTATCGCCATAGCCCCTACCATTCTAGAAGGCGCGGAACGATTTATCGCTGCCAACACACCGCTGGCACTGGTTATCGCACCAACACGTGAACTAGCCCTGCAGGTAAAACGCGAACTGGACTGGCTTTATGCACCAACCGGTGCCGTTATTGCGTCATGTGTAGGCGGTATGGATATGCGCACAGAACGCCGCAACCTCGACCGCGGCGCACACATTGTTGTAGGCACGCCTGGCCGTTTGCGCGACCACATTGAACGCGCATCGCTTGATATGTCAGCACTACGCGCCATCGTGCTTGATGAAGCAGACGAAATGCTCGATCTTGGTTTCCGTGATGACCTGGAATTTATGTTAGGTTCTGCGCCAGAAACACGTCGTACGCTGATGTTCTCTGCCACTGTACCGCGCACAATCACTGGCCTTGCCAAACGCTATCAACGCAATGCCGTGCGTGTAACTACCAAAACTGACGACAAGCAGCATCTGGACATTGAATACCGCGCCATGGTGATGGCACCAAGCGACCGCGAGAACGCGATCATCAATGTGATCCGTTATTTTGATGCACAAAACACCATTATTTTCTGCAGCACACGTGCAACGGTTAACCACATGACAGCGCGGCTGAACAACCGCGGCTTTTCCGTTGTGGCTTTGTCCGGTGAGTTGAGCCAGAAAGAACGCACACATGCACTGCAAGCCATGCGTGATGGTCGGGCGCGTGTGTGTGTAGCAACAGATGTTGCTGCGCGCGGCATTGACTTACCAGGTCTGGAACTCGTAATTCATGCCGACATTCCTAAAAACAAGGAAATCCTGCTGCACCGTAGTGGCCGGACAGGGCGCGCTGGTCGCAAGGGTGTTTGTACATTAATTGTGCCATACAACGCACGCCGCCGCACAGAACGCCTGTTGGAGAATGCCAAAATTGATGCGGCATGGGGAAAACCGCCATCAGTTGAAGAAATTACAGCGCGCGACAATGAACGTTTCCTTAGTGATCCATCATTTACCGAACCAGTAACAGATGAAGAAAAGCCGCTCATCGAGCAACTGATGGGCCATCACAGTGCCGAGCAAATTGCAACGGCACTCGTACGTATGCGTATTGGCAACCAGCCTGCACCGGAAGAATTAACGGACGACGGTCCACTGCGTGACAGTGGCTATGTGCGCGGTGAAGGCCGTGACCGCAACCCGCGTGAACGCAAACCCAGAGAGCAACGCCAGGACTTTGCTGACGGCACATGGGTTTCACTATCTGTTGGCCGCAAACACAAGGCGGAGCCCCGATGGTTGTTACCGATGCTCTGTAAAGCTGCTGATATCACCAAAAAAGATATCGGCGCTATTCGTATCAATGATGACAATACACACGTGGAATTAGCCAAAGGCATCTCTGATAAGTTGCTTTCAGCACTTGGACCTAATCGCAAGCTAGAAAAATCTATTTCCGTTGATGTACTGCGTAGCCCAGCGCCCGCCACAGACGGTGGAAACACTGAGCGCAAATCATATGGTGACAAGCCAAAGCGTGACCACAAACCATTTGATCGCGATAAAAAACCATACAGTCGTGACGATAAAAAACCTGCATGGAAAGATAAACCAAAGAACGACAAGCCCCGCGGCGAAAAACCGGCTTGGAAAGACAAGCCTAAAGGTGAGAAGCCTGAATGGAAAGATAAGCCAAAGGCTGACAAGCCCTATGCCAAGAAGGCTACGCCTGCAGCCACAAAAGCGCCCTCACCTAAAGCTGAAAAATCAGCATACACACCGCCGGTTGGTGATGATTTACCAAAAGTAAAATCAAAACCCGGTAAAACAAAGCCTGCGAAAGATACACCGAAAAAGAAAAAGCCAAAATGGACAAATGCACAGCGAAAAGAACGCGATGCAGCATTGAAAGCACAAGGTAAACCAGCGTTTAAATCTGCCAATAAAGCGAACAAAGGCAAAAGTGCATCAACAGCTGGCGGCGACACGCCGCTGCGGCGAAAGAAAACTGATTAATTTAGATTAATGTAAGCGCGCTAATTGCCGGTGATTTCGCTTAATCGGCCACTAGCGCGCAAAGCTTCAAGCTTGTCATTAACATGCGACATCAACTCTTCCACCTGTTTGCTGCGCCGGCAAACCAGCACATCTTCATTGCTCACAATACTGTAATCGGCCTCAAACTCGAAATTGGCGATAGCAGGATCACGCTTCATCAAAAGGCTAACGTCATAGTCAAAAGCCACAGCAACATCGACACGTCTCTGTTCAAGTAGAGCAAAAGCCTGAGCAGGTGTGTTCGTTTGAATAGCGCCTGTTGATTCCGGTAAAAACAATGGCTTGACAAAATCGACGCTACCAGCACCCGCATCAAGCGCAATCAGCTTGCCTTCCAGGTCATCTTCACTACGAATCACAGGCTCGCCTGGCCGCGTATAAGCCATCATGGAAATACTATTGATTGACTTGGAAAACACGAGATCATCAGCCGTCATACCTCGCTCCGCATAAACGCGCGGTGTTGCAGACCCTACAAAAATACAGTCCGATCTTTCGCCAAAAAACGAACGACGCGCACGGCGAATTGGAAGAGCTCTCAGTCTAATTGGCTGAGTATAGTCGGCTGTAATAAGGTCGTATATCTCGTTGTATGGCCCCGGGTTCCCCATATCAAAAAGACCAGGGATAATAACACCTGCTATCTCGATACTTACAGCTTTTCCAGATAGGTTCTGACCTGCACTGGCAACAGGAAATGCCAAACAACTTAATGTAACGAAAGCAACACGCCGCAAGCACTTAATTTGTGTTAGTGATATCATCGTTTCACGCTTGTTGATCCTGCTGGTCAGAGCAAATAATTATGTTTGCCAGCTCCCCATAGCGTCAAACTTCAACTCAGCACTGAATTACACACAAAATATGAACTAAAGGTTACCAACAAACAGTGTGGCACCGAAATTCATAACACATTCGTATAGTTTGATGTGAAGTCTAGTATATCCAGAACTTTAAAATTGCTATTGTTGCGCTTCTTCGACCACTTGTCTTAGGCGATCTTTGCCGAAAAACATCTCGTCGCCAACATAAAAAGTCGGAATACCAAATGCACCGCGCGCCACAGCAGCAGCAGTGTTTGCAACAAGCTGTGCTTTAATATCTGGGTCAGCTGTTTTGGCAAGCAATGCGCCGCCATCAAAACCAGCGTCGGTCATCACCGAAACAAACACATCCGGATCATCCATTTTTTTGTCATCTTCCCACATAGCAGTGAGGCCTGCCTCAATGTAATCCAACAGATAACCATCTTGCTTTGCCGCAATAGCACCGCGCATCAACAGCAGTGTATTAACCGGAAAATTCGAATTGAAATGAAACTTGGTCAAACCGTGCTTCTTGATAAAACGCATCATCTCAAGGCGTTCGTAATCCAGTTTCCCTTTAATGCTGCCAAACGCCATCATCGGCGCCTGATTGCCTGTAGCTTTAAAAATACCGCCAAGCAAACAAGGAATGTAATTCACTTTAGTATCAGTACCTGCCAGCACACTGTCTATTGCACGATGAGCCAAGTAAGCATTAGGACTGCCAAAATCGAAGATAAAGTCTATTGTTTTTGCCATCAATCAAGTTCCTACCAATTTTCTTTCCAGGGTCTTAGGTCTAGTTCATGCGTCCACGCCGTGCGCGGCTGGTTATGCAGCATCACATAATTTTCTGCGATGTGGTCAGGGTTTAAAATTGCATTTTGTTCCCGCATATCATCCACCTGCGGGATAATCTCGCGAATGAAATTAGAGTCAATCGCGCCGTCAATGACAGTATGCGCCACATGAATGTTTTTGGGACCAAGTTCACGCGCCATAGACTGAGCAAGCGCCCTAAGCGCAGCTTTTGCGCCTGCAAATGCTGAAAAGCCGCTACTGCCACGCACACTTGCGCTGGCACCGGTAAAAATGATTGTGCCACGTTCACGTTTAAGCATGTGCTTGGCAGCTTCACGTCCCATAAGAAATCCTGCAAAGCAGGCCATTTCCCATACTTTTCTGTATACGCGCGCTGTTGTTTCCATGATTGAAAAACGAACATTGGCACCAATGTTAAAAACAGCAACTTCAATGGGGCCAATATCTGCTTCTACCTTATTGAACAAGGCAGACATAGCGTCTTCATCGCGTGCATCTGCTGGCATTGCAACCGCACTACCTCCATCCTGAATGATACTATCAGCCAATGCTTGTAGTGCATCAGCATGGCGCGGCCTGCGGACAAGACAAACAGTCATGCCTTCACGCGCAAAAGCGCGCGCTATCGCAGCACCCGTATCATCGCCTGCACCGATAATAACGCAGGCCGGTTTGCTATCAGATTTCTTCAACACCGCAATCCTTTCGTAATGAATACGCTATATTACCATAAGTAATAATAATGGTTTAATTTTGCAACCAATAATGATAAACATGCGCCATAAATACTCAAAATGGATGAAAAATGTCACGTTCTCACACACAAACATGCCCCATAGCCGGTGCACTTAATATTATCGGTGATCACTGGACATTACTGATTGTACGTGAGGCTTTCTACGGTGCCACACGCTTCGGCGAATTCAGGAAAAACACCGGTATTGCAAAAAATTTATTGGCTAGTCGCCTGAATACATTAGTGAGTGAAGGCGTCTTTAAGCGCACTATCTTTGCTGACCGCGGCACAACACACGCATACGCATTAACGGACAAGGGGCGTGCTTTGCAAACCGTTATGATTGCCATAGCACAATGGGGCAACACACATGTTTACGGCAAAGGCACTGAACCTATTTTGCTGATTGACCGCACTACGGGCGAACCGTTAAACGAGTTGCAAATTCACGATGTAAAGGGTGACCCAATTGATGAAAAAAACATTGCATTTGCACCTGGTCCCGGCGCAAGCAACGCTGTACACATAAGGCTAGCTGAAGCTGCGGCGCATCTGGCGGAGACAAACCGCAAAACCAAGCCTGCTGACATGTACCGCAAATAAACTAGCTATCAGTCACCAAACATGATGTGCCACATTAGACGCCCCGGCATCATAGCAATGGCACCGGCAATCACCATACCGCCCATATAAAGCCCGCGGACAGAACTGGCGTGTGCGGCAACATCGCCTCGCCTGATCTCTATGATTGACTTGGGCACATTATAAAGTGTGAGCACAACAAACAAATGAATAGGCGAAAAACCCCAAAGGGTTGGCATACTGCTACCTTCAAACCCTTGAATAAAAATAGCGCTAACAGCCACAACGACCATCAACACCATCCACACCCAGCCCACCTGCTTATGATGGCGCGTGCCTTTCTTTCGCATGAGCTGATAAGCCCCAAGAAAAAAAGCTGCAATGGCTGTAAACAAATGGATGGTAATTTGGATTGGTAACCGCTCGAACACATCAATGTTCATAGTATTCCCCTCACTGTCATGGGCTTTTGATCATTTCTACACACGCATGAGAATGAAACCCTTATGTATCTATATTGGGATGAAACGCCCTGCTTCAAGTTACGAACAAACCACCCTTTCGCTGGCAACACATGATGGGAGCGCTATAGTTACGTCAATTTTCTGCTAAAATACCAATCTTCTGGTACGGAGAAGTAGATGCATTTACCAACAAAAGCTGACATTGCAGAAGCGCGCAAAAATCTTGAAGGTGTTATTGTGCGCACACCGCTAGTACCGTTTTTTGGTGAGGCCCCATCGAGCAAGCACCAAATATACCTGAAGCTGGAAAACACACAGCGCTTCGGCTCGTTTAAGGTGCGCGCAGCCACTAATGCTATCAAATCGCTCCCGGCCGGCGTACTAAAACAAGGCGTGGTGACAGCAAGCGCTGGCAATTTTGGTCAAGGTCTTTGTGCCGCAGCAAACCTGCTGGACGTAAAATGCACTGTCATTGTGCCAGACACAGCTGCACGCACCAAAATTGACGCTATGCGCAAACTTGGTGCCATCATTGTAGAAGTGCCTTACGCAGAGTGGTGGCACACACTGGAAACTCGCAACACACCAATGGAAGGGCAGTTCATTCATCCCGTTTGTGAACAGACAGTGATGGCAGGTAACGCAACTATCGGCGCAGAAATTCTGGAAGACTTGCCCGATGCGGACATCATCACCGTGCCTGTTGGTGGCGGAGGGTTGGCCTGCGGCATCGGCAGTGCAGTTAAAGGGGCAGGCAGCGACGCACGATTAATCGCAGCAGAATCTGAAACCTCGATGCCTGTTGCAGGTACACTGGCAAACGGCAGTCCCATAGAGGTAGAGCACACCATCAGCTTTATTGATGGCATGGGAGGCAAGATTGTACTGGACGCCGTGTGGCCATTGCTAAAGCAAATAATAAGCGGCGCAGTAAGCAGCACACACCACCAAGTTGCTGATGCAATCCGGCAAATGATGATACACCACAGTGTAGTTGCAGAAGGCGCAGGCGCAGCATCACTGGCCGCAGCATTACACCATATGCCCGATCATTTGAGCGCTGGCAAAAAGGTCGTCTGCGTCATCTCGGGCGGCAACATCGACAACAGCGTCCTGCAAACCATCATGAGTGGACAAACGCCGCCTTAAAACAGTATGGGCTTACTCAAGTTGCTACTCGTATTGCAAGGCTCGCACAGGCGGGATAGACGCTGCCTTGAGCACCAATGCTGTCGTAAGCAAAATTGTAATAGAGACAATCGCACCACCGCCCATTAAATAATAAACTGGACTTATATCAATACGGTACGGATATTTTTCCAGCCAACCGCTCAGGAAATAATAAGCCACAATCCATGCCGGTATATTAGCGACCAACACTGGCTTCATATATTGCCATGTAAACAATTTAATATTGTCGCGAACACTGGCACCGTGCACCCGTCTAATGCTGATCTCTTTGGTACGATGACTGATGGAGTTAAGCACAAGCCCCACAAGTCCAACCAACGACAAAACAGCAGCAAGGCCAGAGAATATTGTGAAAAGCGTCAACTCCTGATTCTCACGGTTGTAAAGGCCGTCGAGGCGCTCTTCCATGAATATCTGCCGGTAAGGTATCTCAGGGTACATTTCACGCCACACAGTTTGTAATTCTGAAACAACGCTTTGCTCGCGCGCTGGGTCAAACCGCACAGTGAGCGTCCGAAAAATATCGGCATGCCTGAAATAAACCTTCGGGTCTGTTGTTGTTCGTGCAGAAATAAACTGCATGTCATCCACAACACCAACAACCGTAACGGTCATAAAACCACCACTGTCTACAGTCATATAAATAGGTTCGCCAATAATCGCTTCAGGGTTTGCGTACCCCAATGAAGTTGCTGCCAAACGATTGATAACAACATTTCTCGTGTTTGTGTCTGTCGGTGCCGTGCGAATGCGTCTCAGGTTAACCTGATCTGCTGCATACTGTTCATTGAGCGCGCGACCAGCCGCTATTGACGCACCAAAGGTATCAAAGAAATCATAATCAGATGCAACCAATCGCAAACCCACATCTTGATCCTGCGCAACATGTTTGGAGAAAAAGCCCTCGACTGAAAAAGAATTATCACCGGGCACAACTTCAGAGCGGGTCACTGATTGAATACCTTCAATATTGCGCACACGGTCTTTAAACGATTCTGCACGCGCGGTATCTGCTCTGTTTATCCCGCGCACCAATAGTAAATTCGATGGGTTATACCCTACGTCCAGCGTATTCATGTGAGTGATTTGCTGGTTGATTGTCATAGCCCCAATCAACAACGAAATGGATGCCGTAAACTGGATAAAAACCAACACGCGGCGAAAGCGATTAACTTCTGCGCGCTGCGAACGACCTCCAGACAAAAATTTGACTGGACGAAACCGACTGGTAATAACAGCTGGATACAACCCTGCCAAAATACCAAGCCCAAAAATAGACAAAGCAAATACGATAAAGCCTTCGGTTTGAAATATCTCCGCCAGTGAATATTCCACGCCAACAATGGAGCCAAAAAAGGGCAATAGATCATCTGCAACCAGCAAACCAAGCAGCGCCGCAAGCACTGTTTGCAAGATAGATTCAGTCATAACATGTGTAACAATATGCTTGGCACTAGCTCCTGAGACTTTCCTGATACAAAACTCTTTTTCGCGTTCAACCGCACGTGCCATCGCCAGGCTGACATAGTTAAAAGTTGATATGGCAAGGATCATGATCGCCACTGCAAGGAAGCCATACACCGTTGTATAGTTCCCGATGCTGTTACCAGCCGAACGCCCACTTGAGCCTAAATGAATATCGCCAAAAGGTTGAAGGAACAGCCTGAAGATATCCTTCATTTCGCCGGGAGAGCTAACATTGAACGGCCTGTGCTGGTCAACAAATGCAGCAAGTTTTGCATGAACATCTTCGACATTTACACCCTCCTTAAGGCGCACATAGGTGCGCAGGCTTACATTGCTCCATGATTCAGGGCGATTAGCAAACTGATCCTGAAAAGGCATAACAAAGTCGAAGGAAAAATCAGTATATTGCGGTAAATCCTTGAACACACCCGTCACCGAATATTCAATGTCATTCGCTGTAAACGTCTTCCCCAGAGCCGTTTCGCTGCCAAAATATTTAACCGCCATGGACTGTGATAAAATGGTACTATTGAGCGAGCGAAAAGCATTCTCTGCATTACCTTCAACAAACTCTACCGGGAATATTTTCAAAAAGTCAGCGTCAGCAACAGTCACATTCTCGTAGTTCAGAAAATCACCATGTTCAACTGTCCATAGCCTGTTACCAACACGCACAGCTGTTTCCACCTCACTGATTTCATCAGCCATTTTAGGGGCAAGTGGTGTCATAGTGTTGATCATGTAACCTTGACCGCGCAGGAACTGCCCCTCCACACGGTAAAGTCGCTCTTGGTCAGTGACCCAGCTATCAAAGTTCAATTCAACATGTGCATAGAGCAGAATGAGGATGGTAGCTGCAATGCCGCCCGCAAGCCCAATCATGTTTAGAACAGGCAAAACCGGTTTGCGTATTATCTGTCGGAACCCTGATTTGATGACCTGCTTGAACATATGAACTCCCTAAAAGGTAACGTCGTGACTTAACTATTTTTGATTAACCATCAATATTTAGCAAAGTTTATGCCAAGGCATTTCATCATGTTTAGTCCTTTATTTTTAATGTTTTAGCTTTTTCACAGTGCCCCAACGATGCCTATTACTGTTCGTTATCGAACAATCGCGTTCGAAATCGAACAGCCACTTTCTCGCAAACAAAACCGCAAGGTTTTCTCATAAACAGTTCAACAACGTCATAGTTTGATCATAGTTTTCCTGCAGTTTTACAACGCGATGAGAAGCATGAGATTGGGTGGTCTTCATGAGTATCGAACTTTTCCCGCACATTGTGCTGGACGTTGCCACAGACAAGACATTTCGACAATCACGTCTGCCTGCAGAGTTAGGCAAGCGAAGATACAAACGAGCGCGCCGCATTGTGCCGTTCATTTGGTATACTTACGGAAATGAGTTTCTGAATTATCCAAGTGCGTATCAAAACTGGCCAACAGAAACGAATACTTAGGGTTTAAACATAAAAGCACACTAGTTTCGCCGCCTTTGCACAACTTCGCTATTTATTCTCCGAAAAGCGCCAACGTTTCAGGCGGTACATCACTTCGCTCCACCCATGCGGCAACAATGGCGTGATACCTCTGCCAATCTGCGGCGATAACACCAATCGGTCGTTTATCAAGGCTGCGTGCGAAGGTGAGAAAATACCGAATACGACTATCCGCTTTTGAAATCATGCTAACGACAGCGCGCGTTTGCAGGCTTACGCGGCGGTCGCGCTGTGCCATGATAATTGCGGTTTTGGTCTCAGCTGCTTTAGCTTCAGCGTCCAGAATGACATCCGCCTTGCTGCGACCCACCTGAGCTTCTAACCATTCGGTAATTTTGAACGTATCTTTCACCAGCACACCCTACATAGTTTCCGCATTCATAAATGCAGCCACGGCCCATGTCATTAAAAGATACAGTCTCAAAGAGTTAAATGGTGGTCGGTACTGGGCTCGAACCAGCGACCTCGTCGATGTCAACGACGCGCTCTACCAACTGAGCTAACCGACCGTCCATTTCAAGAGTTGCGTTATTGGATAACGCATTGTTCGAGGTTGGTCCCGAACAGACGGCTGTTTACAACGCTGCCATTTCGGGCGCAAGTGGAAAGTCGTTTATCCGCATGGATTAACCGCCATATGTTAAGCGCTATCTTTCATGAATGGTTGTGATCGTTTGCGGGTGCCACCCGCTCTTACCACAGCGTTCATCACAGCTGGTGCCATCGGCGGCAATGACATTTCACCCATGCCCACAGGATCTTTGGTGCTGTCCACCAAATGTGTCTCGATCACAGGCGGTGCATCTGCCATGCGCATCATGATGTAACTATCAAAGTTATCATTCACCATCTGTCCACCCTCGATGCGAACCTCTTGCCTCATGCAGGCGCTGAGGCCATCGTTAATGCCGCCTTCCATCTGAGCAATAACACCAGCACGGTTCACTACCGTGCCCACATCAATGGCACCCGTTACTTTGTGCACTTTAAATGTACCATCCGATAATAGCTGCACTTCCACAACATGAGCGCAGTAACCACCAAAGGTAAAGTGGCCCGCGATGCCTTGTGCCCAGCCATCCGGCATCGCCTTACCCCAGTTTGCTTTTTCGGCAGCAAGCGTTAACACGCCAGCCATACGGCCCGTGTCATACACATCGCTACCATGCTGGCCGTATGGCAGCTCTTCAGGCGCACCAAGTAACCGCAGGCGCAGTGCAAGCGGGTCTTCACCCAACTCATCAGCAATCTCGTCAATGAAGCTTTGAATAACAAACGCATTGGCCGTGTGCGCAGGTGCGCGCCAACTGCCCTGCGGCGCGCCAGACTTGGCAACAAAGTATTCCATCTTCATGTTGTCGACACGACCCGCAGGGAAATCATCCACATACAAGTCCGCATCAAACAATTCATTCTCCGGTCTGCCGCGGCGGTAATGTTTCGGTGTGCCGGCAAGGCGCTGTGCCCATGCGGTCAGATTGCCGTCAGCATCAAAGGCAGCCGTCATTTCATGGTGTCCCATCGGGCGGTAAAAATCATGTGCCAAATCATCTTCACGTGTCCAGACAAGACGAATGGGAAGGCCCGATGCTTTGGCAATTGTTACCGCCTCGCCCACATGATCGCTGGTAAGCCTGCGGCCAAAACCACCGCCAAGGCGCGTATAGCGCACGTCTATCTTCAGTCTATCAATACCAGTGATGCCGTTGGTCATCCGCGATGCACCAGACGGACTTTGGAAAGGACCGATCACCGTTGCACTATCTTCGCGGATATGCGCAATGCAGTTTTGTGGCTCAAGCTGTGCATGAGAAACCAATGGCAATTTGTATGTGCGTGTGATCACTTTGTCAGCACTAGAAACAGCAGCAGCATAGTCGCCGTCACTGCGAACAATCTGGCCTTCACCTTTCAGCAACTCGTCGCACTGCGCAGCCAAACTCTCACTACTTTCATCAGTATACGGACCTTTGTTCCAGGTTATATTCAATAGTGCGCGTGCTTTTTTAGCGGTCCACACATCTTCAGCAATCACAGCTACACCGCCCGCTAGATATGTGTAATTACCGTCAAGCGAGGGTCTGTCCATAACGATGATATCGATTACACCAGGCAATGCACGCGCTGCAGCATCGTCCACATTCTCGACATATCCATCCAAATAAGGACAACGTTCCACCATGGCCGTCTTGGCTCCGGGATAATCCATATCCATGCCGTAAAGTGGTTTGCCTGTTACAATGTCATGCACCACTTTGTTTTTTTCCGAAGTCCCTATCAACGACCAATCGCTACGCGCCTTAAGGTCTGGCTCAAAACCATCTGGCAGTGTTTCCTTCGCTGCCTTACGTACAAGGCTGCCGTATGAAACGCGGCCACCGGTAGGGCTAACAACAAAGGATTTTTCTGTCCGCAGGTTAGCCACATCTGTACCAAAATGCTTCGCACCGGCCTGCAACAGCAATTGCCGCGCAGTGGCACCAGCATTGCGCAATAATGTCCAATTGTCAGAAATACTGGTTGAGCCACCCGCACCCTGCGGCACCACACCCCATGCCATACCGCCATCTGCTGTTCGCCTTAACATTAAGGGAAGCGGCTTGGACTTGACCTGATCAAAGTCAGCATCAAGTTCTTCTGCAAACAACATGGCAAGCGATGTATCCACGCCTTGCCCCATATCCGGGGACGGGCTGAAAAACACCATGGTATTGTCAGCATTAATCTGAATAAGCGGAGAGATACTGTTATCATCGTTCGCATCAGTATCATCCATTGACCGCGCGAGCGCAGCTACCGGCGCACCGACAATAAGTGCACCGCCTGCCAGGCCATATGATAAAAACGCTCTTCTTGTTGGATTGAAACGCATCACCTTCCCCTCATGAATGTTCCGTCGTCACATAACTTTGCTTATTTTTGTTAGAGTATAACCTCCGCTTCTACACACGTCAGGACCACTGGTCGCAAACAGAAGGCGCTTCAACGCATAATTCACCGGTGACAGCAGCATAAAAAGCCGTTAGCGTGCGCTCATGAACAGGGAACAAGACACAAGCCTGACCACAAAGGCGGCCCACAAAGACGCGGACGCACCTGACGCATACGTGCTGCGCTTACCACTGAAAAATCGTGCACCTGTTGTATTTGCGGTACCGCACAGTGGTCGCTTTTATCCGGAAAGTTTTCACAGAGCATCGAAACTTTCGCCTCAAGATCTACGCTTGTCCGAAGATGCGTTTGTTGACGATCTGTTTGAGCCGGTTTCCCAAATGGGTGCCGCAATGCTGGTTGCAACACATGCGCGAGCCTATGTTGACTTAAACCGCAGCGTCGACGAACTGGACCCTTCCATGTTTAAAGATGGTTTGGGCGATACCCCTGTTGACATTAACAACCGTGTCAGCGCGGGACTTGGTGTTATTCCGCGTATCATCGGCGAAAACATGCCCATATACGAAAACAAGCTAGCTGCACGTGAGGCGTTCAAACGATTGGATGCCGTTTACAAACCTTATCATGCCAAATTAGCTGACCTGCTGATGAGCCAAATCAAGACGTACGGAACATCTATTTTATTTGATTGCCATTCAATGCCCTCAGGGCCAGAGCTACACAGGCGCGGACAGCCACAACCTGACATTATCCTGGGTGATTGCTGGGGCACCAGCTGTAACCGCGAACTCACAAGCCTTGCAGAAAAACTATTTTTCGAGGCCGGATTCAACGTTAGACGCAACATACCTTACGCAGGTGGTTATGCCACACGTCACTATGGCAACCCCAAGAATAACTGCAACGCACTGCAGATAGAAATTAATCGCAGCATCTATATGGATGAAAAACGCGTGGAAAAGCAGCCACACTTTAATGAAGTCCGCACACGGATCACCACAGTCGCTAGCGCGCTCATAGACGCAACCGAACCACAAGCTAAAAATCCACCACTCGCAGCTGAATAGCTGCAATCCCGACATTAAATGAGTTTATAAAAAAAGAGGCCACGCTTTCGCGTGGCCCAGGCTCAGGGAGGAAACGCCCACGGAGGGCATCGATGGACTTAACCATCAGTACTAAGATAAAACCGAGAAGTGCTTTTGCCAAGGGCTACGCAGATAACGATTGTATGACAGAATAGTTATCTACGGCTAAACTTATGATTTAAATAGGTAATATTGTTGCGTTTACGCGATAAAAATTTCAATTGAAAATCAACACCTTTGCTCGATTAATGCTTCAGCACAGCCTGAAGATGTGCGAATCGCGTTAAACGGTTTTTTCAAAAAACCTTCATGCAGACTACACAGAGTTGTCACAGGGCAGCGCCATGGTCGCCGCCAACAAGACATCGCCTAGAAGTCGAAATCATTCGATCAACACTTGGGACATAACCCGGCAAAGGTACATACCGCGATGACCATGCTTTCCCGCGCTTTACAAAAAGATATTCCCGTAAATGACGATATTTTGGAGGCGTTCATATCAGACAATGACACAGACACCCACACAGGAAACCATACCTCAAAACAAGATAAAAATTACACTTACCGCAGTGTGTTTATATCCGATACACATTTAGGCACCAAAGCTGCGCGTGTGGATTTGCTGCTGGATTTCCTTAAAACCATACACTGCGAGCAATTGTATCTTGTTGGTGACATAATCGACGGATGGCAAATAAAACGCTCATGGTACTGGGACACGACCCACAACGACGTTATTCGGCGCATTCTGAAAATGGCGAAACACGGCGTAAAAATCGTCTATGTGCCGGGCAACCATGATGAAGGTTTGCGCGGGTTTGAAGGGCATGACCTTGCTGGTGTCTCGTTGGCACATGAGGTCATTTATGAAAGCGCAGATGGCAAACGTTATTGGGTGTTACACGGTGATCAATTTGACGGTGTTGTGAAATACGCCAGATGGCTCGCCCATATTGGTGATCGTGCCTATGGTTTACTGTTGCGGTTAAACACCTCCTTAAACGGTATACGCCGGCTCCTCGGCTATGACTATTGGTCACTTTCAGCATACCTGAAACACAAGGTTAAGAATGCCGTTGAATACATAGGAAAGTTTGAGGAAGCCGTTGCATATGAAGCCAAACGCCGTGGTGTTGACGGCGTTATATGCGGTCATATTCATCACGCTGAATGCCGGGATTTTGACGGCGTCAAATATATGAATGATGGCGACTGGGTCGAAAGCTGCACCGCGCTGGTGGAACACAGCAACGGCAAATTCGAGATATTGCACTGGGCAGATGAAATTGCCGCACGCCATGAAAATCAAAACCCGTTATCCACCAAAAGACAAAAAATACGTAAACCCAAGAAACGCAAAAAAGAAGCTTCAACTCCCCCTATTCCCATAGCGGCAGAATAATCATGATCCATTCACACAGTTTTGCAGACAATCTTAAAAGCACTACGATAAGCCCAAAGGACAAGAAGCTAAGAATTTGCCTGATAACAGACGCGTGGCACCCGCAGGTAAACGGCGTGGTACGCACTCTTGATAGCTTGCGCCGTGAACTACGCACTGAAGGACACCGCGTGTTAATGATTACGCCAAACCGCTTCAAGACCATAGCTTGCCCGACATATCCAGAGATACGCCTTGCCATCAACACCATGTTTCGCATGTCTGCGTTTTTGCGTAAATTTAAGCCTGACGCCATTCACATTGCAACAGAAGGGCCATTAGGGTGGGCCGCACGGCGGTGGTGTGTCCGAAATAATGTATCATTCACGACGGCATACCACACTGCATTTCCTGAATACATTGAAGCGCGCACCAGATTGTCAGCAAACATATTTTACCCGATTTTCCGACACTTCCACAGCCGAAGTGCTGGCGTTCTGGTTGCTACACCAACAGTCAGCAACATGCTGCACAAACGCGGCTTTGCAAACCTAATGCCGTGGACACGCGGTGTTGATACCAGCCTGTTTCGGCCAAGAAGCTTTAAACCCAACACAACCAGATCAACACAAAATAAACCAACCTTGCTATACGTGGGTCGTGTTGCAGTCGAAAAAAATATCGAGGCCTTCCTTACTTGTAAAACACATGGCACCAAGGTAGTTGTTGGTGACGGTCCGGCATTTAATAAATTGAAAGCTGCTCACCCAGATGTCGACTTTTTGGGCGCCAAATTTGGCACTGAACTGGCACAATTATACGCGGATGCCGATGTATTTGTATTCCCTTCGAAAACAGACACCTTTGGCTTGGTTATGATTGAAGCATTGGCTGCAGGCACCCCTGTGGCAGCATATCCGGTGCAAGGTCCGGTAGATGTGCTTGGTCCAACTGGTCAAGGCCCTCAAACGAAACATTTCGCGAATTGGTCAACGCCAATTGCTGGGCTCGACAAAGACCTGTCTGTCGCGATTGAGGAAGCATTGAAAATTGATCGTGCCGCGTGTCGTGATTTCGCTCACTATTATAACTGGAAAACAGTCAGTCAACAGTTCCTTGGCGCGCTGCAAGTACAGGCGTGAAAGCATACCGAAATAGTACCAAGAGCAAACGAACAACGCTTTTAGGCATGCCACACCTTACCCCCAATTGAACGGCGGGTTTGCGGCAAGCTCAGAGAGAGGGCGCTGCACAAGCAGGTGAAGGCCCTAACTAGACACTCTCCTTATTTTGCCAAGCGCAGGCAATTGTCTGCGTCAGGTTTTACAAACACTACTGACATATTTCGGCAGTTAGCCGTGCTAGATAATCAGATGAAAACAGCACTAGAAAAATGCTGAAGATAGTTATCGTTTTGATCAGCGAATGCGCGAAGTTTCGTCTATTATTCCGTCAACCTTATGAGATATTAAATTATGAAAATAAACTATGCCGTTCTTGGAACAAACAACATGGACGCTTCAATTAAATTCTATGATTTACTTTTCGAAAAAACAGAATTTAATCAGGTTTTATCAACTGACAGAATGGCCTTCTGGCAGGGCGAAGATAAAGATTCTGCATTTGCAGTAGCAATCCCTTTTAATCAGGAACCTGCAACTAATGGAAATGGAACAATGGTTGGTTTTGGTGTTGGCTCTGTCGAAGAAGTGAAAAGACTTCATAAAAAGGCTATAGAATTGGGCGGTGTCTGTGAAGGCGAGCCAAATCAACGAGGGCCTCGTTTTTCTGCATATGTGAGAGACCTGGATAAAAACAAAATATGTTTTTCCGAGTAAAACGCTTAATAGGCACAGGCAAAACATCACAAATAAGGCAAACAAACTTACTAAAAAGACTTTATTAATTATTTGCGTATAACATACTCTATGGAAACATATTTTGCGGTATCAGCTCTATGATAAAACTTCAAAAAAGAGCTCTAAATATAAGCATAGCATTACTGGCCTTATGTACTGCTTATTTAAATGATACTGCAACAGCGCAAGACGGTGCACACACTGAACGCAATGCAAGCGTACCACACCTTAAAATCTACACGCACCGCGACACTTTCTTTGCACAATTTCCAGAAAACAAACCAGCACAGGGTATTGTCCCTGAGCTAATGCACTGTGCAGCAAACAAAATGCAATTCACATATGAATTTGTTATCGCACCGCTCTCCCGCTCTCGGAATCTCATTAATGCACAAGAGCATATTCTCTGGTTCCCATCGACACATCAAGGGGACCCAGAACGAATGAGACGCCTCATTGGCCCCGTAGGTGACCTGAATTCATATTGGTATCAATTGAAGTCAAGCACGCTTGATCCACATTCAGAAGAATTCAAAACCAAAGCACGTGTCACTGCCTATACAAAATCTACATTTGCAGAAGAACTGCAAGAAAGTGGATATAATTGGGTGAGCGGAAGCGCAGACTATAACCGCCTTATCTATATGTTAATGACCAACAGGGTTGATGCCATGCTTGCGGTCGATTTCCATCGTGCGCTGAATAAGGATACGCAAATTCTTTTTGAAAAACACACCCGCAGAACCCTAGACAAAAGCGTAAAAGTTAGCATTCAGGTTTCGCGGTACATGTACAAGAATGAACCTCAATTTGTTAACATATTAGATAGCACAATCCATACCTGCTTGGGCAAATAGCTACCTCGGTTCCCTGATAAAATTGGACATCGTATCTATTGGTTAGAGCTTGTTAACTATTTCAACATAATATTTAAATTGGGGTCAAATAACGTGGCACCAAGTTGTGAAAAAAAATCAAAAATCCATTATAAAAACTACTGTAATCCTGCTGGCTTTGTATTTCATCTCAGCAAGCAACCTTGCATTTACCGCAGCATTTGCTGATACCACAAACACGGCAGATGCGCCTGACATCACAATTTTCTCGCACGGAGACACAACGTTTTCCCGCTTCGACGCAAACAGTGTCGCCGAAGGTAAAGTGCCAGAAACTCTGGCATGTGCGAACACACACTTGCCGTTCAATTATGACTTTGCCTTTGCACCGCTTTCACGTGCGCAAGCCGTGGTCAATAAGATGAAGCACACATTTTGGTTTCCTGCAGGCAAATCAGATGACCCTGAAAGGCAGGCACGCATGATCGGGCCTGTTGGGGAGGTAAAATTCTTCTGGTACCAGCGCAAATCAGACGCCACGGACACACAG
This sequence comes from Kordiimonas aquimaris, assembly GCF_025574485.1. GTDB lineage: Bacteria > Pseudomonadota > Alphaproteobacteria > Sphingomonadales > Kordiimonadaceae > Kordiimonas > Kordiimonas aquimaris. The sequence goes on along the minus strand of NZ_JAOBPO010000002.1, from coordinate 193,767 downwards.
AGCATATCTTTCAAACAAAAATCGCTTGTTACTGCATACAAAGGATCAACATTCGAGGCCAAATTGCGCGCAGAAGGTTACAACTGGGTACAAGGAAGTGCAGATCATAACCGTTTGTTATCGATGCTGTTATCCAGACAAGTGGACGCTGTGCTTGCAGTTGATTTCGGTTTCAAACTGAAAGGGGACACAAAACGATCATTCAATAAGCATGTATCAACAATAGAGTATAAAAGATTACCTGTTTATATTGAAGCATCACAACATATGGCAAAATATGAACCGGAATTTCTTGCTCAATTCCGTGCCAGAATTATGTCGTGCCTAAACCAATAACCTTTGGACTTCATTGGTTCGCAGTCTGAGCTGTCTTTATTAAAAACTAATATTACACACTTAACTCGTTTCAACACTACATTCCGGCTTATTATCGGTTAACAGCTACCAACGATTTTGTAACAGCCGCGCATGACATCCATCATTCATTTTTCCTCAATAACATTGCCGTTGTGGTGGTTTTCTCATTAGTGAAGTTACGGATATTTCTCCCCAAATACCGCCCTGAATATGAGCAGAACACGGCACTCGTATCCTTCATGTAAACATCACAAAGAGGGCTGCCCCTCTAGAATCCCCTTTTCGCTTGCCGCAACGGGTAATCCCCCGTATAAGGCGCGCGAGTTTGAGGAAAAGGGGCCGTGCAGCGAAAACCGCGCATGCAGCCTCTTTTTATATTTGAGCCAAACGCGCTCCCATATGCATTTGTGTAAAAGCGCCTTGGTAAATTGGAAGCACCATCATGACGAAGAAAATTCGCAATATTGCGATCATCGCACACGTTGACCACGGCAAAACCACACTGGTGGATAACCTGTTCAAACAGTCAGGCATGCTGCGCGATAACCAGCGCATGGACGAACGCGCGATGGACAGCGGCGATCTTGAAAAAGAACGCGGCATTACCATTCTCGCAAAATGTACGTCTGTTATGTGGAACGACACGCGCGTTAACATCGTAGACACACCTGGTCACGCCGATTTCGGCGGCGAGGTTGAACGCATCCTCTCAATGGTGGACGGTGTTGTGCTTTTGGTGGACGCCGCAGAAGGCCCAATGCCACAAACTAAATTTGTGACCATGAAGGCGCTTGCACTTGGTCTGCGTCCAATTGTTGTGGTGAACAAAGTAGACAAGCCAGACGGTGACCCAGACGCTGCTACCGATGCATGCTTCGACTTGTTCGTAAACCTTGACGCCAACGACGATCAGCTGGATTTTCCGGTGATGTATGCCTCTGGCCGTGACGGTTGGTGTGATGATGAGCTGGACGGCCCGCGGGAAAACCTGCACCCGTTGTTCGAGAAAATCATCGAGCATGTACCATCACCCAAAGTGGTAACAGACGGTAACATCGACAAGCCATTTTCTATGCTAATTAGCCTGCTGGACCGTGACAATTTCGTTGGCCGTATTCTGACAGGCCGTATCGAAACAGGCAAAATCAAAGTCGGCTCGCCTATTCATGCCCTCGCACGTGATGGCAAGGTCATTGAAACAGGCCGTATTTCCAAATTGCTCGCGTTCCGCGGGTTAGACCGTGTACCGGTTGAAGAAGCAGAAGCTGGCGACATTGTCGCCATCGCAGGCCTTACGGAAGCAACCGTTGCAGACACCATCGCGGTGCCAGAGGTAACCGAAGCGTTACACGCCATACCGGTTGATCCGCCAACACTTGCCATGACCTTCATGGTAAACGACAGCCCGCTTGCGGGCCGCGAAGGCAAACATGTAACCAGCCGCGTTATCCGTGACCGCTTGATGCGCGAAGCGGAAGGCAACGTTGCCATTGAGGTAACAGAGTCTTCAAGCAAAGACGCATTCGAGGTTGCTGGCCGCGGTGAGCTACAGCTTGGTGTGCTTATTGAAACAATGCGCCGCGAAGGTTTTGAATTGGCGATTAGCCGCCCCCGCGTTCTGTTCAAACAGGATGAAAACTGCAAGCGCCTTGAGCCTTACGAGACCGTTCAAATCGATGTAGACGAACAGTATCAAGGTTCAGTGGTTGAAAAAATGTCACTGCGTAAAGCCGAACTTAAAGGCATGGTACCATCTGGTGGTGGCAAGGTTCGCCTGACGTTTGATGCGCCTGCGCGCGGCCTTATCGGCTATCACGGCGAATTTTTAACAGACACACGCGGCACGGGCATCATGGCCCGCGCTTACGACCGTTACGATGCTTACAAAGGTCCAATCCGTGCACGCCAGCGCGGTGTGCTCGTAGCAACCGCAAGCGGCAAGGCTGTTCAATATGCGCTGTTTTATCTGCAAGAGCGCGGCACCATCATGATCAATCACGGTGTTGACGTATATGAAGGCATGATCATCGGTGAAAACAGCCGCGATAATGATCTGGATGTAAACGTACAGAAAGCCAAACAGCTTACCAATATGCGTGCATCCGGTAAGGATGATGCTATCAAGATGACGACGCCGAAAATTCTGCCGCTTGAAGAAGCACTGGCGTACATCAACGATGACGAACTGGTTGAGGTAACACCTGAAAACATCCGCTTGCGCAAGCGCTATCTGCTGCCGCATGAGCGCAAAAAAGCAAGCCGCACTGTTGAAGGTTAAGGCTGCTTAAATAAACATAGAAAAACGCCCCGTTTGTTATGCAGTCGGGGCGTTTTTATTGTCTTATATTCAGGCACTAGGGTGCAGCGTATAACCAGCGCAGGCCTTTACCGTATGCGTTCGGGATAACCGCCATATGACCACCCTGATCAATCACATCATATCGGTAGCGCCCCTGTGTTGCATCGCCAGACAACAACGTATCAAACGGTGCAATCGCGGCCTGCATAGCCACCTCCGATTTATCAACTGAAAAATAGATACGCGGCAGGCCTGCTGTGTTTGCTCGCATTTTCGCGAGCAATGTCGGTGCCCACGCGGGCTCTTCCTCCAATGATGGGCTGCTGGCCAGAATTCGCTGGAATAATGTAGGGGCCTCTGCCGCTACAAATGCCGCGAACAAGCCACCGCTCGAGTGACCATACAGCGCTTTATCATCGTCTTTTATCCGGTAATTGGCTGCAATAAACGGCAGGATTTCCTGCCTGAGTGCCGCCAGGAACTTTTCTGCACCGCCGTCTTTGGAATGAAAATCGCGCGCACGACCAGCGATCCATTTCTGGAAATCGCCATAAAAGATACTGGCCACCACCATGGGCGGCGCACTACCTTCAAATGACATCAGGCGCGGCACTTCGCTTGTCATGCCAAACATCACGTTACCGTCCAGCGCCAGCATCAGCGGAAACGCATCCTCGCTTTGGTTGTAACCAAACGGAATAGACACTGCGATGGTAATGTCCTCACCCATAATATCAGATGTAAAGGCGTGGGCCGTTGTGCCCACCAGCGACACTTCAGTATTCGCATCGTCCTGCGCCTGCCCAGCCACAGAGCCAATGCTCACTGCAACACATGCAACCAGTAACAATAAATTTTTCATGAGTGGTATTCCCCTTTATTTCCCATGAAAGGCATATTAGGTAATTTCTTTATTCAAAAAAGCAGCAAACTATGAATAGAGGGTATTGTGCGACGAAGCGGCAATAGCGTGATTAAACCGTTATGGTGCGGCTACCCCAGTTTGAAATAGTTACGAATGGCGAGCAGACCGAAGAAAATGAGAATAGCAGACACCGCGTTTTGCATAAACGCCCATGCCCGCACCACGCAACAAATCAGGTACATGTTTGGCGTAATAAACAGGCTTGCCGGTTTTGATGTCTGTGTAACTCGGTTCATCCTCGTATTCGATGCCATCAATAATCATGCGCTGCCCCTTATTACGAAGGCAGTATGCACCTACGTGTTGCGGTGGCACAAGCCGGAAATGATCGCGCATACCTTCCTTGACAGCAGCACGCTAAAGGCTGCGCTGGTTCACACAGCTCATCAGGCCACGGTGCGTTTTACCCGCTCCGCAGAACAATCACCAAATAAGGGGCGCTGTTTTATTTATTCTTCTTCATCGGGAAGAAAGAATTTTCCCTGCCTGATCGCGACACTCTCATTGACATAAACATCGAAAACAGAACTGTCATCGCCTGCAATTTGTATAATACAATTGTCGCAGATATCATCAATCATCTGCCCCGCTTTAATCGTTATGGTGCTGGTGGTTTCGCCGACAATGACAATAATTTCATAATCAACGGTATCCATGTTCATTAAACTGGATGCCATAGCACCCGGCGCAACAAGCAGGCAGGAAGCGGCAAAAGCTATTGCTTTAAACTTCATCAGACTCTCCTTCAATAAGGTCAGTCTTCAGTATCCTTTTTCAAAGTCGAAACTAAAGCGATATGTTTGCGCAATATCTATTTAATTATTGCATAACAACCATGATTTAATATCGCTATACCAATTTTCAGGTGTGCCTATAATACGCCCAAGTTCTTATGGAATAAGAAAATGGGGAGATAAAATGACACAGCCACATGCACATGAAACTGGCATACACAACACGAAAAAAAGATCAGCCCGCCGCCCGCGCGGTCAGCGTTCGCTTGATTGCCGGCTCGAGGTTGAGGATGTAACCACACAGACCTTCAACCCGGTCATAACGGATGAAACAAGGTCTTCCTCAATAGACTCCGAAAACATCACATAGGCGGGGTACCGGAACACCGGTGTGCCGGGCACCTGCCACAGGCGCTCTGCCTGCAAATGCTTGTCCACCACCCTGCGCGGGATATAACATGACCCACCATTCAAAAACAGATATTCGATACCGCGTGTACCAAGGTCCATCGAAAGGGCGGGCGATGTCATCTCTGGGAAGCTGAGGGCATGGTCAGCCTGAAATTCCGGCCCCCAATAAGACAGAACATAGCTTTCATCAAACACGTCTTTCTTGTCCGGTTCTGTCGTTACAAGAATAACCTCCTCTTCAAAAATCTTTTCTGCGGCAAATCCCGGACGATATTGCGGGCGGTACATAACGGCAAAGTCAAGCGAGCCATCCACAAGCTGCTGTGTCAGCGCAAGGGCATGTCCCATCTCTGCGCGCAGGGCAACATCTGGCGCGTTGCGGCGCATCCAACCAAGCCACGGGATCAAATAACCATCCCACAGGCTGACCTGCCCACCGACCCGCAAAACAGACTCGTGACCTGTCGAAATACCAACATCCATACGCGCCTGATCCCACATCCGTACCATCGCAGACGCATGACGCAGAAACTGAACGCCGCTTGGTGTCAGCATTGCGCCGTTTTTCCCGCGCTCGAACAGGTACGCCCCCAAGCGGTCTTCCAGCGTACGGATGCGCACGCTTACAGTTGATTGCGTAACATGCACGATTTCCGAGGCACCTAAAAAACTGCCAGCCTCGGCCACTGCCAGAAAGGTTCTGATATGCACAATATCCATTTCAACCTCCATCTATTTATATATTCGATAATAATGTCATATTATATTCTCTTTATACACTTAAAGTTTCTCTTATACTCATAATCAGAACATAAGCAGGAGGCAGGTGATGGATGTAATTCAAATACCGGATGTATCGGAAAACTGGTTGAACAAAGCACATTACTGGAAAGCATCACGTGCACGGCAGCATTATGCAAAAGCTAAAAAGCCTTCAGATATTATGGAGCGCCTCAGGGTTTTATCCGCCGTCTGTAAATGGCAGGGGCAAAACGATCAAAGCATGGAATTCATGCGCGCATATACCTCGCTTGAAACAAAATTGAAGAATACGAAATAAGCAAACTGATGCACTGCATCAACAACTTGAACCACGATGTCTGAACAGGAGATAAAAATGGCATCACTGAATCACCGTCAGTACACAGCGCATAAATACCACGCCAATTATAATGACTATGAAGGGCTGGATTACGACGATTACGATTACGATTACGGCGATTATGACAAAGAATACAGCCTCAATCATAATCAGAAAGATGATTGCTCAGGCTATGATATGCCAGGTCGGGTGAAATCCAAAAAGCAAGCACGGAAGTTTGCACGCCGCGGAAGATAGCAAAAAATATATCATACCGATGGCGTCAAATAGCCAAGTAATCAGGAATTACCCAGTAAAGGGCAACACAGCTAGGTGAACCGTCTAGGAGAATATATCCCCATGAAGAGAGCCCCCTCTCTTGAGAGCTAGATACATGCCAACTTGCCTGCCAGTGCCGCTGACAGCAGCCGAGTCATTAGGCGGATCACCTAACCAACAGCACACTCATGTTCGTACCAATGTGCGGACATGAGCTGTGCATAAAGAACAGCCCTGCCTCTTGTATACCAACCCAACCGTGATGTGGTCGCCCCTAAATATCACGCTGATTAACCCGCTTCATCAGGGCTTCGGCGCTTTCAACTCGCTCTGAGTAGCGGTCCACCAGATAGTCTGCGTTGCCGCGTGTCAGCAACGTGAACTTCATCAGTTCCTCCAGCACATCAACGATCCGGTTGTAATAGCCAGATGGCTTCATGCGATCGTTATCGTCAAATTCCAGAAATGCCCTCGCAACAGAGGACTGGTTCGGGATGGTAATCATCCGCATCCAGCGGCCCAGCTGGCGCATCTGGTTCACTACGTTAAACGACTGTGACCCACCGCACACCTGCATCACCGCCAGCGTTTTGCCTTGTGTTGGTCGCACCGCACCGATGGACAGTGGCACCCAGTCTATTTGCGCTTTCATGATGCCGGTCATGGTGCCGTGCCGCTCTGGCGAGCACCAGACCTGCCCCTCAGACCATGCCATCAGGTCACGCAGCTCTTGCACTTTGGGGTGGCTCTCGTCTGCATCGTCCGGCAGCGGCAGGCCCGACGGATCATAAATCCGCACTTCAGCGCCCATAACCTCAAGAATACGCGCGCTTTCTTCCACAACAAGGCGACTGAATGATCGCTCACGCAAGCTGCCGTATAATAATAGAATTTTAGGCGGATGGGTCGGCAGATTTGCAGTAAAATTAGCCACCACCGGCACATGCAATGCATCTGTATTTACGTTCGGTAGGTCATCATGTTCGCTCATATCGCACGCCCTGTTTCAATGCAGTGATTTGCATATATAAGGGCTTAATCACATCTGTCTACCACACCACATCCAAAACTCTTTTTTTAGCGCAAAGAAAAAGGCTGCGCCCAACGACACAGCCTCATTTTATTATTTAACGCAACCGAAACATGCGATCCGTTTAGAAGATGATATCAGCACGCGTCAGGTCATCAAAATCAGTATTGATCAGGAACACACTGTTACCTGCACCAAGGTCGATCAGAAGACCATCCGCACCATCAATTGTTGTTTCACTGGATGCTGCCACTACAGACGCAGTATCAACAAAATCAATATCTGTTTGCGAAAGATCGAGCGTATCACTTCTGGCAGAAAAATCTGTGATTGTGTCATTACCGGCACCGCTGCCAAAAGCGAAAGTATCGGACCCATTATTACCGGTTAGCGTATCGTTACCTGCTCCGCCTGTAATAATATCCACGCCATTACCAGCAATGATGATGTCATCACCTTCACCGCCGTTCAACGTATCGTTTCCGTTACCACCGTTCAGCGTATCATCGCCGGCATCGCCAGCAATAACATCAGCACCATTACCGCCGTTCACAATGTCAGCCCCGCCGTCACCAAACAGTTGGTCGTTACCGTTACCACCTGATATTTGATCCGCGCCAAAGTCACCAGCCACCGTATCATTGCCGTTGCCACCCGAAAGGGTGTCATCTCCGAGGCCGCCTGTAATATTATCGCTGGCATTGCCGCCACGGATATTTTCACCAGCAATGACCGCCCCGTAAATGATCAAACCGCTATTATCCAAAGCTATCAAATCATCAAACGTTAACCCAATCAGACCAATCAACTGATCGCCAAAGTCAATGCGAACACCGGCGGCCACTTCACTTGCAAACTGCAGCAAGGAAGGCAGATCTGAAGCGCCAAACAAGTTGGAACTGAGGTCCAACACGTCGCCGTCAGCTAGAGATAAGTCAAAGATGATAGTCCTGTCAGCATCACCACTTGTCGTAACAAAAGTATCAGCACCAGCACCGCCGGTAAGAGAGTCTGTGCCTGAACCAACAAGCGTATCATCACCTTCACCACCACCCAACTGGTTGCTGCCTGCGCCGCCATCGATGAAATCGTTGCCGTTGAGGCCTGAAAAATTGTTGTCCCCTGCATCGCCGATAAGGGTGTCGTCAAAGTCGGAACCAAATACATTTTCAATGCCAATAAGCACATCGGCACCACCTTCACCGTCATCAAAAGCAACACCAGCAGACAGATTAACATCCACACCAATTGTATCACCCTCTTCCTGCACTGGGCCACCATCAAAGCCGCGCCCGACGAAAGAATAATTCGCTGTATCTTCAGCCCCTTGCGAACCATCGAGTGTGTCATTGCCGGCACCACCAAACAGAGATACAGGGCCACCAACACCAGTAATTAGTATGTCATCGCCTGCACCACCGAACGCCTCATCTCTGACTGCTCTGTTATCAGTACTTGTGCCCAAATCGAGCGTGTCATTACCGTCACCGCCAACAAGCGTGTCATCACCTTCACCGCCAAACAAAGCATCATCACCGGCACCACCAGAGACAAAATCATTACCTTCTCCGCCGTTCAGAATATCATCACCAGCGTTACCGTTTAATTCGTCATCACCGCCGAGGCCGTCGATTGTGTCATCATTAACCGTGCCAGTAAGAACGTCTGCGTCAGGTGTTCCAACCAGCTGGACACCAACAGGAGCCGTACCGTAGATGATCTGGCCATTCGCATCTGCAGCAATCAACCCATCAATAGTCAAACCTTGAATACCAAGGTTGCCGCTGAAATCACCGATTGGAATATCAATGCCACTGCCAAAATCAATTACAAGCGCCAAAATAGCGTCTAGGTCGGTAAGACCAAGTGTGGTTTGACTAAGGTCCAGCACGTCACCGTCTGCAACATTGAAGTCACCGATGTTGACGAAATCATTTTCAAAATTTGGAATGATGAAAACATCAGCGCCTGAACCACCCAGAAAGAAATCGGAACCACCACCACCAATCAGTGTGTCGTTACCGTCATCTCCGAAAACAATATCTGCACCAGCGCCGCCGTCGATAAAGTCATCGCCTGCATTGCCAAATAACGCATTATTTCCCGCGTCACCAATAATCACATCATTAAAGAATGAACCGCCAACATTTTCGATGCCAATCAGCGTGTCCGTACCACCTTCACCATCATCAACTGTTACGCCGCTAGCAAGGTCAACAAAAACACCTGTTACATCACCGGGTAGTTGAACGGAACCACCATCAACACCAAACCCAACATCGAAATAATCGATCTGATCATTTCCACCCTGCGAACCATCGAGCGTGTCATTGCCTGCGCCGCCAGTTAGCAACTTCGGACCACCTGAGCCACCGATCAACAGATCATCTCCGGCACCCCCGCGCGCTTGATCTGTTGTTAATAAACCATCTCCGCTTGCACCGAGGTCCAGCACATCATTACCATCCCCGCCAACAAGGAAGTCATCGCCTTCGCCGCCGAGCAGAAAGTCATCACCTTCATTACCAAATATGGAATCATTTCCGGTGCCACCGTCGAGAATGTCCGCGCCTTCGCCGCCGCTAATCTCGTCATCGCCTTGATCACCAAAAACTGTGTCAGCGCCAGAAAAACTATTGATTGTATCGTTGCCAGATGTACCTAGAATATCATCCGGTTCGTTAGTGCCTTCAATAAGCATGAAATAGCCCCCAAAATATGTACTTGATATACAATTGTAACTAGAAATAGTACACTTAGGTCTATGGCAAGCCATTGATTAAACGTCAAATAACAATTGTAACTACTTGCAAAATTTGATCACTCATTCAAACGCAGGATGCCAATCGGTCCTGGAGGTGAGCAATAACCGGTGCGGATGCTGCGCAAACTATTGCAGCTTGAAAACTTTCTGCAGCGTCAATGGGGCGTGACAGCATGCGTAGCAATTCACCGCGTGCAATGTGATAAGGCGCGTAATCGGACAATCGTTCCGCGCCTGCCAGCGCTTCAAGCTTCAGAAATGCTTTTTCGGGTGTGCCAGCAAATGCTTGTGCTACGCATGCATTCACAGCTACAACAGGTGAATTAGTCATGGCTTCAAGCCGGACATAAAGCGCACAAATACCGGTCCAGTCTGTTTCGCCGAAATGTTTCGCTGTTGCATGTGCAGCAGCTATGCCTGCCTCAAGGTGGTAACGCGAAAGCGCATCACCCGCCTGCGCCATTGCCAGATGCACCATGCCGCGCTTGATCAACTCAGTGTCCCATAGCGCCCTGTTCTGATCACGCAGTAGCACAAGTCTACCACTCATATCATTATTGGCGGTATCTGGCCCTGTACGCGCCGCAAACCGTGATGCCTGCAAATTCAGTAGTGCTGCTAGTGCGTGCACCGCAGGCTGCACCGTCTCGCGCGCACCAGCCAGCACTTCAGCAAGACGCAAGGCCTCCAGCGCAACGTCCTGCTGTATAAGAGCTTCACCGCGCCGCGGCGCATACCCCAGCGCAAACATCAAATAAATGACCTTCAACACTGTATTCAACCGCGCCTGCACTGCAAAACGGCTAAGATCGTTCAAGTCATGGCTTGTGCCTTCACCATCAAGTGCGCGTAGCTTGCGTTTTGCCCTTGCTAAACGTTGACCCACAGCAGCTTCTTTTTTCAGAAACACAGCGGCAATATCACGGGCGGTAAAACCACTCACCACTTTCAGGGTCAGCATCAGCCTGTCTTCTTCAACAAGGCTGTCGTGGCAGCAAAGAAAAATCAGTTTCAGTTCAGGGTCATTAACCTGCGCACCATAAAACTGGCCGTGCATATGGTCTGCCACTTGCGACATAACCGCATCATCGTGCTGGCGAGGGTCATGTTCGCTTTCATCATCATTGGTGATGGACTGTTCGCGCCCCTCACGGCGCAGACGATCGTATGCCTTATTGCGTGCAACCCGGTTTAACCATGCCGCAGGGCTATCCGGCATGCCCTTAAATGGCCATGACTGCATAGCGGCAATGACAGCGTCCTGAACTACGTCCTCTGCCATCTCAAGCCGCTTAACACCAAGTTTAGTCACAAGGTCAGCAACAAGCCGCCGGCGTTGTGTACGGGCCATGCGCTCAAGTTGCGCGCCAACAAGTTCATGCGCAATCACTTTAGAGGGCGCTGCTTGCGGCGCGGCAGCATTAACACCATCCGCACCGCTTTCCCCAGCTATCGTGCTGTTATTAGCATCTTTTATGTTGTCATGTTCGGTCACATCAACTCAATCAGTCGGCTGCACTTCGCGGATTTCCAGCGTGCTGTTGTGCACCATGTGTGGACATGTTTTCGCTATAGCTACCGCGCTTGCATAATCCGCAGCTTTAATCAGCATAAAGCCACCCAATACTTCAGCCAGTTCAGCCATGGGCGCATCATGCACTTCAATGCCAGTGTCAGTTTTGGTAAGAGTTTTACCTGGTCCATCCGCTAATTTCTCTCCGCCAACATACGTGCCTTCAGCTGACAGTTTCTCGACCCATGCGACATAATCTTTGATGATATCCATATAGTCATCTTCTGTTAAACCATCGTATCTGTCCGGTGCATGATTAAGCAATAATGCATATGTGTTCATTTTAGTTCCCCTTCGCGGTTTATATGGTTGCATATGCAGCACGTTATTTTCTGCCTGCATGACCTAGTGTCGAACAAGCAGACAGTTTTTTGACATTACCATCTCAAAACAGACTTGAAGCATAGGTCAAGAAAAGCTTGGTTACCATTTACTAACCCTTTTGCCTGTAAACTTACGCAGCTGCAGGCACAATGCCTTCATATATCTGGATACAGGCGATCATGGTTGAGCGAAAAATACAGGTTTTCTTTTACGGTGCGCTAATGAGCTCGGACGTCATGCAATCACTTGGGATAAAGCGGCGCGCATTCGCGCCAGCTCAAATAAGCGGTTATGAGTTAATCATTGGTAGCTCAGCCACTTTAGTAGATTCCGGTGACGGTATTGTATACGGCATTCTCGCAAACCTCACCCATACAGAATTAAAGCAGGTTTATGAAAGCCATACGTCCAGCGTAGGTTTGGCAGGATATGTACCAGAGCCTGTTTTGGTACAGACACGCGGCGGCAAGGTCGTTGCAAGCCTGACCTATATTATGCCGGAGGTCGAGAACGCCGCCCCGCGGCCCGGTTATGTAGAGAAAATTCTGGAAGCAGCAAAAAGCTATGGCTTTCCTGCATGGTACAGAACGCACATTCAGCGCTTTCTGCCTCAGTCTGAAGAGCGCGTGGCTTAAGCAACCCTCTGGCTCCTTTTGGTATTACGCGCTATTGTTGTTGTGCGTGATAGGGGGAGAACACGTGACAAGGGGAGTTAAAGCATGGACCGTCGTCTTTTACTAAAGCTGATGGGAGCCGCTGCAGCAACCAGCATGATTGCTCCAATTGCAAATGCTGCAGGCATGCGTGTTGTCGTAGCAGGCGCGGGCATTGTCGGTGCATCCATCGCATATCACCTAGCTAAAGCTGGCGCATCCGTCACCGTTATAGACTCTGAAGGACCAGCAAGCCACGCCAGTCGCGGTACGTTCGCATGGATTAACGCCACATGGGCAAAACAGCCTCGCGCTTACCACGCCCTCAATCAGGAGGGTGTTTCTAATTGGCAAATATTAAGCCAAGAGCTTAATATTCCGCTCAGGCAAACCGGTTCACTGGAATGGTTTGACGGTAACACGCGACAGCAAAAGCTTACAGCCCAGATAGATGAGCAAATCGCGTGGGGTGAACCAGCCCGTATGATTGATGCGGCTGAAGTTGCCAAACTGGAACCGGGCCTCGTATTTGACAGCACAAAAGCCGCTTATTCTGGCAACGATGCCGCAGTAGACCCCGTTGCTGCAACGCATGCTATGCTTAATGCAGCCAAAGCAATGGGCGCAAATCTGATATTCCCCAGCAAGCTCACTGCAGCATCATACTTAGCAGGTGAGCTAAAAGAGGTGACAACAAGCCAAGGTGCAATACGCACAGACAAGTTGGTGCTGGCAACTGGTGCGGCACCCTACATGATGGGTCAATTTACCGGCACTGATTTGCCGCAACGGTCCACACCAGGTGTGATCGCTATTACCAAACCCATGGCCCGGATTATCAACCGAATTATTGCGGCACCCGGGGTGCACATGCATCAACGCGAAGATGGTCGCGTTGTGCTCGGCGAGCAAGACGGTGCACCACAAAACCAAGCACACGCTATGCGCCTTGCCAGCAGACCCAATGCATTCCCAACGCGCGCTTTCGGTGAAGAACATGCTGCGCGCATGCTCGCAGTTGCTGAACAATTTGTTCCTGCAATAGCAACTGCCGAAATCGAGAATGTTTACATAGGCTGGAGGCCATTACCGATTGACGGGCACCCCGTTATAGGTGTGGCACCGAAACAGCCGGACGTATATACAGCGGTTATGCACAGCGGCGTGTCGCTGGCACCGATTGTAGGCCAGCTTGTCGCACACGAACTGTTAACCGGCGAAACAATAGAACGTCTTGGCCCGTATCGCCCTGATCGTGATTTTACTGAAGTTAAACGTTATTAGCTGCGCAAGCGTTCAAGGAAACGGTTAACTGCTGTTTCCAACACACCTGCTTGCTCAGACAAACCACCTGAGGCTTCACCCACAACGGTTGCCGCACCTGCACTGCGTTCAGACATTTCCTGAACACGGCCAACATTCTGGCCCAGGTTTGCAGTACCTTGGCTTGCATTCTGGACACTGCGGCTAATCTCGCCTGTGGACGCTTCCTGCTGTACAACGGCTGCCGCAATCATACCTGAGATCTCACTCACCTGATTGATAGCACCGCGGATAGAATCAACCGCACCCACTGTGTCTTGCGTTGCTTTCTGCATGGCACCCACTTGCTCTTCAATCTCTTGAGTCGCGCGAGCTGTTTGGTTAGCCAGAGACTTAACTTCGCTTGCCACAACAGCAAAACCCTTGCCTGCATCGCCTGCACGCGCAGCCTCAATAGTGGCGTTAAGCGCAAGCAAGTTTGTTTGCTCGGCAATTTCATTGATCAACGTGATCACCTCTGCAATGCGGCCAGACGCATCAGACAAAGAATTAACGCGGTCTCCGGCTTCTTTGGCAACATCCATGGCGTTCATCGTTGTTGTGTTTGCGCTTTCGACCTGCATTCGAATTTCACCGATGGCATCGGTCAGGCCTTGTGTTGCCTCAGCAACTGAAACCATGTCCTGCCCTGTTGCATCTGTAGCTGATGCAGCCGCGTTAACCTCAAGGCCTGTTTGCGCTATAGCGTCTGTCACTGTTTCCGCAGCCATTTGCAGTTCAGCAACCGAACCAGACAACACTTCAATAACGCCCGAAATTTCAGTTTCAAATGTTCCAGCCAGTTCAAGCTGCATGCGCTGACGCTCTGCCGCATTATGTTCAGCCTGCATGCGTTCATCATCAATACGCTTTACATCAGCCTGCCTTCGTTCTTCTTCTGCAGCATGCTCTTCTTCTTCGCGCACAAGCCGCGCAGATTCTGCTTCTTCACGCAACTTCTCGGTTTCCAGAGAATTCTGCCGTAAAAACTCTGCAGCACGTGCCATCGCAGCAATGCCGTCACCGTGATCCATATCCGTAACAGGGTTGGTGTATTGACCTTTAGACAAAGCAACCAATTCATCCTGCAGGCGGCGCAGCGGCCTCATAACACTGGATATAATAGCAACAGACAACGTAACAATCAGAATAAACAAAATGCCAGTGTACCAGTAAACAGTGGTTTGGTGCGCTTCAGCTTCACTTGCTGAAACAGCCCCTTCATTCAACTCCTGAATGAGTGAACTAAACTGCCATACAATGAAAAGAGTACCCAACAAAGACAGTACTGTAAGCGCCCAAATACGCACATTCACTTTAAAATTACGCAAAAAATTGATCATCCAGCTCGCCTCAAAACAAAGGTATTTTCATATAAATTGTTAATGCCCACCATGCCCGCAGCATTTGTAAATACTGTGAAGCTTCATATGGTTGACGCCATTTTGCAGAGAATTCGTTAACTTTACGTAACAATCGAACGCTAATTTACTCTTGAATCGCCCCACTTCGTTCTTATGTGATTTATATAAAGAAAATAAATAATGAATTAACAGCGAGCGATCAGGAGGAGCAAATGCGCCTATTAATGGCGATTTTTTTACCACCCATAGTTTTCTTTACAATTAACCGCCCTTTTCAGGGGATATTCTGTGCGTTTTTATGGCTAACAGTAATCGGCTGGCCCGTGGCCGCAATTTGGGCCGTTTATTCCTTGAGCCAATACCGCAACGAGGAACTGCGCCGTGACATGGATTATGGCCGCCGTTACAGCCGGTATCGTTGATTCGGCTCTAGTTAGACGCACATAAAGACAGCATGGAGACTATATTATGATTGGTGCAATTCTTATTGGTGCCGCAGCAGGCTATTTCGCGGGACATATCTTGCGCGGTCGCGGTTACGGTGCACTTGGCAACATTGTACTTGGTGTATTGGGCGGTGTGCTCGGTGATCTGGCATTCGGCGCACTCGGCCTTGGCCCTCACAACCTCATTGGTGACTTGATCTCCGCAACCGTAGGCTCGGTAGTTCTTGTGTATTTCTTTGGCAAGAAAAAGCATGGTGGCCGCGATGATGATTAAAACCGTTCTCTAGCATGCACAATGCTTGCTAGAGCATACGCTTGAGAACCGAGCGCTTTTTAACAATCTGGTGATAAACCACCCCGCCAATATGCAACAGGAACAAAACTGCCAGCATGTACCAGCTAGCAACATGCAGCCCTTCCCAGAACTGGTGGCGCGGTATATCTCGCTCAAACGGTGTCGGGATCGAGAACAAGTCAAAGAAAGGCACATCCCAGCCAACTGTCATCAACGACATACTGCCGGTTATCACTTGCGTGGCAACAAATACATAGAAACCCATATGAACAATGTGTGCGAGCCGCGCTTGTGTCTTGTTTTCGCTAAAGGCCCTGGGCGCTGTGTTGAACATCCGCCAACCAAACCGAACTGCCAACAGCAGCACCGCCAACACCCCTGCTGATGCATGCAGTCTGATTAATGCACTTTTTTCGTCACCGCGCGGCATGTCGCTCATGTAAAGCCCAAAGGCCACCAGCCCGATCAGTAATACTGCCATGATCCAATGCATGGCTTTTGCAAGCCAGCCATATTCACTTTCAGTATTACTAATTGCCATCGTTACCTCCTACGGTTTCGCATGTGATTCTAGAAACTAGATGTCCAGGACACAGTTGTACGGAAGTTTCTGTTAACACCCGGCACACCTGCAAACACACGCTCTGCATTGGCGTTAAAGATGTTATTCACGCCCATATCAACCCGCAAGCCTTGCAGCGGCCCTTCGGTTGGCTGCCACACAAGGTATGTATCAACTGTCTCGTAGGCGCGGCGCTCGTTTGCTGGATCATTCACCTTTGTCAGCGCGCCAGAAAACTCGGCACGCGCACCAACACGCAGGCTTTGTGCCGGCATCTTCACTTCACCAACAAGGTTCAACCGGTTTGGTGTCAGGATACCGACAAAATCACCCGTGTCTTGGTCGGTGCCGTCAATGGTTGCGTAAGCGGCAGACAGATACAAATAGTCGCTGCTATATTGCCCTTCGATCTCGAAACCTGTGATTTCGGCACTTGCTGTGTTCACATTGCGGCTGGTGCCTGATGTACACACGCCCGGAATGGGCGCAAAGCATGACGGCGAAAATTCCACATTCACCTCAAGGTCAATCAGGTTCGTCACGTCATTGTCGTAGTAGCTACCTTTGATAACCAACTTGTCACCATCAGTAGCAACATCTTCAAATGTCAGGCCTGCACCAAACTCAAACGCTTTGGCCCGTTCGGATTGCAAATCAAGGTTTGGCACAAAGAAATTAGGCGCAAACACACCCGGCCCCGCAGGAATAACAAAATGCAGGTTATCAGCGAATATCTCGTTGAATGACGGTGCGCGAAAGGCCTCGGAATAATTACCAAACAACAAGAGCCAATCGGTAGGTGTGTAAGATATGCCGATTTTAGGAGACGTTGCACCATCGCTGGAGTTCAAGCTGGCGTCGCGGTCTGATGTGTTGTCGAAATCATCATAGCGCACTGCCGGAATAATCCGGAAACCACCAATGGCCGTTGGAATGGCAAAGTCGGCCTGAATGAAAGCACCAAATGTTTCAGACGTTGCATCAGGTACGCCGCCGCGTGTGCCGTCTGCCGTTGTATTATCAAGACCAACCTGTTCATCACGGTAATATTCACCGCCGTATGTGAAAGTAACACTGGCATCACCGCCCAAAGCGAATTTGGAACGGTTATCGGCAACAAAGCCATATGTTTTTACACGGCGTGAAATTTCACGTGTGGTGTCCAGTTCGGCTTCATCAACGCGCGCGCGTGTTGTGTATGCCACAATGCCCAGATCAATCAGGTCACTGTCAGGGTTATAGGTCAGGCCGCCGCGCCATGTTTCGCTGCGGATATCCTTGTCAACCAGATCACCGGTTGAAATGCCTTGGCCGTTGTTTGGCTCACGCGCGTCGTTGTTAAACTTCAGCCACGAGAAATCGAGCTTGAGGTCATCGCTGACCTGTGCCGAAAACTTAACAAGACCTGATGCAATCTCGTCGTCGCCCTGCAGGTCAGCGCCGCGCGCCAGATTAAT
This sequence comes from Kordiimonas aquimaris, assembly GCF_025574485.1. Classification (GTDB taxonomy): domain Bacteria; phylum Pseudomonadota; class Alphaproteobacteria; order Sphingomonadales; family Kordiimonadaceae; genus Kordiimonas; species Kordiimonas aquimaris. The sequence continues at coordinate 175,911 of NZ_JAOBPO010000002.1, read as the reverse complement.
GTCGCTAGAATCCCTGAAGCTCAAGCTGGCAAGGCCACTGTAAGCACCGTCAGCAGACTGACCAAATACTGTCCCGCCGTATAACCATTCGTCGTTTGCACCCTGAAAACCGCCTTTAACACGGTAACCAAATTGATTGTCTTCACCGAGCAGGTCGCGTGCATCCACTGTCTCAAAAGCGATCACACCACCGATGGCACTGGAGCCATAAAGGGCAGAACCCGGGCCACGCACCACTTCAGCAGAGCGCAGCAGATCTGGCTCAATGAAAAAGCGGCCATCATGACCAGACAGGAAATTCTGGCGCACACCGTCAAACAGCACCAGCACGCCTTCGCCGGAAATACCGCGTAGCGCTGGTGTTTCACCCGTGCGTCGTGGGCCGCCGTCAAACTGCACGCCCGGTGTGGATGCGAAAATCTCGGAGATGCTGGCAGCAATGCGTGCGTCAATCTCGTCCTTGGAAATAACACTAACCGCACCCGGGAAAGTGAAAACATCAGATTCACCGCGCGTTGCTGTTACGCTGATCTCTTCAATCTCTGTGCCGTCATAATCGGCTGCCTCTTCTGCAAGCGCATGTGTAGCTGCTAAAGCCGATGCAGACAAAGACATGCCAACCAAGCACGAGACTTTTGCTGCTGTACTGCGTGTTTTAATCGCATTGTGAAAATTCATGTTCCTGAGCCTTATTTATTGTTGCGAATGATTCGCATTTACATTAAAAGACCTCTAACAACATGTTTTTGATAATGCAAGTTAGAATCATTATTATTTTAAGGATGAGGAAATGACACTAGGGAACACAGTAAATCGGGCGTGGGCACAGACGGCTGATCAGGCGACAGACCAAACGACAGGACGAGCAAGGCAAGCAGCAGGTGAAGCAACAACACGCGCAAAACCACATACGTTGATGCAAACAGTCAAACGGGCAATCGGCATAACTGCCATTGCATTTGGTATGACAGCGTGCGGCGCAACATCCCAGAACAGCGGCGGCTTGGTAGCCACGTCTGCACCGCAGGCAAAAACAGCCAGCACTATAGAGCAAGCCAGTATAGAACAAGCCGCTATAAAAAGAGACCGGCAGGCTATTCTTGCGATGGTGGGTGACTTTGACGTGACGTTTGATTTCCGCGAAACAGTGTCTTTCCAGCAAGGCTATACGCCAAAAGACCCCTACGTAACCGGCGCAACCGAAATTGTACGTGTTATCGAAGACCGCGGTGATTTTATCAGCCTTCAACACATTCTGCTGGTAGGCAAAGAGAGAAACACCCCGATCAAGCATTGGCGGCAAGACTGGTCGTACGAACCAACATCAATCACGCGCTTTATCGGTGCAAACGGTTGGGATGTTGTGGCACTTAACCCTGCCGACACCAAAGGCCAATGGGCACAGTTTGTTTATCAGGTAGATGACGGCCCGCGCTATGCAGCCCTTGGCATTTGGGAGTACACGAGCGGTGCACCAGAATGGGCAGGCCACAAAGCATGGCGCCCTCTTCCCCGCCGCGACGCAACAAAGCGCAGCGACTATCACGCCATTGAAGCCGTTAACCGCCATGCGATTACACCAAACGGCTGGGTGCACGAACAGGACAACACCAAACTGATACTGGACGGTGCAAACCCGCAAATATTGGTGCGCGAAGTGGGCGTTAACACATACGTGCGCACCAACAGCGTTGATGCCACCGCCGCCCTTGAATACTGGGACAAAACCAAAGGCTTTTGGCAGGCCATCCGCGCTGAATGGACACGGCTGGAAACAGGCACAGATGCATTTGGCCTGACGGTGCAAGGCGAGCCTGAAAAGGTTTATATGCAAATTCTGGGCGTAGCATCCGCAGTGGCAGATGGCAGCATGAGCGAACGCGACGGTATCAAAGATGCACTTGATATCATCAAGACCTATACGGAGACAGACCTTGCCCCCGTGCATGTGCGCTTGAGTGTTGCAGACAGCCAAGACACCGGCGAGTAACTGCGCACACACATTTTTGCACGCAGCTGCAAACAAACACAAACGGCGCGGGCTTATTGCTTCGCGTCGATATTTTATGGGTACCATTTTCCGGTGAGCTAATGCCCTGTTACGCCAGCTATAGCGGTTAATTATGATTGCAGGTTACGCCGCGCCGACAAGAACTGTTTAACAACAACCTTTGACCTTGTGACTTATAGCACGCGGTTATCAACACATGATTTAACCGCGCACACTTGTGGTAAAGGCTCAAGGAACCAAACCAATCATTACGGTAAGCTGCTGAAGCGCCTGCAAATACAAAATGACTGGGACAAACGCAATTGCGCATAAAAAATTAATCGCCCCAAGCTCTGATGTATTGCCTTGATCAGACGGTTGGCACACCCCTCGCCCTACGACACGGGCATTACCTTATGGCACAGTGTTGAAATTATCAGCACCACAAAAGAAAACGGCGCGAACCGAAGTTCACACCGTTTTAAATTCTTAAAAGCCTAGCCTGTTAAACTAGCTTGCTCGTCCTAGGTTGGGCTGCCCGGGCTCACGATAACCTCAATCGGTACAATCTGCGCTGGGTTTGGCTCCGGAATAGTCGGGACAACAGGCACATTTGGCGGAGGAGGAGGAGGCGTATCACCAGTCACAACAACAGGTGCTACTGGAGCACCAGGAACATTAACAGGTATTGGTGGTGCAGCTGGCGGTGTTGGTGTTGACTGTGCTACCACAACCGCTGTTGACGTTTGAACGTTCGAACCTTGTGAACCGCCAGCATCAGAGTAAGACTGTGCCGCAGCACCACCAGACGATGCAACCGCAGTTTCCACAGCCGCCGCAGAAGCAGTATCACCGCCTTCAGCAGCAGTTGTTGCAACCGCACTGGCAACACCACCAACAGTTGCTTGAGTTGCAGCGCTTGCACCGCTTGCAACCGTTACAGCCTGAGTAACCAGCGCTGCAGCACCAGCTGTATCACTTGCCGAAACAGTAGCCGCAGCTTTTGAAAGCGCAATCGCTAAGCCGTCCGTATTGCCTGAAGCCATCTCGTTATCAATAATAGTTTGCAAGGCGGCCGGATCGTTTGCAGCTGCTATCAACTGCGCCTCAAGGCTTTCTAGGAACTGCGCTGTTGCCGCGCTCATTAAGGATGTAGGCATCAACAACGGGGCACCCAGTGCCATACCAAAAGCTGCTGCAATAATTGCTATACGCATCGTTAAACTCCTTATCATTCTCTCGCTTGGCGTACCATCACGCCGACCACCCGAAAGAATCGAAAATTCAATTGCCTAATTTATCTCAAAAATATGAGCCATTGTCAAAGAAACAATAAAGTCAATTTCTTTACAAAACATTGCCTTACACAACCTGCGACAAAAATATCACGCACTATGACAGCGCTCATCGCTTACTGACTGAAGCGAGACGGGCTGTACCACTGCGTTTGGGCGTCCATGCGCGCGACATCATCCGGCACACCGTGGCCCAAAATCAGGCTGGCAGCAAAGCGTGACCACGCCGGTGATGTTTGAATGCCGTAACCGCCTTGGCCTGCATTCCAGAAAAAGCCGTCCTGATTCGCATCAAAGCCGATAACAGGCAACCGGTCGGCTGCGAAGGTGCGCAGACCTGCCCATTTGGCATCAACACCCCGTACACTGGCGCCTGTCGTGCGCTCAAAATGATCAACCGCAATGGCCACATCTTCGTTCTCTGGCTGTGTGTCACACGCAGGGCTTGGTGTTTCGTCTGCCGGAGAAACCAGATAGCCATCACCCTCGGGTTTGAAGTAAAATGCCTCATCAAGGTCAAGTACAACAGGCAGGTTTTTATCAAAAACAAGTCCTGTGGGGTTTGATATAGTAACAAGCGTGCGGCGCATCGGCTTGAAACCGAGTGGCTTAACGCCTGCACATTTTGCCACCGCATCAGCCCACGCACCTGCACAGTTCACAATAACCTTTGCCCGCACGGTGCACCCTCGCAAGACCACATTCCACGTACCATCTTCATAAATGGCATGTTCAAGGCCTGCTTCCAGCGTCACTTCTGCGCCCATTTTTTTGGCCGCGCGCAAATAACCCTGATGCAAGGCTGCAACATCCAGATTACCGCATTCGCTATCAGAAATGCCGCCGATGAACGGACCACCCGCAAGCTGCGGCACGGCCTGTATGAGCGCGGCCTCACTCAGGAGTGTCACGTGCGGCAGTATCTTCTTCGTTTGCTCGAACTGTTCAATAGCCCGCTGTTTTCGTGCTTCATCAAAAATGTGCAAGGCACCCAGTTTGGTAATGAGCGGCACATCCGAAAAACCAAGTGGTGGGTTATGCAGGAAGTCTTTTGAAGCCGTAGTTAAGGGCTGCACACGCGGGCCGCCGTATGTTTCAGCGTAAAATGCAGCAGAGCGCCCCGTTGTGTGATATCCGGCCTGCGCTTCCATATCCACAAGCAGCACACGGCCATGCCCTGCCAGCCGATATGCCATGCCGGCACCTGCAATGCCTGCACCAACGATAAGAAAATCAACAGTTTTCATAGATACTCCGCACACTCATAAAACCAGTGATCATGGGCATTGATCTTACCGTGGTTCTTGTGGTCTAACAAAGTCGTATTTGCAAGCATTGTTGTTTGCTGCCGGTTGTGGGTAACCGGCGATAAATGGGCAATAAATTATGGGGCGCGGCGTGACCAAACAACTTGATGATCAAATGATTGAAGAACTAAAGGCGTTTGCATGCCAGCTGGCAGATGCGGCAGAGAAGGTTTCCTTGCTGCATTTCCGCAAGAAAGTGGCTGTTGAAGACAAAGGCAACCCTGACTGGTTTGATCCGGTGACGGTTGCAGACCGCGGCGCTGAAGAAGCGATCCGCGCATTAATCGACACCCACTACCCAGAGCACAACATTGTTGGCGAGGAATTTGGCGTCAAGAAAACCGATAGCCTGTTTGAATGGGTGCTGGACCCCATCGACGGCACCCGCGCCTTTATTTCAGGCCTGCCAACATGGGGCACGCTCATAGCGTTGAAATACGACGGAGTGCCTGTCATTGGTGTGATTGACCAGCCTTATTTGAAAGAGCGTTATCTGGGCTGGACAACGGGTGCCACACTGAACGGTGAACCGATATCCACACGGGCATGCGAAGGCCTGAACAACGCGACCATCTCCACAACCGATGCAGACCTGTTTAACGCAAATGAGCGCCCCTTGTTTGATGATATTCTGGGACAGTCTCGCCTTGTTCGCTATGGCATGGATTGTTACGCCTACGGCATTGTCGCTGCCGGTCACATGGATGCTGTTATCGAGGCAGGCCTGCAACCATACGATATGATGGCGCTTATTCCGGTGGTGCGCGGCGCAGGCGGTGTTGCCGTTAACTGGAATGGCGACGCACCCGGCGCTGACGGACGATTGATTGCAGCCGGTGACAGCCGCGTGGCCAAACAAATGCTTGAGGTGACCCGGCGGCTAGCATAGCGTTGGCATAATGCAAGCAACTGAACATAAGGCGGCAGGCACAGCTACACGCAAAAGTCAGTCGCCATTTTTTGCACAAGTATTAGATAGCCAAAAAGCTAGATAGCCGAAAAATCAGGGCCATTTTCCAGATCGATAAATTCGCCAATTGCTTTCCAAACCTCGGCACGGTGTTCATCTGTTTCCTTCAGAATTTCGTGCATAGCGCCTTCAATCACAACGAGCTTGCCATTTGGTAATCGTTCAGCAAATTTGGTTTGGGCATCATTATCAACAATTGCGTCCTCACCAGCCTGCAAAATAAGCACAGGCGCCTGAATGGCTTCAGGGTAACCTGGTGATTGCAACTTGTCACAAGAGCGCAGTGCCTCACGCAGCCATTTGTAGGTGGCGCCACCAACAGCAAGGCGTCGGTCTTTTTCCTTTATGAAAAAGTCTTCATCGCAGAAGCGGTCATCATCATGCGTTAGTTTGCGCCGCCAGCCCCAGCGCCCATCCTTGAACGGGCCGTGACCCGGAATATATTTTGCCCCCAAGCCCATATAACGCATGGCTATGGTTAGCCATTTCGGGATAAAACGTGGCACGCCGCCGGTAAATACATCCACCATCGGTGCAACTGTAATGGCGGCCTTGGCAAGGCGCGGATATTCTTTCATCACACGCAAGATAACATGACTGCCGGCCGAGTGCCCCATAAGGATAAAAGGCGCTGGCATTTTATTGGTCAACGCTTTTTCAAAAAGGGTTTTTACATCTTCAATATGCGGTTCGAAACTGCGCACAAAATGCCTGTCGCGGTCAGCATGAGGGCGATATGACATACCCTGCCCGCGCAGGTCCATTGCAGCACAGGCAAAGCCAAGGTCATTCCAGATATGAACGTCTTCAATAAATTTTTCGATGAATTCTGTACGGCCTGGCAGGAATATAACAGTGCCTTTTGCTTCCAGCACACGGCTGGCAGGGAAGCGGGCATAGCGTAGCATTTCGCCGTCATATGACGGAAAATAATTAAAGACCGCATCAGAAGGCGGTTCTCTTCGCTCTCGTTTCGCTCTCGCCAACATCTCTGCCGTTGGCAACGTCTCTTTGGTCACAATGCAATCCTGTTTAACGGCTTCTACAAACCTAACGCTCATGCGACCACCCAACCCTTCGATGCCATTACCCGGCAATAGTTTCAAGAATAAAAACCATATTTAACAGTCACATATTTGTAACAAACGAGTGATTCGCCTAGTCAGCCTGCCATTGCATATGATTTGCACTCGCAAAAATAAATAAAACTACATCCATTTTCGCTACCGCTTAAGAATGAAAAACCATGAAATTTAACATCAATAGACTCACGTGCTGTTTTAAATTCACTAGATGTAACGGAAGGTTCCTAATTTAATTAAAACTATGTTGCTTATTTCACAGAGCATAAACCCTGTACTATTTAACCGTAATCTTTCCTAAAATTGTCTGGTTTCCTTTACCGAATATACGCTTAGTGCCTTCATTGTTGCTGAACAACCGCCTCAATTTGGGGCTGACTATCAGGCAAACAATCATGAAACACTTAGACAAAAATCAAGTAACAACGACGTCGCTTAACAAATATGGCACTATAACTAAGAAGGCAGCAAAACATCCGCGGCGCTGGTGGCAAAAACTTTACACCGATGTGTGCAGTGACGAGCGCGGCAGTTTGATACCAGCCGTTGCAGGCGGTGTTATAATGTTGACCGGTGCAGCCGGCTTGTCAGTGGACGGTGCGCGCATGTTCTATGTGAAAGATGTGCTGCAAAAGTCACTGGACAGTGCCGGGCTTGCAGCTGGTCACGCACTTGATGTTGATTTTCTGGAAAGTGACGCTCGTGAATTTTTTGATGCTAACATTGCATCTGTTGACGGGCTTGTTTCATCGTCTGACATGTCAGTGGTCGTGAGCGACGACAACGAACAAATCACCCTAACGGCTTCAGCCACCATTGGCGCCACATTCATGAGTATTTTCGGCGTACACGATATAACCGTTACCGCTAGCACCGAGATCACCCGCGAAACCCGGGGTATGGAACTGGTACTGGTGATGGACAACACTGGCTCCATGAGACACAGCGGTAAAATCGACACCATGAAAGAAGCCGCAACAAATCTGGTCAACACTGTTTACGGCGACGAAGAAACCAACACCAACCTGTGGGTCGGCGTAGTGCCATACATCACACATGTGAATGTAGGCGGCGCACACGATGCCTGGCTTTCACCAGCAGGGCAAACACTGGTTGACTTGGGCTATGTGGATACAGAATGGATGGGCTGTATTGAAGCCCGCCCCGATGGGCTAGACGAAACCGATGATCCGCCATCTGTGGAACCGTTTGAGCCATTCTACTGGGAAGATACAGATCGCACCTGGATTGCGCGTCTTGGACGTTTTCGTTACGGCGGCAACAACTGGATCGATGATGAAGATGACGACAAAATAACCATCAACGAAATTAACAGCAGAAGCAATGCGCGTGGCCCCAACCGCGGGTGCGGTGAACAGATCACGCCGTTGGTGGCTGAAAAAACCAAAGTACTGAATGCAATCGATGATATGGCGCCGTGGTCTTTTGGCGGCACCGCAACACCTATGGGTCTGGTGTGGGGATGGCGTGTTCTCAGTCCGCGCTGGCGTGGCCTTTGGGCAGGTGCGGCTCTTGGCACACCTGTTGATTATGCCACACCTTTTATGGATAAAGTGATTGTGGTGCTAACAGACGGCAAGAACGAATTTATCAGTGATGAAGTTGAATTTGGCCGATCGGATTATTCAGCATACGGCAAAATTGTAGATATGGGCCACACATCAATCGGGGATGCACGCGATGACCTCGATGATCGCTTTGACCGTGTGTGTGCCAACGCCAAAAATGACGGTGTGATCATATACTCGATCACTTTTGGCAGCACACCAGATGATGATGTACAGAGCGCATTTCGTACCTGCGCCACCAATCCAAGCTTTTACTTTCATGCACCAACAGCGTCTTCGCTGGAAGAAGCATTTGAGACCATTGGCAGGCAGCTCTCTAACTTGCGGTTGTCACGCTGATGGCCTGCTTTACACAAACATTTAAACGCCTTCGTCGCAGGCTACGCCACGATGAGCGCGGTGCGGCCATGATAGAGGCTGCTCTTGGCCTGCCCATTCTGCTAACGGCAATGGTGGGTGTATTTGAAGTGGCAAACTTTTTCTTTGTATCCACAGCTGTTGAAAATGCGGTGCTGCATGCATCCCGTTTTGGGGTAACAGGCTCAACAGACGACGGTACCACCCGAGAAGATCAGGTGCGCGCCATCATCGCGGAACAAACTTTTGGCCGCGTGGACATGAGCACCGTACAAATCGACACATTAGTGTACCAACAGTTTGCAGACATCGGACAACCCGAACCTTTTACCGACACCAATGGCAGCGGTGAATATGACGACGGCGAACCATACTCAGACGTGAACGGCAACGGCGCATGGGACGACGACATGGCTGTCGCGGACCTTGGCGGCGCAGGCGATATTGTATTGTACCGCGTGTCTTATGCAGCCAACAGCCTAACCGGTTTCATGGACTGGGCACACCGGGCCATGAACATCAGCTCAACAGTGGCGGTGCGCAATGAACCCTTTTAAACAAGTAGAGAAGCAGCAGCGGCCACCCAAGCTCGCATGCTTCATACGGCGCCTTAAACGCGATGAGCGCGGCGCCATTCTTGCTGAAATTGGGCTGGCACTGCCATTGTTGCTTGGCATGCTAACCGGCGTTGTGGAAGTTGGTAATTACTTGCTGGTAAATCTGAAACTACAGCACACAGTGGTTTCGATTGCAGACCTGACCACGCGCGATGAAAACATAACAGGTGCCGTTCTTGCTGACATATTCAATGCAGCGCCACAAATTATGGCGCCGTTTGATATGGGTGCAGATGCAGTGGTGATTGTGTCAGCCATCAGCCAAAACGAAGACACACCCGCGAGCGTGTTCTGGCAACGGTCTGGCGGCGGCACCCTTGATAAAGACAGCGAGTTTGGCATTGAAGGCGAAGCACCTAACCTGCCAGACGGGCTAACCCTTCGCGATGATGAAACCATTCTGGCAACAGAGATATATTATGCCTACCGGCCGCTTATTTTTCAGTTCCTGCCAGAACAGGTGATCCGCAAGTCATCATTCTTCCGCCCACGCATCGGTGCCCTGCAAGAGATTGAATGACGTAAGCTCCCTACCGTGATTATAGAAATACGCTGGCAACCGTGATAGCTTTACAGCTGAAGGGGATAATATTGTGAGCAAGCTAACCATTTCACGCCGCGGCATACTTGGCTCGATCATCGCAACGGGCGCAAGCCTTGGCGTTGCGAAAGCAAGTGACAAAAAAACTGTCACACCGCCGCATACCGAAGGCCCGTTTTATCCTATTACTTCCCAGGCTGACAAAGACGCAGACTTGACACAGATTGCTGGTAGGACTGAAACAGCTATCGGCACCCCCATCATTGTTGAAGGGCAAATTTTCGATGATGACGGACGACCAATCCCCAACGCAGTTGTTGATATATGGCAAGCCAACGCCGCAGGCCGTTATGCCCATGAAGCTGATCCCAACACGGCACCGCTTGACCCTAACTTCCAAAGCTGGGCTATCATGAAAACTGACGGCGAAGGCCGATATAGATTCAAGACAGTAAAACCAGGCGCATACCCTGTGACAGACGACTGGTCGCGGCCTCCCCACATTCATTTTAAAGTATCACGTCGTGGTTTCCGCGAAATTACAACGCAAATGTATTTTGAGGGCGAAGCATTAAATGATGTTGATCAACTTTTAAACGAGCTGCCTCTCAAAATGCGCCCAACACTGATAGCTCAGCAAAAAGACAGCAACGCCCCATTTAAGTTTGATGTGGTTCTGGCAAAAGTTTAATTGTTACGCTTTCTTTCAATTGTGGATGACGCTCAACTTTTGTTCATCTTACTTTTGCCCTTCTTCCTTGTTCATAATCTGTTCAGGCGATCTGTGGTGTATTCGTCTTCATAAATAGAAACGATTCGCACTACAGCAAGACGAACACGAGGAAAAAAGGACAAGGATATGACCTTTACCAATATAGTAGATGGACGCACAGTTTTTGACGGCTCTGGCAGTGACAGCATTTTTCGCGCGCCAGATACTGACGACTTTCTGGTCGGTGGTGGCGGTAATGATGTTTTGTCTGGTCGCGGCGGTGACGACTTCATCATTGGTGGTGGCTTTGATGATGGTCAGTTCCTTGATTTTGACTTTTACGGCGACCTGAATTTCTTTGCGCCGGTTGTTCCTGACGGCACAAGCTTTGACGGCGCAGACACACTGTTTGGCGGTGCAGGCAATGACACTCTGATCGGCGCAGGCTTTAACGACGGTGCCGTGAATGACAATGGTCGTTTTGACTTCGGCGAAGTTGAAGGCCCGGCCTTTGCCATTGCAATCTTCCCGGCTGACTTGCCTGAAAATGTTATTTGGGGCGGATCAGGTAATGACCTGGCGCTTGGCGGCTTTTTTGCTGACACCATTGGCGGCGGCACAGGCAATGATGATGTATCAGGCCTTGCAGGCGACGACTTGTTGTTCGGCGGCAGCGGCAATGACATTGTTGATGGCGGTAGTGGCTTCGATGACATCTGGGGCGGATCAGGTAATGACGAGATTTTTGGCGGCAGCGGCGATGATGTAATCGGTGGCGGCTCTGGCAATGACACAGTTTCAGCTGGTAGCGGCAACGACACTGTATACGGCGGCGTTGGTAACGACGATATTGCCGGAGCAGAAGGCGCAGACGCCCTATACGGCGGATCTGGCAATGACATTGTTTGGGGCGATGCCGGTGATGATGACATTTTTGGTGGCACGGGGAATGACATTCTGATCGGCGGCACAGGCGAAGATTTCTTTTATTTCGCAGATGGCCACGGCCAGGACACGATCGACGACTTCGATATTTTTGATGACACGCTCGTGTTTGAAAACATTACCGAGATCGGCAACCTGAACGACCTGTTATTCTTCTCGTTTGAAACAATCATCGACGGCCAGTTTGGTGTGCTGATTGAGACTACTTCAGTCGACGACTTGTTCCTGACAGGATTAACGCTTGATGATCTGTCAGTTGCCGATGTGATCTACTGATCAAAAGCAAGTAAACATATTACAGAATCTTTTCCGGAATTTGGCACGAACGCCGGAAAAGTAAGTAAGCGGCATCTCAGGTATTTTCCCCCTTAACCTGAGGTGCCGTTTCGCGTTCAGTGGTTTGCAGCTAAAACAGCCCGTAAAACCGAGTCTTTAGATGATCTCTATCTTCAAAATTATCGCGATATCCTCCGTGATTCGATTAACATTCCACTGAATTAAACGATCATTGACCACCTATATCTGTGATATTTCCTGGAAAATCCGAAAAAAATCTATTTATTTTCAAGTTTCCCGACTTGTTTCCAAATTCATTAAAATTAACGCAATGCTGAAAAACCAAGTGTTTAAACCAGCTTCTCAATTCGCTTAAAATTTGAACTAAACTATATATAAAATTTAATATAACTTATTGTTTTTAAATGATTTTTAGAAAATTACGTTAACTTTTTGTTTATGACTCGAGCGCTAATCATTGTGCATCCAATCTTGGCAGTCGGAGAAAGAAAATGCTTAAGTTTATAAACACGTTAAAACGCAATGAAGAAGGCGCAACCGCCATTGAATATGGTTTGATCGCTGCACTTGTTGCCATCGCACTTATCACGTCACTCAACGTTTTGGGCACATCACTCGATGGTATGTTCACAGGCGTATCTGACACACTAGACGCTAACGCACCAGCTGCTGGCGGCGGTGCTGCACCTGCTGATCCACCAGCGGGCACTTAATCTAGCTAAGTTCCTCGGAACTTCACTAACAGGCTAACGCACAGATAGCCGCTGGGGGCACTGTTTTCCAGCGGCTATTCTTTTGGAAATACGACCAACCACCCAAGCAGGTTTATGCACCGGAAAGCGTATAAACCCGCAATACATGGTGGTCTATCAGGTGGACGAATGATTAACATTCAAACAGGCATATATATAGGGGTTGCAGGCATCCTTTTGTGGGCGGCAGCAACTGACCTGAAGGATAGGCGGATACCCAACATCCAGCCACTTATTATCCTTGGCCTGTTCGGCATATTAGCGCTATCGCGCTTGATTGCAGGGGATGAACTTACGCACGCATTTCTATGGCCTGCACTATCAGGTTTGATTGTCTTTGCGTTCTGTATCGTTCTTTTTGCACTCAGGCTCATGGGCGGCGGTGATGTTAAGCTAATGGCAGTAGTGGCATTGATTGCCGGCCCTGCCTTCAGTCTTTCATTCTTGTTTTATGTGGCTATTGCAGGTGGCATAGTTGCCTTTGCCATGATGATACATAAATCGTTAATCGTTCAAACAAATGAACCACCTAAGGTCCCTTACGGCGTTGCCATTATGGCGGGCGGTGTATGGGTATGTTTCCAAAAGATTCCACTAGCGTCAGCCTGACTATGTAACCCGTGAAATGACCGAACTATTTCGGCAATTTTCACAAATGTATTCGTCAGGAGACAGGGCATGAATCCCAGAAATCTAATCCTAATCACAGTTGCTCTTATTGGTGTGGTCGGTGTGGTATTTTTCACGCGCTCTTTCCTAGAGGATGTCACACGCCAATCTCAGCAAGTGCAAGCTGTCACGCTTTCAGCGCCCGCTGCACGCATTCTAGTTGCGGCAAAAGAATTACCTGTTGGCACAATACTGACCGCAGATCATACAATTTGGCAGGCATGGCCCGAAGAAGGCGTTAACGAAGCTTATTTTGTTGACGGTCAGCAAAAGCCTAAAGACCTGGAAGGCAAAGTTGTCCGCTCGCCGATAAGTCTGGGTGAGCCAATGACCAAATCGTCGTTGGTGGCACAGGGAGAGCGTGGCTTTATGGCTGCTGTATTGTCGCCTGGCATGCGCGCCGCCACAGTGAAGCTGTCACCTGTTGCTGGTATTGGCGGCTTTATCTTCCCCGGTGATCGTGTTGACGTCATCTTGACCCACACCATAGAGGTATCCCGCTCAGAGAAATACACAGCCGCGGAAACTGTATTCCAAAACGTGCGCGTACTAGCCGTTGATCAGCGCAGCGCTGCGCAAGGCGACAAAATTCAAATTGCAAAGACAGCGACGCTTGAGGTGACGCCTAAGATGGCGGAAAAAGTGGCCATGCTGGAAAACATCGGCTCGCTTTCACTCAGCTTGCGCAGTCTCGCAAATGCAGGCGGTGATCCGCTGGACGCCAACCCGGATAGCCCGCCAATCAGCCGCACCCTCACGCACACACTCGGGCATGAAGTAAGCCAGTTTCTACCTGAAATGGACGCAGAAACATCAGCAGGAACAATACGCATCAGCCGCGGCAATCAACTGACCACCATTGATACTGGCAACGCATCCAAAAAAGATAAAAACACGCTAGAAATAGGGGACGACCAATGAGCCGCTTTAAACATATTAAAAAAGCAGCCCGTGCGGCGACAGTTATGACAATGGTCGCCAGCATCAACAGCCTCAACGCAGAAGCACCAAGCACACCGCCTGTAACACATGCAGTGCTTCATGAAGGCCAACGTGACGGTGCACGAGTACTGGCTCCCAAAGCGGGCTTGCTCAGTGTCGAGGTTAATAAAGGCACACTCATTCGGCTTGATCGCCCCGCATCAGAAGTGTTCATCGCTAACCCGGACATTGCCGACGTTCAGGTAAAATCAAGCCGGGTGATTTACATCTTCGGTAAAGCGCAAGGTGAAACCACTTTTTATGCGCTTGATAAAGATGACAGAACAATTTTCTCATCAAATGTCACTGTTACACGCAACCTAAGCGCTCTGAGAGGTGCTTTTGATCAGCTTATGCCAGGTGCACCGCTGCGTGCCACCATGATGGGACAACTTGTCGTTCTTGAAGGTAATGTTGGCTCACCGGCAGAGGCTGCAATGGCGGAACAACTTGCGAATTCAGTACTTGCAACTGACAAGGTTATGAACAGCATCAATGTGCTGCAACCCACTCAGGTTAATCTGCGCGTTCGCATCGCAGAGGTGAAACGGTCCGTACTTAAACAGCTCGGTGTTAACTGGGAAGGTTTCTATTCAGGCTCAAACGTTGGCTTTGGTATTGCGCAAGGGCGCGATGTTTCAAACATCATTGCGGACCCCGTCACACAGCTGCCCATTGAGGTGTTTGAGCGTCCAGATGTCGGCAACTCCCTTATCGGTGAAATCTTCACGGGCGGCCTGGACTTGAACTATGCAATTGACGCGCTTGATCAGGAAGGTTTTATCAAACTATTGGCAGAGCCAAACCTTACGGCACTGACCGGTCAAAGCGCCAACTTTCTAGCAGGCGGCGAATTCCCAATTCCTGTACCCAGCCGCGACGGCCTCGGCATTGAATACCGCGAGTTTGGTGTAAAGCTGGAGTTTACACCAACGGTGATGAGCACAGGCAGTATTTCTATGCACATCAAACCTGAAGTGAGTGACTTGTCCTCTGCTGGTGCCATTCGGGTTGAAGGCATCAGTGTACCTTCCATCAGCACCCGCCGTGCAGAAACAACGGTTGAACTTGGTAGCGGTCAGTCTTTTGCAATTGCAGGGCTGATCCAAAACAACCTTGTACAGGATAGCAACAAGTTTCCAGGGCTCGGCGACATTCCAATCCTTGGTGCCCTGTTTCGCTCCGAAGAGTTTCGCCGTGAGGAAACCGAGCTTCTGATTGTTGTAACACCCTACATCGTGCGCCCGGTAAGCGACAGGCAAATGGCGCTGCCAACAGACCGGTTCATCGCACCTAACGATATGGAACGTTATTTGTTCAGTAAAAAATGGGTAGCAAACAGCCGAGGCGACCTTGCGAACCAGGACCAAAAAGCAGGGCCTTCCCTAAAACGCCGCGCTGGCTTCACACTTGATTAGAAGAGGATAAGATTATGCACACGGCAATCATGAAAATAACGCCTCGAAACCTGAGAAAAACAGCCATTTTTATCGGCCTTGGATGCGCTCTTGGCGCGTGCCAAACCACAGCACTAACAAGCGTGACACCCTCAGAAACAATTATGCGCAATGAAGTGAAGATGGTGCGCCTTCCGTACACTATTATGCCGGAAGAAGATCGTACTGCGACACCTTCGGCACACACTTTGGGGGGCATCAATGTGTTTCTCAACAGCGTTGATGTTGCACATTCTGACATTATTCTGATCGATGCACCCGAAGATACCGCACCTGAACGCATCAACTCGATCGCAGACCACCTGAAACAAGCAGGTCTTGTTTACGGCGGCACAGGTACTTTCGGCCAAACTCCCAAAGACGGCAATATAACGCTTTATATAGAGCGCTATATCGTCACACCACCAAATTGCGGCAATTGGTCAGCCGAGCAATCTATCAGTCAAAAGAACAACAGCAGTGCGCACCATGGCTGCGCGATGATGGCAAACCTTGGCTTGATGGTTGCTAACCCACGCGACCTTATTTCAGGAACAAACGGACGCACATCAACAGCTGCCGCGGTCAGCGCAATTTATACGCCGTCACCTACACCAACAGGCCCCACAATGACATTGTCCGTTCAAGGGCTACCGGGCGGCCCAACCACGACAACTGTCCCTGCACCAGTGCGCACACCGCCCAGTGGTAATCAGTAAGGAGAACAACCATGAATGCACTTGCATCATCTCTTGAAGCTGCCCCCAGCACACGGGCGCCTTTTGCCGCTTTCATTTGCGATGATACATCCAGTGAAATGTTGAATGCCATAGTAGAGACACGCGGTTGGGATAACAGTATGGTTTTTGCTGGTGGTGTCGCCGCTGCGGTTCGCATGCTGGGTGGCATGCCCTGCCCTGAATTTCTGATCGTTGACCTTGCGGAAAGCAAAGATGCCCGGGCAGACATGCAAGCGCTAGCTGATGTATGCGAAGCTGGAACGCTGGTGCTCTCTATCGGTACAATCAACGATGTAACACTCTACCGCGACCTGATCGCCGCCGGTGTACATGACTATCTTGTTAAACCGCTTAATACAGATGCACTGGAAGATGCAATTGCATCCGCTGAAGCTGCGCTTGCCACAACGGATGAAAACACAACGCCTGCAGAAGAAACAACAGGAACAAATGTTGCTTTTGTTGGTGTGCGCGGCGGGCTAGGCACAAGCACCATCGTTACAAACATTGCCTGGTTACTGGCAGAGCGTGATCAGCCTACGGCATTGCTTGACCTAGACCTGTATTTTGGTACATCCGCGATGCAATTTGACATGGAGCCCGGGCGCGGCCTTGCTGACGCACTTGATAACCCTGAACGTGTAGACGGACTGTTTCTTGAGCGAGCCGTGGTAAAACCACATGCCAACCTGTCTATACTCGGCGCAGAAGCAGCCGTTGGTTCCATGCCTGAACCTGCAGAAGGTGTGCTGCATCACCTTATCCAATCTCTCGCCGAGAACTTCACTAATGTTGTTGTAGATATACCGCGCCAAGTCCTTGGTCATCATACCGACACCCTTAAGGCGGCAAAAGACATTGTGCTGGTTACAGATTACTCTCTAACCGCTGCACGCGATTGTATCCGCTTGCTTGCCCACATTCGCCTAAGTGCTCCTACCGCAAAGGTGCATATAGTGGCGATTAAAGGTGCTGCAGCAGGTCAGGAAGTGAATGAAAAAGATTTTGAAAACTCAATTGAGCACACAATCAGCAGCTACATTCCTTTTGATGCCAAAGCCACGGCGCAAGCTGCACAACAAGGCAAGCTTGTAGTCGATAGTGCGGCAAATTCAAAATTATCTGCTGCGCTGAAAGATATTGCGAACCTGATATCACCGGCAAATCCGGACGCAAGCCACAAGTCTGGCTGGCTCAAAAAACTGATGAGCAAATCATAAGTTAGAGATGGGTGCAGGCACATGAAACCACAAGCATTTGGAAGAAAGAAGCTAGGCGGCGGCCGCAGTCCCGCTGGTGGGTTTGGTGTGGGTTTTGGTAAGAATACTACTATACCCGTTTCACCAACGGACCCACGCCCTGCTACGCCGAACGCTAAACCCGCAAATGACACCGCGGTTGTCCCTGATGAAATAAGCACAAAAGTACCTGAAGCCAATAATGAAGCTTCAGAAGGTACAGTGGATCGTTTAGCCGTACTCGGTGACCAAGTGCTCACCAAATGTTTCACTGCCGATGAACTACGTATGGCAACCAAAAGTGAAGTAACAACCAAACTGTTTGCTATCGTTTCCGATCTTGCTGAAGCCGACGAACTCGAAGTAAGCGAACAAGAAAAACGCGACGTTGCGACCTACCTTTTAAATGAAGCGCAATCAACAATTGGTCCTATAGGTGAAAGCGACAAACCAACAAATAAAGATAATGAAGCCAAACCGGACAAACTAAAAGCATTGCTGGATGCCAAAACGCGCATCCAAAGCCTTTTGATGGAACACATTGACCCAACAGCTGCAGCAATGTTGCCTCGCCCTGAACTTGCAGAACAGGTCGGTGAAGTTGTCGGCGAATTACTTGTTCAGGAAAAGATAAACCTGAACCTGAAAGAACAGAAGCAACTGGTTACATTGCTGCTGGACGACATGCTGGGTCTTGGCCCACTGGAACCATTGCTTGCCGATGAAACAATATCTGACATCATGGTCAACGGTCCCAATCAGGTTTATGTGGAACAAAAAGGCCGACTAACACTAACAGACGTAAGCTTCCGCGATAACCAGCACCTGATGAATATCGCGCAGCGCATTGTAACTGCTGTTGGGCGGCGCGTTGATGAAAGCTCGCCGATTTGTGATGCTCGCTTGGCAGACGGTAGCCGCGTAAATGTGATTGCTCCGCCTCTAGCGATTGACGGTGCATCCATTTCTATTCGGAAATTCACTAAAGACAAGATCACGCTCGATAAAATGCTGGATTTTGGCAGTATTTCGCCGCCACTCGCCAAAGTGTTGAAAATTGCTGGCGCGTGCCGCCTGAACATCTTGATTTCAGGCGGTACCGGTTCAGGCAAAACCACCATGCTAAACGCCCTATCGCGCATGATCGACCAAGGCGAGCGGGTTGTCACCATTGAGGATGCTGCAGAGCTGCAGCTTCAGCAACCACATGTGGTGCGCCTTGAAACACGACCTGCCAACCTGGAAGGCAGCGGCGAAATTGATATGCGTGACCTGGTTAAGAATGCGCTCCGTATGCGCCCTGACCGTATCATTCTCGGTGAAATCAGAGGCGGGGAAGCCATTGATATGCTGCAGGCTATGAACACTGGCCACGATGGGTCAATGGGCACCATTCATGCCAACCGTCCGCGAGAAGCGCTTACCCGCCTTGAAAACATGGTCAATATGGCAGGGCTGAACCTGCCGCCGAAAGCCATTCGTGAACAGGTTTCAGCGTCACTTGACTTAATCGTTCAGGTACAGCGGATGCGCGACGGCGGAAGGCGCACCACCCACGTCACTGAAGTTGTTGGCATGGAAGGCGACGTAATCACCACACAAGACCTGTTCAAATATGAATTTACCGGAGAGGACGAATCTGGGCGCCTGACCGGTACGTTCAAATCAACAGGTGTGCGCCCTCACTTCCTCACTAATGCTGAATACTTCGGATTGGACCGTGCCCTGATGGATGCAATGAACGGATAAAGATATGCAGGATACAAACACAACAATTATTATTTTTGCAGCAGTTATCATGCTGGTTGTGCTGCTTATCGTTTTGCTCGTGCTGGCACGATTGCTTGGTAAAGGCCAAAAGCAAACACAGATGAAACTTGAACGCTTTAAGATGCGCTTCAACAAAACAGTAGCAGCCAGTAGTGAAGCAACACGTTCAATTCGCTTGAACCAACAACAATCTGGTTTGGCTGCAACGCTTGCCGGCCTTCTGCCACGGCGCGAACAAATACAAAAACGGTTGGCAAAAGCTGGTATGGAAACAGAACTATCACGCTATGCATTAGTGTGCGGAGCGATTGCGATCGGTGCTATCATCTTTTTCCTCATTGCTGATTTCGCGCCGCTAATGGCGCTAGCGCTCGGTGTGATTATTGGTGTTGGTTTGCCTCACGTCTTCGTGGGCAAACGCATCGCAAGTCGGATGGAGCGTTTTACCAAACAGTTTCCCGAAGCCATTGACCTTATTGTACGTGGGCTGAAGTCAGGCTTGCCAGTTAACGAATGTATTGCAAACGTAGGCGTTGAGTTAAGTGCCCCGACCGGCATAGAATTTCAGAAAATCACCGACGCCATGCGCCTCGGCAAACAGTTAGAAGAAGCCTTGTGGGAAACCGCAGACCGGCTGGACACCCCAGATTTTAAATTCTTCGTTATTTCGCTGGTGGTACAGCGCGAAACAGGTGGCAATTTGGGTGAAACCTTAGGCAATCTGTCCAGCATTTTGCGCCAACGCCAATCAATGAAATTAAAGATCCGCGCCATGTCTTCCGAAGCAAAGGCCAGTGCATGGATTGTGGGTGTGTTGCCGTTCATCATGCTCGCGATGATCATGCTGATTAACTACGATTACGGCATCATTCTATTTACACACCCCAAAGCCATAATGGCTGGGATTGGTGCTTTGATATGGATGAGTTTAGGTCTGATTGTCATGGCTAAAATGATTAAGTTTGAGGTGTAACAATGGATGCGTTTGAAGAAGTTTTGGGAATTCCAGCTATCGACATCCTGTCCGTCATGGCAGGGCTTGTTGCTTTCATGGTTTTGCTTGCTGTCTATCAAACAGCGCTTGCACCCAACCCGATGCGCGGGCGCGTTAAGTCACTGCAAGAACGCCGTGACGCCCTAAAGGCAGGCCTTATACGTTCAACCAAACGCCGCACCACTATTCGTCACGCGGACAATGTTGGTGCACTGCGTATACTCGCTGAAAAACTTAAACTGTTACAAAGCGAGCAAACAAACAAAATCACAGGGTCGCTCGCTCAAGCCGGCTTCAGGTCCAAAGACGCGCTCGTAATTTATCAGGTAACGCGGCTCTCGTTACCAATGGTCATGGGGCTTGTTGGCATCATTTTGTTTTACGGTATGGGTGTTATGGCACAATATGCAAATTTCCATCCGGTATTTGCCTCAGGCATGGTCTTCCTTGGCCTGAAAATGCCAGACATCTACATCTCAAATGTGAAGCAAAAACGTACCGACGCTATTCGAAAAGGCCTGCCTGATGCGCTTGACCTGCTCGTCGTATGTGCTGAAGCGGGGCTAACGCTGGATAGCGCCCTCAATCGTGTTGCCAAGGAACTACAACGTGCTGCACCGGAACTTTCAGAAGAGTTTACTCTCACATCCATTGAGCTTGGTTTTCTGCCCGAACGACGGCAGGCACTAGTGAATCTGTCTGACCGCGTAGACCTTCCGGCATTGCGCGGCGTAGTGACAACACTGGTGCAAAGTGAAAGATACGGCACGCCGCTCGCCACCAGTTTGCGGGTGCTTTCTGCAGAGTTTAGAAACGAACGTTTGATGAAAGCAGAAGAAAAAGCCGCCCGTCTGCCAGCAACGCTGACGGTGCCGCTAATTCTGTTTATTCTACCCACACTATTTGTTGTACTGCTTGGGCCAGCAAGCTGCAAAGTGGTAGATGATTTCATTGCCAAGAACTAAACCGTGTCATTTACTTCCGGCAGGCTCATCTGACATGGGCCTGCCATCAAACTCCAAGCGATCAGTTTTTGTTCGCACACACTCTGCATCAAACACAAACTGTCTTCGCTTCATAAAATCTCAAACACTCAGAAGCGACCTTCCTGAGCCAGTCATAGTGTGACTGACAGTCTGCTTGCGATCTTCGGTTGATTACATGAGATATCCGGTGTGTTTTGCACTTCCTGTTTCGATCGCGAACAGGTATTGATCATGCATGTTATCTTCAGAAATGCGTACCTTTTTCAAAGTTCAAATTTTAGTGTGGGCAGCGCTAATCATCTTCACACGTTTAAGCTGGTTTGACCCTGAAACTGTTCCAAGCTGGACAAGCCTGATTTTGTATTCAACATTTGGTTTCATATGCTCATCAGGGCTGGCTGTATTTTTTACCAGATTATTCGACCGACCCGCTGCCACACAGATTGCACTATCATTGATAGCAACAATTGGAGCAGCCCTTTTGTGGCGCGGTTCATTTAATGCGCTTTCATACCATGTGCTTATGTTTGCCGATAATCATTATGAATTTTGGGGCTACTTTCATTATGGCAGGCAATCAACTTTTCAGCTGTTGTGTTGGTCAGGCCTGTTCTGGGCGGTGCATTATTACCGGCAATATTATGCACAACTAAAAGCCCCACCATCTGCCAAACCAAAAATTCCAGTCACAGAATCAACAAATGGAAATAATCGGGTTGCCTTAAAAGACGGTAACACCACTCGATTAATCGACATTAACACCATAGAATCGATTGTCTCCGGTAAAGACTATCTGTGCATCACAGTCGGCGAAGACGTCTTGGTTCATCGCGCAACAATGAAGGGCTTTATAGAAAACCTGCCGTCAAACTTCATGCGATGTCATCGATCTCACACCGTGAATATAGATTTTGTTGTTGGCATTGCCAACGATCACGATCAAACATCGATCCTGATGCACAATGGAGACAAACACTCTGTAAGTCGCCGCTACAAAGGAAGTATCAAATCACGCCTGTCAGGTATTTAGCTAGCTTAAGCTTAAACTTTCCGAATCATCATTGCGGGCATTAATCGGCTAATCCTTGGTTTAGCAATGCTGCAGTTTTCAATACCATCGGCCTCTCACTGAAGCGAAAGGCGCACAAGTGTGGCTTCAAAATCTCATTTTGAAGCAATAAAATCAGCATTTATAATATTTAATCGAGAGAATCATTGACCCAGCGGTCAAATTTTGGTCTTCTAGGCGGTGCGAGAGGGCGCGACTCTGTTGTGCCCACTCCTGTTGTGACCGCCTCTGTGCGGTTACACTATCCTCGCTGTCGTGACTCGGGCCGGGTTTTTACCCGGCCATTTTTTTGTCTAACTACCAAAAAGCATGCGTTTAGTGCGCTTATTCACAACAAATTCAGAACAGCAAGAATATACAGTGTCGCAGCATTAAGCGGTTGGCATCAAACGAGCTGCATAAAAGAATTGAATTGTGACAACAATTGGGCAGGCTGCCTTTATTGATCATATCAAGCGTTTAAACGTTTAAACCATGCGACAAGTTGAAACATCTTGTCTTCAGGGCCGCCTTATTTATAATCGGGTAAAGCATAAATAGACATTTTAAAAATCGGAATATTCGATGAGCTTTCCTCCTACATTAAAACAACTGCGCTACCTGGTTGCTCTACATAAAACCAATCATTTTGGAAAAGCAGCAGACGCAAGTCACGTGACGCAATCCACATTATCTGCTGGTATTCAAGAGTTGGAAAGCTTGCTCGGCACACAACTTGTAGAGCGCACAAAACGTTCCGTTATGTTTACAGCGCTCGGTGAGGAGATGGTGCGTCGCGCCCAAGACATTCTTAATGACGTCGATGATCTAACCGACCTCGCTTCTGCTGCAAAGGACCCTATGCGCGGTGTTGTTCGCATGGGTGTCATTCCAACCATCGCACCGTATCTTTTGCCGCGCGTTGTGCCTGCTATCAGTAAAACTTTACCCGATCTTGAATTGCATTTGCGTGAAGAAAAGTCAGCGGATTTATGTGACCTGCTGCGTGCTGGCGAACTGGATGTGGTACTTTATGCATTGCCTTTTGACTGCGGTGATGCACACGAGATGCCTCTTTTCCCTGACAGGTTTGTTGCGGCATTTCCCAAGGGAGAAGCGCCCGGTGACAGCATACACAGCAGCGAACTGGATGAAGAGCGCCTACTCTTACTGGAAGAAGGGCACTGTTTGCGTGATCATGCACTTGCAGCCTGTCAACTACTGGGAAGGCGCGCCCGCAGAGAACTGGCCAATACAAGCCTCGCTACCATATTGCCAATGGTATCAGCAGGACACGGCATCACCTTATTACCTGGCATGGCTGTAGAAGCAGGCATAACAGAAAATATCGATGTAGATATCGTCACATTTAGTGATATCATTCCAACGCGCATGATCGGGTTAATTTGGCGCAAGACCAACCCGCGTGCACCAACATTTGAAGCGCTGGGCAATGCCATCCGTAGTGCCGCAGCACATCCAACTGCTTAAGTATATTGGCGCTGTATTCGCGGCGCAAAGCACAACGTGTTCCGAGTCCAAAATACCGGCGATTAAAAATTTTAAATCCGGGGGCTAATCGCTGAAATATTAACAAGGACAAAGCTATGCAAATCTTGCGGCTAGACCATGTGAGCGACGGAAGGCACGATCCGGCGATCAAAGATTATTATATAGGACCATCATTTCTGGGCAAAATGCCACCTGAAAAAAACCTTGATACCTTCCGTGGTATTTTGCGCGACAAAGACACAGTTGACGTATTTGACTGGTGGCTATCCTTGGTAAAAGACGGACTACCACCGAAAAAATCGTCTATTCTGCTACGTGATATGGGCCGCTTTGCCAAAAACATAGGCTTGGTGATTTGCACACCCGACGGCAAGGCACAATTCCGGCTTGCAGGTAGCGGCATTGAAGAACTGGCCGGGCGCTCACTTGGTGGCTTTGATGTGAACGAGGCAAGCCCTTTATCTACCGAATTATGCCAACTTGCGTGGCAAACCCAAATCGAGGAACGCCGCTTAAGGTACTATACACGAGACCTCCGTCATTTTGACAAGGAATACCGTAACGTATGCATACTTGAATTGCCCGTATCGGACGGGGATTTGGGCCGCTATAAATATGTTCTGTCATACATTACCGCCTTGCCGACACCTCATTAAATGTCATCAATCGGCCCTTTTCAAATTAAATGCATTTACCCAAGCAACAATGCCGCGTAGCGTTTGCACCATCAATGACGATGGATAGTGAACCATGCGGTACATATGGGCAACAATTGGACTGATAGCGTTAGGCCTTGGGCTGGTGGGTGTTGTACTGCCGCTTCTGCCGACAACGCCGTTTCTACTGGTCGCCGCCTTTGCCTTTGCACGCAGTTCGCCGCGTTTGTCAGCTTGGCTCATAAACCACCAGACTTTTGGCCCTTTAATCAAAAACTGGCAAACGCACGGCAGTATTAACAGACGCACCAAAAAGGTTGCCGCCTTTACAATGCTGCTTGCTTTTCTGCTGTCAGTTGCGCTCGGTGTGGCACAGCACGTGCTAATTATTCAAGCAGTTGTATTGTCTCTGGCGGCGCTATTCGTCCTCACGCGACCACACGGCCCTGAGTAACCCAAGCGTAATGCCATCTATAATACAGCGTCACCCTTTAATACTTTTCAAGAATGTTACCATTGCTTTCACCAAAGTTGGATAGCCTTCCTGCTTGAGAGAAGCGCCTGCTATAGCAGTCTTTGTTTGCGGGTCATACAATACAAGCGTGCCCCAAAAACCACCATGTTCATAAACCTCAAGACCACTGTAATTTTTTACAAACACTGCGTGCCGGTATGGACTGCCTTCCGGCAAACCATCCTGAGAAAGCATAGTGGTCAATGTTGATGAGTTTTCATATATTTTGCCATTAAATAACAGGCTGTAAAACAGTGCCACGTCACGCATACTAGCAACCAAACCACCACCACCATAAAGGTCAACTGACGGGTCCCATGTGTATGTATCTTGTCCTGCCATATATTGGTGAACACGCTTTTCGGCAGGTACGCTGCGGCTGTCTCCGCGCTCCCAAACTGTTTGGGTAAGGCCATGCCTATCCAAGCCAACCAGCCACCGCACTGCAACAGGCAAAGCCTCTCCGGTGAGGCGTTCAATCATATGCCCCATCAGCACAAACCCTGTATCGGAATAGAAGAACTTTTCACCCGGCGCGCCCACCGGGTCTCCCCATGCAGCGCCTGCATTAATTTGCTCCGTGCGGGTCCAGACATGATGCGGATTTGTCATTAATGAATTAAGGAAGTTATTCGTTTGAGCATGATCAAAGAAGCCGGCTGTGTGGCTAATCACATGCTTTAAAGTAATAATGTTTGTATCGTACCCATCGCTGGTGAGCACCTCATTATACTCCGCATCGATTAATGTGTTTATCGGTGCATCCAAACTGAGGCGCCCCTGCTCAACCAAACGCAAGACGGCTGTTCCAACATAACTTTTAGTAATACTGGCAAGACGAAACATATGGTCACTATCAAGCAGCGTGCCATCAGGTGCTGCAACGCCGGATGCGGCGCCGTAGCTATCGTCACCCGCGACTACATGGAAGGCGTACCCCACAGGGCCCGCTGCCGCAGGCGGCGGGCTGTCCATAGCTTGATCTAACGCTATTTGTAGCTTTTCCGGCGAGGCCGCAACCGTAAAAGACATGAACACTGTAAGCAAAAATAGAATCGTTCCCCGCATTGTTAATCTCCCGACTTTAACTAACTAATTGTTACTTCTGCTTGCAAAACCATCTCTATCGACGGTGAAGGCTCCGTGCGCGCAGCAGCCTCGCCAAGCGTTTCTGTCAAAAACTCAAACCCCAGCTTTTCAAGAACACGCCCCGATGCAGGGTTGTCCTTGAAATAACCTGCATAGATTTTATCCCTGTAGCCATCAGACCGGATGCGTTCCACCACCAACCGTGCAGCCTGTGTGGCATATCCCTTACCGCGATGATCGCGGTGAATAGCGTATCCGATTTCGCGGCCACCAGTTTCAGCAGTAAACCACCCTGCATTGCCGACCAGTGTTTCACCGTCATAAAGACCCCAGTCCTGGGCTGTGCCTGCCACTTCCATTGCACGTTTTTTATCAAGACGTTCCTGCGCCCACGCACGCGTAATGGGGTAAGGAATGCTGCCCGTATTCACGGCAAGTGTTGGATCGTTCAGCATGTGAAAAAATGCATCAAGATCAGTATCCGGGATAGATCTCAGCGTTAACATGACCCCTGCCTTGCTATTCTTGTTGTGTTTTTGGCTGGATAACCAGCGCCCCATATGAAAGTATTCTACTCACTAACAGAACGTTTCAAGTAAATAGCGTTAGGTCGTGCCTGATTGTGGGACAGGTGCCGCGCACGTCACGTATGTTTGGAATAAGCCTATGGCAGCACAGAAACCAAATACCGGATTGAGACTTAATGAAAGCACAGGCCTTGTTGCATGTGTTGCGATTATTTTGTTTACGTTCCTTGGCGTGGCATACAGCATGAAAATGGATGCAATAGAAACACTACCTTACGTGATGCGTCCAACAGCATGGCTAGCGTTCGCACTGTTCATCACGGCCTTCACTGCTTCCAGCATTCGCATTTTGTATGACATGCCCTACAGCCGCTGGGCGATGCGCAACCGACGATATATTGGAATTTCGTTTGCGCTCGTGCATTTTGTGCATGCAGGCATCGTACTTTCAAACCTTGTTTTTACAGAGGCAACGCGCACTGCAGGAGAACTTTCTGGCGGCGGCCTCGCTTACTTATTTCTGTTTTTAATGGCGGTCACATCTAACAATGCAAGTGTGCGCAAAATGGGCGCAAAAAACTGGAAACGACTACATAAAATTGGCAGTTATTATATCTGGCTGATTTTCATAGGGCGCTCGTTGCCTGTTGCGCTAGCGGAGGGAATAACTCATGCTGCTATTCCTACCGTTTGCTTGCTCGCACTTGCGCTGCGCATAGCAGCAAGGCAAAAACTGAAACGGCGTAAACCTTAATACTTGGCGTTCAAACATGACGTTAATATGAGTATTTAATACAGAGGCTTTCTCACTATGCATATTCCATTTCTTGGCAATTCGATCCTTAACCCGGCGCTCGCTATGATCACATGGACCCTGATTATGTGGGTGTGGATGTATGCAACACGACTGCCTGCCATGAGCAAAGCAAAAATCGACCCGCAGGATGCCGCCCACCCCGGATCACTGAATGTGCTGCCAGCTGGTGCACGCCGCGTAGCTGACAACTATAACCACCTGCATGAGCAACCAACCATCTTTTATGCGTTGATGTTTTACAGCCATATTGTCGGCGTTAGTGACAACCTTAACATTTTGCTGGCATGGAGTTATGTGGGTGTACGGGTACTGCATTCGCTGCTGCAGGCAACGGTTAATATTGTACTGATCCGCTTCCTTCTATTTGTAGCCAGCGCCTTGATTTTGGTTGCAATTACGGCCCGCAATATCACGTTTGCTCTCTAGCATAGAAACAGTGTTGACAGGAAACCAACTGCCCTTATGAATACAACCAACGGGTTAGTGGAAACACTAATCAGGATTATTCTTTGGGGGTCTAGTCAATGGTTTTATCTGCGTATTTTACGCTCGCAAAAGTGCGTCCTGCGCTTCCTGAGTACACACAACATTACCACATCACATCTTTGCTGATGATGTAGCGAAACCTCACTGCTGCATACGCAGCCCTCTTTCTCATTTTGACATCGCCTACTTCATTTAGGAACTCTTATGCCTCTTTTTACCGGCACATCAGGCAACGACACGCTTACTGGTTCAGACGAAAATGACACCCTAGAAGGCCTCGCCGGCGACGACCTTTTAGAAGGCGGCGCGGGCAACGACACGCTTAATGGCGGCGAAGGAGACGACACACTCAACGGCGGTGCTGGCGATGATTTCTTTGCAAATAGCCCTGGTAATGATTTCATTGATGGCGGCGATGGCATTGACACCGTCAGCTACGCAGACTCTACTGATATTGTTTTTGTGCGTCTTGGCTTTTTCTTTACCCCCACGTCCAGCAGTAGTGTTCGCGGTAACATTGTCACCTTTCTGGATGGATCCAACAGCAGTTTTGATAACCTAATCAACATTGAAAACATTATCGGGTCGACTCAACGCGACTTTATCACTGGAAACGCTGCGAATAACCGCTTGGAAGGTAATGGAGGCAATGACCTGCTTGATGGTAGGGAAGGTGCAGATACTCTAATCGGTTCCAGTAACAGAGAAGATTATGCTGGAGTAAACTATGAAGAATCCCCTGCAGGTATAATAATCAATCTGCAAGTCGGCACAGGAAGTGGTGGCCATGCTGAGGGTGATGTCCTAATTAACATCCGCCGCATATTTGGTAGTCACTTTGATGACTTTCTGACAGGTTCTGATCTCGGCGTTGTACTGGACGGCCGCGGCGGAAGCGACACACTTATTGGTGGTGCGGGCGACGATATTATCATTGCAGGCACCTCTATAGCTATTGATGGTCAATTTACGCCCAATAATAATTTAATTCGGGCAGGTGCAGGAGATGATGATATCCGGGGTTCTTTTGATGGTGCCGATACAATTGACGGTGGCTCCGGAGTTGACTCTATCAGTTATGTCAACAATCTTGCCATAAATGCCGACCTAGCAGCTGGCACCGTAGACAAAGGGGAAGCAAATTCACCAAACTTTTCAATTGGTGATGATGTTCTAATAGATATTGAGAACATCACCGGCAGCTCTCAGAACAACGACACATTACTGGGGTCTCAAGCTAACAATATTCTCCAGGGTTTAGGCGGCGATGACCTTATCGATGGTCAAGGCGGCAATGATACTCTGAATGCCGATGCAGGCAACGACACCATTACAGGCGGCGCTGGTGATGATCAAATTGACGTAGGGGATGGAGCAAACCTTATCGTATTTGCCAATAATCACGGCGATGATACTATCGCAGGGCTAACGTCCGCAGATACATTAGATTTTTCTGATTTATCCAGAAGCTCTTTTGAGAACATTGATGACCTTATTGCCAATGCAAGTGATGTTGAGCGGAACGGTGTAGTTGGCGTTCTGGTTGACTCAGGTTCTGGAAATAGCATTTTTCTTATTGGGCGCAGTGTCGATAACCTTGATAATCTCAATTATGTTTTCCCCGATGGATCAGTCTTCACCAATGTTAATGTCGGCGTGACTGGTAGACCTGGTGATCAAACCGATGGTGACGACAGTATCACTGGTAGTGGAAGTAGTGACGAAACCATTGAAGGCGGAGCTGGCGACGACACGCTTACTTCTGGACAGGTTGAATTTAGATCGCACAATGACTTACTTGATGGAGGCGATGGCAACGACCTAATCACTGGCGGCAGCTTTCATAGCCCATTTGGAGGCGACACTCTGTTAGGTGGTAACGGCGATGATACACTATTAGGTGGTCGCGGCGGCGATCTTTTGGAAGGTGGCTCCGGCGATGACAGTTTGGAAGCAGGTTTTGATAACAGCGCAACAAGAACAAATGACACCCTTATTGGCGGCGAAGGAAATGATGTACTTATTGCGAGTAGAGGATTCGATATAGCCGTAGGTGGACCAGGTGCAGATACCATTCGCGGCGGCACAGCAGATTATTCTGACTCAACTGCTGCAATTAATGTTGACGCTCTTCTCGGCACAGGCCGAGGTGGCGATGCTGAAGGTGATGTATTAGAGAATATATCTGGCATCATTGGAACTGATTTTGACGACCGCATAATAGGCAACACATTTAGCAACAGGTTGTTTGGCGGGGCTGGAAACGATACGCTTTCAGGCGGAGATGGTAATGATCATATTACGGGCGGCGAAGGCCGCGATGTACTGAATGGTGGAAACGGTATTGATACCGTTTCATACACAGGCAATAGCACCGCCGTTACTGTTAATCTAAATTCATCAAATGGCAATACTGAGCAGGTTGCAGGGTTTGAATACATTGAAGGTTCACCGTTTTCTGATCGATTGACTGGCAACAATTCTGCCAATCGTATTACGGGCGATGCCGGAGACGACAATATCTTAGGTGGCAGCGGCGATGACACTCTTACCGGAGACCAAGGGGATGACTTTATCAGGGGTGATCAGGGCAATGATCGTATCGAGGGTGGAGATGGTAACGACCGAATTTTCGCTGGTCCGGGAGATACAGGCAATGACACTATCCGAGGTGGAAACGGTAATGACCTGATCGGAGCCGGAGCAGGCAATGACGAGGTTTTTGGTGGAGGAAGTACAGCTTCTACTGCAGGTAATGATACTATATTTGGCGGGGATGGAGACGACTCATTATATGGAGGCGCATCAATTAGTGGAAGCGGCACCGGTGCTAATGTAATTTATGCTGGCTCTGGGAATGACATAGTTAGAGGTGAAGCTGGTAATGACACCCTTGGGGGTGGCACAGGAAGTGATAATATCGTTGGTAATGGGGGCGATGACGTAATATACGGCGGACTTGGCGCAAATAATAGTAACGATACAATTGACGGCGGGGATGGCAACGATCAAATATTTGCTGGATCAGGCGATGATCGTGTAATAGGTAACCGCGGTAATGATACTCTGTTTGGTGGCAGTGGCAACGATACAATTGAGGGTGGGCTAGGCGCCGACCTTATATTTGGCGGCAGCGGCGATGACAGTTTGAGCGGAGGCTTCGGAGGCGACACATTTGCATTCATTACAGGCTTCGGTACTGACGTTATCACTGACTTTGAAGTATCAAACAGCGGTCCAAATACGCTCGATTTCACAGAAATTAATGGCTTAACGATTGATGTAATCACGGGTGCAGCAACATTCAGTGGGAACTCCACAATACTAACACTAGTGGGGCATGGTACACTCACGCTAGAAGGTGTAGATGAAACCAAGTTCCAAGCCATTATCGACAATGATCAGATATTGGTTTGATTTCAGGTAGACAGGCTATTCAAAGAAAAAGCCGGGGCATGCCCCGGCTTTTGTGTTTGTTTGAGATACCAGTTAAGCACCATGAATTTCAGCTACAGCTATTTATCAAACGCAGGTGCACGGTCCAAATCCTTGTATCGGTCACGCAACTTAGTTAGGCGCGAAACAAGCGGCAATTGCTCACCTGCAATCAACACGACATCAGGGCTGGACATCACCTCTAACGGGTCACCGTCCCACACCACAACGTCTGCGTCTTTGCCAGCAGCAAGCGCACCATAGCTGTCATCAATGCCGAAGATTTCAGCAGGGTTCACCGTTAGCGCATCCATTGCAGCAGCCCACGGCATTCCCATGGAAACAGCAATGCCTGCATTTTGCACCACAAGCACAGTGTTGTGCGTGCCTGGCGGAATAAACGCAACTTTCACACCAGCATTGTGCAAACGGCCAGCCGCAGCACTGGTGCGCGCCAGCGTATCAAAGTTGCCCGGCAGGTTCGCTGACGGGTCCAGCACCACAGGAATACCCGCAGCGGCCAGTTCATCAGCTACCATCCATGCTTCACCGGCACCGCCAAGAATAACGTCGATATCGAAGCGTTTCTTCAGCGCAATAAGCTGCAGAATGTCAGCCTTGCGTTCAACCGTTGCATAAACAGGCATATCACCGTTCATTACTTTGGTCATCGCAACGTCAGCTGGAGATGGCTTTTTGGGTTTAGCGTCAGATTTACCTTCTGACTTAGTGGTACTACTGCCTTTTTTACGCATTGCTTCTTCAAACTTGGCGTTTACCTGGCTCCATAAAGCCGCGCGGCTACCGCCGTTTTTCTCTGCAGACCCTTCGTCAAGGTCAAGACCCAGAAAAGCGCGTTCTTTCACGACAACATCGTCGTCGGTCAACTTAACGATGGCACCCTGCCCCATCCACATATCGGTGGAGCTGCTGGTACGTGTCATTGCCCGCGTTACACCGCCGATGCGCGTATTAGCAAAAACAGGTGAAGCAGGATTAATGGCATAAGCCGCATCAAGGCCAATACCATCTTTTGCTTTGTCAGCGCGGGCATCCACGATGCCACCTGAAAGTGCGACCTCAACAAGGCCAATGTTGGTGTCACCAGCCATAAAGCCGGCGGTAACCCATTTGCCCGTTGCATCAATGACGCGGTAACCCGCTGGCACTGCACCACCGGATGAAACACCTGTGATTTTACCATCAGATATCAGGATTGTGGCATTATCTACTTCGCCAGAACCGCCGTTTGTGAATGCCTTACCACCTGTAATGGCAATGTCTTCTGCAAATACTGCTGATGACATCATGGTCGCAGCAACTGCGACTAAAGAAACAAGCTTTCTCATTTCACATCTCCTTCACCAGGTTGGCCAAGCTCGAAATCCATCACCGGATTACTATCTGGGTTGTTACGGTCAAAAATAACCGCACCATCAACAAACGTTATGTCTGCTTTGGTATAAACACTGAACGGATCACCTGACCACAACACAACATCTGCGTCCTTGCCTGGCTCAAGTGTGCCTGTTTTATTATCAATACCAAGTGACTTGGCTGGATTAAGCGATAGCCACGTCCAAGCCTCAGCCTTCGAGATATCAACACCAGCCTTACGGCCATCAGCAAGTGCCTTGGCTGCTTCCTGATTCAAGCGCTGGATACCGCTTTGGCTGTCGGAGTGCACAATCGCACACGCACCAGCTTTGTGCACGAATGGAATATTCTCGCGAATGCCATCGTAAGCTTCCATCTTAAAGCCATACCAGTCTGCCCACATAGCCGAGCAAACACCTTCTTCGGCGAGTTTGTCAGCGATTTTATAACTGGCAACCGCGTGTTGGAACGACGTAATTTTATAGTTAAATTCCTTCGCAACATCGAGCATGGTTCCCATATCATCAGCGCGGTAACAGTGCATGTGCACTTTAATCTCATCGCGCAAAACCCCAGCAAGTGTGTCCAGGTTCAAGTCACGCTTGGGCGGCAACACATCAAAGCCTGCCTTATAATCTCGCTCGTATTTGTCCCATGCGCGCTGATACTCTTGTGCTTCAGCCCATGCGGCACGGTATCCTGCAACATTACCCATGCGGGTATGAGGGCGGAAATCACCACCGCGCGATCCATCAGCGTAAACACGTTTTGGATTTTCACCGCATGCCATTTTCAGACCGTACGGCGCACCCGGAAACTTCATGTCCTGCGATACACGCCCCGGCACATTTTTAAGCGTAACCGAACGCCCACCAACAAGGTTTGCAGAACCCGGCAGCACCTGCAGTGCGGTAACACCGCCTGCAAGAGCGCGAACAAAGCCCGGGTCTTGCGGCCAAAGCGCATGCTCGGCCCACGCATCACCCGTTACGGGCTCACCGACTTCATTGCCATCAGCATGCGATTGCACACCCGGGCTTGGGTAAACGCCCAAATGGCTATGCACATCTATAATACCCGGTGTAACCCAGCGACCCTCAGCATCAATCACATTAACTCCGTCCGGTGTTGGCCCATCTGGTCCCATGGCAACAATCTTGCCGCCTTCCAACAGAATAGAGCCACCATCAACACGGCCACCATTACCATCAAGGATGGTAGCGTTAATGATGAGTGTTGCTGTGCTTGGTAACGGTGTATAACTGGACGGAAACGGATCTTTGTTGATCTCAACAAACTCACCCTGCTCCGTATTGTTTGGGCTGCAGGCACTGATGGTTAACCCCATCACTGCAGCAAGTATAGCAGTGCGCGCAATCCCGCTGCCCCTTACGTGCTTATATATCATGGCTGTACTCTCCCTAAATCGTGTGCGGCTGATGGCCTGTGACACGCCGCCCCCGCGAACGGTTTAAACCTAACAAGGGAAAGAGAGAGAGTCACGCACAAGAGACAAGAAAGCTTAATCGTTTATGTTTTCAGGCAAGTGCAACACCCAATCATGATTGTCCTCATAACCAAGTGTAACAAGCGCATCGCCGTGAACCGCCAAGAATGCTTCGCCGACAGCACGTGTAAAAATACTGCGCCATTGTGCCGTCGCACCGGACCGTGCATGCGCATCCACTTTGTTGCCGCGCCCAAACAGAGACCAGCGATGAAAAGCTTCTTTCGCATGGCTACATTCTTCATCGGTCAGGCCTAGCTGCTGCATAACTGCGCCAAAATACTGCATCGTCTCGTCAGCTATCCAATCTTCATAACGGACCGTAATCATGCCGGGCAGTCGCGAAACGTCAGCGATCATATCGCGTGTAGTGGCATTCGCCACTTGTTGCGCCTCGAAGATATAACGTGATTGCATGTCTGGCTGCGCGTTTATTGCCTGTGCATATGACTGCCCACTTAGCGCACCCAATGGCTCATGCAGCCATGCCTCATCAGATTTCATATGATAATGTGCACCTGATATCACCACGTCACGCGGATCACGTATCATGCGGAACCCTACATAATCAGCGGCTAAAAGGTCTTTAGAAAAGCGGCAATGATGGTCCTGATAGAAACCAGACCTGAGTTCACCTTTGGCCACTTCTCGTTGGTTTTCAATGAACGAATGCCCCATCCTTTGCGCCGCATCCATAAATACCCGCTGCAACCAGACGGTACCAGTTTTATGGTATGTACCAATTAAAAGGATATCGTGTTTCAACAGCCTAAACCCTTATCATCACCGCAAAATAAAAACGGGAGCCAATGCCCCCGTTTTATCATTGTTATTTACAGTGTCTAGTGGACGCCGTGCATGCGCTTCTTCAACCAAGGTGTCAGTAGTAGAAGCAAGATACCAAGCCCCACAGAAAGCGCACCAACATTGATAAAGAGCTGATTGGTTTTATCCATATCAAGCGCACCACCACTGGCATGCCCATCAACACCCATCAATGATGACAACCAACCTGCTTTATAGTTACCAATCGCGATGAACAGGAAGAATGTCCCCATGGTCATACCAACAATCCGCGCTGGCGAAAGCTTGGTAACCATCGACAAGCCAACCGGGCTCAAGCAAAGCTCCGCAGCCGTCAGGAAGAAATAAATCTCAACCATCCAGATAAAGCTTTTATCCACACCTTCATCCAGTGCCATACCCCAAGCGAAAACAAGATAACCTGCACCGATAAGAACAAGTGAAATAGCAAACTTGGCAGGTGTAGATGGCTCAATGCCTGCATGCCCCATGCGTGTCCACATCATGGCAAACACAGGTGCTAAAACAACAATAAAGAACGGGTTAAGTGTCTGAACTTGGCCCGCCGTTACTGTGATACCAAACAAATCACGATCAATTTGCTGATCAGCAATCAGCGTAAGCGATGCGCCCTGTTGTTCAAACAGCATCCAGAATACGGTCATGAAGATGAACAGGATCATAACAACAAAGATACGCTCGCGTTCTTCTTTAGTACATTTTGTGAAACCGTAGGCTAGCAAAATTGCCAACATGGCAATGCCTGTTCCGTCCAGCATGTAGCCGACAATTTCCTGAAACTGCAACATAACCCACATCAAGCCAACAAGCCCAACGCCAATAAGGTAAATCGTGTATTCCTTATTCAGGCCAATCGATGATTTTTCAGCAAGCATTTCAGGGTTAGGCGGATCAGCCCTGCCTTCAAGCAAATGCTGTCCCCAAAGGAATGTCATCAAACCAAACAACATACCAATGCCAGCCAAACCAAAGCCGTAGCCCCAGCCATATATCTCACCGACACCTGCAACAATGATGGTTGCGAGGAATGAGCCGATGTTTATACCCATATAGAAAATGGTGAAACCACCATCACGGCGCGGGTCTGTTGGACCATAAAGTGAGCCAACAACAGTTGAAATATTTGCCTTAAGGAAACCAACGCCTGTGATGATAAGCGCAAGAGACAGATAGAAAATACTGAGGTAGTTTTCATTGCGAACAACCACACCGTCAATCAACTGGGCTGTGGGGCCTTCGAATGCAAGACTAATATGCCCCAGAACCAGTAACAGCCCGCCGTAAACAACGGCTTTTCGGCTACCAAGATAACGGTCGGCGAAATAACCACCGAGAATTGGCAGCAAATATGTCATGCCAAGATAAGCACCGTAAATCAGGTTTGCCTCACCAGCATTGAACAGAAAATGTTTGGTGAGATACAACACCAAAATAGCGCGCATCCCGTAAAACGAAAAACGTTCCCACATTTCTGTTAAAAAGCAAATCGACAGTCCAATCGGATGACCAAGCAGTTCTCTTTCCTGAGAACCTTCGGTCGAAACAACAGCGTCGCTCATGTCCACCTCATGTAATTATTATTTTTGGCATAACCGGAAACGGTCTGCCCTCTCCCAATTTTATAAAAACAGCTTATGCTAACTTTCGCAATCAACGCTGTTTTCTCCCATGTCCTTCAAACCATATTTACGCATCAATTGCCAGCCCTTCAGACGCAAACATTCAACACTTTATCGCATATCAACGACTTTGAGCGGTTTCATGCCCTGCAGTATGCTGATTTAAGAACTCTACAGCAGCACGGTAATATATCCGCCGATGGTCTGTTCGTTTAAGCTGGTGTTCAGCATCCTTGATCACAATGAATGTATGTTCTTTGCCTTCTTGCTGTAGCGCCTTCGCCATACCAACGCCTTGATCAAAAGGCACGTTGGCATCTTTTGTTGCGTGCAACAAAAGAACAGGAAGCTTAATCAGGTCAGCACGGTATAGAGGAGACCGCCTCCTCAGCGAACGATTTGACAACCGCCCTTTAATACGCGGAACGGTCAGCAAACTGAACCGATGAGTATCGAAATATTCAGCTAGATGATACACTGAAGTAACACCGTTCAAACTTACGGCACACTCAAACAAGTCATCATCCTTAATAGCTGACATCAATGAGGCGTAACCGCCGTATGACCCGCCCATAACACACATATTACCATACGATGCATAACCACTTTCCAGCATCCACTCAGCAGCAGTGCGCACATCATCCTGCATATCGTTGCCCCACTGCGCATATCCTGCACGCCTCCATTTTTCGCCAAACCCGCTAGACCCTCGGAAATTTGGCTGCAGCACGCTATATCCATTTGCATTTAACCAGCGAACAATCGGGCTGTATCGGTCTGATGCGCGCCTTACGGGGCCACCATGTACAAGCACAACGGCCTTTCCTGTCGCACCGCCACTCGGTATGGACAAAATCGCGTGCATCGGGCCAAGGTCTTTGATCCGTTTACCTTTCAGCGGAATGTAAACACCTTGGCTTCGGGCACGCGGCAGGTCATCAAAGCTCTTATCAGACGCAACCTCCACTAATGTATCAGTCTCGGTATCTTTGATAAAATATCTGTGCGGACGCCAATTGGCGCGGCTGCGATAAAGCTTCACGCGCCTATCCGTACTCTCCGACACGAGTTCAATGTCTGAAACACCTGCTTCCCTCTGTGCAGAGGCTAGCTGCATTTTGTAGTCAGCACGCCAGATAAATTCTTCCTGTGCATTGCTGACATATGTAGCACCAACCAAAAAATTGCTGACAGGGTCAATGATGGCCGCATCAATATCAAAACGCCCATGGTGAGCCAGCCGCTCCATATATTCGCCAGTGCGTGTATCAACTCGCCATAAGGAGCGCGTGTTACTGTCGTGTGCCGCAATAACGGCAGCGGTTGCTCCGCCGGCCTCCACAGCAACAACTGACATAGGTGTATCTTTGAAATAGTCGTTTTCAGCGATCTTCGCCCAGGCACCGTCGGCACGGCGACCATATAATTGCTGCTTACGCCCACGGTACCCTTCGCCCATTTCAACTACGCCGCTAGGACTGGCCCACCAGCGAATTATCGGGCGCCATGCTCCCATAATTTTCTCAGAGATACCCGTTAGCGCATTAACGCGGTACACAGCTGGATAACCCGGCACACCCGGGTCTTCCCATTGCATTAATATATTGGCGGGGTCATCAGGCAAAGCACTTAAAAGAACGGGCAACAACTCATCTGGTTTTGGTCCAACACCATCTATGAGCGGCCGCAGACGCCCAACATGCGCGTCATATAGCACAAGGCCGTTTTCCTTAAGGGACAGAAGTAGCCGGCCACCACCAACCCATGAAAGCCAATTCAGATCAGAGCGTGTGTAAGGTAATCTTTCTGCATTGTGTTCATCGTCACCAACACGCCAAACCGCAATCTCTGGTTCGTTTTTATCACCCCGTAGTAAAGCCGCCAAATAATGCCCATCCGAGGACAAGCTAACAGCTGCAGCTTTGGGGGCTTGAGTCAATTGTTGCAATAAAAGGTCATCAAGCGCCCATGAAGGAAACGCTGTGGTTGCGAAAAAGGCAACTAGGATAAACATAACACGTCGAATCAAAACCATAGTTAAATCTAGCACGCACATGATCCATGTGAAAAGAAACAGTCGCTTGAATTGATGTTACTACCGTGTGATCAGGGACTAACAAACGGAATGTGGCAGCTTGATATCACGGCAAACTTGCCACAATTCGTATTTGATCCAGTTTAATGATATCATATGTTTGCAAAATCAACGGGTAAACCTTCATGTCCACACAGTGGAAAACCATCAAGCCTTCAGATATCCTCACCTCCGAGGAGCAGCACCGGCTGCGACAGCGTTCTGATAAAATGGGATACTGGCTGCTCATAAGTGCGTGGCTTTCTATCATAGGTGTGGCGACACTTTTTGTCGTATTCCCCAACGTTTTCACCTTCATACTAGCCCTCATTATCATTGGTAGCAGGCAACTCGGCCTATCAATTTTAATGCACGAGGCCAGCCATGGTTTGCTGTTTCGCACACGTAAGCTTAATGAATATCTGGGGCATCTATTTGCGGCAGCGCCGTTATTGATAAGCATGACAGAATACCGCAAGCGACATATGGCCCACCACCGCTTCACCCGTACAGAGAAGGATCCGGAAAACTATCTCTATACACCGTTTCCAGTGTCCAGCAGCAGCATGACCCGCAAGATTATCAGAGACCTGACAGGCATCGCTTTTGTACGCACACAATTTGGTATTTTTCGCGCCGTTTGGGGTGAAAGTCAGGGCCGCCCGGCACGTTTAAAAACCTTTTATGGCTGGACATTATTGTTTTACGTACCGTTCGTAGCGGCTTTTGCAGTATCGGGGCAGATGGATTTATTTCTGTTGATGTGGTTGCTACCCATGGCAACAACGCAGCAACTTTTCCTGAGGGTGCGCAATATAGCAGAACATGCTGCCGTTCCAGATGTCTCCAACCCACTGCAGAACAGCCGCACTACGCTTACCGGAACGTTAGGCCGCATGACGTTTGCGCCGTTCTGGGTCAATTATCATATCGAACATCACATGGTACCTTTTGTGCCGTGTTGGCGCTTGCCCGAGGTACACCGGATTATGATCTCCAAAGGCTTAGGCAAAGAGATGGAAATTCAGCACGGCTATGTGCAGGTGCTGAAAATAAACGCGGCGGCCTAAGCCGCCACGCCCCAACGTGCCTCTCAAAATTATTGTTCATTCATGCTTGAGCGTTAGTGCAGGACTTGTGTTAGATGCACGTACCGCATGAAACATTACCGTCAGCACAGCAATCATCAGTGCAATCATACTGGCTGTCAGGAACGGCACAGGCGTTAAATCTATCCGGTAAGCAAAACCTGCCAACCAATCACGCGTAATTAACCACGCCGCAGGCCATGCAATCAGATTTGCAATCAATACAGGTTTGGAGAACTGCCAGACCATCAAACGCACCACAGCGAATGTGCTGGCACCCATTAGTTTGCGCAGGCTGATTTCCTTTGTCCGTCGCTGTGCATTATAAGCGGCCTGACTAAACAGACCAATCGAAGAAACGAAGATTGCGAAGACGGCAAACACACCAAACAACTCGCCCCTCTGCTCGTCAGCTTGATACAAAAGGCCGTATCTTTCTTCGTACCACGACAAATTCATGGGGAATGCAGGGACATGGCGTTTCCAAAGAAGTTCAATGGCACGCTGCGTTTCTGTTTCCATGCCTTCAGCAACTTTCACGTTCAATACCGTTGCTGGTGCTTTTGGCACGAAGAAATTTAAAGGTTCTACTGAATCGCGCAGGCTACGCATGTTTACGTCTTCAACAACGCCGACGATGGTAATACGCTGGATCTCGCCAGCTTGATCATAGCTGAAGCTCTTGCCCACCGCATCTTCGGGGCTGGCATAC
This sequence comes from Kordiimonas aquimaris, assembly GCF_025574485.1. GTDB lineage: Bacteria > Pseudomonadota > Alphaproteobacteria > Sphingomonadales > Kordiimonadaceae > Kordiimonas > Kordiimonas aquimaris. The sequence goes on along the minus strand of NZ_JAOBPO010000002.1, from coordinate 135,357 downwards.
CCTAAATATGAAACAGCGCGGCGATTCAAAATGCTGGTCATCTCAGTCACACCTTCGTCCGACGTGTATGTTTCATCAAGTGCACGGTCTGGATCGAACATGCGCCCAGCAATCAACTGTACATTCAAAAAGTCCAACACATCTGCATCTACAGGCATATCCTCAAGGTTATACGTTTTACCCGATGGATCGCCGTTTATCTGAAAGCTGTAGCCCCATAATCCACGCAACGGTAAATCACGGCGGGAAAATGCTGTATCGACAACACCTGGTAGTTTCTCAACTTCCTGTTTTATCGTCTCGGCAACAGGTGCAATTGATTTGTAAGCCATATTGCTAATGCTCAGGCGGTTCTTAATATCAAAGCCTAAATCTTTGTTACGGGTAAACTCGGTTTGAGCCATCACAATAAGTGTGACGGAAATCAAGCCGATTGATATAGCAAACTGCAATGTCACCAAAGCCGTACGCAGCTTACTGCCTTGCATTTTTGCTGACCCTGAAGAATGCAATACAGAAGCAGGCCGCACCCGCGTGATGTGAAACGCCGGATGCAAGCCCGCACCCAGCCCAACAACAACCAGCAAGCCTGCAACCATTAACATCGCAGTTGGGTCAGCTGCCAAATCAAGCGCCAAAAACTTTGTGATAAAATCATTGAACCACGGCAAGGCCAGTTCAACAATCGCAAGCGCTAACACCAGTGAGATAACAACGGTAATAGCAGTTTCCAACATAAACTGATTAATCAGTTGCCCGCGTCGGGCACCAACCACTTTGCGGAGCGCAATCTCTCTTGTTCGCAAGCTGGCGCGCGCTGTGGCCAGATTAATAAAATTAACACATGCAATGAAAATTATTAGCCCCGCAATAACAGCAAAACTGATCACCAGCCGCATATCGCCTGGCGGTTTTATCTGGAAACGGCCTGTTGATTTCAGGTGAATGTCGCGAACAGGCATTAACCGCATTTTCAGAAAGTCGCTGAACGGCGGCGTCATGCCCGGGGCATCAGCAAAATCTACGTTCCGGTCCAGAAAGGCCGGAATACTTTGTTCAATTTTAAGAGGGTCGGCGGTTTCTGCCAGCTTCACATAAGTATGCAGATTATGGGACTGCCAGTATGTTGCAATCCAAGGCTGTTCAACGTACCTGCCTGGCTCGAACAAGGCGAGGAAGTCAATGTCCAGATGCGTACTTTCAGGCAAGTCAGCAATAACACCAACGACCTTAAAGGAATAATCAACATCATCCGGATCAAGAATTTGCCCCACCGGATCAGCATTACCAAAATACTTTTTTGCCATGCTTTCCGTGATTAACAAAGATGTATTGTCCGCAAAAATAGCATTCCTATCGCCTGATAGTGTCGGAATATCAAAAATATCAAAAAAGCCTGGCTCAACATAAGCAACGGTATCAATGAATGCGTCTTGACCACGCAGAAACAGATGCCCTTCCTGGTAAAATCGGCTTATTTCCTCGATCTCGCTTGGGAAATCCTTGGCAAATGGTTCACTAACGCGCCCCGGTGAAAGTGCAATAAAGTTTCTGGAACCATCTTGGCGGGTCAATGACCCTTCAAGTCGGTATAGCCGGTCAGTATCAGCGCCCCAATCATCGTATGACAGCTCGTCGCGGATAAATAGAAGGATCAGGATTGCTGCTGCCAGTGCAACGGCCAACCCAACAATATTAATAATACCAAACTGCTTCTCGCGGCGCAGCGCCCTTAGTGCCACTGTCATATAATGATTAAACATTGCATCTATCCTTCGCTTATCATTTTGCACTTATTCTCAGCAGAAATCATGCCAGACAAACGAAAGTAATAAATCCATATTTAACAATGATTTACAGTGCCACGCACTTTCTATTCACTGCATCATGTTCATTTTCGAACACATAACTGTTCGCAATCGAACAATTGATGAAAGTGACAATTTCATAAAAGAATGCTAGCTTGCACTTATGCAAGAAATCCTGTCTGCCCTCCATCTTGAACACAATACCGAGGTAATTAACCCAGAGTATTTACCGTCACGTTTTGCTGTCAGCAAATTGGCTGCCTCATCAATTGGTGCAGTGGGCAGTGCTATCTCCGGCCTTGTCAAAACTATTGGTTTGAGAGCGTCTGAACCAGATGTGTTTGTAGATCAACGACTAGCTTCCCTTTGGTTCAACATGTCAATCCAGCCTATTGGGTGGCAACTCCCACCTGTCTGGGACGCTGTTGCAGGTGACTATGAAACACAAGACGGTTGGATCAAACTGCATACCAACCTGCCGCATCATCGCCGTGCTGCACTCTCTGTTCTCGGCGTGGAGGCAGACCGTAAAAAGGTAGCGTCTGCCGTGAAGAACTGGCGCGCGAATGATCTTGAAACAGCGATTGTAAAGGCTGGCGGCGTCGCTGCGCAAATGCGGTCCCGCACAGAATGGCAAGAACATCCACAAGGGCTTGCTGTGGCAGCGGAACCTCTGATTCATTGGGTAAACAAGCGCACCGGCAGCATCAGAAATTGGCACGGCACTGCCGCACGCCCCTTAAATGGTTTGCGCGTTCTCGATCTTACGCGCGTGCTGGCTGGCCCTGTTGCCACACGCACACTGGCTGCGTTCGGCGCAGAAGTCCTTCGTATCGATCCACCAGAATGGGACGAAGCCAATATCGTTCCTGATATTACTCTGGGTAAACGTTGTAGCTTTTTGAACCTCAAAGAACAAACAGATCGTCAGACTTTTGAACAACTACTCGCCAATGCTGATGTGCTTGTTCATGGTTATCGTTCAAATGCGCTCGAAAATTTGGGATACGGCTCATCCGTGCGCACCAGCTATGCACCACACTTGATTGAAGTATCACTAGACGCTTACGGCTGGACTGGGCCATGGGCAAAACGGCGCGGTTTTGACAGCCTTGTGCAAATGAGCTGCGGCATTGCAGATGCAGGTATGCATTGGGCAAACGCGCAAAAACCAACACCGTTACCAGTGCAAGCACTGGATCACGCAACAGGTTACATGATGGCCGCTGCCGCAATCCGTGCAATTGATATGGCTGTATTAGAGAAAAGCCTCACAAACGCACGCCTGTCTTTGGCGCGCACAGCAGAATTGCTGATGGCAAACATACAGCAACACGGCGGTACACTAAGCAAAGACGCTGAAGAAAGAGACTTTTCAACCGAGGTAGAACAGACCCCTTGGGGCCCGGCACAGCGCCTAAAGCCGCCACTGCATATTGAAGGAGCCCCGATGACATGGCCTTCACCAGCATGCAATCTGGGTAGCGTATTACCAAACTGGCTATAGCTTGTCTAAAGTCTCCATCACGCCATATGATTATGCAGGGACATAATAAAGGGAGAGACCTGTGAGCTGGAGAAAAATTGCTGGCACAATATTCGCCGTTGTTATCGTCGCTGGCGGCATATGGGGCTGGAGCTACTACCAAAAGATAAGGCCATTTCAGTTGTACCTCGACCCGGCTCTTGTGACAGAAAACTTCCGCACCTCCTTCGATGTATTTGGTGGCACGACTATAAAGGCACCCTCAAGCACACTGCCTTTCCGGCGATTAGACGGCATCACCTTACCTGAAACGTTTGAGTATGAAGGTGAGACCTATACCGTCAAAAGCATGTTAGACGACACCTTCACCACAGGTTTTCTGGTTGCAGTGGATGACCAAATCGTTCTTGAGGATTATTATCAGGGCGAGAGCGCAGATGATAAACACATTATGTTCTCTGTCTCGAAATCATTTGTATCCGCCATGATCGGTATCGCGATGAACGAAAGAAAATTCGATAGCATCGAAGACCCTATTACTAAATACCTGCCTGAACTGACCGCATCTGGTTACAACGACGTGCGCATTAAGGACATTCTGCAAATGTCGTCCGGTGTGTATTTTAACGAAGACTACAGCGACCCATTATCCGACGTGAACCAAATGGGACTGACAGTTGCTACTGGCGGTTCTTTGAATAAATTTGTTCTTTCGTTAAAGCAAAAACGAACCCCCGGCACCTATAATAATTATGTCAGCGTTGACACCCATGTGCTGGGTATGTTGCTAGCGAAAGTTACTGGCAAAAGTATCTCGGCTTATTTGCAGGAAAAAATCTGGCAGCCGCTAGGTATGGAATTTGATGCACACTGGCTAACAGACGGCAAAAACGTTGAAATGGCCATGGGTGGACTAAACGTAACATTACGAGACATGGCTCGAATGGGCAGATTGTATCTGAATGGTGGCAACATGAACGGCACACAGATTGTACCTGCACAATGGGTACAGGCGTCTATCACGCCGGATGCACCGCACCTTATGCCCGGCAAAGGCAACCCAGGTTCTGGCAACCCCAATGGATATGGCTATCAATGGTGGACACCGATCGAACCGCACGGTGACTTCTTTGCGGCAGGCATCTATTATCAATATATCTATATCGATCCAACCACAGGCGTAGTCATTGCCAAAACCTCAGCTGACCAAAAGTTCACTGACCCGAAGGAGCCGCGCAAAAAAGACCTTCAGGTTGCTGCATTTCAGGCCATTTCAACCCATGTTGCCGCACAGATGGCATCTGGCACAGCACTGGCAGATGACTGATGGCATCAAGCGCAACCTAAATACGCAAAAGCCGGGCATAACCCGGCTTTAGAAACACTAATATTCGCTGAATTAAGCCTTTAAAGGCCACCATCCATTGTTGGTATCGGCGCACCGTTTGTGCGGCAGCCATATGCCATACCCAAACCTTCATCTTTGTGGTTCAGCACAAATGATGTTGTACCTTCAGGGCAGGTAAATCGATCACGATCACCACTTGGTAGTGTAACCGTTATGCGGTCATAGTTTTCATAGTCACGGTAGTTGCGGTCGATACCGTCATCAGAGATTTTAACGGAACATGCACTGATGGTCAGGCAAGCAGCAGATACAAGTATAATGTTGATTGGTTTCATGTGATTGATCCTCGTATGTCGTTTTATGTTTTATTATTGCTATATTTTTATAGCTTGTATTGAGGATTTAGCCTGTGATCTCGGTGGACACAAGAGAAATATGCAGGTCTTAACACCAAGACCTGCATTGTTTTAAAATCGCGCGTTAACACCCACACGCACAAAACGGCGCTGTGCAACGGTGCGCAGACCCGTTGAAGACAGTGCTGAAATCACTTGTTTATCAAACAGGTTTTCAATGGCTGCCGTCAGATCAAACGCATCATTAAGGCGCATACTTGCACCGGCATTCACCGTGAATACACCGCCCAAACGCCGCGTATTAACATCATCATCAAACTGGCTGGACGCATAGCGACCTTCCAAACGCCACCATCCACCTGCGAGGTTTTGACGTAGACTAACATTACCGCTGTGACGCGGTGTTTGAACGGGACGGTTACCGATAAGTGCAGAGTTAGCATCAAACTGTGTAATGCGCGCGCGCGCATACAGATACTGCGCCGTAAGCTGCAGGCCATCCTGCATATCAATGCGGCCTTCAAATTCTACGCCGTCAATTTTGGTCCGGTCCACGTTTGCACGCTGGCGCAACACGCCGCCGCCCGGCACAAAACCACCCAAGGGGAAGAAGCCTGGCCCAAAGCCAACCGTAATATTACCAACGCCGTCGTTTAACCAATTGCGGAAAACGGTCACGCTGCCGCTAACTGTGTTTAGTGGGTTATAATCAAAGCCGGCCTCAATACCATATAGTGTTTCAGGGCTCAGGTTCGGGTTTGCTTCCGTAATATCGTTAACAACTCGAAACGGTCGGTAAAACTCATTCAGCGTAGGCAATCGCCAACTCTTAAAGGCTGCACTACGGAAGGTTATCGCACCTGTTAATGGGCGCTCATAACCAATACGACCAGAACCGATCCAATCAGAACGGTTTGGCACAGCGTCTTCGCGTACGGTTGATCCGTCTTCAAGGCTAAATTCGAACCGCTCACCATTGTAGGTCCGCCACCGGTCTAAGCGTGCAGAAACGGACAAGACACCCCAATCGCCTTCAGCTGTGTAATCGCCGTATGCACCGATAATCCACTGATCACCACCCGCACGGCGCTGGCGTGTGAAACCGGCACCCAGGTTACGGAAACGTTCATTGGTTTCACCGCTCATGCGGCGGCCATCAAGGCCAAACTCAAACCCACCACTTTGTACGCGCGCCAGAAAACCAGCGCCCCATCCAGGTACATCGAACTGGTCAAGCACAGGGCGTTCTGTTGAACGACCATCGCGTGCTGACGCAAACACATTTTCAAAATCCCGCGTACGGAAGTATGTAGTCAGCTCGTATGCAGGGCCACTATCGGGTCGATGCAAAATACGCAAAGATGTTTCAATACCATCCGTTTCGTTCGTTGCTTCGCTCAGGCCGTTTATGCGTTCTTCACCGAAATAACGAAGTCGCGCCGTAATCGTTGTTGCACTATCTAACTGGTATGCATAAGCAGCACCAACCGACCGCGCTTCGCTTGCCGCACGCACATCAACACTGCCACGATCTTCCTCGCGCAGCAGGAAGTCGCCGTCCGTTTCAAAGTAGCCTGCATCAATCGAAAACACAGAACGCTCACCTTGAATATGGGCGCTACCATTAACGCTGAAACTGTTATCCGAACCGTAGAAAGCTGATGCCTGATTAGCTGACACGGTTGCAATATCCACTGCACCCGCCAGCGCCTGCGCACCAAACGCGCCAGGTGAACCGCCTTTACGCACGGTAGCTGATTGAATCACCTGCCCCTGATATCCAGACCAGTATATCCATCCACCAAACGGATCATTTTGCGGCACACCATCTATGGTCACCAGCACACGTCCAGCAGCATTTGCACCAACACCGCGCATACTCAGGCCTTGTGTTGTAGGATGCGTTGTAAAGCTGTTGGCACGGCGAAACAAGCCAACACCGGGCACAGAACCCAGCAAGCTATCGAGCCGAAGAACAATACGTTCATTCAAATTAACGGACACAACAGATTGGCCTATCGCGGCAACCGGTAACCGCGCACCGGAAACAGTAATTTCTTCAGGAGAATTTGTATCTTGTGCGTTACTTGCGGCGTGACCGGACATCAGCGTCGCTGACAGGCCCACCATCGTTTTTAAAATTGGTCCGTACATAAGTCGCTATCGCCGCTATTTCTTTATTTGTTAGATAATCAAAAGACGTCATTTCATTTGAAAACTCGCCCTGCCCCGCACCTTCTGCTGCGCTGCCAAACAAGATCATATCTATGACCCCACCCTTGGCGCCGTTTGCACGCGGACTACCGATTAGTTCGGGCTGCATAAATGGCACACCGCCACCATCAAACTGATGGCAGACAGCACAGTTTTCCTCATATAATGCTTTGCCCGCGGGTACTTCTGGTGTGCCTTGCGCAAACGTGGGGACAACTGCAGCAACACACAGTGCTGCTGCAGCAATAATGTTATTCGCCTTCATATGTTATTTTCCATATACGCCCACCTGCCATGGAACTTGCAATATACATTGCGCCGCTAGCGTCTTCCGCGAGGCCCATCGGGCGATGCTTGGCATCACGCGGCGATGCAATCGGGCCATCGCCCGCAAAACCATTGGCAAAAGTAATCCAGTCACCAGCAACATTGCCATCATCATCAAGCGGCACATAAACAACACGGTAACCTTGCTGTGGCATCGGTGCTCTGTTCCATGAACCATGGAAGGCAATAAACGCACCTTTGCGGTACTCTGCAGGCATCGCGTCGCCTTTCAGGAACATCAAACCATTCGGTGCCCAGTGCCCCGGAAAACCAACCAACGGTTTTTGTCCTTCATCAGATACAGTTTTCCCGTCACCGCCGTATTCAGGCATCACCATACGCTCACCAACTTCATGGTTATAGTAGCTATAAGGCCAACCAAGGTCCGCACCTTCAGCTACTTTATGAAATTCTTCCGATGGTAATTCCGCGCTTTGTTCATTTGTGAACATATCAGGGAAGAAGCTGGCCAACTGATCACGGCCGTGCTGTGCAACATAAAGACTATCTGCATGCGAGTTCCACGACAGAGCAATACCGTTACGAATGCCGGTTGCGTATCGTTGCCCGTCTTTCATTTGGTCCTGGTTCGGTGTTGCGGCATCAAATTTCCATACGCCGCCGTATTCTTCAAGAATGGGGCATGGACGCATACCCGGCGAACCTTTTTTGCGCATTTCGCGCATACATGCGTTCGACGGTGCGCCAACATTTACATACAGCCCACCTTTGCCATCAAAGGTCATGTTTTTGGTAGCATGTTGCGTTTCTTTATTGAAACCAACAGCGATCATTGTTGCATCCCCTTTGGGTGCGCCGCCTGCCGGCAATGGCCAGCGCATCACTGCTGTGTCTGTCCCATAGTAAAGATAACCATCATATACGCCGATGCCGGTACCCTGCATATCAGGTGCAAAATACTCAGTTTTATCAATAACGCCGTCACCGTCACTATCATGCATAGCCACAGCACCAACATTCACATCATAGCCTGATACGTCTTTTTTACGGAACAAAGCGCCGTATACCCAACCGTTTTCAGCAGCAACAATATGCCGTACAGGGCCCACGCCCTCAGCAAACACCGTCGCCTTAAAGCCTGCGGGCAATGCAACGCCTGTTTGAGGATCAGCTGGGGTGCCATCCGGAACACCTTCCATATCTGCAGCAACTACTGTGGTTATGCTGGTTGCCAGCAAACTCATTCCAACTATTTTTGCAATCATGTCTTTTCTCCCACCCATTGAAGGCCTATCTGTTGCGTGTATGCTATACGCGGGAACCACTGTAAGATCAAAACCAAATGTCCCCGTTCGAAATCAACAAAAGTTGTTTGCGCTATAATATAACAAAAATCAACCTAACGAAATTGAACAGTGATACACGAAAGTGAAGACCATATGGCACTGACCAAATCTGATACTAGCGAACCGGACTTTAACACACCTAATCCAGCGACCTATGATTTGTTGATGACGCGCCGGTCTGTTCGCACCCGCGACATGGCAAGCCCGGGGCCAGACCACAACGCAATAAAAAAGATTTTGGCCGCCGGTATGCGTGTGCCTGACCACGGCAAACTGGCTCCCTGGCGCTTTATTGTGCTAACGGGGCCAGAGCGCGCCAAGCTCGGTAAAGCCATTCAGGATGGTATGATTGCCGAGTTTGAGAGCAGCCCCAAAGTGGCTGAAAAAATGAGCGGCTATGCTACACAATCACCGGCGCTGATCATTGCGATATATTCTCCTAACGATAGCCGCCCTATCCCTGAATGGGAACAGCAGCTCTCAACAGGCGCGGCTTGTCAAAATATGATTATTGCTGCCACAGCGCTTGGGTATGCAGCACAGTGGCTTACCGGCTGGGCAAGCTACAGCAAGTATGTAGCTAAAGCGCTTCAAATGAAGCCCAAAGAAAAAATCGCAGGCTTTATGTTCTTCGGCGATCATACAGAAAACCCTAAAGAACGCCCGCGCCCCGACCCGGAAGATCATACCATATGGGGGTGGCCTGCCGATGTTGCTGAGTAAAGCATACACGCCTGCACAAACTTTCCTTGATCTGGGTGATGGCTTCGCTGATCCGGTAAAAGCCGCTGATTTCCCAAAAACCATCCTGCGTTACCGCAACAACAAGGCTGCAAAGTCTGTGGGGCTGGATGGTTTATCGGACGATGAATGGTTAGCCCATTTTGGACGGTTTGAAACACTGCCGGGCACAATGCCTGAACCGCTCGCGCAGCGATACCACGGGCATCAATTTAGACACTATAACCCTGAAATTGGTGATGGGCGGGGTTTCCTGTTTGCCCAGATGCGCGACGACCAAAATCGTTTGATGGACCTTGGCACTAAAGGCAGCGGCACCACGCCATATAGCCGGTCAGGTGATGGGCGGCTAACATTAAAAGGCGGTGTACGTGAAATTCTGGCAACTGAAATGCTGGAAGCACTCGGCGTTAACACGTCCAAAACTTTTTCTATCATTGAGACAGGTGAAAGCCTGCACCGCGGCGATGAGCCATCACCGACACGGTCCGCCGTCATGGTACGCCTTAACCACGGCCATATCCGCATCGGCACTTTTCAACGCCACGCATTTTATAGCGACACTGAACGCTTGAACATACTCGTGGATTATTGCCTGAAGCATTATTACGGCATCACACCAAAAGGTAACGCATCAGACAGAGCCCTTGAGTTCCTTAGCCTCGTTAACCAGCGCGTGGCCGTGCAAGCCGCAGAACTGATGGCCGCAGGGTTTGTTCACGGCGTTTTAAATACCGACAATATCAATATTACTGGCGAAGTATTTGACTTTGGGCCCTGGCGCTTCCTTCCCACGATGGATCTCGCTTTCACAGCCGCATACTTTGACGAACAGGGACTATACTCCTTTGGTCGTCAACCTGACGCACTGCATTGGAATATATATCAGCTTGGCGGTTCATTCGGTGACATATGCGAAGAAAACGACCTGAAACAAGCGCTCGCTGATTTTCCAAAAATCTATCTTAACGCAATCAGAGAAAAGCTTTTGAACCGCCTTGGCATCAAATCCAAAGGCGACACAGAAGATGATGCTCTGTTAACACTTGTAAACGAGTTTATGACCACAGAAAACTTCCCGTATGAACGGTTTTTCTTTGACTGGTACGGCGGCAGTGTAAGCGTTGAACGAGCAATGATTGGCCCGGAAGCACATCGTTACTGCAAGGAAAGTTATAAACGGTTAGTAACAACACTTGCATCTTATAGCCCGTCAAACCCGCAAGCGTTAAATACCGCATACTTCTTGGGTAATGGGCCTGAGACATTATTGCTCGAAGAAGTCGAGGCGCTGTGGGCACCAATAACAGACAACGATGATTGGCAACCGTTGAACAAGAAAATTGATGCTATCCGCGAAATGGGTGCAGCACTGCAACCGCGTGGTTATTAAGGTAAATCAAGTGTTGGGTTTTAATATATGAAGTTTCTGGCCGTATCAGGCAGTACCCGCACTGCGTCTACAAACACGGCATTGCTGAAAGCCTGCGCTGCAATAACGCCGCCACCTGATATGATCCATGTATACAGTGATCTGGCCAGATTGCCTATATTCTCGCCTGACCTCGAAGGCGACAAAACACCTTCTGCCGTATTGTCTTTCTGCCACCTTATCAGCAAGGCAGACGGTGTCATCATATGCAGCCCCGAGTATGTTCACGCCATTCCTGGCGGCCTGAAAAATGCGATAGACTGGCTCGTGTCACGCGAAGAAATCGCCAACAAACCTATTGCTTTACTGCACGGGTCGCACCGCGGTGATGATATGTTAAAGTCACTGTCTCTGGTGCTGAAAACTGTATCTGATCAATATTCTGACACCATCTTCGAGAGGTTTGATGTGCTTGATAGAACAGCCGAAGACATTCAGGCATTCATGCATGAGCCAGAGAATGATGCTCGGCTTCAGGGTTTTATTGACGCATTCAGACAGCATATCCTAGCGTGACGCCAAACGTTAACCACTCTGTCACAGAATACGTTTATAGCTTTGTGCAGAAACATTTGAAATGTGGACATTGATGATGAAAAACCACCTCGTTCTATTTGCTTTGCTGTCACTGGCTAGTATTTCAACACAAATACATGCACAAGAAGATAGGCAAACCGTTATTCTGGTTGGCATCGACGGATTACGTGCTGATGCAATTGATCGGGCAAATGCACCAAACATGCGCGCCCTTGCCGCACGAGGCGTTCGGGCAGAAGGCATGACCCCAGCCATGCCATCAAAGACATTCGTGAACCTATATTCTCTCGCGACCGGCCTTCATCCAAAAAACCACGGCATAGTCTCTAACTATTTCTATGATCGCACAATCGGCCGCGAGATGGACCGAAGCCGGGACATTCAAGACGCCCGCTGGTGGGGCGGCGAACCCATTTGGGTAACCGCCGAAAAGCAGGGCGTGAGAACAGGTACAAACACGTGGCTTGGTGCTGAAGCACCGGTTGGCGGTGTTCAGCCAACCTACTGGAATCCATACACGAAAAGCCACAAAAGCAAGGTTTATGCAGCGCGCGTTGACCAGGTATTGGAATGGCTTGATTTACCTGACGGCAAAAATATACGGCTCGGTACACTTTATTTCTCCGCAGTTGATGATGCCGCGCACCAGAACCATGTGAATTCACCGGAGGAACTGCAGGCCATAGAAATGATGGACAAAATCATGGGACGGCTTGTCAAAGGCCTGAAAGATCGCGGGCTATATGAACGCACCAATATAATCATAGTATCAGACCACGGCATGACCGACCTTTCACCTGAGCGGATCATTAACCTTGACACTATTATGGATGTCACGCCCTTTATCACGCCCGATTGGAACCGGTCATACGGCGCAGCTTATCTTGCCTTCATGAACTTGTACGGTGACGAGAATGCGATTGAAGATGCCTTCCAGAAACTAAACGGCGCACACCCACACCTTAAAGTTCTGCGCCGAGGTGCCTTCCCTGAGAATTATCATTTTGATCATCCTGACCGCGAGCCTGACCTGATGTTACTCGCTGATCCGGGTTGGGTAGTCTATGCCACCGAGGACAAGGCACCTCCACCCGCCTACCTGCCGTTTTTAAAGGCCACTCATGGGTTTGACAACTTGCATCCGGATATGCGCGCCACCTTCATTGCTTCAGGCCCTTCCTTCAAAGAGGGCACGGTTACAAAGCCTTTCAACAACATTGAAGTCTACGGCATCATTGCCTGCGCACTTGACATCACCCCCGCCAAAACAGACGGCAATATCGCAAACGTGCAAGATATGATGACAAAGTCATGCAAATAAACACTTTGGTTTTTCAAGCCTACTGTTTTGGTTTCAAATAACCCAACAGCTCTTCATCTTCCATTGATGTAATCATCTGCGCTGAGGAATAACCAGAACTAGTTTCAAGATACGGGTCAGCACCATTTGCCAAAAGTGCAATAACACCTGCACGCTTGCCTTCGCTTAACGCCCACATCATCGGTGTTGAACTGCTACGGTCGCGTGGGTCGACATCTGCACCAAACGACAACAGCAGCTCCACCATACTCCGATTATCACTGAGGGCGGCAAGATGCATAGGCAAGAACCCCAAAGCAGACGGTTTTGAACGATGGTTGGCATTAGCCCCAGCTGCAAGCAACAGACTCGCAGTTTCAACTTGACCTTCGCGCGCAGCTTCCATTAACGGTGTAAAACCAATATCGTCAGCTTTATCAACTTCAACATCCGCATTGATCAAAGCTTGCGTAAAGTCACTTAGGCCGAGTCTGGCAACCATGCCGATAATCGGACGGCCTGTTTTATCAAGACTATCCGGCGAAATCCCATCAGCTAATGCTTGTTCAAAAGCTTCCAGATCTTCTTCCTCAATGGCACGTACCAACGCAAGTTCACCATCTGTCGGCGTATAATCAGACAACAATTCAACAAGGTCTTGGTGACCACGACGGATCGCAATTTGTCTCGGCGTTCCGTGGCCGGTAATATCTGTGTGCGCACCGCGACTTATCAAAAACTCCACCATATCGGTGTAACCATAATACGCCGCCCAGTTAATAGCTGGGTCGTTATTCACATCAACCACATCAATCCCAGCACCGTTATCTAACAGCAATGTGGCTAAATCAATGTTCGCACGACTGGCAGCTATCATCAGTGGCGTGGCGCCTATTGCCTTTGGATTGATATAGTTAACATCTGCGCCGCGTTGAATAAGCAGCTCTACTGCATCATAGGACTGATTTTGAACCGCAAGGAAAAGTGGTGTTGCCCCATCTTCAGCAATAGTATCGACCAGCATACCGTTATCCAGCACAGTAGAGATAATCTGTGTGTCATTATTCTTAGCAGCTTCGAACAGTGTATCCGATTGTGTTTGTGCAGTTGCACACACTGTGCTGACACACAAAACCATAAGGGTAAAAACAATCTTTTTCATTAACCATTCCTCGCGTTAGTCGCTTAATTGGCGGCAAGATAACGCGGAAAAGGGGAGTGGTACAATGGCCAAATAGTTTATATGCCGCCGCACAGCATGACGGCTTTAGTCCTGGCCGTAACGGTTGGAAACACCAAGTGCGCATGATGTGATCCAAGAGAACGCAACTAAGTCTGCTCCACTTCATCCAACACTAAACCACCTTTGCTGGTAACTTTTCGCAGGATGACATACATCAGCAGACCAATCGGGCCGAACATAAACGTGAAAAACAAACATGGGATAACCATAAGGTGGTTCATGCCGCGCCGAATAGCATCACGGCTAATCCATGCACCAACAAACAGGTCAAACACCAGATAGTGCGCCCAGCCAACCACCATACTGTTAGGGTGCGTGAACATGGTCATGACGCCATCAAGTGTGCTCATGCTTGCGCCTTCTGCCGCAACGCCAAAAAACATCGAACGAACAATAAGCACAAAATAGAACAGGCCGTACACAACAGGGTAAACGCCGCTATGAACTAATTTTCTGGTGATCTCGGATTTTGGCAAAATGATCAACAGCAACCATGCTGGTACAACTGCCAAATTGATGAGGGAGTAAAGGTTTTCGTAACTCATGGTACGGCTCCTGAAATTCAATATTTCAGGAGCCTATCATTAATTATGCTGCAAATAGAAGGCTGTTTTACAAGGCAAAGCCTTAGCCCATCTTGATAACAGCCATCTTGTCTTGGGTCATGTCATGCATGGTATAACCAATACCGCCAGTGTTGTAACCAGAATGACGGCGGCCAGCAAAAGGCATCCAGTCCACACGGAATGCGGTATGGTCATTGACCATCACAGCCGTTGCGTCCAACCGTTTGATAGCAGTCATCGCTGTATCCAGGTTTTTGGTAAACACCGACGCCTGAAATGCATAAGGCAAGCTGTTTGCACGTGTAACTGCACTGTCCAAACCACCACATTCGTAGACGCACACAACAGGACCGAACACTTCTGATGTGGTCACTTTTGCGTCTTCGGCCGGGTTCAGCAGTACGGTAGGGGCATACGTTGTATCACCCAAGCGTTTGCCGCCGGTGATCAGCGCAGCACCGCCAGCTACAGCTTCATCAACCCACTCTTCCACGCGGTCAACTTCGGCAGGGCGGATAAGCGGGCCGCAATCAACATCATCGCGCGTTGCATTGCCAACAGTCAGCTTTTCGGCTGCTGCAGCAATTTGGGCAGCAATGTCTGCGGCCATACCTTTCGGTGCAAACACACGTTGCACCGACACGCACACTTGGCCGGAATGATAAAAACCACCTTTTACCAGCAAAGGAATCATCGCATCAATATCTGCGCTTTCATCGATAATAACTGGTGCAACACCGCCGTGCTCAAGCGCACAGCGCGTGCCAGGCGCAAGCTTGGATTTTAACATCCAGCCAACACGTGCGGATCCAATGAATGACAGGAACGCGACACGTTCGTCCGTGATTAATTTTTCAGCCGTCTGGTTGTCGCATGCAATGAAGCGGCACCAGTCTTCAGGCAATCCGGCTTTGTATAGCATCTCCACGAACCTTTTTGCGGACAACGGCGTATCACCGGCTGGCTTTACAATGGTTGGGCAGCCAGTTGCCACCGCGGGGCCAACCTGATGCACAATCAAATTTAAAGGGTGATTGAATGCGCTGGCAGCAATTACCACACCAATGGGCTCGCGCTGCGTAAACGCCACGCGGCCCGCCCCAGCGGCCGTTAGGTCCATCGGAATTTCAGTGCCTTTGGTTTGGCCGATTTCATGTGCGCACAAGCGCACACCGTCAATCGCGCGTGTCACTTCAACGCGTGCATCCACCAGCGGCTTACCACCTTCATCTGCAATAAGATACGCAAGTGCATCGAAATCATCCTGCATCAGGCTCGCAGTTTTCTCCAGTATTTCAATCCGTTGATGAGCTGGCAATGGCTCACCAGCGCGGTGTAACTGATGCGCAGTTTCCAGTAGTGGTTCAACGTCATCCCATGATGACATCGACACACTACCGATAACTTCAAGGCTAAACGGGTTTACGACCTCAAGTGTTTTCGTCATATCAGGCAAACCTTTTCTTTAAGTTCATCAAGCAGCACGCGTTTGTTTTCGCTGTAGTCCACCGGCACCTCCACCAAATGAACGCCGCCAGCTTTAAACGCTGCCTCAAAGGTTGGTACAAGGTCTTCCGTGCGCTCAACACGGTGACCAGTTGCACCGTAACTGTTCGCATATTGAACAAAATCAGGGTTGTTAAACTCTAGCCCCCAATCGTCAAAGCCAGCGTCTGCCTGTTTCCAGCGGATCATGCCGTAGCTATTATCATTCAGGATAGTCACAACCAAATTCATGCCCTGGCGCACCGCTGTTTCCAGCTCCTGACTATTCATCATAAAACCACCATCACCGCAGATCGCCATTACACGGCGCTCAGGATACAGTTTTGCAGCCATCATTGCAGACGGCAGGCCTGCACCCATTGTTGCCAGCGCGTTATCCAACAATACCGTGTTTGGCTCATAAGCCTTATAGTTTCGCGCGTACCAGATTTTATAAACGCCATTATCCAGCGCGATAATATCATGGTCGCCCATAACCTTACGCGTATCAGCCACAAAGCGCTGCGGGATGATAGGGAAACGTGGATCGTCAGACAGCTCTGATGTATGCGCTTCAATTTCGCCGCGCACCATTCTGTAATATTCATCTTCAACCGCAACTTTACCGCCGAGCCTTTCACCAAGACGTGTGATAGAGCGGGCAATATCACCAACCACTTCAATTTGCGGGAAATATACCTGATCAACCTGCGCAGATTTATAGTTGATATGAATCACCTGTTTACCGCCTTCTTCCATAAAGAATGGCGGTTTTTCAACTACGTCATGGCCAACGTTAATGATCAAATCTGCGCGCTCAACTGCGCAGTGCACATAATCACCATCTGAAAGAGCTGCTGTACCAAGAAACAGCCCAGATCGCTCATCAATAACGCCCTTACCCATCTGGGTATTGAAAAACGGTATTTGCGTTTGCTCAATGAATTTACTCAGCGCGATACTTGCCTGTTTGCGGTTAGCACCTGCCCCCACTAACACTAGTGGCATTTTTGCAGCACATATAAGCTGCGACGCTTCTTCAAGCACCCTATCGTCAGCGACTGCATAGTGGCGGTCATGTGGCTCAAGTATTGGTGCGTTTGTTTCTTCTTCAGCGATATCTTCCGGCAGCTCAAGCAACACAGCACCTGGGCGTTCTTCTTCCGCCACACGGAAGGCTTCGCGCACAAGCGACGGAATTGTATTACCGTGCACAATTTGCTTGGACATTTTGCAAATAGGGTCAAATAAGCCCACAACATCGATGATCTGGAACTGGCCCTGTTTGGACTTTTTAATGGGTTTCTGGCCCGTAATCATAATTAGCGGCATACCACCCAAGTGAGCATAAGCGGCAGGCGTCGCAAAATTTGTAGCGCCCGGCCCAAGCGTTGCCATACACACACCAGCTTTACCGGTCAGCCGACCGTATGTGGCGGCCATAAAGCCCGCCCCTTGCTCGTGGCGTGTAAGCACCAACTCAATTGAAGATGTGCGAAGTGACTCCAGAAAATCCAGATTTTCTTCACCGGGTACGGCAAAAATATATTCAACACCTTCAGCTTCCAGAGCGGCTACAAAAAGGTCTGATGCTTTCATGGATTTTCCATCATTTACGGCTGTGGACGTCATAATCGTCTCCTAAAATACTTGAATTTGGTGGATTTACTCTGCTGCTTTGATCAGTTCCGGCGTCGGATACAACTCATCCATAGACATAGAACGTCCATTCGCCATAACAACACGCGCATGAAAGCGCTTGAGCAAACGCGGCTCAGCTACACCGCAACTGTGGGCAATAATCCCAACTTCTTTTTTCATGTTTTTTGCATAGCTTGCTATACGCTCAGATTTGCTCTTGGGGTCAAGGCCGTATTGCAGTTTTGGATTGTGGGTAGTGATACCTGTTGGACAGGTATTTTTATTGCACTGCAATGCCTGAATACAGCCGAGCGCAAACATAAATCCGCGTGCTGAATTAACAAAATCAGCCCCTGCACAATATGCCCAAGCCACTTCTGATGGGTTGATCATCTTACCACTTGCGCACACCTTAATACGGTCACGAAGGCCGTGAGCCACCAATATATCAATAGCAAGAGGCAGGCTTTCACGGATTGGCATACCCATATTATCAATCAAACTCATAGGCGCAGCGCCAGTGCCGCCATCTGCGCTATCAATGGTAATGAAATCAGGTGCGCTTTCAATGCCGCGCTTGTTGATAGCCACACACATATTTTCCAAGAAACCATATGCACCAATCACAAACTTCATACCAACAGGTTTACCCGTTGTTTCACGAACAAAGTCAACCATGTCCAACAAGTCTTCAACACTATTAACTTCGGGGTGCCTGTTTGGACTGATGGCATCTTTGCCAACCTCAAGGCCGCGGATAGTGGCGATCTCTTCAGTTACTTTTGCTCCGGGCAGAATGCCACCCTTACCCGGCTTTGCGCCCTGGCTCAGCTTTAACTCAAACATTTTAACCTGCTCGTGAGCGGCTACTGCTTTTAACTTTTCAGGATCAAATCCGCCCTCAGGCTTCCGTACACCAAACTTGCCGGTTCCAATTTGGAACACGATGTCAGCACCGCCTTCAAGATGGTAAGGCGACAAGCCACCTTCGCCAGTGTTCATCCATATCCCTGCTTTTTTTGCACCCATGGAAAGTGCACGCACAGCAGGAATAGAAATTGCGCCGTAGCTCATGCCAGAAATATTGAAGATCGAGTCTGTCTCATAAGGAATACGTGCGTATGGGCCGACCTTAACTGCTGGCGTTTCAGTCGCATCCTGATCAAGTGTTGGGAACGGGCAGTTTACGAAATATACTGTTCCAGCAGGCCTAAGGTCTCGCGATGAACCAAATGCAACTGTCGAATCTACATTTTTTGCGGCACGGTATACCCATGAACGTTCCGCACGGTTAAACGGCATTTCCTCACGATCTAACGCAAAGAAATACTGGCGGAAAAATTCACCTAAATGTTCGAATAGATAACGGAAACGCGCAATAACAGGATAATTGCGCCTGAGCGTGCTTTCGGTTTGCGTTTTGTCATGTACATACAGGACGGCAGCCCAAAGGATACCAATCCCCACAGCAAAGATAAAAACGAAAGATAGAAGTTCGAGAACGCCGATGACAAAGCTCGGCAACTGGTCCATGTTCATTATGTATATCCCCTGACTAATAATAACGGCACATGTTGAAAAAATAACCTAACAGCGAAAGCACTGTAGTCACCAATAACCAAATATCACAGTTGGTAGAGTAAAAGATACTCACACATCACAGTTTAAGGAGCATTTCGTGATATGCTTATCTTTCTAATCTTCACTGCCATGTTATGGTGGAAGTAATGTAGAAAACGATCAGGGATGTGACAAAGTAATGCGCTCAGAAAAAGTAACCTTCATGGGATCACAAGGCTTTGACCTTGCTGCTCGACTTGACCGACCAGACGGTGACGTAGAAGCCTATGCCCTATTTGCACATTGCTTTACATGCGGAAAAGACCTGAACGCAATTAACCGCATTTCGCGCGCACTGGCTGATGACGGCATTGCCTTGTTCCGGTTTGATTTTACCGGATTAGGGTTATCCAGCGGTGATTTTGCCAACACAAATTTTTCTTCAAATGTAGAAGACTTGTTGGCGGCAGCCAACTTCATGCGCGACACTCTGGATGCACCATCAATCATGATAGGCCACAGTTTGGGCGGTGCAGCAACACTTGTTGCTGCTGGCCGCGTGCCAGACATAAAGGCAGTTGCCACCATGGGTGCGCCCTTCGACAGCACAAATGTGCTGAAGCAATTTCAAGGTGATCTAAACACAATAGAAGCAGATGGTGAAGCAAACGTAATGCTGGCAGGCAAGCCTTTCACCATGAAACAACAATTTATTGACGATGCCCGCGGTCAAAATGTTGCAGATCATATTGCAAATTTGAAAAAGCCATTGCTGGTGATGCACTCCCCAATTGATGACACTGTTGATGTGGAGCATGCCCGTAAAATATATGAAACAGCGAGACACCCTAAAAGCTTTGTTTCACTGGACAAGGCTGATCACCTGTTAATGAGAAATCCGGCAGACGGTGCATATGTTGCCCGCATATTGTCTGCATGGGCAAGCCAATACCTATAATATTTAAGCAATCAAGAAACAAATGAACCCGATTGTGATTGAGCCTAGCGCCCTAATCTCCCAAGTTTTTTCATTTTCTGAAATAACTTATCGGCACGATCGGGCTTCATTGATTCTACCGTACCAATAAGGGTTGTACGCACAGGTGAAACGCCCACAAAAGCAAGAATGTTGCGCTGAAGAGACTTCAAGCTGTGTGACCGATAAAACCAACGATAAACGAAGGCGGGCATGCCCATCGTAACCACAATGCGCGCCGATGTGTTTTTCAGCAACTTACGCCATAGTGTAAAATCACTTACGTGTTTATTACCCATCTTTGGACGCAGTACCTGCTCGAGAAAAGCCTTCAACATTGCCGGCATCGTTCCAAGCCATAATGGATAAAAAAGTACGATATGATCACTATCCAAAATCGCTTTTTGCACCTTTATCAACGTTTGGGGCGTTTCACCGTTATTCCAGTCATCTGCTGATCGCAATAATGGAAAATCGAGCTGCGCGATATTAAAGCATTCAACATGCAGGCTCGCGGACTCAGCACCGCTTTGGTAAGCCGCTTCAAGCGCATGACAAAGGTGTTGATGTTTCGCATCTGGGTGCCCTTGAAGAATTACTATTCGTTTTAGCATGAAATTTCTCCAGCTAATACATGACTAGAACAGCCAAATTACAAGCATGGAAAACGCACCACCTTGACCCACGTCAAGTCAATCAGCCACGGTAAAGCCTGATCCTTCAATATTCAGATAGTTGCCTGCCTGAACACTGCCTCAAGGCACTCAAACGGCAGCATTACGCTGCCACGCCGGCCAGGGTGTTCATGCACTGGTGCTAAAAGCGATAGATCAGCCCATTTATCAGGGAAATCTGCAACGCCTGTCTCCACCATTGCAGTAAACCGCACATTGATATCCGCTAGCTCACTGGCTGTAAGGCCAATGATATGTTGCCCGACAATTGCCGCTGATGCTTGCCCCAAGGCACACGCTTTTACCTGCTGGCCAAACATGGTGATTTGATCATCTGCAAAGCAGACATCCAGTGTCAGCTGACTACCGCAAATACGGCTGGTTTTGACAACAGACACATCTGCGGGTTGAAGACGCGTGTGGTGCGGAATACGGGTCGTCCACCGCAAGATATCTTTGTTATACAGTTCGCTCATTATGCCACTTTTCTTCGCCGGCCAAACATCCAATAGCCCCTGTAATACGTATTAACCTAGCTAGCAAAAACAAGGCGACTAACAGAAACGTTAGGCCATGCAAGCTTGCAAGAAACTTGATTAATCCTTTAATCTAACCATATCAACACATGTTTCCTGTGTGTGACAAACTGGATCGAAAGATAAATTTGAGAAATACGGGAACAATAAAGTGACTTTAAACATCAATATACTGACGCTTTAATAATCGTGTAAGTATATTTAGAAAGGAAATCCGAATGGATGCCGTACTTGAAAGGGCAGATAACTGCTCTGAACTGAAGGTAATCCCGCAGGAAGCTGCCAAAAGCCCCACAAGGGCAGAGGCCGAAGCCGCGGTTCGCACCCTCATCAGATGGGCAGGCGATGACCCAACAAGAGAAGGCTTGCTTGACACACCCAAGCGTGTTGCCAAAGCCTACGAAGAATTTTTCAGTGGTTACACCAAAGATCCCGCAGAAATACTGGCCCGCACTTTTGATGAAGTAGCCGGTTATGACGACATGGTCGTGCTGCGCGGCATAAAAGTGGAAAGCCACTGCGAGCATCATATGGTGCCGGTACAAGGCACAGCACACGTTGCCTATATGCCAAACGGCAGCGTCGTGGGTATTAGCAAGCTGGCACGCACCGTTGAGGCATTTGCAAACCGCCTGCAAACGCAGGAAACCATGACAGCACAAATTGCTGATGCCATTGAAACACACCTGAAACCCAAAGGTGTTGCCGTAGTGGTGGACGCCACACACCAATGCATGACATGCCGCGGCGTGAAACATGACGGTGTGTATACCATCACACGCCAGTTCCGCGGTGTATTCAAGGAAGCCGATCAAGAGCGCCGGTTTTGGGATTTGATCCGCGGTTAAAGTGAACTTTCAATATAACACTTGATGAAGCGGTATATTCACATGAGTATGCCGCTTTATTTTTGCTGCATAGCCATAAAGGTTTTCATCATGACAAAAATTCAGTTTGCTAACCGCTCAGACCGTAACGCCGTTGAAAACGGACTTGAGTTTGCGCCCAGGTTTGATGAACGCGGCCTGATACCGGTGTTCACCACATGCGCCAGCTCTGGCAAGGCCTTGATGCAAGCATGGATGAACGCGGAAGCGATCGAAAAGACCATTGAGACCGGCGAAGCGCACTATTACAGCCGCTCACGACAGGAACTGTGGCACAAAGGTGCAACATCCGGCGAGCTGCAGGTTGTGAAAGATTTCCGTACTGACTGTGATCAGGACAGCTTGTGGCTAGTGGTTGAACAGCAAGGCGGGAAATGTTGCCACGTGGGACATCCAACTTGTTTTTATCGCCGTATCCCTGTCGGCGAAACAATCAGCGACAAAAGCACAATAGAACTCTTAGAGGTATAATCAAAAATAACCGTTGAAACGGTTACTTTCCTTTGATGCATAGAGTAATTGCATCAGTTACAGCTTTACTTATTGTTCACTATTTGTTCTCATTGCGTGATGTAATTAATTGAGTCGCAACGTAATGAGAAAACCGGACACCATTGAACGATTATTTCTGGACTTTGACGGTTTTTTTGCCGGTGTCGAAGAACAGGCACGCCCGCGCCTGCGCGGCATGCCCATTGGTGTTACACCATTCAACACCAACACAGGCACATGTGTGATAGCCGCAAATCATAGAGCCAAGCTCAAAGGCGTTAAAACCGGCATGTCTGTTGTAGATGCACGGCGCGCCTGTCCAAACATTGAATTGGTTGCACAGTCACCAGATCTTTACGAACGGGCACATAGAAAATTATGTTTGCTAGTAGAACAGGAAATACCCATTGATGTTATATGCAGCATTGACGAAATGTGTTGCCGCCTGGAACCAAAAGATATTGCTAACCCACAAGCCCTGTCCGATCGAATAAAACGCCGCATCAGAGAGAACATCGGCGATTACATAACCTGCTCAATCGGTATGGCGCCCAACCTGCAGCTGGCCAAAATCGCAGCTGATATGAATAAACCCGATGGCCTCACTATACTAAGGCCTGAAGATTTACCTGACCGCTTACTCACATTGCCCATTAGCGCCCTGCCCGGCATTGGTGGCCGAATGAAAAATCGTTTAATGGATGCAAACATCAATACCGTTGAAGCATTGTGGCGCACACAACCAAAGCAATTACGCGCCTTATGGGGCAATGTAACCGGCGAGCGGTTTTGGTATGCACTGCGCGGTTATGATGTTCAGGCAGAACAAACACAGCGCGCCATGTTTGGCCATGGCCGCGTATTGCCACCTGAATGGCGAGACTTTGATAATGCGTTTAATGCTGCAAGGCTTTTAACTATAAAAGCAGCACGCCGTTTGCGCGGTGAAGCATACCTCGCTAACACCTTTGGTCTATGGTTGCGCCTGAAAGATGACCGATGGTTCGGCGAAACACATGTTGGCGGCGCCAATGATGATCAAGCCGCAGTTAAAGCATTAACAACCCTTTGGCAAAAAGCAAAAGCAGATCTGCCGCCTTCATCGCGGATAAAACGCCTTAATGTCGCACTATACCATATACGCCCTGTCAGTGCGCAACAGTTTGATATGTTTAACCAAGATGATCCGATGAGACGCAAATGGTCTTCTGTTTGTGCGGCCATTGATGCCGTTAATAAAAACAATGCCAAAACACTTGTCAGCATGGGGCCATGGACACCTCCGCCCGGTGGTTATGCTGGCGGCAAAATTGCGTTTGGGCGCGTACCGGAAATGGAGGATTTTTGGTGAGCTATGCCTTACAATTAGGTGACTATACTGAAGGTTACCGGTTTCGACTGCAATGCAAAGCATGCAATTATGGTTGGTACACAGAACCTGCTGATCTGCTGCAACATACCGATACGCATGCACGTATGTATCTGGACGAAACGGAACACATGCTGGTTTGCCTTGCATGCAAGAAGCATAAGGTTATAATTACCCCTCTCATTATCAAACCAAAGCATCATTTTGTTGGCGGATTGGGATAAATACTAATGGCCCTTTTTGAAGATGTACCTGACCATAAAAGGTTTTAATGTTACAAAACTTAGCTCCGGCTAATGTGAAAAATTAAATTTGGGCCGCGGCTAGCAAGCCTTGATCAAGGAATGGGAGGTCGCAACTCCCACTCCTCCTTGAACGTACTAGAAATTTACAGCGATAGAGGCCAGTACAGTCGCTGGTGCACCAGGTGTGACGAAACCTTCATTAAAGCCTGTACCAGGATTGAAATATCGCTTGTCTAATAAGTTTCTAGCGTTAAGCTGCAATAGCACCGTCTCCGTAAGTTCATATTGCAAACCCAAATCAACTAGAGTGTAAGCACCAACAAAATAACTATTGGAAACATCGCCTGCCCGATTTGAGGCAAAGGTGACAGCTCCCTGTATCGACAGACCACGCAGCGGTCCTTCGTCAATACGGTAGTTTGTCCAAACTCGACCAGAATGTACAGCTACGCCAGGCAAACGATTACCTACATTGGTTGGTGTAAACTGATCTGCCGTCGTTTCGTTATCAATGTAGGCGTAGTTGGCCAAGATTGCCCATTGAGGCGTTGCCTGAATGGCAAGGTCAGCGTCAACACCACGCGTTCGTTGTGCGCCGATAAAATTGGGTAAAAATGTCAATGGGTCGTTCAAAGAGATGCCATCTCGTTCCAGTTGGAAGAACGAAATCGTACCAGTGACCTGCTCCAGAGCCAGTTTCAAACCAAACTCGAATTGCTCAGAAGTTTCGGGGATATATTGACTCACTCCTGCCGTCGGCAGTTGAGGGCTGATGGCCTCGCCCCAACCAGCAAACAAAACCACCCCTTCATTGACGTCAAAGGTCAACCCCACTCTCGGCGAAACCCTATCTATATCCGCTTCTGCGAAATCACAGGCATCACAGTCTGTTTCCTGATCCAGGTCATCATATCGAACACCTGCTGACAAGGTCAGTTTATCGGATAGAGAAAATAACACGTTTCCATACAATGCTGTGGTATCAAGTTCACTGTAATAATTGGTAAAACCGATAGATGCGACATCTGTCGGCTGCACGCCATACACAGGGTTTGCAATGTTAATTGGGGCAAGGCTGCCAAAGACAAAGTCTTCTGACTCTGCTCTAAAGGATCCATAATCCGCTCCAAAGACTACCTTGTGTTCCAAACCGCCTAGCATGAAGCTACCTAAAAGGTCCAAAACCCCAAAAACCTCATCATCATTTTCTGGATAAATCCACAAAAGACGACCCAGTGTCCGGTTGTCTTCTCGCAAACCAAGCGGAAAAGCAAAATTCTCCACAATGTCTCGGGTTTGATACCTAACAGTACCTCTCAGCATCCAGTCTTCATTTAGATCCAGTTCAGGTGTGAACGTGATCATGCGATTGTTATATCGGTGTCCATTGCCATTGGCAAAATCTGAATCGGGCAGATCCGGTTCACCGATATCAAATGAACGCGGCAGCCTAATATCATCCAAAGATTGAATAGTCCCGCGCAAAGGCAGTCCGACATGAAACGGCGTTCGCTGGTTTCGAAAGTCGCCTTCGATCAAGAACCGGAAAGCATTACCGGCATCATACTTGATCGAGCCCGCAACACCCTCACGATCAATAAAACCGTTATCCACAAATGTGTCTGACCGTTCAATATCCGACAGCAATCGAAAAGCAAAACCAGTGCCATCGCCTATCGGCCCAGTAAGGTCAATCCAGCCTATACGAGCACCTTGATCACTAACCCGTATGCCTGCTTCAGCTGCAAACTCATACTTTGGTTTCTTGGTGACCAGATTAATCACACCGCCCAGACCGCCAGCACTTTGCACACCGTAATAGGTTGAAGCTGGTCCTTTCAACACCTCCAGGCGTTCAATGGTGTGCAAACCATATTCCAAACTATAAAAACGATTCCTGTTACCGTTAACGATAAGGGCCGCATCCTGACCGCGAATACGATAAGGGCTATAGGTACCTATGATGCCACGGTTAGTTGAGCCACTTGAGATGTTAGCCAACGCGTCAGATATGTGAATGGCTCCCTGCGACTGTATGAGGTCGCCTGGTATTAACTGAATTGATTGAGCAATATCGAGAGCAGAAACAGGGAAACGACTACCAACCGCTGTTGTATTTCTCAGATAATAGCTTCGATCTCCCTCTATTATTATCTCTTCAATATCATCATCTGAGGTATTATCGGAGTTTTGTGCAGATCCAGCACTCAGGAAAGTACTACTAAATAGAGCCAGCATTAAAGTCTGTCTTAGTATCCGTTTTGGTGTCATCATAATTTCTCTTCATCATGCACCTCAAAAGTGCGTGTTCTATAACGCTGATAGTCGGCAAAACGGGCATAGGTGTGTACAGCAGAATGACGACAACGCGCATTCCAAGAGTAGCTTAACCATAAGATAGAGCCGCAGATCAGCCGATCAGTCCAATTTTGGGCTGATCACAAATCAGGTTAGGGAAGTTGTGATTTAAATGCTGGGGGGCCACGCGACGGTGGCACAAAAGGTTGATGAGGTTCAAAAATCCGGAACCACAAAAACAACTTTTTGTATGAATTTGAAACAACTGGGACGAATTTAGGAGGGAAAAAGGCAGCAAATACGTCAACACGATCTTTAACGAGACAAATGTCACAATTCGTTTGAACATTGATCGGGTGATCGTGATTAAGATGAGCGTTTACGAGAGAAATTTGTGCAAAAATAAAGGCACAAAAGGCCAACAATAGCAAATACTTCGCCGCCTTCCCATCCATCCTTTGTAATCTTTTCCCCATCCAATATCTTATAACCTTGCTTCGCGAATAAAGCAATGAACGGCAAGTTAACCTTGGTTTAGTTTTATAACGGCAACGTAGAGCATTCCAACACTGCATAATGTTATTAAATAACATTTCATCGCAAAATCACCTCCATTAGCCGCTCAATGCTTCTAAGCAACGATTAGCAATGCCTATTATCAAGCAAGCGACAAATACTCCTAATACGACAGCGAAGAACCAAACCCCATAATGGGTTTACTAACGATCCTCTTAGACACTTGGCAGATCACATATGTGATCTGCCTTTTTAACTGGGGCGTATAGCAATTAGCATTTTTGAAATTTCACTGAAACGGCATAGTCAAATGCCGAACAATGTTTTAGAAGTGTGATCAAGATCAAAATTATTAGTATGTATCGGGTAAAACGGCAGTAATGAAAAAAGCGTTCAATTTTATGCTCCAAAATACCCTGCAACATAGCATTATCATTGCTTCAATAATTTTTCTATCGGTAACAACACCAACCACAGCACAACACATTCGCAAAGATTTACCCAAGAACGCCTTCCCTAAAAACAATGTCACAAGCTTTCATCGACGTTCAGTCAACAGTGAGCAAGACCCTTGGCGCTCGATTGGGCGCGTAAATATTGGCGGGCGAGCCCATTGCACCGGCACATTGATTGCTAAAGACATTGTGCTAACGGCGGCGCATTGCATGTTTTCAAAAGGCGAACGCAAAATGGTGGTGCCAGGTATCGTCCATTTTGTTGCAGGTTATTCCAAAGGCGAATATCAAGGCCATTCAAAAGTAAAGCGCTACATTTACGGTAATCGTTTTAATGGCGAGGCAGGTGCATCACGCAACAACCTACCGCATGATTGGGCGCTACTGGTTCTGGAAAAACCACTAGGCTCAGAGCTTGGTTTTTTAGCCGTTCCCAAGATCGAAGCTAACACACCGCTCGCTGGTGAAAAGTCACAAACAACGAAACAAGTATTAAGCACACTTGTGAACAAAAAGATCACAACTGCCGGTTACCCCGGTGACCGCGCGCATGTGTTATCTCTGGAAGAAGATTGCAGCATCAATGCCACAGCAAATCGCGGCCATATCCTCTTTACCACCTGCATTGCAATTAAGGGCGATTCTGGTGGTCCAATCTTACGGAAAAGGGAAACTGGGTGGACTGTAGTTGGCATTCAAACTGCCGCTGCAAACATTAATGGGAAAGTCTCCGGCATTGGGTTGTCAACACTTGCCTACAATGATCGCCTGACAACTATAAACGATAGCCCTGCACCGTAAAATCACCCTTCACGATAGCATCACAGCAAGCTAAGCTCACCATAACAGGGAGAGACTTCATGGCCTATGTAGCTGCTATAAACGCGCTAAGAGCTTATTTCGGCGAACGCATTATAACTAGTGATGCAGCGCGCCAAGCACATGGTCAGGACGAAAGCTCCCACGCGCCGCGTCTGCCTGACGCCGTATTATACCCGCACACCACAGAAGCCGTAGCGCAAGCGGTTAAGATATGTGCGGCACACGATATGCCGGTTATTCCATTTGGTGCCGGTACATCGCTTGAGGGACATGTGCTCGCGGTCAAAGGCGGCCTATCCATTGATATGACCGAGATGAATCAAGTTTTATCAGTGAACAGCGCTGACCTTGATGTACGCGTCCAGACCGGCATTACCCGCAAGGCTCTGAATGATTACATCAGGAGCGATGGCGTTTTCATGCCAGTTGACCCCGGCGCCAATTGCACAATCGGCGGCATGATTTCAACCCGGGCATCAGGGACAAATGCTGTGCGATACGGCACCATGCGTGAACAGGTGTTGTCTTTGCAGGTTGTGACCGCTGCAGGTGATATTGTGGAAACCGGTACACGTGCGCGCAAATCAGCGGCGGGATATGATCTGACACATATGTTTATAGGCGCTGAAGGAACGCTGGGCATTGTCACAGAAGCCAGCCTTAAAGTTTACGGCATACCTGAAACTATCAGCGCTGGCATTTGTTCTTTCCGCTCGGTGAAAGATGCAGTGGATACAGCAATTACCAGCATTCAAATGGGGTTGCCCATCTCGCGGATTGAGCTAATGGACACCTTCTCCATGAAAGCAGTGAACGCATACAGCAAACTTGGCTACGCAGAGCAACCCACATTATTTCTGGAGTTCACGGGTGCTAAAGTGTCTGTTAGTGAACAAATTGCATCTTTCCGTGACATTGCTGGCGAATTTGGCGGCAGTGATATTACTTTTGCCAGCGCTCAAGAAGATATCAACAAACTATGGCATGCGCGCCATCAACTTTATTATGCGACCAAAGCAATGGCGCCGGGCAAACATGTTGTAACAACCGATGCCTGCGTCCCCATATCGAACCTTGCCGCTTGTATGGAAGAAACCAGAATAGATTTAGAAGAGGCTGGTGTGACAGCAACAATGCTCGGTCATGTTGGGGATGGCAATTTCCATTCTATTATTCTAGTAGACCCGGAAAACCCTATCGATATGCAACTGGCCGACGATCTGAATGCCCGCATGATGCGCCGGGCCATTAATATGGACGGCACCGCGACAGGCGAGCACGGCATTGGTATCGGTAAACAAAAATTTCTTGAGTGGGAAAAGGCAGATACCCTGCCCCTTATGCGCAGTATCAAAACAGCACTTGACCCCAAAGGCATTATGAATCCGGGTAAAATATTTACACCCTAAGCACACGCCCTCTGCATACGGTACAGTTTTCATCTAAACATAAATTTCATTTAATTTTTCTGACTCGCCCACCACAGTAGCACTAGCTATAATGGTTCTGACTTAGGGGATATTATGAGTACACAATCACTGAAAATTGCGCAAATTCCTGTTTTGCAGGATAATTACCTGTTTCTTATCCATGACCCGGTGTCTGGAGAAACGGCAATCATTGATCCTGCGCTGGAAGACGAAACCGTTGAAGCGCTTGATGCGCGTGGATGGCAACCCACTCACATTTTCAACACCCATCACCACTGGGATCATGTAGGGGCCAATGTGGCACTGAAAGAACGCTTTAACCTCAAAATTATCGGCCCCGCAGCCGACCGCGACCGCATCCCCGGCATTGATATCGCCGTCGGTGAAGGCGACAAGGTTCATTTGGGGGATGTTGCTGCTGACGTTATTTTCGTCCCTGGCCACACCACCGGACATATTGCATATCATTTCAGCAGCGAACAGGCGCTATTTTGCGGCGACACACTATTTGCAATGGGCTGTGGACGCTTGTTTGAAGGCACGCCTGAAGATATGTGGGGATCACTGTCAAAACTTATGCAGTTGCCTGATGAAACACAGGTGTATTGTGCGCATGAATATACGCTTTCCAATGGCAAGTTTGCGTTAACGGTTGACCCTCAAAACACAGCCTTAACACAGCGCATGCAGGACGTGGAAGCTATGCGCGCCGCTGGCAAACCAACCGTACCGACAACAATTGGCCTTGAAAAAGCAACCAACCCGTTTCTGCGCCCAATGAGCGAGAGCATTCAGGAAACCGTCGGTTTAATTGGCGCACCGATTCCAGCAGTTTTTGCTGACATTCGTGCACGAAAAGACAGCTTCTAAAGGTACCTGTATCGCTTAGCATAGATACGCATTTATTACATCTGCAAGAAGGAGATTTATCAATGACAGTCGCCCTTAGAAACAACCCTCTTCTTGCATGCACACTCGGCACGGCAATCACTTTATCAACATTGGTTACCCCTATGGCAAAAGCACAAGACAATGATCCCTATATCTGGCTGGAAGAAGTTGAAGGCGAAGACGCGCTGGCATGGGTTGAGGTCCGCAACAAGCATTCAACGCAGTTACTTGAAGGCGATGAGCGTTTTAATGCCCTGCAAACAAGCGCTCTGCGCGACTATAATGCCAAAGATAAAATTGCATATGGTCAATTACTCGGCGGTTCAGTTCACAATTTCTGGCAGGACGACGAAAATATTCGCGGCATATGGCGGCGTGCATCATTAAAGTCATACCGGTCTGGTGAGCCCCGCTGGATCACAATCATGGACCTTGACCAAGTTGCTAAAGACGAAGGTGAAAACTGGGTTTTAAAAGGCCGAAAATGCCTCGGCCCTGATTTTGGAAATTGTTTGGTGGAGCTTTCACGTGGTGGCGGCGACGCTGTTGTTACGCGAGAATATGACGCTGTAATGAAGCGCTTTGTTGCTGGCGGGTTTGAAACACCTGAAGCCAAACAGGAAGTGGTTTGGATAGACCGAAATACAGTGCTTATTGGTACTGATTATGGTGCCGAGACAATGACAACTTCAGGGTATGCCAATCAAGTAAAGATATGGAAACGCGGGCGCCCTCTCTCATCGGCAAGACTTGTACATGAAGGTAATCAGGAAGATGTAGGCAGCTTTCCATTTGCCAGCCACCGTAATGACGGTACCTACATTGGCGTTGTTCAAGCGCCTGATTTCTTTACTGAAGTTATACACGTGTTGGATATTGAAAATGAAGAAATGCAAAAACTTAATTTGCCTCGTGACATTAGCTTTCAAGGCTTTTTCTACAACGATGTTGTTTTCATTGCACGGAAGGCCTGGACCATCGGTGATAAATCAGTAGCAGCAGGCTCACTCGTTTCTGTAAATATTGTTGATGCCGTTTCTGGATTTCCAGCCTCAAGCTTAAACATCCTGTACGAGCCAGATGAAACCAGCGCGATTGAGTCCGTCAAAATAGGAAAAGACAGGGTTTTTATTAGCGTGCTTGATAACGTTGCAGGCAAACTACTAGCCGCAAAACCTTCCAACACAGGCTGGGATGTTTCAGACCTGAATATGCCAACCAACGGTGCGCTAAGCATTATTAGTGCAGACGAATGGTCTGACGCTGCATTCTTCAATTATGAAAGCTTCATACAACCAGATACACTTTATGTAACT
The DNA here is from genome assembly GCF_025574485.1 of Kordiimonas aquimaris. Classification (GTDB taxonomy): domain Bacteria; phylum Pseudomonadota; class Alphaproteobacteria; order Sphingomonadales; family Kordiimonadaceae; genus Kordiimonas; species Kordiimonas aquimaris. The sequence goes on along the minus strand of NZ_JAOBPO010000002.1, from coordinate 103,099 downwards.
GAGCGCGATAGCGCCCCTATGCCTGTACAATCTCTCCCTGCCCGATTTGAGGCGGAAGGACTGATGACCGAACAGAAATTCGCTACTAGTAAAGATGGTACGCAAATACCTTACTTCGTGGTCCGAAAAACCAACACAGATATGAACGGCACAACACCAACAATGCTCTATGGATATGGCGGTTTTGAAATTTCATTAACCCCAAATTACTTAACCGGTTTTTCCAAGTTATGGCTTGAAAATGGCGGTGCATATGTGGTGGCGAACATCAGAGGTGGCGGCGAATTTGGACCCGCATGGCATCAGGCTGCGCTTAAGGAAAACCGGCAAAAAGCATTTGGTGACTTCATTGCGGTCGCAGAAAACCTTATTGACAGCGGCTTAACCAAACCTAAAAACCTCGGCATTCGCGGCGGGTCAAATGGTGGCTTGCTTGTAGGTGCTGTAGTGACACAGAGGCCTGACTTGTTTAATGCTGTAATATGCGCGGTGCCCCTCCTCGACATGATGCGTTACCATACACTGCTTGCCGGCGCGTCCTGGATGGGTGAATACGGTGACCCGGACGATGCCGTGGAGCGCGCATACATCCGCGCTTATTCTCCTTATCAAAACATGAACGCAGACACTGCCTACCCTGAAATGTTCATATACACTTCTACTAAAGATGACCGTGTGCATCCGGGCCATGCACGCAAGATGACTGCGCGACTGATGGAATTTGATAACCCGGTCATTTATTATGAAAATACAGAAGGCGGGCATTCGGCAGCAGCAAACCTGAAGCAACGTGCCTACACAGACGCGCTTCAAGCGGTGTATGCCCTTCGAAAACTCAGCAATTAGTCTCGCCCTGTAATTCAACATGGAAGAATCTAACGGTTAAAAGTCAATGTTAGCTTGACAAATATATTTATACAATTAATTGTACAATTAATTGTATAAAGGCAAAATGCATGACTTATGTTGATACACATCCGCGCAGTGGTGCTTTCGCAGCCAACCAGATGACGCGCCTTACCGACCTGATCAATGACCAAGGTGTCGCATTATTGGAAGACGCAGGCCTAACACTGCCACCACGTGCCGTTTCAACAGTGTTACTTATTGGTGAACGCGAGAAGATATCTGCTGCGGACATTGCGAAGGAGCTGAACCAACCGCATCAGCTTGTAACGCAGCGCATTGAGTTACTGATCAGTCTCGACCTTCTGCAAAGGCTCGACGACCCGAAAGACGGGAGACGTAAAATAATCGCACTCACCGTTAAGGGCAACCATGAATTTAACACCTTGGACAAGCGCCTTGCTGAGGCTGCGCTCGCATTTGAACACTTGTACAATGAGATAGATATTAATCTCTCCACCATCGCTATGCGCGCCATGAATGCGCTGAAGAAAAAATCACTGCTTTCCAGAATAAATGACCTGAAAAAACAATAAACAAAAAGGAAAACCCATGAAAACGCTACGACAGCTATCATTAATAATCTTTGCAGGAGCAAGCTTAAATGCTTGCGCAAACGCCTCATACGAAGACGGTGAAACATCAACCATATTTGCTGAACGCTGGAATGCTGGCATCAACAACAACGAACCTCCACTACAAATGCAATCATATGATGCCAACACATTTGTTATTAGGCAGTCGTTGAAAACCAATTTTGAAGCACCCTTCATGTATTTGCTTTTCGGCACCGAAAAGGCGCTGCTAATCGACACTGGTGCAGGAGGCATCGATCTTCGTGCTTTCATCGATGCACAGATTACTGCCCGTGAAAAAGAAAACGGAAAACCAATCGCACTAACCGTGATGCATTCGCACGCTCACGGCGACCATGTTGCAGCAGATGATCAGTTTCAGGACCGCCCAAACACAAAGGTCGTTGGTAAAGAGCCTGAAGCAATCGCCGCATTTTTTGGTGTGGGAAGCTGGCCCAAAGATATTGGGCAATATGATCTCGGCAACCGCACTGTTGATATAATACCCACCCCTGGCCACCAAGATAGCCATGTGATGGTCTTTGACCGAGACACTCGCTTGTTGTTCAGTGGTGATGTCATCTATCCAGGGCGTCTGTATTTCAGGTGTAACAATGTACAAGAATACAAAGCATCTATTGACCGTGTTGCAGATTTCGCTGCTACACGTAACATAAGCTGGGTTATGGGTGCGCACATTGAATTGTCACAAACACCTGGCAAATCATATAACAGTGGTGACAGCAAACGCAGTAATGAGCGTCTAATTGAGCTACCTTCTTCCGTTATTACGCAAGTTCAGGCTGGCACAAACAAGATGCTGTCATTGCCGCGGGTTGAAGTTTACGACAATTTCACCCTGTTCCCTATCCCTGAAAATCCACAAGGTAAAACACCACCTGACTGGTGCGCAAATTAACATTTGCGCTTGAGGGTGAGCACGCTACAGTCTCGGCAAAGAAATCAGAGGGGTAGATAATGTTCAAAAAAATCATAACCAGCGCAGCCGTTGTTGCGCTGCTTGTTGCACCACAAATTGGTGCCGAAGACGCAAATCCAGACATGCCGTTCGGCGCAAAAGCATTTGAGATATACAAAACTGCTGTCGAAATGAAGTCCACAGCAAACCACGGCGAAACGCCCAAGCTTGCGCGCTATTTGGCTGGCGAATTTGAAAAAGGTGGATTTGCCAAAGAAGATATTCATGTTTTCGAAACGGGCGGCACAGCTGGCCTTATCGTACGCTACCACGGCGATGGTTCGTCAGGCAAAAAACCGGTTAGCATCTCTGCTCATATGGATGTGGTTGAAGCAGACCCTAGAGATTGGGTCCGTGACCCCTTCACACTGATACAGGAAGATGGTTATTTCTTTGGTCGTGGCACGGCTGACGACAAGCTCGGCATGACAGCTGTCACAGCAAACTTCTTGCGCCTAAAAGCTGAAGGCTGGGTACCGAACCGTGATCTAATCATCGCATTTTCTGGCGATGAAGAAACGGGCATGTTGTCAACACGTGCGCTTGTTAATGAATTCCGCAATCTGACAGATAGCGAATTTGTACTCAATGCTGATGCAGGCGGCGCAACACTGCCAACAAACGGCGGCACACCTGCGAACTTCAGCATGCAAGCCGCTGAGAAGACTTACGCTACTTGGGAGTTGACAGTTAACAATTCTGGTGGCCACTCAAGTCGCCCGCGTGATGACAATGCTATTTATGAACTGGCTGCAGCACTGGCGAAAATTCAAGATCACAAATTTCCTGTGCGTTATAATGAATTAACGCGTACATACTTCCGCGGGACAGGTGCAAAAACACCCGGTGATACTGGCAAGGCCATGGTGCAATTTGCTAACGACCCAACTGATGCATGGGCGATCAAGACACTGCGTTCAAACCCATCATATGTTGGCACAACGGGCACGACATGCGTCGCAACAATGCTACGCGGCGGGCACGCAGAAAACGCATTGCCGCAATCAGCAACTGCTACTGTTAACTGCCGCATTTTCCCAGGTGTGGGTGTCGCAGCAACCGAGGCTACCCTCAAAGAGGTTGTCGGCAATGATGGCGTTATTTTCAACATGATATCAGACCCAACGGAAACAGACCCTTCGCCGCTGCGTGAGGATGTTCTTGTCGCCTTACAGAAGGCTGTAGATAATAAATTCCCGGGCCTCGAGATTATTCCGTCTATGTCATCCGGCGGTACGGACGGTATGCACTTCAGAGCCGCTGGCATTCCAAGTTACGGTGTAAACGGCGGGTACTCAAAACCAAACGACACTAATGCACATGGCCTTAACGAACGCATTTTGGTGCAAACTTTCTATGACAACCTCGCGCACTGGTATGTGCTACTGAAAGCCATCGCAGGATAGGTCAGACAAAGAAAAACAGGGCGGCATAAGCCGCCCTTTTAGTTAGTGAGGTATTGTTAACCTATTACGGCGTTGCCATTTACTTTGCAGAAGTATCACGCCCAAGAATTCTGCGAAAAAGTGCAGCTTCACATGCCATAGCTTGCCTGAAACCACCATTCATAACCACTGTTCCTGTCCATCCAGCAAACAAGAGAAAAAGCATACTACTGGCAGCTTTCTCGTCTTTGATTACGAGCGCTGACGCAATCATCAAAGCCGCCCAGATCAATGCGTGTCCGGCAGTGTTTCGATTTCTCACTTTTCCATTCTCAACGTTGTTCATATCTCTTCTCCTTTTGGCTCAAAGGCCTTTTCTGTCGTTACTCGGGCATTTTGCCTCGTTTTATTTCTCGCTTAGCGAAAAAATTTCTTCTACAGGCACGTTAAAATAACGCGCCAACTTTAGCGCAATAACTGTAGACGGCGTAAACCGCCCTACTTCTATAGTGCTGATTGTTTTACGGGAAACACCTATGGCATCGGCAAGCTCACTTTGGCTAAGGCGATGTTCTGCACGAAACACACGAATTCGGTTATCCAAGGCACCGCTCATTCTATTGCATTTCTATATTGTCGCACTCGGATTCATCATCATCTGATCCGCGTTGCTGAACAAAAAATGAAATGGCAACAGCCAGAAATCCACCACCTAATATTACTTTAATAAAAAATTCGGTTGGCAATACGCCCACGTCAGGTCCCACAATCACCTGCGCCGTGAGCAACATCAACATTGTTGCAGTAAAACCATGGACACTGGCATTTTTGTATATATCAACAATGAAACTCTCAGGCTCTTGGCAAGCGGTTCTGTTTTTAAAACGAAGCATCATCACTTTAATAAAAGTAGGCAACACTACGATAAAAAGCAGAACTGTCATACCCCTGCGCACATAGCGCAAAGCTTCACCGACCTCAAGTTCTACAAAATAACGCATGCAGTCAACGCCAAGGCTAAAGGCAACGATTAACAAACCTAACGCAATGCGATTTAGGAATTTATCGTAAAGTTGAGCGTGAGACTCATCACTATGAAACATTACATCACCCTATTAATCAAACATATCAGCATGACACGTTTAATTGCCACTTTGATACCTTGAGGTTACATATAGGTATGCATATGTATCATGTCAAGCCCAACAATTGTGCCTCGTGAATAAAACCAAATTGTTCCACAGTAATAGTTTTACAGTTTTTCTTTTACTGCCCGAATTTTACGACACCACAAATCAGCAATGACATCGCTAGAAAAACGTTCAGCCCAAAAGTTATGAATAACCTGTCGATTCTCTGCTTTTCTATGTAAAGCGGCATTTAATGCAGTGGAGGCTGCATCATAATCATCAGTATCAACAATCGTAACGCCGGGACATTCGGAAAAGGCAACATGTGCGGGTATATTAGACAACACACATTCTTTGCCAGCACTCAGAGCCTGAGCAACAGACAAACCAAAAGTTTCATCCTTACTTAGCGATATGAAAACATCAAACGAGTTAAAAATCCTTTTTTGATTGCCGCTGAAGCCTTTGAATTTAACCCGCTTATCTTTTGATTGAACATCGCAATTACCCCAGACAAGTATCTCTTTAGCCTCAGAACCACCAACGGCTGCCAAGTTACCAACAATATTTTTCCCCGCCCTGTTGAAATAACCAACCATACCAACTGATGATGTATAAGTCCGTTCAGACCAATCGTTTTGATATAAATTGATACAAGGATTTGAAATTACGAAGCTTGTCGATTCAGCTTTGTGAGAAGCATATTGGCTTTCCTGAAACTTCGATACAAAGTGAGAATACTGTGCATACTTGAATATGTTAAAAGCTCTATCTTCACTTAAAGCATGTAAAGAAAAAGGCAGGCCGTGAATTGTCGCAATAATTGGCTTTTCAGAAGAAGCTATTTTTTTTAATATTCCTTCATCTGTCGCGCGGTCACAAATATAGAGGTCTGCATCCATATTAATGTGCCGGCTTCGCTTCACAGACCTGGAGAGCCAGCGATTAAAATTGCTGGTAGCGCCAAGTTGAAAAGAGACATCATATTGTGCTGACAGCATATTGGCGATAGATGCAACAGCTTCCGGCCCCCCTGTTTGTCCATGAAAACCACAAACAAACTGAATAGAGACTTCTCTCTTTTTTCTTGGGGTTAACAATCTAGCGACAGCGTATCTTGCAGCAAGGTCAATCTTATTTACTTGGTTTTCGAGTCTCCAGGGTAATCGCATCTCAGGCCTTAATCTATTGCAACACATGCTAGATACTGTGCCATAAAACTATGCACTGTTTCTCGCGCCTGAACAATAGTGTGCTCCGTTCAATCGAGCATAAGCTTATATAAACCCATCACATAATAATCTGTATAAGTCATATTTTCGCAGACGATCAAACCAGTGGTACAGCGTTCCATTAAACTTAACCCGAAGAAACACATAGTTACAATCGCTCACCTAAATTAGAATTAAATTTCTCTTTCACGTTATTGTGTGATCATTTGAGGAAAATTTTTCTACTTTATAGCCTAATATCTTCTCACTTGTAGAATTGCATTCCACCTCATAGGTAAGACAGCGTTGGATTGTTTCCTGTTGGTGGAAACAGTGCGCCCAATGAAAGCGCACGAAGGAGTAGAGGGCCATGACACATATTCCCGTTTTTCTTACGGCAGAAAAACATCATATCCTGATTGTTGGCGCAACATCCGCGGCGATGGCGAAGGTTGCGTTGTTTCTCAACACGGGTATACGCATCACATTGGTAGGACACGGCACACAGGAAGCCGCTTCCGCTGCCGGCTTAACCGATGACATCACCGGTAATGCTGCGTTATCTGTTCAAGACCGCCCCTTTACGAATGATGACCTCAATGACAAAACTCTCGTTTATATTGGCGTTGAAGATGACATAACGGAAGAGCGTGTGCTCCGCCTTGCTACAACACGCAAGATGTCCGTTAACGTAATCGATAAACCTGCAAAAAGTAACTTCATAACCCCCGCACAGTTTGCACGTGGCCCGCTGCAAGTGGCTTTCTCGTCTGGCGGTGTTGCACCTGTATTTGTGCGCCGCCTGCGTAGTAGCCTCGAGCGCTTGCTTCCTCCTTCGCTCGGCGTACTTGCTGCTGCAGCGGGTAACGTGCGCGGCAGAATTAAAACACTAATACCGGACGGCACCCGTCGTCGCCTGTTTTGGGATCGCCTGTATGATAACGCAGGCACATATGCAGATATGAACCAGAATGACGTCGAAAAACTGGTTGTTGAGGCAGCTCGCAACCACCGCGTCGGCGCAACAGTGGGTCAAGTTCAGCTTGTCGGTGCTGGGCCAGGTGATCCTGACCTATTGACCATCAAAGCACATCGTGCGCTACAGCAGGCAGACGTTATTGTTTATGACCGTCTCGTTAGCCGCGATGTTCTCTCCCTCGCACGGCGTGATGCCGATCTTATCTTTGTTGGCAAGCGCGAAGGTGAACACGGTGTTGGCCAGGAAGGCATCCATGAAATTCTCATCCGTGAAGCATTGGCTGGGCGTCGCGTTGTAAGATTAAAAGGTGGTGACCCCTTATTGTTTGCTCGCGCAGGCGAAGAGCTTGATGCACTACGCAAAGAGGACATCCACGTTGAAATCGTTCCTGGCATTAGCGCCTTTCAAGGTATTGCGGCCAGCGCACAAATTCCCATGACTGACCGTGCCCACTCATCAAGCCTCACGCTGGTAACAGGCCACTTGCAGGACGGCGCTTTCAAAGACTGGGCACGCCTATCCGGCGAAGGTCAAACGCTCGCTATTTATATGGGTGTAAAAGGTGCGCCGCGCATCTCAGCCGGCTTAATAGGCGAAGGTGTTGCATCAAACACACCTGTTGCTGTCGTTGAAAATGGTACACGTGCCAACGAACGTCGTTTTTATGGAACGCTCGAAACCCTCCCTGATGTCGTCTCGGAAAATGCGGTGAAGAGCCCGGCATTATTATTGATAGGTGATGTGGTGCAGTGCGCCCGCGACCTGAATTTAAATGAATATGAACCACTGCTGCAAGCAGTGAGCGCTTAAAGGATTTTCCCATGGCTAAAAAACCAGCAGGGCCTCAAATGTTTATCGCGAACCGTCTTGATGACGGACGCGCTGTATTTCTCACTGCAAACGGTGAGTGGACCAAGGTAGCAGCAGATGCGGCAGTGGGTCAGACAGATGAAGAAGTGGAAGCGCTCGCTGTGCTTGCACACGGCGCCGAAGATGCAAACCTTGTTGTCAGCGTAACTGCTATTGCAGCCGATACCGAAGGCAACAACCTTGCACCTGCTCATATGAAATTTGCCATGCAAGCCAAGGGCCCAAGTGTCCGGCTTGATCTTGGTTATCAAGTATCTCCAAACTGGGAGCAATAACCATGTACGCTTATGATACATACGACCATGCCATTGTTAATGCACGCGTTGAAGAGTTCCGCGATCAGGTAGAGCGCCGCATGAAAGGCGAACTGACCGAAGAAGAATTTCGCCCACTTCGTTTGATGAACGGCCTTTATTTGCAACTACACGCTTACATGCTGCGCGTTGCTATTCCTTACGGCACATTGTCATCAAATCAAATGCGCCGCCTTGCTCATATCGCCCGTCGCTATGATAAAGGATATGCGCACTTCACCACACGCCAGAACGTACAATATAACTGGCCCAAACTGTCCGAAACACCTGACATTCTGCAGGAGCTAGCAGATGTTGAAATGCACGCCATCCAAACATCTGGCAATTGCATTCGCAATACAACAACAGACCAGTTTGCCGGCGCAGCTGCTGACGAAGTGCTTGATCCGCGTCCATACGCTGAATTAATCCGCCAATGGTCCACGTTCCATCCTGAGTTTTCATTCTTGCCACGTAAATTCAAAATCGCCATTACAGGCGCTGACGAAGACCGTGCCGCCGTAAAATGGCACGATATCGGGCTGGTTGTTAAACAATCCGATACTGGTGAGATTGGCTTTGAAGTGCTAGCTGGTGGCGGCATGGGCCGCACACCAGTTATCGGCAAAGTTATTCGCGACTTTCTTCCCGTCAGTGACTTATTGAGCTACCTGGAAGCAATGTTGCGCGTTTATAACGAACAAGGCCGCCGCGATAATAAATATAAAGCACGTATCAAAATTCTGGTCGACGCAATGGGCGCCGATGAATATGCGCGCCAGGTTGAAGCAGAGTGGGCAAAGATCAAAGATCAACCACTTGATGTACCAGAAGAAGAAGTGGCGCGTATCAAAGCATTCTTCACACCGCCGCCTCTACCTGTTCTGGACAATGATGTTCCGACCGTGAATGCATTTGCAGACAAAAACTTCCTCTTTAAAGCATGGGTAAGCAACAATACGGGCGCGCACAAAGTGCCTGGTCATGTTCACGTTACTATTTCGCTGAAACCACATGGCGGTATTCCGGGCGATGCGACAGACGCGCAGATGGATTTGGTCGCTGATCTTGCTGACAAATACAGCCTCAGTGAAGTGCGCGTCAGTCACGAGCAAAACCTCATTCTGCCACACGTGGCCAAGAAAGACTTGCCTGCTTTGTGGGAGGCGCTTGATGCCGCTGGCCTTGGTAGTGCAAATGCTGGCTTACTAACCGACATCATCGCATGCCCAGGCTTGGACTATTGCTCACTGGCAAATGCGCGTTCAATTCCTCTAGCTCAAAAGCTGACTGAACGCTTTGATGACGTCAAACGCCTGATGGATATTGGCCCATTAAAGATCAAAATATCTGGCTGCATCAACTCCTGTGGTCACCACCATGCAGGCCATATTGGTATTTTAGGCGTGGACCGTAAAGGCGAGGAAAACTATCAACTGCTGCTCGGTGGTTCAGGCGCAGAAGACGCATCCAAAGCTGCTATTCTCGGCCCTGGGTTTGACGAAGGCGGCATCATTGATGCGATCGAAAAAGTAGTTGCTGTTTATCTCGGTGAACGTGAAGACGGTGAAGAATTCTTGCCAGCTTACCGGAGGCTTGGCGCAGACGTATTTAAGGAGGCGGTATATGGCGCTCGTTAATTTAACAGGCATCCAGCCCACACAGTATACTGAACTTGCTTCAGACACTTCACCTGCTGAAGGCGAAGTTGTGTTGGTTCCATTCGACCGCCTGGCTGAAGAAAGCGAAGCTTTTTTTCAAACAGTCGGGCGTGTTGGTGTTCTTGTGGGCACGGAAACGACCTTCAGCGCCCTAGAGCCATTCGCGAATAAAATCTCGTTTGTTGCAATTGATTTCCCGGCGTTCGGTGATGGGCGGGGTTTCTCTCTGGCTGTCCGCCTGCGCAAGGATTATGGCTTCAAAGGCGAAATACGCGCTGTTGGCAATATCATCCCCGACCAAGCACAGTTTCTTATGCGTGCCGGTTTTGACAGTGTTGAAGCCACCGAAGAACGTAAAACCGCATTTGAAACAGCATTGAAACGTTTTCCTTCATACTATCAGACGGATGCTATTGGCCTCGGGCAGCGCTCTGTTGCGCATGTGCGGCACTCGGCAAAAAACGATGACAATACTGATGCCGCCGATACTGCCAAAGAAGGGCAAAGGAAGGCATCGTGACAGCAGCTGCCGCCATACAGCACGCCGATTACTTCGACGCATTAACGGCTGTCGATTACCTCGATGCACGTTACGCCAGCTCTTCACCTGAAGAGGTGATTGATGGCGCGCTGAAATATTTTGGCCGTCGGTTTGCACTCGTGTCCTCTTTTGGATCCGAGTCAGCCGTTCTGCTTCACATTGCGGCAAAGGTATCAAAAGACATTCCGGTACTGTTCCTGGATACTGGTAAATTGTTCGGTGAAACAAAACGGTACCGTGACCGATTAATCAATGAATTAGGCCTTAACGATGTTCGCACACTCACACCTGATGTGAATGACTTAAACGCCAAGGATCCAAAAGGTGGCCTGTGGACCACTGACACAAACGCCTGTTGTTACATCCGCAAAGTTGTGCCGCTCGATAATGCCCTGCAGGGTTTTGAAGGCTGGGCATCTGGTAGAAAGCGCTTTCAGGGCGGTGTGCGTTCATTGTTGCCTCATTTCGAGGCATCTGATGGCCGTGTAAAAGTTAACCCGCTTGCCTTTTGGAATAAAGATGATGTTGCCGCATACCGGGAGAAACACGGATTGCCACAACACCCACTTGTTGCACAGGGTTTTGCTTCCATTGGCTGCATGCCTTGTACAGACCCTATCAAAGAAGGCGAAAGTGAACGTGCAGGACGTTGGCGCGGCCAAACCAAAACCGAGTGCGGCATTCACCTGACTTTGTCCGAGAACAACAAAGTTCTGTCAGATAGCTAATGTAACAATTAAGTTATTTTTCTTTCTAGAAGACCAATCCATAACTTGAGGACTTGGCGCGGAATGATGAACCGGTTATGTTGGCTTTAGATTAGTTTTTCTTATCGCCTATTTGACGATTGGAATCATTAGAGGGCCACTCACACCATGAAACGATCCTTACTTCCCCTTAATGCCTTGCGTGCGTTCGACGCTGCTGCACGGCACATGAGTTTCAAGTTAGCAGCAGATGACCTCTCGGTTACACCTGCCGCAATCAGTCAACAAATTCGTTCACTCGAAGACTTTTTGGGCGTAGAATTATTTCGCCGTACCAATCGTGCTCTTATTTTAACAGAAGCCGCCCAGCTTTCACTGCTACCCTTAAAGGAGGGCTTTGAGCGATTGGAAGCCGCGGTTGATATCTTAACTGATTCGAAGTCTTCCAATGTTTTGAAGGTAAGTGTGTCTCCTTCGTTTGCCAGCAAGTGGCTGGTGCCACGCTTGGCCAGCTACTATCTACGCCGGCCTGATGCCATTGTGAAAATCAGCGCAACCATGCAAGTAACCGACTTTCAGGCTGACGATATGGACATTGCCATACGGTACGGGCTCGGTGATTACGAAGGTTTGCACTCGGAAGAAATCCTCCGTGAAACAATTTTCCCAGTGTGCGCGCCGACATTACTTGAAGGTGAAGCGGCAACACCCTGCGCGGTAGTTGAACACACACTCATCCACGACGACAGCACCGTTGAAGATCAAAGCTCAATGAATTGGGCCATGTGGCTTAAAGCTGCCGGTGTAAAAGTGCCGGACGGCATGCCCGCATTACATTTTAACACACACGCGCTTGCTATTGAAGCAGCTGTGGCAGGGCGCGGTATTGCGCTGGCACGTTCTGCTATTGCAGCAGAGGACCTGAAGGCGGGGCGTTTGATAAAACCTTTTGGTGAAGAAGTGCCTATCAACTTCGCCCATCACATCGTTTGCCCGAAAGAAAAACTAAAGAGCGAACGCGTTCAAGACTTCATTGAATGGATGTGGGAAGAAGTTGAAAAAACCGATGCAGAAATAACGACGTAAACACAAGTATGAACAACCTGCGCACAACAACAATGCTAAGCCGTATATATGAATGCTAGAAAAAGCATTTGTTGGTTGTTCATGGGCTTACTTACAGTCAGCTTTCCCCAGCTGTCCTCTGCTCAGGCTACCAAAGCAGAGAAACCAGACCCGCAATGCATGCGTTTGGGGGCGGATGACAGCCTGAGTATTTTTTACCCGCTTTTTGAAAACCTTGCTGCTCGATTTTATGAAGAAGCCGGTTTCTGCGCAACGTCTGTGGCACTGCCATCAAAACGAATTGAAATAATGTTGGCAAACAATCAACTAGATGCTGATTGGCTGCGAATGGAAGACTATCCTCGGGACTTCAATTCGTCATTAATTGCAGTGCCTGTGCCACTATTTCAGCTGGATGCCGTCTTGCTTTCCATGAAAGACGATTCATTTGATGGAGAAATTGCAGCTCTGCAAGGGCGCAGCGTTGCCTATCAGAGTGGCTATCGTTGGCTGGAAAAGCACCTGCCACTAACTGGTGCCGTAACAAAAGAAATGCCTGCAGGGATTCCAATTAGCGATCTTTTATTGCGCAAGCGTATTAAGATTTTTGCAACAGACTCAGTCCGCGCAAGCTTGATACTAGAAGAGCTAGGCGATGCGAAATCGGATATGAGGGTAACTGTATGGGAGAAAATGAAATTTTTTCATTTGGTGCACAAACGTCACCGTGAAAAAATACCAGCTCTTAGCGTTGCAATAAGAAACTCTATTAATCGTGGCGATTTTAAAAAAATATACGCGTTACCAGGATTAAGCCGCGTAGACTAATCGTAACTATTTTGATTCGATAACTGATGCAAAAAGAGCTATTCACCGCAAAGCATCGGCCTCACTTTTATCATTCCCCTTTTAACACAACCGCAGGGCTGGTGCGTGCCACCTTCAAGGCATGATGCGTTGTCGTAACCCACGCAATGAGCAGCGCAATAACACCTGTGCTAATAAAATAAACAGGATTCAGGTCAATACGGAAAGTGAACCCATTCAGATAATCGGTCATGAAATACCATGCAATGGGCCATGCAATCAGATTAGAGATCAGCACTGGCTTTGAGAACTGTAAAAGCAGCATCTTCACTACATCCCATACATCGGCACCGTGCACCTTGCGAATGGCAATCTCCTTCGTGCGCCGTTCTGCGGTGAACGCCGCAAGGCCGTATAAACCAAGACACGCAATGACAATGGCGAGAATAGAAAACACTACCAGCATTTTGGATTGTTTGATTTCACCGGTATATTGGCGGGCGATTTTGTCCGTTAAAAACTCACTATCTATAGGCACATAAGGAACAAGGTTTCTCCATATGTGTTCTACGTCACGCTGTAATGCAACAGTATCTGTGTTTTCGTCATATCCGATAGTTAGCGACCAGAAATTGTTATCATTCCAATAAATATGAGGTGTAAATGGCTCCTTTAAAGACTGGAAATGATAGTCTGAAACTACGCCGATAACATCCATAAGGCCATATTCATCGCTAATAACTTGGCCAATTGCGGCTTCCGGTGAAGCAAACCCAAACAAGCGTACCGCAGATTCGTTTATGATAATAGACGTTAATGGCTGCGGCAAACCATCCGGTATGTCTTCTCTAAATCGATCTTGCTCGCGATCTGCATCAAAATCGCGCCCAGCAATAATCATTATATCATATAAATTGAAGAAATTGGCATCAATCGTTTGCGGCATCAAGCGCACTTCTTCAACACTACCGATACCATTTGCGTTAAACGGTAAAACATACTCGATAATATCGGTCGGAATTTGTAGCGACAAACTAACTTTATCAACGCTTGATAAACGTTCAACTTCAGCTGCAAATACTTTTTTCTGATCTGCAGAGAACACATCACCTAAACGTCTTACAATCAGTTTATTTTCTTTAGAAAAGCCTAGGTCTTTATTCAAACCATATATGTTTTGTGCATATACAACTGCGGTTGCGATGATCAACGTAATTGAGACAGTAAACTGGAATACGGTAAGACCTGCGCGCAATTTATCTGTTGCTGCGCCATTGCTGGAATTCTCTCCACCCAATGTTGCAATTGGCCGGAATGCTGATAGGTAAAATGCAGGGTACAGTCCCGCAAACACACCTATAAAACCAAGCAACCCTATACTCACAACAACCAAAACAGGATCGCTCGTATAGTTAATCGCCAGCGAAAGTCCCATTAATTCATTAAGGCTTGGCAAAGTCACATCCACAAGAACGAAAGCTATCAGCACACCAATAGCTGTCACCATTATGCTTTCACCAAGAAATTGCCGTATTAATTGCGTGTGACTTGCTCCAACAATTTTTCTAAGACCAACCTCTTTAGCCCGACGTAAGGCACGTGCCGTAGATAAATTCATAAAATTGATACAAGCAATCAACAAAATCATTATTGCCAGAGCGCTAAATGCATAAACTTGTTCAATGCTGCCAATTGGCTTAGGCGGCGACACGCGACTTGCCACAAGATGTTCTGTATATAGATGAACATCACGCACATTAGTTAGACTAAGCTCAAAGGTTTCACTTGATTGCCGTTCATCAATTGCTGGTGCATGGTTTTCAACTAGTGCGGATAAGTTATGAGATACAGCGTTCAGATCAGCTCCATCCTTGAGCTTCAGATAAAGCCAACCCCAGAATATTGACCAATTTTGCCCAACACCGATGGCATCATCTTCTAGAGACATATCGAGCGGTGCAATAATTTCAAAATTAAACTGGCTGTTTTCAGGAAAGTCTTTAAAGACGCCTGCAATCTTGTAGGAACGTTCTAAACCTGAATTCGTATATGTCAGTACTTCACCGAGTGGCGATTGGCTCCCAAAATACTTAATTGCAATTCGCTCAGAAATAACAATGTTAGTCAATTTACTTAACGCAGTCTCTCTGTCTCCTTCAACGAAGTCTACCTCAAAAACGTTGAAAAAGTTAACATCTGCGGAATATACACTCTGTCTGAAGGACCGTTCCCCTAGCGTTAAAATGCGCCGCCACGAATAGAAGCGTGTTGCCTCTTCAACTTCTTTTGGAAAGTATTGCTCAAATGCAAACTTGGCCTTCCCTGGCGCGCAACTGCAGACAAGGTCTTCACCTGCCTTCATATTTTGTTTGTAATTAACGCGGTAGATGTTTTCGGCGTTTGGCATCCACTTATCATAGCTGGTCTCATACCGCACAAACAAGAAGATCAGCAGGCAGGCAGCCACACCAATAGCAAGCCCCATAATATTGATTAACGAGTACAACCGGTTGCGCAACAAATGCCGCACTGCAATGATAAAATAGCTCCTCAGCATAGTGTCACCTGCCTCCAAGTGGTTATTACATCTACACTCCAGCAACTTTTGCGCCAAGCTGCGTTTTAAATATTATTATTTAATATCAAATGGTTAATGTTTCAAATGAGCATATGACTTCATCCAAATGTACACAATCGCACACTAAGTGTTCATTATTGGACAAATCAGAAGGATGATGAAAGCTCAGGAAAAAGAAATTTGCCGCCGGGCACATAGCCCGGCAGCTGTATTATATGACGATTATTCTTCATGCTCATGGGCAAATGCTTCTGCGTCATCGCTACTGCGCGCGCGATCAAACGCACCCGAGAAGAAGATCGCGTTCAGAAACATTTTTTCTGCGCCCAGATATGTTGCACGGAAGTTCGGGTTATCCGCGAACAGAATAACAGCACCGCGGCCTTTACGCTCAGCAGTCAGCATCGGCGTGCCTTTAATCTCATCAATCCGTTTTGGTGACGAATAACCAGATAACAACGGTGTATCGGTATAAACCGCAACCTTCGCGTAAGGGTCTTTCGGTGCAGGCAACGTAAAGCTGGTGTTGCGGTTGGTTGTCACATTGCGGCGTATATAACCAAAACCAAGCGGATGCGTTATATCAAGGTCACTCTCGTAAAGCGCACCACCAATAACATGCTCTGCATCTTTCTGGCCTTTAACTTCATAAGAAAGGCGCTCGTTTGTTTGGTCTTTTTTGTCACGCTTCTTTTTGTCTTTGCTGGCGAACAAACTGCGCGCAGCCCACTGCGCACCTTGCCTGTGCGCAACAAAAGCACCACCTGCCCGTACCCAGCCTTCAACCTTCTTTGTCATGGTTTTATCGAGACTAACACCGCCAAAACCACCAACCATGATCATGTGCGTGTAATCGCTCAGGTTAACGCGGCCAAGACGATCTCTGCGCACAAGTGTCACTGGAATGTTCATCCGGTGATCCAGCTGATGCCACACCTCGCCTGCATCATACATATTCATGCCAGGGCCTGTAATGAGCAGTATCTTTGGTGCTTTCAGGTCAGTAACAGAATTACGGCCACCAAGCTCTGCACCCACATTCAGTGTACTGCCCGATGTTGCAGCGTGAACTGTTACACCGTCTTCTCTTGCAATTGTTTGCATCATCGTGTCGATGTCTGACTGCGCAACAGTTTGCAGTTCGCGTTGCACAATGATGGCCCCGCGCTCAAGCGAAACAACACCTTTTGTGGTTTGCAGTTGAATTGGCTCTTTGGCAACACGCGCCATCATGCCTGCTTGCAAAATCCGGTTCAATGCACGCGGAGCATAATAGTCCGACCAACGGAATACATATGCATAAGGTGCAACATCAGGCTGCGGCGCGGAGGCAAAGCTGGCTGTTGCCACATCGCCTAGTTTACCGCGCATACTTGTTGTTACCTCGTCATATTCAAGTCCGTAAGCAAGAGGCAGTGTCCAACCAGATACATCATAAAAAACCTTGTCAGGAAATTCTGTAATGCGGCCGAATGCAGCCTTCGCCATACGGTACTGCGTCTGGTTAAGGTTCACGCCGTAACTCTCTTCACCGTATGTTTTACCGTCAACGCGAATAGGTGATGAAACACGGTTAACGACCACACGGTGACGCGCCATCAGGTCAAGAAACTTGTTAAGGCGTGTTGGGTCCTCAGGCACCCGGAACACATATCCTTTCACGTCATCTTCACGCGCAAGGGTGGCTGCTTCGCGGTAAAAATCACGCTGGAAAGCGTGTAACTTCAAGCGCATTTCAGCTGCACCGCGGATGGTGCTCAAGCTTGTGCGGAAATGATTACGCACATTGTTAGCATATGTTTTAAGGCCCTGGTCGCTTTCACGCGCGATACCCATTTGTGCGCCCGCCTCAAACAAGATTCCGACAGAACCATTGATCTGTGGATAGGTGGACCCCTTACCAACATAAAAGTTATCGAAGCCTTCTTCGTTGAAGTATAATTTGCCTTCGCTATCGAAAAACTCCTTGTGGAAATCTGCAATTTCTACCAGCAATTCACGCGCTTCATTTGGGACCAACGGGTATTTACGTGTTGGCACACCCGGGTGGAAATAATAGGTGCTGTTTGGCCCCATTTCGTGGAAGTCTGCAGACACCTGCGGACACCACTCGTGCCATTTTGTCAGCCATGCGCGGCTTTCAGGTTGTGTTTGCAAAAGCCACTGACGGTTCAAGTCAAACCAATAATGATTGGTGCGTGCACCGGGCCAGAACTGGTTGTGGATTTCATGGTTTGGATCTGTGGCACGCACGTCTGAACCATACTGTGTCACCCATGCTGCACGCCTTGAGTGCCCGTCAGGATTAAAGATTGCCGTTATAACAATTACACTGTTCTTGAGCTGCTCGACTGTGTCTGCATCATTAGCAGCAGCCAGATGATACAGTGTTGGTAAGGCAGCATCCATACCACTGGCCTCTGCGCCGTGTACACCGTAGTTAAGCCACGTCACAACAGGCAGGTCATCTGAAGCCTCGTCTGCACGGGCAGGGTCCGTCCGCAGGACATGATTGGCTTTAATCTCATCGATACGAGCAAGATTCTCAGGCGCACTAACCGTTATGAACAATATTGGGCGACGTTCGTGGCTGTAACCAATTGTTTCCACTTGCATGCGGTTACTGGCACCGCCCAGTTTGCGGATATAATCAACCATAAGGTCATGACGAACAGGCTGCGCACCAATGCCGTGGCCGATAACATCATCAGGCTTCAAAACCGATTGATCGTATGTAACACCGTCAACCAGATAATAATCCAGCGGTTCAGCTGTTACGCTATTAGCCGTTGCCCACATCACTGACATTGCAGCAGCACACGTCACTACTGCCCTCAAGCGGCGCGTTAATGATTGTTGTTTCGGTAAAATTGTCATGATCCCCTCCCTGTCTTGATGCCAGTTAGCATCAAGTTAATTTATTCAACACTAACCCCTTGTTTATCATCAAACAAGTCTATGGATTCGTATGCTGTTGACTATCGGCAAAATGGTCTAAGCATTTGCAATGGCGCTGTAATCAACTGGATTTGTGATATCCAGCGAAGCAGTAGCTAGTGGCATTTCATATTTAATGCCGTTACCACAGTTAAAGAGCATAACCTGTTCGTCCTTCTTTACACGCCCATCATCAAGAGCCGCCAGATATGCTGCATAAGTTGCTGCGCCTTCAGGGCAAACCATAATGCCTTCTACGGTACCAATCTCTTGTCGTGCATCTTCAATAGCATCATCGTCAACAGCAATAGCGAAACCACCACTGTCACGCACGGCATTCAAAATCAGGAAATCACCTACAGCGACAGGCACACGTATACCTGCTGCATATGTATGTGCGTTTTGCCAAAGCTCAGCATGTTTTGCACCCTCTTCATATGCCTTAACAATTGGTGCACAACCGGTTGCTTGTACAGCAACCATGCGCGGCCTTTTAGAGCCGATCCAGCCCAATTGCTCCATCTCGTCAAATGCTTTCCACATCCCGATCAAGCCAGTACCACCGCCGGTAGGATAAAAGATTACATCAGGCACTTGCCATCCAAGCTGGGCAGCTAGCTCTAGCCCCATCGTTTTTTTGCCTTCAATACGATAAGGTTCTTTCAAGGTCGATAGATCGAACCAACCCATCTTTTCTTTGCCATCGCCAACGATCTTGCCGCAATCATTAATCAAGCCATTAACGCGCCATATCTTGCCGCCCATTAGCTGTATTTCGCTAAGGTTTGCTTCTGGCGTATCATCAGGCGCAAAGATGTAACTCTCAATACCGCAACTTGTAGCATAAGCTGACATAGCGGCGCCCGCATTGCCGTTTGTTGGCATCGCAAGTTTTGTCAGACCAAGCTCTTTCGCCATGGCAACTGCAAGCGCAAGTCCGCGCGCCTTGAAACTACCGGTTGGCAAGCGTCCTTCATCCTTGATAATAATTTCACCAGTAATCTGGCGATTGGCTGCTAACTTTGAACACGTTAGAAGCGGCGTATCATCTTCGCCGAGGCTGACGATATTTTCGCCCCTTTTTACAGGCAGTAATTCACGCCATTTCCAAAAGCCGCCCGGGCGGGCCCACACTTCATCACGGCTTGTAGCAGCCTTAACGCCATCAAGATTATAACGCACCAAAAGCGGTCGTCCTGCACGAGACAGTCCATGTACAACACCTGCTTCATAATCAGCTTCGCCCGTTAATCCACACTCCAAGTGTGTAACAAAATTTTCTGACACGATTACCTATAACCCCAATTTACTGTGATAATTCCAAACCCGACTCTGTGTTATGGAACAATAGAAGCTTGGGCAAGCAATGGATGCATTAGCGGTAATGAACGCACGAAAAAGTGTACAAGATCAGGTACTCAATACTCTAGTGGTCGCACGGAATACAAACTGCTCACAAGCATGTGATATCATGTATTCAAAGGTATCGTATGACATGTATTTATCACAGTTTATTTGCCGCACATGCAAACCCGCACTAGTTCATAGTCATGGCACATTATTGTGCCTGACCAAATAACGTTTTGCATACCGCAAAACATGTGAGTAATGGACCAACCAATGATGCAGCCCGCACCGATCTCTTTTGAGAAATGGACCCAATGCGGTAAATATTTTGAGTGGCGCAACCATCACGTTTTTTATCAACGTGGCGGTGAAGGGGAGCCGCTTCTGATGCTGCATGGATTTCCAACAGCATCATGGGACTGGTGCTGGATTGCGGGCGCATTCCTTAAACGCTTTCACATGATATTACCTGACTTGCTTGATTATGGCATGTCATTGAATGCGCAGAAGAAACCATGCTCGATTATGGATCAGGCTGACATGCTTGAAGCGTTGATGCAACATCGGGGCGTTAGCGCAACACATATCATTGCGCACGATGTTGGCGACACAGTTGTTCAGGAATTACTCGCCCGTCATAACGAAAGCAATCTATCATTCAAGATACTCAGCGTTGTTCTATTGAATGGTGGCATGATTCCTGACTTGCACCGGCCACGACCAGTACAAACATTGTTGGCAGGGCCGCTTGGACCTTTGTTTTCGCGTATAACACCTGCAAAAAAGATGCTTGCTGGCTTTGCCGAGGTTTTTGGTAAAAACACACGACCAACAGGTGCATTTCTAGACGAATTCTGGCCTGCGATTATTGGCGCTAACGGTCGCGGCGCTATGGCGCGCCGCATCCGTTACATGGCAGAGCGCCGCGAACATGCTGTGCGCTGGGTTAGCGCCTTGAAAGACGCCAAACTACCAATGATGCTTATCAATGGATTAGCTGACCCCGTATCCGGTGCCCATGCCGCAGACGGGTTTGCTAAACTGGTGCCTAAAGCAAAGCTGGCACGCTTACCGGAAATTGGCCACTACCCACAAGTAGAAGCTCCGGAAACGGTCATTGAGTTTGTAAATAAATTTCACGACTGCATCGTTGAGAAACAAGCAGCCGCCGAAAGTTAATTACACAGAAAAATATACAGATAATTCAGGTTTTTTCATAAGCAGGTGCTGGCAAAAGTAAAAGCCATGAACCTTATTCCTGCGTATCTTCTCCAATCCAGGAATCTCGAAATCGTTGCTGTTGATCGCTAACTTTTCTGTCCAAGCTCTCAAACGTCACCAGCTCTATGGCTGGGTCTTGGATAAAGGTTAAATCAGCCGTTTTGACCTGCCCTCTTTGCAGATACGTAACCTTCACCGTCATACCTGGCTTGTAACGTGCAACAGCCTTTTTCAAGTCATCCTGATTTTCAATCAAACGATTACCAAGTTTGATCAGCTTGTCACCACGTTCGAGGCCCGCATCATAGAAAGGTGTGCCAACAACCGTATTATTCCTGATTTTAGCTTCATCATCCAAGCGCCCCGGTGTGACGTACGCCTCTCCTTCATTTTTAAGCCGCAGCACTACACCAGCTTGTTCGAAAAGAGGGGCAAAATCTGGCAGACTAGAACCTTTGACACTCTCATTAAAAAAGGTCTCGGCAAACGATTGATCGCCAGTCACATCAACAACCGCGCCAATCAAGGCGTCAGGCGCATAAGGCACCTCAGATTTGCCATTGGTTTTCCAAAGCTGACGCATAACATCATCTAAGGTTTTCCCCTCAAATCGGCTTCTAATTTCAAGATCAAGCGCGAGGCCGATTATGGCTCCATAAGGATAGTACGATGTGAAAATATTACGATTATTTGTTGGATCAATTGAGGTCGCGGCATCAACGAAAGCAGCACGCAAACTCATTTCCTGTGGGCTTGCATACTGCCGCCCAGCAGAGTTAACAATCCAACTTAACTGGCGTGACAAGTCCGAGATATATTCACTGACAGTTGCCTCACCAGCACGCCTGATTGTTAACGGGCCGTAATATGAGGTAAAGCCCTCTGCCAACCAAAGGCTGGGCGTTGGGTTTGTTGTTTCAAAGTTAAACGGCTCCAACTCGTGTGGGCGTAGTCGTTCGACATTCCATGCATGAATGAACTCGTGTGACAGCGTACCAAGCTGGCTAAATTTAGCGTCATGCAATGCTCTTGAATTTGTTAGAATTGTTGAATTCCTGTGCTCCATACCATCGCCGTTAACATACGACAAATAGTCAGCAATAAATGTATAGGTGCCATAGTCAAAATTAGGCACATCGCCAAAAAGCTTGATCTGCTCTGCAACCACCGCTTTGGCCTTCTCAAGGTAAGTATCTACATCTTCTCGCGTACCATCATGGTGCACAGCAAGGCGCATGGTATACATTGTGCCATCGCCGTCCTCCACTTGCCATTCACGCAAATCAAAGTCGCTCAATTCGGTCGGGCTATCCATAAAATACTGAAGATTTGGTGCTTCAAAAACATACGGATTGTTGGTTGGACGCAATTGTGTTGCCACTTTCCACGATGTGTCCACAGGATTAAAGCGAACGTCAATGGCTTGGTTTTCCAAACCTTTTGCCCACATAAACGTTGCAGGCATATTGAGATGGGCGTGTGTCAGATCAATCTGCGAATACGTACCGTCCGCCCTATCACCATATAGCGTATAGGTTAGCTTAACAGTGCCACCATTATGGCCAGAAATATGCCAGCTATATGGATCGCTCCGTTTGATTGTGAGCGGATTGCCTTCATCATCTTCTGCTTTGACTGCATAAACATTTTTCGCAAACTCGTGGATTGCATACCGCCCAGGGCTGGACCGAGACATTCTAACTTCTAATGGGTCATTGCCAATTGCTTGCCCTAAATCACGATAAGTAACAGTTATTTCGGCTTCATGGTGGGCTGCGTTGTCGAATGAAATTTCGTAGGAAACGGGCGCGTTACTGCTTTCGTTTTGCGCTATTGAAGCGCAAGAAATAGCAACAGCGCCGACTGCGACCCCTGAGAGCACTCTTGTTAGCCAATGGCTCATACCGTGTACACATGTACCAACATTATTTTTTATCATCATACCCTCGCCTGTGCTTTGTCAGTTTGTGAAGACGTTAGAGAAGGACATCAACCAAGTCCAGAAAGGATTCAAGCTAATAAAAGTGGCTCCAATATACCAATTCCTGAACCTTCACATCCGCTTTTCCAAACAAGTTCCGCGTTGGGGTCATTGAAAAACCAACCACAGCCAACCATTAATCGCACACGGTGAACCTGTAAGCGCAAGCCCACTTGTCAACAACAAGAATGCATCGTTAAAACGCAATATTACCATGCATAGTGGTTCAGCCTGGGGGAGCAACATGTCAACAAACAAGCCACTCTTAAGAATTGGTGCCATATGCTCGGTACTGTCAGCCTTAACAACAACTATCTTGATATATGGCCCAGACGCTTCGAATGCGCCGGATTTTGACGCTGTACAACAACTTCACCAAAACAGCATGCACCTATATAAAAAGTGGATTTTGTTTTTTCATCCTCAATTTGCCTTTATCGCCGCACTTGCAGCCGCAACGATTTTACTCAAACGGTCACCTGCACTGGTTGGTATTGGTATTTTTTATTTAGCTGTATGGGCAATGACAGAAATGAGCCAGCAGGCTTATCTAATAGACGCACTCAATCAAATGTGGCGCCCTGCATATTTGGCATCAACGGGTGCTGACAAGGAGTTGTGGCGCACTATGATCATGGGCCTGCGCGGCCTTAGTGATAGCCAATACTTCGTTTTACTTTTTGGATTCGGCACCGGTTCAATCTTGATGGGTATTGCTTTCCTATCTGAGAAGCCAATAGAACGCACGATAGGTTTAGTGACACTGTCAATCGGCATTGCAAGCCTACTTGCTTTTGCTAGCTATTATGCAGGCCTTACTGCTGTTTCTCCGCTCATAGGCTTCTGGTACACTTGGCTATACGGCCCTATACAGATAGGCTTGCGATTGCTAACTGGCTTGTGGCTATTGCAGCAAGTAAATGCGTACCAATCAGAAACAACAAACAATTCTTTATAGTTCAGCACTATTAGTATAAATCCAAGTCTCCCCGCTAAAAGTGTGAGAGGCAATGGTGAGTAACGATTCAGCAATATCAAAAACACAAGCAGTTATTGCTTGCGCACTTATCATAGCTGGCACAGTCCTCGGACTTGCTGGCATTGATCTGGTATTGCCCGCTGTGCCGTCCTTGCCTGCAATTTTTGATACTGACACGGCAACTGCGCAGCTTGTACTCGCACTTTATGTGGCAGGCAGCTCGCTTGGTTTACTTGTTTTTGGCAGTTTGGCTGCCCACATTGGACGGCGGCGCTTGTTTATTGGTTCGCTTGCAACGTTTGCCGCATTGTCAGCGCTAGCAACATATGCAGACAGCATTGAAATGTTGATCATTGTCAGGCTGTTTCAAGGTGCTGCAGCAAGTGGGGCAGCCGTTCTGGCGCCAGGCTTGATCCGCAGTCTATTTTCCGAGCTTGGTAGCATCAGGGCTATTGCTGCAATGGGTAGTATCGAGTCTTTAACACCAGGGTTAGCGCCTATTTTAGGTGCTTGGCTTTTCAGTGCATATGACTGGACAGCATCCTTCTGGATAACAGCTATCTTGTGCGCCGTTTTATGCAGTATGATGTTGTTGCGCCCCAAAATGCTACCCAGCATTGGCACTAAAACTACTGACACCAAAGGAAGCTACAGCGCCCTTTTTAAAAATAGCACATATCTAAGATATGCACTTAGTCACGGCTTTGTCCTCGGCGGTCTGCTTGTGTTCGTTTTCACAGTGCCTGCCGTTATCGTGCAGACAATGGGTGGTACAATTGACGACTTTATTCTGATGCAGATTGTCGGCGTATCATCTTTCATCATTGTTTCTAATTTTGCTGGTCATTTTGTTAAATGGTTTGGTGTAGAACGCGTGATTATGGCGGGCACGGTAATTGCCGTTCTCGGCAGTATCGGTTTGTTGACATACGCACTTATCGGCAGGAATGATCCAACCGATTTGAAACTATTATTCTGGCTGTTAAATGTAGGGTTAGGCATTCGAGGTGGCCCAGGTTTCGTGCGCGCATTAACCGCAGCGGGCGGTGACGACGATCGCGGATCTGCGCTAATTATCCTGTTTATTACGCTAACGACAGCGCTCGGAACTGCCGCTATTGCACCGTTCATCCCGCACGGCCTTATTGCTCTTACAATTGCCATTATTCTAATGGAATTATTTGCACTCGCCCTGATGGTTTTTATTGCTCCCATCAAGGTGACTGACCACAATCAACTGCCCACTTAAAGGTAACCTTATGGCTCGTATCGCTTATGTTAATGGCTCATATGTTTCAACAGCCAATGCATATGTGCACATCAATGATCGTGGTTATCAATTTGCTGATGGCGTTTATGAAGGTATCTCAATCAGGTACAATAAGTTGATTGACCTGGAAGCACATCTTGATCGCTTGTGGCGCTCGATGGATGAACTCGCAATTATCTCGCCTATGGGCCGCCGCCCAATGGCAATTATCTTCAATGAAGTAATGCGCCGAAATCGTATTCGAGATGGTTTCATTTATGTTCAGGTTACGCGCGGCGTTGCAACGCGTGACCATGGTTTTCCAGATTATGCCAAACCGGCACTTATTGTAACATGCCGCCGCCTTAACTTCGATGCTGTTAGGCAAAGAGCGGCGTCCGGCGTTGCTGCTTCAACGCAGCCTGATATTCGATGGGGGCGATGTGATATTAAAAGCACTGCGCTTTTGCCCAACATTCTTGCCAAACAAGCTGCACGTGAAGAAGGTGCATTTGAAGCTGTGCTTGTCGACAAAGAAGGCTTTGTCACAGAGGGTAGCAGCACCAACATGTGGATTGTAAAAGCCGGGCACTTGATCACGCGTTCCACTAGCGACAATATCCTTTCAGGCATCACTCTTGCCCGTATCAAGGAAATCGCTTCAGAACTAGACATTACAATTGAAGAACGCGCTTTTTCAGTAACAGAGGCAAAAGAGGCTGATGAAATGTTTTTCACCAGTTCAACCAACTGCACTATGCCAATCGTTAAGCTTGACGACAAAAAAATAAGCGACGGCACCCCCGGCCCCGTCGCCAAACGCCTTTTAGACGCTTACTTTGATTATACTGATAACTAGGAACGGATCAGTCAGCTGCAACCTTATTGCCAATGCCATATAACTTGGCCAAAAGCACACCGATCAATGCACCAACGACAAGATGGATGATGATAGAAACACCAAGCGGTGCGGTTGACATTTTCATTCCGAAATAGAATGTCATATCAGTTGCGGCAAGATAACCACCAATAAGCGCGCCAAATTTTGCACCTTTCATTACATCCGTGCTACCCACAGCCATGTTGAACAAAGCCACGACAACACAGGTTTGAAGCAAGTGGCCCGCATATGCATACATCGCCATCGGATCATCCTGCGGTCGCATCATGTCTGCGTTCGCCATAAACAAATCACCAAACACAAACATTGTAAGAACAATATACAACACAGCATATGCGATATAAGCCACAATCACGCTTAGAATATATTTACCAATAGACATATCTCTCTCCCCTCATTTGATTGATATCTAATCAGAAGCCATCTATTTCCTCAGGCTCCTCTCCTTTTGTCGTTTGTGCATTGTCTCTTTTGACATGCACAACGCGGGTTGGATAAGGGAATTCGATATCGTGCTCATGGAACTTATCCCATATGCCAACCATCACTTCGCTTGCGATGTTGGAAACGCCGTTTTGCGGGTCATCGATCCACATACGTAGTTCCAAATCAACACCACTTTCGCCGAACTCCTTCACCAAAGTACGAGGCTCTGGTACTTTCAGAACGCGGTCACTATCTCCAGCAGCTTCGTTCATCAATTCCATCGCTTGGCGAATGTCAGTGGTATAAGCAACCTGCACTGGTATCCTGCGGCGCACCAAACGGTTTGAGTGCGACCAGTTAACCACAGGCTGAGTGATCATGTCTTCGTTGGGGATTAGAAATTCAGTACCGTCACGCGTAATGACAGAGGTATAACGTGCGGCCAATCTGTTTATAGTGCCATATGTACCAGCGGTTTCGATTACATCACCGGGCTTAATAGAGCGGTCTACCAGAAGAATAATGCCGGATATAAAGTTACCAACCACTTTCTGCAGACCAAACCCGATACCAACACCAAGCGCACCACCAAATACCGCAAGAGCTGTCAGGTCGATACCTGTAGCATTCAATGAAATAAGGAATGCGATAGACACCAGCATGATTTTGCCGATTTTACTGAGCAGTTCGCGGATGCTTGGCGGCATACTGGTGACAGATTTAATGCGGCGCTCCAGCAAACCCGATGTCGCGAATGCCAACCACATCAAAAATGCAAAACTCACGATGCCCGTAAGGATATCAAGCACACTGATTTCAACCTCACCAAGAGGTAATGTGGCATCTCCTAACACGGTACTGATCGGGTCAAGTAAACCCATAATATTTAAAGCAGCAAAGGTCCATGCAGCGACCGCAATCATGCGGGCAAGTTCACGGTTTGCGATCATACCTACCGCAAGGCGAATGACGAGCCATGCGGTTAACAAACTGGCTGTAATATTCAGTAGATATGTCGCCATCACCGGCTCAAGTAAAAGCCTAGCCGCAAAAATAAGAATGATGGAGATAGACGCAGTAAGTGCCGGCAGCAGGAAGCGCCGGTCTGCTTTTTGTACGAGCGGATGGTCACCAACCACACGCAAAATACTTTGGTGCAACCATTTACAGGCAATATTGGAGGCTAGTATCGCAACAGCAATAACAGCTAGCTCAACAAGGCGCTCTGGCTCAAGAAAGTTAGTTTGAAACCATGTCCAGATTTCAATCATATAACTTTCAATTTTTAGTATCAGTCCTTCATCCATAGAAGAATACTAACGCCGTTGTTTGAAAAAGTCTCTAAGCAACTGCGCAGCTTCAACTTCCAGGATACCACCATATACTTCCGGTTTGTGGTGGGTGGTTGGTTGCTCAAAGATTCGTGCACCAACAGTCACGCCGCCACCCTTTGGGTCTTCAGCACCAAAGTAAACGCGGTTGATACGCGCAAAAGCAATTGCCTGTGCACACATGGCGCAAGGTTCAAGCGTCACATAGATATCACAGCCGTCCAGCCGTTCAGAGTCCATGATGTCTGCCGCTTTGCGAATCGCAATTATTTCCGCATGCCCAGTGGGGTCTTTCGGGCCAATTACATTGTTGCCGGCAGCAGATATAATGCGGCCACGTGCGTTCACGACAACAGCGCCTATAGGAACTTCACCGCGGGCTGAGGCCAAGCGGGCTTCTTCAAGCGCTGCACGCATAAATGGGAAATCGTCAATCATCTTGGCAGCTTTCTTTATATCGGCGCACGCGCCAAGCTTCCTGTTGCTATTCACTTGTTTCCCGAGCAGCGCACGCTTATGGTGCGCGACATGACAGATACTATAAAAAATTCAGAAGATAAAGCTTCAGATACTGATAACCCAGAAACAGTAGACGCTGATAGCATTGACAAAGGTGAGCGTATAGCCAAAGCACTGGCTCGCGCTGGTATTGCCTCGCGCCGGGAAATTGAGCGTATGATTGCAGATGGCCGTATATCTGTTGATGGCAAAACACTGGAAAGCCCTGCTTTTCTAGTGAAAAGCCTACAAGGTATCCGCGTTGACGGTGAAGTTGTTGCTCGTGCTGCTGAAACACGTGTCTGGAAATTGCACAAAGTCAAAGGCACGCTGACAACGCATAATGACCCTGAAGGGCGCCCAACCGTTTTCGACAAATTGCCAAGTCACATGGGGCGCGTGATCTCTGTTGGGCGACTCGATATGAACACTGAAGGTCTTTTGTTGTTAACAAATGACGGTGCACTGGCGCGCTGGATGGAACTTCCCGCCAATGCCCTTGTTCGCAGATACAGGGTTCGTGTGTATGGCCGCGTTAATCCCGCAAGCCTAGACCGACTAAAAAACGGCATCACGATCGACGGCATTCATTACGGCGAGGTTGATGCGCAACTTGAAACTGTAAAGCGCAGTAAACAGGAAGACGGTGAAGCATCTCTTTCTTCCGCCAATACATGGCTTAATGTTGCAATTCGTGAAGGAAAAAACCGCGAAGTCAGAAAGGTGATGGAACATCTTGGACTAACAGTTAATCGCCTTATTCGCACTCATTACGGGCCATTTTCACTTGGCACACTACAAACAGGCATGTCTGCACAAATAAACAATAAGCAATTACGTGACGCCATGAGTGACTTTTTTGAAAGCGCCTCAGGCAGCATAGCTGCGCCATCAACAAAACAAGATTCGTCAAAGTGGGCAAAAGCTAAAAAGCCTGCAGGCAACAAGCCCGGGGCCAGCCGTCGCAAAAAAGGGTTTAGCGGTAATACAGAAGCTAAAAATTCCACGCGCAGTGAAACAAAAAGTGCACGCGGTCGTTCAGGTACGCTGTCAGTTAAACACCAAAGCCCTTCGGCCCAAAGGCGCTCAAAATCAAACCCACGCAAGCCATGACACGTATCATTGCAGGCAAACACCGTGGACGCCGCCTTCAGGTTCCAACCGGCAATAACGTACGTCCAACGACAGACCGCATGCGGGAACGTTTGTTTTCAATGCTATCCCATACCCGGTATCCTGACATAGACGGCGCGATTGTCGCTGATATTTTTGCAGGCACAGGCGCATTGGGACTTGAAGCACTTTCCCGCGGTGCGGAACATGTAACTTTTGTTGAAAACGCGCGGGCATCGCTTGATTGCCTGAACACTAATATTAAGACACTCGGTGTTTCTGCGAACGCAGACATCCGGCGAGACAGCGCAATGCAAATTGGGCTAACGGCCTCGCCGTGCAATATTATATTTATGGACCCGCCATACCGTCAAAACCTTGTGGAGCCAACCCTTAATAGGCTTGCATCAAACGACTGGATAGCAGACGACAATGTGATTGTTTGCGAAATAGCGAGCGATGACCCGAAACCTGATGTTGCTGGTTTCGAGATACTGGATGAACGCACACAAGGACAGCAGTGCATGCTCTTTATGCGTTACACTTCGCCTTAATGCGGCAAAAATAACTTGGGCTTTCACTTCTACTACGGCATGTTAATTCATCTAATTTAGGTGGTGTTGAGAAGGTACGCTTGTATGCGTGAGTTGGAACTGAGATTAGCACTCGTTTGTTTTGGCGGCGCATCGCTGGCTGTTTACATGAACGGTGTCTCTCACGAAATCTTAAAACTGGTTCGTGCGTCCAAAGTGTTTCACGGACTTAACGCATCCGATAAAGCAAACCCTGCCTCATGTTATGCCAACGCTGCACCTGACCGTATTTATGACTGCGATACTGAACATCATTATTTTGACCTATTGAAAGCCATTGGAGAAACCGTTGATTTACGTGTCATTGTTGATGTCGTTTCCGGCGCTTCTGCTGGTGGCATCAACGGTATCTTCCTTGCCCGCGCTCTTGCTTATGATCTCGATTTTTCACCGCTCCGGAAAATGTGGTTAGAACTGGGCGACATTGAAGAACTTATGGAGCAAGAAACACTTGCTGATAAATGGTCGAAACTCTATATGCATCCTCTGATTTGGGCACTTGGTGACCGCATCTGGCAAGGTGAAGAACCCACCGCAGAAGCAAAGCGCAAGCTTTCTCGCTTTTTGCGATCCCGGTGGTTTCAACCACCGTTTTCCGGTGAGCGTATGCTGGAATGGATGTTGGATGCAAACCGCAACATGGGTGTAGCAAACCCAAAACACAGCCTTATGCCCGTTGGCCACCAGCTTGATCTTTTTGTCAGCCTTACAAACTTTTACGGTGAACAACACACCGTCACTCTGCACGACCCTAAAAGCATATCGGAGCAACAACACAAGGTCAGCTTAACCTTTAGTCACCGCAGACCATCTATAGACGTTGCGCATTCCGATTTCGGCGACGGTAATATACCTGGCCTTGGCTTTGCGGCACGCGCAACCTCAAGCTTCCCGGGTGCCTTTCCTCCTGTACGCCTCAATGATCTAAAAGATTATTTGAAGCAAACCAATACTACATGGCCATTTGAACAAACTTTCCATGACAAGAATTTTGCTAATTTGGATAGTAACAACGATGACGTAAATGATATGTGCTTCATTGATGGCGGTGTTACAAATAACAAACCTTTTGCAGACGCCATTGAAACAATTCAGGACCGTGCAGCTCACCGCGAGGTTGATCGGCGTATCGTTTTTGTTGACCCCCGCCCTGATGAAACCGCAACAGAGACGCCCACTGAAGATACTATTGAACAGAAACCCTTACCGGGATTTTTCAAGACGATACTATCCGCATTAGCAGATATTCCTCGCAATGAACCTATTCTTGAAGACCTGAAAGCTATTGAAGCACAAAACAAAGAAACGCGGCGGTTTGAAGCGGTTATGAAACGAGTAGACCGCGATGTTACAGCTCTCGTAGACAAGATCATCGTTATCGAAAGAGGCCGTGAGATATCAACCGCCATGCTTTCCAGTTGGCGTGAACGGGCACACGAAGAGGCGCATGCGCAAGCTGGCTTTGGCTATGGTAGCTACATTGAAGCCAAGGGCGTTCAAGTTATGCAAAGCTTATGTGATTGCATCATACTAGCCCGCAAAAACACCTCGAATGATGAAGGCAAAACGTCCGTCTATGGTGTTTTAACCGGCTGGGCCGCATCGCAACAATATTTTGGCGGCCACGATCCCGGCGATAGAAATGCAATTCCATTTTTCAGGCAGTTTGATGTGGATTACCGCGTTCGCCGTTTACGCTTTCTGATTAAACAAATTAACCTTCAAGCGAAGCTAAACCGTAATACCGAGATCAGTCCTATACTGAAAGATATCAAAGCACGTGTATATAAAAGTATCGCGCTGTATCGTGCGCGGTGGCAACCAGTTTTCTACAAAGACATCACATGGGACGCCCCAATCGAAGACCTGATGAACAACATAAGTCGTGAAATGGGTCTTGAAGATATTGATTATGTTGAAGATGAAGCGCTTGCAAAATCAATCAGCAGCATCGGAGATAAAGAAATTCAGGTAGCTTTGTTCCGCGCATATGTCGGATTTGCGTTTTATGATGTGCTAACCTTGCCCATGACTGCGAAGAACGATTTACACGAACTGGATGAAGTGCGGGTGGACCGTATCAGCCCGCTTGACTTCACGGACACTACAGGCCAATCACAAGGCAATGCATTGATGGGTACACAGCTATTTAACTTTGGTGCCTTCTTTAGCCGCAAAGCGCGTGAGAACGATTATATCTGGGGGCGCGTTCATGCAGCAAACCGCCTTGTTGATTTTGTATTAGATGCTGCAGGCCCTGATGCTGTACTTGGCAAAATAGATGTTGCCGACATCCGTAAAAAGCTGGTGGCTTCTATCATTGAGACAGAAGCCAACCATACACACCACAGTGAAGAACTGCTTGAACGACTAAGAAACGATTTTAAACTTTAGTTCCCGAGCCCACCGAACAGGCAATATTTCATCTCCATATATTCATCGATACCGTAGCGCGAGCCTTCGCGGCCAACGCCAGATTCTTTGATGCCACCAAAGGGCGCGACTTCTGTTGATAAAATACCTTCGTTAATACCCACCATACCGTACTCGAGCGCTTCAGCCACACGCCAAACACGACCAAGGTCGCGCGCATAAAAGTATGCCGCCAATCCGTATGGTGTGTCATTAGCCTGTGCAACAACATCATCTTCGGAAGTGAAGCGGAAAACTG
This sequence comes from Kordiimonas aquimaris, assembly GCF_025574485.1. Taxonomy (GTDB): domain Bacteria; phylum Pseudomonadota; class Alphaproteobacteria; order Sphingomonadales; family Kordiimonadaceae; genus Kordiimonas; species Kordiimonas aquimaris. Next base: position 70,165 of record NZ_JAOBPO010000002.1, on the reverse strand, counting down.
TAGCAACAGGGCCAAAGATTTCAGCGCGCGCTATGTCCATATCCGGCGTAATATCAGCCAATAGTGTTGGTGCATAAAAATTACCCCCACGCGCATCAGGTGTACCACCAAGAACCGTTCGTGCACCATCTGTCACGGCAGATTTAACAAGCGCATTTACTTTCTCGACCGCTGCAGCATTAATCAGTGGGCCAACATCTGTACCATTTTCACTACCATCACCAACACGCAGCGATGCGACACGCTCAGCAAAACGGGTGATAAAAGCATCATAAATCCCATCTTGAATATAGAAACGATTAGCACATACGCATGTTTGGCCCGCATTTCGATATTTAGAAATCAAAGCACCTTCAACTGCTGCATCAAGGTCAGCGTCATCAAACACAATAAACGGCGCATTACCACCCAGTTCCATACTCACTTTTTTAACTGTATCCGCTGACTGTCTCATCAGAATTTTGCCCACAGCAGTAGAGCCCGTGAAGGAAATTTTCTTGATCAGAGGGTGGGTTGTTAGCACTTCACCAACTTCACGTGGACTCGAGGTCGTAACAATGCGAAAGACATCATCCGGAATACCTGCACGGCGCGCCAGCTCCTCAATTGCCAAAGCAGAAAGCGGGGTTGCTTCGGCAGGCTTCACGATCATGGGGCACCCAGCAGCAAGCGCTGGAGCCACTTTGCGTGTAATCATTGCCACAGGGAAATTCCAAGGTGTAATAGCCGCCACAACGCCAATAGGCTGCTTCATAACGACAATACGCGACGCTGGATTATGCGTTGGGATAACGTCGCCGTAGGCACGCTTGCCTTCTTCAGCAAACCATTCAACAAATGAGGCACCGTAAGCGACCTCTCCGCGGGCTTCCGCCAGGGGTTTACCACATTCCGCAGTGATGATTTGTGCCAATTCTTCCTGATTTTCAAGAATAAGATCATTCCAGCGTTTCAAAACTGCCGCACGATCTTTGCCTGTACGTTTGGACCATGCAGGCAACGATGCTTGCGCCTTCTTTACAATGGCTTCCACATCACCCGCGCTATATTCCCGTATAGTCATAACCGCGGCACCAGTGGCCGGGTTTTGGACAGTAATGCTACCAGCAGAGTTTTCGTATGCTGAAAGAAGACTGAATGCCATAGTGATACTCCTAAAACTGTATGACCCGACAGGCCGGATTAATTGGACGAAAGAATACGCATCCGGGCGCTCATTCGCAACTACTGTCATGGTATCTTTGTCAATATCGAGCCGAATAATTCCTATAGTTTATGAAGGCCATGTTCACAAACTATTCATAACACCTGCATCATAATTACCTTATGTTTCAAAAATGGCTTCGTACCACGCACGGTCAAAACATATGTTCGGCTTTGACACGACACATATCCGCGCTACTTGCTATGCTAGGGAGAGTATATAATGCGATTATTTAAATTTATTTTTGCCGGTGCACTGGCGTTGAGCATTGCAACTGTTTCGGTAAATGCATTTGCGACAGAGATCACATCTGCAGCGGACGCGGGACTATCTGAAAAGAAACTGACGTCTTTAACGTCACACATTCAAGGGTACATTAACAGCGGGCGCCTTATCGGCGCGACAACGCTTGTTGCCCGTGGTGGTAAAATTGCCCACTTGGAAACCTACGGTCATATCGATAAAGCTGCTGGCAGCGAGATGACCGAAGACGCAATTTTCCGCATCCACTCCATGACCAAGCCAATAACAACAGCGGCATTAATGATGTTGTGGGAAGAAGGGAAGTTTGACCTGAATGACCCTGTTTCCAAGTATATCCCATCTTTTAAAAATCAACGCGTTTTCTCAGGCGTTAACGAAGACGAATCCCTTAAGACTGTTCCTGTTGAGCGCGATGCGACAATTCTTGATTTGATGCGTCACACATCCGGCCTTACTTACGGCGTTTTTGGTAACACACCGGTAGATCAGGCATACCTGAAAGCAGGTGTGCTGGATCCAAACGCAACTCTCGAGGAATTGGTAGACAGGTTAGCTAACGTACCGTTGCTTTATCAACCAGGTGACGCATGGGTTTATTCATTGTCTGTTGATGTGCAAGGCCGCCTAATCGAAGTGTTATCAGGCCAGTCTCTACCTGCCTTTTTCGAGGAACGCATTTTCAAACCACTAAACATGGTTGATACAGGATTTGTCGTACGCCCTGATCAGGTTGACCGTTTTGTCGAGCTTTATGCGCCAGATGAAAAAGAGAAGAAAATGGCACCGTATCGCGGGCCTTTCTATTCTGACCTTACGGTAATGCCTAAGTCGCCTTCAGGTGGTGGTGGGCTGGTTTCTACCACGCTTGATTATTTCAAATTTGCACAAATGATTGCAAATGGCGGCGTTTATGAAGGAACACGCTTTCTGAAAGAAGATACTGTAGAGATGATGCGCCGTGATCACTTGCCCGACAACCTGAATGGTATTGCCAATGGCACACAAGGCCTTGGTTTCGGTCTTGGTTTCGGCGTTGTTATCGACACATCGAAAGTAAACGGCAAAAGTGAACTCGGTGAATACCATTGGGGCGGCCTTGCCAACACGATTTTCTGGATTGACCCGACCAATGATGTTGTGGCGATTTTCATGACTAATATTTTACCATCTGGCATCTACCCACTGCGTAAAGAGTTGCGGGACAATATCTATAACGCAGTAGGTGCTGATTAATATAATCGTGCTATAGAGAACTCAAAAGGCGTGTCATCGACACGCCTTTTTCTTAATTCGACAAGTTAAAACTAAAGCTGTAGCGCACGCCCGCCACGGGTTGTGCAACACCATCGATCACCTTGGGTTTATATTTGAACTTACGCGCTGCTTTAATCGCTTCTCGCTCAAAGTACCCTTTTGGCGCTGCCTCAACAACAATGACGCTATCTTCTGCAACAGTTCCGTCAGCAGCAACGGTTAGTTCAACGACAACATACCCTTCTATACCGCGTTCAGCAGCGCGTGTTGGATAAGCCGGGCTAACACGCACAATGGGTATTAACTCACCATCGGACGATAGCCCATCAAAGAAATCCAGGTCAGGTTTATATTCTCCACCACGTCGCGGTGGGGCTATAGCAAAGATATCGTCTGGGCCGTCAGAATTAATATCGGGAACGTCAGGATCAACGATTGGCTCTACCTCGGGAGGTTTAACCAGTTCACGATCAATTGGCTTGGGAGAAATCGGCGTCTCCACTTGTACATAATCAATGAAGCGATGCGGCGATGTTTCGTTGAGGTTTAACTCTTCATTTGAACCGACCAATGCATCCATAGCTAAAAACAAAGCAAACGTAACACCTAAGGCAAGCGGTCCAGCAGCGTACAATCTATGTGTCTTCATCGCTCATCTCCGTTTTGTTATATAGTAACAATATCAGGAATGATCGATCATTAAAAGTTATATTATAACAAAATAGGGATTTGAATCACATGTACTACCTCACGCTCAGATGTAAGTAGCCGTCGCATGTATTGATATGAGGCTCTGAGTTAAAATAGGTTCAATCATCGAATGATATTGTTGATCTGCGTTTGCGTGCATTTGCCGAGGTTATGTATTTTTCCATACAACGTGTGTCCAACAAAATACACTGCACCCTCAGGTACAACTGTTCCTTGCGGGATTTCCCATTGCATGACATTCCCTACTTCACTGGCAGGCATAGCCACTACATGGCCCGTGTCACGAAACCCCATACAGTCTCCGCCGAGGTCTCCGTTGCCCTTATCATCTGCAACACCGGGAGCGCCCACTTCAAGTCCCCAATGAACCATGTAGGTCGTGATGCCTTCATCAGCTTCGTTAACACGGTTGCCTTTTGCATCAACGGCAGGCTTCATCGTCAGCGTACCGCCAATCGTGTCCTTCATATCCGTATCGACAAAAACAATAGAACCATAGGCTGGACCGTAATGAGGGGCTTCAGGTGCAGGGTACACACCTGCTTTAATAGGTGTTTTATTCAGCTTGATTTTCTCTGCTGCTGTCATGGTATTCAAACGTTCAGCTGCGCTCTTGGCTTTTGCAGCTGTATTCTGATCTTGCGCAGACGCAGATAAGTGTGCTGCAACAATTGATGTAGCAATCGCTATCGCAAAAAACTTCATGATAATTCCCCTATATGTTCATAATAGAGGTAGCGCGATGTTCCAGCGTTACAAACATAGTGCTATGTGTGCTGAAAAGGCTTAGCCAACAGACGTAAAATAAGAGCGCCAGCTGTCAAGGTACCTCCCCAGACAACAACAAGTATACCAAACCCAATCAACGCCCTCAAAGGTATGCTAATTATCCAAAACGATGGGGGAGTCAATGTCGCTACAAAACTATCCAGCCATAGCAATATCAAAGCAGAGATATACAAAAGCGGTGCGGTGAGGAAATAATCACGCCATCTGAAAAAGCCATTGGTAATTTCGCGGCGCATCATCACAAGAACACCAAGTGCAAGTATAACTGCAATATATACGGCTAAAATCATGAGAACAGCTTATCAACAGCCCAATTATCATTCAAAAGAAAAAGGCACCAACAATGTTGATGCCTTTATGATCATTTCAAAAGTGCGTAAACACATCTTTATCAATTATTTTTAGCGACCAGTTAAAAGCTGCTCCCGCTGCTCTTCAGCCGTCAGATATTTACGCCAGTTTGCAACTGCACGACGCTCACTATCTTCTTTTGCCAAACGACTGGCGCGACGGAAAGCATCTTTAGCTTCTTTAAACCGTTTAAGTTCGGTAAGAGCTTGACCTTTCATCATCACACCAGAAAGCAGTTTCTTGGCAACTAGCTTTTGATCACTGTCTTTATCAGATTCATATGCTTCACTCATATTATCGAAAGACTTAACTGCATCATCATACCGGTCAAGCTGCATCTGCACCTGTCCGATTTGAAGCCAAAGGTTGCCGTCACTTTCTTCGCGCGCCGCAATAGAGAGCGGTGCAAGTGCTTTCTGGAATTCAGTTGCCTGAAGATAGCACTCACCAAGCAAGCGTTGGTTTTCAGCATTATTCTCAACCAGCTCTTCCTTCAAAGCGCGGTCAATAACCCATGCACATTTGATCGGAGCCGAACGCGCACGCTGAATCTGAGCAACGTTCACAATCTGCAAAGGTTTCTCATCAAGGAAGCCTTGCTTGTAAGCCGCTTCCGTCAACGAATAGGACGTTTGCTCTTCATCTAATGTTTGGTAAACGCCTGCAAGCTGTGTCCAGTAAGTTGGGTTTGGCCAACGGATCAGCAAAATTTCAAGTACATCACGCACTTTGGTGAATTGTTCTAGTTCCCAGTGCGCAGATAGCGCCAAGTTATACCAGTTTTCCTTCACCTCAACAGTATCGAGAGATTCTGCCTGCGCAATCGCTTTATAGATGTAGTCGATTACTTTTGGAAAATCAGCTTTCTGATAATGCAAAGTCGCAATGAATGAAAGTTGACTGACACCAATGAGAGATGGGTCTACTGCATTTTCCCAATCAGTGATGTACTTAACAGCCTTATCATAGTCTTCGATACTGAAGTACAACTGACCAAGACCATACGTTACGGCCATTTCCTGAGCGACAGGAATAGATTCGCGGAAAGTCAGAATTTTTTCGTACGCATCGATAGTCGCAGGCGTGTCTTCTTCCTCGAATGCTATCATTGCATTCATTTGCCAAACAACCGCACGCTCATACTCATTGATTTTGCGAGCAGTCAGTGTTTTGGCAAGGATTTCTTTAGCCGTTGCTAAATCACTTATATCAATTGCTTCTTGCGCTTTTTGCACTTTTTTGTGCACATCCAGGCTCATAGCAGGCACCTTACGCGTTTTTTGCGTATTTTTAGGTGCGTCCTGAGCCGCAGCACTGCTTGACAAAGGTGAACCTTCTGGAACCGGTGTCACTGCAATAATTGCAGCGGCAGCTAGTGCCATGGGTATGGATTTGAACTTGTTAAACATGATCATACCTTTCTGTTGCCCCTTATTAGTCTTGCAAATTGAAGCTGAAACGATAACGGACGCCAGTAACTTCCTGACCCTTACCATTTACAACCTTCGGCTTATATTTGAACTTTGCAGCAGCTTTAATTGCTTCACGTTCAAAATAACCTTTAGGTTCCGCTTCGATCACAACAATTGAATCTCTTGGCACAGTACCATCTTCTGCAACTGTCAATTCAACGATAGCATATCCTTCAATGCCACGTTCCGCAGCACGACGAGGATATTGTGGTTGCACCCGCACAAGTGGCAGGTAATCACCATCAGAACTTGGTCCAAGATCAATTGATCCTAGATCAACACCTGCACCTGCATTAGCACGACCAATAGACAAATTAAGTTTATCTGGCCCTTGCACATCCAATTGTGGTGTTTCGATTTCCGGCGGTGGTGCTTCCACTTCCGGTGGCTTCTCAACTTCGCGCTCAAGGCGCTGTGGCGGCTGTTCATCAATATCCTGAATGATATCAACAAAACGCGCACGTGCGTTTTCATCCAAATTGACTTCGCCGTCACCCGCAACCAAGAAGTTCATCACGAGGAACAAACCAAAAGTTACGCCACCAGCCGCGGCCATAGATGTGGCTACTCGAGTAATCATTTACTTCAACTCCGTAGCAATTGCTATTTTGTCAACGCCGGCATCACGAATGGCGTCATACACTTTCATTACAAGAACCGCATCCGCTTCCTGATCACCCTGGATCGCTACAGAACCTTTAGGGTTTTCCGCATGCAATTTCTCAACCGCAGTACGCAGGGCATCAAGCTCTGTTTCCTCACGGTTAATGTAAACTTCGTCATCAGCTGTAACAGCGATCAAAATACTGACCTGCCCCTGTTGTACTGCAGTTTCCGCTTCTGGTTTTAAAACTGTGACACCAGAATCTTTCACGAACACCGCCGTTACGATGAAGAAGATCAACATGATGAACACGATGTCTAGCATCGGTGTCATGTTAATTTCAGTATCGTCTTCCTGTTGAGCGTGGTTACGCATTGTCTTCTCCAGTTAGCCTGCAAAAGCAGGCTTCGCCCCTCAAACAAAACAGGTACGTGTTCATCACGAACCCAAGACGGCGGGGCAATGAAGCCCCAAAGCCGTATTTATTTCTTCGGTGTCATCACAATCTTATCGTCAGCCAAACCTACGGCCTTGGCAGCATCGTAGATTCGGATAGACAAACCGAGGTGAGAACCTTCAGCAGCTTGAATCACAACCGGTGCTTTCGGGCGTTCAACACTTTCCTTTTTGATAATCGACGAAACTGACGAAATATCAATATTCAGAAAGTCATGACTAATCCGGTTTCCTTCATCAATGATGAATGCAATCGCACGCGTTTCATCATCTGGTGGCGGTGGATCGTTCTGAGTATTATTGTCCTCAGGCTTATTGATCTCAATGCCGGATTCCTTAGTGAAAGTAGCGGTAACAATGAAGAAAATAAGCATGATAAACACGATGTCGAGCATCGGCGTCATGTTTACTTCAGCTTCATCTTCGCCTTTCGAGAACTTACGCATTATTTAAATCTCCGTCCTCTGACCTAGTGGTCCATTGTCAAGCTATCTTCAAGGCGCTCGACCTCGCGTTTTGCTCGCCGTTCAATGTATGTGCTCAGGAAAACGCCCGAAAGCGCCGCAACCATACCTGCCATTGTAGGAATTGTTGCTTTCGAAACACCCGCAGCCATGGCGCGTGCATTCGAACTACCTTGTGATCCCATAACATCGAAAACTTCAATCATCCCGGTTACTGTCCCCAAAAGGCCAACAAGCGGACACAATGCAACAAGCGTTTTGATTAAACTCACACCCTGAAAAAGGTTATGATTAATCTCTGAAATCATCGCGGTGCGAATTTTATGCGCATACCATGATTTCCGCTCGCTGCGAGCTTCCCACGTTCCAATCACTCGATTCCGCTGTTTACGGTACTCAAGTGTGTAGAACCACATACGTTCAATTATAAGCACCCACATTATGAACGTGACCGCGAGGATCAGGAACAGGACGTTACCGCCCTGCTCCATGAACGCTCTGATCGCGTCGAATGCGTCATTAAGCGCTTGCATTCGCGTGCTCTTTCTCTGCGTGAACAGCAATAATGCCTGCAGACTGCTCTTCCAGAATGTGAATTACACCTTTCGAAGAACCTGACAGGAAGCTGTGCAACATCAGAGTTGGAATAGCGACAACAAGACCTTCAACCGTAGTCATAAGTGCTGCAGAAATACCACCAGCCATTTGTGTCGGATCACCCGCACCAAACAGCGTGATTGCCTGGAATGTTTCGATCATACCGGTAACAGTACCGAGAAGACCGAACAGCGGTGCCACAGCAGAAATCAATTTGATTACTGTCAGGAACCGTTCAAGCGCTGGCGTTTCTTTGAGAATGGCTTCATCAAGCTTCAACTCAAGCGTTTCAACGTCCACATTCCGGTTTTGGTCATATACTGCAAGTACACGGCCAAGCGGGTTGTTAACATTAGCTACCTCAGATTTAACCTGACGCTTCACTTTACCGCCTACAACAAACAAGTAGACCCACTGGAAGATTGCAAGCAACACACCGACAACACCAAGACCAAGCGTGATGTAACCAATTTCACCACCTTGCTCCAAACGTTCTTCAATAGTTGGCTTGTCTACTTCAAGATTCAGCAGCTGACCACGCGTAGGGTCAACACCGAGCGGAAGCATTCCTGAAGTCGCAGCCATAAATGGTGCAACCGTGCTTGTGAAACGACCAGATGGTTGACGCTGCAGCTCTGCAACTTCGCCGTCTGATTTCAACTGCAAGAATTTGCCGTCGCCAACAAGACCAAAATCACCGACACGGGCAATTGTCATCTGCTGTGTATTACCATCGTTCAACCGAACTTCGTGGTCAAACGTAACAACCTCGCCAGAACCGATCATTTCGATGATCATTTGAGCTGGCCAAGAGCGAATTTCTTGAAGTGTTGGCAACTCAGATGATTCTGATGCTTTAGAAACCAATATGTCGATTTCTTCCATGCGACCAGGATTGTCGATCGTTACATGAGATGTTGCGATAACAGAGCGCGCATCACCTGCAGCCTGCTGCAGCACACCAAACAACTCACTGAGCTGACCAAGGCGTTCACGCTGGATCTCAAGTTGGCGTGTAATTTCCGCTTCGTTGTTGCGGCGCGTTTCTTCGAGACGTGCACTTTCACGCTCAAGCTGCGCTTGAGTCTGACGCTCATTTGCCAAAAGCTGAGTTTGCTGATCGCGGCGCTGAATAAATTCAGCCTCACGAGCTTTATGCTCAGCGGTTTCTGTAACACGACCCTCACGCACCTTATTGAGTAGTGCACCCATGTCTGCATCTTGCGCAGAAACACCGGCTGTCATGCCAACTGCAAGAAGGGCAGCGGATGTAAGTAACTTCTTCATCTTAGTTTCCCTTCGGTGCTGAAATTGGAAGAACACTAACGTCTTGCTGTGTACGACGCAGAGCCATACGAACAAGCTGGCGAATAGAGCCAGTATATTCAGAGCCTAGAATATCCCAAGAGTTTGTCTCGGAATTCCAAGCAGCTGTTTCCGTAGTGTCTTTTGTTTGATAATAGAAACCAACACGGCCCAAACGCACAAAGTTAACTGTACGGCCATCTTCAAGCGCATCTTCATACGCGAAGAGAGTACGACCATATTGTACTTCAGCTTTATAAGCTTCTAGAACAACACGGAACCGCTCAGGGTCACTTACGTTCGGGTTATCCATCACATCACGCAATGAATCAACGCGCTCGTTACGCTCATCGAGCAGGAAGGGAATATCAGCTTTGATAAACTCATCCAGGTCATTAATCATATCCAACATCAAAGGCGTAATTTGCCGTTTGATCTCATCAATCTGACCAATGGAAGTTTTGATCTTCTCGATCTCTTCCACTTGCTTGGTGATAACGCGGTTTTGCTGAGCATTATATGCTCTCAATCCGGCGTTTGTTTTCAAAACAGCTCGGTAGTCATTGAAAATTGATGATGTTGTGTTCGCAATTCCATCAATTGTTTCCTGAGACGCCTGAGCGATTTTATTGGCTTCGTTCACCTCGTCTACAATCGACTTCAGGCGAGCATCTTGTGCATTAGCCACGGTTGCCCCTAGAAGGATCGAGGCGACCGCCGCTGTTGAGACAGCAATCCGTTTCACTTTAGCCTTATCCATTTTCTGCCCACATGGGTTTTAAAGTGCCGCTTAATCCCTGCAAGCAGGAACCATCACAGCTGTTTTAACTTCGCAAAGATTTGGAGAAATTTTTTACTCCGAACCCTTACCCCTAAATAAATTGGAAGGTAATCAACACAGCGATCTCCCCAAGACAAAAATGCCTAGTTTGACCATGTGTTATAAAACGGTTTTCCCGTACCTCTCCCAATTGTCCAAGTCATATGCGAATAAATCCGCCCCACCTCTGTTGTCATTTCCAATTGGCAATCAATTGCTGACAATCTCATTGTGTCAGTTTTGCAATTCTAAATTGCGTCCCTGACAAAGATAGGTGACCTAGCTCGGTGTCTATCATCCAAGAATCTTCTACGATTCCAAGCAAAAATTTTACTTTTCTTTTGTTGCCACTCTCAAAAGCCATATTTTTTGCGCCTTCAAGCAAGAAAAAAAGCTAAATACTTATGTAATAATATAACGAATTAATTACCAATGTCAAAAGAAATGCATGAAGATTCACGCACGCAATAATACTTACGCTGTAATGATTCTTCACAAGAGGATGAAATTGATAAAAACTGCGAAAATATCTAACGACTTCGACGTTGCTTCATCTCAAGAAGCACAGATAAAACGCCATGCCACTGATTTTCCGTGCTGATCTGGATTGCACCATCAAGACCCAAATGGCCAGAAAGTCGTTCGGCAAGAGAACGCATTTGGTCCGAAACATCGCTTGTTTTATAATCAACTTGCCGTTCAGTATTAGCGTTCAAAAAATTCATACATAGTCTCTTTTACTCATAAAAAACACGATGCCAATCGAAGCATCATTCGCAAACTATAAGATTAAGTAACAAAGAAAAAGTTAACGATCGCTGAACCGGATAATCTGGATTCGTACATCGTAGAGAGCTACAAATCAGACGAATCACAAAGAAAGCTGTCATGAAGAGAATCACACATGACACGCTAAGGGTACTAGAATACCACCAGAGGCATATAAACTTTAGATTAGTTTTGTGTACGTAGGTACAACCTCAACTTCGCGAAGGCCGCGAAGTGCATTTCCCAAATATACATGTTCAGCATTTAAAACGTCACTTAGTGACAATGCCCTTTCTTCTACTTTACGGGCCACATCATGATGTAATAGCGCTTCACGCAGCACGCCTGGTAACGCGCCGCATGAAAGCGGCGGCGTATACAGAATGCCATCATTCTCTATAAATACATTACTGATTGCACCTTCAGCGATGTTATTGCTGCCGTTCAAAAACAAAACATCTGCATAGCCGTTTTCATTTGCCCACACCGTTGCGCGGTCATATAGGGCGCGTGCTGTCGTTTTATAGCGGCGCATCCAGTCAGTCGCGCAAACAGCTTCACTAGCAAAACACACCTTCAGGCTTTTTGCTGGATCAGCCTCATCTATTACACTCGAACTAAATCTAAGGTTACCGTCTGGCTCAAGCAGCAAACGCACTCGCAATACTAGCGGCCCGGTATAACAGTCAGCAACACTTTCAAGGTATGCCGCTATTGCTGTTTGGATATGAAGACGGTCATAAACAAACCCTAAAGCATCAGCTGATCGTAATAATCGATCCATATGTAACGAGAGCAAGTTTATGTGCCCGTGTTCGGCACGCATGGTTTCGATCAACTGGAATGGAACCTGCTTCATCACAGCTTCAGCAAAGTCCGATTTTAACAAACATTCCTGAAATTCAGCCTCAGCATCACTGTCAGCAACTATGCCGCTACCTACTGCCAAACGGCCTGAGACATTGTGAGACGTTTCTTTGTCAGCATGCTTCATCACCATCGTCCTGATGGGCACACTAAAGCACCAGTTTATTGGTTTTTGTTGAACCGCAGGACTAAAGTGACCAATTGCTCCGCAATAAACACCACGCGCACCTTGCTCCAGTTCTGCAATAATCTCCATAGCGCGAATCTTGGGTGCGCCCGTAACCGAACCACACGGAAATAACGCCGCGAATAAGGTAGAAGGAGCCATCGTGTCTTCGCACTGTGCATGTACAGTTGATGTCATTTGATGCAAACTTGGAAAGGTCTCCACCGCAAACAGATCATCGACAGTAACTGTTCCCGTTTTAGCAACACGACTTAGATCGTTACGAATTAAATCTACAATCATCAGATTTTCTGCGCGAGACTTAGTGTCCAGCACCAACCCTTTCGCTGCATGTGTGTCTTGCTTTATATCAACACCTCGGGCAGCTGTGCCCTTCATCGGCTTGGCTTTTAATACGTCACCGAAGCGCTGGATAAACAATTCGGGTGACAACGACATGATTGTCTCTTGGCCCGTGTTAATATATGCGCCGTAAGCAACAGGCTGCGCAGAACGTAACGATTTATATAAAGACAATAATGACCCGCCGTAATAACAAGGTATGGGAAACGTATAATTCACCTGATAAACATCACCGGCTTCAATATAGGCTTTAATCGATGCAATGTTCTCAAGGTATGTATCTGCATGCGCCTGCTTTTGACCAAACGACATGCGCCCAGGTTCTGCGTTTTCTGTATCATCCAACAATTGCAACACGGCATCAGCATCCAGCGTATCGCGTGACCGCGTCACCATCATCCAAACCAGTGGTTCCTCGGGCAAGGACTTAATCACCTTCTTAACACGTGGCTCAAAGATGGCCGCACATTCATAAGCTACCCACCCCGCCACATACAAGCCCGCTGCTACTGCGGAATCGATTTCATCAAATGCTGAACGCACTTCTTCTAGGGTACGGGCACAAATAATGCGCTCGGGGCTATGAAACAAATAAGCTTTCCCGTCAGCCTGCTGCTGATTGTCATCCAGAAGAACAAAAGGCTCTATTGTCTGCGGAAGAGTCAAAACACACTCCATCTGATGTGCCCGGTTGATGGTTGTCGCCGTTATGAAGCAGTGCCTGTATGCCGTCAAGCTAGCGCAAACTTGAAGAGCTAAAGCTGTCTTATATGATATGAAGCATTCTGAAATGGAAAGCGTTTATGGCCAGTATTTTTTCACATGTATTAATACCTGTCGCAGCACGTATGGGGTTGGGAAGCAGCACCGTTTCCAATCGTTTGCTTTTAATAGCTGCCTTAGCCAGCATTATACCAGATGCAGATGTTATTGCTTTTGCTTACGGTATTCCATACGGCGACGCGCTTGGCCATAGGGGCTTTACCCACTCAATTACTTTCGCTCTTTTATGTGGTTTGGCAACCGCGGTATTTGCTGAGCAACTGAACACCAGTAAGAAGACGGCGTTCATACTTGTTTTTATATCTACAATTTCACACGGGTTATTAGATAGCCTGACAAATGGTGGATTGGGTATCGCTTTTTTCTGGCCACTGGACAACGCACGTTATTTTCTACCCTGGCACCCAATCGAGGTTTCTCCTATCGGGATACGCAACTTTTTCACAGCGCGCGGCCTCACCGTATTGCGTTCAGAGTTTGTTTGGGTTTTTGTGCCGGCATTTGTCAGTGTCATTATATTACGTGTTTTTTTAAACCGCCCACAAACAGATCAGACATAAATGGCCCGCCAGCAACCGAGGTAATGTTACTGACGGGCACGGGGCTGCAAGATTACCTGCGAGGTATAGTTAATCTTGCAAAAACGGATCTGAAAATTTCGGATCCGTCAGGAAAGTTTCGTCTGTTAAGGTTTCCAGAAATGCAACCAGGTCAGCTTTTTGCCCTGCAGACAGATTGAGACGTCGTGGCGTACCATCATTATTACGTAACCGATTTGATAAATTGGGGTTGTCCTGCACATCATCACTATAAAAGTCGACAACATCTGCAAGCGTTGCAAAGCGCCCATCATGCATAAACGGACCACCAACAGATGAATTTCTTAATGATGGTGCTTTAAATCGCTGATTACCTGCACCTTGGTCTCCAGTTGTACCAATATCCAAACCATTATTGTGTACATTGTCACTAACGTGAGCACTGGTTGAATGACAGCTATCACAATTACCGCGTCCTCTGAAAAGGTCAAAACCTCTTTGCTCCTGTGCGGTAAATACAAGGTCAAAGTTATTGGGGTTACCACTTGCCGCAATATAAGCTTCATCAAACTTTGACTGATATGTCGTCAACGACCTTACGAATTGGGAAAGCGCCAATGACACCCGGTTCGATGTAACTTGATCATCGCCAAAAGCATCTTCAAATAATGGTCCGTAATAATCGATATCTATCAGTTTTGCTTCAAGTTGCGTAAGTGTTAGTCCCATCTCTACGCTATCTTGAATAGGCTGTAGCACCTGCTGTTCAAGTGTCGCTGCACGCTCGTCCCAGAAGAAACGACCACGTTGATAATAACGCGCATTTCCAAGTCGCATGGAATGCCGTCCGGTTTCACCGCCCTCAAACCCAATGCTCAATACAGCCGTGTCACTAAATCCGTTTTCCTGCACATGGCACGATGCACAGGCAACCGTGTCGTTAGCAGACAAGCTTTTGTCATAAAACAACACACGACCAAGCGTGGCTCCTGCATCAGTAATCGGGTTATTGTTCGGCGTATTATCTGTTCTATCCACATTACCCAAATTTGCGTTTGGGTTGGTGAAATGATCAGGCAGGTCCTGATCGGCATAATTAAACGGTGTATCAGGTAGGCTGGGCCCTGTTAACGCTGCTGTTGCAGGGTTAATCGTAATCAGAAAATTATCCGATGCACTGGCGCCGTTGCCATCACTCGCTGTTATTGTAACGACAATCGTATCAGCGATTGTAGGTGTGCCACTGATCTCACCGCCAGTTGCAGTTAACCCCGTATCTGTAAGATCAAAGGTCACTGAATACGCTAATGTGTCACCATCACTGTCGCTAAATGTTGTACCGTTTTGCGTTGCGTCAAAGGTGAAAGCAACACCTTCAGTCGCCGTTTGGTCAGGCACCTGTATATTAACAACTGGTGCATTATTCGTCGCTGGTACCGTTGTTGGTGTGGTCGTTGTTGCGGGTGTGCTACTGTCTCCATTACACGCTACAAGCACCAAAGCCAGCACAGCAGCAGTACCCCTCTTTATCTGTTGTGCCACTTTTATCTTATGCCCCGTCAATAATACCATTTTCACTTTCCTCATTGCACACATCAACCCCGCTCAATGCACGTTATGAATATGGTACGCAGGTCGAAATTGTTTCCCTTCGAAAAAAGGCATCCGCAAATGCGAATGCCTTAAAAACCAAACTGAATTATAGCTCTACCTCACTTACATGAGGCCGTACCCTTTCAACAAACCCGCAACACTGGCAACGAGAATAGAAAGCAGTGTCAGTAAAGTACCAACAAACCTGTATGGATTGCGGCCTTCAAACTTACCAAATGTTAAACCGTGCATATAACGACCTACAACAAACGCAACCGCGATACCCATCACAAGATACCAACTCACCCGGCTGTATTCCAAGAGGCCAATCAGGATCAGGCCAAGCGGTGCAAATTCAGTAAAATTACCATGTGCCCGCACTGCGATCAGCAGTTCCTCGTCATCGCCTGTTCCCAAATCAATTTTGGAGCGCCCTCTGTTTTTAGCAACACCCATGGTTAGATAAATCATCAACAAGCCCAAAAAGCTTGCCGATATTAAAGTGATGGTCATATTCTTCCTCCCTTAAAGAATGTATGCATTTAACTGTGATGAGATTTGATGTGCGGGTCAAGCATCCAAAAATGTATATGTAAGCTTACAAACTCAAACACTACGGCTAAAGGCAGAAAAATGCGCGATAAGTTTCAAGACTGGAATCTGTACCACAAATCAATTGTTGTGCTGATGGCGGCTATTGGTTTTGGCTTGCTTGTGCGTGCTATTCTTGTCTTCGACACAGCCTTTGAGGTCAAAAGTGATGCGATCATCAATGCAGACATAGCGACAACATGGCTTTGGATTTCAGATGATAAAAACCGCAGCCGCTGGCAAGCAGAAATGGTTGATCTGGTTCGCTTAACAGGAAACACGTCTGAAGTAGATTCAACGCGCCTTGCTTTTTGGCAGCGCGGTAAAAACCGCTGGCAATCAACCGAACGCACCAACGGCATCATCCCTGAACGTGCCCTCAGCCTGATCCAACAGTCTGATATCGACAAGCGCTGGCTCAACCTGTCACTCGAAGTCATTGCCCCGTGTCAGACGCGTTTGACGATCGAAGAAATTATCGAACCAACATCATACAGCGATCGTTTCTGGTTCTTCAAAAATAGAAGTGTCCACGACACAAGGTTGGAAATATCTTTCAAATCACTAAATAAATGGATGGAAACAGCGTCAAGCTGCAAGCCCAACATACCTTAAAAAATAGACTCTGGAGGTTTAGATGCCAATATCACTCACATTACTTGCAGGTATAGGTCTGCTATATATTGTCTTCGGTATGCTTTCCGGTGGTCGGCGCAGTAAAACAAAAACATCACTGGGTGCAGGCAGCGACCCTGCCATGGTTAAAGCATTTCGTGCACACGCAAACCTCACAGAATGGGCCCCTATTGCCGTCATGCTGATTGCTGGCATGGAGTACTTAGAGGCGCCAAAAATATTGGTTGCTTCACTTGCCGGCGTTTATTTTGCTGCCAGAATATTACATTCAACCGGCATCCTGATTGAAGGCGACAAGCCACATATCTTTCGGCCTATCGGTGCGCTAGGCGGCACTATTGTTATCGCATGGGCAACAATCTACGTCGCATTAAACGCAGGGTTGCTCTAGCAAAGTTTAAATTAAAGACTAACCGGTATGCCGGTTAGCTCACGTCATAATCAGTGAACTCCCATTCACCAATGCGCTCTATTTCAGCCATAAACAGATTTTCTGCTGCAACGATCGCTTCTTCATCGCTATCAGCCTCTACATCTGTAACCCAGTAAAACTCACCTTTGGAAAGTGTTGTTTTCAACGTGACGTGCTTACGTGCCATTACCAGATAGTCCTCAAATTGCTTCATTCTAGGAAAACGATCCGTGGTCTAGCATGAAGCAAATCGCCCCGCAAATATTTGTAGAAACGTTTATCCATTGACGAGTAAATCTAAATCGACTATCCCTACGCCCCAACACAAAAGAGAGATCCAATGAATAATTGTTCGACATATATCAGCACGCTACCGACCGGCTCTCAAGCCTCGGTTACAGCTGTAGCTGTATGCTCGAACGACATGGATTTGATTTAACCTTCCCTCTTTGTCCCATCCGAGCCCTTTTTCGACGCTCGGATATCTTCCCTAAATTCCGTGGCGTTTATCAAAACACTGATACGGAACTTTTATAATGACGATATTAGAAACGGGCCAAAGCCCGCAAAAAGTAATTTTACCTGACAATTGGCAGGACGAAGCCCGTAGTTTGCTCTCGCTGGGTATACCTATGGCGCTTACTCAGTTAGCAGCATTCGCTGTCTACACCGTTGATGTCCTGATGATCGGGCGCATCTCGCCAGAAGATCTGGCAGCAGCCTCGCTTGGTACCGTGATTTATTTCGCGCTCTGGATGGTTGGTGCTGGACCAGTTATGGCGGTGTCACCACTGGTAAGCCAAGCTCTTGGTGCAGACCAAAATGACACACGTGATGTTCGCCGGTCGGTGCGCATGGCGCTTTGGGTTATTTTTCTTATGTTTCCAGTGGTTTTTGGCGCGCTGTTGCTCACTGAACCAATCGCCTTGGCGCTTGGACAAGATGCCGGCGTTTCAGCAAAGGCTGCCAATTATGTGCTTGCACTTGCTGTTGGCTGGCCCTTTGCTTTGGCGACAATGGCACTGCGAAACTTTCTTGCCGCACTCGGCAAAACCAAGGTGCCTTTGGTGTTGGTGGTTGTCACTACGCTCATCAATGCTGGCTTGAACTATGTGCTGATCTTCGGACACTTTGGTGTTCCTCGTTTGGAACTGGTGGGAGCAGGCATTGCCTCTTCCATGTCTTACACAATCGGTTTCTTTTTGTTTGTCGCTTACATTGCAATCGACAAGCAAGGCAAGACATTCGATTTGTTCCAACATTTCTGGAGATCAGACTGGGTTCGCTTCCGTGAGGTCGTGTCTCTTGGGTGGCCCATTAGCATGACGACCATTTTTGAAGGCATGTTATTTAATACTGCCGTTATTTTGATGGGCTTAATCGGTATTATGGAAGTGGCGGCCTACCAAATTTCGATAAATGTTGTCGCCCTCGCCTTCATGTTGCCCTGGGGCATTTCCATGGCGGGCGCTGTCAGGGTTGGTCTGGCAGAAGGGGCTGGGAACAGGAATGCCGTTCAACGGTCTGCGACAGTTACCATGGTTGCAGCCATTCTCTCGGTTATTGCGCTTGCACTTATCCTTGCGCTCTTCCCCAACGGCGTGGCGGCCTTTTATCTGGACACTGAGGACCCAGCAAACGCACCGGTTATTAAGCTGGTTCTGTTGTTCTTGCCTATTGCCGCTGCTTTCATGGTTTTTGATGCGGCACAGGTTGCTGCAAACCAGGTGCTGCGCGGGTTAAAAGACGTGCAGTGGCCGATGTATCTTTGCGGCGTTAGCTATTGGCTAATCGGCTTTCCTGTTGCGGCGATACTCGGTGCCTCTTCTTTAGGTGCCGTGGGTATTTGGTACGGCCTAACGGCTGGGCTGATTGCAGCCACCATCCTTCTGGGTGGCCGATTATGGTGGTTAGCCTGGCTTAAAAAAACCTAGCAAAAAACTGTCGGCTGCACGCTATAGCGTGCGGCCGATTAACTCCTTCATGATTTCTGACGTACCGCCATATATGCGCTGTACGCGTGCATCTGTGAAATGGTGCGCAATTTCATATTCCGACATAAAGCCGTAGCCACCATGTAATTGAACACATGTGTCTACTACGCGCCCTTGCATTTCAGTGGTCCATAACTTGGACATGGCACCACCAGCTGCATCCAGTTCCCCTTTGATATGGCGTGAAAGGCATTGGTCAACAAAAGCCCAGCCAACTTCAATTTCAGTTTTCATTTCTGCCATTTTGAAGCGGGTGTTTTGAAAATTCATGATCGGCTTGCCGAAAGCCTCACGCTGTTTGACATAATCAAGTGTGATGTCATAAGCGCGCTGAGCACCAGACATGGCAATAAACCCAATTGAAAGACGCTCCTGCGGTAATTGCTGCATCAAATACATAAACCCGGCACCTTCATGGCCAATGATATTGGTAGCTGGCACCCGCACTTCATCAAAAAACAATTCAGATGTATCAGAAGAATGTTGGCCTATTTTATCCAGATTGCGCCCTCGACGGAAACCTTCACGGTCCGCTTCTACTACAATCAGGCTAACACCTTTTGATCCCGCGCTTTTGTCTGTTTTGCAGGCAACAATAACAAAATCACAGTTTTGACCGTTGGAAATAAATGTCTTCGAACCGTTTACAACATAATGATTTCCATCCATCACAGCGGTTGTGCGCATTCCTTGAAGATCACTGCCGGTTCCCGGCTCAGTCATTGCGATTGCACCAACCATTTCGCCCGTCGCCATTCTGGGCAGAATGCGCTCCTTGAGGTCGTCAGAACCATAATCCAGCAAATAAGGCGCAACTATATCTGAATGCACAGCAATGGCCGCACCGCCTGCACGATTGTATATTTGTTCTTCATTAATAATACAGTTGAAGCGGTAATCACCACCAACACCGCCGTATTCTTCCGGTAACTGCGGACATAAAAGACCGGCTTCACCCAGCTTATTCCAAAACTCGCGCGGCACTTTACCTGCATCACTCCAGCTCTTCGCATGCGGTACAGCTTCTGCTTCAAAAAACTTTCTAACTGCATCCCTGAATATATGGTGTTCTTCATCGTATATCGCGCGCTGAGCCAGCATGGTTGGATCCCCGTTTAATAAGTCAGCATTTAAAATTGCCGAGACTTACCTTGAAGATGTATTCAATTCTCTGCAAGTCAAATTTTATGGACTGGTGAGTCCATTATTATACAAAACCAAAAAACATAAAAAAAGAGAGGAACAAAAGTTCCTCTCATCGGATGCTGGATAACCATTGTGATCCAACGATTAACGACTTTGACGCGATCGGCGGAATTCACGAATAGCCTCGTTCAACGCCAACTGCAAATCCCGACGCTCGTTATGCAAATCAGACAAATCGTCTTGCCGGCGTGCTTTTTGCTCTTTCGTCATAAACGCAGCAACCTTAAGCCCGTTCTGATCCATGCACGCAATGTATGCGTCAACTTTGTCCGAGTATGCGAGCACTTCATCACGGGCCGTGCGAATAGTAGCTGCCGTTAAAGCTTCGCCTGTTGGAATTTTTGGCATATCCAATGGCTGCTCACCGCAATCTGCTGCTATAACAGGTGAAAGCGTAGACGATGTCGCCCACAAAAACACCGCGGCTGCAGTCTTTACATATGTTTTCATGTCGTCACTCCACGTACTGGGTCTTGGTTAGTTGCTTCGGTCATCATGTCATTTCTTCATGAACTGTTGATGAACCGGGAACTGTAAGACATTTTACTCAAAAGTTATCAATTGGCAATTCCATGTTTATGCCATCAAGAACAGGACGGCGTAAACATGTGTAACAGGCTGTTATTTTTTGGCTGCAGGTTTCTTTGCGGCGGCTTTTTTAGGAGCGGCTTTCTTGGCTGACGCCTTCTTTGGGGCAGGCTTCTTGGCTGGTGCTTTTTTTGCTGCAGCTTTAGCCGCAGGTTTCTTTGCAGCAGCCTTCTTAGGTGCCGTTTTTTTGGCTGGCGCTTTTTTCTCTTCACCCGCAACAGATCCGCCATCAGGCGCAGCAGAAAATGCATTCGTATTTGCATCCTGTGCACTTGCTGCCTGAGCCGCCTTTTGCGCTTCAAGCGCTTTTTGGCGCGCTTCATCATCAGCTTTTGCAAGATCAGGGAACAGCTGACGGTAAACATTGTTCACGCGACCAGCAACGTCTGACATAGCATCGGCTAGTGCCTTCACGTTATAACCAACGCCGCGGTAATAGAAAATATGTGCCGTTGGGTCATATGCCCGGAAGATACAATTATCAGGCGTATTCCCATCACCGATGGCCTTGGGGTTTCCAACAAAGTCAAATAACACCTGTTCGCCTTTAGTGCCGGCAATCCACTCATCTGTTTTTTCGTCTGTGCGTTCCCACATCTCAGCAAGGCGACGATCATTAAGTGCATGCTTTTCAGGTAGCTGCAGTACTTTCCGCAGGCTCTCGCCGCGCCCACGCGCACGCGCTCGTGTTGGCCACAACATTGCAGACATCTGACTTGCTGGCATCATAATCATTTGGCTAGCAAACAAAATACCCGGCCCTGCCTGGCTCGCCAAAGCTTGGTTGAAAAGATTAAATGAAGCTTCAACATTAATGCACTGGTTGCGCAACTCGTTGATATAAATTGCAAGTGTATTGTTATCCATGTGGGTCGCTACTCTGTTAATTAACTTTGGTCAGAATGGGCAGCCTGTCATCACTATATTGTTTCGCGCAAGCTTGTCATTCCTATACCCCGCGAGCGATAGCATAAGGTTGCCGCGCATTCTAGTCAGGATTTTAGAATGCGCATATAAGATTGGGAAGGTGACCTCATTTCTTTCAAGTTCGCGTGTATTCAAGCAAAGAACACGCGTTTTACTGGTTTTTTGACTGAATTTGCGCTATGTATCCGGTGGGTAATAAATGGGTGCCATCATGGCAGAAACAAATGTTGTAGCAGGCGCACGTCCTGCCGCAGGCAATAACGGAAGCATACTCACCGCCGGTGTGAGTGGTAGCGCACGCGTTGCTGCCGTGCGTCCCGCTAGCCCAGTTGGTACAAGCTTAGCCTTTTCACAAGCCCTTAATTTACCGCCGAAGTCATCTGACTCAAATTTGAACGAAGAGCCCGTTACCCTTAGAGCTGGGTCAGGTATGCTATCAAAAGATGTTCAGTTTTTATTGGCTGAGACGCGTATGCAAGAAGAACAAGCAACCATACCGGCTCCTTCAAATATTGGCCGCGCAATTGATAGCTACGCGCAGACTCAAGCACGTGTACGCGAGACCATTGGCGCGGTACGCCTTGCTTCACGGCCAGCAAACCTTCAACAACAAAATACTACTGAAAATATAGAAGCCGCAGCTTAACTAATAGCCCTGCTTAGCGGATAGGTGATGTTAGGATTTTTATCCAGCGTGATACACGTTCAACATGATCACTGCGGTTACTATCACCAATCGGCTGCCTGCTGTATATCGCTGCCGTAGATGTATAAGCATCCAAACTGATAATCTTAACCGTTACAACAGCAGGAAAAGTTTCACCGGGCAAACGCTCCGTAAAGTCAAATTGACTAGCTGGTAGGTTAAAACGGAAGGTCTTGATGGTTGGATTACTGTCAGAAAAGTCTGCAAACAATTGACGCAGCCGTCCTGCATCCATTTGAAAAATTGGTGATGGCCCGTCTGGTTGGGCCTTTTCACATAATTCAGGTGAACATAAAAGATAACCGTTATCGGCATCGCTATATTCTAAAGTACGGAAATCAACAACAGGCAATGAACCTTCATTGTCTCCGAACAGCTCTTCTCCACCACCAACCTGAACAAACAGGTAAAGACCTACTAGCCCCAACAAAACAATCATGCTGAGGCCAACGACGATGGAGCGAAATCTATCAAGCATCATCGAGGCCTTATCATTAACCGAGAATTGAACCCAGCTGCAGCGCCAGGCTCATATCGCCTTCAACACGTATCTTACCAGTCATAAACGCCATTTGCGGATTGAGGTCACCTTGAGCGATTTTCAAAAAGTTCTCGATTGAAACTTTCACGGTACAATCAGCATCGCTATTTTCGTTGTCGATGACAGTAGGTGATGACTTACCATCGATGCGCACGATACCATCGTCCCCAAAATCAAACTTAATGATGGCAGATATCGGCGAATGAGCGCCAACACGGCTGCGCATTTCTTCGGTAATTTGTTCCAAGTTCATAGTGATCTCCGTTAACGATAATCATGTGTATCGGTGCAATGGGAATGAATAATGGCGCGGCGCGACATTAAATCAATCTTAATTTTTATCTTTTTTACGCAACTTACCCAGAATATCGCCAACACCCTTTTCAAGCTTGCCTCGCGCATCATTGGCAATGTCTTTAATGTTGTCGGGCATTTGCGCATTGATCAGTACTTTGGCGATTTGCGGCTGTAACGTATCCATAACATGTCGTGCGATTTCCCTCGGAGACAAGCCTTTTTCGTCCGTACCTAAATTGGATAAATTAAAATCAGCAAGTGTGACGTTTTCATTCACGGCAAGTAATCCGTCTTTGGAAACAGCTATCTGCGGCGCCTTAACCGCCAGGCTGCGAATGGTTAGCGTCAATGCTTCTCCTGCCACCGTTTCTTCTGCTCCACCCGAATATGTTTCCAATCGTTTTTGCAGCGCTTCAAAATTGGACTGGTTACCAATCATCCGCGCATCAATCAGCGGCTGATCGATAACAATTTCATCAACAATAATATGGTCATTCATCAGTGTGCTGGTTTCTACGGCCATTTTGAAATCACCGACTTTCATCATTGGGCCATCGCCAAACCCTTCAGGCTGACCAATCAAAAGGTCTGTAATCTGAACTTCACCGGTTAATGGTGAAATATTAACACTGCCTACTGTTACATCAACCTGCAGCGCTTCAGGGCCTGCTGTCTCAACACCTACTTTGATAACAGAATTTAACTGTGTGTATACAACGCCGCCCACGACAATAATTATGAGCAAGAGTCCAAAAAACAGTTTCTTCACCAACATTCTCCCTGAAGTTAACTTACTGCAATAACGCCAGCATGTTAGACACCTGTAACAACAAACGCTATTACAAAAGTCTTAACCTTATTCGCACAATATGCCAGCATGATCTAATTATAGCCTGAATTGTATGAAGTGTTTGAGGCAGTTCTGAGGCATAAGATTAAACATGCCCCTATAGGCATAACTGGATCAAGGCATGAAGCAGAGGCGCAGCTTGCATGAATAATGTTACACAATTTCTTCTCTTACTGTCATACGCAGTTATCGGCATGGCTACGGCTTTGTTCTTGCCACTTGCGGGTGTCGCAACCACAACAGCGCACCTGTTAGGCGTTCTTGTTTTTATCGGAACATGGCAAATACAGCTTTCTTTCTTTGGCAACAAAAAAAGTCAGATAGACCCCATTGATTTGCACCGGCTAGAGGAAACCGAGAAGCTAGCCCTAAGCTTGCGGGACGACGTTGCTGAACTACAAGATTTGATGGCAGAACAATCGCAAAAAGGTGAACAGAAAGACAAGAAACTCGTTTCCGAACTGAAGGTACTACAAGAGTATCTCGTTATGGTGATGCAGAAAGAAACTAAGGGCGGCAAAGCCAGCAAGAAAGTAACAAAAGAACCTGCACCAGTGCCTGACCTCTCGACCCAAGAAGAGGAAATGGAAGACAGCAATACTGAAGATCAATTCACGGCTGAAGATCTTGAAGAATTGGGACTAACGCCGGAAGAAGCTGCCATGGCTATCATCGACGAAGGCACAGACGAAGTTTCACAAGCAGAACCGGAGAGGACTCATGAAAGCCATGAAGCTATAGGCGAAACCACAGAGTCTGTAACCACCGATACGCAGACAAAGCCTTCTGACCGACCACGACAAGCAACAAAAACAAAATCACCGGACAAAAAGCACGCCGCCCCACCTGCAGATGAAAAGCCTTCACCGCGTACGCCGGTCACCAAGAAAAAAGCACCGATTAGATTGATCAAGCGAGAAGATCAACTGTTATCAGTTGTGAAAAACTCCCTGTCGGAAAACCGCGTAGATCTATATTTGCAGCCTATCGTTTCTCTGCCGGCACGCAAAACCGAACACTATGAATGTTTTTCACGTGTGCGCGATGAAGAAGGCCGGATCGTATTACCGCGTCAATATATGAAAATAGCTGAAACCAAAGGCTTAATTGGCACAATTGATAACTTGTTACTGTTCCGCCTCATTCAGCTTATCCGCCGCCTTGGCCGCCGAAAACCAAGCATCAAATTCTTTTGCAACATGTCACGCTACTCCATGTCTGATAATCAATTCTTCCCGCAGTTTGTTGATTTCATGGCATCAAACAGCGAATTTGCTGAGCGACTGGTGTTTGAAATTTCTCAGGAAGATTATCTGACCTTGGAGGAAGATGTACTTGAACGCCTGTCTACTTTGGGGCGCAAAGGTTTTGGCTTTTCTATGGATATGGT
The DNA here is from genome assembly GCF_025574485.1 of Kordiimonas aquimaris. GTDB lineage: Bacteria > Pseudomonadota > Alphaproteobacteria > Sphingomonadales > Kordiimonadaceae > Kordiimonas > Kordiimonas aquimaris. Next base: position 44,657 of record NZ_JAOBPO010000002.1, on the reverse strand, counting down.
AACAGATTTTGACCAAGACTTTGTCTATTTAAGCGAGCAGCATTTCCAATTTATAAAAGCTGATCTGAAAGACATTATGGCATCAAGTCTGGAACCTGGCGACATTGATGAGCAACGCACCTTCCTCGAACGCAATGGTATTCAGTTGATTGCAAGCCGTATTGAAAATGAAGAAATGGTAATCACGACACTCGATAATCAAATCGAGCTTGCACAAGGATACTTATTCGGTGAACCACTTGCCGCCAACGATATGAATGATGATCTTTAAGAATGACATTGTCTAATGTACGGGTAATTAATGGCCTTAGCGCCATTCAAGATACAACACGTATGGTCATATGCGACCTTTGGGGTGTTATGCATGACGGTGTTGTCGCGCATCCCGAGGCTGTCGATGCAATAAATCATGCACGCAGAGCCGGTATTAAAACAGTTTTCCTCTCCAATGCACCGCGGCCGCGCAGCCATGTACGTGCCATGTTAACAGATATGGATATTCCTGAAACACTCACAGACCACATCGTTACATCTGGTGGCCTAGCACGTGATGCAATACGTAACCGCTTCAAACGAAAACGCCTATACCACCTTGGCCCCGACAGTGATCACAATACGATTGAAGGGTTACCGGTTGAACATACCGACACACCAGATAATGCAGACCTTATTCTAGCGACGGGATTAGATTTCAATGATGTGGAAAGCCACCGTGAATTCATGGCAGAAGCATGTAAACGCAGCGTACCATTTTTATGCGCGAACCCCGACCGTGTTGTTCATGTCGGAGAACGACTTTTTATTTGTGCAGGTGCTGTTGCAGATATCTATGCTGATATGGGCGGCCACGTTGAATGGTTTGGCAAACCCACTGCAGCATCACTTAGAGCATGCCTTAAAGAGTGTAATATTCCTGAAAAATCGATACGCGGCAACAACATCATAATGGTCGGTGATAGCTTGCAAACCGACGTTGCAGGCGCACACGCAGCGGGATTTAATAGCCTTTTTATCGCTGGAGGCATCCACCGCGAAGAATGGCCACAGGTAGCGAACAAAGCACGAAACCATGTACTATCTGAAACTGATTTCCAGGCAATATTCGGCGAGCACAAGCCCATGCCAAATTTCATGTCTAGAACATTCAGGTGGTGATAAAAGTTACAAGATTAGATTAACTGGTTGAACAAGAACCCGAAGCTTAACCAAACAATGCATCGATATCGTCCTGGCTAACTTCTGCGCCTTCAGGCAAATCCGCTTCTTTTTTTGTTTCTTTTGCTTCTGCAGGTTCAGTTTCTTCTATATCAACCTTCTTGGCAGCCTCTTTTTCAGCATGTTCTGCAACAGGATCATAATCCTCATCGAACATAGCATCCAGCACAGCCGCTTTCACCGCTTTAGGTGGTTCTGGTGCTGGTGGTGGTGAAGGGGGAGGTGCTGGTTTAGCAGCCTCTGGCGGAGGAGCTGCAGGCGCTGCTGGTTCTGGCTCAGGTTGACTTTCAACCGCTTTTGCTTCCGAAGCCTTACCGCCCATCAATTGATCAACTTCGCTCTGGTCGATGCCTTCCCCGTCTAGTGCAGGACCGGATAAAAGAGCATCATCACCAACAGGCTGATCATCATCCATTGCTTTTTCAATGTCAGCTTCAGTGATTCCCATCAAATTACGAAGTTCAAGCACCCGCTCTTCAATATGCGCCAGTGTTTCAACTACTTTCGAGATGCGCTGACCCGTAATATCCTGGAAAGAACATGCCTCAAAAATACGCATAACCGCATCTTGAGTTGTTGCCTGATAGGCTTCATGGTCAGCAGTATCCGCCCCCATGATCTCTTCTGCAGCTTCCATGATGGTATTGGTTGCTTCTTCAGTTTGTTGGACAATCGCGTCCAATTCCAAACCGGCACGCGGTATGCGGGCACTTTCCAGATCAATAGGCTGCAAAGAAGCAATTTCCTTGCGGGCATTGACTATATAATCGCTTAGTGCACGGCACTCCCGATAGATCGATGTGTCGATAGACTTATAAAATGCATTCATGGTGCCGATCAGCACCTCAGTCACAGACGCTACTTCGGTAAGCGACATCTGTGCCGTGTCTTGCGCGCGCAAATTATCGACCAGCAGTTCGATCTGTTTGGAAAGACCGTTACCCACAATTAGAACTCCCCGACAACGGCAACCAATTTCTGTTTTAATGTCGCAGCGTTAAAAGGCTTGACGATGTAGTTATTCACACCGGCTTTCTTTGCGGCGATAACATTGTCGGTTTTCGACTCCGCGGTCACCATAATAAACGGTGTATCTTTAAGCTGATTGTCAGCACGTACCTCTTTCAGGAATTCATAACCTGTCATTGGTTCCATATTCCAATCAGAGATGATCAATCCGTATGGTTTAGCGCGAGACTTTTCCAGTGCCATTGCACCATCTGTCGCTTCATCAACATTATTAAAACCTAGCTGCTTCAACAAATTGCGCACAATCCGCAACATTGTTTTGTAGTCGTCGACGATTAGGATCGGCATATCCATATCAACGGCCATATTTCTACCTCAAATCTTTAATTTCAATATACTTACCAGAGCTTAAATTGCATATACTGCTCTCATACGCCCTGAAGGGACACTATCCCCCATCTGGTGAAGAATTGGTTAATCTAAAATCGAAGAATTTTCAAAACTTCATCTACGACAGAGCATAACAGGTACAATTTGCCTTAAAAGGTATTAAATGTTATCTGCTGCCAAAATGTTGACCTAAACAAGGTGCCTACACATTGTACGGCAACTAGAAACAAGAGAACAACGACCTGTGCGCGTTTTCCGAAGCCCAACTGAATATACTCAAAAAGACCGCGGTGCCGTTGTAGCACTGGGTAATTTTGACGGCTTTCATCGCGGGCACCAGGTTGTGATTGGAGAAGCCGGAAGATTAGCTCGGCAGATGGGGTTAAATTTAACAGTCATCGTTATGGAACCGCACCCTGTTAGCTTCTTTGCTCCAGATAAACCGCCATTTCGCCTCACACCCCATCAGGAACGTGCGTCATTACTCGAATCATTCGGGGTAGACCAATTACTGGTACTGAACTTTGATAAAACCTTGGCAGGCATGCCTGCACAAGATTTTGTGAAAGATATTCTGGTAGATGCTGTTGGCGCAAAACATGTCTGTGTTGGTTACGATTATCGTTTTGGACGCGGACGCGGCGGCGGCACTGATGTGCTTGGCTGGATGGGAGATATGGAAGGCTTTGGCCTGTCAGTAATTGAGCCTGTTACACTCGGTGTTGAAGGTTATGCCGGCGATGTATACTCATCCACATTAGTACGTAGCGCGATTCGCGAAGGCGAAGTACGCAAAGCCGCCGCTTTACTTGGTCACTGGTGGACACTTAGCGGTATCGTTACCGAAGGCGACAAACGCGGACGCACCATTGGCTTTCCAACAGCAAACATTGAACCCGGCGAAAGCCTGATGCCAGCACTCGGTGTTTACGCTGTGCGCGTTAGCATCGACGGTGAAAATACTTTTTACAACGGCGTTGCCAATATCGGAAAGAGACCAACCTTTGATAAACGTGATATCTTAACGGAAGTTCATCTTTTCGATTTCAATGATGATATTTACGGCAAAGATGTTCGCGTTCAACTTGTATGCTTTTTGAGACCCGAACAAAAATTCGATGGTATAGATGCGTTGAAAAATCAGATCATTACTGACTGTGCAACGGCGAAAACGGTGCTATCAGACCCTGAAAACGGGGCAAAAAGGCTGGAATTGCCAACGCTTGAAAAATACTTAGCGACCCATCCTGTATCAGGCACTGAGCACCCATAAGCTATATTACTTACCGCAATAATTTCTCTTGCATTCAATGTCGTTCGCTCTGACAATCTAGCGCTCCGCAATGCAATGCCATCAGGATCTGTATTTTGAAGCACTTTATAGCTGCTCTGCTCATTCTTTATACTGCTGCTATGTGTAATACCGCAGTGGCTCAAAAAGACACGCTAAAAGTTATCACATACACTGACTTCCCTCCATTCGTAACAAATGAACTTCCCGGCGGCGGTATTATAAACGAAATTGTTAAAGCAAGTTTTGCGGCGGCTGACATAGAGTTGGAAATTGAATTCATTCCGTGGAAAAGGTCATACCGAGCCATTGCACGCGGCGAATTTCTGGCATCATTTTCGTGGGCGTATAGTGATGATCGCGCAAAAGATTTTCATTTTTCCGACCCACTGTTTGTAGTGACCAATCGCTTGCTGACTACATTACCTGAGCTAAGTAGTTGGGAAATGTTAGCGCAAGAACACACATCAGACGATTTAATCATTCTATGTGCACCCATTGGATGGAAAATTGCGGAAGAGCTGGAGGCACTCATTGACAAGAACTTCATTACCCTAATGGCACCTAGTCGCCCTCAATCCTGTATAGAATTGATACATGCCGGTAGAACAGACCTTATTTACATGCCTCAAATTACGGCGACTTACCACTTAAACAGCGCAAAAAAGCAAGATACCGCACATCCAGACCGGCCATGGCCAACCATCAACAGCGTTGACATACCCAGCGGCAACAATAATACCCAGCATGTGATTTTCACAAAAAACGCTGAAGGTCTATCATACAAGAAACGTTTTGACACAGGCCTCAGGAAGATTGTAGCAGATGGCACATATGCTGAAATACTACTACGCTTTCTATCAAATGTGCCTGAAGCAGAGCGATTGCGTATTATGCAAGACCAACGAGATGCAGACATCATTCCAGCAATTGAATAGACTATAAACATAACTGTTAGATTTAACCGAGGACACTATGGAATTATTGTTGGACTACCAACTGTGGGTCAGTTTTCTCACACTAACCTCACTTGAGATTATCCTCGGTATCGACAATGTTGTATTCATCGCTTTGCTGGTTCAGAACTTACCTGATGAAACTCGAGAAAAAGCTCGAATAACAGGCTTGGCGCTTGCTCTCATTATGCGCATCGCGCTGCTTCTTGGCGTTGCCTGGATTATAAGCTTAAGCGAGCCATGGCTTACTATTTTCGGGCAAGAATTATCAGGCAAGGATATTTTGATGCTGCTGGGTGGTGGCTTTTTAATTTACAAGGGCACCAACAGTATCCACGACGAAGTAACTGGTGATTTCAAAGAAGAAGCTGCCAATAAAAAGCTCACCAGTTTCACAGGCGTTGTGGTGCAGGTTGTCTTTATCGATATTATCTTCTCGTTTGATAGCGTCATGACTGCCGTTGGTTTGACCAAGATTATCCCGGTGATCATCGCTGCCATGTCAGTTGCTATGCTGGTGATGATGTTCTCCAGCGGCTACATCGCTCGTTTCATAGAGCGCTTCCCAACGTTGAAAGTACTTGCACTCGCGTTTATCATGCTCATCGGTGTATTTTTGGTGGCGGAAGGCCTCGGTTTCCATGTGCCAAAAGGGTATATCTACTTCGCAATGTCCTTTTCCTTGGGCGTTGAAGTACTCAATCTTTTGTCCCGCAAACGACGCAAGGCAAAAGCTGATAAAGCACAGAAATAGAACAGGTAATCTTCGTCATGAAAGCACATATATTGCGGCTGATTATGTTCACGGCAATGCTTTTTGCGGGTACAACAGTAATGCAGACTCATGCTTCTAATGATAACCAAGAAGAGGTCGTGCGCGGCCTTATGAGTTCTTGGCTTGCGGCATACAATACGAAAGACATTGATGCCTTGATGTCACTTTATAGCGACAAAATCTATTATGCTAATAATGGAAATAACCTGGTTCGTGATACGCAAACGATTCGCCAAAACTATAGCCACCAATTTGATAGCGGATCAAAAACAACTATAGATTTTGCAGAAGAATTAATCACCGTCGGGGAAAAATTGGCCCACATCGCTGGCAAATACCGCGTTAATATTCCGCAGGCTGACGGCAGCAAGCAAAACGCATATGGCCGTGTTCTACTCATTTTCGAAAAACAAGACGAACAGTGGAAACTTATTGTTGATTTCGACAATACCGGACGTGACGCCGCCTTAGGCCCGTTCAATGATTAAACACTGAAATCAGGGTTAAAATAACAATTAGAAAGACAGTCTCAATATGTAGTTTTATCTATATATTAACAATTCGCTGTCTTCATGGTATTTAAGAATGCACTCATTGGGGGTGACTTAAACCATGGCAGCGGAAATATTTTCCAAGCTTTCTGTATTACTTGCGTTATCAAATGCTCAAGCAGCCGAGGCGTTCAAGCCCATTTTGCTGGCAAACGGCGTAAAAAGCGCCATCTCAACCGAATCTAATAATGATGCCCTTCAACGTCTTGGTGAAGGCGCGTTTAACATGATTGTTGTGGATGAAAACTTTCCAACGCTGGGTGGTTACGACTTCTGTCGGTTCTTAAGACTAACTAATCTTTCAGCGTCAATCTCGCCGATTATTTTTGGTCTATACAACCCGGATCAACAATCTGTCATGAAAGCACGCGATATGGGTGCATCAAAAATTGTCGCAATGCCACTAACAGGCCTAAGCCTAATCACGGCAGTTGCCAGCACGCTGAAAGAGCTTAAGCCGATCGTGCAAAACACAGCTTACAACGGGCCAGACCGCAGGCGCCCAAACACACCGCCCTATCAAAAAACAGACCGTCGAAAAGCAAATGCAAACATGGTTTCCATCGCTCAACAGCGTAAAGTGATATTGGGCATCGTTTGATGCACACTCCAGACTAAACAATGCATACGCTTTCCCCTCGACACTAAAGAGGATCGCTGGTAAAACCCACACCCATGTTTATGAAGGCAATATATAGGGCACTTGAAATGGTACAAACCATTCGCACAGCCATACGAATTACAAGCCCGGCGCTAGCTTAGTAGCCGGGACTGACCTTTATTCAATTACTAATTAATTTTACAGGCAATGCCTTGATGGTAATGCCTGCCCTAACCGAGACGAATTCATATGTCTGTTGATGATCAAAACAAACGCGATTACCGCGATACTATTTTCCTTCCTAAAACCGACTTTCCAATGCGTGCGGGCTTACCGAAACGTGAACCGGACTTTTTAGCTCAGTGGCAAAAACAAGACCTTTATAAAACCTTGCGCAGCGATAGCGCAGGCCAAGAGAAGTTTGTCCTTCATGATGGCCCTCCTTATGCCAACGGCGACATTCACATTGGTCATGCCATGCAAAAGGTGTTGAAAGACATCATTGTTAAATCGCAACAAATGCAAGGCAAAGATGCACCTTATGTTCCAGGTTGGGACTGTCATGGACTGCCAATCGAATGGAAGATCGAGGAAAAGTACCGCAAGAAGAAAAAGAACAAAGACGAAGTTGACCCGATTGAATTCAGGCGTGAGTGCCGCGAGTTTGCAGACCACTGGATTGGTGTACAAAAAGAGCAATTTAAGCGCTTAGGCATTATTGGCGATTGGGATGATCCCTACACGACAATGGCGTTTGATGCTGAAGCCACAATTGTAAAAGAATTGCTAAAATTCTCAATGTCAGGTGCACTTTACCGCGGCTCCAAACCTGTGATGTGGTCACCAGTTGAGAAAACGGCACTTGCTGAGGCCGAAGTTGAATATCATGACCATAAGTCAACGCAGATTGATGTGGCCTTCGCGCCAGTTACAAGCAACTGTGAAGCAATCAACGGTGCCAAAGTCGTTATATGGACAACGACACCGTGGACCATTCCTGCCAACCGGGCAGTATGTTACGGCGTAGACATTGACTATGTTTGTATCGAGGTTACAGAGGTTACAGATGAAGCAAACGCTGCTGTTGGTGACAAACTCGCCGTTGCAGCAGCGTTGCTGGACGCATTCACGGCACGTGCCGGCATCACATCCTATGATCAGTATGCCAGCATCAAAGGGGCTGAGCTGGATGGCACTATCCTCGCACATCCATGGCGCGGACATGCTGACGCCAATGGTGGATACGATTTCGATGTACCAATGCTACCCGGCGACCATGTAACCGTTGAGGCAGGAACTGGCTTTGTTCATACGGCACCCGGGCACGGCGATGATGATTATCAGGTTGGTCACGTAAAATTTGGCATCCCTGTGCCATTCACCGTAAACGAATCTGGTTGTTATTATGATGATGTAGCGCTGGTTGCAGGTCGCCATGTATATAAAGTGGCAGACGAGGTTTGTGAGCTTTTGTCAGGCGTTGACGCTCTAAAAGGCAAAGGCACGCTTACACACAGCTATCCACATAGCTGGCGTTCAAAAGCACCGCTAATTTTCCGAAACACGCCGCAATGGTTTATCTCAATGGAAAAAACCGGTCTGCGCGACACTGCGGTAAAAGCCATTGAAGCAACCAATTGGTATCCCGCCATTTCCAAAAACAGAATTAGCGCCATGGTCTCCGACCGGCCTGATTGGGTTATTTCACGCCAACGTGCGTGGGGTGTGCCTATCACTGTATTTGTGAACAAAGAAACTGGCGCTCTGTTGCAAGATGAAGCCGTAAATGCACGCATCGTAGCTGCCGTTACAGAAGGCGGCGCTGACGCTTGGGTTGGTGTACCAGCTCAGGATTTCCTTGGCGATACATACAATGCTGACGATTTTGAGCAAGTGCACGACATTCTTGATGTCTGGTTTGATAGTGGCTGTACGCATGCCTTTGTAAGCGAAAAACGCCCAGAACTCCAAAGCCCATCTGACCTGTATGTTGAAGGCTCGGACCAGCACCGCGGTTGGTTCCAGTCAAGCCTGTTAGAAAGTTGCGGCACACGCGGTGTTGCACCGTATAAAAACGTGCTGACACACGGGTTCACCATGGATGGTGAAGGGCGGAAAATGTCCAAATCACTAGGCAACACGATTTCCCCGCTAAAAGTTGTTGATCAATATGGTGCAGATATTCTGCGCCTGTGGGTGGTTGCCGTTGATTACATGAGCGACATGCGTATCAGTGATGAAATCATCAAAGGCCAAGCTGATGCCTACCGCAAGATCCGCAACACCATGCGCTTTCTGCTTGGCAACCTCGAAGGCTACACAGCTTCGGAAGCTGTAGATGCGAGTGACATGCCAGAGCTTGAACAGTGGGTGCTGCACAGGCTTCACACACTCGATACATTGATCCGCGACAAAGCAAACACTTTTGATTTCAATCCAGTCTTCCGTGAACTTTACCAGTTCTGCATTATGGATTTATCCGTGTTTTATTTCGACATCCGCAAAGATGCACTTTACTGCGATAACCCGAATGATATCCGTCGCCGTGCTGCCCGTACTGTTCTGGACGCCGTGTTTAACCGGTTGGTACTATGGTTTGCCCCTGTCTTGTCATTCACAACTGAAGAAGTATGGCAGTCTCGCTTTGGTGCGGACAGTCAGAGCGTTCATCGTCAGGTTTGGCCAGAGACACCAGCGGATTGGCAAAATGATGCTTTAGCCACCAAGTGGGCAAAAATTCGCGAAGTGCGCAGCGAAGTAACTTCTGCCATTGAAGTAATGCGCCGGGATAAAGTCATTGGCTCAAGCCTACAGGCAAGTGCCGTCGTTACCGTCGTTGATCAAGACACGCTGGACGCGTTAAGCGATCTGGATGCAGCAGAGATTTTCATAACTTCAACTGCAGAACTTAAGTTGGGCACTGAGACAAATGTAAGTGTAACCGTTGCAGAAGGTGAAAAGTGCGAACGATGCTGGATTGTATTGCCTGAGGTATCTAAAAACGGTGACTTATGTAATCGCTGCACTGACGCGGTTGACGCACACGATAATGCAGCAAGTGCATAATGACTCCTGACGTACAACAACGTTGGTCACCGTTTCTGAAGTATACGCTTACCGCGGTACTGTTACTGATCATTCTTGATCAAGTCAGTAAATGGTGGGTACTGAATATCCTGGACCTTCCCGGTCGTGGCAGCATTCCGGTGCTGCCATTCTTCAGCCTGACCATGGTGTGGAACAAAGGTATCTCGATGGGCCTCTCCATAGGAGAGACCTTAGGCAAATGGGGTATCGTCATACTCACAGGCGGTGTCAGCGCATGGTTATTCGTTTGGCTTACCAAAACGCGCAGTAAGTACGAGGCAATAGGCCTTACACTTATCCTGAGCGGCGCAGTGGGAAATCTGGTCGACCGGTTTGTACACGGTGCCGTTGTAGACTTCATTCACCTGCATGCTTTTAGCTATAATTTCTATGTTTTTAATGTTGCAGACAGCGCGATTACCATCGGTGTTATCATTCTGATGATTGATGGCTTGCGAACAAGCGATAAAAGCCCTAAAAATGCCTCAAAGGTCAGCGATCATGAAACCGATCGCAAAGGAGACGCGTCATGAAGGTTAAACACCTTTCAGTAATTTTATTAGCAGGCATCAGTGTTACAGCGTGCGGCGGCAATGGTAAAAACTCACCAGACGAGTTTGCTGTTGTTAATCGGCCATCTTTGGCTATTCCGCCAGAATCTGCACTTAAGCCGCCACGCCCTGGCGTGCCACGTGCGCAAACAATGGACCCAGGTCGGCGTGCATTTGAAGCGTTGTTCCCAGGTAAAGAATTTAAAACATCTCCGCAAAAAAGCAGTAGTGAGCAAAACCTGCTTGCTCGCGTAGGCAGATCAGAGCCGGACATTCGCTCAAATGTCGGTCAAAAAGATGTAGATGTTGTGAAAAAATCCGTCATTCTCGCTGACATTCTGGATTTAAGCGAGCGTACCTTGCGCCCTGACAACGTGGAAGTTACGCGTGTTAGCTCACAGAGCAGCAACTAAAACAACCTCAAAACTAATTAAAAAAGGCACCCCAATTGAGGTGCCTTTTTCATCCTCGCTAGGTTTGTTTATGTTTCGTTGAACAAAGTCTTGGCGTACAGTTCTTCAAGTTCCATATGCGTCTTCCAAAACGGCCTTGCAGGTACTCCGGCAAGATTATCACACATAATACCAACATGTGCCTGCCATCCCGCTGAGACGCCAATGAGCATATCTCGGTCAAATAATTTACTGTGTGTCAGTGTCAATTTTACTTTGTCACCAATAGCTTCTAGTTCAAACTTGACCTCAGATTCTTCATCTTCGCCCTCTGCCCATGTCATATGCAAAAGTGTCGGCGGCTTAACCGCTATGATATGCCCGTTCATTGTTATCTCTGAGCCACAGGTGTCCTTATACTTTTCGGGCACTTCCTCTTGTTCTTCTGAGAGTATTTCATTATCAAAAATATATTCATAAGAGCCCCCCTCGCGCAGATCCATATTACCCGCAGCGACCCATTTTGCCCGCTTGTCAGATTCGGTAAGATACGCCCATACACGCTCAATTGGCCCCGGTAATATGCGCTCTAGCACAATTGTTCCAGGCGCCGTCAAACGCACAGGCTTTTCCTTCATTGATACCATAATCTTATCCCCCTTTATTTCTGTCCGTATCGTCTTCGGCCTTTAACAGCCCCTCCAGCACATCAAGACGTGCATTCCAGAAACGTTCATAGTCACGCAGCCAATCACTTGCGTACTTCAGTGCATTTGGTGACAAACGACAATGATGTACGCGACCAACAACCTCACGCTCAACAAGGCCTGCAGCTTCTAGTTTTTTAATGTGTTTCGATGCCGCCGCTAGCGACATGTCATAAGGTTCAGCGAGACTGGACACTGTGTGTGCCCCCTCGCCCAGATGCGCCAACATTCCGCGCCGCGTTGCATCTGCAAGCGCCTGAAAAACAGCGTCTAATTGATTTTCACTATATTCAACCATGAGGTTAAGCATATAGGTAAAAACTTAATTGTCAACCATTTGGTTTAATAATTAATTCATACTTAAATTAACACCCTGATACTTCCATGTTTTTAGCAAGCCTGATACGGTGTGTGCATGGATATATCTGACCGACATAATCTGCCGACCAAGGCTGGAATTATACATTTATTGTCTGACCGCACGATCAACCGGATCGCGGCAGGTGAGGTCGTTGAGCGCCCCGCAAGTGCCGTAAAGGAAATCGTTGAGAACGCAATTGATGCAGGGGCCACCCGCATTGATGTTGTTATGCGCGACGGTGGCCGCGAACTCATTCAGGTAAAAGATGATGGTTGCGGCATGACAAAGGATGAACTCGTCCTTGCCGTTGAAAGACATGCCACATCAAAGCTGACCGACGAGGATTTAGTCAACATCGGCTCACTTGGTTTCAGGGGTGAGGCCCTGGCGTCCATTGGTGCAGTGTCGCGTCTGTCTGTAGCCTCACGAGCAGACGGTGCTGATGAAGCTTGGAGTGTCAGTGTTGAAGGTGGCAACAAGTCAGCAGTAAAACCGACAGCCCATGCAGAGGGCACACTCATTGAAGTGCGCGACCTGTTCTATGCTACCCCTGCTCGATTAAAGTTTTTAAAGACAACCCGCACAGAATACGGGCAGGCATCAGACATTATGAAGCGCCTTGCAATGGCGCATCCAATGATTGCCTTTACACTCGGCGATGGTGATCGAACTACATTTCGTGCTCCTGCAGCTGGTGATTTGGTTGGGGATGCTCGCCTTGAGCGGCTCGGTGCCATTTTGGGCCGTGAGTTCCGCGAAAATGCATTAGAGATTGATGCGGAGCGTGAGGGCATGCGCCTTACCGGTTTTGCAGGGTTGCCAACGCTCAACCGCGGCAACGCACAGCAACAGTATTTATTCGTTAATGGCAGACCTGTGAGAGATAAGCTGTTAAACGGTGCTGTGCGCGGCGCTTACCAAGACTATCTTGCGCGGGACAGGCACCCTTCACTCGCGCTGTTTTTAGATGTGCCCGCCGCTTTTGTCGATGTGAACGTGCACCCTGCCAAAGCTGAAGTACGCTTCAAAGATGCGGGTCTTGTACGCGGCATGATCGTTTCTGCGCTCAGGCATGCACTCGCAGATGCCGGCCACCGCGCCTCCACCACTGTAGCAAGTGCAGCGCTTGGTGCCATGCAACCACGCAGTGGCAACACCATGCCGTGGTCGCGCAGCACAGAAGGCCGGCCTACCTTACCGCAGGGCTTTGCAGACATTGCAAACCAGATTTATGCACCAGACGAGCCGCATCCGCAGATGGGCTTTGGTGAAGGCGAACAAATGGGTTTCGAGGCACGCGGCGATATGGCAGCACCCAGTGCCCGCAATGTGGACGAAGCTGTTGCGCCTTTAAATACCGAAGCCGTTAACTATCCGCTTGGCGCAGCACGCGGGCAAGTGCATGCAACATATATTGTCAGCCAAACCACTGATGGATTGGTGATTGTTGATCAGCACGCAGCCCATGAACGCCTCGTTTATGAACGCATGAAGAAGCAAATTGCCGCCACAGGTGTAGCGCGCCAAGCTTTACTGTTGCCTGAGGTCGTTGAACTTGAAGAAAGCCCAGCCGCACGGTTGATTGCACGCACTGAAGAGCTTGCATCTCTTGGGCTTATTGTTGAGCCATTCGGTGAAGGTGCAGTTATGGTACGCGAAGTACCTGCCATGCTGGGCAAAGTGGATATCAAAGGGCTGGTAAGAGACCTAGCGGATGAGCTGACCGAACTGGACGAGGCGCTTTCGCTTAAAGAAAAGCTTGAGGAAGTATGCGGCACCATGGCGTGCCACGGCAGTGTGCGCGCGGGCCGAATTTTAACCGTAGACGAGATGAACGCATTACTGCGAGAAATGGAAGCTACACCGCACTCAGGGCAATGCAACCACGGCAGACCCACATATGTGGAGTTGAAACTTTCAGATATTGAGCGCCTGTTCGGTCGGCGTTAATACATTCAGAATTTACTGTAAATCAAGCGAGATAATCTCAACGGAGCCTTGAAAAGTAGCTGTTTTAATCTCGTCCAGCCCTTCGATGTTGACCGTATTGATTTGCTCAGGCCATAGGTCGCGCAAGGCGCCGTGTTGAATGCTCAGATTTTCAACATCACCTGGGTTGGTCACGTCCTGATATATCCAGAAAAAAGAACGCTCAATTTCAAAGCCAACCATTTCCAGCTCTAAAGCTTTATCTTCGCTTATTGCAATACCGAACCGGTCAGCAACATACCGTGCGAAGATAGCCTGTGTTTCTTTTGAGCTGATTATGTCAGCTTCACCGCCAAATATTTCACGCACGGCATGCTCTGCATCATGCAGCAGAAAACGATGCGCCACTTCGATGTTACCATTGCGCGGATTAAACAGCACTTTGGTAATGGCGGCTTTCTGCTGATGAGCAATGACGGGCGCCCATAAGGCCCCCGTCAGAATAGCTAGTACAAGACTGATAATACGAAAACGCATTAAAGAAATTAGTCCTTCTTATCGTCAGCTGTTTTCAGCTTTGTCTTAATGTCTTGCATAATATCGCGACCAACCAGACTTGTTGATTGAGCAGCTTTATATGCTTCAACACGTGAAGGAATAATGCGGCGCGGATAATAGTTGTTTTCAATATCCACATCAGCCGTTTCCCACATTGGGTCAACAACGATTTGCGTAATTTCCTTATCTGTTACAATCATCTTGCTGACCGCATCAGCAGTACGCCGCCAGATTTCTGCAGGAATATCCATACGCTCAGTTGAACCATCCGCGTACGTGATACCCAGAATGATAGGCATCACAAGACCGCCTTTATTAGAGAAGTCCAAAATATAGTAATTCTTGTCTTCTTCTACTGCACGCTCAAACGCCCGGCGTTCCCAAGGCTTAAGCCCTTTCAGGAACGATTGATACTTGTTGCGTTCTTTGTTGGTTACAGTGAAGCGGTCATTTTCATCATAAAAGTCAGTGACGTCAGGATTACGCTCAATCCACAAGTCTTTGCCTTCAGCCTTGTTACGTTGAACAAATAGTGACTCAGGTTTCGCGTTTTCTTCATCACGGCGACGCGCATAATCAATGTCTGGGTCTTTAGTATCCATACGCAACTTTGATACAGCATCAAGCGAGATATCTACGTGGTCTGTAGAATAGAACCAACCGCGCCAGAACCAATCCAGATCAACACCAGACGCCTCTTCCATTGTGCGGAAGAAGTCCGCAGGCGTTGGGCGTTTGAACATCCAGCGCTGTGAATATTCCTTGAACGCAAAATCAAACAGTTCACGCCCCAGAATTGTTTCACGCAGGATATTAAGCGCAGCGGCAGGCTTGGTGTAAGCGTTAGGGCCAAGTCTCCAAACACTGTCAGAATGTGTCATGATAGGTGTCTGGTTTTGAGACTTCATATAGTCCGTGATATCGCGAGGCTCTACACCCCAAGGAATAGTGGGGTCCCACTCACGACCAGCAACACCGTCAAGGTAACTATTCAGCCCCTCGTCCATCCATGTCCAGTGGCGCTCGTCAGAGTTCACAATCATTGGGAAATAGTTGTGCCCAACTTCATGGATAACAACACCGATCAGAAAACGTTTTTCGGCCTGTGTGTATGTGCGGCTTCCATCGTCCTGCAAGGTTGTGCGCGGACCATTGAAGGTGATCATTGGATATTCCATACCACCCACAGGGCCATTTACAGATTGTGAAACCGGATATGGGTAATCAAATGAGAAGCGTGAGTATACTTCCATGGTATGGATAACAGCTTCTGTTGAATATTTAGCCCACAAATCGCCGCCTTCTTTCGAAAAGAAGGACATCGCCATCACAAAATCCTGTACGTCACCGCCTTGCTTGTAGCCTTTGGCATCCCACATAAATTTACGAGATGAAGCCCACGCGAAATCACGCACGTCTTCAGCTTTAAACCGCCAGGTTTTCTGATCAGTAGTGCCTTCTTTTTCGTTCTCAAGTGCTTCTTCAGCCGTCACGACAAACACAGGGCGTTCCGCAGTTTCAGCTGCTTTCAAACGGCGGCGTTGTTCTGATGTTAGAACATCGTTTGGATTTTGCAGTACACCGGTTGAAGACACGATGTGATCGGCTGGAACCGTCATCTCAACTTCATAGTCACCAAACTCAAGCGTGAATTCACCACGACCAAGAAACTCCTTGTTCGTCCATGCTTCATAGTCTGTATAAGCGTGCAAACGTGGGAACCACTGCGCCAGCAAGAAGATATCATTTCCGCCTTCGCGTGCATCGTCAGGGAAGTGCTCGTAACCACTACGTGCTGAAACGGCATCTTCTTCAACAATGTTGAAAGCAAAATCAACCGAGAAGTTGGTAGTTGCACCCGGCTTAAGTGGCTGTGCCAAATCAACGCGCATGTTTGTGCCAACGATAATGTGGTTCAGATCATTACCGCGTGTGCCTTTAACAGCAGTGATGTCATAACCCAGCGGCACATCAGCCAGAAATTGCTGACGGCGCAACTCACCAAGGCTCAATTTAGCAGGCTTGTTACCGCTTGCCGCCTGCGTCCCCGGACCACGACGACCAATACCCGCAAACGCGTTACTACGATTGGCCATTGAGTTCTTGTTAAATGCATTCTGATCGAGCTGCAGCCACAAGAATTTTAGCGTATCAGGCGAGTTATTTGTGTAACTAATGTCTTCAGAAGCAACAATCCGGCGCGCATCTTCATCAAGGCGTGCCTTGATTTTATAATCAACGCTTTGTTGCCAGTATTGATGACCCGGCTCACCACCAGCATTACGGTAAACGTTGGCAGTTGGCAGCGCTTCATCAAGCTGCCTGAATTTGTCTTCAAATGTACCCTTTGTCTGCTTAACAGGATCGGCAGAAACAACGTTCGTGCCAAATGTGCAAACAGCAACCAAGATGATAAATAGATTTTTCATCACCGAATCCCCACTCCAATTACAGTCGGCAAATATACACTACAGCGTATACCTGCATGTCAGTCAGCCAAGCCTAATAGTCCCAAAAACAAGGTCTGACATTAAAGATCGCATCAAAGCGGCAAAAGCCGCCAAGCGCAAGCGATAAACGCGCAATAATTTGTGATATTTCATAATATACAGGGAGAAATCCCAGATTCTAACTTTATGGCAACACGCCAGAGTGACCATTTGACAATGACACGAAAACGTGAATAAACGAGGTGAGATTGTATTTATGCACGTATGGGGGAATAAGTGCCTGTTATTAAAAGTCAAAGCGGTGAAATCGTTAATCCGTTAAGTGAGGATATCACTGATCCACGCATTACTGCCTTCTTTGGTGATTTGAATACCGAATTTTGGGCACTCGATACAATAACGTACGGCACAGTTTCTGACGTACTCACACCATTTGTTATTGGAACCTTTCTTGATGCTAACGGAACGGTGTTTACGCCGTTCGCATTTGAAGAATCACATATTGCCCAAGCCGGTGACATCCTTAACAAAATTGCGCGCTACATCGACCTAAGTTTTGAAAGAGCTGAAGGTGATGATTTACCTTTACTTGCATTGTCACTTACCGATGCTGATTTTGCAGGAGCAGGCTCGGCAACATTTCCGCGTATCGGCACTTCCATCATAGATGGTGAAACCTTTAACTACGGCGCTTCATTAACAATATTTTATGATGAGCAATTCGCCCAACCACAGTTTGATGCTGGCTATTACAAGGTTCTGATGCACGAAATTGGGCATACTCTGGGGCTTGGTCACCCTCACTCAGGTTTTGGCGATTCGTTTGTAAGCGGCCTACCTGCAGACTTTGCCGGTCACGACATGACCATAATGTCTCAAGGTTACACACAGGATTTCTCAAGTCGATTTGAAGGTTATTATCTCGCTCATAATGTCACCAATTGGCTGTTAACAGACATTATCGCCTTGCAAGCTATATACGGCGTTGATCAAACGGTTACTGTCGGTAACAACAAATACACATATACAGAAGGCGAGACATACTACGAAGTACTGTGGGACACATCGGGCGTTGACGAGATTGTCATCGATAGCACACAAAATACGCAAATCGACCTCAGTAAGGAAGGCTGGATCAATGTCGGGTCTTCCGTTGAGTATTTAAGCCGAAATGATGCGCCGTCATTAACCGTCAACGAAACAGTTTATTTGATGGACGGTGTTGTGATTGAAAAGCTTACCGGTGGCAGTGGTAACGATAATTTCACAGGCAATGATGTTGCAAACACCTTAATAGGCAACGCTGGTAATGACCAATTAACCGGCAACGGTGGCAATGATATACTGCGCGGCGGTGCAGGGCGTGACGTGCTATCCGGTGGTGCAGGCAATGATGCGCTGTGGGCTGGCACAGGTGATACATCAGATGACGTTATGAACGGCGGCACCGGTAAAGACATTATCGGTGGCGGCGCAGGCAATGACAGCCTTATTGGTGGCACTGGTAGCGACACCATCTTTGGCGGTAGTGGTGATGATATAATCTGGTCTGCTAACAGTGGCAGCATGTCAGATGGACAAGGCGATCTGGCATGGGCTGGTAGCGGTAATGATGAAGTTAACGGTAGTGCTGGCGCTGATCAACTTGGTGGCGGTGTCGGAGATGATACCATTAACGGCGGCGACGGTGCCGATAAAATATACGGCGGTGTGGGTGACGCTGGCGCGGCAGGCTTAAACGACTCGATTTCTGGTGGCAGTGGTAATGACACAGTCTTTGGTGGTGATGGCAATGACATAATCGTTGGCGGCGCTGACGATGATTTGCTGTTCAACGGGTCAGGCAATGACACAGTCGACGGCGGCGACGGTGCAGATACTCTTTGGGGTGGCGGCGGCGATGATTTGCTAACTGGCGGAAGCGGCGCAGACACATTCACTTTCACCAACGGGAACGGTGCAGACACTGTTACTGACTTTGATATTCAAGAAGACATTCTTGATCTTAACGAACTAAACCTCAGTGGTTTGTCCGACATTACAGCCATCGCCAGCGATACGACAGAAGGCTTACTACTAAGCTTTGACGCAAATTTCAGTATTCTCATTAACAATGCATCAGTAAGCGATTTGGAAAATATTCAGATAATTTTCTAGAAACGCTCAATAATAAAGAGAGGCAGCATATAGCCGCCTCTCTTGGTCTTTCTCAGCTACTATATTTACTTATCGTGATAATCAACGGGACGATTATCATTACGGTAAATATCCGGATTATCCCAAGGGCGCGCGCCAAACGGCTTATTATTCGGCCATACTTCATCCAGTGTATCGGCGTCTCTCATGATGCCGCCCTGCATGACATGTTCTATATCCAAGGTATTACGAATGTTATCGAGCGGATTAGAATTCAACACAACAATATCAGCAAGCTTACCAACCTCAAGCGTGCCAATATCATCCAATGCACCAAGGAAATATGCACCATGGCGTGTCGCCACTTCAAGTGCGCCGTGCGCGCCCATCGCACTGGCCACCATCCATGTCTCCCAGTGAGCACCAATGCCATGTTGCTGTCCGTGTGAACCGATAGCGCCAAACCCGCCCTCAGCAATTACATCAGCCAAGCCCTGTGCTATAAGTGGGAAACCATAGTCTGTATCAGGGCGTTTAATAGCGCGCCGTGTGTTTGGAACAAGCTGGCGCCAAGGCAACCATTTCTGCTGCTTTTTATCTTGCCACACATTGCTTGCACCCCAGAAATATTCTTCGTTCCAAGCGGCCGGACCACCCACAGCAAATGTTGGTGAATAAACCGCCCCTGCCTGCCCAAAGAACTTTGCTGCATCACTGTATAATGGCTGGTAACTCATCGGATGTTCAAAACCGGTCTGGCCATCCATAATCATGCCAAGGTTAGCAGCAAGATCACCTCCTTCAGAAGTAACCATCAAACCTTCATTACGAGCAATATCGCTTACCCACTGCCGTTGGTCACGGCGAGGTTGCAAATACTGTTTGGCAGAAACCGCGCCCCATGATTTGAGGCGACGAACATTATCTTCAGCAACTGTGTAGCTGGTCAGCAAGTTTTCTCGTGCACCATCACGGTTATAAAGAGGTCCCCCTGAAGAATAAGTGCGCGGACCAATAACCTTGCCTGCATCGATTAACTCAGCGGTTGGAAACACATTCTGTACTGCCACCGCGTTATCAAGTGCTGTTGTAACACCGTATGCAGTATAAATTGCCGTTTCATAGCCTCTCGCCGGGATCATGCCGCGGTAATCCCTAAAGTGGTGTGCATGCATATCAACCATGCCAGGCATAAGGGTCTTGCCTGTTGCATCAATCACTTGATCCGCCCCCGCTGTGTCACAAGCACCAACGCAAGTGATGCGGCTACCAGACACAACTATAGAGGCGCCTTCCAGTATTTCCTTTCCTCGCATGGTCAGGATACGCGCATTAGTGAAGGCTATCGAACCTGCTGGAATACGCTTTTCAACTGTCAGGGAAACATTGGTCTCAGCTGCATTTCCACTAGCAACATCATAGGCATAATAAGTAGCCGCTGAACCATACTCAAGCGTACCACTATCTCTCCAGTTGGGATACAAGCCACCCGTTTTTGATAACTGCTTTACAGGTAAAGTAGCACGGTCAGCATACTTGTTGATCCTAACCGACTTTGCACGCGACTGATTATATGGCAGAGGCGAGACATAGACATTGTCTCCCTCGAGAAAAGCCACATGACGACCATTGGGAGCAATCACCGCTTCATCAGCGAAATCAAAACTGGCATGAACACGCGGCGGATCGATTGTTGGGGTCGCTGGCACAGAAACCAACTGCGAGTATGCTGGTGGGCCATCACCGCCAGCAGCCTGTTCACTGTTATGCTGATCAGAACTATGCAGATCATCTTCTTCAGCAAAAATACCCCCACCGGCACCATCAGCACCTTGAAGGAAGAAAATCCTGCCATCAGGTCCCCAGGTCGGACGCGGTAACTGTGTCCGCCCACGACCGAAGTTCCCGCTATAATCCACACGGCCAACGGTTGTTTCATCTCCGCCGTTTGCGTTCATTCGCACAACATCCCAATAGGAATTATGGGTCATTTCGCGGCCACGCGCTGTTGCGTTTGAACCTTTTGCTACTACCAGCGCTTTACCGTCTACGCTCCAGTCCGGGTTGATGTATTCACCGGCATCGCTAGTGATTTTCTTAGGCCTGCCACCAGATGACCGTACAGTCCAGACCTGACCACGCTCAATGTCATCCCATGAAGTAAACGCAATAGTGCGCCCATCAGGCGACCATGCTGGCGCAAATTCAAACGGCGCAAAACTGTCTGCCGTCAAACGTTGCGGCATACCATTTGGCAGGTCTTGCACCCATATTTTACCGACAGCTTGAAACGCAAGTTTCGAACCATCAGGTGATGCCACTGTCCATCTCAGAAATTTCGATTCAAATGGATCATCTGTAATACGAAACCCTTTATAGGCCTGTCCGGAAATCGTACGATCCACTTTTGCAGAAAATGGAATTGTCGCCACTTCACCACTTGCAACATCAACACGGCGGAACTGTCCACCCTGCGAGATAACAATAGATTTTCCATCTGGAGCAAAGCTATAGCCCGGCATAATACGCAAGGTTTTCATGCCTTCAGTCATGTCTTGCTCAACAGGGTCCATCAACAGGCGCTCTGCACCCGTTTCAAGATTTCTAACCCAGAGCGCTGAACGCGGCCCAAATTTATGGCCTTTATAGGAAATAGTACCGTCTGGAATACGACGGACAAATGCTACAAGCTTTCCATCTGGAGAAAGCTCTGGCGCACCAGCACCACCGCTTGAGAAACGTGATTGCTGCTGGTTTGTGCCATGGCTGATGGCATCGACATCGCCCGTTTGCAAGTTCAAGCGGCTGATTTGAATTTCACCCGCAAGGAAGTTCCATTGCCCCCATGTAGTGCCAGAGCTTGTCCGTTTATGGAAATAAAGGAAATCACCATCAGCTGATGCTGATGGCCAAGCAGCGCCTGTTTCCTCGCGACCGATCAATTTGATACCTTTGCCACCATCCTTGTGAAACATCCAGATGCCAGCATCAGGTGTAGATCCACGCTTAGGCAAGCCGCGC
Source organism: Kordiimonas aquimaris (assembly GCF_025574485.1). Taxonomy (GTDB): domain Bacteria; phylum Pseudomonadota; class Alphaproteobacteria; order Sphingomonadales; family Kordiimonadaceae; genus Kordiimonas; species Kordiimonas aquimaris. The sequence goes on along the minus strand of NZ_JAOBPO010000002.1, from coordinate 22,717 downwards.
TTGCGCGCATATATGTAACTCCCATCAGCACTCCATTTCGGTGTTAGGAAGCGCGCATTTAAATCTTTGGAGACCTGACGTGGATTTTTCCCGTCAGCATCCATCACCCATAAATTGTCTTGCCCTGCACGATCAGAAATAAAAGCGATAGACTTACCATCGGGGGAATAGCTGGGATGATAATTAACCGCGACGCCACTATTTTGAGTTAGGCTTTCCGCTTCACCACCTTCAATTGGCATACGGTACACGTGTGCCAGCAAATCAAAAACAACCCACTCTCCATCAGGAGACACATCAAGCGACATGAAAGTGCCTTCTTCAGTTGTGAAGGAAATTTGCCGCGTTTCACCGCGAGCTAACGTCGTATCCCATTTTTCACTGGTTTGTCCGCCGTCTTCCGCGTTAACAACCGACGTTAACGCATGCACTGTAAACAGTAAGCAGGCAGAGCCTATCAGATTATGAAGTTGCTTCATTTCAATGACCTCGCTTTCAATTTTTTGGTCGGCGAAGTACTGAAAACTAAAATCTTCCCCAAACATTCCCCATCAAACTATATCGTCAGAATTCCACAGGAACAAGGGTCGTCATAATCCTTAATCTTTGTAAGACATTGATTTATATAATGATTGCCTCTTCAGATATTTCATATCGCCTAATATTTAGTAATTTCGTCAATGTCTTTAGACGTTCCGTCTATAGCTGAAATAGGCAATTTTAGGCACAATCAGCCCTAGATTCTTGACGTCATTCAGTTCGCGGGAGAGGACGACCAATGAACGACACACCGGAAAAAGCAAAGCATTATAACTGGGATAAAGTACCACTGGAAACATTGAACAGTGATATTGATCGCCGCCTTATTACCGGCACCAATATGATGATCGCTCACGTCTACATCAAAAAAGGCGGCATTGTTCCGATGCATTCACACCATAATGAGCAACTGACTTATATCATTAGCGGTGCATTACGTTTCCTGCTCGGTGAAGATCAAGATGAAGAAGTAATTGTAAGGGCCGGTGAGGTACTTACTATACCGCCGTTCCTGCCACACAGTGCAGAAGCATTGGAAGATACATTAGATGTGGATGTGTTTAACCCTCCACGAGAAGACTGGCTTGACGGTTCTGACGCCTACATTAGAACCGGCGTTTCTCAATGAACAATATGACCATTTCTTCGAACACAAACGTCACAGCGCTATTGAAAGAATACGCGCTTCCCTCGCCACTGGGGTTTGGCCGCGAGCTTGCGCCGATCATGTACAGGGCTGACTATATGGATGGTGCCTGGAAGCAAGGTCAACTCATCCCCTTTGGCGAGGTTGGAATTAACCCTGCAGCAACATGTGTGCAATTTGGGCAACAATGCTTTGAAGGCATGAAAGCTTATAAAGTCGCTCAAAGTAGCCCAGCATTATTCAGGCCTGAAATGAATTTTGCACGCCTCAGAAAGTCTGCTGCAAGGCTATGTATGCCAGCACCGCTATCTGGTATTTTTGTCGACGCTGTTAAACAGCTAACCCGTACACTCGAACCATTTATACCGAGCGAAAGCGGGCAATCGCTGTATTTGCGTCCGACATTACTGGGCCTTGATCCTACTTTCGCAGTTAAGGGATCAGAGAGATATTGCTTCTTGCTGATAGCAAGCCCCTCTGACGCATACTACACTGCCCCCATCAAAGTTATGGTCGAACGTGAGCATTCCCGTGCCGCCAAAGGGGGAACGGGTTCTGAAAAGGTAGGCGGCAATTATGCTGGATCGCTGCAAGCAACAGAGCGCAGTATCGCGGCCGGGTTTGATCAACCAATCTGGCTTGATGCGGCAACGAGTAAAAATATTGAAGAACTGTCAGGTATGAACTTCATGGCTGTCATCAATGGCGCACTACACACGCCAGCTCTTAGTGGCACAATTCTTTCAGGTGTTACGCGCTCGTCCTTGTTTGAAATTGCACGCAGCATAGGCATGGATGTGGTCGAACGCACAATGCCAATCGATGAATTACTCACCGACATAAGAACCGGCGCGTGCACGGAATTGTTTGCTTGCGGCACTGCAGCCATTATTAGCCCTATCTCGGAAATTGGTGACACAGAAACACGACAAGCTTTGCCAGACGTTGACAATGTGGCGCGGCAACTAAAAACAATACTTTTAGACATTCAGGAAGGCCGCGGTGAAGATACATTCGATTGGATGGCGGATACCAGAGATACAGACACTTTAATCAAGCGTTTGAATGGAGCACCTGCTTAACTTGCTAGCTATTGAGCAATGTCCCCATAACGAAAACAGTATCAGTAAGGCGAACATTTTCATGATCCCACAAAAGACTGCATATTTCTTGAATTCGTTCATTAGGTCCGTCGGCTATTTCAACCAGCAAATCGGCATCCCCACTAACGCGGTAACAGTGGCGCACTTCTGCAAAACCATGCAGCAATGTGACAACACTTTCCGGCTTTAGCCGTTCATGCAGATAAACCGTAACCATAGCACCTATGCGATTATCGGACTGATCACTACGAACAGTTGTGTAGCCAAGGATGACGCCGCTTTCTTCCAGTTTTTGCACGCGTGCCTGTACCGCTGTACGCGACCGATTAATGCGCTTGGCAATCTCGCTCAGCGGTGTGCGGGCATTCTGCTTCAGAATAGCCAGAATTTTTTCATCAAGCGCATCAAGTCTGGGCATCACGACCATCTTAAATATTATCGTTTCTCATCAGTTCCACACATACTACACCATTGTGAGAGCGCTGTTCAATATCACTCGTTTAATACATACTAATTATTCAAACACCCCTGCATAAGGATAAAACCATGGATCTTAAAATAGCTGGAAAATCAGCCATTGTTTGCGCATCAAGCCGCGGCCTTGGAAAGGCATGTGCCAAAGCTCTCGTGACTGAAGGTGTAAATGTATGGATTACGGCACGTACAGAGGAAGCTCTGGTGGAAACACACAACGAACTTGCAGCCATCGGAGGCGGAAAAGTACACAGCGTAGTTGGAGACGTAACAACAGAGGCCGGACGTGATGCATTGCTGAGCGCGTGCCCAAACCCGGATATTCTAGTGAATAACGCAGGGGGCCCACCAGCAGGGAATTTTCGCGATTGGGGTCAAAAAGAATGGTTCGATGCGGTTAATGCCAACATGTTTAGTGCCATTGATATGATCAAGCGTACGCTTGATGGCATGTGCGAACGCAAATTCGGTCGGATCATTAACATCACCAGCGTTGCGGTGAAATTTTCGCAGGCTGAACTTGGCCTATCTAACGGCGCACGTGCAGGCCTCACAGGCTTTATTGCAGGCATCGCACGTGAACCAGCGCAGCACAATGTTACTATCAACAATATGCTGCCAGGTTTTATCGATACAGACCGCATGCGGTCTATCGTGAAAACGAAAGCGGATGGTGCAAACGCGGAGCTAGATAGTTTTTCAGAAACATTTTTCCAAAAAATTCCAGCAAAACGCCCAGGCGATCCAGACGAGTTTGGTGCGACGTGTGCATTCATTTGCAGTGAGCAAGCAGCATATATGACAGCACAAAATATCTTGATAGACGGCGGTATGTACCCCGGTACGTTCTAAAGCATTCATCACAGACAATAATAACCTCAATCCATTCTCTTTTGGGCAATCGAGAACAGGCTGGGGTATTGCAAAGACACCCGTAACAAAGCGGATTTAGGAGAAGAACGTGGGATATCTCAAACAAATAACGGCAGGCTTTTTATCAATCATAGCCATTCCAATTACATCAATTGGTGCGTCAGCTCAGACTCAGCTCCATGAGGTTACAATACCCGGAACACAGTCATTGCTTGTACACTCAAACATTATAAACCGAGATTACAAAATATCTGTCTCTTTACCTGAGGAATACGATGCGAAAAGCAACAAAAAATATCCGGTGTTATTGGTGTTAGACGGCAATTCATACTTTGCAACCACGGTTCAAAGTTACCGTGTGCAGCGTATTGGTAATGATGTACCACCACTGGTTATCGTTGGTATCGAATACCCCACACTACGCCGCGACGAGTGGCTTGTCCGCCGTGCTGGCGAATTTACACACACCAAAGTTGCTGATTTTGACAAAAGCTATACCGAACAATACGGTATGCCAGTTACAAGCGGTGAAGGCGCAACTTTCATGCGCGTGATTAACGAAGAAATCATTCCCATGATTGAAAAGCAGTATCCCGTATCTTCAGATCGGGCGCTTTTTGGTCATTCACTGGGCGGCCTTTTTGCGACAAATAGTTTACTCGATAGTAACCGCACGTTCAGTCGCTATATCATCAGCAGTCCGTCATTATGGTGGGACGATGAAGTTGCCTTCAAATGGGCTGAAGCTTACGACAACAAAAACAACGTACTCAATGCAACAGTGATGTTGTCTGTTGGCTCACTGGAAGGACCGCAAATGGTGCCGCCAATGGAACGCATGAGTATTGTACTGAAAGCAAGCCAGTATGAAGGTCTAGATATTACGACGCATGTTTTCGACAATGAGACACACCTGTCAGTTCAACCTGCCACACTAAGCCGTGGTCTGCGCGTTATTTACGCTAAAGACATTGCTGCTATGAAAGCTCAGGCTGAATAACACACTGAATACTTTCAGATGCTTAACCAACAAAAAAGCCACCCTAATGAGTGGCTTTTTTCATGTCTTATTAATAGCAATTGCTATTTGAAATAATCAGGCGCTTTCGGCACCTTGATTTTCTTCGGTGGGTTCTTCTTCAACTCTTCCATCAGGTGCTCCACCGTTGCTTCAAGCTGAGGGTCACGCCCTTGGCGCCACAATGCGGGATCAAACTCAATCTCCACATCAGGCTCCATACCCGCATTCTCCATCTCCCACTCGCCTTCCGTACCAAAGATTGCAAAATCAGGAGATCGCACAAAACCACCATCCATCAGTTGTGGCAGCGCCTGTGCAGCAACAAGACCGCCCCACGTGCGCTTACCAAAGAGCTTGCCTGTGTTGCTTTTGCGGAAAAACCAAGGCATTGCATCACCGCCAGACCCTGCCATCTCGTTAACGATCATAGCTTTCGGGCCGTATATAGCACCGCCAGGTACAGGCACAGTTATGTCACCATGACGATAAAAGATATTGGCGAAACGCTCTTTATTAAAGGTTTGCGTTACATAGTCTGCCAAAGAGCCACCGCCGTTAAATCGTTCATCAAGCACGGCGCCTTGCTTATCTGTTTGCGCATAGAAGTAGCGGTTAAAACTACGGAAGCCTGAACCACCAGTATTTGGCATATAAATATAAGCCAGTTTGCCGTCTGACAGCTCGTCGACCTTGCGGCGGTTACCTTCAATCCAATCAATGTTGCGGATGCCTTGCTCGTTTGCAATTGGCTTAACCATCACTTCGCGTGCATCATCACCGTCAGCAGTTTTGGCAATTTTCAAGCGTGTCATTTTACCTGCCATAGCCTGAAATGCAGCGAAGATATTTTGATCCGCTGTAAGATCACGACCATTGACCGCAATAATGTAATCACCCGCTTCAATATTCAAACCCGGCTGATTAAGCGGCGCCACCAAGCTTGGTGACCAATTTTCACCATTGTAAATCTTGGCAATTTTGTAGCGACCATCATCAACTGTGTAATCCGCACCAAGCAATCCAACAGAAACAGCATTAGGCCGCGCCTTATCACCGCCACTAACAAACATATGGCCAATGGTCAGCTGACCTAACATTTCATTAAACAGATACGTCAGGTCTGACCGGTGACGCACATTCTCTACATAAGGAGCATATGTGCTAACCGCCCAATCGAGGTCAAGGCCGTGTAGATTTTTGTCATAGAAAAAGTCACGTTCACCACGCCAAATTTCATGGAACATCTGGTTCCATTCTGCAGCAGGATCAACACGCACTTCCATTGCAGCGGTTTTTAGAGCTGAACCTGGTTTGCCCAGCGCCTTGGTAGACGCAATACTCCATGCACCACGACCGCGGCGCACAAGTGCTGACTTGCCGTCTGCTGAAACCTCAAAACCAGTGAAGCCACCAGCTTGCTTGGTCACTTTCTGCGACTTTGGATCAAACTTGAAGATGTTAAGTGTTGGCGGACCATTTTGGCCTGCGATACCTTCGGCGGCATAAAATTCACCGGCTCCGCCTGCGAACAGTCCTGCCCATGTTGTATTTGCAGCAGGCATTGCAACAATGCGGTTTAGAATACCATCCAGATCAATCTTCAGCGCCTTTTTAGGCTCTTCTGACTTGTCTTCCTTTTTAGCCTCGTCCTCTGAAGCTTCATCAGCATTTTTGCCTTCTTCTGCTTCATCAGCAGGCTCAGGGTTTTTCTCTGCCTTTTCTTTAGCTGGTTTTTCTTTAACAGGTTCATCATCGCTTTCAGGTAAAAGCGGCGAAGCCGTATCTTTTGCCAAAACAGCTGCATATATAGACCGGGTTGTCGTACGGCCCATGCCTGACATGTCAGCAAAGCTGATCTGCTCACCAATGTTGGTGCTGGCTGCGAAGTAAAGATACTTACCGTTTTTATCAAAAATTGGGTAGCGCGCATCGCTCATACCGTCTGTAATTTGATGCGTTTCACCTGTTTCCAACGAATAAACGAAAATAGCGCGCAGCAAATTTGGCAATTGCTTGGCGTATGTTACCCAGTCACTTTCCGGCGACCAATTTGCCTCCATGGTGTCCGGGGAAGAAACAATGTTCTTGTCTATACGCACCGCTTCTGCGTCATCGCCTTTTGAAAGGTCCACATACCACATTACATTGCCGTGGTCGCGGAATGCAATCTTCTCACTATCCGGAGCCCAAACAGGACCGCGGTAGAACATTGGCGGTAATTTGATTACACGCTCTGCCTCGACACCTTTCTGATCACGGATGTGCAATGCATATTCACCTGTCGCTTCGGAGAAGTATGCGATTGACTGCCCGTCAGGTGACCATGCAGGGTCGCGCTCCATTGCGCCGGTTGTACCGGTAATATTGCGTACATCACCCTTTTTTGCGGGCACAGTAAGAATTTCACCGCGCGCCTCAAATACTGCACGCTTACCACTTGGCGAAATTCTTGCGCCTGCAATACGGTCACCAACTTTTTTGTAGTATGGACGTTCAGAGCCTACGTCGGCGTTCAGCGTGATCTCTACTTTGCTTGAAGACCGTTCATCCGGATCGAAAATATGGATGGTACCAAACTCTTCATAAACAATGCTGCCACCCGGGCCTGCACTTGCTGACTTGATATCCATACCGTCATGAGAGAAGGCTTGGCGCACACGCTTACTTTGTGTGTCATACGAAAACAGGCGGAAGTCACCGATTTTGCTGTCACGGTCCGAAATAAAATAGACTGTATCGCCAACCCACATCGGGTTTTTATCAATAGCACCAACATCAGGCACTTTTACAATGCTCGAGTCTGACAGCTTTGCAATCCAGATCTTGTCTTGCTGACCACCACGATAACGTTTCCAAGCTTGCTGCCACTGTGTAAGTGGTTCGTATGCGATATGATCGCCGTCAGGTGAAAAATCACCACGTTCGGCCATCGGCAACGGAAGCTGCTGAGGCAAATCATTGCCGTTCAACCCAACAGTAAACAGGCGCCGGAAATTGACATAACTTGCACGAGACGAGCTATGCAACACTTTGCTACCATCCCGGCTCCAGCCACGTACAACATCAGGACCAGGATGATATGTCAGTCGCTTGGGCGTACCACCATCAATGTCAATTACATATACATCTGTATTGCCATCATACTCACCTGTGAAGGCGACCTTGGTACCGTCCGGAGAAAAGAACGGTGTACGCTCATCACCAATACCTGTTGTCAGGCGCTCAGCCTCACCGCCACCGCGGCGAACACGCCACAAATCACCTGCGTATGTAAAGACCACATAATTTTCACTTAGTGCAGGCTCACGGTACAGCGTGGTATCTGCCATTACAGCGCTACTGGCAGACAACACCGCCAACCCTAATGCACTGTATATTGTTTTCCTGATAACGTGCTTCATAAAGCCTCCCCAAATCCCAAATTGTTTGGCAAGACGTTATTGCAAATGGAATATAAGGGCAACACGTATGCTGATTTATCCAGCCACCACCTGTGTATCACCATGGAAAAGCTGAATGAGAACGTCACTTTTACGGCGAAGTTCACAACTGTCGCAAAAGTGACAAATACATCTACTGAAGAGATTGTTACGCTGTTACCATTAAGGATGTCAGCTTACGAGTGCTCTACGACAGGTATGTTTTTAGCGGCGTTTCAGCATCTGCGCATTGCTCTCGCATCACCGTAATACCAGCCGTCAGCAGGCGGCGTGCAGCCATATGGTCTGGCACTGCATTGAGCGAGTCTACCGCGATCAACTGATCACCTTTGAAATAGCAAATAGAGAACTTACCACTGGCCATATCTCCCCTGACCAAGCTGTCATCATAACCCCGTGACAACCCTGCCATTTGCAGTTTCATGTCATACTGGTCCGACCAGAACCACGGTAAAGCATCATGACATACCTCTTCTCCAGCAATCGTTTTGCCTGCCACTGTCGCCTGATCTACCGCGTTTTGCACACTCTCTAGGCGCGTATGAGCACCAAAGCGCATATGCATACCGTTAGCACAGTCACCTACCGCATAGATGTCAGGGTCATTTGTACAGGCATGTGCGTCAACCAAGATACCACGATCACATTCAATACCTGCTGCAGCAGCTATTTCACTATTCGGAATTACACCAATACCCACAATCACGACATCTGCTTGCAAGCAAGTTTCATCAGCTAGCGTCACTGAATAAAGCCCGTTATCATATGCAATCTCTTGAACTGGAGTGTTCTCGATAATTTTTGTGCCGCGTTCGCTGTGCTTCCCGCGAATATAACCTGCCAGCTCAGGAGCCACGAGACCAGGCATGATCGTCGGCATCGCTTCTATAACAGTTACACTATGGCCCAGTGTGTTAAGCGTTGCAGCCGTTTCAAGCCCAATGAACCCGCCACCAACTAAAACAATACGTTTTGGCGCACCTGCCAGCCGTTCTTTTAGAGATTCAATATCATCAATACTGCGAATATATTGCAAGCCCATACTTTCACTGGCGCCAGGCAATGCACGCACACGTGCACCAGTTGCCAAAACGAGTTTGTCATATGTGTGCTCTTGGCCGTCAGTTGCCAAAACTGTCTTTTTATCGCGGTTAATGGCCTTAATAGCGATGCCTGAGTGCACATTGATCTGCTTTGTTTCATAAAATGTGGGTGGTCGCAGGAAAAGGCGCTCTGTTTTCAGTTCGCCTTCAAGGTATTTTTTTGACAAAGGCGGCCTCTGGTAAGGCAGGTGCTGTTCTTCACAAAATAGATCGATAGTGCCTTCGTAGCCACTGCGACGCACGCTATCAGCGACTTGCATTCCAGCGTTCCCACCACCAACAATAATCACTTTTGTTACAGCCATCACCACTTCCTTTTACTTTCGAATATCACAGGTGATGTAAGTCCTTTATTAATTAAACGCAAGCAAGTCAGCCTTCAGCGCCCTATTAGAAGCAGCATCTGTAAGTGCCAAATTATCACACTTTCTACTTTTTCTGTGGCGCATGCACAAAATCTAGAAATAAGAATGATAATGAGATTGACTCGCATCTTCAAAAAGCCTAATTGCAACTCAATCTTAATTACAGTTCTTAGGAAAACTTATGTACGCGCTTACCCTTCGATCCTCTTTATCTTATTTAACGCTAAGTATTGCACTTGCAGGCCAAGCCATTGCAGACGCACCGACTAATGACCAGCGCGACATTGAAGAAGTGATCGTAACGGGCCGCTATCTCGCAAATGAGAAGTTTAGCGCCACCAAAACACCGACACCCCTTGTTGATGTACCACAAAGCCTGTCGATTGTTTCAAACATACAAATTCAGGAACAGGCATTCACTGAGATCGGCGACATCTTGCGCTACACACCAGGCGCATCCATTGGTCAAGGTGAAGGCCACCGTGACCAAATCACTATTCGCGGTCAAAACACAACGGCTGATTTCTTCATTGATGGCTTGCGCGATGACGTTCAGTATTTCCGCCCTCTATACAATCTCAAGCAGGTTGAAGTGTTGCGCGGTTCAAATGCGCTAATCTTTGGCCGTGGCGGCGGGGGCGGCGTTATTAACCGCGTTACCAAGACACCTGAAGTTGGTGAAGATTTCGGTTCTTTCACAGGCGGCGTGGACACTTTTGGTTCCGTTAATGTCGCTGGTGATGGCAACTTTGCTGTTTCAGACACATCAGCGTTTCGCGTAAATGCTTTTTACGAGTCACTGAATAATCACCGCGATAATTTTGGCGGAGATCGTTTTGCGATCAATCCAACCTTTGCAACCGAACTTGGTGAAGACACCCGCTTGTTGCTTTCATACGAGTATGTCGATGATGACCGCGTTGTTGATCGCGGCGTTCCATCACTGAACGGTGAACCACTACGTGGCTTCGATAATACATTCTTCGGCGGGCCAGATTTTAACCGCACAACGTTGCAAGCAAACATTGCACGCGCCCGTATCGATCACGAATTTTCAGATGCTTTGTCTTTCAATGCTACTGTTCAATACGCAGACTATGATAAGCTTTATCAAAACCTCTTCCCTGTTGGTTTTGACGATCAGGCAGGCACAGTCACACTTGATGGTTATATCGACAGAACCAACCGCCAAAACTTGATCACACAAGTAAACTTTGTCGGTTACTTTGAAACAGGCGGCTTAAAACATACGCTATTGTTTGGTGGTGAATACGGTGACCAAGACAGCGATAACGACAGAAGAGACACATTCTTTGCTGACAGCGCTGATGACCGCATCACATTCAACTTTTCTGATCCGCTAGTTATCCCTGCTGTATCGTTTCCTACGTTTAACCGCGATCGCAGTTCTGAAGTTTCTTTCGCTTCTTTGTATGTACAAGACCAAATTGATATTGGCGACAATTTCAAAATTGTTGCTGGTCTGCGCTACGATCGTTTTGACATTGATGTAGTAGACAATGTTGAAGTAGCTGACGGCGCAACAGACGGCAATGACGGCCTTCTAGGACGTGTTGACGAAGAAGTTTCACCGCGTATTGGCTTGATCTACAAGCCACAGGAAAACGTTTCAATTTACACAAGCTATAGCCGCTCTTTCTTGCCGCGTTCCGGTGATCAGTTCCTGACACTTAGCCTGACAAGTGAAGCACTGTCGCCCGAGAAATTTGAGAACTACGAAATCGGTGCCAAATGGGATATCAACAAAGAGCTTAGTCTCACGGCATCGGTGTTCCGCCTTGACCGCGACAGCGGTACAACAGTTGACCCGAACGATGCAGGTAACCTTATTCTGGTCGGTAGCCGTACAGAAGGCTTTGAGCTGGAGTTAAGCGGCCAACTACAAGACAATTGGACAATTCACGCTGGTTATAGCTACCTTGATGCTGATGAACGTGGCCGTGTAGTTAATGGCGCCCTGGCGAACCGTACTCTCTCACAAGTGCCAGAGCACATGCTGTCTCTCTGGAACCGTTACGATTTTACTGAGAAATTCGGTATCGGTGTTGGTATCTCCTATCAAGCAGCCCAGTTTGCCTCAATCAGCAACAATGTTGAATTACCTGATTTTGTTCGTGTTGATACAGCGCTGTACTACAATGTATCCGACACAGTGAAAGTACAGTTGAATGTAGAAAATTTGTTCGATTCAGACTTCTTCACAGCGGCACATAATGACAACAACATTTCAACGGCTGAACCGCTAAACGCTCGCTTGAGTTTTACAACAAAGTTTTAAGCTGAATATTACAAAGCGCGTTAGAGCGCAGAAAACATAATAGGCCCATGGCATATGCCGTGGGCCTATTCTTATTCAGTAACCGCGCTCAATGTCTAATTAATAAGATGCTTAACCGCAGTGATTAACTGACTTGATGAAAATGGTTTAGCAAGCGAGCAATCGGCGCCAAGAACTTCTGCAACTTTTAGATAAGTAATAGAAGATCCTCGCCCACCGCCAGAAATGGCGATAACTTTGGCAGGGTTCTTCGCGTTCTTAAGCTCGGTTAATGTTTCCAATCCATCTTTCTCGGGCATCAATATATCTGTAATAATTAAGTCAAAGCCTGGTTCAGCTGCTTTACGCAAACCAAGCTCACCGTTTGTTGCTGTTTCAACATTATACCCGTTTTCCACCAGCATGATACTAATAGACTCGAGCACCAAAGGGTCGTCATCAATAAGTAAAATATTTTTCATTTTCAAACCTGCGCCCATTGAAATTTGCATAGACCCTCAGCTTACAGCATCACTAAGCTTCACATGTTAGAGGTGGCTTGGGAATATAAATAGTGACATGGCAACCTTTATTTTGTTCGGTACTAACAAACAGTTTACCACCTGCACTCTTAACCAACCTATAGACTATAGCCATACCAAGCCCTACTCCCTCTCCAACAGCTTTCGTGGTAAAAAAGGGATCAAAGATACGCTCGGCTGTCTCTGACGACATCCCCGGGCCATTATCACGAATGACAATCTTTATGTATTTGCCTGTATCAAGATCGTCTCGTCCATTATCAATATTAACTGCGCTTACATCCACGATAATAGATCCTACATCCTTGCCAATAGCATTGATCGCATTAACAACAGGATTCACAATAATACTTTGCAGATCATCAGAAGCTATATTCAAGTGACCTAAATGCTGCTCCATATTTAAATGAAGCCCAATATTTTCTGGACACGCAACCTCCAGCATTTCTTTCGTATCATCTAGGGTCTTAGCAACATCACTTGTTTCATCGTTGGTCACCGTGCCGGATGAAAACTCTAAAACTCTGGATACTGTTTGTTTTGCGTTTGTCGCCGCAATAAAAATAAGCTCAAGTTTTCTATAATTGGGGTCATCTTCAACAACCCCGTTTCGCAACATCTCCGACATTGATATTATCGGTAACAACTGATTATTTAATTCATGCGCCATTCCGCCGGCCAGCGTGCCAAGCGCCTCCATTCTATGAAGGCGCGCCAACGTTTGCTCAAGTGCTATACGTTGATCAAACTCCTTTTTAGCTTCCCTAGACTTACGATATGTCATCCAAGCCAATGGGATAGGAATTGATAAAATAAGCAAAACATATTCATCAAGTTCGAGGTGTTCATACTCTCGGGTTAATTTATAAATACCCTCAAAAGCATCAAGAAAATGAAACAGTATAAATATGATAATCAAAATGCTTGTCGCGATCACAAGGTCTTTGTTAAAAATATACTTGCGCTTAGAAGAATTCACTATGATCTAGTCCTAATGCTCATTGACAATATATTCATAAAGCTTGCCACTTTTATCATCCACACAAGCAAAATGCATAACCTACATGCCGCTATAATAGTCCGCCGTAGATAAATCACACAACTATATACTCATATACATCCATTGATTGCGTGAATAAAATAAGCCATTCACAAGGTTCTGTATTTGACGCTCGCATATCATTTAGTAATTTCAATCGTTAAAAACTCGGACGTAAAGCTTTGCCCGGCAGCATCCATTTCAGCTAAAATACTCAGAAATTCAGCATCCTGATGCAATGCTGTTTCGGCTTCTGCAAATTCGATAAAACTTGGCAGTTCCCAATACAGAAAAATATCACCGTTATGCGTTGCGGCAAAAGTGCCCATAAACACACGCATGGTCACAGGAAGCTGCAACCTATCCGCAACGCCTTTCACGCGCTTCATGCGATCCAGAAAACCGTCCAGATCGTCGTTCACATCCACAATGATTACATCACGTACTGGTCTGTTTTGATCTGTTGCCTGTACGCTACTCACGTTAAAAAAAAGTATTACTGCAATTAAAGCCGTGACAGTCTGCTTCATCATATAACCCTCCCATTTAGCATGCGCAGAATACATGCCTCTACTTATAAATAGAAGAAATACAGCACATGCTTAATTTGAAGGTCTTGGATTAACAGCTGTTATTAAGCGAAAACCCCTCTGGCTTAGATTAATAAACCAAAGGGTGTTTATGGTCATTTCTTCGGCTTGGGGGGTGTTAAATAAAACTGATTAACATGTTTTACGCCTGCATGATTCATGGCTAGGTTTTTCGCTAAAAATGCATCGAACCCAGCCTGATTGTCCCATTCCGTAATAATGGTGTACTCAGGAGTATAATCATATCCGAAAGGCGAACGAGGGTCCGTTAACTCCAGCTTGACAATACCACCTGTTTCCTTTGTCTTCTCAAGAAATTCCCGTTTAAACTTTGCAAACAAGCCCGCATCTTTTTGCCAATATGCGGTTAACACCTGTATCTTGTCATAACTGACAGTAAAGGATTTATCCTCGGTCAGTTGATAGTTGGTCATGTCGAACCGTGACCATATATCAAGCCTGCGTTCATTAAGGTCTGGCACAGCTTCCTTCAATGCGGTTAATGCATCAGCCCTGTCCTGGAAATCACCGGGCCATCCACCAAAAATCAGTACTTCAGGATAATAGTTACCTTGTGTTGGCTTCCGGGTGATATCAAATCCTGACAGGCTTTTATAATCCAGCGCTCTTGCAACTGAAATCGCCTGACGGGCATAATCATTCAAGGCTTCACCAGAGTTTTGACGACGTGTCAAAAACAGAAAATCAATGACCTGCCCTTCTTTCAAATTATATGTTTTTTCACCTTCCTGTGCATTCACTGCCGTCATACTCAAGGCAAATGCCAATATTAAAACCGGCTGTAGTATTCGTCTCATCTTCTACTTTCCTTCGCTGTTATACGCGTTCGCCAGCACGAAATTAATTTGCTGGGGTAATTCCCATTAAAAGAGCTAACTAAACGAAAGAAGACCTGACAGCGCACATATGATGTGCAAAAGTGCACAGCATGAATTGGGATGATCTCAGAATTTTAGAATCATGTGCTAGAAACGGCTCTTTTTTGCGCGCTTCGGAAGAACTAGGCCTCAGCCACAGTTCAATATCACGGCGCATGACACATCTGGAAAATGACCTCAAAATTACGTTACTGAACCGAACACCTGGCGGCATCACGTTAACTGATGCCGGGCTGTCTATTGCTGCACAGGCCAATGACATGGCTGCGGCCGCCTTGATTGTAAAGAATACAACAGAAAACACCGCCAGACTTTCAGGCCGTATTCACTTTGAAACGATCGACTCAACAGCCTTCAACTTGATGGGTTACCTGAACGAATTCACACTCCTGCACCCTGATGTAGAGATTGACCTGCATCTCAACCAAAACATGGTAGACTTGGCACGCGGTGATGCTGATGTAGTGCTGCGTGCTACCAATGACCCAACACAAGACTATGTAGGGCACCATGTTGCCGATCATGCATTCGGCATTTTTGGTTCTGTTGACCTGATAAACCGTTACCCCCCTGATACACCGCTCAATGATTTACCTTGGGTCCTTTGGGGTAATAGCTGGACTGACGAATGGATGAAACAACTCGGCTTAAACCCGCGGGTAGCGATGCGTGTAAGTACTGCATTTGGCATGGTGCAGGCCATGCGTGCAGGCATTGGTATTGGCCATATGGCATGCTGGGCTGTTGCACAGGATGAGGGCTTTCTTTGTTTACGCGCGCCTGATGAAAAAAGAAGTCTTCAAATCTGGATTCTCGCACACCAGAGCATGCGTAGAAACCAGAGGGTTAAAACATTCATGCGGTTTTTGCGTCAAAAAATAGTGGCTGATCGGAAGCTAATTGAGGGCGGCCTTGGCAGCCCTACTCGCCCGTTAAATCGCCCACTTATATGACCATACAGAAATAGGCCAAATCTGGAGCTTATCGCAAATGCTAGTCATATTAGCGCAATCAAACGGCATCTTCTAGACGCTGGCCCTAATGTGAATATTATAATTGGTACATATTTCGGCGAAAAACCAAATACAGAGGTCATTCATGACTGATAAAAATCTCACGAGACGCAATGCAGTCGCTGCAATTACTGCAATGGGTGGACTTGCAGCAGCAAGCAGCTTTAAAACTGCTAAGGCACAAGATGAAGTGGTTTCTCAGCAAGCATTCAAACTAACAGACCTAGCGCAACAGAACATGGAAACAGATGGGCCGTATCTGCGCTTTTTTGACAACCAAACCATGAGCACAGGCGTATATGCACTGAAAACCGGCGCTGTAGATCAGCAACAACCACACCGGTATGATGAACTGTATATTGTAACTGAAGGCAGAGCAAAATTACGTGCTGGCAACGAGATTTTTGATGCTACTACCGGCAGCATATTCTTTGTAAAAGCTGAAATTGAACACCGCTTCGAAGATATCACCGAGGACCTAAACGTTATTGTCTTCTTTTCCAAAGCAACTCCTGAATAACATTCTTTTATCAAAACTCCCCACGCCAGACAGCTGCGACATTTTGGTCTTTCTTGCAGAATTCACCGTTGCGGTGCTACGCATCCTCACGTTGTCTCCGTGCTTCGCTAATGCGAAGCTCTCCATCCGAGCCAGCATGCTCATTCACCGGCTCTCATACCAATTAAAAAGCCTCGGGACCTTAACGGGTTCCGAGGCTTTTTAATGATTGTGAGAGTAGGGTTTTAGGTGCGCATGCCTATCGGCATTGCTTCCTTGTCCTTGGCGCTCTTTCGCAATGCACTGCATTGCTGCGCCGGCGGTTGAACCTACTTTATCCGTAGGTTCAAGTCTTACTCACACAGCCCATATACGCAAAAAGGGCCCCTGATGGGACCCTTTTTATCGTATTGGTTGCGGGAGTAGGATTTGAACCTACGACCTTCAGGTTATGAGCCTGACGAGCTACCGGGCTGCTCCATCCCGCGTCAATTATATTATGTCACCCGTTCCGATGGCTTATGCCATTCTCCGATGTGACGCAGCTCAGGGCTGCTATGTGTCTGCTTCCGGTATTGCTATCGCAATCCCATGAAGAGGGCTCAAGATTGCCCTTGGTTGTCGACTATAGGAATCAATTGTCCTTTTAGACGACAAAACCGCCTTTTGAAGGGCGGTTTTTGGTATTTGATATGTGGTTATGTGTACACTCTTTTGTAGATCTGGCGGCGACCTACTCTTCCGCGCCTTAAGACGAAGTACCATCGGCACAAAGGCTTTTCACTTCCGGGTTCGGGATGGGACCGGGTGGGACAACCTTGTTATAACCACCAGATCAACAAAAGAGTGTTATTGCGAGTATCAAAGCATGCTTTGAGTAATGTTCCAAGACAATCTCTAATTACCGAACAGCGTAGCTGTGAGGCAAGGCCAAGCGGCCGCCGCGCACTTTTGCGCGAATTAAAGACAAAGAAAGCTTTCCTTTCTGTCTATGGAGAGGCTCAAAAGCCTATCGAGCAATTAGTATCAGTTAGCTTCACCCATTACTGAGCTTCCACACCTGACCTATCAACGTGGTGGTCTTCCACGGCTCTCAGAGAGACCTTATCTTGAGGGGGGCTTCCCGCTTAGATGCTTTCAGCGGTTATCCCTTCCGGACATAGCTACCCTGCAATGCGGCTGGCGCCACAACAGGTCCACCAGAGGTCCGTCCACCCCGGTCCTCTCGTACTAGGGGCAGCTCCTCTCAAGTCTCTTGCGCCCACGGCAGATAGGGACCGAACTGTCTCACGACGTTCTAAACCCAGCTCACGTACCTCTTTAATTGGCGAACAGCCAAACCCTTGGGACCTGCTCCAGCCCCAGGATGAGATGAGCCGACATCGAGGTGCCAAACACTGCCGTCGATATGAGCTCTTGGGCAGTATCAGCCTGTTATCCCCGGCGTACCTTTTATTCGTTGAGCGATGGCCCTTCCACACAGAACCACCGGATCACTATGACCGACTTTCGTCTCTGCTCGACCTGTCAGTCTCGCAGTCAGGCAGGCTTATGCCATTGCACTCGACGATCGATTTCCAACCGATCTGAGCCTACCTTCGCGCGCCTCCGTTACCATTTGGGAGGCGACCGCCCCAGTCAAACTACCCACCACAGAGGGTCCCAGTCCCGGTTTCACGGGACGTGGTTAGACATCAGAGACAACAAGGGTGGTATTTCAAGGATGGCTCCACTCGCACTGGCGTGCGGGCTTCAAAGCCTCCCACCTATCCTACACATGTTATCCCTAATGCCACTCTGAAGCTGTAGTAAAGGTGCACGGGGTCTTTCCGTCTGACCGCGGGTACTCCGCATCTTCACGGAGAATTCAATTTCGCTGAGTCTATGCTGGAGACAGTGGGGAAGTCGTTACGCCATTCGTGCAGGTCGGAACTTACCCGACAAGGAATTTCGCTACCTTAGGACCGTTATAGTTACGGCCGCCGTTTACCGGGGCTTCAATTCGCAGCTCTCACTACTCCTCTTAACCTTCCGGCACCGGGCAGGCGTCAGACCCTATACGTCGTGTTATCCACTTCGCAGAGCCCTGTGTTTTTAGTAAACAGTCGCCACCCCCTCTTTTGTGCCCCCAACTAAAAGTTGCCTTAAAGCTGGGCCTCCTTATCCCGAAGTTACGGAGGCAATTTGCCGAGTTCCTTCAGCATAGTTCTCTCAAGCGCCTTGGTATGCTCTACCATCCCACCTGTGTCGGTTTAGGGTACGGTCAATATGGTGGTGCTATTTCCTGGAACAGATTCGCGGCAAGACCAATCCAATAAGGTCTCACAACTTACTCCATTCGTCACATTCCACCTGGTTCAGGAATATTAACCTGATTCCCATCGACTACGCCTTTCGGCCTCGCCTTAGGAGCCGACTCACCCTGCGCGGATTAGCCTTGCGCAGGAACCCTTGGGATTTCGGCGACAGTGTCTCTCACACTGTTTATCGCTACTCATGTCAGCATTCTCACTTCTGATATCTCCAGAATGGCTCGCGCCACACCTTCGCAGACTTACAGAACGCTCCGCTACCACTTGATCATAAGATCAAATCCACAGCTTCGGTACTTGTCTTTAGCCCCGGTACATCTTCGCCGCAAGACAGCTTATTTAGACCAGTGAGCTGTTACGCTTTCTTTAAATGATGGCTGCTTCTAAGCCAACATCCTGGTTGTTTTGGCCGTCTCACATGCTTTCCCACTTAGACAAGATTTAGGGACCTTAGCTGGTGGTCAGGGCTGTTTCCCTCTCGACTACGGACCTTAGCACCCGCAGTCTGTCTCCCAGGCTCTACTCTTCGGTATTCGGAGTTTGGTTAGAATTGGTAAGGCTCGCGCCCCCCGCATCCATCCAGTGCTCTACCCCCGAAGGTAATACCTGAGGCACTACCTAAATAGTTTTCGCGGAGAACCAGCTATCTCCCGGCTTGATTGGCCTTTCACCCCTAGTCACAGGTCATCCCCGCGTTTTTCAACACGCGTGGGTTCGGTCCTCCAGTGCATGTTACTGCACCTTCAACCTGCCCATAACTAGATCGCCGGGTTTCGGGTCTAATGCATTTAACTCAGTCGCCCTATTCAGACTCGCTTTCGCTACGCCTACACCTATCGGCTTAAGCTTGCTAAATACACTAACTCACTGACCCATTATACAAAAGGTACGCCGTCACATCACAATGGATGCTCCGACTGCTTGTAAGCATTCGGTTTCAGGTTCTATTTCACTCCCCTTATCGGGGTACTTTTCACCTTTCCCTCACGGTACTGGTGCACTATCGGTCGTATAGGAGTACTTAGGCTTGGAAGGTGGTCCTCCCACGTTCAGACAGGATTTCACGTGTCCCGCCCTACTCAAGTCCGTCTTCTCTTCCTTCCCGTACGGGGCTATCACCCACTATGGCCAAGCTTTCCAGCTTGTTCCGGTAAATTCAAAGACGGCACTGGCCTGGTCCCCGTTCGCTCGCCGCTACTAAGGGAGTCTCTGTTGATGTCCTTTCCTCCGGCTACTTAGATGTTTCAGTTCGCCGGGTTCGCTTCTACAACCTATGTATTCAGTTGCAGATACCACAAAAGTGGTGGGTTTCCCCATTCGGATATCTGTGGGTCAAAGGTTACTGGCACCTCACCACAGCTTTTCGCAGCCTGTCACGTCCTTCATCGCCTCTATACGCCAAGGCATTCACCAAATGCTCTTAGTTCACTTGAGAGCTCCTCCATATCCAGAAAGCAAAACTCTCTAAATACTTGGAACA
>NZ_JAOBPO010000018.1 GCF_025574485.1 Kordiimonas aquimaris | reverse complement strand
TTTACCATTATTATCTTCTCTGGAGCGTGACCGCTTACTTATTGAATGGAATGATACATCTGCGGCTTATGCATCAGACAAGTGTTTGCATACTTTATTTGAAGAGCAAGCCAGCCGCACTCCAGATAACATTGCTGTCGTTTATGAGGGTAGTGAACTTAGTTATGCTGAGTTAAACAAGCGGAGTAATCAGCTTGCACATTACCTGATTGAGCAGGGAGTTAAGCCAGATAGTCTAGTGGGTCTTTGCCTTGACCGCTCTCTTGAGATGGTTGTCGGTATTATGGGAATACTTAAGGCTGGTGGTGCTTATGTTCCGCTGGATCCTGATTATCCGGAGGACCGCCTTCGGTTTATGCTTGATGATACACAAGCTCACATAGTTATTGGTCAGGCTTCTATAGCGACTGATCTATCATTGTTTGATGAGCGTTGTCAGGATCGCCCTGAGCTGGTGCTTCTCGATGAGCCAGAGCAGCTTGAGGCGTTGTCATTTTACCCTGAGACTAACCCTGATACTTCGGCTTTGGGGATATGCTCCGACCACCTCGCTTATGTGATCTATACCTCAGGCTCTACAGGAAAGCCCAAAGGTGTATGTGTCGAACATAAAAGTGTTGGTCGATTGTTAAACACTTGTCAGGAAAAGTTTAAATTTAACTCTAAGGATGTATGGACATTTTTTCATTCTTGCTCTTTTGATTTTTCTGTATGGGAGCTTTGGGGCGCGCTATTTTGTGGAGGAAAAGCTCTTCTTCTTTCTGACGACGTGAGGCGCTCTACAGATCTTTTGTTGAAAGTTTTCATCGATTACCAAGTCACGATATTTAGCCAGACTCCGTCAGGATTTTATCGTTTAATGAGTAGATGTATTATTCAAAAAGCAACATTAGATAGCCTAAGGTATGTGGTATTTGGAGGGGAAGCATTAGAGCCAAATAAATTGAAGCCATGGTTTCGATTTTACCGCGGGTTGAATGCAAGAATGATTAATATGTATGGCCTTACAGAAGCAACCGTTCATGCGACATTTCATGAAGTTACCAGGAAAGAAGCTGAGCAAACTTGTAGTGTTATCGGACGACCGCTTGCAGATTTAAGTGCGTGGGTGCTCGATGAACATCAGCGTATTTTGCCGATAGGTGCTGTTGGTGAGTTATATATAGGTGGAGCAGGTTTGGCGCGGGGTTATTTGAACCGCCCCGAGCTTACTGCGGAGCGCTTTATATCAAACCCATTCAGTAATGATACGGGCTCTCGTTTATACCGGACGGGTGATCTGGTGCGCTATCTGCCGGATGGGAACCTTGAGTTTATAGGTCGGGTCGACCATCAAGTTAAGGTTCGTGGTTTTAGAATTGAGCTTGGCGAGATTGAAGCGTCACTTTTAGATGTTTCTGACGTTAGTGATGTAGTTGTTGTTGCGCGAGAAGGTCAAGCTGACAGTAGCGATAAACAGCTAGTTGCTTACATTGTTGCGGAAGGTTCTTATGTTGAAGATGAAGCGGCGAAGCAGGATTTTATAGGGTCATTACGTTCTACATTACAGCAGCGGCTTCCTGACTATATGATTCCATCAGCCTTTGTTGTTCTAGACAGCTTCCCTTTAACCACTAATGGAAAGCTTGATCGTCAGGCATTGCCTGCTCCTGGCGATATGGATGTTCAGCGTTCGATTTATGTTGCTCCTCGTACGGAGATTGAAGCTAAGCTTTGCACTTTATGGCAGGAAGTTCTCAAGCTAGAGCGCGTAGGTGTGCATGACAACTTCTTCGAACTTGGGGG
>NZ_JAOBPO010000017.1 GCF_025574485.1 Kordiimonas aquimaris | reverse complement strand
TTTTGCCGATAGGTGCTGTTGGTGAGTTATATATAGGTGGAGCAGGTTTGGCGCGGGGTTATTTGAACCGCCCCGAGCTTACTGCGGAGCGCTTTATATCAAACCCATTCAGTAATGATACGGGCTCTCGTTTATACCGGACGGGTGATCTGGTGCGCTATCTGCCGGATGGGAACCTTGAGTTTATAGGTCGGGTCGACCATCAAGTTAAGGTTCGTGGTTTTAGAATTGAGCTTGGCGAGATTGAAGCGTCACTTTTAGATGTTTCTGACGTTAGTGATGTAGTTGTTGTTGCGCGAGAAGGTCAAGCTGACAGTAGCGATAAACAGCTAGTTGCTTACATTGTTGCGGAAGGTTCTTATGTTGAAGATGAAGCGGCGAAGCAGGATTTTATAGGGTCATTACGTTCTACATTACAGCAGCGGCTTCCTGACTATATGATTCCATCAGCCTTTGTTGTTCTAGACAGCTTCCCTTTAACCACTAATGGAAAGCTTGATCGTCAGGCATTGCCTGCTCCTGGCGATATGGATGTTCAGCGTTCGATTTATGTTGCTCCTCGTACGGAGATTGAAGCTAAGCTTTGCACTTTATGGCAGGAAGTTCTCAAGCTAGAGCGCGTAGGTGTGCATGACAACTTCTTCGAACTTGGGGGTGATAGTATACTGTCTATTCAGATAGCTTCTCGCGCAAAGGCATTAGATATCTCACTCACTGTCCGGGAGTTATTCGAACATCAAACAATTGCAGGTTTAGTGCCTTTTTTGAAGAGTGAGTTAGCCACTTTAGCTCCGCAAGATACAGTGATTGGCCAGCAACTTTTACTCCCAATTCAACGTAGTTTTTTAAATAAAGGTTTGATAGACGCGCATCATTTCAATCAATCGATGCTTGTGCGCACCCCCGTTGATTTGAAGCAAGAGCATTTAAGAGCTTTGATTGAGTCTCTTTATCAGCGACATGATGTACTACGATTGAAGTTCAATGGGGATGCGGAGGGCTTTTCCAGTGAGTACGTGCCATATACTAAAGAGCTAACAGCCGCCGCTTTATATTATGAAGACATGAGCGCTTTATCTTCTACTGCTCGATTGGAACGACAGTTAGCGAGCTGTAATATTTTGCAGGCGAGCTTGGATCTGGAGCAGGGCCCTTTGCTGAGGGTCGGCTATTTTGATTATGGGCCAGAGCAGGAAGGGCGTTTACTTTTAGTTTTACACCATTTGGTTGTTGATGGTGTTTCATGGCGGATATTGCTATCGGATATTGAGATTGCTTACCATCAGCTTTTGGCGGGAGAAGACATTTCTCTAGCGCTTAAGAGTTCTTCATATCAACAGTGGGGAGCGGCATTATCTCAATATGCTGATACAGAGATATTAGAGCGTGAGCGCCCTTACTGGCTTGAGCAGTTATCGTATCCTATTGGCGTTTTACCTGGCGTTTCTCAAGGTATTTCTTCGACGGATACTGATGTCATCTATAATACTACAATTACCCTTGATGCTGAGCAAACTGGTGAACTGTTGAGCGAATGCAATAAGGCGTATCGCACGCGCATTAATGAACTGCTGCTTTCTGCTTTGTTGAAGGCATACCACGATTGGACCGGTGAACATGCTCTGCGCCTCAGAATGGAGGGGCATGGTCGTGAAGATATTTTCGACGATATGGATTTGAGTGAGACAATCGGCTGGTTTACGTCGATTTATCCACTTGTCTTGTCAGAACAACCTTCCGACGGGTTTGATCATCTCATCAAGAGTGTCAAGGAGCAATACCGCCGTGTGCCGCGCAATGGCGTGGGGTATGGCGTTCTGACCGAGATGGTCAAGGATGAAGAACTGCGATTACTTGATGAGAAGCAAGATCATGCATCAATAGTATTTAACTACATGGGGCAGTTTGACAACAGCCTTAATCAAGAAAAGGCTTTTAAACCTTCCTATGAGGATAAGGGCAATGAATGCAGTCTGCGGCAAGCCCAACAGGAACTCATTGCGATTAACGGTGTGGTGATGGAAGGGAAGCTGTCCTTTACTTTCACGAGCACCAAAAATCGTATCGCACCAGAACAGGTCAAGGCTTTTAGCGAGGCTTATCAGCAAGCTCTCTCAGCATGTATCAAATGGTGC
>NZ_JAOBPO010000016.1 GCF_025574485.1 Kordiimonas aquimaris | reverse complement strand
TGAGATGCCCCTAGTTTGTTAGACACCTTGCGATTTCATTTTAGTTTGTTGTTCAAAATCGACGGGAGACAACAACCCGTTGTTACCATGCTTTCTTTTTGGATTGTAAAACATTTCGATGTAATCGAAGACGTCTTGGCGAGCATCCTTGCGGGTTGCGTAGGTTTTGCGCCTGACGCGTTCGCGCTTTAACAGGTGGAAAAAGCTCTCAGCAACAGCATTATCATGGCAGTTGCCGCGCCTGCTCATGCTGGCTTCCAAATTGTGAGCGCC
Organism: Kordiimonas aquimaris; assembly: GCF_025574485.1. Classification (GTDB taxonomy): domain Bacteria; phylum Pseudomonadota; class Alphaproteobacteria; order Sphingomonadales; family Kordiimonadaceae; genus Kordiimonas; species Kordiimonas aquimaris. The sequence goes on along the minus strand of NZ_JAOBPO010000016.1, from coordinate 2,234 downwards.
GAGGAACTTCTGCCACTCATGGCCTGTAAACTGGCTGCCCTGATCAGAATGAATGATCACCTTTTGCTTTGGTTTGCGACGCCAGACAGCCATCAGCAAGGCACTCAACACCAAATCCATCTGCATACGGGGTTGCATAGACCAACCCACCACGCGGCGGGAATAAAGATCAATGACAACGGCCAGATATAGCCACCCCTGATGCGTGCGAATATACGTAATGTCCGTGACCCAGGCATGATCTGGCAGGGCCACTTTGAAGTCTTGCTGTAATCTGTTGGCTGCAACAATCGCAGGTTTGCCACCGTAAAAACCAGCTTTGCGCCGGTAGCCTATTTGTGCTTTGACGCCCGCAATGCTTGCCAGTCGTGCCACACGGTTCGGGCAGCAGGTCTCACCGAGCGACCGCAGGTCGTCATGAAGTTTGCGGTATCCATAAACACAACCACTCTCAAGCCAGGCTTGTTTGATGAGCCCGATAAGCCGGTTGTCATCTCTGGCCCGCTTACTGAGAGGCTTCTTGACCCAGCCATAGAAACCACTGTGATGAACCTTCAGGACGCGGCACATCACCCGCACACGAAACACAGTTTGGTGCGCCTGAATGAAGGCGTACTTCACTACGCATCCCTTGCGAAGTACGCCGTTGCCTTTTTTAGGATATCTCTTTCTTCGGTGACTCGAAGCAACTCAGCTTTTAACCGCCTGATCTCAGCGCTGTCAGCAGCTTCCTGCTTGCGTTCCTTGCTTGGCTTTGAAAAAAGCTTCTTCCAATCATAAAGGGACTTTGTACAAACACCAAGCCGTTCAGCCACCTCTTTGACGCTGTACCCTCGGTCTGTGATCTGAGCGACCGCATCGCGCTTGAATTCTTCTGTATAACGAACACCTATCGGCATAATCTATAAACTCCTTGCTTCCATTTTATAATGAACAAGGTGTCTACAAATCTAGGGGCATCTCAGTATTCATTTGCAAGTTACCAGCGCGAAAAGCAACAGGTTGGTCTAATCCCCATTTATCAAAAGCGTGCATACCTAACTCTATAACGCCCTTAGCGGTTGATAAATCTAGTGCTGCCATAGAGTCGTTTATAATATGATCACCAAGTGCTTTACGTGCTGGTTCATGCCACATTGGGTGTATATGCAGTTGAATATCATGCCCATTGGATTTTATGTCATCTATAATTGGCTTCATAATATCAAAACCCAACATAGCTGTATGTGCGGCTTCGATAAAAAAGGTTGCTTTTATCTGGTAGGTCTTAAACGTTTTGAGCAAAAATTCCAAACCATGAGAAACCCCATTAATACGGCAGTATACAGCGTCGTGCGTAATGGGTGTATTCTCATGATTATGGAAACACCCACCAGCACTAAACTCCGTATCAATAGTGATATGTATTTTTGACATTACACGCTTTTATATTGGCATTACGCCTAGAGTGTCTTAGTACACAATAGAAAGCGTATCTAAATCTGCAAGTGTAAGCTGAGTTATAAACACACTATCACCTCCACCGAGGTCTAATAACACACCGTTGATACCGTTTTGTGTGTATGCTATCGCCGCAGATGTTACATCTGTCAAGTCTATAAAATCAGTGGTTGTTGAAGACAAATCAAGGACATCATCAGTAGTAGCAAAGTCAGTGATGACATCATCTCCGTCTCCACTCTCAAACACAAAGGTATCATTACCAGACCCACCGGTCAGTTGATCGTTCCCCGCACCGCCAACAAGCGTATCATTACCGTCACCACCCGAAAGATTGTCATTACCTCCACGGCCTTCAATGATATCATCACCAGCCGTACCAATGATCGTGTCGGAACGGAAAGTATCCGTGCCAACAATCTTCTCAATGCCGATGAATGTTGTTTGACTGAAGTCAGCACTACCACCATCTTCAAGCTCAATCGTCACACCACTGTGGCCGCCAGCACTAATCGTCTCAACTGCACCTGCAGCAAAATGTGTGAAGCGCACATCAAGCCCAATAATTGTACCATCTTCCGTTGCTAGAATTTGGTCATTGCCAGCACCGCCATCGTATATGTCTTCATCTGCGCCAATTCCGACAAGGAATGTATCATCGCCGTCACCACCTGAGAGCACATCGTCACCTCCACGGCCTTCAATGATATCATCACCAGCCGTACCAACAATTGTGTCGGAACGATGATCGTCATTTCCAACAATCTTCTCAATGCCGATGAATGTTGTTTGAC
>NZ_JAOBPO010000015.1 GCF_025574485.1 Kordiimonas aquimaris | reverse complement strand
TCCGGTCTTGATACTGCCAGCCGTAATGCACTCAACAATGATTTTACGCAGCTGCGTGATCAAATTACTTCAATCGTTCAGAACGCCGAATTTAACGGCACTAACGTTGTGAACACTGGTGGTGATGCGATTGTAGCGATTACCAATGATAGTGGTACAAACACCATTACAGTCGGTGCGCAAGATCTGTCACTTGGTGGCGGTAACGTAACAATTACTGCTACTCAGGACATTAACACACAAACAGAAGCTGCAGCAGCGGTAACGGCGATTGATGCGTCAATTGCAAACGTTAACACCTCACTGTCTGCATTGGGTTCAGGTTCAAACCGACTTGAGCTACAGCAAACGTTTGTAACGCAACTGTCTGACTCAATCGAAGTTGGTATTGGTAACCTTGTAGACGCCGACCTTGCACAAGCAAGTGCAGATCTGCAGTCGTTGCAGGTACGACAACAGCTTGGCCTACAAGCCTTGTCGATTGCAAACCAGGCACCATCGGCAGTTCTCAGCTTGTTCCGATAAACTACTCCTATTTAATATTTTCGACAAAGGGCCCCATGGGGCCCTTTTTTTATGGCTTCCTATCTACCTACCCCATAATAATCGGGGTTTCTTGGTAAGAAAAAAGTTCCCTAAATACGGCACTTTTTGCTTCTTACTGACAACCTGAATATCCCAATGCCTATTTAATCCTTATCTTTCAGTATGTTAACAATGGCATATTCTTTGCGAATATGAGCGCGTGAGCAGAAAGGCTCAGAACATATTCTCAAAAGGAGACGAAACATGGCTTTCTCAGTTAATACAAATGGCGCAGCCCTATCAGCACTACAGAACTTGAACAATACGGCGGCCAGGCTAGAAAGAACGCAGACTGAACTAAACACGGGGTTAAGCGTGGCTTCAGCGAAAGATAATAGTGCGATTTTTGCCATTGCGCAGACATTGCGGAGCGAAGTGGCAGGATTGAACGCAGTTCAATCTTCACTTGATCGCGCACAATCATCTATCGATGTTGCTCTTGCAGCTGGTGAAGCTGTATCTGACCTCTTAATCGACCTTCGTGAAAATGCGGTTGCGGCATCAGACTCTGGTCTTGATACTGCTAGCCGTAATGCATTGAACAATGATTTTACGCAGTTGCGTGACCAGATTACGTCTATCGTCCAAAATGCCGAATTTAACGGTACTAATGTTGTTAATACCGGCGGTGATGCGATTGTTGCGATCACCAATGACAATGGTTCAAACACCATTACAATTGGTGCGCAAGATTTGTCACTTGGTGGTGGTAATGTAACAATTACTGCTACACAGGATATTAACACACAAACAGAAGCTGCAGCAGCGGTAACGGCAATTGATGCGTCAATTGCGAACGTTAACACCTCACTGTCTGCTTTGGGCTCAGGTTCAAACCGGCTTGAGCTACAGCAATCGTTTGTTAATAAATTATCTGACTCAATTGAAGTGGGTATTGGTAATTTGGTAGACGCTGATCTCGCAGAGGTATCTGCTGATCTGCAGAGTTTACAGGTTAGTCAACAGCTTGGGCTTCAAGCCTTGTCTATCGCTAACCAGGCTCCGCAGGCAGTACTCAGTCTGTTCCAATAATCAACTAATCCGGTGGGCTACGGCCCACCGGTTAATTATAAAATTTAAATGACCCGAACTCGGCAGAATTTTCCTAGCTGAGCGCATTTACATGGGCCAATTGTGCCTAGCCGGAAAATATTGCCTAGACTTTGCCCCTTTTAAGCACTTATTCATGCAAATATTACCTATTATATTTCAAATAGTTAAATGAATAGGCAGTTTTTTCCGCCTTTGGCATTTCTTTTGCATCACTTATTTCGAGACAAAAGGTCTCTACGAGCAAAATGCTCGATATAACTCCAAAAAGGAGAAGCAAAATGGCTTTTTCAGTAAACACCAATGCAGGTGCGTTCGCTGCCCTGCAAAACCTTAATCGTACAGTTTCTGATCTTGGAACGACACAAAACCGGATTAACACTGGTCTTCGTGTTGCATCTGCGTCAGATGATGCTGCAACATTCGCAATTGCGCAAACACTGCGTAGTGAAGTTGCTGGCCTAAGTGCGGTTAGCTCCTCACTTGATCGTGCTCAGTCAACTATTGATGTTGCTCTTGCAGCCGGTGAAGCTGTATCTGACCTGTTGATCGAACTGCGTGAAAATGCAGTTGCTGCATCAGACTCCGGTCTTGATACTGCCAGCCGTAATGCACTCAACAATGATTTTACGCAGCTGCGTGATCAAATTACTTCAATCGTTCAGAACGCCGAATTTAACGGCACTAACGTTGTGAACACTGGTGGTGATGCGATTGTAGCGATTACCAATGATAGTGGTACAAACACCATTACAGTCGGTGCGCAAGATCTGTCACTTGGTGGCGGTAACGTAACAATTACTGCTACTCAGGACATTAACACACAAACAGAAGCTGCAGCAGCGGTAACGGCGATTGATGCGTCAATTGCAAACGTTAACACCTCACTGTCTGCATTGGGTTCAGGTTCAAACCGACTTGAGCTACAGCAAACGTTTGTAACGCAACTGTCTGACTCAATCGAAGTTGGTATTGGTAACCTTGTAGACGCCGACCTTGCACAAGCAAGTGCAGATCTGCAGTCGTTGCAGGTACGACAACAGCTTGGCCTACAAGCCTTGTCGATTGCAAACCAGGCACCATCGGCAGTTCT
>NZ_JAOBPO010000014.1 GCF_025574485.1 Kordiimonas aquimaris | reverse complement strand
ACCAACACTTTTATGTTCGACACATACACCTTTGGGCTTTCCTGTAGAGCCTGAGGTATAGATCACATAAGCGAGGTGGTCGGAGCATATCCCCAAAGCCGAAGTATCAGGGTTAGTCTCAGGGTAAAATGACAACGCCTCAAGCTGCTCTGGCTCATCGAGAAGCACCAGCTCAGGGCGATCCTGACAACGCTCATCAAACAATGATAGATCAGTCGCTATAGAAGCCTGACCAATAACTATGTGAGCTTGTGTATCATCAAGCATAAACCGAAGGCGGTCCTCCGGATAATCAGGATCCAGCGGAACATAAGCACCACCAGCCTTAAGTATTCCCATAATACCGACAACCATCTCAAGAGAGCGGTCAAGGCAAAGACCCACTAGACTATCTGGCTTAACTCCCTGCTCAATCAGGTAATGTGCAAGCTGATTACTCCGCTTGTTTAACTCAGCATAACTAAGTTCACTACCCTCATAAACGACAGCAATGTTATCTGGAGTGCGGCTGGCTTGCTCTTCAAATAAAGTATGCAAACACTTGTCTGATGCATAAGCCGCAGATGTATCATTCCATTCAATAAGTAAGCGGTCACGCTCCAGAGAAGATAATAATGGTAAAGATTGCACCTGATCAGATAGACTAGCTTCAGCTATGCCGGTTAAAACATTCTCCAAGTGTGATTTAAGACGCTCAATTGTAGCAGGAGCAAAAACACTCGCCTGATACTTGAAAATACAATGTAAGCTTTCCTGATGATGAGCAACGATCGTAAGATTATAATTCGTTCGCTCATGCGAACCAAAAGATTCTAAACTTACGCCGTTTACTTCATCTGAAGCAGAAGATGCTAGAGTAGTATCAACAGGATAGTTCTCAAATACAACCAAACTGTCAAACAGAGCACTGCCGCTAGGAACACCACTTAATTTTTGTATCTCTGCAAGAGATAAATAACCATACCCTTCTCGGTCGATATTATCTCGATGAAGGGACTGTAAAAAATCGCCTAATTGAAGGCCTTCAACAAAACTAGCTTTAACTGGCACACTGTTAATAAACAGACCCACCATCGTCTCAACACCAGGCAAATCTGCTGGGCGTCCAGAAATAGTAGAGCCAAACACAACATCATTAGCACCACTATAGCGGTGTAACACATAAGCCCACGCTGCCTGCACTAATACATTCATCGTACTACGCGCGATACGAGCTTGCTCTTCTAGCTTCCTGCTTAAACTGGTAGAAAGCGTAAACTGCAATTCTTGTGATCCCATTACAGCAGGGTCAATGGGCAACTTATCAATCACCAATGGCGTCGGCGCTTCTATATCAGACAAATGGCTAGACCAAAAACGACTGGCATCACCCTGATCTTGCGAACGCAACCAAGTGATATAATTCTCATAAGGAATAACATCAGAAAGCAACGGAGAACCATCCCGGCAATACGCATGGTATGCGGAGAAAAAGTCACTAAACACAAGTGGTAGACCCCAACCATCCAAAAGCACATGATGGTGTGACCAAAGAAAATGATAGCGATCATCAGAAAGGCGTATTAAACTCATACGCATCAAGGGCGCCTGACCAAAATCAAACCCTATAGCTCGGTCTTTCTCGATATATTGTTTAAACTGCGCATCATGTTCGGCAATAGACACATGACGCCAATCCTCTTCAAAAAATGGAATATCAACACGGTCAAGAACAAGTTGATGCATATCCTCGCTATCAAGACCTATAAAGCAAGTCCTAAAAATATCGTGCCTATCAACAACATAATCCCAGGCGCGCTTAAATGCAGAGACATTTAAAGCACCAACAAAATCAGCAAATACCTGTGTCGTATAAGAGCCGGCGTTCTCATCAAGCAACCCATGAAAAACCATACCCTGCTGCATCGGGGTAGATACATAGAGCTTCGACAAATTGGGGTGCTCTGCCTGTAAAGCATCAAGAACTTTCTGATCAGAAAGTATTGTAGCATTAGGAAAATCAGAAGGCGTATACGTGTTGGTTAATAAGCTTCGCTCAATGAGTTCAAAACTAATTAGCCATTCTTCTATACTTTTTCTTTTTTCTCTGATTTCGTCGAGTATTTCATTTGGTATAGAATTTTTACTAAAGACTTTTAGCTCTGAATCTTGAATGTTAAATTTAATGCCTGATTTCGCACATTTCTCTATGAAAAGATCGATACTCATAGTTTATATTCCGTATATTCATCTAGCTCTTTCACTATTTTCACCTTTTGGTAAAGCGGAATGTTTTTCTTAATATTGCTATTACTTTCATGTTTCTGTGTGCACCATTTGATACATGCTGAGAGAGCTTGCTGATAAGCCTCGCTAAAAGCCTTGACCTGTTCTGGTGCGATACGATTTTTGGTGCTCGTGAAAGTAAAGGACAGCTTCCCTTCCATCACCACACCGTTAATCGCAATGAGTTCCTGTTGGGCTTGCCGCAGACTGCATTCATTGCCCTTATCCTCATAGGAAGGTTTAAAAGCCTTTTCTTGATTAAGGCTGTTGTCAAACTGCCCCATGTAGTTAAATACTATTGATGCATGATCTTGCTTCTCATCAAGTAATCGCAGTTCTTCATCCTTGACCATCTCGGTCAGAACGCCATACCCCACGCCATTGCGCGGCACACGGCGGTATTGCTCCTTGACACTCTTGATGAGATGATCAAACCCGTCGGAAGGTTGTTCTGACAAGACAAGTGGATAAATCGACGTAAACCAGCCGATTGTCTCACTCAAATCCATATCGTCGAAAATATCTTCACGACCATGCCCCTCCATTCTGAGGCGCAGAGCATGTTCACCGGTCCAATCGTGGTATGCCTTCAACAAAGCAGAAAGCAGCAGTTCATTAATGCGCGTGCGATACGCCTTATTGCATTCGCTCAACAGTTCACCAGTTTGCTCAGCATCAAGGGTAATTGTAGTATTATAGATGACATCAGTATCCGTCGAAGAAATACCTTGAGAAACGCCAGGTAAAACGCCAATAGGATACGATAACTGCTCAAGCCAGTAAGGGCGCTCACGCTCTAATATCTCTGTATCAGCATATTGAGATAATGCCGCTCCCCACTGTTGATATGAAGAACTCTTAAGCGCTAGAGAAATGTCTTCTCCCGCCAAAAGCTGATGGTAAGCAATCTCAATATCCGATAGCAATATCCGCCATGAAACACCATCAACAACCAAATGGTGTAAAACTAAAAGTAAACGCCCTTCCTGCTCTGGCCCATAATCAAAATAGCCGACCCTCAGCAAAGGGCCCTGCTCCAGATCCAAGCTCGCCTGCAAAATATTACAGCTCGCTAACTGTCGTTCCAATCGAGCAGTAGAAGATAAAGCGCTCATGTCTTCATAATATAAAGCGGCGGCTGTTAGCTCTTTAGTATATGGCACGTACTCACTGGAAAAGCCCTCCGCATCCCCATTGAACTTCAATCGTAGTACATCATGTCGCTGATAAAGAGACTCAATCAAAGCTCTTAAATGCTCTTGCTTCAAATCAACGGGGGTGCGCACAAGCATCGATTGATTGAAATGATGCGCGTCTATCAAACCTTTATTTAAAAAACTACGTTGAATTGGGAGTAAAAGTTGCTGGCCAATCACTGTATCTTGCGGAGCTAAAGTGGCTAACTCACTCTTCAAAAAAGGCACTAAACCTGCAATTGTTTGATGTTCGAATAACTCCCGGACAGTGAGTGAGATATCTAATGCCTTTGCGCGAGAAGCTATCTGAATAGACAGTATACTATCACCCCCAAGTTCGAAGAAGTTGTCATGCACACCTACGCGCTCTAGCTTGAGAACTTCCTGCC
>NZ_JAOBPO010000013.1 GCF_025574485.1 Kordiimonas aquimaris | reverse complement strand
TTTACCATTATTATCTTCTCTGGAGCGTGACCGCTTACTTATTGAATGGAATGATACATCTGCGGCTTATGCATCAGACAAGTGTTTGCATACTTTATTTGAAGAGCAAGCCAGCCGCACTCCAGATAACATTGCTGTCGTTTATGAGGGTAGTGAACTTAGTTATGCTGAGTTAAACAAGCGGAGTAATCAGCTTGCACATTACCTGATTGAGCAGGGAGTTAAGCCAGATAGTCTAGTGGGTCTTTGCCTTGACCGCTCTCTTGAGATGGTTGTCGGTATTATGGGAATACTTAAGGCTGGTGGTGCTTATGTTCCGCTGGATCCTGATTATCCGGAGGACCGCCTTCGGTTTATGCTTGATGATACACAAGCTCACATAGTTATTGGTCAGGCTTCTATAGCGACTGATCTATCATTGTTTGATGAGCGTTGTCAGGATCGCCCTGAGCTGGTGCTTCTCGATGAGCCAGAGCAGCTTGAGGCGTTGTCATTTTACCCTGAGACTAACCCTGATACTTCGGCTTTGGGGATATGCTCCGACCACCTCGCTTATGTGATCTATACCTCAGGCTCTACAGGAAAGCCCAAAGGTGTATGTGTCGAACATAAAAGTGTTGGTCAGCATTTGTTAGATATTGTCGACTTATATCAAATTAACCAACTTGATCGAGTCTTAATGGCCGCTTCGATTAATTTTGATGCTTCAGTTCAGCATATATTTTCGCCGCTAATAGCCGGAGGGAGAACTTACATACTGAATCGCGAAAACATACTAGCTGCTGATCGCCTCGCATTTATGGTAGAAAATGAAATTACTATATCACATTTGCCGGCTTCATTCTTTGGCAAGTTAGTTTTAATTGACAATTTTAGTTCTCAAATTGCTAATAGTCGTCTACGTCAATTAAGTTCAGGTGGAGAAGCATTTGACAGATCCGTCATTGATATGTGGAAAGCCAATAATCTTCATGCTCATTGTAACTTAGGTAACGTATACGGCCCAACTGAAGCTACTATAATGAGTACTTATTATAAAGCGACATTGGCTGACAGTTCTAACGTTCCTATTGGCAAAGCGATTGGTTTTCGAAAGCTTTATGTATTATCGGATAATTTATCGGTTTTGCCGATAGGTGCTGTTGGTGAGTTATATATAGGTGGAGCAGGTTTGGCGCGGGGTTATTTGAACCGCCCCGAGCTTACTGCGGAGCGCTTTATATCAAACCCATTCAGTAATGATACGGGCTCTCGTTTATACCGGACGGGTGATCTGGTGCGCTATCTGCCGGATGGGAACCTTGAGTTTATAGGTCGGGTCGACCATCAAGTTAAGGTTCGTGGTTTTAGAATTGAGCTTGGCGAGATTGAAGCGTCACTTTTAGATGTTTCTGACGTTAGTGATGTAGTTGTTGTTGCGCGAGAAGGTCAAGCTGACAGCAAGTTAAACGAAGAAGACCGGCTGAGGATCTGGCCATCCGTATGTGAATTTTATGTGTATGACGATCTTACTTATTTTATGATGTCATCACATGAAGCTCGCATTCAATGTTATCGGAATGCATTCCAGGCTCAATTGAGTAATAAAGTTGTACTTGAGATTGGCCCTGGGCCTGATGCCAATTTATCAAAGCTCGCAATTAAAGCCGGTGCAAAAAAAGTATATTCAGTAGAGCTAATCGAAGAGTCTTATCATCAAGCTAAAGCGGAAATCGAGCGCAGCGGATTAACAGAGAAAATTTGTGTGATTCATGGAGATGTCAGGCAAGTAGAATTGCCTGAAGCTGTGGATTATTGCATTTCTTCAATCATTGGGCATATAGGTGGTGCTGAAGGTGCTGCTAAAATTCTTAAGGAAGTTAAGTCTGTAGCAAATGACAATTTGTTAATGATTCCTCAACGAAGTGTCACTCGAATTGCCGGTGTGTCTATACAAGAAGATGAACTAGATGTATGCTTTGACGATAGTGGAGCGCATTATGTTCGTCAGATTTTTGACGAAGTGGGGCGCCCTTTTGATCTAAGAGTATGTGTGCGTAATTTGAAAAGACAGCACTTAATTACTAGTTCAGATATATTTGAGGATCTGGTATTCGACTCTGATCTTCAACTAGAATCAGAGCATGATATTGAGCTGCACGTAAAACGTGAATGTATTCTAACAGGGTTTGCGCTTTGGTTAACACTCCACGTGGATGAAAATAATAATTTCAATACTCTTGATGACCAAGAAAACTTACTGCCGATTTATGTCCCGGCATTTCCTGAAGGAAAAAATGTTTCATCTGGTGATTCAATATTGGCAACTGTTGAACGAACACTTGCTTCAAATGGGTTAAACCCTGAGTTTAAAATCAGAGGTAAGATTAGGTTTTCTAATTCAGCAGATTTTGACTTTGAATATAGGCTAAGCCATGCAAGCAATGATTTTAGGGCTACAAGTTTCTACCAAAAGTTGCTTAAAGACGATGGGGAGCCTTCACTTGCAAGTCAAGCTGACAGTAGCGATAAACAGCTAGTTGCTTACATTGTTGCGGAAGGTTCTTATGTTGAAGATGAAGCGGCGAAGCAGGATTTTATAGGGTCATTACGTTCTACATTACAGCAGCGGCTTCCTGACTATATGATTCCATCAGCCTTTGTTGTTCTAGACAGCTTCCCTTTAACCACTAATGGAAAGCTTGATCGTCAGGCATTGCCTGCTCCTGGCGATATGGATGTTCAGCGTTCGATTTATGTTGCTCCTCGTACGGAGATTGAAGCTAAGCTTTGCACTTTATGGCAGGAAGTTCTCAAGCTAGAGCGCGTAGGTGTGCATGACAACTTCTTCGAACTTGGGGGGCATTCGCTTTTGGCGACGCGCCTTATTAGTTTGGTTCGGTCCTCTCTAGGAGAGGAAGTTTCGCTGCGCGCTTTTTTTGAGAGCCCAACGATTGCTGGTTTGTCGGTTATTCTTTTTGAACATTCGGCGGATTATCTTTTGCCTCCCATTGAGATTGCAGATCGTTCATCTGTAATTCCTTTGTCATACGCCCAGCAGCGCTTGTGGTTTATTGATCAATATGAGGGTGGTAGTAGTCACTATAACATGCCAGGTGCTTTCCGGCTGCGCGGTAGTTTTCATCGAGCAGCTTTTGAAAGAGCTATTAAGGCAGTTATTGAGCGCCATGAAGTTCTTCGTACTGTTTTCATTGAAGATGGTGGCATTGGTTATCAAGATATTCGTGATGAGTTTTCATTACCCCTTGAGATACACGACCTTAGAAAGTCTAGCGAAGGCGACCAGAGAGAAGAGATGCGGCGCTTAATCGAGGCGCATGGAGATTATGTTTTTGACCTTAGTACCGAGTTGCCAGTTAGTTTTGGGTTAATCGTCCTTTCTGAAGATGACCACATTGTACTCTTTAATATGCATCATATAGCGTCTGATGGCTGGTCTATGGGTGTGTTAGCAACAGAATTAAAACTGTTGTATGAGGCTTTTTCATGTGGGAAGGCCAATCCGTTAGAGCCGCTTGAAGTTCAATATGCGGATTATGCGTTATGGCAGAGATCATGGTTGTCTGGGGATTTACTTGAACGTCAACTGGATTATTGGCGTGAGCGTCTTACTGGATTGCCAACCGTTCATAGCTTGCCTCTTGATTGTCCTCGCCCTCAGCACCAGAGTTTTAACGGACGTTATCATCAACATGACTTAGATAATGATTTGTCTGGTGAGGTTTTGGCTTTTTGCCAAGATCACGATGTGACATTGTTCATGTTTTTGCAAACTGCGTTCTCGGTTCTTTTAGGTCGTTATAGCGGTGTCGATGATATTGTTGTTGGTTCGCCGATCGCGGGTCGCTCACATGCTTCTATTGAGCCTTTGATCGGGTTCTTCATTAATAATCTAGTATTACGTAGTGATTTATCAGGTGACCCTAAGTTCATAGATTTATTGAGTATAAATCGTCAGCATATTTTGGATGCTTATGAACACCAGCATGTCCCGTTTGAGATGCTTGTTGATGACCTTAAGCCAGAGCGCAACTTGAA
>NZ_JAOBPO010000012.1 GCF_025574485.1 Kordiimonas aquimaris | reverse complement strand
GATTAGCTTCTGGCTCAGGCATTTGCTCTGGCTCAACATTAACAGTCACTGTTTGCGGTTGCGTTCCAGTAAACCCCGTTGAAAGACTGATAGTAATATCCCGGCTTTCGTCAGGGTTTTCGGCAGTCGCTGTGAAGGTTAGGGCTTCAATCAACGCCTCGATTGCGGCAGTAGAAGCAGTGCCAAAGTCGCCCAAGTTGAACGATACTGATCCTGCGCCAAATGAAGTAAGCGATGTGAATTGCACACCTTCAAAGCTCACAGCACCGGTGTTAGCATCAAAACCAATCTCGCCAGTACCAGAGCCGGTATTCTGCACGGACACAATATCACCAGCTGTTAGGCCGGATATAATTAATTCAGCAGCATCGTCCAAAAATGAATCAAAACCCAAACTGGTTGGCACTGTCACATCGGCATCAATGAGAACTGTAACCCCTTCAACAGCAGTGAGGGTTGCCGCAAGGTCTAGAATAGTTGGTTCCGGTTCAGGCGTTGGCGCAGGATCAGCTTCTGGCTCAGGATCAGTTTCTGGCTCAGGCGTTGACTCTGGCTCAACATTAACAGTTACTGTTTGCGGTTGCATTCCAATAAACCCCGTTGAAAGACTGATAGTGATATCCCGGCTTTCGTCAGGGTTTTCGGCAGTCGCTGTGAAGGTTAGGGCTTCAATCAACGCCTCGATTGCGGCAGTGGAAGCAGTACCAAAATCGCTCAAGTTGAACGAAATTGCTCCGCCAAATGTCACTCGAAGTGTCGAGAATTGAATGCCTTCGAAGCTCACAATGCCAGTGGCAGCATCAAAACCAATCTCACCAGTGCCAGAGCCTGTGCTTTGAACAGAAACAACATCACCCGCAGCCAAACCTGATACAAAAAGTTCTGCCGCGTCATCTATAAATGAATCAAAACCCAAACTCGTCGGCACTGTCACATCGGCATCAATGAGAACTGTTAGGCCTTCAACAGCAGTGATCTCTGTGGCTAGATTCCCAATAGGCAGCATTGAATCGGCGGTCATTCCATCTGTCATTTCATTTGTCATAAAACTATCCTAGTTGTCACAATAATATTGAAACAGCTGTGATGCCTAAAGGTCGATAGACACCGCAGATGTGTTTTACTCTTCAACAAAAGTACAAGCGCCTAGACCACCAAGAAGCGCTTGCACACTTGAAAATCATGCAACTAAGACACGGCTTCGTTTCATGAATTATCAGCCATCAATATATTGTTTCTCTTGAAACTAAAAAATGGGGGATTACCCCCATAACTCGACACGAAAAACACTCAATAATAGTAAAATACTCTAATAAGGAGACTTAAGTGCGCCTGTGTCGGTTATGTGAGCGAAGAAATCATTAAAGTAAGTTATACAAATTCACCTTCTGATCTGAACGAGGCTGCTCAAATGTTCGAAAGCCGATGTTGAGCGTAGAATTGGGGGTGCCGATTGGTTATCAAAACAAAAAAGGCGATAGTACTCCTCGCCTTAAAAGCCGCTGCTCCGTCCAAAGCAAGCTATCAAGGTCATGTCCAGTCTGAACATCCAAAAAGACGTGATACAAAGCCTGTATTTTTATCTAACAATGGCAAGATAACAGTACTGCAAGATATTACGACATTATGGTCGACCGCCCAGTTGACGCTAAAGAAACACGCTTCTCTGGACTTATAAGCTTGGTAGGCCGCAACGTAACAAGCTTCATTATTAGGCTCTTTCTTTTTTAGATCTGTTAATAGCATGCCTGTAGCATCAAATTGGTATGGTCCCGTGTGAATCTGCCCTAATAGAGTGCACCTAAAATCAATCGGTACACTTTTAACGACATCTAAAGTAAATAAGTTACCTACACCATCATGCTCAACATATGGTGAGTGCTGATCATGGCAAACAGGAATAATACTCTGATAGACCAACCAATTCTCGTATATTGTTAATGGCAAAGAAAATGATTCTTCTTGAGAAGCCTCTATTGGTGAAAGCAGTCGGTAGCTGACCTCACAGTCTAGTCCGCTTAAACGATGTAACATACTGGGTGGTAATTCATTCTTCTGGGCCAGCGCCTGAAGCATAGGAAGCCTTTTTATTGTAAAGATTAGAACCGAGGCGACCTCGATTGCTAGACTATGGAGCGTGCCACAAAGAAAGCTGCAGTTCACAGCGCCTTGTGCTCCCAGAAATTATGCTGAAAAGCTAATGGGTTAAACAGGGGATAACCCCTATGATTAGGCAAAAGTGGGGGATATCTTTTGAAAGTGATTTGGTAAGTAGCCAAACTCAGGCGTGAGCTAGTTAAAAACTAGAAAGACTCCGCCTTAAAGGTATCTCTCAATCAAGTGTTAGGTCTTAATGTATATAGAAGGCTTTGTTTGTTGTGAGATCTAGTTTTACTGTAAATGCTTGTGAAATGACTTTCTAAAGTTTTTATGCTTATGCCCATCGCGTGAGCTACTTGCGCATTTGCTAAGCCAGCGCCTACATAATGTATTATTTCACGTTGCTTGGGAGTAATCTTAAATAGGTCGAGTTTATGCTGTGCTATAATCGGCATCCGGCTTGTATCCAGCACGAAAATAGCGAGCTGTTTGTGCGTATAGCCTCGACTAGTATCTATACTAATTGACATCGTGGGAAGATCGTTACCTTCACACTTTTTAATTTCACAAGAACTCTGAGTTATAGTGTGCGGGGGGAAAGATTTGAAGCCGTCTTTAATAAAGGATACTGCATGAGGTGGAAGCCTTTCCTTGATCAAGTGCCAGTAACTACTTGGGGATTGATTTTTCAAGAAAGGAAAATGATTTTCTAATCCTGAAGAATGCAAACAAACATTTTCGCGGCTATCGATAGTCAAGTAGCCTTTTAAGTTGGCCCTACCCATCAAACTCTCAAGTAGCAGGCTTTTGCTAACATTCTTTTCTTTCTCCATTAGCAAACCCAACCCAGAAGCAATCTGATTACTTGCCAAACGTGCTTTCAAGTGATCTGTTGGATCGTAATCGTCCTTAGCCCTGTTTCGCAAAAAAGCATAGTGACCATAAACATTTTCTTTATCACCAACACTTAGGTAGAGGCTCGCATATAGTCCCAACGGCTTCAAATTACCCTGGTAATAGTCACTGTTGATAAACGCATGTTTACTTTCAATTACTTCATTCGTGGAACCACAGGCATCAACCGAATGTTTCAGGCGCGCTTTCATAAGCGGGCTCAGAGGGTCTATGCTGTTAAAATGTTGGTATCGCCGCCAGTCTTTTTCGGAGAAATCTACGGTATAAATATCTTTCAGGATTGCGTTTTCTCTAGTGCCTTCGACTGTGGTAAAGCCACAAGTGTCTGCGCCCAAATACCTAGTCATCGGAATAAGCGATGCCTCAACGAATTCTTTTACACTCAAGCACTCTCGGGATAAACCAGCCAAGTCGCGTATTGAATTGATATCTTCGTTTGCAATCAATCACGTTCTCTCTTGTACCAAATATACCTCTCCCCCAATAAGGTGTTTGCTAACATTTAAGTTTGCATTTAATCAGCAAGCTCCATCGCCTTTCAGGCGAAGAAACCTGCGCGCTCCATACAAGTAACATATTGCTAAGCCGCAAAAAATGGGGGATATCCCCCATTTTCAAACCGATGCTCGTCGAGTACGCTCACCCTCAGTGAGCTTTGCTAGAAATTCAATGTTTTAGCACTAAAGAAACTAAACAAATCAAGCTCAGATCGAGAACTTTGGCTCGAATGCATGCATCAGATGGCTCCTTACTAATCGGACTCATCGGTGAAAATTATAGTGTTTGACGATAGCGACATCGATTCATTGAAAAAACTGCAAACTTATCCGGCAATTGCACATCTGCTTTTGAACTAATTCAAGCAGTCGAGCAGCCGTCTCAGGAGGTAGCGGTGAGAATCTTCGTGAATACCTGCTTAGGCCAATCCAATGCTGAAATTGCACACGAATTAGGTATCAGCATCAAAACTTTGGAAAAGCACATTACCAACATTTACCAAAAAACATCTAGTAGCAGCAAACTTGGCCTTCTGAATACGATTAGATACTGAGAAGTATCGTCTTCATCTACAGTTTTGTTTGTTATGAAATTATCCGACGTACACTACTAATGCCTATTCAAGGCCCAATTGATAGACTAGTGATCAATATGCGCGTTTTAAAACAAATAATAATCGCCACAACAAGCTGCCTAATATTTATATCTCTGATTGCGTCAATTGTCTCCATACCAGCAATAGTGGCACTCTTGGCACTAGTAGCAATTTTTGGTGTATACTTGATAAGTAAAAACAATACCTTTAGATGTCAAAAGTGCGGCCATTACTTCAAAACTAACTTCTTTCTAAAACACAGCAGGAAGAGAGGTAAAATCTGCGTAAAGTGTTCCCTTTCAGGGAACCATATGAACTAGAATAAAAGCTGTCAAACCAGACTCCAGCGAGTATTGGTTTTCCTATTTGTACTCTTCGCCAATGGTGGGTGACAAAACGCCTTTGTGCTTTATCTATGATTATAGCGAGTGACGATTCATACTGAGTTTATAGATCATGGTCTTACTGTGTGAAGAAGGCTTTGTTTGTTATGGGTCTTTGTTTTTTGATAGATAAGAGTGAGGTGTTTCTCTAAGGTTTTTACACTGATATTCATTTCATGAGCAATTTGAGTATTAGACAAACCCAATTGCACATATTGTAAAGCTTCTTTTTGCCGAATAGTGAAACCAAAGAGTTCAATCTTGGTTTGTGACAAACCTCTTTTACCTCTGTTCTGCAAAATAAAAACTGAGATTCTTTTTTTACTAAAGCCATAATCTGGTTCAGCCACTATTACAATTGGCGGAAGGCCGCGTTCTTGATCTTCATCCAATTCTATCATGTTTGGTTTGCGTTGATCAGTATGCCCACACATTATGTCGGAACAAAACACTTGAACGTTTTGCGGTAGCCTAGCCCTAAGAGCATGCCAAAATTGGTTGGGGTCTACACCATCAAGGCAGGGAACTTTCTCTGCGAGACCTGGAGATGATAAAAACACTTTCCCGTTTTTGTCCACGGTAAAAAAGCCAACAATACTAGCTTTGTCCATAAGCTGTGTAATAATTGACTCTTTATTGTGCTTCTCTTCTTTGGCTCGCAACAATGCCAAGCCGCAGGCTAATTGAGACCCATATAGCATGGCCTTGGCATGGTCTTCTACAGTGAAAACTTCAGTGTTGGCGTTTCGATAAAATGTAAAAGTGCCATAATTGGCTTCGTTACTTCGAATAGCTAACGTTAATTCAGAATGGATGTTGTGTTTGCGGAAAAACTGCTGGTAAAAATCGCTCTTTATAAACGTGTTAGTTTCACCGATACGTTCGCTGGTCGTCGTACAGGAAACAGCATACTTTGCCCAACGATCCAGTAACACGTCTTTACCTGGAGCGATTTCGTAGAAATGTTCAAAATATTGTTTGCACGCTGCTTTTGAAAAGTCAGATGTGTAGTACTCACCGAGAGAGGGGTTAGTCTTATCGCCAGAGATGGCTGTGAAAGAGCATGAATTTGCGCCAAAGTAAAATTTACTTTGTTCAAGCATGGCTCGAACAAACTCAAAAGTGCTAGTGCACTCTATAGAGAGGCCATTTATTTCCTTCAAAATCTCGACGTCTTTATTGGTAAATAAATCTATAATTAATTCTACCTAGCTATAGTTATGTGTATACCCCCAAGTAATTCGCGAACTAAAGACAAAGCTAACTGACAGCATACAACGGACAGCAAGAATGGTAAATATTTAGGTTGTCAAATCTGCGCTTAAATATCGCTATGTTTCAATCATTTTTATATCTAAGTACCAGTTAAGCATACTCCTCGATAATATCATGCGTGCGATTGCAAGAGTATATTAACATTCTATATAGGGGTGTATTTCGAGACTATACGCTGCTGTATTCTCATACAGCAACACCATTTTTATCATCGAAAACCACGGCATCATTTACTCGCTGGTATCGATCAAACCGAATGCCAGACAATCTTCGATAATGGGCAGGTCGTTGTGTTATAAAAGATCAGAATATATAGAAATAGCCATATTGAAGTAATATGCTTCAACTGACTTAAAGCTGAAGAGTAATCCCTCGCGGGCTTTAAAATGCGTTTTCGAATCACGAGACTCACACAAAACGTGCACACACGAATTTTTATAAATTCAAATAAATTAACAAAATCAGATAGTTATGCAGATACCAATCAGGCGTATAACCTGAAGGTCGTAGGTTCAGATCCTTGTATCTTCCATTTTGGCTGTTTTTGGTAATTCGAGTTAGTCTCGAGGAGCGCAATTTGTTGCGTGCGGAGAAGGGCGGGAGACCGATAATCCTATGGGGTCTAGCCCGCGGAGTAGCATGGCTCCCCGTCCTTGCCTTTTCATCAGGCTCCGAACAGTCGTTTGGGCCGAAATCCGTATATTGGGGGAGCAGTATAATGGAAAACACTGAGTTTGTCGGCATTGATGTGTCAGGGGCGTATCTGGATGTGCATGTGTATCCAGCTGGATACACATGCAGGGTCGCCAATGACCGGTCAGGAATGACTGAGATGCTCAAGAGTTTATCTGAGTATTAGCTAGCATTGATTGTGGTGGAGGCCACAGGTGGATTGCAGCGTGAGTGTGCCAACTTTTAGCATCTGTAGGGTATGCAGTCTCGGTCACTAATCCGCGCCAAGTACGGGATTTTGCTCGTGCTCTGGGCTTGCTGGCCAAAACGGACAGGATTGATGCGTATGTCATTGCCCGGTTTGGCGAGGCGGTAAAGCCTGAAAGTCGGATAACTATAGAAACCCAGAGAGATAGTCTCTCAGAGCTGTTGGTGCGCAGGCGTCAGGTCATCCGAATGATGACCATGGAACAAAACCGCCTGAAGCGTTTGAAGGTGGGAAAGATGGTTCGCCGCATTAAGGCGCACATGACTTGGCTCCGGAAGGAATGCAAAACTATTGATGAAGCATTGGATGAGGCAATCAAGACGCATCCGGTGTGGCAGAAAATATCCAGGCTATTGCAGTCGGTTCCGGGTCTTGGGCCGGTGGTCACACAGACCTTGATTGCTGGCTTGCCGGAGCTGGGGAAACTGAGCATGCGGCGTATTGCAAGCCTGGTTGGTGTGGCACCTATTAATCGTGACAGCGGCATGATGAAGGGCAGGCGCACTACTTGGGGTGGACGAGCAGACATCAGATCGGTTCTCTATATAGCGGCACTCGTTGCATCCAAGTGTAACCCGGTGATCCGACCTTACTATCAGGGTCTGATCGCTAGAGGCAAGCTGCCCAAGGTTGCCCTGACAGCATGCATGCGCAAGCTGCTGGTCATGCTCAATGCCATGGTCAGAGACAATCAGTCTTGGAGCAACAATAATGCCTAATACACTTGACTTCAAAGACAATCGCTACTCCCGCAACCAAAACATCAAAGCCACCCTGATTGGGTGGCTTTCGTGTTTTTGCATTTTATTACGGTCGTATGTCTGTTGAAACCTACCGTTCGGACCGACGAGCACCGCGAGGAAGGTCAACACGAAGAGGCGTAAGCCTCGCAACGGTAAATCCTATAGGAGAAACTTCTTATTCCATGGTTGGCTCCAAGAAATTGAAGACCAACTTGAGCGCGCAAAAATTTTAGTATGCAGATGTAAAAACCATATAGTCATAGTTGATTTATATCATAAGTTTAGCAGGCTATTGGAAGGCAATCGTGCCTCTAAATATTATTTCTATATACAACCTTGAATTCTCACAGTCTTGTGATAGCGTCGTGATTACGTCGTGTATCGATTCTATTATTACGTGTTGGTTTATTTGGGGGAAATTATGCCTAGCATTAGTGGGTTTACGTGGGATTCTATTGAACGTCCGGTTGTTGATGGTACGCAACTGGAAGTTGGAGTTGGTAAAACATACGCAACCGTTCAGGATGCTGTGGCTGCTGCTAATGTCGGTGACACCATCACTATTTATACTGATACTGCAACACAGTCCTTCATTATGGGAACAGGCGCTGTGCTTGAGGTGGGCGTGGGCAAGCAGTACACTAAATTGCAAGACGCAGTGATCGCCTCAAGTCCTGACGATATAATACTCCTTCATGAAGGTACTTATAATTTTCATGGTAATGAAAATTACTATAACACCGACCCCAATAGTAACTTTTATAATACCCCAGCACATGTTCAACATAACCTAAGCATTATTGGCGTCGGTGATGTTGTCTTTGAAATCGGATATGTTGTTAAAGGCGGCCTTGTTACATCATTAGATGATGGTGAGCACCTTTATGTCGAAAATATAACCTTCCAGAATGCACATGGTCGCGATGCAAACGCCGCAGGCATCCGCCATCAAGGTGGTAGCCTGACCGTTGTTGACAGTGAATTTATCAACAACGGCAATGGCATTCTGAGTAATAGTGGCAGTGAGACGATCCATGTTGTCAACTCAATATTTACAGGCAATGGTACAGACGGATTTGCTCATGGCATTTACGCCCATGTTGATCGGCTGATTATCGAAGATAGTACATTTGTTGATAACCTGAGAGGTCATCACATCAAGTCTGTATCTGATACAGAAACTATTATTTATAATAATATTGTTGATGATGGAACAGGGAGTGCAAGTTATCTTATCGACTCTACCGGTGGCGGTGACCTTCTTGTCTACGGGAATATCCTAACCAAGGGCGTTAACGCCGACAATTCGCGCTTTATTTACTATGATGCCGTGAGAAGTTTCGGTAGCCCTGGTGATGTTATAATTGAAAACAATGTCATCAGCGCGGGCACATATCCTAATCCACAGAACCTCACTGTAATTTACAACGAGACAGACAGTATTGCTCAATTTGTGAATAATACTGTGACGGGTTTGCCTGAATCGAGGCTTGCCAGCGGATTGGTTGATGTTCAGGGCGGCACGCTGGATGGTGTTGCCTTAGTGACGACATTGCACGATAGTGGTGCTGTTGAGCATACAAACAGTGATGATATCATTGTATTGGACGCTCAATCTTCTAGTAGTCAAAACGCGTTGGCTGGTAATGATACATTAATTGGTAGCTCAGGTGGCGATCTGCTTTTCGCTGGTGATGATGATGACTTGTTAGTAGGAGCTGATGGTAAGGATCAACTGCTTGGGCAAGCAGGTGATGATACAATTTTTGGCGGTGCCGGTAATGACCTTATTTCTGGAGGCGCTGGTAACGATTTGCTTTCAGGCGGTTCTGGCACCAACCATATATTTGGCGGCGACGGTAATGATACACTGATCGGGGTTGGCCAATCAGCCTACAGCCCTTTGCACGGCGAAGCAGGTAATGATTTGCTGGTTGGTGGAGATACTGGGAACGAGCGATTGTTCGGGGGAGACGGTGATGACACCTTGTTTGGTGGCCTTGGCGGAGATGCCTATTATGGTGGTGACGGCGAAGATATTCTCATTATTCGCGGCACTTTTGACCCAAATATAACCGGATTTAAAAACGCAAGCGGTTGGAAAGCTGCCGCTGCAAATTCTACGGCTGACTTTTCTATAAATTACGGCGCACCATGGTCGGAGTATTTATCCGTTTTTGGACTTTCTGAAGCCGGCATGCAAGAAGTTGGTGATGGGCTTGAGTATTATGAAGGTGATATTTGGTATGATGATGCTGAAACTATTAAAGGCATTGAGAAGGTTCAGTTTGACAACGGTGTCTACGACGTGGCTACGCAGTCGTTTACACCTGGGCTTCAACTTGTTGATCTTGACGCTGTGCTCGCGGGTTTGCCTGTGCCGCCTGCTGGTTCAGAAACATTAACGGGCACTGCTGCTGATGATACCTTTTCCGTAGCTTCGGCTAGTGGTTTTAATGAATATGGTGGCTTGGAAGGTAATGACGAAATAGTCGCGACTTCAAACGACATGTCTATTCGCCTATCGCGCTTCGATTTGGGCGATGTTGAGAGTATCTCAGCCGGAGGGTTTTCTGGTGTAAATATTGCCTCTGATAGCGCCAACAATACGCTCAATTTCAGCGCAACTAGCCTGATAGGCATTTCAAATATTGATGCTGGGGCTGGTAATGACACAGTCGTTGGATCGTCAGGCAATGATTATATTATTGGTGGATTTGGTAATGATAGCTTAAGTGGCGGCAACGGTGACGACACATTTGAAATTGGTATTGGTGCCGGGGCTGATTTCATCGATGGTGATGAAGGATACGATACTGTTGTCTTCACTGAATCTATAGCAGCAATCACGCTGTCGAATGCTGATTTCACAAGCGCTGCTATCGAAGAGTTTAGTCGCTCTACGTCAGGTACGATATCTATTACCGCGAGCGGGTCCAATGTTAATTTTGATTTAAGCGGTTCTGTTTTCACCAATGTTGTTTCGACCACCATACATTTGAATGGCAGCCATGATACGCTTATTGGAACTTCTTTAAACGATACAATCATTGGCGGAGAAGGTAGAGACAGCCTTGCTGGCGGTGCCGGCGATGACACTTTTCTTGTTGGCGTGGGGCACCACTCTGACCGCTTCGACGGCGGAGCTGGTACTGATACAATCCGTGCCACAGAAGCTGATGTTGAAATTAGCTTTTATAGTAACTCTTCCGAAAGCGTTCGCTCAGCATTGCAAAATGTTGAGGTGATTGATGCGGGTGGCTTCAGCGGCGTTACGATAACCGGCAGTACAGATAGCCGTAACACGTTTTATGATGAACTTGATTTCAGCAATGTCACGTTAATTGGCATTGAAAGCATCAATGTTGGTGTTGGTAACGATACGGTTATAGGATCCGCTGCTTCAGATTTGATTATTGGTGGTGCTGGTCATGATAGCCTTTCTGGTGGTGACGGTGATGATATCTTCCTGGTTGGTTTAGACCACGGTGCAGACCGTTACGATGGCGGTTCAGGAATAGATACTATCCGTGCAACAGCAGATAATGTTGAAATCGGTTTTTATAATTATATGTCCAATGGTGTGCGTTCAGGGCTACAAAATATTGAAGTGATTGATGCTGGTGGCTTTGGTGGAGTAACAATTACTGGCAGTCCAGATAATCGTAATACATTTTATGATGAGCTTGATTTCAGCAATGTCACGCTAATTGGCATTGAAAGTATTAATGTTGGTGCCGGACATGACACTGTTATAGGTTCTGCTGGCGCTGATGTTATTATCGGTGGCACGGGTAATGATCAACTTACTGGCGGTGCTGGTGATGATGTTTTCAAAGCTACTGATGGTTTTGGAACCGACACGATTACTGATTTTACTATCGGTTCAGACATAATCGACTTCAGTGACACAAATACTCAGTTTACAGACCTTACTATCACACAGAATGGTGCCAATACGCAGGTAGCTGATAGCTTGGGTAATATTCTCATCCTTGAAGGGATTCAAGCAAACTCTTTGACCGAGAGCGACTTCACCTTCTTTGTGACGCCCGGCCTTAATATCACTGGTACGACAGGTGATGATAGCCTTGATGGTGATTTAGGTGCAGATACTATTGTTGGCGGTGATGGTAATGACACCATTATTGGTGGCGGTGGCGCTGATAGTCTTGATGGCTCTACGGGTAATGACGTGATACAAGGTGGTAGAGGTACTGATACTATCACAGGCGGTGCTGGAAGTGATGTTTTCAAAGCCACAGGCAATTTTGCTACGGATATCATTACAGACTTTACTATTGGTTCGGATGTCATTGACTTCACCAGTACCAGTACACAGTTTGCGGACCTTACCATTACACAAAACGGTGCCGATGCACATGTGGTTGACAATGCAGGAAACACTTTTGTTCTTCAGGGTGTTCAGGCGAGTAGTCTTTCGGAAAGTGATTTTACTTTCTATGTGACACCAGGTCTTGATTTAACAGGTACAGTTGGTGATGACAGTCTCGTTGGTGATTTGGGTAATGACACTCTTTCAGGCGGTGATGGTAATGATACGCTGTCCGGCGGTGCGGGGAACGATCAACTGACCGGTGGGTCTGGTAATGATACCTTTGTGTTTGATGGTGGTGATGGAGATGACGTCATCACTGACTTTGCTGCTGGCGACGTTATCGATCTTGTAGCAACAGGGCTGCAGTTTGTTGACCTTACGATTACACAGGTTGGCTCTGATACCAAAATCGCAGACGGTTCTGGCAATACGATAACGCTGCAAGGTATTGCGAGCTCTAGTATTTCTGCAAGTGATTTTGCTTTTGAAGAGATTGTCATTGCTCCAATTGTTGGCACTGATGGCAACGACACGATCATTGGTACGGCTGGTGATGATATCATTGAAGGCCGTGGAGGTAATGACAATCTTTCGGGTGGTGCTGGTGATGATACGTTCCTAATCGGCATTGGTTCGGGGTATGACAAGTTTGACGGTGGCGCTGGTAATGATCAGATTCTCGCAACAGAAGATGGTGCGATCATTGGGTTTGATATTTACGTCACACATTTTGCTGCAGGTGCAGTTGAGACGATTAGTGCTGGCGGCCACAGTGGTGTGAC
>NZ_JAOBPO010000011.1 GCF_025574485.1 Kordiimonas aquimaris | reverse complement strand
TTTTGCCGATAGGTGCTGTTGGTGAGTTATATATAGGTGGAGCAGGTTTGGCGCGGGGTTATTTGAACCGCCCCGAGCTTACTGCGGAGCGCTTTATATCAAACCCATTCAGTAATGATACGGGCTCTCGTTTATACCGGACGGGTGATCTGGTGCGCTATCTGCCGGATGGGAACCTTGAGTTTATAGGTCGGGTCGACCATCAAGTTAAGGTTCGTGGTTTTAGAATTGAGCTTGGCGAGATTGAAGCGTCACTTTTAGATGTTTCTGACGTTAGTGATGTAGTTGTTGTTGCGCGAGAAGGTCAAGCTGACAGTAGCGATAAACAGCTAGTTGCTTACATTGTTGCGGAAGGTTCTTATGTTGAAGATGAAGCGGCGAAGCAGGATTTTATAGGGTCATTACGTTCTACATTACAGCAGCGGCTTCCTGACTATATGATTCCATCAGCCTTTGTTGTTCTAGACAGCTTCCCTTTAACCACTAATGGAAAGCTTGATCGTCAGGCATTGCCTGCTCCTGGCGATATGGATGTTCAGCGTTCGATTTATGTTGCTCCTCGTACGGAGATTGAAGCTAAGCTTTGCACTTTATGGCAGGAAGTTCTCAAGCTAGAGCGCGTAGGTGTGCATGACAACTTCTTCGAACTTGGGGGGCATTCGCTTACCTTAATACAATTACGTCATCACGTGAAGCATTTTTGGGGCGTTGACCTCTCACTCAAGATTCTATACGAGAATCGAACTCTCGAAACTCAAGCAAAAGAGATAGAAACCTGCGTGAAGACCCCGTTCATGGTCGCAGATAATGCAATATCGCTTCGCTTAAATTCTAGTTTAGACGAAAAACTATTTTGCATTCACCCACTGGGGGGGCTGGGTTTTGCATATGAAGAACTAGCTTTGGAATTAGAGGGCAAAATATGCGTTTACGCGATACAATGCCCAGATGTGTTATCCGATAGAAATTCAGAATCAATTATAGAACTAGTCGATATGTATGTTCAGGAAATCATACAAACACAGGGTGCTGGACCATATTCTGTTCTTGGCTGGTCGTCGGGCGGATTATATGCTTATGAAATTGCAAATAGGCTTAATAAGCTAGGGCACGGCATAGCCCAGTTAATTATATTAGATGGCGTGCCTTTTGATAGTAGTAATTCTATTTGGCTAGAGGCCGTCAAAGCGTACCTGGGCGAAGGCCTGAAGGTTGATTGGGATTACCTTGCTGCTATTAACGCTAGCTTAGCCAAGGAAAAGCTAGTTAGTGCCGCAACTGAACAACATTTATTATTTGACACCAAATTAGTTGCTCGAACCATTGAATGGATATCAAGGGCCGGGATGCTTGCACGCGAACATGATGTAAGTAGGACTGACTTGGACATCAGGCTCTTTTTATCGATGGGTAATTTAAAAGGTATACCCGAGTGGACTAAACTAACATCTGGGCAAGTTAAAGCGCATAAAATAAACTGTTCGCATCATGAAATAATTAAAAAGCCTTACGTTTTAGAAGTCATTAAGTTTATTCTAAATAGCGAGCAAAGGGAATGAACGATGCGATCAATACGAGAGGCGTCGAGAGGTTATTTCCGCGCGGGCAAGTAAGGGGAGAGATAATTACATCAATTGATCTTGATCTTGATCTTGAAAGTCAGAAATTAACCCCTTACGAACGGAAACGCGCGAATACGTTACCCAATCCACAAAAGTGGGACTATGTACGCGGCCGAATATGTTCTAGTAAAGCGCTATATAACCTAGCTAGAATAAAAGATTATAGTCTGCTTTCCGATTTGGACGGAGTGCCAATTTGGCCAAAAGGCATTGTTGGGAGTTTAAGTCACACGGAAAGTGTATGTGGAGCAGTAGTAGCATATTCAAACTCTGTCCTGTCCATGGGCTTTGACATTGAAGAATTAGAGAGAATATCTGAGGAAATGTTTGAGGAGATTTGCACTGAAAATGAACTTCTGAAGTTAAAGGAACAACAATTTTTTCAGAGCAAAAGGAATGTTTCAATTCTATTTTCAGCTAAAGAGGCATTCTACAAATGCTATTACCCGTTATATAGGAATTGGCTGGACTTTAAGGATGTAGATATTGAGTTAGGTAGTTATAAGATAATGATTAAAAGCTGTAAGGGGCTCAGAGCGCATCAGTGTTCGCTGTTCGAGGGGCGTTATACAATAGTGGAGCAGAGGGTTTATGCCTCAGTTTACATTTCACAGACAGATGAATTGGATTTATAAAAAGGTCGACTATGCAACAGTAGTTATATATAATTGCACGATAACACGCGTGGGTAGAGTATGATTACCAGAGTACTAATATTAGTCTGTTCGATAATTTATTCACCTTGGTGTTTAAGTGCAGCTCAGTTTGTAACAAAATTTGACCCCGAATCTGATATCTACATTGATTACTCTGATCTAGACATAGTTCTAAACGGCTCTGTCCTCAAGATGGGCGCGTCCGCTCACCAATTATCAGTTAGCAAATTACCGCAAATTACTGGTACGCGTATTAAGGTGGGTAATCCTCTCGTCACTCGTCTAGAGGGAAATCGCCTAATGTTTCACACTTTCAGTGATTCCCAAGTTAAAACACTGGCCAAGCTCAGAGACAAGTTGTTGAAGGTAGTTACATATGTTTCCTTTGAGGATTTGAATAGAAATGAACAATTAGCTTATTGGCTCAATCTGCACAACATTATCGTTTTAGCTGAGATCGCAAGTATTTACCCGATCACATATTTGAAGCCTGTGTTTGACGAGAATTCTAAGGACTCATTTATTAACCGAAAGAAGTTCTACTTAGGTGATGAGAAGATTTCGCTCTTAGACATACAAAAACATGTAACCACTTACTGGAAAGACCCAGTAGTAATCTACGGTTTTTATATGGGTGCAATCGGTACACCTAACGTCAGAAACGAGGCATATCAAGGGCGCAAAGTATATAGACAGCTCGAAGATAATGCTATTGACTTTGTTAATAGTTTGCGGGGAACGCGCTATTGGAACAAATCTAAATTAAGGATTTCCACTTATTATTTACGCATGAAATCCATGTTTCCGAATTTTCGGCAAAGTGTCCTAGCTCATATAAATAAGTATGCTCGGGGCAAATTAAAAGATAAACTATTTTTGTTGCATGAAGTAGATGCTAATATTTACGATTGGCATATTGCAGATTTGATTAACGGCAGGTTTAGCTCTCCGGGTGGAATGTACGCTCGTTCTACGCAGGATGCTGCTGGCAACTATGTGAATCCTGGGTTAAGATTGCCGCAACACGCCCAACATATATTGAGAGAAAGAGCTAAAAAGCTAAGTAGAAAGGGTAGCGTCACCATAGAGGTTTTACCCGCTGAGGAGAAGAGCGATACTGAGGACGATAACAGCTAACCAATATCATTTCGAGTAATTATGTCCGTCGTCGAATGATTTGGGCTTAGTTTAGTCTTTTATGGTCGGAGGCTTTTGGTTCCTCTTTGTTTGATATTAAGCAGCTTGCTTGTTGTGTTGCAAGCGGCGTTGTCTGAGTGTTTTGAGTTTAATATTTCTCCTTCGATTTAAGATTGATTGTCCTCTGCCAAAGTAAACATCAGCAGGTGTTAGGTTGTTGATGCTCTCGTGGTACCTGTGATTGTTATAGTGGTCGATGAACTGGCGTATCTGGTTTTCAAGATCACCGGGTAGAAAGTAATTCTCCAGCAAAATTCTGTTTTTGAGTGTCTGATGCCAGCGTTCGATCTTGCCCTGTGTCTGTGGATGATACGGTGCTCCTCGTCACTTCGCGCACATTGCAGTGACAGTTGCTTCGACTAGAACTAGGCATTACTTGTTTTCGATGTGAAGTGAACACTAATTATTTGACAAGCCAGCTTTACCACTTACTTTAGGCAATATGATACCAACTAGGGCCATATCTCGATCATTTCAAACTGACTTGTTACGGGAACTCCAAAAAGGAGAAACTCGTTTTGAGGAGCTTATTAACCCCGGATGGGAAGCTACCCTAAGTGAAGAGCAGAAACACGCTTTTAGTTTCTATAAGTCTGATGGTTATAAACAAATTAATCATGCGTTGTGGACAGGTGAAGAATTATCACTCCGTGATAAAAGAATTGTTGCCTTACTTCAAACGGCCCTCAACGCTGCAACATTGCAGCAAGATCTAATTGTTTGGAGAGGATCGAGACACCATCCAGAGGTGATTCCAACATTTAAACGAGGACATAAACGAGTACATCGCGGTTTTATGTCTACAAGCCTTTCCATGAAAATTGCACAACGATTTTACACAGGAAATGAGGACCTTGTTCCTGTTCTCATGAAGATACTCGTAAAAGCGGGTGAATGTGGCGGATATGTCCACAGGATACCAGAGATACAACACCCTGAATTCGAGGTTCTATTGCCGTTTGGGACAAAATATACTATCTTGTATGCTGTAGAGGTAGTGCCAGAACTCATCGAAAAATACTTGCAAGTGGAGAATTTAGTTGGGGAATAGCCGCAAAGACAATTTAGGGTTCATAAAAAGTAAAAGAGGTGCTAGTTATCTCAACCTCTTTACTGAAGCTACTGATGCTGAAGTTGCGCGCCATGTAGAATGCCTCAAAAATCCTCATACAATTAACCGTCGGATGGCTTCTAGTGTTGCTGAAGATAATTCTCTTATTGAACAATTTGCCGTTTCAGAAGCTAAAGGTGAAAGTGTTCTGCGCGGTCAAGTCATGAGGCAAAAAAAAGACCCCACCACTAGGACAAAACAACGTGCGGCAAGTAAGCTTACACAGACACGCGGGTCTCGTATCGCTTCAAGGGGGAAATCCAAAGCAAAGAGTGCTGGTTAGGGCTTACTTCTAATACACTTCAAACTGAAGCCATGTATGACTGTGACGCTCCATTAACCGTGTCAATTCGAAGTCAATATTTTCAAAGACTTATTCAATCGCACTGTCATTATTTCAGGGCAAACATGATTTTTATTGCCATTGAAGCGTCATTAAAATTGTCAATATACATAGTGACACAAAGAATGAAAGATACAGAGAGTTGCAGGCTCGTTAGTAATTCATCAGCACTGTAGTACCGAAGTTAATTGGTTCACTCTATCTTTTGCATACCAATAAGTTCCCTTTAACATAGTTATTGTTCGAAGGCCAATATCGGTTGAGTAAGATTCTAGCTCGTTGAAACGATCACCTTTTGAAATACTGAGCATATTGGGTCTGCCCACTGACATCTAACCATCTTTTCTACCTCTAATTTTTACAAATGTAAGCTAAGATGGTTGCGTGCTCCCGCAACCAAAGCAAGCCTAGGCACATCGGACCAGGGCCTTTTAAATTGGTATGTAGATCAGATGAATGAAAAGTTAGAGAGGTATGCGTTTATTACTTTCATGATTTTGCAGATGGCGGTTTTCCATACCAAGCTTTATATGCCCGTGTGAAAGCGCTTTGGTCACTGTAACCAAGTGCCTGAGCGATCTCCGTTAATGACTTCTGCCCTTCCTGAATATAAAAAGCAGTGTTTTCTTGCCGTACTTCTTGCAGAACTTGTCGGAATGTTGTGCCTTCATGTTTCAAGCGGCGCGTTAATGTGGGTTCTGAGTAACCAAGTGCATCAGCAATATCCGGTAAATTAACCGGGCCACTTTCTAGAAAATGCTGTATGCATTGGTATACTTGGCTTTGTGCAGAATTAGCATTGTCGAGATTGATGAGTGCTTTATCGAGCCTTTTCTCCAAACTAGCGAGCAATTCGGGGTTTGCCTGCGGTAGCTTTGCATCTGCAAGGGACGCTTTGAATTCCAGGCAATCAAAGTCCTGATCGTACAATATTTCACAACCAAAATATTCAGCACATGGGTCTGGCTCGCTGGGTTTTGAATGACGAAACCGAACGATGAGTGCATCTTCATTATAATGCCACAAAAGCCAACGCCCAATCGATACATAACCTGCATACACGGCCTCGGTAACTGGGCGCATACGTTCTGCATCATTAATATAAGGATGCCACATCACACGGGCAGAATCTTTCCCAACCTCAAGGGCAGTTTTGCCAAACTCCTGTGTTAATCGCTGATACCGCGCGTTTACGGATAGAGCATGCCTGAGGGAATTCGCAGAGATTAATGCATATCCTACATTGAGGAATGTGGCTGGTCGGAAATTACGCCCGGAGATTGAGCCAATCGACTTAACTCCTGTCTTTTCCTGCGCATAATGAAGCATATCAAGTATGGCATCACACTCAAAACGCCTAAGTGGATTATCAAAGGGCTGACTGCCTTGTCCTAAAATGTCAAGTAGCCTGTGGGATTCTGCACCAATATCGACACAGGTCGAGAAATAGCTGTGCGTGTATTGGCAAGACGCTGTAGGCTTTAATCCGCTAAACTGCTCATTTGTAACAGTTTTATCAATCGCATTCATTATTCCCTCTTTCTCGACCACCAATAAAAACTGTCAAATATTTTGCAGGAAACTGTCAAGTAAATTCATCTGTTTTCCCGTAATTGTCAGGTGGGTGGTTAGGCGCGGCGTAATGCCAATTAATTCATTTAAAGCCGAAGTGGCAGGGAATATTTATGACCGACATCATTGGTACAGCTGACGCTGATGACCTAAGTGGAACATCTGGAAGTGACTCAATAACCGGTCTTGGCGGTAACGACCTCATCTCTGGCGGCGGTGGTAGCAATACGCTGGATGGCGGCGCAGGCGATGATATCATTACAGCTGGTACAGGTTTTGATCCTGACACGTTAATTGGTGGTGATGGTAATGACGGCCTGATTGCTAGTGCGTCAGGCTTGAGTTCACTTGATGGCGGTGCAGACAATGACACTCTTATCGGGGGCGGTACGTCTGATACCCTTTTAGGTGGAGACGGTGATGATGCATTGGTATCCGGAGGGAGCCAAAACTTACTCGACGGTGGTGCAGGCGAGGATGCCTTGTTTACGCTCGATCAAAATGGTGAGCAAACACTGGTTGGCGGTGCCGGTGCAGATACATTTGTTATCAATGTGTTGGGGGAGTTTACAGGTGTAACAATCTCGGATTTTGATATTAATCTAGATACACTTAATCTTGCAGATTCTCCTATCGCTGACCTTGCCGAGCTTATGGCTGCGACATCGGATGACGGATTTGGCGGCGTAACCGTGGCGCTAAACGGTTTCTCCAGCATTATGATACCAAACATCACGCCAGCAGAACTCTTCGGAGCAAATATCACCTTCAGCAGCGTTGCAGCACCTGTCATTACAGCCGTAGCTATTGAAGGAACGGTTAATGCGGAAACATTAACAGGCACCGCCTTTGGTGAGGTAATCTCAGGTAATGAGGGTGACGACAGCATTAATGGTGGATCAGGGGACGATACACTACGCGGTGATGAGGGTAACGATACGCTTCAGGGGGGCGCTCTGGGTGAATTTGGTGGTAGTAGTGCTGATCTAGATAATGATCTCATCGAAGGCGGTGAAGGTAATGACAATCTAATCGCCAATGGCGGCGCAGACACACTGAATGGTGGTGCGGGCAATGATGTTATCACTTTAAGTAATGCAAGTGACGATAGTGTAATTATCATTGATGATAACTCAAGCGACTTAATCAATGGTCTCTCAACAACAATCACACTCGATTTCTCAGACACTGAGTTTACCAGTCGCGCGCAGGTAATAGCGGCAGCGCGTGAGGCAGACGGCAATATACTCATTGAGTTCTCAAACGGTAATACGCTTACACTACAAGGCATAAACCTATCACTGTTGAACAATCTACCAATAATGGCTGGCGTACAAACGCCGGGTCAATTGTTTGAGAATGATACTTCTAATGACATAGGAGAGAATGGGGATAACGGTAATGAATTGTTCACGGGCGGTGCCGGCGACGACACCATTGATGCTGATTTTGGTAATGATACGTTAAATGGCGGTGCTGGCAATGATAGCCTCAATGCGGGAAGCGGCGAAGATACCTTAAGTGGTGATGACGGTAATGATACGCTGCTTGGTGGTACGAATGATGATATATTGAATGGTGGCGCAGGTGATGATTTCCTCGTCGGCGGTGATGTTGGCGCTGACACTTTGGACGGCGGCTCTGGCGTCAACGTACTTACTGGTGGCGGGGGCAGCCTTACCAACACATTTCTGATTAACACACCGGGATCTGTCAATGTGATTACAGATTTTGCGCCGTTTGAAGATATGGTGCAGATTAGCTTGGGCGGCGGTGAACTCAATCAGGTTGTCGTTGAAAATAGTCTTCAGGGTACAAATATACGTGCACTTATTGATGATGGTACGGTCATCATCTTCCAAGGCCTTGATCTAAATAGTTTCCTCACGGACCCTGATCTTAATTTCCCTGGTTCTGGTATAGTGCCATTTAACTTTATCGGCGATTTCTCGGATCAGACTTTTGAAGGCAGTGATAGCACTGATACACTAAATGGTGGCGGGGGTAATGATACTCTGACGGGCGGCGATGGAGCGGATACCTTCATTATTCCGGCTCCACAGCCATTAAACAGCCTTTTTGGTATCAATGAACTGGTAATTAGTGATTTCCTCGTTAGTGAAGATATTATCAATTTCGCTAACACGGGGCTTACTGATATTGACGCGTTGACGGCCATAACATCTGAAGTTGGGAATGGTGTTCTTATCGATTTTGGTGAGCAAAATACTGTTCTTATCGAAAACGTTTCACTATCGGAATTTCTTCAAGCGCCAAATATCTTTTTCGGCACCGTTATTAATGGAACAAATACCAATGACCTAATTATTGGCACAGGCGATTCTGAAATCATCGCTGGGGGTGATGGTGATGACACACTCATAGGCCTTAGTGGTTCTGATACGCTTATTGGTGGAGATAATGATGACAATCTCCAGGGTGATGGTGATGCTGATGTGTTGCGAGGCGAAGACGGAAGCGACACTCTTGATGGTGGTGTCGGTGCAGACTCGTTAGATGGAGGTATTGGTGACGATGTGCTTACTGGGGGACAAGAAGCTGATGTTCTTGAGGGAGGTGCTGGAAATGATAACCTGAATGGCGGCGGCGAGTTTGATGTCCTGAATGGCGGCAGCGGCAATGACACCCTCACAGGGGAAATTGGTAACGATAGCCTAAACGGAGGAGACGGTGAAGATAGCTTAGAAGGCGGCGATGGAGATGACACTTTAAATGGTGGCCTAGGTGAAGATACGCTCAATGGTGGTGATGATAATGACGACATCACTTCGTCTATGGATTTTGGTGCTACAGATCAGGTATCTGGCGGTAATGGAAATGATACACTCCGTGTAGGTTCGAATGATGTAGCAAATGGAGGGAGTGGCAGTGACCTGATACTTGCAACAGGTTCGAATAACACTTTAGATGGCGGTGAAGGTAACGACACCATCTCATCGGGCAATGGGGACACTCGTATTACCTTAGGTGATGGCCAAGACCTCATACAGATACAAAATATTACCTCAGACACTACCATAACAATTACAGATTTTTCTGCTCGGGAGCAGGTGTCAAGTTTGGACGCATTTATTGTCGCTGATCAGCTTGATTTAACAGGTACAGGCATTAACAGTTTTGAGCAATTGCAGGTGCTATTCAGCATAGCGACGGAGACTTTCCCGGGGTCAAGTGGTGGATCAACCATAAGCGTAATTGGGCTGCGTTTGGACACGACAGTAAATGGAAGTAATGTAGGTATCATCTTCGATCTCCGTACACCATCCAATATCAATACAATCAATGGTTTTTTGGCCGATCCTGCTGGACTTATTCAGGAATTGGGTTTAACTGCGGATAACTTTGTATTTGATGCAGCACTTCCACCTATCGTGGGTACAGATGTATCGGAATTACTGACTGGTGCTGAATTAGCCGAAATCCTGAATGGTTTAGGCGGTAATGATACACTACGCGGTAATGGCGGTAATGACACTTTAGATGGTGGTGCCGGTAATGATGTCTCTGAAGGCGGTGACGGCGATGATAATATCGCTGCCAATGAAGGAGATAACACAATCACCGGTGGGGGTGGTGCTGACACAGCTGTTGTTGCATCAACAGAAACACCTTCAGTAAATTTCTTCACAGATTTTACACCAACTGTAGACCTTATTGATTTTTCTAACATCACGATTGAACAGGCGGGGTTTGATATTACAAACCCGACCGTTCTGGCAAATCAGCTAAGTCAGGTTGGTGGTAGCACCCAGATACAAGTTGGGAATAACACCCTTGTTTTCAATAATATTGCGCCAACCGCTTTTGATGTAAGTGACTTTATCTTTGCGGGCCAAACGCTGACTTCTACTGAGATTAACAACGTCCTTGTTGGCAGCGGCGGCGATGACACCTTCACTATCAGTGATGTGACCAGCGGCGTATTCGTCGTTGTTGATACGCTGTCTAGTGACACGATTGTTGGCTTCCGCACAGGTGTTGATCAGATCGACCTGCAAAGCTCTGGCTTTGCTACAGCAGATGACTTGATCGCGGCACTTTCAGAAAACACCGGTGGCCTTGTTATTGATCTCGGTAACGGTGAAACGCTTGTGCTGGAAGGTCTTTCACTTGCTGACCTATTGATCGCGCCAGAGGTTGTCGGCGGTGTGGTGCAATCTACTGGTTTGCAAAACCCCGATGACTTTATATTTGACGATGAAGCGCAAATTGATGGCAACCTGATTGGCCTGTTACAGGCTGATGCTGATCCCTTCAATACGCCGCCCGAGGGCATGTCTGAGATATTAGAAACAGATGAAGACACACCGCTTGTTATCCAATCTGGCGACTTTGGCTTCAGTGATGCTGACGGTGATATGTTCGCGGAAGTGCGCATTGATGCAGCACCAGCCGGCCTTACGTTGGGCGGTGTTCAGGTTGTTGGTGGTCAGGTTATCGCTGTTGGTGCGCTTGCCGGTAACAACCTTGTTTACACATCACCAGCAGACGAGAACGGCGATTCCTTTGCCGACATAACATTTAGTGTTTCGGATGGGGAAGATTTTGACCTTTTGCCAAATACTCTCACGATTGATGTCACGCCGGTTAACGATGCACCAGAGGGCGGAGACATCACGCTTGATGGAACTGAAGACACGCCTCTAGTTATTTCTGGTGATGATTTCCTCTTTACCGATGTTGACGAAGGTGATGCTTTATCTGCAATCCGTATTGAAGAAACACTTTCAGGGTTAACGTTTGATGGCACTGCTGTGGAAGCAGGCGATGTTATTAGCGTTGAGGATATTAACCTTGGTTTGCTGGCTTATACGCCGCCAACTAATTCCAACGGTGAGGGTCTTGCAACTTTTGAGTTCAGGGTTGGTGACGGTGCAGCGTTTGAGGCAACACCGTCGGTAGCGACCATAAATATTACCCCAGTTAATGATGCACCTGTTGCTGCTGATATTTCTTTGGCGAGCGGTGAAACTGGTGTCACGGTTCTTGATATTGTCGGTGCGGGTGTGGATGTTGATGGCGACGATGTTACGCTCAGTTTGGGTGGTGCTAGCACGCTCGGCACACTTGAGGTGCTTGATGCCACCACGGGTGTTATCAGTTTCACACCGAACGCAGATGCGGTTGACCTGTTTGAAGGCGAAACACGCACAGAAACTGTAAGTTTCACTATTGATGATGGTAACGGTGGCACAGATACAGCGGACATCGTTATTACGGTTGAAGGCGAAGGCACAATGTCAGTAACACCAGTGGCTGTGGTTGAAAACGATGCGGGTGCTGATGTTGCAACGCTTGCCACCATTGCAGACTTCCCGTTTGTTGCGGGTGATGTGTTCACCGTTGATGATGCTCGCTTTGTGGTTTCAGGTGCTGGTGTTGTCAGCCTTGCTGAAGGTGTGGCGCTTGACTTCGAAGTCGAGCCTGAAGTGGACATTGTTGTTACGCGTGTGCGCGGCGCTGACGGTACAACAGAAACTCTTGAGGTCACTATCAGTGTTATTGATGAGCCGGCCGGCAGTGCACAAGACGGCTTTATCTCGGGTGCTTTGGTGTTTGCGGATGCAAATGGCAATGGTGTGTTTGACGGCGTCGAGGTTGCTGCGACCACAGACGCGTCTGGTAACTTCGAGCTTGGAGCAGGGGCAACAGGTCCTGTTATCATTCAAGGGGGTATTAACCCGCTGACAGGCCAGCAAGCCGTTGATATTTCCACAGGCCTTGATTTTAACGGCACACTTTCAGCTCCGGAAGGCTCAACTGTTGTGACGCCGCTCACAACACTCATTAACGAGATTGCCGTTGCTAACGGCGGTGATGCAGCTGCTATCGCAGCTGCAGAAACGGCAGTTGGTAATGCATTTGGTATTGACCCATCGGTTGACCTGACCACCTTCGACCCGATCCGTGCAGCCCTTGCTGGTGATGCTGATGGAATTGAAGTGTTTGCTGCCGGTTCTCAGGTATTGAGCACGGTTGTTCTCGCAAGTTCTGTTGTTGAAGGGGCGTCATCAGATGCTGATCTTGATGCGGATGGTTCAGCGTTTGGTGCTCTGGCGGACGTTATCTCGGGTGCTGGCGGCGGAGCTGTTGACTTGACCGATAATGCAACAGTGACAGACCTTGTGAACAACACAGCAACAGACGCTGATGCAACCGCTGTTGTGTCGGCTGATGTTGTGACGGCTGCAACAACCACGATCACAGGCACCAATACTGCTGCACAAGCTGCTGTGGCAGACGGTGCCAACACAAATATTGATACCCTGACGGAAGTAACCCAAGCAGCTGTTGTGGCGCAGGGCGATGCTGCAACAACAGTGGCAGCTGCATCCGGCGGTGACGCAGCGGCGTTGACGACGGCACAAACCACTTTTGGCACGGATCTCACAACAACGGTAACGAATGCAGCGGTCGGTACGATTGTCCCTAACTTAGTGTTTACTGGCACATCAGGAGATGAAGTTGTTACAGCTGGTGGCGGTGATGATACGCTGCGAGGTCTCGGTGGAGATGACACGCTCGCGGGCGGCGGGGGTGTGGATACCTTCGTGGTTGCTGACGACGGGTCTGATACAATCACAGACTTTGATACTGATGGTGGTGAGGTTATTGACCTGACTGATACTGATACCTTTAGCTTGAACGCAGCTGCGTCTGGTGCTGATACAGTTATTACACTTGGTAACGGCGAGACCCTAACACTTGAGGGTGTTACACCAGGTGATCTTGCAGATAGCAACTTCACTTTTGATACTAATGCTGCCCCAACTGCAAGCGGTGCGACCCTGAGTGGTGACCCCGATGATACGTTCACAATTACGCTGACAAACCTTGGTTTTGCAGATGCGGACGGCGATGAATTAGCGTCAGTGACGATAACAAGCCTGCCATCGTCTGGTACACTCACGCTTGCGGGTGCAGACATAGCCACTGTACCGCAGGCGGTCACGGTTGCGCAGATTGTTGGTGGACAATTGGTATTCACCCCAGATGGTGGCGGGACGGTTGACTTCGGCTTTACCGTAAATGACGGTACTGCTGATTCAACAACTACTACAGTATCATTTGTTATTACGGCCCCATCCACAGGTGGCTCTGACGGCTCTTCAGGCAGTGACAGTGGATCCAATGCTGGAGACAGCGGCTCTGGCGGCTCATCTGGCGGTGGTTCACCATCAGGTGGTAGCACAAGTGATCCTGATGTTGTTGTAAGAGATGATGGTGTGTCTGTTGTCACCGGCGGTAATACAGCAGATGTGTTCACGGGCAGCGACGATGTTGAAGACATTGAGCTTGGTGGCGGTAATGACCGCACGGATGCTGGTGGTGGTAATGACACAGTGCGCGGCGGTGATGGTGATGACACCATCTCTGGAGGCGCTGGGGCTGACTTCCTGCGCGGTGATGATGGTAATGACAGTATCTCGGGCGGTAACGGTGATGACCGCTCCTTTGCTGGTCCTGATGACACAGGTGATGATACCGTTGAAGGTAACGCCGGGAATGATGTGATCGGCGCTGGTGCAGGTGATGACTTGATCGTTGGCGGTGATATTGGCACCAATGTGTTTGGTGGTAATGTGAACCCTGCTGGATCAGATACCTTGTTCGGTGGTGCGGGTAATGACTTTATCGTTGCCGGTGCCTTTAACCCGGGCACCAATACAGTTGTGAACACAGGCTCAGGCGATAACGTCATCTACTCCAGCACAGGTAACGATACGCTGTTTGGTGATGATGCCAACGACACGCTTGGTGGCGGCGACGGTAGTGACAGCATCACAGGCGGGGATGGTAGTGACATCATCTATGGTGGTATTGGTTCACCAACTGACAATGCGGACACGCTTGACGGTGGTGCAGGGGATGACCAGATCTTTGCGTCCTTTGATGATGACCTTATTACTGCAGGTGAAGGCAATGACACAGTGTTTGGTGGTAACGGTAATGACATCATTGACGGCGGCGAAGGTAATGACCTGATATACGGCAGTGCGGGTGATGATACGATCACAGGCGGCACAGGCAACGATACGTTTTCCTTCGTCACAGGCTTTGGCAATGACACGATCAGTGACTTTAGCACGACAGGCGATGACACAGACATGCTCGACTTCTCAGAGATTGAAGGTCTTGTACTTGCTGACTTGCTATCAGCAGCTACATTTGATGCAAACGGTGCTACACTCACCATCGGCACACACGGCACCATAACCCTCGAAGGCATCGACCAAACTGAACTCCAAACAATCTTCGATAATGGACAGGTGGTCGTTGATACATAGTTGGTCGTAACACATTGGATGCGCTATACTGATGCCTATGAAACGCTATGATTATATCATTGTCGGCGCAGGTAGCGCAGGTTGTGTGTTGGCCAACAGATTAACTGCGTCTGGCCGATACAGTGTCTTATTACTTGAAGCAGGAGCAGGCGATAGCAATCCAATGCTACGCATACCGCTGCTGGGTTCATTATTAACGGTTGGCAGTCCAAAGTATGATTGGTGTTACCGCACCGCCGCAGACCCAACACGCGGTGGTCGCCAAGAAAGGTGGCCGCGTGGAAAAGTCCTTGGTGGCAGTAGCGCATTGAATGCAATGATCTACGTTCGCGGCGCAGCAGCAGACTATGATCATTGGGCACAGCTTGGTAACAGCGGGTGGTCTTACGACGATGTTGTTCCTTTTTTCAACAAGATAGAAGGCACTATTTCACCGATGTCTGCTGACCATACAGGCGGTATGGTTCGCATGGCAAATGCTGATGGTGCACACCCTCTGTCATACAAATTTATTGATGCACTGACGGCGCAAGGTACGCCTTACTTCAAGGTAGGGAATAATGGCAGTAAATCAGGTGTGAGCTTACTGCGTATGACGTCATCTGGTCGTGTGCGGCAATCAAGTGCTTATGCTTACCTTAAACCGGCCAAAAGTCGGCCAAATTTACATGTCATGACACATAGCCATGCTGCCCGCGTTATTTTTGAGGGGCGTAAAGCTGTAGGCATTGAATACCATCGCCGCGGTAAGACATATGAAGTGTTTGCTGGTAAAGAAGTGATCTTATCTGGCGGTTCAATTAACTCACCACAATTGTTGATGCTTTCAGGCGTAGGGCCTGCAGAGGATCTTTCCGCTATTGGTATCAAGCCAATCATGGATTTGGCCGGCGTGGGTAAGAATCTGCATGATCATCCAGCAGTGTTTATGCAGGCATATACAAATGTGCCAAGCTATAATACTGAGACAATGCCACCACGTGTATTCAAACATGTGGCCGATTGGGCATTGCGCGGCCAAGGTATGCTCAGCACAGTGATGTTTCAGGCTTTAGCTTTTGTAAAAACAAATGCTGTGCATGACTATCCTGATATACAGCTTCACTTTGCACCGTGTGGATATGTTAATACCGAGACGTCAGTTGAGCCTATCAAGCAAAATTCGTTCACTATACAAGCGAATGTTAACCGACCACAAAGCCGAGGTTTTCTAAAGCTAGCGGATAAATCACCTGCCTCATACCCCATTATCCAGCCCAATATGTTTGACGATACATATGACCTTAATACGCTCATAAGTGGTGTCAAATATATGAAATCGCTGATCGAAGGGGCTGTTTTTAACGATGTTATAGATCGCATTAGTGTTCCGGCCTTAAAGCCGATAACAGATAGTGACTGGGAACTGTTTGTACGTGAAAATGCGCAAACAGCTTATCACCCTGTAGGCACATGTAAGATGGGAACAGATGATATGTCTGTTGTTACGCAAGAACTTAGAGTTGTTGGTACGCATGGTCTAAGAGTTGTTGATGGCTCTGTCATGCCGCAAATTATCAGCGGCAACACACAGGCAGCTATCATGATGATAGCTGAAAAAGCAGCCGATATGATTTTGGCATAATTTTATCTGGAATGATGAGATAATGGTTTGATGGGTCTTAAAATGAGCTTTTCGAAGCTCAAGACTCACACAAAATGTGCACACAAAATTTCTAGTTAACTTTATTATTTAAAAAAACAATGGCTTAATAAGCTATCAATCGGGCTCATAACCTGAAGGTCCTAGGTTCAAACCCTACTTCCGCAACCATTAAAAAGGCCAGTACCATTAGGGGCCCTTTTTACGTATATGGGCTGCGCGAAGCGGGGCTTGAACCGTTAAAGGTTCAGACCAAGGACGTAGTGAGGAAGGTCAACACGAGGAGGCACAAGCCCTGCAACGGTAAAGCCTACGAAGAAAACCAAAATATCGAAGCCACCTCAATTGAGGTGGCTTTTGTGTTTCTGGCTCCGTGAGACACGGATTTGCTCCTCGTAAGACGCGCACAAAGTGCAGACTGTTCAGGATTCATAACTTATTACACAAACTATACGATGACTTGATCATTATCGAAGATTGTTTGCAAGCTGGCCTGGTCTATCCCTTGAAGAAGTATCGTACCATGCGAACCAATAGTTAACGTTGCTCCGTTAGCGTCAAATGTGGCTGCTACGAGTAAGTCACCAAGGTCCAAACCTCCAATTTCGGACAGATCAAGTACATCAGACTCACCATTTTCAGAACTAAAATCAGTAATCGTGTCATTACCGAATCCTGTTATAAATGCAAAAGTATCTAGGCCTTCTCCGCCTGAGATGATGTCGTTTCCAGCACCACCATAAATTAAGTCATTGCCAGCGCCACCGACAACAACATCGTTACCGTCTCCACCAAAAAGTGTGTCTTCACCAGCGCCGCCAGATATAGTGTCTTCTCCCGCGCTTGCATAGACTACGTCATCTCCGGAATCAGCAACAGAATCACCCGTAATCAAGTCATTCCCGCCGCCTCCGCCAAGTGTGTCGTTGCCGTTTCCACCTTCAATTGTATCGTTACCTTGATCAGTTTCTCCAGCAAAAATTTTGTCGTTGCCGCTCTCACCGAGGACCAGATCATTTCCAGTTCCTCCTTTTAGAGTGTCATCGCCTTGCCGTCCGAAAATCACGTCGTTGTCATTCCCGCCACGCAGAAGGTCATCAGATACTGTGCCAATTAAAGCATTAGGTGAAACTGATTCTGGTTCAGGATTAGCTTCCGGCTCAGGATTAGCTTCCGGTTCAGGATTAGCTTCTGGTTCAGGATTAGCTTCCGGCTCAGGATTAGCTTCTGGCTCAGGCTCAGTTTCTGGCTCAGGATTAGCTTCCGGCTCAGGATTAGCTTCCGGCTCAGGATTAGCTTCCGGTTCAGGATTAGCTTCTGGCTCAGGCATTTGCTCTGGCTCAACATTAACAGTCACTGTTTGCGGTTGTAGTCCAGCAAACCCCGTTGAAAGGCTGATAGTGATATCACGGCTTTCAGCAGGGTTTTCGGCGGTTGCTGTGAAGGTTAGGGCTTCAATCAATGCCTCGATTGCGGCAGTAGAAGCAGTGCCAAAGTCGCCCAAGTTGAACGATACTGATCCTGCGCCAAATGAAGTAAGCGATGTGAATTGCACACCTTCAAAGCTCACAGCACCGGTGTTAGCATCAAAACCAATCTCGCCAGTACCAGAGCCGGTATTCTGCACGGACACAATATCACCAGCTGTTAGGCCGGATATAATTAATTCAGCAGCATCGTCCAAAAATGAATCAAAACCCAAACTGGTTGGCACTGTCACATCGGCATCAATGAGAACTGTAACCCCTTCAACAGCAGTGAGGGTTGCCGCAAGGTCTAGAATAGTTGGTTCCGGTTCAGGCGTTGGCGCAGGATCAACTTCTGGTTCAGGATTAGCTTCTGGCTCAGGCATTTGCTCTGGCTCAACATTAACAGTCACTGTTT
>NZ_JAOBPO010000010.1 GCF_025574485.1 Kordiimonas aquimaris | reverse complement strand
CAATGGCAAAAGAGAAGTTTGAACGTAATAAGCCGCACTGTAATGTTGGAACGATTGGTCACGTTGACCATGGTAAGACGACATTGACGGCAGCGATTACGAAAGTATTGGCGGAATCAAGCGGCGGTGAAGCTGTAGATTTTGCGAACATCGACAAAGCTCCAGAGGAGCGCGAGCGCGGTATCACTATTTCAACGGCTCACGTTGAGTATGAAACAGCAGCACGTCACTATGCACACGTTGATTGCCCGGGTCACGCTGACTATGTGAAGAACATGATCACTGGTGCGGCACAGATGGACGGTGGTATCCTTGTTGTGAACGCAGCAGATGGCCCAATGCCACAAACACGCGAGCACATCCTGCTTGCGCGTCAGGTTGGTGTGCCGGCACTTGTTGTTTTCATGAACAAAGTTGACCAGGTAGACGACGAAGAGCTTCTAGAGCTTGTTGAGATGGAAATTCGCGAGCTTCTAAGCGAGTATGATTTCCCTGGTGATGATATTCCAATCATTGCTGGTTCAGCACTTGCGGCTCTTGAAGGTCGTGACGCAAACATCGGCGCTGAGAAAATCCTTGAGCTGATGGCTGCTGTTGATGAGTACATCCCACAGCCGGACCGTGCTGTTGACGGTGCGTTCCTGATGCCTGTAGAGGACGTGTTCTCTATCTCTGGTCGTGGTACAGTGG
Source organism: Kordiimonas aquimaris (assembly GCF_025574485.1). Classification (GTDB taxonomy): domain Bacteria; phylum Pseudomonadota; class Alphaproteobacteria; order Sphingomonadales; family Kordiimonadaceae; genus Kordiimonas; species Kordiimonas aquimaris. Next base: position 19,715 of record NZ_JAOBPO010000010.1, on the reverse strand, counting down.
CTACTGGCCGTGTTGAGCGTGGTATCGTGAAAGTTGGCGAAGAGATTGAAATCGTTGGCATCAAGGAAACTGCGAAAACAACAGTAACTGGTGTTGAAATGTTCCGTAAGCTTCTCGATCAAGGTGAAGCAGGCGATAACATTGGCGCATTGCTACGTGGTGTTGGTCGTGAAGAGATTGAGCGTGGTCAGGTTCTGGCGCACACTGGTTCAATCACACCGCACACGAAGTTCACTGCAGAGACATACATTCTGACAAAAGAAGAGGGTGGCCGTCACACGCCGTTCTTTGCGAATTACCGTCCACAGTTCTACTTCCGTACAACTGATGTGACAGGTAATGTTGAGCTTCCTTCCGGTACAGAGATGGTTATGCCGGGTGATAACGTGAACCTGACAGTTCAGTTGATTGCACCGATTGCAATGGACGAAGGTCTGCGCTTCGCTATCCGTGAAGGCGGCCGTACCGTTGGTGCTGGCGTCGTCGCTAAAATTATCGAATAATTACAATATGTAATTGATAATGGGTCGGCTTTGTCGGCCCATTTTTATGCCCGGGTAACCTGGTAGTTTTTCCGTTGGTTTGAAATCAATTTATCAATGGCAAAAAAAGTACTTGCATGACGGGGAGTTGGCTAGTAAACCGCACCCCTCATGAACACGACCTAACCGGCTTTAGGGGCGTAGCTCAGTTGGTAGAGCACCGGTCTCCAAAACCGGGTGCCGTGGGTTCGAGTCCCTCCGCCCCTGCCAGGGTTTTGGTCGTGAGCCACGAAGGTGGTGAAAAATGATAAGGGTTTGTTAAGCCTGCGGTTTTTAGATTTGACCGTGGGCTTGTTGAGTGAAAGAAGGACAAGGATTATGGCAAAGACCACTCCAGGTGAGTTTACCCGGCAGGTCCGTCAGGAAGCGTCTAAGGTGACGTGGCCGACACCTCGTGAGGCGGGAATCACCTCTGTAATGGTGTTTGTTATGGTTGTTATCATGTCTGTATTTTTTCTTGGTGTTGACTTTTTGCTGAACGCGGGCGTTCAGAAGTTGCTCGGTTTCGGAGGCTAAGGTGGCAAAATCTCGCTGGTACATCCTGCACGCTTACTCTGGCTTCGAGGCCAAGGTTGCTAATGCTATTAAAGAGCAGGCGATCCATCAAGGTTTAGACGCTTTGGTTGATGAGGTCATTGTTCCGACCGAGGAAGTGATCGAAGTTCGCAAGGGCAAGAAGGTTACTTCTGAGAAGAAGTTCTTTCCGGGTTATGTGTTGATCAAGATGGTTTTGACGGATGACACATATCACTTGGCTAGCAGTCATGCGAAAGTGACAGGCTTTCTTGGTGCGCAGGGTCGCCCAAGTCCTATCTCCGACGCTGAGGCAGCGCGCATTCTTAATCAGGTTGAGGAAGGCGTTGATCGTCCTCGTCCTAATATCGTTTACGAAATTGGCGAAGAAGTGCAGGTTACCGATGGTCCATTCTCCAGCTTTAATGGTGTTGTTGAGGATGTTGACGAAGATCGTGCGCGTTTGAAGGTTTCTGTATCAATCTTCGGTCGAGCTACACCGGTTGAACTTGAGTATACGCAGGTTGAGAAGATTACATAATTTGGAGCTTTGCTCCGAAGTCGTGCGGGAGGCAAGCCATTTGCCGCACCGCGCACCCTAAAATGAGCGTTTTGCGCTCTGATAGTTTTTAGAAGGGAACTAAAATGGCGAAGAAGATAAGTGGCTACCTGAAGCTTCAGGTGCCGGCGGGGCAAGCTAACCCGTCACCTCCTATTGGTCCTGCGCTTGGACAGCGTGGCGTCAATATTATGGAATTTTGTAAGGCGTTTAACGCTGCAACGCAGAAAATGGAGCCAGGTTCACCTTGCCCAACTATTCTGACAATATATGCAGACAAGTCTTTCACGTTTGTTATCAAGACACCTCCGGCATCATTCTTCTTGAAGAAAGCTGCTGGCCTTAAGTCTGGTGGCGCTGAGCCTGGGCGTGCTGTCGCTGGCTCTGTGACAAGAGAACAAGTGCGTGAAATCGCAGAAGCTAAAATGGTAGACCTGAGCGCTAATGACATCGATGCGGCAATGCTAATCATCGAAGGTTCTGCGCGCTCTATCGGCCTTGAAGTGAAGGGCTAGTCAGATGGCAAAATTAGGTAAACGTTTGAAAAAAGCTTGGGACGGTCTTGATCGTGAGAAGCTATATACTGTTGAAGGCGCTGTTAAAGAGCTGAAAGCGCGCTCAGCAACTAAGTTTGATGAGACTTTCGAGGTATCAATGAATTTGGGTGTTGACCCGCGTCACGCTGACCAGATGGTTCGCGGCGTTGTGTCATTGCCGCATGGTACAGGTAAAACTTTGCGTGTCGCTGTATTTGCTAAAGGCCCTAAGGCTGAAGAAGCAACTGCTGCTGGTGCTGACATTGTTGGCGCTGAAGACCTGATGGAAGATGTGCAAAAAGGTAACATGAACTTTGATCGTGTTATTGCAACGCCTGACATGATGGGTGTTGTTGGCCGTCTTGGTAAGGTTCTTGGTCCTAAAGGTCTGATGCCAAACCCTAAGCTGGGCACTGTGACAATGGACGTTAAAGGCGCCGTTGAAGCAGCGAAAGCTGGTCAGGTTGAGTATCGTGTTGAAAAAGCCGGTATCATTCACGGTGGTGTTGGTAAAGCGAGCTTTAAAGAAGATCAGATCATTGAGAATGTTTCTGCATTCATCACTGCTGTGATCAAAGCGAAGCCAACTGGCGCTAAAGGTACTTACGTTAAGCGTGTTGGCGTGACGACAACAATGGGCCCTGGCCTTAAGATTGACGTTGCATCGCTTGAAGCAAGTTAATTAGAAATTTGCACCGGTTTATCCGGTGCAATCATTCAGGTGGTTGTTTTACCTGAGTGGGAGTAACTGTCCGAGATTGCAGGTGTTGCGGCGTGTGTTTCTAGTATTAGACCGCTGTAATTTAAAAGAAGTAATTGTCGCAAAATTACGGCCTGCATGAGATGGGGTTTAGAATTATTGGCTTGTGATCTTTGAATTACAGGCTGGTTGTGCGGTTCTAACGAGGTTGGATGTTATCCATCTTGCGCCCTGGACAGGGAGTGTACATACCGGATCGCTTATCCAGTGTGTATGTGGCTCAAATAACGGAGCTTGGATGCCTAAGGGCTAAAAGCTCCAAAGTCGGAGACGAGAAAAGTGGAAAGAGCCGAAAAGCAGGAAATGGTTACATCCTTGCATGAAGTTTTCTCTGATGCAGCGTCAATTGTCGTAGTTCATTATGATGGTTTGACTGTATCTGAGATTACTGCACTGCGTTCACAGATGCGCGAAGTTGGCGCGTCGCTGAAGGTGACCAAGAACCGGCTGACTCGTCTTGCGCTTAAAGGCACCAATTATGAAGGCATTTCGGATCTGTTTACTGGTCCGACGGCTATTGGCTATGCTGATGACCCAGTTTCAGCACCTAGCGCTCTTGCTAAATTCGCTAAAGGAAACGACAAGCTTCGTATTCTTGGCGGTGGCATGGGTGATACGGTTCTGGATCAATCTGGCGTTAAAGCACTGGCTGAACTGCCGTCTCTGGACGAGCTTCGCGGCAAACTTGTGGGTATCCTACAAGCTCCTGCTCAGAAACTCGCGGCTGTTACGCAGGCTCCTGCGGGTCAATTGGCCCGTGTCTTCAGTGCCTATGGCAATAAAGACGCAGCTTAATGGAACTTTGAGCAGCTCATTTGTGGCTGCTTGACATATGCAATGTGAAACGCGGGACCTTATAAACGGACCGTAAAACTTGGAGTAAGTAATATGGCTGACCTTAATAAGTTGGTTGACGACCTATCTGCCCTGACAGTAATTGAAGCCGCTGAGCTTTCAACAATGCTTGAAGAAAAATGGGGCGTATCTGCTGCTGCACCTGTTGCAGTTGCTGCTGCTGGCGGCGCTGCTGCTGAAGCTGTAGAAGAGAAAGACGAATTTGACGTTGTTCTGACTGCCGCTGGCGAGAAGAAAATCAACGTTATTAAAGAAGTACGTGCGATCACTGGTCTTGGCCTCAAAGAAGCTAAAGACATGGTTGAAGGTGCTCCTAAGACAGTTAAAGAAGCAGCTCCTAAAGCTGAAGCTGAAGAGCTTAAAGCTAAGCTTGAAGCTGCGGGCGCTTCTGTTGAGCTTAAGTAATTTCTTAAGCGATACGAACTACAGGTCGGGAGTGAAATTCGCTCCCGGCCTTTCGGCGTCCTTGGGGTAGGGACTGAAATTACCCTTTTTGATGTGTTGCATGGTCAATATATCAAAATATTACAGAATTTAGAGATGTAGGGATATTGCCTAGATCTCATTGGTAGCCAAGATAGGCGCACGGCGGTGTGCTTGACGGGCGAAACATTAAGAAACGAGGGCGAAGCATGGCGACTTCATTCACTGGTCGTAAGCGTGTGCGTAAGGATTTTGGTCACATTGAAGAAGTGAGCCAAATGCCAAACCTGATTCAGGTTCAGCGTCAATCCTACGATAAATTCTTCCGGGCTGATGCTACGGAAGAAGAGCGTTTAAACTCTGGTCTTGAGAAAGTACTGAAATCAGTCTTTCCTATTCAAGATTTTTCGAATACGGCCTCGCTTGAGTATGTAAAATACGAGCTAGAGAAGCCAAAGTACGATGTGGAAGAATGTCAGCAGCGCGATATGACTTATGCTGCGCCACTGCGTGTAACGCTGCGTCTCATCGTATTTGAAATTGATCCTGAAACAGAAGCCAAATCTGTTCTGGATATCAAAGAGCAAGACGTTTACATGGGCGATCTGCCGATGATGACTGACAATGGTACGTTTGTTGTTAACGGCACCGAGCGTGTTATTGTTAGCCAAATGCACCGTTCACCGGGCGTTTTCTTCGATCATGACCGCGGTAAAAGCCATAGCTCGGGCAAGTTTTTGTTTGCTGCTCGTGTTATACCTTATCGTGGTTCATGGCTTGATCTTGAATTTGATATCAAAGACATCGTGAATGTGCGCATCGACCGCCGTCGGAAGCTGCCTGCGACAACGCTTTTGTATGCACTGGGTATGGGTGCTGAAGATATTCTGTCTTATTTTTATGAGACTGTATCTTTCCGCCGTGCTGAAGGTGGATGGCGTATGCCTTTCCGCGCTGAAAATTGGCGCGGTCAAAAACCTGTATTTGATCTGGTTGATGCGGATTCAGGTGAAGTTGTTGTTGAGGCTGGTAAAAAGATTACGCCGCGCCTTGGTAAGAAACTCGAGAATGGTGGCGTTGAAGCCATTTTGGTTCCCGATGAGCAAATTCTTGGTCGTTTTGCGGCGAAAGATATGGTTAACGGTAACACTGGTGCAATTTATGTTGAAGCCGGTGAAGAGCTCTCTGAAGAGATCATTGCTGAACTTTCTGCGGCTGGCTACGATGAAGTGGAAGTGCTGGACACTGAGGGTGTTGCTGTCGGACCATATATTCGTAACACATTGATGGCTGACAAAGTTGAAAGCCACGATGCTGCGCTTGCTGAAATCTATAAAGTGATGCGTCCAGGTGAGCCACCAACAAAAGAAACTGCTGACGCGCTATTCTATGGTTTGTTCTTTGACCCCGAGCGTTATGACTTGTCAGACGTAGGGCGTGTGAAAATGAACGTGCGTTTGAACGTTGAATGTGAAGACACGGTTGGCACCTTGCGCCGCGAAGACATTCTTCAAACGGTTAAAACACTGGTTGAACTGAAAGACGGTAAAGGCGAGATCGACGATATTGATCACCTTGGTAACCGCCGTGTTCGCTCAGTGGGTGAGTTGATGGAAAACCAATACCGTATTGGTCTTCTTCGCATGGAACGTGCAATTCGTGAGCGTATGTCGTCTGTGGATATCGACACTGTAATGCCGCATGATTTGATCAACGCGAAGCCGGTTGTTGCATCTGTTCGTGAATTCTTTGGCTCATCACAACTTTCACAGTTTATGGATCAAACAAATCCACTGTCGGAAATTACGCACAAACGCCGTATGTCCGCGCTTGGCCCTGGTGGCTTGACGCGTGAACGCGCAGGCTTTGAAGTACGTGATGTACACCCAACGCATTATGGCCGGATCTGCCCGATCGAGACACCGGAGGGTCCAAACATTGGTTTGATTAACTCTCTGGCGACTTACGCGCAGGTTAACAAGTACGGCTTTATTGAGAGCCCGTACCGTAAGGTTGAAAACGGCGTTGTTTCAGACGAAGTGATTTATCTTTCTGCAATGGAAGAAGCCAAATATACGGTTGCACAAGCAAATGCTGAACTGACTGATAAAAATACGTTCGCTAACGATCTTGTTTCATGTCGTCAGGCTGGCGAGTTTGTGATGATCCGTCCAGATTTAATTAACCTGATGGACGTATCACCCAAGCAGCTCGTATCTGTTGCGGCATCGCTTATTCCTTTCCTTGAAAACGATGATGCGAACCGCGCACTCATGGGTTCAAACATGCAACGTCAAGCCGTGCCTTTGGTACGTGCGGAAGCGCCGTTTGTTGGTACAGGCATGGAAGCAGTGGTTGCTCGTGACAGTGGTGCTGCAATTGCCGCACGCCGTACAGGTATCGTTGAGCAAGTGGATGCAACACGGATCGTTATTCGTGCAACAGAAGAAGTTGATCCTGGTAAGTCTGGTGTGGATATTTACACGCTTCAGAAATTCCAGCGTTCAAACCAAAACACCTGCATTAATCAGCGTCCGCTTGTAAAAGTGGGTGACCTTATTAAGCAAGGCGACATCATTTGTGATGGTCCATCAACAGAGCTTGGTGAACTGGCTCTTGGTCGTAACGCACTCGTAGCGTTCATGCCTTGGAATGGTTACAACTTTGAAGATTCGATCCTTATTTCCGAGCGTATCGTTAAAGAGGATGTATTTACGTCTATTCACATCGAGGAATTCGAAGTGATGGCGCGCGATACGAAGCTTGGCCCAGAGGAAATCACACGTGATATTCCAAATGTGGGTGAAGAAGGCCTCAAGAGCCTTGATGAAGCCGGTATTGTATACATTGGTGCCGAGGTTCACCCTGGTGATATTCTTGTTGGTAAGATTACGCCAAAAGGCGAAAGCCCGATGACACCGGAAGAAAAACTTCTGCGTGCTATCTTTGGTGAAAAAGCTTCTGATGTTCGTGATACGTCTATGCGTTTGCCGCCTGGCGTTGCTGGTACAGTTGTTGAGGTTCGTGTGTTTAACCGCCACGGCGTGGACAAAGACGAACGTGCGCTAACAATTGAACGTGAAGAAATTGACCGTCTGACAAAAGACCGTGAAGATGAGCGCGTAATTCTTGAGCGCAGCATCTATGGTCGTCTTGGGCCTTGGTTACTTGGTAAGAAAATTACCGCTGGTAACAAGGACATGAAAAAAGGCACGGTTATCACTGAAGAAGGCTTGGCTGAATTGCCACGTATTCAGTGGTGGGATCTGGCTGTTGATGATGACGAGACAATGTCTAACATTGAAGCGCTTCGTAAACAGTTTGACGAATCTAAAGGCCAATTGCAGCATCGCTTCGACGAAAAAATCGAGAAGCTGCAGCGCGGTGATGAACTGCCACCTGGTGTTCTGAAGATGGTTAAGGTTTTTGTTGCTGTGAAGCGTAAGCTTCAACCTGGTGATAAAATGGCTGGTCGTCACGGCAACAAAGGTGTGATTTCACGCATTATGCCGCAAGAAGACATGCCGCACCTTGAAGACGGTACACCTGTTGATGTGGTTCTAAACCCTCTTGGTGTTCCATCACGCATGAACGTGGGGCAGATTCTTGAAACGCACCTTGGTTGGGCTTCTCGTGGTCTTGGTCGTCAGATCGATACAATGCTTGAAAATTACCGTCATGGTCAGGCGCAAGTTGAAGATTTCCGTACGAAGTTTAAAGACATCTACGGTGATGAGCAGTTTGATGAAGATGTTAAAGATCTAGACGATGATCAAATCCTTGAGCTTGCAGGTAATCTAACGAGCGGTGTTCCGATGGGGACGCCTGTGTTCGACGGCGCCGTTGAAGCAGACATTGTTACAATGCTTGAAAAGTCAGAACTGAACAGTTCTGGTCAGGTTGATTTGTATGATGGACGTACAGGTGAGAAGTTCGATCGTAAGGTAACGGTTGGTTACATTTACATGCTGAAACTTCACCACCTTGTGGACGATAAAATCCACGCACGTTCAATCGGCCCATACAGCCTTGTGACGCAACAACCATTGGGTGGTAAAGCTCAGTTTGGTGGGCAGCGCTTCGGTGAGATGGAAGTGTGGGCGCTTCAAGCATATGGTGCAGCTTATACCTTGCAAGAGATGCTGACTGTGAAGTCGGATGACGTGCAGGGACGTACCAAAGTGTATGAAGCGATTGTGCGCGGTGATGACAGCTTTGAGGCAGGTATCCCAGAATCCTTTAACGTTCTTGTTAAGGAAATGAGATCACTGTGTCTGAATGTTGAGTTGATCACAGGGACTGATGAATAGGGCGAAAGCCTGATAACCGGGTGGCGCGTGATAGTGTCACCCAGCTTGCTTGACGGCAGGCACTGATTTCTGAAAGGCGATGGGAGCAGGTGATACTGTGCCCTTAGCAATTTGAAGAGAGATACCGGACATGAACCAAGAAGTGATGAAATACTTCAATCCGAACCAGAAACCTGACACGTTTGACCAGATTCAAATATCTGTCGCGTCACCAGAGCGCATTCGCTCATGGTCTTTTGGTGAAATTAAAAAGCCGGAAACAATCAATTATCGGACATTTAAGCCCGAAAAAGATGGTTTGTTCTGTGCGCGTATCTTTGGTCCTGTAAAAGATTACGAATGTTTGTGCGGTAAATATAAGCGCATGAAATATCGCGGCATTATCTGTGAGAAATGCGGCGTTGAAGTAACACTGTCTAAAGTACGCCGCGAGCGCATGGGGCACATTGATCTTGCTGCACCGGTTGCGCATATCTGGTTCCTGAAATCATTGCCGAGCCGCATCGGTTTGTTGCTTGATCTCACACTTAAAGATCTGGAGCGTGTTCTTTACTTCGAATATTATGTGGTTGTTGAACCTGGCCTTACGCCGCTCAAGCAATTCCAGTTACTATCTGAAGAAGACTTTTACCGTGCGCAAGACGAATACGGTGAAGATAGTTTCACTGCAGGTATTGGTGCTGAGGCAATTCGCAAGCTTCTTGAGGCAGTTGACCTTGAAGGCGAGCGTGAAAAGCTTCTCGTAGAGCTTGCTGAGACCAAATCTGAGTTGAAGCCCAAGAAAATTGTTAAGCGCCTTAAGGTAATTGAGGCATTCATCGATTCTGGTAACCGTCCAGAATGGATGATTTTGCAAGTTGTGCCGGTTATTCCGCCAGAGTTGCGCCCATTGGTGCCATTGGATGGTGGTCGTTTCGCGACATCAGATTTGAATGATCTATATCGCCGCGTTATCAACCGTAACAATCGTTTGAAGCGTTTGATCGAGCTGCGCGCGCCAGACATCATCATTCGTAACGAGAAGCGGATGTTGCAAGAATCAGTTGATGCTTTGTTCGACAATGGTCGTCGTGGTCGTACTATTACTGGTGCGAACAAACGTCCATTGAAGTCACTTTCAGATATGCTGAAAGGTAAGCAAGGTCGTTTCCGTCAGAACTTGCTTGGTAAGCGTGTTGATTATTCTGGTCGTTCGGTGATCGTTGTTGGTCCTGAGCTGAAACTTCATCAGTGTGGCTTGCCGAAGAAGATGGCACTTGAGCTATTCAAGCCGTTTATTTATTCGCGCCTCGATAAAAAAGGTATCGCAACAACAATTAAAGCTGCCAAGAAGCTTGTGGAAAAAGAACGCCGCGAAGTTTGGGATATTCTGGATGAAGTGATCCGAGAACACCCTGTGATGCTGAACCGCGCGCCAACACTTCACCGTCTTGGTATTCAGGCGTTTGAGCCTGTATTGATTGAAGGTAAAGCTATTCAGCTGCACCCACTTGTTTGTGCTGCATTTAACGCCGACTTTGACGGTGATCAAATGGCTGTTCACGTGCCGCTTTCTATCGAAGCACAATTGGAAGCACGGGTTCTGATGATGTCAACGAACAACATCCTCAGCCCTGCAAACGGTAAACCGATTATTGTGCCATCGCAGGATATTGTCCTGGGTCTATATTACATGACCATGCAGCGCGAAGGTGATGTTGGCGAAGGCAAAGCCTATGCTGATTTTGATGAAGTGCAATTTGCTTTGGATGGCGGCGCTATTACGTTGCATAGTAAAATTACGGCACGTGTTGCTGCAATTGATGCTGAAGGCAATGAAACTACAATCCGTGTTGACACAACGCCGGGCCGTATGTTGCTGGGTCGTCATTTGCCATTGCACAAAAATGTACCGTATAGCCTGATTAACCGTCAGTTGACCAAGAAAGAAATCACGGAAGTGATTGACGTTGTTTACCGTCACTGTGGTCAGAAAACGACGGTTCTATTTGCTGATGGTATTATGGGCGAAGGCTTTAAACGCGCATGTGATGCCGGTATTTCGTTTGGTAAAGATGACATGATCATCCCTGCAGCTAAAGTAGAGCTTGTAGATGAAACGAAAGCGCTCGTTAAAGAATATGAAGAGCAGTATCAGGACGGTCTGATCACGCAAGGTGAGAAGTACAACAAAGTTGTTGATGCTTGGGCACAGTGTGGTGACAAAGTTGCGGACGCAATGATGAAGGGTATGGAGCGAACAGAAATTGACGAGAATGGTCGTCAAACTGATCTGAACTCTGTATTTATGATGGCACACTCCGGTGCACGTGGTTCTGCCGCACAGATGAAACAGCTTGCTGGTATGCGCGGCTTGATGGCGAAACCTTCTGGTGAGATTATTGAAACACCAATTATCTCAAACTTTAAAGAAGGCTTGTCAGTTCTTGAGTACTTCAACAGCTCGCACGGTGCACGTAAAGGTCTTGCCGATACTGCGCTGAAAACTGCGAACTCTGGTTACTTGACGCGTCGTTTGGTTGATGTGTCTCAAGACTGCGTAATTGTTGAGCGCGATTGTGGTACTCAACGCGGTATTACTATCGATGAAGTTTCTGAGGGCGGCGATGTTCTTGTTCCTCTGTCAGAACGTATTCTAGGGCGTAGCCTGTCGCTTGATGTGAATGACCCGATTAGCGGCGAAATCATGTTCGAGGCAGGTACTTTGCTTGATGAAGTTAAGTCTGACGCAATTGAAACGGCTGGCTTTGCGGAAGTGAAAATTCGCTCTGTACTGACATGTGAAACCAAAGGCGGTGTTTGCGGTACGTGTTATGGCCGCGACCTTGCGCGTGGTACACCTGTTAATATGGGTGAAGCAGTTGGTGTTATTGCTGCACAGTCAATTGGTGAGCCTGGTACACAGCTTACGATGCGTACGTTCCACATTGGTGGCGCTGCAACGGTAAATGCGGAATCAGCGGTTGAATCGTCTGCAGACGGTAAAGTGCGGATTGATAATCGCAACGTTATTGTCGACAGCAAAGGTCGCAAGGTTGTGATGAGCCGCAATATGGAAGTTGTTGTGGTTGACGATGAGGGTCGTGATCGTGCGAAGCACCGTTTGGCTTATGGTTCTCACTTGTTCAAAGACGAAGGTGATATGGTTGTTAAAGGCGAGAAACTCGCTGAATGGGATCCATACACTGTTCCGATCATCACAGAACAATCAGGTATTGTACGTTACGTTGACCTAGTAGACGGTGTTTCCGTTAAAGAAGTTGTTGATGAAGGTACAGGTATCGCCTCTAAGGTGGTGATGGACTGGCGTTCAGGTACAAAAGGTGCTGATCTTCGTCCACGTATTACTTTGCGGGATGAGAAAGACGAAGTGATCGAACTGGCTAATGGTACAGAAGCGCGTTACTTCCTTTCTGTTGAGGCAATTCTCTCAATTGAAGACGGAGGTCATGTTTCCGCTGGTGATGTGATTGCACGTATTCCTCGCGAAGCTGCCAAGACCAAAGATATTACCGGTGGTCTGCCACGTGTGGCTGAGTTGTTTGAAGCACGTCGTCCTAAAGACTGTGCCGTTATTGCTGATATCGATGGTATCGTTGAATTTGGCCGCGATTACAAAAACAAGCGACGTATCACTATTCGCCCACGCGAAGAAGATAAAGAGCCGGTTGAATATCTGGTGCCAAAAGGTAAGCACATCACCATTCAGGAAGGTGATTTCATCCAGCAGGGTGAGTACCTGATTGATGGTAATCCAGCGCCGCATGATATTTTGCAGGTTCTGGGCGTTGAAGCACTTGCTAACTATCTCGTGAAAGAAGTGCAGGACGTTTACCGCCTGCAAGGTGTGAAAATCAACGATAAGCACATTGAGGTGATTGTTCGCCAGATGCTGCAAAAAGTTGAGATTACGGCTTCTGGTGACAGTACTATGTTGCTTGGTGAGTTGATCGAACGTGAAGAGTTTGAAGAAAATAACGCCAAACTTGAAGCTGAAGGTCGCTTGCCAGCGAAAGGACATCCGATCCTGCTTGGTATCACGAAAGCAAGCTTGCAGACGCGTAGCTTTATTTCTGCTGCATCATTCCAAGAGACAACACGTGTTCTCACAGAAGCATCGGTTGCAGGTAAGAAAGACAAGCTGGTAGGCCTGAAAGAAAACGTGATCGTTGGTCGCCTAATTCCTGCAGGAACAGGCGCCGTGGTTAACAAGCTTCGCCACGAAGCTTTGCGCCGTGACCAGATTGCGCAGGCGGCTCAAGCCGCTGCTGAAGATACAATGTCAACAGCAGAAGCAGAGTTCGCTGCTGCAACGGATGGCAGTACTGATGCATAGCCTTTTGGTTGAGATGTAAAATATTAAAAGGCTCGCTCATGCGGGCCTTTTTTATTGATTGTGGTGTGATGGCTTCTAGTAGGAAGAAAGCTGCGCTTATTGGATCGTAGCGTCTAGCGTGTGTAAACACTATATTTTGAATTTACGCTCTAGTATAGACTTAGGAAAACTCTGTTAATTGCTACTTGATGCTGAAGAAACATAGGAGAGTGGTTTGAATACTGGGAATATTGGTGATGCACGACGGATTATTTTTATAGGGATTACTTTACTTGTTCTTTTTTTCTTTTCATCTGAAGCATTTCTTATTCATAAGACAGAGGCTTACTTTTTAGAAGATAGCCTTAATAAATATTTTTCTCTCTCTCAGTATTCTCAAGTATTTTATTACTTTGTTGGCGCCGTTATTAGTGATTTATTTTTTTATGGTACGTTAGCCGTAGGTGTTTTCTTTCTTTTATCTCGTGTATCTACTTTGAATATGGCTCAGAGGATAGCTACAATATTTTGCATTGTAGTATTCGGCTTTGTTTTAAATTTAGTCGTAAAATATGGAATTTTTTCTTATTTTGGTACCAAGTTTGACCTGCAGATTTTGAAGGAATTATCTGGTGGTGCATATGTAAATTTATTTCATACGATCGACGCTTATACAATGCTGTTGTCACTGTTGATGTTGGTGGTGACTATAGTTTTTTTTGGCGTTGTTTTGTATCTATTGCGTAATGTAAAACTCAATTTCATCATGGTTGGTCAAAAAAGGTTTATCGTAGCAGCCGTATGTTTTGGCTGGGTTATTATCGGCTTTTTGCATTTTAATCTCTATGGGGTTGATCGAGCACTTTGGCATGGCTTTTATAATAAAATGTCATACAGAGCCATAGACATTATACTTGCGAATCTTAGCGATTTTGATGGCGACGGCTATGGGCCTTTGACGCAACCTAAAGATCCGGATAATTTCTCAGCTAATGTGGAGCCATATGCTATTGAAATTCCGGACAATGGATTAGATGAGAATGGCATTGGCGGCGATTTAAAGCAGAGCTATGTGGAGGCGACTAAGCGTCAAATAAAAGAGCCGCTAAAATACAATGGTAATAACGTTATTTTGATTGTGGTTGAGTCGTTTAAAGTGGCCCCTGTAAATGCTGTTTACGATGGACAGGAAGCAATGCCCTTCTTCAATGAGTTAAAACGGAAGCATGCATACACTGATTGGGCAATATCTAACTATGGTGTAACATCGAGATCTATTCAGACGCTTTTTGCGGGGAAAACGCATTACAATAAAAATAGTATTTTCTTGTCGGATTTACTTAAGATGCAAGGATACTCTCTGTATGCAGTATCGGCGCAAAATGAAAATTGGGGTGACACAGCAGAATATATTAGACTTGCTGATTTTGATCATTTCTATGATGCTAAAAGTAAAGCTTGGAATCTCGATGAATTGTCAACATGGAAAAAGCTAACCAAAGAATTTGGCTTAAAGCTAAGAGGTGATGAGGTTAATGAAGAAGTGTTCTCGCTTCTTGACCAAAAACGCACACAACCATTTATGCTGTATATCAATTATCAAGAACTCCATTATCCTTACTTTAACGAGAAAATGGAAAAACACTTTATTAAAGAAGGTAACGTGCGATCTGGTTTTTTTGCGAAAGAAAATAAAGATCAAATATTCAGACAATATGCTAATGCTGCACGTAATTTAGATGCGCATATTGGTCATCTATTTGCTTACCTCGAAGAAAACAATTTAAGTAAGAATACGACCGTTGTGATCGTTGGTGATCACCCTGACTCGTTTTATGAAAATGATTTGCTTGGGCATGCTTGGGCGCTTGATAAATCACAGAGGCAAACACCGCTGATCATTGTTAACGGTAAAGGTGAGTATACATACCCTGTTGGCCAAGACGAGATAGCTGGGATAATAATGTCTTCATTAGATGCTTCTGTTGATGAAGGGCCTATTAAAATCTCTTTGGAGCCAAGCAAAACAATTTTTGAGCTAACAGGAACAATTAATAAACCTAGGCAAATTGCTTGGATCTCTCATGATGGCTTAAGTACGTACGATTTTATGACGGGACTTTTTCAGCTAAAAGAAGGCGAGGAATGGCAAAATCCGACCGCTTTTCGTGATGGTAGCGTGCACCAAACGGTATTTAAGTCGCTTGTGAACCGATGGGAGAGCGAGCTGTTGTTAAGTAAGAGTAATTAAATTAGTACATTAATATAATTTGCATTCCACATATTGCCTTCTTAAGTGTGTTTATTGATATTTAACATATTCGCGCAGGTATGTTTCAGTGTGAATGAATCAATGGAAGCGATTTAAGGACTTAAAAATCAATAATGCCTTTTTTGAGAGCAAGAATAATCCGTTTTTTGAAGATATTTATTCTTACGTGTTTTTTCATTGACGTTCCCAGCATTTCGCTGTAGTAAGCGCACCTCGCCAGAACTCAGGTGGTAGGTCAAATCGATCTAGACGCTGGGGTTTGCTGGCTAAGAGTAAACAATTGAATCGATTCAGGAAACCTGATTGGGGCAAGAATGCTGCCGATTAAGGTTGTTTTTGCTGCATGCAGTGCAGGTTTTCTGGAGTGATGGTGACAGAGAAAAACGGCAAGGAACAAGAATGCCTACCATTAACCAACTTGTGCGTAAGCCGCGCAAAGCCAAGCCAGCGCACAATAAAGTGCCAGCGCTTGAAGCATGTCCGCAAAAGCGCGGCGTGTGTACACGTGTTTATACAACAACACCAAAGAAGCCTAACTCAGCCCTGCGTAAAGTTGCACGTGTGCGTCTTTCAAATGGTCATGAGGTGACTTCATACATTGGTGGTGAGGGTCACAACCTTCAGGAACACTCAGTGATCCTGATTCGCGGTGGCCGTGTTAAAGATTTACCTGGTGTTCGCTACCACACTGTTCGTGGTGTGCTTGATACCCAGGGTGTTGCAGACCGTCGTCAGAGCCGTTCGAAATACGGCACGAAGCGTCCGAAGTAAGATTGAAAAAGGAAATACCGTATGTCTCGTCGTCATAGCGCAGAAAAACGCGACGTCCTGCCTGATCCGAAGTTCGGTGATGTGGTACTGACAAAATTTATGAATAGCCTTATGCTTGATGGTAAAAAATCTACTGCTGAGCGTATTGTTTATGGTGCTTTCGATAAAATGGAAGAACGTGCAAAATCTGATGCTCTCCCACTTTTTCATGAAGCTTTGGACAATGTGAAGCCTGCGATTGAGGTTCGTTCTCGTCGTGTTGGTGGCGCAACGTATCAGGTGCCTGTTGAGGTGCGTACTGAGCGTGCGCAAGCCTTGGCTATCCGCTGGTTGATTACTGCTGCACGTAAGCGCAACGAAACAACAATGGTTGATCGTTTGTCAGGTGAGCTGATGGATGCGTCCAACAATCGTGGCGGCGCTGTCAAAAAACGTGAAGATACGCACAAAATGGCAGAGGCTAACAAAGCTTTCTCCCATTATCGCTGGTAAGAGTTTAGAGAATAAGGAACTAGGTCCATGGCACGCAGAACGCCACTTGATCGTTATCGCAACATCGGCATCATGGCGCACATTGATGCAGGTAAAACGACAACTACAGAACGAGTTCTATATTATACTGGTCGTAGTCATAAAATCGGCGAAGTGCACGATGGTGGCGCGACGATGGATTGGATGGAGCAGGAGCAGGAGCGCGGTATTACAATTACGTCTGCTGCGACGACTTGTTTCTGGAATGATCATCGCATTAACATCATTGATACACCGGGACACGTTGACTTCACAATTGAAGTTGAGCGTTCGCTCCGTGTTCTCGATGGTGCTGTAGCAGTATTCGATTCTGTAGCTGGTGTTGAGCCGCAGTCTGAGACTGTGTGGCGTCAAGCTGATAAATACGGCGTTCCGCGCATGTGTTTTATCAACAAGATGGATCGCATGGGTGCAAACTTCGAGCGTTGTGTGGAGATGATCCGTGAGCGCCTTGGTGCGACAGCGCTTGTGGTTCAATTGCCTATCGGTGCTGAATCTGATTACGAAGGTTTGATTGACCTGATTAAGTACAAGGAAGTGCTTTGGAAGGGTGAGGATCTTGGTGCGTCATACGACTATATAGACATTCGCCCTGAGCTTGCTGATGCGGCTGAAGCTGCGCGCATGGAAATGATTGAAACTGCTGTTGAGGCTGACGAAGCGCTGATGGAAAAATACCTTGAAGGTGAAGATATCACTGAAGAGGAACTGAAGGCGGCTATTCGTAAAGGCACTAACGAGAACTTATTTGTTCCGGTTCTTAATGGTACTGCATTCAAGAACAAGGGTGTTCAGCCTCTTCTTGATGCGGTTGTTGATTTCATGCCTGCGCCAACTGATGTTGAGGCGATTAAAGGTGTGGATGCGCACGATAGTGAAAAAGAGATTGTTCGTAAGTCTGACGATGACGAGCCGTTTTCTGCTCTTGCGTTCAAAATCATGAATGACCCATTTGTGGGTACGCTTACTTTCTGTCGGATATACTCCGGTATTCTTGAGACTGGTACGCAGGTAATGAACTCTGTGAAGCAGCGTAAAGAAAAAGTTGGTCGTATGCTTGAAATGCACGCGAATAACCGGGAAGACCTTAAGGAAGCGCGCGCTGGTGATATTGTTGCGCTTGCTGGTTTGAAGTCTACGACAACAGGTGACACGCTTTGCGCAAACAATTCTCAGGTTATTCTTGAGCGCATGGAGTTCCCTGATCCGGTTATTTCTGTTGCTGTTGAGCCTAAGACAAAAGCTGACCAAGAAAAAATGGGTATTGCTCTTAATCGCTTGGCTGCTGAAGATCCAAGTTTCCGTGTAGCGTCTGATGAAGAGTCAGGGCAAACGGTTATTTCTGGCATGGGCGAGCTGCATCTTGATATCTTGGTTGATCGCATGAAGCGTGAGTTCAAGGTTGAGTGTACGGTTGGTGCGCCTCAGGTGGCTTACCGTGAGAGCTTTGCTAAAGAAGTTGATATTGATTACACGCACAAGAAACAGTCTGGTGGTTCTGGGCAGTTTGGCCGTGTGAAAATGGTTGTTACTCCTGGTGAGCGTGGTTCTGGCTTTGAATTCATTGACGAAATCAAGGGTGGTAACATTCCAAAAGAATATATCCCTGGTGTTGAAAAAGGTATCAAGGATATTGCAGAGAGTGGTGCATTGATCGGTTTCCCGATTATCGATTTCTCTGTGCGCCTTTATGACGGTAGTTATCACGATGTAGATTCGAGCGTTCTAGCGTTTGAAATTGCAGGTCGCGGTGCTACCAGAGAAGCTGCTGCTCAAGCAGGCATCAGGCTTCTTGAACCAATTATGAAAGTTGAAGTTGTAACGCCGGAAGATTACATGGGCGATTGCATCGGCGACTTGAATAAACGTCGTGGTCAAATCCAGGGTTCTGAAACTCGTGGTCCGAACACGGTTATTAATGCAATGGTTCCGCTGGCGAACATGTTTGGTTACGTGAATGAGCTTCGCTCTTTCTCACAAGGCCGGGCTACGTTCTCTATGCAATTTGACCATTACGACGGAGTACCACAAGCGGTTGCTGAAGAGATCAAAGCAAAACTTGCGGGCTAAGAAAAAACATAAGCACTAATTAGGGATCCCTTGGTAAATCAAGGGCCGATAGAAAGGTAGACTACAATGGCAAAAGAGAAGTTTGAACGTAATAAGCCGCACTGTAATGTTGGAACGATTGGTCACGTTGACCATGGTAAGACGACATTGACGGCAGCGATTACGAAAGTATTGGCGGAATCAAGCGGCGGTGAAGCTGTAGATTTTGCGAACATCGACAAAGCTCCAGAGGAGCGCGAGCGCGGTATCACTATTTCAACGGCTCACGTTGAGTATGAAACAGCAGCACGTCACTATGCACACGTTGATTGCCCGGGTCACGCTGACTATGTGAAGAACATGATCACTGGTGCGGCACAGATGGACGGTGGTATCCTTGTTGTGAACGCAGCAGATGGCCCAATGCCACAAACACGCGAGCACATCCTGCTTGCGCGTCAGGTTGGTGTGCCGGCACTTGTTGTTTTCATGAACAAAGTTGACCAGGTAGACGACGAAGAGCTTCTAGAGCTTGTTGAGATGGAAATTCGCGAGCTTCTAAGCGAGTATGATTTCCCTGGTGATGATATTCCAATCATTGCTGGTTCAGCACTTGCGGCTCTTGAAGGTCGTGACGCAAACATCGGCGCTGAGAAAATCCTTGAGCTGATGGCTGCTGTTGATGAGTACATCCCACAGCCGGACCGTGCTGTTGACGGTGCGTTCCTGATGCCTGTAGAGGACGTGTTCTCTATCTCTGGTCGTGGTACAGTGGCTACTGGCCGTGTTGAGCGTGGTATCGTGAAAGTTGGCGAAGAGATTGAAATCGTTGGCATCAAGGAAACTGCGAAAACAACAGTAACTGGTGTTGAAATGTTCCGTAAGCTTCTCGATCAAGGTGAAGCAGGCGATAACATTGGCGCATTGCTACGTGGTGTTGGTCGTGAAGAGATTGAGCGTGGTCAGGTTCTGGCGCACACTGGTTCAATCACACCGCACACGAAGTTCACTGCAGAGACATACATTCTGACAAAAGAAGAGGGTGGCCGTCACACGCCGTTCTTTGCGAATTACCGTCCACAGTTCTACTTCCGTACAACTGATGTGACAGGTAATGTTGAGCTTCCTTCCGGTACAGAGATGGTTATGCCGGGTGATAACGTGAACCTGACAGTTCAGTTGATTGCACCGATTGCAATGGACGAAGGTCTGCGCTTCGCTATCCGTGAAGGCGGCCGTACCGTTGGTGCTGGCGTCGTCGCTAAAATTATCGAATAAT
>NZ_JAOBPO010000001.1:7500-1232073 GCF_025574485.1 Kordiimonas aquimaris | reverse complement strand
ACCACCTGCCCTGCATCAAACAGTGCTTGCAGTTCGGTTTGGTTGATGCCTTCGAGGGTCAGTGTACCATGGGTACCGATGGTGAGCGTGGCACCGCTCGCATCAAACGTGGCTGAGGATAGCAGGTCAGCCAGCACAAGGCCTTCGATCTCGGAGAAGTCGAGCGTGTCACTGTCACCGTCCGCTGTGCCAAAGTCAGTGATCGTGTCATTGCCAAAGCCTGTGATGAAAGCGAACGTGTCATTACCGTCACCACCAGTGATATTGTCATCACCGGCACCGCCGAAGATCAGATCATTGTCATCACCGCCGTCAACTGTGTCATCGCCCGCGCCGCCAAACAGGGTGTCATTACCAGCACCACCGTTAACCATATCATTGTCTGATGCGCCAAATGCCTGATCATCGCCGCCGCCACCAAAAAGTGTGTCTTCACCAGGGCCACGACCACCATAGATAATGTCACTACCCATACCGCCAGTGACACTGTCATCTCCGTTGCCGCCACCAAGCGTATCGCCACCATCATCACCAATGATGCTGTCATTACCAGCACCAGCATAGATGGTGTTACGGCCGCCGTTTCCGTTCACTGCCATATTTGTTGTCGTATCGAACGAACCACCAATGATGACATCATCACCATCACCACCAAACAGGCTGTCATTACCTGATGCATCTGTGCCATTACCGTCAATGTCACCACCAACGATAAAGTCATTACCGGCACCGCCGCCAACAACATCATTACCGCGGTTACCTTCAACCGTATCATTGCCTTCGTCGTCAGGACCAGCAAACACACGGTCATCACCCGAACCACCAGATATACTGTCATCACCCGCATCACCGCGCAGGAAGTCGGCGTTACTGCCACCATCAATGGTGTCGTTACCCGCGCCTCCAAGCACCGTGTCATCACCCTGATCACCACGCAGAGCATCATTGCCTGCGCCGCCGTCAACACTGTCTGTGCCAATGCCGCCAGACACCGTATCATCACCACCACCGCCAGATACGCTGTCCGAACCGCGACCACCGTTTACATCGTCATTACCAGCACCGCCGTCAACATTGTCATCACCATCACCAGCATTCACCTGATCATTACCAGCACCTGTTGCAATATCATCGGCGGCAGCGGACCCTTCAACCGTGTCTGGACCCGTGCTTGCGTCTTCAACACTTACAATAACTGGAATAGGCTCAGGTTCAGGCACAGGAGTTGGCGCAGGAGCGGGAGATGGAGAGGGGGCAGGAGTGAGGGTTGTAACATTTAATGTAAGTGTAGAGCTTCCAACTGCAGGGCGGTTATGGTTATCCGTTACGGTAAAATCAAAACTTAAACGCCCTGCAGCACTTACGCCTGCTGCAGGGATATATGTCAATTCTCCGTCAATTAATTCACTCAAAGAAAAAGCATCACCATTTTCAACAGCTGAACCATATGCCAACAATTGATCACCAGGCGCCAAATTCAAATTGCTAATAGTCACCACACCGAATGTGTCGCCAGCATCAGGGTCGCTAAAATTAAAATCCGCGGAAGAAAATACGTAAGTAACACCTTCTGCGCTGCTGACATTGCTATCTGATGTTGCAGGTGATTGATTACCCTGGGCAACATCAAAGCTGAAAGTAGAGGGCGTTGCGGCAAAACTGGTTCCATCATTCACAGAAAAAGTGAAACTAGTCCGTGCCACACCAAAACCATCATCAACTGGCGTATACTTGATGTCGCCGTCATCAATGTCTTTCAGGCTAATGATGTCACCGGCCTGAATTGGAACACCACCATTGGTGAAAATATCACCCGCAGCCAGATTAAGAGTATCTATGCGGACGCTATGAAAACTATCGCCGTCTACATCACTAAATCCAAGATCAGGCAATCGAACAGTATAAATTGTTGTACCGAATGACTCCGGCGTATTCGCCTCTAAATCTATTGTCTGGTCTGTCGCAGTGGGCACATTGTTAGCTTTGAAAATCCTCGCAGAAATACCCGTACCCTGTGCATCTACATCAGGATCCGAGCTTTGCCATGCCGCAATGAACTCGCCTCCCCCAAGATTAGCTAAACCAGTCAAAGTCTGCGTGCTTTGAACTTCGCCGCTCAGGTTAAACTCACTACCTACTTTTGTACCAGTGCCATCAAAACGCTGCGCCGCAATGCCTATACCTGATCCATCAACTGCGGGGTCGTCACTTCGCCATGCCACAAGAAAACCGCCATCATCCAGAGAGGTAATTCTAGCAACATTTTGGGCGCCAATATTGTTGGTGTTTACCGTAAATTCGGTGCCCACTTTGTTACCAGCACTATCAAAAAGCTGCCCTGAAACACCGGAGCCTGAACCATCTACGTCTGGATCATCGCCGTACCATACAACAACAAACCCGCCGCCAGTTAAAACCGATACCTGCGGGACTAACTGATCACCTTCTATCTCGGAGTTAACAGTAAACTCTGCTCCCTGCTTATTACCTGCAGCGTCAAACAGCTGTGCAGATATACCCGAGCCATCACCATCCGAATTAGGATCATGACTTGTCCAAGCTATGACAAAACTTCCATTTGAGAAAGTCGCGACACTCGGGTGAAACTGATTGCCTTCAACTTCACTGTTAACAGTAAACTCGACACCAATTTTGTTACCGTTACTGTCAAACCTCTGACCAGAAATTCCTACGGCATCACCGTCCACGGTCGCATCAGCACTTTCCCAGACAACAATAAAACTATCATCCGCAAAAACCGCTAAGTCTCTTGGGGTCTGATCACCATCAGTTTGCGTGTTAATTGTAAGTTCACTGCCAACTTTATTAGTGGCAGCATCATATATCTGGCCAACAACACCGAGACTACTGGCGTCAGAGGTCGCATCTTCACTCTGCCAAACAACAACAAACCCACCATTGCTCAGTGGCTCTACACTTGCTGTGTCTTGTTTACCATTTATTTGGCTATTAACTAAGAACTGACCCCCAACCTTGTTTCCATCTGAGTCATATAGCTGACCACTAACCCCTCTCCCACTTCCGTCGATATTGGCATTTTCATGGTTGTGCCAGATAATTACGAAGCCGCCGCCTGTTAGCGCGGCTACGACAGGATTATATTGATCACTGGTTTCAACGCTATTTACGAAAATCTCATTTGTAACTGCCTGGGGCGTCGTAATATCCATCATGCGGTTCCCTGTATTCATTTATTCTAGTGAAGAGACAGACCTACAATGGCTTCCCGAATCCTCACATTTCGTGGAAGTGCTCTACGAATGCAGCAAATGATGGAATTGAATATGAAATCGAGCCATACGCAGATGTGCGTATATACAAGCTGGTGAACTAACTGCAGTATTGGCTAATTAATTAGAAAAGCTGGTTTCGGTGCGCATATGAAGACAGTTCAGCGACTGTACCTATGCCAAGCTTTCTTTTGATATTTTCACGGTGTTTTCGAACAGTATGAGGGCTTATGCCGAGAACATTTGCTGCGCTTTCGGAGGTATGTCCTTCGCCAATCATTCTAACAACCTGCACTTCGCGGTTGCTCAATTGCATTGCGGCGTTCTCAACGCGGTTCAGGGCATCAGTTACATCTGGCGGGAAGAAACTATCTTGGTTTAATACAGCTCTCACAGCTTGCTCAAACTGGTTCATATTCGATGTTTTGAATAAAAAGGCGTCCAGAGATAGCTCGTTAATGAGAACTGCGGCTCTGTCTTCAGACACTTCACCGGTCATTAAAATGATACGTGTCGATAATTTTCTCTTACGAATTTCTCGAGCAACATCAACACCGGAAAGCCCTGGTAAGTTTATATCCAGTATTACAATGTCGATCGATTGGTCGATCAGAAAATCAAGTGCCTGCCTTCCGTCAACAGCGCTGGAAACAGAACCAACCCCATCAAGCTTTCCAAGCAGAGAAACCATGCCTTCAAGAATTAAAGCATGGTCGTCAGCAACAACTATGTTCTGGGACACAGTATCCATTCAAAAACATACAAACATAGTAGTTCAAAACACCTGTAGAATCAGCAAGCTAGTTGTTTATACTACATTCAATATGATTACAGGGAATGTAAATAATTCGTGGCGTTTTTTGCTATGAGCTCCAAGGCAATGATAAAAGGTAATGTAAAGTGCCGTATAGCGTCATACTCCTTTGCCCTTTCTCTTAAGACAAAAACAGCCCGACTGATGCACTATGCCTTTATGCTTTGTATTCTGGTGTTTGTGAATTCCATCACTATTGCTGCAGAAAACGGCACATTTGAACACATTCCTTTAGAATTGAGCCTGACAGACCAGAGAGAAAGCATTTCTCTTGACGGGCCATGGCAAGTCATCCGTCATAAAATTGTTCGCCCAGACGAGTTCGATGCCCAATATAACGACGAAACCATTATGTTTCCTGATCGTTGGCATAATCAGCCAAATGAATTAGCGGAAAGGAATGGATGGCCGTCTGGATTCGGCGTTGCTTCATATCGCAAGAAACTTATAATCACTGAAAATAATCTTCCCTTAAGTTTAAAATTACAGACTCCATATTCTGCGTACGAACTATGGATCAATGGACAGCTGATTGCGTCAAACGGCCAAATAGCTGAACGGCAAGAAAAATCACAGGCATTCTATTTGGAACGCCGTGTACCGCTACCGTTATCTGGTGAAGTTACTATCAATCTGATTGTTTCTAACTTTGAACATGCTGCTGGGGGAATTTTACGCCCTCCCATTATTCAGCCCAGCGAAGCGATGGAACAGGAAGCACGAGGATACGACCTTTCATATCTGTTTGTGCTCGGTGCATTAAGCTCACTTCTTATCTTCCACCTGGCGTATTTTTTCAGAGGCTTTCGCGGTGGACAGGACTGGTCCCTCTTCTGGTACTGTATGCTTGTGACAATCGTGATTGTACGATTGGCAACATTGAACACAATCCTGTTCAGAATTTTTCCTGATTTCCCTCAATTCAGCGACAAATTCCTTGTTTATTTGACACTATATTCTGCGTCTACTGCATATTTGACTTTCCTTGCCAGTATATTTCCCGATGAATTTCCCAAATATATCAAACGTATCACTTACTGGGGGTCTGCTCCTTTCATACTTAGCGTTATTTTTCTCCCGGTGCATGTATATACAAGCCTACAAGATACCTTCATCATTTTTGCAGTCCTGATCTTGTTTTATAACCAGTATGCTATTGTCAAAGCATGGTGGAAAAAGCGTAGCGGCGCAGGTGCAATCGTGATCTTCACTGCTTTGTTTCTTGCAACCGCTGTAAATGACGGACTGCATTATTTGCATGCCTTCAATCTTCGGCCTTCGTCATTTTCTGATCTTATGCCTTTTGGCTTTCTACTTATATCAATAGGTCATGCAATTGCACTTAGTGCACGCTCTCGTAAATTATACGAGAAGTCCCTTGCACTCACAGATAACCTGCAAACCTTCAACGCAACTCTGGATGAACGAGTAAAAGCACGAACAAAAGAAGCGCAAGCCGCGCAAAGTGCCGCAGAGAAAAGTGCCCGCGAGAAAGTTAACTTTATGTCTGCTGCCAGCCATGACCTCAGGCAACCCGTTCAGGCACTCAGCATATTCAATCAGAACCTGAAGAAAACTGTGGGCTCAAACACCAATTTAACAACCATCGCGGGCAAGCAGGAGCAGTTAATTGGCTCATTATCCGATATGCTGGAAACAATGCTTGAAGCGTCACAACTAGAAGCCAAGACAATTAATGTCAGTATGAACACTACGTCCGTTAGCACGCTCTTTGAAGAACTAAAAAACACGCTGCAACCTATCGCCCAGCAAAACAACGTTGACCTTCGCATATGCCACAGCTCTCACCACGTACGGGCTGATGCCAAGTATTTAAAGCGTGTTTTAGGAAACCTCGTTGCCAACGCAATCAAAGCATCACCTGGCGGGCACGTTCTAATGGGGGTTAAGCGGCACGGCGAGAATGTAAAATTTATAGTGGCGGACAATGGGCATGGTATACCAAGTGATGAAATCGCACATATTTTTGATCGTTATGTGCAACTGGAAATTAGCAAAAAAACACGACACGGTGGTTTGGGCTTGGGACTATCAATCGTTCGGGAACTTTGTGCCTTAATGGACATGAATATTGAGGTTAAGTCAGAGCCTGATATGGGTACAATATTTTCAGTCAGTGTGCTTACCGCCATTCCATCAATTCCTGCAGTTAAAGAAAACCAAGACAGTAAAAAAGAACCACAGCCGACACAACAAAGACTAGTTATCCTTGTTGTAGATGATAGCAAAGATGCCTGCGAGGCGCTTGTACATATGTTCAGGGACTGGGGGCATGCCGCAAGGGGTGTTTCTTCACTAGAAGCAGCGATTGATACTCTTGATGACTTGGGGCAGCCTGATCTGATTGCAACCGATTACTACCTTGGCCCTCAGGTTACGGGCTTGGATGTCATATCAAACATCCGAGAACGATTTGCTAATACGCCGGCAATTATAATTACCGGTGCGACTGCGCCAAATGATCTAATGGTTTTAAAAAGATCAGGGTTTCGGTATTTCCACAAACCTGTTGCACCTGACGTCATACAACATGAACTGCAGAAGCTTATACCCAAAACAACTAAACTAATGCCTTAACCAATATATTCATTCGCCTGCCTTCGTACCAATTAAAAGAGCCCTGGGACCCTATTGGGTTCCGGGGCTCTTTTAATGCTTGCAGCCAGAAGCGGACAATAAGTACCGGCTATTGCTACTATTACAAAGACACTCATATAAGCGTTACCTTTTTAGGAAGAGACATGTCGAATCATAGGTATGAGGCAAGATATATAACAACATACTAAGCAGAGAAATGCACGGTTATCACCATGCTTATTTGGCTTATCAAAGACTCAAATAAGAACAAGATTAGGCTGAAAATGTCAGACAAGCCCTTGATAAATCGTGGCTTCCACATTGATCAATTGTAGAGAGATTTTTTTCAAAAGATAAAATGGCGGTGGAGACAGTCTGCTGCTAACAAATCTCTGCATTTTTCCGTGCTTAACAAGGAAAATACTGGGAAACCACAGCCAAGTATCAGAGCCATAAGGCTCAGCATCCAACATTCAGAGTCATGAGCCTGCAAGGCTCGTATTACTGAATGAAATTGAATATTAGAGTGTTTCAGCATTTTCAGTTTGTAATCGTAATAGCAACGACGGCGATAATTCCTCAACACTACGAGGCGACAGCAAACATCTAACATACATCATCACAGGCAAACGAATAAACTCAGATGAGTATGAAAATTGGCCAAGATAAATCGAGGCTATGAGCACAAATCCTAGAGATCAGCTTTAATCTGAAAACTGTGTTTAATCTATTCTTTTAATTGCTTCGAGACAAAGGCAATAACATCTTGCTCGTACTGCTCCAAGACGCCTTCAGCAGCACTGATAGACAAAGGCAAAACTACCATTAATATGGTTACAATAAGCTGCGGAAAATTCTTCATCAATCAAGCTTTTCGCAATTTTATTCTGTTAGAAGGATGCGCCATCCAACTTAAATATACGTTTTTTTAGAAAGAATTCAGGTCCACTTGACTCGACAGATGTTCTTAAAGGTTACCGATATACTCCTAGTTCATCACCTCAAATGAAATCACAGTTCTCTCTTGATTCAACCTCACAACATAAGTCTAAAGAGTATGAACAGGAATAAAAACGCACCTAATCCTTCAACCTAACGAGATAAGCGATAATATCTTGGCGCTCATCCTCCTTTTTTAGACGAAACCCCATCTTCTGGCCCGGAATCAATGCCTGAGGGTTTTCCAACCAAGCATTTAATGTTTCTTTTGTCCAAACAACGGATGAATGCGACAGCGCATCCGAATAATCATAGTCTGTTAAACTACCAGCCGTCCGCCCCAAAAGCCCGCGGTGTTTTGGACCTATCCTATTGACGTCAATGGAATGGCAGGCGCCGCAACGCCTGCTATATAATTTCTCTCCCCTCTCCACATCATTTGCAACCACCTGCTGCTGTGCAATAGCCAAGTTTAATGACAACAAACATGCAAGAAAAAACATCCTAAATGAATAGCGCATTAGAACCTCATTAAGTTATGCCAATGGAGAGCGAGCAAAATCTATTTGTTATGCACCGAATGTCAGCGCTTTACTTGGAAGAGCCATACCGAGTGCAGATGTAAGCGCTGTCCAGTGCATGGTCTCGTCAGCAGCCAAACGTGCCGCAATCTGACCAAGATCAGAATTGCTGAATGACGGAATAACACCAAGGTACGCATTAGCAGCACCAAGCTCCAGCTTTACAGCCAATTTCAAAATATCACCTTGAGATTTTAAAGTTTTTGCATTCAGGTCTTTCGCGTAGCGAGATAGCTTCTTCGCTTCAACTGGCTTGCCGCCCATTGATTGGATAGCGCCAATCAATGCATCACGGTGCTCTTTATGGTGAGATTGAAATTCTACAGCAACGTCCAAAACGCCTTTAGTGAGAAGCCCGCTTTCTGCGCCGAGCTGATATGCAGCAATACCTTCATGTTCCAGCCCAAGTGCAACGTTTAGAATAGCCACATCCTGCGACATATCATCGGCAGAAACTTTTCCGGCAAGCGCCATTGAACCAACACCAGATAGCGCACCAATGGCAGAAGCAGACAAAACGGCACCGCTTGAGCGCCGCAAAAAGGTACGGCGAGACGCCGCTTGTTCAGTTGTAAAAATTTTGTTCATATTCATGTCCTCAAATTCTTTGAGCCAGAGGCCCTCATCATACTGTGTTTAACGATACGCGTTTCTGTAACTGCGGGGTGCAGCGCCAAATATTATGTGCGTGAAATGAAAAGCTCCCCCAACACAAACAACATAGAAATTGCATTGGAGGAGCAGCCAAAGCTGGCAAAGGGGGAAAGGGATGCCAGCCAGTATTGTTTACCAGGCAAAAGTAAACCCGGCAGAGAAGCCATGAACAGTTTCATTGCTTCCAATAAGGCCTGTATAACCAGCGTACATTGCACTATTTTGGCTTAGCTGATAGTTGAAGCCAGCATCAATTTCGGCAAAATCTTCCGCAGGACTAGCGCCTTCCACTGTAAAGCGTGTGGCGCTAAGGCCTCGGAATTGTCCGCTGACTTCATTCTCGTCATAAGAGAATTCATGTACCCAAGCAGCTTTGAGATGTGGCTTGAACTTAGTATTGGCAACATCTTTCCAGAAGTTAACACGAGCACCCACTCGTGAACGGACAGATGTCTCTGTCTTGCTACGAATGTCAAAACCTAAAGAGCCAGCACCGCGTTCTGAGTAACCATCCTGATGAGCCGAGTGCACATCAAATCCGACAAACCCTTCGAAGCGCATATCATTGATATCATCGAGATATGCCAGCTCGGTAGAACCTGCAAACACATAACCATCTGAATCACCAGTTACAGTAGGCGTACCACTTGCAAAGGCGATATGACGCTCAGTTTCGATATCGTTGTAACCTGCACTTAAAGCACCAGATAACCGGTAATTATCTTGAAAATAGGTAACATAGACACTCGCCTGAATAGACTTTTGCTCAGCTTCTTTTGGTTGACCAGATATGTCGATCTCTGCCTTGGACACGCCTACTGCAAAACCAAGCCTGCCACTTTTACCCACAGACCGGTCTGCGCCTACAACAACTCCGTAAATATCATAATCAAATTCACTAACAGCGCCCTGATTTTGACGAGAGTTCTCAGCAAACCCACCAAACGCCGATGCCCAGCCTATCCATCCATCAGTCTTAGCAGAGTCAATACCACGCGCAGCCTGTTTTTCAACCTCAGCGTGGAACATTTGAGAAGATCGAATACTGGCAGTAGACAGTACTGCTGCACCTTCAGGTACCAGCTGCTCCAGCGGAGCAGCCGTTTCTGCCAGAGAAACCAATCCAAGGTCTGCAGCAAACTCAGTCAGTTCACCGCTTGCTTGCCCCAAGCTTTCATCCAATGCGGTACCAATAGCGATTTGGTTACTGTTAAAATTGTTAGACACAAAAGAAAGTTGATCAAATGAAACAATCAATTGATTACCATCAACGGCAATAGATGGTCGAATGAAAGCCCGTGATAAAAGGTCATTTGAGACAGTCAAGCCTGTGATTGAACCTTCGATACTTTCTTCTGACAACAAAATGGTACGCGTATCACCGATAGAAAAACCATCGCCGTGCTGCATGGGGTTTAGGCTAACAGAACCACCAAGGGATATTGTACCAAAAACTAATAGATCGTCGTTTCCGTTTACATCAGAAACATCAATATTCAACAGACCTGAACTAGATTGCTGAAAGCCATTAAATATTACAAAACCGCCGATACCGCCTTCGCCAGGAGCCACTGTACCATTGTTTGTGACCAATCCAGTTATGCCGCCTGCACCGCTTAGTTCGCCGTTAGCTTCAATTGTAACATTAGCATCAAGCAGCTCATTCACAACCAAAGGGTTTGCACCGTTCACAATAATTGTTTCAGGTTCACCCAATGCTTGGTTTGTCATGCCGACTGTGGCCGCAATACAGGCTGCAGCTTTTCGTGAAATCGAAACTGCCATCATCATTTCCTTTTTGTATTAGCAAAATTTTGAACTTTTGCGACAATGCCGAAAACAATCTATCAATCAGGATTTTCCCACGAATATAGATGTTACCGGTTGCCTCTGATGGGCTAAACGATTTTTCAGAACCAAAAGGTGCAGTTTTTTTTCATCAATGTGATCTGAACTTCAAACCCAAGCGTATCTGGTCCAATTTTTCAAAAGCGGATTACATAAAATGATGTCAACACAAGCAAAAGCAGACCGCAATTTGCACCTAAAAACTTTGATGGTAAAAGTACAAAACGGTAACGAAGTCGCATTTTCAGAATTATATACCGAAACCAGCCCTCTACTATTTTCCATTGCCTTGCGGCTAATGCCCACTCGTCAGTTGGCGGAAGAAGTTTTGCAAGAAGCGTATGTGACTGCATGGCAAAAAGCAGAAAAATTCCAAAGTGATAAAGGTACGGTCTTAACATGGTTGGCAACAATCACGCGTAATCTATCAATCGACTATCTGCGCAAGAAACAACTGAATACCGTTCCTGAGGACGAGGGAATACACGTTGAAACAGCAGACCCTTCGCCATTTCAAGAAATAGCCAACAACGAAGCACAGAACGTTCTTATGGCGGGAATTGAAAATCTACCGGAGAATATGAAAAAAGCCGTCACTCTGTCTTATTTCAAAGGGTATTCGTATGACGAAATCGGCGAGTTGATGAATGCGCCAAGAAATACCGTGAAAAGCTGGATAAGGAGAGGTGTTGCAAAACTCAGAGAAACCATTCTCATTCCTGCTGAACACCTTCTTTAAGGTTATGGATAATTTAAGATTTGCCGTCTCGCCAATCGATACGGCGGCTTTTGAAGTGGCTGAGGCTGAAATATAGCAGCCAGAGTGTGTTCTGATCCGGATTTAGATTGTCCGGTCGAGAGAATACGGAACGCTCCACCAGATGCGGTACTCGTCCAACCAGATTGATTCTGAACTCTCAACCATTGGGCTAAAACTGGATGCGCTTTACGTGTATCTACATAATGCAAATCGCTGAAGACCGTATATATTCTACAAGCTATCTCAAATGTGTTGTGATCGATATCAACACTCGTAAAAAGCTCTGCGATGGATGGTGTTTTAATAGTCCTTGAACGCCGACTGCGAATAGTCTGAATCAACTGTTGCTGAACCACCGTGTCCAGTTCCAAGAGCTTCAAGCTCTGAGTAATCATTTCAACGGGTGCCGCATTCAGATCAATTTTACCGCGCTCGCTTTCATAACGAATGAATACCCGACCCTCATCCATATCGACAACCTTTGCAGAAGCAGAAACACTGGCGTAGGGTTCCTCAAATGCATGTAAAAGGCCAATATCAATACCAGACTGTGCAAGTATTCGCGCTTCTATTGCACTTTCTGTTTTTCCAACCTTCAAGACAAACTGTGTCACTGTACGTGTGTAGGTGGTCACAACAAGACCCATAAACACAACAGTCCAAAAGACCTGATTTAAAATCATGATGGCGGGTTAGCGATTTGCACCCAACCGTCATCTTGATTTTGGCGCAAGTTTGACAATCGGCCCCGCAATTCATCTGTGATGGCACGCGCATCATCAAGATTTCGGACCAGCCGCGGCGTAAGTAATATTAGCAGTTCAGACCGGTTGGAAATTTGGTTGGTAGAACCAAACAGAGAACCAACTACAGGCAAGTCTCGCGCGATCGGAATACCACTCTTACTGTCATTCACCGTGTTGCGCGTGAGGCCTGCAAACGCAACGGTCTCCCCATCCTGAACCGAAATTTTACTGGAAACACGCCGCTGTCGAATTGTTGGGCTATCAATATTGGATGTAGTGGTTGCCACCACGTCACTGATTTCCTGGTCAACATCAACTAAAATTGTATCCCCAGCGCCAATGTGTGGCGTGACGCGCAAAATGACGCCTGTATCTCTAAATTCGATCGAATTCACGATGCGCGCATCCGCTGAGTTGATGGGAACAGCAGATTGACTTGCAACAGGGACCTGATCGCCGATCTGCAGAGTTGCTGTTTCTTCGCCCAGAACCATCAGGCGAGGAGAAGAAATTACATTCACATCCGTTACACTGGAAAGTGCGTCCAAAATAACCCTAGCAGATCGGCCATTATCGAAAACAAAGCCTAAACCTCCACCGCCAGCAGAAACACCGCCTGCACTGGAGTCTGTAAGGTTAAAGTCGGCGTTGCCACTATTCAGCATAAATTGAAGGCCGTAGCGTAGGTTGTCATTCAGAGCGACTTCAACAATTGTGGCTTCAATCATAACCTGCTGCGGCGGGGTATCCAGTTTTTGCAAAACGGCTTGTATTTCAGCCCATTCTGCCTCGCTCGCAAAGATAAACAGCCTGTCTGTCAGCTCATCAGGAATTATTCTTAATTCACCTGTATTATTTGTAGGCATGTTCTCTGACTGGTCGGCCTCCTCGTTAGAGGCTTCCACAGGCGCGTCGTTATCCAGAATTGGGTTTAAAAGCCCCTCACCAGCCTCTCTATCAAAAAGGCCTTGGTCATTGCTGGGCACGTTGGTTGGTGCTGCAGTTGATCCGGTTGAGAAGATATCTCTCAGAATATCCGCGAGCTGTAACGGTTGACCGGATATTGCCTGATAAACATGCATTGATCGATGGTTCTTCCCACTCACACGATCCAGCGTATGAACCCAAGCTTCAAGTTGCCTCAAGTCTTTTGCAGTGCGAGACACTGCCAAAAGAGCATTCATACGCCTTATAGGAACTAAATTTACGGCTAAATTTGCAGGAAACGCTGCTTCAAATTCTTCAATGAATGCGTCAACAGATGCATGATCAAGCGCATACAAACCAAATGTCTTGCCGTTCAATGCATCTACATCCAGCGTTTCCACTAATTTTTTTATGCTATTGAGGTGACGAGTTCTGCCGGACAGTATTAATATTCCCAGTGTTTCATCAGCTGTTATGTCCACCAGATCCTTTGCAACCGGCAAAAGAGTGCGGCGCATGTATGTAGCGGAGGCATGCTGTAACTGGATGGTCATTATGTGACCACCAGAGCCCGAGCCACCTGAAATCACTGAGGATGATTTATTTGTAGCCACAACCTGATATAAATCACCATTTACAACAAGCTCAGCATTCTGGCTTTGTATAGCGGCTGACAAAAGCGGAAGTAAATCTGTTTTTTTCAATCCTCGCGGTGTGCTGACAGTCACCCGCCCTGCCACATCATCTTCAATAAGAAAATTAGCCTGAAGAAGTTCTCCAAGCACGAGCTCAGCCAGGTCACGCACACCAATATTTGTGAGGTCAAGGTTCAATATCTCAGCATCCGCTTCTGGCAACTTATTTTTCGCCTCGGAGGAAAACCCATTCAGTTTAGCTGCTAGATTTTTAACAACATTTTCATCAGATTCTGAAATTGCTGGCGGCTGCACCGAAGCCTGAGCACTAGCTAATGCAGAGCTGAATTGCCGGCGAATTTCCGGTTGCATAACACTATTATCAGGACCGCCTCCTGTTACTCCGCTGCAGCCCGAAAGCAACAAGCCCGTCAACGCTACCATGCAAGTAGTTTGTCTAACCGTTGGCATTTATAATTTCCTCTACTTCGCGGACTGTCGAGCTTTCTTGGTCTTCGTCTTCAGTGTCAGACAACGGATTTTCGAGGCTCAATTGATCTGTGTCGGGCTTTATCAAGACTGTGACAATGCCGTTAGGGCCTTCTAATTCTGCAGTGCGCGCATCAAAGTTCAGGACTGTCCAACCACGATATTGCTCACCCACGCTCATAAGCTGTGAAGGCATTTCGCTCTCAAATCTAATCACTAGCTTGTTTTCACCTGAGTATTTCACAGAGCCATAAATTGTGATCAAGAGATCAATAGTCTCAACGGGAGTATCAAGAGTGAAAGGTGAACGTTTCAGTACATTTGTATATCGCTCACGTTCGTGCAGCAGTTCGCAACAGCCTGACACTGACACCTGTTCCGCACTCTGTTCAAAAGCTGGCAACTGGGATGCTGCTAACCATTGATACTGTTCCAGACCCACCGCTATAACGATAAGAGCCAAAACAATTCGCCGGGCAGTTCGCTGAGAGATACTTCTTCTAACCATTGCTTGGCTTTTCCATATGAAAAGAGTGAATTCTGGCTTTTAAGACCCCAAGCTGGCGATCATCGCCGGTAGCGAGAATTTCAACGCGATCAATCCGGATCAGTGGTGGTGAATTTTCAAGGATATAGATCAACTCGGTAAATTTCGAAGGATGGCCGGCAACCTCGATCATAGCTGGCAAAAGCCATAGATTTTCAGACGATTCAGGCAAACCTGGCAACAGCTTATTGATAGACAGACCTACTCGTCCGATGGCAGATCGCAAGTCGCCCTCAAATTGCGCTACAGAGAGAGAAACCTCAGAGTTACTATAAATAAGGTCACTTGCTGATGCTATTTGAACATTCGCGCTTATCTCTCGTATTTGTGCTTCTGATCGCGCAGAAGTTTGCGCATATTTTTGCCCAATGAAGGCCAGTTGGTCGTGGGTAGTATTCATCTTGCTATACCAAGAGAATAATGGCGAAAGGATACCAAAAATCGCAAACATAACGAGAGCAGTCAAGAAGCCGATAGCTATCACTTTTTGCTCACTTTGAGGCCTTTCCTGCAATCGGCTGGTATAGCTTTGTTTAGCCATTGCTTTGCTCCGAAGAAGACCTGGACACAAACCGTAACTTCAGGTGAAAGCCTTCCAGAGATTGGTCAGTATCCGACTGAATCGGATTTAGATATTCAATCGATTCAACATTACTTGTTGTCGCAAACTTTTTGATAAGTTGATTTGAGTTGGACGCTGTGCCTGCAATTTCCAGTTCAGATTTATTCCAAACCAGATAGAATATGATATCCCTCTCTTCGAGCTGATTGGTGAGGTCTTGTAAGGATTTCAGAAATCTTGGGCTGTCTTGCCTTATAGTTTCCATCCACATCCGATTATTTTCAAGCCAATTAAGTTCTGCCATTTTTTGTCGTGCCGTATTTTCAATAGGCTTTACTGCCTCTTCCAAAACAGCAACCTGCTTTTGTTTTTGTAGAAACGGCGTTGCTATCAGGCTGAACAAAAGCAAAGCCGTCACTAAATAGAACCGGTTATCCTCAGTTTGCGCATCCGATCGGCGATGCATTTGCATGAGGTTGGCATTGTTTTGATGAACAGGATCTAAACCCAAATACACAAGATGACAGCCTAAACTTTCTGCGATGTTTTGAGCGGCACTCAATGAGCCAGCATCTACAGCCGCTATATCGACCAGGATTGAGACATCATCAGATCCCTGTTCGTTTACGTGATAGATGAAGTGTGCATTTTCGGCATGCATCGGTGTTAACCGGTCTATTTCATAGCCAATCACATCTCTTAAGTTTCCACGTGCCTGAGCAGGAAATGTTGCTGCCACTTCAATGATTCCCGGCACCCTCACTGCGAGCGACATAATGTTTGCATCATGTATAATTTGGCTCGTTTGTGGTAGAGGCGCTGACGCAAGGTCATCCTCGATGGTGTATTCTATTACACTCTCTTCGGTGATAACAGTTAGCTTTCGCTCAACAAGATTGAGTGCCGCGTATGTATCTTTTTGGTGCGACTGCGTAGACGTTTTAAAAAAAAGACTACGCATAACCGAGCACCACCAAGCGAAGAACGATTTGATCTCTGTTAAAATATTTATTGTCTTGTTCACTTAATGAATCCGTAAAAATACCGACCTAAATCTATGTTCAAAAGCTTGGTTTTCTCGGTCAGCACTACGGACTGGCTTTTATAAAGGGTGCAATTGGTCACCGATGGTGAAACCTCACGTATAGATCTGGCCAATTAGTGTTTGAGGACGGCGAAAGTTCATCCGATTTTTCAGCACGCAACCAAACACCAGACGGCATTGTTGTAACTGGGTATTGAGGGTCAATTTTATTCTCGCTCGTCACGTTGGAATAGACAAATTCCAGTTGCCCAAGGCCTTTGACCAGAACGGCTCGCCCGTCAAGATCCTTGAGATTTGGGGTTTCCCAAGCCAAGACAAGATCAAATACCCCACCCTCAGACCCTGCAATGCTGAACCCCGGCACAAGTGAAAGCTGAAATTGCAATATATTAGGCGTCTCGGGAAAACTAACAGGTATGGCAGTCCAGCTTATAGTGTCTTTTTCCCCCAGAAAGCGGGCATCAGGAAACTGCTCTTTTGTAAGAGCGGCCGCCAATAACTCCGAAACCGTTGTTTGGGCACGCATAACCTCAGATGTTGTGATTGAAAGCGAAACGCCTCGTTGAAATAGTCGTATAGTACCTGTGGAAGCCACAACCAAAGTGAGAGAAATAAGCGAGAGTATAGCAACAGCAATCAGCATCTCAATGAGAGAAAAGCCATGCTCAGAAGAATGTATGCCTTGATCAGTATAGGTCATGCGCCCGAACCGCACGCAGTAATACCACCGTACCAAACTGTTCTGTATCAATAACGACAGAAACCTGATATAGAAACTCCTGATCCGAACTTTGTCGGCTCTGAATATAGCTTGGCTCATATGGTTCGATTGTAATTGTTGCCGTCCGATTTGACGGCAATTCAAGTATCTGCTCACCAGTAACCAGTTTGATTTCTGTTCCTACAGACTCAACAAGGTTGCGCGCTTCTAAAATTGCCTGTGCTTTAACAGACGATCTATTTTGAACGTTCGCAGATACCTGAGAAAACCTAATCAAAGCCACCACGGCCAGTGAACAAATTGCCAGTGCAATCAACGCCTCAATTAACAAGAAGCCATCATCGCCAGCAATCAGGTCGTCACCACAATCTCTGTTCTGAGAGCGATCAGAAAACATGTTATCGATACCAAATATCTTGGTCATCACCTGACCCTTCCAACTGGTTATCGGCGCCCAAGCTCAAAAGGTCGAATTCACCTGTTTCGCCCGGCACTCGGTATTGATAGGAGTTGCCCCAAGGGTCCAGCAATGCCGAAGGTCTTTCTAAATAAGGTCCGTTCCAACGCCTGCGGTTGGCAGGCCGAACCAACAAAGCCTGTAAGCCTGCTTCTGTTGAGGGCAAAGACCCAACCTCCAACCGGTATAGCTCCAGAGCCTGCGCGATTGAAGCCATCTGCGCAGAAGCAGTACTGGACTTGGCACCGGATAAATATTTGGTAACCTTTGGTGCCACCAATGTGGCCAAAAGACCCACGATGGTTAAAACAACAAGAATTTCCAGTAATGTAAAACCAGCATCTGTTTCGCCAGACTGTGAATTTACGTTTCTCTTTTTCATTGACTCAGTCCTAAATTGCCAGGTCATTTATATCCAAAATGGCACCAAAGATTGACGACACGAGAAGACCAATAATCCCACCCAATAGGCATATTAAGACGGCTGGTAAATAAGCGGTTAGTCGTTCAATTTTTTCTTCTAGGTCACTACGTAAAATGTCCGCGGATCGGTGCAGCATTGGCGACAAGTTACCTTTTGCTTCTCCAATACGTACCATTTGAACAAAGACAGCTGGTATATTGTCTATTTTAAGAACGGCAACGGAGAGGTTTCGTCCATTTTCAACCTCTTTTGAAACTTGCTCCAGGCTTTTCCCAATGATTTTATTGGTGACACCATCACGAGCTAATCTCAGTGCAGTCACAATCTCCACACCGCCCTTCAACAGGTTGGCTAGAAGGAAAGAGAAGTTCGCAATTTCGTTATACATTATCGCGCTGGAAATCATGGGAATCTTCAAAAGAAGACCGCTAAACCAATCTTTCAATTTAAGTACCAGAGAACTTTGAATGTGCCCGGCCAAGACTGCTGCCAATAAAGCGGCCAGAAACAATGGCACAAGATCAACAAAGGAAATGAGAAGACTAAGCGTTCCTGGCAATTCTTTACCGAGATCCTGAAACAAATCCCGAAAGGCTGGAGCGATGACGGCACCCATAAAAATAAGCGTGAAAAAGGCAACAAATAATACCACCAAAGGATAAGATAAAGCAGATTGCAATTTCTTATTGGCATCCATGCTGTTCTGAAGCAGCGTCGTTGCCTGCGTTAGGTTGTTTGCTAGTTGACCGCTTTTCTCTCCGGCTTTGATTAAAGATATCAACGGCCCAGTACTGCGGTCTGGCAACATTTTTGAGCTTACAAAAGCCGACGAAAGGCTCTTGCCGCCCCTCACTTCAGTGATTATATGCTGCACAAGTCGCAATTGGTTTTTTGAGCCCTCGGTTTCCTTAGATAAAATTGTCAGAGCCTCATCAACAGAGACACCACTTTCCAAAAGATCGGAAAGTCCAGAAACTACAGACAAAGTTTCTTTGGGATTCAGAGCCGCGTTTTTGGTACGAACGAAATTCCACCGGGATTGCGACTTGGACTTTATGGTGACAGGTAAATGTCCTTTCGCACGCAGAACGCTAACAACTTCTTCTTGGTTGGGCTTTTCCATCTCCCCAGTGATTACCTGCCCTGAATCAGAAATAGATTTATAGTAAAATCTGGTCACAGCGAAATTTCATCACGCAGCGCACTGGCATCAGGGTTTGGCACCGTAGGATCACTCATTGTTAGCCGGAGCACCTCTTCACTGCTGGTTATACCAGCATGAACCTTTTCCATACCATCTGTCATGAAGTCCTGCATCCCTTCGGCCTTCGCGACTTGTTCAATCGATGAAGTATCAGCGCCCGACAATATAAGTTTCTGAACGCTGGAACTAAGAGAGAGCACTTCAGCCACCGCACACCTACCTTGATACTGCAGTACGCCATTCTGGGGTACATCAGACAGCTTTCTAACCAACCGCTGGGCAACAGCACCGCGAACGGCCGCCGTGATCAGATAATCATCAACCCCCATATCGAGGAGCCGGTGTACAGCGCCTGCCGCAGTATTCGTGTGCAAGGTTGCCAAAACCAAGTGACCCGTAAGCGAAGCCTGAATAGCAATTTCGGCAGTCTCACGATCGCGAATTTCACCAATTAAAATAATGTCAGGATCATGTCTCAATACGGATCGCAAAACAGATGGAAATGTAAGACCGATGGCTGGGTTGATAGAGACCTGGGTTACGCCATTCAACTCGTACTCTACAGGGTCCTCGATGGACATAATCTTTGTTGTTCCATCAATTTTTTCCTGAAGGGCTGCATATAATGTTGTTGTCTTTCCACTGCCTGTAGGGCCGGTCACAAGAATAAGACCATTGGGATTGTCCAAAAGCCGCCTAACCCTGATCAAATTGCCTTCCGAATACCCAAGGTTTTCAAGGTTAAGTGGTATATTACTACGGTTTAATAGCCGAACCGTAAGACTTTCGCCTTCCAAAACTGGCATGCTAGCCACCCGTAAATCAACCTCACGTCCGTTACTTATAATACGTGCGCGCCCATCCTGTGGCAGCCGCTTTTCGGCAATATCCATACCTGCGAGAATTTTAATACGAGACATCAGCGCACTCGGACTAGCAACAGGACCAACAGCCTGCTGTTTCAAGATACCGTCAGTTCTAAACCGAACTTCGAATATTCCTTTTTGACGATGCAAATGTATATCCGACGCATTTAAAAGCACTGCCTGATCAAAGATCTTCTCGACCGCACGAACTGTCGGTTCATCCTCAAAACGTGATCGCAAAGCCGCCATATTTTGATTTACATTATCAGCCTCTTCTTCACTATCAGATGGTGACGTGTACGGCTCTGGTATGACTAAGTCCATTAGGGCATTTAACTGGGACTGTGCAATGGCACAGGGAATCACTTGCATCTGCATGAAGTCTTGTAACGTTTTCGCTGTTTTTCTATCCATCGGATCGAGCAT
Organism: Kordiimonas aquimaris; assembly: GCF_025574485.1. Taxonomy (GTDB): domain Bacteria; phylum Pseudomonadota; class Alphaproteobacteria; order Sphingomonadales; family Kordiimonadaceae; genus Kordiimonas; species Kordiimonas aquimaris. Next base: position 1,211,579 of record NZ_JAOBPO010000001.1, on the reverse strand, counting down.
GGCAACCTTAACGCCAATATCCGTGATTTCAATTGGTAAAACATGCTGGTGTCGCAGATACCGGGCACTGATTTTTTCGTTGAAAAGAAGTTCGCTCAGCTGAAATTCAGGCCGAACTTTCTCAATATCAAGATAGGACGACAGTTGATCAGCCAACGTCTGATCGTTAATTAAGCCAAGCCCCAGAACGGTCTGTGAAAGGTTGATTTTCTCGAGCACCATTGTGTCCAAGACCAACAGGACATCTTTCATAACAATTTGTTTTTGGGATTCCAGAAATGCCAAAAAACCCTCGTAACTTTTATCTGTAAACATACTACCATCTCTTTGCCATGAGGCTTCAATGACCTCAATTCGCACTGACCAAGACTACGAGGTGAGTAGTGACTGAGGTGCACCTACTTCACATGAATGTGATTGTATCCCTGGGTTTGCACCCCCCTTTCAAGTTTTACCGTAACCCTCACTAACCGTCGGGATATCCCGTTGGTACACTAAAACTTGTTCAACATGATCAATTGGTTCGGTCATTCCATCCAGCTGATTTTTTTATGAAAACGAAAGCAAATAATATGAGATTCCCCGCCTTGAAAATGGCCCTCGCTACCGGGCTGATGGCAACCAGTGCAATGGGCCTTGTTGTTCACGCATCAAGCCACAATGAAGCGCCTGCGATTTCTCAGTTGCGTCAAGTAGATGGCACAGACTTCTACATGTTCCGCAGCTATGAGCCTGGCCGTGAAGATTACATGACCATTATGGGCAACTACTACCCATTACAGCAGCCATATGGCGCCGTCGTGTTTTTCGCAATGGACGAAGATGCTGTGTACGAATTGCACCTCGACAACGATGGTGACAATGTTGAAGATCTGACATTCCAGTTTGATTTCAACATTGAGCTTGGCGGCATTACGGTTGACGCAGGTGGTCAGCAAACAGAAGTAGCTCTCTACAGTGCCGGCGTCATCGGTCCAAACAGGGAAGACAACGCAGCCCTCAACCTTCGTGAAACATATACATTGACACTAATTGAAGGTGATCGTCGTAGAGGCAAGAAAACTGTTCTCCGTGATCGCGAAACTGGTTCACACATCTTCCAAAAACCAGCAGATTACGTTGGCACCGATACGTTTGGCGGGCCTGGCAACTATGAAACATATGCACGTGATCACGTGTATGAATTCGACATGCCTGATTGCGACATGCCTGGTAAGGTTTTTGTTGGCCAGCGTAAAGACCCATTCAATGTAAACCTTGGCCAAGCTTTTGATTTGCTAAATTTCCAAACACTGAACGAAGATGGAAGCGTTACTCCTTTCTTGCCAGTTGGCGAAGCAAACTCTGACATCGGCCCTGATGTAACAGATGATGACAATGTAACAACTTTGTCTGTTGAGCTGCCGATCGCTTGTACAACAGCTGACGGCGACCCGGTTGTAGGTGGCTGGACTACAGCTAGCCTGCCTAAAGCACGCCTGCTTCGTAACCTTAGCGAAAAACGAAAAGACCCTGATTTCGAAGCTGGACGTTTGGTTCAGGTTTCTCGTCTTGGTTCACCTCTCGTGAACGAGCTGGTTATCGGTCTTTCTGACAAAGATCGCTTCAACAATAGCGAACCGAAAGACGACGGGCAGTTTGCAAACTATGTCACTAACCCTGCATTCCCAGAAATCATTGAAAGCGTATTCGGTGGCGCTGGTGTTGTAGTTCCTGCGCCGAACTTGTTTCCGCGAACGGACCTTATCGCAACATTCCTGACTGGCCTGACCGTTCCAAATACATTCAACACTGCTCCACAAAGTGGTACTGCATTGAGTGAAATGATGCGTCTGGACACGTCTGTTGCTGCCACGCCGTTTGGCATGCAGAACCCACTGGGTGTTCTTGACTTTGAAGACCTTGGTGAAGGCGTTGAGCGCCCATACCTTGCTGCAGATCCTGCTGGTTACCCTAATGGTCGCCGCCCAGGTGATGACGTAATCGACATCACGCTTCGCGCTGCAATGGGTACTCTGATCTCTGTTGGTTTCTTCGGTGAAGCTGAAGATGCACCTGCAGGTTTGGTACCTTTCGTAGATGGTGCACGACGCACGTCGCTCGAATTCTTAAATGAATTCCCTTACTTTGAGACGCCACTTCCTGGCGACCGCGACGATTAATATGCGCATACCTTGCGACACAGAAACTCAGAAGTGGGGAGGGAGGTTTCTCTCCCCACTCTTCATATTGGTGTTATTGAGTTCGTTCGTTTCATTGCCAATGAAAGCGATGCAATCAGAAAACACGGACGATCAAGTCATTGCGCGCCTACCGGATAGTAACGATCCAGAGACAGTTTTATTGACGCGCATGCGACGCTACACGCAAGAGCACCCAGACGACTTGGGAACTGCGGTTAACCTAGCGCATCGTTATATTGCAAAAGGCAAAAATGAAAGTGACACACGGTATTTGGGGTATGCTGCAGCAGTGTTGAAAAGATGGTTAGATATGGAACAAACTCCGACACAGATAACGCTACTTGATGCCGAGATTAAACAATATAATCATGATTTCAGCGGTGCGCTCAATTCTCTAGGCGATATACCTCAGTCAACCCAACAATATCCAACAGCTGCGCTCATGAGCGCAAATATACATCAGATTCAAGGTCGGTTCGTCGAGGCCCACACCAACTGCAATACGCTAGGTACAAGGATGTCCCATATATCTGAAATTTGTACCCTTTCGCTTGCTTCATTGACCGGCGATTTGGATGTTGCACGCCAGAAGCTGCAGGAATTATTGACCACAAATTCATATCAGCCAGAAATTACAACATGGGCGCTGGGAAAGCTTATGGACATGTCGGTAAGAAGTAATAGAGTCCAGGAGGCCTTATATTATGCCGGTTTCATGGATAAAACGTTGGCGAGAGCTGCTTTTCACAGAGCACAACTCGCAGATGTGCTGTTTATGCTAAATCGACCTTCGGATGTATTGTCTCTTATCTCAGAAGACGAACAGTCAGATGCACTTATTGTTCGAAGGTTGAGGGCTCAGAAAATTTTAGGCCAAAACTGGCGATCAACGGCATCCAAGAGGCTAGAACGTTTATTTCTAGCTTTAAGCAAACGCGGTAAAAATCCGCACGCACGCGAAGCTGCCTATTACTATCTTTATCTGAGTGAAGAGCCGCAAAAAGCTCTGTCGGCTGCGCTTGAAAACTGGAACGATCAAAAAGAGCCAATTGACATACGACTGCTGATGGAAACAGCAAAGCAATCCGGGAATATGAATACCGTTGACTATGTCGTGGATTGGATCATCAAAAATAGATATCAAGACGCAACTATAGCAAAGTTCCTGATGCCAGTATCTGATACAGGTGCAACAGAATGATGAAAAGACTTGCGGCATTACTGTTGACAACACTAGTCGCTACAAATACTGCGTTTGCGCATCAAGCAAGTGATAGCTACCTTGTTTTGACTACTGAAGGCCAAAGGGTTTTCGCACAATGGGATATTGCATTTCGAGACCTCAATGTTTTGCTAGAAATGGATACCAATGGGGATGGGTCGATCACCCGAGGAGAGTTGAAGTCTCATCGTAGTCAAATTCTGGATGTCGCTTCACGCAACCTGATTTTAACACAGGGTGATAGTAAGTGTGGGTTCGAAAACACCACTCAAAACCCAACTTTTTTGAATAATGACCCTTATCTATCCCTCAATTTTTCGGTAGCCTGCCCTAATCCCGGCGAACCAGTTCGGCTGCAATATAAATTTTTATTTGAGACTGATCTATCTCATCAAAGTTTATTTAAACTTGTTAATAACGGCAAAGAAACAGCCGGCATAATTAATGCTGATAACCGGACATTGACATTAAACCAACTATCAACATCGGTTTCTTTCACAGATTTTTTTGTTTCAGGCTTTGTCCATATTATGGATGGCCCTGATCATATTCTATTTCTGCTCGTATTAGTCATTGCCGTAACTCTTTCCGCCGAGCGAAAACATATTGCCAAGAAGCAAATCTGTTTCAACACTGTAAAATTATTAACTGCTTTCACCGTAGCACATGCAATCACTCTCGGCTTGGCACAAACAGGTATTTTGTTCTTACCCGCATGGCTGGTTGAAAGCGCGATAGGATTGAGTGTAGCAATTGCTGCAGCAGATCTTTTTTATCCGTTTTTAGGGGCAAAAAAGTGGCCTGCGGCCTTTACTTTTGGCTTGATTCACGGTCTGGGTTTTGCAAGCGCACTTGGACCGCTTCATATTATGGGTACAGATTTAGTCATTGCCCTAACTGCATTCAACTTAGGAATTGAATTCGGGCAATTGGTTTTAGCAACTACAGCATTGATCATATTACTATCTCTAAAACCCCAAAACAAAATACACTTTTTTGTCACTAGAGTTTTCGCCACTATCGCCTTCATAACCGGACTGTGTTGGTTCATGCAGAGAGCATTCGGTTTTTAATTTTATTGTTGGACATACTCAAAATGAGCTGAAAAAATATTTTTAAAGCAGTGCATCTAAACGCAATCCCCCCGTCGTAATTGGCCGTAACCACACCAATATTAGGGGATGAATCTTGCCGTTAGGCTCTGTACAGAAGGTAGAGACCGTTGGAAATAAACCGTTCAATACGGTAAAACCAGTGGACTCACTGTCGATTCCAGCGCGCACACGTGACGTTCGGGAGGCGACAGTAAATTACCTGACCTTAATCGGTAAAGAACAGAGCAAGCCTGCATTCGCGGCCCTATTTGCTTATTACGCGCCCAAAATAAATCAATATATGCTCAAAATGGGTGCTTCCAGTGCATGTGCCGATGAATTGACACAAGAGGCATTCCTCGCGGTATGGAACAAAGCCCGACTTTATTGTCCTCAAAAAGCTTCCCCAAGTACGTGGCTTTATACCATTGCACGCAATAAATTTTTCGACCTTATGCGTAGAGAAAGGCGAGTACAGCTCACCTCAATTCTATATCCTCCTGAAAATAGAGAGAATGAAAACGCAGACGAACAACTATCACAAATTCAAGTTCAAAAAGAAGTGCGAGACGCCCTAAATGAACTACCGCAGAATCAATATGAAATAGTCTTCAAAATGTATATGGAGGGCAAAACCCAAGACCGCATCGCGATAGAACTGGATGTACCTGTCGGAACTGTCAAATCGAGAGCACGGCTAGCTTATGCGAAGTTAAAGCGAGAATTAGATGTCGACGCTTGAGCAGTTTTCAAGGTAAACTGTAGCATGACATTTCAAACTAAAGGCACAAGTTGCAGGCAATTTAATGGCATATGAACAATTGTTAGCATCCGTTTCTCAAGGCGACGAGAAAGCATTTTCAGAGCTTTATGGTGAAGTTAGTGGGAAATTATATGCGATTGCCTTGCTTATTCTAAAACGAGCAGATCAAGCAGAGGACATAACCCAAGAAGCATTTTTGAGAATTTGGCAACAGGCTCCGACTTATGCATCTGAAAAGGGCACACCAATGGCATGGATGGCAACAATATTGAGACGGCTTGCAATAGATCGCATTCGCTCCATTCAACGGCAATTACGCACAGGCAAAGCTTATGAGGAAGAGATATTAATTGATACCGCCAATATCATTACACCCCAAAGCGAAGATAACGATCAGATTTGGGAATGCCTGCAACAATTGGACAAAGAGCGTGCCAATCTGATTTCATTATCCTTTGTTGGTGGTTACACGCACGAGGAACTCGCTGAAAATTGCCAGAAACCTCTTGGTACCGTTAAAAGTTCAATCAGACGCGGCCTGCAATCCTTAAAAAAATGTTTGGAAGCAAGAGGTGAATGAGAAACTCAATAATTGGGCTTCCGATCTCGTTCCAAAATACTTATGGGGCGTGATAGATCGCAAAATTGCAAAGAATAATAAGGTGTTTCCAAATGGCATTGAAGCGGTATATCGGGAAAAGGGCGATTGGTGGCCGCTAACTGCTGGCGTTATGGTCAAATCGCTCTATATCGACAATGATACGCAAACGGAATCCTTTTTGATGAAATTTACACCAGGAAGTAGTGTGGAAACACACTCTCATGATGGCTTTACGGAAGAATGTATGGTAATGGAGGGGGATATCATTCTGGGAGATATTCGGTTTGCTCCAGGTGATTTTCATGTCGCCAAACCTGATTCTACTCATCCATCACTTTGGTCTGAAAAAGGTGGAGTTTTATTTGTCAGGTCCAAACGTGTTACTGGAATGACTGAACCATACTCTTGTGAAGGTAAGACTTAAAACAGTGACTAACGAAAAAGACATTTTAGCCTCTGAATATGCACTTGGCACGCTAGACGCAGATCAGCGTTTAGAAGCAGAACAACTTATGAACAATGACCCCGACTTTGCCTCATTGGTAACCGCATGGGACAGTCGGCTGGCACCACTGGCTGACGCCATCGAGGATGTACAGCCGCCAAAGTCTTTATGGGAAAATATTCATAAGCGTATGGGGCGCAACAATACAGCACTGCCCCCAGGGGTTCTGGCGGTTAATAAAGACCAAGGGCGTTGGTACAAGCATTCCAATAATGTTGAGGTTAAATCTCTATATATCGATGAAGAATTAGGGAGCGAATCTTACTTGCTAAAGTTTGGCCCAGACAGTGTCGTGGAAGAACACGAGCATGGTGACTGGAACGATGAATGCATTGTTATGGAAGGCACCATATTTGTTGGTGGCGTTAAATTTGGCCCGGGCGATTTTCACGTTGCGACAAGAGGGGCCGTACATCCGAAACTGTGCTCAGATAGCGGTGGTGTTTTGTTCGTAAGGTCACGCCGTATCACCGGCGTTGCTGCTTAAAAAATTATTTCAGTTTATTGTCACCCTCGCGTTGATTCTACACGTATCCAATAATATTGGACCGATACACATCGGATAGGTTTCGTTTTTGGGATACGAAAAATTGTTTTCAATCAAGAATTATATTGATGAGACCTCATTAGCAGCATACGCAGCAGGCCAACTTTCAACTGGTCAGTCTTTAATGACTGCAGCACATATCGATATGTGTCCTGAGCTCCAATCAGAAGTTACAAGGCTTGAGGCTTTGGGTGGTCAAATGCTGGAAGACTTGCAGCCAAGCAAAGATATTGGCTATGCGATGCTAGGTAACATTTTAAACCGGATCGAGGAGCAGGAAGAGAACTTTCCCAGACACGCTCATCCGGAAGTATCTATTGTTCTTGACGAAGCTAAAGGCTTGTTTCCCAAAACCATCAAGCGGTTTTTAGGGTTTGATTATTCGCAAGCTCGCTGGCGATTTGCCGGTCCTGGATCCATGATCAGTCATCTTTGGCAAGATGGCATGGGCGGTCGGATGTGGATGTTTAAAAGTCGTGCTGGTGCCATTACACCTATTCATACACACAGCGGTATCGAATGGACTCTGATTTTAAAAGGAGGCTATTCCACGAAAGAAGGACATTTTCTGCGAGGTGATTTGCATCAAGTCGATGAAAACGACGAACATCAGCCTATCATGGACAAAAAAGAAGACTGCGTCTGTCTTGTTTTCACGGAAGGCCCAACCATCTACTCAAGTTTTTTGCCAAAGGTCATGCAAAAGTTCACCAAAATCTAGCGTAATGAAAAACAAATTTTTAGGCATTTAAGCGGGACGGTAATAAACAAACTTTATTGCCAGGAACTGCCTACATTATTACGAAAAACTCGTAGGAAGCCTAAAGTGTTTTTATTAAGAGGGTATCGTGAAAAACAATAAAATAGGTGTCGTAGTTTGGCCTCTCTATGCTTCGGCTTTATTTATCGCGCAATCATGCCTGGCAGATGATTCCGCATACGAAAATGAAACGGGCGCGGATATTGAAACTATCGTGGTCTATGGTCGAGAATTAAACTTACTTGGCATTGCTAAGGCGGCGTCCGAAGGAACGGTTGGGTACGATGACTTTAAGGATCGTCCAATCTCCCGGGTTGGTGAACTGGTTGAGGTAATCCCGGGTGCAATTGCAACGCAGCACTCAGGTGAAGGTAAGGCAAACCAGTATTTTTTGAGAGGCTTCAACCTTGACCATGGCACTGATTTTTCAGCCCATGTAGACGGCGTGCCCGTAAACCTGCGAACTCACGGACATGGTCAAGGATATCTGGACCTGAATTTTGTTATCCCAGAAGTTGTGGAGCGTGTTGATTATACTAAAGGCCCCTATTCCGTTAATAACGGCGACTTTTCTTCTGCTGGTGCAGCGCGATACAAGTTCTACGAAACCCTAGAAAATCCATTTGTTCAATTCACGGCCGGTGAATTCGACTATTACCGCTCGGTAATGGCTGGAAGCTTTGAACTTGGGCCAGATACAAACATCTTATTAGCAGTAGAAGGGGCTCTTCAAGATGGCCCGTGGATCCTTGAACAAGACCTTGAAAAAATCAACAGTCTGGCCAAAATCACGCATCGATCAACAGAATGGGAAACCAGTCTAAATCTGGGTGCATATAGCAGCAGCTATATTGCCACAGACCAAATTCCACAACGCGTAGTAGATAGCGGCTTAATTGATCGGTTTGGCTTCATAGATGATGACTTGGGTGGTTCAACCAATCGTTTCAGTGCCAGTATCACCTCACAGCATGAAGCTGCAGATTTCACAACCACGAATTTATCTGCATACATTGTTAATTATGATTTTTCCCTTTTTTCAAATTTCACCTATTTTCTGGACGACCCAGTCAATGGGGATGAATTTGAACAACTGGACGAACGTACATATTTTGGCGGGGCAATTACTCAGGAACGCTTTCTCAGTGAGCGCGCTACTTTAGCTTACGGGATCGAAGGGCGTTATGATAATATCTCAGATCTCGGCCTGTTTAGAACGCAGGGGAGACAGCGCCTGGCAACGCTTCGCCGCGATCAGGTTAAACAGTCCAGTGTTGGCCTTTGGGCTTCTGGTGAGTATTCCATCACTCCAGACATCCGATTATCACTCGGGCTTCGAGGCGACTATTATCATGGGTCTGTTGATGCGATAAGTCTGCCAGCCAATAGTGGCAAAGCCGATGATACCCTTATTTCACCAACTTTGGGCCTCGCTTGGCGAGCTACGGATGAACTAGAGTTGTATGCAAACTACGGACATGGTTTTCATTCAAACGACGTGCGCGGTGCAACAATCAGCATTGACCCCGCCAGCAATGAACAGGCAACGCAAATACCAATTCTTGTTCAATCCAAAGGAGCAGAAGTAGGTGCCCGATACAGCGATGATAATTTCGTCGCAACGGTTTCTCTGTTTTCTTTATCTCTGGATTCAGAACTTGTGTTTGTCGGTGATGCCGGCACAACAGAAGCAAACGATGGCTCCGATAGATACGGCGTAGAGGCAAGTGTTTTCTGGCGGCCCGTTGACTGGCTTGCACTGGATATGAGCGGGGCATTAACAGACGTACGCTTTGACATCAATGGTGTAGACGATGAAATACCGGGTGCGGTAAGTCGCGTTTTTGGTGGTGGGGTTGTTGTGCGTTTTGACACGTTAACAGTCAGTGCTCGCATCCGTCACTTCGGAGGTGCCCCCCTTACAGAGGATGGCACGATAAAAGCACCATCAACGACCCTTTTAAACGGTAGTGTGAATCATAAGTGGCATGGCCTCACTCTTGGGTTTGAACTACTAAACCTGCTTGATACAAAAGATAATGACATCAGTTATTTTTTTGCGTCTCAACTGCAGGGAGAAAGCTCACCTGTAGAAGATATCCACTTCCACCCCGTTGAACCTCGTCAAATTCGTTTCTCTGTACGATATGATTTTTAGGCAATTACAGGCGCCTTGATAAAATTCATTTCATGAGATGAGTATCCAGCTAAAACACAATCCATGAAACATGCGCTGTAGTGCTTTTTGACAGAACACCCATAATGCATCATTGATGGATTAACATGCTCTATAAACATTGAATATTGACCGTCCATTAACTGTTGCGGACCTGAAACTTCAATTAGGTACATAGTGACATATCAATCTACAGCCCTTAATGCGCTTGGACAACCAAAACCAAGTGCAACAAGCATTTATATTGAGTTTTATTGCATCAATATTGAAAGGCGGCTCGTATATATTGGGTAGAATAAAAAAGAACGACGACAAGGATATAAAGTTATGAGCATTAAGACCTTCATCGTTGGGACTCTATTGGTTCTGAGCTCCTCCATTTCTTTCAATGCTATGGCCTTTGTAGAATATTCTACAGAGGAATTTTCGTTTAAGTCCGCTGGTTCCAATCTAAATGGCATTATCAGCCGCCCTAAAAACGGCGAAGCTACATCCATAGTTATAGTTGTTCATAGTTATGGTAGAACAAATGTGGTTGAAGGAAATGCATTTCGCGAGATTCGCTCTAAATTTACCGCCAAAGGAATTTCGGTTCTAGTATGGGACAAACCCGGCTGTGGTAAAAGTGAGGGTGAGTTCGATATAAATCAACCAATTGAAAGCAGCGCTGACGAGGTTTTGGCCGCAATTAACGCACTGAAAGCAATAAAGGAACCTGGATCCGACCGTATTGGGTTATGGGGCGGCAGTCGTGCTGGTTGGATTTCTCCACTTGCAATAAGTCGCGACCCGAGCATCAAATTCTGGGTTTCCATTAGCGGCACAGATGCTTTTGAGAATTGGGGTTATTTGCTTCGATCAAACCTGGAGTTAGCTGGCTATTCCACTTCAGAAATAGACTTAGTTTACAACGGGTGGCTTGAGGGAAATCTAGTCTTCAATTCGGGTGGAACTTATGAACAATACTTGAGTGTTAGCCGCAAGTTTTCGAAGAACGAGTTTGTACAGATGTTAACCGGACAGCAATATATCGAGCATAAACCGGGTTCTAGCGAGTATGAAGCTGACCAAAAATTATATTTGAAAAACCAAAAAAAATTCATGTCTGAAGAACATGTCTTTGATAGCGAGAACGGGTTAGAAATTATTGTTCCCAGCTTTGATCAAATTCTTAAATCTATATCCATCCCAGTACTTGCTATTTTCGGCGATAATGACCGGAACATCGACTGGCGAAAAACCAAAAAGCTTTATGAGAGTACAATAGGCTCGAACGACGCTTCAAATTTGTCGGTGAAGATATTTAAAAACGCAGATCATGCTTTAAGAATGAGCAAAACCGGCGGTTACCTTGAAACGCAAAAGGAAGATTATTGGAAGACGCCGCGCGCCAGCGGATATTATGAAGTGATGATTGAGTGGTTGTGCTCAAATGATTTCTGTTCAAAATCTCTGAGGTAAGATTTCTACCCCCACTTAAATAAGCTTCATTTACCATTAACCAGATTGCTACACTGATTAGGCTTGAATTCTCAAACTATAACATTAAAAGCTTGGTAACAACAGCAAGCTCGATAGCTTCTGTAGAGTATCTACACAATCATAGTCTTTAATCTTTTCGACACAGAAAACTCGCTCCGCAGTGCATGAAATAGGCATGACACTCTCAGAGCCAATGTCTATTTCCTCATGACAAAAATCTTATAACGCATTGATATATAATGAATTAATTTCGAATACTTTTTGAGAGAAAAGCTCGCAAAAAGTAAGTGGCGGTGGAGGTAGTCTGGCGAGAACTAATCTCTGCCTATTTCGCTGTTAAACAGGGAAACTACTGGGAAATTTTAGGTATTTAAAGCTGCATAAAACCTTCAATCCCTGCCAAGCCCTTAAAATACGCCTATTCAGCCTCAGGAATTACAATATCAGAACAGGGAATTTATTTCTCTGAACTGGGAACTATAGTCATGTATCACCGCACCAAGTGACGATAGAGCGCCTAGATTTATTATTACTTGCGTGCTTATTAAGTATGGATAATGATCAGTCTTCCTGATCTTGGTATTACAAAGCTAAACCGTAACTATGAAATTCTTGATATACTCATTGCTAGCATTATCACCCTTGCCACTTGCAAGTGTGCGCCCTTCTTGGCAATGGTTATGGGTTTTGACCGTCGGCGTAATAACGATCGCTTTTTTAATTAAATCGATACGCGGTCACGAGATCCAATGGCCTAAAGCCATCACATTACCAGCGGCATTGGTATTTTTGTGTGTAATTTGGGGTTTTATTCAGGCCTATGTTCCCATCGATCAAAGTATAATTGTCTCTAGCCTGCCAGCGTTCGAAACCATATCAGTCAACCCAGCACTTACGATCAACAACGTGCTCTATTTTCTGACGCATTTACTCCTTTTTTTCGGTGTTTATGCGTTTTGCTCTCGCAGGGACAAAGCTGTTAACCTGGTTAAGGTTATAGGCGTTACTGTTGGTTTCTAAGCGGCTTATGGTTTCACTGTTTATGTCTCTGGCAACGATACACTCCTATGGTTTGAAAAGTGGACCAACCAAAATTCCCTTACAAGCACATTTGTTAATCGCAACAACTTCGCAGCCTACGTAGGTATTGGCCTGCAATGCCTAATCGCTTACGCTTTTTTCTGGGCACAGGACGAGCTTGCAGAAGGACGTAGCGGCCGCGAACTATACCGTCATACCCTTGAAACGATGATTTCAAAGGCATGGTGGCTGCCTCTCGCTATCTTTTTAACAATTAGTGCGCTTTTGTTAACCAACTCAAGAGCTGGGTTTGGGTCGGTAGCAATCAGCGTGTTTCTGTTACTAGTCCTCAGCGCAAACAGGTATCGAAGCAATAGAGGCTCTACCATAAAATCTATTATGATGGTTTCTGCTGTTATTGCTGTCGCGGCCGGCTTGTTTGCGCTTAGCGGCGACGCACTAGATCAACGCCTGCAAGGAGGTGCAACGCTTGATGCACGCTTCACGGCATATCCTCATATGGTGCAGGCAATCATGGATCAACCACTGACAGGTTTCGGTCTCGGTACCTTCGATGAAGTTTTCCGGGTATACCGCGGACCGGACGTTACGATTTATTTCGACCGGGCTCACAGTGACTACCTTGAGATTGCAATGAACGCAGGCATCCCAGCCGCAACTATCCTTGTCATTGCATGCGGATTACCGCTGATAACACTATTTAGTGCCCTCAAGCACGGGGCGCAGTACCGCAGCTTTATTGCGCTTGGCATAACTGTAACAATGCAACTAGGCTTGCATTCGTTAGTAGACTTCTCCCTACAAATGCCTGCCGTATCTTATACATGGGTCGCCGTTGTTGCAGCAAGTATGGCAATTGCTATCCATTGCAAGAAGGAAACAATATCCACTCGTACATTTTAATCACCTCATTAAGAGCTAAAAAGCATACACACTCACTTCAGGCGTACAATTGGTCGAGTACTGCAAAACAAATAAACTGACGAAAAAAAAGAAACTACTCTCCTCACTGCCCGTAGCTCTTCAGAAGGTTTGCGAAAACCACGTAAACTGTCATATAAGAATTATGCAGACCAAACTAAATTAATAAGTTGATCAGCAACTTTGGAGACAAGTAAATGAGTTTAATTATTGCCTATCTTGGTATTATGTCGGTGCTCGTTATTGCGCTCAATGCCCGTTTTTTGGGCGAAATGTTAGGTGTTATGGATGACCCTTCCAAGGAAGCTCACAAGAAGCACATTATATCGACGCCTCTTGTTGGTGCCTTAATGGTAAGCTCCCTCGCGATCTTTATTCTCCTCAACCATTATTTTTTTCAAGCCAGCACACGCATGGTTGGAATTTCAGTTTGCACAATCCTAGTTGGAATTTTAGGTCTGTTTGACGACCGATTGCGGCTTAGTTGGCAAGTACGGTTAATACTAATTGGGGCTATTTCGTCTCTGTTAGTTTTTTGGGTCCCCGAACTTCGCCTTGATAATCTGATGTGGTCGTTTGGTTACACAACAGAGCTCGGGCGATGGCCTGGCGCGGCCTTCACCGTTTTATGCCTTATGACGCTTGTAATTTCCTTCAATATGATGGACGGATTCAATGGAGGCGTAATAGGCATTAGCCTTGTTTTGATGGTACTCATGGCTCTAGTAGCCACTAATCCACACCGTCAAGCGATCTGCCTATTCCTCACTTTCGCACTCGGCGTAATGTTTGTTTACAACATAAAAGGCGAATTTTTCTTAGGCGACGGCGGGGCCTACGCTCTGGGCCTTCTGGTTGGGTCTATTGCGCTTCTTACCTACAACGTGGGTGCCAATATTACTATCTATGCGGATACGATCTTTCTATGGCTCGCCATTCCCACGCTTGATTGCCTAAGAGTTGTAATTAAACGACGCCTTGGCAAAGAAAATCCATTCTATGCAGGGCGTGATCATTTACACCATTTGTTGATGGCAATATCCGGTCCCAAACGCACACTGCTTTTCTACCTAAGTAACGCTGCTCTTTTTGGATCAATGTCGCTCATTAGCGATACAGCAACATATATTCTGTTCCTAACTGAAGTAGCTGTTCTATTAGGCTCAGCAAAATACGCTGATCAACGCCTAGCTATAAAGCCTGCAGAATAAACAGATTTCAAGCTTTGCTAAAATGACCAAGTGGACGGAGTCGTCAAATCTAGTTAAGCTGGCTTGGCAGACGTTAAAGCACGAACCTAGATAGTGAACTCATTAGACACCACTTTGTTTAATTGAATCAGAATTTCTGCCTCATGATCCGTCAAGAACTGCTTGACTGTTTCGTTATGCAATAACTTCTTAATGTAGCCTCGCGCCGCGGTAAGTTGGAGTAAATCACTACCGTAGCTTTCTTCTGCAGATTGATATTGTGCTTGCACCTTGTCCATCTCCTTCTCTAACTTAACAATTCGCTCTAGCGGCACTTGTTCCTTTTTAGGCTTCTTAGCCATATAGTCTGACCTTTGCTCTGGCTTTGTGGCTTTTAAGAGAGCACTAGCGTGCGCCTCCGTAAAACTATTACCTGCAATCATCAACTCAACCGCTTCAACTTGCCGGGCCGCCTTCATCTTCCTCAAAAATCTGGAAAGCCCGGGTGTGAACTGTCGATCTTTCAGGAGTTCAACTGCTTTCGGACATATCCCCTCCAAAAGGCTTACACATCGGTTGATAGAGCTCAGGTTAACGTCGAATGCTTTGGCAAGTCGCTCTTTACTCACACCGCGATCAATTGCCCTTCGGATCATATAGTGCTCCTGCACAGTTGAGAGCCTGTTGATACGGTGGTTATATGTATAAGTCTCATCATCTTTTGATATCAAGCAAGGCGCCACATCACGCTCAAGCTGTTTCAGGGCAAGGCTCATGATCAATGCATCCTCTTCATTCACATCAATCACAAGTGCAGGAATTTCAGCTTCCCCCAAAGCCCTGAAAGCGTTTAGTCGGCCCTCCCCGCATACTAATATGTATGGTGAGGTCGCGTCACTATCACGCCCCTTTGACACAGTAATAGGCTTCTTCAATCCAATCGTCTTGATGTTCTCCACGATCTCCTCAAAAACTGTCAGGTTTCTGTCTCTAGAGTTTAATATCTCTATTTGGTCCACAGCGATCATCTCAGCCGCCTCAGGCATGTCATCCAACATATCTTTTCTCCTGTTGTTGGGATAGTTCATTGAACACCTGCTTTCAGATCGCCTAGTGGCAGCGTTTTTCGTCCCGCAAGGGGGCGCAAAAAACCCAAGTCGGCATAACGCCAACACGCATAAGATCGCTCATTCGCGGGTGTAATAGTTGTGCTAATTTGACGGTTAATTTCAAATGGCAGCGCTATGAAATCCATAATTTCCAGGTTCATGGAATCCATTCGTGTAAGGATAGTGATATCTGCCGTAGAGATTTTGGTTAGAGGAGTCCAAGTTAGCCCGTAAGGACTATATGCACTTTCCATCAATATCAGCGAAATGCGCAGCTCATCATTCAATGATAAAAGAAAAGGGACAGAGTGCTTCTCCACTCTGCCCCCACATTCGATCAGGGTCTGTTCTATGCGCTCAATAAGACTGAGCGCAACGTCGAGTAGTCGCTTTCTTACTCGCCAACGTTCATGCCCTAGTCTTCCCGTATATCCAACTTTCTCGTACGCGCCGAACAAACCTCCAAATCTATTCGCAAACGTAATTGCTGACGGCACATCTGGATCAGCATTAATCAACTGAGCGGTCAAACGCCCTTTGCGCTTCAGTAGTTGAGCAAGACCAACCAGCATTTCTTCTTTGGAAAAGTGTTTGCCGCGCTGCTTAAGTTTACTTTGAGCTCTACAGAATAAGTCTTTAGAAACAATTGCTTCAAACGCACCATCTTTTCTGATCCACATATCAGGTGAGTTAACAACATGAAGTCGTTTCAACTTAAAAGATCGGCGATTAAAAACGTTGTTGCCGATATACTTTTCATTACTGAGAATTTGGCGCACAATTGGTAGTGTCCACTTTCTACCTTCTTCTGCCCTGACGCCTTGCGTCGTCAAACGACTAACAATCTCACCTAATGAGCAATCCTGATCCACATACCAACGGTAAATAGCATTAACCCAGTCAACCTCTTCTGACGGTCCTGGGACAAGAATAACACGGTCTGTCTGCAAACTCTTCTGTTCACCAGACTTCAAGATTCCCTTTTTACTACCATTCTGGTCAATCAATATTCGCCGCAAACCGTACCCCGCAGGTCCACCTTGACGGAATCCCATCTCAATTAATCTACATTGACCGGCAAAAACCTTAGCTGAAAGCTCGCGACTATACTCTCCAGCCATAGCGCGCTTGACACCTTTAACAATTGTCGAAACTGGAGAGCCATCATTTTCAAATTGCTCTGCACAATAGACAATCTTTAAACCTGCCTGCTTACAAAGGTACTCATAGTAAGCTGACTCATCAGCATCTTGAAACCTACCCCAACGACTTACATCATAAACTAAAACGTATTTAAATACCGCCGCTCCAGATTTTGCATCAGATATAAGCTGTTTCAAAGCTGGCCTGCCATCAAGTGACAGGCCGTTTTTTCCTTTATCTTCATACGATTGTATGATTTCCAGATTATGCCTGTCCGCGTATTCCCTAATTTTAGCGGCCTGGTTTTGAGTAGAGTATTTTTGATGTTCAGTAGACATCCTCACATATTCTGCAGCGAATACCTTTTGTTTTGTGTCTATAGGCATACATATCCTTACCTGTTTTCGAATCTGTCTGGACACTTGCTCTGCGCCTGCAAGCAGTCAAGCCTCTATTTTGACTGGCTTTTCAATAATTCTATTAAGCACATCTATGAATATTGAATTGTTAATGTAGGCTTCGAAGCCTATTGCAGAAGCCCGCAAGGTACTGTGTTAAAACACCACAAGAATTGAGTTCAATTGCTAGGCAATTCTTCTCAACAGATACTGCTCATAATGGGAATTATGCGCAAAACTCTCTCATTGAAGATAAAAGCGGGAGAAAATTCGATGAAAATAGTTTGAAAGCATCAATACTTTTACATTCAAAGCGTTGCTTACCTCTCAAGGGTTGCTATATGTGTAAACTCATAATAGGAAAGCGCACACATGAAAGTTCTTCAGGTTTTTGGTGCGCGCCCAGAAGCTATTAAAATGGCACCGGTTGTTCATGCTTTCGAGGCGACTGAAGGTATCGACAACCGCGTCTGCATAACCGCGCAGCACCGTGATATGCTTGATCAGGTTCTCGGCTTTTTTGATGTACGCGTTGATCATGACCTGCACATCATGCAAAATGCGCAAGGTTTAGCAGAGGTGACGGCACGCATCCTCACGGGTTTGACTGCCGTTTTTGAGGAGGAAAAACCCGACCTTGTATTAGTTCACGGAGATACGAACACGACGATGTCAGCGTCACTTGCTGCCTATTACCAACAAATCCCTATTGGGCATGTGGAAGCCGGCCTGCGTACGCACAATATTTATTCACCGGTGGCCTGAAGAAGCTAACCGGTTAATTACTGACAATTTGTCAGCATATTGCTTTGCTCCCACCGCTGGTTCACGCGATAATTTACTCAAAGAAAGCATATCTGCAAGCAAAGTACATATTACAGGCAATACAGTTATTGATGCGCTGTTTATGGCAAAAAGCCGAATACTGAATGACAAGAAATTAGTAAACACTTACGATACGCAATTTTCTTTCCTTGATGATGACAAGAAACTTGTTCTTGTAACAGGCCATCGCCGCGAAAGCTTTGGCGGCGGATTTGAAAATATATGCACCGCACTGACAAAAATTGCTGAACGCAGTGACGTCGAAATTTTATACCCAGTTCACCTCAACCCTAATGTTAAGGGGCCTGTGTATCAGCATTTATCTGGAAACGAGAATATTCATTTGATTGCGCCGCAGGATTACCCTGCCTTTATTTACTTGATGAACCGTAGCCATCTTATTTTAACCGATTCCGGAGGCGTTCAAGAAGAAGCGCCCTCGCTTGGCAAGCCTGTTCTTGTCATGCGTGACACAACAGAACGCCCAGAAGCAGTTGATGCCGGAACGGCAAAGCTTGTTGGTACAAACGCAGACATTATAGTGTACGAAACAACAAAGCTTCTGGATGATCAAGGTCACTATAAGAATGTGGCAGAAGCTCACAATCCATAGGGTGACGGCACAGCCGCACAACAAATTCTGAAAGTTATATGTGATGCATACCTTTAATAGTGTCTGTGTAATTGGCCTCGGTTATATCGGCCTACCAACTGCAGCTGTATTTGCAAAATCCGGATTACAAGTAACAGGCGTCGACGTTAATGAACATGCCGTTAAAACTAGTAATGAAGGCAAGGCGCATATTGTTGAAGTTGATCTTGACGGCCTTCTTCAAGGGGTCGTTTCCGCTGGCACACTAAAGGCGCAGACAACACCGACAGAGGCTGATGCTTTTATCATTGCAGTACCAACTCCCTTCAAAGAAAATCATGCCGCAGACTTAAGTTTTGTAGAGGCAGCAACCAAGTCAATCGCGCCATATGTTAAAGAAGATGATTTGATTGTACTCGAATCTACCGTTCCTCCTGGTGCAACAGATAAAATAACAGCATGGCTTGAGGAAGCCCGCCCTGACCTGAAAGAGGTTGGCGGCGCGGGCAGCGTCTATTATGCTGCACATTGCCCTGAGCGTGTTTTGCCTGGTCGCGTTTTAATCGAACTCGTGCAGAACGATCGGATCATTGGCGGCGTTACCGATGAATGTGCTGAGCGGGCGCAAGCATTGTATGAAACATTCCTGAACGGCGAATGCTTTCTCACAAATGCACGCACAGCCGAAATGGCCAAATTGAGCGAAAATGCATTTCGCGATGTTAATATCGCGTTTGCCAATGAACTATCTCTCATATCGGATAATCTTGATATTGATGTTTGGGAGCTTATTAAGCTTGCTAACAAGCACCCACGCGTGAACATTCTGCAACCTGGACCTGGTGTCGGCGGACACTGTATCGCAGTTGACCCTTGGTTCATTGTTGATGCTGCGCCAAACACAAGTAAGCTTATCCGCACGGCACGGGATGTGAACGATAGCAAACCCTCGGCAGTAGTGGATAAAGTGAAGCGTGCGGTAGAGCGCTTTAAGAACCCGACAGTTGCCTGTCTTGGCCTTGCCTTCAAAGCAGACATCGACGACTTACGATCGAGCCCTGCGCTTGAAATCACTAAAAGACTTACCAATGAGCTAGATTGCATTTTACTTGTTGTGGAACCCAACATTGATGCCCTGCCAGAAGACCTTGCTGCAAGTGGCCTCAAACTTACTGGCTTGACGGATGCGGTTGAGGCGGCTGATATATTAGTGCTACTTGTTGATCATCGTGAATTTAAGCGCTTACCTGCCAGCAAACGCGCTGAGAAAATTATCGTCGACACACGAGGGATCTGGAGTTAACAAAATGATTTTCCTCCTCATTTTTTATTTTGGGCAACACATTTAGTTACATGTAAATTGACTACAATTTCGATCATTCTATTTGCCAAGGCTTTTCTATCAAACGCTTTAGCTAGATTCTGGCCGCCTTTTCTTAGCTGCTCATCAAGTTGTTCATCACTTTGCAAGCGATATATCGCCTTAATAAACGATTCCTCATTCTCTGGTTCAAAGTAAATACCTGCGTTATAAGTTTCCACCATTTCACGCGCCTGCCCATCAACACCAAGCACAATAGGCTTTTGCATAGCAGCTGCCTCAAAAATCTTTGAAGGAATAACCGTTTTAAACGTGTCTGATTTCCTTAAGGGAACGAGCACCGCATCCATAATACTCAAATAACGCTGTACTGAGGCTTTAGGAATAGAGTCTAAAAAAGTAACATTGGTAATTGCCAACTCTGCAGCCAATGCAACAACAGTATTCTTTTGGGCGCCATCGCCAATAAAAAGGAAATGAATATCTGTATCATCAATTTTACTAGCTGTACGAACCACAAAATCAAGACTGTGGGCCATACCGTGGGTGCCCACATAACCAATCACAGTTTTACCAGTCAACTTATGCTTTTCAAACAATTCGAAGTCTTTTGGGATAGGATAAAATTGTTTCGAGTTTACACCGTTGGGAATTACATGAATTTTGCTTTCATCCTGTCCGTACTCAATAAGCCGTTTTTTAAAAGCATCCGTGACTGGAATAATAAGATCAGCTTTTCGATACATAGATTGTTCAAGTTTCTCCAACGTGCTTATGGCAAAGCCTTTTTCCATGGCGCCTACGGTAACGATTGATTCTGGCCAAAGATCCCGCAATTCAAAAATCCACGGTTTCCGTTTCAATATCGATAGAAAAAAACCAGTGAAAGTCGTGAAAAACTGCGGAGATGTAGCAATAATCACATCAGTTTTTTGGAACAACCCTGCCCAAAAGGCCATAAAAGCGAAACTGACATAGTCTAATATTCGCTTCAAAAAACCGGCGTTGGCAACAATATAACTCCAAACCCTGATAATTTTAATGCCGTCTTTAACTTCAGAACTATAGAAGCGGTTCCTATAGCCTTCATATACCTTCCCTCGCGGGAAATTGGGCGCGCATGTAATAACCGTTACCTCTATGCCCTGCGCCACCCACTCCAAGCAGTGCTCATAGGTACGCGAGGCTGGCGCATTCACTTCCGGTGGAAAATTATCAGTGACAAATAGTATTTTCATATGGAGATAATAGTTTCCAATGTGCGTTCAAAATGAACTTCAATGCAGGTAGCCGGCACAAGCTTATTAAATTCCGGCGCATAATTAAATGGCACCAGTTGTATTTTTACTGCGTCAGTAAAACTCAAGGAACACAAACCGACGGTAACTTCAGAGCCGACTATTTTAACATCAATATCTGGGTGTACATGAAACCTCGCTATGGCACCGTCTTGCTCATTTCTACTAACAATTTCGTCCCGTAAGGTAATTCTGTTTTGCTCCGATACAAATTTTCGTGCGTGCTGATAACTTCGATCAAAATTCTCATAAGTTGTAGAAACGCTGCTTTCATCCACCTCCCGGTTGGTTATTCGGGCGCGGCGGGCAACGCGAAAGGCGCTCCACATTTCACTTTGCTCACGGTTGCCCACCTGAACAACGTTATGTGCCGCTGTTGAACGCTCATACATTCGCCGGTCCGATACTTCATATGTAGATGTACCTACATCAACGAAAATGGGTTTACCGTGCGCGAAAAGCTCGAAGTTTAGCATGTCGCAGTGGGCATGGCCGGGAATATAATCAGGGCCAATCTTTCCGGCATCACCCAACAAACTATAGTGTTCGCCGTTCATGCGAAAATAACCAGAATCAGGAAGGTCGACAACGCTCACAGTCTCACTTTTCAAACTCTTTCGCTCAAGACCCAGCCGAGCAGCATAAGCCTCTATTTCATCTAACGACGGAGAATTACCATATGCAGCATCATTGAATAGCGGAGGCAACCCATCAGGTCTCGTCATAACCCGTTGCCATTCAAGCGCTCTTTCCGATGCGCACTCCCACGCAGCGGGAATGCCATGGCCATAAGTGCGAGTGATGTTAATTATATCCAAAAGGTCCTCTGTGAGCGTCGCGTGATATGTTGTGCTAAGCTCGAAATGACCGCCATCCGCGAGGAACTGCTCCGGAACTTCCAACTTTAGTATCGAAAGCCCTTTTCCCAACCACTTTTGAGCCTCTGGCCCTTCAAAAAAGCAGCCTGCAAAAACCAAGGCCTTTGCATTGGCAAAAAGATGATTGCCGAGCAAATGATATTCGAGTTGGCCTCGCAAGCTAGATACCTGCTGGGCCAAGCTTTCTATCATGCCCGCTACCGGTTCGTTTGACGCACAAAGCCACTTGATCCAGTTTACGATACGAAGTGAAAGAGTGTACGGCTCCCAGCCGTTGCCTTCCCCGACAGGGTTTTCCTCGATCCAGCGCTGAATGAGGTCTCTTTTTTCATCACCTGGCGTTTCTGAGCAAACCAGGCCATCATGGTAATGAAGGTTATATAGCCATAGCTTTTGTGTGTTAGGGTTGTTCCAATCGGAAGGAGAGGCAACAACGCGTTCTACGTTCAAAAAAACAAACTTGCCGTGTCCTAAAATAGAACGATTTCGAGCAGTGAATTTAGAACAAAGGCTAAAATTCTCCCGAGGAACTGGGAAAGTACCTGATGCTATATTAGTTAACTGAAACCGTCGTATCGCGCGGCAAACAATCTGCGTAAGCCTCAAATTGCGAACGGTACGCCAATATAAAACACTCTTTGCAATCCTCGACATTTAGTTGACCTTAGGCTTTTCCAGATCAACAATGAGTAAGATAGAAAACCTTTTCAAAAACCCAAAACGGTTGATAAGGCGCTCGTAAACAATTCCAAACAAGTAAAGCGGGGCAAAAATTCGCATATATTCTGGTCGACCTTCAACCAACTCCACCCCTAAAACATCAAGCCCCGCCAAAGCCGTCAACTTATATACATCCTTTACAGAATTAACTTTATACTGCGTCGGAAATGTGTCTTCCGCCTCACGGCCTCTCATGCGATTGTAAAAACGATGAAACCAATGCGGCGTTAATCGTGCGATCAAAGGCATATAGTGATACTTATTTGGTGTCTTACCCAAGAAGCGCCCCCCTGGCTTCAAAAGCCTGGTCACTTCCTTAAAAAAAGCCCCCGCTTCTGTAATATGCTCCAAAACATTGTCACATATGATGAAATCAAATTGATTGTCGGGCAGCGGTGTAGTCGCCACATCACACACGATGCCTTCGTTCAGAAAAGGGTTCTCAACTACTCGTGGGTCTAAATCAATTCCAGTAACATGCTTAGCAACGCCCTTAAAGTTCATGTGCGAAACAATACCCGCACCTGCCCCCATATCAAGCAAGTCATGATCTGCCTGAAGCAAATTCAATATTTTAGCGCGAAATAATTGATCATCCCAGTTCGATGAAAAACTTGGGTAAAACCTCTTATCAAGATATGTAATTAGATCGCTAGCCACTATTTTAAGCTTCTCTGATCATGGTGTGGACATCGATGCTGGCTTTGGCCACTTCAAATATTTCACCGACTGCAATAGGAGGCAAATCACCTGAGCGTAAAGAATTGCAAAATGCTTTGCAGCAGCCTACTTGTCCCTTGTCTTGTCCTAGCGTACGCGAAGAGAAAGAGGGGCCGTACCCTTTTAAGGAGCGGTAATTATCGAGAAAAAATGTCTTCCCGTTTTGAAACACTGTTAGTTGCTCTTTCGGGAAATTATTGTGTCCATTTGCGAAGTAATTAATGGCCGCGATCGAGCCGCTCTCAAATTCAATGGTTATAGTGGCAGTATCAAAACAGTGGTCTGAGGCAAGCAACATTCTGACCGCTTGTATTTTCGCAATTGGCGAGCCTGCTAGAAACCTTGCTAGGTCAATGAAATGACATGCCTCTCCAATAATACGCCCTCCACCGCGCTCCAGATCCTGCACCCAACTATCAGTGGGAATGGAGCCCGCGTTGCATGTATAAATCATACTCATGGGTTCTTGAGATTTGACCAAGGTAGCCTTTAACTTTTGAACCATCGGAGCAAACCGGCGGTTAAAACCCACCATCAAGATAGGCGAGGCCCCAGCTTCACTGGCGGCTTCATAAGCCTTCTCAATTTTATCAAGTTCCTCAATGGTAAGCCCGAGCGGTTTTTCAACAAAAACACTTTTTCCATTTTCCAATGCCTTCACCGCAAAGCCGGCATGGCTATTATGCTGCGTACCAATAATGACACCATCAACCTCTGGGTCGCTAAAAATAACGTCGGTGTCCGTAGTGGTTTGTTGAAAGCCGAGCTTTTTCCCATAATGAGAGCCTGAAACGCCACCAGACGATGCAATCACCTTAAGTTCAGCGTCACATTTACTGAAACAAGGCAAAAGCCTTCGACCAGCGTAGTTGCCCGCTCCAATGGCCGCGAGAATTGGCCATTCCTTTCCTTTCCGAGGAGTAGGGTCATTTAATCGAATGGTGCGCGACGAAATAGTGTCGTCAGCATTTTCTACTTCTGGGTAGGTAAGCAGAACGCCCAACGCGCCTTTATCTTCTAGCAATAGATCATAGGCTTTCGGTGCAGCCTCAATTTCAAACTTTTTGGTTTTCAACGCATCAAGCGATAAACCGCCGGCGGCCATTACATCCAGCACCGCCTCAAAGTTGCGCTGCTCAGTCCAACGAACAAAGCCGAACGGATAATCCGCACCGCCTTCCTCGTAAGCATGGTCATACCGACCGGGGCCATAAGAGCATGACACCTGAAAACTGAGCTCTTTCTCATAAAAATCTGCACGATTCAGCTCAAGACCAGTCACGCCAACAAGTACAATGCGACCCCGTTGGCGGCACATGGTCGCACCCTGGTGAACAGGGTCACTGCTTTTGGTGGAAGCCGTCAAAATCACGCCATCAACACCGCGGCCGCGGGAAAAGCACTCAGCTGCAGAGATAGGATCTTCGCCTGCTGACAAGTCCACTACATCTGCGCCATATTGTTGCGCTAGCGCGAGTTTATTCTCATCAAAATCAACACCTAAAACTCGGCACCCTTGCGCTCGGAGCAGTTGCACTGTCATCAGACCAATCAGGCCGAGGCCTGTTACAACAAAGTTTTCCCCCATAGTCGGCGCGGCAATACGAATGCCCTGAAGAGCGATGGCACCAACAACACCAAACACTGCATCGGAGGTTGAGATACCTTCAGGCACTTTTGCACACAGGTTTTGAGGTACGCTCACATATTCGGCATGACTGCCGTTGGAAAGCACCAAGTTCCCGACTTTAAAGCCTGAAACACCGCTGCCGACTTCAACAACTCTGCCAACGTTCGAGTAACCCATAGGAATTGGCTGGTCTAGTTTTGAGCGTACTGCATTAATTGTTGGCACCAAACCATCGGTTTTTACCTTATTCAACACCATCTTCACTTTTTCAGGCTGTTGCCGCGCTTTTTCCAGATATCCAGAACGACCAAAGTCCACCAACATCCGCTCTGTTCCAGCAGATATTAAGGATGTGATAGACTGAACAAGCAAGTGTCCCCCTTTGCATTGAGGAATCGGTACTTCAGCTATCTCAGTTCGACCGGAAGCAAGGTTTTGCAGAACTTGTTTCAATGATTGATACCCAAACTAATTAACATCGGTTAACCTATTTCTCGAACTGATAATATATTGAATTTATTACCAATATCCACATCAGCTAGCATATTGACACTGCTTAAAGTAAAGAATGCAAGTTGAGAAAATCTCTAATATCTCTTTATTCAAGTTTCTATTTTATAACCATATGCCGTTACTGTTTCCCCTCTTTCAATAGCATCTTTTGTCCGCAGCATAAGGTTTGCTGATTCCCAAACATTCCGAACATTAGATTCGCGCGCTTTACTATCTAGGCTCTGCGCTCGCATTTCATAAGATCGTGTGATAGCCCCCTCATGCCCATGGTCTCTATAAAAATTGGAATACCGTCGAGAATGATGATCAATTTTTATCGTTAATGTCTCAAAGTCAGACATGGACAGAAGTACATTTCCTCTGTGTAGATTAAGTTTTTCCGCAACCCCCTCAAATGTATGTCCTTTGGATGACATCGTAATTACGGCTAGGGAACCATCGGCAAACTCGTATGAAACAACGAAATCGCTTTGAAATTTTCTTGAACTTGCTGGTGTAATTTTTATTGGAAATCTTGATTTTTCTGGTATCAAGTTCAGAGTGTAATCAATCCAATGGCAGAGATTTCCCAGTACACGGCCACCTTCAGTGGGGCTGAAATACCAATGGTCATCTTCTAGAGCATGCGCCGCGATAAACCAGTTAATCATCATAGGCCCGATCTCGCGATCGACAGCAGCTTTCACTTTCATACCAAGGGGGCTTTGAGGGCGATTGTAACCAAGCCCCACATTGCCTTTGGAATTTTGCATTGCGAAACAAAGGCGCCCCAATTGATCATCATTTACCACTGGAGGTTTCTCTATATGGACACTTTTTCCCGCATTAAGCGCTTGAATCGCATATTCCGCATGGGTGGCATGATTTGATGCAATATATATGAGATCAATGTTCTCATCATCAATTAACTCATTGATATTATCGGTAAAATAATTGGCACTGTAGTTTTCACACAATGACGCAGCTCTATTTTTATCTACATCCATTGCCCCTTGAATCACCCGACCATAGTTTTTCTGAATGTAGTAAGCAATTGTACTGAAAGCAAAATTCCCACTACCAGCAATGCCAACATGTGCTCGAGTGTTCCCACTTTTTACATTGGGCAAGGTCGAGTATTTTTTTTGCATATGGTAAGCTGCGCGTACCTTATTTAAGGTTCTCATTAACCCAAAGAGACGAAGGTATTTAAGAACTTTAAGCACACGAAATTTCAGAGGGTATTTTGTATAATCAGCCATATAAATCCAGTAATAATTTATTATTCATAAACGGCTCCTACTGGCCGGTCTATCGTTTTAATAACCAGGCCTAGCTTCAAGGCTTTGTAATAATTTTGCTACCTTTAATTCAAGTACCCTGTAACTTATGTAGGATACAATAATGGAAAACATGACGCTAATAATTACAAACAACGCAAATGACATGTAACTTCCGAGTTGATGAACTGTACTCTCAAAAACTCTCTTGGTTCCAAACATTATTATGGTATGCCAAATATATAGACTATAACTTATTGTGCCCAAGAACTGCATCGTCCTTGACGATAGAAGCAATCTAGGAAAATAGGATTGCATAACAATTTCGCTAAATACCAAATAGCCAAAGAAAACGGACATCAAATATCCGATGAACATTGCTAATGGAACAATCTCCATACCCACGTCACGAGAGTACTGCATTAGGAATAGTAAGGCGAAAAATATAAGAAGATTAACATTGAAGCCACAAGGCAAACGAAACGGTAATTCAGATCCACGTCTCAATAGAAAATATATCCCCGCACCGACAACAAAAAAAACCATGCGCGGGTATATGACTATCAATGGCAACACCATTGCTGAGGAAAAGATAACTACTTTTACAGTACTATTTGACAAATAACGATATATACAAACAGAAAGATAAAATACAGCCTCATAACTTAAAGACCATGCAACAACTAGAGCAGCCTCTATCGGAACAACCCCAGGCAAGAACAATAAATTAGAAATCAGGTTAGCTATCCAGTCAAACCAAGAAAATCCAGCAAAATAGCGATACCCAATAAAAGGCCCCAACACAAATATGGACATCAACGCCGGAATGAAAACTGGATACAATCGGATACACCGATCTATAAGGAACGACTTAATTGTACCGCGGCGGTTTATACTTTTAGTAATTAAATAACCACTGATCATAAAAAAAATTTCTACGCCATATTGCCCCGCAATTAATATAAACTTAAGTATTTCTAACGAAGGTGAAAGCTGGTAAAAAAAAGCTTCAGTGATACCACCTACACCAATATGGCTGACAAGCACCAACATTGCAGCTAAACCACGTGCTCCATGAATACATGTATTTTTAGTCTTTGAGATAGGATGAGTACTCATTTTAATCTCGCGACATAGTTTGCTTAATACGTCGCGGCGTAAAAAGTGGAACAAGTGGCAACAAGGATAAAAGTGAAGGAAAAACTCCAGTACCAATTAAGCCAACTATTGGAGAAAAAATAATAAGAGTCAAAAATAGTATGCTTATATACAAATCAAAAAAGTGATTTCTCTGTACATACCTTACCCAATACTTTGAGCCCAAAGTAAAAGTTACGAATGCCACAATAAATGCACCTACTGGCCCAAAGTCGAGAAAAAATGCCCCAGACAGCCCCAAATACACTCCTGAAATAGGCAGCTCATCTAATATTTCTTGTATAGGCATAAAGGATAAGCCCAACTTATTTAATGCTAAAAATTGCAAATAAAATTGATATTGGAAAAGGTAAGGAGCGTTTAAAGGGTACTGACTATTAATCAAATTATCGAATTGATACAAACCATGGCCAATATAATACTGCATGAGAGCTAGTACAAAATAAATTGGAGTAAAAATCTCATTTTCCGCCAAAAACTCGATATGAGAAACAGGTGCGAAAGCTCCTTGCAGATTCTCCGTCAATACAAAGAGCAAAAGTCCTATATTCCCCGACGTGCCAATGGCCTTATATATGAATATAGCGGAAAACACATATACGACTGACAATAAAACTAACACTCTAGAAAAAACAACATAGTATTTATTTTTTGTTTTTTTAGCACTAGCGATGTTACTGTCATTAGCTCTCGTAAGCAAACCATATCTTGAGTTTATATATTTTATCAAAATAATTATTGTCAGAGCAATAGCTGATGCAAATCGACCGCCAGATAAAAAAGATGTGAGCATACCTGATATAACAGCCAAATTCAGATGGTTTCTTTTTCTCTTACTAAGCTGGCTAAAAAAATACTCTTTATAAAGGTAACAAATTACAAAAAAACCAGAAGTGACCATCCCGATGACACCAGATAATAATTGGCCTTTCTCTTCATATATATTGCGCCCTCTCTCCAGTCTCAAATCAACTATATCTGAGATTGACAATCCCAAACCACCTCCAAGGATTATGTACTTATACAGAAGTAAAATACAGGATATGAGCGTAAATACTATCAGCCAATTAGCTTTAGACTCAACGCTACGTGAGGCATACCTCGGATATACAAATCTGACTGATTTTGCTTCAAGAGTTGATCCCAAAAAAGACCCAATTAAACATGTTAGAAAGAAAAGGAATAAATAACTTGCGCCTTCAAAGCTAATATCCAAAAATTCTAATAGCGGAAAGTTTCTTACCGCAAGAACCGCTGACCATGATAAGACTAGTAGCAGAGATGGCAGATGGTACATTCGCTGCCTGCTATATTTATTCAACGACTATGCTCCCTCGCAAAATTTCTGCTATGAAGAGTTTGGCATCGTTTACTTTAATGGCTTCTCCCGAATGCTCAACAATATGAGGATGGTGCTGCAAAGCTTGCATGTAATATTGCTCCTTTACAAACAGTTCAACACTCTTCCCATTTACTAAAGCCTCAATACCAGATGTACCCGTCCAACAACCAACAACATCTACGTACTCCAATAGTAAACTAGTAGAAATAAATGGATCAACAAGCACCACTTTAGGATTGCTAATCAATTCCTTATAAAAGGAACTAGGGTTATCAAACATTGTTGCGGGGTGCTCTTTCAGTATAATTTGGTCGTAGCGTTTTGATAACTCATCAATCTTGCAGCGAAGCATATCCTCAAATTCCACTTTTGTAGGATCCCCACACCAATACTCAATTGTCGCTTCGGGAAAATAATGCATAGGCACAAAAATGGTAGACTTACTAAAATTAATCTTCTCTAACCCAACAAAGTGCCGCTCAACAAAGAAATTAGCCAATCGACGCACAGTTGTATTATATGGTGTAGCTAAGAAATCATACTCGCGACGTCCCAAAAGTTTAGCGGCAAACAGATAAAATATCGGATACCGCCCTTTATTTTTCACATAACGTACGAAAGCGGCTTTAAGAGCTTTATTTCTACTGGGTGCCATATGAGATCGGAAGTTATGTTGTAGCCCGTGCAATACTGCATCGACCTCGGCTTCATCTGGAACTCTGTAACGATTATGTTCGCCATAAACTGTTATACGTTTATAACCAGCATAGAAAAAACTACTCACTCCGTAACAGGGAATACCCTTTTTCTTCGCCACCTGAATCAGTATATCCATAATATAATTATCAATCGGATAGGTCACTAAAGCATCGAAACTGCTGCCTTTCAATATACTCAAAATATTCCCGGTGGCTCGCCGGATCAGAAGCAAACATTCCTTGAAAGGTGTGTTGCGCAAAACCCTGTCACGAAAAATCAAATTTGGTAAGTAGAAATTTTCATCCACATAAGCTTGTATGTCCGCATCATAATCCCACGCTGAGGCATTCATATCGATTCTATCGGTACCATTGAAATATTCGGACACGGTAGTTACACTAGTAGCACCTAAACAATCTTTGGCAAAGGCAAGGACAGACGCATTAAAACCCTTGTGTCGCCTGATATAAACGAGTGTATTCATACTGCTACAGCCTTCCTTCCGATGGACTAACGTTTGTACGAAGCAACCTAAGCCAAACTAGCAACGCTGATATCACTGAAAACCCTAAATACAAGCCATACGTTTTAATTAGTAGTATATAATAAGCCCAATCGTTTTCGAAGGGTATCAGAGTATTTAGGAACACAGATATACTGAAAAAAACGGCCATGAGCAGCGTCAAGGGTTTGTAGCCCCCTAGATATAGATGTGCAGCACTAATCGAGTTTAGCACATTGGCTAAACCAAGAATCGACACCATAATAATAGTAGTTTCGAAAACACGTTCATAGCCATAAATGCGTTCGGCATAATAAGAAAATACCAGAGTGACAAAACCAATTACAGCATACAACCACAGAACACGCACTAGAGACAGCTTAATAGATTGCTTTAATCTTTTGTGATTATCGGAGTTCGAACCATACTCGACAATATTAACGTAAGAAAATGTTGTAATGGCCACCATTGTTAGTTGAGCTATTGAAAATGATAGCGAATAATCTGCCAAAGAGTTGTTAAAGTGGTTTCGAATCATAGTACGGTCTATGAAAAAAAACAGAAAAATCATAGCAGTGGAAACATTGATCAAAATGCCAGCTCTTACATTTTCAAGGTATGCACTAATTGAAATTTTTCGCAAAGACGAAAAACGAAAAAAAAATGCTAGATTGGGACGATCGAGGCTCAAGTAAGCCACACTTGCATAGGCTAGCGTTGCAATCAGAAAAGCAACGGATACAATAGTATCTGCCTCCAAATCGGAGTTCAGCATCCAAGGTAAACTAGCCACTACTGCTATTGAAAGGATTGGCTTGTAGGACATAGCTAACAGATAGCGCTTCCGCACTTTCAGTAATGACTCAATCACCAAAGCGAATGCTGTCATAGCTCCTATCACGGCCAGAAATAGGTAATCCAACACAAACAGCAGCAAACTGAGCAGCATAATATGCACAAATGCTCCCGTCATAAAGTGACGCGTAATTAGTTGGTCTGATTCAGCCTTTTTATTTAGAAATAAGGTTATGTAGCCTGTACCTGCGCCAAAAAGCGCGAACTGCAGAAAAAAACCCGTAAATTTATAATATTCAATTTCACCATAAACTTTCGCGGATAAGAAATAAGGTAACAATAAGGCCTCAATTCCCAAAATGCCGTATAGAATATATCGACCTATAACTGTTCTTAGCACTCTTGCTGGCCTGCCAACCGTCTACAAATTTCCAGCTCATCGGGTGTATCAATATCCAACGCTTCTAACCAGCTCAGTTCATGTAATCGAAACCGAGGGCCATAAAAACTCTTGTGTTCCTTGAGATACGACCATGTTGCTCCCCATATAGCTCCTGAAGGGAAAAAAGCCGGAGGCAGATCTTGTGATCGTTCTCCAATAAACTGCCCTAAAAGAAAATGCCCATCACCTTCATCATCGCGCTCTAAAGCCCAATGTACTGGCCCAAATTTTGGTTGGAAACAACTAATCATACTTCTTGATGGATCGACTTCAAATTCAGTAACAAAATCAGCAATAGCCTGAGCCCCCCTTAGCGGAATGTTGGCCATTAACTGAACAACCAAATCAGGTTCAATCGACAAAACCTCAATCAAACGTTCTACAGTCCAATTGGTAGCATCACTGCTAGAGCTGTGATCGTCAGCATACTTTCTTCGCAAAAACGGAACAGACGCACCATACGCTTTAGCAACCTCAGCAATTTCAGGGCAGTCCGTCGACACTACGATATGGGCAAAATTTCCATATTCAATTGCTGCTTCTATAGTCCAAGCAATCAATGGCTTACCTCGAAATTCTGTAATGTTCTTTTTCGGTATTCGTTTAGACTTCCCTCGAGCTGGAATGATTGCAATTGGTCTCACCTGTTCTTGCCTTCAAACCAAATCAGACCAGCAAACTAACTGATCATAGCCCAAATCGTTTTTCAAAGTTCTGCCGACCAAGAACTCAGCCAAATTGGGGGAAATATGAGTACCCGGTCGCTTATAATCCATATCATCTTCGGTCAGAACGTGGCCAGCTTTAAGTGGGCGTTTGGATACGATACTGCGTCGGAATTTTTTGCGCTTCTCAATTTCTGCGTCCGTAACAACACGGGCTGTACCACCCATTACTGTATGGATAATGTTCGCGCCGGCACAAATTTCTTTCAATTCCGCAGGGTCAGCTGAAATCTCATGATCCCACCCCTCCATGCCCTTATCGAGAGTAAAGTGTTTCTCTATTACGACAGCCCCCACAGCCATAGCTGCCAATGGCACTACTGACCCGATCGAATGGTCTGAAAATCCTACAGGGTAGTTAAAACTTTGCGCCAGCATTGGAATATTATTGAGATGAATATCCTCATTTTTCGGTGGATATATAGCAATACAATGCAACAAAATAATCTGATGAGCTCCTGCTTCCTCCAATATGCGCACAGCATCGGAAACCTCGGCTAAATCGGACATTCCTGTAGATACAATAATAGGCTTTTTCTTGCTGGCCACATATCGTAAAAGCGACCAATTGTTAATGTCACACGACGCTATTTTATAAAAAGGTACTCCCACATGCTCCAGCAAATCAACTTCTTCATTTGAGAAAGGAGATGAACAGAAGTCAACACCGATCTCATCACAATAAGCCTTCAGTTCATAGTGCTGTTCGCTTGTAAGGCAATATTTCTCCACCATCTCTTCCAATGAACCAAAATGCTTCTTTTTGCTATCAGTATACACTGTGTTTTGGTCATACTCGTGCTGACTGAAAAGAGAAGTCTTACTCCAAGACTGAAACTTAACAGCATCTGCGCCACAGTTTTTAGCAGATAGAATCAATTCTCGAGCTAGTTTCATATTGCCATTATGATTAGCGCCGATCTCAGCAATCACGTATGTTTTTCGTTTGTTAGCGATTGTATCGAAGTCGAACATGGTTTCACCTCTTTAAATGAGGGTCTAATACCCCGCCCACCAGTAATTAGTGGTATCTGCTTTCATGCCGTAAAAATGGTCCTTCAGCAAAGAGTGTGGACCATTCATTAGCGCCTTTAATCTAGTGAGTTCAGACGCACATGCATCTTTAAATCTTTGATCTTCTATCAGACCTTCAATAGCCTCATAATGAGCAATTTTAACTTTAAGTATGTGCACTGATTTGTCGAATGAAACCTTAGATGTCTCTCCAGCTAGATTGTCTCCATATATTCGATAGTAGGTAGTTCCAAAAGTCTTTCGACCATAAAACCCTTCTAGAAGCATGGATACAGCCAAATACCAGTCCAATGCAATGATTTTGTCCGGAAAACTAAACGGATCAGCATACTGCCTCAAAAATTTCAAATTCAAACTCATGTGAGACAAACCTACATAATTGCGGTAGAATATCTCTCCCACATCATCCAAGCGAACAGGTAGATCAAAAAATGCTTTGCCAGGCTCCGCCATGTAATTCAGCGAAGAGTAATAAAAAGCAGCCTCGGGGTATCCTTTGTACGCTTTTTTTGTCTTCTCTACTCGATCAACAGACATCGTGTCATCAGGGTCGAGCGAAATCAATAAATCATAGCCGCTATCCATCAACAAATTAAACACATGCTGACGTAGCAGAATAGGTGATAAAGATAGGTCATTATCAATGATAAGTTTAATACCCGTTGGATCAACGGTACCATAGCCATCATTTACAACAATCATATCAAAAGCCTTATCGGTTTGTTGGGTGATAGATTGAAATGCATCCGGCCAGTACGGCCTTGCTTTAGGATAGAGAAAGCTTACCAAGGCTGTTTTCATCAATCTTTCCTTGGCTTGTAACAGGAAACATAGCTTTTTAAATATTCCAAAGGGTCTGAACGATAATCGCCTCGTTTCAACTCACGCTCTATGCGTTTCAGGTCAACCACCTCCATATCACTGCTAGGCACTAGCAATAGTTTGGTGGATTCCACACGCATCACACCACTTTCATCGTAGAACAGCTGTTCATGCAGCTTTTCCCCGGGTCGCAAGCCTGATATTTCAATTTTGACATCGTGGACACCTGACAATAGAATAAGCCGTTTGGCTATATCCATAATTTTGATTGGAGCACCCATCTCCAAAACAAACATATCACGATTTTCCCCTCTTGAAGCAGCTTCAATCACTAAAAGAGCGGCTTCTGGTATAGTCATAAAGTATCTAGTGGCATCAGGATCGGTTATAGTTAGGTTGTGGCCTTCTCGAATCAGTGTTTGAAAGATGGGAATTACACTGCCATTACTGCCTAGAACATTACCAAACCTGACAATCATAAATTTGGTCACACTCTCGACACCAAACGTGTAAGTAAGCATTTCCGCGAGACGTTTGGTAGCCCCCATAACACTCTCAGGATTAACCGCCTTGTCAGTGGAGACAAGTATGAATCTACCAACCTTAAAATCCTTCGCAAGATGAAGAACATTCAGTGTACCAATCACATTATTCTTAATTGCCTCTATAGGCGCTCGTTCCATAAGAGGTACATGCTTGTGGGCTGCCGCGTGGAACACTATATCTGGCTTCTCATCAAAAGCGGCTCGCAAGCTTTCTTGATCCCGAATATCACATATGTAAGGCTTAAAAATAACATGTGGAAAGTGCCGACTAGCGGCCAATTCTAGAAAATATAGCTCATTCTCATTGATATCCACTGCAACAATTTTCAGCGGTTTGAATTTAGCTATCTGACGGATTACTTCGCTGCCGATTGAACCCGAAGCGCCAGTCACCATAACCACCTTATTGAAGATCATAGATGCAGCAATGGTTTCGTCTATTTTTGCAGCCGCTCGCCCCAATAAATCTGCAGCATTAACTTCTCGAACTTGATTAAACAGGTTGGTATTGGCAGCAATCTCCATAACATTTGGAATAATACGAAGTTCGACACCCAATTTATTGGTCTCATCTACTAGAAAATACAGAGCTTTTTTGTCGATATCAGAGATTGCGACAATCACCTCGTCAACAGCAGACTCTGCAATGACTTCAGCGAGCATGCCCTGCCCACCAAGAACTTGTGCGCCGGCGATAAACTCTCCATGTTTGCTCTCTGCAGCATCCAAAAAGCCAACCAATTGATACCAGTCGCTTTGTTTCAACAATGTGTCAGCAACAAGCCGACCTCCTGTTGAAGCGCCAATAATAAGCACATTTTTCATGAATTACTTTCAATTTCAGCCAATACACTATCCAGCCGTGAACTGAGGCTTTTCACCTCATCATCCGTTAGACTTGGGTGCGTAAGCAACATCACACTTTCTTCTCCAATTAAACGAGCGACTGGTAGCCGCGAGCTAGGGCCAAAAGATTGTGCTTCACAGGCTTTTTCAAGGTATACTTCAGGACAGGAGCCCTGAAAAGCTGGCAATTCGATCTCTACGCAGCGGGAGACAAAATCATCCCTAGTTATAAACTGATGCTTCCAACGAGCATAAAACCGATAATGCGAGTGATAACTAGAATTAGGAGGCTGTCCGTAGTCAATAAAATCATACCTATCAATAACCTGAGCATATGCTGCGGCAATCATGCGTCGCCTTTCGACCCAAGAGTTAACCTGTTTGAGTTGATACAAACCTACGACAGCCTGAATTTCGGTCATTCGATAATTACTACCAAAACTGTCATGTAGCCAACGAAAACCGGCGTCTAGTGCCTTCGCACTGACCTTATCATAAGATTTTCCATGGTCTTTGTACTCCCACATGGCTTTATAAAGTTTTTCATCATTGGTTGTAACCATTCCGCCTTCTCCAGCTGTCGTCATGATTTTATCCTGGCAGAATGACCAAGCCGCTATATCACCCAATCCACCAACAGGTTGATTCTTGTATTTTGCGCCATGCGCTTGAGCGCAATCTTCAATAATTCTCACTCCAGTCGGTTGACAGATAGCTTTAATGGCGTCCATATCACAAGGCCATCCAGCAAGATGCACACATACAACAGCTTTAGTATTAGATGTGAGACGGGTTTCAATAGATTTCGGAGAAATATTTTGAGAAATAGCATCTATATCCGCAAAAACAGGTTTTGCGCCCGTCATCACCACTGCACTTACTGTCGCAAAAAAAGTGCGAGGCGGCACAATAACCTCATCACCTGGGCCAATTTCCAATGCCTTCAACGCTACTTCCAGCGCAACTGTGCCATTTGCTAAGGCTACCGCATAATTAGTTTGCGTCCACTTCGCAAACTCTTGCTCAAATTTTCTCCCAATATTACCCGTCCAATAATTGACTTTATTCGACAATAATACTTTTTTGACTAACTCAGCTTCTTCTTCCGAGTAGCAAGGCCAAGAGGACATTGTTGTGTTCACAGTTATTTATCCACGAAATTTACTACTTTAGTAAACAATGAGCTAGAAGTGGGGTCAGCAAGAGTTTCCAGAATATCATCGTTAACTAATGTGTACTTTTTTCCTGCAATCTTAACATATGCTCCATGATAAGGAGGAAACCAAAAAGCTCGCACTTTCCTATCTAAATCATTAGCGTCTACATCTATCTCTTTAAGAGCTTCTAATTGCTGCCTTGATAGATAAGTGCCTCCTTCGTTAGGCCTTGTTTGGATGTTATCTGGATCCTCTAGAACAACTTTCAAGGTATCTTCAAATAAGCGTCGCAATGCCTTTTGAGACTTTTGCTCAAGAGACAATGCAGTTTCATTACATTTATCTACAGGAAAGCTGATAGCGCCAATAATCTGCCCGGTATCAATCTTTTCATCAACAAAATGAGACGTGACAGACCATTCAGATTCATCATTTAATATTGCCAAATTATACCCCCCTACGCCCTTATACTGAGGCAAAGGAGCAGGGTGAAAATTAATAGTACCTAGAGCAGGGTGATTTAAATATGACCCTTTTAAGTACCGCCAATAAAGCATAGAAAGACCCAAATCATAACTTAACGAATGGTTATTAATAGCCTCATACGCCGATTCATACGAATAAAGCGGAATTTCAAGAGATCGCGCGACATTGGCGGTAACAGAATTTTCTAAATGGTTATCTGTTATGACTCCAACGACTCTAACCTGCGGGATTTGAAGCAGCCACGCTAAGCAATCTGCGGCCACTCGCTTTCTCCCCATAAAAAGAACCCTAATCACTCTCGTCCCCTTGTGCTTCATTGTTTTCATTATATTTTAAGCTAAATCTGTACTGATAATTCGGTCACTTGAGAAGCTTATCTTCTCTTTAAATTAATGTTAAGCTGCTTTACTCTAGTATTGTAGGCGTTGTTTTTGAGGCCGCCTCAACAAGCAACTATTGTAGGATACTATCCTTTACTCATCATCTTGTTTTTTTCAGTTACATTCTGCTATATTATTCTAGCTACTCATCAAGAGTCGAGACCAACCTTACAAAGGTGCATTCGTGCTTATGTAATGTGAGTTAAATTATCTACCCACCTTACTCCTCGCTTCCCCTACTGCTTGCCTGAACTCCATAGGGTCATCAATCGAGTGGGTTAGTATATAACTACCACCCGTACCGCGTATACGGAGTTGTCCGTATCCAAGCAGCCGCCCGAATATACTCTGCTCCAGGTTCATCTCTTCAATATTGGTGAGTGATATTTCCTCTGTCTTCCGCGCAATCCAACCCGTTTTGAACACCACACGCTGGCTTGTCACACCAAGTTCCGTTGTAAGCTTACGAATGAACATACGCAGGAAAATGACTACGCCAATCAACAATGGCCCCAGCACCATAAGCGACAACCACATAGCCAGAGAATAAAGCCAATGAAACCTGGTCTTGAAAGTGATTTCTTCCGAACCGCTTAAACTATCTTTGATGTATCCCATCAGCTCAACCCAACCTTGGAAGTGAACTGGATACAAATGAGTATTGAGATGAAAACTTGTAACGCCTGAGACATAAACGCCCCTCACTAATGCTAATTGAGGGGCGACCTGGCGAACCGGGTGTTCAAAACACGACAAAAGCATGCGTGCGCGCTATTTTGGGCTACTCAGACGGATCCGAGCGGCCTTGGACATTTTGCGCCACCCGGTCCATAGAGGACTGGGTGCTTTTGTTGGAGTTTTGAAGCCCCACAGCTGTCCACATGACAGCTGCCTGGTCACATTAACTCGGTGAGCACGGGAAGTAAAATTCTATGTATCGTAAATGATGCCCAAGGAGCCGTTGAAGGTGAAGTCCAAGATTAGTATGGGGCTACTATCCGAAATAAAGTTATTTTTTAGCATATCTTGTGTTTCCAGCTTTGACACATGTAACAATCACAATCATATTGTAAGGGCTTAGGGCGATTAAAGATTCACCATGGAGTGCATTCGCAATCGTCACGATGATCAGGCAAAGACCATGGGGAAACTGGTCTGATCTATAAGCTGGTCGCGGCCATGGGGTCGTGAGTATTCCATTTAATACGCAAGAAGGCTGATTAGTTCAGACTTCATCTCTTTGTGAGAAAGAACCTGTCGGTTTATCTCAGCGCTACAGCTTTGCCTGTTGCTCACAGTGAACCTGCCAGCACAGAGGACGTATGTCTATATGGATAACTCTCCATCTGGAGAGGAAAGGAGACAGTCATGTTTAAATTGTAAAAGAGGAAGCGTTATGACGCAGCTAAATAGCCATATTGAGTACATAGAACCCAAAAACCTAAACCCTTACAAGAAAGGCTTAAGAAAACAGCCTAAGAACAAGATCGATATGCTGGCCAAATCAATCGATGGTTTCGGCTTTGTAATCCCAATCGTGGTCGACAAGGACGGCCAGATAGTAGCCGGACACGCACGCTGGTTGGCAGCGAAACAGCTAGGTCTCACCAAAATCCCCATCATTCGGGTAGAGCACCTGTCTCCTGCACAGACACGTGCTTATCGCATTGCTGATAACAAGCTTGCTGAGGGCGGCAAGTGGGACCTCGACGTACTTCGGGTAGAGCTTTCAGAAATTATGCTCGAAATCCCCGACGTCAAAGTTGAGGCTATTGGTTTTGAGCAACCCGAATTCGAAATCCTGATGGACGGTGACAAAAAGAAAGGCCCAACAGAACCTGACCTGGTTGAGCGCAACGATGATTTTGCGGTCACGGAACCCGGCGGAATGTGGCAGCTTGGCAAGCATTTCCTCTACTGCGGCGACGCCCGTAATAGCGGCAGTTTTGAGAAACCGCTACAAGGCGACAAGGCTCATATTGTCTTCGCCGACCCTCCATACAACGTCCCAGTAAATAATTTTGTTTGCGGCAAAGGTGCCATCAAACACCGCGAGTTCGCCTGTGCAGCCGGTGAGATGAGCGAAGAGGAATTCACCACCTTCTTAAAGCTCATATTCCAAAATATGATTGCCTATAGCACTGATGGTAGTGTGCACTACATCTGTATGGATTGGCGTCACTTGAACGAGATCCTTGGGGCTGCAGGCGCCACCTACAGTCAACTGCTCAATATGATTGTCTGGAATAAGACAAACTCGGGAATGGGTAGCTTATATAGGTCAAAACATGAGCTTATCTTCGCCTACAAGAACGGCAAAGCGGGACACATCAACAATGTCCAGCTTGGCAAGCATGGACGCAACCGTACCAATGTGTGGGACTATGCCGGTGTAAACAGTATCAACTCAGAACACCGGGATGATCTGGCTCTTCACCCAACCGTTAAGCCAACAGCCTTGATCGCCGATGCCTTAAAAGATTGCTCGCATCAAGGTCATATCGTTCTTGATCCCTTTGGTGGCTCAGGCAGTACGTTGCTCGCGGCTGAGCAGACTGGTCGTTGTGCCCGGCTTATCGAGATTGATCCTGTTTACTGCGACGTCACCATCCGCCGCTGGCAGGCCATGACCGGCAAATCAGCAGTCAATACCGCCACTGGCATGAGTTTTGACGATCATGCCGCGATCAGCGAGTGCAGTTGGAGGCTTTCCAATGTCGCGTAAAATCATGCTTCAGATACCGGGCGGCTCACGCTGCCCGGCTTCCGCTAGTTACCAGGATCAATTGCGCAATATGCTCAATAACCTCTCTGCTCATCCACTTCTGAAACTTGAGGAATCTCCATCCATCAGCTCTACCCGAAGCGGGCCCATTTACTGCGTTATCGTCCCTACTGAGGTCGGCCAGAACTGGCAGATATCTGAATACTTCCCCGGTGACAGCACCAAAGAGCTCACTCACTATGACTTCCCATGCATATCGGAGACTCTGCAATGACTGGCAAACCCTATGACGTGGGCCGCGGCAAACCACCTAAGCAACATCGGTTCAAAAAGGGGCAGTCCGGAAACCCCAAGGGCCGCCCCAAGGACAAGAAAGCTGATGAGGTAGATGTCGTCAGCCTTCTGAACAAAGAGTTTACCGTCAGTGAGAAAGGCAAAAAGCGCAAAGTGTCAGCCTTCGAAGCCGGGCTTCAGGCACAAGTGAACCGTGCCCTCGGCTCAGGCAAGCTCGCAGACATTGTCGATGCCATTCGAACATTCGAGAAACACGGCCTGCTACAAGCCTTACAACCAGAGATCAAAACTGGTGTTGCACGCCTGCGGTCACACCCCATCCTGGAGGACTATCGGTTGCTCCGCGATCACTATGAGAAGACCGGCGAAGTCCTCCCGCCAGAAGCCCTTGGTGGCCCCAATCAACCGCCGCCAGATGATCCTTTCATCTATAATTCCGACATATTGCAAGGAAGCGAAAGTGACTTATAAACATCCACCTAAATCTGGCCAGATTAAACCCGGTGAAGTACGAAACGCTGGAGGCCGCCCCAAAGGCTCAAAGAACCGGAAGACCATCGTGCGGGATATTGCGTCAAAACATCATTATGTCACCATTGACGGGGAGCGCTGCCGCGTGACTGTCCTTGAAGCTCTGTTGCTGCGGTTACAGTATCTCGCGATTGAGAAAGGCGGTAAGGCGCTCAAAGAACACCAGCGCCTAGTTGAAACTTATGACATAGCAACTGATGATGCCGATAAGGGGCACGGCGTACTCATAGCACCACCAAAAATGACGATGGAAGAGTATATAGATCTCTATAACGCCGGTGACCCTATGGAGCCACCAAAACCCTTTATGGAAGTTCTCTGGAAGGTACACGGAAGTAAAGACACAGAGGTATCCGCAACTGACCAAAATTAGGACTGGACTGTCGAAGCAAACGGAGCGTCAGTGTCGCCGAACCATATGAGGAGGTGACACTGATGGAACCGGATATCAATAAACTAAACCTGTCTGAGTTGGACAAGCTCAAGAATAAAGCCGCTAAAACACTGTGGCACAGCATATACGGCCATGACACACTTGACGGCCCACCATGCAAGCTAACCCGCAACATCCTCGCCTGGGACCTGCAAGCAGCACAGCAAGGCGGACTTGATCGCACAACCATGCGGCAGATCAAACATCTGGCGAGATGTTTTGATGCCAATCCTAACTACAGGCTGGAAGACACACCCATCTATGCACCAGGCACACAGTATGTGCGCGACTGGAAGGGCAAACGCTATACGGTGGTACAACGATTGAACGGTGTTGAATACAGCGGCACCCTCTATCGCAGTCTCAGTGAAGTGGCGCGGTTGATCACCGGCACCCGCTGGTCTGGCCCAGCCTTCTTTGGTCTCAAGAGGGCACGCTGATGGATGGCAGCAGTAAAGTAGAGATCAAAACTTGCGCCGTTTATTGCCGCAAGTCATCGGAAGAAGGCCTTGAGCAAGAGTTCAACAGCTTGGACGCACAACATGAGGCCTGCGCAGCCTTTATCGGTTCGCAGCGGTTCGAAGGATGGAAGCTTTCACCTACACGCTACGAGGACGGCGGCAAGTCTGGCGGCAACCTTGAACGTCCTGCCCTCAAGCAGTTAATAGCTGACATTGAAGCCGGTCATATACAGATAGTGGTGGTCTATAAAGTGGACCGGCTCACTCGTTCCCTCGCCGACTTTGCAAAGCTGGTTGATGTCTTCGACAAGCACGGCGTCTCTTTCGTCTCTGTGACCCAGCAGTTCAACACTACCTCCTCTATGGGGCGGCTAACACTGAACGTGTTGCTGTCCTTTGCCCAGTATGAACGTGAGGTCACAGCGGAGCGCATTCGAGACAAGATTGCAGCCTCCAAGAAGAAGGGAATGTGGATGGGCGGTGTGCCACCATTAGGGTATGAACCTAACGGCCGCAGTCTCAAGATCATCAATCGGGAAGCTGAACAGGTACGCTGCATCTTCAATCTATATCTGGAGCTCGGGTGTGTAAGAGCACTGAAGGCCGAACTGGAACAGCGCGGCATCCGATCCAAACGGTGGTTAACAAAAAAAGGCAATCATATAGGCGGCAACACCATCAGCCGCGGCAGCTTGTACAAACTCCTCAAAAACCCGATTTACATCGGGCATATCAGGCACGGCGATCAGCTACATGAAGGCCAGCATGAAGCCATCATTGATCAGAAGTTATGGCAACAAGTGCAGGACCAACTTAACAAGCAGACAGTAACCCGCAAGAAAAGGCGGCAAGTTCAAAGCCCACTATCAGGTCTGTTGTTTGACGAGAACGGTAACGGCTTTACACCCAGTCACGCTAACAAGAAAGGCAGGCGTTACCGCTATTATGTCAATCAAGCCATATTGCAGGATCGCCCACAAACTGCAGGCAGCATCCACCGCATCAGTGCACCTAAAATAGAGGGCATAGTGTCCAACTGGCTTGCGGGCCTATTAATGGACCCGCAATCCATAAAAGCATGGACGATTGAGGCCGGCTCCAGCATCAGCACTTCTGATCTATCGAAGTATTTAACCAAGGCAAAAGACATGAGCGCACAAATGATAGACGGCAACACCGCCAACTTTATCTCATCCATCATTCAAAAGGTTACAGTGACAACTGATGGATTATCTGTCCGTTATGACAGAGGCCAACTGCTAAATATTATCGGCCTAACAGAAGCTAACAGTGCCATTCATGAGGTTGGTATCAAGGTAAATCTGAAGAAGAAACATTCAGAAGACAAGCTGGTGATCGCATCCGACTTTACGCGAAAAGACCTACCACTGATCAAGATGCTCGTACAAGCACATGGTTGGGTTGAGATGGTGCGCAGCGGTGATGCACGAACAATCAAGGATGTTGCTCGTTTTAACAATCTAAACGAAGCTTATGTGCACAAGCACATCAAGATGGCCCTACTCGCACCGGATATACAGAAAGCAATCATTGAAGGGACACAGCTTGCACCATTATCCCTCGAGAGCCTGAAGACAAGAGGTCACGATAGATGCTGGGATACACAGAGGAAGGTTTTAAGGTTTTAAGATATGTGTTTAGTCAGCATGTGGCAAAACGAGACATTGGACGATTTATTACCCACGTCAGCTTTGTAAAAGGAAAGGAGTCCATACATCTCACCGCTCGATATCGGGAGCTAATTGCTAACTAGTCAGGCGCCAGATCAACTCACACAGCATCACTTTTGCGCGGATTATATCAACATAACATCCAATATAGACAAAAAGTAGGCCCTCGAGTTCGCGAGCCTACATAAGGTCTCAGTAGTATAAAACTACTTCTACCTTGGGAAGATTCCTTTTGATCAACTTGCTATCTTTACAAAGGTCAATCGAACAAAGGTTCGAACATTGTATATAGCTTAGTGACCAAATATGAATTCTCTAAAAATTCAGCTGAAAACCAACACCGTAGGTGGCTGGGTCACCAAACGTCTCAGCAAATCCGACACTTGAAGTGATAACCTGCGTCCGATATCGCTCATCAAGTATATTCCTCCCCCAAAGATAGACGGACCAATCACCCTCGGCATCAGACACACCGATACGAGCATTTACCAGCCAATAACCATCTTCCAATGTTTCCTGCGGTTGACGAACGATGTCATAGCTCACATCACCTTTGTAAGACGTTGCAAACGAAACATCACCAACCAAACTATCGCTAATATTCCACTGATAATTGGTCTGCAGATTAAAGTTTACATTTGGAGAGTTAGGCAGTTCGCTACCCGCAGCAACACCCGGGAGAACCGAATTGTCAATTTCAGTATCAAGCAAGCCAAGACCAGCTTGAATGTCCCAGCTTTCTGTTATCAACCAGTTCAACTCGATTTCACCACCAAAAATTGAGGCATTACCGGCATTATCAATCCCAAACAATGGGCCAAATGGTGAGTCAAATAGAGGGCCATAAAATTGCAAGTCGGTGTAATCATAGTAGAAGGCAGCACCGTTCAATTGCAGCCTGTTTGAGGCTAACTGAGTTTTGAAACCAACTTCATAAGCAACAAGGTTTTCTTCAACGAACGGATTAAGGTCGGCAGGATTGAAAGTCAATTGGCCTTGGAAGCCACCTGACTTAAAGCCCGTTCC
The DNA here is from genome assembly GCF_025574485.1 of Kordiimonas aquimaris. Classification (GTDB taxonomy): domain Bacteria; phylum Pseudomonadota; class Alphaproteobacteria; order Sphingomonadales; family Kordiimonadaceae; genus Kordiimonas; species Kordiimonas aquimaris. Next base: position 1,166,593 of record NZ_JAOBPO010000001.1, on the reverse strand, counting down.
CACACTGGCATAGATCAATGTATCTTCAAGTCCAGAGTAATCGATACCAAACTTCCACGCGAGATCGTTCACAGAGAAATCCGCTGCAAAAGGGTCAAAGCAGCCGATTTGAACGCCATCATCAACATTGACAGCACCAGGATCACCAGCGGGAAGCAATGGGCAAAGGCCGCCACCACCAGTACTCAAGTCTGGCGTAACGATAAAGGTAAATGCGTTACTCAAGTCCTTCTGATCATTCGTATACCGAAGTCCACCTGTCAATTTGATGGTTTCAGTGGCTTGCCACTCCGCATGTACAAATAGCGCCGAGGAATCGGTTTCCTGACTATAGAAGTTTCCGACACCAGTCGACCCGCCCAAACCAAATAATGGCAAAAGATCAACAGCATCAAATTGGTCGCGAGTATCAACAGTGTCGGTTCCATAGAAACCACCAAATGTCAGAAAGAATTCCTCACTAGTGAAAGTCGCTCTCAGCTCTTGCGAGAATTGTTCAATTTCATTTTCGAAGAAGCCATCCAGATGCACTAACGTAGAGCCGTCACGATCTTCCTGATAGAATCTAGAATAATCTTCATACCCGGTAATCGACACAACTGACCATTGGTCTGAGAGGTCCCAATTTGCCGTCACCGAAAATCCAAAGTTTTCAATTTCAGATCCAATTGGCCCGCCTCCAGACACATTGAATGGTTCATCGAAAAATTCATCATCACTAGGGTCAAGGATATTGTTTACGTTGAACAAGATAGAGTCAGATGTATCTCTGCCACCATGAACGTTCAAGAAAACCGAGAAATTCTCTGTCGCCTGCCAGTCAGCCAGCAATCGCAAGGAGGTTCGATGTATATCACCAACGTCTTCGCCTGTTACACGATTGGTTTGGAAGCCTTCAAACTGCTGAGTTGTCTGTCCAGAAAGCCTTACGTTGAATCCTTCCGCAACTTGACCGCCAATCGCACCATCGACTGTCAATTTATCAAACCGGCCATATTCCGCTCGGATGTATCCTTCCGTTTCGTCAGTTGGCTTGCGGCTGATGAATTTGACTGCACCCGCAGTCGTGTTCTTACCGTAGAGGGTACCTTGTGGCCCTTTAAGTACCTCCACACGTTCCAAGTCAAACAATTGGAAGCTGAGCATCGCTGGTGAGACAAGATACACGTCGTCGATGTAAATCCCTGCAGCTGGGTTATTGTTCACAGCGTAGTCGTTGAGGCCAATGCCGCGTACGCTGACATTGATGATACCGCGCCCAAATGTTTCATTGATGTTCACATTTGGGGTATAGGCTGCCAGATCAACCGGCTCTTCCAGTCCCAGCCGCTGAATGGCATCTCCCGTAAAGGCCGTGACGGCAATGCCAACATCGTTCAAACTCTGCTCACGCTTTTGAGCAGTTACAATAATTTCTTCAAGCGCAAAATCACCATCCTGACCGTTCTGTGCCCAAGTAGTGTTTGATGTAGCAAATAGCGACCCAATGCAGGTCGAATATGCCAGTATTCTCTTTATTGAAACCTTAGACATAACATTCCTCCAAATTTCCTCCCCGCAATTGGGTAGTTCCAATTAACGTTGCCTCAGTTGAGCGCTTCCAGCCTTTTAGAAGCAAGTGAGGAAACTGATAGGTCGCTGATAAAAAAGGTAGGTCTAGTTTGGCGCAGGCGCAAAACATTCCCTATTAATATTAGTAGTTTTTGGCACATATTCAAAGCAACCACTCTGCTAGCCGCTGTAGTAAAAGATAGCATATCATTGACACGATGAGGTCGCCCAATGACGGCAAAACCCCTATATTCTACGAGCTCGCAAGGACGCCGAACAGATTGCCGACAATTCAGGCAATGAAAGCGATCCATTCGATAGATTTATGCCTGGGGGCGCATTTGAATCTGGCCGATGCACCAGCGAAGAAATTATCAACAATATAAATGCCTGCGATCGGAGGTATTGCTACTCCCAGAGCCAACAAAAACACTGATAGATTATCGGCAACCCCAGAGAGCAAGCGCAGCCCCAACAGTAGCTCCCAACAGCGTCAATTTCCATTTGTCGACCTTTGGCAACCAGCTCCTTTAAACCAAGGGCCTCAGAATATAGATTACTTGCGTTGATGGTCCACGTGGCAAACACTAACAGGAAGAAAGCCGGCGCTCCTAAACCCAAAACACAATATCTCAACGATGTCTATGTGACGTACGGCATGCGCTGGGATAGACGCCAGAAGCTGGACCACAAAGATCCTGATTCCCATGCTGAAAAGTGCAGCAATGCCGTGCGCGTTCACACGACATTGAGCCCCTTACGCCATAGAGTTTTATCATTGACGGAAGCCTCTCTACTGCCTTCAGCCTAAGCGTCAATCAGTACCCCACGACAACCTTGTCTCGCGGCGGTGCGTAGGTTTTCTTGCTATGCGTCAACCCAACATCAATAAGCGCAGACGCGGTCATGACGGTAAGAGGAATTGGATCGATAACCGGTACGTCGTAGCCTTCGAACTTCAACCGCTCAATGATCTTTTCTGCGCAGCCGAGAAAGCCTGTACAGCCAAGGACAATGACATCAGCACCATCATCTCTGATTGCCTCAAGCGATGCTTCTGCGAGCTTCTCCTGAGTTTTTTCGATGTCCTGTTCAATATTCAAAACAGGCATATCGATCACACGGGACGACACCATTTTCTCTGCGAGGCCATAGATTTTCGCCAGATTGTTGATCATGGGAATAACGCCGTCGACTACGGTTACGAATGAGAACTTTTGCCCTAGCATTGCGGCCATATGCATACTTGTCTCACCGGGCCCGAGCACAGGGATTGAAACCACTTCACGGCATGGTTTCATGCCAGGGTCCCCCATACAATCGATTACGATCGCGTCGGCGCCCGCTTGCTCCGCCTCGATACATTTAGCAATGGTGTCAGGTACAGCGATTGCTTCATCATATTCGCATTCAATCGAAGACGGCCCTCTATCAAGGAGAGAATGGCGGAACTCGAGATTTTCACTTGCAAAAGGCGCAACATCTTCGAGCGAGCGAATACCCTCAGTAATGATCGGCGTGATGATATGAATGATCTTCGACATAAAAACTCCTTTTAGCGTCCATTGGATTGAGACTATCGTTCCATCAACAGTGCACAAAGACAATCAGCTTGACCGGTAGGGCAGCGTTAATTTGGGGAGTGACAGGCAAACAATGTGTTTTTACGCCTACCTATTTTGATAGCTTTGGAACCAGTCGTCAGGATCGCGGTTCAAACCCCATCGTCCGCGCCTTGTTGACTGCCTGCATACGATTGTTGGCATTCGTCTTCGCATAAATGTTTTTCAAATGATACCGGACCGCATGTGGCGTAACACCAAGGCGCCGCGCAATCATTTTGTCCTGCAGACCCGTATGAAGTCCTTGTAGAATATCAATCTCGCGCGGACTAAAAACAGCGACATTCCCGTTCGTCTCAGATGCTTCGACTGAGAAAGAAAACAAACGCTCAATTTGGTGCTTGTCGGCTTTCCGGACTGTTGCCTTCTGATACTGTTTGAGTAGGCCCTTCAAGTCACCAATACGCCGCACAAAGGGGCGAATATAGTCTGTATGCCGGGCATATTTAAGTGCTTCCGCGATAGATGTTGTTGCTTTGTCCTTGTCGTCGCTCCGCTCATGTAAGAGTGCTGACAAGATTAAGCAACGGATGAGCGGCCGCATTAGGTTGCGCTTGGTTGTAAAGCGGTAAAGCGCGTCTGCAACCGCTTTACCCTCTTCATAGGCTTCTTCAATCGTCTTGATGTTGATCAGCGCGCAGGCAAATACTTCCATTTCGCGCCAGGTATGTATTTGCTGATTGAAAATCGTCTCAACATTATCAGGAAGCCCCGATCGATCGTAGGACAGGCGGGCCTGATCATGTCGACCCGCGTTGATCAACGCCATGACCTTAAGCGCCATCAAGTAATTGTTTAGCTTTGCCAATCCCTGCTCTTCAGTATGTTCGAGGGCGGCATGAAGGAAATCGAGTGCATTATCAAGGCTTTCTTCATAGAGCGTTGCTTCTGTTACGACGCTGTACGCTGCAGCGTATATATCAAACCAGGCTTCGCTGCCATGGAGCCGATCGATAATATTCGAGAGCTTGCTACGTATTCGGTTGATGCGGTTGCGCTCCAAATCGAGTTCGGCGGTCAGGATTTCGTTGATCAAACGCAGACCGTTGTCCCGAGGGAAAAACTGTCGAATTGCCTTCTGTGACTGAACATAATAATTGTCGGCATCTTCCACTTCGCCGCGCACCATGGCGATCGAGCCAAAGTGAAAATCGATAAAAAGTTCACCGTAACGCGATCCCGCTGCTCTAAAATGCTCAGCGGCTTCCTTACCAAACCGCCAAGCATTGGCAAACTCGGCGCGTTGATGGCTGGCGAGGCACAAAAGTGTTTTATGATGACCAAGGGTTGTCGCTTCCTCGTTAGACGTATCCATATCACCTGGCAATAAATCGGAAATAAGTTCCTTACTGAGCGGAACACAGCCATAGGCAGCAAGCATTGAACGGACAAAAATATGATCCTTATAGAGCTCTCGGTCGTCACCTTTCGCCCGGTCTTTTTGGAAACCTTCTGTCGTCTCGGCTAGGCGATTAAACAGGTCTTGCGCGCCCTTTAGATGTCCCTGTTTAATAAGTACGATACAACGAAGAAAACCGAGGCGAGGAAACTTTTCGATAATCTCATCGTTCAACATATCGTTTGCCGGAATGACCCGTGTCATGCCTTCCCTGAGCCATAGCCTTATGCCGCCAGCTTTTTCTAGCAGATGCCCAATTAGATCCGTATCATTGGCGTAGCTCGCGTGCCGCAGTGCCGTCAACAACCGACCGCGTTCCGAAAGGGCATTGGCTGCTCGCTGGTGTAGCAATGTATAACGATCACTATTCTCTCGCTGTAATGTTTCCTTCAGATACTGGCGGAACAAGCCGTGGAGTCGATAAGTTTTCTCACGGTTATCAAGTGGAACAATAATCCCTTCAAGATGCGCAAGGCCACCAAGCACCGCTTCAGCGTCATTCTTCTGTCTTAAATTGTCGAGGAGCGGCGGTTCGATCCATTCAAGAACGGAAGCATCCAAAAGAAAGGTCTTCTCGGACTTTGACAGGCGACTATAGAACTGATCTTCAAGATAATCTGCAGCCAACCCATGCTCGCTAGTGAAAAACTGTAATTTATCAATCGCAGCCCCTGTTCCGCCAATCGCATTTTTCATCAACCTGAGAGCAACAGGCCAGCCCTCGGTTTTTTCATACATAGCTTTTGTTTCACGTTTGGAGAGGAGTCCATCAAAAAAACTCGCCGCCTCGTCAAAAGAGAAACGCAAGTCATCAACCGACAGCATGACTGCCATGCCGTCCAGCACCAATTTGCTCAAGGCAAGACCGGGGTTTTGCCGGTAAGCCAGTGCGATATGCAGGTTTTCCGGCGCATGGCGGATAAAATTATTCAGGAGCCGCTGTGCCTGTTCATCAATCAGGTTTTCGACATCATCCAAAATCAACACAAGCTTTTTGCCGCTTGCCTGAATCTGGGTCGATAGAATATTAGCCTGATGAGCTGGATCGAGGTCCGGCGTCGATAATTGGCTAGTTGATAGGGCGTCTCCACCCACGCCGACGGTATCGAAGGCAAAAGCGAGATAGGCCGATAACGTGCTCGCCGTTTCTTCTTCCTCGAGGGTCAACCAAGCAACTTCGTACCCACATTCAGACAAATGGGTACGCCACAATGCAAGCAGAGTACTTTTTCCGAAGCCACCCGGCGCCTCCAAAATCGACACAGCAAATTGGCTAGGAGCTGAAAGTTTTTCCATGGCAATATCACGTGTCTCCAAAGCCACGTGATATTTGGGAGCTGTTACCTTGGCTTTAATCAGCCAAGGTGTAGAATTCATATTCTTTGGATTGCCTTCATTTATCATTCTATAGATCTATCAGATAGATACTCTTCAATAAAGGCAGCGAAACTGCCGTCACCACAATTCATGATTTCAGTAGCTCTCGGATTGGAACATAATCCTGCTCAAGCCCAAAAGCCCGCGGCCCAAATGTTGCGATCGCTTCTGGCGTCCGCATAATCGGTGGCACGCTCGCACCAACCACTTTGATCCGCTGGCCATACCGCAGCGCTTCGACCGGGATTGGTTCTGCCGTCTCGCGATCGATAACACAGATCAAATCAGGCACCATTGCGACTGCCTTACCGTCCACATGAGCGATGAGATGCTCATTCTGGAACGTAATCTCCATCCGAGCTCCCTTACCTGTCAAGGGCTCCACATGACAATGACCAACGGAGAAACCGCCTTCAGTAGTTCGTTTGAGGTCAACAACCTTGCCATCGAACAACACGCCGCAATCCTGATAATATTCTGTGCTCTTGAGGTAACTTATCAAAGCTTCCACCGGCTTGCCGTCCCGGCGGCCTTTTGCAATTGCCCGACCGATCTCAAGCGCAAGTGTCAGCGTATATTTGACGCCGTAATCCTTCACCACTTTACCGGTAATCGGGTAATTGGCAGTCATAACACTCAATCCCATCTGGATTGCCACCGATCGGACTAGGTCCTCTGCCGTTTTCGCGTCCGTCGCATCAACAACAACTGAGTTCAGGTGTTCATCAACAACCGACAATGGGGTCGGCCCATGGCCATACACATTGAAAGTCACCATCTGGATTTCTGGGAAGGCGCGGCCCATTCCGTCCGCATTCACGAGCGGAATGCCAGTCCGCGCAGCTGCCACTAGTGGGATTGTCGAGTTGATACCTCCGATCTCAATCGGAATCAATGCATCTGGCATACGACCTAACCGGTCAGCAAGCTTTTTGATCGCTAAATCTATATCATCACCATTTGCAGCTTTTTCAACCAACACCGTTGGCGCCCCGAGCATGGCGATACAGAATACCAGCGCGTCATCTGCCAAGTCTTCCGGATCAAGAATTATCGGGTCGCCAAACTCGGTGATCGCGTGCCGCGCGAGCAATTTACCGATATAGGGGTCACCGCCACCGCCGGTACCAAGGAACGCTGCACCACGCGCAAAATCTTCTAAATCATCTAACTTAATTTTCATCATACGCTCCTCGTCAAACCATTGAGATCAAGCTCTCCAGCAACCTTCACTCGCAACTTCACAGAACCGCCAGGAATGTAAGCAACTGGGACCTCCTCAACATCGACAACTTGAATAGTGTCTACGATGGCACCGGCCTTAACCGCAGCCTCTTTTGCATCATTGGTCGCCTGTTCGATAGCAGCATCTCTGCCAATATCATCATAAGAATAGACACGATCTATCTCACCGCCGACCTGAGCGATTGATGCGCCAATCGCGTTCGCCACACCGGCATTCTCTGGCACGATTACTTCGGACGTGCCAGCAATGTCACGCTTGATAAGAATGGAGCCACCGCCAACAAGGATAAGCGGCAGCGGATCAGCGCTGGTTTTCATTCTGTCGATGCCATCAGCGACGATCGCATGGATTTCAACCACTGCATTTTCGACCAGATCATCGTCAAGTGAACTCACAGCCGCACTGTCGCCAAACTCGGCAAAGCCAGCTGCCACAGCGATATCGCTCGCCGTCAACATGTCGCCTCCGAACACCTTTGCCTCTTCGAGGAGACGATATCCAACCGACTGTGGGCCAATTTTCAAACTCTCACTGTTATTAACGATAGAGCCGCCACCGAGGCCAATGGCGAACACGTCTGGCATCCGGAAGTTGGTTTTGACGCCACCGATATCAACGGTGACTGACGATTCCCTTGGAAAACCATTGACCAACATGCCGACATCGGTCGTTGTACCGCCGATGTCCGCCACCAATGCGTCCTTGAAGCCGGATAGATAGGCTGCACCACGCATGCTATTAGTTGGTCCTGACGCAAAGGTCAGCACTGGGTATTTTTCGACAAAGTCGGCCTGCATCAACGTGCCGTCATTCTGGCTGATGAAAAATGGTGCCTGTATACCCAGATTCTTGAGTGCAGTCCGGAACGATGACACAACTTTCGCCGATAGATGTGCAAGACTGGCATTCATGATCGCGGCATTTTCGCGCTCAATCAGACCGATACGGCCGATCCGCGACGACAGCGTCAACTTTGCATCAGGTATTTCTTGCAGAATGATATATTCCGCACGGGATTCCATTTCCGTATTAACAGGCGAAAACAGACCAGATACGGCAATTGCCTTAATGCCGCGCTCTTTGATACGCCTCACGGCAGCAATTAATCCGGCTTCATCAAGTTCACTGTTCAGGCGGCCATCATATTGATAACCACCGCGCACCATCTCAAAATGGCCACCGACCACTGCACGAATATCTTCAGGCCAGTCAGTGAGTGGTGGGATGCCACGCGATGCTGGCAGGCTAATACGAATGATACCGACTTCAACCAAATTCCGTCTCTCGACAAAGGCATTGGTAAACTGTGTCGTACCAATCATGACACATTGGATATCGCCAGCAGCGACGTCGGATTGTTGTAAAACAGATGATATAGCTCTTACAATGCCATCACTGACATTGGGTGTGGTAGGTGATTTTTGGACAGCAATAACCTTTTTACCATCCATCAGGACAGCATCGGTATTTGTTCCCCCCACATCAATACCTATTCTCATGTAGAATCTCCCGCGATGTATCACTTAAGCCATCATGGGTTAAAAGAACGACGTCAACAAAAGGTCAAGTTAGTAGGACAGCATTAATATTTGGAGGAGAGAGCAATTTTCGACTAACTATGGCACTACTAATATTGATAGTGTTCACTTGATCAATCGCCGCAAGATTTTGTCATCTTTCACATATGATATATGTCGATACTCACAGTAAATGAGGACAGCTTTAAATTGGTGAAATTCACCACATTTAATTTGCCAAGTTTGATGTGACGACTGATGAAACTGTAACGTGGAGAATTGTTCGCTTTCGGCCAAAAGCGGACACCTGCAACCTCTAACGATTAGGTCACCAATCCAGTCAAAAGAAAAATTGATAGGAGATCGAACATCAATGTAGCTTGCATATTTTGTAAGGGACCGCCAGGTCATACCAACTAGAATTTGGTCAAGAAGAGACAAACATTGTGAAAAGCAACTTTCGACGCAAGGCGGCAGAATATTCTGCCTATGCAAAACAACATCTATCATCGAGCAATGATAATGACCTCCGTTCTGCGGCCCTTTTTCTTCGATTGGCGATGGAAGCCCTTACCTATGAGCGCGCCAACCTTTTCAATGAGGACCTATCGCCTGAAGATTTTAAGACCTGGCAAGTTCGGAAACTGATGCGACGGCTCGTTGACATCGACCCACATGCAGATCAGTCGTCCAGCGTTCGGTACCGCCCTTCGCCTTTAGCCGACGAGGAACCTGAAGATTTCAGATTTCTTGGTAAAGAAAACACCTTAAATTTGGCTCTCATCAAACGGCACTATGATGCACTTGGCTCGTACCTTCATATGGAAACACTGCTGTCCGTGGAACAAAGCAAGTCGCACAACATGTCCAAGTTGCGAGCAAGGTGTTTGGCTATTGCTAAAGCAATCGAAGACACGCTCGCGTCAACAGTATGGAATGTTGATTTCAGAACAACAGCGAAAATCGACTGTATGGAATGCGGCCATCCAATACGTCGGCGTTTCTTCAAAGGCCAAGAAAATACTATTGTTGAATGCTTCATTGATGATTGCCCAGCTGAATATGAACTGTCTACTACCGCAAACGGAAAGATTCATTGGGAGCCTCGTCAAACAAGCCTCCGCTGTCGAAATGCATCATGCGATGCTTCATTCCCGCTTTGGCTAAAAGAGTTACAAACCGAAGGCACAAACTGGCATTGTAAGAAGTGCAATGCACATCACAGAATTGCTCTTGGCATCTCGCTGACACTTGATAACAGTGAGGAAGGCATCCAACAATGATTGTAAATGTCGACAGCTATCGTTATGAGCCTTACCAACACCCATTAGATACTCATCTCGGCATCCCAAAACCGAAACCAGTCGAGTTTTCCTCCGCATTGGATGCGGCAGAGTATTTGTCTTCAGATTATGACTTTGCTTCCGCTCTACAGAACGTAATTACGACAAAATTCCATAACTGCTCGAACTACGCAAAATTGAAAAAAAACTATTCTCGCCTAAATACAATTCCTTCCTTCCGCTTCTATAGAAAAAAGAACCAAATTTTCAATGACAACGTTCGACGATTCGAGCAAAATCAGCCTGTCCGTACATCTTTTCGAGAACATATTCTTGGCCTTGCAAGTGAAATTCAATCATCTCAAACGACTGTTATGGCAGGCCAGAAACTATTCTATGGTTTAGGTAAAGAGCAATTCGACGAGCTACAACGGCAGGGCTATCTACCATACTTCCTTTCTACGACTTTCAGCCTTGTAGTCGCAGCCGAACACTCGGTACGCAAAACAAGTATGGACGCATCATACAATATGACAAGTGTACCTGTAGTGATCATACTGACCCTTGAGGAAGACTATAAAGCCCTATTTGCGCCCAAGGGGAGCCCGAATGAATATGAATTGTTGTTTAACCGAAATGCTAAGATCAACGTTAATAGTGTGACAAAGCCATCAAACGGCAGGTTTCAAATCGCCATAGCTAACCTTGTTGGGTTTAAATAGAAACATTCAGCTTTACCAGCACAAGCTATATTGCCCGAGAAAATTGAACCGTGGCTTGAGTTCTAACAGTATACAAATGACTATTTTCATGTGCGTTGATATGACGTTTGTCGTGCTTCTGCGCAAAGTATTTTACGTCGATTATCTAACGATGAAATGTTTAATCCGTAGTTGCTGGTTTTAGAAAAACAAATTGTATAAGATCATAAAGCAGTAGCCCATGCTGGTTTATCAAGAAGGTCCCGTTTACAGTTTTATGTCCTATACGATCCCACCGCCTGATGAATGGCAGACATTCGAATCAAATATGAAACAACTATTGATGCTGGTGCTCAAGGCCCGCTCAATCCAAACCTACGGGCGACAAGGGCAAAAACAGTTGGGGGTCGATCTTTATGCGAGCCGCGACGATAATCCTGGCCATTTCGTTGGCATACAGTGCAAACAAAAAACCTGGGACAAACGCATAACCAAAACTATCCTGCGTAATGAAGTCAAAGAAGCTCGCAAATTTACGCCGGCGCTCTCGGAATACATCCTAGTTACCACCGCCAAAGATGATGTCAAAATCCAAGCAGAAGCTGCACAACTGCAGGCAGAGTTGTCGACCACTAACACACCGTTCACCATTAATGTGTGGGGGTGGGGTACTATTTGCCAAGAAATCGAGCGTTTTAAAAGCGAAGGTATGCTTCAACTCTGGTTTCCAGATCTAAAAGCTGTGGTTCAACAAGAAACACAGTCAGGACCGGGGCAAGTACGTGATTTAGATGACGTAGCCAACTCTATACAGAATTTTCTACAGAATGCACAGGACGAGGCCAATCTGGCTGCTGGCGAAAAAATTGATGAAAACCATCACAGGGACATTGACGTCTACAACAAGAAGCTGAGGGCGGGTCAGTATGGACTGGCACTAGAGTTCTTTGAGACCAAGCTCAAATCGATCGATGACACAACAAGTGACCGGGTGCGCTTCCGCCTACTGTCCAACATCGGGGCCTGTTATCATAATTTGGGGCAGCGCGACCAGGCGATCCGCTTTTTTGAAACCGCTTTCTCCTTTGCCCCGGATGGCGACGGGCAAGCCCATGCAAACTATGTATTGGCTGCCTTCTTACGCGGCGACATGGAAGATTGCCAGACACGCGCACTCGAAGCCTGCTCACTTGATAACCCTCGTTTGCTTAGCGCTTTCTATCTGATCTTCTCGAGCCCTGACGCTCCAACTCTAACCAAAAACCTAGCACTCATCCCCGCAGGTCTGGAGGACAAAGGCCAGATCATCGCAGGCGAAACCGATCGCTTGCGAGAACTTGGCGACCCATCCTTTGAAACTAAAGTACAGGGGTTGCGCGCTAGCGAGCACCTTGAAGCACGCCGGGTGTGGGCAGATCACGTCCTTTCACAATATTTCACCGCTAGCAAAACTTCAAAGGCTATATGTCCAGCTATCGATGGCGAAGTTTTGGAAGAAGCGACCGACGTCTACCGAGCTGTCTGGCAGCAAGTCAAAGACGGCCACACCCAAGCTATTCATTTGGGTTTTGCGAACAACCACGCCATGCTGCTGCTGGCGACGCATAAGGTCGAGGAAGCGATCACAGTGCTCAGAGAAGCCCGCGAAGCAAATCCAAACGACTGCGGCCTCGCCTATGCGCTCGCAACAACCCTGGCTCAGGAACAAGGAAAGTTCGACGAAGCGCTGCAATTGATGGAAGGGTTCGACCTTAGCGCAGAACATGCCCTTTTCTGCGCAGACCTTCACGTTGAAACCGATACCGAACAAAGCCTGGCTCTTATCAACGCCTATGACTGGTCAAAAGAAAAACCAACGCTCGCATTGCACGCCCGCTGCATTGAATTTGCCGCCTCATACAGTCCCAATTCTGAAAGCCCTGAAGTGGATCGGTTTCTATCAACCTTTGAGCAAGAGTTCCCTGACAGCGTCATCCCCAATTGCCTCCAGGCCAAAGTAGAAATGTCGCGCTCGGGTGCCATCACAGATGTCACCCATGAAAAAGTCACCGCCAAACTACCATCCGTGACCAAACGTAATGACCTCATTAATGCAGCAGAGGTGCTTTTGCGCGGCAGCCACTTCGAAGAAGCTTTCCAAATCTTAAATCTCGAAACCGACTTCTCGCGGGCTGGGCCAGACCTTCATATGCTGATCGACGCTGCCGCTAGAAGCGGCAACCCGCGTTACTATTTATCGGTCTTCCAACGCCTGCGACCGGATGTTATTGGTGAAGATACTTATTATCGCCGGATGGCCGACGTCGGCATGAAAATCCAGGATCTTCCCCTTGCACTTGAAGGCTTGAAACGAGCCCTTGCCATTAGCTCATTCGAACCTTCGTTGTGCATAAATTACATCGATACCCTGCATCGTACCGGTGATACAAAAAAGGCTTGCACTTTCATGGCGACGCTGCCAATGCCGCTCAACGCGGACATGCCGACGCAGATCGCCGTGCTGCAACGGGCATTTCATTTTGATACGATGGAAAATGCCTTTGAACGACTATATAGGCTCGTACTAAAGCACCCGTCAGACGAAAGTTTGTATGTTTTCGCGCTAATGGCGCTGACTATCAATATGGAACGCGCGCCTTCACCTCCGCTCCCCGAAGTAATCAGCTCGGATTGTTGGGTCAGGGTCAAACCTTCACGTGGAAATGAAACAAACTTTGTAATCGAAAACGATCAAGCCTTGCAGGTCAGCAGCAGTTACCTGCCCAGCAGCCATAATTTCGTTACTATGTTTCTTGGCAAGCAGGTAGGCGATGAAATTCCGGGCCGCGAAGACATCCACTGGCAGATCGTTGAGATCAAACACAAATATTTGCACCTCTTTCACACTTTGCACGAGGAATATGACAAACTCATCGGTACGAACCCGACGATCCAACGTATGCATATTGACAAGGACAATCCTGACTTCGACATTATCTTCGAGCAGGCGCGGCAACAACACGAACATGCAACCGCAATTCTCGATCAGTATGCCAAGAAAAAAATCCCGGCTCGCCTGATCGCCGACTGGCTGAAAGTTACCCCGATGGATTTCTACGACGAGATCCCAGGATTAAGCACAGACCTCGCATCAAATGATGGTAACTATGATAAGATGATGGCTGCTGTGCAGCTGGCAGTTGACGCACAAGACAAGGGCTGTGTTATTGATCTGCTGACGCTCCATATCCTCTATAAGCTCGACCTGTTAGACGAAGTTCGAAGCTATGTCGGTGAAATTAGAGTCCCGCAGTCGCATATTGACGCCCACTTGCAGCGCTGCGATGAAATCCAGATTAATGTTGGCAGGGACGGCGGATCTCTTGCTCCTGTCGGTGACAAATTTACGCTCATTGAAACACCAGCTTCCGTCCGGCAAATGCGCCTTGATGCGGCACATCAGGAACTGGCGGCTCTTCGGCAGACAGTAACAACGTGTCCGGTCATTGCCGCATCACCGGAGACGCTTGACCGCGAAGGCGATCCGCTGTTTCCTGACGATTTCTGGGACGACGTCCTTGTCGCTCAGGATGAAGGCTTACTACTAATCTCCGACGATTATGTCTTCCGGCAACTAGCCAGCCATTCGTTTGACATTAAGCTGACCGGGCTTCAGGCGCTCCTGGCCGCCATGGCCGAAAAGGGTGCACTGAGCTTTGAAGATTACGCTACCGCTGTTGCACAGATGGCAAGAAACAAACACCTGATCCTAACGGTGTCTGCGCCGGTGCTTCACAGTGTCTGGCAAACTGACCCCGACCTTTTTGAAAGCCTATTATCGCAACTCTGCTATCCGAGCGCTGATCCGTACAGCCATCTAGTCGTTGCCACCGGGCTGTTGATCGAGCTATGGGTAGACTTACCTGCTTCACTCTGGACCCAGAAAGCCACCAGTCTAATTATAGAGCGCATTGTCTATAGCGGGCTATATGAGACTGGTTGGTTTCTCTCGTTTATGTTGTCTCGCCAGTACGTGCCATTCGACCTCAAGGCTTATATGAGATGCTGGGCTCAAGGGCATTTCATTTCACTCAAGTAAAAGTATTATTCAAGAATACAAACATCAGTGTCACTGAAAACTGGCTTCTAGGAACAGTCACCGTCACACAGGTAATCGATCATTGCGCCTCTTCATATTTTGAAAAAAGGCGAAGCTAATTTGCGTCACCTCTAAAATATGTTGAATATGCTAATTCAACATAATCAAACCGTTATACGTAAAGTAATTCGCCCGAATGCCGATCAGATTAGTTGCCACATCTTTTAGCCAATGCGGGGCCCAATCCACTACGACTCACCAACTAGCGGTACATAGCTAACATCAAGACGTTGCAAGATTCTCAATCGGTTACACATCTACCTGAAGGATCACACCTAATCTATTACCGCATTGCTGGGGAAAACATCGAGATTGTTGACATTCTCCATCAATCAATGAATCCGTCTATTACCTATAAACGCCGCTTTGTACCAAAAGCGGACATCCTACACTGTGCGATGAGGGCAGAGTCGCAATCAATGATAAGACCTTGGAAGGACGTGGAGAACTGAGGCAGGTTTTGAATTTATATTCCAAGGTTTAGTTGGAGAGTTTCGTCACTCTCGCTATCATCACTGAGATTGGAAATGCCTATACCAATCAAGCGCACAGTTTTAGAAAGTTCAGTCTTATCCAACAAGTGAACACCAAGGCGCAGGATTTCATCAATATCTGCGATGGGGTGGTCAATGGTAATCGAGCGTGTGATAGATTTAAAATCAGAGTATTTGATTTTAAGTGTGATGGTCTTGCCTGATGCTTTGGCTTTTTTAATACGGGCATTAAGTGACTCTGACATATCCTTTAACTCGTCAGCGAGAATGCCTTTATCCCTAGTATCCTGACGGAAGGTGTTTTCAACACTGATGGATTTACGTTCTTGGTTCGGGTTTACAGCTCGGTTATCATTGCCTCTAACAATGTGATAGTAGTGAATTCCAGCTTTGCCAAAACGCTGATGAAGTTCGTGTTCACTAAGTTGTTTTAAATCTGCCCCAGTATAAATTTCTAGCTTGTGCATTTTAGCTGCTGTGGCTTTGCCGATACCGTGAAACTTTTCGATTTTCATTGCCTCAAGAAAAGCGGGTGCATCTTCTGGCAAGATCACTTTCATGCCGTTGGGCTTGTTGATGTCTGAAGCTGTCTTTGCCAGAAACTTATTGAAAGAAACACCTGCGGATGATGTTAAGCTTGTGTCCTCGAAAATGCGCTCCCTGATTTCCTTGGCAACTTGTGTTGCATAGGGAATGCTATGCTTGTTTTCTGTTACATCAAGATAAGCCTCATCCAATGATAGAGGCTCAACAAGGTCTGTATAGTCATAGAAGATAGCGCGTATTTTCTGAGAAGCTTCGCGGTAAGCATCAAAATTAGTTGGGACAAAGGTAAGATCGGGGCATAGCTCTTTGGCTTTGCGTCCGGGCATGGCTGATCGCACGCCATAGGGCCGGGCTTCATAACTGGCGGTCATGACAACGCCTCTTTCACCACCTCCGCCAACGGCAATGGGCTTACCGCGCAAATCAGGATTATCACGCTGTTCAACAGATGCATAAAACGCATCCATATCAATATGTATGATCTTCCTGATACTCATTTGAACTCTGCTTTAGCAACTAACAACTTAAAGCATAAGTTCTTATTTTGTTCCCATCAATAGTATTTGAATTAGCATAATATTATAATGCCGGCAATCAATATTACAGGTGCTTATTAAAAATAAGATGAAGACACCTATATAGGTTACTAAGGATTTGTTTTATATGTATTAAAGGTTAAAGATAGTGACGTTGATTTATTTACATCATGATCAAAACAGCGGAAGTTTTGAGGTATTTTCTGATAGTGTAATTAGTAATGGTAATCAGCGAATTACAGATATTTTTCCAAAGATTAATGTTTTGAATATTCGTTCTCGTAGGCCCGATGATGGAGGCATTATACAGGACACACAATTAGGGTTCGCGTTCTCTGGAAGTACTTTATCAGCACAGGCTGTGTTTACGAGCGCTTCTGCTTTCCTGCAAAACCTAGCGTCTACAAATAACGCACTTCTCTCCATAGATGACGCTTGCAGTCTTATTTCAAAAATCGCAAGACATCAGGTTCAAACTAGAGGAGCAATGGGGCAGAACCCTCAAGATATTTTTGTAAATATGGTGCTAACAGGGTTTTGCCCCGTCCTAAACAGAGTGACAGCTTATAAGATTTCATCTGAAATAATAGACAATCGGTTTGGAATTAGATTGGAAGAAATTCCATTTTATCATGCACAAGGGGTAACTCAGCGAAATGTGTTTGGTAGTGGTTCAACGGAGTTTATTGATTATGCTGCGAACCACCCCGAACTCGGAGCTTTCGAATTGTTTTCTGCCTTTATCAATGAGTGTGATAGAAATGATGTTGGGGGTCATGTTCAATACGGGCTATCCCATGCGCAAGGTTTTGAGATATGCCCCGTAGTGGCTACAGCCCAGAGAGCAGATGGTGGTGATCCTGTATTATATCGACAATTGGCAGGCATTGGATTAGACACGGATAACCTCATTTCTAATCCTAGAAATGAAGAAGATAAGATCATTGTAGGAAGATTGTTCAGAGGAACACTTCACGGCTAGTAATTCACTTTGTTTATTGAATTGTCGAGGAACCCAAACTCCGATTGCTGTTAGAGTTTTAAAAACCGCAGAAAATAGCCATTTTAAAAAAATCTACAGCGATGGAGGCAAGCTCCGTCAACCACAGAACTAACTACTGATTTCAGCTTGGAGTAAAATTCGAAGACGAATACCTTAATCTTGTCTGCTTTGGGTCGAATGCGGAACTTTCACGAATAATTACCTATAACTTCGTGCTCGCCTGATTTGTTGCAACCGCTTTGCGGGGTTTCGCTGACCTTGATTATCTCTGTGTACGAAGTTTGTTTTGGTATGTAGTCGAGGCTTCGAGAGCAGACCAAAACTTAACAACTATGGTGGTGAAGGCCTGAATAATATCATGCGACGGCTAGAATTAATTTACGGTAATGGCAGTGCAATGGTTGTTGGTGGCGGAATCCTTCCTAGCGTCTGCGCATCTATAAAGCTACCAGCCGTTCTCAAAGACAACGGCTAGATAATTGTCATGTCTGGGGTTGGTTTTAGCCCCCGCCAAATAAATTAAACGACGTTCCAACCACGATACCAAACTGAATATCATCTTCCTTTTGGTCATCACCTTCAGTGAATCCAAACCTGACGCCCCCGACAAGCCCGGTCTTTTTGCTGTTAACAAAATAAATGGGAACATCGAGGCCAAATACTTTTCGCTCAAAATCATAGCTTGGCCGGATCTTAAACCCCACACTGACTAGATTTTCTTGTTTGAGGCCAGTTTGAAAGATCTTTCGATACTCCCCGAATGCTAGAAATCTGTCATCGTCGGTGGGTTCACCAAACCTACCAGTGGTACATTCAAGGAAGTTATTTGTCATATCAGCTGGCAAGGGGCACCGGGTGCTTTGATCTACTTGGTCAAAGTCGTTCTGGTACTCACTCCCTACGCGAAATGACTGATATTTATTTTCATCAACAAAGCTAACGGTCGCACCGATGCTCCAGGGCACCTTATCCGTATCGTCAGTTTCCAGACTTACTGAATCGCGAAAATCAAAATTGCGGTAACCCACCTTACCTTTCAATTCTAGAAGCGTTGCTAGGCCAAGGTTTTCTCCTTCGGAGGGCTTGCCTCTCAAGAATAGAGTGTGGGTTAGCTCCAAATGGGTGTCGTCTGCTAGCCCATCAAGCGTTGCTATATTTGATAGTTTTGACGTGCTTCCAATGGGTGTGGAGATGGAGATAGACCATGTATTGTATTCTGGCCGGAAAACATCTCCGCCGCCGGGTCTCCATTGTGTCTTTGACAAGCCCAGTTTGGCGACCGAAGATTCGGACACAGATGTCAGACTAAATGTTGGCTTAAAGATGGCGGATGATGGTTCATCCTCATCTTCTCCAAACACCTCTTCAGCGAGTTGGTCACACATCGTGGCCGTCATTTCAGGTGGACAGTTTTCTTGTTTCCAGCGGACGATCGCCGCCGTCCGGTCTGATAGTTCAGGCGGTTTGGATGGGTCATTCGCACCCCGATCTTGTTCGATTGCCTGTGCCGAATTTCCAGACAGCATAACTATAAGTGTTGCCACTATTGATGTAAATTGCATGAAATTGGTGACCATCTGTAAGTTCTCCCCTCCATTCACCTAGTCTGTCCTTCTAGGTCGTAAATGTGACCGTGTCTTTGCCTGCAGAAAGGCCATTTGGCACCGAAACCTTTTTTTCCATGAGTTTCTTCGGCAACTTGCCGGCCCCGAAAAACTGCCAGACTGTACAGGTCACCGATTTTCCTGATGCGTCATCAGCCAAGGCTTGGATCATGATCTCCGCTTCACAATCAACACCTACCGGGAAGCTCTCTTCATCATCCTTCTTGTCCATCCCTGCGAGGAGGATAATTTCGAGTAAGTGGTCTGGGCCCGTTAGAGTTTTAATATTGACGACTGCATAAGTTTCTTCTCCGCCGTCCTTGTCCAGAATGGCCACCAGCGTAGCATTGTTTGGCATCTTCCCCTCCCGATATGATGTGGCTGAAACAATATCTGAAATTGTCACGAATTTCTAGTTTAAATTGTTTTTGTGCTACCAGTTTATGGTGTGATCGCTTAAGGGCTGCATAGCTATTGGTTCATTCGGATAATATCAGATGAAAGTTCAGATACTCGAGTTGCTTTGCATATATCTTTATGGTGTGGTATCTCTATTCATGATTGTATTTTGTGAAGTTCTGTCGAGAAGCGAAAGAGCATAAAGAAGGTGGAAAGTGGGGCATATGCCAAGAAGTATTTATCCGGCGCGGGCGACCGGAAAGTTTGGGTTTAACTTGTCAGCCAACACCGTTCCGCCTCCAGTTCAACCTTCCGAGCGAGAACGAGAGGCGCAAACTGGAAATATTCTTCCTCCCGGGGACGCTATAGAACAGGTAGGTGGTGCTTCAAGCGACACTGGCACCCATCAAAATTATCTGGATCGCGTTCAGAATTATATCCCAGCAGAGATCATCGCATTCTTTATTTTCGTTAACAGCCTTATTCCAGGTATAGCGGGCTCTGCTGCTGAGGGATGGTCGGTAGATAAAGTGGTTAGCGTTCTTTCAGTCCTAGTGGGTTTGCTGGCCTGCTGGTTTTATGCAAAAGCCATGTCGGAAAGTGACAACAATCCCTCATGGAAACTACAGGCGATTCTTTGGTCAATTGCATTCTTGATTTGGATCTATGCAATAGATGCCAAGGTTCTTGACCTTATTAGTCACGACCCTGTGCCTTCACTCTCGGGATTGATGTTGGCCGGTTTCACAATCTTTTCAGGGCTCGTAATTCCGACACAGGAAGAAGGCTGATTTGTTTAGAATAAGTATAGAATAGGAAATTTGGAGCATAGAAAAAGTTATGTATCACGCTGTAAAGTCAATAGAAATTAAGGAGCTCATAAAAATTGAGGCTCCTTCGCTGTTGGGGGCAACCATCATCGCTAATTCGTTTTACAAGTTCGGTTCATTTTTCTTGGAGTTAGCAGCCTTTTTGCCGACATGGTTCATATTGAGTTTCTTGATTTCTAGCGTGTTTGAAAATTTTAGAACCAAACACCTTGGCTAGAAGAGACGAATGACGGGCAATGATCGACGCAATTACGTTGACCTGAAAATTCAGTCGCCACTTCTTAGTATCAGGAAGGACTAATATGGTTTGGAAGTTACAAGGCCCTCGTCCAGGTACTGGTGGGCAGAGTGCGGGAGTGCGTGACAACGAGATCGTCGGCGCGGTGAATGCTGTTGTGCCGCACCCAATTGACGCTAATATCCTTTATATTGGGTCGGTCAATGGTGGTGTTTGGCGAACCCGCGATGCACTTTCACGGCACCCCAATTGGGAGTGCTTAACTGACGATTTAGAATCTCTGTCAATCGGAGCCCTCTGCCTTGACCATAGCGACCCCCAGTCGAATACACTGATTGCCGGAACCGGTCGCTTCAGCAGTATGCGACGAGTAGGTGGAGCGCTCGTGGGGTTGATGTATTCGGTTGATGCAGGTGCAAATTGGACTGTTATCGACAACGGCGGTGTCTTCAGGCGATTGCATATCAGGGCAATCCACGCGTTTGGAAACACGATCCTTGTTTGCGGCAATTCTGGCAGGCCATCGCGATTTGATGGCCTCTACATGTCAACAGACAAAGGACAATCCTTCGATCATCTTTCCGACACGAAGCTTGGGCGTGGCAGGTCTTTAGCATTAGCCGTCGCGCCCGATGATAGTAACGTTCTATATGTTCACGCTGGCCATTCAATCCATCTCAGTTCTGATGCTGGATCAAGCTGGACACGTGCCAGCGATACCTCAATTAATTCCAGGCTTTCAGACCCGTCTAACGTGAAAATTGCTTCTGGACCCAGAGGTTCGGTATTTGTAGCAATTGCCGAACACGGCCGCTTGTCCGCTCTGTTCCATTCCGGCGACTATGGAACAAATTGGGACGCACTTGATTTGCCTAGCACGCGGGAGGGGCACCGCCAGTTTGGCTTGCATCCTGGTGGCCAGGCGGGGATCCATTTCTCTCTCGCAGCCGACTTCGACGAGCCGAAGATCTGTTACATTGGCGGCGATCGCCAACCCGCATTGAATGAGGGCGGCGGGTCGCAGTCCCGATTCAGACAGTTTCCCAATTCGAGCGGTGCGAACACTTATTCAGGGCGAATATTCCGCGTTGATGCCGAGCAGCCCACGGGAAGTCAGGCAACGCATATCACCCATAACAACACAACGTCGAACAGCGCCCCTCATGCGGATTCAAGGTGTATGGCCGTAGCTCCCAATGGGGATCTGATTGAGGGGGATGATGGTGGTGTATTCTGCCGAGTTGATCCCCGGTCGAACACTGGAAATTGGAAGTCGTTGATTGGCACCTTGGCAACAACCGAGTTCCATTCCGCAGTATGGAATTCAGCAACCCAAACCATTACGGGTGGAGCTCAGGATAATGGGACGCTTGAGCAAGATGCCACGGGAGCAAACCGTTGGCCGACCGTCACAGGAGGAGACGGAGGAGTTGTAGCAGTTGCACCATTCGGCACTTCAGGCGGCACTGTAAGATACTCAAGCTACCAATATCTTGGTGGAGCGCGACGAATGTTCTTTGCGGCAAATGGCGCGCACCTGGGAACCCAGAGGATGTCTTTGCGCAGCGCGCCGGGCACAAGCAGAAAATTGAGCCCACAGTTCTATTCGCCGATCCAAACGAACCGAGGCGACCCCACAAGGCTTCTGATTGGTGGGAGCAATATGGTTTGGGAGTCTTTCGACAGAGGAGACACCGTACACCCGATTAGTCCATCAGGAGTGCAAGTCAACTCTGTTGCCGCTGTTGCCTACGGAGCTGACAGCAGTCCAGACTATTTCTATGTCGGTTCTTCACAAGATGTTTTTGTTAGGACACGTCCTTACCCGGCTTCCATGCGTCGAGCTAGCCGGATCGGAACTGGCGAAAGCATTACAGGATTGGCGCTAGATCCGGCAACCCCCGATATAGCTTTCGCGGTATGTTTTGGTAGTGTTCACCAAACTATCGATGCTGGCCGAATCTGGGTAGACCTGACCGACGACCTGTTTACCGTAGGCGCGAGAGTTATCAGATCGGTAGCATGGTGCGGCAATGTCGGAGGTGGTATGCTGGTCGTTGGTACGAATTCTGGCATTTATGCTCTAGATGCTCCGGGTCTTGCAGGCTGGAGATTGCTAGGTGCAGATTTGCCTTCCGTGCCTGTCATGCAGCTTCAGTATGACGATGCTAGCAGGGTTTTGCTCGCTGCCACGCTCGGTAGAGGAGCATGGACGATGACTTTTTAGCAATCGTCGTAGAGGAAATTGAGCGTTGGCATCATTGCTGATGTAGTGTTGAAACAAGGACGGAATAGGTGATGGCTAGTGGAATAAATCTAAGCCCGGGCGTCGTAATCGACTTTGAGAGCGGGCGCGCGTTCCTTATGGCGCCGGAAGGAGGCGTAACCGCCGTCGCCTTGTCCAGTGGAGGGATGTTGTGGCATTCAGACGAGGCGGAAAAACCCTTGCTGCTCACTGACGGCCTTTTGGTGAGTCAGGCGGACCTTCCTACTTCTGGAAATGAAGTCCTGGTCCGGATGCTGCGCGCGGGCGAGGACGGCGGTGTGGAAAGCGAGGGTCGGCTTCCAGTCTCTCCCTCAATTAATACCGCATTAGACCTAACACCGGAGAGCAGCTTCACGCTTACAGCCTCACCACTGGAGCATGATGCTATTCTGAATTGGGAGTTTCGCGAGCGACACCTTCGTGGGCTCGTATCCGGGCCAGACGAGGTGCTTCCTGGCGAAGACTTGCCCGAGGTAGAGCAGGCCGGCGGACTGGCAATGGAAGAGCCGGCCGTTTCTTTTGACGTCGCTGCCGCAGAACCCCGAGAGCTTCTGGTGCGGGGGCAGGCTCGGTTGTCTCCAAGGTTTGGAAACGTTAGCGAAATGGTTGAACCGAGCTCTGAGTTTACTCTGCCGACCGTGCCACAATTGTCAGCCTCCATGTTTGATGCTGCGCTACCAGCCGATTTTGAAACTCCAGAAAACCCCAACTTTTTTGAATCCGCTGATCGCGCGCACCTCTTATACAGCTCACCGCTCGACGACGAAGGCGATTCTCTTCCCACCTATCGTTGGGAAATCCGTTCAAGGGAAACCTCGGAGCTTGTCGGTGTGTTGCATATGCGTGTTGGATTTGCTCCGTTCGTCGTTCGCAACAACCACCTTTTCGTTGAACTTCAGCCTTTTGTTCAAGTTATGAACGAGCAGATAGACGAACAACCATTGCAACTATGTGCCTACGATATCAACTCAGGCGATCAAGTTTGGTCACAGCCGTTGAGAGATATCTACTTTGTACCTGCACCTCCGCCATAGCCCGAAAGAGCGTTATGTCATCCAATCGGGAGAGGGCTATATGTCCGCTTTGGGTCGAAAGCAGACGGAATACCTCTTCTCATCAAAACTAAACAAGCATTTCATTGATAGAATCTACTCTTAGGAAAGATACGCAATTTCACAGCAACTTGCTCAGCAGAGAAAACTCATTCCTTAGCGCATGGAATAGGCATGATACACTCGGAGCCAACATCCATTTCCTTAGGGCAAACAGCATGTAATGTGTTGATATATAATGAATTAATTTTGAATGCTTTTTGAGAGAAAAGTTCGCAAAAAGTAAGTGGCGGAGAGGATGGGATTCGAACCCACGAACAGGTTGCCCCGTTACTCCCTTAGCAGGGGAGCGCTTTCGACCACTCAGCCACCTCTCCGCCGCCGTGAATAGCGAAGCGGCCCCCTCGAGTCAACGACACATTACATCAACATCAAAAAAAATTGCCTTGCACCCCGCCCAGGACTGTTTCACCTTCATATCAACTCTCATAAATGATGCCGCTTGGTACACAAATATTGGAAGCATAATGGACACAGTTCGCACCCCAGACGACCGTTTTGAAAACCTACCAGACTGGAACTTCGCCTCACAATATATCGACACGCTTCAAGGGTATGAAGGTATGCGTGTCGCTTATGTGGACGAAGGCCCGAAGGATGCTGACCGCGTCTTCCTCTGTTTGCATGGTGAACCAAGCTGGTCTTACCTGTATCGGCATATGATTCCGCATTTCACAGCATCAGGCGCACGCGTCATTGCGCCGGACTTGATCGGATTCGGCCGCTCAGACAAACCAATTGATGACAACGCGTACACATTTCACTTCCACCGCAATTACCTGCTGCGCTTCATTGAGGCATTAGACCTGCAAAACATTACCCTCGTCTGCCAGGACTGGGGCGGCTTACTCGGCCTTACGTTGCCCATGGATATGCAAACCCGCTTCACGCGGCTCATTGTTATGAACACTGGACTTGCCGTTGGCATGGGGTCAAGCGATGGCTTCAAGGCGTGGCGCGACTATGTTGCCAACACACCAAACTTACCAATCGGTGATATTATGCGCCGCGCGACACCGCATCTGTCTGACGCAGAAGTCGCAGCATACGATGCACCTTTCCCTGATGATAAGTACAAGGCAGGCGCGCGCCGCTTCCCGGCACTCGTAATGACAGAACCTGACATGGAAGGTGTCACCACATCCAAACGGGCGGCGGCTTTTTGGTCTACAGAATGGAGCGGCAAAAGCTTTATGGCCATTGGTATGCAAGATCCGGTTCTTGGCCCACCCGCAATGCATATGCTACGTAAACTCATCAAAGGGTGCCCTGAACCATTGGAGCTAGCTGAAGCCGGCCATTTTGTTCAGGAATGGGGTGATGTCATCGCGCCGGCAGCACTCAAACATTTCGGCGACATCTAAAATTGGCTAAGCTAAGATCATATTCACAGTTCTATAGGGGGAATTCATGAAACTATCATCATTAATGGTCGGTGCATTAGCGCTGACCACAACAGCATTAACACCTACGCAAGCAGATCCTCTTTCCGATGCAATTGCGGAAGATTATTCATATCTGGGTGCATTGTTTACTCACTTTCACCAGAACCCGGAACTGTCTTTTGTTGAAACCAAAACAGCAGCCCGCATGGCACAGGAATTGTCTGCGCTTGGTTTCACGGTAACTACTGGTGTTGGTGGCACCGGGCTTGTCGCCATTATGGAAAACGGCGAAGGGCCGCGTGTATTAGTGCGCGCAGACATGGATGGCCTGCCCGTTGAAGAAGACACAGGCCTTGCATACGCATCAACAGTACGGCAAAAAAACCGGGAAGGCATTGAAAGCCCGGTGATGCATGCTTGCGGCCATGATATGCACATGACATCACTTGTCGGCACAGCGCGCCGCCTGGCCGCAACGCGTGATAGCTGGAGCGGTACACTTATGCTCGTTGGTCAACCTGCTGAAGAACGCATCGGCGGTGCCAAAGCGATGATCGCAGACAATCTTTATGAGCGTTTTGGTCGCCCTGATTATGCACTGGCATTGCATGTGGCAGCAGGTGAGCCTGCTGGCAAGCTGATTTACAGCAAAGGCCTTGCCTACTCCAGCTCAGACAGTGTTGACATCCGCGTTTACGGCGTAGGAACGCACGGCGCATCACCGCATCTGGGCAACGACCCTGTTGTGCTTGCTTCACAGATTGTTGGCGCACTCCAAACACTGGTTGCACGCGAAATTTCACCGCTTGATGCTGGTGTTGTAACTGTTGGCTCGTTCCACGCTGGCCGTAAGCACAATATCATTTCCGATCATGCAGACCTGCAATTAACCGTCCGCTCAAACGATGAAGCTGTACGCGAAAAGCTGCTGCAAGGTATTAAGCGCATCGCTGAGAACATGGGCCGTGTTGCCGGTTTGCCTGAGGACAAGCTGCCAAAAGTAGATCTTTCAGTAGAGTCAACGCCTGTTACCATCAACAACACCGAACTGGCTGAGCGTATCGAGGGTGCATTCCAAAAAGGTTTCGCGGCAGATGACCTTATCATCTACCAGCAAAAAGGCATGGGCGCAGAAGATTTCCCGTATTTCACCAATGTTACCCCACCAGTGCCGGGCTTCTATTTCAATGTAGGCGGCACGCCGCAAGCCGATCTGGACGCACAGGAAAGCGGCGGCCCCAAGGTTGCTGGTCACCATTCGCCGTTCTTTAAAATTGACCCGGAAGCATCGATCAAATCCGGTGTGCGAGCCATGACACTGGCCGTTATGGAATTAATGCCCGCAAAATAAGGAAACGGCTATGAGCAAAGCAACAAACATTCCGCCGTTTCACTTGGCTGTGCCGGTTGATGACCTTGCCGCAGCCCGCGCTTTTTACGGCGATCTTCTCGGCTGCCCTGAAGGTCGCTCAAGCGACAAGTGGGTTGATTTCGACCTGTTTGGTCATCAGTTTGTTGTGCATCTTGGCACGCCCGTGGGCAAAGTAGATCACGGCGGTGTAGACGGCGACAGTGTGCCCAGTTTTCATTACGGCTGTGTACTAGACTGGGACAGTTGGCACACGCTTTCAGACAAGCTTGTGGCCGCAAACACTGATTTTGTGATCAAACCGAAAATACGGTTCAAAGGTGACGTCGGAGAACAAGCAACAATGTTCTTCCGCGATCCAGCAGGTAATGCGCTTGAATTCAAAGCATTTAAAGACCCAAGTCAGCTCTTTGCAAAGTAGTCGATGAACGAATGAAGCAGAAATTCCACCGCTTAAGGCTTTAGGCTTTCGGCGGTGTTTTTATCTGGAAGTATATACCTTCCACCAACAAAAAGACCATGATGCCAGACAAGAACAACTGCATTGAGAATACTATTTCTATGGGCACAAACCAGACAAGAGCAAGCCCCACCAACAGCAAAAACCGCTCCCGCTTACGCTTTAATGAACGGCGTTGCCGTTGTTCCAGCACACTGCGTCCCTCGTCTAACGGCGTTTGCCCGCGCACCAGCCCTTCACCTACCTTCGCACGGATATGCCAATATATCAGGCCGCCAAACACCAGAGTGCTGCCATAAATTAACAACCACCAAACCTGCGGATAGTTACTTATAAACGGTGCAATCTTGGCAATAAGCGGCGCAGCAAAGTTGAAGAACACAAAACCGGCACCCAATGCAGTGCCAACACCAACAGCGAGTGCAAGTAACAACAAAACAGCTTTCCAGATGCGGTATTTGGTTTGAATAGAGCGATCCACGCTGTAACCAACGCCGCGCCAGCCAACACGGATCAACTTACCGCCGCCGCGCGTTATGGGTGTCCCCTTCAACTCAGCCATCATTGCCCCCTCAAATGTGTGCGATACTCTATGTAAACTCACCCCTACCCTGCAACCAAAATCTGGCGCGTGGCACTGTGCCACACAAAATCAGCGCCTATGTCCCATTTCAATAGTAGCACAAGCCAAAAACCTGATTTATAAACGCCCTATGGCATATGATTCCCTCAGAGAGTTTATCGAGCGGCTGGAAGCTGAAGGGCGACTGGTGCGCGTAACCGAGCCGGTTTCAACCGAGCTTGAGATGACCGAAATTCAAACACGCGTCATGGCAGAAGGTGGCCCTGCGATTTTGTTTGAAAACGTGATCAAGGAAAACGGCGAAAAATCTGACATGCCGGTGCTGGTCAACTTATTCGGCACCGTAGAACGTGTGGCATGGGGTATGAACCGCGAGCCGCACCAGTTGCGCGAGGTGGGTGAAACATTGGCATTCCTGCGTCAACCGGAGCCACCGCGTGGCATCAAAGACGCCATTGATATGTTGCCGTTGGCCAAACAGGTCATGTCCATGCGCCCCAAGCGCGTGAAGAAAGGTCCAGTTCAGGAAGTTGTTCTGACCGGCGACGATATTGACCTGACCAAGCTGCCTATCCAGACATGCTGGCCGGGCGAGCCTGCCCCGCTGATTACATGGCCGCTCGTGGTCACCAAAGGACCATCTGACAGTGCAGAGGATAATTACAACCTCGGTATCTACCGCATGCAGCGTATATCCAAGAACCAGACATTAATGCGTTGGCTCAAACACCGCGGCGGCGCACAGCAATACGCCCGCTGGAAAGATGAAAAGCCAGAACCATTGCCTGCTGCTGTAGTGATAGGCGCGGACCCGGGCACCATTTTGGCCGCCGTTACGCCGGTGCCTGACACACTGTCCGAATACCAGTTTGCCGGATTGCTGCGCGGCAAGAAGGTGCCACTGGTGGACTGTAAAACCGTGCCGCTGCAAGTGCCCGCCACGGCAGAGATTGTGATCGAAGGGTTCGTCAGTCTTGATGATTACCGCGATGAAGGGCCATACGGCGACCACACGGGATATTATAACAGCGTGGAACAGTTCCCGGTGTTTAACGTCACCGCCATTACCATGCGCAAAGACCCTATTTACCTGAGCACATACACAGGCCGCCCACCGGACGAGCCAAGCGTGCTAGGTGAAGGGCTGAACGAAGTGTTCATTCCGCTGTTGCAGCAACAGTTCCCCGAAGTGGTGGACTTTTGGTTGCCACCAGAAGGGTGCAGTTACCGCATCGCAGTTGTCAGTATCAAAAAAGCATACGCAGGCCACGCCAAACGCATCATGACAGGCGTGTGGTCATACCTGCGCCAGTTTGTCTACACCAAATTCGTGATCGTTGTTGATGACGATATTGACTGCCGAGACTGGAAAGACGTGATGTGGGCAATCAGCACACGTATGGATCCGGTGCGGGACATCGTGACCGTTGAAAACACACCAATTGACTACCTCGATTTCGCCAGCCCCGAAAGCGGCCTTGGCGGCAAACTGGGCTTGGACGCCACCAACAAAGTAGGCAACGAGACCCACCGCGAATGGGGCGAGCAAATCGGTATGGATGATGATGTGGTGAACAAGGTAGACACCATGTGGGAAAGCCTTGGCATTCCCGGCAGCGGCGACAAAATTTGGAAGTGATTAAGGCTAATGCCAGAAGATCATTTCATACCGCAATTTCACCAACGATTAATGATGGAAGATGGCGATAAGTGGCACTTCTACGAGAAAGCACGGCCCCATAAAGGCATTCAATTGCGACGCCCAAAAACCATTTTCAAACAATCTAATTTTTACTCAAAAACTAATGAACAGGGCGAAAATGACCGCAGTGTCGAAAATAAGCTCGGTAAACTAGAGAATCTTGCTGCACCAATTCTAAGGAGTATAATCTCCGAAGCCCATATAGGTAAGATTGCAAACTTAAACCAAGTGGAACATGAAATACTCTCGATATACTTAATTGTTTTGAGAAGAAGAACGGTTGATGCGTGGTCCGAAAACAAAATATTAAGCAATTTTAGAGAATCAATCGAGAAATACCTTCATGAATTTCAAGTAATGCATGGGGAACTAAAACAGGAAGTAAAAGAATATTTCCTATCTTCAGAAAAGCTAACAGAAATGCGTCAAAACATGTGGGCAGATGGAATGCTTTCTGTGCAAGGAGTAACATTAAATACATTTATGAATATGGGAATTGGTATTGCTCTAACGCCAAAAAACAAAAGTTTCATAATTGGGAGTTCTCCGGTAGTTAGATTCGAGAATTATCCTAAACAAAAACTTGGTGAACCCGGAGTTGAACTATGGGTTCCTATAAGCAAGAAGGTAGCAATAATTCCATTGGGGAAATATCCCGCAACTAAATTAATTCACTTGGACACCCATAAAGTTCGCAAACTTAATGAAAGCATCTATAAACAAAGTACCTCTATAGCCAGCTCATCGGCAACTCTTTTAGAGTCTCTGATTAAAAGTAAAACTACTGTAATCATCTAACTGGCAAGCATAACAATCACTCATGAACGAACTTTTATATT
The DNA here is from genome assembly GCF_025574485.1 of Kordiimonas aquimaris. Classification (GTDB taxonomy): domain Bacteria; phylum Pseudomonadota; class Alphaproteobacteria; order Sphingomonadales; family Kordiimonadaceae; genus Kordiimonas; species Kordiimonas aquimaris. The sequence continues at coordinate 1,136,393 of NZ_JAOBPO010000001.1, read as the reverse complement.
AGTTAAAGAATTTCCCTAATAAAGTTTTCCATTTGCAAAAAGTACCAAATCGCTCACACTAATCGTTGATTAATCAAACGGGGGCTTTTGATGACACAACGATTTTCAAATCTATCACGGCGTCAGTTTTTGGGCGGGCTTGCGTCCAGTGCATTGGTGGTTGGTGCGGGCGGTTTGTTCATGCCAGCACTCGGCCAAGACAATCTCCTTGATTTCAGACTTGGGGCTGATCCGCTGCTATTGCATTTCAATGAAAATTCGCTCGGTATGTCACCCATGGCGATCAAGGCTGTGCAGGATGTGGCTGTGAACGCTGCCAACAGATACCCTGACAATTTTGTCGCAGACCTACGTGAAACACTGGGCAAGCGTCACGGTGTGCCAACCGAGCAAGTTATTCTCGGTAACGGCTCCACTGAAGTTATTCAGGCGATTGTCACGGTTGCAGCCCGCATGGGTGCAAAGGTGATTGAACCTGACCCCACGTTCGGCGATGTACGACGCTACGCGAAAGCCGAAGGTATGCAGGTTATCGCTGTGCCTGTTGGTGGTGACTTTGTAACCGACATTGCAGCCCTGCGCGCCGCGGCAGAAGCCACCGGCGGGCCGCTGCTGATCAACATCTGCAACCCCAACAACCCAACGGGCACTATTGTTGACAGTACCGCTTTGTTCAATTGGATCGATGCTGCACCAGATGATCATATCTTCCTGCTGGACGAGGCATACGTTGACTATGCAGAGCAAAACCCCGCGTTTAAAAGCGGGCTCGCACTTGTGCAGGCTGGCCGCGAGAATGTGGTTGTGACGCGCACCTTCTCCAAAGTTTACGGCATGGCTGGCATGCGCATTGGTTACGGCCTTGCAGCGCCCAAAACAGCAAAAAGCGTGCGCCGGTTTTCCGCCAACTTTAACCTGAGTGCTACAGGCAGCGCAGCCGCCCTTGCATCCCTCAAAGACGAAGCCTACCGCGAAGCAAGCGTGGCATCCAATGCACGTGGGCGCGCAACGCTGCTGGAAACGCTTGACGGTCTTGGCCTCATGCATATTGAAAGCAACACCAACTTTGTGCTGCACCGCATCAACAGCGATGTGAAGCCTTATCAGGACCGAATGATGGCAAACGGTGTGCGTGTTGGCCGCCGCATGACAGCGGATGAAGGCTGGAACCGTATATCCATCGGCACACCAGACGAGATGGTTGAATTTACCCGTGTACTAAGGGCATTCCGCGAACGCGGCTGGGTTTAGTTTAAGCTTCGGCTTTCATCAAGTCGACAAAACCGCCAAGCATAGATTGCAGCATGTGCACTTGCTCAGGTTTTGCTGTTTCCTGCGAACCTGAATTATAGGGCGGTTCAGGCGCATATTCGCACAGCAATTGTACGCTTTCGGCGTAGTTCTGGTCGCGGAACTTGCCAACAAGTGACAAGCCAAAGTCAAGCCCTGCACTAACACCTGCACCGGTTATGCGGTTTCGATCAATAACAACACGACCTTCGGTTGGTATGGCACCAAAATTTTCAAGCGCCGGATGCGTTAACCAGTGCGATGTTGCCTTGTAACCTTCAAGAAGGCCCGCCTTGGCAAGCAACATAGAACCCGTGCAAACAGACGTTACGTATTCAGCGCGCGCACCGGCCATTTTCAGAAAAGCAATTGTTTCAGCATCCCGCATGGCATTAAGCGTGCCTGTCGTGCCGCCGGGGGCGAAAATAAGTGTGATTTGCTCGGGCAACTCGTTAAACGTTGCATCAGGCATAATTGTAAGACCAGTGTCGCTAACAATTGGCTTGCTGTCTTTTGCAATCACTTTCACTTCTGCACCCATGAGAGAAGCAAACATGTACTGCGGCCCGACAAGATCGAGCGCTGTCATCCCAGGGTAGGCGAGCATATAAATACGTTCTTTGCCGGTCCATTCCTCCGGTGTATTTGACATATCGTGCGCCGAAGGTTGATCCGATTGATTGGCGTGAACGGCCGCCCTTATTGGCACAATGAGTGCGCTTGCAATCAATGATGAAAACGCACGCCTGTTAATACTAATTGCCATCCATATTCTCCCCTGAATTACCGCAAAGATTACGCGTCAACCAGTGAAAGTCCACCGGTCAAAGTGACACATCCACCACGCAAGGCAGTCAAAACAGTGAAATAACTTTTTGTTGAGTTAACGCGGCGCAGCTTCGACGTTAAGGTACGCTCAATCGGGAACAGGAGCATTTTATGTCATCATCATTTTCACGCAGAAATTTTATTGCAGGCACTGCCGCCATCGCAGGCGTTGCAGCAGCAGGCCGAGCAAACGCACAAGTTGGCCCTGCTCACGGCAAGGTGGTGGACACACAGGTTTTTGCCCGCCTTGAGGAAATTGGTGAAGGCGTTTGGGGCGTGGTGTCCACGCCGTTGAACCCTGATGGCAGCTTCAACCCCGCAGCGGTTGCCACACTATGTAACGGCGGCATTATTGCTGGCGAGGAAAAAGTTGTTGCCATTGACGGGTCATTCCAGCCCGCTGGTGCCGCATGGCTTGCCGAGCAGGCGCTAAAACTAACGGGCAGGCCCGTTACAGATGTGATTGTGACACACTTTCATGCTGATCACTCTGGCGGGTTGGCGGGGTACCAGAACGGCGCAACTGGCCCTGAGATTATTGCAACAGAAACCACTAACAATCTGATTTTCGAGCGATATGCCGGTGCACGCCAAACCCCTGAAGGTGCACAGTTTGCAAGGCCTGTTATTCGCCCCGTTATGCCAACACGGATTATCACGGATGAAACATCCATCCCAACAATGGACCTTGGTGGACGTACAATCCGCCTGCACCCTCTGAAGGGGCACACACCAAGCGACATGGCTATTGTCGTAGATGATGCGAACGTCATCTTTGCCGGTGATTTGGTATGGCAAGGATTGTTTCATAATTATGTGGATGCAATCCCGAGCCACCTGACAACATCGGTTGAGCATTTGCTTGCTGACACGTCACGCACGATTGTGACAGGCCACGGCGCAATCGCGAATGCTGGCGACTTGGGTAATTACCTTGAACTGCTGCGTCTCGTGGAAGAAAAAGCACGTGCATCATTCGAGGCAGGCAAAACACCGGCTGAAGGAGCAAAAGAGTTCACCGTGCCTGCATCGCTTGGAAACTGGTTACTGTTTAATCCGCGTTACTATGAAACGGCTTTTGAAGCATGGCGGCGGGAACTGGCAGGCGAAACGTCCTAAGCCATTGGCTTCAAAGTCGCTAAAGACACCGCCAGCCATACAATTGGATGGTGCGACCATATGACCGTGCCAAAAGAGCTTGATTGGTACTCAGGAAAATATAGGGTCGCCAGTGTAGCGGCAGTGTGGGACTGACCGCGCGAATTTACATACCGCAGTCATCGCATGAAACAATCCTTGCGCATAATTCAGCTCTCGCTTCTGCTGATTGCCTTCTCGGCAAAAGCATTTGTGCCAACCGGCATGATGCTGGATGTGCAATCGTTTGTGCGCGGCGGCGACTTGGTGACCATATGTCCGTCTGTTGGTGAGCTGCCATGGATGACCGCCTATATTGACCATAGCGGCCACGAAATGGCAGGCATTGACGAAAACGCCAATGAGCGCTGTCCATACGCAGCCCTTGATGCACCAGCAAACATCCCCACAATTGATAAGCCACCGGTTTATGCCGCACTGCAATATGCCATCATCCGCGCATACACTGATCAATACAGGAACATCATCCTGCGGCGTACTGCTCGCGCACCGCCACTTGTTTGAAGTGTTCGTAAATCTTTAAACATAAAATAACTTCAGGAAACGATGATGAAACGCTTCGGCTTATCCGTTGCAGCACTTTCATGCTGCACACCTGCATTTGCACATGATGCACACACAGAACCACGCGCCTACGACCATGCACCCATTGGGGTTATGGGAGATCACCTGCACAAAAAAGGTGAATTCATGTTATCTGCCCGCTACATGCGCATGGAAATGGAAGGTAACCGCATCGGCACAACCAGTGTCACACCGGAACAAATTGTAACAACAGTGCCGAACCAATTTGCGGGGCAACCCATGCAACCGCAAACGCTGCGCGTTTTACCAACCGAAATGCCAATGGACATGTATATGCTTGGCGCTATGTACGCCCCAAGCGACAGTGTAACTTTGATGGTGATGGCCATGTACGGTGAACGTTCAATGGACCATATCACATTTCAGGACGGTGCGGGCACCAACAGGCTCGGCGAGTTCACAACACGCAGTTCTGATTTTGGCGACACCAAAGTAGCGGCATTGGTGCACCTGTTTGATAACGTGACCCACAAAATTCATTTCAATGCAGGCATTTCGGTGCCGACAGGCTCAACTACCGAGGAAGATACTATTCTAACACCTATGGGCGGAACACCGATGGTTCGCCTGCCATATCAAATGCAGCTAGGCTCTGGTACATGGGACTTGGAGCCTGGCGTCACCTACTCAGGCCATGAAGGCAGCTGGAACTGGGGCGCACAAGCACGTGCCACCATTCGACTTGGCGACAATTCATCAAATTACAGCCTTGGCGACATATATGAGGCGACAAGCTGGCTAGCATACGGATTTACGGACTCGTTTTCAGTATCAACGCGCCTGAAAGCGACCACACAAGGCACAATTAACGGTCAAGACCCACGCATTGTGGCGCCTGTACAAACTGCACAAACAAACCTGCAGGGTGGTGATCGGCTGGATATGCTTTTTGGTGCAAACTATCTGTTCAAGAACGGTGCGCTCAAGGGAAATCGCCTTGGTATTGAAGCAGGTTTTCCGGTAACACAGGACTTAAACGGCCCACATTTGGAAACAGATTTCACCCTAACCGTTGGCTGGCAGCTGGCATTCTAAAAATATTAGGCCCAGAGGGTCACCATTATCCCTTTGGGTCCATTACTGTACTCATTTTACTAATTCTGGCTACACGGCTATAGTTGCTCTTTAAGGGAAAAAGGGGATCAACTATGCAACAGAAACTAATGGCCGAATTTTTCGGTACCTTCTGGCTTGTTCTAGGCGGTTGCGGCAGCGCCGTTCTGGCAGCAAGCTTTCCAGACGTAGGCATCGGGCTTGCTGGTGTTTCATTAGCATTCGGTCTAACCGTTTTAACTATGGCTTATGCCATTGGCCATATATCCGGATGCCATCTTAACCCGGCTGTTTCGGTTGGCTTATGGGTAGGTGGCAGATTTGAGGCAAACATGCTGGCGCCGTACATTGTTAGCCAAGTGCTAGGCGGCTTAGCTGGCGCAGGCATATTGTACATGATCGCTAGCGGGCAAGCTGGTTTTGACGCAAGCGCAGGTTTTGCTTCCAACGGATTCGGTGAACATTCGCCGGGAGGCTATAGTATGCAGGCCGCCCTCATTGCTGAAGTTGTGATGACTGCAATGTTCCTCATCGTAATCATGGGGGCAACAGACGGGCGCGCCCCTGCTGGTTTTGCACCGATTGCAATTGGGCTTTGCCTAACATTAATCCACCTGATCAGCATTCCTGTTACCAACACGTCAGTAAACCCTGCACGTAGTACAGGCGTTGCAGTCTTTCAAGGAAGTTGGGCAATTGATCAGCTTTGGCTTTTCTGGTTAGCGCCTATCGTGGGTGCAGCGATCGGAGCGGTTATCTATAAAATGATGGCCAAAGAAGCCTAATCCAAAATCAACAAACTATTTGTCTGGAAATAATCATAAAAAGCCGGTGTTTTTGCGACAATCGCAATTGAAAGCACCGGCTTTCTGTGTCTTATTGGCGGCGCGATAATATAAATATTTTCAGGAATGAAATATGCCCCAATCCACGCTCACTATTCTCGAAGACCTTGTAACTGCCGCGAAAAAGGCAGGCGCTGATGCAGCCGATGCTGTAGCGGTTGATGCACGCAGTCGTGGCATCAGTTGGCGCGAGGGGAAACTGGAAGATGTGGAAGGCTCGGAAGGTGAAGATATCGGCCTGCGTATTCTCATCGGTAAAAAGCAAGCCATGGTGTCAACGTCTGATCGGCGTCAGGAAAACCTGAATGCGCTTGTTGAACGCACAATGGCTATGGCAAAGGCGGTACCGGAGGATGAATACTGCGGCCTAGCACCAGAAGACAAGCTACACAAAGGCCCTTTTGCAGAACTCGAGCTTTACGATGATACTGATGTATCTGCAGACACTCTGCGAGAAATGGCTGCCGAAGCTGAAGATGCCGCGCGCTCTGTGAGCGGCGTAACAAATTCTGACGGAGCCGGTGCAAGTGCGGCAAGTTGGGCTATTTCACTGGTCACAAGCCACGGGTTTTCCGGTCATTATCGTGGCAGCAGTTTTTCTACATCAGTATCTGCTGTCGCCGGCACTGGGACCGGGATGGAAAGGGACTATGAATTTACCAGCGCGCGCCATTTTAGCGACCTAATGACTCCGGCTGATGTGGGATATGCTGCAGGCAATAAGGCAGTGAAGCGCCTTAACCCGCGAAAGATAGATAGCGGCACAACAACAGTCGTTTTTGACCCACGAGAAGCTAAAAGCCTTCTTGGGCACCTGACAGGTGCCATATCAGGCACCAGCGTTGCGCGCGGCACTAGTTTCTTGAAAGATATGCTTGGTGAACAAGTGTTTGGCGAAAACATCTCAATTATAGATGACCCGCTAAAAGTACGCGGCTTATCTTCAAAGCTGTTTGACGGTGAAGGCGTGCGTGTTGGGCAAACGGCATTGATTGACAGCGGCAACCTGACAACATGGACGCTCAACAGTGCTGCTGCGCGTCAACTAGGCATGGAAGTAACAGGCCACGCCTCTCGCGGGACATCTTCTGCACCAGGTATTTCAACCAGTAATCTATACATGATGCCAGGCACATGTTCGCCTGATGAGCTCATAGCCGATATCAAAGACGGTGTATATGTTACCGAATTAATCGGCATGGGTGTTAACGGTGTTACCGGTGATTATAGCCGCGGCGCAGCAGGCTTCCGCATTGAAAACGGCGAGATAACCAACAGCGTAAGTGAAATCACTATCGCAAGCAATCTTAAGGATATGTTCAGATCACTTGTGCCAGCATCTGATCTTGAATTTAAATATGGTACCAACGCACCAACTATTCGCATCGATAATATGATGGTTGCGGGCGCCTAGAGGAGCAAGGCTTCTTTATATCTTTTGAGAGAATATGCATCAGCATGCAAAGCGCAGCTTTAAATAAACCGGATCAATTTAATGAAGACACCTGTCCGTGGTCACGCACCGAAGAAGCACGGCTTGTAAAGCAGGTAACACGTGAAGCTGGCCGCATAGCCTTATCCTATTTCGCAAGAGACATCCACAAGTGGGAAAAATCGCCGGACAATCCTGTTTCTGAAGCAGACATGGCAGTTGATACGTTCCTGAGGACAACCTTGATGCAAAACCGAACCGGATATGGTTGGCTTTCGGAAGAAACAGAGGATCAGCCTGAACGGTTGAGGTGTGGGCGGCTATGGATCGTAGACCCAATCGACGGAACCCGCGCTTTCCTTGCAGGCGGTGACGACTGGGGTATTTCAGTTGCGCTTGTGCAGGACCAGAAACCCATAATTGCGGCTTTCTATGCACCAGTTAAGGATGCATTTTATTTTGCCGAGATTGGTTGCGGCGCAACAAAAAATGACACACCATTATCTGTATCCAAACAACATGACTTGAACGTGGCAAGAATGATGGGTGACCCCACAGCATTTAAAGCAAGTAAATTTTGGCCTGTTGAATGGCCCGCTACGATGCATGCCGAACAAGCAAACTCTATCGCTCTGCGTATCTGCCAAATTGCAGATAGCCAATTTGATTGCTGTGTAACGCTTCGCCCTAAGAATGATTGGGATGTTGCTGCCGCAGACCTTATATTGCGCGAGGCTGGCGGCACCTTAACAACAGGCGACGGTAATGGTCTTGTTTTTAATCGTGAAGAACCGCTTCACAAACATATTGTTGCAGCAAACAAGCCTCTGATAAAACCAATCATGGAAAGGGTGACACCTGCCCTTGAGCTTTGGCGTGCACGCAATAAAAGCTATGATGGATAAATAAATCGCGAACAATCCGCGTTAAAAATATAATTTTGCGCCGATAATAAACCGGCCTCTACCAATACGCTGATTAAGTGACGATTTTTCATAAGCCGCAGTGAATTCAATATTACCCATAAACGCCGATAAGCCAACAGACCAATCCCAGATATTCGCGTTATCAGACCGCAAATCATGACCAACATGTGTAACAACTGTTAATGCAGACATTGTCGGCACCGGCAATTCGAGGTCACCATAGAAATATAAACTATCAGATTGCGGGCTGTTCCACCTACCGTCTGGGGCATACGCCGTACCAAACCGAGTAAACGCCAATCCGAAGTCGCGAGCAATTGATACGTTTAATTCAGGATAGTAGTTGCTGCCATTACCGTGAATACCGTCAAGCTCAAACGAAATATTGTAGATATAGTCACCTTTATCAACCGTATATCCTGCAAAAAACTCTGTACGTGCATCTCCGCCAAAACCGTCATCAATTGATGCTGCATCAACACCTATATAAAACCCGTTGTCATGAAACAGACCTAACGAGCCAACTACGGCGAAATCTCTATCCGAAAGACTTAATCCGCGGTCACGGTAATCGCTCACAACACCAACAAAACCATCAATCGAAAATGGTTTTTCTTCTTTCTGTGCGCTTACACCCGCAGAACAGACCATTAATGGCAGCAATAAAATTGCGGCTAACATCTTCATGGATCATTTCCTTCTTCGATAACAAGTAATGGATCAAGTCGCACAGATTTCCAATTAACCCGCCAATCAACATGAGGACCAGAAGCCCGACCTTTTGCACCCACAGTTCCGATAAGATCGCCCTGAGCAACTGTTTCACCTTCAGTAACATCAACTGAATTCATATGAAACAATGTTGATGTAACACCGAAACCATGGTCAATAATAACGATACCACCTTCGAGCAAAAAGTCTGGCGCAGCAAGACGAACAACACCTCCAGCAGGAGCCATGATAGGTGTGCCAATATCGGCGGCAATGTCGAGACCATAATGAGGACTGCGTGGCTCACCATTCAAGATGCGCTGACTGCCATAAAAACCTGAAAATCGCCCTTCTGCGGGACGCACAAAGCCTTTCGTCCAATATAGGTCATTGGTCTGTACACTACGTGCGCGTCTAACCCGTCCATTTTCTATCTTGCGGCGTGCAGTCCATTCAGGTGGCGGTGTCACTGTTTTAGGTGGCAAGCCATCAACACGCTCAATATCAAATGATCGCTTCCCCACGGCAAGTTTTATGGATTCGGTTGATCCGTCAGGATACGTAAATACCAAAACGCTTTCCGGCACTGCGTCTCGGCTAAAACCAAAAACATAATGGCCTTGATCGTGCACTGGCACAGGCTGTCCGTCCAAAGTTATCCGCGTGCCAGCCATAGTTTGTCCCCAAACCAAACCACCCTGAACAATGTTGCCATTCAGTTCAGGCGCAGAATACACAGCCTGACTAAAGAAAACTAAAATAAGCAGGGATATCTTAAATCTATTCATAATGATGTTTTATCATCCTCTAAATCTGGGCAAAAGAAGGGCAATCTGTGTATCCGGTTTCTATAATAGTTTGCCTTGTCGATCATCACTGCGACTTTTAGATGGCGTCTTAACGTTTTTTACTTTGCTTTTGGTCGCAGCTACAACCTCAGCCTGCGGAACATCTTCAGTGCCGATAAACGCTGTTCTTTCTCCGTCATGGAATCGTAACTTAAACATATCGTTTTCTGCCAAAGCCGTCGCACTAGTTACTGAATGACCGTTGACGTCTTCAACCAAAGCAAACCCACGCTCAAGAACTCTTTGATAAGACAATGTGTCAAGGACACGTGCTGTTGCCGCCAAATGATCAACAGCATTTTTAACGTTGCGTTCGAAACTTGGTGTTAATCGCCCAATCAGGCTTTTAAATTCACGCTCTTTATATGCAAGACCTTGCCTTAATCTATTAGCAGACAGCTTGGCAGAGGTGTTTTGAAGTATATTGCGTTTGCGTTCAGCAACTAACATAAGAGCTTTGGGTAGCCGGTCTGCAAGATCATCATATCGTTGTTGCAATGTCCCAACAATATCCTGCGGTTTTGGCAATGCCCGGCTCAATGCTTGTAGCTTTTCCCGGCGCACATCAATCATGCCGCGACGTTGTATAAGCATCCGCCGCCCATAATCAGCCATAGAAGCTTCCAGCTCGTCTCGAACAGGCACAGCTTTCTCGGCTGCAGCCGTTGGTGTCGGCGCTCTCAAATCAGAAACAAAATCAACTAATGTGGTATCAGTTTCATGCCCAACAGCGGAAATAATGGGGATATTGCTGGCAGCAACAGCACGCACAACAACTTCCTCATTAAAAGCCCACAAGTCTTCGATGGAGCCTCCACCACGTGCCACAATCAACAGATCTGGCTTTGGAAAAACATGGTTATCAGCACTATTAAAACCTTCAACGGCAGCAGCAATCTGCGCGGCAGCACCTTCACCCTGAACCAACACAGGCCACACAACAACACGGCGAGGGAAACGGTCGCTTAACCGGTGTAGAATATCTTGAATCACAGCGCCTGTAGGTGACGTGATAACGCCGATAATTCTAGGTAAAAATGGAATGGTCTGTTTTCGAGATTCGTCAAACAAACCCTCCGCAGCCAGTTTCTTTCGGCGTTCATCCAGCAGCGCCATTAAGGCACCTGCACCTGCTGGTTCCATTTGTTCAACAACCATTTGATACTTGGAGCGAGCACCGTATGTGGTCAGTTTACCTGTACAAACAACTTCCAAACCGTCTTCTGGTCGAAACGAAAGGCGCTGTGCTTGACCGCGCCAACAAACACCATCCAAAACAGATTTATCATCTTTCAGGCCAAAATATAAATGCCCCGACGCGGCGTGCTTAACCCCTGAGAGTTCAGCGCGCACCTTAACGAAGCCAAACTGATCTTCAACAGCACGCTTTAAAGCACCAGATAGCTCTGAAACCGTATATTCCTGGGCATTTGTTACGCCCCAGTCTTCATTCATAAATACTGCTCATTCATACAATGGAAAGTACTCAGCTAGCTTTGCCCAGCATAATCATATTCATTAGGCTGCACTTCAGCCTTGAGTGCTCACAAACCTATGATACAAGAGGCTTGCTTTCAAGACGACAGCTAAATGGATTACAAAATGAATATTCTTCTTATCGGCTCCGGTGGTCGCGAACACGCACTTGCATGGAAAATTGCCCAAAGCCCTTTGGTTAATACACTTTATTGTGCACCTGGAAATGCTGGTATTGCTGATTGTGCAAAATGTGTGGCTTTGAATACTAGTGAGCATAAAGACGTTATTGATTTTTGTAATGACAACAACATTGAATTAGTTGTTGTTGGCCCAGAAGGACCACTTGTTGAAGGCATTGCAGATGCTTTGAATTCTGCCGGTATAAATGTTTTTGGCCCATCGGCTGCCGCGGCTCAATTAGAAGGCTCTAAAGGTTTCACCAAAGACCTCTGTGCGCGCTACAATATTCCAACGGCAGCTTATGGGCGTTTCACAAATGCGCTTGACGCAAAAAATTATGTTGAAACTAATGGTGCTCCTATCGTGGTTAAAGCGGACGGCCTTGCCGCTGGAAAAGGCGTTATTATCGCTGAAACAGTTAAGGAAGCCATGGAGGCCATTGACTTCATTTTCGAGGGTGCATTCGGAAATGCTGGCGCAGAAGTTGTGGTTGAAGAATTTATGGAAGGTGAGGAAGCTAGCTTCTTTGCTTTATCCGATGGACATCATTTTTTATCTCTGGCGACTGCGCAGGATCATAAAGCCGTAGGGGAAGGCGATGTTGGACCAAATACAGGCGGGATGGGGGCTTATTCACCGGCTCCTGTTATGACACCTGCCTTGATTGAAACTGTAGAGCAGGACATTATTAAACCAACTGTGGCAGCAATGGATGATATGGGCCATCCCTACAAAGGTGTTCTCTTTGCTGGATTAATGATAACAGCTGACGGACCCAAATTGATCGAATACAACTGCCGTTTTGGCGACCCTGAATGCCAAGTTCTATTATCTCGTCTAAAGTCAGATATTGTGCCGCTTTTGATAGCAACTGCTAAAGGCAACCTAAAAAATGCATCTGCAGATTGGTACGAAGATACAGCCCTAACTGTCGTAATGGCCACAAAAGGCTATCCAGGAAAATACGAGAAAGGCAGTCATATTGGCGGTGTCGAAGCCGCAACACAATTAGAGCAAACGCACGTGTTTCATGCAGGAACAGCAAACATAGATAATGTTTTACAAGCTGTTGGTGGGCGTGTGTTAAATGTTACTGCTATGGGGGAAAGCACCCGTGAAGCACAGAAGCGCGCTTATATTGCAGTTGATACAATAGAATGGCCTGAAGGTTTCTGTCGGCGTGATATTGGCTGGCGGGCAATCGAACGCAAGCCTTAAAACTCGCAGTATGTCACATTAACAATCAAATAACGTCCGTCACTTCATCTGCTTGATCAATAAGGCGTATCTTGTTGGCAGGGAAATGAATGCAAACTGTTGTACCAACGTCAGGTTTGCTTTCAATTGTCATTTTTGCTCCCAGTTTTTCGGTGAAAGCGGCAACCAGTGGCAAGCCAAGACCTGAGCCGTCCTGTCGGCGACTAAGACTAGAATCAACCTGACCAAATGGGCGTTGTGCAACATAAATCTCTTCAGGTGTCATCCCAATACCGCTATCCGCAACCTTCAGGCAAGCGCCCTGATCTTCAATTCGCACCAGTGAAAAATTAACAACGCCGCCCGCTTTCGTAAATTTCACAGCATTTGATAGAAGATTTAATCCTATCTGCTTAAGCAATCGTTCATCTGCCATAAGATGTAGTGAGTTATCAAAGTCAGAATCTATCGTTACTCCAGATTCAAAAGCGCGCTGATTTACAAGGCTTAAACACATGTTAAGGCAAACAGAAGGGTTCAACCATTCCAGATGCGCTTCCAACCGGCCAGCCTCAACCTTGGACAAGTCAAGAATATCATTGATGATTGAAAGTAAGTGGCTACCACTTTTATAAATATCTGCCGCATATTCTGAATATTTATCGACTGCATGTGGTCCGGTGATCTGATCACGGATAAGTTCGGAAAAGCCAAGAATAGCATTTAACGGTGTACGCAACTCATGACTCATATTCGCCAGGAATTCAGATTTCGTACGGTTAGATAGTTCTGCCTCATCGCGGTTGCGCTGCATTTCCTGTGCGCGCGCATTTTCATCGGTAACGTCACGGCCGGTCATCAACAAATATGGTTTACCTGTACCTTCAATTTTACGGGCAAATAGACGAAAATGCCGCATCAGGCCGCCGCGCGTTGATAGTGCCACCGGGATGTCAGTCAAAAAGGCTGCTGTTTTTAATTCTTCGATGAAACGTTCATGAAATGTTGGGTCAGAAATAATACCAAGCTCTTCAATCGGTGTTCCAATAACCTCTTCACGCCGCCGACCAAACACATTTAAGAAAGTAGGATTTACATCAACGACACACCCGTCATTAAGATTAAATAACAGCATAAACTCAGGGGTGACATTAAAAATATTCTCGAACAAACCCATAGTGAACTGTTCGTTATCAACGCTTTTCTTTTGCACGGTGATATCTTTAAAACTGGCGGCTACTGCAGGTTCACCATGCCAATCAATGACCTGAGCACGACAAGATATCCATAACTCTTCTCCTGTCATACTAATTATGCGAAAGTCATAAATATCGGGCGCTAGATCGCCTTTGACCCGTTTACTATATACATCCTCAACAACATGCCTGTCTTCAGGATGTATCCATTCGCTAACTGGCTTTTCCAGTTCATGAGCGCTATCTGCATCAACGCCGAACATGTTCATGATGGCTTTGTTGAGGTATAGCAACTTATCACCGCGGCGAACAATCATGCCTTCAGACACTGTATCTAGCAAAGCGGCTTGCGCACGAAAATCATATGATGAGTTCTGGAATGATGTGAATGTATTGGCCGCCACTACGCCTTAACCTTTTAATGAACGTTCGAGCATTCAAATTACTACTCAATAGTTCACAAATTATAAACTCGGCCCTAAAATTTCACATCTCTATGCTACTTGGACAATATTTTGAGCTTAGATGGGTTTATTTTTTTGAAGTGACTCCTATATCTAAATAGGATATAAATAAAAAATAACCAAAAAGTGGCAAAAAGCCACGGTATAAAAACGACAAAAAAATGCGAGGATAAAGTGAGGAAAATACTCAAGTTTGCTGCACCTGTGTTGGTCGTAGCTGCTGGTGTTGGTTCCGTGATGGTACTAGCCGAAGCAAAAGAAGCTCCTGAAAAAACAATCGAAGAACCGCGCCCTGTATCGCTATATGTAGATACGGTTCGTTCTGAACGTGTCACAATATCTATTGGCACACAGGGCGAAGTAAGAGCCAAAACTGATATCAATCTCGTTCCACAAGTAGCTGGGCGAATTATCAAGGTTTCCGATTCTTTCGCAGAAGGTGGCAGTTTTCAACCCGGTGAAACACTTATTCAGATTGAAGATTCTGATTACCGTTTGGCTGTCACAAGCGCCGAAGCCCGCGTTGCCGAAGCAAGCGTTAGGCTTGAACAGCAGATGGCAGATGCAAAAATTAAAGCCAAACAATGGGAAGAGTGGGTTAACGACGGTGAGCCTACACCCCTTGCTTTGAACAAACCACAAGTTGCTGAAGCACAAGCTAAACTGCGTGCTGCTGAAGCTGACCTTGAAAACGCAAAACTCAATCTTAGCCGCACAAAAATACAGGTGCCTTTCGAAGGCCGCGTACTCGAGCGCAATATTGGCGTTGGCCAATTTGTAAGCGTGGGCACAACGCTCGGCCGTGTGTTTGCAACAGATACAGTTGAGGTTCGCTTGCCATTAACTGATGCACAACTCGGCGAACTTGCTTTGCCAATCGGCTATGTCGCAGAAGCTGGACGCGCGCCGCAAGTAACATTCACAGCCAATATTGGTAGTGAACAACGAACCTGGAACGGCAAGATTGTGCGTGTTAACGCATCTGTAGATAGCCAAACACGCCTTGTGTACGCAATTGCAGAAGTTAATGACCCATACGGCGCATCTGCCGATCGCGGTATGCCGCTTGCTGTTGGATTGTTTGTGACAGCTGATATTAACGGTGTTACCCCGCACGATGCCCTCGTTATGCCAAGAACAGCTTTACGCGGCGATGATCGCGCTTACGTTATAGATGCAGAAAACAAACTTCAAATCCGTACAGTTAACATCCTCTCTACTTCAGAGGACCGTGTAATTGTTACTGACGGGCTTTCAGCAGGCGACAAGGTAGTTACGTCTCCTGTGCGTAGTGTGTTTGATGGCATGGCAGCGCTTCCTATTGAGCGCACCGCTGGTCAACCTGCAATCGCATCACGGTAGGGGGAAATTATGAACGGTATTATTGAATGGTGGGCACGTAATAAAGTTGCTGCCAACCTGTTAATGGTCGGTATTTTTCTGGCTGGTTTTCTCGGCATTACTGGCATGGAACGTGAGATGGAGCCGCAAGTACGGTTCCCAGGCCTGCAAATTGTTGTTGCTTGGCCCGGCGCTGGTCCTCAAGAAGTTGAAGAACAGATTGTCACCAAAATTGAAGAATCTGTCCGTGATCTGGACAACATAGAATGGGTTCGCTCTTTTGCCGCTGAAAGCCGCGGCGAAATATATATCCTTGCCGAACAAAGCGTGGACTTCACTCAGTTTATGAACGATGTGAAAATTCGCGTGGATGGTATCTCATCACTACCGCGCGACATTGAACCTCCACGCGTGCAACAATGGGTTAACCGCGACGAGTTTATTCGCGTTGCTGTTCACGGCGATATTGGAGAACGGGCTTTAAAGCGCCTTTCAGAACAACTGAGGCGAGAGGCAGCGCAGTTACCTGCCATATCCGTTGTTGAACTGTTTGGTGTTCGCAATGAAGAAGTGTCAATTGAGGTAAGTGAAGAATCGTTGCGGCGCTACAATATGAGCTTTGCACAAGTTGCAACTGCCATTCGTAACAGTTCATTTAACTCATCTGGTGGCTCTGTAAGAACTGAAGCAGGCGAGATACAAATTGCAACACGTGCGATGGCCGATACCGAGCGCGAATTTGGTGACATCATTGTTAGCCAAAACGGTGACGGCGCTACAATCCGCGTTAAAGATGTAGCTACAGTTGTTGATGGATTTGAAGATAACGAAATCCTGGCAACACTGAACGGCGAACCTGCTGTGTTACTTCAAGTTATGTCTACCGAAATAATGGATATTGTGACAGCGTCAAAATCTATCCGCAAATGGATTGACGAACGGCAGGCAAGCTTACCAGCAGGTGCAAAACTAACACTCTGGACAGATGAAAACGAAGCATTTGAAGGCCGCATGGAAACCATCAGCGGTGCTGCCCTACAGGGTTTGGCTCTCGTTCTGATAGTGCTTCTTTTAACACTACGCCCCAAAGTTGCTGTTTGGGTAGCTGTTGGTATCGCAACAGCCTACGCTGGTGCATTTATATTACTGCCAAGCCTCGGCATTTCACTTAACATGCTATCCACATTCGCCTTCCTGCTCGTATTAGGTATTGTGGTCGATGATGCGATTGTTGTGGGTGAGAGTATCCACTCGGAAAGTCAGAAAACTGGCGGAGGTATTACCGCCGCAGTCTTCGGTACTCAGCTGGTAGCCAAACCGGTTATCTTTGCTGTATTAACGACAATTATCGCATTTTTACCGTGGGTGTTTATCGATGGATCAACAAGTGAGTTTACGCGCCAAATTACATGGGTTGTAATCACTGCGCTGTCATTCTCTCTTGTAGAATCATTGCTAATCTTGCCGGCTCACCTTTCCACGTTGAAGCCACGTGAAAACCTGGGCCGTTTTGGTCGTTTCCAAAAGGGCATAGCTGACAGCATCACTAATTTTGCCCAAAATAAATATCGCCGTATTGGCCAATGGAGTATTCGCAACCGTTACTTCACTATGTCCATTTTTATTGCGGTCTTAGTGATTGGCTTTGGTCTGTTTAGCATCGGGTATGTGAAGAAAAGCTTCATGCCGGATATCGAGTCAGACGAAATTACCGTCAATGTAGAAATGGCTGAAGGGTCTCCTTATAGCCGCTCTCTTGAAGTGTTGGCACAATTACAAGCAGCCGAAAAAGCACTGGAAGAAGAAGTAAATGTTCGCACTGGCGGCGAAGGTAAACTGATTGAAAATTGGTATACACGTTCACGCCGCGACAGTGTGCTCGCAATCGTGAAACTTGCCTCGCCGGAAGTACGCGATATGTCGGCTAAGGATGCTTCTATTCGCCTGCGCGAGTTAATGGGTGATGTGCCTGATGCCAAGTTAGTCACTGTTCGCTATACACAGAACGATAATGATCCAGGCTTTGAACTGTCTGTTCGTCACCCTGATCTTGATTTGTTGCGTGAAGCGGTAGCAGACCTTGAGCTTAAGCTGCGCGAATATGATGATTTATATGATATTCGCAATAACCTGGATAGCGCATCTGAAGAATTACGCCTGACGTTAAAACCTGGCGCAGAAAAGCTTGGACTTACATTATCAGATGTATCTCGTCAGGTTCGCCAAGCCTATTTTGGTGAGGAAGTACAGCGCCTGCCACGTGAAGGACAGGATGTGAAGGTAATGGTACGTTATCCTTTATCATCACGGCGATCCATCGAGAGCTTACAAGACTTCCGCGTAAGAACGAACGATGGACGCGAAGTACCTTTAACGGCGATCGCTAACCTTGAATATGCACCTGGGATTACACGGATTGTTCGCTGGAACATGAACAGAGCCGCACGTGTCAGCGCTGACATGAAAAACGATGTTCGTGAAGATATCATGGAAGACCTGAGGGAAAACTTCTTCCCTGAATGGGAACAACGTTATCCGGGCATAGTGCGTGGCCAAATTGGTCAGGCAGAAGGTGAAGCACGCTTTGTTAAAACCGTAGTTGGTCTGTACCTGACTGCTTTCTTTGCCATGTATATGTTGCTTGCTATTGCGTTCAAAAGCTATTGGCAACCACTTGCTATCATGGTTGCTATTCCATATGCATTTGTCGGTGCAGTTTATGGCCACTTGGTAGTAGACATGACGATGGCAATCTTCAGCTACTTTGGTATAGCCGCAGCAGCCGGGGTCGTCATTAACGATAACCTTGTGCTTGTTGATTACTGTAATAAACTGCGTGATCGTGGCATGAGCATTCAGGAAGCAATTGTTGAAGCTGGTGTGGCTCGTTTCCGCCCTATCCTACTGACATCTGTGACAACATTTGTCGGGCTGGTACCAATGATGTTGGAGCGTTCCATACAAGCAGCCTTCTTACAGCCCATCGTTGTAGCGCTGGCTTCTGGCGTATTGATTGCCTTCTTTGTTACTTTGTTGATGGTGCCATGTCTCTATGCAATCGGCGATGACATCGGACAGGGAACGGGCAGACTTAAGGACCGCATTATACGGTTGTTTGGCGGTGGTCGTGAACGCCCACAACCGGTGCCGAGACAAGCTGAATAAGCCTGTTATATAGTCAAAGAAAAGGCCACCGGAACATTCCGGTGGCCTTTTTATATACGCATATATCCATTTTTTAGTAAGCAGCAGCATATGCTCCGGGCCTACGAGGGTCGGCTGATCCACTGATCAAACCATCAGGACGGCGCAGGATCGTCATCGTTGCACCAAGCACACGTTCACCTTCATTATATGAAGCTGTGCCGCTAACATTGTGCCCCATTTCGGCAAGGCGCAATCTTGTATCTACGGAATGCCCAGGCTCCATAATCAGCCTGTCAGGAAACCACTGATGGTGTATGCGCGGGCGTGCTGTCGCTGTCGCAGCGTTCATATCAAATTCCGCAATGTTCATAACCATTTGCAACACTGCTGTTATAATCGTTGAGCCTCCTGGGCTTCCTGTAGCAACATAAGGTTGACCATTCTTAAACAACAAAGTTGGTGTCATCGAGCTAAGTGGTCGTTTACCCGGCTCAATCGCATTGGCTACTCCACCAATTAAACCAAAACCATTAGGCGAACCCGGTTTGGCAGAAAAATCATCCATTTCATTGTTTAGCAAAAACCCAGCACCGGCGACTGAACGACCATTTCCATAGCTAAAGTTGAGCGTATAGGTATTGGCAACCATATTGCCAGCTGCATCCATTGTGGAAAAATGTGTCGTGTCCTTGCTTTCATCCGGTAGGTTTGGTGCAGGCGCAATCTCTGTGGAAGGCGTTGCGGCATCCAGTTTAATCTTACGGCGAATAGACGATCCGTATGCCTTATCTGTTAGCGCAGATATTGGAACATTGAAGAAATCCGGGTCACCTAAATATTTCGACCGATCAGCATATGCATACTTCATTGTTTCCGTCAGCCGGTGCAGATAGTTCGCACTATTATGGCCAAGGGCTTTCATATCCCAACCTTCAAAAACATTGAGCATTTGCAGAATATGGACACCACCGGAAGACGGAGGCGGCATTGTAACAACTTTCACATCTCGGTACGTACCTTCAAGTGCTTCACGCTCTTTCGCAAAATACCCTTTTAAATCATCATGCGTTATTAGTCCGCCTTGCGTTTGCATAGACTCCACAATGCGGTCCGCCACCCAGCCTTCATAAAATCCGGCCGCACCTTTATCTGAAATTTCAGTTAGCGTCTTGGCTAGCTCAGGCTGACGCAGAATTTCGCCTTCCTGATAACTGCTGCCATCAACTTTGAAAAACTGATTACGAGAAGCATCATCCGTACTTAGGCGTCCCTTATATCGATCAAGCGAATATGCAAGCGCCCACGAGACAGGAAACCCCTCACCGGCAAGGCGAATTGCTGGGGCCATCACGGTTGCTAATGGCAATGTACCATACTTTCTTTGGGCTTCGGTTAACCCCATAACTGAGCCAGGAACGCCGCTTGATTGCATGCTGAAGCGAGCCTTACGATTGTCCACATCACCGTTCTCGTTAAGAAACATATCTTTTGACGCAGCTTTTGGCGCCATTTCACGATAATCAAGAGCAATCACGCGGTCTTCAGATTTCAGATAAATCATCATGAAACCACCGCCGCCGAGATTACCAGCCTGAGGGTGTGTTACCGCAAGCGCAAACCCGGTAGCAACCGCAGCGTCAATCGCGTTACCGCCAAGTTTAAGAATTTCAAGACCTGCATTACTGGCGTGTTCATCTTGGCTCACAACCATACCATTGCGGGCAAGCGTGGGATGAAACTGAGTGTTGTAAGTAATGATCGGCGTCGATGACTGTGCATACAATGCGCCTTGTCCAAGCAATGCAGCCACCGAAAATAGTAAACCAACGATAAATCTCATGTGGATAATCCCTAAAGCGCGGCGCAAAATACAGCGCCGCAAATTTTAACAAGCTTGGGTACTTTATTGATTTTGAAAAAATTTTCCACATTCATGTCTAAAAACTTGTTTGAAGGATCAGCATCCGCAACATACTGTGCAAGACAAAGAGAACAAAACCTCCGATGTGAAGTAACGCTATGAAAAAAAAACCAACCATTGCCATAGTACAGGAAGCGCCCGTATTCCTTAATCTTGAAGCAAGCATCGACAAAGCCATTGGGCTAATTGAAAACGCATCTAAAAACGGTGCTGACATTGTCAGTTTTGCAGAGTGTTGGCTGCCCGGCTATCCAGTTTGGCTCGATTTCGCGCCCGAGGCATCTATCTGGGATCATACAGGTGCAAAAACATTATTTCGCATTCTCGCAGAGAACGCCGTAGTAGCAGGCGATCAAAACCTTGCTCGCCTGCAAGAGGTCGCAGACAAAACTGGCACCTATATTGTTATGGGAACACACGAACGGTGCGGTGCAACACTGTACAATACAACCTTTACATTTGCGCCATGCGAGAAGACACCAAAAGCGCACAGAAAGCTTGTACCAACCTACACTGAACGGCTTGTTTGGGGGCGCGGGGATGGTTCCGGCCTACACACAACCACAACCCCGTGGGGTGAACTTGGCAGTTTAATTTGCTGGGAGCATTGGATGCCGCTTGCACGAGCTGCCATGCATGCCAAACGCGAGTTTTTGCATATAGCACAGTGGCCTGTTGTAAAAGAAATGCATCAAGTAGCCAGCCGACATTATGCATTTGAGGGGCGCTGCGCTGTCGCAGCCGCAGGGTCAATCATGACGATTGGTGATATTATGGAAGGTTTCCAATCACTCAACATAAATGAAGCAGATGCAGAGGCTATGCTTGCCTCCATGCCGGGGGAACCGTCAGATTATGTCCATAGTGGCGGTAGTGCCATCATAGCGGCTGACGGCGCATATATTACTGAACCAGTGTTTGAAAAAGCGAGTACACTATTTGGAGAAATTAACCTCAATCAACAAATGGAAGAATGGCAAACGCTTGATACACACGGTCACTACAGCAGACCAGATGTGTTTGAATTGTCTGTTAACACCACGCCGCAGCATGGTGTTGTTTTCGAGGATAAATGATTACGCATCTATTGCTTGATACGGCTTGCCGGCACAATAAACTCGAGGCGATTGCCTGATGGCTCTCGGATCATCATATGTGTGGTAGGGCCATTGCCCAAAAACTCTGGCGCAAACTCAATACGCAAACCATCAACAGACTTAAATTTCTCATGCAACATGTTAAGTGCATCCAAGCTTTCAACAGTGATAGCAAGATGATGCAAGCCAACATTGTTCTTGCGGTTAAAATCATTTGATGTTGCAGGATCAGTAACGCGCCACAGTGTCAAAAACATGTTGCCGTCCGTTACAAATATGGCCGGATAATCCTCTACGCCGCCAGCTTTACGCCAACCCAGAGTATCAATAAAAAACGCAGCAGATGCTTCCAAGTCTTTTACTGCCAAGCCAATGTGGTTAACACCAAGTGTAACCGGCTTCTCTTTATCTTGAGCAGCTACAATTAACGTTGGCGCAAAAAGAAAGAAAACCGCCAACAGCGATCCCAAAAAAGCGGTTCTATAATTAGTCATAAGTTTCCCCATTGTAATTTTATCTGTGAGCAGCGCTTGTGCGTATGCTACCACTATAAAAAAGCCCCGCATGGTTAGCAGGGCTTTTAGTACTTATTCTTCCAGATCAACCGTTTCCGGGTAAAATCTGTCTGCTTTCTCAATAAAGCCAGGAATGTCGACATTCCATTTTTTAGCAACGCTTTTGTCGTAGTTTAGATATAGCTTGCCATCGACAATCTTCCATATCTCAGGGTCTCCGCTTGCCGTGAAACCCCGTGTGCCATTTTCTGCACCGCCCATAGCCCAAGCGCAATAACCACCATATTGAGGTGCATATTTCGCCGGATCAGCGAGGAAAAGGTCCAAATTTTCCTGAGAAGAAAAACGCCACTCAGCGTCCATATATTTTGTTTTGAACTTCTTGCTACCTTTTACAGGCTTGCCTTCTTTAAAATATGCAACAGTGTCATAACCACCAACAGCTTTGCTACTTGTCCAACTTGTATAAATTGGATCTTCGCCTGCAGCAGCTGCATATGTTCCGCCCAAAATCAAAGAAACCGCAATCAAAATACGTTTAATCATTATAATGCCTCTAACCTCTAGTTAAGCCTTGGCAATTGTATATTGCAGGATGTGTTCAAGTGCATATCAAGCACAATAAACCTTTTGTGTACGACTGGTGAAGGCAAGTCAGTCAAGCGAGCCACAAACAAGAATATAACAGCTAAATGCCGCCGTGGTTGTTCAGTTTTTGCACCAGTGCTGCACGTTCAGCAGGGCTAAGTTTTAAAACTTCTTCCAGCACAGCATCTGTGTGTTCACCAAGTTTTGGTGGCGCCAACCGGTATTCGATTTCGGTTTTAGAGAACTTGATAGGATTAGCAATCGTCGGCATCGGCGCTTCACCATTTCGCACTATTTCCTGTGCAAGGCCTCGCGCTTGCACCTGTACATCATCAAAAACACGCTTCATGCCATTAATCGGTCCACCTGGCACATTGTGTTCTTCGAGCAAGCTTATCCACTCATCGGTAGTTCGCCCTATCATGATGTCTTCAATAATTGGAATAAGCGCCGTGCGATTTTTTACGCGGTCAGGGTTTGTCTTAAACCTTTCATCGACAGCCAAGCCATGTTCGCCTGCCGCCTTGCAGAACCGAACAAACTGTCCATCATTACCAATTGCTAAAATTACATGGCCGTCCCTGCTTGCAAACGCCTGATAAGGCACAATACTGATGTGCGCATTACCCATCCGCTTCGGCTCATTACCGGAAACAATATAGCCAAGCGCTTGATTACCCATCACAGATACTTGCGTGTCCAATAGAGACATATCGATGTGTTGTCCTTCGCCAGTTTTATGGCGATGTTGCAGGGCAGCAAGAATACCGATAGCACCGTAAAGGCCTGTGAAAATATCAGCCGTCGCGATCCCAGTTTTTTGTGGACCGCCACCAGGCAAGTCATCACGCTCACCAGTAATGCTCATCATACCACCAAGGCCTTGCACCAGAAAGTCGTAGCCCGGGCGTTCACTGTAAGGGCCGGTTTGTCCAAATCCGGTTATTGAGCAATATATTAAGCCCGGATTGATTTTGCTTAAGGACTTGTAATCAAGACCATATTTCTCAAGACCACCGACTTTAAAGTTTTCAACAACGATATCAGATTCTTGAGCTATACGGCGAATAACCGCCTGCCCTTCAATACCAGTTATATCAATTGCGATTGATCGCTTGTTCCGGTTAGCTGACATATAGTACGCAGCCGTTTGACCTCCGTCAGCATATACATCTTCAAAGAATGGAGGCCCCCATGTACGCGTATCATCGCCAACGCCAGGGCGCTCAACCTTGATAACATCTGCACCCAGGTCAGCCAGGCACTGCGTTGCCCACGGCCCCGCTAATATGCGACTTAAATCGAGTACACGAATTCCGCTGAGAGGCCCTGCCATAAGATGCCCCTAGAAAAACGCCTGCAAACCAGTTTGCGCACGGCCCAGAATAAGTGTGTGTACATCATAGGTACCTTCGTAGGTATTCACTGTTTCCAGATTAACCATATGACGGATCACATGAAATTCATCAGAAATACCGTTTCCACCATGCATATCACGTGACATACGGGCAATATCCAATGCCTTGCCGCAGCTATTACGTTTAATGAGTGAAATGTTTTCTGGCGCAGCTATTCCCGCATCCAACATACGGCCAACACGCAGGCAAGCTTGCAAGCCCAGCGTAATTTCCGTTTGCATATCGGCCAGTTTCTTTTGAATAAGCTGTGTCTGCGCAAGCGGACGCCCAAACTGTTCACGGTCAAGTGTGTATTGCCGGCCTGCGTGCCAACAAAACTCTGCCGCACCAAGTGCACCCCAGGCAATCCCGAAACGTGCCTTATTCAAACAACCAAACGGTCCCGAAAGCCCACTTGCATTCGGCAGCAAATTTTCTTCCGGAACAAACACATTATCCATTACTATTTCGCCAGTAATAGATGCGCGCAGCGACATTTTGCCTTCGATCTTAGGCGTCGAAAAGCCTTCCATGCCACGTTCAAGGACAAACCCGCGAATTTTACCATCAAGCTTGGCCCAAACAACGGCGATATCAGCGATCGGGCTATTGGTAATCCACATTTTATTACCTGTCACACGGTAACCACCATCAACAGCTTCCGCTCTGGTCAGCATACCGCCAGGGTCTGAACCGTGGTTCGGCTCCGTAAGACCAAAACAACCAATCATCTCGCCGCTGGCAAGCTTAGGTAAATACTTCTGCCGTTGCTCTTCAGTTCCATATGCATAAATTGGATGCATCACCAATGACGATTGCACGCTCATAGCAGAGCGATAACCAGAGTCGACCCGCTCAACTTCTCGTGCGATCAACCCATAAGCCACATGGTTAACACCAGCTCCGCCGTATTCTTCAGGGATCGTTGCGCCTAACAGTCCTACCTCGCCAAGCTCTGTCATAATATCGCGGTCGAAAACTTCATGCCGATTGGCTTCCAAAATACGCGGCATCAAATTTGACTGGCAAAAATCAGCAGCACTTGCCTCAATCATGCGTTCTTCTTCGCTAAGTTGCTCAGACAGAAGGAACGGATCTTCCCATTTAAAACTAGCTTTTTGAGACATAATACACCCACCAAGATTATTGATTTCATTAATTTTTTGCATGTATATAAGATTCTAAGGGCAATAAAAAGCGACATTTTGCGATATTATCATTACAAAAAGTAATCAATATGAAACGAAAGCTTCCCAATCTATCTGCACTTGAATGCTTTGATGCTGTCATGAAAACCGGGCATGTCACACAAGCTGCCCATAACCTAAACCTGACACAAAGCGCTGTTAGTAGGCAGATCAAAACACTGGAAAGCTTCGTGCAACAACCGCTTTTCAAACGGCAACAAAAGCGCCTGCTTCCGACAGAAGCCGCCATTGAATACGCAAATGCACTGACGCCCATCTTAGATCAACTTGAGACACAAACACTGAAACTTCTGACATGGAGTGCTTACGACAAGGTTTTGACAGTTGGCTTGTTGCCAACATTTGGTTCCCGTTGGCTAATCCCTAAACTCGGTAGTTTCACAAGCAATAACCCTGATATTCAAATCAATATCGCAACAGGTCTTACCCATGATGACTTCGTCCAAGCCAAAACCGATGTTGCACTGCAATATGGTGACGGCGTCTGGACAGGCTATGTTAGTCACAAAATCCATGAAGAACATGTTGTTGCAGTAGCTGCCCCTGCCCTTATTGAAAGAATGCAGGACGCAAACCTCGATGAATATGACCACTTACACATGCGCACCCGGCCCAGTGCATGGCAATATTGGTTCGATGCCAGAGGTAATCACAAAACAAAACCCAAACAAGGCACACAGTTTGAAAACTTCACCATGATGATTGAAGCTGTGCGCTCAGGCCTGGGAGCCGCTGTTCTGCCGCAAATGTATATCGCAGACGATATTAAAGCAGGCAATCTGCAGGCTCATTTCGGGAAACCTGTTAAAAGCAAGGAAGCGTATTACCTTGTATATGCTGAACATCTTGAAGGTAGCTATAAAGTCAGCGCCTTTCGCAAGTGGATACTAGGGATTTCATAAATTCCACATTAAATGCCCATGATCCTATTTTCATTTTTTTGGGGTATCAAGCTGGGAATAGAAAGACGAAAAGCACTACCTTCTCGGCCAGTGTGTTTTAAAGCAAGTCGCCCGCCCATTTGATGAGCTAATGCAAACACAGTTGGCAAACCATCGCCCTGCTCATTGCCGATATCAATCTTCACCTCACCCGCGCGTTCAGCAAACTGACGTACAACATATTCGTCAAGGCCAACGCCATTGTCTCGAATATCAATTTTCAACGAACTGCTGCGATGGTGTGCAAAAATAGACACCGAGCCATCAGCTTTGTTACCAATAGCCGCATCTGCCGCGTTTTTGACCAGATTAAAAACCACTCTGTATAACCGCTTTTCGCACACCCACTCCGAAAGGTCGGGTGTACAATGAATGAAAAACTGTACTGACTCACCATAGTGATTCTTAAGGCTATCGGTGATTTCTTGTAGAAACTCTGCAACATATATTTCTGTTAAACCATCGTTTGATTTACAGGCGCGGCGCGTATATTTTTCCAATACTTTGCTACAGTGCTCCAATCCTTCTTGAGCAGGTACAGCAATCCGATCTTTCAAAGGCTCAACGCCGCCGCCTGTCACCGCCTCCATCTCTTCAAGAGCAACCAATATATGTTTCATCTTGTGTAGAAGATCATGACTAAGATCTAAAATATCATCCACTTGGTTCATCCCCCAAACTCCTTACTATAACAAAGGTCGTGCTAACTGAGGATCAGGCTTAGTTTTTGATCAGGCTAGTGTCTATAGCCTCGCGGTGCTTTCAACGTATTGTCATTTTAAACCCCAATTATTGAGTTTTTACGCTGAAGCCAGTTGGATATGATCACAGGATATTGAGGTCACGGTGGGTATAAAACACGCCCGAAAAATGAACGTAAAAAAAGGGCCGGAAAAACCGACCCTTAATTGAATAAGTTCTTTATCTTACCAGATGGAAATACGCTCTTCCGGTGGAAGGTAAAGTGCATCGCCTTCCTTCACATCAAATGCTGCATACCATTCATCCATATTACGCACCACGCCGTTTACACGGAATTGACCAGGCGAATGAGGGTCAGCTTTCAGAAGGTTAATTGCAGTTTGCTCGCGTGTTTTACGCTTCCATACCTGTGCCCAAGACAGGAAGAAACGCTGATCGCCGGTTAAACCATCAATCACTGGCGCCTCTTTACCACCAAGTGACAGCTTGTATGCATGGTACGCCATTGAAAGGCCGCCAAGGTCACCGATATTTTCACCAAGCGTGAAACGACCATCAACAAAATGGCCTTCAACAGGTGAAAACTTGTCGTACTGCGCAGCCAGTGCAGCTGTCTTTACGTCAAAGTTTGCACGGTCTTCATCTGTCCACCAGTTGCGCTGGATACCGCGGTAATCCGACTTGGAACCCTGATCATCAAAACCGTGACCCATCTCATGACCAATAACAGCACCGATACCACCATAGTTCACGGCAGGATCTGCTGCTGGGTCAAAGAATGGTGGCTGAAGGATGGCTGCAGGGAAAACAA
This sequence comes from Kordiimonas aquimaris, assembly GCF_025574485.1. GTDB lineage: Bacteria > Pseudomonadota > Alphaproteobacteria > Sphingomonadales > Kordiimonadaceae > Kordiimonas > Kordiimonas aquimaris. Next base: position 1,108,533 of record NZ_JAOBPO010000001.1, on the reverse strand, counting down.
TCTCGTTAAACTGAGGATTATAATAAGCATTAACTGTTTGCGGTGTCATGAACCATTCAGTTTTATCAGTTGGACGGCTAAGTCGTGCAATCTGATCCGCATAGTTAAAGGCACCAATTGATTTTGCGTTGGCAAACAAGTCACCGGCAACAATTTCAATACCTGAAAGGTCACGCCAGTTATCCGGATACGCAATTTTCGGATTGAAGGATGCCAACTTCGCATGAGCTTCTTTCTTGGTGTCCTCACCCATCCAGTCGAGACCGTCAATACGCTCGCCCATGGCTGTGCGCAGGTTTGCAACCAACTCGTTCATTTGCGTTTTAGCTTCAGCAGGGAAGTAACGCTCTACATATACCTGACCGATAGCTTCACCGAGTGCAGCTCTTGCACCAACACGCTGAACACCACGTTTCCAGCGATCTTGTTGCTCCTGCTGACCACGCAGCGCCTTACCGTAGAAATTGAAGTTTGCGGTATCAATCTCTTCAGACAATAGTCCTGCATGATTACTGATGACATGATACGTAAGGTACGCTTTCCAATCGTCCATAGATATGGACTTAATCAGTTCCATTGCCGCAGCAAGTGGTTCCGGATGCGAAACGTTCAAGTTTTGCAAGCCTTCAATGCCGGCAGCAGACAAAAATGCATCCCAATCAAAATCAGCATATTCTGTTTTAAAATCAGCATAACTCATGGGGTTGAAAGTTTTATCGCGGTTACGACGATCCGCACGCGGCCATTGCTTCTCAGCTATCTTCGTTTCCAGCGCAATAATTGCATCGGCCTTAGCGTCAGCATCTTCGACACCAGCAAAACCAAGCATTTCGGCAATGTGCGCTTTGTAAGCTGCGCGCGTTTGCTGGAAACGCTCAGTATCTTCAAGATAGTAATCGCGGTCAGGCAAGCCGATACCACCAATACCCATATTAAGGATATATTCGTCCGGGTTACCGCGGTTAATACCGATATTAGAGCTGATTGGCGAAATCGTATTATCGATACCTTCACGACCAAATGCCTTGATCAGATCGTCCATTGATCCGATAGATGCAATTGCGTCAAGTGTTGGCTGCAATGGTTCAATGCCAAGTGCATTAATCGCTTCTACATTCATATAATTTTTATAGTAGTCACTGATCTTCTGCTCAACGGTACCTTGATCGTATGTACCTTCAGCAAGCTCATCAATAACAGTTTTGGTCCGGTCGCGCGAACGATCCGCCAAAACATTAAAAGCGCCGTAACCAGTACGGTCAGCTGGAATTTCATATGTATCAAGCCAAGCACCGTTAGCCGCCACGAAGAAATCATCTCCCGGCTTGACTGATGCTTTCGCTGAAGTTCGATCTACACCCCATGTTCCCAATTCAGGTGCTTGCGCTGCTTCAACAACAGCCTCTGTTGTATTTGCTGTATCTGCTTGTTGGTTTTCTGAACATGCTGCTGCCAACAAAGCAACAACCGCTACAGACGATCTGAGTATAAGTTTCATAATCGATCCCCCCTTTTTATTTTCCATAATGTCGCCAAAAGGCAATGCTTGCTCATGTTGCTGCTATATATGGGCCAAACACAAGAATAACCTAGCTACAACAAAAATCACCGCGCACGGTATAAGAACCACGCGCGGTGTCAATATTGAGATCGATCATATCTTAGTGTTTTTAACTAAAATTCAGACCAGGCTTACAATCTATAAACGGCATAACCCCTTATGCTGTCATGTTGTAAACAGACCGGCATGGGTAAGGAATACTAATGCCCTTAGCGTCAAACGCTTCTTTGGTTGTCTTCAGCAAATCCCAGCTAAGCTGCCAGTAATCACCTGATGCACACCAAACTCGAACCATGATGTTCACAGAACTATCGCCAAGTTCCGTTACAGCAACAACTGAGGCTGGATTCTTAAGACAGCGCTCATCAGCCGCTAAAACATCTTTAATAACCTGCATCGCATCATCAATATTATCATCGTATCCAATGCCGAAGACCAGCTGAATACGACGCGTATCATGGAAGCTGTAATTGTTAATCGAGCTACCCCAAACTGAATTATTTGGAATAATAACGCGCACGTTATCCCCGGTATCAAGCATGGTGGTGAACAAGGAAATTGAGTGAACAACACCTGCTTCACCTGCAACCTCTACAAAGTTACCAACCTTGAACGGACGGAAGATCAACAACATTACCCCGGCAGCCAGATTTGACATTGTGCCCTGAAGTGCAAGACCAATAGCAAGACCAGCAGCACCAAGAATGGCAACAAGACTTGTTGTTTCAACACCAAACTGATCAAGAAGAGCAATGCCGGTAAAGATAATGACAACATACTTACCAACGTTAGACAGGAACGAAGAAACTGTCGCATCGACCTTGTTACTTTTGGCAAACAGTGCCGTTAGGCGGCGCTCCACAAACCCTGCAAGCCACAGGCCAATAATGAGTACGATGAAAGCGCTGAGCAAAACCAAACCTGCGTCAATTCCCTGAGAGACCAACTCATCCCAGTTAATTGAATCGTCGTTTAAGAAATCCATTTTATAACCCTTAATATTATACCTCGGCCCCGGCTTTCTATTGGATAAGCCAAAATGTGTCCCAAAGACAATGCTTATGTCCGTTAAACATCAAAAAATGTTTGTTTATTGTGCTCTTTGATTTCAATCATGTGCGCCCTACATTCTAGGTAAATCAACCATAGGGGACACATAATGACTTCAGCCGAATTACTTGTTGACCGATCCGATATCAGCAAAACACATTTCAATGAAGCTTGTTCTGCGACATCGACAGAATTGAAACCCGGTGAAGTTCGCCTCGCTATTGAACGATTTGCGTTCACAGCAAACAACATCACATACGCCGCCTTTGGTGACGCAATGAAATATTGGAACTTCTTCCCTGCCAAAGAAGGCATGGGCAGTGTTCCTGTATGGGGATTTGCAACAGTTGCTGAAAGTACAATTGAAGGCATTAAGGTAGGCGAAAAATTGTACGGCTATTACCCTATGTCGAGCCACCTTATTATTTCTCCGGCAAAGGTATCTCCTGCAGGATTCTTCGATAGCAAAGCACACCGAGCAGAACTTAGCCCTATTTACAATTATTATACACGGACCGATGTCGACCCCGGCTATACAGCCGATACTGAAGAAGTTCAGATGTTATTCAGGCCACTTTTTACCACATCGTTCCTTATTGATGATTTTCTAGAGGACAATGGTTTCTTTGACAGTATTCAAGTCGTATTATCCAGCGCATCTTCCAAAACCGCATATGGTTTGGCCTTCCAGCTGGCAAAACGAGAAAATATTACTGTTGTTGGCTTAACCTCCCCAAGCAATGCAGCTTTTGTCGAAAGCATGGACCTGTACGACGTTGTTGTAGGATACGACCAAATAACCACACTAAACGCTGACATACCAACTGTATTTGTCGATATGGCCGGTAACGCAGACGTAAGAGCAACCGTACATAATCATTTCACTGACAACCTAAAATACAGCTGCTCTGTTGGTGCTTCACACTGGGATAAAATGGGTAACACCTCGGAATTACCCGGTGCTAAACCCATATTGTTTTTTGCCCCCGCTCAGGCGCAAAAACGCTCATCAGAGCTAGGTTCAGAGGGCTTTCAGGCACGTGTGGGCGAAGCATGGATATCATTTGCTGGTAAGGCCGTTGATTGGGTTGATGTAATTGAACAAAACGGTGAAAATGCTATCACTGATGTATACAAAAACACACTAGAAGGAACAGCAAAGCCGCGTGAGGGTTACATTCTCGGCTTTTAAATTCAGAAAGCTAGCCAGCATTGCTCAAGGTGGGCACAACATAGCTTGTGCCCCCTTCAGACCAACGCACAGAACCAACACGAAATACGCTTTGTAACAAGCCGTCACTTAAAACATCGTCCGGTTTTCCGTCCGCAACAATCCTGCCAGCATCAATAACAATCAGGCGGTCACAAAATTGCTGCGCTAAGTTTAAGTCATGCATCACAACCACCACACCACAGTGGTCGCTTACTTGTTGCTTTAGCAATGAAGTCATCTGAAGTTGATAATGAGGGTCAAGCGAAGCGGCGGGTTCATCGGCCAACAGGAAGGGCGCGCCAACTGAAATTGCCCGCGCGAGCATCACTCGTGCGCGCTCCCCGCCAGAAAGGCTGGTCACCAAACGACTGGCAAATTCAGATATACCGGTTCGCTCCATTGCTGTGTCGACAATTGTTTTGTCCTGAGGCGATAAATCACGCCAAGGGTGCCTGTGTGGCATCCGACCCAGTTCAACAATACTGCGAACAGTCATTGGCCAATGTGCAAGCGCTCCTTGCGCCAAATATCCAAAGTAGCGCGACCGCTCTTTAATTGTCATCGCAGCAAGACATTGACCGTTAACAATCACATCACCAGAATCAGGTAATACAAGCCCGAGTAACGCGCGCAACAATGTCGTTTTACCAGCACCATTCGGGCCTATCAGGCCAACACACTCACCAGGTTTGATAGTCACTGAGACATCATCAAGGATTTGCTTTTGATCAATTGAAAGACTAAGGCCTGACACCGACAAAGCCGGTGTGTTTTTTGCGGTAATATTCATCGCATTTCCGACCGGGTTTTAAGCACAACATACAAGAACATCGGGGCACCAATAATGCCCATTACGACACCTAGTCTCAACTGACCCTGCCCAAACGGAAGGCGCGTGAGTATATCAGCAATCATGATTAATATAGCGCCCATTAATCCGCTCGGCACTAATACGCGCTTGGGTTCATGACCAACCATGGTTCTGGCAAAATGCGGCACCACAAGGCCAACAAAACCAATTGCACCCGCAACAGCAACCATTGCACCAACCGAAAAAGCAACGCCACCGACAATACGCAAGCGTAAACGTTTCAGATTTACGCCCAGACTCTGTGCAGTTTCCTCACCTAAACCCAAGGCATTTAGGCTATTTCCAACTCCTAAAACCAACACTAAACCTACAAGCACAAATGGTAACGATAGATAAAGGTCATTAAATCCTCGATTTTCAAGTGACCCCATCATCCACAAGATCATTTCCTGCAATGTCATTGGTTGCGGCGCAAAGTTCATCACAAGAGAAATACCGGCAGCTGCTATGCTGGAAATACCAACACCGGCTAATATCAATGTCAAAATACTTGTATCCCGCGATGCAATTACAGCCAAAACTACGGTTGCCAATAACGCAAACATAATCGCTGCAATAGGAACAGCAAAAGGCGAATAAACGCTAAGTCCAAAGTAAATAGCCACCACCGCCCCCAAACTTGCCGAGGCAGAAACACCAATCACACCCGGGTCTGCAAGTGGATTACGCAGTAAACCTTGCAGCAACGCACCTGCATATCCCAGCACGGCGCCACAAATACCGCCCAGTAATATGCGAGGTAATCGCAATTCTTGCACAATAATATTGATGGCTGTGGTTTCCTGCCCGAACAAACCGCCAATTACTTGCGAGAATGTAAGTGAAACCTGACCAAACATGCTGGCCGTGAAGCCAACAACTATAATACCGAACGCGAGTACAATGTTTAACGCCTTGTAAGATATGACTTGATGATTAACCATCTGTCTTAGGGCTTTCAATTTACGCATAAAGCGCACAAGTTAGCTGCCGTGCAATTAGCTCAAGCATGACATAACTCAGTTCAAACATGTCCAGCAATAAATTACTATACTTTAGTCAATGGATAACTAACGCGATGACGGCACTGTCAGTTCTGTTGTGGATTTTACTGCGGTTAATGCAATGGAAGAATTAATCTCTCTAATGCCTTCAATTTGGGATAACCGATTCCAAAAAAAGTCCTCATACGCCTTCACGTTTTTGACCAGTACCTTTAACAAGAAATCTATATCGCCCATCAAGGTGTGGCATTCCATAACTTCGGGAAAGTTTTGAACTTTCGTAATAAATCCTGGTAAACTATCCCTGTTTTGCGCCTGCATCTTCACATGAGCAAAAACCATGACATCAAGTCCCACCTTGGTTTCATCAATTAAGACAGTTTGCTTTTTTATAACACCGTCTTCTTCCAGTCGCTGGATGCGTCGCCATACAACCGACCTGCTAGAGTTTACCTTATCAGCCAGGTCCGCCATCGAAATGCGCGCATCTTTTTGCATGAAACGTAATATCTGTATATCAAGCTCATCTAGCATGAGAAATTATCCCGCTTTAATATAAAATATAGAATATATTCCCATACTTGAGCTTATATAGTCAACATTAGGGCACCTTTTCCTCTCAAATCAACATAACCTCCTGCTTCATCGCTAAAGGAGGCCATTATGGTTATGCTAGGTAAATCACGCACACTTTTTTCTATTCAGGCCAAATCTGAGGCGAGTACTCTCGCGAGAGTATTAGAGCTATTCATTATCCGCGGTATTTTTTATGACACAATGTCAGCCAAAAAAACCGAAGATGGCATGCAATGGATAAGCCTGCTTTGCTGCGATGTCGAAGATCAAAATGCAGATGCTTTGCTCAATAAAATCAGGCAGATAGTAACCGTGCAAGCAGCTCAAGTTGAAACAACAATCTTGTCTGCTTAAAACGTTTCCGTGAATGCATTAAAGTGTGCCTCTGTTAAACTCCAGCTTACTTGGTTTACAGCATCACAAGTCAGCCCTTTGATTGTGAAGTTACAAACTGTTCATCATTGATTAATCTTGCGCGGTATTAATCTATTGGTCTTAAGTTTAGTACCATACTGATAACCTGCGTCTGGAGTTCCAATGAGTTATACTGAAAGCTATAGTCACACACACGATCATAGTCACGGCGCAGGCCATAACCACAGCCATAGTCATAGCCATAACACAGGTTGTGATTGTGCAGATTGTGCAGAAGCGGCAGCAGCAACTGCGCCGTTCCTTCCGGTTAATCAGACAGCAACGACTACAGCATCAGAACCCCAAAACGCCGCAGCAACACTGCCCGACGATGAACCAACCGGTAGTATTGCTACTCAGCTTTCCGTTTCGGTTGGAAGCAGCGTCACCGCTAACATTGAAGAAGAAAATGATATTGATTTCTTTGCTGTTACATTAGAAGCAGGCGTTACATATCAAATAGACCTCGAAGGCAGCAGAACAGGCGGCGGCACCCTTCTTGATCCTTTTCTAACAGGTATATTTAATGCAAATGGTGCCCGTGTCGCCAACTCAGATGACGATGACGGTGTAGTTACCAATAGCCGCATCATCTTTACACCAACGCAGAGCGGTACATTCTTTATTGGCGCAAGCTCTTTCAACAATGTGAACCTGACAGATACTGGCACATACACATTGTTCGTTGAAGAGCAGGCATTATCTACACGCCCTGATCCAATTGAAATAAGGCGTGTCAGTGACACGGGTAACGATTTCATTGACGACCTTTTCTTTGGTAACGCATTTGGTGATGGCGATGGTCCTGCCATCATCTCATTCAGTTTCCCTGGACCCAATGCTACATTTATTGCCCCATTTAATCTGGATGATGAGGACGGTAACGAAACCGACGTAACCGAGTTCGCAATTCCCATATCAGCTAACGGCGAAGCTGTTTTCCGTGACGGCCTGGAACAGGTTGAAGCCTTGGCAAACGTGAGGTTTGTTGAAGTCCCTGATGAAGGTGAAAACTTTGGGACGCTCCGTATCTTTGGCAACACAGCAGACAGCGGCAATGTGGTTGGCTTTGCTGGCTTGCCAAGCCAGGCTGTCACTGCTGGCGACATTGCTATTTTTGAAAGCCGGACAGGAACCGGCACATTTGCCAACTTTGTAATCTTGCACGAACTTGGCCACGCACTTGGCCTGACCCACCCAGAGCCAGATGAAGGCACCTTCCCTGAAGCTTTCTTTGGCGCAGAGTTCACTTTGCTCGTACCCAGCTTTTCTTCTGCATTTTTCCCGACCGCCGTACGTGCAGATCTTTATCCAACAACTTTCAGTTACGGCGACATTCTTGCACTGCGCACTTTGTACGGCGCACCCGACGACGAACAACCAGAAGATAATGTTTACCGCTTTGATGTGAATGGCCGTTACTTTGAAACAATATTTGACAATGGCGGCACAGACACGATTGAAATCTTTGGAGGCAATGAAGCCGTAGTCATTAACCTAACGCCAGATGATGCTTTCTTCGGCGGTGCTTTCATTGATGTTGGAACAACTGTTACGTACCGAGATGCCAATAACATTGTTGTTGGGCGACGCGACGACACCATTTTTCTGACACCAGAAACTATCATTGAGAACATTACTGTTGCGGGCGGCAATGACACCGTTGTTGGTAACGCCGCAGATAATCGCCTCCTTGGTGGTGCAGGCAACGACAGTCTGGACGGCGGTGACGGTGACGACTTTTTGCGCGGTGATGCTGGTAACGACGCCATCTCGGGCGGCGCAGGTAATGACAATTCATTTGCAGGCCCTGACGACCTGGGAAATGATACAGTTCAAGGTAATGCTGGCAACGACAGATTGGGTGTCGGCGCAGGCAATGATTTTGCAGTTGGCGGCGATATTGCGTCCGGCTTAAACCCGAACACTGCAGACGGCGCAGGCAGCGACACACTGTTTGGCGGGGCGGGTAATGATTTTCTAGTCGGTGGTTCCTATGATAGCCAATCGGAAACAGCGATCAGCACAGCATCTGGTGAGAACGTAATTTTCGCTGGAACAGGAAGTGATACATTGTTCGGCGATGGTCGCGGCGACATTCTTGGCGGTGGACAAGGTGACGACGAAATCAACGGCGGCGACGGTGACGACACTATCTTTGGTGGAATCGGTTCCGCAACAGACAACGCAGACACCATTGACGGGGGCAATGGCGACGACGAGATATTTGCTGCAACTGATGAAGATTTTGTATCTGGCGGCGCCGGTAATGACCTTATCTTTGGCGGCGATGCCGACGACACACTGTTTGGCAATGAAGGCAACGATACTATTTTTGGAGGCCGTGATGATGATGAAATCACCGGTGGTAGTGGTTCGGATCAGTTCGCATTTGCGGCAAATCACGGTAACGATACGATCACTGATTTCAATTTATCGGATAGCCTAGCCTTTGAGGCCGAACTGAATATTGGCAGTACGAGCGACCTTCAAGCCACATCAAACAACGCAACCATCAATGGTCAATCAGGGTTGTTGATAACAACAAATACTAACAGCAGTATCTTTCTTGTAGGCATCACTGAAAACGACATATCAGATATCTCGCTTGTGTTTATATAGGTTCCAATAAATACTGACCTCAACTTTCGACATGATTGAAATGAGTGAGGGTATGAGCGATAGAACTAAAAGCGAGAATGACGCAATTTATGGCTTGAATCGCCTTAAAGGCAAACGAGCCTTTGTTACCCAAGCTGATGCATTTATGGGGCCTGCAACATGCGAGCATTTTCGGGCCGAAGGCGCCGCAGTATTTGAAAGTACAGAGATATTTGAAAGCACTGAGAGTGTTAAGCGCGAGATAGAAACTGCCGGCGACATTGATATATTGGTGGCCAACCTGGCTTCTGAGAACCTGTACGGCAAAACTGTAGAGGAATTAGACGACGATAGTTTCTCCCGCGCATTTGAAGCAATGGTTTATCCCTTACATCATCTTGTGCGCGCAGTTGTTCCACAAATGAAAAAACGTGGCCAAGGTAAAATCATTGTTTATGGTAGTGCTGTGCCACTGCGCCCGATGAGTAGACTAGCTGCATACACAGCGGCGCGCGGCGCACAGATATCATACGTTAAATCTGTTGGTGTCGAACTTGCGCGCGACAACATCCAAATGAACTTGATTGCGCAAAATTGGGTAGAAAATCCTGCGTATTACCCAGAAAAAATGCAGGAAAATCCAAAATTTCAAGCAAATTTATCTAGAGACGTTCCATTAGGTCGATTAGCCAGACCAGAAGAAGATACTGCCCTCGCTGTTTTTCTTGCATCCAGTGAAAGTGACTTCTTTGTTGGGCAGGCCATACCCTTCAGCGGGGGATGGGCTTGTTGATAACGTTTAGTCACGCCAACATATCGTTTCGGAAATGAAACAAACATGAATGTAACTACAACAATAGAAACATGGCCGCTGCATAAGCCTTTTCGCATTTCTCGCCGTGAATGTAACAGTGTTGAAACACTGATGGTATGCTTATCAAAAAACGGCATTACGGGACGCGGCGAAGCCTCCGGCATCAATTACAAAGGTGAAACTGTCGCCACCATGAAACGCGACATTGAGCATTTTTTTAGCACACCCATATCTAATCTAACACGCAGTGCATTGCTTGAGCTTATGCCCCCCGGCGGCGCACGCTGTGCCCTTGACTGCGCGCTGTGGGATTTAGAAGCCAAAACTAATGGCACACACGTTTTCGTAGATAGAAAACCGAACATACAAACGGCTTTCACTCTCAGCCTTGATACACCTGAAAAAATGGCCGCAAACGCTATAGCTGCAGCAAATCAGCCCGTTTTGAAGCTAAAGCTGGGCGGAACTCATGCTATCGAGTGTGTTCGTGCCGTCAGGGCAGCAAGACCAGACGCAAAAATCATTGTTGATGCCAACGAAGCACTATCATTTGATGACCTGAAAATTGTTGCTCCGTTACTTCACAATGCCGGTGTTGCACTTATTGAACAGCCGCTTTCTCGAGATGCTGACGCAGCACTCATTGGTTACAAAAGCCCTGTTCTCTTGTGCGCGGATGAAAGCTGCATGACGCGACATGACCTGCCTAATTTAATTGGTCGATACGGTGCAATTAACATCAAACTAGAGAAAACTGGCGGTCTGACCGAAGCATTATTACTTGCTGAAGATGCGCAGATACACGGTTTTGAATTAATGGTCGGCTGTATGCTGGGCACATCGCTCGCGATGGCTCCAGCTATGTTAATTGCCGCACAGTGTTCTTTCGTTGATCTCGATGGTCCTTTGCTTTTGGCGCAAGATCGCGCTTACGGCATTTCATACGATGAAGGAAATATGGATTATCCACACCCTACTTTGTGGGGCTAACCTTTCTTTCATGCCACAGTTATTGAAAAAATATTTCTGCCACAGCCAAATAATGGAAATTTCACCTAATGCTGAATAGGTGGCAAAAAATTCTGCAGTTTTGCAGCATGAAACCATAGTATTTTTGTTAAATCTTGATATGACAGAATAAACCAATCATTAGCAAAGCTGGTTGAATGTCTAAATCACAACCTCTGATCTGTAAGGATAACCATGATGGCTGAACAGGATCAGATGAAAACTACGACATGTTACATGTGCGCATGCCGCTGCGGTATCCGTGTTCATACACGAGATGGAAAACTCAGGTATATTGAGGGCAACCCAGATCACCCTGTAAACAAAGGGGTGCTTTGCGCCAAAGGTTCAGCGGGCATTATGCAACAAAACAGCCCGGCAAAACTGACCAACCCATTACTGCGTGTCGGTGAACGCGGCTCAGGTGAATTTAAAGAAATCTCATGGGATGAAGCTTTCGACATTCTTATCCCGCGCCTAAAAAACATCCGCGACACTGACCCTAAGAAGTTGGCATTCTTTACAGGCCGAGACCAAAGCCAGGCTTTAACAGGTTGGTGGGCAGCGCAATTTGGCACCCCAAATTATGCGGCTCATGGCGGATTTTGCTCCGTCAATATGGCCGCTGCAGGTTTGTACTCGATCGGCGGAAGCTTTTGGGAGTTCGGTGAGCCCGATTGGGACCACACCAAATATCTACTGATGTTCGGGGTAGCGGAAGATCACGATTCCAACCCGATAAAAATTGGCATTGGAAAGCTAAAATCACGCAACAATACAAAATTTGTATCCGTTAACCCTGTCCGTACAGGATACTCAGCTGTGGCCGACGAATGGGTAGGTGTACGCCCCGGCACTGATGCGCTGTTTGTGGGTGCACTTATTCAAGAACTGCTACGTATTGATGCTATCGATTGGAAATATCTGGCACGGTACACCAATGCAACTTGGCTTGTGCGTGATGCAAAGGGTGCAGCCAATGACAGCATGTTCATGCGCGACAAAGAAGGTAACCCACTGGCAGTAAAAGTAGATGGCTCAGTTACCAGCGCGCTTGGTACAGAAACTGATTTTCAATTCGCTGGCGAAACAGTTTTACCTAACGGTAAACAGGGACGCCCCGCTTTCGAGCATATTGCAGAAGAGTTTTTTCACGAGCGATACACACCTGAAAATGCTGCAGCAAAAACAGGCATTCCTGCCGAGACAATCAAACGTATTGCACATGAAATAGCTGATGTCGCTTTCCAGCAGGAAATCACACTTGATATTCCTTGGACAGATTGGCGTGGCGTGAAGCATGAAAAAATGACCGGCAGGCCCGTTGCCATGCACGCTATGCGCGGCATTTCTGCACACTCAAACGGTTTTGACACGTGCCGAATGATCCATATTTTACAAATGCTGATAGGCAGCATCGATGTGCCGGGCGGGTTTCGCTATAAGCCGCCTTATCCAAAGGCTGTTCCACCACCCAACAAGCCAGCCAGCGCTGTCACCATAGCCGGCACCCCCCTTAATACCGTCCCTCTCGGTTTTCCGACAAGCCCGATTGATCTAAACGTTGACGCAGCCGGCAACCCAATGCGGCTTGATAAAGCATTTAGCTGGGATCATCCGCTTTCTGTTCACGGTATGATGCACATGGCAATGCACAATGCCTGGGCTGGCGACCCATACAAAATCGATACATTATTCATGTACATGGCAAACATGGCATGGAATTCATCGATGAACGTTAAATCTGCGATCAAGTACTTAACCGACACAGATGCTGAAACCGGCGAATATGTCATCCCGTTTGTTGTTTATTCTGACGCATTTTACTCTGAAACTGTACCTTACGCAGACCTCATATTGCCAGACACAACATACCTTGAGCGCTGGGACTGTATTTCCATTCTGGATCGACCCATCGGCGAAGCAGATGCTGCCGCAGACTCTATCCGGCAACCTGTCATCTCACCGGACCGCAATGTAAGGCCTTTTCAGGATGTGTTGCTTGATATCGGCGCCCGGCTCGAGCTTCCCGGCCTGATCAACGAAGATAAGTCGCCTAAATACCCTAAGGGTTATGCAGATTATATCGTCAACCATGAACGCGCGCCGGGTATTGGCTCACTGGCGGGTTGGCGCGGTAAGGGCGGAAGCGAACACGGTAAAGGTGCACCAAACACAGAGCAACTAGACCGTTATGTCGAAAATGGCTGTTTCTGGCACTATCCGCTCCCCAAAGACGCTGTCTATTACAAACATGCCAATGCATCTTATCTCGCGTTTGCAGTAAAAATGGGCTGGCTAGTTAAAAATGAACCTGTTGTGCTAAACATATATAGCGAGATCATGCAGAGTTTCCGGAATGCTGCACGCGGTCATGGTGGGCGTATACCACCAGAGCATTTGCGCAGCCGTGTGGAAGAACATTTTTCACCAGTACCAACATGGCATGCGCCAATCGAGCACACAGTAGATAATGCCAACGAGTTCCCGTTCTCTGCAATTACACAGCGCCCCATGCACATGTATCATTCCTGGGGCTCACAAAATGCTTGGCTACGGCAAATTACCAACAAAAACGCACTTTACATGAACCGTGAAACAGGCACACAAGCGGGCTTAAGTGACGGCGACTGGATATGGGTTACCAGCACACACGGTAAAGCGCGTGTTGAATTACGCCTCATGGATGGCTGCAATCCGGGCACAGTCTGGACATGGAATGCGATAGGAAAGCGCAAGGGCGCATGGGGTCTTGACGAGAAAGCGCCTGAGTTCAACAAAGGTTTCCTGATGAATCATGTTATTTCTGAAGTACTGAATGTCAAAGGCGGTGGCAAACAATCAAATTCGGACCCAGTAACAGGACAAGCCGCATGGTTCGATGTGCGGGTAAAACTGGAAACACAAGACGGAGAATATATCAACATCACTGAACCGCTTCTTGATGCACCTAATAACGACATACTTGGTCAACCCTCGAAGGATTTGACTTATGGTTTTGATCGTCACCAGTCATTTAAAAAGCTCGATGCCAGTTGGACCGGAGAGACAGTCAATTATACAAGCTGGCAAACACGTAACGCTGATGATAGCCAAGAAGAAGAAACCGTATGACGTCACTTCCCAAATCCACAGATAAAAAGCTGGGACTTGTCATTGACCTCGATATTTGCGTGGGTTGTCAGGCATGCGCTGTCAGTTGCAAAGAATGGAATACGGGCGGCGCGGCTGGCCCGATGGAAGACCGCGACGCATACGGCATGGAACCTGAAGGCGTTTGGTTTAACCGTGTGCATTCATACGAGGTTGAGGACCTAACCGGCGTTGATAATTTAGGTATTGGTCAACTTGAAAACTCTGGTGGGTGTGGTGCCAACGGCTCCACAGTACACATGCCAAAATCATGTCTGCACTGCGAAGATGCACCGTGCGTAACAGTGTGCCCAACTGGCGCGTCATACAAGCGCGAAGAAGACGGTATTGTATTAGTAAACCCTGACACATGCATTGGCTGCAAACTCTGTTCCTGGGCCTGCCCATACGGCGCTCGCGAATATGACCTAACCGCTGGTGTGATGAAAAAATGCACGCTTTGTGTCGATCGTATTTACGATGACAGCATCCCTGAAGATCGCCGCGTACCGGCGTGTGTTTCCGCATGTCCGACAGGCGCGCGCGCCTTTGGTGACCTCGGCGATCCAGACAGCATTGTGTCTCAAAAAGTAGCGAAACGCGAAACTCTCGACCTGATGCCTTCGCAAGGCACTAAACCTGTGAATGCTTATCTTGCACCGAGGAAACGCAATGCCCGCACCTCAACATGGACACCCAAGTTTGATGGGCTTAAATCAATGATTACGCGCTTAACAGGTAAGCAATCAAACGCAGCTGATAAGGCAGAACAATAGAATGCATCCAGCGTTTTCAGTTATTATTTTCACAACGCTTTCGGGGGCGGGATACGGATTGTTTGGCATACTGTGTGCCGCAATTTTGATGAATACCAACATATCGCCAACGCATGTTGCTGTTATCACATTTACAAGTGGACTTATGGCAACGGCAGGTTTGATATCGAGCCTGTTCCATTTAGGGCACCCCAAACGAGCATGGCGTGCATTTTCACAGTGGCGTTCATCTTGGCTTAGCCGTGAAGGGTGCCTTGCTGTTACTATCAACATACCTATGGCATTTTTGTTCTTCGGTGCCTGGTTCAAACTACCGGACGGTATTGTTATGATGGCAGCAGGTATTGGCTTCGTGCTGGCTATACTTACGGTATACGCCACGAGCATGATATACAGGTCTATCAAGGCTGTGCCCGCATGGGCACACTTGATGGTACCGATGAACTATCTTTTACTTGCCGCAGCAAGCGGGCTTTTGATCGTGCGGGCACTGTCATTCGCGATAGATGCTGACGATATAATCAGTTTGTTCACGCCTTATTTTACTATCAATATTCTTGTTGCCTGCATTGTCGGCAAGTTTCTGTACTGGCGGTTTGTTGATACCTTTATACCGGAAGAAACCATCCAGACGGCAACAGGCCTGAAAGGTGATGTAAAAGTATTTGAACGACCTCACAGCGGTGAAAACTACCTGACTAAAGAAATGGGGTTTCGCGCTGATCGTGCCGTTTGCAAAAGGCGGCGCATGCTTGCCTTGTTATTCGGTTTCATTGTGCCAGGTATGTTGACATTGCAAGGAACCGCACTGGGCTTATACGTTCTTGCCGCAATATCCTGCCTCATTGGTTTGGCTTTTGAACGATGGCTCTTTTTCGCTGAAGCGCGCCACACCACAATGCTGTATTACGGTGGCGATATGGGGCAACAAACATAACTAGTACGCTCGCCTCACAAAAAATTGGGTACAGGATCATAGAATCCAGTTGCACCCGCATGCGCCATGAGGCAATAGACGCAAAGGCTTAACGCGCCCATATACGGCGCAATTAAAACTGGCTGGATAAAGACATGAAAGCACTCGTCAAACGCGAAGCCGCTGTTGGTTTGTGGCTGGAAGATGTTCCAGAACCCAAAGTTGGCATCAATGATGTATTGATCAAGGTTAAACGCACTGCTATTTGCGGCACCGATATGCATATCTATAACTGGGACGAGTGGGCACAAAAAACGATCCCTGTACCAATGGTAGTTGGTCACGAGTTTGTCGGTGAGATTGTCGATACCGGTTCCAATGTAATTGATTTTCACCCTGGCCAACTGGTTTCAGGCGAAGGGCACGTTGTATGCGGGCGCTGCCGCAACTGTATGGCTGGCCGCAGACATTTGTGCGCGCACACGAGCGGCATCGGTGTAAATCGCCCTGGTGCATTTGCTGAATACGTTGCGCTGCCCATGTCCAACGTATGGGAGCACAACGACGGTATCGACCTTGATGTTGCCTCGCTGTTTGATCCCCTAGGAAATGCTGTCCACACTGCATTGCAGTGGGACTTGCTCGGCGAAGATGTGCTGATCACAGGCGCAGGCCCCATTGGGGCCATGGCAGCAGCGGTGTGCCGCCATGCTGGTGCACGGCATGTGGTTATTACTGATGTTGTGCCGGAGCGACTGAAACTTGCCGCGACGCTCGGCGCTACACGCACCGTTGATGTACGCAATGAAAAACTGTCTGACGTGCAAGCCGAACTCGGTATGCGTGAAGGGTTTGATGTTGGCCTTGAGATGTCTGGCAATCCTGCCGCTTTTCAGGATTTGATCGACAGCATGTGTCACGGTGGCAAGATATCCATTCTTGGCATCCCGGGCAAAGGGGTCGACGTTGATTGGGAAAAAATCATTTTCAACATGCTAACATTGAAAGGCATTTATGGCCGCGAGATGTACGAAACATGGTACAAAATGTCGGTAATGATTGAAAACGGGCTGAACATTGCGCCAGTTATCACGCACAAACTGCCATATACTGACTTTCAACAGGGCTTTGACCTAATGAACGCAGGCAAGGCCAGCAAAGTTGTGCTGAACTGGGAAAGTTGAGGAGCAGATAAATGTACGGACAATTTCAGGAACATTTAGCAAGCCAATTAAGCGACATTAGGGAAGCTGGCCTGTTCAAAAACGAGCGCGAAATAACAACACCGCAAGGTGCCTCTGTTGGCATCAGCGACGGCAGTTCTGTTATTAATCTGTGCGCCAACAATTATCTTGGCCTTGCACAGCACCCAGAGGTAAACGCGGCAGCCCTAAAAGGCTTGCAGGATTGGGGCTACGGCATGGCCTCAGTGCGCTTCATCTGCGGCACACAGTCCGTTCACAAAAACCTCGAAGACACACTGAGCAAATTCCTCGGCGTTGAAGATACAATCTTGTACCCCAGTTGCTTTGATGCAAACGGTGGTTTGTTTGAAACAATTCTTGGCCCTGAAGATGCGGTGATATCTGACGAATTAAACCATGCCAGTATTATTGACGGTGTGCGCCTTTCGAAAGCAAAGCGATACCGATACAAAAACAACGATATGGCTGACCTTGAAGCCCAACTGAAAGCGGCTGATACTGCAGGTGCTCGCTTCAAGCTGATTACCACTGACGGTGTGTTTTCGATGGACGGCTTTATCGCGCGCCTTGATGAAGTGTGTGATCTGGCGGAAAAATACGGCGCCCTCGTACATTTTGATGACTGCCACGCTACCGGCTTTATCGGTGCTGGCGGTAAAGGTACGCATGAATTCCGCGGCTGCATGGACCGCGTTGACATTATCACTGGCACACTCGGCAAAGCGCTTGGCGGCGCAAGCGGTGGTTACACCAGCGGTAAACGCGAAGTTGTTGAACTGCTGCGCCAACGTTCAAGGCCGTATCTATTTTCAAACACAGTTGCCCCGCCAGTAGTTGCTGGCGCGATTAAAGCGATTGAGCTCGTTACAACATCAAACGATTTGCGTGATCAGTTGCAAAGCAACACGACCTACTTCCGCGAAAAGATGACGTCACATGGCTTTGATCTTCTTCCGGGCGAGCATCCAATTGTGCCCGTCATGCTGTATGATGCCGCACTTGCCAGCAAATTTGCAGACGAAATGCTGAAACGCGGTGTTTATGTCGTGGCGTTTTCATATCCTGTGGTGCCGAACGGCAAGGCCCGTATTCGTACGCAAATGTCAGCAGCGCTTACACGCAGTGAATTGGACCATGCTGTTGATGCTTTTGCCGAAGTGAAGAATTTACTCGGCGTTTAGGTATCAAACCTTAAAACCAAACAAAGAGGCGAGTTCATCGTTTAACAGTGAGCTTGCCTTTAATTTTTCCGATTTCCTCTGACAGGAATTGCCATGCTTCATCGCCTTTTTCCCGTGTAAAGCGCACGCCGCCCAAATAGCCAGCATATGCGGCCACTAACCAAATCCAGCCATTACCCATATCCGCGTAATCCTGCAACGTATGAAACCAAACAAAAGCTGCAACAATATTCATGATTGAGTTGATGAACAGATCAATGACAAATTGAAAACTAAAGCTGAAATGCCAATTGGTAAAATCAATGATTTTGCCCAAGAAACTCAGCACTTCATCAACTTCAACAATCAGATACGTGAACAGTGCCATCGTGCCGTAAAAACCGCCACCGAAGAACATCAGCTTACCATGCAACAGGTCTCCACCTTTTTGCTGGCGGAAAAAAGGTTCTTTTTCCTTTGGTCCACTTTCTTCTTCAGCTTCGTTAAGTTTTTTCTGCTCTTTAGCTTTCGTCTTTGCCTCCTTTGCTTCGTCTTTAATCTTTTTGTATTGTGCCTGCAGGTCTTTCGCATCGGTAAACTTGGCAAGTTTTCCGCTCACGATAGACCATTGCAAGGTCAAAAACGTAAAGCACGCAACAGGCAATGCACCCACAATTCCTGCTTCTATAATATCGGCAAAAATAATTAGTTCCCCCTCAAAGAGCGTTCACGAGCTATACTTGCCGCGAACAAACGAACACCACTGAGTTTCAAACGCTTCAGTATCAATACCCAAAACAGCTTCAATATCGCCGTTTGTTTTAACCAGATCCACAATTGCTGCCTGGTTCCATTCGCTTGCAACAAATTCCATCAAATAATAGCCAACATCGTAAATTGAACCACCACGGTTGAAAGGTTCGTTTAACGACGCCAACGACGGGCATTTACCGTTTTGAAACAGAAAAATTGTTTGCGCATGTGGTGTTTCATTCGCGGTGTATATGGCAACCGCTTCCCAAAGCCAGCGTGGATTGTTACCAAATTCAGGGTTCAAGTTGAGGCTTGCGGCATGAACAAACTCATGCACCGCTTCACGCGCAGCAGTGGGCCTGTCGGTTAACAACAAACGTATTTCGCTGTCTCCGTAAACATATCCCCGAGAGCCAGGCGCACGCGCACCAAAGGTTGCCTCCATCGCATCCTGATACAATTCTTCATTATGCCAAATCCGAACAACAACACCCTGTAGTTCAGTTAAGCCTAAGCTACTTAGAACAGAAGCACGGCTTTCATTAAGCGCATCTTCAATATGTGCATAATCAACAGGCTGTAATCCATCCTCCGCTACGAAGGTGAAATCAGCGGCATCCGCGCCAGATGCACTAACAATCATGCCAACAGCAAGAGATGCCGCAGCAACAGCGATTTTATTTATAAATCGGCTAAGCATAAGGACATATCACCAAAGTTATTTTTCCCCTGTTTATAATAAGGCACTCCAAGCGCACTTATTCAAGCTTTAGCAAACACATTCATTACATAAGCATGATTTTTCTGGACACGCACGCGTGCGGCGCTACTTACTTTTTAATCGATACTACGCGCGCTAAAAAATGGCGCAGCAGGGCACAAAGGAAACATGATATGGCATTGCCACAGCAACTTCAGAATTTACGACTTCCCGTTATTGGCTCACCGCTTTTCATCATATCAAACCCCGATATCGTGATTGAGCAGTGTAAGGCTGGTATCGTTGGTTCGTTTCCCGCCTTGAACGCACGCCCTGGCCCTGTGCTTGAGGAATGGTTGAAACGCATCACCGAAGAGCTGGACGCATACAATCAGGCAAACCCTGATAACCCAGCCGCACCGTTTGCCGTGAACCAGATTGTGCACAAATCAAATGACCGCCTGATGCACGATGTTGAAATGTGCGTGAAATACAAAGTACCCATTATCATCACGTCGCTCGGTGCCCGCGTGGAAGTGAACGACGCCATCCATTCATACGGCGGCATTGTGTTGCACGACATTATCAATAATAAATTTGCCAAGAAAGCGATTGAAAAAGGCGCTGACGGCTTGATCGCGGTTGCCGCTGGTGCTGGCGGGCACGCAGGCACACTGTCACCTTTCGCGCTCATTCAGGAAATTCGCACATGGTTTGATGGGCCTGTTGCCATGTCAGGCTCTATCGCAACAGGCGATGCTGTGCTGGCCGCGCAAGCCATGGGCGCAGACTTTGGCTACATCGGCTCTGCGTTCATCGCAACGAAAGAGGCCAACGCAGACGAGCGTTACAAACAGTCCATCGTTGACCACTGCGCTGACGACATTGTTTACACCAACCTGTTCACAGGGGTGCACGGCAACTATCTGAAACCATCCATCCGCGACGCTGGCATGGACCCTGACAATCTGCCAGAAAGTGACCCATCTGCGATGAGCTTTGGCTCCGGCGGCAGCGAAAAATCAAAAGCGTGGAAAGATATTTGGGGTTGTGGTCAAGGCATTGGTGCCGTGGATGCAGTGCGCACAACGGCAGAGTTTGTTGATATTCTAGATGCGCAGTACAAGGCAGCTAAACAGCGCATTTGCTAGCTAATCAGTGCGGTTATCAGAAAAACCAGAATTTATTACGTTTCTTTCCAATTTTAAGGCTACAAAACGGACTAGTTAGTAGATTTCAAATTTGCCAACTAGATCTTTTTGCTCACTAAGTTTCATCGAAAGAAACGTGGTTTCGTCAATATGCTTCTCACTAAGCTTCTTCTTAACTTGTAAATAGCTTTTGCCAGTTAATACGAGACTAAAAAGGAATAGTGGAATAGAAAAAGCTAAGGGCGCGCGGGTTAGAAAATTTTCTAGCCCTACATCACTAATTTTTAAAAAACCAATCCCCGTTATGAAAATCATAAGTATTATTAGTTTCGGCAAACACCGCAAAAAACTAAATGCTAACAGCTTCTTATTACTGACTATAAACCTGTAAAGCACAATTTACTCAGTTTTAACTATCTGTTGTGGGTGCTCGTTTACATTCAGTGTGAAAATGTCCGGTCGAGCATAATGACCCACCACGTCAAAGTCATATTTACCACGAATAATCTCTGATTTATCCAGCTCTGCTGTCAGAATGGCCTCCTTGTTAAACACTGGCCCTGCCAGTACTTTGCCAAGCGGTGAGATGATGCAGCTACCACCGCGGATCAACACAGTGTCATCATCTTCGCCCTGAACAGGGTGGAAATCCGCCGGGCCGTTACCGCGTGTCATGAACTGACACGCACTAAGCACAAAACAGCGCCCTTCAAGCGCAATTGTTTGCATGGTCGGGAGCCACACATCGCGGTCATCCACCGTGGGGGCGCAGTAAAACTCAACACCTTTTTGGTACATAGCAAGGCGCAGTTGCGGCATATAATTTTCCCAGCAAATACAGCCACCAATCGTGCCAATGTCCGTTTTGGGTGCGGCAAGCGTTGAACCATCACCGTAACCCCAAACCACACGCTCCAGCGCCGTTGGCATCAGTTTGCGGTGCTTATCCATAAGCGTACCATCGGGCGCAAAATAAAGCGCGGTGCAATAAAGTGTGCCACCGTCCCGCTCAATCACACCAACCACGATGTAAGTTTTGTTCTCTGCGGCTATTTCACCGATACGCGCCGTCTCAGCACCTGGCACATCAATGGCGCTTTCATAATACCGCTTGAAATCATCGCGCCCTTCGTCCGTACGGGAGCCAAGCCGAACACCAAAATCAATCCCTTTCGGGTACCCACCAACGAATGCCTCCGGGAACACAACAAGTTGCGCCCCCTGGCGCGCAGCGTCTGCCGTCATGTCGCCAAGCTTTTCCAATGTCTGCTGCGTCTGATAAAGAGGTGTGCCTGCTTGCACCACCGCACCGATAATTGTTGAAGACGACGTCATCACGCACCCCTGCTCTAATATAGTTAAAAATCTTTTGCCCAAAGTTTTATCAGTGATAATGTTAAAGAGTGTCCAGTATAGTGGTCAACGCGCATTTTCGTGACCAGTAAAGAATGACAGATTCTGGGCATTCCGCCATTGACTCCTAGGATTAAATCCGTATATTCCGCGCGTTCGGCAGCCTGAAGGTAATTTAGGCGCCACAATAGCTATTTTATAATAGCCAGCGGAAACCGCCCAAAGTGTGGGATATATCAAAGGGTTAAGCCCCACCCGGTTTGCTGCGGCGTTAAAAACTGAAAGGAACAGAAATGTTCGCAGTCGTAAAGACAGGCGGTAAGCAGTACCGCGTTACTGAAGGCGACGTCATTAAAGTTGAAAAACTTGAAGGCGAAACTGGAAAAAATGTAACACTTGATCAAGTGTTGATGGTCGGCGATGACAAAGGTGTCAAAGTTGGTGAGCCTCTTATCTCAGGCACTGTTGTAACAGCAGAAGTACTTGAGCAGAAAAAAGACAAGAAAATTACTGTCTTTAAAAAGAAGCGTCGTCACAACTACCGCCGTAAAAAAGGCCATCGCCAAGAAATTACAGTTCTGCGTGTGAATGCGATTGGTGCAGCGAAAAAAGCAGCGCCTAAGAAAGCGGAAGCAAAAGCAGAAGAAAAAGCTGCACCGGCTAAGAAAGCTCCAGCAAAGAAAGCAGCGCCTAAGAAGGCTGCCGCTGAACCTGCTGCGAAGAAGGCACCTGCCAAGAAGCCTGCTGCAAAAAAAGCAACCAAGAAAACCGCTGAATAAGCGGCCACACATTTAAGGAGACACTCTAATGGCTCACAAAAAAGCTGGTGGTAGTTCTAATAACGGTCGCGACAGTATTGGTCGTCGTTTAGGCGTGAAAAAATTTGGTGGCGAAAACGTTCTTGCCGGTAACATCATCGTGCGTCAGCGCGGTACAAAATGGTACCCGGGCGATAATGTTGGCATGGGTAAAGACCACACCCTTTTCGCTCTCATTGAAGGTCAGGTTAAGTTTTCCAAAGGCAAAAGCGGTCGCGCTTTCGTTTCTGTAGAAAACTAAAACATAGACCTATAGTGATTTTGAAAAGGCGGGCCATACGGCTCGCCTTTTTCTATTGTTAAATATTGCTGGCTGTCACATAGCTTTAAGGCTGGCTTCACATAATGATTGGCAGATCAATCACACACTTTGCGCGTGTGCAATGATCTGATACAAGCAGCCCATGAAATTTGTTGATCAAACACGTATATTCCTGAAAAGCGGGCCCGGCGGTAACGGCTGCGTTTCCTTTAGACGTGAAAAATACATTGAGTACGGCGGGCCAAACGGCGGCGACGGCGGCAAAGGCGGCGACGTCGTGATCGAGGCCGTAACCGGCTTGAACACACTTGTCGACTATCGTTACAAACGCCATTACAAGGCACCCAAAGGCCAACATGGCATGGGCAAAAACATGACCGGTGCATCTGGTGATGACCTTGTAATGAAAGTGCCTGTTGGCACACAGGTTTTCGATGAAGACATGGAATTCCTGATCGCTGATCTTGCCAAGCTCGGTGACCGTGTTGTGCTCGCTAAAGGCGGCGACGGCGGCCTTGGAAACACACATTTCAAATCCTCAACCAACCGCGCACCGCGCAGAACCACTCCGGGCGGCGAAGGTGAAGAATTGTGGGTTGTGCTTCGGCTTAAACTGATCGCAGATGCAGGCCTACTTGGCCTCCCGAACGCTGGAAAATCAACATTCCTCTCTGCAGTCTCACGAGCACGCCCTAAAATTGCAGATTATCCATTTACAACAATCCGCCCACAGCTTGGTGTGGTCGGTGTTGGTCAAAACGAATTCGTCATGGCAGATATTCCGGGACTAATCGAGGGAGCCAGCGAAGGTGTCGGTTTGGGGCATCGTTTCCTCGGTCATATTGAACGTTGCGGCGTACTGCTGCACCTTGTTGACGCAACAGAAGAAGACGTGGTGGCCAGTTACGAGACTATCATGACCGAAGTTGAAGCTTACGGCGGCGACCTGACCGGCAAACCAATGATCATCGGATTGAATAAATCGGATGCAGTTTCGGACGAGGAACTGGAAGAGAAACGCGTTGCCCTTGCCGATGCTGCAGCACGGCCTGTTATGACGCTTGCAGGTTTCACCGGTGACGGTGTGAAGGAAATTCTCTCAGCCCTTTGGGATGTGGTTAAAGAAGACATCGCCAAGCGTGCAGCTCAGGAAGGATTGGACGAGGAGCAAGGCGCATCTGCTGACGGCGGATGGTCCCCTCTTTAAGCCAGTAATTGAAAGACGTGATGGTGACCCAATTATCACAGGAAAAGCTGAAAGCAGCAAACCGCATTGTCATTAAAGTTGGTTCATCTTTATTGATCGATAATGATGGTAACGCGCTAAGGCAAGGCTGGCTTGAGGCCCTGGCTCACGATATAAAAACCCTTCGAGATAATGGTAAGCAAGTTATCTTGGTTTCATCCGGGGCAATTGCACTTGGCCTTGGTGGCTTAGGGTTGGTGCAACGTACCAACCGTCTAGAAGATGCACAAGCAGCAGCCGCTATTGGTCAAATTCAACTCGCACAGGGTTATCAGGACGCTTTTGCAGCGCAAAAACTCTCGATTGCTCAAATCCTGTTAACACTTGATGATCTGGAACACAGGCCGCGATATTTAAACGCACGCAACACTGTGGAAACACTCATCGAAAACGGTGTGATACCGGTGATCAACGAAAATGATACTGTTGCGACAAGTGAAATCCGTTTTGGCGACAATGACCGGCTAGCCGCACGTGTAGCGCAAATGTGTAGCGCAGACCTGTTAATACTATTGAGCGACATAGACGGCTTGTACTCAACTGATCCGTCCGTGGATAACAACGCAGTGTTTATGCCTGTTGTGAAAGACCTGAACACCGATATCGAAGCCATGGCCGGTCCGGCAAAAACCACTGCTGGTACTGGCGGCATGGTTACCAAGCTACTTGCAGCGAAAATTGCACTGGCTGGCGGATGCTCAATGGTCATTATGAATGGTAATGGCCAGGCACCTATTAGTCGGCTTGAAAAAGGGGAACGTTCAACCTGCTTCCCTGCTACAAGTGACCCACTGACGCGCCGCAAACAGTGGATTCAGAGCATGATGGCACCGAAAGGGGTCGTTACGATTGATAACGGCGCCTTCAAAGCCCTTAGCGGCGGCGCGAGCCTGCTGCCTGCCGGAGTGAAAGATGTTTCTGGTGCGTTCATGCGCGGTGACCTTGTTGCCTGCAAAGGACCGGACGGAAACATCGTTGCGCAAGGGCTTGTTTCATATGATGCAGCAGACGCAAAACTGATAATGGGTTTGAAAACATCAGACGTTACTCCAGTTTTAGGTTATGCTGGGCGGGCAGCACTAATTCACCGCGATGATCTTGTTATCTTGTAAACAAGGCATACAAAACAACTCATACGGTACTTATGTCAAAAATAGATTCAATTTCAGCGTTAATGAACAAGGTCGGCATGCAAGCACGCGTGGCCACTGGATCACTGGCGCATGCATCAACTGATCAAAAGAATGATGCCTTAAAAGCAGCGGCTAATTATATTCGCGAACGCGCTGAAGATATATTAAAAGCCAATAAAACAGACATCGCTTTAGCAGAAGAAAAAGAGCTGTCGGCTGCAATGCTTGATCGGCTCACACTTGATGCGGAACGTATAGAATCAATTGCAAAAAGCCTTGAAGACATTGCAGCGCTACCCGACCCGATAGGTGATGAAATAGCATCATGGGAACGACCTAATGGCCTGCAGATTAGCCGCGTGAGAACACCGCTGGGCGTTATCGGCGTTATATATGAAAGCCGCCCGAATGTAACGGCTGACGCTGGTGCATTATGCCTTAAGGCAGGTAATGCCGTGATACTGCGCGGCGGCAGCGAGAGCTTTAACTCCAATGCAGCTATTCATGCTTGCTTAACTGCTGGGCTGATGGAGGCAAGTTTGCCTGAGCACGCGGTTCAACTCGTCTCTACACGTGACAGAGCTGCCGTTGGCGTAATGCTGACGATGAATGGTATTATTGACATTATTGTGCCGAGAGGTGGACGGTCACTAGTGGAACGCGTGCAGTCTGAGAGCCGTGTGCCTGTCTTTGCTCACCTTGAAGGTATATGCCATGTGTATCTGCATACGAATGCCGACCCAACAAAAGCAAAAGAGATTGCGCTTAATGCGAAGATGCGTCGCACTGGCATTTGCGGTGCCGCTGAAACCTTACTTGTGGACCGCGCTTTTGCACAACAACTACCAGACATTATTGACGAGCTAATTAATGCTGGTTGCATGATCCGCGGCTGCAGTGAAGTACAGGCACTTGATGCACGCATTGAACCTGCAACTGACGAAGATTGGCGCACTGAGTATCTGGACGCGGTACTATCCGTAAAAATCGTTAATGACTGTGATGCAGCGCTTTCACATATTGCGGCTTATTCATCCAGCCATACAGAGTCGATCGTGACTGAAGATGCTGTCGCAGCAGAAATGTTTTTAAACCGCGTTGATAGTGCAATTGTTATGCATAATGCCTCAACCCAATTTGCAGATGGCGGCGAATTTGGCATGGGTGCAGAAATTGGTATAGCGACAGGGCGTATTCATGCCCGCGGGCCTGTCGGCCTGGAACAACTGACCAGCTTTAAGTACCGCGTGCGCGGCAATGGCCACACTAGGCCATGATCAGAATGCCAACGTCGGTTAACATCAATACGCTTATGCCGCTGGCAGCACGCTGGCAAGGGCGCACAATTGGTTTATACGGCGGCAGCTTTAACCCTGCTCATCAAGGCCACGTGCATGTCGCAAACGAAGCGGTAAAGCGATTGAAGCTTGATATGATGTGGTTGATGGTCAGCCCCGGTAACCCGCTCAAAGAAAAACAGGGGATGGCGAAGCGTAAAAAACGTAAAAAGAGCCTTAAAGCATTGATCGGTAATCACCCCCGTATGCTGGTAACAGACATTGAGAAAAGGCTCGGCACCAGAAACACATATGATACGCTTAAAAAACTAACCGCGGCCATGCCTAAAACCAGATTTGTCTGGATAATGGGTGCTGACAATTTAGCAACATTTCACCATTGGTATAAGTGGCAATCAATTGCACAGATTGTACCCATTGCGATTTTTGACCGCCCGGGGTATTCTGTAACCGGATTAAGCAGTCGGTTTGCCAATAATATGGCACGGTTTCGTGTACCTTATCAGCGATTGAGCTTAGTCGATGCACCGGCATGGAGCTTTGTGACGATTCCTCGTCATAACGGTTCAGCCACAGAGATTCGCGACCAAAAAGGCAATAAGTGGTGGCGATAAATGAAAGGAAACCTAGTTGCACGCATCATCGGAGACGCCAAGCGTCACTGATCCTGTCCCGGCCATTAAGGCCGAGGATCTTCTTAAATCCGTTATTTCATCACTAGATGACAACAAGGCGGAAGATATCACCTCAATCGACCTCGCGGGAAAAACCGGCATTGCAGACTATATGGTCATTGCAAACGGTCGTTCACAGCGTCAAGTTTCTGCGCTGACCGATTATGTCGTCAAAGACCTGAAAGCAATGGGCCTAAAAGGCATTGTTGTACAAGGACTTGAGCAAGCAGATTGGGTTTTGATCGATGCAGGCGATGTCATCGTTCATGTCTTTCGCCCAGAAGTACGCACCTTCTATAATCTGGATAAAATGTGGTCTACTGACATTGAAGCAGGCGCAGACAGCGCGGATGATGAAGTGATAGACCCTGCTCTATTGAACTAAGTGGCATCATAAAGTTTAGTCGCAAGAGAGCACGTTATTTTCAATCATTGTATGTAGCTGGGATAACTTCCCGGAGGAATAACTTTGCATATATCCATTATTGCTATCGGCCGCATGCAGCGCGGCCCAGAATATGAGCTTGTGCATCAATATTTGAACAGGCTCCCTTGGAAATATGATGTCGTAGAGATCGAACTTAAGAAACAAGCCGCTCAAGCAAAAGAACGAAAACTACGTGAAGCGGAACGCCTAAGCGCTGCTATCCCTAACGGTGCAGCAGTTATTGTACTAGATGAAAACGGGCGTGCTCTCAAGTCACGTGAACTTGCCGGCAAGATTGATAATTGGCAATCAATTGGTATTAGCAATCTCGCATTTATTATTGGCGGCGCTGATGGCTTGGATAAAGACTTTATCGCAAAAGCAGACCTGAAACTTGCATTTGGTAGCTTAACATGGCCCCATATGATGGTGCGTGCGATGATAGCCGAACAGATATACCGCGTGTGGTCGATAAATGCTGGTCATCCTTACCACCGCGACTAAGTAGTTAATCAACTACAAATCCTAGATTGACTTCTCAGAACAACTAAAGCCATTGTCGGCATTATTCTTAATTTACTTCTTACGGTTGGTATTATTGATCTATGGACAGCGAAAAAGCGAAAAAATCAAAAGCATCAGTTCGAAACCGAGCAGACGCAATAAAACCATTCCAATGCAAGAATTTAATTGCTGTTATAGAAGACCCACATGACATCAAAAACATTGGAACAGTCATTCGAAACGCGAATGCCCTTGGCGTCGAAAAAGTCTATATTGTTGATACACGTGGTGCATTACCAGATGATTGGCAAGACATGCGTGAAAGAAAATCACTCTCAAAAACGTCTGTTTCAGCCGTAAAATGGACATTTGTCAAACGTTTCGACAGCACAAAAAACTGTTTAGATCACTTAGAAAAAAACGGCTTTAAATCTATTGTAACCTCACCACATGTTAAAGGTAAGACCAATGTTTTCTTGCACGAAGGTAACTATAAGCAACATACAAAGCTAGCAGTTTGGTTTGGCAACGAGAGGCGCGGCATTAGTGAAATGGCTGTAGAGAGCAGTGAAATGTGCGTGGCGATACCAATGTTTGGAATGATTGAAAGCTTAAATTTAGGTACTAGCTCAGGTATTGTTCTATATGAAGTTACCAAGCAGCGCCGGGAGTATCAAAGTCAATATCGTCGAAGTAGAAATAAAGGGAAGCGTTCAGAGCCTCTACCAACTGAAATGCCTCACGAAGAAAAAACCGTATAAACACATATACACTTCTAATTTCTTAAGTAAGAAGCGTGATCAATATACTTCAAATGAATACCTAGAAACCTCAAGCTAAGTCGAAGCAGAACATTCAGGATGACCCCAAATGAACTCAAATTCTGTTGAAGTCAAAAAACCCGTTGTATTATGCATACTCGATGGATGGGGTTATAGCGATGACATCGCACACAATGCCATCAAGCAAGCAAACACCCCTACCTATGATCGCTTATGGGACACATGCCCGCGGGCCTGGCTCGCTACAAGCGGTCTTGCTGTTGGTTTACCAGATGGGCAGATGGGCAATTCAGAGGTCGGGCACATGAATCTTGGTGGTGGGCGTGTTGTCCTGCAAGACTTGCCGCGCATTGATACCGCCATTGCAGATGGTAGCCTAGCCAACAATCCAGCGCTTGTTGCTTATATAGAAAAGTTAAAACTATCGAACGGCACAGCCCATTTAATGGGGTTGCTATCCCCTGGCGGCGTACATAGCCATCAAAATCACATGGTTGCGCTGGCCAACATCATTACCGGTGCAGGTGTTCCTGTAAGCATTCATGCTTTCCTTGACGGCCGTGACACACCGCCACGTTCAGCTATAGCATTCATTGAGGCCTTTGAAGGTAAAATCAACGACCCTTCACTTGCCAAAATTGCATCTGTTTCAGGGCGCTATTATGCAATGGACCGGGATGCGCGCTGGGACCGTGTTGAGAAAGCATACGATTCTATCATGGGCAACGAAACACACAAGGCATCATCAGCCATTGCCGCTGTTGAGCATGGGTATGCGCATGACCTGAACGATGAATTCATTTTGCCTACAATTATTGGCGAGTACACCGGGATGAAAGACGGTGACGGACTGCTGATGGCAAACTTCCGCGCTGATCGTGCCCGAGAAATTCTTACTGCATTTCTTGATCCCAATTTTGATGGTTTTGCACGCAAACATCTGCACAACTTTTCTGCAGCAGCAGGTATGAGCGAATATTCTGAAGCATTGAGCACATTTCATAGTGTTTTGTTCCCATCTGCAGCGCTAAAAAACAGCCTGGGCGAAGTTCTGGCAAATCATGGCATTCCTCAATTAAGGATTGCAGAAACCGAAAAGTATGCTCATGTCACGTTCTTCTTCAATGGTGGTATTGAGCCAGTTTTTGAGGGTGAAGACCGTATTCTCGTACCATCACCCGATGTTGCGACATATGACCTGAAACCTGAAATGTCAGCACATGAAGTTACCGACAAACTGGTTGACGCAATCACATCCGGCAAGTACGGCACGATTATTGTGAACTATGCTAACCCGGACATGGTTGGCCACACTGGTGTTATGTCAGCCGCGATAAAAGCTGTGGAAACAATAGATGGTTGCCTTGCGCGCCTTGAAACAGCGGCTAAAGAAGCAAGTGCGGCATTGCTTGTGACAGCTGATCACGGCAATGTAGAAATGATGACCGACAACGAAACAGGCCAACCACATACTGCACACACATCATTTGATGTGCCAATAATCATGGTAAATGACACGCGCAAAATTGAAAATGGTTGCTTAGCCGATGTTGCCCCGACAATATTGTCCATTATGGGTATTGCTCAACCTGAAGAGATGACAGGCAATAACCTGTTAAATCCGTGAAATGCTAGCAACGGAGCAGAAGAAACTGTCTCAAGAACTACATCACATCAAAGCCGCAACCTATAGCTCTGCCATTCGGCGCAGCTGCTATATG
Source organism: Kordiimonas aquimaris (assembly GCF_025574485.1). Lineage (GTDB taxonomy): Bacteria > Pseudomonadota > Alphaproteobacteria > Sphingomonadales > Kordiimonadaceae > Kordiimonas > Kordiimonas aquimaris. Next base: position 1,077,431 of record NZ_JAOBPO010000001.1, on the reverse strand, counting down.
GCTATGCTTTTTTGCATACTTGTTTATGGCATTGGCAGCGCTGTATACGCACAAGACAAAGATGATGCGAACGAAAAGCTAAAGCAAATTGAGCAAGAAATAACGGATAGTAAACGCCAACAGGACATTCTGGCACAACAGGCTAGGCGCGCTGAAACTGCGGCTTCTGCCTTATCAACCAAGTTAATCGCTGCCGCTAAAGAAATTCAAGTGACTGAAGGCAATGCCTCACGTTTAGAGTTGCGCATCGACACACTGGAAACCGAACAAGATGCTAAACAAAGTGATCTTCTTGCAAACAACAAAAATATTGTAGAACTGATCGCAGCTTTGGAACGGTTGTCTAAACGACCTGCCATCCTGACGCTACTAAAGCCAGACGAAGCTATTTCAACTGCACGTTCCGCAACGATTATGGCATCATTAGTGCCACTCGTTGACGCCAAAGCCACGTCCTTAAAACGTGACCTCGAAGCTCTCAATGCCATCCAGAAAGATTTAGCCGACGAACGGTTTAAATTAAAAAACAGCCTTCAAAAATTAACCGAAAATCAACAGACTCTTGCTTCACTGTTGGCGCAGCGTAGAGCAGAGGCAGAGCAAGCATCAAGCCGTGCCCGGGCGCTAAGCAATGAACTACGGAGCTACGCACAGGAAGCACAAACCTTGCGGGAATTGGTCGCGAAACTGGAACAACAGAGCGCAAATGCACGCAGAACAACATCTCGTCGTGGTACGACCGTCGCAAGAAACATTCCGCGTGGCAGTGGCGAAGGGTTGCGAGCATTACGTGGTCAGTTACCGTATCCGGCAGTGGGTCCTGTTGTTAAACGCTTTGGAGCAGCTGACGGTGCAGGAAAGTCACGAGGTATTCGAATTCGGGCGCGAAAAAATGCTCAAATAATTGCGCCCTATGATGGCCGTGTTGTTTTTGCTGGACCGTTTCGCGATTATGGTCTTTTGTTGATCATTGATCACGGTGATGGTTACCATAGTCTGCTTGCAGGCTTTGATAAAATGCAAGGTACTGTTGGACAGTGGGTTTTAATGGGTGAACCTATTGGTGTGATGCAAGACACAAAAGTGTCAGAAGACCTTTATCTGGAATTGCGTCACAACGGTAACGCAATAAACCCGGCACCGTGGTTAAAAAGAGATACCGCAAGTGCAAGATAGTTAGTTACGAGTATGTACAAAGCGTAAGAGAAGTAAGTGGAAGGTAGTTAATATGCGTAAATTTATAGCAAGCACAGTAGTGGCATTCATGATGGTAATGCCGAATAGTGCTCATGCCGTGAATGATCAGGATGAGTTTTACCAGCAGCTTGATCTGTTAATGCGCATATTTGAGCGTGTCCGTTCCGAATATGTTGACGAAGTTGACGATAAAGAAGTTATTGAAGCAGCCATTCAAGGCATGCTGAAATCCCTTGATCCTCACTCTACATACCTAAACCCTGACGTTTACCAACAGGTTCGCGTGCAAACACAAGGTGAATACGGTGGCCTTGGTCTTGAAGTGCAAATGGAAAACGGTGTTGTAAAGGTAGTATCACCTATTGATGACACGCCCGCTGACAAGGCTGGTATTCAAGGCGGGGATTTCATCACCCACATTGATAGCAAACCTGTAGTCGGCAAAACGCTTACTGAAGCAGTAAAGCAAATGCGCGGCCCTGTAGATTCGACCATTAATATTACCGTTGTTCGTGAAGGCGAAACGGCACCTTTTGATGTTGAAATTACGCGCGAGAAAATTCTCGTGAAATCTGTACGGCACAGAATTGAAGATGAAACAATCGGCTATATACGTGTGACTACATTTAACATGCAAGCTGGCGAAGGCGTTGAAAACGCGATTAATAGCATTCTAGATGAAGCTGGTGATCAGTTGGATGGTGTTGTATTGGACCTGCGCAACAACCCCGGTGGCTTGCTGGATGAAGCAATCCGAATTTCTGATGCCTTCCTAAGCCGCGGCGAAATTGTTTCAACTCGTGGCCGCCGCCGTCAGAACAACAGCCGTTGGTATGCAACAGCAGGAGATATGCTGGACGGCATTCCAGTTGTTGTTCTCGTGAATGCAAACTCAGCTTCTGCATCTGAAATTGTGGCCGGTGCACTCCAAGACCATCGCCGTGCTGTTATCTTAGGTGACAAGACATTTGGTAAAGGTACTGTACAAAGTGAAATCAGGCTTGGCCGGTCAGGTGACAAAGCAATCCGATTGACCACAGCTCGTTACTTCACACCAAGTGGTGCTTCCATTCAGGAACGCGGCATTGAGCCGGATATCGAAGTGCTGTTTCCAAATCAACGCCGCCTAAAGGCACGCAGAGAAGCGGATTTACAAAACCATATTATCAACGACCAGGAAAACCAGGACCGCGCCGGAGAGTTTGATCCTATCTCTGAAGAAGAGTTGACAGAAGAAGACCCAAAACCAGCGGAGGGTGAACCTGTTGTTGATGTACAGTTGCGCCATGCAATCAAGTTATTGAAAAACATGTCTAGCTTGCCAAAAGCACAAGTTGCGGAACTACAAGTAACTAAGCCTTAATACTTTCTGCAGTAATGACTGTTTAACAAAGGCCCATTATGCCAACTACATTTAAGCCACTTCTTATTGCCTGGATAGCGAGTCTAGTTATTGTTCTAGGTGGCCTCATGCTGCTTCAGGTTACCTATGACCCTGTTCTCGAAGAGCCAGAGGCAATAGTGGCTGAGGACATAACACCAGAGCCTGAAGTTATCCCACCGCGTGTTATGCCTATTGAAGCGATTCCCGCGTTACTCGAGATGACTGACCGCGGCCCACTGCCCATCATTGGTCAGGACGGCACTGAACCTGCAAATGCATACGCCGCTAATCCCGTTGAGGCAGATGGCCTAAACAAAATAGCCATTATTGTTACAGACCTCGGGCCTATAGCACGTAATGTGCGGCGAGCTTTATCTGATCTTCCAACGCGAACCACCCTTGCGTTCTCGCCGTACGGGGCAGGCATAAACGGATGGGCTGAACAAGCCAGACGTGCTGGCCATGAGACGATGCTAATGGTTCCGATGGAACCTAACAATTATCCGCAAAATGACCCCGGTCCTCTTACACTAACCGTTAACGCTCCACGCACTGGCAATTTGAATTTGCTGCGTGACAGCTTAGGAAAACTAACTGGGTACACGGGCATTGTCACTCATATGGGCGCACGTTTCACGGCCGCTGGGCAGAGTATAAGACCAGTACTTGAAGAGCTTAAATCACGTGGCTTGATGTATATTGACAGTAGAGCCTCGACCTACTCTCGCGGGCCTGAAATGGCACGTGCACTATCCGTTCCGTCGGCGACCAACACAATTACTGGCTATCTCGATGAAGATTTGTCAGCTGCCGTAATAAATGAACGCTTGGACCAGCTGGAACAACAAGCAGCGCGTGATGGGTACGCACTTGGTATAGCGCGCCCTTATCCCGTTTCGGTCGAGTCTATTTCTGCATGGGCCGCAGGCCTAGAAAGCCGCGGGGCCATTATTGTGCCGGTCTCCCAGATCGCTGACCTGCAACCATCCGCACCGTAAAAACATGCGTCTATTGTGAGCCTGAAATGAACACACTCCCTTATCGCCCTTGTGTCGGCATAATGCTCATCAACAGCGAAGGGCGCATCTTCACGGGTGAACGCATCGATACACCCGGTGCGTGGCAGATGCCGCAAGGCGGAATTGATAGAGGTGAGCAGGCTGAGGACGCTGCGTATAGAGAATTAGAAGAAGAAATTGGGGTCGCGGCTGACCGCGTTTCGATTATAAAACAAACAAGTAACTGGCTTTACTATGATCTTCCTCCACATCTGATGGGGAAAGCATGGGGCGGAAAATACCGTGGCCAAAAACAGTTATGGTTCAAAATGTCATTACATACAAAAGACACAGCAATAAACATCGCAACAGAACACCCAGAGTTTGGACGTTGGCAATGGTTAGAACCTGATCAGGTCATCGCTCATATCGTCGATTTCAAAAAAGACATATATCAGCAAGTTCTGAATGAACTGCTTTAAACATTACAGCCTCAGAGTCATAAATTATACGCATTGGCTTTAAGTCAAATGCAGACATAAAAAAAGCGGCACAAACTGTACCGCTTTCATCACCGTTATATAAACAGCTTTAATTTAGAACTTCAGACAGTGCTGTCATCCAGGCTAATTCTTTTTCTGCGGCTAAACGCTCAACATCATCCGATGCTTTTTCAACAGCAACAACAGCTTCATTGATATCACTATTGAGTGCGTCAACATTAATGCCATCAAGCTGTAGAACCTCTTCAGCCAGAATAGTCAAACCTTCAGGACTAATCTGTGCCAAACCACCTTTAAGGAAAAACTTCTCCGGGCCAGCGTCTTCGCTTTCATAGATTTCAATTACACCGGGCCGGATTGTAGACATCATTGGTGCATGCTGTGGCAGTGCAGTAAAATCACCATCTGCACCGGGCACAACAACCATTGCCGCCTGTGCGTCTTTCAATAGACGCTCAGGAGAAACAATTTCAAAACGTAGCGTATCGCTCATGACGCCTTAAACCCTTCAGCTTAAGCTGCTTCAGCAGCCAGTTTTCCTGCTTTAGCAACAGCTTGTTCGATATTACCTACAAGGTAGAACGCAGCTTCCGGCAGGTGGTCATACTCGCCAGCTACAATCGCTTTAAAGCCAGTGATTGTGTCTTCAAGCGATACAAATTCACCAGGTGTACCTGTAAAGATTTCAGCGACATGGAATGGCTGAGAAAGGAAACGCTGTACTTTACGTGCGCGCGCAACAACCAGCTTATCTTCTTCTGAAAGCTCGTCCATACCCAGAATAGCAATGATATCCTGTAAAGATTTATACTTTTGCAGTACTTCCTGCACAGAACGGGCAACAGTATAATGGTCTTCACCCAACACTTGCGCAGACAGAATACGGCTTGTTGAATCAAGTGGATCAACCGCAGGGTAAATACCAAGCTCAGCAATCTGACGTGACAGAACTGTTGTCGCATCAAGGTGAGCAAATGATGTTGCTGGCGCAGGGTCAGTCAGGTCATCAGCAGGTACGTAAACCGCTTGTACAGAGGTAATTGAACCCTTCTTCGTAGATGTAATCCGCTCTTGCAGTGCACCCATGTCTGTAGACAATGTTGGCTGATAACCCACAGCAGAAGGAATACGACCAAGCAGTGCTGACACTTCGGCGCCCGCTTGTGTGAAGCGGAAGATATTATCAACGAAGAACAGAACGTCCTGACCTTCTTGGTCACGGAAATATTCAGCTTGTGTCAAACCAGTTAGGGCCACACGTGCACGTGCTCCTGGAGGCTCATTCATCTGACCGTAAACAAGTGCGGCTTTACTGTCGCCTTCCAGATTAATAACGCCGGACTCGATCATCTCATGGTAAAGGTCATTACCTTCACGTGTACGCTCACCAACACCGGCAAATACGGAATAACCACCGTGGCCTTTTGCAATGTTGTTAATCAATTCCATGATCAAAACTGTTTTACCAACACCCGCGCCACCGAATAGACCGATTTTTCCGCCCTTCACGTAAGGTGCAAGAAGGTCCACAACTTTAATGCCAGTTACCAGAATTTCTTGCTCTGTTGACTGATCTTCAAAAAGAGGTGCATCAGCGTGGATTGGTGCAACCTGCTTGTGACCAATCTCGCCGCGTTCATCAATTGGCTCGCCAATCACGTTCATGATACGACCTAGCGTTTCCGGACCAACAGGTACAGAAATCGGTGCGCCAGTGTCTTTCACTTCTGCGCCGCGAACCAGACCTTCAGTTGCATCCATCGCAATAGTGCGGACAGTATTCTCACCAAGGTGCGATGCAACTTCGAGAACAAGACGCTCACCGTTATTATTAGTTTCTAGCGCTGACAGAATTGCTGGCAAGTCGCTGTCAAACTGAACGTCAACAACGGCACCAATTACCTGTGTTATGCGGCCTGTGTTAGTAGCCATTTTTTACACTCCTTCGTGTAACAAACTAAAGCGCTTCCGCGCCTGAAATAATTTCAATCAATTCTTTAGTGATATTCGCCTGACGCGTACGGTTATACGTGATTGAAAGACTATCAATCATGTCACCAGCATTACGCGTTGCACTATCCATTGCTGTCATACGCGCACCTTGCTCAGACGCAGCGTTTTCAAGCAATCCACGATAAAGCTGAACTGCAACATTGCGCGGAAGCAAATCCTCAAGGATTGCTTCCTCTGATGGCTCGTATTCATATATAGCGCCAGCTAGTTCGTCAGCATCATCATCGTTTGCTGCTTCGCGCAGCGGCACAGGAATAAGCTGCTGCTTCGTATTCACCTGTACAAGCGCAGACTGGAATTTGGCGTAAAACAGTGTTGCCACATCAAATTCAGCGCGTTCAAACATCGTCAGCACTTCAGTTGCAATCGGTTGTACATCAGCAAATGCAAGGTTTTTAACACCAGACATATCTTTTGTATCGATAATCAGATGCTTGTATTCTTGACGAAGCTGCGCGAATCCCTTCTTGCCTATGCAAAGAATTTTAACTGTTTTCCCTGCATCAATAAGCTCACGGATGTGCGCTTTGGCTGCCTTAACAATGTTAGTGTTAAAGCCGCCGCACAAACCCCGCTCAGATGTTGCAACAACAACAAGCTCGACTTCATGCTGACCAGAACCTGCAAGCAATGGCGAGGCACCTGGCTGATCTTTTACAGCAGCACCAAGACCAGCTAGCACTTTCTCCATACGCTCAGCATACGGACGAGCGCTTTCAGCTGCTTCCTGAGCCCGACGCAGTTTAGACGCCGCAACCATTTTCATGGCCTTGGTGATCTTCTGCGTCGACTTAACAGAACTGATCCGAACTTTTAGGTCTTTAAGGCTTGGCATAGCTCAGGCCTCTCCCATCCAGTGTCTTAGCTAAAAGACTTGGTAAACGTTTCAAGAATAGATTTCAGCTTGGCAATTGTGTCATCAGACAGTTTTTGCTCAGAACGAATTGTTTTCAACACGTCAGCATGTTTCGCGCGCACCTCAGTGAGGAACTGCTCTTCGAAACGCGTTACATCTGCTGTAGCAATCCGATCAAGGAAACCGTTCACACCAGCAAAGATGGAAACAACCTGTTCTTCAACTGGCAGTGGGCTATATTGACCTTGCTTCAACAACTCAGTCAGGCGCGCACCGCGGTTCAACAACTGTTGCGTAGACGCATCAAGGTCAGAGCCGAACTGCGCGAACGCTTCCATCTCACGGTATTGAGCAAGCTCAAGCTTAATAGAACCCGCAACTTGCTTCATTGCTTTGATCTGCGCCGCTGAACCCACACGAGAAACTGATAGACCTACGTTAATCGCAGGGCGAATGCCTTTATAGAAAAGCTCAGTTTCAAGAAAGATCTGACCATCAGTAATCGAAATTACGTTTGTTGGAATGTAAGCAGACACGTCACCCGCTTGCGTTTCAATAACAGGCAGTGCTGTCAATGAACCACCACCTAGCGCATCAGACATTTTCGCAGCGCGCTCTAGAAGGCGACTATGAAGATAGAATACATCACCAGGATACGCTTCACGTCCTGGAGGACGACGAAGCAGAAGTGACATCTGACGGTAAGCAACAGCTTGTTTCGTCAAATCGTCATGTACGATAACAGCATGCATGCCGTTATCGCGGAAATATTCACCCATTGCTGTACCAGTGTACGGCGCAAGGAACTGCATCGGCGCAGGCTCAGATGCTGTTGAAGCAACAACGATTGAGTACTCAAGAGCACCGTTTTCTTCCAGAGATTTAACAATCTGGGCAACAGTTGAACGCTTTTGACCAACGGCAACATAAATACAGAACAGCTTCTCGCCGTCCTCTTTTGCTGCATTGTTTACGTTTTTCTGGTTGATGAACGTATCAATCGCTACTGCAGTTTTACCTGTCTGACGGTCACCAATGATCAACTCACGCTGACCACGACCAACCGGCACAAGTGCGTCAATCGCCTTGAGGCCTGATTGCATTGGCTCGGAAACGCCTTGGCGCGGGATAATGCCCGGCGCTTTAACTTCCACGCGCTGACGTTCAACATCAACAAGAGGGCCTTTGCCATCAATCGGGTTACCCAGCGCGTCAACAACGCGGCCAAGCAAGCCTTTACCTACAGGCACATCAACGATGGCGCCAGTCCGTTTTACGGTGTCGCCTTCTTTAATACCCTGGTCATTACCAAAGATAACGATACCAACATTGTCGCTTTCCAAGTTAAGCGCCATACCTTTAACGCCGCCCGGGAATTCGACCATCTCACCCGCCTGCACTTGGTCAAGACCATATACACGAGCAATACCGTCACCTACAGACAGAACCGTTCCCACTTCTGAGACTTCGGCATCTGTACCAAAATTTGAGATCTGGTCCTTGAGAACCTTAGATATTTCCGCCGCACGGATATCCATTACTGAACCCCTTTCATAGCGATTGCGAGGTTATCGAGTTTAGTTTTAAGAGAACTGTCAATCATTTGCGACCCAACTTGAACCTTAAGGCCACCAAGCAGGTCTTCATCGATAGCAGCATCAATAGTAACATCGCTACCAATTGCTGCTTTCAAATTCTTAGCAAGAGAAGCCTCTTGCGCTTTAGTCAGCGCTTTCGCGCTGATTACCGTTGCACTTACTTCACCGCGGTGATCAGCGACAAGCTGCTCAAACGCGCGGATAACACCGGACAATGATGAGAGACGGCGATTCGTTGCAAGCACACCGAGAAACTTCACTGTCAGCGGTGACAGTTTAGCCGCAGTAGCAACTGCACTTACGCCGGCAAGCTGCTGTTCGCTGCTGTAAATCGGGGAAGTCACCAGTGCGTTCAAGTCACTACTATCAGCGATCATCGCGTTCAAACTTGCGAGATCAGCTTCAACGGCAGGCACGGCCTTACCATCAACAGCAAGCTCAAACAGCGCTATTGCATAGCGCCCGGATATTCCTGAAACTATCGCTTTGTGCGAGGTCACGTTGGACGATCCCTTTGGGTTAATACGACCAAGAAGGCCTTTACCAGTAATGTGCCACAAAAAGCGACACACACGCTCAAAATCTTGGCCGCTTCAAACAAAAGAAAAACCTTTGTTTCGGCGCTGACCAGCCCGAAATGCGTGCTCCCTCTAGCATGAAGATTTGATGCTTGCAAGCCGCCATATCAAGAGAATCTGAATTCTTTGAAAAAGCTACAAGTGTTGATATCTTATCTTATTGTTTTTATTGGAAAAACAGCTAATTATACAAGCTACAGGAAACTATGCGGATCAACATCAACACGGATACGCACACCTTTGACAGCTTTGGTGCTCGCAAGCCACTCTGAAATTAACCGCTGAACTGCCACCTTCCCCTTTGTATGCACAAGGAGTCGCGCTCTGAAACGCCCACGCACACGTGCGAGCGGCGCAGGCGCTGGCCCCATGAAGGCAACATCTTCAACACCCGGGGCAGCCTGCGCAAGCACTCTGCCCTGTTCCATCACGGCAGCGAGGTCTGTTCCAGACAATATGATTCCTACCATCTGACCATAAGGAGGCATATGATAGCGCGCACGCGCACGTCCCTCGGCGTCCATAAATGCCTCACCGTCACCGGACAACAGCGCCTGTACAACAGGATGGTCTGGCTCATATGTCTGCAAAAACACTTGTCCTGGTTTTTCTGCCCGGCCTGCGCGACCCGACACCTGAACCAATTGCTGATATGTGCGCTCACCGGCACGCAGGTCCCCCCCACGCAAACCAAGGTCTGCATCGATCACGCCAACTAGTGTTAAATTCGGGAAATGATAACCTTTAGTAACAATCTGTGTGCCAATCACGATATCGAGTGCACCGTCAGCAATTTGTTGCACCATCCGCGCTGTATCACGTGGACTTGTCATCGTATCACTTGTCATGACGGCTGTGCGCGCATCAGCAAACAAATAATTTACTTCTTCAAACAGGCGTTCAACACCTGGCCCGCAAGCAACTAGACTGTCCTCATCTTTACACTCGGGGCAATTGCTGGGAATGGCAGCTACATAACCACATTGATGGCATTGAATATCGCGCTTAAAACGATGCTCAACCAGCCAAGTTGAACAATTTGGACATTCAATACGATACCCGCAAGTACGGCATAGTGTCAGCGGCGCGTAGCCCCGTCGGTTCAGGAAAAGCATCACTTGCTCACCTGTCGTTAAAGTTTGTTTGATTTTTTCAACAAGAACAGGCGAAAGCCATTGCCCTGATGCTGGCGCATCTGTTCTCATGTCCACCGCATGCATTTCAGGTAATACCGCACGACCATGACGCTCTCGCAAGATCAGCTTGGTATATTTACCAGCTTCGGCATTTAACCGTGTTTCAAGTGAAGGTGTTGCACTGGCAAGCACCAATGGACAGTTAACAAGCTTAGCACGTACAACAGCCATATCACGCGCATGATACAGAACCCCCTCTTCCTGCTTGAAGGATGGATCATGTTCTTCATCAACGGTGATAAATGCCAAATTATTAAAAGGTAGGAAGAGTGCAGAGCGAGCACCAACCACTACGCGCGCTCCACCATTTGCAATTGCATGCCATGCACGTCTGCGTGCTGCAGCACCAATATCAGAATGCCAGACCACGGGCTCCACGCCGAATCGATCTTCGAAACGCTCCAGCCACTGCGATGTCAGCGCAATTTCCGGAACCAAAACCAAAACCTGTGCACCGTCTTGTTTCAGTGCCTCGGCAAGCCCTTCAAAATAAACTTCGGTTTTGCCAGACCCTGTTACACCATCAAGCAGGAATGTTTCAAATCCGCCTTCTTGCACTTTCGTGCGAATCGCATGTGATGCTGTTTCTTGTTCGTTGCTTAGTTTTGGACCAGTGATTGTAACATCTGGTTGCGGGAAGGGTGCATCAACTGCAATTTGCACACTTGTCAATGCGCCAGCTTTTGATAGCCCCTTGATAACAGCACTGGTAACACCGCATAGCCGGGCAACCTCGCTGGCTGTACGCGGCACCGAATCTGACAAAAGGTCAATCACCATTTGACGTGCCGGCGTTAACCGCAAACTTTCTGGCACAACGCCAAGCAGGAAATGTGTTCTCTCAGGCACTTCAACAAGGGAAGCAACCGCAGGCATACACATACGCAGCACACTACCCACTGGTGAAAGCGTATAGCGCGCAACCCAATCAACAAACCTGCGCAATTCTTCATTCATGGCAGGCAGAGGTGCTACGTCATCAACATATTTGAGCTTCTCAAGTGGTAAGATTTTACCGCTTTTTCCGCTCAAAGAATCCCAAACCACACCGATGGCAGGCCTGTTTGATACCTTTACCCGCACAAACGTGCCCGGCAAAAGCGGAGGCGAATCAGGTAAAACCAGATAATCAAAAGGCATATCAAATGGCATTGGCAACAAAACCGACACACGTATCGGTTCTTGATCGTCTGTGAGTAACGATGCCTGTGTCACGTACTTTACTGCCTTATGCTCAGGGATTAACGGTTTGATTATGTACAATAGGAAAGCAATAGCTCATACGCAATCACGTATAGACCTTGAAATTGATGCTGATCTTTAATAGGCACTTCGGTGAGAGGCGTTAAGTTATTTCACGCCGTAACATAGCTAATCAAGCGACCCAAGGAGCGCCGCCATGAAATTCTTCCTCGATACAGCCAACATTGATGAAATTCGCGAAGCGAACGCAACCGGGCTCCTGGACGGTGTAACAACCAACCCTTCTCTCATCAAAAAATCTGGTCGCGACTTTTTTGAAGTTATTACCGAAATCGCAAAAGAGGTTGAAGGTCCTGTTTCCGCTGAAACAGTAGCCCATGACCATGAGACCATGCTGAAAGAAGGCATGAAGTGCGCAAAAATTGCTGACAACATTGCCGTTAAAGTACCGCTTACCATTGATGGACTTAAAACATGTAAAGCCCTGCGCGCTGAAGGTATCATGGTTAATGTCACACTGTGCTTTAGTGCAAATCAAGCCTTGCTTGCAGCCAAAGCTGGTGCAAGTTTCATATCACCATTTGTTGGTCGTCACGATGACGTTGGCTTCAACGGCATGGAACTAATCGAAGATATTCGCGTTATTTATGACAATTATGGTTTCGACACTGAAATTCTCGTTGCTTCTGTTCGCCACCCTACCCACATCCTCGAGAGTGCACGTATTGGTGCTGATGTAGCGACTTTCCCGATTGATGTCCTGCGCAAGCTGTTCAATCACCCGCTCACCACTAACGGTCTTGCAGGTTTTGATAAGGACTGGGCTGCGACAGGCTTCTCTATCCTCTAGACGCTATGTAAAGTTCTATGGAAGAAAGCGCCTTCACAACATTACAAAGTGAGATCACATGGCCTGATCTCACTGATGTTACGCCGTGGGACTACACTCTCGGCGGCGGCGGACGGCACTTAGTCGACGAGATTATCGTTGAGACCAAAGCAAAGCTGCTGCTTGAAATCGGCTGCTTTATGTGCTCGTCAACACGGCGTTGGCTGGATACACACTCTACACTCAACGTTATTGGTATCGACCCTTGGGATGATGGACTGATTGAACAAGTTAGCCGTTATATTGGTCGTCCCAACCTCACCCGCAAATATCCTGATCTTGAAACCCAGCGACAGTTCCTGCACGATGTAGAGACACAAAAACCCTTCCCAACAGCACTTGCAAATGTTCAGGAATTCAAAGGCCGGTTTGTTCCCGTTCAGGGCTATTCACCTGATAAACTATACGAGCTAAAAGAACGCGGTATCGAACCTGATGTTATTTATATCGACTGCAACAAGAAACCTGATGAGCTGGAGGTCAGCCACGAACTGTGGCCAAACGCTTACATAACAGGTGATGACTGGCATTGGAGCCGCACAAAGGGATACCCGATGCGGCAAATTGTTTATGCTTTCGCCGAAAAGCATGGCTTTAAAGTGGAAGCGGAACGCGCAACCTGGGTGCTAAAACGTTAACTTTCCAGCACATAATCAAGTGTTGTCACAACGCGCACTTTTTTATGGATTTGATTCGCTTCAGATAATCCAAGTGCATTTTCTGCAGGCAAAATCTCAAACCTTCCCTGAACTGCGCGACGGATACCTTCGATGTCAGCGCCTGCGTCCTTAGCAAACTTCTGTGCAGCAAGCCGCGCATTAGCAGTAGCTTCAGCAATCATGTCTGGTTTTATATCATTAAGCTGCGTGAAAATATATTGCGGTCCATCATTGCCATTGTAGCCTTCTATATTACCAAGAAGCACACCTGCATCCAGCAATTCGCCGACATTCTGCGACGCTTGCGCTACCGCATTAATGTTGTTCGTACGCACCAAAATGGTTTGTTGCAATAAATAGCGCAAGGCAACATCACGGGTGTTGTAGGTGCGCGCAAGCTGATCAAGAATTCGCAAATTCTGTAGCTCAATATCACTACGCTCAATGTTGTATTTATCCAGAAATGCAAATCCTGCGGTTTGTGATTTTTTCAGTGCTTCTCTGGCTTCGGCAAGGTTATTGCTGGCGCTGACATAACTGATTGCCCAAACGGCACGGTCCGCCATTACCTGCTTTTCAGCTAAGCCCTTTACACTCACAAATCTTTCAATTTTACTGGCATCAGAGACACCACCGCCTATAAACCAGCCGCTAAACGCAATACCGATTGAAAGTGCAGCACTTGCTGCAACTATCGGAAATTTCATCGTCAATTCACTCCTGAACATCACCTCGCATCACTCGCAAGGTGACAGGTACGCAGAAAATGTGCCCGCAATGAGACAGAATGGTGTTTTAAAAATGCAGAAGGGTACTGGACAAAAAAGCCCGCTTATTCACTTTTATCCACCCACGTTACATGACCCATTTTACGGCCAACGCGCGGTTCGTTTTTACCGTAATGATGAAAGGTTGCATTGGGGTCTTTGAGATACTGCTCGTAATCAAGGATATCATTACCTAGTAAGTTTTTCATACGTACAGCACCAAGCGCATCTGTTGGGCCAAGTGGTAAATCACAAATAGCGCGAATATGTTGCTCAAATTGGCTTGTCATTGCACCGTCCATTGTCCAATGACCAGAGTTGTGCACACGAGGTGCCATTTCATTGACAATGATTTCGTTCGTCGCATCGGTAACAAACATTTCGACCGCCAGCACACCAACATATTCAAGCGCATTGGCAATTTTTGTTGCCATTACTTTTGCTTTTGCTTCAACAACCTGATTAATTTTTGCCGGGATGGTCGTTGTATCCAGAATATGATTTGTATGGATATTTTCACTTACCGGATAAGCAGCCACATCGCCAGACGCGCTGCGAGCGACAACAACACTGATTTCTCGGTCAAACTGGACAAAGCCTTCAAGAATGGACGGCGCGCCCTTTGTTACACCCATGACATTCTCTATGTCCTTGGCAACCTTGATCATCTTTTGGCCTTTACCATCATAACCAAATTGCCGCGTTTTTGCGACAGCGGGGCGCCCTATTTTCTTATATGCGTCCTTTAACTCTTCTTCGGTTTCAAACATCTGAAATGGTGCGGTTTTCATACCAGCATCATTTAAAAACGTTTTTTCAACCAGACGATCTTGCGTAACCTCAAGCGCATAAGCCCCTGGACGTAAAAGTGTGTTTTCAGCAACTATCTGCGCTGTGCGCGCAGGTACATTCTCAAATTCATAAGTAACGACATCAACACTGCGTGCGAAATTAACCAGTGCTTCTTCGTCTTCGTAGGTAGCTACTGTAGAAGCAAACGCTACATCAAAAGCCGGGCTCGCTTTGTCCGGGCAAAACACATGAACACGGTAACCGAGCTGAGCTGCCGCTAGAGCTTGCATGCGCCCTAGTTGACCTCCACCAAGAATGCCTATCGAACCACCTGGATTAATTCTGGTCATGATCTATTCCTGCCTCTAATCCACTGGTGTTTCAGCAACCGATGCCGTTTGTTCAGCCCGCCATGTATCCAAACGATCAGCAAGTTCCGTATCCATCAATGCCAAAACGCTTGCTGCAAGCAGACCGGCATTTATCGCACCAGCTTTACCTATGGCAAGCGTGCCAACAGGAATGCCGCCTGGCATTTGTACAATAGATAACAAGCTATCTTTGCCTGACAACATGCTTGACTGGATCGGCACGCCAAACACCGGCAGCGGTGTCATAGCAGCAGCCATTCCTGGTAAATGAGCGGCCCCACCTGCTCCGGCTATTATGCATTGGATACCGCGCGCCTTGGCAGACTTGGCATAATCATAAAGACGGTCAGGTGTCCTGTGCGCAGAAACAATCTTGGCTTCATAAGCAACACCGAGTTCATCCAACACACCTGCTGTGTGTTTCATGGTCGGCCAATCAGACTGACTTCCCATGATAATGCCAACAATTGGCATAGCTTCAGACATGGCCCTAACCCCATCATTACAGGCTGGTTTTTCAACCAAAGAATGCGAGCGCGCATTATAGGCAGCAACCTTTTGAATGCAAGATTAGCTTTAAAGCGTTTTTAAACGATGAAATCCGCAGGATTCTCTTGTAGAGGCCGCCCTTTTAAGACTAATAATAGACGGGGGCAGAGGCTAGAGCGACGGGAAATGAAATGAAAGTCAGTAGTACACCAGGCATATCCCGCACTGCGCCTACGCGCGCCACAAAGAAAGCGTCAGAAACCGATACGGTATCAAATGCGCCTAGCGTACGCCGTATTGATGATACAGTTCAAATTCTGGGCATCCCACCAGAAGAGATGACAGACCGCGTTCATTCCGCAATTCTTTCGCTGATGCAAGAAGTTGAAAGCTTGAGAGGTGAACTGGACCGCACCAAAAGCCGGATGCGTGAAATAGAAGATGTGGCGGACACTGATGCATTGCTGCCAATTCCTAACCGGCGTGCTTTCGTTCGTGAACTCAATAGAATGATATCTTTCGCTGAGCGTTACGGAACACCTTCCACGCTCATGTTCATCGACCTGAACGATATGAAAAATATCAATGATGAATTTGGCCACGAAGCTGGCGATAAAGCCTTATTTCATGTCGCTAAATTATTGGTTGATAACGTTCGTACCACCGATGTGGTTGGCCGCTTGGGCGGCGATGAATTCGGCGTTATTCTAGCACAGGCGGATGAAAGAATTGGCAAAGAGAAGTCTCAATCTATTGCAGATATTATTGAACAGCATCCAATTTTGCTGGGTGACAAACCTTATAAAATGAGTTTGGCCTTTGGCATCTATACATTTCGGTCAGGTGATAAGCCTGATGATGCACTCGATAAGGCGGATAAAGCTATGTATGAAAACAAGCGTGATATTAAGGGCGAAGAAAATATCCGCTAACACATGGTCGTTAAGCAATAATATCCGGCAACAATAACCCTTCCAGTTTACTGATTTCATCCTTCAATGATAGTTTGCGTTTTTTCAGGCGCTGGACTCGTAAAAGATCAAATGAATTTGCTTCTTGAAAGGCTGCGATGGCCTCATCAAGGTCTCTGTGTTCTTCCTTTAGCGCAGCAAGACGCAGCTGGACCGCTTCTTCGTCCATCTTTCACCTTTCGCATAAGATTATCTGAATGCTATCATTATAACATGATGACAATAGACCGAGAAGCACCCTTTGATACAGAACTGCTAAAATCAGAAGATTTTTGGCTTTTTTCACTGAATTTGTACGGCAAAGCCGACATCAAAGACGCCTGTATTCACTTACAAGATAATCACGGTGCAGACATTAACTTGATATTGCTGTGTTGCTGGCTTGACCATAAAGGCATTGAGCTTCACGAGGCATTATTTGATAGCTTGCTGCAAACATCGACATATTGGCAGAATGATATCCTGCAACCGGCTAGACAGCAAAGGCGCACAACAAACAAACAAGCAGCGTTGTACAACACCATGCTTAATCAGGAATTAGAGCTCGAAAAACAAGAACAAAAAGCACTGCTGGATATAATCAATGCCTCCGCGCAAGAACAAAAATCAACAACAAAAGATAATGATCAAAGTCTTTTACGTTACGGTAAAATATTAAAGCTACCCAAAGCCGTAATTGATGCATTTATTCAAACGAAATCCAGTTTCGCGCCTGCATATTGATAGCTCGAGTCTCTCTGGTTTTACCCTTTGGTATGATATTCAGCGTTACATGGCCGGAAACTAAGTCTTGATGACTATTAATAAACTATCATTTTCAAATTCTTGCGTGACTCAGGCTTCATAGAATGGTGAAATAAATCTGTTACATAAAAATCAATGAAGGAGAGACGGGTATGAGCATACAAATGCATGTTGAAAGCCTTAATAAAAAGCATGCCGAAATTGAAGATGTTATCGCTCGCGAAGAGTTACGCCCCCAACCAGATGGGATTCGCTTGAAGAAACTCAAAAAAGAAAAACTCCTCCTCAAAGAAGAACTACACCGACTGGTCAGGCATTAGCTATAATTTAGCCTGAATTAAAAAGAGCGCGAGACATCAAGTCTGGCGCTCTTTTTGTATGTTCAGCAACTCGTAGACCGAGCCTGTACATCAATATTTACTCAGCAGTATCGGCCTGTTCACTGGCCTTATCACCTGCTTCACCAGCACCTGCTTTCGCCGCAGTTTTTGCTTTACGCGCAGCAGCCAGTTGAACCGCTTCATCCAGCTCGGTTTGGCGACACAGGCCCAAACCAACAGGATCTTGCGGTTTGATATTTTGAATATTCCAATGCGAACGCTCACGAATGGCCTGAATTGTTGGCTTGGTTGTTCCAACCAAACGGCTAATTTGCAAATCAGATAGCTCTGGATGGCTACGCACTAACCATGCAATCGCATCAGGCTTGTCTTGTCTTTTTGATACTGGCGTATAACGAGGGCCTTTAGTCCGCGGCACAGCTTGCACATCATCAACAGATATTTTCAACCGCGCTGACGGATCAGCCGCACAGCGTTCAATTTCTGCATGTGTTAATTGAGCACTTGAGGTTGGGTCTTGCCCTACAATGTGCATACCTACAGTGCCATCAGCGATGCCTTGCACTTCAAGGACATGAAGCTCACAAAAATCAGCGATCTGATCAAATGTAAGCGTTGTATTATCAACAAGCCAAACTGCTGTTGCCATGGGCATTAACGGTTGTGTCATACCAAATTCCTAAATTACAAATCCTCTCCCTCAGGTCAACTAATGCTGACCTGGCCCTTTGGTATTCAGTTATACTGAAGGGCAGAAGAGCTTATCTTCTGTCAACATTCTTAGCAGTAGTTTGCGGCAATGTCACCGCGAAAACGCACAGTGTTTCAAAATCTGGCCATACTGTGCAAAGCCGTTTAAATCTCAAGAACGATTTTCCCCATATGCGTACTGCTTTCCATTAAAGCGTGGGCCTTGTTAGCTTCTGATAGTGGTACAACAGTATCGATAACAGGCTGGACTTTCCTTGACGCAAGTAATGGCCACACATGCTCTTGCAGTTTAGCAGCAATGGCTCCCTTAAAGTCATTATCCCGTGGTCGAAGTGTGCTGCCCGTTAAAGTCAACCGCTTGAGCATCACGGGCAACATATTGAAAGCAACACTTGGACCTCCTAGAAACGCGATAGATACATGCCTACCATCTGGAGCAAGGCACCCAATGTTCTTTTCAATATAATCACCGCCTACCATATCAAGCACAACGTTAACGCCAACGCCATTTGTATAAGTGTTGACCTCCTCAACAAAATCCTGTTCTCGGTAATTGATAACAAAATCAGCACCCAAATTGTTACAAAATGCTACTTTTCCGGCATTGCCAACGGTTGTAATAACCTTGGCGCCAAAAGCTTTTCCCAACTGAATTGCCGTTGATCCAATTCCTGATGACCCACCATGCACCAGCAGTGTTTCAGTAGATTGCAATGCGGCACGATCAAATACATTGGACCACACGGTAAAATAAGTCTCTGGTATCGCCGCAGCTTCGATAAACGTCAAACCATCCGGTATCGGCATACATGTTTGTGATGGTGCTGTGCAAAATTCTGCATACCCGCCACCCGGCACCAGTGCACAAACGGCTTGCCCTATTTCTAATCCGGAAACACCTTCCCCAAGCGCTTCGATCGTTCCAGCAACCTCTAAACCTGGAATATCTGATGCACCAGGTGGAGGTGGATATAAACCCATGCGCTGAACAACATCAGGACGGTTCACACCCGCAGCCTTAACAGCAATAAGCACTTCGCCATTTTTTGGTACTGGTTTTTCTCGCTCTGTGATCACTAGAACATCAGGACCGCCTGGCTCGCGAATTTCGACAGCTTTCATTATAATTTTCCAACTTAGAATAATTAATTTAGCAATTATGATGAGTTGAATACTTATCACAAGTGTTTGCTAGTGATATATTCATGTAACTCTCATCAACGTACGAGCATATGATATGGATTTCGACGACCTGCCAACCAAGAAAACCGGCCCTCTTACCGATTTGGAAAAAGAAGATTTGTCAACAATCAGTGTTGATGAGTTGCAAGAACGTATCGAGCGCCTTTCTGCCGAAATTGAGCGCACAAAAACTGAAGTATCTGCAAAAAGCGTCAGCCGTTCGGCTGCTGAAGCATTTTTCAAGTCATAGAATCAGGAGTTTGCAATGACCGCGTTGCTACAAGGAGGTTGCCGGTGCGGCGTTGCACGTTATGAGGTTGATTTATCTAATAGTTTCACTTTGAATTGTCATTGTATTGACTGCCAAAAACACTTGGGCGCTCCCTACTCTGTTTTCACCATTGTACAAGCTAATCAATTCAAATGGCTGAGCAAACCCAACGGCAATATAGCATTTAGCGACTTGGCGACCCGCAGTTTCTGCGACAAGTGCGGCACATATCTAAAATGGGAGGGCAAGAACGAAAGCGACAAGGCAGAATTCAATGCCATGACCTTGGATAACTCGATTGAAGTCACAGTTGATGCAGAGATTTTCACACGGTCACGCCTGAACTGGATTAAGGCTCTCGATAATGTTCCACAATATGAAGCGGGACGAAACATTCCCGCTTCAAAACCAGTTTAATAGTACACAACACTAAAGCTTGGCGCGGACCAAATGTTCGCGTGCTTCATCTCTATGTTTTTTCAGATACTTCATAAACGGTGTACCGCCAGTCCCCACATCAGCAGCATTACCCTCGCCGCCGTTGGCTTGTTTGTTAATGTAGCTCGCAGCATATTCGAGGTGGCGGGTACGGAATTGAGCTAACTTGGTCACAATCTCATTGTACAAGTCCTGCAATCCTTTGGAATCGCTACTCTTCACATAAGCGCGCAAGTTACTATTCGCCCTTATGTCCTCAATGAAGCGCCGATGCGCCGGAGGCCTGTATGCATGCAGCTCGTCCAGATAACTGCGCAATGGGTCATTGGCGTGATCAATGCCAAGGAATGCATCCATTGACGGCACGATAGAAGACTGTGACCCGGTTTGACCGCGAAACACTTGCGGGTGACCTTCCGTTTCTTCCACGCCTTCATAAATTAACCCATTTCCTAAAGCCGGATTATCTTTCCATCCGTGAATCCAGGGACGAACACGGTGAAAATATATATAAGGATCACAACGTTCAGGCATGCGGTTGAATATTGCATTCACGTCATCCCACACACCTGACATGTTTTTCAGCATGGTTAGCAAGGCTGTTTGGTCATCATTTGATACAGCATCAATCATGCGCGGAATGGCAGCCAACATTTCACCAGCGCGCGCTTCAATCGCAACATGAATAAGAACGAACCATGCTTCATCCTGCCCGCTTACAAATGGTTGCAACATTTGGATATTGGACAAATCTATCGGTCCGCTCTCGTCAACTCTTCCCCAATTATCGAGTACATAACCAGAATATGTCAGCAACGGTTTTTGATCTATCGCTTCAGCCAATTGCCATATGGGAACAGCCAAACATTTTGGCAGAGACTTTGGTGCAACATCTTCGCCCCACACATATGCCTGTACCATAAAAGAATAATGTACCATGGCTGCGCGTTGCTCAGCTTCTGAGGTGTTCTTGCAAAATGCTGCCAAGTCAATGTACGGCATTGCCTCAAGGTGCTTGCGCACATGCCCTGTAGGAATGAGTTGAGGTAAGGCCATCGCGGTCTTAACCGCAGGCTCCAGATAATCGGGTAAGTCTATTGATGTGGGGTCAATCGATGACAAAAACCCACGCTCCGGCGATATATCGTATGACGCAATATCCATGACAGACATGGTGCTCTCCTGCTAATTAAAATTTAGCACAACAATAATTGTCCATGCAGATTAAATCATTGCAAAATCGCCTTATATTTAAGATATTAAACAACAAATGATCGAATTAGATAAAATAAACAGCAAAATATTGCACGAGCTTGAGAGCAACGGGCGCATCAGTAACACTGACCTGGCATTACGTGTTGGGTTATCGGCATCAGCATGCCTGCGCCGTGTGCAAGAATTGGAACGCACAGGTATCATCAGCGGTTATCGTGCAAAATTGGATCGTAGCAAACTCGGCGGCAATATTACTGTGTTTGTTATGGTGGGGTTATCCGAACATTTGAAAAAAGATGCGCGGGCTTTTGAAGAAGCTATGATTACAGCACCACAAGTACGTGAGTGTCATAACATAACAGGTTCGGTAGAATACCTTCTGCGTGTAGAAGTTTCAAACCTGTCTTCATATAAAGAATTTCACGCTGAAGTACTTGGCACACAATCACAGGTCAGCAGCATCACGTCATATATAAGCCTTGGATCGCCTAAAGACATGCGTGCCTGATACATGGCCGCACCATTTTTATGTATATATCGAAAAGGTGGAGGCAAAGCGGGGAGGATGCCTGCCTCCACTAGTGGACGACAGCGAGGAGCGTCGTTAGTTCAATCGTTACAAAGAAAGCAGTTAGGCTGCGTCAGCCTCAATTGTTTTCACTTTTGGTTCTGTGGATCGAATTTCAATCTCGCGTGGCTTTTTATGATCAGGGATCACACGCTTTAAACCAACCTCAAGCAGGCCATGTTCAAAACTTGCATCACCGACCTGAATAGTGTCTGCAAGCTCAAAGCGTCGCTCAAACGCGCGCTTGGCGATTCCTTGATGCAGGAAACGACGGCCTTCGCTGTCTTCTTTCGCTTTTCCTGCAAGTATTAATGTGCCGTCCTGAACAGTAACTGTCAGTTCTTCTGGTGAAAATCCGGCAACAGCCATCGTCACGCGGTAGTCATCCTCTGACAGTTTTTCAATATTATAAGGCGGGTATGCGCTTGCACCTTCTGTCGATGTAGCCGAGTCGAGTAATCGGCTCAAATGGTCAAAACCTACAGTACTACGCATTAATGGTGATAAATCAAAAGTTCTCATGACAAGTTCTCCTAATGAAGCAACTAAATTCTGGCCAGCCATTATTGGCCTAGCCGATTAACCTTGCCCGGTCCCGCCAATGCAGCAACCGAACACAGTTTATTTAGGAACTCGTCAAAACCCTTGCAAGAGGGCCAAACAGAAAAAGGCGCCCAAAAGGCACCTTTTTCTTTTATTAACAATAACTTGTATTGTTTATTTTTTGAGAGAAAGAGCCCCAAAACGCTTCTTGAAGCGAGCCACCTGGCCACCTTCAACAAGGTTACGGGTACCACCTGTCCAAGCAGGATGAGATTTAGGATCGATCTCTAGATTTAGCGTATCGCCTTCCGAACCCCACGTTGAGCGAGTTTCAAAAGTAGTCCCGTCTGTCATAACCACTTTGATTGTGTGGTAATCGGGATGAATTTCTTGCTTCATTGGTCATGTCTCCAAAAACGAGGCGTCCGTATAGGTCAATAAATGGGCTATTGCAAGACTGTTTTCATGTTTTATGAATATTAGATTCCGTCCGGTGCAAACTTTCTTTATGGAATATGCAATATCGT
The DNA here is from genome assembly GCF_025574485.1 of Kordiimonas aquimaris. Taxonomy (GTDB): domain Bacteria; phylum Pseudomonadota; class Alphaproteobacteria; order Sphingomonadales; family Kordiimonadaceae; genus Kordiimonas; species Kordiimonas aquimaris. The sequence continues at coordinate 1,054,427 of NZ_JAOBPO010000001.1, read as the reverse complement.
TCATTGGCAATCAGCATCTGCCCCCCTATATGTCAGTGCACACAACGAGGAATAAGTTTAAATGGCTGACAGCACCATCCGCGAAGAACATCAACCACCAAAAGGCAAGTTAGCTAATCTAAAAACATTATGGTCCTTTATCAGTGTTTATAAATTGCAGCTATTTTTTGCGTGTTTCTTCCTTCTTATTGCCGCAACAACCGTATTGGTCTTACCTACCGCTTTTGGTGATATTATCGATATTGCATCGTCAGATGAAGGCCTAAAACCTGAAGGATACCTTACCTTCCTTGCGATTGTTGTAATTGCAATGGCCGTTGCCACAGCCATGCGTTTTTACTTTGTAACTTGGCTTGGTGAGCGTGTTGTGGCAGACATACGTAAGGCCGTTTATGAACGCCTGATAACCTTATCACCAGAGTATTTCGAAGCTAACCGACCCGGAGAGATCGTCTCCCGCTTAACGGCTGACACAACACTGGTTCAAACCATTGTTGGGTCCAGCGTTTCTGTGTGGGCGCGTAATATCCTAATTGCCATTGTTGGGTCGGTATGGCTTTTCGTGACATCACCGTCACAAATGACCTATTTTGTCATTGTCGTACCACCTCTGCTTTTCGCTATCATTTATATTGGCCGCCGCGTGCGCAAATTATCACGGTCTAGTCAAGATAAAGTGGCAGATGTGGGAGCGCGTGCAAACGAGTCGCTATCAGCTTTAAACATTGTACAAGCTTTCACGCAGGAAGCTTTCGAAGCAAAACGATTTGGCACGCATGTGGATGATGCTTTTCAACTGGCAAAACGCCGTATTCGCGTACGTGCCTTTCTTACATTTTTGATTATTTTCATTTTGTTTAGCGGTATCGCAATGCTGCTGTTTAACGGCGTACAAAGTGTTTCAACCGGCACAATGTCAAAAGGTGAGATGTTTGATTTTGTCATGCGCTCAATCTTGGTTGCCAGCTCTTTTGCCTCACTGTCAGAGGTCTACAGCGAACTGCAACGTGCTGCAGGTTCAGCAGGTCGGTTAGCTGAGTTACTTAGTGCAGAGTCAACGATTAAAGCACCTGCGAAACCACATGCTCTGCCACAAACTGTAGACGGTGATATTCGTTTCGAAAATGTAACATTTCATTACCCGACCAAAAAGAATATTGCCGCAATCGATGGGTTTAATCTGCATATCAAGCCAGGCGAAACTGTCGCACTTGTAGGACCATCTGGCGCTGGCAAATCCACACTCCTGCAATTGTTGCTTAGATTTTATGATCCGCAAACAGGAAAAGTCACCATAGACGGCATTGACCTGAGAGACACAGAACCGACTGAGTTTCGTAAGCATTTGGCCTTTGTTCCTCAAGAAACAATTATTTTTGCTGATACAATTGCTGAGAACATTCGGTATGGTCGGCTCGAGGCCAATGACGACGATGTTCGTAACGCTGCTAAAGCTGCTGCTGCAGAGGAGTTTATTACGGTAAGCGATGAGGGATACGACACATTCCTTGGTGAGCGCGGCACACGCCTTTCAGGTGGACAACGCCAACGCATAGCCATTGCACGTGCTATTCTACGCGATGCGCCCATTCTTCTTCTTGATGAAGCAACAAGCGCCCTTGATGCCGAGTCAGAGTTAAAGGTACAGAGTGCGCTGGATCACTTGATGGAAGGACGTACCACGCTTGTCATTGCACACCGCCTCGCCACTGTTAAAAAAGCAGACCGCATTATTGTGATTGATGAAGGCAAGATTGTTGCCGAAGGCACTCACGACGAGCTTGTGGCAAAAGACGGCTTATACAAACGCCTTGCCCACCTTCAGTTTTCTGTCGGGCAGTGAACGAACAACAGGTGTTTTACTTTAGTGCTCGCACAAACCACTGTGTCATTACATCGGGCAATGTCGGATCATGAATTAATAAAGGTTGCCCATGAAGGCGACCTCCATAACGAATGAATTGAGTGTGCTTGGATTTCGATCCATTCACAACACGCTCCGTTGCGATAATTGCTTTCTGCCCAAGTGCATTTCTATCATCAATGGAAACTATACCCAAAACAGGTAATTGATGACGGGCATTCAGCATTTTCCAATTCTCTTCAGGAAACCAATAAGGCCTCAGTGCTGCTGAGAATAGCATCAACGCTTTAATTTCTCTGTTCTGGCTAGCTAACAATGCTGCCATACCACCACCGCAACTTGCACCGCCCACGCCTCGTGTCGTGACACCTTGAGTGTGCCTTACCCACGCCCCGTATATTTGCCCAATGTCCTGCGAAAACAGTTTCGTCGATTTTTCGTAAGACGCTTCGATATCAAACGCATCCGACTTGCTTTGCCCGTAACCGCGAAAATCAACTGTCATCGTGCCGATACCAGCCATATTCAGCTTTCTTACGACAGGAGACCACATGGTTTGATCACGGTTACACTGATGCATAAGCAATACGGCAGCATTACTGTCTTTTGGCGTCGTTACATTTGCAACGAGCGTATGCCCATCCTTCATTTGAATTTCTATCGCTTCGGCAAAGGCAGATTGCGTAACAACCATGCTTAAAATCAACAGACTAAGTCGATACATAAATAACAAATAAGACATAAGCATCCTTTCAACACTTATATGTTATATTGTTTCAAAAACCTTGTTAACTGAAAACTTGCGACAAAGCCTTCATGCCTCGCTATGGTGCCAAAACTCTATAATGTTTTGAAACATGCTGCCATGAAGCCGGACAAACCGAAGAGACCTTGATGTGAAACCGCTCCTATTTATTCATATCCCAAAAACGGCAGGCACAAGCCTGAACAAAGCCGCAGAAAGCTTGTTTGGTTCTCATGCAATTGAGAAAGATTACGGCGCAGAAAGCGCTACCACCACGCCTTTGGTAAGACACCACATATACGCCGCAGGCCATCACGGCCCATTTGCCTTGATTGAAGCAATCAAATCTTCACAAACACAGTGGCTAACAGGTCATGTACATGCTGACCGTTACGTAAATTTGATAGGCTGCGATAATACAATCAGCTTCGTACGTGACACCCTTGAGCGTGTCGTTTCCGAATATGTACACCGCGTTTCAAAAGAAGGTGAAACACGGTCATTTGAAAACTTTTATCAAGACCCTTTGGAAACTAACAAACAGTTTCGCATGATCGGACAAATGCCATGGCAAGCATTTCATCTTGTGGGTATTCAGGAAAGATATGAAGAAAGCTTGAACTTATTAAACCAGACAAAAAGCTTATCGCTCGCCCCGTTCAGGGCAAATACTAAATCTTCTGACATGCGCCCCGCCATAAGTGAAAAAACATATGCAGATATTCAAAAATGGAATGAACGCGACTGTATTTTTGTTCAACATGTACATGCCTACCTAGAAAAACAGATTGAGGCACAGCGCCAAAACAAACCCTTTTGCTTTCATGACATGGGGTTTGAAGCCGATAGGCATGTTATTGGCTGGGCTTTCTATCAAAACAACAAGTCACCTGTCGAAGTTGGTTTATTTATCAATGAAAAGCTTGTTGAAACAACATATGCACATGAACACCGGCCTGAATTGCAAAACTTGCTTACGCCCCGTGCAGGCCACAATGGCTTCCGGTTTGTGCTTACGCCTTATACAGCGGCACAGTCTGTCAGTATCAAAGCATTAAATACTGATCAGACCCTTTTCGAGTGGCAGCGCCAAACATAGACATTTGTTCATAAACTATTCGCTGAGGTCCGGCACCAAAGATGGCACGAGCTCACGCGTTAGAAGCTGCAGTGCCTTAAACTGTGTCGGCTTTCCATAGTTTTTACCGGTAAACGAAGCGACCAGCTCAAGCTCAGGAATGATAAAAATAAAGTTTCCGCCATTACCATGTGCATACATAATGCTAACAGGCTTATCCTTCACTTTACCATTGTCGTACCACCACAAAAATCCATATTGCTGTCTGCGTTCAGGAATACGCGTCTGGGGTTCAACCATATCTTTTATCCAGCGCTTGCTGATAATCTGCTCGTCTTCCCAAACACCTTCGGCGGCAACCATTAAGCCAATTTTCTGTAAATCGTTAAGACGAAGGCGCAAGTGACCACCCGTGTCAGTGTGATCTGTCGGCGTTTTCTCCCAGCGCGCGCCTTCTATCCCAAGCGGCGCAAACAATTTTTGCTCCGCATATGCCGGTACAGGCATGCCTGAAAGCTTTTCAATAACACGGCCCAATGCAACAACACCGCCTGTGCAATAACTGAAGTGTTTTCCACGTTCATAAGCCACAGGCTGATTAACCCAAAAAGCAAACCAATCTGCCGTCTCATACATCTTATCTTCGTGACCAACCGAAGCAGGCGCCCAGTCATTACAGGCCAAACCACCACGCATGGTCAGCAAATCTTCAATGCGCAGCGAATGACGAGGGTCAGAGCGGCCCAAATTGGCAAATTCATCCTGAAGGATGGAAGACAGTTTAACACGCGTATTTTTTAGTTTACCTTCATCGATCAATGCACCAATCAACAAAGCAGTTACGCTTTTAGTAGCTGAACGTATATCATGCCGTTTTCCTGCATTATACCCGGGCGCATATACCTCAAAAAGCACATCGCCGTTTACTGATAAAACGCCGCCCGTTACACCCTCATGCTCACCCTGCTCTATTTCAGCAGCAACACGTGCAACAACAGGATTGTCTGCGTGTGATGGTGAAACACCAATGAACAATATACAAACAGACACGACACTTATCGATACAGCACGCACCCACCGTTTCGTATCAAACCACATACAGCTAACCCTCATTTATAAGTCAATGTTCAGCAAATCTAAAATGGCTGTGTCAGAATTGCGAGATAAGCCTTCACACCTTCAACATAGTTCCCAAGACGCAGGTTCTCGTTTGGGCTATGCTGATTATTCTCAATGAAAACGGCAGGAACAAGAATAGCCGGGAACCCAAGGCTGTCGACAAAAGGAGATATCGGTATTGAGCCTCCTCCGGTGCGTATTTTCACAGGCGGCTCACCAAACGCACGCACAAGTGCACGTTCAGCCCAAGCACCGGCTTCAGAGTTTAACGGGGTTCTGAAAGCCCTGTATGAAACCTCATAGTCAAAAGAAATCAAACGATCATAAGATTGTCGCTCCGCTTCAGTCGGCGCGTCCCCACTAATGATATGATAACCCTGATCAATCACATACTGCCTGATAAGGCCAATCAATCGCTCGGGGTCGTTTTCAAGTACAAGGCGAACATCAAGCTCTGCCGTCGCTGTAGACGGAATGATTGTACGTGCTTGCGCTCCAACCCACGCACTCTCAAGACCCAGCACACTAATACTGGGGTATTGTATAGACTCCTGATACGTGCTCGCCACGCCATCAGGTGTTTTAAAACCGATAGACCGGCGAATGGCAGGCTCATCATCGGGCACGCTGTTAATCACAGCACGCGTTTCAGGGCTGATATTAATGCCGTCATAAAAACCAGGTATCAACACCCGACCATCAGCATCTTCCATGCCAGCTAAAAGCTGGCTAAGGCGCATGGCAGGGTTTGGTACATAGTTTCCGTATGTGCCGCTATGCTGTGGGCGACGTGGCCCGAATGTTGTGAGAGAAATGGTTGCGATCCCTCTTGCGCCAAATACAAGGGTTGGCCTGTTGCTGGTATGTCGCGGACCATCATATATCAGCAACATATCTGCGGACAAATCGTCTTTGTATTTTTCCACGGCCGCAGGCAAATGAGGCGACCCAAGTTCCTCTTCAAAATCCATAATGACTTTTACATTATGCGTGAGTTGCAATCCTTCACCGTCCAGAACATCCAGCGAAGTGAGGAACATGGCTGCAGGCCCTTTTGCATCGGATGCCGCACGAGCAAAAACACGCCACTCAGGATCAAAACCTGTTTTTAGGTTATCCCAATCAATAATCTGCCATTCACCGTTTACCTGCTGCTTAAGAACAGGCTTGTAAGGGTCTTCCTGGTTCCACCGGCTCGGATCTACCGGTTGACCATCGATTTGCAAATAAATGAGCACCGTTTTGTCTGCACCGGCCACCTTGCGTTCAGCAAGCAGCAGTGGCGGCCCACCTGTTTCCAACACTTTTGTTGTAAAATTTCGGCTTTCAAATGCCTCCGTCATCCAGGCAACATTCATGGCAACATGTTCAGGAAAGTGCGCATTACTAGGAATGGAAAGTATATCTTTCAACACTTGATACGATGGCTTGATATAGGGAGCTGTTAAAGCATCGAGTTCTTTTGCATTTGGCAAATCCTGACCGTAAGCAACATGCCCCGTTCCAGTCAGTGCGGCACACACGCTCGTAGCCATTATAAACTTCCGCATTGTCTCTAACATGCTATCAACTCCCCAATGTGATACAAATTATCCAGACCATCAGCGTCGAAACAAAGCTCTAACGCTGTGTTAGACGCATTTCGATCCGACGATTACGTGAATAAGCAAAAACATTTTCTGCCGGGTCCAGCGGCTGAAATTCACCAAAACCCGCTGCAGCCAAACGCTCCGGCGCAACACCTGCTGAAACCAGAAAGCGCACCACACTTATTGCGCGTGCACTTGAAAGTTCCCAGTTACTTGCATAAGCAGCCGTTGCGATAGGTCGTCTATCTGTGTGTCCATCAACACGCAATATCCACGGCAGGTCAGACGGTATTTCCTGAGAAATGGCGATAAGTGTTTCGGCAAACTTTCGCATTTCAGCACGGCCTTCAGGGCCTAATTCTGCCTGGCCACTGGCAAACAATAATTCAGACGCAAAAACAAAACGATCACCTTCAATCCGAATTTCAGGGCGGGTTGAAAGAACTTCCTTTAACCGACCAAAAAACTCAGACCTATATCCGGCCAACTCTTCTACTTTGCTCGCCAAAGCACGGTTTAATCGGCGCCCCATGTCCACGATAACAGCTTGGCTACGCCTATCTCTTTCCTCGCTTGACTGCAGCGCAGATTCCAATCTTGATAACTGCTCGCGCAAGGCTGTTACGTTTTGTTCAAGCACATTAACTTGTTCACGAGCACGTGCTGACAGCAAGCGCTCTTCGTCTAGCTCAGATGATGAAAGATTATATTGCTGCTCAAGCTCACCAGCGCGCATCGCAAGAGCGTCGCGTGCTGCTGTAATTTCAGCCAAACTTGAGCGTGTTTGTGCCAAGCTTTGCTGCGCTGTATCTAGTTGTGCACTGAGGTTGTCACGATCAGCATTTGCAGAGGTCAGCGAACTAGACAGCTCCGCCATACTGGTGCGCAGCGACGCGCTTGCTTGTTGCTCTAGACGCAATAGGTTACCAAGCTGGGCCACTTGTCCGCGCAGTTCAGTAAGCGCCTGTTCTCGCCCAGACAATGCCTGCCCGAGGAAAAACTGTGCCAACACAAACATCGATAGTAAAAATATGATCACCAGCAGCAATGTGGACAAAGCGTCAACAAAACCCGGCCAGCTGTTATCCGGCCCTTGTCCACCTATGCGTCTACGCGATGAAAACATCAGTCGCGCTCATCCGTCTTACTGCGCTGTGCATCAAGGCCAGCGGATATAGTACGAGCTAACAACTTCAACTCTCCGCGCAAATCATCCGACAGCGCTTCGCTCGCACGAGTTTGCTCATCAATCAAACGTTTGATGCCTACATCAAGATTGCGGATATGCTGTTTTGTTGCATCATCCATTACGGCAACAGGTGTTACTGGCTGTGCTGACAAACTGCTTGCCTCTGCCAGCTTTGTTATAGCAGCGCCAAGTGCCTGTTCAGACTCTGCACCCTTAGCCAAATGGGTAGACTGGGCATCAAGGCGATCTGCAAGTGACGCCAATGACTCTGCGATACTAACCATCGTAGCCTGCTGTTGCGCCCGCCCGCCTTCTGATTGCTTGAGCGTACGCTGCAGCCGATCAATACCATCAGCAGTTTGTTCCATAAGGGCTGTCATGTAGGACGAAGGACTTGCAACACCTTCAGCAACCTCACTACGGGATAAATGTGTAACCGAGGCAAGCCAATCTTCAACATCATTATAGAAACGCGTTTGAGATTGTGTAGCTTGCAAATCCATAAACCCCATGACCAAACTGCCAGCCAAACCAAACAATGAACTTGAAAAGGCAGTGCCCATACCTGAAAGAGGTGCTTCTAGACCGGACTTCAACTCATCAAACATCAAAGCCATGTCGTTGCCATCAACAGTTAGACCATTAATAGTCCCGCCAATAGCACCGATAGTTCCCAGCAACCCCCAAAAGGTACCAAGTAGCCCAAGAAAAATAAGAAGTTGAGTGAAGTACCGTGTAACTTCGCGGCCTTCCTCAAGACGCGATGCAATACCATCCAGAACGGATCGCATGGACATGGTAGACAGGCGCATACCGCCTTCTTCTTGCGCTGACAGCAATGCAGCAGCAGGTGCCATCAGGCGCGGCGTTACGGATGAGGCAGCGCTTTCATGACGCTTAAACGCCTTAATCCATTCAATTTCCGGCCTCAGGTCAAGCACACGACGGAACGCGAAAACAACACCAATAAGCAAAGTTGCCGCAATTACACCGTTTAATACAATGTTCGCTAGAAAAGCACTTAAAAGCGCGTCTTTAAGAAGAACAACGAGCACAATAACTGCCGCTAAAAACAACAGCATTCTGTTCATAAACTTATGCGGTTTCTGCATATCTTCGCCTTCCCCTCGACGCCAATAAACACCATCAACGTGTATATCATCAAAAAGCTAGTTTAAGGGCGAAATTATGACATGCAATGGGAAGCTTTACGAATATGAAAATTGCATTGCTTCAGACACACATATTTTGGTGGCTTTTGGCGGTAACTTTCGTATTTGTTTCGGAGAAACTTGCTTATTTAGCAGTTAAACTACGACGTGCACGTTTAACCATACGATCAAGCGGCGCATGTAAATGATCATTGGCTGCAACAACATCACCTGTTTTAAGGACATCCTGGCTACCTTTAAAATCAGTGACATAACCACCAGCCTCGCGCACCAACAGTACACCTGCAGCAATATCCCAAGCTTTTAGCCCGGCTTCCCAAAAGCCATCATAACGTCCTGCTGCAACGTAGGCGAGGTCGAGCGTGGCAGCACCAAACCGGCGGATACCAGCAACTTGCGGTGCAATCTCTTGCATTTCCGCAATGAATTCTGCATGTCCATCACGTCCGCGAAACGGAATACCTGTTGCAAGCAGAGCATCATCCATTTTCCTACGACCAGAAACACGCAGACGCGTATCATTCATGTAGGCGCCCTGGCCTTTTTCTGTCCAAAACAGCTCATCTGTTATCGGTGCATAGATAACGCCAGCCGTGATTTCACCGCGTTCTTCAACTGCCACTGTAATCGCAAAGTGAGGCACACCGTGGATAAAGTTTGTTGTGCCATCAAGCGGATCAATAATAAAACGTATGTCTTCGCGTTCGCCTTTAACTTCACCGCGCTCTTCCATCAGAAAGCCAAAATCTGGCCGAGCATGGCTTAATTCATCATAAAGCAACTTCTCAACACGACGGTCTGCCATTGTCACAAAATCCGCGGGGCCTTTGCGTGATACCTGCAATTGCTCCACTTCACCGAAATCACGACGAAGGTCGCGACTAGCTTTCATAACAGCAGACACCATGACGTTAATGAGTGGGGAACGACGGGCCATCAAGCCTCTCCTTGCAGGTAGTAAAGTTGATTATGATTCAGCGCGACTGACGTATGTGCGCTCAAGCGTGGAAACAACAATCTTGTCACCAGCATTAACAAAAGGTGGTACCCCAACGCGAATACCGTTTTCCAATAACGCAGGCTTATAGCTGCTGGACGCAGTCTGTCCCTTAACAACTGGCTCAGTCTCGGTCACTTCAAGGGTAACTTTTTCTGGCAAACTAACACCAAGCGGGGTTTCTTCGTGAAATTCTATGCGTACCTGCATACCATCTTGCAAGAAAACAGCATCATCACCAACATCTTCAAGCGAGATGGAAATCTGCTCGTATGTTTGTTGATCCATGAAGTTAGCCATGTCGTCAGCGATATATAGGAATTGATAATCCTTCTGTTCAAGGCGAACCTTTTCTACCTTTTCAGAAGAACGAAAACGTTCATTGAGTTTTGTCCCATCACGCAAGTTTTTCAATTCAACCTGCAAATAAGCACCGCCTTTACCAGGCTGTGTGTGTGCAATCTTTACTGCGCGCCACAAACCACCTTTGTGTTCGACAACATTGCCCGGACGGATGGTATTTCCATCAATCTTCATGAGGACACCTCTTTTAAACATTTCATAGATCAAAGAACAAGTTGGAGCGCGGTGTATCAGTTTTAAGAGCGGGATGCAATGCATCCGATACAGCTTTTACACGCTTTCTCTATACGCGTTTCACACCCATCTGCTGTCCGGCAATGAACGTAAGTCGCATGTTTAAGTAATTTATACCGCAAGAATCGATATCACGTTTATTTTCAATCCTTCGTGCGCCTGCATGATCAGGCAAAACAAAGATGATCTGTTAACAACAAACACTGAATCAATTCAGATAACACAACCACATGACCGCAAAGCCTTGGTGACGCTATACTTTCAGCGGTCACGACCTTGTGACTGCAAATATGCACAAAACAGCTGCAAAACTGCACAGAATCAATCATATTGCCGCCATTATTTTTACAACTAAGGTTTAAAACCATGAAAAACTTCAAACTGCTAGTCGCTGCGGTGTTTGGTTTGGTTGCTATTTCTCTTTCAAGCCAAGCTGACGAAATGGCCGCACTAAACATTGGTCCTGCCATCGGTGATGTTATTGAGATGGATTTTGCTGCTCCTGATCAAGATGGTAATCTGCAAAGCTTCGAAACATTTGCCGGTGAAAAAGGCGCAGTTGTTGTGTTCTTTCGTTCTGCAAAATGGTGTCCATTTTGCCAAATGCAATTGATTGATCTGAATACCAACGCCATGAAAGACATTAAGGGCCGTGGTTATGGCATGGCAGCAATCAGCTATGACCCGCCAAAAGATTTGGCACGCTTTGATGCGAAATGGAAAGTTGGCTTTCCGCTACTGTCGGATGATGGCTCTAAAATGATTAATGCACTTGGTATTCGCAATGAAGAATACAAAGAAGGGCATTATGCGCACGGCGTTCCTCACCCTGTCATTTTCGTATTAGACAAAGACAAAAAGGTAATCGCGAAACTTAATCGTGAAGGCTACCGTGATCGTCCAGAACCTACAGTTCTTATCGAAGCACTAGACAGTCTGTCTTAATCAGACTTCCGACTAAATTGTTATGAGCCAGCTTACGCATGTAAGCTGGCTCATTTAATTCCATGAAAGCTTATAGGCTAGAGCCATTACGCAAGCGCTTGGTTAAATGTCCTAACTGCAGCCACTGGGCCTTCAGCATAATCCCAGACACCGCTACTAACAGCAACGAAATGCGCGCCTGCATCTGCAAGCTTACGGCAATTCTCAACGGTAATACCGCCAATAGCCACACAAGGAATATCAGTAATTTCATCCCAAACTGTCAGTAGCTCCAAGTCAGGGCGAAATTCGGTTTGCTTAGTATTTGTATCAAAGAATGCACCAAAGGCGACATAATCAGCGCCAGCGTCGCCAGCTTCATAAGCCAAATGTTTACTATCATGGCAGGTAACACCGATATCTTTATCATGCCCCAGCAAAGCACGCGCCGTTTTGATATCTCCGTCATGTTGACCCAAGTGCACACCGTCCGCATCAAGCTCGGCTGCCAAATCAGCACGATCATTCAGAATGAAAGCAACATCATGTTCATGACAAACAGGCATTAGCACTTTAGCCACCGAGATAATTTCTTCGTCAGAAACATCTTTCAAACGCAACTGCACGCAAGCAACGAAGCCTGTTGCAAGTACATTGCTAAGCGTTTTTGCAAATGCTGCAGCATCATCAATTTGAGCTGGCGTAATAAGATAAAGTTCGCATACCTCATCGCGGTCACTTTTAGGCGCTTTTACCATGGCAGCTTACCTCTATTTATCTCTGCGCGACGCTCTTGCCTTTTGATTCCAAATCAACAAACGCTTCGTTCAAACGCTCTATCACAGACTGTTCACCTGCGCGCAACCATACACGTGGGTCATATTGCTTTTTGAAAGGCGTGCCAGTTTCAGGATGAACTTGCCATTTGAATGCATCAGCATGGTCATTCACATACGCGCCTACTGCTTCGGAGAATGCAAACTGCGTATCTGTATCAATATTCATTTTGAATACGCCGTAGCCAAGTGCCTCTGTAATTTTTGCCTTTTCAGAGCCAGAACCGCCGTGGAAAACAAAGTTAAGCGGGTTCGCGTTTGTGCTACGGTCACGCACAACAAGGTCTTGCGAATTCTTCAAAATTTCAGGGCGCAACTTGACATTACCAGGCTTGTATACACCGTGCACATTGCCAAATGACGCTGCCACAGAGAAATGGCCAAGCGGCGTTAACAGATCGTATGCTTTCAGCACATCTTCAGGCTGCGTATAGAGGCTTGGATTTTCAAAATCATCACCAACATCAGAACCAACACCGTCTTCTTCACCGCCAGTTACACCTAGCTCAATTTCAAGGCTCATGCCCAGTGGTGTCATGTCTTTAAGAACGCGGGCGCATGTGTTCAGGTTGTCATCAATTGCCTCTTCTGACAAATCAAGCATATGAGACGAATAAAGTGGCACGCCTTCGCGTTTAATGTTCTGGCGACTTTCTTCCACGAGTGCCTCAACCCAGGGCACGAGGCTACGGTTTGCATGATCTGTGTGCAACACAACACAAATACCATAATGTTCTGCTAGCAATTGCACATGCTTTGCTGCTGACACAGCACCGAGCACCTTGGCACGAAAAGCATCTTCCATCCCTTTACCAGCATAAAATTGTGCGCCGCTGTTAGAAAACTGGATGATAACATCAGAGCCATTTTTGGCAGCAGCCTCCATCACGGCGTTCAAGGAATTCGTTCCCACCACATTCACCGCAGGCAGAGCATAGCCACCTTCTTTACATGCATTAACAAGCGCCGCGTATTCTTCGCCAAAAACTACACCAGGTTTCATTGTCTTTCCCACGTTCTATGCGGCACATCGCCGACTAATATATTGTCTACTTTGATACACTTGGAGCCGTCTTGATGCAACGGCTCCATAACTTTCCGTAACTAACCAAGCGCCGCCACACCTGGCAATTCGCGCCCTTCCATCCACTCAAGAAACGCACCGCCAGCTGTAGAAATATGCGTAAAGCTGTCCTTAGCCCCAGCATGAGCAAGGGCAGCAACTGTATCACCACCACCGGCAACCGTAAGCAATTTGCCTTCGTCAGTTAATCTTGCAGCAGCTTGTGCCAATGCAACAGTTGCCATGTCAAACGGTTCCATTTCAAACGCACCCATCGGACCATTCCATACAAGTGTCTTTGCACTTTCTAGTACAGAAACAAGCGCCTTTACTGTCTCGGGGCCAGCATCCAAAATCATGTCGTCAGCATCAACCTCCGTTAAGCCAACAGCACGGTTTTCAGCATGGGCTTTAAATTCTTTTGCAACAACAACATCGGTTGGAAGATGAACTGCGCAGCCATGCGTTTTGGCATTTTCAAGTATAACAAGCGCGGTATCTCTCAAGTCCTTTTCGCAAAGACTGGCGCCGACATCATAGCCTTGGGCAAACAGGAACGTATTTGCCATACCGCCACCAATGATGAGGTGATCAACTTTCTCAACCAAATTTTCCAAAACGGCAAGTTTGGAAGAAACCTTCGCACCACCAACCACTGCAGCGACCGGTTTAACAGGTGCACCGAGCGCATTTTCAAGCGCTTGCAATTCAGCACCCATTGTCTCACCTGCTGCACAAGGGAGTAACTTCGCCACACCTTCTGTTGAGGCATGTGCACGGTGTGCTGCAGAAAATGCATCATTGATATAAACATCACCCAAACCAGCGAAAGCTGCCGCCAGAGTTGGGTCATTTGCTTCTTCACCCGCGTGAAAACGGGTGTTCTCGATAACAATAACCGCTTCATTGCCTTTAGGTTCATCCAAACCATAAAAGCCAACATCACGCCCCAAAACACGCGCAAGAGCAGGTACTATTGGCTTCAAGCTCATCTCAGGAACAACCTGGCCTTTTGGTCTACCATAGTGTGCGAGCAAAATTACACGCCCCTCAGCCGAGATAACCGCGTCAACGGTCGGCTTTACAGCCTTTAACCGCGTATCATCTGCGACACTGCCTTCAGCCATTGGTACATTGAGATCAACGCGAACAACTGCCGTTTTACCCGTAAGATCACCCAAGTCTGCGATGCGTTTAAAAGTCATTTTCATTCCAGCATATATGTAGATATAGAAAGGGCGGCCTCTCAAGACCGCCCATTATTTCACTTAAGCTTGCGCCATTTAACCCAGTGACGCCATTTTCACCGCAGTATCAGACATGCGATTAGAGAAGCCCCACTCGTTATCGTACCATGTCATGATACGTACAAAGCGTCCGTCGATAACTTTAGTCTGACTGCTATCAAACGTAGAGCTGTTTGGATTATGATTAAAGTCGATAGACACGGCAGGCATGTCTTCGTAGCCGAGCACACCTTTGAGCGGACCTTCAGCAGCAGCTTTAATCGCACTGTTAATTTCTTCAGCTGTAGTGTCCCGGCCAGCATCAAACTTCAGGTCAACAAGTGACACGTTCGGTGTTGGAACCCGGATTGCAGAACCATCAAGCTTGCCGGCAAGCTCTGGCAAAACAAGGCCAACCGCTTTAGCGGCACCCGTAGATGTAGGGATCATGGAAAGCGCAGCTGCGCGCGCACGGCGCGGATCTGAATGAAGCGTATCAAGCACTGGCTGATCACCAGTATATGCATGTACTGTTGTCATGTAGCCTCGCTCAATACCGATCAAATCATTCAGTACTTTAGCAACCGGCGACAAACAGTTTGTTGTACATGATGCGTTGGAAACAACGATGTCATCTGCTGTTAGTTCGTCACTATTTACACCATAAACAACAGTACGATCAGCATTAGCGCCCGGCGCAGAGATCAACACCTTTTTCGCGCCAGCTTCCAGATGCATCGCAGCTTTATCGCGCGCAGTGAAAATACCTGTGCATTCCATTGCAACATCAACGTTCTCTTCACCCCAAGGCAGTTCAGCTGGGTTGCGGATAGCCGTCACGCGAATACGGTCACCGTTCACAACCATGTGGTCACCGTCAACGCTTACATCACCAGAGAAAGGACCATGCACACTATCCCGCTTAAGCAGGTATGCGTTCATTTCAACATCGCCGAGGTCATTGATCGCAACAACACGGATGTCGGTGCGGCCACTTTCATAAATCGCACGCAGTACATTACGACCAATACGGCCAAAACCATTGATTGAAACACGAACCGTCATTGAAGGTCTCCTTTCTTATCAAATATCCAAATTTGCCGAACCGGCTTTAAAGCTTTGCCTGCACTGCACTAACCAGTGCATCAGCAGTTATTCCAAAATGTTCATAAAGTTCATCCGCAGGCGCCGATGCACCAAACGTATCAATACCAATGTTAACACCGTTAAGACCTGTATACCGCTGCCAGCCATATGTTGTACCAGCCTCGATCGATGCCTTAAGCGCATCATCAGGCAATACAGAAGCACGATATGCTGCATCTTGTGCGTCAAACAGTTCTGCACACGGCATGGAGACAACACGTGTCGGCACACCCGCAGCCTCAAGCGTCGTGCGCGCCGCAGCAGCAATCTCAACTTCCGAACCTGTCGCGATCAAAATAGCCTTAGGCGCACTGCCGGTTGCTTCATGCATCACGTATGCACCGCGAGCACACAAGTTTTCATCTGTCTGAATTGTCCGCTGCTGAACCAGCCCCTGGCGCGTTAGTGACAGAATGCTTGGCGTTTCTTTGGCTTGAAGCGCCAATGCCCAACACTCAACTGTTTCGACAGCGTCACATGGCCGGAAAACATTCAGGTTTGGCATCGCACGCAAGCTTGAAACATGTTCAACCGGCTGGTGCGTCGGACCATCCTCGCCAAGACCGATACTGTCATGTGTCATGACATATATCGCGCGCTGTTTCATGAGAGCAGCAAGGCGAATTGCCGGACGCGCATAATCAGTAAACACAAGGAATGTACCGCCGTACGGAATATGGCTACCATAAAGAGCCATACCGTTCATCGCAGCACACATTTCAAATTCACGGATACCGTAATACATATAACGGCCGGTGAAATCATCAGCGGTAATTGGTGAAGTTTGACTGGTTTTTGTCAGGTTAGAGCCTGTCAAGTCAGCCGAGCCGCCAATGGTCTCAGGTACAACACCGTTAATAACTTCTAGCGCCATCTGACTTGCTTTACGTGTCGCAACCTTCACCGGGTCAGCAACAAGCTTTGCTTTATACTCATTAATGGCAGCGTTGAAACCCTTCGGAAGATCCTTAGCCTGACGCCGCTCAAAGTCCTCTTTTACAAAATCATCAAGTGCATCAAACTTCTTTTTCCAAGCCGCAGAAGTGCTGGCACCGGCCGCGCCAACAGCGCGCCAATCAGCCAATACACCTTCCGGAACAACAAACGGTTCCGCATCCCAGCCAAGTTGAGCACGTGTTGCCGCAATTTCATCATCACCAAGTGGAGCACCATGTGTTGCTGATGTGCCTTGCTTATTTGGCGAGCCAAAACCAATCACAGTCCGGCACGCAATCATAGAAGGCAGATCACTCATTTGTGCCTGTTCAATCGCAGCTTCAATGGACTCTGGATCATGACCATCAACAGATTGCACATGCCAACCTGCGGCCTCAAAACGGCCTTGCATATCTTCACTTGTCGACAAATCAGTGCCGCCATCAATCGAGATGGAATTATCATCCCAAAGCACAATCATTTTGGATAGTTTCAAATGACCAGCTAGCGAAATGGCTTCCTGACTGATGCCTTCCATCAAGCAACCATCACCAGCAAGCACATAGGTAAAGTGGTCTGTAATACCGCCACCGTACTCAGCGTTTGATAAACGCTCCGAAATTGCCATACCGACAGATGTTGCAAGTCCTTGACCAAGCGGTCCGGTTGTTGTCTCGATGCCGGGACATTCCCCGAACTCCGGGTGTCCGGCTGTTGGGCTGTGGAGCTGGCGGAAGTTCTTGATGTCTTCCATTGTTGGACGCTCGTAGCCCGTCAGGTGCAAAAGCGAATAGATCAACATGGAACCATGACCGGCCGACAAAACAAACCGATCTCTGTTTGGCCATGTAGGCCATGCAGGGTCAAAGCGCATGAATTTGCTGAACAGTACGGTTGCCACATCGGCCATACCCATCGGCATACCCGGGTGACCCGAATTTGCTTTCTGGATCGCATCCATTGAAAGGGCGCGAATGGCATTTGCCATCATAGTTTGTTGCGTGTGATTTGAAGAAGTGTGGGCGTCAGTAGGTGAAACGTCGGTCATATCAATCATCTTCTTAGATGAGCATTGTGCTGCTCTTGAATTTGATGGCAAAATGGCTGTTCAGCCCCACATAGTCAACCGTTGAACTGCGATAAAAACAGTAAAAATCAGTATTTTTATTTGATCATCTAATACATGCGATTGACGGCGATCCGCTAAACGCCCTATCCTCAACGTAATTCTATAATACGCCGCGTGTAAATATGCGTTAATATGCATGTGAACATGTAATGTTTATTCGGAGATGGTGCATGGGTAACGACCAAAAAAGTGATAAACTGGAGAGCGCGCGCGCGCGACTCGAGCAAGCCTTGGCTGATCTCTCGCAAAAGGCGGCCGAATCGAAACAAGCGGCAAGCGGCGCCGAGGCACAGCAAAATGAAGCCACAGCAGCATACACTACGCTGGAAGAACGTTATCATGCCGTCGAGCAAGAAAACCTGCGCTTGCATGAGCAAGTAGCTACTCTTTCACTGGCTAGCGATAACGAAGCAGATAATACGGTAGGCCGTATCGCTGCCCTTGAAGCTGAAAAACATGCAATTCAGCAAAATTATGATTTGCTAAAAAGGCAATACACCAGCCTCCAGGATGAATTTGAAGGCTTGCAAGACAGCATAGGGTCAACCGGTAACAACAGCGACCAAGCTGACTCAAATTTGACAGATGAAATTCGCACACTCAGGTCGGCATTGGACGCAACAGTCAATGAACGCGACATGATCCGTACAGAAC
Source organism: Kordiimonas aquimaris (assembly GCF_025574485.1). GTDB lineage: Bacteria > Pseudomonadota > Alphaproteobacteria > Sphingomonadales > Kordiimonadaceae > Kordiimonas > Kordiimonas aquimaris. The sequence goes on along the minus strand of NZ_JAOBPO010000001.1, from coordinate 1,036,163 downwards.
TAGATGACGTTATAAACGAGCTTGAAGGTTATTTAACCCAAAACAGCAAAGCCGCAGGGGGAATGAACTAATGGCACAAATTAATGTAACTGTTGCCGGAAAGTCTTACCCGCTTGCGTGTGCAGACGGCGACGAGGACCGGCTTCATAGCCTTGCTGCATACATTGACAGCAAAACTGCTGACCTAACCGAAAAACTTGGCCATGTTAACGAGACACGTCTTATTTTGATGGCTGCCGTGCTTATTGCAGATGAATTACACGACACTCTGGAAGGTAAAGGCCACGAGGGTTTAATAGGTGCGCTATCGGAAGATGATCTTGCTTCCATGCTAAATGAAGTTGCGTCCGAGGTCGAAACTATTGCAGATCAGCTCAAGACCGCCTAAATACAGCGAGCGGGTTCTGCGCTGTACGCACGATATGAAGTAATCCCTGGGGCTATAAATACTCCTCGGGAACTGTCCCTGAGCTGGACCCTGGTCCTTTTCATTACGGTGCCCACCTGATTTATCAGGCGTCGGAGGATACAAACGTCAACGCGGCAGAGGTGGTTCCCGCACCTACACTGCCTGGAAGGTATAGCCTAGCGTGCCCGCACATTCCCCTGACAGTAAAACCATCATGCGACAACGCGCTAAACGTATGCGTGCCGGTGCATATAAAATGCTCGGTGTTAAAGCAGCAGAAATGGCAGCCAATCACGGCATGCAATTGCTTGCCAGCATACCGAACAGTTCAGTGATTGGCTTATATTGGCCAATAGGTGATGAACTGGATCCACGTTTTCTTATGCATGCTCTAGAACAAGCGGGTTATGCACTTGCTCTTCCTGTTGTCACCACAACCGATGCACCGCTTGTATTCCGGCGATGGGGGCAAGGTGATCCTCTCACAGGTGGTCCATTTGGCACTCAACACCCTATGGATGATGCACCTGTTATTATTCCTGAGGTTATTATTGCACCGCTGCTTGCTTTTGACGGCGATTGTTACAGACTTGGCTATGGCGGCGGTTATTACGATCGTACATTGGCGGCAAATCCACACATAAAAGCTTTTGGCTTTGCTTACGGCGCACAATTTGTAGATGATGTAGTAAAAGAACAGCACGATTGGCCACTGCAGGGTATTATTACTGAAACAGGTGTTGTATTACCGCGCAAAACCACCGCCTGATTTAACAGGCGAATAAGTGATAGAAAGTATTTGATGCGTTTATTGTTTTTAGGGGACTTGATGGGTCGCAGTGGCCGTAATGCTGCGATTGAAGCATTACCGGGTTTGCGTGAAAAGTTAAAACTGGATTTTGTCGTCGTTAACGCAGAAAACGCCGCATCAGGGTTTGGCACAACCAGCAAGATTGCCAATCAGGTTATTCAGGCTGGCGCTGACGTCATCTCTGGCGGCAACCACACATTCGATCAAAAAGATATTCTGTCCGTTATAGATAATGATCAACGCATTCTGCGCCCGGTTAATTACCCGGACCCAACACCGGGGCGAGGATACGCCGTTTATGATGCTCCGCGCGGTAAGAAGGTACTTGTCATTAATGCCATGGGCCGCGTGTTTATGAACCCGCTGGAATGCCCGTTTCGTGCCGTTGATGCCGTGTTGAAAAAATACCGCCTTGGCGTGACGGTGCATGCTGTGCTTGTCGATTTTCACGGCGAGGCCACATCAGAGAAAATGGCGATGGGCCATTATCTGGATGGCCGTGCAAGCCTTGTGGTGGGCACACACAGCCATATCCCAACAGCAGATGCGCAAATCCTGCCTGGCGGAACAGCATACCAAACCGACGCTGGGATGTGCGGTGACTACAACAGCGTTATCGGCATGGACAAAGCTGAACCCATCAGCCGCTTCCTGACCAAAATGAACAGAGAACGTTATACGCCGGCAAACGGCGAAGGAACAGTATGCGGTACTTTCGTTGAAACAGACGACCGTACAGGCCTTGCCAAACGTGTAGAACCAGTTCGCATGGGGCCTCGATTAATGGAGCACTTGCCAGAAGTGTAATTTAACCTCTGACTCGCACCACACCAATTACAGATCAATTGACCTCATCGTCTTTATCGCTTTTAAGAGACACACGAGCACCATCGCCTCCAACAAATTCTTCCACTGTTACAGTCCCCGAACGGTACATACGCTCTCGTCTAATTTTGACAGCGCGTAATAAAGCTCTGGTCTGCGGTGAAATTTTTCCATTCGAGCCTGCATTGAATTCAGGGTTACTCACTGCTGCGACGTCTACTGTCGAGTTAGGTAAAGTCACACCCAAACCGGGAGCACTGGGCCCAGTGGGTGTTGCCACAGCTTCAATGAAATATGCCAGTGCGCCTGGGTTTGTGTTGAAGCTACTGCCATTATAAGTGTCACCGTTCTTCAAATCTGCAATACCCCAGTCGTAATTCTTAATCTGAAACGACTTCGCTTTTTCAAGATCAAGCAGCGTATCAGGCCGGGCAAAAGCGAGCAGATGGTCTTTGATATCAGCAACAAAATTCGGGAAATATCGCTCACCAAGCTTATAGTGGTCAGATACACGCCCACGACCAGACCAAAGCCTGAAGCCTCGTAAGCTGTTTACAAACTCAATCGCATTTTCCTGCAGACCTGCAACTATGTTGGTACTCGTAAAAGCCTCTGTTCTTATGTTTGGCCCACCGACAGCACCCATGAAGAAACCGTATAGAACAAGCGGTGTATTCCAGTTATTCACAACATGCTGTTCGATGTCACTAATCGATGTCGCAATACCGCCAATAGACATTGTTTTGTCATCCCAAACACTTCTTCGACCAACAGCAAGTCTTTTTATTTTCTTAATTGGGTATTCTTTTGCCACTTCATACATGACAGCAACATTATGGAGTTTAAACCAATAAGCTAGTTGTTCATTACGCGAGAAATTCTCAAGCGGAACAAAATCTGACACAGCTTCAAGATCACGTCTAATGGCAAGCAAACTCTCGACATGGTCTTCATTGAATTCATAAAACAATACACGGTTACCCTCAAAAGCCGTTGGGCTAAGGTTACCATGTTTAATTCTTGAAGATGTTCCTCTGGCACCGTTACGACTTGCGATACGTCGATCAGACGGCCCAGTATCAAGAACAGCGCCCGACAGGATCAAATTCCAGTCATCGTAATTGATTGCGTAATCACTATTTTTAGTAGAATCAGTTGGCAGGCTACTTTGCGACATTGCCGCTGCCGCGTTAAGGCCGATCATCAAAGCAATTCCACATATTTTAATAAACAGGCTCTTCTTGTACATATATACCCCTCCATGAAGGCACAGATTTTAGGAGTGTAATCAGGACAATTGCGAGCAAGTTTCGATGAAGTGATATGAATGAGCAAGCGACCAAAATCTTTCTAGCGTGGCGACTCTAGCATGAGGCAAACGATCCTCTTACACCAATAGATGACGATGAAGTTTAACCTTACAAAAGTCGTAAGCGCCAAGATTTCCCCAATCGAAAGAAACCTCAGCGCTTACTCGGGGGAAGATTATTCTACTTCACCGTCCTTGTCGCTTTTACGTGATACGCGACTACCCTCAGCGTCAATGAATTCCTCAACCGTAACAACACCATCGCGCTGTCGGCGCTCATTGCGAATTTTCATTGCACGCAACAAGGCTTTCACTTGCGGTGAAATACTGGAAATACCTGCGCTTGCAAATGCAGGGTCGCTGCCAAGATTATTCAGTGTCACGACAGAAGCAGAAGGCGGAGGGCCAATTGGGCTAGCGACTTGTGGGTTTGGCTGCTCAATAAAGAAAGCAAGTGCGCCGGGGTTTGTATTAAAGCTACTGCCATTATAAGTGTCACCGTTCTTCAAATCAGCAATACCCCAGTCGTAATTCTTAATCTGAAATGACTTCGCTTTTTCAAGATCGCGCCGTGTATCAGGCCGAGCAAAGGCTACTAAATGGTCTTTGATATCAGCATCAAAGTCAGGGAAGTACCGCTCACCGAGCTTATAGTGGTCAGATACACGTCCGCGACCAGACCAAAGCCTAAACCCGCGCAAGCTGTTTACAAAATCAATAGCGTTTTCCTGCAAGCCTTTAACAATATTGCTACTGGTAAATGCTTCCGTTCTGATGTTTGGCCCACCAACGGCGCCCATGAAGAAACCATATAGAACAAGCGGTGTATTCCAATTTTCCACGACATGGTTTTCAATGTCGCTTATGGATGTTGCAACACCACCAATAGACATTGTTTTATTGTCCCAAACACTTCTTTTACCCACCATAAGACTTTTAACTTTCTTGGTAGGATATGCTTTGGCGATCTCATACATCACCGCCACGTTATGTAGGTTGAACCAATATGCCAATTGCTCATTGCGTGAGAAATCCTCCAGCGGAATGAAATCCGATACTGCTTCAAGATCACGCCGAATGGCGAGCAAGCTCTCAACATGCCCTTCGTCAAACTCATAAAACAATACACGGTTACCTTCAAATGCTGTCGGGCTGAGGTTGCCGTGCTTAATTCTTGAAGAAGTGCCCCTGGCGCCGTTACGACTTGCCGCACGACGGTCCGACGGACCTGTATCAAGAACAGCACCCGACAGGATCAAATTCCAGTCATCATAATTGATTGTGTAATCACTGCCCTTGGTCGACCCTGTAGGCAGGTCGCTCAGTGCGGTGGCAGCTGTAGTGCTCAAAGCAACCGTGAGCAACACAGGCATAAGCTTTAACAACGTAAATTTTTTCATCGAACCCCCCGATACAACTTACACTATTTAATAGTATGTATAGTTTAAGAGGGTCGCACTATAACTATCGATTAGTTTTCGATGGATCGTTAACGGATTCTCTGAAACGTTAAATTCCAGAGACAAAGTGTGCAAAAGTACGACGAACCGAATATAAATGCGACGAACTGTGTAGCTCAATATGAAGCAAAACTCATAAAAAACGACCGACAACGTCCTTATAAGAACGACTCACTTTCAGTTCCATACCGCAGGATAACGTCAGGAAACATTCACCGTTGGAATGAGGCCGCACCTCTTTCACCTTATCCAGATTGACGATGGTTGAACGGTGTACGCGCTGGAATATTTTTGGATCCAGGCGCTTTTCCATAGTCTTCATAGTCTCACGTAGTATGTGAGTTTTTTCATCCACATGAATACACATATAGTCGCCAGCAGCATCAATGTAATCGACATCAGACACATCCACGATTGTTATATGACCACGATCTTTAATACGCAAATGTGGGTCGAAACGTTCTTCACGGTAATCCTGCGGTTTTTCCAGCAGCGCCGTTAATGCTTCTTGCGGCGGCGTTTCCATACCTTCAATTAACTCAACCAAACGCGCATTTTGCTCAATAGCAACACGCTGATTTATCGCACCGCGCACACGCTCAACAGCTTCAAGAAGGCGGTCTTCATCAACTGGTTTTAATAAGTAATCAAGTGCGTGCGCTTCAAATGCCTCAAGAGCATATTGATCATACGCAGTCACAAATACAACAAGCGGTATCTCTGCTTGACCAACCAACGAGCGCATAACGGAAAACCCATCAAATCCCGGCATTTGTATATCAAGGAAAACTAGATCAGGTTTTTTTTCCTTTATGGCTTTTACCGCTTCACGTCCGTTAGCACATGTTCCAATAATCTCAATATCTGCATAGTTCTCCAGCCGAATTGCAAGGCCGCGAATTGCAAGCGGTTCATCATCAACAAGAAGAGTGCGAATGCTCGTCATATTTTATCCTTTGCGACCAGAAGTCTTGTTGGTTGTTGTATCATATTATTCACCGCGCAGTGGCCTTGTACCAGCACGCTCTCTTTCAAGCGGTATTTCAATGGTAATTTTAAGACCTGTTGGTTCTACATTCTCAAGTGAAAGTTTATGATCATCATGATAAATTTGTGCCAGACGTTCTTTGGTGTTGGCAATACCAACTCCAGAACCAGACTGACTAACGATATGATTAATGTCAGGCATACCAGGCCCATTGTCAGTTAAGCCAAGTAGCAAACGGTCATTGCCTTTGAGCTTTGCGCATACGCGAAGAGTACCGCCATCAATAGCTGGCGCCACAGCATATTTGATCGCATTTTCAATAAGCGGTTGCAAAATCAAACTAGGTACCAAAGCAGCTTTGGTTTTTTCGTCGATATCATATTCAATGTTCAGCCGGTCTTCAAAGCGGACCTTTTCAATATCCAGATACAAACCAAGGGCGTACAATTCCTGATCAAGCCTGATGCGCTGTGTTGGCTGATTGACAAGCGTATAACGCAAAAAGCTGGACAGTTTTGTCAGCATCTTATTCGCATCTTCTTCTGACTTCTCAAGCACAAGCGTAGATATCGCGTTCAAAGTATTAAAGAGAAAATGCGGGTTGAGCTGGTACCGCAGCATCTTTAGCTGTGCCTGATGCGCCATCGCGGTAGCCTGCAGCACTTCTGCTTTTTGTTCCTGCAAGCTGGTATAATAATGATAGCCAAAATAGATTGCAGACCACGCAAAAAGTGCGGTTGCCTCAAACATAGCGTTACCAAAAAGCCCTAATCCTTCTTGGCGTTGCACTCCTGGAATCAATATTGGCCCCAGAGACACTTCCAAAGACGAGAACAGCAAACCAAACGCCGCGCATAAAATAACAACAACGGGCAATTGCAGAGACAGAGGTTTATCCCTGACAATTCTATATATGTGCCGCATGACGATAGTCATCGACACACCAATAACAATTGCGGCCAAAATAAACACAGAGAAATAGTTCAACGGGTTTTCAAGAATAATCGCCTGAAATGTCCGCACCAAGCCATATCCCGTCCAGCCAAAAAACTGGAATGACCAAAAGGTTGCTTCTTTTGTGCCAAACAGGCGATCAACAATCGTCATTGTACTTGAGGCTGCCCCATCATCAATATTCTTGAGGTTGCCACGGTTCGTGCCAACCTGTTGTTCAAGCTTATTATGAAGGGCAATATCCTCTGCGCCAAGAGGCTTTGTTAATTCTTCGGTCAATTCTCACTCAGTCATGTATTATCATGTGCAAACAACCATCATGTTGCAACATTACCAAATTGAACAGATTGACCTGGGCGTAATCGTTCGCCGCCTCGGACAACCACGCGGTCACCCTGCTCTAGCCCGCCCGTGACAGCCACACGCTCACCAGCTGCCGCACCTGTCGTTACCAGGAGCCTTTCTGCGGTATTATCTTCCTTAATACGGAACACATATGTTCCGTCACTACGCAAGACAAGAGCGTCCCTCGGCACAGCAACTACTTGCATGGGCGTGCTTTCTGGCACTCCAATTTGAACGGCTGTACCAACCACATATGCTGCATCTCCCGGCACATCCACACGAATTTCCATCGTCCGGCTCACCGTATCGCCGACAGGCACCAACGCACGAATGGTGCTGTCGTAGATTGCCGCGCCTTTACGCACCACAACAGTTTGGCCGTCCGCCAAAACCGCGGCTAGGTTAACAGGCGCCTGTGCACGTACTTCAAGATTTTCTGTATCAACAAGCCTTACAATTTGGCGGCCAGGTGTTGCATACTCACCTGCCTGTGCCAGTCGAGCAACAACACGCCCCGGGAACGGTGCTTTAACTTGTGTACGCTCAAGGTCTATTTCAGACTGCTCCAGCGCGATCCGAGCCTGTGTGCGCTCTTCTTCAGTCATTAAAAGTGTGCTTTCAGCCTCTTCTGCGCGGCTGATTGGTGTGTTGTTGGTTTGCGTTAATTCGTGAATACGTGTCAAATCAGCTCGTAAAAATACAATCCGAGCATCAAGACGCTTAAGCTGTGATCTGTTACGTTCCACTGCCAGTCTATGGTTTCGCTCATCAATGATAGCAACAACATCACCTTGCTTGACTAATGTTCCTTCAGGCGCCACCCACGAAACCTGTCCCGTGATTTCTGCTGCAATCCGGCTATCGTTCTTACTAATGATTGTGCCCGGCATAAATGTTTGCGGCGCCATCAATTCTTCACTTGCTTCTGCGATTTCGACCAAGGCTGGCGGCGCTTGGCGTTGCTGTGCAGTAACGCTGGCCCCGTGGATCACAAATACCGTTGCTGTGAAAACCATTAACTTTATAAATTTTTCTATTGATTCCCTGACCCTTCGATCAAGAAGCCTAACTCTTCCTTCAACTTCAAACATATTTTCCTCGCTTATATTTTTTGTTTATTACGTCACTATTCCGCTGGTTTCATACTGGGAGGTGTACGAGAGAGCAGCTTGAAAAAACCGCCGTGTTCATTGAAACGCAGTAAAGCTGGCAGCAAAATAAGCGTAAAGATTGTCGATACACACATGCCGCCAACAATGGTTGTAGCCATACCGCGGTATATGTCACTGCCTGCACCAGGGAACAGAACCAGCGGTAGCATGCCCATGATGCTGGTCAACGTACTCATGAAAATGGGTCGCAACCTTAGCGCAAGCGCACGTTCAATTGCCTCTGATCTACTCAGGCCTTCATCTTCGCCTGCACGTGTCTGAGACACGAGCAAAATGGCATTGTTCACAACAAGTCCAAGAAGAATAATGAAGCCAATCATCGTCAACAGATCAAGCGGCGTAAACGCAAACAAGTTCAGGACATTCAGTGCCAGCACACCGCCAACTGTCGCCAGCGGAATAGTGATAACGACAAAAAGAGCATCCGTAGTTGAGCGGAACAAACCTGCCAAAATCATAAACAGCAACCCAAGCGCCAACACAAAGTTAAGCGATAATGAACTAACTGCACGCTCAAGCGCATCCGCACTACCACCATATGAGATGGTGGCTCCAACAGGCAGTAATGGCTTAATTTGTGGCTCAACCTGCTCTTTCAGAATGGTCACCATGTCCTCAAGCGCCATACCATCAGGCTGGCTAATGTTAAATGTCACTGTACGCTTGCGATCAACGCGCTGGATAAAATTCGGGCCAACGCCGCGCTCAAATGTTACCAAATCACCAAGCGGTACCGTACCACCAAGCGGTGTAGCAACAGGCACATTACGTAGCATATCTGGGTCAGCAAATTCTTGTGACTTCAGGATCATATCAACACGGCGTTCGCCGTCAAAGTGCTCCCCGAGGAACAAACCATCACCCAGCGCCCGCACAACGCGTGCAATATCACGGCGCGTGTAACCAACTTCCGCCAAGCGGCGATCTTTGGGAATGATGCGCATCTCGGGCGACATTACATTCGGATCAGGGTTTGGTTGCGCACGCGCACCCGGTAATGCTTCTGAAATAAAGCCCATTGTCGCACGCGTTACATCGCGCAAGGCATCAAGGTCACGCGAGTGCACATTCAGCTGCACAGAACCCGCGCCGCCAAAGCCGCCAAACAGGTTGCCTTGCTGACCAAACGCAAACACATCAGGGAAGCCGACAAGGATTTCCTCGTTAATGATTTTCTCCAGTTCCTTCACACGGCCTTGATCAACAGCGCGCACACCGATGTTGCCGCCTTGACCGCCAGGAAAACTAATGAAGTAATAGTTTTTGAGCTGTGGTTGTTTTTCACCAGTCAAGTAAGGCTCAAGCCTATCAACAATAACAGAGGCAATCTCGCTATCTGCTGTTTCAATGTTGGTGCCTGCCGGGAACGAAATAAATGCATCAACCGCATCGCGTTTCACAGGCGGCAGATAATTAAGATTAGGCAGCATATACCAACTCAGACCAACAGCAGCTGACATCAAAGCACCGACTAAAATAGTACGTCGTAGCGGCGTACCACTAAGCATCATTAATCGGTGCGCCGTTACTTTGGCCCGTTCACCTGCGGCTTCATTTGATGGCAGTTTCTTGAGCCAATGCTCCGCAGCAACAGGCAAAACTGTAACGGCAACTACAAGGGAGATCGCCACCCCAACAGCGATCGTAATCGCCAGATCAGCAAATAACTGCCCTTCTGCATCTTTCAGGAAAAGGATCGGCACAAAAATGGCCACGGTTGTGATAGTTGAGGCAAGCAAAGCGCCCCATACCTGCTTAGCACCCAAGAGTGAGGCTACAGATGCCTTTTCACCACGTTCGCGTAATCGTACAATATTTTCTAGCACAACAATCGCGGCATCCAGCACCATGCCTGTTGCAAAAGCCATTCCTGCCAGTGAAATCACATTCACTGTTCTACCAAACAACGCCAACATGATAACTGTTGTCAGCAAACAAATGGGGATAGTCAGCGCAATAAGAATGGTTGCTTTTACCTGTCGCAAAAACCACCACAGCACGCCAATTGCCAGCGCAACACCAATAAGAAGGTTGGAGCCCAAGAGATTAATCGCACGCTTGATGAACACAGACGGATCAAATGATTTCTCAATCGCAATACCTTGCTCGGCCAGAATACCAGCGTTCATGTCGTCAATCTCAGCGGTCAAACGGTCAATGGTTGCCAATACATTGGCACCGTTCTCACGCGACAGCTGCATGCCTATGGCAGGGTTACCATTTTGATAAACAACCTGATTGACTTCAGGCGGCGCAATTTCAATGGTTGCGATATCCCCGAGAGTAACAGGGCTACCATCGCGCCACAACAGAATGAGAGCACGTAATTCTTCTGGTTCGTATCGGCCCTGAAAATTAAGCAGATAGCGCCTGCGTCCATCATCCAGATACCCGCCCGAGCTATCCACAGTACGGCCAACGCGTTGGGCAATATTGTTTAAGTCAACACCCAGCTCCGCAGCCCGAATAGGGTCAAATTCAATCTGCAACTGATCACCGCCAGAGGCCCCTGCATTAAGCTGAACACCGCCAACGCCTTCAATTGCTTCAAGTCGTGGCACAACGTTGTCTTCAATAAACGTGACATAGTCTTCAGGCGCGAGAAGACTGTTTTCTCGGAACTGCGTAAACAGGTAAATGAGTGTTTCACCGCTACCACCACCAAAACCGCCATTCATCAAAATTTGAGGACGATCAGCATCCACCGGTAAGGGCGGCAGCCTGTTAATACGGCTGATCACTTCAAGCAGCGTTCGGTCCATGTCAGACTCGAGCGAAAACTCCATCGAAATGTAACCAAAACTTTGGTTAGAAAAGGTGCGCATTTCCTCGAGGCCGGGCAGCCCCTGCATCACTTCCTCAATAGGCTCTGTGATCTCGGATTCCATCTCGGATGGGCTGGCGCCTCGCCAAAAATTCTGGATGGCTAACTGGGGCCGATCGATGGCCGGGAACAATTGAATAGGCAGCTTTGTCAGCATAACAACACCTATGACCATAGCCATGGCTGCAACAACTGCAACTGCCGCCGGATTCTTCAGGCTGCTTTGAGTGAGTTTCATGAGACTGTATTCCTCGCTTATATTTTTATCTCAATAAGCAAGGGGTATGAACGTTACTATCTAACAATAGAAATGCAATGCGATAAAAAGACAGTGCTTTGCGACAAGGCGCTATTAGTCGGCGCATCGACAACATAAGGTGTAACCAAGGTTTACAGGAAACAGATAAGGGTTAATTATTCAGCGTCAGTCTTAGGTTTTTTGGTATATTCTTCAAAATCACCCAAACTGCAGCTACCCCAGGTTCGACCGAAGTTATCCAGCACAGTGATGATCTGAGCGCGGCACAATGATCCAAAGGAATTGGCATATGCAAAGCGTTCTTCCCGCAGCAAACCTGCGCATTTATTGGGCATACGGTTTCTGTAGCCGCGTTTGCCAATGGATTCGAAGAAAATTGTCTGATCATCAAAGATATGAGATTGACGCAAACTGCGCATAGGTACGCAATTTTCAACTTTACCTGTTGCTTCATATCTACTCATGATCCGGTCACGTCGCCGCTCGGCCCGCGTCTTCTTACGTTCCGGCGTATCAGCCTTATCAGTGTCATCTGCTTCGTCTTGTTGAGCATGGACGGCTGTGTCTTCATGCATAATTCCAGCCACACCTGACAAAGCAAATGCGGCGGCGAGTATAGACAACAATGTGAATCGCTTCAGTGTCACGTTTACCTCAGATTCTCTCATCCCGCATAACAGTGATAGGCATTTTAAAATGAATGAATGCTTAACAGTGATTTTAGCGTGCAGCTTGTCGCCATACAATAAACGAAGAGTATTAATCAATGATACTTTTATAAAAGAGCATCCAATTCGCGTTGCATTAACGCACGCAGATACGCGCCCAGGTTTGCAAGCGCAATTTGCTCGTCTTTACTCATACGGGTTCGCGTATCGTCAAAGGCTAGACCATGAACCTGCGCAAGCTGTAAAAGGTAAGCGACAAACGCGTCAACACGTGCACGTATAATCCACATAACCGGCACATATGCCTCGCGGTCACCATCAAAATAATCAGAAAAAGTTTTGGCAAGATGTGGAATGAGCGAGTCGCCAATAGTTTGAAGGCCCACACAAAACGCTTCAAAAGGAGGCAGCGGCTCACCGTTCTTATCGTTCGGCGCAACCTGCTGACAAGACGCTGCACGCTCCAGCTCACGTACCATATCATCCAGTTCACGATCTAACGCTACTGCAATACTGTCAATTTTACGTTGTTGATTCGGCGAAAGAACAGTGCGCCCCGACGCCTCAAGTCCGCGCAAACTTGCAGAAACAAAATCAACAATAGTTGCTTGGTCTGACATTAACCGTAAACCTTTCAGAAGTTATTCTATAACGCCCAAATTGGCACAGGCCAAGCTTTCCATCTGGCACTCTACCAACTGAATAATGTATTTGCCTTTGTCATGACATTTTATCGCCCAATAAAACCACTGCGATCAGTTTATTAGGAGATCTCATATGTCAGTGACAATGCAATGGCTGATGGAAGACAGTATCCAAGAAAACGCCGGGGTGAGCCTTGCCAAAATGACTATTGCAGAAGGTGCAACCTCAGAGGCGCACTTTCACGCTGATTGTAACGAGGTTATCCATGTGCTGTCAGGCAACATTAAGCAAATATGTGATCAAAAAATAATTCTGGCCCAAAAAGGCGACACGATATTCATCCCTCAGGGAGTCCTGCATCACACTGAAAATACGGGAAAAGAATCCGCCATTTTAATGATCGCTTACTCAAGCGGCTCACGCCAATATAGCAAGTCATAAAAAACGGCCCCATTACTGAGGCCGTTTATGCCAACTCTTACACCACTAGTTTGTTTAGTATGATGCGTTTTCGCCCGCACGCTTCATCAAGCTTTCCTGCTGTTTCCTTTTAAACAATTCGAGGCGGGAACGCACAGCACGGCGCGGCCAATGATTGTTTTCAATATCAGCATCTGCTGTCTCTCTTTTAGGGTCAAGCGTGATTGACTTGATTTCCTTATCAGACATCACAAGCTTGATGACGCTGTTAGGATTGCGACGCCACAGTTCTGCTGGCCACTTACGCGTTTCTGTGCTGCCATCTGTATATTCGATTTCAACAATAACCGGCATCACCAAGCCACCCTTGTTGGAAAACTCAAGAAAGTAGAAGTTTTCCGTGGTTTTTAGAAGCTCACGCTCCCAATCAGCAAGGCTGTCGACGTATTTCGCGTAGCGCTCGCGGTCTTTGTCAGTCACAGTGTATGCATCATTGTGGTTATAGAAATCCTGCAGCTCAGGGCGCTCCAGAACGCGGCGGCGATCATTTGCATGGCTCTCAACCACGAGGCTATCACCAGCCTCTGCATCGCGTTCTTGTTTGTAGGCCATCTCAACATCAGGGTCTTTGGTATTGACCGTGCCCCATGTCACGCGGTCCAATGAAATATCAACATGGTCGGTTGAATAGAACCAACCACGCCAGAACCAATCAAGATCATGACCAGATGCATCTTCCATTGTACGGAAGAAGTCAGCTGGATAAGGGCGCTTAAACATCCAGCGCTGCGCATATTCTTTAAATGCATGGTCAAATGCTTCACGGCCCATAACTGTTTCACGCAAGATATTAAATGCTACAGCAGGTTTACGATATGCATTTGCACCAAACTGGATAAGCGATTCAGGGTCTGTCATCACAGGCACCTGATTTTTGCTGATCATGAACGGCACAATAGTTTCAGGGGAGCCAATGTTGCCAGGCCATCCTTCTTCCCATTCCCGGTGGGCAAGCCCTTGCAAGAAAGTATTAAAGCCTTCATCCATCCAGAACCAATCACGCTCAGGCGTATTAACAATCATCGGAAAATAGTTATGCCCAACTTCATGGATAATCACACCAATCAAGCCATATTTGGTTGCGCGGCTATACGTACGCTCACCATCATCGTCTTCATCAGGACGACGCGGATTAAAACTGATCATTGGGTATTCCATACCGCTGGTTGCCGAGTTAACAGACTGAGCAACAGGATACGGATATTCAAAAGTGTATTTCGAGTATACCTCAAGCGTGTGTGCGATAGCTTCGGTTGAATACTTATCCCACAGCGGCATACCTTCCTCGGGATAAAACGACATAGCCATTACGGTGTTGCCACCGTTTGCCTGCTTAACGCCCATCGCATCCCAGACAAACTTCCGTGACGTAGAAAACGCAAAATCACGCACGTTTTCTGCACGGAACTTCCATGTCGCTTTATCAGTTGCACGACCAGCTTGATTAGCAAGGGCTTCGTCGCGCGTAACAATTTTAACTGGGCGGTCAGCATCACGAGCACGCTCCAGACGAGCGCGTTGCTCGCTTGTTAGTACTTCACGACCGTTTTGCAACTCGCCCGTAGCAGCAATAATATGATCTGAGGGAACAGTAATCTCTACATTATAGGAGCCAAACTCAGTTTGGAATTCACCAAGGCCATAAAAAGTCCGGTTATTCCACGCTTTCATGTCGGTGTAACCCGCAACACGCGGATACCACTGGCCTAGATTATAAACTTTATTACCGTCTTTCTTGAAGTGATCCCAACCAGAACGCTTAATCGGAATTTTCTTTGATTCGATAATATTATACGACCACTCTATACCAAGCTTGGTACTGCTGCCCGGTGTAAGCGGTTTAGGCAAATCAATACGCATAACGGTACGTACAAATGAATGCGGCAATGGGTTACCTCTGCCGTCCGTTACTGCAGAAATTTTAAATCCGCCATCAAATTCCTGACGATATTTTTGATGCCGAAGCTCAGAAAACGACATGCGCGTTGTAGAATTCGTTGGTTGTGTCAGGTGATCGTCAGAGTGTTTTGCAAAGCGATTTTGATCAAGCCTTACCCATATATACTTTAACGTATGCGGGGAATTATTCTTGTATGTTATAATTTCAGAGCCTGTGATACTTTGATTATCATCGTTCAGCTCAACCTTGATGTCGTAATCAGCTTGCTGTTGCCAGTATTCCGGCCCCGGTTCACCAGACGCGATCCGTTGGT
This sequence comes from Kordiimonas aquimaris, assembly GCF_025574485.1. Classification (GTDB taxonomy): domain Bacteria; phylum Pseudomonadota; class Alphaproteobacteria; order Sphingomonadales; family Kordiimonadaceae; genus Kordiimonas; species Kordiimonas aquimaris. Next base: position 1,020,801 of record NZ_JAOBPO010000001.1, on the reverse strand, counting down.
CGTTTGGTGTCGCCAAAACCTCTTCAAGTTGACGAAACTTATCTTCATGATGCGGCTGTTTGGATTGCTTAACCTGTGCAGAAACTGCGCCAGTTACCAGCAATACTGCTGACAGCAATATGCTTATGTATTTTTGTCCCAAAGTCACGTGACTATCCCCTCGATGGTGTTGCCTGCAGCGTTTAGCCTTTACCCAATGCCAACCACTGCGCGCACGATAGCGCCGCAGGCCAGACTTGGCAACAATCACAAAAAATCAATACAGCATTGCTTTTATAAGTTTGATAAAACCTCGAAGTTTCAAAAAGTAAAAATAATTCATTTTTGCGATTGATTATTAATATCAATCGTGTTTATATCATCCCACGAAATGAACACTTCTGCTTCCCGCAGTATCATTTCCTCGCCATGCTGAACCTGACAGCAGTATGGTTTGCAGCGTCTCCTGTTGGCCCGGGGGAACCTGCATCATTTTTGCTTCACTCGAGAGGCAAAATAAAGGCCGCTCAGTCCCGAAAACTGAGCGGCCTTCTATTTGTTGTTCATTAAGCTTTTCAAGTCTATTCTATAGTATGACTAGTATAGTCGAGGGCGCTTAATGAGCTTAAGAAACACATTGCTGAAAATAATAGTTACAATTTCGTTTTACGTTACAGCCGGAATTGTGCATGCCTCAGAAGAGCAAAAACCAACACTGACATGGCTATCCATTGACTGGCAACCAGCATGGATACATGACGGACCATTAAAAGGTCTTGGGTATGCGCAAACGGTTGAGCGCATGTTACGCGAACGCATGACAGATTATGTACATGAAGATAGACCCGTTACGAATCTTCGTATTTATTCAGTACTCCAAAATAGAGACGCTTGTTTTGCAGCCTCCCCTTACAAGGGAGCTGATTTGCTGGAGGACAAAAAACAGGGCGTTATATGGAGTGCGCCGTCATACGTGTTTTTCTATCAAGGCATTATCACAACACCAGAAGCCGTTCCTGCCATCCAAAAATACGTAAAGGACGGATACGTCGATTTTAATGCATTAATCAACGACGACGAATTAATCGGAGCTTTCCAGCCCGGTCGATCATACAGCCGTTGGCTTAATCCAATTCTGGCCAATAAAGAAAAAACAGCAAAAATGTTCCGGTGGTCTGGCGATACACGACTGACGCAAAGCATGTTTAAACTGATGGAAGCTGGACGCATTGATTACTTTGTCGACTATGTGATTATGCTTAAGTATCACGAGGCCTCTACTGGCACACCAAGCGAACATGTCTATCTTCCTATTGGATTACACAAAGAACTTCTCGGTTTTGGCGGCATTGCCTGCTCCGATACACCGCTTGGGCGCAAGGTAATCACGGATATCAATGAAATTCTCGGCGAAATTCGGCTATCATCTGAAGTGAGAGAAGTGAACAGAAGGTGGCTAATGCCTGAAGCACAGGAAGAAGAATACTGGCGAAAATGGGAAACAGAGTTACTGCCCCTGAAAAAATAAAAGGGCCAGCAAAAGCCAGCCCTTCATATCGCTTTATCGATAGCTACTAATGCAGCGCCTTGATAACGTCCTCAACCATTTTCTTGGCGTCCGCAAACAACATCATCGTATTGTCACGGAAGAACAGTTCGTTATCTACACCTGCGTAACCACTGCTCATCGAACGCTTGATGAACAATACAGTTCCAGCCTTTTCAACGTCCAAAATCGGCATGCCAAAGATCGGGCTCTGCGGATCCGTTTTTGCTGCCGGATTGGTTACATCATTTGCACCAATCACAAACGCCACGTCAGCACCTGCAAATTCACTATTGATGTCTTCAAGCTCAAATACTTCATCATACGACACATTGGCTTCAGCAAGCAGTACGTTCATATGCCCCGGCATACGGCCTGCAACAGGGTGAATAGCATACGCTACATCAACGCCAGCTTCCTTAAGCATATCACCCATTTCTTTTAGGGCATGCTGTGCTTGCGCAACCGCCATACCGTAACCAGGTACAATGATAACCTTGCCAGCATTTTTCATAATGAAAGCCGCATCGTCAGCCGAGCCCTGCTTCACTGGCCGTGTTTCGGCTCCCATCGGACCCGATGGTGCACCACTGTCTGACCCAAAGCCGCCAAGGATCACCGAGATGAAGCCACGGTTCATCGCTTTACACATAATGTATGAGAGAATGGCGCCGGATGAACCAACAAGCGCACCGGTTACAATCAGCGCTGTATTCTGTAGCGTGAAACCAATACCTGCAGCAGCCCAACCTGAGTAGCTATTCAGCATAGAGACAACCACTGGCATGTCCGCACCGCCAATTGGAATAATCAACAAGAAGCCAATTATGAATGCCAACAGTGTGACAATCCAGAATACATTCAGGCCGCCAAATTCCACGTTTTGATCCGCTGCAAACAAAGCGATACCTGCAATAATGGCAGCGCCGATTGCAGCATTAATAACGTGGCGCGCCGGCAGCATAATCGGCGCACCAGACATTGTGCCTTGTAACTTCAAAAAAGCGATGACAGAACCCGAGAAAGTAATTGCACCGATCGCAATACCTAGCGCCATCTCGATTTTTGATGCCATAAACATAGTGCCCATCGCATCAGTGATACCAAACGCACCGGGGTTCAAAAACGCACTACCCGCAACAAAAACAGCTGCCAAACCAACAAGACTATGGAACGCTGCCACCAATTGCGGCATGTCTGTCATCGCGATTTTACGTGCAATGATGAAACCAATACCACCACCAATAATAATGGCACCGATAATCCAGTCATAACTAACAATTTCAGGATTAAGAATGGTGGTAACAACCGCAATGGTCATACCGATCATTCCAAACATATTACCCTGACGGCTGCTCTCAGGACTGGAGAGACCGCGTAAACTCAGGATAAACAAAACAGCAGACACCATGTAGGCAATAGCTGTCAGATCGACAAAGGATTGACTCATCTGCCTGCTCCCTATTTCTTTTTCTTGTACATGGCAAGCATGCGCGCCGTGACCGCAAAACCACCAAAGATATTAACGGCAGCAAGGCCAATAGCGATTGCGCCTAGTATTTTGGAAAGGCTTGCGCCTTCAGGCCCGGCTGCAATTAACGCACCAACTATAATCACACTTGAGATCGCGTTCGTTACACTCATGAGCGGGGTATGCAGCGCCGGTGTCACCGACCACACCACATAATAGCCAACAAAAATAGCTAAGATAAAAATACTAAACTGCTGAATGAATGGGCTTGCAATAAGATCATGCATTGTTCTCGCCTCCTGTCAGTCGAGGGTGTACGATGGCGCCGTCTTTGGTCACCAAGCTCTCGGACACAACCTCATCCTCAAAATCGATTTCTAGTTTACCGTCTTTCACATGCGGCGTAATAAAGTGCATCAGGTTACGCGCATAAAGCGCAGAAGCGTCAGCAGCCAATCGTGATGGCACATTCTGGTGCCCTACAATTGTTACACCGTGCGCCTCAACAATCTCGCCTGCTTTGGCAAGTTCGCAGTTGCCGCCATTTTCAACCGCCAAATCAACAATTACACTGCCAGGCTTCATGGACTTAACCATCTCTTCGGTAATTAATACCGGCGCTGGCCGACCCGGAATAAGGGCCGTCGTAATAGCAATGTCCTGCTTGGCTAGCGTTTCGGCAATCAATGCTGCCTGTTTTGCTTTATAAGCGTCGCTCATTTCCTTGGCGTAACCGCCAGAAGTTTCAGCGTTTTCGGTTTCTTCGTCTTCGACCATGACAAATTTACCGCCAAGGCTTTCAACCTGCTCTTTAGCGGCAGCGCGCACATCGGTTGCACTCACGATAGCGCCCAACCGTTTAGCTGTCGCAATCGCTTGAAGACCAGCAACCCCTGCGCCCATGACCATTACACGCGCCGGAGCAATGGTGCCTGCTGCGGTCATCATCATTGGAAATGCGCGCCCGAATGTTGCTGCCGCATCAATGACAGCCTTATAACCTGCCAAATTGCTCTGACTGGACAGCACGTCCATTGACTGAGCCCTGGTAATGCGCGGAACAAATTCCATCGCAACTGCCATCAAGCCCGCATCTGCATATGGCTTTAACCGGTCACTATCCAGAAACGGATTGAGGTTAGCCAGTTGCAACGTACCTTTCTTGGCAAGCTTGGCGTCTTTGCCCTCAAGACCTTGTACAGAAAAAATAACATCCGCGTCGCTAACAGCGCCTTTAAGGTCTTTGGCGATACTTGCGCCCGCAGCTGCAAATGCAGCATCAGATATTGATGCTCCATCTCCCGCACCTGTTTCGATGATGACATCAAATCCAAGGTCGATTAATTTTTTCACCGTGTCAGGAGATGCCGCAACGCGTTTTTCAGCAGGGCGGCGCTCCTTAATAACTCCTAGTTTCATGAACTTCTCTCCGTGAGACAGTTAGAACGCTATTCAGCTCGCAACATATAGGCTTAACAAGGCACATTGCTGTGGTACCTACAACCCGTTTATGATGCGACTCTTGAAAGAAAAGGTAATACAAAAGCATTTTCAAGCAAGGTTGTTTCTTTCGATTACAGAAATAGAGAAAATTTTATCTTTTCAGTTTTGTTAACCACTGTCCTGAAATGATACGCCCATTCGCGAATCACCTGTTCGCAAAAGGCGTTGCATAAGGACGAAAAATTGGACCATACAGAACAAAAAACAGTTCTTATTGTTGAAGATGAAATCACACAAGCTGTGCTCCTAGAGGGTATCGTAAAACGCGCCGGATACGATGTGATTTTGGCAGAAAGCGGTGTAATCGCACTTGATAAGCTGGCTCATTCAGCGAAGACACCGGCAATTGATATTGTTGTATTAGACCTTGTAATGCCCGGCATGGACGGCATTGAGGTCTTGAAACGGCTTCGTAAAAGCTTACCAAACCTGCCTGTTATTATGTTGACCGGTCACTCATCGATTACAACCGTTGTTGACGCGATGCGTGCAGGTGCAACTGATTTTATTGTAAAACCTGCAAGCGCAGAGCGTATTCGCGCTGCGTTAAAAGCAGGCCTTGAAACACAAGCCTTTGTCGGTGAAATTGAGCCTGTAATATCTGCACAACCCGATGCAGGTTTTGAAAACCTGATTGGTGACAGTGCGCCGATGAAGCGTGCCGTCACACTAGCAAAGAAAGCTGCACGGGCTAGCATTCCTGTCCTGATCGACGGCGAATCCGGTGTAGGCAAGGAAGTGTTTGCACGCGCAATTCATGCTGCGAGTGACCGTGCAAATCTCCCTTTTGTGGCAGTTAACTGTGGTGCAATCCCTGAAAACTTGGTGGAAAGCATCCTTTTTGGCCATGAAAAAGGTGCCTTTACAGGCGCAACTGAAACACGCGTTGGTAAATTTGAAGAAGCAAACGGCGGCACACTCTTCCTTGATGAGGTCGGTGAATTACCACTTGATATTCAAGTGAAATTATTGCGGGCCTTGCAAGAAAAAGAAATCGACCCTGTTGGCAGCCGCGGTAGTATATCCGTTGATATACGCATTATTTCGGCAACAAATCGTAACCTGCCCAAGCAAATAGCAAGTGGCAATTTTCGTGAAGACCTGTTTTACCGCCTCAACGTTTTCCCGATTACTCTGCCGTCATTGAAGGATCGAAGAGATGATATCCCGGCATTAACTGCCTATTTTCTTCAAACACTAGCGACCTTGGAAGACCTACCAAAACGTAGGCTTTCCCCCGCCGCAGCCAGTGTTTTGATGGCGTATGATTGGCCCGGTAATATCCGGCAGCTACAGAACGCGTTATTTCGCGCAATTATCTTGTCAGAGCACGAAGAACTTACCCCTGAAGACTTTCTTCATGTTGTCTCTTCCAGCGCACATCAGCAAGAACAGGTTTCATCTCAGAGCCGCTCAAGCACGCCAGAAGTATCCCAAAATCATACTCATGCCACAGTTCAATTGCTAGATGCCGATGGCCATGCACGCACACTTGGAGCCATTGAATGCGACGTTATTAAGATGGTACTTGATCGGTACAATGGTAAAATGGCAGAAGTGGCAAGGCGCCTTAATATCGGACGCTCTACACTTTATCGCAAGATAGAAGAATACGGCCTGAAACGTTAGGCCTGCTTAATGGGCTAATGCAGAAGGAGAATCTAGTGATCGGTGTATTTGACTCCGGGTCTGGCGGGCTAACAATCCTGAATGCATTGAAAAAACAACTCCCTAATCAGAAATTTCTCTATCTGGGCGACCACGGTCATGCACCCTACGGACATCGCAGCAACGAACAGATTGTTGCTCTTACGCGCTTGGGTGTTGATCACCTAATGCATGAAGGCTGCAGTCTTGTTATTCTTGCCTGCAACACAGCCGCCGCAATTGCGCTGCGTACCTTGCAGCAAGAGTGGTTGCCCACTGAACACCCTGAAAAACGTGTTCTCGGCGTACTCGTTCCCATGGTAGAGGCAATCACTAACGTACCCTGGGCACAGCAATCTCCGGCAAGTCATCCAGAAGACAACAAACAGAACAAGCAAAGAGTACTACTGTTTGCCACCAGTAAAACCATTGAAAGTGGCGCATACGTGGAAGAAATTGCCAAACGCGCACCGCACGTTGAACTGGTTCAAAAGGCATGCCCTGGGCTCGTTGATGCTATCGAAGGCGGCGCAGGCACCGCTCCGTTACAGGGGCTTATCAACGGATACATCAGTGAATTAGACATGTACGGCATAGAAACTGCCGTGCTTGGATGCACACACTTCCCTCTTGTAGAAAAACTGTTCAAAGCTGCATTGCCCGATACTGTAAAATTATATTCTCAGGCCGATATCGTTGCCTCTTCACTAAAGAATTACCTCGAGCGACATCCTGAGTTTATTAGTGCAGACACACCGAGCACCACACTGCTAACATCTGGTGATCCGCGCATTGTTGACCGCGTCAGCAAACGGCTCGGCGTAAATGAACAATCATTTATAATGTACCAGTAATCTTTAAACGCTTCATACACCATCACTCATAGCAATCAGACTTGCATTACCACCAACAGCTGTTGTGTCGGTCGTAATTACTTTTTCTGACAAGAAACGGTACAGATATGCAGGACCGCCTGCTTTAGGCCCTGTACCTGATAGCCCCATACCACCAAATGGTTGCACACCAACCACAGCACCAATTGTATTGCGGTTGATATAAATATTTCCAGCCTGCACCGTATCTGCAACCTTTTCAGTTTGGCGCTTTAACCGACTATGAATACCAAATGTCAAACCAAAGCCACTCGCGTTAATCTGGTTAACGACCTCGTCTCGGGTTCCTGCCTTATAACGAACAACATGTAGCACCGGCCCGAAAACTTCACGAGTCAACGCAGATGCCGATGGTAATGCGACAATATGCGGTGCAATGAAATGCCCATTGTCAGGAACGCCGTGCGTTAGATCATCAGCACCAAAGATAATGTCAGCATCTTCCGGTAAGTTCGTAAGATACGTTTCCAGATTATTCAATGCAGCAGCATCAATCACAGGACCAACGTCAGTTGAAAGCCTCTGCGGTGCACCCAGCACAAGTTCCTTTGCTGCCCCTTTAATCATTTCAATCATCTTGTCTGCAACATCATCCTGTATGCACAAAAGCCTTAACGCTGAACACCGTTGCCCTGCCGACTGGAAAGCACTTGCAATAACATCATCTGCCACCTGTTCAGGCAGTGCTGTTGCATCAACAATCATTGCATTGATACCGCCGGTTTCCGCAATCAACGGTGCAATCGCCGTATCCCGTGCAGCAAGCGACCGGTTAATCGCCCATGCTGTTTTTGTTGATCCAGTAAACGCCACACCGGATGTCTGTGTACTTGATGTTAACGCAGCACCCACATCAGGACCACCGAGCACTAAATGCAATGCCGTTACAGGCACGCCTGCTGCATGCAGCATTTTTACTGCCTTGTGCGCAATCACAGGGGTTTGGGCCGCGGGCTTAGCAACAACAGCATTACCTGCCGCTAGTGCGGCTGCGATTTGCCCAACAAAAATAGCGAGCGGGAAGTTCCACGGTGCAATACATACAAACACGCCGCGCCCGATAAACTGATGCATATTAACTTCACCAGTTGGGCCGGGCAGGCGTGTCGGTTCACCCATAAGCTTGCGTGCTTCACCAGCGTAATACCGGCAAAAATCAACCGCTTCACGCACTTCTGCAATACCGTCTGCAATTGTACGACCAGCTTCAGCGGCAATGACAGCAATCAGTTCTGCTTGTTGCTGCTCCAGCATATTTGCCATTTTATCAAGAGCCGCAGCGCGTACATTCACTGGTGTATCTCGCCAGCCTAGAAACCCTTTTGCCGCAGCAGCCAAAGCTTGCTCAGCTATGGATGCATCAGCGTCAAATACCTGTGCATAAGTATGATCTATATTATAGGGAGACACGCAGTTTTGAGCAGCACCCTCTTTCACAGCAGCACCGTTTATTAAAGATGTGACACTGTCATATTGGTCGCCCACATCGCACATTCTCTGCATAAACGATTTCGTATGCTCACGGTCCCCAAATGACAACCCTGACGCATTCTTACGGGTTTCACCCAGAATATCCGCTGGCAATGCGATAGATTGATTTCGGTATTCCGCATAACCCGGCAATATTTCCCATGGCTGCGCCGTCAACTGTTCAATCGGTACAGTTTCATCTTCAATTGTATTTACGAACGAAGAATTGGCGCCGTTTTCGAGAATACGCCGAACGAGATATGCCAACAAATCTTCATGTGAACCAACAGGTGCATATATCCGGCATGCTGCAACCCTTTGCTTTTCGGTGAGGTTTTCATATAGAGCTTCACCCATACCGTGCAAACATTGAAACTCAAATGTACCTGTCCTGTCTCGAAATATCTCAATAACCGTTGCCGTTGTCAGAGCATTATGTGTTGCAAATTGGCCGTATATACGATCACCCGCGGCGGCAATTTTTTGCGCACAAACAGTATATGAAAGGTCTGTGGATGCCTTTCGGGTATACACTGGATAGTCTTGCAGGCCTTCTTCTTGCGCAAGCTTAACTTCGGTATCCCAGTATGCACCCTTGACCAAACGCACCATAAATTGGCGGTCTAGTATATTTGCCAGCTTGACCAACCAGTCGATCACAGCACCCGCACGCTTTTGATACGCTTGTACAGCAAGCCCAAAACCTGACCAACCTGCCAAAGTTTCACTGCTTGCAACGGCTGCAAAAACATCCAGCGAAAGACTGAGGCGCTCAGCTTCCTCTGCATCAATGGTAAAGTTAAGATCGTAGCTTTTTGCGGCCTCAGCTAATGCAATAACCTGCGGCACAAGGTCAGCTAGCACCTGCTGTTTATGGGTTTCATGATAACGCGGGTGAATGGCTGATAATTTTACAGAAATACCAGCTCTGCTTGGGAGCTTACCTGCTTTTTTTTGTTTCTTGCCAATTTTCTCAATTGCGTTTGCATATGCCTCATAATAACGCGCAGCGTCAGCCGCAGTCCGCGCACCCTCGCCCAACATATCAAACGAATACCTGTAGCCTGCTTTTTCGCGTTTTGCGGCCCGCTTTAGTGCAGAATCTATCGTCTGGCCAAGGACAAAATGCCTGCCCAGAATTTTCATTGCCTGCCGTGTTGCTGTGCGAACAGTGGGTTTGCCTAGTCGCTTCACCGCCTGCGTTACCATTGCTTGCGGGCCTTCTTGTGGCTTTGTTAACCGTGCGCCAAGTGCAAGTGCCCAGGTTGACGCTGTAACAAATGGTTTTCCCTGATCAGAAAAATGCCAACTTTCGGCACCAAGCTTATCCTCAATGAGCGTATCTGCGGTTTCACTATCTGGTACACGCAGCAGTGCCTCAGCCAACACCATTAACGCAAGACCTTCATCCGTTGACAGTCCGTAAGTATGAAGGAAGTCATCAACATCACCTACCCATGATTTTTCAGAGCGCAGTGCTGTAATGAGGTCGGTTGCAGTTGATTTAATCCGGCGCTGTGAAGAATCCCCAAACGAGATGTGTTCAAGCAATGCTTGAACACACGCTTCTTCGTTGGGAACATAATCTGCTTTGAATTGCGGTAATTTTATTGAACGTGACACAGCGGCATTCATGAGATACTCCTTATTTGAATATCCCCTATATCAGATTTTATTAAGTGAAATTTTCCTTATTTATTTTGTATTTTAGTGATATTCACTACTTGTGAAATAATAACGGTGAATAGCAATGAAGGCGTTAGATCGATTTGATCATAAAATATTGAAGCTTCTCCAACGAGATGGGCGGATGAGCACACTTGATTTAGCGGATAAAATCTCACTAAGCCCAACAGCAACCACTGAACGCGTAAAACGGTTACGACGCGATGGGTACATCGTTGGTTACCAGGCCGTTCTGTCACCGCGTTTACTAGACAAAAACCTGCTGAGTTTTGTTGAAGTAAGACTGGAAAGTACAGGAGCCGACATTTTTGAGCGCTTTAGTGAAGCAGTGCAAAAAATTGATGAAATAATGGAATGCCATATGGTTGCCGGTGGTTTTGATTACCTTTTGAAAATACGCTGCGCTGATATGGCCGCATATCGCTTTCTACTCAGTGACAAAATCAACCAACTACCCGGTGTACGTGAAACAAACACATACGCAGTTATGGAAGAAGTTAAAAACTCTAATCTGCTACCACTGGGATAAGCCGCCACAAATAGCCATAAACTAGACACGGTTCATAAACGCCATACATCTTAAGTAAAGGGTTTTAGGGGAGAATAGAAATGCAACTGCGACTAACTCTAATCGCACTGTTGTTAGCACTGACAGCTTGCGAGCAACGTGAGCATGCTTCATCTGATACTAACCCCGCCAAGCAAGCGACCATCGACACAAATTTTATCGAGGCAACGAGCCCCAACGCCGAATGGTTGACCCATGGTGGCAGTTATACAGAACAACGCCATTCTCCCTTGGACACCATAAACACCGAAAATGTCGCCACTTTGGGTGTTACATGGACCTATGACCTTGCTACAAACCGAGGTGTTGAAGCGACCCCAATTATTGCAAACGGTGTCATGTATGTAACATCCGCTTGGTCTGTTGTTTATGCACTCGATGCTAAAACCGGCGAAGAACTATGGGTGTATGATCCAGAGGTTGACCGTGCGGTTGGCGTGAAGGCCTGCTGTGATGTGGTAAACCGCGGCGTTGCTATCTACGGCGATAAAATCCTTGTTGGGGTGATTGATGGCAGGCTTGAAGCGTTAGATGCTAAAACTGGCAAGATTGCATGGAGCACGATCACTGTTGACCAAGCAAAACCATACACCATCACAGGCACACCGCGTGTTATTGACGGGCTTGTATTAATTGGGAACGGCGGCGCCGAACTTGGTGTACGTGGTTATATATCGGCTTATAATATTGACGACGGTACACTCTCATGGCGCTTTTACACAGTGCCCAATCCAAGCAAACAGCCAGACGGCGCCGTATCGGACGATGCCTTTACTTCCATCGGCAACATTACATGGGGCGACGACGGCGCATGGGTCACGGATGGCGGCGGCGGCACTGTGTGGGATTCTATCATTTATGATAGTGTAAATGATCAGATCATCTTCGGCGTTGGCAATGGATCACCCTGGAATCGTGAAATCAGGGATCCTTCCGGCGGTGACAACCTGTTCCTGTCATCCATTGTGGCAGTAGACGTTAAGACGGGCACATACAAATGGCATTTTCAAACCACCCCCGGTGATAACTGGGACTATACCGCTACGCAGTCACTCATACTTGCAAACCTGCCACTGGGAGAAAACGGAGCTGAGCGCCGCGTTGTCATGCAGGCACCGAAAAATGGCTTTTTCTATGTGTTGGATGCTGAAACCGGCGTATTCATTTCAGGTGAGGCATTTGGCCCTGTTAACTGGGCAACAGGCCTTGACGAAAGTGGTAGACCCGTTGAGGTTGCTGCCGCGCGCTACGGCACAGTGCCATATCTCCAATTACCTGGTCCGCTCGGCGCGCATAACTGGCATCCGATGGCATACAATCCGATACATAAGCTTGCTTATATACCCGCACAGGAAATACCTCAGGCATATAGCCTTGATCCTCTATGGGATAGCAAGCCTGCCGTTTGGAATACAGGTGCTGATTTTGCTGCTGGAACACCCGTTGATATGCCGCCAGAACTTATGAAGTTTTTACGCGCAAGCCTCAAGGGAAGATTGATTGCATGGGATCCGGTAAAACAGGAAGCCCGCTGGACTGTTGAGCACGAAAATGCATGGAATGGCGGCATTTTGTCTACAGCTGGCAATCTTGTTTTTCAGGGAAAGTTAGGTGGTGAATTTTCTGCATATAACGCAGCAAACGGCACACCTTTGTGGCATTACGATTTAAAGTCGGGCGCAGTAGCAGGGCCAGTAACTTATGAAATAGACGGTATACAATACGTCACGATCACGACGGGTTGGGGTTCTGGATATGCACTTCATGCAGGCTATGCATACGACAAAAAAGTATCTCCTACAGTTGGTAAAGTAGTTACTTTTAAATTGGGTGGCACAGCCGATATTGCTGATCCTGAAATGATCCCAATTGATCGCACACCCAAAAGCGAACGTATTGGCACTGCTGAAACACTCCAGTCAGGCGTCGTTCATTACGCTCGAAACTGTTTAGTGTGTCATGGCCCTGTCGCAATCAGCTCTGGTGTTCTGCCAGACTTGCGCTGGTCGTCATATACCGCTGATTCTGATGCCTGGCAGGCTGTTGTCTCGGAAGGTGTGCTGGCAGATAGCGGGATGGTCTCATTCAGCAAACTTCTTACGCCTGAAGAAATAGAAGCTATTCGCGCTTATGTTATTTCACAAGCCCACAATGCTGTTGCACAAGAGAACTAAATTACAGGCCTTAGCAAAACACTGTTAAAGAAAAAAGTTTGGTCATCGACCGCGCTGTACTACAATAAATTTATAGCAACTTTATTCGGTTGGCTCTGGAATTTGACCACCCTCAATGGCGTGCAGGTATACTTCCAAAAGCGCTTCCTGCTCTTGCCTGTCTGCTTGGTCCATCTTACGAATAGCAACTACTTTACGCAGTATCTTAACATCAAATCCAACAGCTTTAGCGCCTGCATACACTTCTTTAATATCTTCAGCGATGCCCTTTTTCTCTTCTTCCAAACGCTCAATACGCTCAATATATGATCTTAGCTGTTCGCCAGCCACACCGCCTGCCTGTACCATATCCAACTCCGTAAACTTGCGCTTACTGTTATCAATAAACGCTACATATTCATAATTCGACGCGCACCATACGCATGCCAACGCTTATAGGCAATCACGGATTCAAAGTCTTTTGCTTATCCATCTTTGCTATACTTGTGTCAGATATGCTCACTTCTTATTTTCGCATGTAAGAAAGCGTTGTTTATCACGCTTTGTAGGTATGTTGTGTAGAAGGCCCTCAACAAACCAGTAAGTTCCACACATAGTACTCACGGTTCCTATAATCATTATGATTTAAGGGCCTGAGTCACAACTTCAAAGAGCCTCAGAATAACCCCCTGAGGCTCTTTCGATTCGTATATTTTAGCTAATCACCAGCAGCTTTGCGCAACAAATCATCCTTATATGCGCGGCCAATCGGCACTGGCCCCAAACATGTGGCAATCTGGTTTCCGGTTATTTTCTCAATATAATTGATGTTCACAATATGAGATTTCTGAACGCGGAGAAAACTATCCTTAGGCAATTTCTCCAACCAGGAATGCAACGTACCCAATATATAATAACGGTTATCTTTCATATTTATATTGAGAAAGTTACCGTCCGATGCAATGTGAACCAACCTACTTAGATCAAGCCTGATCAAATCCCCATCCACTTTAATAAACACTGAATTATCGTGAATATTCTTGCTCATTCTATTGTTGCTCTGCGTTCCAGAACGTACCTTGGAAACGGCCTTGCAAAACCGCTCAAAGGAAAATGGCTTTAGCAGGTAGTCAGCTACATCAAGCTCAAATCCTTCAATTGCATGTTCAGAATATGCAGTAGTGATCACCACATTTGGTGGATGAGACAGCGACCGCAAAAAAGACAAGCCGCTCATTTTGGGCAAATGAATATCCAGAAAAAGTAAGTCAACGTCATACTCTTGTAGTAACTTCATAGCCTCAAGGGCACTGCCGCATGTTGCAACAAGCTCGATATGCTCTAGCCGAGAAATATATGTTTGCAGTATCCGCTGAGCAGGCTTTTGGTCTTCAACAATAAGGCACCGCAAACCTGCCATCACTCATCACCATCGATAAATAAGAGAGGTGATCTTGTGATAGGCATGGCCAACTTTACCTCAAACACGTCTGTTGCAGCATTATGTTCCAGTGAAAACTTATCTGAGTACATCAATTCTAAACGACGGCGTACATTAGCGATTCCCACACCAGCACTGTCCATTGCTTTATCTTCATCATATGTATTGCGCGCTACCAGCATCAACATGTCAGATTTAATGCTAATATTGATATCGATAAGAATGCCTTTTTCCTGCGTATTCAAACTGTGCTTGAAACAGTTCTCAAGTAGAGTGACCATCACAAAAGGTGCCACCGACTTCCCTTTACCAGACCCTTGGATGGAAAAGTTGACTTGCCCTCTTCCTTCAAGACCCATTTCTTGAAGGACGACATAATTTTCCAGCGAGAGCAACTCGCTATCAAGAGGCACCGTGTCGTCCCCGCATTCATACAAATTATATCTCAGAAACTCTGACAGCTTTAAAAGCATGTCTGGTGCAACATCACTGTGCGTTAGTGAATGTGAGTATATGTTATTCAAAGCGTTAAATAACATATGAGGATTAACTTGAGAGCGGAGAAATTTAAGCTCGCTTTCAATCTTTTCCTTGTTGATAGCTAACAGTTTTTGCTGCGTTTCCCGGTATTCCCAGGTCAGCTTTACAAAGAACATAAAGCCAAGCAATGGTAATGACCCCAGCGCAAATTTATAAACCCCGTGTAACGACCATTGGCTAGAACCTTTGGTGCTATCAAAGAAAACAGGCATAAGAATGCCAACTTCAAATGAACCTACGGTAAAGAAGGAAACCAACAGCATCAGAGCAAATAAAAAATACCGGCCTGTTTGGAAATAGCGAGGTAGAAGATAGTATAACACGAAAAAGGCTAATATGCCTCTCTCCAAAGAGTAGACAACTTCGCTCAAGTGTAAATGAGGATATTCATACTGGCCAGGATGCAAGTAGCTAGGTTCTTGTGAAAAAGCGATGAGAACCATAGACAATACCCATATAAGTACGAGTATCAATTTGTCGGTTATCTGGTGCTTTTCGAGCTTAAGTTTCAACGCGTCGGGGCTCCTCTTCCGTCCTCTAGCGAATAATATCACTTCCCCCTTGTGTCAGTTATCATATGATGAACCGACTGTATTAGTTGATGAAATGCATAAAGCACCCTGAAACCGCAGCATGCAAAAGATAAAGCCTAGCCCGCGAAATTTTTTTTACGATAACGCCTCATTCAAACGCATATCAGCAGCACAAGCAGCATAATCCGCTTTAATCAACTCATGTCGTTGATCAATATACTGTTGCATTTCCGGGTGGGTAAAAATGTAAAAACGGTTTGCTTCAACACAGTCTGCCGTCCAGTCGCCGACCAACGCCGTAGGCAAGCCGTTTTCAACAACCTGTTTCATGGCATGGAAACCGCGGTCGTTTTCAAGCTCTGCTTCACTCGAAGGGCCAGTCGGGCTTGCTAACCGGCTCTTATGAATATTGGTTTGCACCCATGCCGGGCACAAAACACTGACACCGATATCAGATCGTGCAAGGTCGTGTTTCAATGCTTCCGAATATCCAACTACAGCAAATTTAGTAGCATAATACGGCGGCATACCACGATCTGTAACATGACCAGCCATAGATGCCGTATTAACAAAATAACCACCTTCGCCGTGTGCTTGCATCAGCGGCGTAAACACCTCAACACCATGCACGACACCCATCAGGTTGATATCAACAATCCAGCGCCAGTCTTCCAATGGGGTTTGGCCGGGGCGTCCTCCGATACCAACACCAGCGTTATTCACAACAATATGTACTTTACCAAAGCGGTCGATTGTCGTTTCTGCGGCCTGCTGAACGGCTGCAGCATCAGATACATCACAAATCACGGATGTCGCATCTGCACCTGACGAGCGCAATTCCTGTTCAGCATTGGTCAATAAATCAGCATTAATATCAGCCAACATTATCTTGCAACCGCGCGCAGCAAACGAACGTGCAATCGCAAGACCAATGCCTGTTGCTCCGCCTGTAACAAAAGCGACTTTACCTTTAATATCCATGAAACCACATACTCCCGGCAACTCTGAAGGTTTAAACAAGCATTACACACCAAGCGCGGCGCCCCATCCGGCGCACTCTGTATTCTTGCAAAGTGAGATGTGGCTGATTGACGTTAAGGCAATTTATTTTTCGCAACACTGTCGTTCATAAGTTGTAACTGTGCTTCTGTTGCAGGCTGTTGGTATTCCTTTTTGAAATCATCATAAGGCATGCCATAAACTCGCTCGCGCGCTGTTGCCTTATCAATACTCATGCCTTCTTCTGCCGCAGCTTCGCTGTACCAGTCAGACAGACAATTGCGGCAAAAACCACTGTGTCCCATCAAATCAATATTTTGGACATCTTTGCGATGATCCAGGTGCGCAAGTAGGCGGCGAAAAACTTTTGCTTCAATTTGTGCTTGTTGAGGATCAATATCTGACATCTTTTCTCTCGCTTTTGTTAATTCTACTTGGAAACAGGGTACAGTTTACGTTGCTTCAGATCGTTACGTTCCATACATTCATCAAGAACGTCCGCAATTAAAGCTGCCCACTGCGTTGTTTTTTCTTCTGTATCGACAAGGTCTTGCCTGATTTCTAGGGTTGTTTGCGGCAAACCATGATCAGCACCGTGGCGTTGCATTGTATAATATAGGTCTTTGCCTGAATACGGTAGATTATCACCAATCACCAAATCGGTCTCTCGCTCCAAAAGGCCGATCATAGCCTGTGCCAAACGCGGATCCTGATTCCACAAAAAACCGACATGCCAGGGCCGGTCTTCACCCGCCATTGCTGGTGTAAAGCTATGTACTGCAACAAGAAGTGGTGTTAATCCGGCATCCATATGCTCAGCGATCAACGTTTCACACATGGTATGAAACGGATAATAATAAGCATCCATTCGTGCCTTAATTGCTTTTTCAGTGAGGTCGTTGTTGGCTGGAATAGTGATACCGTCACTAGCGGTTGGTATCATAGAGGAACGCCCCGGTTCGCGGTTGCAATCAATCAGCAAACGAGACACGGGCCCGAGCACCGCTGCAACACCCATCATTTCACATATTTTACGCGTCACATCTTCTGCGCCAATATCGTATGCGATATGTTCTTCCAGCACATCTGGTGTTAACCCCAAATTGTCATATCCATGCGGTACATGATTGGTGGCGTGATCACACAACAGGATAATACCTTCGCGCGCATCGGGGTTAATTAAAACTGGCTGTTCCATTGTGTGCGGCATTAGGTTACCAATCGCAGAAAGAATAAATGTGAAGACGAATATAGATAATAGTTTTCTCAAGCTACGGTTTACCCGTGAGCTGCAACGTAATACCCTTGGCATGCCTGTCAACTAACAAGCTGGATTTTGCACTAATGAATCAATCGCAAAAAACTAAACCCGCCGCTAGCCGTGAACGCAAAACACGCATTGTCGCGACACTTGGGCCTGCCTCTAGCAGCTATGATCAAATTCGCGATTTATTTTATGCGGGTGTCGATGTTTTCCGTCTAAATATGAGCCACGGCGACCATGACGATAAACGAACATTGTTTAAAAATATCCGCGATGTGGAAACCGAGGTAGGAAGACCTGTCGCTATTCTAGCTGACCTTCAAGGACCTAAACTACGTATTGGTACCTTTGCTGATGAGCACGTTCTATTGAAAGAAGGGCAGTCATTCACTCTGGACCTTGTTCAAAAGCCTGGCGACGAAAAACGTGTTTGTCTGCCGCATAAAGAAATTTTCGCGGCGATTGAGCCCGGCACCAACATCTTGCTTGATGACGGTAAAATTCGGTTAGCTGTGTCGGAGAAAACTGCTGATACTGCAACATGCACTGTTGTTGTGGGTGGACCACTTTCCAATCGCAAAGGTGTTAATGTCCCGAATGCAGTACTCCCTCTGGCGGCACTAACCGAAAAAGACCGCAAAGACCTGGCATTTGCACTGCAAATGAAAGCTGACTGGATTGCCTTGTCATTTGTACAGCGCGCTGCTGATGTTGCAGAAGCAAAACGCCTGATAGGTGGTAAGGCTGCTGTTATGGCAAAAATCGAAAAGCCCGCAGCCGTACAAGCCCTTGACGAGATTCTAGAACTTTCTGACGGTGTTATGGTTGCCCGCGGTGACCTGGGTGTCGAGGAACCTGTTGAAAAAGTACCAGGCATACAAAAACAGATTATTGCCAAAGCCCGCAAAGAAGGCAAACCTGTTGTTGTTGCAACGCAAATGCTCGAATCGATGATTAAAGCACCAGTACCGACCCGCGCCGAGGTTTCAGACGTAGCCACTGCCGTTATGGACGGTGCAGATGCAGTAATGCTATCAGCTGAATCCGCAGTCGGTGATTACCCTATTGAAGCTGTGGCCGTTATGAACCGTGTTGCCAAACGTATTGAAGGCGAACCCACATACTTTACCAACCGTCATGACAGCAGGGCTGATCCAACAGCAAATACCGCAGATGCCATTACCGCGGCAGCACGACAAGTTGCGAACACCGTTGGGGCTAAGGCAATTGTTACATTCACCACATCTGGTTCCACCGCAATGCGCGCCGCACGGGAAAGACCATCTGCGCCCATTTTAACGCTGACACCGCGCACAGAAATTGCACGCAAACTCAGTATCGTATGGGGACTTCACACTGTAAAAACCCGCGATGTTACAACATTTGAAGAAATGATAGGAAAATCCAAACGTATGGCTATGCGACAAGGTCTTGCTGAAGCTGGTGACCGTATTGTTGTAACAGCCGGGTTCCCATTTGGTACACCAGGCGCGACCAATGTGCTTCACATTGCGTGGATTAATGGTAACGAACTGAATTAAAAGGTGCGCTAGCGTAGAGCACCTTTTTCAATCAAACACTGCTTAAGTGATGCAGGATCAGTGAACTGGTGACCAATCATATTAAGTTGTTCCGCCGCTAAAACATTCTCTAGCCTGTCATCAACATAAACAGTCAGTTCAGGATCAAGTTTAAAGCGTGAAATCGCAATTTGAAAAATACGCGGATCAGGCTTAACCAGCTTTTCTTCACCGGAAACAACAACGCCTTCAAAATAATCTGTGAAATTATGGCTGCGGCAAAATTCTGGCCATTTCTCAGCTGAGAAATTGGTGAGCCCGTACACTTTAATACCCTGCTCCAGAAGGCTCATCATCACATCAACAGTGCCCTGCATCACAGGGCCAATCGTTTCTGACCACCGTTTATCAAATGCTGCTATCAGGTCTTCATATTCAGGAAAACGCTGAGACAAAATCTTGGTGCCGCGCGCAAATGGCCGGCCTCGATCATGCTCCGTGTGCCATTCCAGTGTTACAATATCGCTAAGAAAATGCTCAAGCTCATCAGAGTCGTCAATTAATTGACGGTATAGTAATCGCGGGTCCCATTCCACAAACACATTACCAATATCAAACAGAACCGCTGTTGGTCGCAAAGCAAACTCTCCACAAAAGACTAAGCCGCGCTACCCTATAAAAGGTGCACGGCTAAATCAATAGTAGCTATACGCTAAAGGCTAAACCAGTGTTAGCCTTGGCGAGCTTTAAAGCGGCGCTGCGTCTTGTTGATTACCAAAAGACGGCCCTTGCGGCGAATAACACGACAATCGCGGTGACGTGACTTCAAAGACTTGAGGCTATTACGAACTTTCATAGCACTTTTCCTAAAACCAGTTTTACTGTTAACTCAGCCAAACAATTGCCTAACCAAGCGGGGCCGCCGAATCTGCGACTCCCTCAATCCATTGGCGGCGGACAATACTTACGCACCGCACCCGTGTCAATAGACTGAAGATAATTAATTATTATCATAAAAGATTGTGCACTAAGACAATTCTATAGCCCATGCACAGAGGCACCCGTCTCAATGATCGGATGCCTCCTTTCTCCCGTTAGATAGCGGGAGTATATGCTCACGCTTTCACGTCAGTAAGAAAATGGTACCATAATGGGATTATATTGTCACGCAAATAACCACTCTTCTCAGCATGCATCTTTCCTAAAATGAATATGATTATTCCCAGAAGACAATACCCACCATACTAACACGCCGTATATAAAGACTAATTAACTTGCCTGCATCATGTCTCGGCGGTTACATAGTAACGGGAAAAACACAGGAGCGTCGTGTGCTGGTATCGTCAAAATTTGATAGTGGGAATATTAAAGTCATCGACTCGAAAAATCCGGGCAACATTCGTTTGAAAATCAACCGTGATGCACACTCCGACTTTTTTCAATGGTTTCACTTCCGCATATCAGGCGTGGCCGACACACCTTGCACAATCATCATCGAAAATGCCGGAGACGCAGCTTATACCGGCGGGTGGCAAGATTACAGTGTTTGCGCGTCATACGACCGCGAGTCATGGCATCGCATTGAAACTTCATATACTGACGGCGAACTAAAATGGTCTGTAACGCCAAAGCAAGATAGTTTGTACTTCGCCTATTTCGCACCTTATTCGATGGAACGCCACGCTGATCTCATCGCTGATGTGGCCACGTCACCTCTTGTCCGTACCTCTGTGCTGGGTCACACACTAGACGGTCAAGACATGGACCTTGTCGAGATTGGTCACGGCCCGGAAGGCCGTAAAAAGGTATGGCTAATAGCACGACAACATCCCGGTGAAACCATGGCTGAGTGGTGGATGGAAGGCGTATTCGATTACTTACTTGATGAAGATAACCCGGTCGCGCGGCAACTGCTTGACGCCGTGCATTTTTACATCGTTCCCAATATGAATCCTGACGGATCAAAACGTGGCCACCTGCGTACTAACGCCGCTGGTGCAAACCTGAACCGCGAATGGAATAACCCCAGTGCAGATCGAAGCCCTGAAGTACTTATGGTACGCGAAAAAATGCATCAAACAGGCATAGACTTCCATCTGGATGTACACGGCGATGAAGCCTTACCATACAATTTCGTCGCTGGCTTTGAAGGCATACCTTCCATCACTCAGTCACAACTTGACTTGTTAGCTGCATATAAGGAAACCCTGTGTGCTCTCACGCCTGATTTTCAGACAAAATACGGCTATCCAGTGGACGCACCCAAAACATCCGACCTAAAGAAATGCACTGACTATGTCGCAGAAACATTTAACTGCGTTTCCATGACACTTGAAATGCCGTTTAAGGATAACGCCAATCTGCCAGATGATTTGTTTGGCTGGAGCCCTGACCGTTGCAGGTATTTGGCGCATAGCTGCCTCGCCGCGCTTGCACAGCATTTAAACGATTTATAGAAACTACTTATCTGTGTTGTTGGCAGGCTCAAACATGCGAAAAACGGCATAAGCCAAAAACGCACCTATCATTTGAAACATAATGAACATAACAACGTCACGCCCCATAATCCCAGAAAACGTGTTTGTCATGGATCGTGCAATAGTAACTGCCGGGTTGGCAAAGCTTGTAGAAGCCGTGAACCAGTAACCCGCCGTGATATAAAGACCAACAGCGTACGGGATAGCCTCAACACGATTGCGCAGGCAGCCTAAAATCGCTGCTAACAAACCAAACGTTGCAACTGCTTCCGAAACCCACTGCCCGACACCTGTTCGCTGTCTTTCGGATGCTTGCAGTAGCTCCATATCAAACATGAGGTGTGCCAATAAAACACCTGCGACTGCCCCAATGATTTGTATAGCAATAAAGGCCACTGCGGTCGTGCGGTTAACATCACCGCGCGCCAAAAACACTAGCGTCACAGCCGGATTAAAATGAGCACCCGATATAGGTCCAAACACCAAAATAAGCACCACAAGGATCGCCCCTGTCGCCGCTGTGTTACCCCACAATGCGACAGCATCATTTCCCGCCGCCAGTGTTTCACCCATAATACCCGAGCCAACAACTGTTGCGAGCAATAATAAAGTACCAATAAATTCAGCTAGTAACTTCTGCTGCAATGACATGGTGCCGCCCTCATTGTTGACCTTTGTGAATATCAGCTAGTGCCAGACTTATATCTTCTGGTGCCATTGCGTCAAAATCTATCGCTACAAAAGCCGCAACATTTCGCTTCAAACCATAAAATGTTTCTTTGAATGCCGCCATAATTTCCTCGTCTGAGCCTTCAACCGCAGCAGGGTCAGGAAAGCCCCAATGAACGGTTATTGGCGCACCAATCCATACCGGGCATGTTTCACTTGCAGCGTTACCACAAACAGTGATGACGATATCCATTTCAGGAGCACCATTGGCGGCAAACTCATCCCAGCTTTTTGAGCGAAATACACTTGTATCAAAGCCTTTATCTTTGAGCAGCCGCAGCGCATATGGATTTACTGTCCCATTAGGGTTGCTGCCCGCACTAAAGGCTTTAATACGCCCACACCCCGTCGCATTAAACAATGCTTCACCTAAAATAGATCGCGCTGAATTACCTGTACAAAGGACTAAAATATTCATCGAATCCCCTTCATTTCACCTCAAAAACCATACTCTTTTGCGCTCGGCTCATCGTCGTTTCTCACGCCATAACCTCAACTCATCGCAAGAGATTGCATCTCACCCCAAATAGATAACCACTAATCAATTAAAGCGAACTATTTATGACAATTTTCCTTACCTTTGCATATGCACTAAGTCATTAGCGGGGAAAACGATGGACATACCTGGCAACATTAACTCTAGCGCATCAGTAAATGTAGGCGGCAGTCTGCGCAGTAGTTTTGAAAACGGAACAGATACTGATTACATCCGCGTCACGCTAATAGCCGGGCGTACGTACCGTATTGATTTAACTGCCGCGGACCTGACCAATGACAGTGTTTTTGACCCTCTGATTCAAGGTATTCTAGCTTCTGATGGAACGCCGCTTAACATATCAGACGATGACGGCGGCGTCGGGCTTAACGCGGCACTAATTTTCACCCCAACAGAATCTGGCACATACTTTATCATTGCGGCATCAACTTCCACTAGAGACACTGGTGATTACCGCCTTGCGGTCAAGGAGATCACAATTCCAGTTGATGATCATGATGCTAATTTTGAAACCGCAGCTACAATTGGGCTATGGGAAGAAACCACAGGCACCATAGAAACAGTGGCCGACACTGACACTATCGGCATCACGTTAGATGTCGGTGACACATACGCAATCACTATAACAGGCGAAGATGCCGGCAAACTAGGCGGCATAGACAATGCCACAATCGTGTCATTTGTTGACGAAAACGGTGTAGCGGTCGGTGAAGGCCTCTATGAAATAATTGAGCCTGCACACGGTCTGAATGCACAAATCAACTTCACGCCTGAAAATGCCGGTACATACTATGTCACTATAGGTTCGGACGGAGCCAACGTTGGTGACTATCATGTAACCGCGTCTATTAATGGCAGGGGCGTTTACGATTTTGCAGCAGTTGAGAATAACGTCGCCTTAACAGGTATAACCAACATTGACGCATTTTTCGAGTTTGGCACTTCATGGGCTGCGGGCGAGCCTGATGAAACAACGCACGTCACATTCAGCTTTCCAACACTGACATCGCGGTTTGATTCAGCGCAGTATGGAGGTAATTCAGAAATCCGCCATGATTTCAGGCCCTTTTCGGCAGCAGAGGCAAATTACGCCCGCACCTTGCTTGAAACAGTATCTACATTTGCCAATATAAATTTCGAAGAAGTAACGGATTCAGGCCTTCAAGCTGGCACTATCCGGCTTGCCCGAACCGATCACGCCTTGTCTGCCGGATCAAGGCTTGCTTTTGGGTTTGCCAGATTACCATTCGAAACTGCAGCTGCGGGAGATTTGTGGTTACAAGAGCGCATGCAAGCAGGTATGCCTCTTACGAGCGTGGCACGCACCATCGTTCACGAGGTGGGGCACGCGCTTGGCCTATCACATCCAAACCGTGAAACCATCCAAATTACAAATGATGTACGGGGTATTGAATACTCGGTCATGATGAGCTTTGAAGTATCCAGCCGCTTCCCGACGGCAGCATACACCGACATTGGCCCACAAAGCTTTATGTGGCTGGATATTCAGGCACTAATCGCGCTTTACGGTGTAAGTGACGTAACAAAAGGCGATAACGCACTAAGCCTTAATACAAACTTGAACCAAAACTTCCTAACACTATGGGATGCAGGCGGAGTGGACACACTAACCCTGACCGGTTCACAAAGCGTTACATTTAACCTCACCCCCGGCACCTGGAGCAGTGTTGGCACTACTGTGCGCTACTTTACGCAAAATAATACGCAAGTTGGCACTAAAACCGATACGGTCTTTATTGCACCAGATACAACAATTGAAAACCTGACAGCTGCAAGTGGTAATGATGTGTTAACCGGCAATGGTGCTGACAATCGCATCCTCGGTGGAAGTGGTAACGACACCATCCACGGCGGTGCCGGTAATGACGTTCTTCGCGGTGACATTGGACACGACAAAATCTCTGGAGGATCAGGTAACGACCGATCATTCGCTGGCCCCGGTGACATAGGAAACGATACAGTAGATGGCGGTAGCGGCGACGATGTAATCGGCGGTGGTGAAGGAGACGATATCCTTATCGGCGGCGAGGCAGCTATTGGCCTCACATCTGCGAACACAAGCGACGCTGGCAACGACACTTTATATGGCGGCGCAGGCAACGACCTTTTAGTGACGGGGGCGTATAACATACAAACAGCAACCGCCATTAGCACCGGCAACAGCAGCAATGTTGCATTTTCAGGCAATGGAAATGACACATTATTTGGTGATGGAGGGCGTGACGTATTAGGTGGTGGGACCGGTAATGATCAAATATCAGGCGGTGCTGGTGACGATATTCTTTACGGCGGCACCGGGACAACAAGCGGAGCAGACACCTTGAACGGTGACAATGGTAATGACCAGGCTTTCGCGTCTTCAGGCGCAGACCGTGTATCTGGTGGCGCAGGCAACGATACATTATTCGGTGGAAACGGCGACGATACAATTGACGGCGGCATGGGTGATGACCTGATATTTGGAGGTGCCAATAATGACCGTGTCACCGGAGGTGCCGGTGATGATACTTTCGCTTTTGTAAGTGGCTTTGGCACTGACACAGTTACCGACTTTGGCACATCAGGCGGTGATATGGATATTCTCGACCTTTCAAGCATTGGCCAGTTATCACTTAATGATATTCAAGCAAGTGCAACATTCAGTGGCAACAACACAACACTTACTATCGGAGATCATGGAACAATCGTTTTAATCGGCATCACCAGCGACACGTTACAAAGCCTGATCGACAACGGGCAGATAACTGTATAATCAACGTTGCCCTAAAAACCAATTGTAACAAAGCGTTCACAATGCTGTGCAGCTTCTTACCATCAGCAGCAAACACCCTTATCTAGTATGCGCAAGGATAACCGTAGGCTATTTTTAGTTGCGTGGTAAATAAACTATGACATTGTCATAGTTTGGTTTTTAAGAACCTGCGCCTGAATTAGATGATATCAGGCGTGACTTAAGGGGTAACAAAGTTTGTCATTTTCCGTTGAAGCACTCTTTGCGTGGCTTGAGGCAATGGCTCATGATCCTTTCAGCTTGGCGCTGGCGCTGGCGCTCTCGACACTGGTAACCGAAGACGGTGCGTTGGTTGCTGGCAGCTTACTGGTTGGCAGCGCCGTTGCTTCACCTTTGGTAGTGGTGTCAGCGCTGACAATTGGTATTGTTGGCGGCGATATTGCGCTTTACGCTGCAGGCTGGACCGCCAGCGAGTTTCGCTGGTTGAAGCGTAGGCTACCTATTAAGAAAGCAAAAAAAGTGCGCCGCTGGTTACGTGGACGGGAAACACTTGTTTTGTTTTTCTCTCGGTTCATGCCCGGCACGCGGCTGGTAACGTATGTCACCTTTGGTTTTTTGCGCCTATCACTCGCACGTTTTATTATTGTTATGAGTATTGCAGCCATCATTTGGGTGACAGGTCTTGTGCTATTCATTAGCGAAATACAACAAACCTTTAGCGGCATCGGCACCGTGCCCGCAGCGCTTTTGGCTGCTGCTACAGCTATTATACTTATCATTATAACGCCTAAGATTATTCGCCGATCAAAACACGCCACCAGCCTTGATGAAGCGTCAGAAGAAACGATAACTAACAATGAACACTAAACAAGAAAAAGACCTGCCACGGTCACCAGCGCCTCATGCAGGTATGCCTGAACTTGATGCAAGTGCCGGCAGAACATCATGGTTTGAATTTGCGCCCGCTCATCTGTTTTACACACCGATTGCGCTATGGTGCGCCTGGCTATCGTTGCGGTATTTTGGCCCCACCCTGCTAACCAATGCCAACCCTTCATTACCGTACTCAGGCCTCGTTGGTGAAAGCAAAGAGATTGTACTAAACGCAATAAAAAAACCTGAAGCACGCTCATATATTGCCGCGTACGGTCAAGTGCTACGCTGGGGCGGTGAAGGTGCCGCAAAACGCACATTAAGTGATGCATTGAGCATCATGAAAGAAAAGCAGCTTACGTTTCCACTTGTTGCAAAACCAGACATCGGTATGCGCGGCGTTGGTGTGCAAATCGTCAATAATGAAGATGAACTTGCATCCTATATTGCCGTTTTCCCTGCAGGTGCCAATTTCATCCTGCAAACACTGATAAACGAAGAAGGCGAAGCGGGCGTTTTTTATGTGAGAGAACCCGGTGAAGACAAAGGACGCATTACCAGCCTGACCTTGAAGTATTTCCCGCGTGTTACCGGTGACGGCACCCGCACACTCCGTCAGCTCATCATGGATGACCCAAGAGCAGGCCAGTTGGCGCATCTATACCTTGAACGGCACAAAAAACGCCTTGATGACATTGTCCCAAAAGGTAAGTCGATTAAAATTGCTTTTGCAGGGAGCCATAGCCTCGGCACAATTTTTCGCAATGGCAACGACGAAATCACCGACGAGATGCTGGACACATTTGATAAGCTCGCAAAATCAATGGGCGAATTCTACATCGGGCGCTTTGATATACGATTTGGCGATTTTTCTGCCCTGAAGGCAGGACATGGTTTCAAGATAATTGAGGTAAACGGCGCAGGCGGTGAGCAAACACATATATGGGACTCACGAACAACGTTACGCGACGCATATAAAGCGCTGATAAAACAGTTCAGCTATTTGTACCGTATCGGCGCAGCAAACCGCAAAAGAGGCTTCACGCCAACTAGTTTGTCTCAACTGATAAAAGCGTGGCTAGGCGAAAAGAAATTGACACGTCACTATCCAATTACTCATTAATATTCACCTTAAGAGGGAGAGAACCAATGGACTTTATCAAGAAACATATCAACTGGCTTCCAGTGATTCTGATTGTTGTCATTCTTGGACCAAGTTTACCGTTCAAGTTTACGGGACACCCACAACCGACACATATTTTTGATGTTGTTGGACAGTTTTTAGGTCTGGAGTTTTTCCGCGCATACGGTGCAATCATTATTGGCGTTGCTGAACTAGTGGCAGTCATCACTGTTATAATGCCCAAAACACGCCCATTTGGTGGCCTGTTAACAGCGGGAACAATGGCTGGCGCTATCTTTTTCCATTTAGCAAGCCCGCTTGGCGTAACCGTAACTTGGATGGACGAAAACGGCGCGACGCAACAGGATGGTACACTGTTTTACACCGCCATAGTTGCCTTTGTATGCGGATTCTATCTTGCAGCAAAAGGTAAAGATCAAATTCTTGGTCTTATTGGCAAATAACTAATCACCAGACTCTATCTTCAATGAAGACAGCAGGCATATTATTGTGCCTGCTGATTAAAAAGCTGTCTATTGAGCAGGTTATTTATCGGATATTTTGCTTTTTTAAAATTTCGAAAATCATCTGCGCGCTTGCTTTATCAACTTTAGCATTTTGCATCAAAGCAACAAACACTTGCATGTCACTCCCATGTAGCATCTCACGCGCGGTTACCAACGTTAAACCAGCGCGAAACGCAAGAGAGCTCTCCAAAAACGCCACACTACCCTTTTCCAACATATCCATAATCAGGTCCATGGTAAGTCGGTTCTGTTCGCGCAGGTCTTTAACGTAAGCATGTATCTGCTTTTCATCAGCAGCAATAATGACATCCCATGTTGCCTTTGACAGACTATTTGTGAGCACAACCTCGGCCACATCACTTGATAGACCGTATTGCCCTTCAAGAAGGCTGCGATACTGCTGTGATACTTTATCCATTAATGCTTTAACGATTGAAATAGGTAGTTCGTCACGAACACTCGTCTGATTCATAAGTTCCTGACGGTCCGGAAAACGTTTGATGATATTGGAAAGTGTTGATTCTCGCAGCGGTGCCTTTTTATTCTTAACAATAAAGCTAACACTTTTCTCTGAACCAAAGGTCACAATAGCATCGCATGTCACTTCACCCAGGTCTTCTCGTTTGGAAATGGCGATGTGGGCATGTTCTTCCAGGTGCGGAATTAACCCGGCAAATTGCCGATCAGAAAAAACTGTTGTCACCGCAAGAAATGGGCCCGACACACTTTCGATATCACTAGCTATACGTGCAGCAAGGTCATGAGGAATATAAGGGCAGGAGCGCAATTCAAAGGCCAATGCCTTACGGACCTCGGCAGCAACATCTTGTGCTAACGCACGCGCAACATTTTCTATTGTTGCACGCTTTTCCTGATCTTCACTGCGATTGAGGAAACCCGCAATTTGGTGCGTTAAAGCCACCTTATCCTGTATATCAGCATCCATTATTTTAACCGGATCAAAATTCATTTATTCCTAGCCTTAAAACGCAGATACAAACCGTGTTTCTGAATTATTCTATCTTCTAAAACACAACCGTAGATTACCGTGATCACAATTGGACCATGAGTCAGTAAAGAATCTGTTAATGGTTTAATATATGCACGCTTTTCTCATATTGCGCTTCAGCAAGGCGCCTAATCTTTCTTTATTCAACTGTCAGTGGTGTGTCACCGCACCTTTGGCAAGGCCAAGAAATTTAGGTGCATATTTTTGAGACACATTTGCCATTTTCATCAGCCTGACAAATGCCGGCGGATCAGTAAGTCGCAAAATATCTTGCACACGCGCCTTGGGTAAACCGGCCTCAAGTGCCAGTGCACTCTCAAGAAAGTGGATATTGCCGCGCTTGGCCATTTGCAAAGTTATTTCATGTGTGAGGCGGTGTTGTGCTCGCAGTTCGGCGACAAAAACATGAATATCTGCTGGGGTTGCCTTTTCAACTTCCTGCCACAGGACCTCATACATGCTGGCATCAACAACCGTTTCTGCCATCGCTTTTTCAATATCGTAATGCGTAACAAGCGTTTTTCGACAGTGATCCGAAACTTTGTCAATGATCATATTGACGATTGAAAGAGGCAAGTCACTGCGAACACTCATCTGATCCATCATGAGGCGATTACTACCAAAGCGTGAAACCACAAGTCCACATGCCTGCTCACCAAGCGTTAACCGATCATTGCGCACCAATGTGATGACGCAAGGTTCCTGTCCTGATTTAGCTAACGCCATAGTAACGTCTTCATGCAAGTCAGGTCGGCGAGCGAGCCACGTGCGCACCCCCTCTTCCAGATCAGGAACAAGCCCTGCAAGTTCCTCGTTGCTGAAGACAGATGTTGCCTCGAGAAAAGGTCCTGACACAGCTTCTATGTCTTTGATAATTTTATCCAGCAAATCACGCGGCAATTGTTTACAACGTCGGAGTTCAAAGGCCAGCACTTCACGCACATGAGCAGACACATCCTGAGCAAGAACACGCGCAACATTTTCTACTGTACGTCGTTCAACATCAGCTTGGTCCCCAACAAGGAATTGGCCAACACGTTTTGCGAGCACAATTTTCTCGATAGACGTCGTATCAACCAAATTTCTTAACGATAGTACCATTTCACCATCTCGCCTCAGTTAAACACACTGCGATTAGCGCGCTGCAAACCTATGCAGCTAACACAATCCCATAAGATGATGATGAAATGGTCAATGAATGACTAAAATTTGCTTAAATTACGTACTTAAATGGCCTGCGTACTATGGTGACGTGGGGAAACTATTGATGATAGACGCAATACATGAAATCCCCGGCCAGCCTGATGTAGCTCCAGCATCAGCTAACGCCGCTGACAGCTCAACATAGATACCATTTTGAGAATTTGCGTTCCTGCTTGGATCAAAAAAATCACCAACAAAAGATGTTTCAGAAGCATTCAAAAACTCTGAGGGATCAATGTTACGATTGGTTCGCCAAACCAAAAAGCCACAATCCTGCCTATTATCGCTTGGCGCGGGAACACCTATGGGGCAAGCACTGGGCAGAAAACTGGGTGAAAAGATAGCACCCGGCAAAGGAATTGTATTCGAGTCATTTTTAAACCGCGTAATATGATCAATCCGATACCCACCACGATCAGCCCGGTAATTAATATTCAGGCTCGTTGGGTTTGCCCAGGCATTTCCTTGATCATCAACCAGAACGCGGTAACGCGACGGCAATCTGAAAGCACACGTTAGCGCCGAGTTAACGGCCTGCCGCGCTGATGCTTTCATTGTCATCACCATCGGCAAACCACCTGCAGCCAGCGACAGTATCGCACGGCGTGATGCTTTGTGTTTAGCGTTATTATCGGAATCTTTAATGATTTCAGACATATGTATATCGTGGCCTATTTGTATACGCAGTGCGCAAAATTACATTTAGCTCCTCAGGAGCAGACCACCAACCGTGAAGTTATCATAACGCGAAACATTCAATTTAGCTAACAGTTTCTTAACCTTAACTATCATCTGAGTTTACTTTTAAGGTTTGTCCAAAAAATGACAAGGCAGTACGCTCATGCCATGGTTCTGCCATTCCACCACAGTGGAAGCCAACATGCCCGCCTGATTTGGTAATAATAGCTCCTACTGGATGCGTAATGGGCCACTACGCTTTTTTATAATCAGCAACAGGAATCCAAGGATCATCATACGCGTGAATGGCAAGCGTCGGTACCTGAATACGATCAAGAACACTGTAGCAGGAAACCTTTTCATAATAATCAACCGCACCCGCAAAACCAAATACTGGTGCAATCACATGCTCATCAAAATCCCATATGCGCTTCAGTTTGGCCGGATCAACCAACACTTTTGGATGCATCAACCCTTTAAGGTCGCGGCGCATATTCCCAACAACGTATCGTGAATATAATTTATTCCTCGGGCGCTCCAGTTTCCGTTGTGCCGAAGCCAAATTAAGCGGAGCGGAAACAGTTACTGCACTTTTCACACAGCTAGGAACGTTACCTTCACCGAGCATACGCAGCGCCAACTGGCCACCCAGAGAAAATCCCATTATAACAACGGGCGCCTCGGTATTTTCATTTGACACATGCGCGATGACTGCGCGCAAATCATTAGTTAACCCTGCACTGTAAGGCGCTGAAGAATGCACGGCTGATGGACCAACGCCTCTGTAATTCATCCGAAAGACATGAAATCCTTTATTGAGAAAAAACCGTGTAGCAGAAACCATATAACTGCTGTCTTCAGCCCCGCCCAAGCCATGAACAAGAACAAGGTTCTTAACGGGTGATTTATCTGGTTTTGCATAGTTGGCTGCAACGCTGACAGCACCAACATCAATAGGCGTGTGCAAACGTGCGTCAGGCTCTAATGTGCGCGGGGCACCAACCAAACTGTTGCGCAGTGTCTGCAGATCACCACCAACCCAGGGAAATCGTGCTTTAAATGCCGGAAAATCTTCCGTCTTAAAGTGCTTATTTAACCCTGAACCGATTAGCTCCACTGGCAAGTTACCTCAAAAAAGAAACATGTGTGAATTGGCGTTTTAAAATAATTTTAGAAGAGTAACACTCTTACATAAATTGCGGTAAATTAGTTTATTGAGCCATCAATTCTTGATCTGGTTGTTTTTCATCCATCATATCAAGGTGCGCACGTACACAACTACGCGCCGCTTCAATAAGACGCGCTGTAAGATCATCATATAGCATGTCGACGATAGTTTCTGGTTCCGTTATACCACGTGCAACACATGCACCAACCTGAGCATGCCGCATCATCCGGTGGTTACGTACTTCTCTGATGCGTGTAACTGCGCACTCTACTGCATCACCGTGACTTGGCAACAAACGCGTGGCACCCGTTTCCTCAAGCAATGTTAAGCTAGCAAGATAATCTGCAAGGTTTCCCAGTGGCGGCACGATGACCGTAGTAGACCAACCCATCACATGATCACCTGAAAACAGCGTACCGACCTCAGGTAACAGGTAGCACAAATGGTTCGGGAAATGGCCCGGCGTGTGCAACACATCGATCCGCCACTTGCCATCGCCAATCGTTTCGCCGCCCGATAGCTCGTGATCAGCTTCAAAGTCCAGATCCACATCTTCATCCGTAAGCGCAGCCAACTTGGAACATAGTTTCTTGGAGCCATAAACCGGTGCACCGGTAAGAGCCTTCAAAGGCTTCGCTGCAGGGCTATGATCAAGGTGAGTATGGGTCACAAAAATACCGTCGACAGAGCGTCCCGCAATAGCTGTTTCAACGGCTGCAACATGCGCGGCATCTGCTGGTCCAGGATCAATAATCCATAAGCGCTCATCACCAACAACATAGGTATTGGTGCCCGGGCCTGTGTAATCTTTTGCATTATCAGCTAGAACAACGGAAATACCGTTATCAATTGGAACAGGCCTACCATAGACTGAGCCGGCTTTATGGTTTGTTGCCATTATGGGGCTTGATTTTTGAGCCGACTGGGCTGATTGACTAGTCTTGTTCACGCGGCACTCATAGCAAATTCATTAACTCAATACAGGTTCGATTTAGACAATAGTCCAATAATAAAAACCACTCACCCTTGTTCACGGTTAGGTTATCATGGCATTTACCAGAACATCGTTTCACATACACTTAATACGAATGAAGTTAGCCACGCTTAAACGTGCTTCCCTGATTGTATAAACAGCATATTTTATACAATCAGGCTTTCAACACAAAGGTGTTAAGTTTCAAGATTTCATTGAAAAACAGGCGCGATACGCCTATGCCCGAACTATGGAAACCAACGCAGCCATCTTTGCATGGTATACTGGGGGAGACTGAAGTGGCGCAAATTCCTGAAAATCATATTTTGGGCGGCCATGCACTGATAAAGGCATTGAC
This sequence comes from Kordiimonas aquimaris, assembly GCF_025574485.1. Lineage (GTDB taxonomy): Bacteria > Pseudomonadota > Alphaproteobacteria > Sphingomonadales > Kordiimonadaceae > Kordiimonas > Kordiimonas aquimaris. The sequence goes on along the minus strand of NZ_JAOBPO010000001.1, from coordinate 987,222 downwards.
CGACAATGGTGCTAATATTGCATTTGGTGTACCAGGGGAATCGTATCTGGCAGCGCTTGATGGCCTGCACGATGTTCAGGACACATTTCGTTTCATTACATGTCGACACGAAGCCAGTGCAGCAAACATGGCAGAAGCATACGGCAAACTTACTGGTACACCCGGCATATGCTTTGTAACTCGCGGCCCGGGCGCAACACACGCTTCGATCGGCCTGCATACTGCGTTTCAAGACAGTACCCCCATGATCATGCTGATCGGGCAAGTCGCATCAGATCAGGTAGAGCGTGAGGCTTTTCAGGAAATTGATTATCGGCGTTATTTATCCGAGGTTACCAAATGGACGGCTGAAATTAACGACGCTTCGCGCATCGCAGAATATATTGGTCGCGCTTTCAGAGTAGCTACATCCGGCAGACCAGGACCAGTTGCGCTTGCCTTGCCCGAGGACATGCTTACGCAGCTATGCGCGCCACAACAAAGTATAGCTTATTCACCGTCGCGCGCACACCCAGGCCCAAATGATATTGCCGCTTTACAAGACATGCTGGAAAAGGCCGAACGACCCCTCATTATGCTGGGCGGCAGCGGTTGGGACGAAAGCAGTGTTGCTCAAGCGCAGACATTTGCCGAAAAAAATAATTTGCCTGTCACCGTATCATTCCGGTGTCAGGACAGGTTTGACAACAACCACCCTAATTACATTGGCGATATGGGCATCGGTGCAAACCCTGCTCTTGTAGAGCGTATGCAACACGCTGATCTGTTGATTGTGCTCGGTGCACGCCTCGGTGAAATGACAACGGGCGGCTATGCACGATTAAAAGTACCTGTGCCCGATCAAACGCTCGTACATATTCATCAAGGTGCTGAAGAACTGGGCCGTGTTTATCAGCCTGCACTTGCCATAAACGCCACACCACAAACCATTATGCCCGCGCTTCTATCATTAACGATAAAACCGCAACATGGCTGGAAAGAAAATGTGTCAGCAGCCCGTGCTTCATACGAAGCATGGAATACACCCCTACCGAACCCAGGCGCGGTTCAACTAGCTGATATATATAAACATATGCATGAAACATTGCCTGACAATGCTATTGTCTGTAACGGGGCGGGCAATTATGCTTCATGGTTACACCGGTTTTATCGCTATCGCAGCTTCGGCACTCAGTTGGCGCCTACGTCAGGCGCTATGGGGTACGGTGTACCTGCTGCAATTGCAGCTAAAATAGTCCATCCTGATCGTTCGGTAATTGCATGTGCTGGTGATGGTTGCTTTATGATGAGTGTAATGGAACTGGCAACAGCGGCTCGCTACAACGCCAATGTTATCTTTCTTGTGTTTAACAACAGTATGCTTGGCACCATCCGCATGCACCAGGAACGTGAGTACCCTGCTCGGGTAGCAGGGACAGAATTAACTAATCCGGACTTTGTCAAACTGGCTGAAAGCTTCGGAGCGCTCGGGATAAAAGTCTCACAATCTGGTGAATTTGAGCCGGCGCTTGAAACTGCCTTAAATGCTGACAAACCTACTCTTATTGAAATTACAGTAGACCCTGAAGCTATTGCACCAACAGCGACGCTTTCCGGCTTGAGAACAAACAAAAAATAATACGGTAGACTTGCCAATAGATATACAGCACGGAGGAAACACATGGACGCGCGCGTTGCTCTTATTTTAAACGATTTGCACATTAACCCAGTTGAATTTGCTGCAGGAAATCTGGCCGTTCAATCTCCAATTGATGGTAAGGTAATTGGCCGTGCTCAAACGGATTCACCCTCAACCATTGATTACAAAATCAAAGCTGCAACCAGAGCGTTTGATATATGGCGCCGTGTACCAGCACCGCGCCGCGGTGAGCTTGTAAGATTGCTCGGCGAGGAACTGCGCGCCAATAAAGACGCGCTGGGCGCATTGGTAACAGCAGAATGCGGTAAACTACTTGAGGAAGGCAAAGGCGAAGTTCAGGAGATGATCGATATCTGCGAATTTGCCGTTGGATTGTCACGGCAACTTCACGGTCTGACCATTGCTTCCGAAAGGCCTGGCCATCACATGCGTGAATATTGGCAACCGCTTGGTCCGGTGGGGATTATTTCAGCTTTCAATTTTCCGGTTGCCGTATGGTCATGGAATGCCGCACTCGCGCTTGTTTGCGGGGACCCATGCATTTGGAAACCATCCGAAAAAACACCAATGACAGCACTGGTTTGCCAAATACTGTTTGAACGCGCGCTTAAAAAGTTTGGAGCTGATGCACCTGATGGTCTTTCCAGTGTGATTATTGGTACAAAAGATGTTGGTGAACAGATGGTGGACGACCCTCGCATCGCACTTGTGTCTGCCACTGGCTCAACAAATATGGGGCGCGAGGTTGGGCCCCGTGTTGCTAAGCGCTTCGGGAAATGCCTGCTGGAGCTTGGCGGTAACAACGCTATTATCGTGGCCCCAAGCGCTGATCTGGAAATGGCTATCCCTGGCATCGTTTTCGGCGCTGTTGGAACGGCGGGTCAACGTTGCACATCAACACGGCGCCTTATGGTGCATAACAGTGTTTATGAAAACCTGGTACCTCGCCTTAAAAGTGCCTTTGCCAATGTAAAAGTGGGTGACCCACTGGAGAATCATACCCTTGTAGGACCGTTAATTGACGAAACGTCGTTTACCACTATGCAGCAAGCAATAGAAAAAGCGAGAGCCGAAGGCGGCACCGTTTCAGGCGGCGAACGTATCGAAGAATTTAACCTGCCTAACGCATATTATGTGCGACCTGCGATTGCTGAAATGCCAGCACAAACCACGGGTATGTGCGAGGAAACATTTGCGCCAATACTTTATATTGTAAAATACGAAGAATTTGACGAAGCAATAGCTATGCAAAATGCTGTTCCTCAAGGCCTTTCAAGCGCTATTTTCACAACAGACATACGTGAAGCTGAGGCGTTTGTCAGCGTTGCAGGTTCAGATTGCGGTATCGCCAATATCAACATTGGTACATCTGGCGCCGAAATCGGTGGTGCATTTGGCGGCGAGAAAGAAACCGGCGGCGGCAGAGAAAGTGGCTCGGATGCGTGGCGTTCCTATATGCGCCGTCAAACATCAACGGTTAATTACAGTCACGAATTACCATTGGCCCAAGGTATAAAGTTTGAGTTGGATTAATTAGAAGTAGCTTACTACTCTGTTGCTTCTATCAGTCGCCATCCACGCCTGATTTCAGCTCCCAAACCATTACCACCAGTGCCATTTGTGAGAACTACCAAGCCATTCCCGGTTGATAGTTGTCCCTCAATCCATGCTCTGTAACTATTATTTACCCCGCCATGCGTAAACCACATATTATCTCCCTCACCTTCAATACGAGGGCCGGCACCATGTTCACCTGGTGCAACACGTTGCATCATACGGCGCACAAGTTCATGAGGTAAGAAGCTAGCTTCTCCTCTATGGCTCTGGATTAATGCAGCCACAAGCTTACCCATATCATTTGCCGATGACCACAGGCCTGATGCTGCCATTTCAGGCATCGCCTCATAGCCGCGCGGCAGAGCAACAGGCCTGCCACGGCTATTATGAGCCTTCGCCACATTCTGCGTCTGCTCCGGCAAAGGGTTTACAAAACTGCTGCGTTGCATATCAAGCGGCGCGAAAAGCGCAGTCCGCGCCAATTCAGGGAAGTCCATTTGAGAAACGTCTGAGAGAACCAGTTGCGCCAACGTATAGCCGCCACCTGAGTATTGATAACGTTGACCTGGCACAGCAATAAAACGCAGCCGACCATGGCGCGCGGGACTGGTTCCATTAAGAGTATCATACACCGTTGGCAATGTTGCTCCAGGTTCAAAATCGGCAAAACCATGAATATTAAAGCCCGCTGTATGAGAGAAAATACGCCGTAAAGAGATCAGTTCATCTGGAGCATCATCAGGCAACTGCCAACTCTTCAGATATGGGCGAATATCTACATCCAACGACAACACGCCATCCGCTTGCATTCGGTGCGCCAGCACTGCCGTTGCAACCTTACTGACCGAACCCATGGAAAACAGAGTATCAGCGTTGACTTGTTGTGCGGCGCCTACCTGAAGCACTCCGAAACCAGTTGCCTCAACAAGCTTGCCATCCCTGATAACGGCTATCGCAACACCTGGCACACCATAATGTGCCATTCGGTTTTCTAAAGACATTGGCGCACCGACGCCTAAAACGCCATCACTGCGCAAGTTGCTTGTTATCGCATTTATCCAAGGGGTTTCATTGCCTGTTGCCGAAATAGTGGCGAAAACTACAGAGCAAAGGAAAGCGAAAATGGCTTTGAACCGAAACACAACGCACCTCCATATCATGCACACATACTATTACGCGGAGCCAAAGGCTGTTCAAGCCAACTCACAGCACATCAGGAACAGTTCACCTCAAAGCAGGATCAGACAAAAGAAAACCCTTCGAAGCGTTAACTTCAAAGGGTTTAAAATTCTCTATAGCTTAGCTTGCGAAGTGTTACTTCGAAACCAAACCATCACGCTCAAGGCGCTTGCGCTCTAGCTTGCGGGCACGACGTACTGCCGCAGCCTGCTCACGAGCCTTCTTTTCAGATGGCTTTTCGTAAAAGCGACGCATTTTCATTTCGCGGTAAACACCTTCGCGTTGAAGTTTTTTCTTCAAAGCACGTAGGGCTTGATCCACATTGTTATCACGAACGGAAACCTCCATGGGTTTCTCACTCCTCTCAAAGCCATAATTTACGAGCAACGAATCAATCGCATTTCGCAGGGCTGGCGCGGTATAGCAAAGCCTGCCGTATGACACAAGTTAAAATAAGACCTTATTACCGCCAGCATTAAAAACTGCAGATCAATAAGGTGTTTAGACCCATATATGTATCATAAAAGCCGTCTCTCGGCAAACCTGCGTCAGGATGCCTCTCGCACGGCATGCCAACACATGTTATGAATATTGTGAAAAAATATGACATGCACTAACCATGCGTGCCTTTGACGTTGGATGGAAAGGTAGAATTGTGGCTGCGCAACCTATTGCCGAAAAGACACCTGAAGAATTGCAAGAACCGCTATTGGCGGCAATGTTTAATCACATCCCTTTCGATGGTTGGAGCGACAAAGCACTAAAAGCCGCAGCCCTGGATATAGGCACAACGCCTGAAATGGCAGAACTTTCATTCCCGCGCGGTGCGATAGAGGCACTTGAATTACACCTGCTGCATGCAGACCAGCATCTTGCTGCAACGCTTGAAACGCTAGATTTGCCTTCAATGAAGATCCGTGATCGGATTACGCTCGCCGTTAGAACACGCCTGGAGCAAAACACGGGCAACCGCGAAATTGTAAGACGCGGCCTCACATTGTTATCGCTGCCGCAACACCTTGTTACTGGTAGCAAGATATTATGGCGCACTGCTGATACAATGTGGAAAGCTGCCGGAGACACATCGACTGACCATAACTGGTATACCAAACGTGCTACGCTAAGTGCTGTCTACAGTGCCGTTTTATTATTTTGGTTAAGCGACGATTCTGAAGGCCACGCCGAAACATGGGCATTCCTTGACCGGCGAATTGAAGATGTTATGAAAATTGAAACTGCGAAATTCAAAATGCGTAAAGCCAGCGCAAATATGCCATCTTTTTCTCGGTTTTTGGGACGTCTTCGTTATCCTGAGGTTTAGTTCGCGGTGAAGCAAGACACCACAGCCTCAGCTTTCAATGAAGCATCTCTCACTAACGTTCATGCAGACCTCTCTGCAATGATTAAGCGATGGCGTCGCTATCTTGAAACTGAACGGCGTATGTCGCAGCACACCCTTATTGCATATGGGCATGACCTTGGATCATTTCTGCGTTTCTTGAGTATATATAAAGGCGAAATGATTACGACAGCATTACTGGAAAGTTTGCAAGTTAGAGAATTTCGCGCTTTTCTTGCGGCACGCCGCGCGGATGGCCTGTCCGCTGCATCAACAGCGCGCACTTTATCATCCGTGCGCAATCTATACCGCTATCTAGCACGCGCTGAAAGTATAGAGAACGATGCCATTGATGCTGTACAGGCGCCAAAAGTGCCACACAGAATCCCGCGTCCTCTCACCGAAGAAGCAACAAAATCAGCGATAGAAACATTACCGGAACTTGTGACAGACGACTGGGTAGCAGCACGCAATGTGGCTGTCATCTCATTGCTATACGGTTGTGGCCTGCGAATCAGTGAAGCTTTGGCTCTGAGTGGTGACGACAGGCCCCGCGGTGATACAATGCGTATTATCGGTAAACGCGGCAAGGAACGGGTCGTTCCCGTATTACCCGTCGTTCAGGATGCAATTGAAACATACACGCAGCAATGTCCATTTGCTTTGAAGCCTGATGGCCCGCTTTTTGTCGGGAAACGTGGTGGTAGATTAAACCCACGCATTATCCAGTCCGCAATGCAAGATGTACGTGCAGCTCTTGCTCTACCCGAAACAGCAACACCTCATGCACTCAGGCATAGTTTCGCAACCCACCTTTTGTCTCGTGGCGGTGATTTACGCACCATTCAGGAACTACTTGGACACTCCGACCTTAAAGCAACACAAGTTTATACAGAAGTTGATAGCGCGCGCATCCGTGATGTGTATGATCAAGCCTTCAAACGAAACTAACGTAATTGACGCGATGACTGATCAAGAAGAAAAACAAAAGAACGAAACCAGAGGTCAACGAGATATTCGAAAATCGTTTGCGACCTTACATGGATGGTCGCTGACATTTTTATATATTTCACTGGTCGCATGGTCGGTAATGATTTCATATGCACTTGTGAGATTTGATATGCTGAAGCTCACAGATGGTGCATTTATGCCTTGGCTCGTATTACTTGGCTGCATCGCAACTTTTTCAACGAGCTTAAATGCCAGTAAACAGTTTTGGCACGCAATGCGCACCAAACAACCCATACCCCCCGTTGCACTAATGCCCTTCATGGCCATCGCACTCACGATAGCAATTGCAGGCGCTGCTTTCAGCGAGTTGTAATATACGCAAACACAAAAAGGTCCGAAAACAGCGAGCTTATTATGTGATGGTACGTTATGTTTAAACCATGAACGCACAGTCACACATTGCAGATCGTCACGTCCTGTATCAAGCGTTGCTTAAACGCGATAAACGATTTGATGGCACACTCTTTTTTGCTGTTGTCACCACCGGGATATATTGCAGGCCTATATGTCCTGCACGCAAACCAAAGCCAGAAAATGTTTTGTACTTTGCTGATGCAAACACCGCTGCCCTCGCAGGGTTTCGCGCTTGCAAGCGTTGCAGACCAGAAAGCCGGCCAGGCAGCCCCGCGTGGCAGGGCACAGGTGCAACTGTAAGCCGTGCGCTAAGGTTATTAGCACAAGGCGATGGACCAACAAGCAACACTGCACTGGCAGACAAACTTGGCATAACAGACCGACACCTAAGGCGACTGTTTAAAGAACACCTCGGTCGATCACCGATGGAAATTCGTACCGAGAACAGGCTTTCCATTGCAAAAACATTACTAAGCGGCGGTGATGCAACCATTGCCGATATTGCATTTGCAGCTGGGTTCCAGAGCCTGCGCCGCTTTAATGATGTGTTCAAGAAAACATATAACTGTACCCCGACAGAATGGAGACACCAATGCAACACCCCTTAGTTAGAACAGAAATACCGTCACCGATTGGTCCTGTGGCTCTGGTTCTGGACGGCGATACGGTTGTCATATGTGAATTTGCTGATCGTGCATCACGTGTTGAGCGGCAATTAAGTCGATTTTATGGAGGTAGAGAAGTGATAACGGGCAGCGCTCCACACGAAGTGGCAGAGGCCTTCAAAGCATACTTTGATGGTGACCGTGATGCTTTGGATATACTGAAAACAAACCCTGTTGGCACAGACTATGAGCGCACGGTTTGGAAAGCCCTGCGTACAATCCCTGGCGGCACAACTGACAGTTATGGTGCGCTTGCAAAACGCCTGAACTCCAGCCCGCGCGCTGTTGGGCGCGCCAACGGCCGCAATCCCGTAGGGCTTATTCACCCGTGCCACCGTATTATCGGCGCAGATGGATCGCTAACCGGTTACGCTGGCGGCCTTGAGCGCAAGGAATGGCTGCTCGTTCACGAAGGCGCCATTATGGATTTGAAACTGCAGGCATAAAAAAAGCCCCGGCAAATACCGAGGCTTTCAAAAATCTGATCACAGGTACAAACCCTACATATGGATTGTACGGCCGTGCACAGCAAGTGCGGCTTCTTTCATGGCTTCAGTTTCGGTTGGGTGCGCATGACACGTCAGAGCAATATCTTCCGCTGATGCGCCAAACTCCATCGCTGTGGCCGCCTGTGCAATCATGTTACCAGCGTCAGCGCCAATGATGTGCACACCAAGGACACGGTCCGTTGCTTTATCAGCCAGAATTTTCACAAACCCCTCAGTTGACTGGTTTGCTTTGGCGCGGCTGTTTGCTGTAAACGGAAACTTGCCAGCTGTGTATGCAACACCAGCTTCCTTCAATTCGTCTTCGGTCTTGCCAACGCTTGCCACTTCAGGGAAAGTATAAACAACACCCGGGATCACATCGTGGTTAACGTACCCTGTTAACCCAGCAATGTTTTCAGCGCATGCGACACCTTCATCTTCAGCTTTGTGCGCAAGCATAGGTCCGGCAACGACATCACCAATGGCCCACACACCCGGTACGTTTGTGCCGAAATCATGGCCAATCTTGATACGCGAGCGTTCATCCATTTCAACGCCGATTGTCTCTAAGCCAAGGCCGTCAGTGTATGGCCTGCGACCAACAGACACGAGCACACGGTCTGCTTTAATGGTTTGGGCATCACCGCCTTTGACAGGCTCGAATGTCACAGCCACATCTTTCTTCGTGGCTTTAACACCTGTAACCTTGCTGGACAGTTTCAGCTTCATGCCCTGTTTTTTCAACACACGGCCGAACGTTTTACGTACTTCCATGTCCATGCCTGGCAACACCTGATCCATGAACTCAACCACAGTTACTTCTGCACCTAGGCGTGCCCACACGGAACCCAGCTCAAGCCCGATAACACCGCCACCAATAACAACCAAATGCTTCGGTACTTCCGGCAACTCCAACGCACCCGTTGAGGATACAACACGGTCTTCATCAATTACAATACCTGGCAATGTCGCCACATCACTGCCCGTGGCAATGATTGTGTTTTTGGCCTTAACCGTTTGCGTGCCGCCGTCGTTCAGCTTCACTTCAATTGTGTCTTTCGCAGAAAAACGTCCTGCGCCCTTGATCCAATCAATTTTGTTTTTCTTGAATAGAAACTCGATACCACCAGTCAAGCCTGTAACGGTATCATCTTTGGCAGACATCATTTTCTTCAGATCGAAGCTAACGCCTTTAGCGGTAATGCCATGCTTTTCAAAATCATGAGATGCTTCATGGTACAAATGCGACGAATGCAGCAGCGCCTTTGATGGCATACACCCAACATTCAGGCATGTGCCGCCCAGTGTCTCGCGTTTTTCAATACACGCCGTCTTGAGGCCCAACTGCGCCGCACGAATAGCAGCCACATATCCACCAGGGCCGGAGCCGATCACAACAACATCATAACTATCAGACATAAACTCTACTCTTACATATCAAGGAGAAGGCGGGTTGGATCTTCAAGCGCTTCTTTAACGCGCACAAGGAATGTCACAGCCTCACGGCCATCAATCAAGCGATGATCGTATGATAAAGCCAGATACATCATTGGACGAATAACAACATTCCCGCCAATCGCCATCGGGCGTTCCTGAATTTTATGCATACCCAAAATTGCAGACTGCGGCGGGTTGATAATCGGACTAGACATCAATGAGCCAAAAATACCGCCATTGGAAATAGTGAACGTACCACCCTGCATATCATCAATAGTAAGCTTACCGTCACGTGCTTTGCGGCCGTAATTTGCAATCCCGAGCTCGGTATCGGCAAATGACATATCCTGTGCATCTTTCAACACAGGCACGACAAGGCCATTAGGTGCAGACACAGCAACGCCGACATTTGCATAATTGTGGTAAACGATTTCATCGCCTTCAATAGATGCGTTAACGGCAGGCACTTCCTTCAGTGCCAAGCAACATGCTTTCGTGAAGAAACTCATGAAACCAAGCTTAATACCATGCTTGGTCGCGAACATATCCTTGTATTTGGCGCGCGCTTCCATCACCGCTGTCATATCGACTTCATTGTAAGTCGTCAGCATAGCGGCAGTGTTTTGTGCGTCTTTCAAGCGTTCAGCGATACGCTTGCGCATCCGCGTCATTTTAATGCGTTCTTCACGCGGGCCTGTCGGCGCCGCAGCAGCAGAGGCAGGCGCACTGAGTGTGCGTGCACTGCCACTTTCAATCGCTTTCAGCACATCAGCTTTTGTCAAACGACCATCTTTGCCGGTACCTTTAATGGAAGCAGCATCCAGATGATAATCTTCAACCATACGGCGGACCGCTGGTGACATTGGCATCAGGTCTTTACTTTGTTCCGCTGCTGGTGTCGGCGTAGGCGTAGCAGCAGGCGCGGCGGCTGTCGGCGCCGCTTTTTCAGCGGCAGGCGCAGGCGCGGCAGCAGGTTTGGCTGCAGCGGCACCTTCAGTATCAACACGCGCGATGAGTGCACCAATTTCAACCGTGTCGCCTTCAGCAACCAATTGTTCAATCAATACACCAGCAACAGGGCTTGGAACTTCCATTGCCACCTTGTCGGTTTCAACCTCAACGATAGGTTCATCTGCTGCAACAGCATCACCAACCTGCTTTAGCCATGTTCCGATTGAGCCTTCGGCCACCGATTCACCCATTTGCGGGATTACGATATCTTCAATTGCCACCTTGTGTGCTCCTAGTTTCCAAAACTTCTATTCTCATAAAACTCTAAAATCTTAACCTTCAAGTGCATCCGTAACGAGTGCCTGCTGTTGCTCAAGATGCTTCGAGGCTAATCCTGTTGCCGTTGATGCACTAGCCAAACGACCTGCATAACGTGCACGTGTTACCGGCATTTTCATCGTAACGAGCAATTCTTCTAGTGGCTCGTTAATGGTGCCCCAAGACCCCATATTGCGCGGCTCTTCCTGACACCAGATAATGCTTTCAACATTTTTGAACCGTTTTAGCTCGGTCTCAATTGCATGCGCCGGGAACGGATATAATTGTTCAACGCGCAGCAGGTAAACATCTTTCAACCCGCGTGCATCGCGTTCTTCAAGCAAGTCGTAATAAATCTTACCGGAACACATCACGACACGCTTAATTTTGCTGTCCGCCGCAAGCTTCATATCTGAAATATTGTTGTCCAGATCAGCATCATCCCATAGTACCCGATGAAACTGTGATCCGGGGCCAAACTCGGACAACTGAGATATACACTTCTTATGACGCAACAAAGACTTTGGCGACATCACAATAAGCGGCTTACGGAATGACCGATGCATCTGACGGCGCAGCACATGGAAATAGTTTGCCGGTGTCGTGCAGTTCACAACTTGCCAGTTATCCTCTGCAGACAATTGCAAGTAACGCTCCAAGCGTGCAGACGAATGCTCTGGTCCTTGACCTTCATAGCCATGCGGCAACAACATCACCAGTCCGGACATACGCAGCCATTTTGCTTCGGCTGAACAGATAAACTGATCGATAATGATTTGTGCACCATTGGCGAAGTCACCAAACTGCGCTTCCCAAAGAGTGAGCGAGTTCGGATTAGCCGTTGAGAAACCATATTCAAAGCCAAGCACACCAAATTCTGAGAGATGACTGTCCAGAACTTCAAAATGAGCTTCAGGGTTCACCTCTTTCAAAGGAACATGACGGCTTTCATTTTTTTGATCTACAAAAACAGCATGACGGTGACTGAATGTACCACGGCCGCAATCCTGACCTGAAAGTCGAACGTCATATTTTTCTTTAAGCAGTGTACCAAAAGCAAGCGCCTCAGCTGTTGCCCAATCAAAACCCTGACCGGTCTCAAACATCTTGTGTTTGTTATCAAGCACCCGTTTCAATGTGCGGTGAATGTTGAATTTTTCAGGATAAGTTGTGATTTGCTCACCAACTTCACGCAGCATCATCTCGGAAACGCCGGTTTCTGCACGGCGTTTCTCGTGATCTTCGTCTGCTAGGCCAAGGCCTTCCCACTTACCTTCAAACCAATCGGCTTTATTAACCTTATACTCTTTCGCAGCTTCAAATTCGTCCTCAAGATATTGGACAAATTCTGTTTCCATCTGCGTAAACTGTTCATCGGTCAAGATGCCTTCAGCCTTAAGCTTGTCAGCATATAGCTTGTCGACACTTGGATGCTTCTTAATAGCTGCATACATTAGCGGTTGTGTAAACGCAGGTTCATCAGATTCATTGTGCCCAAAGCGACGGTAGCAGAACATATCAATAACGACGTCGCGTTTGAATTCCTGACGGAATTCTGTTGCAATTTTAGTCGCAAATACCACAGCTTCTGGATCGTCACCATTCACATGGAAAATCGGTGCTTGCACCATTTTAGCCACATCTGATGGATAAGGACTTGAGCGGGCAAATTGCGGGCTGGTTGTAAAACCAATTTGATTGTTAACAATAAAGTGGATCGTACCACCCGTGTTGTAACCACGCAGCCCTGACATACCAAAACACTCGGCAACAATGCCTTGTCCGGCAAATGCCGCATCACCGTGCAACAACAATGATAGCGTGTCATTGCGTTTCGTATCGCCCTTCATGTGCTGCTTGGCGCGTACTTTACCAATGACAACGGGGTTTACGGCCTCAAGGTGAGACGGATTCGCATTCAATGACAAATGCACTTTATTACCGTTAAATTCACGGTCAGCGCTGGTGCCAAGGTGATACTTCACATCACCAGACCCTTGCACATCATCCGGCGTAGATGCACCACCGCGGAATTCATTGAAAATAGCGCGGTATGGTTTCTGCATTACGTTGGCCAGCACGTTCAAACGGCCACGGTGCGGCATACCAAGTACAATCTCCTTCAGCCCCATTTGGCCACCAGTTTTCATGATGCCTTCAAGTGCTGGAACAGCAGCTTCACCACCGTCTAGTCCAAAACGTTTCGTACCAGTATATTTTCGGCCAAGAAAACGCTCAAACTGAACGGCCTCAATAACCTTATTCAAGATCGCAAGCTTGCCGCGATCTGTGAACTGAATTTCTTTGTCGCGGCCTTCAATTTTAAGCTGCAACCATGCTTTTTCTTCAGGGTCATTGATGTGCATAAACTCCACACCAATGTTAGAACAGTAAGTACGCTTAAGAATAACAATAATTTCGCGTATCGTTGCTGTGTCGAGACCAAGCACACCATCCATAAAGATAGGACGGTCCAGATCGTCTGAGCCAAACCCGTATGTTCCGGGCTCAAGCTCGGCATGCATCGGCCGGTCTTCAAGGCCTAACGGGTCAAGATTTGCCATCAAATGGCCACGCACACGGTATGTGCGCACCATCATCAAAGCGCGAATACTGTCGATGGTAGCGGCGCGCACCTCTTCGGCAGATACACCAGCACCCGCAGGCTTTTTATTTGCCCCTGCCTCGATGAACATATCAGACCCATCAAGACCTGTGGTCAGGTCATCGTTTGGGCGCAACGGCCAGTCTGAGCGTGCCCAGCTTGGCCCTGTAGCCTCAATGGCATTTTCAAGAGACTGAAAATACTCCTGCCAACCAGCATCGACCGAGCTTGGGTCAATGTTGTATTGCTCATAGAGCGATTCAACAAATTGCGGACTAACACCTTCCAGTGCGGCAATACGATCTAGATCTGCACCCATACGATACGGCGCGACGCTTCCGCCGCGCCCCCTCTATATAATTAACCGATTGCTTCTAGAAGCGTTGTACCAAGGCCAGCAGGGCTGTCAGACACAACGATACCAGCAGAGCGCATCGCTTCGATTTTATCTTCAGCACCACCTTGACCACCAGATACAATCGCACCGGCATGGCCCATCGTACGACCCGGAGGCGCTGTGCGGCCAGCGATGAAGCCTGCAACAGGTTTCTTCACTTTGCTTTGCTTCAGGAATTCAGCGGCTTCTTCTTCGGCAGAACCACCGATCTCACCAATCATAATGATTGAATGCGTGTCATCGTCACCGAGGAACATATCCAGACAATCAATAAAGTTAGTGCCATTTACCGGATCACCGCCAATACCAATACACGTGCTTTGGCCAAGGCCCGCAGCAGTTGTTTGCGCAACAGCTTCGTAGGTCAAGGTACCTGAACGCGATACGATGCCAACATTGCCCGGCTTGTGAATATGACCTGGCATAATACCGATTTTACATTCACCTGGCGTGATAACGCCCGGACAGTTCGGCCCTACAAGACGCGAACCTGAATTACGTAGTGCGCGTTTCACACGCACCATATCCAGAACCGGGATACCTTCAGTAATACAAACAATCAGTTCGATCTCGGCATCAATTGCCTCAAGAATTGAATCGGCAGCAAATGGTGGCGGTACGTAAATAACAGAAGCGTTAGCATCTGTTGCCGCGCGCGCATCGCCAACTGTATCAAACACAGGCAGGTCAAGGTGCGTCATACCGCCCTTGCCCGGTGTTACACCACCAACCATGTTTGTGCCGTATGCAATAGCTTGTTCAGAGTGGAAGGTGCCTTGCGCGCCCGTGAAACCCTGACAAATAACTTTAGTATTTCTTCCAACGAGTACAGACATTACGCGGCCTCCTTCACGGCCTTAACGACTTTCTCAGCCGCATCATTCAGGTCATCAGCAGAGATAATCGGCAAGCCGCTATCCGCCATGATTTGTTTACCAAGCTCAACGTTTGTTCCTTCAAGGCGCACAACAAGCGGCACAGACAGTGCAACCTCGCGCGCAGCAGATACAACGCCTTCTGCAATGACATCACAGCGCATGATACCGCCGAAAATGTTAACAAGAATACCTTCAACGTTATCGTCGGAGAGGATGATCTTGAACGCTTCAGTTACACGCTCTTTGGTTGCCCCGCCACCAACATCAAGGAAATTCGCAGGCGAGCCACCTTTCAATTTGATGATATCCATTGTCGCCATTGCAAGACCGGCACCGTTCACCATACAACCGATTGAACCATCAAGGCTGATGTAATTCAGGTCATACTTGGATGCTTCGATCTCTTTTGGATCTTCTTCGCTTTCATCACGAAGCTCGCGCACATCTGCGTGGCGGAAGAGTGCATTACCGTCGAATGACATCTTGGCATCCAGCACAACCATGTCGTCATCTTCTGTAAGCACCAGAGGGTTAACCTCAAGCATCGATGCATCAAGCTCCGTGTAGGCTTTATAAAGTGAAGCCACAACTTTTTGACACTCTTTGGCAGCTTTGCCAGTAAGACCAAGACCAAACGCAACGCTGCGGCAATGGAAAGCCTGCAAGCCAGTTGCTGGTTCAATTGTTGTCGTTGTGATCTTCTCAGGTGTTGCCTCTGCAACTTCCTCAATATCCATGCCGCCTTCTGTAGAGGCCATGATAGCAAGCTGACCAGTTGCCCGATCAAGAAGGATAGCGAGGTAGAATTCGCTTTTAATGGCACAACCATCTTCAACGTACACACGCTTTACTTCTTTACCCTCTGGGCCAGTTTGGTGCGTTACGAGCGTTTTGCCGATAAGGTCTTTCGCTACAGCTTCAACGTCGTCTAGTGATTTAACCACTTTAACGCCGCCAGCTTTACCGCGACCACCTGCATGGATTTGCGCTTTCACAACCCAAACCGGGCCACCAAGTTTTTTTGCAGCGTCTACTGCTTCGGCTGCTGTGTATGCAACACCACCGCCAAGCACAGGCGCGCCGTATTGTTTCAACAGACCTTTCGCCTGATATTCATGAATATTCATATGTCCACTCGCTCTTTCATATCTGATTGGCTTTCATATCCGGTTATAAGTAAGAACCTAAGAAAAAGGATCGCTTAACCAAGCGATCCGTCAATTGCAGTACATGCTTCCATCAAGCCTTTAACGGCATCAACAGAATGGTCAAAGCCAGATTTCTCTTCGCCGATCAATTCAATTTCGACAACTTGCTCGATACCGTTCGCACCAATAATGACAGGTACACCGACATACATATCATTAAGGCCGTATTCACCGCTCAAGTATGCAGCACACGGCAGAAGGCGACGCTTGTCTTTAAGGTAGCTTTCAGCCATTTCAATGGCGCTTGTCGCTGGTGCATAAAAGGCAGAGCCTGTTTTCAACAAACCAACGATCTCGGCACCGCCATCACGCGTCCGCTGAACGATCTCGTCAATTTTTTCCTGCGTTGACCAACCCATCTTCACCAGGTCAGGAACAGGAATGCCTGCCACTGTTGAGTAACGCGTTAGCGGCACCATCGTATCGCCGTGACCGCCAAGAACAAACGTTGTTACATCTTCAATGGAAACATTAAATTCGTCAGCGAGGAAATGGCTAAAGCGCGAGCTATCAAGCACGCCTGCCATGCCGCACACTTTATGTGATGGCAAGCCAGAGAATTTTTGCAATGCCCATACCATTGCATCCAGCGGATTAGTGATACAGATAACAAATGCATCAGGTGCGTTTGCCGCAATACCCTCACCAACAGCTTTCATTACTTTCAGGTTGATACCCAGAAGGTCATCGCGGCTCATGCCTGGCTTGCGTGCAACACCCGCAGTTACGATAACAACATCAGCACCTGCAATTTCGGAGTAGTCATTGGCACCTTTCATAACGGCATTAAAACCCTCAACAGCAGACGACTGTGCCAGATCAAGTGTTTTACCTTGTGGTAACCCCTCAACGATGTCGAAAAGAACCACATCACCCATTTCTTTGAGGGCTGCGAGATGCGCCAGCGTGCCACCAATTTGACCGCCGCCGATTAGTGCTATTTTTTTACGTGCCATGAAATGCTCCAGCGAAATATTTAAGCGGCTATAAATCCGAATGCCGCAACTAAAACGAAAGAATAATATGCGAGGTAACTAGCGCGTTTATTCGGGGCAGACAACCCATCATTGCCCTAGCTTCCAACTGATTTATTGAGGAAACGTTACCTTAAGTAATTTTCACCCTTTTAAATGTATCTTTTTAGTCAATTCGCCATGTTTTTTGCGTATTTGCTCATATTTTCTAAATAAAAATACAGATTTTTTGCCAAAATCACTCCAAAAACATTACGTTTTTCTTCTAAAACTCATTATCCACACACGAAATCGTTACGCTTGCGACTCGAAAATGCCGTACATTTAACCTGATAGATTTTGACTATTGCCATCAAAATCATCACCTTCAGTGTTACCGACCTTACCGTGGCCACGCGCAAGATACTCCTCGGACTGCATTTCCATCAAGCGCGATACTGTACGCTCAAACTCAAATGAACCATCACCAGATGGATATAACTCATCCGGATACACTTCGGCAGAACACAGAAATTTAACGCCGTGTTCATACAGCGCATCGATAAATGTGACAAAGCGCTTTGCTTCATTACGTTTGTCTTTAGTTAACCGCGGTACGGCAACCATAATGACCGTGTGATAAGCGCGTGCTATAGTCAAATAATCTGCGGACCCTAACGGGTTTGCACATAAACGTTTGAATGAAAACACAGCCACGCCGCGGGCAGCTTTTGGTACAAAAAGCTTACGTCCTTGTACTGTTAGCGTTTCGGACGGTACTTTGTCAGCATCTTCAACATCGCGGTCAGTCAGCCGAAAAAAGGCATCTGACAATGCCTTAGTGCTTACTTCGTCAATGGGCGCATAATAAGTTTGCACCCCCTTAAGGCGATCATAACGATAATCAGTTTCACCGTTGAGCGTCCTCACATCAAAGGTATCTTTGATCATCTCGATAAATGGCAGGAAAAGCTGGCGGTTCAGCCCACCTTTATAGAGGTCCTCTGGTGGTCTATTTGAGGTGGATACAATAACAACACCACGCTCAAGCATTTCTTTAAACAAACGCCCCAGCACCATTGCGTCGGCAATATCTGTCACCTGAAGCTCATCAAAGCACAACAATGTAGCCTCGCGCGCAATTTGGCCAGCAACAGCAGGAATAGGATCATCTGAACTAGCGCGTCCACCAAGTGCCGCACGCTCCTTGCCTGACAATCCGCGCCACACCTTGATCCGCGCATGAATATCCAGCATAAATTCATGAAAATGCACACGGCGCTTGGCTTTAAGCGGTGCGACTTCATAGAATAAATCCATCAACATGGATTTGCCGCGGCCAACACCGCCGTATAAGTAAACACCTTTAGGCGGTGATTTGTCGCCGCCGGACCAGCGAAAAAAATGCGCCAAGCGCCAGCTTTTTATCGAAAGCCCCGCACGCCGATCACTTATTTCCGGATAATTAAGCAGCTCATCGTATAACCGGGCCAACCTGTCAACCACTCTTGCCTGATCAACATCAGGGCGTATCTCACCGTTCTGCTGGCACGCACGATAAACAGCCAGTAACGCATTTTCGTCGTCTGATTCCAAAGACTTCACTCAATTAACACTGCTTATTTTGTTCCTAACATGCTGACATACTATTCTCAAACATATCTGTAACTATTTGAACAAATGATCATGAGCGTTTGACTGCAGCACAGCGCACCCCACATCATGCAGGACATACATGACTAATAAACGGAGGCTCAATTGACGCATCAGCGGATTATCCAACTACCTGGTATAAAAAATTTCCGTGATATGGGTGGTTATACCAGCCATGATGGTCGCCCAATCAAATGGGGTCAGTTGTACCGATCTGGCCATTTCGCCGAAATGCAAGATGATGCAGTGTCACTTGTTGCCAAACGCAACATCTCTTCCGTCATTGATTTTCGCTCGCCGTCTGAGCTGGAACGCCAGCCCGCAATTTGGCCTGCCGCATGGCAACCCAATTATCATTCAACACCCATAGGGGGTAACGCAGCAGCTTGGGTACGTGAACTATATGAGCGCTTAGCAACAGCGCCGTTCCCCGCAACAGAGCTACGTGAACAATTTATTCTCGCATTTGAAACCATCCCGATTGCGAATGCTGACGGTATCAAGAAATTGTTCGATGTTCTTATTGATGAGCATGATGACAAGGCGGCTTTATTTCACTGCACCGCCGGCAAGGATCGTACAGGCATTGCTGGCGGATTAATTATGACTGCACTCAATATTGATGAAGATCAGATATTCGAGGATTTCATGCTAACCAATGACGCCGTTGATCTAGAGGCAACAACCACCCATTATGCCAAACTTATGAGTGAGAAAGCGGGCCGTGTTATCGCGGCGAAAGATGTGCACCCCCTTGTTGGTGTCGAGCCTGATTTCCTGCGTGCTGCACTTGCTATCATTTCCAAAGAATATGGTTCGGTTGACCAGTACCTTACAAATGCAATGGGACTAACACCTGAACGCAGGCTAAAACTACAAGCGCGGTTTTTGCAAGATTGAAGCTTATCGCCTGACACGTTATGACCATAGCGTGATCTAATAAAAAGGAGTTGGGCAGTGAAAGTAACTGTTTGCGAATTGAACCCCGGTGATGAAGCACGGGACGATAATCTGAAACGCCTGGCTGATCATATTGCGAAAGAAAACACTGACTTCCTTCTTTTACCAGAAATGGCTTTTTCCGATTGGCTCGCTGCAGATGAAACACGCAATGCCGCCAAGTGGGATGCTGCTGTCGACAGCCACACTCAATACATAAAGAGACTGAACACGCTCGGGTCAAAAGCTATTGTTAGCACACGCCCAGTTACCAAAGCGACCGGCAGTCCGCGAAACCAAGCCTATGTTTGGACAGAAAGTACTAGTGCTGTTGGATTTCATGAGAAAGTATTTTTACCTAATGAACCTGGTTATTGGGAACATAATTGGTATGATCGTGGTTCCAAAAACTTTGATACCGCGCACGCACTAGGTATGCGGATCGGCGTTCAGATATGTACTGAAATGTGGTTCTTCGAATGGGCGCGCCATTACAGCAAAGCAAAAGTTGACTTGCTCTGTGTACCACGAGCGACAACACATACATCCCTCGACAAATGGTTAGCTGGCGGCCAAGCAGCGGCCATATGCTCTGGTGCTTACTGCTTATCATCAAATTTGTGGCGACCGGTTGGAGACAAGGCTAATTGCGGCGGCATGGGTTGGATTATCGACCCAGACGGGAACGTATTGGCAACAACAAACAAAGACAACCCATTTACAACGTTAGAAATTGACCTTGAATTACCAAAAACCGCTAAAAACACATACCCGCGATACGTAGCTGAATCAGCTTGAATTACAGCTCAGGTCAAATTATCCGCCTGGGCCATATATGGCAAAAACTTCCGCACCTGTCATGTTTTTGGTATCTTCTGCAAACGTGTAATATGCTGGTTTTTCATCGATGAAAACCTGACGATCCATATTCACAAAAGCATCCTGCTCTTTGAACAAACCAGCGGCCATCATCAATTGTCCCGTTTCCTTGATGCGATAAAATACATGCGTGCCGCAACCTTGGCAAAACCCGCGCTCTGCCCATGTTGAAGACGAGAAAACCTTTATGTTTTCTTCACCACTAAATGATACGTCAGTGCCACAATCAACGGACATATACGCACCGCCACCCCATTGCCGGCACATATTGCAATGACACGCACCAACATGCGGGCTTGCCGACAATGTATGAATACCAACAGCGCCGCATACACACTTTCCAGACAATTCTATTTTGTCTTCAGCTCCAGTCATAATATTGCTTCTCCCCTTATGTCACCCGCGACCAGCTGTTACCTGCTGCCTTTAACAAACAAACGCTATCTACCGGAGTTGCGATCTCAGTAATAATTAAACATTCAATTGCGCAAAGATAGCGTATATAAACTGTTTGTTCTTCAAGAAACTGGAATACCGTGAACGATAACCCCAAGACGCCGCAAGAAGACGATACCCTTAATTTGGGTGAAACTGCTTTTGCAGGTGCCGCAATCATGATTGCAACGCGCTTTGTCGTGCGTTTGCTTGGGCTTGTTTCAGTTACTGTACTGGCTCGCCTACTTACACCTGAAGACTTCGGCCTCTTTGGAACAGCTGCACTTATTCTTGGCTTCTTTCTATTATTGAAAGAGACAGGCTTCAGTGAAGCTGTCGTTAAAGAAAAAAACCTAGAAAAACAGGATATTGATACACTTTGGACACTGCGCCTAATTCTGAGTGTCCTTATTGGTATTGCAGTATACTTTTTATCGCCTTTAATTGCCAACTTCTTAAAAGATGTGCGGGTCATACCATTACTACAAATAATGGCGATTATTCCCCTGATTGACGCTCTAGCTAGTCCCGCTGCTCCCATGCTACTACGAGAGCTAAAATTCAAAACGGCATTCATGTTAAAATCAGGCAATAAGGTTATTCAAGTAACAACTGTGATCATTGTTGCCATCATTCTCAAATCACATTGGGCACTGGTTTTCGGCGCAATACTGTCCTCGAGCTCAAATGTAGTAATTACGCACTTTATTCGACCATATAAACCACGCTTATCACTAAGCAGACTCAGCAAACACAGTAATTTTGCTTTCTGGACTTATGTAAGAAGTTTGGCTTCATATTTTTCAAATACGTCAGATGAGTATGTCATTCGCAGTACCGCCAGCACCGCCTTTTTTGGCATTTATCATATATCACGCGACTTAGCACGCGTACTGATAGCAGACATAATCGGCCCCGTGAGAGAAGCCATGTTACCTGCACTTTCTCGTATGAAAAACGACACAAAAAGACATGCTGCTGCAACAGCAAATATTTTTGGTGCCGCACTAATCATAGCCACTGGACTATCATTCGGCATTGCAATGACAGCCGATGAACTAGTACTGGTGCTGCTTGGGAACCAATGGACTGAAGCAGGGCCATTCCTAACATTGCTAGCGATTGGAACAGCGTGCCAATCTATAGGGGAAATAAATCAAAGCAGCTTTGCGACGGCAGGACTGCAAAAAAAAGCCGCTTTCTTCTGGGTTGGTCGCGGATGTAGCTATTTAATCGGTTGCGTTTTAGCTGGAATTTTATACGGACCAATCGCCGTAGCGATAACATATTCGTCCTTATCGTTTTTGGTGCTGATAATCGAAACGCGTTATCTTCTCAACAAACTAGATTCCAATATTAGCATATTTACATTGGGTTTACGGCCAATTATTGCAGGGCTCACTATGGTGGGTGCGTTGTATATACTACCTGCATTCGCAGAATGGCCCACATTAGCTGTTCTAGCCCTGAAGGTAGGCATTGGTAGTTCCGTTTATGGGGCAATGTTGCTGCTGTTATGGAAACTAAACAATTTTTCTGATGGCCCGGAAAATATCCTGTACATTAATTTACCTGCAAGGGTACAAAACTTGATCCCGTTGACTTTTCGAAAACAAATTCAGACGCACCCTCCACGTTGATATAGGCTCCCAAAAAATAAAAAGAGCGCTCACTTTGCAATGAACACTCTTTTCAACATCAACCCTTAGAGAAAATCAACCCTGACGCTCAACCATCATCTTCTTAATCTCTGCAATTGCCTTGGCCGGGTTAAGGCCTTTCGGGCACGCATTTGCACAGTTCATAATGGTGTGGCAACGATAGAGACGGAACGGATCTTCCAAGTCATCCAACCGTTCACCCGTTGCTTCATCACGGCTATCGATCAACCAACGGTATGATTGCAGCAACACGGCAGGACCCAGATATTTATCATCGTTCCACCAATAACTTGGGCAAGATGTTGAACAACACGCACACAGGATACACTCATATAGACCGTCCAGCTTTTCACGGTCTTCGTGGCTCTGCAGCCGCTCTTTCTCAGGTGTTGGTGACTGTGTCTGCATCCATGGCTTGATCGATGCATACTGCGCGTAAAAGTTGCTAAGATCCGGCACCAAGTCTTTCACGACCTCCTGATGCGGCAGCGGTGTAATAGCAACATCACCTTTGGCGTCTTCAATCGCCGTTGTACAAGCCAACCCGTTTTTGCCGTTGATATTCATGGCACATGAACCACAAACACCTTCGCGGCAAGACCGGCGGAACGTCACTGTGCTGTCCATCTCGTTTTTGATTTTGATCAACGCATCCAAAACCATTGGCCCGCAGTTATCCATATCTACCTCAAAGGTATCCATATGCGGATTTTCACCGTCATCAGGATTCCAACGATATACATGGAATGGACGTACATTGGTGGCACCGTCCGCTTTCACAGTTTTGCCTTTGCCAACCGTTGAGTTCTTGGGAAGTGTAAATTCAGCCATTGTCTTAATTCCTTCCCTTAATACACACGCGCTTTGGGTTTGATATATTCGACTTCTTCACTGAAGGTATAATCATGCACAGGGCGTTCGCCGAGCTTCACGTCTTTACCATCATACCAGCACGCTGTGTGCTTCATCCAGTTTTTGTCGTCCCTATCAGGGTAATCTTCATGCATGTGCGCACCGCGGCTTTCCTTGCGCGCTGCCGCGCTGTGCATCGTCAGCACGGCTTGTCCCATCAGGTTATCCAGCTCAAGGGTTTCAATCAAATCACTGTTCCACACAAGAGAGCGATCCGTTGTTTTAATGTCACCGAGGCCAGCAGAAATTTCGTCAATTTGCTCAACGCCTTCGGCTAGCACTTCTTCTGTTCTGAACACTGCACAGTTATTTTGCATCGTGCGCTGCATTTTCAACCGCAGTTCTGCTGTGGAAATGCTGCCATCTGCATAGCGAGCCTTATCAAGGCGACCAAGCGCCATGTCAGCGTAACCTGCAGGTAATGGTTTCTGCGTTTCACCAGCCTTCACAAGCTCAGGTACACGCTTACCAACCGCACGGCCAAACACCACCAGATCAATCAATGAGTTCGAACCTAAACGGTTTGCACCATGGACAGACACACACGCGGCTTCACCAATCGCGAACAAGCCTGGCACAATATTGTCAGGATTACCCTTGGTCGGGTTGATCACTTCGCCGTGGTAGTTCGTCGGAATACCACCCATATTGTAGTGAACAGTTGGCAAGATCGGGATTGGTTCTTTGGTAACATCCACACCTGCGAAAATTTTTGCGCTTTCGGAAATACCTGGTAGTCGCTCATGCAGCACTGCAGGATCAAGATGATCAAGGTGCAGATACATATGATCCTTCATCGCGCCAACACCGCGACCTTCCCGAATTTCATTGGAGATCGAGCGTGACACCACATCACGGCTCGCCAAATCTTTAGCGGAAGGTGCATAACGCTCCATGAAACGCTCGCCTTCCGAATTGATCAGAATACCACCTTCACCGCGTGCACCTTCTGTGATCAACACACCTGCACCGTAAATACCGGTTGGATGGAACTGAACGAACTCAAGGTCTTGCAGGCTAAGGCCTGCACGCAGCACCATACCGCCGCCATCACCAGTACATGTATGGGCAGATGTGGCCGAGAAATAGGCACGGCCATAACCGCCTGTCGCCATCACGGTCGCTTTCGAGCGGAACGCATGCAGCGAGCCATCTTCCATGTTCATCGCAATCACACCGCGACACTCACCATCTTCCATGATCATATCGATCGCGAAATATTCGATGTAGAAATCACTGTCATACTTGAGCGACTGCTGATAAAGCGCGTGCAACATGGCATGGCCTGTTCGGTCAGCTGCGGCACATGTGCGCTGCGCTGCTGGCCCTTCACCAAATTCCGTGGTCATACCGCCAAAGGCACGTTGGTAAATCTTGCCTTCTTCTGTACGCGAGAAAGGCACACCATAGTGTTCCAGCTCATAAACGGCAGCGGGTGCTTCACGCACCATATATTCGATAGCGTCTTGATCACCAAGCCAGTCTGAGCCTTTAACAGTGTCATACATGTGCCACTGCCAAGTATCCTTGCCCATATTGCCAAGGCTGGCAGCAATACCCCCCTGCGCGGCAACAGTATGGGATCGTGTTGGAAAAACTTTAGTGATACATGCAGTTTTCAAGCCTGCTTCTGCAAGGCCCATAGTAGCACGAAGGCCAGAACCACCTGCGCCGACGACAACGGCGTCATAGGTGTGGAGTGTAATGGGATAGGCGTTCGACATAATAACTTATCCCCCAAACGCGATACGAAGAATTGAAAAAATACTAAGCGCACCAATCAGCACGCAAGCGAAAGTAATCAGGATCATACTGGCAAATTTGGTGCCATGGTCATGGACATAGTCCTCAATGACAACCTGCAAACCAAGGCGCATATGATAAACCAAATTAGCAACGAACAGGATCATAAGTACAGAAACAACAGGTTGTTTAAGCCAGGCAACCCATTCCGCATGGCCTTTACCGGCATTGCCTACAAAAGAAACCACAACGAACAAGATCAATGGAATATTTGCAATAGCTGTTACACGCTGGCTTAACCAGTGATGTGTGCCGTCTTTGGCAGAGCCAAGACCGCGCACTTTAGCGATAGGTGTTTTCATATCTGTCATCTCAAAGCACTCCCATCACTTTATAGGCAGCAAACCAAGTGCCCAGTGTCGCCAGTACGGAGAATATGAAGGTAAATCGCGCAGATGATGTATTGATTTTCAGGTCATACATTCTGCCTGTGTCCATAAAGAGATGGCGAATACCACCTGCCAAATGCTGCATCAGGCAAAAAGTCAGGCCAAATAATACAAGCCGTCCAATCATGGACCCAGCATAGCCTTGCACTGTTGCAAAATATTCGTGACCAGTTGCCATGGCAACAAACCACCATGCCAACAAAATAGTACCAACAGCGAGCGCAACACCTGTTGCACGGTTAATAATAGACGCAGCCATATGCCATCCCCAGCGATAAACCTGAAGATGCGGAGAAAGCGGGCGCTTCGCTTGTGCCATGTATTGTCCCCTGACAGAAATTAATACACCATATGTTTGCCGTTCAGCCCTGCAAACATATGGGCCCAGTTTCTTACTGGATTCGCCAATTTGTTTTAGACCTGTCCTTCCTGCCTTTCAAGCAGAGATGTAACATTTGTACGCTGGGGGCTCGTTTGTGGTTTTCTGAAAAATTTACAACTTTTGGGTGTTGATTTTGCACGTTTCCGGCGTTTATGTTTTCGACAGGGCTAATTATGACATTTCAGGGATACTATTTATGCAAACGCATTACCGTGCTTTCATTAGTGCCGCAGTAATAAACTTTAGTTATATTTTATCGTCGTTTTTGTTACCTGCACATGCGCAACCTTCATATGCTTCACCTGCGGACATCCCGGCTGAAGCATTTGCTGCACTGCCAGGCTTTGTTGATGCGAGGCTTTCACCATCAGGTAAAAAACTTGCCTATTTCGTTGAACTAGACGGAGAAAAAACATTCTTTGTCCAGAACACAAACGGCGACAACCCGATGCAAATGACACCACCAGAGAAAACGAGTTATCTAGATTTCGTTTGGGCCAACGATAACGTTGTACTTCTTCGTGCGATACTCACTCTGAACCGGCATGTTTTCAGAGGAAAAACAACGGAAACACGTATCTTTTCATTGGATTTCGAGAACATGCGCCTTGAATGGCTTGGAAAGCCAGACAAACGCGATTCTGGTGCCCGTACGTCTCAACATGAGAGAATAGTAGACATGTTGCCTGACGACCCTGATCATATACTCGTCCAGCTTGATTTCGAGTTAGACGGAAAGGCTGATGTCTATAGAGTAAATGTCAGAAACGGCCGTCGAAGATCAGCTAAAATTGGGAACGAAGGCATTCAAAACTGGTACGCAGATCAAAACTCTGAGATTAGGCTAGGTTACGGTTATCGAGGCAAAAAATGGACTGTGAAATTCAGACAGCCCGGAGGCAATTGGATTAATCTCAACAAAACTGAGTGGTTCCAAAAAGCCAATATAGAAGGATTTTCTGAGGACCCGAATACACTCTATGTAAGCGGCACCAGTGAATATGGTACTAAAGGGCTGTATAAACTTGATATACCTAGCGGCGAAGTCACAGAGCGCTTATTCGCTCATCCGGAAGTAGATATTGATGAAGTGGCACTACACCCGATAACAGGTCAAGTTGCTGGCGTGGTATACACAAACGATTACACTAGAGTGGAGTATTTTGATAAGGAGTTAAGAAAAGTACAACGCATAATTGATAAGGCGTTACCTGACACAATCAATACCATCATGAATTCAGTCGCTCAAAAAGATTGGTATTTAATTCGCGCAGAAAATGATCGTGACCCTGGTGTTTACTATATATTTGATCGCGCTAAAAAGCAGATTCATTTCATGACAACTGTGCGTCCGCAAATTGACCCAGAAATGATGGCAACTGTTAATAAAGTATCTATCCCCACACGTGATGGCGCAGAGATACCAGCTTATATGGTTTTACCCAAAGGCAAAGACCACAAAAATTTACCTACTATTGTACTGCCACATGGCGGCCCTTGGGCTCGAGACGATGCTTCATGGGATTATGAAGCACAGTTCTATGCCAGTCGAGGTTACCTTGTATTGAAGCCAAATTTTCGCGGGTCCGAAGGCTATGGCTATGCATTCGAAAACGCAGGTAACATGCAATGGGGCGGTTTAATGCAAGATGATGTCACTGACGCAACCAGGTGGCTAATCGATGAAGGCTATGCCGACCCTGATCGTATATGTATTGCAGGCTCGTCATATGGTGGATACGCATCCCTAATGGGCGTGATAAAAGAGCCAGGATTATATAAATGTGCCATATCGGTAAACGGCGTTACTAATTTGGTGAAGCTGAAAGTAGGTGATAAAAACACTATCGGTGGCCGAGTATGGATAACACGTATGGGACTAGAAGGCGCTAGTGACAAAGACGTCTCGCCTTATCACCGTGCCGAAGATATAAGTGCACCGGTTCTTTTAATGTCTGCTGTTGATGATGCTCGCGTTCCTTACAAGATGTCGCGTGACCTACACAAAAAGCTCAAGAAACTCAAAAAGACGAGCCAATATGTGAAAATAACAGAAGGTACACATTACATGGTGACCGCTCAATCACGCTTAACACAGTTAAAAGCATCAGAAGAATTCTTGGCAAAACATATTGGCCGGTAAACCATACGCCCATTGACAGGTGGTGTTAGTTTTCGTCTTTACTAAAGCATATGCTTTAGGTGCATAATTATGACCACAACAGCTTCATTAAAATGGAAACTGTTTCCATAGGGCGACAATTTCATGATCACACATGAGCGACTAACGGTATCTGGAGTACGACTACTAATTATTATTTTGGTAGTCGTAGCCGCACCGCATTCAAGAGCTAACGAAGCAGCGATTACACCTTCTGATATTCCTGTGGAAGCCTTTGCAGCACTACCAAGCTTCAGTAATGCCCGCATCTCACCAAATGGAGAGAAACTGGCTTTTTTCACTGAAAAGAATGGCCGTAGAAATTTGGTTATACAAGAATTAGACGGCGAAAACGCTTTTCAGGTACCGTCGCCTGCCATGGCAAGTTTCAGAACGTTTCGCTGGGCAAACAATAACTATATTCTCATTCAGAGTAGCATGACATTAGAACGGGAAATTTTTGATGGTAAAACATCAGAAACACGCTGGTTCAGCCTAAGTCTTGAAACACAGGAGTTCACCTGGCTCGGAAAACCAAAAGCATCACAGAAAGAATTGGTTTCCCAAAGCGAACGTATTGTCGACATGCTCCCCGACGACCCCGATCATATCTTGCTGGAACTGGATTTAAATCTGGATGGTCTCGCGGAAGTATACCTGACCAACTTAAAAGAAGGGCATCGCCGCCTTAAAAGGCATCCCATTAACGGCATACAAAATTGGTATACGGATAACAATTCCAGGATGCGTCTCGGCAATGGATACTTAAAATCCAGATGGGTCGTAAAATACATGCAGGATGGTGGGTTTTGGAAAGACTTAAAAAAAACAGAGTGGGGTGAAAAATACAATATTGAAGGATTTTCATCCAAGCCCAATACCTTATATGTCCGGGGCCCATCTCAACACGGCACGATGGGCATTTATGAGCTCAATCTGGAAACCGAGGAAATAACAGATACCGTTTTTGTGAATGAAAGTGTTGATATTAATGGAATTTTTGAAAACCCAGAAACAGGCCGCATTGAAGGTATTGTATTCACTAACAATTTCACAAGGGTTCAATACATTAGCGCAAATATGGCGACGATTCAGGCCACAATTGACCGCGCCCTACCAAGAAGTGTGAACACTATATTAAGCCATGTTAAGTCCAAAGACTGGTATACTATCTTGTCCAAGAACGACCGAAACCCAGGCGATTACTACATTTATGACCGACCCAATGGCGAATTGATGCTTTTGGGAAATTCGCGGGAAAAAATTGACCCCGCTTTGATGGCAACTGTTAAGCCAGTAAAAATTCCGGTACGAGATGGCAGCAAAATACCCGGATATATAGTGGTCCCTCAAGGCAAAGAACTCAAGAATTTGCCTACAATCGTAATGCCTCACGGTGGACCATTTGGTGTACGTGATACCGCCGAATGGGATTATGAAGCACAGTTTTATAGCAGCCGTGGCTATTTGGTTTTGAAACCAAACTTTAGAGGCTCCGGAGGATATGGTCCTGCATTTGAACAAGCGGGGCACAATCAATGGGGCGGTTTAATGCAAGATGATGTAACCGACGCAACTAAATGGTTGATCACAGAAGGTTACTCCGACCCAAATCGTATTTGCATTGCAGGCTCATCTTACGGAGGTTACGCTGCCATAATGGGTGTAATCAAAGAACCCGATATATATAGATGTGCTATATCAGTTAACGGTGTAATGAATCTGCCCAAACTCAAAAGCGGTGATCGCAAAAGCGCCATTGGCGGCCGCTCATGGACACAGCGCATGGGCTTGGAAGGCTCGAAAGACGCCGAAGTTTCACCATATCATCGCGCTAAAGATATTAATGTCCCTGTTTTGTTGATGTCATCCGTCGACGATGCACGAGTGCCCTGGGAAATGTCACAGGACATGCATAAGCGCCTGAGAAAACTCAATAAAGATAGTACCTTTGTTAAAATTACAGACGGCACTCACCATATGGTAACAGCTCAATCCAGGCTGACTGCATTAACGGAAGCAGCGCAATTCCTAAATAAACATATCGGGCAAAACCTGGAAGAGACTCGCTCCGGTGATATTACTAACTAGGCCCTGATAAGGGTTATCGCTCTTTAATTGCCTCGGCCATAGCAGTAACACGCCGCGCCTCAACAAGGTGCAACTCCTCAATCATGCGCCCATCCAGCACAGTAACGCCCTTGCCTTCTGCTTTAGCCGCTGTAAACGCCTCTATCATACGCTTTGCCTCATCAATCGCAGCAGCATCAGGCGCGAATATGCGATTAGCAGTGTCAACCTGGGCTGGGTGAATGAGTGTTTTACCATCAAAGCCCATAGCGCATGCCTGTTTGCATTCCGCAGCCAGACCAACATCGTCATTGAAATCGTTATAAACACCATCAAGCACTGTAAGGTTATGCGCACGCCCAGCCAGAAGGGCCATCCCAAGTGCTGTAATGACAGGTTCACGCCCTTTCGTATGCGAGGCGCGTAAATCTTTAACCAGATCATTTGTACCAATAACAAGCGTTGTCAGCCGCGGGTGCCCGCTCGCAATATCTGCTGCATTCAAAAAACCAAGCGGCGTTTCCATCATGACCCAAATCGCGGATGTATTATTTGGTGCATGCCGCGTAATTTCTGCAACAACATGAACGATCGTTTCCGGTGTTTCCACTTTAGGGACGACAATGGCTGATGGATTAGCCTTAGCAATTGCCGCAATGTCCTCCTGCCACCAATCTGTATCCGTGCCATTAATGCGAACAACACGCTCTCGGTGACCATAATCATCTGATGATAACGCAGTAAGCACCAATGAACGCGCATCCGACTTAGCTGAAGGAGCAACAGCATCTTCAAGATCAAAGACAATTGTGTCCGCATCAATTGTCTTTGCTTTTTCATGCGCACGAGCATTGGAGCCCGGCATAAACAAAACGCTTCGTCGCGGAGTAACCATTCCATCATCTCTCAATATTGTATTTACGTATATAGTTTCATCGAAGCAGAGGCCGTAACGCAATAAAAAAGCGGCAACACCTTGTGCAACCGCTTTAGCTTAATTCTTATAACTGCACATACCTAGTCAGCAGATAATAAGCCCTGATTCAGCATAGACTCTGCAATTTGGATCGCATTCAACGCTGCGCCTTTGCGCAAATTATCAGAAACAACCCAGATGTTAAGGCCATTTTTAAGCGTCGCATCTTTGCGAATGCGCGACACATAAGTGGCAAAATCACCGACACAATCGATAGGCGTGATATAACCACCATCTTCGCGTTTATCTACAACAAGACAACCCGGGGCATTGCGCAATGCTTCACGCGCTTCATCTTCACTAATCGGTTTTGCAAACTCAATATTAATTGCTTCAGCATGACCGATGAAAACCGGCACACGTACCGCTGTCGCTGAAACTTTGATGTCCGGGTCCAGCATTTTGTGTGTTTCCGCCATCAGCTTCCACTCTTCTTTGGTGTAGCCATCATCCATGAAGACATCGATATGAGGGATCACATTAAAAGCGATTTGCTTCGAGAAGTTTTCAACTTCAATGTTGTCATTTACAAACACAGCACGTGTCTGGCGAAACAACTCATCCATTGCAGCATTGCCCGCACCAGAAACAGATTGGTAGGTGGACACGACAATACGCTTGATTTTCGCGACATCATGAAGAGGCTTCAAAGCGACAAGCATTTGTGCCGTAGAACAGTTTGGGTTTGCTACGATGTTTTTCTTGGCAAACTTCTTCAGGTCTTCCGCGTTTACTTCAGGTACAACCAACGGTACGTCGGGGTCCATACGGTAAAGAGAGGAGTTATCAATAACGACAGCGCCTGCTGCGGCAGCTTTCGGCGCAAACTCTTTGGAAACGCTGGAACCAGCAGCAAAAAACGCAACATCAATATCTTTGAAGTCAAACGTATCCAGTGCAAGGATCTTCAGTTCCTTATCGCCGAAATCGACGATTTGGCCCATTGAGCGACGCGAAGCGATAGCAATCACTTCCGATGCCGGAAAATCACGCTCTGCAAGGATATTTAACATTTCACGACCGACGTTACCGGTCGCACCAACAACAGCGACACGAAAACCCATTTAATTTCTCCTAGAAGATAGCTTGGGGAGCTTGTTTGCGCCGTCTATAACCAATGGACGCACAAGAGTCAGTTAATATTTTTGTGTGAGCCAGATTAGCTTTTAAGTGCTGTCATAATGGCATCACCCATTTCATGTGTACCCACACGTCTTGTACCTTCGCTCCAGATATCCGGCGTGCGCGCGCCTGTCTCCAAAGTTTTGGCAATTGCCGCTTCAACTTGATCAGCCGCATCGCCCATATCAAGAGAATAACGCAGTGCCATTGCGAAACTGAGAACCGCCGCGATCGGGTTTGCAAGATTTTGGCCCGCAATATCAGGTGCAGATCCGTGAACGGGCTCATACAAACCTGGTCCGCCATTACCCAAAGACGCTGAAGGCAACATGCCAAGCGAACCAGTAAGCATAGCGGCAGCATCCGAAAGCAGATCACCAAAGAGGTTATCCGTTAGAATAACGTCAAACTGCTTCGGGGCTTTAACAAGCTGCATCACGCAGTTGTCTGCAAGAATATGCTCAAGTGCAACATCACTGTATTCAGCAGCATGAAGTTTGGTTACTTCTTCGCGCCACAACAGGCCGCTTTCCATCACGTTAGATTTTTCGGCACTATGAACACGGCCACTGCGTTTGCGCGCCATATCAAAAGCAACACGGGAAATTCGGATAATTTCTACATCAGTATATCGCTGTGTATTGATCCCTACACGACCGCCTCCCGGCAAATCCTCGATACCACGTGGCTCGCCAAAATAAACACCGCCTGCCAGCTCACGCACAAAAAGAATATCCAAGCCAGCGACAAGTTCATGTTTCAGGCTGGACGCATCCGCAAGTGCATCAAAGCACATAGCAGGGCGCAGGTTCGCGAACAAATCAAGCTCTTTTCGCAGACGCAGAAGGCCAGCCTCAGGACGTTTGGCATACTCAACTTTACCATCCCACTGCGGGCCGCCAACAGCGCCCATAAGAATAGCATCTGACGCGCGTGCGATACTCAGCGTGTTATCAGTCAAGGGCTCGCCGTGTTCCTCATATGAACAGCCCCCAATCAGGCCTTCGGTTACATTGAAAGATACGTCGAAAGCATATTCTACCCAGTTCATTACGCGGCGTACTTCACGCATGATTTCCGGGCCGATACCGTCGCCCGGCAAAATTGTAATCTTATGAGATGTCATATTATTGGTGCCTTTGGGGAGTTTCCAGGCCTCAGCGATACAGCCAAGGTGTCATCATTTTCTGTTTCGCTTCAAACGAGGTGATTGCTTTTTTTGCCGTTAATGTTTGTCCAATTTCATCAAGACCCTGCATCAACATATCCTTGTGCGTTGGGTTAAAGTCAAACCGGTACAAAGCATTTTCACAAGTGACTGTTTGTTCTTCAAGGTCAACGGTAATTTGATGCCCAGCTTCGGCCGCAACAACCAAAGCATCAACATCGCCTTGTGATAAAGTGACAGTGAGAATGCCATTTTTAATACAATTTCCAGCAAAAATATCGGCAAAACTAGGCGCTATAATACAGCGGTATCCAAGCTCGTTAATTGCCCACGGCGCATGCTCCCTGCTGGAACCACAGCCAAAATTATCGCCTGCAATCAGGATATTCGCACCACTATAGCGCTTGCTGTCAAAAACATTGCCTTCAACACGGCTTCCATCCGCGTTATAGCGCACGCTTTCAAAGGCATGTTCACCGAAGCCTGTACGCTTTATCGATTTCAAGTGCTGCGCTGGGATGATGATATCCGTATCTACATTCGCGCGTGGAAACGGTGTAGCAATTG
Organism: Kordiimonas aquimaris; assembly: GCF_025574485.1. Lineage (GTDB taxonomy): Bacteria > Pseudomonadota > Alphaproteobacteria > Sphingomonadales > Kordiimonadaceae > Kordiimonas > Kordiimonas aquimaris. The sequence continues at coordinate 953,126 of NZ_JAOBPO010000001.1, read as the reverse complement.
ATGTAATTTTGGTAAATTTTTCCATTCTCGCTACCCTTCACCCTGAAAATCGCGCACATCGACAAAATGGCCCGCAATACCTGCCGCAGCTGCCATTGCCGGGCTGACCAAATGCGTGCGCGCGCCTGGCCCTTGACGGCTAACAAAATTACGGTTGCTGGTTGATGCAACATGCTCACCTGCGCCTGCTTTGTCAGGGTTCATGGCAAGACACATGGAACACCCAGGCTCGCGCCACTCAAAACCAGCATCAATGAAGATTTGATCAAGGCCTTCTTCTTCTGCTTGTGCCTTCACCAGACCAGAACCCGGTACAACAAGTGCCTCAATGACGTTTGCTGCTTTCTTTCGGCCCTTAACAATTGCTGCCGCTTCGCGCATATCTTCAATACGGCTATTGGTACAGGAGCCAATAAATACGCGGTCAACATTAATATCCGTGATCGCCTGCCCCGCAGAAAGGCCCATATAGCTGAGCGCCTTCTCTGCTCCTTCTTGTTTGGATGGCTCATCAAATGTTTCAGGTGCCGGTACCTTGCCTGTTACTGGCACAACATCTTCCGGGCTTGTTCCCCATGTAACTTGCGGCACAATATCATCGCCCGATAGGAAAATCTCTTTGTCAAATAGCGCGTCGTCATCGCTGCTGAGTGAGCGCCAATGAGCAACAGCAGCGCTCCACTGTCCCGCTTTCGGCGCGTATGGTCTTCCCCTAAGGTAATCAAACGTCTTTTCGTCTGGTGCCACAAGGCCGGCACGTGCACCAGCCTCAATTGACATGTTACAAAGCGTCATACGGCCTTCCATAGACAAAGCTTCAATAACGGAACCCGCATATTCAATAATATGGCCTGTACCACCCGCTGTACCAACACGGCCAATGATTGCAAGGGCTACATCTTTTGCAGAACAGCCAATCGGCAAAACACCGTTAACGGTAACACGCATGTTTTTGGCTTTTTTCAACAACAACGTTTGTGTGGCAAGCACATGCTCCACCTCACTTGTACCAATACCGAAAGCAAGCGCACCGAATGCGCCGTGTGTGGACGTATGACTATCGCCGCAAACCATCGTAATACCTGGCTGAGTGAAGCCCTGCTCAGGTCCTATAACATGTACAATTCCTTGGCGTACATCATCGATTGGGATGTAATCCAGGCCGTAAGCTAATGCATTTGCTTCTAGCGCTTCCAGTTGCGCAATAGACATTGGATCCGGGTTTTTCAGGTAACGGTTTTTGGTGGGCACGTTATGATCAGGTACAGCAATAATAGAGTCGCGCCTGTGAATATCGCGCCCTGCAGCCTTCAAGCCATCAAACGCTTGCGGGCTTGTAACTTCATGCACCAGATGTCGGTCAATATAAATAAGCGCAACATCTTCACCACGATTCTCAACCAGATGATGTTTCCAGATTTTATCGTACATGGTTTGCGGCATGGTATTAGTCTCAAAATACAAAAAGGGAGTGAGATAAACTCTCAACACCGTCCTTATCTAGCTGATCAGGTTTACGCAATATATTAAAAGCAAAAAGTGTCAATTTGAAATATTATTACGCAAAATATAAGGCGTGTTGAGCAATTTGCTAAATAGGCTTTCGCATCTTTATTAGCGGCACTTTAACACCGTTCGAAGCAAGCGCATCTTCCTTTGTCACTGTTTCATAGCCACAACTTCGGTATAATGGTTCACCTGCCAGTGTCGCCATCAATTCACAGCTTGAAAACCCATGCTCTGCTGCTTTCGCCTCACAAAGGTCCATGATCAAACCACCAATACCGCGGCGAACATGACCTGGGTGCGTATACATTGCCCGAATACGCGCGGCATCACGGACTGGGTCTAAAAGAGTTCCGTCTCTACCTTTGGTACTGTTGTTTCCATAAAGCGTTGCGCGATTAGACCAACCGCCGCACCCAACAATATTGTCGCCTTCAAGTATCAGATAATACATACCGTCTTTGATAAGCTGTGTATCCAGACCCATGACTTCATGAGAAGCTTCCACCTGATCAGCGCTCAGGAAATCATTCATAAGCTCGGAAATGGCGGCTTCCATTACGGCAGTCACCGCAGGGATATCATCCATTTCAGCTTTGCGATAAGAAAAGTGAGATGTGTCTCTTCTGCTCATTGCATTCTCCTACAATGAACATATAGCAATAAAAAAAGAGACAGGAAATTATCCTGCCTCTTTTTATTCTCGCTCATTCCGGAACGCTTGTTTAAATAAGCACCGTATGGCTGCGGACGATTACTTACGTCCGAAATCTTTCTTTTCAGCGATACGTGCTGATTTACCAGTACGACCACGAAGGTAGTATAGCTTCGCACGACGTACTTTACCGCGGCGTACAACAGTGATGCTTTCAACAACAGGACCATAAAGCGGGAACACACGCTCCACACCTTCACCGTATGAAAGTTTGCGTACTGTAAAGTTTGAGCTGATACCTTTGTTGGCGCGTGCGATACACACACCTTCAAATGCCTGAATCCGCTCACGCTCGCCTTCGCGAATTTTAACTGCAATGCGTAGTGTATCACCCGCAGCAAATTCTGGAATTTCTTTACCTTCTGTGAGCTTCGCGATTTGCTCTTGCTCAAGCTTTTGAATTGTATTCATCGTATTAGACCTTTTCTTTCTTGTCCCGCACATAGGACGACCACATGTCTGGCCGGCGTATCCGGGTTATCTCTTCTGCTTTTGTCTGTCGCCATTCAGCGACTTTACCATGATGGCCGCTCGTCAAAACGTCCGGTATCTCTCGTCCTTCCCAAACCTGTGGTCTGGTATAGTGCGGGTATTCAAGAAGCCCGCTTTCAAAACTTTCCTCAACCAGTGTTTCGGCTGCACCCATAATACCGGGCAAAAGCCGCACAACTGCATCGAGCATAACAAGCGCTGCTGGCTCACCGCCAGACAACACAAAATCACCGATGCTTATCTCCTCAACATCGCGGGCCTCAAGAACGCGTTCATCAACACCTTCGAAGCGTCCGCACAAGAGCGTCACACCACCTGCCTGTTGCCACCTTTTCGCCTCGGCTTGATCGAATTTTCGACCGCGCGGCGACATATAAACAACTGGCCATTTAGGGTCTGCGCCTGCTTTCGCAGCATCAATCGCTTTACCCAAAATATCGGCTCGCATTACCATCCCCGGGCCACCGCCTGCGGGGGTATCGTCCACCGAGCGGTGCTTATCGCTCGAAAAATCTCGAATGTCCAGTGTTTTTAGTGCCCATTTTCCTGCCTCTAACCCGCGCCCAGCAAGCGATGCACCAAGTGGGCCCGGGAACATTTCCGGGAACAGGGTTAAAATTTGTGCTGTGAACAATGGATTCACGAGCTACCGCCTTGATCCATCTGGCTTTCTGCCTGTTTTCCGGTTTGTGTTTCCTGCCAATCAGTGAAAGCAACAGTAAGGAAGCCGCCCTTTATATCTACGGTCGGAACTAACAGCTTACGGAAAGGTATTAGAGCAAAACGTCCCAGTCCTTTTACCGGTTCATCGAGAATCAGTTCGATCAAGTCTTCAGCGCCGAAATTTTCGACAGCTTCAACTACTCCAATTCTAGTGCCGTGCTCATCACGCGCTTCAAGGCCGATCAAGTCTGTGAGATAATACTCATCATCAGCAGCCTGAGGCAGGAAATCGCGGCGGATATAAAGCTGTTTGCCAGAAAATGCAGCAGCGGCCTCAGGCGTGTCGAAACCATCAATATGAACAATGAAGCCATCTTTATTCTTGGCTTTCTTGGACAATAAAATAGCCTTGCCATCCGCACCTAATCGTAGGTCCTTAAATTTAAAAATAGATACTGGGTTTTCTGTGAACGACTTCAGGCGTACATCACCTTTGACGCCGTGCGGCGCAGCAAGAGCCCCAACGCAGATCCAGTCTCCGTCAACGCCCGCTTTATCATATGTGTTTACAGCTTTAGCCATCGATGAACCTTTCTAAATTCATTCGCGGCATATCTATGACCCTACGAATATTGAGTCAACGCTATTGATTCTAAGCCGTTTTGACGAAATCAATTAGAAACTGTGCAGAATCAACCACTGATTTGCCAGATGTATTAATCGTCAAATCATAACATACACCTTCATGAACCGTTTCTAATTGAGACTCTGCCAGCCCAATTTTTCTATCACCGCGTTTCTTTTCTCTTTGCTTCAAGACCCTAAGGTCACATTCGACCTTCACCGTAACCTTCTTAATGCCATCAAGCGCTTGATTCATCTCAAACTGAGTTTCTTCTCCAGAATAGATTGTATCAACAATCACATTATGACCTGTTTCAACCAATGCTCTGACGCACTGAGCCATAGCAGGTTTTAATTTAGGAAAACTAACTGAGCTAGCTGGCACCATTGGAGGTGTCATATTCCAAAACATATCTAAGGAACAACGTAAGTAGTTCTCTGAAAGCTGTCGCTGCAACTCCAGTGCAAGGGTCGTCTTTCCAGAACTGGAAACACCATTTAAAACAATAACTCTACTAGTCATGCTGACTGATCAACCATACTTAATTTTCAACAGATACATTTTTGTAGAATACATGACTACCAATAACCATAGTTACTTCTGCATCCGAAAGATAAGTTGGTGGTTCAATTTTATCATGATGAAAATAAGTCGCGCCGTCGGTAATATCCCACAATAACCCCAGTTGGGCGAATGTGGCTAATCTCACAGCATGCCTAAACTCAGGATCGGTTTCTTCAACGGCCTCAAGCTTATTTTTATTGGGATCATCTGTGTTATAGGCTGAAAATTGAAATGGTTGCCGCGCTACACTCGCCAAACTATTTGGGAAGCGTGGATCGCGTTTGCGGTTGGCCATTACGTTCAGCACGGCCTGCATTCCCCCGTCAGGCTCACCACGCGCTTCCCCCCATGCAACACGCGCCGCCCATTCGATATTATGCTGCCAGTATAACCACGTCCCGATTAACGCCGCCAACAACAAGCCGATAGCGATAAGCTTAATTTTAGTCATGAGGCGCAAACTTCTCATAAGCTTTATGTGGTATTGCACCCGTAAAATTAAACCCCGCCGTTTTGCACTAACCTTTTGATAATCATTTGCATGTTGGTTCCCAGTCCGGCGGCATAACAAGGGCTTTCATTTTATTTGTGAACCCCGGCGTACGCGCAATGCGCTTGGCGAGCCATATAAAACCACAGAAGAAAACCTTAAACGGGTTTACACTCATTATTTGCTCTGTCAGGCCATAAACGACCTTCTCCTTTTCTTCTTCGAAGGTGCCGAACATTCTGTCCCATATGATCAACATACCACCGTAATTCTTATCTAAATACTGAGGATTGGAGCCATGATGAACTCGGTGATGTGCTGGCGTATTGAACACGGCTTCAATAGGGCGCGAGAGTTTACCGATGGTTTCTGTATGCAAAAAGGTTTGGTATAATAAAACAAAGGCTTCACCAAACAATACAACTGCGGGGTGAAAGCCGAGCACGACCATCGGCAGAAAGAAAGCGATCGGAAACAAGCTATCAATGGGGCCAAAACGGTAAGCGACAGAAATATTGAAATATGGAGAACTGTGGTGCACCGCATGAGTTGACCAACCAAGACTATTTCTATGTTCGAAGCGATGCTCCCAATAATAAATAAAGTCTGCAAAAATGATACCTGCAACAATGGTCCAACCATTGATTGGAAGCTGTGTAATGCTCCAGTATTCAAACATGTAAAACTGGAGGCCAATGCCAACACCAAAAATCGCAAACGCTATGATTATGAAACCGACCTGCGTAAGAAAGTTGGAAACAGTATCGCCAATCATATTCCATGAAAGCATCTTTTTGACAGCTAGCCTGAGTAGCTCAAACCCCAGAAAAGCAAACGAGACGATATAGAACCAGTCTCCAAGCTCAACTTCCCACGCATAAAGCTGTGTTTCATCAATCAGGGTATTCATAAATTCCATCATGCCTATCTCCAATAATCTGGCAATGTACATACAACAATTGAAGCCGACATGCCTTGGCAAAGGACTGATATACAAGGCGCTTTACGCAAATGGTCCGATGATGTTCGTCAGTCGTCTAACATCATCGTCATCTGTCATCCATTCAGGTTGACTGTTTACTTCGCAGCAAGCGTGACTAAATATGAAAGAAGACTTCCATCTAATGCGGAGATGAAATAGTGGTGCTGAAATTGCTGGTAGATTTCTGGAGCACACAAGACGGCAAAGGCCGAGCACACAAATGTGGATTGTTGCTGCTAACAGCAACAATCCTTGCCTTCCTTTTACCTTATGACAGCAACGGCGAGTTGGATTTTGTGCTCGGCGCAGGAGAATGGCTTGGTCATGCACTAATACTGATGGCATCAAGCGGAATAACCGCAAGATGGTTATTCCCGCGCTTGACAAATACTAACACGCTTATCGCTATGACACTCTATTCCGCGATAAATGCAGTTCCTGTTTTGCTGCTCAGTATCGTTTTTGACTATATACTTGTTTCTTACAACACACCTTTAAGCTACGGCGCAGATATTTATCTATGGTGGATAGCGGAAAGTTTTGTACTGACGCTGCTTGTTATCGGCAGCATCAGTATTGTCGCGATTAAATTTGAATTTTCAGAGTATGAGACAAAAGCCACAACAAGCCCTCAGCCAGGGCAAAAGTTTTTGAATCGGCTGTCGCCTGAGATGGGTGCCGACCTTATATGCCTTGAAATGGAAGATCATTATCTCAGAGTCCACACAGCTAAGGGAAGCATACTAGTACATATGAGAATGACGGATGCAGTGAATGAACTGGAAAACTTTCCCGGCTTTCAAGTGCATCGCTCATGGTGGATTTCTGCTGATGCAATTGAAACCATAAGCAAGCAAAACCGGGATTACAAAGCACAGCTTAAGAACGGTATGATGATACCTATTTCCCGTAGCCGCGTGGACACCTTAAAAGAAAAAGGCTTCTTATAAGAAAAGCGCGCTGGAACACCAACGCGCTTCAATTGTTCGTAAAAGCGGAATTGCTTATTCAGCAGCGGCTTCTTCTGCTGGCCCTTCTTCTGCAGCAGGCTCTTCCGCTGGTGCAGCAGCAGCTTCTGCAGCCGCAGCAGCTAAAGCTTCAGCTTTTTCTTTTTTCTCTTCGATACGCTCTAGCGCTTTCGTACCAGGCTTCGCTTTATTTGGATTATCGCGCTTCTTGGCGTCAAGAACACCAGCAGCTTCCAAAAAACGAGAAACACGGTCAGAAGGCTGCGCGCCTTTAGCCATCCATTCTTTGATACGATCAACATCAAGCTTCACGCGACCTTCATCACCTTTAGGAAGCATTGGGTTGTAAATGCCTACTTTTTCAATAAAGCGGCCGTCACGGCGCCTGCGGCTGTCAGCAACAACAACACGGTAGTAAGGACGTTTCTTTGCGCCACCACGGGCCAAACGAATTGATAGTGCCATTTTAGTTTCCTTTCAGATCCTGCCATCATCGGCATGGATATTCTCAAGTTGGTTCAGATTTCTCAGGACCTAGTTCCTGAAGAAATTCGGTTAAAGCATTCTCTATGAAAGCAATTTGTCAAAACCCGGCGGCAATCCGCCTGGCATACCGCCCATTCCTGGCATGGTTGGCATGCGCCCACCTTTGCCCATCTTGGACATTTTTTTCATCATTTTTGCCATCTGCATATGCATCTTCAGCAACTTATTAACTTCAGGAACAGAAGTTCCTGAACCTGCAGCAATACGTTTTTTGCGCGATGCGTTAATTACTTGCGGTTTGATACGTTCAAGTTTCGTCATGGATGAGATGATCGCCTCCTGACGTTTGAAAACTTTATCATCAACGCCGGACTGGTTCATTGCGCTCTTCATCTTGCCCATACCAGGCAACATACCAAGTACGCCTTTCAGGCCACCCATTTTGGACATTTGCTGCAACTGAGACCTTAAATCATTAAGATCAAACTGACCTTTGGCCATCTTCTTGGCCATCTTTTCAGCGTCAGCCTGTTCGATGGTTTCAGCCGCTTTTTCGACAAGGCTGACAACATCGCCCATGCCAAGAATACGGCTTGCAACACGCTCAGGATGGAAATCCTCCAGCGCGTCCATTTTTTCGCCAGTACCGGCAAGCTTTATCGGTTTGCCCGTGACAGCACGCATGGAAAGAGCTGCACCGCCGCGACCATCACCGTCCATCCGCGTAAGCGCAACACCTGTGATGCCGACCTGAACGTCAAACTCTTTTGCAACGTTAACCGCATCTTGTCCGGTCAGGCTATCAGCAACCAGCAAAGTTTCTGTTGGTTGCGATATGTCTCTGACAGCAACAACCTCAGCCATCAGGCTTTGATCAACATGCAAACGGCCAGCGGTATCGAGAATAAGAACATCAAAACCCTGAAGCTTAGACGCCTCAATAGCACGTCGTGCGATATCCGTTGGCATTTGGCCTGCAATGATAGGCAGCGTTTTTACGCCGACTTGCTCGCCAAGAATTTTTAGTTGCTCTTGTGCAGCTGGGCGGCGCACATCAAGCGAAGCCATCATGACCTTTTTGTTTTCTTTTTCGGTAAGACGCTTGGCAATTTTAGCGCTGGTAGTTGTTTTACCAGACCCCTGCAGACCCACCATCAGATAAACAACCGGCGGCACACCTACTGTGTTCAGCGCTGTTGCGCCGTCACCCAGCATGGCGACCATCTCATCATTGACAATCTTAACAACCTGCTGACCTGGCGTTACTGATTTCAGAACGTCGTGACCAATAGCTTTCTTTTTAACCGCAGCAACGAAGTCTTTTACAACAGGCAGTGCAACATCAGCTTCCAGTAAAGCAACACGCACTTCGCGCAATGCTTCTGTTACATCTGATTCTTTCAGCGCACCACGGCGCTTCAAGCCATCAAATATACCGCCTAGACGATCTGATAAATTGTCAAACATGCGTGCAACGTTCCTCAGTCATAAGCATCAACAAACCGATAAAATCATGACAAACAAAGAGTTTTGGCACCAGTGGGCGAAACTCGCTGACTGGTGTGCACCTTTGCTCTGGTCAAATGGTGCTTGCTATGTTTTCAATTTCCTACCGGAATTTGCGTGCTTAGTACTGAAAGCACGTTGGTATGTCAAGCTAAACTGCGGGATTGACGTCCTTTAGCGTTTTCAAAAATAGTATCTAAAAAGGAAGCATGTAATAAACTGATCAGAAATGAACTTTAGCCGTGATCACTTTATCCACTTCTTGCTTTAATTTTTTAGCGTCTACCGGCTTCCCAATAACAGTCAGCATACCAGCCTCTATATAAGTTTGTGTATCTTCTTCACTCGTATTAGCTGTCAACGCAACAATCGGCGTATTGGCGCGAAACGGTGGCATTTTCTTGATGATCTTGGTCGCGGTCACCCCATCCATTTCAGGCATGCGAATATCCATCAAGATTAAATCGTAAGGCAAATTCTCTTCAACACACCGGACCGCAGCCTCCCCGTTTTCAGCGATATCAAGCGACCAATTAAATTTACCAGCCAGCTTCTTCACAAGCATTTGGTTAATACGATTGTCCTCTGCCAAAAGAATACGAACGCTATCATTTTCACTTGTTTTGCTTTGATGATCATCAACAATTCTATTGTCGACCAATTGTTCAGGTTTCTGCACATCAGTTAAAATAGCTGGTCGCGAAACCAAACCAAGATCAATATCCTCAATATCGTGAGCCACAGGAAGTGTTACAGCAAAGGTAAATTCAGACCCCTGACCCGCAACACTATCTACAACGATATTACCATTCATATGCTTCGCGATACTCTGGCATATGGAAAGGCCAAGTCCGGCACCTTCAGCTTGGCGAGTCGCGGAATTATCCAGTTGTTCAAATCGGGCAAACAAGCGCCCCCAGTCTTCTGCATCAAAACCCACACCTGTATCACGCACCATAACAGAAACGGTTTTGTAATTATTCAGGTTCCCGCTCGCCCCCTTTGTCTCGGATGTAGCAGGTAATGACTTGATAGAAACAGTGATAGCGCCCTGTTCCGTGAACTTAATAGCATTATCAAGCAAGTTCAGCAGGATTTGACCAATTCTAACAGGGTCGCCAATTAAAGGAGTGTCAACGGCATCTAGTCCAATGACATTTAGCATAAGCCCTTTGGCTTCCGCCTGCGGCCGGAGTAAATCAGCCACATGCCTTGTTACTATTTGCAGTGAGAACGGCAGTGCCTTTAATTCGAATGTACCTGCGTCAATTTTCGCCAAATCCAGCAGATCATTAATCACCACTAGCAACGTACGTGCACTAAACTTTGCTGCCGTTACTGCTTCTTCCTGTTGTTTTGTCAGACCTGTGTCATCAAGAAGGTCAAGCATACCCAGAACACCTGTGAGCGGCGTCCTCAGTTCGTGCGTAGTATTGGCAAGAAAAGCATCCTTGGCTTTGTTAGCCTGCTCAGCGCTTGCCGCGGCAATTTGTGCCTGCTCGGTTTCTTTTTGCATCTGCTTGGAAACCATAACGAGCTGCGATGTTTTATGTCGATTGGCAACGAGCAAACGTTGTGCGCTGTGCGTCGTGCGGTAGCGTAAAACGAAACATAGAACACCAAGCGCACCTGCTGCGAGATACATGAAAGCAAAATGCGCTGTATAGGGACCAGGCATGGATAAGAGAACGCCAATATAAAGCGCACTGCTAATCACGAAAAACAACGTGAAGACACGCCGCGACAAGGTAAGAAAACCAAAAGCAAACAGAATTAAAATTCCGTTGGTTAGCTGCAATTGGTCCTCAGTTAAGAAGATATGCGTGTAAACGGCGGCAATCGCAATTAGCCCAACTGGAATAAATGCGGCATGCGTTTGACTATGCCGTAAAAGGTGAGCCCTGATTAGAAAATACACCAAGCTACTAGATAACGCCGTTAACGTAGACACAAACATTACAGCTGCACGGATGTCTTCAGCTATGAAGAAATAATGTGATACGGTAATGAAGGAATAATAAGCTATCACTACCAATAGAATTTTCGATAACTGCTGGCTATAGATGCGATCAATAGAGCGCTTCACGCGCAATGCTGCATCTTCCTTAACTTGTCCTTCCATGTATTTTTTTGATGCGCTCATGAGGGCATATGCTGACTAATTGTTTGATAGAACAATTCAAGCTTAATGGGTTTAGCGATAACATCGTTCATACCACTGTCCATATATCGTTCAACATCTTCACTTAAGCAGTTGGCTGTTAATGCTAGGATCGGCGTTTTCTGATTGCACCCACTGCGTTTTCTAATTTCTTCAGCTGCAACATCACCAGACATTTTCGGCATCTGGATATCCATCAAAATTAGATCAAACGGCGTTTTAAGCGCAGCGTCCAATGCAGCTTCACCATCATTTACAAATGTAGTCTTCCAAGACGCTTTTTCCACAAGTTTACCTATCAACATTTGGTTAACCGGGTTGTCTTCAGCAATCAAGACATGCATAGGCTTCGTTGATTTCTGACTTGGGGCTTCCTCCGAAACATGCCTTACGCTCATCATGGCCACAGCATCAGCAGGCGCACGTTTTAAAACAAGATCAACCCAAAAAACAGACCCTTTACCGAGTGTACTTTCCGCCTGTACGCGCCCTCCCATTAACTGGGCAAGTTCCTGAGAAATGGCAAGCCCCAAGCCTGTACCTGCATGACCACGTGTCGCAGAACTATCGATCTGTTCAAATCGATCAAACAACCGAGCCATATCATCTGGCGCAATACCAACCCCTGTGTCTTCAACCTGAAAACGGACAGTTATAGCATCATCAGCCAAGTCCAACAGGATCAGCGACAGAACCACCTCACCTTTTGAGGTAAACTTGACCGCGTTACCTGTTAAGTTGAACAAAATCTGCCGTAAACGAGCCTGATCACCAATAACAAAGGGTATATCCTCCAGCGGCAGCTTTAAAGCGAGTCCGATACTTTTCTTCGCGGCAGCAACACTCATCATTTCAGACACTTCTGACGCAAGTAACCCCAGCTCAAATGGTGTATCTTTCAGTTTCAGCTTACCTGCATTCAGCTTTGATAAATCAAGGATATCATCAATAACCACACGTAGCGTTTCCGCGCTGGATTTTGCCGTCATAAGGTGATGTTTGTCTATTGGCCGCAAAGGGGCATCTTCCAGCAAATCTACCATACCCATAAGTCCAGTTAACGGTGTTCGCAACTCATGGCTCATATTGGCAACAAATTCATCTTTTGCCCGAGCCAGCTGTTCCATCTTTTGTGCACGCTCCTGATTCACAAGCGTCAACCGAATTTGTTCAAGAACTGAATTATGCCGCACAGCAAACCCGGCATAAGAAATCATGGACGCACCAACACCCAGAACAATCAGTGGTCCACTTTGATTACCCAGTAACGAGTATGCAGCCCCAAAATAAAACAGACTTGCGAAAGGTACCAGCAACCAGAAAATCCAAGGCAGTAAAGAAACAATGCCAAACGCCACAATCAGCAATAAACCCCGCAACATCATATTGACATCGTCATAAATGATAACGTGACAATGCACGTTGATAACCATTGCGATAGAGATGGGGATGGGCGTCAGGTATATATTGTCAGCGTTGATAATACCTTTTTTTTCCATGAAAAAGGTTGTAGCAAGCAATCCCAAAACCGCTAGGTTCGCAGTGTTAAGTATCCAAGAAAGTTCAGGATGCGGATATAGGAAATCTTTAACTGTTACCAACACATAGTATGCTGCTGTCAAAGCGAGCAAGATTGAAAATTGACGGTAATAAAGTTCGCCAACAACAGCGCGAATTTTCGCAGCAGATATGCTGTCTCGCATATCCTGCTCTGGTGTTTCCGCGTTCATTTGCTCTTCACTAGTACTCATCGTTAACGACCACACCTGCGACCTTAGCTCTCGAGACTAATACGCACCCACCCCCATTTAGAATGTTTACCCTAGTTGTATAAATAAGTATCCACAAGGTATGTAAACACATATAGAGTATTAGTTTCATGCCTTCGAGCATAAAACTAATGGGCCAAAGCGTGGGGGATAACGTTTTATGGCAATGACGAATGCGGTGCCAACATCAACGCGCGCGAAGTATCAGGACGTTGGACTGCTGCTAGGGCCCATTGTTTTTTTAATTCTATTATTTCTGGATAAGCCCGCGGCATTAACCGTTGATGCATGGCATGTTGTTGCCATAACAAGCCTTATGGCTGTTTGGTGGGCAACCGAGGCACTGCCTGTTCCGGCGACAAGTCTGGTGCCACTTATCTTGCTGCCTATGATGGGGATTTCTTCAGCTGGCGAAGCCTCAAATCCTTATACAGACCCTGTCATTTTTCTACTTTTAGGTGGCTTCATTGCCGCAATGGCAATGCAAAGGTGGGGATTGCACCGCCGCATAGCTCTGAACATTCTATCTAAGGCAAATGGTCATCCCGCGTCATTAATTGGCGGGTTTATGGTTGCAAGTGCCGTACTTTCAATGTGGATATCCAACACTGCCACAACGCTTATGATGGTACCAATCGCCCTTAGTGTGGCGGAAACTGTTCTCGGTGAACGAGCGAGAGAACACCGCTTTACAATCGCATTATTGCTTGGTTGTGCATGGGCATCATCAATTGGAGGTCTGGGCACCATCATTGGGACACCCCCAAATGCATTTGTTGTCGCTTTTATGGAACAGGAAACGGGGCGTGCTATTAGTTTTCTCGACTGGATGCTGTTTGGCGTTCCTGTTGTGCTCGTTATGGTGCCTGCCGCGTGGGTTGTTCTGACAAAAATTGTTTTCCCTGTTAATGCTGAAGAAGCATCCGGCGGGGATGTTGTTGTCGCTGAAGAAATCCGCCAGCTTGCCCCAATCAGTGCAGCGGAAATACGCGTTTCGATTGTTTTTGCATGTATGGCAACCGCCTGGATTTCTGTCGAGGCATTAAAGAAGTTTGAGGCGTTTTCGGGCTTGAGTAACATGGTAGTGGCTGTTGCCGGCGCACTCGCAATGTTTTTGATACCAGCCAAAACACAAGACCGCGCACGCTTACTGGATTGGGAAACTGCCGTTAAATTGCCTTGGGGTGTGATTTTATTGTTTGGCGGGGGCCTTAGTCTTGCTGCTGCCATTAAAAAAACAGGCCTTGCGATATGGCTTGGTGAAAACATGGCTGGCATGGCTGGTGCACCACTTATTATTTTGATCTTTGCCATCGTGGCTCTTGTTATCTTCTTAACAGAATTAACAAGTAACACAGCTACCACAGCAGCACTTGTGCCTGTACTGGCCGCGGTTGCCGCGGTTGGAAATTTTGATCCAATTATGCTCGCGGCACCAACAGCAATGGCTGCAAGTTGTGCTTTTATGTTGCCTGTAGCCACAGCACCCAATGCTGTGATTTATTCAACAGGACATATTAATATACCAACAATGGCACGAGCTGGTCTGTGGCTGAATGTATTTGGTATGTTTCTGGTTACAGCGGTTTGTTATGCACTGCTCCCGCTCGTTTTCGGATAAGCTAACCCCATACGGCACTATTCGAAATGACCGATTCATGGTTTAGAAATTCATTATTTTGATCTTCAAGCACTGCAAGAAACGAGTTGCGGTCAGATGCTGAAAACCCAAGCTCAACAGGCTTCGAAATTTCACTTATCAACTGTGAACGCTGTTGGGGCGTTATCTGATCACCCAATTGCTCTACAAGTGCTGCACAATCTATGAGGGACGCTTGCTTCGCATCAAATACCTGACTTCCATCAATTCCCATGCGATTACACGCCAGTATAAAAGTTAATGCCTCCGGATCATGGCGTCGATTACCGCGCAACCTTTGAAATTCCATATCTTCAACATCAGATATTTCCAGAAACCGGGCGGCTTCTTTGGCCGCACTGTCGCCGTGCCACATTTCAAGTGCTGCAATTTTCACATTACAAACATCACGTAAGTTAATCAGCTGATCCAGAAACGGCACCCAAGATAATGATGATATATCAATTTGTGCGAGAAAGTCATTAAAGCCAAGCGTCAAACCTCGTGATACACGAAAAGCATATACAGACTCCAGATAATGATCTTGCCGCCTGACCACCAAGCGCGGGCAAACCGTCCACTCAGGTGCAAGCCGCTCGACCAGAAATGCAAAGCTACCAATTAAACGTGGAAAATAAGGATAAAAATCCGGACTTAATACACCGGGCATGGTGCCCATGATATTTTCTTCACTAACAACAATTGTGTGACTTGCAGACCTTTTTATATCGTCGGCCAAACGCCGAAGCTTATAGATCCACATCGGATTTAAGCGATTAAAGCGATGCAGTCTTCTGAAATCTAAAACGCCGCGCTCCATATCACTGCGCATAACAATGCTTATATTGTTTTCTTCGAATTTAGATCGCAGGCCATCAAGCATTGTCTGAATTGCAGTGGAGCCACATCGATGAGTTCCAATATGCAGAATTAGCTTTTTCAATGCACGCTCACTTTATGTTCAGACAGGCCTATTCTTATTAAAAAACATATTGGGAAGAACAAAAGCAATTGCCAATGTATCAAAAAGGATAGACTCGTCACTATCAGACCCCATATAAGCGCCTCATGACAACTGATACATACATATACCCGTTTGTTAAAATGCATGGCCTTGGCAATGATTTTGTTATCTTCGATGCACGCAAGCAATCGCTAGAGATGACAAAAGAGCACACGCGCCTTGTTGCCAACCGGCGGCACGGCGTTGGTTGCGACCAGTTGATTGTGATGCATAGCTCTGAAACAGCAGATATCCGAATGGAAATATGGAACGCAGACGGCACACAAGCAGGCGCTTGCGGTAATGCAACACGCTGTGTTGGCCAAATCTTGCTGCAGGAAACAAACAAAAAATCAGTAAGTATTGAGACAATTGCAGGCCTGCTAACTGCACAAGCAGATGATACTTTGATCTCTGTCAACATGGGGAAAGCAAATCTGGAGTGGCAATCCATTCCGCTTGCACAAGCCATGCCTACAGACACACTGGATTATCAAAAAGGTCCACTGTCTGCACCAGGCTGCGTTAACATGGGCAACCCACATGCTGTATTCTTTGTAGATGACGCTGAAGCCATTGACCTTGAACGTTGGGGCCCAGAAATTGAGACTGACCCATTATTTCCTGAGCGCGTTAATGTATCGATTGTAAGTGTATCTGACGGTGTACTGAGGCAACGCGTGTGGGAACGCGGCGCAGGTATTACAGAAGCATGTGGTTCAGGCGCTTGTGCTGCATTGGTCGCAGCATCACGGCGTGGCTTGGTGGGACGCAAGGCTACTGTCACTCTTGATGGCGGCGATCTTACAATCGAATGGCTCGATAATGGAACAGTGCAAATGACTGGCTCAGCCACTCACAGCTTTCACGGCGAGATAAGACTGTGACAGCCAAGCCAGAAATTGTTACTTTTGGCTGCCGGCTAAACGCATACGAATCCGAAGTAATGCGTCGCCACGCCGAAGATGCTGGCCTTGAAGATATTGTTATCGTTAACACATGCGCAGTGACCGCAGAAGCCACACGACAGGCAAGACAAAGTATTCGCCGCATGAAGCGCGACCGACCCAACACGCCCATTGTTGTCACAGGATGTGCTGCGCAAATTGACCCTGAGCAGTTTGCCAACATGGATGAAGTGACATCTGTGATTGGCAATCAAGAAAAACTGGACGCACGTTCTTTCAGTGGCCTCAATCTAACCCACGCCGAACGTGTTCAGGTCAATGATATTTTCTCCGTTAAAGAAACGGCAGGGCATCTTATTGACGGCTTCGGGGAACGCTCACGGGCATTTGTTCAAATTCAAAACGGATGCAACCACCGCTGTACGTTCTGCATTATCCCTTATGGCCGCGGCAACAGCCGCTCTGTAGCAATGGGCGAAGTGGTGAACCAAATCAAAAGTCTGGTCGATCAAGGCTACAATGAAGTGGTGTTAACCGGTGTTGACATCACAAGCTTCGGCGAAGACCTTCCCGGCAATCCAACGCTTGGTATGCTTGTACAGAAAATTCTGACACTTGTGCCTGACCTGCCGCGCCTGCGCATTTCGTCTATTGATAGTATTGAAGTAGACGAACCGCTTTATGATGCCATCATAGGTGATAAGCGGCTTATGCCTCACTTGCACCTCAGTTTGCAGGCAGGCGACAACATGGTGTTGAAACGCATGAAACGCCGCCATATGCGAGAGGATGCTATCGCGTTTTGTAACCGTGTCAGCAAAGCGCGACCTGACATGGTTTATGGTGCCGATATTATCGCTGGTTTCCCCACAGAAACCGATGCCATGTTTGAAAATAGCCTGAAGCTGGTCGAAGAATGTGACCTGACATGGCTGCATATCTTCCCTTACTCAGAACGCGAAGGAACACCTGCAGCAAGAATGCCGTCTGTTCCCAAAGCCATCCGCAAAGAGCGTGCAGCAGCTCTGCGTGCCGCTGGTGAAAATCAGGTACAAAAATTAATGCAGCGCGCAACCGGCAAAACAGCAAACGTGCTGATTGAACGTGCATCTGAAACCGGCATAATAACGGGCCACAGCGAACAGTTTATTCCTGTTGCAATTGACGCAGGCGCCGCAGCTTCTGATTTGGTAGGGCACATCGTTCCTGTTACCTTGAAAGCAGGCGACGGGCATGCCATGTCTGGTTCACTGAAAACACCCTAAAACAGGTAGAGATACAAACCGTGAGTGAGAAAAAAAGCTGGTTTCAACGCTTCAGAAGCAAAAAAGCCGACAAGACACCTGAGCAAATGCCTGTTGAAATAACAACGGATGTGACCGCTGATGTTGATACTCCTCACGTTGAAGAACCAGTTTCAACTCCTGAGATATCAGGAGAAAACACACCCGAACATCCGGTTGCCAAACAAATAGAAACACCAACCATACCTGAGCCTGAGCCTGAGCCTGAGCCTGAGCCTGAGCCTGAGCCTGAGCCTGAGCCTGAGCCTGAGCCTGAGCCTGAGCCTGAGCCTGAGCCTGAGCCTGAGCCTGAGCCTGAGCCTGAGCCTGAGCCTGAGCCTGAGCCTGAGCCTGAGCCTGAGCCTGAGCCTGAGCCTGAGCCTGAGCCTGAGCCTGAGCCTGAGCCTGAGCCTGCAAAGGCTACCTCGCCCACTGAAGATGGCAACAAGAAAAGTTGGTATCAGCGCTTAAAAGGCAGCCTCAAAAAGTCAACCGGCGCCATCTCGGGCGGCATTACCGGCATCTTCACCAAACGCAAACTTGATGATGATACACTTGAAGAACTGGAAGACCTTCTCATTACAGCAGACTTGGGCGTAAGCGTTGCCGGGCGTGTGGCAGCAGCACTTTCCAAAGATCGTTTCGACAAAGAAATCTCCGATGAAGAGGTCAAAACCATTTTGGCCAATGAGATTGAAACCATTCTTGCCCCAGTCGCCAAACCACTTGAAATCAATGCGGCCAACAAGCCGCATGTTATCCTGATGGCTGGTGTTAACGGTGCAGGTAAAACAACAACCATTGGCAAGCTTGGCAAAAAATTTAAGGATGAAGGCAAATCGGTTATGCTGGCAGCGGGTGATACGTTCCGCGCGGCAGCTGTTGAGCAGCTTCAAGTGTGGGGCGAACGTGTCGGTGTACCAGTTATAACCAAAGAGATTGGTTCTGACGCCGCCGCCCTTGCCTACGAAGCAATGGAACGTGCAACACAGGAAAATGTGGACGTATTGCTGATTGACACAGCCGGACGCCTTCAAAACCGTGAAGAGCTGATGGAAGAACTGGCCAAGGTTGTGCGTGTTATTGGTAAAAAGCTGGACGGCGCACCGCATGACACCATCATTGTGCTGGATGCCACAACAGGGCAAAATGCCGTGCACCAAGTTGAAGTCTTTCAGAAACTGGCAAACATCTCCGGCATTGTGATGACTAAATTGGATGGGTCAGCGCGCGGTGGTGTCCTTGTCGCCTGCGCGGATAAATTCGGTCTGCCCGTTCATGCTATCGGCATCGGCGAAGCCATCGAAGACCTGCAACCATTTGACGCTAAAGAGTTTGCAAATGCCCTCGTTGGGATTGATGACTAATGCATCTAACGACATGTTTACTGGTGAGTGTACATGCACACAGTTAGGGTGAAACTTCATCCCTGATTGAGGTCGCCGCACATGATACGTTTTTTCTTTTTATTATTGATTGTCTTCAGCGGCACACACCCCTCCTTTGCAGCAGCCCGTGATTTCGATATTCGCCTTGCGCACGACACGGCCCGCGAGCGCGCAGCAGCGGCACAGCTTAGGCGCTTACTTGACACATATAATGTGCGCCCTTTTACATTCACATATTCAGTCTACATAGATCAGGAGGATGCACCGCACAGCCATCCTATTCTCACCCTCAATGACTATTTCATCAACGATGATGCAAGCGCACTGTCTACGTTCATTCACGAACAGTTTCATTGGTTTGGTTTAGTACTTGAACCACAAATTAATGCGGCAATTCAAGACCTGAAACAGATGTATCCTGATATGCCAGAGAAAGGCCGTGGCGGCGGGCAAAATGCTCGTGAAACCTTCGTTCATCTCATTGTTGGATCACAGGAATACCAAGCAACCGCATCACTGCTTGGACCAAAAGAAGCTCGCCGCGTGATCGCCGGAAAAACATGGTATCGCTGGATTTATCGCGAAGTGCTGGAGAATGAAGTGCAGCTGCTTGAAGTTTTAAAAAAGCATAACCTGCATTTTGAAACTGATAACTCTTAAAACTTACCTTATATTCCACTGTTTATTTATTACTGGCGGGTACATGTTTTCCCCTGTATAACCCGCCGCCATGAGCACAGACACACATACAACACCGCCTAAAGCAGCCTCATCAAAGGTTGGTTTCGTATCACTTGGCTGCCCAAAAGCGCTGGTAGACAGTGAACGCATCCTGACCAAACTTCGTAGCGAAGGTTACGAGATTGCGGCAGAGTACGAAGGTTCTGATGTCGTTATCGTTAACACTTGTGGCTTTATTGACAGTGCCAAGCAAGAAAGTTTCGGCGCTATCAAGGAAGCGATGAACGAAAACGGCAAAGTCATCGTGACAGGCTGCCTGGGCGTGGATGAAGGCGCTGTACGCGAGGTGGCGCCTGACGTGTTGGCCGTTACGGGGCCGCAACAATACGAACAAGTCGTCAGCGAAGTTCATAAGGCAGCACCGCAACCACACGAACCTTACGTGCACCTGGTGCCACCCGCAGGCTTAAAGCTTACACCGCGCCACTATGCTTATGTGAAAATTTCTGAAGGCTGTAACCATCGCTGTAAATTCTGCATTATTCCTAGTTTGCGCGGCGATCTGGCTTCCCGTCCTGTTCGGGCTGTTTTGCGTGAGGCAGAAAAATTAGTGGAAACCGGCACATCAGAATTGATGATTATCAGCCAAGACACATCTGCTTATGGGTTGGACTTAAAACATCAGACAGAGACATGGAAAGAGCGCGACATACGCGCCCACATGACGGACCTTGCAGACGCACTGGGTGATCTCGGTGTATGGGTGCGGCTTCATTATGTTTATCCATATCCGCATGTGGATGATGTCATTCCCTTGATGGCAGAAGGAAAAATTCTGCCGTATCTGGACATTCCATTCCAGCATGCCAGCCCCAAAATATTGCGTGCCATGCGCAGGCCGGCCAACGAAGCAAAAGTGCTGGAACGCATTAAAAAATGGCGTACCATCTGCCCTGAAATTGTTATTCGCTCTACCTTTATTGTTGGGTTCCCCGGAGAGACCGAGGAAGATTTTCAATACTTGTTAGACTGGCTGGAAGAAGCACAATTGGACCGCGTTGGCTGCTTCAAATACGAAGCGGTTGAAGGTGCTGTAGCAAACGACTTGCCAGATCCGGTGCCTGAAGAAGTAAAACAGGACCGATGGAATCGTTTTATGGCCATTAGTCAAAAGATATCGTCTGACAAGCTTAAAAAACGTGTTGGCATGGAAATGGCTGTACTGATAGACAGCGTTGACGAAACTGGCGGCGCAATTGGCCGGACATATGCGGATGCACCTGAAATAGACGGTCAGGTTCATTTATCTGGAGCAGAAGGTTTATCCGCTGGTGATATGGTCATGGCTTATATTGAGGCCAGTGACAATTATGATCTGTTTGCAACAGTTGTTCATGAAGAAAATGATGATGAGTGGGACTGGTAGAAAACGCTAGCCTCATTCACTTTTTGTCAAATCAAGCAAACTATAGGCACCGCTGTCTAACAATGCGCCGTAGGCTGTGCGAATTTTGTTACGAACATCAGTCGACAGCTCTCGGCTACCGGCCAAATAAAACCCCGTCTCAACATCCAACTTCATTACAGGCTTGGTTAATGAAACATCATATCCTTCAAGCTTTCTCAGCTGATCGTTCACCACAAATTCACTAACGTAAAAATCTGCTCGCCTTGCAATCACCATTCGAAAATCGCCCGTGCTTTGTTTCAGGTTGGGTATAATTTTTTCTGTTGGCATACCTATCCACGCTAATAACTCGCAGGATATATCACTTACTATACAGCTACCCGTGTACGCACCTGCCCGCAATGCTTCTGATGTCATTTCACGGTTATCACCCGCACGCATGTAAACATGAAAGTTTGTAGGTGCAAAAGGCACCAACCAATGAAAGTCTTTCTCTCGCGAAGGCGTACGTGTGATTGTATAGATAAGCGCATTATCTTGTGTTTTTGACAGCTGCATCGCACGCGGCCACGGCACCATATGAATATCATACGTAATATTTGCAGCATCAAGAATTTGCTTAACCTTTGCCGTGGCTAAGCCATCAACTTCACCATTTTCATTCAAATAATTGAATGGTGGATAATGCTCCGTATAAACAACAACATCCTGCGCGAACACGCCTCTAAAAGCGCCGCACATTAGGGCAACAGATAGTAACATCCCGATTTTGATGTACCGAAACTTATTCACTTAAATTGATCATCCCAACTTGCGAATACAATTATTCACACCTTCACTTACCCTCAAAAGGTTAAGATATAGTAGATGCTGTAAAATAGACGAATTCAAGGCAACCAGCGTCGAACAAGCAACCAGTTCATTTTGATTGAAAAAGTTTGCCAATAACACGTAGCCAACCTACCTTACTGCGCAGCAAAGGTATTGGGGGCTTTAGCTATTATGATTTTGGCAAGTAAATTGCGCATGCATTTTGTGTTCGTGCTAATGCTACTCAGTGGCTTTTTGTTTGGTGCCCATGCAGCTAATGCAGAAAATACACCTTTAAATCTGTTGCCTTCCGCTTGCCATTTCGAAACAGATAGCATACCAAAATTTCCTTCTATGCTGGAACACCTGAGCGAAGCAGACTGTAAAAGCCGACCGCAACAATCACAGAAAGTCGTTTGGCTGTCGCTCGACGTAGACCAGATCAAACCCAAAGTTGATACAGACTATGAGCTTGCTATACTGAGGCATTGGACAGAACGCGCGATCATTCAATTCCATTACGCCGACGGCTATATGCTTGATTACGATGTCGGCGCCTATGATTTTGATACGTATTGGTCAGTTGGCAACTATGTCACGTTCCCTGCGCCAGCTAGAGCATCGCCCGTTCAACATATTCTAGTCGGCTTTGAAAATGCCTCGTCCATCAAATTGTTCCACGAAATAAGTTTTACAACGAGCCAAAATTGGCAAGTCCGTAAAACATCGGGCATTCTGCTGACGATGATAATCACCGGCATCTTACTCGCGATGTTGTTCTATAACGTCGCACTGGCAACGGTTTTACGCTTCAATTTCCACTTTCATTACTGCCTCGTGGTATTTGCTGCGCTCACATACAATATTGTCAATTATGGGTTTCTCTCATACTTGGCTCCGGGCTTGGTGAGTTACAGCGCTCAGATGAACATCACCATTCTCGCGCTCGGCTTGAACGGTCTCGCGGGTCTACTGTTTTTATGCAGTTTTCTGGAAGAAGGTATTTTAACAAGTCGGTGGAAGCAGGTCGCACGCACTCTTGGCTACAGCTTTTTGGGCTTGGCAATTGTATTCGTCAACATGCGCGGTCCATACACAGAAACATTAGAAACAGGGCTTCATGTTGTTTCTTTCGTTGGTGTTTTATTTGTTTTTGCAGCACTAGTACGTGCCATCAAAATGCACAGCCAAGCAGCAATATTTTATGCGGTGGGCTGGCTATTGCCGGTTATCGGTGTACTGGTTAGAAACATGCGAGAGTTTGGCGTGATCCAGCATTCTGACATGGTTGGATATTCAGTTTCAATTGGCATAGCTCTAGAAACCGTCATCTTTGCAGTCGGCATTGCTCACAGAATCAGTAAGATCAGAAATGAACGAGACATTGCCGAACTTGAGAGTGCAAAAGCAAAAGCCGCCAATCAAGCTAAAACCGACTTTGTCACGCACATGAGCCACGAAGTGCGTAACCCTATCAATGCAATCATTGTACTAAGCGACCTAATGTCATCAACCACCCTCGATAAAAATCAACGTCAATTTATGCATAACATACAAAAATCCAGCAGTGTTCTAATGGATTTGCTTGATGATACACTGGATTTTTCCAAGATCGAAGCGGGCAAGGTTTCAATTGAAAAAATCAACTTTGCTATCAAAGATGTTCTGGATAATGTTCGCGCTGTTATCAGCCCGAAAGCGGATGAAAAATCGATTGCCTTTGTTATTGAAGGCGAAAACGCATTACCTCAAATAATGGTAGGTGACCCGACACGTTTAAGCCAAATACTGATTAACTTATCAAGCAACGCTGTAAAATTTACGGCTGAAGGCTCTGTATCTGTTTCTTTGTCATACACATCCATCAATGATACATCCGGGAAACTGCGCTGCGAGGTTACGGATACAGGTATCGGCATGACTGAACAACAGATATCAAACCTTTTTCAGTCCTATAATCAGGCCGATGATACAGTCACCAGAAAATATGGCGGAACCGGCCTTGGCCTCGCTATATGCAAACAGCTTGTGGAGCTGATGGGCGGTGAAATTGGTGTGACGAGCATACCAAACCGAGGCAGCACTTTCTATTTTGAAATGCCATTTTCTGTGTCATTAGATAACGAACATATCAATACGGACACTGCAAATTGCAATACGACACTGTTAGGTGACATCCGGATACTTGTGGTTGACGACAACACAGTGAACCATCTGCTTGTCTCAAAGATTTTAGATCGTGCAAATGCCCAAAACGACCTTGCGTCAAGCGGTGAAGAAGCGATCAATATGGCAAATACTAATCAATACGACATCATTTTAATGGATGTAAATATGCCAGACATGAATGGTATGGAAGCAACACAAATCATCCGTTCACAACAAAAAAATAAACTTGTACCAATCATTGCCATGACAGGTAGTAATGACCTTGAAACCCAGCAAGCCTGCAGGGATGCAGGTATGGATGACCACCTCTCTAAACCCTTCAAACCAACGACAATACTGTCAGCAATTGAAAAATGGCTCCCCGAACAACATAGAAAAGAGCATCACAAACTATAAAATCTGCCGTTTGCTTCGCTAAAACCTCGTTGTTAAGGTACTATTTCATATTAGGGCATATATGGAAGGTTTGCGCACATGAAGAAATTGCTGATTGGTGGCGGTATCACCGCAGTTTTGTTTGGCGGCCTGCTACTTGAAACCATGCACAGTGCTGGCGTTTTTCGCACGATAGAGCCTCATTTTTCCGGTATGTGTACACGCGTGGAAGGTGTGATCGGCGCTGAAGACATAACCATCGACCACGCCACTGGTATTGCATATATTTCCGCTATGGACCGACGTTCGCTTGGCGCAACAGGAAAATACGATGGTGGTATTTATCGTTATATGCCCGGCTCGTTCAAGCGCCCCATAAAACTAGAAGCAGATACTAACGACACTTTTCATCCCCATGGCATCAGCTTATGGAAAAATCAAAGCGATAATGACCGCCTGTTCGTTGTGTCTCATCCACCAAGTGAAATAGACCCTAAAGTGGCAACAAGTCAGGTCGATGTTTTTGAAATCGACGGTGATCACTTGCGCCATATTCAAACAGTTGAACCTGATGAGCCAATTAGCCTAAACGATGTAACTGCCGCTGGACCAGACAGCTTTTACGCATCCATTGATCAAGGCAGTGTGACACCGCTGGGGCGTACGCTGGAAACATATGGCAGATTGGCTCGCGCTGGTATTATGCGCGGTGAAAACGGCAAAATGCGGCGCGTTTTAAGCGACCTTATTTACGCAAATGGTATACAAATCAGTGTCGATAAACACACACTTTACGTAGCAGAAACAACGGGCAAACGACTATCCGCATACAGCATTGAACCTCAAAACGGAGCACTTGACCTTCAGGTTGACCAACAGATCAATTCTGGCCTCGACAACATCGAAATAGATAGCGATGGCAATCTTTGGGTTGTTGGTCATCCAAAAACTTTTGATTTTCTCGGACACGCGGCCGACGCCACAAAACGATCCCCTTCCCAAGTTTTCATGGTCAATATCTCGAACAATGAGATAGAAACAAAAGAAATCTATTTGAACGATGGAAACCCCATATCAGGCGCAAGTGTTGCTGCGCCTGCTGGAGACAGGTTTCTTATAGGTTCAGTATTTGAACCTTTCATTCTTGATTGCAGCCTCTAAAAGGCAAGCACAAACTCAGTATTTAATTGCTGCAACAGCCTTGCAGCAATTAAGAGTGAATATCTCTAGCCTTTTGGACCGTGGATATATTCCCCGCCGCGCTCAATACCGCGCATATAAGCCGGACGCGCCTGCATGCGCTCGACATATGCAACCAAATTCGGGAAATGAACGAGTGCGCCGCTGGAATGCATCGCCTCTATCGGGAACAGCATTTGAATGTCTGCACCAGTAAGCTTACCACCTGCAAAAAATTCCTTACCCCCCAAACTATTGGCAACATAGCTGAAATGGTTTGCTATCTCACTTTGGATACGCGGCTGAAGCGGTGCTGCAGCATCCCCCAAACGGCTGGTGTATAGCCGCAGCAATAAGGGCAACATCAACGACCCTTCAGCATAATGGAGCCATTCAAGGTACGCATTGTAGTCAGCATCACTTTCTGTCAGTGAAAACTGGCCATTGCCGTATGTACGGGCTAGATACTCAACGATAGCGCCGGATTCAGCAATTTTCACATCGCCGTCTTCCAACACAGGTGACTTACCAAGCGGGTGTATTTCTTTTAAACTATCCGGCGCCAAGCTGGTTTCCTGGTCGCGCTGATAATGAACGATTTCATATTCACAACCCAGCTCTTCAAGAAACCACATCATACGCTGCGAACGGCTATTGTTTAGGTGGTGAATTTTAATCATAACATATCCTTTTTGTTGCTCTTAGGTGAACTAGAGCATTCCGTGAAGAGGCAAGGTGCATCCCCTTTTTTACTTGGGTATATTTCCGAAGGTGCTCAACAGATATACTGCAAGCGCGCGGCTTTCTTCTTCAGAAAACTCAAATGAAGGCATGGAACTTGGCGGCACTTTAAATAGTTGCTGTAAGGCAGGCACATCATAACGTACTGCGAGGCCCTTCAGCTCTTTAACTGCAACACCTTCAGCACTTGCCGATGCATCATGGCAACTGGCACAACCATAATCGCGAAATGTTTCACTGCCTGCCTCTGCAAGGAATTCAACATCGGCATCACTATAATCAGCTAGTGGGTCCACAACCTCTTTAGCCACAGCCTCAAAGCCCGGCACGACCATGTCACCCCAGCCAATTTTATAGATTGATCCTGAATAATCATCTGACACATAAATCGCACCATCTTTGCCTTGAATGATTTCAACGGGTCGACCAATCACATCTTCATCTAACTCAAAGCCTGTCAAAAAATCGCGTTGCTCCACCGCACCATCTTCTGCGAAATGAAGAGAAACAACTTTATAACCTGCAAGTGTGCTGCGATTCCATGAACCATGTAATGCAACAAGTGCTGCATTTTCATAACCTGAAGGCGCATTTTCCGGGTTTAGAAATCGTATGCCAAGCGGTGCACGATGCGCGCCAAAGCCGTGATACATAGGGCGAGAGGCAGCAACGCGGCTTTCATTACCTATACCGTAATCAGGGTCAATCTGACGGTCATCATACGCAAAGGGCCAGCCATAGTCTGCCCCCTCTTCAATTAGATTAAGCTCACAGTGCGGTGTATCATCACCGAGAAGGTCGCGCCCATTATCGGTTGCAAACAGGTTGCCTGTACCTGGCTGCCAATCAAACCCCACACTATTGCGAAGGCCTGTAGCGTATGTCTGCACGTCATTACCTTCAGGCGTCATGCGCAACATAGAGGCACGGTATGGTTCTTCCTCGATGCACACATTGCAGCTTGAACCAACAGTGATATATAACATCCCGTCAGGTCCGAAAGCGATTGTCCGCGTTGTGTGGTTCCCCCCAAGCGGCATACCCGTAAACACCGTTTCCTCTTGACCAACCAAGCGGGCAGCAGCGTCAAACGGAAAACGCACAACCCGATCCGTATCCGCCGCATACAAATACCCATCATGCAGTGCAATACCATGCGGGTGATTACGACCGGCAGATAAAACTGTTCGACCATCAGATGCGCCGTCACCATCTTCATTGCGGTGCAGTAGCACAATTTCATTGCCACGCATGCTGGCAGCAACAATATCGCCAGTTTCTGTTATCTGGAGTGAGCGTACATTATTAACATTCCCTGCAAAAAGACCGATACGAAAACCAAGTGGTAAGTTAAAGCGTGTACGCATGATTTCTGTTGTTGGTGTTTCCGCTTGTTTGCCTGTTATGAAGTCAAGGAGCGGACCATTAACCGCGAAATTCTTTGGCCAAAACACCCACAGCCCTGCGATAGCTATAACGAGTATAATTAACACTGATTTCGGAATTTTCTTCAACATGTTCGCTCCTTAATCATTAGTTATAGCCCAATCACACAGCTCATTTGTCACAAGAAACCGCTCAATTATCTCAATGCCATTGCGGTACAGGTATTTTACATTACATGATACTTACCGGAAGAATGCACTATCCAAGAATATAAGAAAACAAAACTATAGCCTCAACGAAGGCGCACGACATAGAGGAAACAAAATGAACATCTTATCCCAGACAATCTTTAATGATGAGCAAGCTCAAGGTTGGCTACCTTGGGGTGCTTTGGCCCCAATCTTGGCATTTGCCATAATAATTCTAACATTGGTTGGCACTGGCAAATTGATACTTGAACCACTTGGTTTCGTGGATAGTGAACTTGATCACATTGGCCCAATTGGCCTATTCGCAATGCTAATTGTATCATTTGGTTTCACCGGCATTCTGGTCATTCTATGGGTAAAGTTCATCGAGCGAAGGTCTCTTGCCAGCATTGGTATGTCCGCTGGCAACTGCAATAAAACATTCTGGTACGGGCATGGTATCGGCATGGCTATGATGGCCGGTATTGTTGCTACAATTTGGATGCTCGGCGCATACGAAACAGGCACAACTGCCCCCGCTTTCGCCTCGCCAACTTCTCTACTGTATATTTTTATGCTTTTAATTGGCTTTGGTATTCAATCGAGTGTTGAAGAGCTGATCTTCCGTGGTTGGTTACTTTCTGTGCTTACGAGAAAATTTAACCTGCTTAGTGCAATTATTGTGAGTTCGGTGCTCTTCACATTAATGCACTTTAACCCTGCCAACCCTTGGTACGACAATATTCTGACTGCCGTTTTCTCTCTGTTTGCCTGTGCCTGGGTTATTCGCACGGGCAACATCTGGGGCGCAATGGGCTGGCACGCAGGATGGAATTGGTTCACAGCTGTCGGATTTGAATTACCCATAACCGGGCTTGATACTGGCACACCTGCCCTGTTTGTTCAGCTTAAGCCGGTAGGAGACCGCCTACTGCACGGCGGAAGCACTGGACCAGAAGGTAGCCTTGTGTGTATGGCAGCACTTGTACTTGGCACGCTATATCTGCTTTGGCAGAAACAAATGCCGACAGCATCAGGAACAACACCAAGCTAACACGGCGCAGCAAAAACAGAATGTGTGCCCTGCCTACTTTAAATGAATAGTTGGCAAGGGCACCAAATCGGGGTGTAGCGTATGCGCCAACAGCTCCAAGCTATCTATAATCCGTGGTCCCGGATTGGAAAACAGCGACTTGCCATCAAGGATATGAACAATCGTTCCCTTCACGCGCAATTCTTCAATAGCTGTTTCGGCCTGCGTGCCATTGATCTCACGCAGTGTGCGATCTAATGGAAAACCACAACATGCAACCATGAGAACATCAGGTGCTTGCTCAATAATGTGCTCCCATGTCGTCTCTACACTAGGTGCGCCAATGTTGGACATAATGTTGGTAGCACCTGCATATTCTATAAGATCATGCGTCCAATGCCCGGATAAAAACGGCGGGTCCGTCCAGTCGATAAACATTAACCGAGGGCGCGCACTTGCGTTCGCTGTCGCTTCTCGCACCGCATCAATACGCGCTTGAAATGCACTGACAACTTCTGCTGCTTTAGCGGAAACATCTGCTGCGTCGCCAACTGCCGTTATGGTTGCCAGCACATCCACCAGTGAAAATGGCTCAAGGTTAACAAGTACCGGTCGCGGATCCAGCTCGGAAAGCACCTCACTTACCGTACGACCTGAGACAGCACATACATCGCACACGCCTTGGCTGATAATCAGATCAGGCTTCAATTCTTTAAGTTTGGGCGTTTCCAAAACATATATGGATTCTGTCGACGCCGCATCTGTTTT
Organism: Kordiimonas aquimaris; assembly: GCF_025574485.1. Lineage (GTDB taxonomy): Bacteria > Pseudomonadota > Alphaproteobacteria > Sphingomonadales > Kordiimonadaceae > Kordiimonas > Kordiimonas aquimaris. The sequence continues at coordinate 923,240 of NZ_JAOBPO010000001.1, read as the reverse complement.
AACTGCTGCATCAATCACCGCAGCAGGTGCATCAACATCAATCCGGCAGCGCGTCAATTTTGGCAACGGAATAACCGAGGCAGGAAAATCGCATGAATGCGACACCCCTACTAACTGGTCCGCCAAACCAAGCGCATCAACAATCTCTGTTGCACTTGGTAAAAGCGAAGCAAGCCTCATGCTTGATGCCCTTCCTCTGATGCCTTGGCGCTTTTGAGAATGTACTGACCACCAAACAACACTGTTGCATATACACTGTCGCCAACAAGGCTCACGCCCAGATACGGTAAGCCGTTAACATAGCAAGTGATTAAACCAGTCATTGAATGTTCGTAGTAAGTAATAAAAGAGCCAAAGTTTGATATCAGATAAAATGCAACAGCGTTTAACGCGACCCCACCAGCTACGGTCGTGATGCGAATCCGCCCGGCGATCAGATAACGGCCGATCAATGGTGCACACATATGGCCGATATATACCGCGATAAATACACGCAAATCATAAAACCCGATTAACGCATCACCGATAAACAACGGCACGAACGGTATCAGCAGCGCCATGCGCAGCGACACATTTGCACCTGCAAACAAACCGACACCACCAAGGGGCGTGAAGCCCCATGGATGTGGTATCGCGCGTCCTATTGCTGCTAGCATAATCAGAAAGATATGCATGATGTATCTCCCTAGAATTTCACTCTTACGCCGCCAAACACGCCGAGACCCGGTGTATTAAAGCCAAAAACATTCTCATAATTTGTATCAAAGAGGTTTTCTGCGCGACCGTACACAGTGACAGTTTCATTTACAGCATACTGCCCCGTGATGTTCACAAGTACATAGTCATTAAGAGTCACTCGCTCACTTGGCTGCGGGAACGGAGGGAAGAAAGTGTCAATCGCTTCACCGGTGTAGCTTGCATTGGCTGTAACACTGAAAGCGTCCGTTGGCTGGTAGCTTACAAAGACATCCGCACTATGACGCGGGCGCCGCACTTCTTGCTGCAACACGCCGCCAGCATCTGGTTCGCGTGAACGAAGATATGCGTAGTTAGCGCGCAATGTCAGCGCCTTATTAACAGTCGCATCAAGCTCCAGCTCAATACCTTCTCGCGTTGAGCGACCATCAACATTATCTGCCGTAAACTGGAATGTTACAGGGTCAAAAACAAAGCCGTTAATTTCATTACGCAAATTCGCTGAAAAATACGTTGCACGTGTCATAACACGACCATCCAACCACGTTTGCTCAATACCTGCTTCATAGTTGGTTGAGCGTTCAGGCTCCAGATTTGGATTACCAATAAATTGATCAGCAAAAAAGCCAAATAACTCAAGGAAGGTTGGTGCTTTTTGACCGCGCGCAACATTTGCAAATAGGCGTGTACCAGTTTCAGGGTAGCTATATGACGCACCAAAACGCCAACTTGTGAAATCGTCCAACCCATCATTATCATCGCGGCGGATACTTGCTGTAACCGTAAAGTTAGGCACCCATTGCCCCGTATAATCGGCACCGTAACCCGTTACAGAACGCTCCTGATCCTGATTAGGATCACCAAAAGGCGAAGCAACACCGCGTTGACTGAAGTCGGACTCTTCATGATCGAACAGCAAAGTGAGTGCATGATTATCGTCAAGCTTCAACCGGGCATCGGCATAGAAACTGAAACGCTCTGCAGCTGTTGCACCGTTTGGAGCACCACCAGCAGTGTTTTCTATTTCCGTGTCTAACCATGTTATGCGTAAACCTTGTGTCCAGGCGCCGTCCAGGAAAACACCTTTTACACCAGCACCAAATACAGTACTGCGCGTGTCGGTTACATTGTCACTATCAGCCGGAAGGCCTGTGACCAGAAAATCAGCTGCATCAGCCTCATTTTCTGCGTCTGTATGCCGGATACTTGCATCAAAAGATATTGTATCGGTTATATCGAACCCACCGCGTACATTCGCTGTTACATTACGGTAGCCGTCATCTTCATCGCCAACACGTGAAACGTTCGTGCCTGATGCGTCAAGATAATTAAATCCGCCATTCAAGTGCCAACCGTCACCGCCACCGCTAGCAGTGAAGCCACCATTGAAAGTACCAAAACTGCCTGCTTCAGCATGTGCACCAAGTGACAAATCACCAGTACCCTTTTTGGTAACAATATTAATGACACCAGCAAGCGCATCACTACCCCATGCAGCAGACTGCGGCCCGCGGATAATTTCTATACGCTCAATACCTGTTGTAACAAGGTGCTCCAACTGTACTTCATCGCCTGCAGCCGGATCATTGGCTTCAACACCATCAATAAGAATGAGTGTCTGATTTGCTTCAGCACCGCGCAGTCTTAATTGCGTTTGACCACCAACAGAACCTGTGCGCTGCACAGCAATGCCAGGGAGTGTTGCAAGCACATCAACAAGCCGAACAGTCTGGCGTGCTGCCAGTTCTTCTGCTGAAATAATGGTAACCGGACTTGCAATATCAGAGACCCGCGTTGGAATGCGTGTACCGGTTACAATGACATTTTCTACATTATCATCTGCCGCGTCGGATTGCTGCGCACCTGCAGATGCGGCGCAGAACAGACTCAGTACACTTAAAGGATACGATAGAGAGTATTTCATTAGTTGCTCCTCAAGAAGCTTTAGGCCGCATTTGCAGCCAGGCTTTAAAATACCGCGAGGAGATATGGAGTTTTGGTCCAGAACCCGCACGCGACAACACATAAGTATCGTCAGTACGGTTGGAACCGTCCCTCTATTGACTAACCCGGCCAGAGGATCGACGACGGCGTGGCAGGCTTCCTGACTTACGGGTCACGGTAAATTTTTCTGCCTTCCCGGATAAATCCAGTGGCATATATGAAAAACTCACTCGCCGCTTACAGTTGCGGGTACAGTCGCGGATTTTCACCGCGTTTCCTCTTAGCCTAAGGAGAATCTGCCCAAGGCACCAAGCGAGGTCAGAAATGGCATAGATCACAGGCGATGACAAGCACCCTGTTTTGGCTAATCGCTATACAGGTAACAAAAAAGCCCGGCAAATGACCGGGCTTTTTCATAATGTCATATACGAAAGAAGGTTACTTCACTTCCCACGTTTGGCCAGAATAGATAATATCCTTCAGGCTACGCTTACCTTTGACAGCTTCTACCTGGCCAATAACAGCGTCTGTATAAGCAACTTCGGCTTGCTCTGCATACAACACACCCATGGCCATTGGTTCACTAGGGTTACCTCCTAGTTCAGCAAGCATACGCGCAAGCTGCAAGTTGCTTTCATCGTGGGTCAGCACATCGTCTTCGGTGATGCCGCCTTCGCCAACCACCACAACTTCAAGGGCGAAAGTGTCCGCATTGAAACGAATGCCTTTATTGCCTTCGGCGCCAAACAACATTTTTTCGCCGTGCTCAAGCAGCAATTGCTTGTCTGCAACAACAGATTTTTCGGTCACGCCTGCCCACGTTGCGTCATTGTAAACAATGCAGTTCTGCAAAATCTCAACAAACGCTGCACCAGTGAAACCGTGCGCACGCGTAAACACACCTGGCATATGTTTCAACGCTGTATCAACAGTGCGCGCCACAAACCTTGCACCAGAGCCCAGTGCAAAAATGATTGGGTTAAGGCTTGGATCAACAGAGCCTTGCGGTGTGGACGGCGAGCGCGTTCCAACATCAGATGTTGGTGAATATTGCCCTTTTGTCAGGCCGTAAATCTTATTATTAAACAATAGAATATTGATATCAACATCGCGGCGCAGCACGTGCATAAGATGATTACCACCGATAGACAAACCATCACCGTCACCAGTGATCATCCATACATCAAGCTCAGGATTAGCAAGCTTAACGCCCGTTGCCACCGCAGGTGCGCGGCCGTGGATTGTGTGAAAACCATAGGTATCCATATAATATGGGAACCGGCTTGAGCAGCCGATACCTGAAACAAACACCGTATTTTCACGGGTAACACCCAGTTCTGGTAGTGTGCGCTGCATGCATTTCAGGATGGCATAATCACCGCAACCAGGGCACCAACGTACTTCTTGGTCACTGGTGAAGTCTTTGATAGTTAATTTCTCATTTGGAGCAGTCATCTGGTTCATTTCCCTTACTCCTTCACGAACTAACTTCAGCGCGGATAGCGCTTAAGATATCTTCAATTTTAAACGGCAAACCTGAAACCTGATTAAGTGGTTTGGCATCAATCAGGAACTTGTCACGTAGAACCGTTTTTAGCTGACCTGCATTCATTTCAGGTACCAGTACTTTATCGAAACCACGTAAAACACTTTCAAGATTACGCGGGAACGGGTTCAGGTAACGTATATGCATATGACTAACGTTCAGGCCTTCTGCGCGTGCGGCTTTCACCGCTTCAGAAATTGGCCCGTATGTTGAGCCCCAACCAACAACAACCAGTGTGCCTGTATCATCGCCTTGTTCAATAGTTTGCGGCGGAATATCGTCAGCGATATTATCAATCTTAGCAAAGCGCGTATCAGTCATCTTCTGGTGATTATCAGGATCATACGAGATATGCCCAGTATCGTAGCTTTTCTCAATGCCACCAATACGGTGCTCCGTGCCTTTCACGCCCGGAATGCCCCAGTTGCGCGCCAACGTTTTATCGTCACGTTTAAATGGATTAAAGCTTTCGCCTTCAGCGGGTGTTGCTGCGAAATCGACCGTGAACGGCTCAAGTGCATCAATATCAGGCAACTTCCATGGTTCAGCAGCATTTGCGATGAAGCCATCCGTTAGCAACATAACTGGTGTCATGTATTTAACTGCCAACCGGCATGCTTCAATAGCGGCTTCAAAACAATCACCCGGACTACGGGTTGCAACAACCGGCAGCGGCGCATCACCGTTACGACCATAAATTGCTTGATAAAGGTCTGATTGTTCAGTTTTTGTTGGCAAACCGGTTGATGGGCCACCACGCTGGCTATTGATAACAACGAGCGGCAGCTCTGTTGAAATGGCAAGACCTAGCGCTTCTGTTTTCAGTGCGATACCTGGCCCTGATGAGCTGGTCACACCTAGCGCACCTGCGTATGAAGCGCCAATGGCCGCACATATTGCAGCAATTTCATCTTCAGCCTGGAACGTCGTAACACCCAGTTCTTTCATCCCCGAAAGGGTATGCAAAATTGGCGATGCCGGTGTAATCGGGTAACTACCCAGCATAATATCAAGGCCCGCAAGCTCACCGCCAGCAGCAATACCCCATGACAACGCCTGACTACCTGTCACTGTACGATAAAGACCAGCTTCGGTTTTATTTGCGCCAATTTGGTAACGTTTAATGTGTGCAGACAATTCAGCTGTTTCACCAAACGCATGACCAGCATTGAGCGCAGCGATGTTTGATTGTGCAATTTCAGGCTTTTTGGCAAACTTACCGTTCAACCAGTCAACAACTGGAGCACGGTTGCGCGAGAACATCCAGAGCATAAGGCCAAGAGTCCACATGTTCTTACAGCGCAGTGCCTCTTTGTTACCAAGGCCAAACTCTTTAACTGCTTCCAGAGTCATCTTTGATATATCAAGGTCGATGACCTGATAATTATCAAGCATCGGCGTACCAAGCGGGTTTGTTTCAAAGCCAGCTTTTTGCAAGTTACGCTTGGTAAATGCACCAGAGTCGACCACCAATAAACCACCAGCACGCAAATTAGCGATATTGGTCTTCAGCGCTGCTGGGTTCATTGCAACCAAAACATCAGGTTGATCACCAACCGTTTTAATTGAACGCGCGCCGAAATTAATCTGAAACGCAGACACACCAAATGTTGTGCCCACTGGCGCTCTGATCTCCGCCGGGAAATCAGGGAATGTTGCCAGATCGCTACCCGCAAGTGCGGTGGATGTAGTAAACTGACTGCCCGTCAGCTGCATGCCATCACCACTATCGCCCGCAAAGCGAACTACCGCTGATTCCAATGTTTGAATATCTGATGCCATCCAACCGTCCTTTGCATCCGTTTAGCGTATTCCTATACGCTTTTCATATGCCGCTTTTGAAGCGGAAGCAATCTTTACACTGCCCCACCTCGTATGCACGACATATATTTTCTATCTCTTGGCTATAAATAACCTTTTGAAGAAAATATATTCTAATAAATGCGAATTCTTCTTACTAAGATCGCGAGTTTCGCATTAAAACAAACTCTTCAGCCGATGAAGGGTGCACCGCAACCGTCTGGTCAAACTGCTTTTTGGTTAACTCAGCCTTCACCGCAATACCAATTCCCTGAATAATCTCAGAGGCATCCAGTCCAATCATGTGTGCACCAACAACCTTGTCCGTTGCCTTATCCACAATCAATTTTGTAAACGCACGTTCATCGGAACCTCCAAGCGTATGCTTCATTGGACGGAAATCAGAAGTGAATACTTCGATTTCATCGTACTTTTCACGCGCTTGTTCTTCGGAAACACCAACAGTACCAATAGGCGGCTGGGAAAACACAGCAGTCGGAATGGCGTCGTGCTCAGGTGAAGTTGGCGTATCGCCAAACACAGTCAAAGCAAACGCATGACCTTCCTTAATCGCAACCGGCGTTAACTGAACCCGGTCAGTTACATCCCCAACCGCATAAATGCTATCAACATTTGTTTTACCGTACGCATCAACTTTAACAGCACCGTTTTTATTAAGCTCAACGCCTGCAGTCTCCAAACCAAGACCATCAACCTTAGGCTTACGGCCTGTTGCATACATAACGGCATCAGCTTTCATCGTCGTGCCATCCGTTAATGTGAGTGATAGACCATCATCTGTTTTTTCAATGGCGGTAATGTTCAGCTCAGTGCGCAGATCAATGTCTTTTTTACGCATCTCATCGGCGAGGTGATTTCTGATTTCATCATCAAAACCACGTAGGATTTGCTCGCCGCGGTACAGTTGCGTAACCTTCGCCCCCATACCGTTAAAGATACCTGCAAATTCAACAGCAATGTAGCCGCCACCCACAACAACAACATGATCCGGCAAATCTTCCAGATGCAACGCCTCGTTAGAGGAAATTGCATGTTCGATACCTGGCACATCAGGCATTGTGGGCCAGCCACCAACCGCAATCAAAATAGTTTTTGCTGTATATACCTTATCGCCAACACGGACACTGTGCGGACCTTCAACAGTTGCGCGTCCATTGATAATTTCCACACCTGCACCGTCGAGGGTCTGAATATAAAGACCGTTCAGACGGTCAATTTCAGTATCCTTGCGGGCAATCAGCGTTTTCCAGTCAAACTTGCTTTCACCAACATCCCAGCCGTAGCCGCGTGCGGTTTCAAAATCCTCGGAGAAATGACTTGCATAAACGAGCAGCTTCTTGGGCACACAACCTCGGATAACACAGGTACCGCCGACCCGGTATTCTTCCGCTACAGCAACACGCGCACCAAACTGGGATGCAATCCGACTGGCGCGAACACCACCAGAGCCTGCCCCTATCACAAATAGATCGTAATCATATTCCATCGCTTTTCTCCGCATCGGCTTGAGCTAATCGCCCTTACCATATTTCACTGTGCCATATGGTATGCCGCATCGTATTACCAAGGATAAACGCGACAACATGTCATCACATTTATATGATCACGGCCTTTGCTTAATGTCTATAACGCGTGTGAATACAGAAAGAAAAACAAGATCATTCAATATTAGTAATCTACCGCTTGATATCTGATGCCCTGCACCGGTATGGTCGCGCCGTAATTATGCATGCATCAGGAGAGCTATCATGGACATCAAAGGCAAAACAGCGCTGGTTACTGGCGGCGCATCCGGGCTGGGACGCGCTACGGTCGAAGCATTTGTTGCAGGCGGTGCTAACGCAGTTATCGTTGATTTGAATGATGAAGCAGGTAATGAGCTAGCAAGCCAACTGGGCGCAAAAGCAGTCTACGTTAAAACAGATGTGACAAGCGAAACTGATGTCGAGCAAGCCGTGGCCGCAGCAATCGAGACATTCGGTCAATTAGATATTGCCGTAAACTGCGCTGGTGTCGCAACACCTCAAAAAGTTCTTGACCGTGAAGGCAAGCGCACATCGCTGGATGTGTACCGCAAGATTGTGAACATTAATCTTATCGGCACGTACAATGTTTCGTCGCAAGCTGCTGAGGCAATGGCGCGCAACACAGCTGGCGAGGACGGCGAGCGCGGTGTGATCATTAACACAGCATCTGTTGCTGCTTATGAAGGGCAAATCGGCCAAGCAGCTTATGCATCATCCAAAGGCGGCGTTGTTGGCCTGACATTACCTATTGCGCGTGAGCTTGCTCGTTACGGTGTTCGCGTAATGTCTATTGCACCTGGCTTTATACATACACCGCTGTTTGATGGCCTACCTGAAGCAGCTGTTGAAAGCCTCACAGGTCAAGTTGTGTTTCCGAAAAGACTGGGCAAACCAACAGAATATGCAAAACTTGCTCGCCATATCGTTGATAACATCTATCTTAATGGTGAGACAATCCGGATGGACGCAGCAGCACGCATGGCACCCAAGTAGGTATTTTGCCTGAATAGCGTTTCATCTAACTGAACACAGAGGGAATGATGGGACCGTTAGCAGGCTACCGTATTATTGAAGTTGTGGGCATAGGCCCTGGCCCATTTGCAGGGATGATGTTTGCCGACATGGGAGCGGATGTTATTGCTGTTGATCGCGCCGGGCAAGACGCCGGCATCCTCAGTGTAGACATTAACCGGCGCGGCAAACGCTCCATTGCACTTGACCTGAAATCTCCAAAAGATAGAGAAATCTTCCTAAAACTATGTGAAACGGCCGATGCTTTGTTCGAAGGTTTCCGACCTGGTGTTATGGAAAAATTAGATCTTGGTCCCGATGATATTGCAGCCATAAATCCAAAACTTATATACGGCCGCTTAACAGGCTGGGGCCAAACCGGCCCGCTATCTGATACTGCCGGTCATGACATAAATTACATCGCACTCTCGGGCGCATTGCACGCAATGGGCCCCAAAGACGCACCCCCAACGGCCCCGCTAAATCTGGTTGCAGACTATGGTGGTGGCGGCATGATGATGGCGTTTGGTCTTGTATGTGCGCTGCTTGAGGCGCAAAAATCAGGACGCGGGCAAACCATTGATGTTAGTATGGTCGAAGGTTCATCCGCGCTGATGTCAATTTTCCATTCCCTGAAAGCAAGCGGGATGTGGGCACCAGCACGCGGCGTTAACCTGCTTGATGGCGGGGCACATTTCTACGGTACCTTTGAAACAAGTGATGGAAAGTATGCATCGTTTGGTGCAATCGAGCCTCAGTTCATGCAGGTGTTTATTGAAAAAATCGGTCTGGATACTACTTGGATGAACAAGCATATGGACCCTGCCGAATGGCCTGCATTGCGCCTTGAACTTGAAGAGATATTCAAGTCAAAAACACTAGCTGAATGGGAAGGCTTGCTTACAGGCAGCGATGCGTGCTTCGCGCCTATTATACCGTTTTGGGAGGCACATGAACATCCGCACAACCAAGAACGTGACAGCTTTATTAAAGTTGACGGCGTTAGACAACCTGCGCCGACACCAAAATTTTCACGCACTGTAGCGGAAGTGAAAAACTCCCCGGCAAGACGCGGTCAAGACACAGATGCTATTCTAAAAGAACTGGGGATCAATAGCGAAAACTAGTTTTCGCTTCCAGCACCTCCTGAAGCACCCTCAATGGAGACACCCTGCGTTTTGAGAAAATTGTCATACCGCCCAAGTAGCTGACCAGCTAGCGCATTAGTTACAGCTAAATGGCGTATAAACTTTCGCGTTGCAGTTTGGGGTGCAGCACTTTCTTCGATGTCCGAGATCAGATCAATATAGCGTTGGAAGAAGAAATTGAGGTAATCCGCATAATACGCCTGCGTATCATACAACGCAGCAAGCTCGACAGTGACCTCTGGTGATATGCGACTAACTGACGTTGACATACGCGCTGACTGCCATGCGGCATTGCTTGTTGTACCACCATCAACTTTTAAATGTGGGGCCAACAAATTAAACGACAAAGCCTCTTCATTTAAGGCAGCACTTAAAGCCTGAATATAAGATTTATGAAGAGCGATTGAAGCCACAAGGTCTGCTCGGTTTTGAGTAATCTCTGTTACCACACGGTCCAGGTTTTCCTGCGCCAGATACTGTTGTTCAGTGTCTTCACGCCAACCTTCCAGCCAAAGTGCCAGCAAAACAGCAAATACAATGCTGGCAACTTCAACACTTGCTTTGCGCCAATTAACCTTTGCCGTTTTATCCACTATTTTCGCTCCCCACAGTATAAAGCCAATTACACTATACAATAGGTTGGACTTTCCAAGTCGAATTACAACTCCATAATCCGGTCGATATCACGTGGTAGGGGTTTTGGTTTCTCCATTAACGATACGCCAATGAACAAAATCATTGAGGTTAACATTGAAACAAAACCGCCGGACATAGCGTACGGGATTTGTACTTGCCATATCTGAAGTGCAAAATTGATAAGCAAGCTAACGGATATCGCAACAATCGCCCCTCGGGCGGTTGCTCCTTTCCAGTTTAACCCAATTATGACAACAGGCACCAAGGCTGCGGCAAACGTTCCCCAGCCAAAAGCACCAAGCAACGCAACTAGTTGATCACTTAACAAAGCAATTGAAGCCGCAATGATTGAAAGAACGATGGTGGCCACGCGTGCCCAAAACAACTCGTTTTCGAGGGAGCGCCCGCGAATAGCCTTCGGGATATCGTGTGTGACAGCCGCGGCGCCAATGTTGAGAAAACCATCTGCCGTTGACATGATCGCGGCAAACAAGCCTGCAAACACAACACCAGCTAAAATTGGATGTGCATAAGTTGACAGGAATACCGGTGCAGCCTGATCAGCAGAGCCAATAGGCAATTGCACATCACCAAGCACCAATGCACGCATGACAATGCCTACAGAAATCCAGAGCATTGCGGCGATCAGGTAACCAAACACCGTCATTGGCAAAATGACGCGGTTATCTGACAGGTTGCGGTTCATCATCATTTTGGTCGCCACATGCGGTTGCCCCGCAAGACCAAGACCAAACATGAAATACCATGAAAGGGATGCCATAACACCCAGTGTTCCAAAGGGCATAATGTCTGCACCGTCATTAGTGAGCAACACACTGGAAGCTTCAGCAAAACCACCTTCAAAAACATTAGCTGCGGTAATTACCACGAGTGCACCAGCAAGAATCATAACGATCCCCTGCACCAAGTCTGTATATACAGAAGCCAAGATACCACCCGTAACACAATAGAAAATAAGCACGGCAGAAGACACAACGACACAGGCAAGCAAACTGATATCTGCGAACATTTCCGTCGCTGACAAAATGGATTGCAACACCAGCGCCATAGCGAGAATTTGGGTGGCCAGATACCCCAAAACACCCAGTAATATCGTTCCTGCTGTCAACAGTCTTGCAGCTTCGCTGCCGTAGCGCGCGTAAACCACATCGGGCAAGGACATCGTATCCCGAACCTCGGCAACCATTCGGATACGTTTCGCGACCAGATAAAACCCAGTGGCGTAGCCAAGCGCAGAACAAACTGCCATCCATATCGAACTAAGCCCTGTCGCATAGACAAGGCCAGGCCCACCAACAAAACCAAATCCCGATAATGTAGATGAGAACACCGCAAGGCTGACAACAACAGGCCCCAAGCCACGGCCTGCAACAAAAAAATCACTGGCGGATTTTGTGCGGCGCATAGCCCAAATACCGACCCATATGCATATGCCCATATATAATGCGACAAAAGCCAAAATGATTGGTTGGCGAAACTCTTCCATTATAAGGCTTCCTGTTCTGATTTGATTTCACGAACAAGCGCATCAAAGGCGGCTTCATCCTCTTTAGGCAAAAAATAACGCCGAAATGCCACTACGTAAAAAAGATCAAACACAACAAAGCTACCCCAAATACCCCAAAGCATCCATGTTGTGGGTACAGGAAACCCAAAAGCAATGTTACTTTCACCAGTGGCGAGGTATGCTTCATATCCTGTGTAGACCATCGTCCAGACAAAAAGCGCAAACCCTAACCCAACAGCAAAGAACAGTTTTAACTGTGCATCACGCCTATGCGGCGCAATTCCCATATAAAGCATGGCACCAGCAAGCAAAATTACAGCAACTTGAAAGTAATACGGCGCATTGCCAAGCGCACTTACCTGACTGCCTCTGTCGCCACCGACAGATAGTCCGTTAATGCTTGTATGCTGCAATCCCGTTGCACCGGGAGGTTGCTCCGCCATGAATATATATGCGGTAATGCCAGCAATTATCAGCAGCAGTACAAAGACAAAATGTATAGATTTCAAAGCGGCCTCCCTCCACTACCACCGTAGGTACGGAGGATTTAGATGTTGGGATGAACCTAAAAGAGTTTTTAGCAACGGGTCAAGGGTGATTGATGTAATTTTTCAACGATCGTTCAATTTTGCGCACTATAAGCCTGTATTGGGGTCAATGCGTAGTAAATCAATCTTTTTCTGTTCTATCGTTGCAACCGCCTGCAACACTGCCCTGTATGGTTCTTCGGCTTCTTCAATATTGTCCAGCCCGACAACAAGGCGTTTATGTAAACCATGAATCCGCCAGTCATTTTCGGTCCGGAAAACATACACGAGCTCTTCGGGTGTTGTCATAACATAGTAAGGGGCTTGAGAGGTCAGCGGTAAATTACGCGAATACCGCGGGAAGAAGAAAGCCACCCCAGCCGGGCTTACAGGCCCACGTATACCACCGATGATACAGTCAGTAAAAGTGGTGTCACTGACAAATGACCCCTGCAAGTCACAACACGTCATATTGCAAGAGATAAACTCACAACCTTCAATGTCACATGCACGCAGTGATGCGCCGGAAAAATCGCATTGGAAGAAAATTGCGCTGGATACCATCATTAGATGAAACTGCGCTTCAGTGAAGTCACAGTTAACAAAGATGGTATCAGACCAATTAAGCAGCGTTTTCGTTTTAAGCGTACTTATATGTTCCTGAGCATACTGCTCGTTCATCACAAGCTTATGCGATGGAAACATATTGGTCAGCGTCTTTAAGTCCATTAAACTTCCCCAAAAGCCAATGAGTAGGTGTTTCTTTAACACACACATGATTACAGGGCAAAGAATACCAAAATCCTATTCACGTATCGTAAATATTTAACTCAAATTTTAGCTAAATTAAGACAAAACATAACAATGTACGCTGTTCATAAAAAAACCCGTTACCTAGGTAACGGGTTTACATAAATTGAACCGGTTTTATTTTCCCAAGCGCTATTCAAAAGCGTTAGATCCGGATCGTATCTTCCGTCAAACCAGCAAGTTCGGCTGAGGTTAAAGCAAGTGCACCGCATACCATATTAAAAAACTCAACTTCAAACGGACTGACTTTGCCATCCACTTTAATTAAGTGAGCCAAGGAACGTGCTATCATCTGGCGTTCGCTAACATCAAGTTTGGCGCGAACTTTAGCAAGATACTTATCAACGGTTGCTTCTTTAAACATATCAGAAAGTGCGGCAACACGAATATCAGCCAAGCTAACGTCTGCACCCGTAACTTCTTTCATGATTGTTTGAACAGTCGCAACTTCAACCGAATCGATGTTGCAATCAGCGCTTGTCGCGCGTGCAAGCGTCATCAATAAAGCTTCTTCTACAAGTGCTTTCTTATCTTCATCAGACATACCTTTATCGCCGAACTTAAAAAACTCTACGATATGACTAAGGCTGGCAATACCCACAACAGTTTCCTTCCCCTGAAAATAACATCTTAGACCCTATCAACCTTCACTTAAGGCCAAACAATTCGGATCAAGGTAATAATTAATCGCTAAAGCACTCAGCTTTGCGCCCCAGTTTCCACAACTAGATACCATCTTAAAAAACGTGACGGGTCAAGTATAGGTCTGACTAATCTTTAATTTTTCTCAAAAAAACTTATAAATCGAGCATCTTTTTGCTGATATCCCACAATTTTTCCGCTCCGCTCTCATCAACAGCCCAAGGTGCCACGCCGATATATCGCGGCGTATCTTCATCAGCCAGCACAGCAATATCGCAGTCTTCGCAGTAAACACCGCCCTGTCCTGTCAGAGCCTCTGATGTCGCACACCACACGCTTGTTGCAGCACCGCCTTCAGGTGATTTAAACATTTTTGCGGCCACTTCAGAAACACTGCCATCTGCCTGTGTCCACCCCAGCTCCATCATTTCATCGTTAGTAAGATGGCGCTGTAAAGGCGTTAAAATACCGCCAGGATGCACAGCAAAAGCATCCAGGCCTTCGCTGGAAAACTGTTGCTGCAGTCCCAAAGCAAATAATGAGTTAGCCGTTTTTGCTTGTCCGTAAGCAGCCCATTTATCGTACGCGGATTGTTCAAAATGGATATCATCCCACTGGATACCGCTGCGCTTGTGACCAATGGACGATAAACTAACCACCCTTGGGGCATTAGCTTTCAATACTGCAGGCATCAGAAAATGAGTCACCAAAAAATGACCGAGATGATTGGTAGCAAACTGTGCTTCCCACCCTGCACCAACCCGTGTTTCAGGACATGCCATAATGGCAGCATTATTGATCAAGATATCAAGCGCAGCATCTGTAGCAACGAAATCTTCCGCGAATCGGCGCACACTGGCAAGGTCAGATAAATCCATGGAGCCAACAGATATATCGCCCTGAATATCTGACAAGGCAGCACCTGCAACATCTGGTCGTCGCGCAGGAACAATGACTTTTGCACCCGCACCTGCCAGCGCTTTCACTGTTTCCAGCCCCAAGCCAGAATAACCACCCGTGACGACAGCTGTTTTCCCATCAAGGCGCATACCTGCAATCACCTCAGACGCTGTAGATTTCGTGTCGAAGCCAGAAACTAATGCTTTTTGCTTCTCTGCTGCCATATCCAACTCCTCATTATTCAAAAATGATATAGAACGGCACTTGCCTTTTTAAAGCACTATTACGCAGGCCAGCATATCTCTTGCATATCAGCCTGTTAATGCCCATGTTTTGTGTGCATAAGGCAATCTATGGAAGAATGAACAAAATGACGCGACGGTTACCTGATATCTTCGAAGACATGCGGCAAGCATTGCTTGGCCAAAAAAAGGATCATTCATGGACATCAAGCGCTAATGACGCTTATTCAGCAACAATTGGCGGCCTTAAAGAATTCAGCGGCGACACACTGACAAAAACTGCAACACGGTTTAATGAAGCGCTGCCATACATCGAACGCGCAGGCTATGAAGTAACCGAAATTGAAGTTGGCTTGGGCTTATCCCCCAAAGTTGTCCCTCACTTGCGCATGCGTGAACTCATTAGCGACGAAGAGCAACTTGCCTTGCTTGCGGAGACAAAAGAAAAGAAGCTTGTTAATACTATCCTAAGTTCACTTTTCAAAGCCAGTGCGGCGCGCAGCAAACTTAAATTCAAGAAATTTCATTTCACTGACATCGAACTTGAGCTCAGTATTCTACCAACTGTTGTGTTGAAATTCCGCCCCAATATGGACGCAGAAATTTCTGAAATGCTGTCCGACCAAACCAATGACACAACAGCATTAGAGAAATAGAAGCTCATTGTTGTTTCTGTGCTCTTTAACAGCGACCTTATGCGCAGCCGCTTCCTCAACATAATAGCGTGCACCAGCCAGCATACCCAAATCTTCGCCTTCCTTCAGGTCACGGAACTTACGTGCTGGCAATCCAGCCCACATCTCACCTGAAGGTAATCGCTTGCCACCACCAAGAAAGGCACCTGCAGCAAGAAAACCGCCCGATTCTACTACGGCACCATCAAGCACTGTTGCACACATGCCGATAAAGCCACGATCTTCAATCGTGCAGCCATGCAACATGCATTTATGACCAATCAATACGTCTTCACCAATAATACATGGCAGACCATTCTGTGATGGCTCGTCCACATGAACGATTGTACCGTCCTGAATGTTGCTACGAGCGCCAACAACAATTTTGTTTGCATCACCGCGCAGCACCGAACCATACCAGACACTCGCATCTGGACCGATCTCAACATCACCGATAATAACAGCACCAGGAGCGATGAAAGCGCTTTCATGAATTTTGGGCATTTTGTCATGAAACGGCATAATTAAAGGCTGCATAGTATGTCTCGGCTTGTTGGATTACATGAACTCAGACTATGCGAACATTCACCATGAAACACAAGCATCCCTTATGGGCATTATTGCCTGACTACTTGCTATCAACCCTCACTCGCATGAATGTGAAACAACCGTCATTCGCGCCTATTTCATTATTCTGCTTTACTCAAGGCACTGGTTTACCGCGTAAAATAAGGGCCACAGAATGCTACATGCTACGATAATAAAACAAGTAAAGCGCAGCATAAAAGAACAGTTACATACGATAACCTTGATTGCTGTGCTTATGATTGCGTGCATCCCCGTGGCAGCACAGCCTTTGAAATACGAAAAGCCGGAACCTTATAAAGTTGACGAAGCTTACCTTGAGTTTGCATTCTTGCATTCGTTGGCAAGCATTACCGAACCGGACGCGATTGACGCGGCCATCATTCGCATTGATGCAACATGGAAGCCTTCGCATACGTCCGCCTTGTTGGAGAGTGCCATTTATGCCGCTTCACGGCGATTATCGGCAGAAATCCTGTTTATTCTGGAGCGCAAACACAACGTCAAAATCGGTGGTGATATCAACGATTGGTACCAATGGCTATGGAACCAGCCCGAAGATATTATTGAAGGATACGCTGACTTCAAAGCAGGCCTGTACCGCGTTATTGACCCGCGTTTTGAAGCATATTTTAATGGCCGCCAAAACACTGCACGGATCAGGCTGGATGAAATTCGGTGGGGCGGTGTTCAGCAAGACGGCATTCCGCCACTACGTAATCCAGAGATGATTACAGCATCAGATGCGAGCTATCTCGATGATAGCAATGTTGTTTTTGGTATTGAAATTAACGGCGATGCCCGCGCTTACCCCAAACGCATTTTAGCATGGCACGAAATGTTTGTTGATACTGTTGGCGGCGTTGACATTGCTGGTGTTTATTGCACGCTGTGCGGGACCGTTATTCCCTATAAAACTGAGTTTAACGGCGTTAAACACACACTTGGCACCAGCGGCTTCCTCTATCGCTCCAACAAATTGATGTATGACAAAGAGACACAGTCCCTTTGGAACACTATTAAAGGAGAGCCTGTGCTTGGACCGCTTGCAGGTAAAGGTATCGCACTGGAATTCTTGAGCGTGGTTACAACCACATGGAGTGAATGGAAGCGACGCCATCCGGAAACAACCGTTTTGTCGCTTAACACAGGTCACCGCAGAAACTACGGCGAAGGTGTTGCTTACAACGACTATTTTTCCACCGATGAACTCATGTTTAACACACCCTTTAACGACACTCGTCTTGAAAATAAGCAAGAGGTATTGGCGTTACGGTTTTTCGCAAGCCCAAGTGACCAGCTGGCAATAGACACTAACTTTTTAGACAATACCCCGATTTATACCGATCAGGTAGGGCAACAAAAGCTGGTAGTGCTGACAGATGCATCTGGTGCGAACAGAGTTTATGACCCTAAAGGCGTTGTATTTACAGATTACGACCGTCAATCCATGGCAACAGATACTAATGGCAGGAAATGGCGACTGAGCGAAAGCAAATTAGAAGCTGATGACGGCACTATTCTCAATCGCTTGCCGTATCATAGGGCCTTCTGGTTTGGCTGGCATGCAACCTATCCTGAAACAAGACTGGTCAAGTAAAACAAACATTATCGAATCAAGTTGGACCAAAACCAAGATACAATGCTGTGATACTCCAGGTATCTATCAGGCCGTGTGCAACAATGGGTGCAAAAAGGTTGCGTCCCGAATACCGGAACAAAATAGCCATTAGAAAACCAACAATGGCTGTTCCGATAATACCCGTTAGCCCTTGATAAAAATGCAAGGCACCAAAGGCCCCTGCCTGCAACGCCGCAGCCAGCCACCAACCACCAGTTACACCAGCAAAAACGCGTTCCATCCGGTTAAGGAGAAAACCCCGCGCAAACATCTCTTCGCCAATAGCTGCACTGCCCCAAACGACAAGCACCATAAATTGAATATAATTGAGTGAATTACCACTCAAAAGATTGCTCAGCACAGATACATCAGGGCGCGGCAAACCAAAAGAGGTAGTTATGGCTATCATGGCTGCAAACAACACAAAACCAACAATCATACCAAGAACACCAATACCGATCGAACGCATTATACTCTGGGGTTTTTTCAACCCCAAGTCAGCCCATCGGCCACCACTGCGCCATAAAAACACATTGGCGATCAACACAGATATAAGGATACCCAAAGGCGGTAAAGCAGGGCTGTTGATGCCTAGAGATTGCGCAACGAAAGTGATGAAAAATATAGCGAAAGGAACCGAAGCAAGCACAACAAGTGCCTGAATGAGAGCACCACTGCGACCAACGGTACGCGTTGTTTTTAGCTCTGTATTATCCTGCATGGTTATTTCCCCGACCATTATTGCTTATCACTTTGGTTGATATTCAGAGATAGCTGATAATCAGGAGACGCAAATCACAAATCGTCAGAATGTTGCATAGTACGGTCAAACTGTGCCCCGCAAAGGTCATACTAACGGGCGATACCGCTACTTAGAATTCGAAAATAACTTGCCATGCAGCTATTGCATGAGGAATGATGCCTTCAGGTTGTACTTCAGGGGGAAGTGATATGACCGAAAGCTATCGCTACAAGGCATTTATCAGCTACAGCCACAGGGACAAAGCCGCAGCTGATAAATTATTGAAAGACATCGAAAACTACCGCATGCCCAAACGGTTGGTTGGTAAAGCCGCTTTGGATGGCACAATCATTCCCGATCAGGTTGGGCAAATATTCCGGGACCGCGACGAATTACCTGCTGCAGAAGATCTGACGGCAGAAGTTAAAAAAGCACTGACACAGTCAGAGTTCATGATTGTGCTCTGCTCGCCCGTTGCCGCTGCCTCGCGCTGGGTTAACCGTGAGATCATCGAGTTTAAAAAACTGACCGGTGAACGGCGTATTCTGTCCGTTATTCTATCTGGCGAACCATTTGCATCAAACCAAGACCGTCCTGAAGAAGAATGTTTTCCGCCAGCACTGCGGTTCAAACTGGGTAAAGGGGGGGCGCTTACAACCAAACCCGCAGAACCATTGGCCGCCGATTTCCGTGCGATGGGGGACGGCCCACGCCGCGGCAAACTAAAACTGATTGCGGGGCTACTCGGCATAGGCCTTGATGCACTGATCGAACGCGATCTGCAAAGAAAAATGCGCCGTGTGATGGCGGTCACAGCAGCGAGTGTGCTGGCAATGGTAGGCATGGCATCACTCACTTATGAAGCCGTAACCGCCCGGCAAGATGCCGAGCGCCACCGCGGTGAAGCCGAAGGACTGATTGAGTTTATGCTAACCGACCTCAGAGATAAGCTGGAGCCCGTAGGACGGTTGGACGTGCTTGACGTTGTCGGCGAAAAAGCGGTCGAATATTATGATACGCAACCACTCGATGAAATGCCAGATGATGCACTGGGCCGCCGCGCGCGCGCCTTTCACCTACTGGGCGAGATCCAAAACCTACAGGGGGCGAACGACAACGCACAAAATATGTTTGAAAGAGCCTCGATGGCAACGAAAAATATGCTGTCACGAGACCCTCACAACCCACAACGTATCTTTGAACATTCTCAAAGTGTATTTTGGGTCGGGTATAGATATTGGCAAAACGCCGATTACAGTAACGCAGAAGTCGCATTTCTTGACTATAAGCACTTAGCGGAAAAACTAGTTGAGGTGGATTCGAATCAAACCCGCGCCTACCTAGAACTATCGTATGCAAATAGTACACTCGGCACCCTTTTTCTCAGACAAAAAAGAAACCTAGATGCCGCCATAATGGCATTTGATAAAGCTCGCACTGCTCGGCAGCTCAGCTACAATTTGATTGTGGTGCAAGGCATCAATGAAGCTGAAAAAATTAGCCTTGTAGACGACCTTTCAGACTATGACGCATGGATCGCTGACACATATTTAATTCTTGGGGATTTTCAAAAAGCTCGCGAATTTAGATCGAATGAAATTGTTCGTTATGGCAGTTTACTAGAATTAGACCCTTATGATTTAGACGCTCTTCAAGAAAACGCACCCGATAACCTTGAGGCAAGCATTCAACTCCTAAATGCTCGTTTAGCAGCATCACAGATTGATTTCATTACAGGTAAACATCAAGCAGCCCAACGTGATATACGTATGGTTACCGATACTATGTACTCCATAGTGGAACAGCAGCTTGCATTATGCAAAACTACCTACTGTATAAGCAGCGAATGGCTCAAATACAGCGCGCTCAGTTACGTAGCAATGGCTGATGTCAATGTTTCTTTAGGCCGCTTAGAGGAAGCCATCACTGATCTGCAAAAAATCAAACTACTGCTTCAGAAAATGGGCAATAATTATAGTAACTTAGCCGAAGTAAAAACCCGCATAAGCTATCCGTATGAATATTTTAATGCAAAAATCGATTATCTTAAAAGTAATTATGCTAACGCGAACCTGAGACTCGACGCACTTTTATCTAAGTTAAACGAAAACCAGTTAGATCTTCACACAACCAAAGGTGGCACATACATTTGGGCCCGTTCCACAATGCTTGAGGCAAATCTACATAGCACAGCAAACGAGATTCGCGCGTCATGCGCTGCATGGAACAACATTATCGAGAGATTAGGTGCCTCTAGGCAAACATTATCCCCATACAACAAACATATTTTAGCAAACGCACTCATCCAAACAGGCAAGTCTGGCAACGATCGTGATCGTGCTTCAAAGATTATTACCGAGCTAAATATAATGGGTTTTTCACACCCTAATCCCATGTTTGATCCACAAGATATTATAACAACATGCTCATAGGAGAGTCAAAATGCCAACCCATAAGAACTGGAATCCGGCACATCAAACCCCTTCCCCTTCTTCTCATGATGAAGACCTTAACTACACGCCAGCAGAGCCCTCTGTAAGTGAAGAAGAAAATACTGAAGAAGCATGCAAAGATGACGCAATACCAAATGGTCAACAGCCTTGTAAATTAATCGTGGTTAAAATAGGAACAGTAACATGGTCCAGAGGTGATACCGAATTCGAAATCGACGTCAACCCTAGCAATGACGACCTCACGCCAGCAATTCGCAAACACATTCTCAGGCGATTTCGGCACCGCACCCCTACAGGGACTGTAGGGAAGGACCTAATTCATGACTATGAAGATGCGATGGATAAGACAAAAGCAAAAATAACTCGTTCAGTAAATGGTGGGTCAGTTTTCAGTATCTCAATTAAAGAACCAACCTATATCATCTATACTACGTCAGTATATAATTGGTATTTTCGAACAGAAAAAGACGAACAGATACCACCAAAGCTAATACCTCCAATGGTTCCAAAGAAACACCCCCTTGGCCAATATGATCCAGACCCAAAATGTTTCGATCCTGTAGATATCATAGAAAGTGTGTGGGAAAGCTATAAATCCAACGACCCCGATAATGGAATCTTTTCATATGGAATTAATGTGAAAGAGGCACCTGACCCAAAGCATAATGATGAAGAAAAATATCAATTCGACATCAATATGTCAGTATTCCAATCCTTCCATAATCCTGAAAATGATGAACTCGTTTTGCAAGAAACTAAAATCATTATTGATCCGAAAATTGGAAACCCATAGCCTAAGGTTTGACCTTTATGTTTGGTAATTTAACATCAGATGCCGCATAAAATTACATACTCTTCATGTTTCTCAACTCTTATATTAAAATAATAACTAGCAATTTTATTTAACATGAATTCACAACATGATCACATCCTTACCCTTCTCCGCTCTGGTGCTCTTGAACAAGCGGAGAAGGAATATCTAAGGCATGGCCTAGACACTGACCAGTCCAGCGAGGATGTCATGGCGCTGGGTGGGCGCATTCTAAAAGCTCGCGCGCTGGAACATGACGGAGTTGAGCGCCAGCGCCTGGCCCTGCAAGCGGCAGAAAAATACGAGGCGGCACACACAAAATTCAATGGCACTTTCAGTGGTATCAACACAGCCGCACTCTATTTAGTTGCAGGACACATCGAGCAAGCGCAGAAGATTGCACGCAGCATCCAAACCCTACTCAATAGGAGCTCACCAAAACCTGGCGCTGATGCCTACTACCACATGGCAACATTGGCCGAAGCTTGGTTGATTTTGGGCGACCATCACCGCGCAGAGCACATGTTTGCTGATGCTATTCCGCTTGACCCGCACAATTACGATGCACACGCCAGCACAATAAAACAGTTCGAAATGCTGCTTGCTGCACTCGACCAACCGAATGAATGGCTTGCCCAATTCCGGCCACCCAAGTCTCTGCATTATGCGGGTCACTTATTCGGCCTTAAAGAAGGAAAAAACTCGCTCGACAACAGTGCAATCTACGGCCTTGAAAAAGCGATAGATGATTTTCTGGAAACAGATAATTACGGCGTTGCATACGGTGCACTTGCCGCTGGATCAGACATTATCATTGCCGAACGCTTGCTTGAAAAAGGCGTTGAACTAAATGTTGTTCAACCCTGTCCAGACCAGCTTTTCAGTAGACTATCATTAACGCCGTTTGGGAGCGGCTGGCAGACACGCTTTGACGCCTGTATACACCGCGCTGCAAGCATTCGTTATGTTTCGCAAGATGAGACAGTGTGCGATAGTCTCACCACTACATTCGCAAGTGAAACGGCCATGGGCTTAGCGGTTTTGCACGCAAACCGGTTAGCTACCAATGCAGAACAACTTCTTGTCTGGGACAATGATTTAACTCAAGCCACTGCCGGCACAGCAAGAGACGCCCAACTTTGGCAAAAAACAGGCCAGCAACAACACGTCATCCCTTTTCCGTTTACGCGTAATACCCGAAGCAATAGCTTAACTAAAAACAACGATACACGTAGCTTGAAAGCCATGCTGTTTGCCGACGTAAGCGGGTTTGGTAATCTGTCAGAGCAAGAAATACCATTGTTTGTAAGCCAAATATTAAGACCTCTTGCTGAGCAGTGCCACGCCGCACAAGCAGAGCATATCAACACATGGGGTGATGGTTTGTTCATTGTGTTTAACAGCGTAGCCGCTGCAGCAAAAACGGCGACAGACCTTCAAACCAGCTTCCGATCAATCAACCTTTCAAGCGCAGGTTTACCTGAAGAATTAGCGCTTAGAATTGGTGGTCATTACGGGCCAGTGCATTCATTGGAAGACCCATTTCTGCACAAATCCGGCATTTTCGGCCGCGAGGTTACTGTCGCAGCCCGGATCGAACCCGTTACTGCACCAGGCTCAATTTTTGTGAGCGAACCATTTGCCTGTGCACTCGTGCTCAACAATCAACATGAATTTCGCTGCGAACCTATGCCTGAGCCCGTATTTGGTAAAAACACCGGGCCAATGACCTTATTTAGTTTGCGCAGAATAAAACCGGCAAGAAATCAGTCCTGACCAAGCCTTTGAACAAGAACTTGCGGATTGGTGATAAATATATCTGTTCCACGCTTTTCAAGGATCGCATCATCTTTCAAACCGTTCACTGTTCGCGACACAGTTTCACGGGCAACACCAAGTTTCTTAGCAATATCGCTGATAGACGGGGCGTCTGTAATTTTCAGCACCTCGGCCTCACTTTGCGGCTGAGCTAACCGCATTAACTCTGCATAAACCCGCCCTTTTGATGACAGCGTTGATTGCTCAAACATGCGCCGTGTTGTTTGCTGAATGCGCGCGGCAAGAAGCCTGCTGACCCTCAACCCGATCTTCCCGTGCTTTTCCATCAAACCAATAAAGGTGGGGCCAGAAAACACCATAAGCCTAACGTCAGTAAGCGCATATATATCAGCAGTTCGCATACCGTCCCCAAGCACAGCCATTTCCCCAATCAAATCACCAGAAGTGAAGCTGTCAATGAACACCTCCACACCTGAAACAGAGTAACGCAAGGCACGCGCCTCGCCTGTCAGGATAAAAAAAACACTATCATCAGTATCACCTTCGGCAACAATCATTGATCCAGCCAGGTACGTACTTTGAGTGGAAAGGATGCTCAGGTCTGCAAGTACATCTGGATCATCACCAAAAAAGCTAGCCAGGGTTTCTGTCATCATGTGCACCTCACAGATTTCATCATCTACATTCTAATTAACATGGGAGATAAATAGCAAGGATGGTGGCCTATTAAAAACGAACACCCACAAGAGGTCATTATTGTACCAATGCCTTTTACATGTTCAGATAATTTCATCTTCATCAAATAAAGGTTCTGCATCTAGTTGACCCATAAGGCTCTCGATATTGTCTTCTGCTGTTGTGTTTTGTGTATGCTTGGCAATATGGAAGATTGCATCGCCCTCATTAACAACAGGCAAGTTAGCCCGACCAATGATTAACCCGCCATCACTTGCAATAACTTCCGTTTCCATTTGTCCAAATGGATCAGAAATTGCGCCAATTACATCACCGGAATCAACTTCTTCCCCTATAGTACGATAGGTTCTCAAGAGCCCACCCTCAGGAGCGCGCAGCCAATAGCTCTTTTTTGACATGATCGACTGCGTTTTCAATGCAGGGACACCTCTAGACGCAATCATCTGCATCTTGTGCATCACGCGCAAAATACCACTAACGCCAGCACGCACCGCAAATTCATCAAATCGCAAACCTTCTCCTGCTTCATACAACAGAATGTCCACCCCTTCTTCATGTGCTGAATACCTGAGCGAACCCTCTCTTGTCTTGGAGGTCAATATAACAGGTGCACCAAATAATTTTGCCAGCTCCATGGTTTCAGGCTTGGACGGCGAAACTCTGATTTGTGGCAGGTTAGTACGATGAATGGCCGCTGAATGCATATCTATGCCAACACTGGATTTCCTGACAATTTCATTCATAAACAAGTTAGCCAGACGCGAAGCTAAGGCACCTTTTGCACTACCGGGAAAACAGCGATTTAGGTCTCGCCTATCAGGCAAATACCGTGAATGGTTCATAAACCCCAGTGAATTAACAATGGGAACGGCAAGAAGGGTACCTGCCAGTTTATTCAAATGTTTAGTGCGAAGAAGCCTGCGAACAATTTCCACACCTATAATCTCATCACCGTGAATAGCAGCACTGACAAACATTGTGGGGCCATCGCGGCGACCATGAATGACATGGACAGGCATCGTAACCGGATAATTTGCTGAAGATGTGCTAACGGGCAGGTCTATTGTCTTACGCGTGCCTGGCTCGACACTAATGCCGCCAATTTCAAACGATCTTCGGTTTGGCATTAACCTTTTCCTATCGTTTTAGTTTTGCCCGGCTTTGCTTTCTTTTCTATGAGTTCAATAATCTTACCGGCGATATCAATATTTGTTGCTTTTTCAATACCTTCCAAACCCGGGGAAGAATTAACCTCCATTACCACAGGGCCATGATTAGAGCGGAGCAAATCCACACCACAAACATTAAGCCCCATTGCTTTGGCACTACGAATTGCGGTTGATCGCTCTTCCGGTGAAATTTTAATTTGCATGGCGCTTCCACCACGATGCAAATTTGAGCGGAAATCGCCTTCTGCACCAGTGCGTTTCATAGCCGCCATAACCTTGCCGCCAACTACCAGGACACGAATATCTGAACCACCAGCCTCTTTAATAAACTCTTGCACAAGGATATTAACATTTGCGCCACGAAATGCTTCAACTACTGACTTTGCTGAACGGTCAGTATCAGCAAGCACCACCCCAATACCTTGCGTTCCTTCAAGTAGCTTGATTACCAACGGCGCCCCTCCGGCCTGCGCAATAACTTCGTCGGTCTGCTTAGGGTCATGAGCAAAGGTCGTGACCGGTAGACCAACACCTTCGCGGGAAAGAACCTGCAATGACCGTAATTTGTCTCTGGAGCGGCCAATAGCTACGCTTTCATTGAGAGGGAAAACCCCCATCATTTCAAATTGCCGCAACACAGCAAGGCCGTAAAAGGTAATAGACGCACCAATCCGGGGAATAACCGCATCATACTCGGGCAACTTCTCCCCTCGATAAAATATAGAAGGCCTTCGGGATGCAATGTTAATATAGCATTGCAACGTGTTGATCATATCCAACTGATGCCCGCGCTCTTCGGCAGCTTCTTGTAACCTCTTGTGCGAATAAAGATTATGGTTCCGTGCCAGCATGGCTATTTTCATAGGTTTTACCTTTTATTCGTGCATCAATTATTTCCACCGCCTGACAGGTGAATATACAATAACCCTGCGCGCTAGTCCGAATTGTTAGATTGCAGAATAAATGTCCTGGATGGGTCTACTAGTAGACGATCACTCATGCCCTCGCGACCCAGAAGCATAAGATAACTCATATCTGATCTATCCGTCAGTGATATTTCAATTGGCCATGCGTCTTCTGCTAAACGCAATAATGTGGTTATCACGTAACGCTGTTCGGTCGCACCATTAGATGATTTAACACGACGTATATCACTGAGAGGCGCTTCAACATTCATTACATGTGCAACATCGTAGATATCGGGGTGGATATCAAATTGTATCCAAGGCTTGCCATTCTTGGTGATCTTTTTAAGGCTATCCACATGCAGGGAAGATGTTTTTGCCCCAGTATCCACACGAACCTGCAAATCCTCAATGCCAAGCTCGGGCAAAGCACATGTTTCCAAGCATCCGACAATTATTTTTTCAATCATGCGCCCCCAACCTACTGGCTACTTTTATCTGTGATCGTACTATGCCTTAAACAGCTACAAAGCATACATTAATAACTCTTAGTAGTTTAATAAACGATATTGTATGAGACATTATATAAAGATCCACGTACTGCCCTATTCACGGGTGAACAAATACAGCTAGTGAAAACAGATTAATTTATTGTGTCAAAATATTAGATGGTGCCCCCGGTCGGAATCGAACCGACACTCCCAAAGGGAACGGGATTTTGAATCCCGCGCGTCTACCAATTCCGCCACAGGGGCCTGTTGAGGATTGTCCGGTAGTACGGCGGCGCATCATATACGCCTTTTTCTCGCCGTCAAGCCAGTAAACTCACCGCGATAAAACGATAACAGAACAACGACCCAACACGCCGCCGTATCAATGTTTGTTCTCGCTCTCTGCATCTGTTAATCAGTTAATCTATTTTACCATGGGAGAACTTCGTTGCTGCAAAAGCTTTACGATTGGACCATTGAGAAAGCACAACGCCCTTCGTCTGAAAAATGGCTCGGTGCCATCTCATTCGCAGAATCAAGCTTCTTTCCCTTGCCCATAGACCTGATGCTTATCCCCATGATTTTGGCTAATCGCCTTAAGGCTTTTCGCCTGGCCACAATCACGCTCATCACCTCTGTTCTGGGCGGCATGGCAGGTTACGCCATTGGCGCACTTGCCTTTGGTGTTGTTGGACAGCCTATTATTAACTTTTACGGGTATGAAGAAGCATTTTCAGCCTTTCAAAGATATTATATTGATTATGGCATTCTTATTGTTCTGGTCGCCGGGTTTACACCGCTTCCCTTCAAAGTTGTCACGATCGCAAGCGGTGTCATTGGCATGAATCCATTTGTCTTTTTGCTCACCTCCATCCCGGCACGCGGCGCACGGTTTTATCTTGTTGCCGGCTTGCTATGGAAATTCGGCGACCCAATTCGTGAGTTTATTGAAAAACGTTTAGGACTTGTGCTAACCGCATTTATGGCGCTTGGTATTGCAGGGTTTATTGTCCTGAAGTTTATTGGATAGAGGTATGTTAAAAGCAATCATTAATAAAGCGAATGCCCAGCCTGTTTTATTTGCAGGGGTTGCTGCAGCAACCATTCTGGGAACTGCATTTGGATTTCAACTTGCGGGGTATCACCCTTGTGAAATGTGCTGGTGGCAGCGCTACCCTTATATGGTCATTATGGCAATTGCGCTTATTCACCAGATAGCGCCCCGCATCCCTCAAAAAATTATACTTCTCTTGTTAGCCATCGCTTTCGCTGTTGACGCAGGTATCGCAGGGTTTCATGTCGGCGTTGAACAACGCTGGTGGGAAGGGCTTACAACATGTTCAAGCTTTGTTAGTGTAACCGATGACGTAAACGCAGCGCTTGCCGCTATTATGGACGCACCGCTTATTCGCTGCGACGAAATAGCATGGTCCTTGTTTGGTATATCTATGGCAGGTTATAATTTCATTGCTGCATCAGTAATGACCGTTTTTTGCGTTAAGCGCATTAGTGGAAGCAGCAAATAAGCTTTATTGCCAGTCAGGATTACGCATGTCTGATCAAACAAAACCCACCAGACCATTGCCTGGTGACCGCTCGCAAGAGGCAGATACAGAGCGCATGGTACGTGTTGACCATGCCGGAGAGTTTGGTGCCGTACGTATTTATGCAGGCCAGCGGGCTGTTCTCGGTGACAATCATCCGAAGGCCGGACTGTTACGCCACATGCATGAACAGGAAAAAGCGCACCTTGATCGTTTTAATGCCATCGTCAATGAACGCCGCGTGCGGCCCACTTTGCTCGCGCCGTTCTGGGATATAGCAGGTTTTGCGCTGGGTGCAGGCACGGCGCTGATGGGTGAAAAGGCTGCTATGGCCTGTACACAAGCTGTGGAAGAAGTGATTGACGAACACTATGAGGAGCAACGCCAAAAGTTAAAAGGCAAAGACCCTGAACTAGAAGAAGTTATCCGCGAATTTCAGGCTGAAGAAGTCGAACATAAAAAGATAGCTGAAGCCCACGGTGCAGAAGAAGCTATTGGATACCCTGTATTATCGGCAACCATCAAAGCAGGTTGCCGTGCCGCCATTTGGCTTTCTAAACGCGTTTAGAAAGCTTGTTTATTTAAAAATGACGCGCCCTTTTGGCGTATTCAGCATCATCCATACACCTTTGCGGCCAGCAGGCTGCAATACGATAGGCAAACGTTCTTCCTCAACAATCTTCTTCAAGGTTCTAACACCGTCACCAGCAAGTGTAAGAGTCACTAATGAAGCGCCTTCAGGCGAAGTAGTTGCGGGGTGAGGTTCGCTTAACCAATTGATAACGAACTGAAATTTCCCAGGTCCAAGGTCAAGATCAACAAGACCTGCTGTGCGCCATGCAAGAGCAGACCCATCAGGTTTGATACGGCCACCTTCATTAATCGGTCCAAGGTTAATACCAAGCACTTTCATTGCCGTTTCACTGGTCTCACCTAGATTATAGCGGAAAGCAAAACCTGCAATATTGGGCTCAGCGTAACCACCAGCACGGTCACCAAGGTCGGCAAGGTTTGCACCTGCTTTTGGCCCAACAATTTCCATATATAGGCATGGTCCCAAAGATGCGAGGTAATTAGCGGTAACACCGTTCGTGTGTTCGCCGCCATACACAGGGTCAATGCCTGTGCGTTCACGGAAGTCCTGGACACCCACCTCAAGGTCGGGCACAGCCCATATAATGTGATCAAGCGCAATTGAAGCGCCGGAGCAAGATTGAGCCGAGGCATTATAAGAAAATAATGCCAGCATCACAGATATTATAAATTTAGCTTTCAAGTTCGATATCCCAATACAAATAATCACGCCAGCTTTCGTGCAGATAGTTTGGCGGAAACTGGCGCCCGTTAGCATTTAATTCATGAGTCGTCGGGCGCATTGGCTTGCGCCTTGGATACATGCTGGATTCTTTCGGTGTGCGGCCACCTTTGCGCAAATTACACGGTGAACAAGCAGCTGTAATATTAGTCCAGCTTGTCCGACCACCCTGACTGCGCGGAATAACATGATCAAACGTCAAGTCATCAGTAGAGCCACAGTACTGACACGTAAATTGGTCTCGCAAAAATAGGTTAAACCTTGTAAAGGCCGGGTATTCAGGCTGCCTGATGTAATCCTTGAGTGCTATTACACTAGGCAAGTTCATCGCGAGTGAGGGAGAATGAACACATGTGTCGTATTCAGAGACAATGTTCACTCGCTCTAAAAAAACCGCTTTCAACGCTGTCTGCCAATTCCAGATACTTAACGGATAATAACTAAGAGGCCGATAATCAGCATTAAGCACAAGAGCCGGACATGTTTCCGGCGATGACGCATGCATGTGGGGCGCAAAGGCAACACCCATTATGATCTCCCCTGATCACTGGAAGATGCACCGACAACTATCGTCGGTCACTTTCATCCCATAAGGGCTCTTCCGACATGTTCAAAATCAAGATACAGTGTTACATGCGTATGACAAGACCTTATATTGTATGTATATAAGGCGTTATCATACTCAAACGGTTATGTTTGGACGCATTCTAGCAATCAAAATGCACCTTTCTTTGCAGCAGTTGACGCTATAGGGTTTTACAATGGTCACAGAAAAAAACACTGCAGGTCATTTTGTAACCAGATTTGCCCCAAGCCCAACAGGCTTCCTTCACAAGGGGCATGCCTTTGCCGCGATGACAGCTTATCGGCGCGCTCAAAAGGAAAATGGTACCTTTTTGTTGCGCATTGAAGATATTGACCAAACCCGTTGCAAATCAGCGTTCGTAAATGCAATATATGAAGACTTATCCTGGCTCGGCCTAACCTGGCCTGAGCCTGTGCGCATTCAGTCGGAGCATTACGGCGATTATAAAAACGCCTTGGATCAACTGGAAAACCTTGGCCTTCTTTACCCTTGCTTCTGTACGCGAAAAGATATTCAGCGAGAGCTGAAAGCAGCACAATCGGCACCACACAGTATGGATGGGCCAGTTTATCCTGGCACATGCAAAAAACTGCCTAACAGCGAGATTAAGGCCAAGATTAGCGCTGGCAGGCCCTATGCAATAAGACTTAACTTGAAACGAGCATTATCTTATATCCAAGAGCCAATCGGATGGCATGACGAGATATACAATTACACATCTGCATCGCCAGACATATTGGGTGATATTGTGCTTGCCCGCAAAGATGTGCCAACAAGTTACCATCTTTCTGTCGTTGTTGATGATGCCTTGCAAAAAGTCAGTCACATTATACGCGGGGATGACCTATTGCATACCACACACATTCATGTGGTGTTGCAAAAACTGCTTGAGTTGCCCGCTCCCATCTATCATCACCATTCACTACTGCTTGATGACAAAGGCGAACGCCTAGCAAAGCGGATAGGTGCACCAAGCATACGGGATGACCGCGCCGCAGGAATTACTGCGCAGGAATACTTAAAAAGTATCGGGTTTTAACTAATAGCCTAGCAAAGCCGGGCGTTTAATTACTTCTGGGACAGGTCTATCTCTGGCAAAGCCGGTGCAGCAGGCCAATTCAAATCAGCTCGCTCATCAAAAAAGAAATTATTATCTGACCAGTCATAGGTTATACGGCCAACAACAACATTCCCGCGCGCTTGTGGTGTTGGCATGCCTTCACCTATATTGAAGAGCGTCGAACCACCTTCGCGGTCAGAAATGATGACGTTTTTCTCTAACTTAAAAGAATTTTCAGGATACTTTCTGCTCTCAGGGCCAAATGTTAACAGATGCCAATTAACAGTGTTAGCACCTTCTACAAGTAATGAATTTCGGACAATTACCTCACCACCGTCTGGTGCATCAATCAGATAACTGTCATCGCCCTCTAAAGAGGCTACGACTGTATTTTCAACAAGAGTAATTTCCGCTCTCGATTTTATGCCGTGGCCATTATTTTTGGAATTTAATATACGAGATCTACGTACAATCAGTTGTTTACCGCCGGTAATATACATACCATGCGCCTGCCCACCTTTACCATTATATTCAAAGATACTGTCCTCAATCAAAAGTTTATTAACTTTGTTCCAAGTGAGAATTCCATTTTCACTATGGGAAAAATCAACATCCTTGAGAGTTAGGTTAGCACTTTCCATCCTAACGCAGGCACCGTTTTTGCTACGCACCCGAATATTCTTACAAGCAATACTTTCTATGGTTACATTATCAGATTGAATGACAAAAGCCGCCTTGCCCTTAACGGCTACTCCATCAAAAACAACGCCCGGTGCACCAATGATAAGCACACCGTCATGGCCCTTTTTCAGCTCACCACCCTCTTTGTAGATACCTGGCTCAATGCGAATTGTACCGCCTGGCTTTACTGCATCAAAGGCATCCTGAAGCGTCGCCATCAAAACACCATCGGCATAGATCGCCTTACCTTGCGCAGATGCAGGCATCACGCTGAAACTAAGAAAAGTAAAAACCAATAAATATCGTAACATTTCTTATCTTCTCCAAACCATGCCGCGCATAAAGCAGTGAACTTGATAATGCCTAAACACACATTTTCATTAGTTAAGTGGTGAGGCACCTTGTCGCGCTTTTGCTTAACAGGGGCTTAATCATTGCCGACAATCATTTGAGCAGTATAGTAAGGCAAAATCATGATTCAAGAGAGTCTCAACATGAACGCATTATTTATTCTAGCCTTAATTTCCGCATTTGCCACACTTGCGGTGATGTTCACCGGTGCAATTGGCATGGCAAAAGGCGGCGATTTCAATAAAAAATACGGCAACAAACTCATGCAAGCGCGTGTTGGCCTTCAAGCCCTAACACTTGTACTACTTGTTCTTGCAGCAGCTGCATAAATGGCATCATTTTAAATGGTAAAGCTAACTAAAATATACACACGGGGCGGCGACAAAGGCCAAACATCGCTTGCTGATGGCAAACGACTCGATAAAGATGCACCGCGTGTCGCGGCATACGGTTCGGTCGATGAAACCAATGCCTGCATTGGCCTTGTGCGTTTAACAACCACCGGCGAGGTCGACAGCATGCTTTCCCGTATTCAAAATGATTTATTTGATGTTGGCGCAGATTTAGCAACGCCCGGTGACGATTTTGTTCCCGGTGAGATGACCTTGAGAGCAACAGAGTCTCAAGTGACACGGCTTGAAAACGAAATAGATGCCATGAATGCGCACCTTGAGCCTCTTACCAGCTTTATTCTACCCGGTGGCAGCAAAGAAAGTGCTTATCTGCATTTGGCTCGCACCGTTGCGCGCCGTGCTGAACGCGATACGATTACAGCCGCCAAACTGGAGCCGATAAATCCAAATGCAATAAAATATTTGAACCGGCTGTCAGACCACCTATTTGTTCTTTCACGGCATTTAAACAAAGACGGAGTTGACGATGTCTTGTGGGTGCCTGGTGCTAACCGATAAAGTCAGTGTAAATGTTGGCTGTAAAGCCTCTATTTTCTGGGTCTGGATTGACTCAGCATGACCGATCCGGTAACGCTGGCATCATACGAATTCAAGGGTTAACGTCATAGTGTCGTTAGCTCACATGACCAGGTTCTTAGAGCAAAACTCTAACAATAACTCGGGAGAGAAAACCCATGAAAATCATGGTGCCCGTCAAGCGGGTAGTTGATTACAACGTGAAAGTTCGCGTTAAATCAGACAATACAGGCGTAGAGCTCGCCAATGTCAAAATGTCGATGAACCCTTTTGATGAAATTGCTATTGAAGAAGCAATTCGCCTCAAGGAAGCTGGCAAGGCAGAAGAAATTATTGTTGTATCCATTGGCCCCAAAGCGGCTCAGGAAACAATCCGGACAGGTCTTGCAATGGGAGCTGATCGCGGTATCCTTGTTGAGCATGACGGTGAAGCTGAACCACTTGCAATTGCAAAAATTCTCAAGGCGATCGTTGCAGAAGAAAACCCCAACCTTGTCTTTCTGGGCAAACAGGCAATCGATGGTGATAACAACCAAACGGGTCAAATGCTTGCGCAACTACT
Source organism: Kordiimonas aquimaris (assembly GCF_025574485.1). Taxonomy (GTDB): domain Bacteria; phylum Pseudomonadota; class Alphaproteobacteria; order Sphingomonadales; family Kordiimonadaceae; genus Kordiimonas; species Kordiimonas aquimaris. The sequence continues at coordinate 889,309 of NZ_JAOBPO010000001.1, read as the reverse complement.
TGGTTGGCCGCAAGGAACGTTTGCATCAGAAGTTGCTATGGGTGACGATACAGTAAATGTCACTCGTGAAATTGATGGTGGTCTTGAAACTGTTAAACTAAACATGCCTGCTATTGTTACTTCTGATCTGCGCCTTAATGAACCACGCTATGCCTCTCTTCCAAATATTATGAAGGCAAAACGTAAGCCCATTGATGAGAAAACCCCTGCGGACTACGGCGTTGATATGGCACCCCGCGTAACTGTACTTAAAGTTGAAGAACCACCAAAACGCGAAGCGGGCATCAAAGTAGAAAGTGTCGAGGAACTGGTTTCCAAACTTAAAGAAAAGGGAGTTATCTAATGACTGCTCTCGTAATTATTGAACATGATAACGCTTCAGTTAAAGACGCCACGCTTGCCGCAATTACAGCTGCTAAAGCATTCGGCGATGTACACGGCCTTGTTGCTGGTGCTGACTGCGATGCCGCAGCACAAGCAGCAGCAAGCATTGAGGGTGTAACCAAGGTTCTAGTCGCCGATGATGCCGCATATGCTCACCCACTTGCCGAAGAGCTCGCCGCTGTCGTCTTGTCGATCGCTGACAGCTACGATGCCATCATCGCGCCGGCAACAACAACTGGTAAAAACTTTATGCCGCGTGTTGCTGCTGCACTTGATGTCGCGCAAATCTCGGATATTGTTGAAGTCGTAAGCACTGACACTTTCAAGCGCCCCATTTATGCAGGGAACGCCATTGCAACTGTGCAATCAAGCGATGCCAAAAAGGTCATTACTGTGCGCGGCACCGCATTTGACAAAGCAGCAGCAGGCGGTACCGGTGTAGTTGAAGCGATCAGCGCAGCCGATAAAGTTGGCATATCTGAGTATGTTGGTGCAGAGCTTTCAAAATCTGACCGTCCAGAGCTTACATCTGCGAAAATCATCATTTCTGGTGGGCGCGGTATGGGGTCTGGCGAAAACTTCAGTATTATTGAAGCGGTAGCAGACAAACTCGGCGCTGCGGTCGGTGCATCACGTGCCGCTGTAGACGCAGGCTTTGTACCTAATGATTATCAAGTCGGGCAAACTGGTAAAATTGTTGCCCCTGAACTTTATATTGCTGTTGGCATCTCGGGTGCAATTCAACACCTAGCCGGCATGAAAGACAGTAAAATCATTGTTGCCATCAACAAAGATGAAGAAGCACCTATCTTCCAGGTAGCTGATTATGGCTTGGTCGCAGACCTGTTTGAAGCTGTACCAGCACTTGAAAAAGCGCTTTAAATAACAAACAATAGGGCGCCTTCATTTGGCGCCCTTTTTATATATACTAACACAGTTTAAAATTGCTGATTATCAGCAAACACAAGAGAACGAGATATGGTTGATACAATAGGCATTATCGGCGCAGGTCAGATGGGTAACGGCATAGCACATGTTTGTGCGCTAGCCGGTCTAAGCGTTATTTTAACCGATGTATCAATGGAGCAGGCCGAAAAAGGGCTCTCGGTTATAAAAGGAAATATGGAGCGGCAGGCAAGTAAGGGAAAAATAACAGATGCTGAACTGTCAGCTGCACTTTCGCGCATTTCCCTTAGCGACAACTTGTCAGCACACACCGCAAGTGACCTGGTCATTGAAGCTGCGGTTGAAAACGAAAGCATTAAAACCGCAATATTCAAAGACCTGTGTCCCCACTTGAAAGCAAACGCACTTATTGCGTCCAACACATCCTCCATATCAATTACACGCCTCGCCGCGAGCACAGACCGGCCTGACCGCTTCATGGGCGTTCACTTCATGAACCCGGTCCCTATCATGAAATTAGTGGAACTTATTCCCGGTATTGCAACATCAGATGAAACGTTCGAGAAATTTGCGGCCTTCACTGCAAAACTGGATAAAACCACCGCGGTATCTGAAGATTTCCCTGCCTTCATCGTAAACCGCATTTTGATGCCAATGATCAACGAAGGCATATACACATTATACGAGGGTGTCGGCAGTGTTGACGCGATAGATAATGCTATGATGCTGGGTGCCAATCATCCAATGGGACCGCTCACACTTGCCGATTTCATCGGTCTTGATACCTGCCTGTCGATCATGCAGGTACTGTATGATGGCCTTGCTGACAGCAAATACCGCCCTTGCCCGTTGCTGGTTAAATATGTTGAAGCTGGATGGCTTGGCCGCAAAACTGGTCGTGGATTTTATGATTACGGGGGAGATATCCCTGTACCGACACGTTGATTAAGTAACTACCTCAATTTCAAGATGTAACATCGCTAATGCCCTACGTTCAAACGGGAAATATTAGCGTGATGCACCAGTATTTCTGATTTGTTCATAACCTGTGCCAGTGATAGCTATCTAGCCTTCAACGCACAGGAGTGAGACATGTCAAACCTAAAGCTTTTTATCGGTAATAAAAATTATTCCACATGGTCAATGCGCGCATGGCTTGCTCTCAAGCACACGGGCATCGATTTTGAAGAAATCAAATTCAACCTCTACACACCGTCATCCAAAGTTGAACTCACCACACACACACCGGCAGGCTTGGTTCCGGCTCTTCAGCACAATGATATTAGCGTTTGGGATAGTCTTGCTATCATTGATTATTGTGCGCGTATTGCACCTGACAAGCTCTGGTGGCCTGAAGAAAATGCAGCATATGCTCTTGCGCGCAGTATGACAGCAGAAATGCACAGTGGGTTTATGGCTCTGCGCACACATGCATCGATGAATATACGCAGAAAATGGCAAAACCTGTCACTCAGTGATGCCGTTGAGCGCGACATTAGGCGCATTGAAGCCTTGTGGGATCAGGCACAAATTGAGCGCGGCGATAAAGGACCATTTTTGTTTGGTACCTTTTCCGCTGCTGACATGATGTTTGCACCCGTTGTCATGCGGTTTAATACATATGGCTTCAACATCAATGATAATGCAAAACGCTATGTGTCCGCCATGCTAGATCATACTTACATGAAAGAATGGATTACAGACGCATTAACCGAAACAGCCGAGATAGAAGCCGCCGAATACCCTGACGACCTCTCTCATATCGGCTAAGTATGATGCTCAAACAATGGTGGGATAGCGCTCAAGACTATTAGATGTCACCGTTTTTCAGGGCTTCAAACAATTCAAGCGCTTCTGGCTTGTCCCACGCTAGCGGGCCTAAAAACAGGGCTTGCACATTACCAGCTTTATCAACAACAAAACTGGTTGGCAGTGCACCTTCGGCAAGGTCAAATGCGATTTTCATTGTTGGCTCGGCATAAAGTGGCAGTCCTTCAACGCCCCATTCCTCAAGTGTTTCTCGCGCTTGTGGAATACCACCACGATCCACATTAATAGCAACAACTTCAAACGCGTCATCGCCGAGCTCTTTTTGAAGATTAGCCAGCTCTTTCATTTCCGCGCGGCAAGGCGCACACCACGGTGCCCAAAGGTTAATCAACATAGCTTTGCCGGCCATCTGAGATAATTTCTTGGGGTCACCATTTTCGCTCATAATAATATGATCTGAGAGCGTTTGCGGCGCCTCAGGTATTGTCAGCTGTGCCATTTCACCCTTCAAAAACGGTGTGATACCACCTTCCGGCGCTGGCTGCTCAAACAACATTAATCCCGCACCCGCGAGCAGCGCAACTAAAGCAATAACACTCAACATTGTCTTAGACATTAAATCACCCTTATCTCAATACACCGTGTGAATGGATTGAAAACCCAACCATAGCCACCTATAAGCGTGGCAGACCATAAAGAATAGCGTCAGAAAGACAAGCCAGTGACTCATCAAAAAAACGCGATAAACAAACAAACTGATACATCAAAAGGTCAAAGCATTTGGGGCGGACGATTTGGTGCTGGCCCATCTGCCGTGATGCGCGAAATTAATGCATCCATTCATTTTGACCAACGTATGTACCGTGAAGATATTGCTGGTTCAAAAGCACACGCGTCCATGCTGGCTAAGCAAGGCATCATTTCCGCAGAAGATTATACAGCAATTCACACCGGATTAGACCAAATCCAGACTGAAATTGCAGCAGGCAAAATGCATTTTGATCCTGCTCTTGAAGATATCCATATGCATATTGAGGCGCGGTTGCGTGAATTAGTCGGTGATGCTGGTGCTCGCTTACATACTGGCAGATCGAGAAATGATCAGGTAGCAACTGACTTTCGCCTCTGGACAAGAGGTGCCATAGATCAACTTGATAAATTATATATTGGGCTTGCAACTGCGCTATTGGATCAAGCTGAAAAGTATGCAGCGGCACCAATGCCCGGCTTCACGCATTTGCAAACGGCCCAACCAGTAACACTTGGTCACCATTTAATGGCATATTTTGAAATGTTTGCGCGTGACCGCGCGCGTTTGCAAGATTGCCGCAAGCGCCTTAATACAAGCCCCCTCGGCGCTGCGGCCCTTGCGGGCACCAGTTTTCCATTGGATAGACACGCTACAGCTGACGCGCTAGGGTTCGAAGAACCGATGGCAAACTCGCTCGACGCTGTATCTGCAAGAGATTTCGCTATCGAATTTCTGTCTGTACTTTCGATTGGTGCGATGCACTTGTCACGTCTCGCCGATGAAATTGTGTTGTGGGCCACATCAGCCTTCAATTTTCTTGAATTGTCAGACAGCTTTTCAACTGGCTCATCTATCATGCCGCAGAAGCGCAACCCTGATGCAGCCGAGTTAGTGCGTGCGAAGGTCGGGCGCATCGTCGGTGCACAAAATGGCTTGTTGATTGTTATGAAAGGCTTGCCCCTTGCTTACTCCAAGGACATGCAGGAAGATAAAGAACCTGTGTTTCAAGCCGTTGACGATTTTGAGTTATGCCTTGTTGCCATGACCGGCATGCTGGCTGATTTCAAGCCGAATTTAGAAAAGATGAAAAGCGCTGCCGGTGAAGGATATTCCACTGCAACAGACCTGGCCGATTGGCTTGTTCGTGTACTTAACCTGCCATTTCGCGACGCACATCACGTTACAGGCGCTATTGTTAAAACCGCCGAAGAACAAGGTTTGGCGTTAACTGATGTGCCATTGACCGCAATGCAAGCAATCGAGCCACGCATCACAGCGGATGTCTTTGATGTGCTGTCTGTTGAAGCATCTATTGCCAGCCGTGTATCTTATGGTGGTACTGCGCCTGATAATGTGCAAAGAGCAATTAAAGATGCAAGAAAGGTGCTTTCATGAAATTTATAATTAAAGCAATTATTGCCGCAACAATGGCCTGGAGTGTTTCAGCGTGCGGCGTTAAAGGTGATGTGAAACCACCTTCTTCAACCACATCAACTTCCAACTTTATTGCACGATAAAAGGCATATCGCCCAATGGATCATTTTAGTTATAAGAACGGTCAGATGTATGCCGAAGATGTAGCGCTGCAGGATATTGCAAGCGCTGTTGGCACACCCGTTTATGTTTATTCCACTGCCACACTTGTGCGGCATTATACTGTATTTTCTGAAGCTTTTAGTGGCCTTGACACGTTGATATGCTTTGCAGTTAAAGCCAACAGCAATCAAGCCGTTCTAGCAACCTTGGCTCAGCAAGGCGCTGGCGCAGATGTTGTTAGCGCAGGAGAGTTAGAGCGCGCACTCAGAGCAGGCATTCCGGCTGAAAAGATCGTATTTTCAGGTGTAGGTAAGAAGCCTTATGAAATGCGGGCAGCGATCACCGCTGGCATAAAACAGTTTAATGTCGAAAGCGAAGTAGAACTGGAAGCTTTAAACGCTGTAGCACAGGAAATGGATGTAATTGCGCCAGTTTCCGTTAGGGTCAACCCTGATGTAGACGCAAAAACACATCATAAGATTTCCACTGGAAAGTCAGAAAACAAGTTTGGTATTCCGTGGGCACGAACCGATGAAATTTATGAACGTATCGCGGCACTATCACACGTGTCCGCGACCGGCGTTGATGTGCACATAGGGTCACAGTTAACTGACCTCACCCCGTTTCGCACTGCCTTTGAAAAAGTAGTTGGTCTGGTCAAAAACCTACGCGCAAATGGGCACGATATTCGCCATATTGATCTAGGTGGCGGTCTCGGCATCCCATACGACCCTGAAGCAGAATCACCGCCTAGTCCAATTGCTTACGGCGCCATGATCAAGGAAGTACTGGCCGATTTGGAATGCTCCATAATAATGGAGCCCGGCAGGCTTATCGCTGGTAACGCTGGTGTACTAGTCAGTGAATTACTATACGACAAGAAAGGTGAGAATCGCAGATTCTACATTCTGGATGCTGCAATGAATGACCTGATTCGACCAGCTATGTACGATGCTTTCCATACAATCGTACCTGTCAAGGAACCTGATAACGCAGCAAAAATAACAGCCGATTTTGTAGGGCCTGTTTGTGAAAGCGGCGACACCTTCGCAAAAAACCGTGAAACATCACCGCTTGTGCCAGGAGACCTAGTGGCATTCAAGTCAGCTGGCGCATATGCAGCGGTCATGTCATTCACTTATAACAGCCGTGAGCTCGTACCTGAAGTTCTGGTTAATGGTGACAAGTATGCTGTTGTGCGCAAACGTCAAACACTTAACGATCTCATTGGGTTAGACAGTGTACCGGATTGGCTGAAAAGCTAGGCGCTTTTATTTTGATCAGAAGGGCGCTTATTTAGCGCCTTTCTTTACTTTTGCTTCAGATGATAAGGCCTTGTTCACTGCAGCAACCAATTGATCTTTATTGAATGGTTTCGCGAGTAATTCTTCAATTAAAACAGATAAGTTATGCGCACGCTGACTTTCGTTCGCATAACCTGTCATCAACACAATAGGCACATGCGGTCGCTCAGAGCGCACCTTCAATGCCAGTGAAATACCATCCATAATCGGCATCACAATATCAGTAATAAGCAAATCGAAGTGATGTGTGTTCATTAACTCAACAGCTTTGGCGCCGTCGGTGGCTTCTATGACACTATGGCCATGCAAAACCAACACGCGCGAAACAAACTCGCGCACAGAATCATCGTCTTCTGCAAGCAATACTTTTGCCACAACTTCTTCTCCCCCCATCAAGACTCCCCCGAGCCGACGATTATGGAAAGATACCTATATTAAGCGCGGCCCATTTTCCCAATAAAGGGCAGCTCACGATATCGATACGCTATGTCCATTCCGTAACCGATTACAAAAATATCAGGGCACTTAAAACCCACAAAATCCGGTTTCATATTAGTGTTGCGACCATCACTTTTGTCAAGCAATACAACACTCGTAACCGATTGAGCACCTAGTGACATATAATGCTCGTGAGCAAAAGAGAGCGTGCCACCATCATCATATATGTCGTCAATTAACAAAACATCCCGGCCTTTAACTGGCAAATTTGAAGCAGCTGTGAAGTTAGCTTCCTTTGTTGCCCGGTTTTTTTCAACCTGTATAAAGTCCATCTCCATCACACATCCACGCACAGACATGGCACGGGACAAATCAGCTGCAAACATCATAGCGCCGTTCATTAAAACCTGAGCCACAGGTTCTTCATCAAACCAACGCGTAAGACGACCCGCAAGGTCATCAACCTTGGCAACAATTTCGTCGGCAGTAAACACAGGCTCAATACCATGGTGTGCATCACCTGCCTTATTCCAATCAAAAAATGGGTTCATAATTTTGATTCAGCTTCATTGGTAGAACGTGTCCCTTCGAGAGAACGTACCTCTACCACATTTGCACCAGAAGGAATTGGGTACAGCATTGTTTCAAACTCAAGTTTGGACCGACGCCTTAGCACAAGGCCTTGCGGCGCATAGTTCCATTGCTCGATAACTGTACCGCGTCTATCTTTAACACTAATTTCTACCAAAGGTACATTAGCGGCCCTGTTTCCCGTGTTTTCTACAAAGCCTCGAATAACCAATTGCTGTTTGCCGTCAACCGTCTCAACACGTGTACGATCACCGTGCAATTTGGCGGTAACATAAACCTCTGTCTCAGTAATTGGCGGCGTTAAAGTTTCACCTTCTTCAGGCCGAAATCGGTCCGCATAATCAGCGCCAGAGAAAAACTCATACAGTTGAGTGCTAGCGGGAAACGCGCTTGTCAGTGTGTCTTTCATGAAAATTGGTACGAGCAAAACTGTTAGCCAGAAAATTAGCAACAAAGACCACCCTGCAGTTAAGAGCTTTCGCTTGCGCGCGGATGATTTTCTTTCTGCATCACGACGCAAATCACCGCGGCGGCGCGCAAGAATATCGTCTTCATCATCTTCAAGATAATCACTCTCAAAATCGTCATCTTCTATATCTTCCGGATAATCCTCAGAAATGCTGGTGTCCTGCTCACCGAAATCATCTTGAATGTTAACGTCATCACCATCGTCCGGAATATTTACTGCAACACCTTCATCGTAAAGATCATCCTCTACTGCAGGCGCAGGAGGTACTTCTTCTTCCACTACGGCGCGCCTTATAGCCGCCGCTTTTGCAGCCGCTCCGGCATCAACAACAGGAGGTTCATGCTGCTGCATTGCAGGGCGAACGGCAGTGCGTTTGGGGGCAGCAGGTTTTAACTCATTAGCCTTGGTCGCATGCCAGCTATTTTTACACTGTGCACAACGGACCCTGCGTCCTTCAGGCGGTATTGCACCGTCAGGAACATTAAATTTTGATTCACAAGTTGGACAAACAAGGATCATAGCGTGCACAAATTCCAGAAAAGCTGCATGTTTGGGCCTAAAGTTAGCCTGATTTAGTTAAGAAACTGTCTTCAAGCGAACTCTATAGGAAATCTGCTGAAAAACACAAGCATGCGCTTATTTTCACATCAGTATTTGCAAACTATGGACGCACAATGTCCCTTGTGCAATGGTACACATAATGATGAACAAGGCTGATGTGAATGATCACTTTTGAGAATGTAGGCATGCGATACGGCATGGGGGCTGAAATCCTTCAAGACGTTTCCTTTTCTCTCGAAAAAGGATCCTTTCATTTTCTGGTAGGCCCGTCTGGTGCTGGAAAAACAACACTCCTGAAATTACTATATCTAGCGCACCGCCCTTCTCGTGGTTTGGTAAACTTCTTCGGTAAAGACCTTGCAACTGTGGACCGAACAGAATTACCGCGCCTGAGGCGCCGTATCGGGATTGTGTTTCAAGACTTTCGTTTGTTTGATCACCTGACAACATTTGAAAATGTTGCCTTGCCGCTACGCATAAAAGGGGCAACAAAAAATCAGGTTGCCGATCATGTTGAAGAACTTCTGAGCTGGGTAGGCCTTGAGGACCGTATGCATGCCAAACCTGCAACATTGTCAGGTGGCGAAAAACAACGCGTTGCAATAGCGCGTGCTGTTATTAACAAACCTGACCTGTTGGTGGCAGACGAACCAACGGGAAATGTTGATCCGGAAATGTCCGAAAGACTTATGCATCTTTTTGTTGAATTAAACAAAATAGGTACAACAACAGTTGTTGCAACGCACGATAACACATTGGTAGAAGCCATCGGCGCACCGATATTAAGTTTGGATAAAGGCCAACTAAAATTGCCGAACAACGATAAAGCAGGGCACTGATCATGTGGGGTCGCACACTACAATTTTTACCAAATGCCAAAGACCGAGAAGGTTTATTGCCATGGGTGATTGGGGTCATGCTCTTTTTATGCACACTTGCTGTTGCCAGTGCATTTGCTATCAACAGTGGTGTTGCAAGGTGGAGTAGCGGGTTAACATCCAACATTACCGTGCAGATCATTGTGGCAGATGAAGCCGCACGCACCCAACAAACCGAAGCTGCTCTGAGGCTTCTGGAAGCAACACCCGGTATTGTTTCTGCTGAAATATTGGCTTCCTCCGAGGTCATGGCATTAGTATCACCATGGCTTGGTGACCTGCCCCTTGATGCTGGCCTTCCTGTACCTAACCTTATTGACATCACACTAGAGCCAGAAGCCAACATCAATATACAAGCCCTTGGTGAACGCCTCCGAGCAACAGCCGCAGGTGCTGTGATTGATGACCATCAGGCATGGCTCAGTCAGATTCTTGATTTGGCTACAATGATCCAAGTGATCATGACTGCTGTTGTGTTCATGGTCATTTTATCGACTATCGCGATCGTTATTTTTGGCTGTCGTGCAGGATTGGCAACACACGCAGATTCCATTGAAATAATGCACCTTATGGGCGCGGAAGACCGTGTCATTTGCCATGCATTTGACCTAAAATACCTGAAACACGGCCTTAAAGGCGGCATACTAGGTGTTGTTCTTGCCGGTATTACCTTGTGGCTGACCAGTAGTATTGCTACCGATCTGGGTGAAGGGCTTGTCTCTTCAGTGCTGCCTTCCAACAATGGAAACGTATGGCTGCTGCTTCTGCCACTAGCCGCCGCAGGCCTCACCACAATTACTGCACGACTGACTGTACATCGTGCTCTTCAGGATATGATGTAGGAGCCCGCGTTGACGCAAAACAAGATAATGCGCGCGCGAACAGTACTTACAGCAGCTGCTGTAATCATAGGCTTATGGGCATTAGGGCTGTTGCTTTTTATTAACTCAGCACAAACACCTAAAACAACCGAAGACAAAAGCAGCACAAATACAACTGGAATTGCTGTTTTAACCGGAGGTTCAGGGCGCCTGGAGACCGGTTTACAATTACTTTCAAACGATAAAGCGCAACGCCTTTTGATTTCCGGTGTTCACACATCTGTAACCATAGATGATCTTATTCGTTTATCTGGTGTAGAGGCAGAAATATTTAACTGTTGTGTCGATATAGACCGTGCATCAACAAACACTATTGAGAATGCAGTAGCATCTGCTTCGTGGGTGCAAAAAAATAATTATACGACACTTTATCTTGTAACATCAGCTTATCATATGCCACGAAGCCTTATGTTGTTTGAATCAAAAATGCCCGAGATCACAGTTATCCCCATTTATGTTTCAACCTCTTTGTCATTTTCTGCCATTATTGTTGAATATAACAAATACCTATTCACGTCCGCGCGTCTATTCTTATAAGCACGGCATTATCATAATACCCAGAGGCTACAATGAACCCTGCTCTCAAATTTAAAGCTGTTATTGGCACATTAGTATTGCTGATTATTGGCTATTCCGGCCTTTGGTATACGTCTGCCTTTAAGGCACAAAAGGACATGACCGCTACATTAAGCATGTGGCGGGACAGCGGTCTCGTGGTTGAGCATAAATCTGTTGAATTATCAGGATTTCCCTACAGATTTGTCCTCACTATTCCTGATGTTTTAGTGGGAACTCGAGAAGATGGCCTCATCTTCGACAGCCAATCCGTCACGTTAATATCTCACCTTTGGACACCCGATCACTGGATTGCAGAAGCAACCAATACACGCATAAGCCTTGCAAGTGGTGCTGCTGTATTTGAAGAAGGTTTTATGCAGGCAAGCTACCGTATACACGGCGGTGATAAGCTGGTTATCAAAGTTGATTCTGCCGGTAGCAATGACTTCAACTGGATTAACAAAACCAACCTGCCAGAACCTGATGCCTGGACATTACTGTTGGGGTTTGACGAGAGTGAAACGGAAAGCAAGTCTGGCCTTTATGAAAAAAGAACTCTCGAATTTAAGTTTTACGGTGAGAAAAACGGCGACACAATTGATGTTACCGGCGGCATCAGTGGCCCACCAGTGCGTGATTGGACGCCTTCACAACTTGCCGTTTGGCGCGACGAAGGTGGGTTGCTCGCTATTGATAACCTTGTTTGGCAAGCAGCAAACATGAACCTGAAAATGAACGGAGACATCACTCTAGATGAGATTTTTCGTCCGCTTGGCAGCGCATCTGTTGTTATTAATGACTGGGATACATTTACTAAACTGGCCCCGCGTATTGGGCTACTTCCTGAAGAAATTGCACCTGATCAAACATCATTAACTCTGCAAAATGGACTTATACAGCTAGGTGATCAAACTATCGGCAGAGCCACGCCACTGTTTAAATAAATCAACTAATGCTTACGGCCAAAGTCAGGTGCATTTTCATCCTGTCCCGCATCAATAATGCTACGGCGAATTTCGCGTGTACGCGAAAATAACTCAAACAGTGCGTCCCCGTCTTCCCAGCGAATGGCACGCTGAAGGGCAGTTAAGTCTTCACTAAACCGACCCAGCATTTCAAGTACAGCTTCCTTGTTGTTAAGAAAAACATCACGCCACATAGTTGGATCAGAAGCAGCAATCCGTGTAAAATCGCGAAAGCCTCCCGCTGAATACTTGATCACCTCGGAACGTGTGACAGTTTCAAGGTCATTAGCCGTACCCACAATATTGTATGCGATCAAATGAGGTACATGGGACGTAATGGCCAACACCAAATCGTGATGCGGTGCAGACATAACCTCAACTGTACTGCCCAGCTGCTCCCAAAATGCTTTCAATGTGCTGCACGCAGCGGCGTCCACGCCATCAGGCGGCGTCAAAATACACCACCGCCCATCAAAAAGACTGGCAAAACCTGCTGATGGTCCCGACTTTTCAGTCCCTGCCACTGGATGCCCCGGGATAAGATGCACATGATCCGATATTATCGGCGCAAGAGCCAGCAAGACGCTGTTTTTTACAGAGCCAACATCACTGACAATTGAGCCGCTCTTCAGATGCGCGGCAATATACTCGCCTACTGACGCCATAGCCCCAACTGGTACAGCCAGAATCACCAGATCTGCATCCTGCACCGCCTCACCAGCATCATCAAAATACCCATCTGCAATAGCCAAGGCTTGCGCTTCATCCAACACAGCCTTGTTCTGGTCAGCAATGATTATAGACTTCGCGGCACAATATTGCTTTGCGGCTCGTGCAACCGATGACCCAATTAACCCAGCACCTATTATGACAAGCTTATCGACAACTGCCGCCTTGCTATTTGCTATATCATTCATTGCGGTGATCCATTCATAAATTCAGTCAAAATAGCAATGACCGCATTATTCTGCTCCGCCGTGCCCACAGATATACGCAAGTGATCAGGCAAGACAGATAGTGCCCGCACGATATAGCCATGCTCATTTAAAAATTGGTTTGCAAGATTGGCCGTCTTGTCGCCTTCAGCAGGAAAACCAACCAATATAAAGTTCGCCTGGCTAGTTACAACATCAAGCCCCAACGCAGTTAGGCCCGCAGTCATGGCAGCGCGCCATTCATCATTAAAGGCAACAGATGCGCGCAAATGATCCTCATCCTGCACAGCTGCTGCAGCAGCTGGTTGCGCCGAGACACTGACATTAAAAGGCATGCGAATACGGTTCAACATGTCAACGATACGCCGTGGACCATACGCCCAACCTACACGCAAGCCTGCCAAAGCATACATTTTTGAAAAGGTACGCGTCATAACTACATTCTCGGCGCGTTCCACAAGCCTTTCGCCAGCGCAATAGTCTTTTGCCGTGACACATTCAGCGTATGCACCATCCAGAACGAGGAGAACATCTTGCGGCAACCCTGCGTGTAACCGTTCTATTTCACGCTCACAAAGATAAGCACCTGTCGGATTATTAGGATTATCAACAAAAACAAGCTTTGTATCTTCACTAACTGCGGCCAGTATACCGTCAACATCAGCGGCCCAATTTTTATTAGGCACTGCAACACCTGTGGCACCAACAGCCTCTGTTTGGACAGGATAAAGTGAAAATCCATATTCCGAGTATATAATCTCGTCACCAGGGCCAGTGTAGGCGTGGATAAGCAAGGTTAAAATATCACCAGACCCTGTACCACAAATCAAACGGTCCGCATCAAGCTTGTAAACGTCTGCAATAGCGTGGCGCAATTTATCTGAACCACCCTCAGGGTAACGGAGCATGGTTTCCGCCGCATCTGCAAATGCCTGTACTGCTTTAGGGCTGGGACCATAAGCGCATTCATTTGAAGACAATTTGACCGGGTTTTTAACACCTGACACTGATGATTTGCCTGGCACATAGGGTGCCATATCAGCAATCCAATCGTGCGCTTTAGGACCAGACATGTCTGTCTCCATTATAAAATGCATAAATTACTGCCGTTAAACCTGCGTGAAAGCCGCAGTAAACGCCCGCATACAATTAGACGCCGAGAAAGGCAAAGGCAAAGGAAAGTTTGTCTTGGTTGACAAGTTGCCGCCGGAAGGGTTTTCTGAGCGCCTCAATAGCGCCGGAGCCGTTCACGTGATCAACCCTAACAGCAATCGTCTTACTCTGTTTAAAGACAAGCCCTTAACGCTTGATGGCGGCGCAGAACTTTCACCTGTGGACGTCGCCTTTGAAACATATGGCACTTTGAATGCCGAAGCCTCAAATGCAGTACTCATTTGTCATGCTCTTACCGGTGATCAATATGTCGCGAGCGCACATCCAATCACCGGTAAGCCCGGGTGGTGGGGGCGTTTAGTAGGGCCCGGTAAGCTGATTGATACTGACAAATATTTTGTTGTTTGCTCCAATGTGCTTGGCAGTTGCCTGGGCACCACAGGGCCAGCTTCTGTTAACCCTGAAACCAACAAATCATGGGGTATTGATTTTCCCGTTATTACCATCCGTGACATGGTTAAAGTACAAGCCGCATTAATCAAAGAACTCAACATTGATCGCTTATTGATGGTGATAGGTGGTTCCATGGGCGGCATGCAAGTTCTGGAGTGGCTAACAACATACCCTGAAAGATTGCACAGTGCTGTTGTCATTGCCTCTGCCGCAAGACATACAGCACAAAATATTGCGTTCCATGAAGTAGGCCGTCAAGCAGTGATGGCAGACCCGAACTGGTCCACCGGCGCATATTATGAACATGATGAAAAGCCTGCCAAAGGTCTTTCTGTTGCACGCATGACAGCGCATATAACTTATCTGTCTGAGGATGCATTAACCAAAAAGTTTGGCAGAAACCTGCAAGAACGTGACACGGTAACCTTCGGTTTCGATGCTGACTTTCAGGTAGAGAGCTACCTTCGTCATCAAGGCTCCACGTTTGTGGATCGTTTCGATGCCAATAGTTATCTCTATATTACACGCGCAATGGATTATCTGGACATACCGGGACGATACAACGGGCGCCTTGCAGATGCGTTCACAGGTGCAACACATGTCAGGTGCTGTGTCATTAGCTTCACCTCCGACTGGTTATACCCAACTATAGAAAATAAACGAATCGTCCACGCACTCAACGCTGCTGGTGTGCCTGTTAGCTTTGCAGAAATTCAATCCGCGCACGGCCATGATGCCTTCTTATTGGAAGCACCTGAGATGGACGCTATGCTAACGGGTTTTCTCGACTCGGCTGCCAAATCATATGCACCTTTGCCAAAAGGAGCAAAATCATGACGGATTATAGTAAACCCGAGAACACACTCAGGCCTGACCTCAAGCTTATTGCAGATCTTATAGAATCCGATAGCCGTGTCCTTGATGTAGGCTGCGCTGATGGCAGCTTATTGTCTTTTCTGGTGCACCATAAAAACATTGACGGACGAGGCATAGAAATCAGCCAGGGCGGTGTAAATGCCTGTGTTGCAAAAGGGCTGTTTGCCATTCAAGGGGACGCTGACAACGACTTGAGTGAATATCCTGACGGTAGTTTTGATTATGTTATTCTTTCACGCACACTACAAGCTGTCCATCGCCCCAAAAATGTCTTGCTCGAATTATTGCGCATCGGCAAGAAAGCAATTGTAACCATTCCAAACTTTGGGCAATGGCGCGTACGCCTAAGCCTGATGACACGCGGTCGCATGCCGGTTACGCGCACACTTAAAAAGACCTGGTACAATACAGATAACATCCATTTCTGTACCATATTGGACTTGTTTGATTTGATGCATCAGGAAGGTATTAAAGTGCGCGAATTTGTGCCGCACTCAAAAGCGGGCAAACGTTTGCAAATGGGGCCTGCACGCGCAAATCTATTTGCAGACCAAGGTTTATTTTTAATTGAACCAGGCGAAACCAGCGCCAAATAATAGTCACTCTTGCTAGAGTGACGGCAGTTCGCGGCACACAACAACGCCGTCACCGTCTGCAATAACCCAGTCACCGGGGTAAATAAGAATACCGCCTATTGTCACAACCGCATCTATTTCGCCGCGATTTTGCTTTTCACTACGACGCGGACAGGTACCAATGGCCTTAATACCTATATCCTCACGATATAGTTCATGCACATCGCGTACGCAGGCGTTCAGTATAACCCCGGCCCAGCCATTTCCAGCAGCCATTGCAGCCAGATTTCCACCCAGCAAGGCTGACCGTTCGCTGGCACGACCATCTACAACGATGACGCGCCCTTCGCCCGGTGTGCCAACCAATTCTTTTAGCTTCGTATTGTCATCTAATGTGCGAAGTGTAACAGCAGGCCCAGCAAAATCCAGCCTGCCGCCATAATCATTGAGTGAAAGATCAAGCACAAGCGCATCCACACCTTTAGCATCGCAAACATCTGCAGTTGCAAGTTTTGGTGTTGGTATATCGCGCATGAAACTGTTCTCCCGCGGAAAGGGCCGCGTTAACTTTGCTTATGAATAATAGGAACCAGCATGTCGCCCCATGCACCAGCTTCGTCGTGGTAACGAGATGCGCGCATCAATTCAACAGTTACTCCCTGCCCCACAGCACTAATAACGGCGTCATTCAAACGGTGTAACGCATTGGCAACCTGACGTATTGCCATTTCTTGATTTTCAGCCATTTTGGTTTCTTTTGGGGCATCACTCATTTCGATAAACTCCGGATCAAATAATACGTTAATTTCAATAGATCAATTTTGTAATTTTATGACACAAGTGCCAAGCATGAAGCAATTATAATACAACATCAGCGCGCGAATAAAGAGCTATTCTGCGTCTTTTTTATCACGGAGGTCTTTCTGAAAACCAGTTAACACCGGCTGTGTTCGTGGTTGTATATATTGCTTCGGTAACGCCCCATATACCTGCTTGCGTGCAGAAACGATAAGGGCGCCACCCATATTTTTACCAAGCGCGTGCATAGTACGCTCTGTTATCCGCATCATTTTTCCCACACCCGGCCATCTAAACGGCGGCAACATCAAAGCGGTATCCCACGTCTCCGGTGGCAGCATTTGTTCTTTCATCAAGTTGTATATCTGACTCCGAGAATACGGACGACCATGTCCAAATGGTGTTGTATCAAGGGCAGACCAAGTGCGCCGACGGTTAGGTGTCACAACAACCACTTGCCCGCCAGGTGCCAATACCCGCCAAATCTCACGGAAAAAATGTGCCGGTCGGTGTGTATGCTCAAGTGCATGAACCACCAACAAGCGCTCTACAGCTGAGTCCGCAAGCGGCAGATGATATTCATCAACAAGAGTTGTTGCATTATTCTGCATACTCGGCCAATGGCACACACCTTGTGCCGCAGGCATCAAAGCAAAGGTTTTTTGCGGGTTCTCATCATCATTAGAAACAGCAAGGCGGTCTAGATAAGGCAACGCAAACCCTAAGCCGTATGTGGTAGCGTTGGGCCGAATCGACCAAAGCGTACTAATGCGCGCATGGATAAGTTCACAAACAGCATTGCCGATAGCGCTCTCATAAAACCTGTGTAATGTTAAAACATCAGGACGCACCTTGATTCCTTATCATTTACAGCCTACCTAACTAACCGCGTAGTAACCTTTAACTAACGCACATCTGGAATTAAGACTGACACAGATCGCTTTCTCCCTCAATACAGTGGTAAACAAAGCGCGATTTTCAAGGACCGCCATTATGCCTGTTATACTGCTGGCAATTTTTATCGACCTCGTCGGATTTGGTATGATCTTGCCGATCCTGCCTTTCATTGCGCAAACATATGGCGGTGACAGCATCACCATTGCCGGGATTATGTCTATCTATGCTTTTACGGCCTTCACTATTGGACCTGTTTGGGGGAAATTATCCGACAGAATTGGCAGAAAGCCAGCTCTTGCAATTACGTTTCTCGGAGCAGCGCTTGCATATTTAATGTTGGCTCTATCAACAAGTTTATGGATGATATTTGTGGCAAGAGCGATATCAGGGGCTATGTCCGGCAACATCGGTATCGTCATGGCATCAATGGCAGATATCACTGATGAAAGTAACCGCGGCAAAGCAATGGGACGTATTGGTGCCGCTTTTGGTTTAGGTTTCGCATTCGGGCCTGGAATAGGTGGTTACCTCAGCACAATTGGTGGTGAAACGTCCATCTTTTGGCCCGGCCTTGCAGCAAGCGTGCTTTCTCTTATTGCATTGATACTAACGGCCATTTATGTGCAGGAAACAAACCCGAGCAAAAGCAAAAACGTGGTAGATAACATTGAAGCCGGTTTACCGGAGATCGGGCAGCAATCCGAATTTCATGCTCAACCGGAACCACAAAAAACAAAACCTCAATGGCGGGAAATAATTTCAGCCCCTGAGCGTGCACCTTTATTTGCTATGTTCATTATTGCCGCAGTTGGTCAAAGCATTAGCTTTCTAATCGTACCTTTATGGCTGGATACCACGCTTGGATGGACAGCAAGAGAGGTTGGCTTCTTGATGATGGCTGCTGGTGTTTTCGTTTTCATACAGCAACTGTGGACCGTGGGACCAATGTTCAAGGCATTCGGCGAAGTAAAATCACTTCAATATTGTGCTGTTGTTCACATTACCGGCTGCTTAATCGTTATATTTGGACCGCCATCAAGTATTACGGCAATCATTGGATTCCCGCTTGTTTTGGGTGCTCTCGCCATGAGCTATCCAGCGCTTAACAGCCTACTGTCACAGCGAACACAAAAGGAACGGCAAGGCGCGGCACTTGGTCTGTCAAACGGGTTTGGTGCTCTAGGGCGCGTTATGGGGCCTCTAATCGGTGGCCTTTTGTTCAGCGCGACAACAACTTATTTGCCATTCGTTGTCGTAATATCAATCGGGCTTATTGCATTCACTTGGGCATGGTGGGAAAACCGTAGAAGACCACATCTCCATTCAAAACGAGCCGTATAGAAATCAATAGTTTATAGTGCGCAATTACTACCAAGCGGCCCAAGCCAGTTGGCGGCGTCGCCGCTCAATGCATGCATGCCTGCCCGAAACCCGGCAACAACACTATTTCCTTGGTTTGTATCAATGGCTGTACTCACATTGAAGGCACGTTGCCCCACAAGGTGTCCATCGCGGTATCGCACCAGTGAAAACTCGATAGCCACGTCAACTGTATCGTCTCTGCTGCGTTCACCAGGAGCGAACTCAAAAGACCATACTTTCACGGTCATACGGCACCCTGCCCGCACATCCAGACCACCATCGCCCAATAATTTAACACCCGATTTCTCGCTTAAGGAACGCACGAGATAATCGCGTACAAGATCAGCAGAATTACCCGCCCAGCGCACACCTTTAAGAGTTGACCGTTGATCGTCAGGCAAAGCAACAGCAATATCAACACCTGACAGTCCCTGATTCATCAAAGGCTCCTCCAGGTAGATGATGTTTTCACTGTCCACATTCGCACTATAACCACCTTCGTAGCTCAGATTATAGACATCATCAGCAGGTCCATCATCACCGAAAGAGATAAGCGGTCCACACCCTGCAAGCAACACTAGTGCGCAGAAAAGGAAGCTCGTTATAAGCTTAGAAACAGGGATTTTAACTGTCTGTCCCACCATCAGTTACCTTCCTCTTCCGTTTTGCGTGTTTTCAGATTGTAGGGTGCTTCTTTAGCACCAAACAAAGCTTCTGAAGGGTTTTGTTCGATACGACTAACAAGCCGCGAAAGGCTACGGGCCGTCAGGCGCAAGTCGAGAATCATGCGTGAAACTTCAGGTAAGCTGCCACCAATAAATTGTGTCACCGTACCCTCATTAGCAGCTACAAGGCCATCCACTCTATTAAGCATAGCTGTTGCGGCCTGCATTGTGCCTGTCGCTTCCGCGATCAGTTGTTTGGCGTCTTCTTCAATGAGTGTATTGCCATTATCAACCAACGTGCTGATTTTCACGGCAGCGTTTTTAGCCTCGGCCAGAATAATCTGCACGTCAGCAACCATCACTTCAAGGTTATCAGTTCCATCAGCCAAATTACCTGTAAGTCGTTCAGTATTACTGAGTGTTTTGGAGATATTCGCAACATTATCATTGCTTAAAATCTTTTGTATTTGCCCCAGCATTTTGATGGCTTCGTTAACAAGGTTAGGCGCACTATCAAATATCTCCAGCAAAGGAGACGGTTCGGCTTCGATGATTGGGCGCTCAGCCCCTAGGTGCGATTCAAGCGGCGGCGAATTAGGCGACCCGCCAGACAATTCGATATATGCAACGCCTGTTAATCCCTGAAATTCAAGCCGAGCACGTGACGCTTCGCTTACCGGCACCTCAGCGCGTAGCCTGATCCATACACGCACCTTGCTTGGGTCTTGCGGGGCCAGTGTAATGTCACGGACATCGCCAACAGGAATCCCGAGATAATACACGATACTGCGTTTATAAAGGCCGCTAACAGTGCCATCAAAGTAGATGTCATAGTCTTTGTATTCAGCATCAAGGTCTACCTTGGCAATCCAAATAGCAAACGCGATAAGGCCTGCTAAGAAGCTAAGCACAAACCCACCAACCAACACATATGACGCTCTGGTTTCCATAACCCTGACCTTACTCTATTCCGGCAGCGCGTGCACGCGGCCCACCAAAATATTCTTGTACCCACGGATGATCAAAGTGAACCACTTCAGACAGCGGTGCGTTGATCAAGATACGTTTATCACCAAGTACCGCAACACGGTCGCATACTCTGTAAAGCGTGTCGAGATCATGTGTAACTAAGAAAACCGTAAGACCGAGCGACTTACTCAGGTCTTTCACAAGAGCATCGAATGCCGCAGCACCTATCGGATCAAGGCCTGCAGTTGGCTCATCAAGAAATAAAACATGAGGATCAAGCGCCAATGCCCGGGCGAGCGATGCACGTTTGCGCATACCCCCAGACAGGTCGGAAGGAAACTTGCAGGCTGCATCAAGCGGCAAACCTGCCATTGTAATTTTGCTTCGGGCAAGGTCATCCATCAAATCTGTAGGTAAATGATAATGCTCTCCAAGCGGCACTTGAACATTTTGCGCCACAGTTAAGGAGCTGAATAATGCGCCGTCTTGAAACAAAACACCCCATTCACGGCGAGAAGCACGTTCTTCGCTAGTTGTCAGGGACGCCTGATCGCGCCCATTGATGGATATAGCACCCGCTTGTGGATGGTTTAGTCCAATAATGGTCTTCAGCAGCACTGACTTTCCTGTACCAGATCCACCAACAACACCTAAAATTTCACCACGCCGCACTTCCAAGTCCAGACCATCATGCACAACATGGTCGCCGAAAGCTGTTTTCAGGCCAGTTACAACAATGGCATTATCCATTGCTTCACTCGAAGATGGCATCTTTGTAGCTATTTGCACATCTGTCATAGCTACATTCCAATACTGGTGAAAAATATCGCAAACAAAGCATCAAAAGCGATTACGAGAAAGATAGATTGAACAACACTTTTTGTCGTACGCATACCCAGCGCATCAGCACTGCCTTCAACCCGCAACCCTTGGTAACAGCCACATGTCGCAATAACAGCGGCAAAGAATGGTGCCTTTAGAATACCAACCCAATAATGCTCAACGGTAATGACATCACGAAAATAGACAACAAAATTAGCAGGCGAGATATCTAGCTGTATCCACGCCATCATTATACCGCCAGCAACACCAACGATATCTGCGTAAAAACCGAGAAGCGGCAAACATATTAACAGCGCAATTAAACGCGGCAGCACCAAAACATCAATCGGGTTCATCCCAAGTGTTTTCATCGCGTCGACTTCTTCACGCAACACCATCGAACCAATTTGAGCCGTAAATGCGCTACCTGAACGACCAGCAACAATAATGGCTGTTAATAAGATACCCAACTCACGTAAGTGCGATATACCAAGCATATCTATAACAAAAATATCGGCGCCAAACTTGGCAAGCTGAATGGCACCTTGGTTCACCATCACGGCACCAATTAAAAATGATATAAGCCCCACAATACCCATTGCACGCAAACCTGTTACCTCCATTTGATGGATAACAGGCACTAACCGAACACGGCCAGGCTCAGATACAGAACCAAACAAGCGAACTAACACAAGCCCCAGGAAACTAAGAAGCCTGCCGAGTGACCGAACCGCCAGAAAGACTGACTCGCCAGTTTCAATCAAAGGGCCGAGGTACCATGGCGGCCTTTCAGGTTCTGTAGGCGCAGGAACGGGACAACAGGTAATTACATCAAGCAAGGCTTTGTTTTGTTCTGGCACGCCCATTAATGTTGCTTCACAGTCCTCGCCCATGTGTGCAGCAAAACGACGCACCAACACGGCGCCCGTTGTATCCAGCTTTTGCAGGCCAGAACAGTCAAGGCGCATCATATCCGTTTGCGCTAGAGCACGTCCGGTTTCACAACTGCCGCCCAGTCTGGAAAATATCTCTTTGGTAACAGTATCAATCAATATGGCATTGTCGATGATCCAATTACCTTTCAGCGTTACGCGCGTTTGTGTATCGACTTTCTCAAAAGTCACAAACTCATCGATAATTGCTGCATCTACCATCAAAGCTCCACTATGGGGTCGCTACACACCATCAAAAAAACAATAATGTCATGCGGCATTATTGCCAATCAATATCGTGATTTAATGGTATTTGTTAGTGCTAAAAAATATCTAAGCAGCGTGTTGGCCAAGCAAGATTTCCGTCGCCAGCTTCTTTGAACGTGCATTGTCCACATCTATTGGTGCTTCAGGAAAGGGCATACGCACTGCAACCGCCGTCATATTAAAACGTTTACCGATTCGAGTCATAGCCTTATCGAGACTATAGAGCGAAAAACGATATGCAAATGCATTCCAGAGACCAAATGCCTTTAAAACACGGTATAAAGATTTGGCAAATTGGCCACCGGTCTGAAAAACACGTGCTGCATTAACAACGCGTTCGCTAGTAAGGGCATAAAGATTACAATTAGAATACTCACCATCAGCAAATTCATGAAACCTACGTTGACCGTCCGGGTATTTTGCAAGCAATATTTCCTTCGGCGTTAACGCAATAGCAGCGTCGCAGCCAGAGTTTCCTATCTCAGTACAAAAATGTGCAATCATTTCCGGCGACAAAAGAACATTATCAGCTGTTGTCACCAGTGTAGGGAACATACCATCACCTTCAATCGCAGCTAGGTAGCTGGAAAAAAGATCAGTTCTGGCTTCAATGGCGCGTGCCTTGCCTGCTTGTTGCAGGCGGACAAATGCAGGTACGTCACCAAGTACTGCTATGTTATCAATAACAACTGTTATCTGCTTAATTTCAGATGCGCGATCCAGGTTATCAAGCACATGCTCAACTAACTTTTTACCGGCGATCTCAATAAGGCATTTATGAGATACGCCAGCTTCAGCTGCCAATTCATTAACAATGCCGGGGCGCTGCGCCGCCATAACAACCGCATGGAACTGCATATACTGCCTTTACTTAAGCTAAGTCAGATTCGGTTATAACATTTTGTCGTAGCATACTGTGGCACAAAATTGTCTCTACCAATTCTGTATACGACACACCCGCACCCCGCGCCGAAAATGGTATTGCTTTTTTGGACCAAAGATTACAGCTCAGGTTGATTTCAAGAAAATTCAGGCGATCCGTTTCCGGATCATACTTAAATTCCATTCTGCCATAATCGCACGGCCATATCTCAGGCATAATTGCCTCTGCTGCTGCATGAAGTCGGTCGATAATCGCTTGGTTATCATATATTTTGAGTACGACATCATCTGTCGCCGTAAGGTGCCGCTTCTGTTCGTACGACCTAATGGCTAAGGGGTCATCAACATGAAACCGTACGATAGGCAATATCCACGGGCCGCGCGCACCAACAATTGGTACAGCTAGCTCGTATCCATCAACGAAGCTTTCCACTATCACATCGTGCCCTGCTGAATGCAGATACTGAATGTGTTCCTTGGCTTCATCCCAGCTATCTGTCGCCTTAATCCCCCATGAAGCTGAACTCGCATTAGGCTTTATCACCAGGCGAGTCCATTCAAATTTTGGCTTGTTCGTCTCAAGACAATCAACATCAAGACAACCGCGGCGATATATCTCCCAATCCGGTGTCGTAAGGCCGCGGCTTTTTGAGGCTAGTTTCATCAGGTGCTTGTCATCGCCAAGTCCACGAATAATAGGACTGGCCCCCAAAAAAGGAACCCGGTTGTATGTCGCCAATAAAGGTGCAAGCATTTCGCTGTTCAGGAAACCACCCCGATTAAAGAGCGTTAAGAGAAAATCATAATCAGGCTTGTCAAAAACCCGCTCATAATGACCGCTGGCCTCCACGCTAAAGCCAATTTCTTTCAGCGTTTCGCGTAATTCATAGTGGTAAACAGCGTGTGTGCCATCTTCCGCGTCAGGCTGACCATCACCTTCTGCCCATTTTGCCAAAAAGAGGATTTTAAGCTGTTTTTTAACATCTTCTTTGAGGCGAAGACAGTTTTCGTGCGGCATAGTTACCTCATAGCGAAGCGTTTATTCGACGAACTAATTACTATTAGATTGCCTTTTTCGACCAAAGGTTACAGCCTAGACCCACTTAAAAATAGACAGCCTGCTTTTCAACCTAACCCGAACCTCATCTACATCTTTTTCTTCTCCAAGCCAAATTATTTTAAAGAAAAGACATTAAGTCCTGACAGTCTTGTCTTGTTGTGATTGCGAGGTTAAACTTACAAAAAAGGACATACAATTGCGCGCAGACAGCAAACTAGCACTACGAACACTATATCCACCGATACAGCCTTATGCCGCTGATTGGGTAACTGTTGAAAACGGCCACCGTATATATGTGGAACAGTCTGGCGCACCTGATGGCATCCCCGTTTTATTTGTACATGGTGGCCCTGGTGGCGGCACCAGCCCAGTACAACGCCGGTTCTTTAACCCTCGAAAATATCGTATTATATTATTTGATCAGCGCGGGTGCGGTAAAAGCCAGCCTCATGCATCTTTAAATCATAATACAACGCAGCACCTGATCGGCGATATGGAGCTTATTAGAGAAGCCCTATCTATCGACAATTGGCTACTGTTTGGCGGATCATGGGGAAGCACACTATCTCTTCTTTATGCTCAAGCTTATCCCGAACGCACAAGAGGTCTTATCC
The DNA here is from genome assembly GCF_025574485.1 of Kordiimonas aquimaris. Lineage (GTDB taxonomy): Bacteria > Pseudomonadota > Alphaproteobacteria > Sphingomonadales > Kordiimonadaceae > Kordiimonas > Kordiimonas aquimaris. The sequence goes on along the minus strand of NZ_JAOBPO010000001.1, from coordinate 864,097 downwards.
TAAGAGGTATATTCTTGATGCGTGAACGCGAGATGGACTGGTTCTATAAAGATGGGACCAGCCGCATCTTCCCTGAAGCTTGGGAACAATTTAGAAGCATGGTCCCTGAGGGCGAACAGAATGATTTAATCGCCGCTTATTATAAACGCCTATCTGATCCGGAATTTGAAAAAGAACGCCTACAGTTTGCAAAAGAATGGAGTCTTTGGGAAGCAAGCTCCGTTACATTAATGCCAGACGAAGAACAACAAGCGCATTCTGTAGACCCTATATTTGCGCTCGCTTTTGCGCGCATTGAAGCACACTATTTTCACAATAGGGGCTTCCTGAAGCGCGAAAATCAAATTTTGGAAGATGCTCACAAACTCAACGGCATCCCGACCACCATTATTCAAGGCAGATACGATTCAATATGTCCGCCAAGTTCAGCGTGGGAATTGGCGCAAGCCATGCCATGGGCAAAACTAAAAATTGTACCCATTGCTGGCCATTCTGCTTTTGAGCCCGCGATTCAGCATGAGTTAATTTGCGCCACTGATGCGGCATAGCGCCTCACTGGGCTTAACAAATCACAATGTATCCTCTATCGAAACAATCAGTGAAGCTGCAAACCCTCAAGTATGAACAGGCAATCGCCCTTCAAGCATAGAGAGATTGACATGACAAAGATGCTAATGACTTTGCTGCTGACTTTTTGTTTTGCTCATCCTGTTTTTGCGCACGGCAACCCTGCGCACGAATCGCTTGATCTATCTAATGCCTGGGCACGCAAAACAGGCAGGCGCAGCGTATCTGCCGCTGTTTACTTTGACATTCACAATCAAACACACGCGCAAGAAACATTGACAGCTGTGTCAAGCGACCGCGCAGCAATTGCAATGATTCACCGCTCGTTCGAGCAAGACGACATAATGCGGATGGAAATGCAGGACGAAGTACCCATTGCGCCTGCAGAGAAGCTTTCTTTTGAGCCCGGCAGCTACCATGTCATGTTGATTGATTTAACAGAGCCCCTAGTGGAAGGCGATGTGTTTCCTGTCACTCTATCTTTCAAGAATGCTGGCGATGTAACCATTTACGTAGAAGTCACCGGAATAAGCGGGCCACAAAATTAACTAACCAACAGCCTACTTTGTAAGCCACCCAGAAACTTCGTCACGGATCACATGTTCAAGCACCTCAATGCCAATTTCTGTGTCATTAAGGCAGGGAATATAGTGGAAGTGTGTCCCTCCCTCGCTCAGGAATTGCTCCCTCAGTTCCATATTCAGTTCTTCAAGTGTCTCCAGACAGTCAACACTGAAGGCCGGTGCCATAACGGCGAGTCGTTTCACGCCTGATGCCGCTAACTCTGATACCGTTTTATCTGTATACGGGCTCACCCATTCCGCGGGCCCGACACGAGACTGAAAGCTTGTAACAACCGTTCCAGCATCAAAATTGGTTGCTTCCTCAAATTGCCGCGAGGTCTTTTTACAGTAGCACGGATAAGGGTCACCCTTATCATAGTATGATTGCGGGATAGAGTGATACGACATCAATATTTTTTCCGGCTGCCAATCGATAGTATTAAGCGATTCATGGGCCGAACGCGCCAAGGCCTTGATATATTTGGGATGGTCATTGTAACGATTAATCGTGTGCACACCGGGTTGCCAGCGCATTTTCCCAAGGCATTCAAATACTTTATCATACGAAGACGCTGTGGTTGTCGCACTATATTGCGGGTAAAGAGCAAACGGAATAATGCGCTCACAGCCTTTAGCTTTCAGTTCCTCCAATGCATTCATTATTGAAGGGTCGCCATAACGAAACGCCCAAGCCACTTCCAGCGTATCCCCAAAGCTGGTTTGCAGTTTTTCTGCCTGTGACCGCGCATATGTGCGCAGCGGAGACTCATCTTTCTCATTATCCCATATTTTTGCATATGCCTTCGCCGAGCGCAGTGGACGAAAAGTCAAGATAGGGCCATATAGTACAGGCAACCACAATGCTCGCGGTGTTTCAATAACACGCGGGTCTGATAAAAATTCCGCCAAATACTTACGCACAGACCAATATGTTGGGGCCTCAGGGGTGCCGAGCGATATTAACAGCAACCCTGTTTTACCAAACTTCACCTTTGGGTGGTCTGTAGGCAAATGTTCAATATCCATAATAGTGTCTTTTTCTTTTAATTAATGAGCGCTTCAAACCTGCTGAGACTTCTAACGTAGTATACGTACCAGCATTGCGCCTGGTTCTCTTAAAGGATCTGTCGCTACAGACAAAACAATACCGTCATGCGGTGCAACATATGTTGCAATTTCCTGCCCATAAGCATCAAGCATAACTGCCAACACCTGATTTTGCCTGACATGCTCTTTCAGACCAACTTTCAAATAAGCAAATCCGCCCACTTCCGTATAGACATTTGTTGACACGGAACCCACGAATGGTTCTGTCGCAGACTCCATTTTCACGCCTTCAATCATTTCTGCGCCAATCATAAGATTACGCAACCCCGATACAGCGCGCGCAATCAAGTCAGGCTGCCACTTTTTTGGTCCACCTACTTCAAATGTAACAGCTGGAATACCACGGCTTAAAAAACTTGTTTCAAGCGTACCCTTTTGCCCGGCGTCATTTTTGATCATGTCTGGCATTAAATCGAATGCCATTTGCCGGGATATATCGTTCCTGAAATCCGAAAAAACAAACAAAGGATAAAGCGTGCCGATGGTTTGCGTATGAAGATCAACTGCCAAATCAAAATCAGCTGATAAAATACTGGCCCAAAGACGTGCAACATAACGTTCAGCTACATCGCCGCCGTCCAGTCGACCCGGAAATATGCGATTTAAGTCCGTTTTAGAGCCGCCGCCGTCAGAGCCAACAAAGTGTCTGCTATTGGCAATCATACCTGGCTGATTAAGCCCTGGAACCGCAACAATTAAGCCACTAACCGCTTGTGTATCCAAGCCATCAATCAGACTGTGAATAGCTGCAATACCGTTTAATTCATCGCCGTGTACGGCGGCTGTTAATAATAGCTTAGGGCCAGGCTTTGCGCCTTTAGCCACAATGATTGGAACCCAAATAGGCTGCCCTGTATTGGTGCTGCCTGCACGAAATTTAAGCCTGTGTATCCCCACATCCATTTGAGCCGCGTTCAGCATCTCAATTTCAATGGCGTCACCAAGCGACGCACCAAAGCTCGCATGCGCGTTTTGCATAGCCGGCAACAACAAGCCTGCCGATATTAAAACGGCAATCCGTATCCAGGACAGTTTCAAAAAATGCATAAAAACATGCCACTTTCGTTCAAGCGCTAGCAAATATAATGACCATATAATGCTCACCACAGGAACGAGATTGCAATGGTTGCTAGAAAAATGATGTTGCACATCCGCCATGAAAAGGGCCTAATAAACTTCTGTGTATCTACATTTGAGAGAACATCATGGGCGCCCATTGTTGTGACGATGTAAAGTTTGACGGTATAGATCCGGCCTATAAACGTGCCTTAATTGCTGTCATCATCATTAATGCACTTATGTTTTTAATCGAAATGCCAATGGGGTTTGTTGGCCAGTCACAGGCACTAAAAGCAGATGCGCTAGACTTTCTTGGGGACACACTGACGTATACAATATCACTACTCGTTATTGGAAAGGCTGCGACCCTAAGGGCCAAGGTAGCTCTCTTGAAAGGGTTAAGTCTGGCTGCCATGGGAATTTGGGTGCTTGGCTCAACCATATACAGTGTCTTCTACACCACTGAACCTGCCGCGTTGATTATGGGGTCTGTAGGAATGGCCGCTCTGATCGCAAACCTGATCAGCGTTCTTCTCCTTATGCGTTATAAGGATGGTGATGCAAACGTGAGATCAGTTTGGTTGTGTAGCCGCAATGATGCAATTGGCAATGTCATGGTAATGCTTGCAGCATCTGGTGTTTGGGCCTCTGGCACAGGTTGGCCAGACCTAATCGTAGCAACATTAATGGCGACACTGTTTATCACCGGCGCGGTCGCAATTATCAAACAGGCACGCGCTGAGATAAACCACCCACCCCACGCGCCTGCAGAATAGACAAAACAGTGGCAGCCAAAAATAAACACTTCTTACTGACTAAACGCTTTTTTCCGCTATTTTTGACCCAATTTCTTGGTGCATTTAACGATAACCTTTTTCGACAAGCCGTAATTATTCTGATCACTTTCCGCTTTGCTGCTGAGATTGGCATGTCCCCACCAATGCTTACCAATCTGGCAGTCGGGTTATTCATTCTACCATTTTTCATATTTTCAGCTCTGGCCGGGCAAATGGCGGATAAGCTTGAAAAAAGCGATCAGATAGTCTGGATCAAAGTGTGGGAAATTGGCCTGATGATACTCGGTGCTGTTGCCTTTCATTTTGAAAGCCTGCCAATGATGATTGCCGTGCTCGCGGGCCTCGGGCTTCAGTCCACCTTTTTTGGACCTATTAAGTACGGTATTTTGCCTGACCTGATGAAAGAGAAGGAACTACTCGGGGCAAATGCTCTTGTGGAAGCTGGAACTTTTATAGCAATTTTAGCAGGCACTATAATTGGCGGTATATTGGTTTTGAGCGAAAATGGTCTTGCACAGGTATCCTTATTCATGATTGCCATTGCCGTCATCGGCACCTTTAGCGGAAGACTTGTGCCTAAAACCGGTCAGGCTGCACCCGATCTTACCATTAACCTAAATATCTTCACCTCGACGAGAAGCCTTATCAAAAGCTCCTGGTCAGAGCCTACAACCAAAAGAGCCATGCTGGGTATAAGCTGGATCTGGCTGCTGGGCACAATCTTCATTGCACAGATACCGGACATCGTTAAAAACCGCCTCAATGGAGATGAGCAAATCGTCACAATGTTCATGGCCTGCTTTTCACTTGGAATCGGCGTCGGCTCTCTTGCATGCAACCGCATTCTGAAAGGTGCGCTCTCAGCAAGGTTGGCTGCACCCGGACTGCTCGTTTTGATGATTGCCTCCACTTTGTTGTATCTCATTCTTCCAAACGGGATCGAAACGACAAGCACGCCAATGTCAATTACAGCATTTATGAGCGCACCTACAAACTGGATTATAACCACTATCCTTACCATCATCGCAATGAGTGCTGGCATGGTTATCGTGCCGTTATACGCCGTTCTACAACACCACACACAGCGGGAAAAACGCTCCCGAATTATGGCTGCTACCAATATTGTAAATAGTGCCTTTATGGCAGGCGGCTCTCTCATTGCTGCTGCACTAATCGGGTTTGGCCTGTCTTCTCCCGATATTTTATTGATCGTAGGTTTAGCCAATCTCGGCTTTCTACCAGGTGTGCGCTCATTGCATAAGTCGCTGACTTAAAAGCATGCCTTGATGCGAGATTTTCCCGTAATATCGATATTTAAATTGCGCTTGCCATGATTACACTACAAACACAAAATACATACATTTGAATCAAAGACTTGAGGCATTGGGTTGCAAGCGATTATAGTGTCGCATTAAGGGGAGCGATTTTGACGCAACTATTCGGCAGACGTAAACGACCCATTGTGGAAGGTATCGGGCAGCTTATGTTGTTCCTGTCTGCCGTTGCTTCGGTTGTCTATGTAGGCGGATGGTACCCCGAAGGCCTTCTTTGGCAACCACTAGCGAAAGCAGGCGCTGTTGGTTTTCTGGCACTTTTTGTCATAATAACTGCGCAAACCTCCAATCACATGCTTTTAATTCTCGCGCTACTTGCTTCAGTTGTTGGCGATGTAATGCTGGTGCTTCCTGCAGAGAATAGCTTTCTGCATGGCTTGTCAGCTTTTTTTGCTGCTCACGTAGTTTATATTTTTCTGTTTATGAAAAACCGCATGCATTCTGCCGACATAACAAGTGCACGAACACGTATCAGTGCTTTGTATTGGGCATTAGGCGGTGTGGCGGCATTTCTACTTTACCCAACATTGGGCGACATGCTAATTCCAGTGTTCGCTTATATCCTCGTTCTGACATTGATGGCGACAATGGCCATGTTCAGCCGCTTTCCTCCACGCTTGGTTGGCTTTGGTGTAACATTATTTCTTATTTCAGACGGACTACTTGGTGCTGGAAAATTTCTGAATTTCACCTACGGCGAACCTTATGCTGTTTGGGGCACCTACTATTTTGCACAGTTATTTATCACTTTAGGTGTCATGATATACGATGAACGGCCAACACATTTTGGCGGCTACCGATTTGACTAATCTGTTAAAACACACCTCCCTAATTCTCTACACATTATTCTGAGGCCATGCTGATCGTGGACAAGCAAAAGAAGAAACTACAAAAAAAAGCTTCAACTCTTGTTGAGGCACTCCCTTACATGCGCAAATACTCCGGCGAAACTTTTGTTATTAAATACGGCGGACATGCCATGGGTGATAGCGCACTCGCCAATCAATTTGCCGAAGACATCACACTTCTGAAACAAGTTGGTATAAACCCCGTTGTTGTACATGGTGGTGGGCCACAAATCGGCGACATGCTGTCACGGTTATCTATTGAAAGCGAATTTATTGACGGGCTGCGTGTTACCAGCAAAGCTACTGTTGAAATTGCAGAAATGGTTCTGTGTGGCTCTGTATGTAAATCCATTGTTGCAGATATAAATGCCGTTGGTGGCAGGGCCATTGGACTATCTGGCAAGGATAGTTCTCTTGTTATGGCCAAGAAAGCACACCGAACAAAGCCCGATCCAGACTCAAATCTGGAACAGGTCATTGATCTTGGCTTTGTTGGTGATCCTGTTCAGGTTGACCCCACAATTCTTGAACAAAGTATCGATAATGGCATCATCCCCGTTATCTCCCCAATAGCTGCAGGCTTGGACGGTCATACATACAATATTAATGCTGACACTATGGCGGGGGCAATTGCTGGCGCGCTTGGCGCACGCAGGTTTTTCCTTCTTACTGATGTAGCAGGCGTTTTAAACAAAGACGGCGACATGTTAACAGAGCTGGATGCTGACGACATTGAGCGCCTCAGAGAAGACGGCACGATAACAGGGGGAATGATCCCAAAAGTTGAGACATGCCTTAAAGCAGTAGATGCTGGCGTTAAAGGTGCTGTTATTATAGACGGTCGTGTGAAACATGCTCTATTGCTGGAAATTTTCACAGAACGCGGCGCAGGTACCTTGATTAGATCATAACCCTCATAGAGCTTCGCTGATCTACCAAAAAGATATTATCAAGATTGATCAAGGAAGTAGCTTAAATGCCACTCCAGCTCATCATCTTTAATAGGATACTTGGTGCCATGCTTGGCGTGAAGTAACTGCGCAGTTGGCACCAAAGCAAACCGAGTTTGCATTTCATATGCGGTGCGCATTGTAAGGCCCGCTTTCCAACAAAGCGCCGTAACAGCACGGCCACTTTTGGAGTGGATAACCTGCCGTACCGCATCGACAGTCATATCCGCCATTACTGCCAAACACTGGATAAGTAATTCACGCCTATTTTGACTGATCTGCTCTAAAACAAACTTATCATCCAGCATACTTCGTTCATAATAATCCAGTGCCGTTTGCGCGTATTTTTCTTCGTCATCGTCACCTGGTTTCTCACTGGCCAAACGTTCACGTACTTTATCAAGCAATTCTTCAGCTTGATCTTCCGAAAGCTCACTTTGCTCCATCATGGCATGAACAAGTGCCGAAGCCACAAACCCGGCAATACGTTTCATTGCACGCACAGAAAGTTGTGGCCTGAGCGCAAGTGGTCGGTGTAAATCCTCTACCGTTGCAGCTTGTGAAATAATCTGATCAAGCGTGTCTTCACGTATTTGAGCATTTCGGTTTGTCAGCAATGCCGAAACAGCCGGAACATCAAGCGTTGTTGCAATTTCTTGTGAAACTTCTTCGGAGACAACAACACGGTTAGCAATTGACTCAAGCGCTTTAGAGCTAATTCCTGCTGCGATAATCTCGCGCAGATCATCATCGTTTAAAAGCGGTGAATACTGCAGGATAGGCCCGCAAACCACATCTTCAATATCGCGGGCTAAGCGTGTGATTAACTGCTTAGGTACGTTCTCGGCATCCTTAATCTCTTGTGATACCATCGCCCTGATCTTAGGTAACTGATCACTTGCCAAATCTTCCAGTACAGCAATCGACTTATCACGCAGAGACTTTTGTTCTTCCTCCTTAAGGCCTGGTACAAGCCGGCCTATTTTCCGTGCGAGTTCAGCTCGCACTTCTTCGTCGCTGTCACTTTTAAGTATCTCGTCAGCCTGTATCGGTGTTGACGTGTTTTTTGCTATATTACGCCGCACTGAAACCGACTCGTCTTCAGCAAGATAATACAGGACTTCGGGACGAGCATCACGCCGCTCAGCAAGTTGAATACGCTGCTGTTCCGTTCCTTCCCGCAATATTGTCTGCTCCTGCTCAACAGTCAGCGTTAATGGCAATTCCTTTTGCCCACCAAAAATATTCTTAAGCTTGTTCAGCATCAGGCAGACACCTCCTTTTCACGAGGTTCATTTAAAGGGCCGTCTGCAATGGCAACACCATTTCGTCCTTGATTCTTCACTTCATACAACGCGCCGTCAGCACGCTCTGCCAGATCAGCAAACTTCAAATCAACACCAGGAACCGACCGGCAAATGCCGATAGATGCAGAAAGCTGCAATTCAGCATTGCCAATTTTTTCTCTTATACCCGGCATGGCATCAATAATGTTTCTGGCTTTCAATGCAGCATTTGCAGCTGAAATATCCTCCAACCAGACAACAAACTCGTCGCCGCCGTATCTACCTGCATAATCAGATGCCCGAATGATGGTCTTCAACACATCACCCATCAGATGAATGGCTTTATCACCTGCACCATGTCCCAGCGTATCATTCACTTCCTTGAAGTGATCCAGATCAATGAACAATAAACATCCACTTTGCCCAGAACGGCATTGCTGCTGCAAACGACGCTCAACAATTTCAATAAATGCGCGCCGATTGGAAAGACCTGTTAGTTCATCGAGCGACGAAAGCCGCGTCAATCGGTTAATGAGTTGCGCTTTGCCGAAGGCTGCGGCCAAAGAGCCAATAATATCAGACAGAAGCTGCCGCTCATGGTCAGCCCAAGGAAAAAGGTTTGTATCACGGCTCACAACTATCATGCCAATACCGCGATCATTTTGTTCGAGACGAACAGCCAAATGCTTTCGCCCCATATCTTCCACTTCAACAACAGTCTCAGATGAAAGTGCCAAATCTCGCCAAATCATTTCTGTATTTGGCGTAACTGCGCCATCCCCACTGATAGCAACAGGTACTAGTCCTTCAGGGTACTTAACAACCGACCACACCAAATCGGCACGCAGCATTTCGATCAGTTCATTGGAGGCGCTATCCAGCAAATCCTCTGATGTCTCGGCACTATTAAGCAGATCAACAATTCGCTGCTGCAATCCCAAGCGTAAATTGTCCATGCGTGTCTGGCGCTCACTAGCAACACGGCTGGAAACATCTGTGCATGTGCCCCGCACGCCGATGAAGTTTTGATGGTCATCGAACCTTGGTTCTACCGTAAACGAAACCCAACTTTTCACACCTTCTATAATTTCAACCTGAATCGTTTCAAAATTTGATGCGGTCTTCGATGACAACGGACTACGTGCTGGTATCTTTCCAGTTGGCCAAAACAAGTCATCTGCACATCGTCCAATCCAGGGCTCTAGGTTACAACCAAAGGCATTCATGGGGGATAAAAATCTAAATATGCGGTCGGCGTCCACCTCAAAGCTCAGATCCACGGCTCGATCAAGAAGAGATTTCAACATTGCCCTACTTTCAAGCAAGGCTTCCGTCATTTGATCATTTAGAGTTGTGTCACGCCCAACAATCAACACTCCATCGGGATGCGGGCACGCCGTCAACCAGAACCGTTCTTCTTTTGCTGAAACCAAACGCGCTTCTGCAGGTATATGCTGTTGAAACACAGTGTGTGCTAACTCTTTGATTTGAGGAGAGCCACTTTTCCATGCGTGTGCAAGAACATCACCAGATGGCGATTGCTGCAAAAGCTGCTCTTCTGCGCCCACCAATATAGCCCGCACATCAGCAGCACTCGTTAAAGAAGGCTGGAAAGCTCTTTTTTTGAATAGTCCCAAATCTATTTCCAATATGGAGTCTGGTAACAGTTACTCACATACGTTAAGACCTCACGGTTAATGTTGTTTTAACGCAGCATCAATGTCTGCCATCTTCGTTTGAGAAATAAACATGACACTGAGCAACTCTTCCGGCCCTAAAGCTATTTCCGAGGTTTTCCTTGAAAACAGAGATGTTTTCGTCTTCGATCTCGACAACACTCTTTACCCATCGGAAAACAATCTGTTTGCACAAGTCGATGTAAAAATTGGAGAATATGTGCAGAAATTCCTTCAGCTTGGTCCTGAAGATGCACGTGCTGTACAAAAACGATATTTACTAGAGCACGGCACAACCCTTAAAGGGTTGATGGCTAATCATACAATTGATCCGCAACATTATATGGACAGTGTGCATGATATTGACATGTCACTACTGCAAAAAAATACCCAACTTCGTGAGGCACTTCTCAATTTGGACGGTCGGCGGATTGTTTTTACAAACGCCGACACAGCTTATGCTGAACGTGTACTCGCCCGTATTGGTATAGCTGACCTTTTTGAAGATATTTTCGATATTCACCGCGCAAAGCTAGAACCCAAGCCTGCGCCTCATATTTATGATAACTTCCTCAGTGAATTCAACATTGACCCAAAGCGGGCAATAATGTTCGAGGACATGGCGCGAAACCTGATCCCGGCACACGCGCGAGGCATGGCGACAGTATGGATTGATACGGATAGTGTTTGGGGAAACGCAGACCATCACCCGTCTTTCATTGACGCCGAAACAACGTCTTTACCAAGCTGGCTTGAAACCTACCTTGATCACAAAGACGCGAACAAGGCTAAAAGCTAGGTTTCCGCAACTCCGACACATTGACTCCGTAAGCAAGATGGCTATTGTTTGCGCCCATTCGGCCAAGCGCCCAACCGTTATAGACCAAGGTTACTTTCATGAGTTATTCCGATCTAGAGAAAACAATCTCCGATGCATTTGATGCGCGCGATACTATCAACACAAAAACAACTGGTATTGTTCGTGATGCAGTAAACGAAGCACTTGATCTGCTTGACGCAGGCAAAGCACGCGTCGCCAGCAAAGAAACCGACGGCTGGGTCGTACACCAATGGCTTAAGAAAGCTGTTCTGCTTTCTTTTCGGTTGAATGATATGGAAACGATCATGGGCGGCCCTGGCAACAACACAACATGGTGGGACAAAGTACCCAGCAAATTTGAAGGCTGGGGCGAAAAAGAATTTCGCATGGCAGGTTTCCGTGCCGTACCTGGCTCCATTGTTCGGCGTTCAGCACACATTGCCAAGGACGTAGTTTTGATGCCTTCGTTTGTAAACCTGGGTGCACACGTTGGCACCGGCACCATGGTAGACACATGGGCAAGTGTTGGCAGCTGTGCACAAGTGGGTGCCCATGTGCATGTATCCGCTGGTGCCGGCATTGGCGGCGTGCTTGAACCACTGCAGGCTGATCCTGTTATCATTGAAGATAATTGCTTTATCGGTGCGCGCTCGGAAATTGTTGAAGGTGTGATCGTTGAAGAAGGGTCCGTTATCTCAATGGGCGTTTTCATCACTGGCTCAACCAAAATCATTGACCGCAATACAGGTGAAGTTTTCCGTGGCCGCGTGCCTGCATATAGTGTTGTGGTTCCGGGCAGTTTGCCTGGAAAATCGTTACCCGATGGCACACCTGGCCCCAGCCTTTCATGTGCTGTGATTGTCAAACGCGTCGACGAGCAAACCCGCGCAAAAACATCTATCAATGATCTGCTGAGAGATTAAACACAATGATTGATCCAGTCGCATTATCGCAGGAACTAATACGCCACAAAAGTGTCACGCCTGACACAGGTGATGCGTTGGATTTACTAGCAGAACACCTTGAGAAACTAGGCTTCGAGTGTCACAAACTCATCTTTGAAGAAGACGGCACAGACCCTGTACCCAATTTATATGCAAGGCGCGGCAACGCAGCACCCAATTTATGCTTTGCTGGCCATACGGATGTTGTTCCTGTGGGAGCTGAGAAAAACTGGTCTGTGGACCCATTTGCAGCAACTATTAAAGACGGCAATCTTTATGGCCGCGGTGCTTCGGATATGAAATCCGCAATTGCCGCTTTTGTTTCAGCCTGTGACCGCGTACTAGCTGAAACATCAGTGAACGGGTCATTGTCACTCTTGATAACTGGTGACGAGGAAGGCCCAGCAATTAATGGCACGCGCAAAGTGCTTGATTGGCTTCGGGCGCGTAATGAAACCATTGATCTTTGTGTGGTTGGTGAACCGACAAATCCCAAACAAATGGGGCAAATGATAAAGGTAGGACGGCGCGGTAGCCTGCATGGTATGTTGTCTGTAACAGGCATTCAGGGGCATGTTGCTTACCCACAAGTTGCACATAACCCAGTGCCGGACCTTGTAAAAGTGCTTGCTGAATTAAACAAGGAACCGCTTGATAATGGCAATGAACTGTTTCAGCCATCCAATCTGGAAGTTGTTAATATTCATGTTGGCAACGAAAGCCATAATGTCATCCCCGAGCAAGCCAGCGCTCGCTTTAACGTGCGTTTCAACAACGAGTTCACACCCGAAAGCTTGCAAGCCGAGCTCACACGCCGCATGGCCCGTGCCGGTGTTAACTACGATATTGATTGGTGGGTCTCGGGTGAAAGTTTCCTGACCGAGGAAGGTCCTCTATCAGCAGCCGTAAGTGAAGCGGTTGCCAGACACACAGACCAAGAACCTGAGCTGTCGACAACAGGCGGCACATCAGATGCGCGTTTCATTAAGGACATGTGCCCGGTTGTAGAATTTGGTCTTGTTGGCGCCACCATGCACAAAATTGATGAGCATGTAGCGGTGAGTGATATCAACATGCTTACAGACATCTACGCTGATGTAATTCGATTATTACTGAAGTAAAACACACTACCCACACATAAGATTTCATGTAAAACGACACCGCCTGCACACTGCTAGCGAATTGTCTCTACGTTGGCTTCCCAGTTTGCACCGTCAAACGCTTTGATCTGCATGCCCTCGACTGTACCTTTATCTATGCAGCGGGCGTTAATTGACCAACCATCAGGGTGGCTACGCGGTACATAAAATGGCTTCACACCGCATGTCTTGCAAAAGAGGTGCTGCGCTGTGCCAGTGTTAAAACGATATTCAGTCAGGTTTTCTGCGCCTGACACTATGCGGAACTCTTCCTTACTCGCGAACACATGCAAAAAACCCACTGCCAAACACATGGAGCAATTGCATTCCAGCGCTTCAAACGATGCCGGTAAATCAACTTCAAACGAAACAGCACCACAATGGCACGCCCCGCAGTGCGTTACTTTTTCAGCCATAGCCTATCCTACCTCACCGCGCGCACGCAGCGCAGCTGCCAGCGTGCCGTCATCCAGATAATCCAGTTCTCCGCCTACAGGCACCCCGTGAGCAAGAGCCGTAACTTTCACACCCGCATCCTCGAGCCGCTCAGCCAAATAATGGCTTGTGGTTTGTCCGTCAACTGTGGCGTTCAGTGCTAAAATAATTTCGCTTACCTGCTCACCACCCGCGCGTTCAACCAATCCTGCAATATTCAAATCATCGGGGCCAACACCATCAAGGGCTGACAGCGTTCCGCCAAGTACATGATAAAGGCCTTTGAATGTTTCTGATCGATCAAGCGCCCACAAATCAGCGACTTCCTCTACCACGCAGATCACCGTCTGGTCACGGCGCGCGTCTTCACAAACATGGCATGGGTTCAATGTGTCTACATTGCCGCAAACACCGCATATTTGCACACGGTCCGCCACCATGCGCAGTGCCTCAGCCAGCGGTATCATGACGCTGTCTTTCTTCTTCAAAAGTTGCAATGCAGAACGGCGCGCAGAACGCGGGCCAAGCCCCGGCAATTTAGCGAGCAGCTGGATAAGTTTATCAATTTCACTGCCGTGGGAGCGAGGCATCAGGCATTATCCTTCAAATAATCTTCCAACAGCTTTTTGCGGAATTTCCTGTCTCGTTTCAAGTGCCATTCACGGCTCATGGCATCAGACCGGTTTTTAAATTCTTCTGTATAGAGAATAACCCATTGTCGCCCACGCGTAGATTTGGCCCCCGTGCCTGCATTATGTGCAGCCAATCGCTTATCCAGATCATTAGTCCAACCAACATACGTTTTAGATGTTTTCCCCAAACTGCCAAGAACATATGCGTAGCACGGGAAAATAATCGCTGTCCTAAAACGGCATTTTGAAACCAGCAGGCAACTCAAGGCCACCGGTGAGGTCTTTCATCTGCTCCGCTGCTAGGTCCGCCACTTTTGCTTTGGCCTGGGTATGCGCTGCCACAATCAGGTCTTCCAGCACTTCACGGTCTTCGCTTGAGAACAAGCTATCATCAATGGAAACAGCCTTCATGTCACCTTGGCCGTTTAATGTGACCTTCACCATGCCTGCACCGGCAACACCTTCTACGGTTGCGTCAGCAAGGCCTGCTTGCATATCTCCCATTTTGGCTTGCATTTCCTGGGCTTTTTTCATCATTTCGGTCAGGTTTTTCATGGTATCAAACTCTTGTTCTAAAAATCAAAATCACTGGGTACTTCGTCGTCATAGTTCAGCATCTCATCATCGCCTGCGTTTGCCAGAACATCATCCAGCATATCATCTTCAGCGCTACGACGGTCACGCACTGTCAGTAACTTCGCTTCAGGAAAAACACTTAGCAGTGATTTCACTGCCGGGTCTTCCAGTGTTTCTTCGCGGCGTTTTTTGTTACGTGCATCATGCTGCTCTTTAAGTGTTACATCACTGCTGGCAGCAGCAGTTGGTTGCGCAATGCTGATTGCCCAATCATGGTCAGTCCATGCTTTTAGGCATTGCTTGACACGCATGATAAAATCATTTGGGGTTTGACGCGTTGTTGTAACAGTGAATGCGCCCGACTTGTATTCAACCAATCGAATATGATCGGTTAACACCGTTGCCAGAATGCCCTCTTTTTCAGCCTGAAATAACGCGACCATTTTTTCAAAACTAATTGGCATTGGGTGTTTTGCATGATCATTTGCGCCACTGGCGTGAAGCGCAACAACATTAGACACAGCACTTGCTGTTGGCCCAGAGGTCTGTTGTTGCTGATGTTGTGTCCCAGCCGCTTGAGCCACGGCACCGCCTCCCGTGGGAGATGAACCTGAAACCGGCGCACCAGCGACAGAAGGTGTACTCGTGATTTTTTTTACCAAATCAGCAGGGCTCGGCAGATTGGATGCATAAGCAAGCCTGATCAGCACCATCTCGGCGGCAGCGATCGCACTTGGTGCCACGCGCACTTCACCAAGGCCCTTCATCAGCATCTGCCAGGCACGTGTCAGGTGAGGCATCGACAGACCCGCGGCCATCTTGCCACCTTGTTCTTTTTCTGCTTCCGATACCAGTGTATCTACACCGGTATCCGGTGTTACTTTAAGCCGCGTTAACCAATGCAACACTTCAAGCAAATCATTAATCACAACAACAGGGTCAGCACCACTGTCATACTGTTGGCGCAGTGTTGTAATCGCGGCAGCAATATCACCGCGCATGATCTGCTCAAATAAGTCCAACACCTGCGCACGGTCAGCAAGACCAAGCATGTCGCGTACTTGCCCTTCAGTTACGGCGCCAGCACCGTGGGCAATCGCCTGATCCAAAAGCGACAAACTATCCCGAACAGAACCTTCCGCCGCACGTGCTATTAACTTCAGCGCACCGTCTTCTGCTGTGCAGTTTTCGTTTGCAACCAGCTTCGCTAAGTGCGCAATGAGCGTGTCAGCTTCCACACGCTTTAGGTCAAAGCGTTGACAACGTGACAGAACCGTAACCGGTAGCTTTCTAATCTCTGTTGTCGCAAAGATAAATTTTACATGCTCAGGAGGTTCTTCCAGCGTCTTCAATAACGCATTAAATGCGTTTTTCGACAACATGTGTACTTCATCGATAATATAGATTTTATAGCGCGCAGACACCGGCGCATAGCGAACGCTTTCAATAATCTCACGAATATCGTCAACACCGGTACGTGATGCAGCATCCATTTCCAGCACATCAACATGGCGCGATTGTGCAATCGAATTGCAATTGTCGCACTCACCGCACGGATTGATGGTGGGGCCCTCAACACTGGTACAATTTAGTGCTTTTGCAATAATGCGCGCTGTTGTGGTTTTACCTACACCGCGAACACCTGTTAAAATAAAAGCATGCGCCAAACGGCCAGTATCAATCGCATTGGAAAGCGTACGCACCATGGCATCCTGACCGATCAAGCTGTCAAAATCAGAAGGGCGGTACTTTCGGGCAAGAACCCGATAATTCTGGTCGTTGGTGTTATCGCTCATACTTACACTGCTCCCAAGGGGTATTCACCCGCATGATTAGCAGGAAAGCAGTCCGCGTAAAAGTTATTCACGCGCTTCACGTCAAAATTTTTAGAAGGGTGGGAGAGCCAAACGACCCACGCACAACTCGTTACGGCTGCTTCCTTTCGGACCTGACCGGCTTGGCGAGCGGAATGTCCGCCGGCGCTCCCGCGGCTTATATGGCGAATGTCATCAAAACTTGCAAGAGAATAAGCGCACGCTAGGTTAAAGTAATTATACTGACCTCTTACAAGGACCACTTATGGCGCTCTCATCAATACAGACATTCTTTTCCGGCAGTACGATGGACAGAGCTGATCATTTGCGCACGGACCCAGAGATACTCGGCGCTTTGGCAGACGCGGATACCGCACGGATTATGGTCTTCGTTGAGGAGCAGATATTAACCGGGCCAATAGGAGAGATTACCTGGCTTTCGGCAAGCCAATGCAGGTATCTACCGGTCGCAGAAAAAATATTTCTCGGCATCAGTGACAATATACACCGTTATGCAGCGACATTAAGCGGCGGCGTTGATGATTTTGTGGACATGTTCGGCGAATCGAAGTTTCGGGATGCACGCGGTATTGCGATGAAAGCAGGACACGCTCATCCTGAACTTGGCATCATCGCACAAGCCAAATCTGTACTTAGTTGGCATACCAGCCACCGATTTTGCTCCAATTGCGGCAGCGAATCGCAATTAGTAAAAGCTGGATACGAACGGCAATGCCAAACATGCGGTAAAAACCACTTCCCACGCACAGACCCTGTGGTGATCATGCTTGCATGTCACGGCGACAAAGCCTTGCTTGGGCGAGGACCACATCTACCGCCCAACTTCTTTTCCGCGCTTGCCGGTTTCATGGAACCCGGCGAAACCATTGAAGAAGCAGTTGCCCGCGAACTGATGGAAGAAGCAGGCGTTACGGCAACCAGTGTGGAGATTGTGGCCAATCAACCATGGCCGTGGCCGTCCAGCCTGATGATTGGATGCATGGCCCAGGTTGAAGACACAAAGCTAACCCTGGATGAAAAGGAAATTGATGATGCCAGATGGGTCACTAAAGATGAGATAAGAGCATCCTTAAGGGGAGAAACACCCGATATGCTGGTACCGCCAGCCATTGCTATCGCATATGACCTACTTCAATATTGGCTTACTCAAAAGTGACTTCAAAACTGAAGTACCCAACAAACAGTTAAATAAAGCGAATGCTCTAATTATTCTAGCTTGCAAAGGCCTCCATTGCTGTTGCCATCTTGATGTCCAGTTCAGTGACACCGTCCGCATCGTGCGTTGTCATTTTAACTTCAACGCGGTTGTAAACATTGAACCACTCAGGATGATGGTCCATCTTTTCAGCAAGCAAAGCGGCACGATTCATAAATGCCCAGGCTTCACTAAAATCACCAAACATATATGTCTTTTTAAGCGCCATATCAGCCACATCGTATGACCAGCCAGCCAGCAAGGCCAACGCGTCATTACGTGCAGTATCAGATAATTTAGTAGGCCGGTCACTCATTACGGTTCTCCTGAACGTATAATTTCCTCAACAAACACAGGAAGCAAATCTCCCGCTTTGCCGTGCCGTGCTTCCGCAAAATTGCTTATGCCCTCACTTGGCTCAAGGTTTATCTCTGCGGTATGTGCACGTCCATATGCATTTATCGCATTCACAAAACCGGCCGCAGGATAGACGGTACCACTCGTGCCAACGGAAACAAACAGGTCGCACTTATAAAGCAGGTCTTCAATTTCATCCATATAGAACGGTATTTCACCAAACCAAACAATATGAGGACGAAGTGCTGGCATTGCACCGCATTTGGGACATTTTGTTTGCTGCGTACAATCGCCTTGCCAGTGATGCACGCTATTGCAATGTATGCAGCGCACCTTGCACAGCTCACCGTGCATATGCAGCACATTCTTACTACCTGCCCGCTCATGCAGATCGTCAACATTCTGGGTTATAATTGTTACATGCGTATCTGATGCTTGCTCCAAGTTCGCCAATGCAACATGAGCTGCATTGGGTTCCACACTTCCAACATTCTGCCGGCGGGCATTATAAAAACGTTGAACAAGTTCAGGGTCTCGCGCAAAAGCTTCAGGTGTGGCAACATCCTGAACACGGTGCTGCTCCCATAAGCCGCCGTTATCGCGAAATGTAGCCACGCCGGATTCTGCTGAGATACCAGCCCCCGTTAGCACGACAATGTTCTTATATTTCGCCAAAACACTTTCCTTAAAACAAGCTAGCTCGTAGGTTACTATCTTAGCCAGCAAGAACAAGCAGGAGTTGGGTTTGGTATCGGTTCTTTTTGTATGTATGGGTAATATATGTCGCTCGCCTATGGCGGAAGGTGCTTTTAAGGCTGCTGTTGAAATTGCTGGCTTGGTGGATGAAATTAAAATCGATAGCGCAGGCACAATCGACTACCACGCTGGTTCATTGCCTGACGAGCGAGCACAAAAGGCCGCACATGCCAAAGGCGTTGACATAACTAATCAACGATCACGAAAGGTCGCAAATAACGACTATGAAGCTTTCGATTATATTATGGCGATGGACAATGAAAACTTCCGCGACCTTATGGCCAACTGCCCAGCTGAATACCAGGAACGTATCCATATGTTTCTAAAGTTTGCACCCGATGTTCCTATCAACGAGATGCCGGATCCTTATTATGGGCGTGATAATGGTTTCGCGGAATGCTTTGCTGCCGCTGAAAAAGCAGCAGAAGGGCTACTGAGCCATATCAAACAGAAGCATTTTTAAATCTTATGTCTGGTGCAATTAGTCATAAAATTGAACAAGCGTTAAACGCCAAAATCATGCATGCAAAGCCACTTGCCGGCGGCGATATCGCAGATGTTTCGTGTCTTACTTTATCAGATGGTCGCTTTGTTGTGGCAAAACGCCCGCGCATCGATCAACCTGACACAACCGCATCCGAAAAAATGATGCTGAAACATCTTGCCAGCAGCTCAAAACTACCGGTTCCAGATGTTTTGTTTCAGACAAAAGGCGTGCTGATCATCAGTCATATTGAAAACACCGGGATGAGCACAACAGCCGAAGCCGCAGAGGGTGCTGCAATCCATATTTCAGCACTGCATGCATCACAGCCAAAAGGCAAAAAAACTCATTACGGACTAAACAAAGATACCTTCATCGGACCACTGCCACAGCAAAACCAGCCAACAGATAACTGGGTGGACTTTTTTCGTGATCGTCGATTAATGGCAATGGCAACTTCGTGTTTGCGCACACAGCGGATGCCGCCAGAGACAATGAAACGCATCGAAAACTTAAGTGAACGGCTGTCCGACTTAATTCCTGCGCAACCTACACCCAGTTTGCTGCACGGCGACTTATGGGCCGGCAATATGTTATTTAATGATGATAAAGTTGCAGGATTCATAGACCCGGCTATTTCGTATGGTCACCATGAAATGGACCTTGCCTTCATTGCACTGATGGGCGGACTTCATGAAAATTTCTTTAGCGCTTATTCAACTCAAAGCTTTATCGATAAAGGGTTTCATAGCCAACGATGCGCGGTATACCAGCTATGGCCTCTTTTGGTGCACTTGCGTATTTTTGGCGGCAGCTATCTGGATCAGATTCATGAACGCCTCGACGAACTTGGTTTTTAATGTCACCGGAATGTGATCTGTTAGATAAAAAGAAACTACCTATATAATGGTTATTACTAATGCGACGGAACATACCTCAATGCCCAAAAAAGTAAAAATCCTGCGGTCATTTCGTTTCTGGGCCACTATTGTGGCATTGCCATTTCTATTACTTGGATGCGCTTCAACATTCTTTGATTTTGAATCTGACTTTGTCAGCGACGAATTTATCCAACGTGAAACTATTTCTGTCGATGTCGGCAAAGGCATAGAGCTGAGCTATCTACGAAGCGGTGATCCAAGTGGTCAGCGCGTCATCTTTGTGAACGGCACACCCGGAGACGCCGGCGGCAACTGGGTCGACATGCTACGCGGTGTACCTGAAGGTTTCGAATTTATTGCCATTGATCGCCCAGGCTTTGGTTTAACAAAACCGAAGAAACAACTTGTTGCTCTTGATGACCAGGCAGCAGCTATCGCGCCTCTATTTGTTGAGCGAGATGGACGAAAAACCATTCTGGCAGGCCATTCTCTTGGCGGACCAATTGTTGCAGCTGCTGCCGCCAATTACCCAGATCAAGTAGGCGGCATTGCGGTGTTAGCCGGTGCGCTGGACCCTGAGCTAGAAGATGTATTGTTTATTCAGTACATTGGTAACATACCACCGATTAGCTGGTTACTGCCAAAAGTTGCGCGCCATTCTAACCGGGAACTTATCGCGCTTGAAGATGAGCTTCGTTTACTTGAACCAAAACTGGCAACCATTACGCAACCGGTTGTTATTGTGCATGGCACCGAAGATGAACTGGTACCCTACAAAAATGTTCCGTTCATGCAGCGCACCATGACCAATGCCCAAAGTCTGGATGTCATTAAGATCGAAGGAATGAACCACTTCCTGCAATGGCGTCAACGTGACGTGATCATGGATGCCGTTATGTCAATTGCAGAACAACTTAAAGCCAACCATGAAGATATAACCGCAGCGTCACCACCAAATGTTAGCCCCTAGGCTATTTATTATTTAAACAGCCCCAAATGCAGGCCATGAGTTACCAGCATATTCCGGCAAATCGCTCTCGTGAATAACATCCATACCTGTCGCGCTGTAAACAGCTTCATGCCGGTAATATGACCCTTCAGAGGTACGCTCACTGGAAAACAGCACAAAATTGCCAACCTCAACCGATCGTGTGTGCAAAATTTCATTGTTTGTGAGCCAGTCACCGACACGCGCCTGAGCACCGCGCCTGAAACGCGCCAAAGTGACATGTGGCTTATATTTTCGGCGCTCAACATCCACATCAATTCGATCCAGCGACGCTATGACTTTCTCGTGCAGATGTTGCAGTGGCTTCTTGTCCTGCACACCTGCCCACAATGCTTTGGGGTGTCTTGGTTTACCGAACAAACCTACACCGTGTAGTGAAAGCTGAAACGGTTCAAAGCGGATACGGGATAAAGCATCTTCAATTTCACGGGCAGTTTTGACAGACACATCGCCAATAAAAGCGAGTGTCATATGAAGTTGATTATCACGTTGCCAGTGCGCACCTTCGACGCCACCGCGTGCTGGAGCAAGGTCATGAATGACCAGATCAGGAATATCTAAGCCCACAAAAAGTCGGACCATGTGCACCTCCTGTCATTGGCGATACACCGATTCTACGCAGATTTTTTTATTTGGCCAGACATATTTAATCGGTTTTTTATTTCGAAAGAGCGCGTACCACGTAAGGGCCCATTTTATCTATAATAATAGCGACGCCTTCTTTGGTAGGATGAATACCATCTTCCTGATTAAGTGAAGCAATCGTTGCAACACCGTCCAAGAAAAATGGGTAAAGTGGTACATCGTACTTTTCCTTCAGGTCAGGGAAAATAGCGTCAAACGTAGCCTGATAGTCAGGCCCCCAACTAGGCGACGCCAACATGCCTGCAATCAATACAGGAATACCGCGATCCATCAGCGTTTTGACCATTGCATCCATGTTGTCGCGTGTAATTTCTGGCGCAACACCGCGCAATGCATCATTTGCGCCCAGCTCCAATATGACAAGGTCTGGCTTCCCGCCTTTAACCGGTGCCAGCGCCCAATCAAGGCGTGAACGACCACCGGACGATGTATCACCCGACACACCCGCGTTGATAACCTTAACCGACTCATCAATATTTTGATTCAACCAAACCTCAAGCTGATCGGTAAAACCATCACCCGCAGGCAAGCCATAACCAGCCGTTAAACTATCACCGAAAGCCAAAACCTGGACTGTTTTGTCTTCATTATCGCTTTGCACCGCATAAATGGAGCCACTTATCGCAAACAAAGCGAGCACACAAAAACTGCGCGTTAGTAGTAATATTTTGGTGAGACGATTGACCTTCATGATCCGAGCACCTAGCTATAAGCGTAATAACAATAACATCCACACTAATGTGGCAGCGAGAGGAAAAATTACAATGGCTATGCCAAAACCTATCATCGAACTCAAGGACGTTTCACTGACATTATCGTCAGGTGCTGGCCCCGTAAACATTCTCAAGAAGATTAATTTCGCAATAGAAGACGGCGAAACTGTGGGCATTGTCGGACCATCTGGCTCTGGTAAATCATCTTTGATGAGCTTGATGACAGGTCTTGAACAATCAACAACTGGTAGCGTCATTGTTGACGGCCTTCCATTTGAAGGCGCTGATGAAGACACACTTGCACGCCATCGCCTCAGCCGGGTTGGTATTGTAATGCAGGCCTTCCATTTGATTCCCACGATGACTGCGCTCGAAAATGTTGCTGTGCCGCTTGAACTGGCAAAAGTAAATGACGCTTTTGATCGCGCCTCTCGTGAACTGGAAGCCGTTGGGCTTGCTCACCGAATGGATCATTATCCTGCGCAATTATCAGGCGGCGAACAGCAACGCGTAGCGCTTGCGCGCGCACTGGCACCAGAACCTGCAATTTTGTTCGGCGATGAACCAACAGGTAACTTGGACGGCAAAACAGGCCGCGCGATTATTGATCTGATCTTCAACCTATCCAAAAGCCGCAGATCGACACTTATTCTGGTCACGCACGACCCAGCACTTGCAGACCAATGTGACCGCGTCATATCCATGGCGGACGGCAACATTGTGGATGACACAGGCAACACCCGTTCTGTTGACGGTAAAACCGACATGATGCCGAAAGCAGCAAGGTCATGATTACCCGCAACGCTTCAACACCTATTGCGCTGAAACTGGCACTGCGCGAGCTGCGTGCCGGTCTTAGCGGCTTCAAAGTTTTCATGGCGTGTTTGATTTTAGGTGTAACTGCCATCGCCGCAATTGGGTCGCTTACACGTGCAATCCAAGAAGGACTAGAGCGCGAAGGTCAGTCTATCCTTGGCGGCGATATTGAAATTCGCCTGGACCAAACAGACGCTCAAGCGTCAGAAATTGAATGGTTCAATACTCAGGGTGAAATGTCATCATCGGCACGCTTGCGCACTATGGCGCGTGTCGACGGTGTTCCCGCTTCAACACTTGTGGAACTGCGTGCAGTAGATAATCTTTATCCGCTATACGGTGAGTTTAAAACAAACCCGCAGCTGGACAGCGAAGCACTATTTTCCGAAGTCAACGGAAAGTGGGGGACTGCAATTGACCCATTGCTAGCTGAAAAACTGAATGTATCCATCGGCGACACGCTTTTATTTGGTCAGATAAAAGCAGATATCCGCGCATTTATTGACACAGAACCCGACAAAGCGAACCTTGGTTTCCAACTAGGCCCATCAGTGATGATCAACCGCGCTGCGCTTGAAAAGACCGGCCTTGTTACTGTCGGTAGCCTAGTTAATTTCTACTATAAAATTAAGCTGCCAGAAGGCGCTGTCATTGAAACAGTGCGTGAAAACCTGAAAGAGAATTTCCCGGACGCAACATGGCGCGTACGTGATCGTGGCACCAGCGCCCCCGGCCTGCGGCGCTTCATTGAACAGATGGGCATGTTCCTGACACTTGTTGGCATATCAGCGCTCGTTGTTGGTGGTGTCGGGGTTGGCAACGCAGTGCGTGGCTACATGGACAGAAAAACACGAACCATCGCTACATTAAAAATTCTCGGTGCGGATGGCAGTGTTGTGTTTGCCACCTATTTTATCCAAATCCTGTTGATAGGCAGCATAGCTGTATCTGTAGGTTTGGTCCTTGGTGCATTTCTACCAAGTGTGCTTGCGCAGTTCCTGCCTGACACGCTGCCTGTAAAACCTGACGGCGGTGTTTACCCTATTGCGCTGATTTTAGCCGCCATATACGGCCTGATGATCACTATCGCCTTTACTGTATGGCCGCTTGGTAAAGCACGTGACCTGCCTGCTGTGCGTCTGTTTAGAACACTGGTTGCACCAGAAGGTAAATGGCCGCGCCTTATATATACATCGACAATTTTTGGCGCAGCAACATCTGTTGTATTGCTTGCTGTGGGCCTCTCTGACAACAAAGTGCTGGCAGCAGGTTTTTTGGCAGGGTCCGTTATTGCACTTGGCCTGTTACGCTTCACTAGCTATGTGATTGAAAAAACTGCTGCTGCTGCGCCTCGCCCCAAAAACGCACTTATACGTATGGCTGTTGCCAACTTGCACCGACCTGGTGCCGCAACAGGTGCTGTCGTAATCTCATTGGGTCTTGGCTTAACTTTATTCGCCGGACTTGCACTTATCGAAGGCAACCTTGGCAAACGGTTAAGCGAACAAGTGCCATCAGAAGCGCCTGCGTTTTTCATGCTGGATATCCAGCCATACCAAGTTGAAGAATTTGAAGCGACAACCGGCAGCATTGAAGGTGTTAAGGACGTGGTGACCATTCCTAATTTGCGTGGCCGCGTAACTCACTTAAACGGTATACCTGCAACTGATGTGGAAGTTGATCCTGAAGTGCGCTGGATTTTACGCGGCGACCGAGGCTTGTCTTACATGGATACACTGCGCGCCGGCAGTGAGGTTGTTGAAGGAGAGTGGTGGCCAGAAGATTATGCTGGTGAACCGGAGATTAGTCTTGGCAAGGAAGCTGCAGACGGCTTGGGACTAACGATTGGTGATACGATGACCATATCGGTTCTTGGCCGCGACATAACCGTTCGTGTCCGATCTCTAAGGGAAATCAACTGGGGCAGTTTCGGCTTCAACTTTGTTATCCTGTTTGATCCATACACTCTTAAGGCTGCTCCGCATACGTTTATGGCAACACTGAAAGCTGACAACGCCACCGAACGAGAAGCTCATAGTATTATTACGAACAAGTTTCCTAATGTAACAGCCATTCGCATGAAGGAAGTTTTGTCATCTCTGAATACAATGATCGAACAAATAGGTGTTGCAGTGCGCGCCACGGCACTTGTTGCAATTGTCGCAGGCATTTTGGTGCTTGCTGGTGCGATTGCAGCAGGGTTCCAGCAACGTGTTTATGAAAGTGTGATCTTGAAAGTGGTGGGAGCTGTGCGTAGCCAAATTCTGCGCGCATACCTGCTTGAATACGCCTTGATTGGGCTGGTAACAGCCACTATTGCACTGGGCCTCGGTACATTGACCGGTTGGGTTGTAGTGGAGATCGTAATGGAAATGGAGTTTGCATTCCTGCCTATGCCAATGATTATTACAGTTGTTACCAGCTTGCTTGTAACGGTGTTGTTTGGCCTAGCGTCTAGCTTTCGCGCACTTTCCATCAAACCAAATACAGTTTTGCGCGCAGAATAAAGCGATGAGGCTGAAAAATGCGACCAACCGGTATCAGTTGCTGTTGCAACTGGTGCCGTAAATCCCCATATTAGAGAAAATTATGTCACACACTTCCAAAGGGAGTAACAAATGGTAAATCGATTTAATACTGCATACCGTGCTGGTACGGCGCAGCAAACTGCAGAGTATGATGAAGGCCTGCGCGCCTACATGCTCAAGGTTTATAACTATATGTCTTCAGGTGTTTTGCTGACCGGCGTCATTGCAATGCTTGTTGGCACTAATGAAGCATTACTGAGCACTATATACAGCGGGGGTTTGCGTTGGATTGTTGCACTGGCACCACTTGCATTCGTCATGGTGATGAGCTTTGGTGCACACCGGATGAAATCAAGCACCTTACAAATGGTTTTCTGGGCGTTTGCTGCGACAATGGGCCTATCAATGGCTAGTATTTTTGCCATTTATGACGGCATGAGCATCGCTCGTACATTCTTCATCACAGCTGCAGCATTCGGCGCCTTAAGTCTGTATGGTTATACGACCAAAAGAAGCCTTTCCGGATTTGGTACGTTCCTGTTTATGGGTGTTATTGGTATCCTGATCGCAAGTGTCGTGAACATTTTCGTCGCTTCCAGCATGCTTCATTTTGTGATTTCTGTTGCTGGTGTGCTTATTTTTGCAGGCCTTACTGCTTATGATACGCAGCGCATCAAAGAAAGCTATCACATGATGGCAACAGGTGAAGCGGTTGCAAAAGGCGCGATTATGGGTGCAGTTAACCTGTATCTCGATTTTGTGAACTTGTTCATGTTCCTGTTGCAGTTCCTCGGCAACCGCGAATAAGCGTTATTCACAATATATTGTACAAAACCCGGCGCAATGCGTCGGGTTTTTTTATGTGCAGTCACTAAACAATAGTTTATAACCCCCACAAAATTCTGTTAAGGAGCACACTGTGCTGCAATAGCAACATTAGCAATTACAGCTTTTATATATCATAACGGCATTGGCACACGGGCTATTTAAAACGACTTAATTGTGTCATGCTACCGGCTAATGCAGCGTACTTATGCGTTAGTTAAGTTTGTTTGGGTCAAATGTTTAAGAAAATAAGTATAATCCTGATCTGCATATGCGCACTTCCTGCTGCCGCCACTGCTGTTGATTTACCAACTGAGCATAGTACTAATTCCAGATTTAGGCTGAATTACAGCGATCTGGATACAGTTCTTAAGGGTTCAGTACTCAATATGGGCCCTTCAACACACAATCGCGCGCGTGCCAGCCGCAATTCGACAGGTACCAAGATAAATCTGGCAAACCCTCTACCATCCAGGCTTGAGGGAAACCGTGTGATGTTTCACCTGTTAAAACCAGATCAAATTGCATTTTTAAGTGAAATGCGCACTGACCTGCTGAATGTTCCTCAAAAAGTGCCGATTGAGGAGCTCTCAAAAAACGGTCAACTGGCTTATTGGCTAAACCTACATAATGCCATTGTACTGGCTGAGATTGCCCAGCTTTATCCTATTACCAACATTGAGCCCCTTTTTGATCAAAGCGATGCCAATGCTTTTTACAAGCAACGGCGTTATGATTTTGATGGACAGAAGATTTCACTTGAAGATATCCAAAATCATGTTGTTGAAAACTGGAACGACCCTTTGGTGATTTATGGTTTTTATATGGGAGCCATTGGCACACCAAACATCATAAACACAGCTTTCACTGCCGCTGAAGTGATGAGCCAACTCAAGAGAAACGCGATAGACTTTGTTAACAGTGTTCGCGGCACGGAAATATGGCGCCGAAACGAACTACGCGTAT
This sequence comes from Kordiimonas aquimaris, assembly GCF_025574485.1. GTDB lineage: Bacteria > Pseudomonadota > Alphaproteobacteria > Sphingomonadales > Kordiimonadaceae > Kordiimonas > Kordiimonas aquimaris. Next base: position 836,354 of record NZ_JAOBPO010000001.1, on the reverse strand, counting down.
CAACATATTATACCAGGATGGGAAAAGCGTTTCCTAATTTCGAAACCGATTTGTTGACTCATGTTCGTGCACACGCAAAACAATCTTTTCTACTGCGCTTATCCGAGATCGAAGAAATAAAACCACAAATAGAAAATTGGTATATTGCTGATATCTATAATGGCAACCTAAACCGCCCAGCTGGTTCATACCCGGTAACATCTTTAAACAATCTTGGACTGGTTACCACGTCTGACTTACCAGACCATGTTATCGAGCTTTTAAGTTACCGAAAAGAAAAACTGGCCCGGCAACAGCGCAATGAAGAAGTTGCCGTTGAGGAACTGGAAGACGGTAACAATTAATGCTTTCAGCGAACGGCTTCTAACTTGTTAGCGCGTCATAATTAGGCTTGCAAAAACACAACCCATTCCCATATCTTAAATCAGTAACTTTATTGTCGATACTGCGATCCATCGCATATTCAAGGCGACTAATCGCGTATTGATTGATGTTACTTTGGTTTAAACCATTAATTGCTTACTCATAGGTGAGTAAAAAATGATCTACTCCAAACATAAAACAGTAAAAATATAAAACATAACAACAACAATAAAAAATAAACGACAGAGAGAAAACAGGAGCGCACCGTGCTAAGAAAAATTAGCGTAATATTCGTATGCCTTGGCTTAACATCCACAGCAATGGCAGCAGATCTTCCCACTGAGTTTGATCCAAATTCAAAATACAGGCTTGACTATAGCGACCTTAACGCAGTGCTAAAGGGTTCCGTTCTGGATATGGGGCCATCAACACATAAGCGTGCCAAGAAAAGCCGCAAAAGCACTGGTTCCAAGATGAGAACCGGTAATCCATTGCCATCACGTCTCGAAGGCAACCGGATCATGTTCCATCAATATGAACCGCAACAGGTCAATTTCCTCAAAGGCATGCGTGACGATCTGCTAGCCATTCCTTCGCAAATATCACTTGCAAGGCTAACTAAGGATGCACAGTTAGCTTATTGGCTAAACCTCCATAATTCTATTGTGCTTGCAAAGATCGCTGAAGAATACCCAATCACTGATATTGAGCCATTTTTCAACCCCGACGATGCAGACGCATTCTATAAGCAAGCACAATTTGACTTGAACGGACAAATGATCTCACTTGAAGACATTCAAAATCATGTCGTAGAAAACTGGGATGATCCGTTAGTTATTTATGGCTTTTTCATGGGTGCCATTGGCACGCCTAATGTGCGCAACGAAGCCTATACAGCCAACACTGTGTATGCACAGCTGGAAGACAATGCGAAAAACTTTGTAAACAGCGTACGTGGCACTCAGGTCTGGAGAAAGAAAGAACTCCGCGTTGCAACATACTATGAGCGCATGGGCAAGCAATTTCCTGATTTTGAAAACAGCGTAATGTCGCATGTACGCAAATATGCAAAACCAGAATTCCTCAATAAAATGTCAGGCGTTGACCGTGTTTCTGCACAAATAGAAGATTGGCATATCGCTGATCTTTATAATGGTCGCCTTAGCAAATCTGGCGGTACATTTGCCGGCAACACCAGTGATGCGCTCGGTATCCAGATTATCTCTGGCCTGCCTGATCACGTTGTAGAATTATTGCGCTACCGCGACGAGAAAAACGCAACGATCCGACGCGAAGAGAACGTGGTAGTTGAAGAGGTTGACACAAGCGATAATTAAGTTCTGTTAAGAACCGTATTTTTAAAAGCCCTGCCAGTATTGGTGGGGCTTTTCTATATTGAATTCATCTTTCGTTCATACTGGCGGCTTTATTACACCTCTATTACCTTATTGGGGAAAGGGAAAATAATGCGGCAGTTACGGACAATAATTATACTGATAACCGCCACTCTAACCACCTCTGCCCTAGCATTGCCATACGGCGACACCTCACATTCTAAATATGTTATCGACTACACCGACCTGAGCATGATTTTAAAAGGATCGGTTCTGGATATGGGACCGTCTACCCACAAACCACCCATAAATCGGATTTCACGTGCCACAGGCAGCCGCATATTGGTGGGCAATACATCTATAACTAACCAAGAAGGTAATCGCGTGTTGATGCACGGATTCAGAGAGCCTGAACTAACTTATTTAAGGAAAATAAGAGATGACTTACTTGCTGTTCCATCTACTTTGCCTTTAGAAAGTCTCTCGCGAAATGAACAATTGGCCTATTGGCTGAATCTTCACAATGTAATTGTTCTCACAAAAATTTCTGAAGAATATCCAGTCACTTACCTTAATTCCTTTTTTGATGTTGATGTTGATGATACCAAGTCTTTTATAAATCAAAAACAATTCATGTTTAATGACAAACTCATTTCGGTCACGGATGTACAGCAACATGTACTGACATATTGGAAAGACCCCGTTGTCATTTACGGATTTTATATGGGAGCGATTGGTACACCAAATATTCGTACTACAGCATACACAGGGACCAATGTTTATAACCATCTGCAAGATAACGCTACCGATTTTGTTAATAGCCTGAGGGGAACTCAAGTATGGAAAAGCTCAGAGTTAAGAATATCTAAATATTACGAACGAATGAGTATCGTATTTCCCAATTTTGAAGCTAACGTCAAAACGCATATAGAAAAATATGCAAAAGAAAACTTACAACGCAGAATGGCTAACACATATTCAATTTCAGTGGATATTGAGGATTGGCATATTGCAGACCTATATAATGGTAGGCCCTTTCAGTCAGCCTGGCGCGCGCTATGCTGGCATTACAACTGACGCAACAGGAAACGCAATAAGAAGAGGCGTTTCCGCCCATGCCCAAGAGCTTCTTAGAGCACGTCAAAGAAAATTATTTCGTCTTTATCGTCAACGTGGCGGCAATGTAGAAATCGAAGAGCTACCAAAACAAGATGAAGAAGAAAAACCAGAATAACCTAATTAGCCGAGATCAAGCCCTTTTCACGCATTATAGCCATATAGGTTTCTGGCTCAGGGCGCACCCGGTAATTATCCGTTTCATGTACCCAATGAACAATCCCGTCACTACCGGTGATGATAACAGTAGGTAAAACAGTATGGCTGCTGTATCCAAGCACCTGCATACCAAACGGTGTACCGTATTTGTTTTCCAAACCAAGCGTTCTGGCGGCATTATTATCTTTGTCCTGATAAAACTCCATTGCGGCATCAAACTTTGTTGCAATGGATTTTGTATGGCGCTGGGACTGCGGAGAGATCAACAACACACGTACACCTTTTTGTTTTAGATCATTATACCGAGCTGCAATTTCTTTTACCTGCGCCACACACAGCGGGCACCAATTGCCACGATAAAATATCAAGATCGACGGCGAGCCTTGCAAAGCTTCGCTATTCAGTATGTCCCCGTTGGGTGAAACCAGTTCAAAAGGGGGCATACGCTTCCCAACTGTTAAGTTGGACGCACTACGGTCCAGCCGCGCATACCAATAGTCATAGAAATAATAGAGAGCCGTCATCAACACCGCAATGCTCAGTGGCTCAAGGCTGCCGCCATCAATATAATGATGATATGCTGTCAACGCTGAACCGAGCCAAGCCCCCACTGCAACAACACGCAATCGGTCGCTTGTGCGCGCTTTGTTGTTCAGCACCATCATTGCACCTATCATCAAGCTGATCGGTGCACTGGTAAGCAACAAACCTATTGCAGGCACAATTTGCTGGCCTGCAATCAACTGCATTACCGCATAAACAGTAACAACAACTGCAGCTGTCAGATATGCAACGACATAAACTGATTTCAACATGATAGAGCACCTCCAGTTTTCACATTCAGTAAAACCTACTGAAGGCTAAAAGTTAGCGCCAATCACTTTATTAAAACAAATCTGTTGTTGACTTTAAACGGCGGTAAGCCCCAGTTTTTTGAATAGCTTTAAATCTTCATTATTTTCAGGGTTTGGTGTGGTGAGCAGCTGTTCGCCGTAAAAGATGCTGCTGGCTCCTGCCATGAAACATAACGCTTGCAGTTCTTCGCTCATGGACTGCCTGCCTGCAGACAGCCGCACTTCGGCTTTTGGCATCATGATACGCGCAACAGCGATTGTGCGAACAAACTCAAAAGGATCTAATGCTTCAACATTCTCAAGTGGTGTACCAGGCACTGCCACAAGCATATTAATCGGCACACTTTCTGGGTGGGCCGGCAAGTTAGCAAGCGTTTTTAACATACCCGCACGGTCTGTACGCTCTTCGCCCATACCCACAATGCCGCCGGAGCAAACATTAATGCCCGCGCCGCGCACACGCGCCAAAGTATCAAGCCGGTCCTGGTACGTACGCGTTGAAATTATCTTGCTGTAATACTCTTCGGACGTATCAACATTGTGGTTGTAGTAATCAAGACCTGCATCCTTAAGCATTGCAGTCTGATGATCGCTTAACATGCCAAGGGTCATGCATGTTTCCATGCCAAGTTCTTTAACACCTTCAACCATTGCAACCAGTTGGTCCATATCGCGGTCTTTTGGGCTGGTCCAGCCCGCACCCATACAATACCGCGAAGCACCACCCTCTTTCGCTTTGCGTGCCGCTGTTACCACACGCTCAACTTCCATCAATTTCGTGGCACTCAGACCGGTACCTTCTTTGTGAGAAGAGGCCTGCGCACAATATGCGCAGTCTTCTGCACATCCGCCGGTTTTAATTGAGATCAACTGCGATAATTGTACCTTGTTAGGGTCATGGTATATGCGGTGAATACGCTGGGCATCAAAAACAAGGTCCATCAATGGCATATCGAAAAGAGCAAGAATTTCGTCCTGCTGCCAATTATGCCGTGTCTGGATTTCACTGGTAATAGGCTGTTGAGCAGCCTTAGGTGAAGAAATGACGTTCATCTGATGCCCCAATTTTAGTCATAGTGATCAAGTTGCCGAACAGTTGCGGCTTACACTTAATTAAGTCAAGCAATTTTGGGTAAAATACACGCGAGCCACCCCGTGGTTATAATCACATTTCACCATCACACCTGACATCTAGGGGCAAGGTTTACCTGCTCGGCAAATCCAACTCGGCAACGGATAACATTAAAAGCAGAATTTCATACATCAAACACGACATAAACGGCAATAAACCGCCATTTTTCAAAAGCTTCAAACATTGGCACAAGGGTTGCAAATTTATGATCACGTAGCAACACACCCATAATATTGGAGTAGCGCCATGCAACAGCCATTACCTTTTGACCCTAACTATTACTTTAGTCTCGTTGCCGATAATTTGCTCAAGAACTTTGGTGATAAAGCCATTGGCTATGCTGATCATGCACTCAATAAAATGAAAGCCATTGGTGACGATGAAGGCTTTAACATTTGGGTGGAAATCCACGCCCAACTTACAAACAAGTCTGCCATAGGCACACTACCCGCAGGCGCGACAATGCACTAGGATACTTATTCGACATTCGCGAACGGGGTAGCTCTCAGCACCCATACCCAACTATCTCGTTCGTGACCGGAAAATACCCAATTCCGGTCTTGGGCTTGTTCTTACCCGGAGCAAGCCCAAATTTTATGCCTAATCATCATAATAACTGCAATTGAACCTGTGTTGTTAACCAGCTATTGAGAACTACAAATTATGTTGTCAATAACGAACGATTATCAAAACATGATCGCACTTGCAGGCAAAGATGACTGAAGACAAAGCAAAAACACTTAATGTAACTGGCCTTTTATGCCCTATGCCCGTGCTTCGCACACGGCGAGCGCTTGATAGCATGAAGGCGGGTGAAAAGCTTACCATTACAGCATCAGACCCTGCATCAATTCATGATATGCCTGCCTTCTGCAAAATGGCTGGGCACAAATTACTGATGGCACACGAGACAAAAGGCGTCATTATCTTTGAAGTTGAAAAAGGCAGCGTTTAAAAAGTTATATTGAAACTATACAGATTAATTTTATCTGTTTAAACCGCGCTACTTTTTACCTAAAACCCCAGCTAACCAACCGGCAGACAAAGCAACCAGCACAGCAGTGATACCGTACCAGAAGGGGTAGTCGTGCGCATAGTCATAGGCGGCACGTTCAAAGCCTTCTTTATCCACATTCAACATAATACGGTTGCGTGCTTTAATTGTGCCTTTTTGAAAAATGAATGTCTCAACAATGAAGTCACCAACCGGCACATTGGCTGGCAATCGAATATCTGTTTTAAACAATCCCTCGCCTACATGGGTTACATCGTCCTGTTCTTGCCGGTAAAGACCTTGCGCCGATTGTAGCCGAAACAGTGCTTTGCGAAACCCGGCTTTCGGCTCAGCAAGTCCGCGCTCAGTATGTGCCAGTAACGGTAGATAATCGAACCCGATCCCATAGCTCTCAAACACAGGTTTGGTTGCTATCTCACTTAAAGGGCGCGAGGCTGCCACGGCATAATACCCAGGTGCGGACGGGAACAATAATTCCTGATTGTTGATCCAGATAAGCCCGACCTTTTCTTTCTGCCGCACCACAGTAGCCGCTTCAGGGCCGCGCACTACAATAACAACATCAAAATCATCCCGGGTTGGGTCCACTGCAGATGATCCAATCGCGCCAAACAGGATGAGGTCTGCGCCGTTAAAACTATACCGAATTTCAATACGTTTATTGGACAGGTCGGTAACCAATGCGTAAGCCGGCGCAAGGTTCGCACCAAACACGATCAACAACATCATGCAAAGAGCACGCATCAGTGACCTCCTACCGCTACAGCATCAGTAACACTGTATAGTTCTACTGGCTCAAGCACCAAACCCAACGCCATCTTGACACACACTACAAGAACCAGCGCGGCAAGCAACGCGCGCAACTGTTCTGCTTTGAGTTTCAAGCCCATGCCAGCACCAAATTGTGCACCAATAACGGCACCAAACAAAAGCAATACCGCCAAGAAAATATCAACTGTTTGCGTATTCACCGAATGGAAAATAGTTGTTAGCGCGGTCACGAAAATAATCTGGAAAAGAGATGTACCAATCACCACATTGGTTGGCATACCCAGCAAATAAATCATGGCAGGCACCATAATAAACCCACCACCAACACCCATGATCGCTGATAACACGCCAACGAACATACCAATTGAAAGAGGTAAAAGAACTGAAATATACAGACGTGACTTGCGAAAGCGCATTTTAAGCGGCAACGCATGAATCCAGGCCTTATGTCGTTCCTCACGTGAGCGCGGCACAGGCACAATACCCTTATACTGGCGTATCATAGCGCGCACACTTTCCCAGAACATCAACCCGCCAACAGAACCAAGGAACAAAACATAAGCCAGCGAAATCATGAGGTCCACTTGGCCCAGCGCACGCAAATAGGTAAACAACTGCGCACCGAAAAATGAACCAACAGCACCGCCGATGATCAGCACAACACCCATCTTCACATCGACACCCTGCCGGCGCCAATGCGCTAAAACACCGGACACGGAAGCGGCTGTAATCTCGTTAGACTCGGTTGCCACAGCCACGGCTGGCGGCACACCAATAAAAATAAGTAGCGGTGTCATCAGAAAACCACCACCAACACCAAACATGCCTGAAAGAAAGCCTACAACCGCACCCATCCCGATGACCAAAAATATGTTCATCGATAGCTCAGCAATAGGAAGGTATAACGGCATCTGCTACATTCGGTCCTGATTAGGCGGGACAACAGAGCATTGCGCTCTTGTTAATACTCTTTCCCTATAGAAACTCAGACAAAATTGCAATCTCAGCTGGATTAAAATTCCAAAAAACAATGCAATTTATAGTGACATATCCGCCGCTTTACTATTTCGGCGACCATGTTGATCTAATGCATCAGCCATTGCAGGGCCAAGACGCCCGGTTATCCATAACCCATACATCTTCAAGTCACCCAGAAATGACCACCAGGCATAATCAAATGTGGCCGGACGGTTTTTTTCAAACCCGAAGTGGCCAATCCACGCGAATCCATATCCCACAACGGGATACAGCAACAACACCCATAAATTCATTGTGTATAAGGCATACACGATCAAAAGCGTGGATAAAGTCGTACCAATGTAATGGAGGCTTCTGCATATCGGATCAGCATGCTCCGCAAGATAATACGGGAAAAATTCACTGAAATTCTCAAATTTTGGTGCCACTGGCTTCTCCCTCCCGAAAAAATCATATGCGATTCGCAGTATTTCCACTGCAGCTAGCACAGATCATAATAAACAAGTCATGCGCTAAAGCGTGGAATATAGCCGATATCATATTGATTATAGGGCGAAACCGCGGCCTGCACAAAAAGAATATCCTTTCCACTTGACGTTAACGTAAACGTAACTATGTAATGTGGTACATTAAATTGGATAATATGAGAAGCAAATAGCCTTGGCCAGCAAAGCACGCAATCAAAATTCAGTGGATGATCGAATACAGAAACACTATTCGATTCAGGAACTATCGGCCGCTTATAGCGTTACACCGCGAACCTTGCGCCACTATGAGGAGCAAGGCCTGCTTTCCCCGCAACGTGATGGGCAGTTACGTATTTATCATGAAGCAGACCGCGTACGTCTTGACTGGATACTACGTGGTCGCCGTGTTGGTTTTTCTTTATCCGAAATTGGCGAAATGCTGAGCCTTTATGATCTTGACGATGGGCGCAAAACGCAGCGCGTCGTCACGATACAACACTGTGAAAATCGTATTAAAGCGCTAGAAGCTCAGCGCGACGATATCAATGCCACTATCAAGGAACTGAAGGGTTTTCGCACTCTGCTTTCAAGCCTTGAACATGATGATCAAACCGGCAAATGGGTTCATGCCAAAACCGGCGAACCAGTTGCCAGCTACACCCCATAGTTTTTAACACCTGATAAAAAAGGTTTACCCCATGCCTACATACAGTGCCCCCGTAAAAGAAATGAATTTCATCCTGAACGACGTTCTTAATGTCAGTCAGTATGCTGGTGAAATGCCCGGTTATGATGAGGCGTCACCCGACCTTATTGCCGCTATCCTTGAAGAAGGGGCAAAATTTTGTGAAAACGAATTGGCACCGCTTAACCTTTCAGGAGACCACGAGGGTTGCACACGCCATGAAGATGGATCGGTTACAACACCAAAAGGCTTTAAAGAGGCTTACAATCAGTTTGCTGCAGGTGGCTGGTGCGGCTTGACAGATCCTGTCGAGTTTGGCGGCCAAGGTTTACCGCATGTCATCGGTATGGCGCTTGAGGAAATGATATCATCTTCCAACATGGCATTTGGTATGTACCCAGGCCTATCAGGCGGCGCTAAAGCCGCTATTAATATTGACGGCACCAACGAACAGAAAGCGACCTATTTACCGAAAATGGTAACCGGTGAATGGACAGGCACAATGAACCTGACTGAGTCGCACTGCGGCACCGACCTTGGCTTGCTGCGCACGAAGGCAGAACCAAACGACGATGGCAGTTTTGCTATCACAGGTCAGAAAATATTCATCTCTGCTGGTGAGCACGACATGGCAGAAAATATTATCCACCTTGTGCTTGCACGCACGCCAGGCGGCCCTGAGGGTGTTAAAGGTATCTCGCTTTATATCGTGCCTAAATACATCGTGAACGAGGATGGCAGCCTCGGTGATCGCAACGGTGTTGTTTGTGGCTCGATCGAAGAAAAAATGGGCATCCACGGCAACTCAACCTGTGTCTTGAACTATGATAACGCGACAGGTTACTTACTCGGCGACGAGAACCAAGGCTTGCGGACCATGTTCATTATGATGAACGCTGCACGTATCGGCGTTGGCATTCAAGGCCTTGCACTATCAGAAGTGTCCTATCAAAACGCAGTGACATACGCGAATGATCGCCTACAAATGCGCTCTATCGCCGGTCCGAAAAACCCGGACGGTCCTGCAGACCCAATCATCGTTCACCCTGATGTACGCCGCATGCTCCTGAACAGCCGCTCGTTTAACGAATCTGCACGCTCGATCGCTCTTTGGTGCGCATTGCTTGTTGATATGTCGCACAAGGCACCAGACGAGAAGCAGCGCGAATGGGCAGATGACATGGTTGGGTTGATGACCCCTGTTCTCAAAGGTGTGTTCACTGATCGCGGCTATGAAAACGCCAGCAACAACCAACAGGTATATGGTGGCCATGGCTATATTTCTGAATGGGGTATGGAACAATTTGTCCGCGATGCACGCATCACCCAAATTTATGAAGGCACCAACGGCATTCAGGCACTGGACCTTGTTGGCCGTAAGCTTGGTGCAAATGGTGGCCGCGCCATCCAGCGTTTCTTCAAATATGTGGCAACAGAAATTGAAGACGCCAAAGGTAACGAAAAAGTTGCTGACTTCGTTTCAGCTGTTGAAAGTGCGAATGCTGACCTGCAGCGCGCAGCTATGTGGCTTATGCAAAATGCAATGACTAAACCTGATAATGCAGGCGCTGGCTCAACAGCATTTATGCACCTGTTTGGTCATGTCGTATTGGGCTTGATGTGGATGAAGATTGCAAAAATCTCGGCTGATAAGCTGGACAGCGGCACAGACGATCCTACCTTCTTCGAGAATAAACTCATTGTTGGGCGTTATTACATCAATCGCCGCATGCCGGAAATTAAGTTCCTGCTCGCAGAACTTGAAGCAGGCGCAGAAGATGTAATGGCGCTTGATGCCGCTAACTTTTAAGTAACGCGTAACCTTAGGAACATAAAATGACCGAAGCTTATATTTACGATGCAGTGAGAACCCCGCGTGGGCGTGGGCGCAAAGATGGCTCACTACACGAAATCACACCTGTTCAGTTAGCGACACAGCAGCTGGAAGCCATTCGCGATCGCAATGACATCGACACATCACTCATTGAAGATGTTGTTCTTGGTTGCGTTGCACCTGTTGGCGAACAGGGCTCCGATATAGCACGCGTTGCTGCTCTTAATGCAGGGTATGCCGAAACAACAGCTGGTTTTCAAGTCAACCGCTTCTGTGCAAGCGGGCTTGAAGCTGCAAATATTGCAGCGGCTAAAGTTATGAGCGGCGAAGCAGACGCCGCCATTGGCGGCGGTGTGGAAAGCATGTCACGTGTCCCGATGGGTTCAGACGGCGGTGCATGGCCGATGGACCCTGATGTTGCATTCCGCACATATTTTGTACCCCAGGGCATATCTGCGGATCTAATCGCAACAAAATACGGCCATAGCCGTGATGACGTTGATGCTTACGCTGTAGAGAGCCAGAAGCGTGCTAAAGCTGCGTGGGACGACAAGCGCTTTGATGGTTCTATTGTGCCAGTTAGAGACGTTGTTGGCATGAACGTACTGGACCACGATGAGTTCATGCGCCCTGAAACGACAATGCAATCGCTTGGTGCGCTAAAGCCATCATTTGTGGATATGGGTGCATTTGGCTTTGATAATGTTGCCATGCAAAAATATCCAGAGATTGAGAAAATCAAACATGTCCACCACGCTGGAAACAGTTCAGGCATCGTTGACGGCGCTGCTGCTGTATTGATCGGCAACAAGGAAATTGGTGAAAAGCTTGGCTTAAAACCGCGTGCACGTATTCGCTCTATGGCCTCGGTTGGGTCTGAGCCAACCATTATGCTGACAGGCCCAAGTTTTGCTGCTGAAAAAGCACTGAAGCGCGCTGGCATGAGCAAATCAGACATCGACGTTTGGGAACTAAATGAAGCGTTTGCTTCTGTTGTGCTGCGCTTCATGGAAGCGCTGGATATCGACCATTCAGACATTAATGTAAACGGCGGCGCAATTGCGATGGGCCACCCACTGGGTGCCACTGGTGCGATGATCCTTGGTACCGTGCTTGATGAACTGGAACGCTCCGGTAAATCAACAGCACTTGCAACACTTTGTATTGGTGCCGGTATGGGCACTGCAACCATTATTGAGCGCGTATAGCCGCACCTGTTCTGGAGTAATAAAATGACTGATACAATTCGTTACGAAGTAGACAGCGACGGCATTGCATTGCTGACGATTGATTTGCCAAATGCAAGCATGAACGTGTTTAACGCTCAGCTGATTAATGATCTTGATACCTGTGTTGACAAGGTACTGGCGGATGATGCCGTCAAAGGTGCAGTTATCACATCTGGTAAATCAACTTTTCTTGCTGGTGCGGACCTGAACATGCTCGGTGATCAAGCCGGCAGCGACACCACACCACAAGCTGCATTTGAGGCTGCATTTGGCCTAAACAAGCTTTTCCGCAAAATGGAAACTGGTGATAAAGACCGCAAAGTATTGGCAAAAGAAGGCACAAAACCTTTTGCCGTTGCTGTAAACGGCCTTGCGCTTGGTGGTGGTTTTGAGCTTGTTCTGGCTTGTCATTACCGTGTTGTAGCAGACGATCCACGCATGCAGCTTGGCTTCCCCGAAGTGCAGGTTGGTTTGCTGCCAGGTGGTGGCGGCACACAGCGCCTGCCACGCCTAACTGGCATCCAGGCTGCAGCGCAAGCCATCACAACAGGCAAGCCTTATAATGCGCAGATTGCACTTGGCCTTGGCATCGCAAGTGAACTTGCGCCAGCAAGTGACGTTGTTGAAAAAGCCAAAGCATGGGTTAAAAAATCACCAAGTGCGATTGCTCCTTGGGACAAAAAAGGCTTCAAGTACCCAGGTGGCGCTGGTGCAATGCACCCTGGCAGTGTTCAAACATTTGTCGGTGCCAACGCGATGGCACAGAAGCAAACACAGCATAACTACCCAGCCGTTCAGGCGATCCTATCATGCCTGTTTGAGGGCGGCGTGGTTGATTTCGATACAGCCATCCGTATCGAGAGCAAATACTTCATGAAGTTGCTGGCTGACCCGGTTGCTGGCAACATGATCCGCAGTTTATTTATTAACAAGCAAGCCGTTGAAAAAGGCTCACTTCGCCCTGACGGGTTTGAGCGCAAAAAAGTAAAGCGCCTTGGTATGCTGGGTGCTGGCCTTATGGGAGCTGGCGTTGCCTACGTTTCAGCCAAAGCCGGCATGGACGTTGTACTGCTGGACCGCGACGAAGCCTCTGCCGAGAAAGGCAAAGACTATTCTCGCAACCTTGTTAAAAAAGGTATGGAGCGTGGTAAGGTGACACAGGAAAAAGGCGACGCATTGCTTGAGCGCATTATCACCACTAGTGATTATGCTGACTTGAAAGACTGTGACCTGATCATTGAGGCCGTGTTTGAAGCAGACGAGATCAAAAAAGACGTTACGGAAAAGACAGAAGCTGTGATTGGCAAAGACGTTGTTTTTGCAAGCAACACGTCAACACTCCCAATCACTGGTTTGGCGAAAAACTTCACGCGCCCTCACCAGTTTATCGGTATCCACTTCTTCTCACCTGTCGACAAAATGCCACTTGTTGAAATCATTATGGGTGAGAAAACTGATGACGGGACACTGGCGCTCGCACTTGATTATGTGAACCAAATCAAGAAAACACCGATTGTGGTGAACGATAGCCGCGGTTTCTACACTAGCCGTTGCTTCGGTACATATGTGCAAGAAGGTTACGCAATGGTACAGGAAGGTGTGAACCCTGCCCTCATTGAAAATGCTGGCAAAATGGCTGGCATGCCTGTTGGCCCACTTGCCGTTGGTGATGAGGTTGCGCTTGATCTTTCCTACAAGGTCGGCATGGCAACAAGGAAAGCGATGGGCGATAAGTATGTGTCATCACCTGCCGATGGCTTTGTTGAGAAAATGGTTGTTGATCTGGAGCGTTTTGGCCGCAAAAACGGCAAGGGCAACTATGTTTACCCTGAAGACGGTGGACGCAAATATCTGTGGCCGGGGCTCGGCGAACACTTCCCTGTTGCTGCAGACCAGCCAAGCGTTGATGAAGTGAAGTCACGCTTCATGGTACGCCAAGCGGTTGAGGCCGCGCGTTGCTTTGAAGAAGGTGTGCTAATCGATGCATCATCTGGTGATATCGGTGCGATCTTCGGTTGGGGCTTTGCGCCGTTCACAGGCGGACCGTTCAGCTTCATTGACACCATGGGCGTTGCAGAGTTTGTGCGCGAAGCTGACCGCTTGGCTCAAGCCTACGGACCGCGTTTTACACCACCGCAAATGCTGCGTGATATGGCCGAGAAGGGCGAAAGTTTTTACGCTAAAGGCGACACCCGCGGACGCATCGCCAAAGCTGCATAACTTGCATAGCCATAGATAACAATTATAGGCAGACCGACAGTATATTCGGGCTGCCTATATTTTAATTGAAAAGATTTGTTTTATATATCTTCTAAACCGACAACGACCCAAATCTTCTGATTAATATTCCCGGAAAAACCGTACTCTGCATAGTCAAATACTTCGCCGCCAGACAGGCTTGTATGTATTGATGCATCATCACCCATTGAATTTCTCTTCCGAATTGCTCTTTGCTCGTCTTTGAATATATTTATTGAAACTCTCATAATAATTCACTCCTATTTATTTGGGATTAAAGCGTCAAAACAAGGTTTTCTATTTTTATCCAACCCATCTAAAAAGTTCTTAACAGTGTCTTGAGGGTAGCCACTCAAAATACTATCCGTGCATCCAGCGCCCATAGTGCTCGCTAATGCTGCCCTCAAAGCGGGGTCTACACTTACTGAGGGATCATTGCCCATCATTACCAGCGCGACATCTTTACCACTGGCATATTCACTCAGTGCTTGTGTACGAAGTTTGGTCCTCTCAATAGCCGCTTTGTCTTTTGAGGCAGCTATAGCTGCGTCCGCCTTTGCCTTTGTATCACCACCAGCGCTAACAACATTAGCTCCACCCGAAATAGCAAGCTGTTGTGCCGCTACTCCAGTCGCAAAATATTGGGCAATGGCCACTGTACCTTGCAAATTCCCTGATGCGTCAACTGACGCTCCTTTTTTGCTTCCAAACGATGCCAACGTTGAATAACTATCTTTGCTCTTTCCGTCATGAGTACCGACGAACTTGCATGCTTTCGCGTTAGCTGCATCACAAGGCGCTAAATCTCCCCCTCCAGAAGCAGGACCTGTATTGGCGAGCACGGGCACAAATGCCACTTCCTGTCTACTGTGACCTACCTGGATCCCTGGCAACTGCTTCTCATCAGCACCAATTTTTAAGCCTGAAGTCGTATTAGTTGCAAAAATTAAGGTGTTTGAATGTTTGAGGACTTGAGAACAAGCACCCATCCCTATGGCCATCAGGCTAACACCAGCCACTTTCGCGGCTCGTTTTATTGAAATGACGTGAGACATATATTTTCTCCCTTTAAATCACGCAACACAGCTGCCGCGTGTTCTGCTTCTGCCACCGAGCGAACAATCACGACCATGCCGCACGTTGCTTCTAACGGCGCACCTTTTGCCGCTCCTTCTTTCAGCGGCACTAAGACCGTTTCATTTTCTCGCCAACCCACACTCAGCCCATTTTCAAGGGCAATGCCCGCAGACTGAATTTTGACCGCTTCAATATCCCGCTCAATCTTTGGGACAACGACCTCAACAAATCCAAAATAACGGTATGACTTACCGTCACGTTCTGTTGCACGAATACTTGTGCACGCACTCAGCAGCGTTATCGAAATCAATACCAAAACGAGTCGCATCACTCATGCCGCCTTTATTACCGGATACGTCTAAATCACATGAAACTTGATACAGACCTGTAGTGGGAATGGCTGTGACGGTGATCACGGCGGCTCAAATTTACCCCGCTTTTCAAACAGGACTGAGCTGCGACCCTTGTAAAATCAGGTTTCTACAAGAATGCTATGTAGATAATTATTGACATAAAGTCCGCTATTATTTACATAACTGAAATGTCAAAAATAATACACATAATGAAAAATATATTTGACTCTAAAGACCCGAGTCACGACAGCAAAACACAAAGAGAATTACTATGACTTACCTGGAACGCACATATCTTGCCGCACTTATCGTCACCATCGCTGTTTATGCGTGGTACTTCACAAGTGTATTTACCAACCTGCCAACAGACATGAATTCAACAAATGAATTCGGGACGAAACTATGGACCATGATGGGCGCTTATGTCGTGTTGGTGATCATTATATCTATACTGGCTAATATTCTACAAAAAGAACCAGCAGAAGAGTTTGACGAACGAGACGATATCATCGACATGAAAGCTGAGCGTATCGCAAGTTACGTACAAGCTGTTGCGGTTTTTGGTATTCTGGTTTTGGTTATGTTTGACTTCAGTAAATTTATTCTTGCTCATGCACTGCTTGCTACAATGGTTTTATCCACCATTATAAGTGTCTCTGTCAGGCTTTATCTTTACAAGCGCGGTGTGTAACCATGGTCAAACCAACAGCAATTACCAACAATATTCGCAAGCTTCGTTTTATGGCGGATGAAATGTCACAAGCTGAGCTTGCGAAACGTATTGGCCTGACACGCCAAACCGTTATTGCCATTGAGCAAGGGCGATATTCTCCAAGCCTGGAGGCCGCGTTTCTTATCGCAAAAGCGCTTGGTGTTTCACTGGAAGACGTGTTTCAATACAATGTTACTGACAAGGAACCGACATAACATTGTAAACTGATAGGGCAGCAGGGTAATGAACAACACAAGCAGTACTTGGTGTTTTCCTGAAGAAACAGTGAAATTTCTGAAAAACCTGCACGCAAACAACAACCGAGAATGGTTTACAGAATATAAATCAGCCTATGAAACATCCGTAAAAAAACCTGCTGAATTTTTTGCTGCCATCATGGCGGCAAAGCTTCAAAGCCTGACAGGTCACACATATAGCTCAAAAGTATTCCGCGTATACCGTGATGTACGCTTTTCCAAAGACAAAACCCCATACAATACACATGTCCACATCGGGTTTACGCCAGAAGGTCTGGATACGCCGGGTTGGTATTTTGGTCTTGATACAGAAAAATTATCGGTTGGCGTTGGCACATTTGCATTTGAAGGTGACAAGCTTGAAACGTATCGCCAGCGCATAGTGGGTGAAGACGGCAACGCACTAGCCGTCACTCTCAAGAAGATAGAAAAAAACTCAGGTTTCCGCATCATGGAGCCGGAATTGAAACGTGTGCCACGCCAATTTGATCCTGACCATGTGCATGCTGCATTGCTTCGCCGCAAAGGTTTAACTGTTTGGTATGATTTTCCTGACCTCAACACCGCCACACGCGGTGATCTAATATCTGCCTGCAACGAAAAATATACGATTTTAAAACCCGTTTTTGATTGGCTAATTGACCTGTAAAGCACCTTTCAGGAGGAAATATCCATGTCATGGATTACAACGCTGAACTACGATAATGCCAAAGGCAAACTGAAGGCTATTTATGAGCGGGTGAAAGGGCCTGATAATAATATTGACAACATTTTAATGGCGCACAGTCTCCGTCCGCACACTCTTGAAGGACACATGACACTATACAAATATGTGCTGCATCATCCGGGCAATAAACTGCCCAAATGGTTACTTGAAGCTATCGGCGTTTATGTAAGCCTGCTCAATGAGTGCACTTATTGTGTTGATCATCATTACGCCGGTTTAGCGCGCTTGTTAAACGACAACATAATTGCAAAAGATATTCGCACAGCCCTCGATGCGCGCACTCCTTCAGCCGCAAAAGAGCACCTGTCACAGCGTGATATCGTTGCGCTTGAATATGCAGCGCAATTAACAACCGCTCCTGCCGGTCTTAACGAGTCTGATATTGAAGATATGAGAGCGGCTGGTTTATCAGATGGTGAAATTCTCGAGGTTAACCAAGTCACTGCCTATTTCGCTTATGCAAACAGAACAGTGCTGGGGCTTGGCGTTACAACAAATGGTGATATCATCGGCCTGTCGCCAAATGATAACACTGACCCTGACAATTGGGGGCACCAATAAACCACGATTAAATCTGATGAGGTGGGCATGCAGTTTGATATCAGTCCAGAATTCAAAACCCTTGGTTTTCCGCTTCATCTTGGTGTTTTAGATTATAAAACTGCTGTTGGTCCTACAACCGATACCCTGCAAAACACCATAACAGAAGCGACAGATCTCCGCCAACAGGAGCTGCTGGGTGAAGCTGCATCTTCAGATCCGGTCATCGCAGCCGTACGTGCCGCCTTCAAAGCCATCGGGAAAGACCCGAGCCGTTACAGGCCATCCTCCGAAGCGTTGACACGGCGTATTGTTGCAGGCAAAGGGCTATATCTTGTCAACAATGTTGTTGATTGCGGCAATCTGGTATCGCTGATGACCGGCTTACCTGTTGGGTGTTATGATGCAGCCTGGATAAAAGGCAGCTTAAAACTGCGCATAGGCACACCGGGCGAAACATATGACGGGATTGGACGTGGTAGCATCAATCTGGAAGGTCTGGCTGTTCTCTCTGATGAAGACGGGCCATTTGGATCGCCGTTTTCAGACAGTGCGCGCACAGCAGTTACCGACAAAACAAAAGACATAATTTTTGTGATATACGGTTTTAATGTCGATGTTGCTCACGTGGAAGCTGCCGCGGAAATTGCGGATGCTCTTATTACAAAATACTGCAGCGCATAGCTTGATTAGTTCATAAATACCCATGCTATAGCCCGATAAATTGGTTTTGTTTGAATACTGAACAATATTACAGTCAAAACCAATGTATTCAGGAGCCTACGCATGCAGTTCGAAACATTAGAAGTCACCCAAAACGACCACATTGCAACCATATCGCTCAACAGGCCAAAGCAGCTTAATGCCATGAACCGTGCAATGTTCCGCGAAATTGGTGAAGCATTTCGTTGGTTGGATACTCAAACAAATGTACGCGCAATTATTTTGTCCGCAAACGGCAAGCATTTCACCGCAGGATTAGATCTTAAAGAAAGCGGTAGCGCGATTGACCCTTCAGGTGGTGACCCTGCTCGCGTGCGCGAGCAGCTCAGGCGACATATCCTGCATCTGCAGGCGTGCTTCACCGCAGCAGAAGAATGCCGCGCTCCCGTAATCGCAGCTATTCACGGCGCATGCCTTGGCGGCGGTATCGACCTCATTTCTGCATGTGATATCCGCGTGTGTTCTAGCGATACGTGGTTTTCTATACAGGAAATCAATGTCGCTATAGTTGCTGATGTTGGTACCTTGCAGCGTGCCCCTTACCTGTTGCCAAACGGAATACTGCGTGAGCTCGCTTATACAGGGCGCAAGTTCATGGCTGACGAGGCCAGCAAATATGGTTTCGTTAATCATGTAACAGATAGCCGCGAAGCTGCTTTGCTGAAAGCACAAGAGATCGCTAATGAAATAGCCAGTAAAAGTCCTCTTGCGGTCAGCGGTACAAAAGCGATACTTAATCATTCACGGGACCACAGTATCAAGGATGGCCTTGATTATGTGGCAACATGGAATAGTGGTCAGCTAATAAGCGAAGACCTGATGAAAGCGGCAACGGCAGCCTTAACACGCGAAACCGTTACCTTTTCTAATTTGCTGGAAAGCGAAGACTAGATGTTCGAAACGGCGATTGAGTGGTTAAAAGAATATGGTGACGTGCTGGGGGGTATTGGCTCCATTACAGCACTCACAATGCTACTTATCACCAATGGTCGCGTGATTATGCATAGGCTAACAGGTAAGACGTTTATACGTGAAAGCGATAACAGTCTAGGCAAGCCAGATTATGGCGGCAAAACAGCGATTGCCGTGATGCCATATAAAACGTTGGGTGATGTTGATCATCATTTTGGTGATGGATTGATAAGCGACTTAATTGCTGACATCAAAGGCGCCGGATTCGCAGTTGCCGCGCCTGAAACGCAAACAGGCACTTCATCAACTGAAATTGAAGCTTCAAAAGTTACCAAAAAACTTGGCACTAAATACGCTCTTACAACCAATCTGCGCCAGCAAGAAGACACCCGCCGGGTGAGTGCACAGCTGATAGATACAAATGGTGCGATTGTTTGGTCGCAGCGTTTTGATGCAAGCGGAGCAAATCTCATAGAGGTTCAAGAGGGTGTCGCTGCAAAAATAGCAACAGCTATAAGTGAAGAAATTTTAGCAGAAAACATACCCACTGTTGCTGTTTTGCCGTCCGTGGAATTATCACTCCAAACACAAGCTGGTGCGGATGTGGGCTTTATAGAAGATAATGAAGTGTCACCCAAAAGCCGTTTCATTGCTTTCATGCTTTGCTTCTTTGTCGTAGGCCTTTTTGGTGCTCACCGCTTTTATGTTGGCCGCCCATTTACGGGCATGCTTTACATTCTAACGGCTGGCCTTTTTACATTCGGTTGGTTCTTCGACCTTATCCTGATTTCCTTAGGCATGTTCGCAGATGGCAAAGGCCGCACGCTGAAACTATTCCATCCGCAACGCACAATTAAGCAGTCAGTTCATGTCAATTGAAGTTAAAATATGCGGCCTGACAACCGCTGAAACAGCACATGCGGCTGCAGGTGCTGGCGCATCATATCTGGGTTTCATGTTTTTCGAGCCCTCACCGCGCCACCTCACATTCGGTGCTGCGCGCCGGCTAAATCCCGACCTGCCAGACGGACCGGAACGCATTGGCGTTTTTGTTAACGCAAACGATCGCTTTATCGCAGAAGCGATCGACGCGATTGACCTTACCTGGTTGCAGCTGCATGGCAGCGAGACACCAGAAGAGGTCGCGCGCCTAAAAGATAAACACAGTCTACCCGTTATTAAGGCTGTTGGCGTCAGCGAACCAGCTGACATTGAGCAAGCATCCGCCTACTATGATATAGCAGATGCAATGCTATTTGATGCAAAACCTCCCAAAGGTGCAGCCCTGCCAGGGGGCAATGCTGTTTCATTTCCATGGCACATTATGCAGGAAGCCAGCTTACCTGAAAAATGGCTGCTTGCTGGTGGCTTGACACCCGACAATATTGCCGAGGCTGTCAAATTGTCACAGGCTTCAATCCTTGACGTTTCTTCAGGCGTAGAAAGTGAACCTGGAATTAAATCAATTCCTGCAATTGAGGCCTTTCTTCGCGCGGCAAAAGCCGTTAGTTAGGTGTCCGGTTTTTAGAGAATAACCTGCCAAGAGAAGAGGAACCGCCTCATGGCGCTCAATAGCTATCGCACTGGACCCGATGAAAAAGGGCATTTTGGCAACTATGGTGGCCGCTATGTGTCTGAAACACTGATGCCGCTTGTTATGCAAGTTGAGCAGGAATTCAAAGCTGCGATGCAAGATGAAAAGTTCCTTGCCGAACTTGACGAGTTAAACCGCCAATATATCGGCCGACCCAGTCCACTATATTATGCAGAACGACTGACTGAACATTTGGGCGGCGCCAAAATTTACTTTAAGCGTGAAGAGCTAAACCATACAGGCGCGCACAAGATCAACCATGCTATTGGTCAGGTATTGCTGGCAAAGCGCATGGGGAAAACGCGCGTCATTGCAGAAACAGGCGCAGGTCAACACGGCGTTGCCACCGCAACGGTTGCCGCGCGCTTTGGTCTGAAATGTACTGTGTTTATGGGTGAGGTCGATATCGAACGCCAGAAACCCAATGTATTTCGCATGAAGCTTTTAGGTGCAGAAGTTAAACCTGTGACATCAGGTTCAGCCACACTCAAAGATGCAATGAACGATGCACTGCGTGACTGGGTAACCAATGTACATGATACCTTCTACATTATTGGCACAGTTGCGGGACCACACCCCTACCCCATGATGGTACGTGATTTCCAATCGATCATTGGACGCGAAACCAAGGAACAAATTTTAGCACAGGAAGGTCGCCTACCTGACAGTCTGGTAGCCTGTATTGGTGGCGGATCCAATGCGCTCGGTCTGTTCCATGATTTTTTGGATGATCCGGATGTTCAAATGTTTGCCGTGGAAGCTTCTGGCCACGGTGTTGATACGGACAAAAATGCAGCATCAATTGCAGGCGGCAAACCCGGTGTCTTGCACGGCAATCGCACATATCTGCTGCAAACCGAAGATGGTCAAATTGAAGAAGCGCATTCTATATCGGCAGGTCTTGACTACCCCGGCATAGGCCCTGAGCACGTATGGCTACATGAAGCAGGGCGCGTTAACTATGTGTCCGCTACGGACGATGAAGCAATGGAAGCATTCCAACTGTGCTGCCGTACAGAGGGAATTATTCCGGCATTAGAGAGCAGCCACGGACTTGCGCATATCATCCGCACCGCAGGCGATCTGCCCAAAGACCATATATGTGTGCTCAATCTTTCCGGGCGTGGTGACAAGGATATTTTCACTGTCGCAAAAGAACTAGGCCAAGAGATTTAGGAATATACCATGAGTCGTTTAACACCTTGCCTCGCTGCCTTACGTGCTGAAAACCACGCTGCTTTCGTAACCTTTGTTACGGCAGGTGACCCAAACCATGAAACATCATTTGAGATATTGATGGGTCTACCTGGTGCTGGCGCCGATATTATTGAACTGGGCATGCCGTTCACCGACCCATCGGCTGATGGCCCTGCAATTGATAAAGCAGCACAGCGCGCCATTAAAGCTGGTGCTAACATGAAAAAAACCCTGTCGATGGTCACTGCATTCAGGGCAGCAGGCCATGAAACGCCTATTGTTTTGATGGGTTATTTCAATCCAATTTATGCTTACGGCATTGAAAAATTCTGCACTGATGCCGCAACTGCAGGTGTTGATGGCCTGATCGTTGTTGATCTGCCGCCAGAAGAAGACGCAGAACTGCTTGAGCCCGCCAATGCCAACAATATTGATATTGTACGCCTTGCAACCCCAACATCAGATGACGCACGCCTGCCAGCAATCGTTAACGGTGCGAGTGGCTTTGTGTATTATGTGGCCGTCGCCGGTGTAACTGGCGGCAAATCAGCAAGTGCCGATGACATTGGTGAAGCTGTAAACCGCATTCGCAAATACACAGACTTGCCAGTTGCTGTTGGTTTTGGTATCCGCACGGCTGAACAAGCAGGTGCCATTGCAAAACATGCTGATGCCGCTGTAGTGGGTTCAGCAATCGTATCGCTGATTGAAAACGGAATTGACGCCGACGGCACACCAAAAGGTGACTTAGTAGAAAATGTCTTGAATTTCACCCAAACGTTAGCAAATGGTGTAAGATCAGGACGATAAAATGTAGGTTTGCCACATTATTGGTAGATCAAATATACTAAACAAAAGGGGGTACGTGACATGAGTTGGCTTACAAATTATGTCAAACCAAAGCTGCAAAAAGTATTGAATGCCCGGGACACCCCCGACAATCTTTGGCACAAATGCAAAAGCTGCGGACAGATGATCTTCCAGAAAGAGTTTGAGGCAAACCAGCGGGTATGTGCTCACTGTGATCATCATGACCGCGTGCCACCACTCGACCGGTTCAATAAACTGTTCGATAACGGAAAGTTCGAATTGATCGCTTTACCTGAAGTAAAGCAAGACCCTTTGAAGTTCAAAGACACCAAAAAATATACTGAACGCCTGAAAATTGCACGCGCAGCAACCGGCGACACAGACGCCATCAAGGTAGCTGTAGGCAAGATTAACGGCCAGCAAACTGTTATTGCTATTCAGAACTTCTTCTTCATGGGAGGCTCTATGGGCATGGCCGTCGGTGAAGGTATCATCACTGGCGCGCGTGAAGCACTTAATATTGGCGCTCCGTTTGTTATGTTCACGGCCTCTGGCGGTGCCCGCATGCAAGAAGGTATTTTGTCACTCATGCAAATGCCGCGCACAACAGTTGCGGTTCAAATGCTCAGAGATGCAGGTATACCTTATCTGGTTGTTTTAACAGACCCAACCTCAGGCGGCGTATCGGCATCTTATGCAATGCTTGGTGATGTACAAATCGCTGAACCCGGTGCAATGATTGCCTTTTCAGGACCGCGTGTGATTGAACAAACCATCAGGGAAAAATTACCTGAAGGGTTCCAGCGCTCTGAATATCTGCTGGAGCATGGCATGGTGGATATGGTTGTTCACAGACACGAACTAAGAGAAAAACTGGGTACAACACTGGCTCTGCTGATGGGCGGGCGCAACCGTAAGCGCGCTGCCGAATAAGGCCTGTCACACACTGCTATTCTCAAATACGAGGCGTTCATGGATACAAAAGCAAGCGACCGCGTGCTAGCTCGCTTGAGCGCCTTGCACCCTAAAAAGATTGACCTTTCTCTCGGTCGCATGCACCGCATTCTGGCAAAGCTTGGCAACCCGGAGAAAAAACTACCCCCCGTTATCCATATCGCAGGAACGAATGGCAAAGGCTCAACCATTGCTAACTTGCGTGCTATTGCAGAAGCAGCTGGACACCGTGTTCATGTATATACATCGCCGCATCTTGTGCGTTTTCACGAGCGTATTCGGGTTGCAAACCAACTGATCGGCGAAGAAGAGCTTACCAGCTTGCTTGAACGTATTGAACAAGCGGCAGGCGATGACCCCATAACGTTTTTCGAGGTTACAACCGCTGCGGCACTGCTTGCTTTTGCAGAAACCCCTGCAGATTTATGTTTGCTGGAAGTAGGCTTGGGAGGGCGTCTTGACGCAACAAATGTTATTGAAGCACCTGCTGCCGTTGGCATCACGCCTGTCAGTCTGGACCATCAGCAGTTTTTAGGTGAAACCTTACCTGAAATTGCTGCAGAAAAAGCCGGTATCATTAAAAAAGGCGCGCCGCTTGTTGTTGGGCAACAAAAGAAAGTAGGCCTGGACGTTATAAAAGACATTGCAAGCCTGAACGGTGTTACGCCGTTGCTTGCCAACGACGCGTGGCACTATGAAACAATGAAGAATGGCACAGGCATTCTTTATGAAGACTGGCACGGCACCCTAAACTTGCCTACGCCGCCTTTGGCAGGCGTTCATCAAACCGGAAATGCGGCAATGGCCGTTGCAATTGCCCGTGCTCAGAAGGCTGTTTCTATTCCTGACGCAGCAATCAAAGCCGGCCTTGGTTGGGTGCGCTGGCCTGCGCGCCTTCAGGAAGTCACTTCTACTCGCTTCAACAAAATACTGCCCGATGGTTCAGATTTATGGCTTGATGGCGGCCACAATCCTGCTGCAGCTGAAACTATCCGGACTTTTTTACAGCATGTTGATCCCGTAGAGCGGTCAGTCACCATCGTGCTTGGCATGATGGGCCCAAAGGATGCAGCAGGCTTTCTGGCACCACTTGTAGGCCTGGCAAACCAAGTTATTGCAGTGCCCATTCCTGGTGAAGACGGCGGCGCACCAGCGGCAACGCTTGCCGCAGCAGCTACGGACCTCGGCATCAACGGCATTATTGCAAAAGACGTAGAAAGTGCGATTAAGACAATCTCAACTTCAGCTGATAAGAGCAGACCCCCCTTTGTGCTGATAGCCGGATCCCTTTATCTTGCGGGATCGGTACTGCGCGAATTGGAGTTGTTTCCCGTTTAGCAGATCACTACCAACATGCTAACAACCAGTTATTCAGGTGCCCATGTATAGCGACGCTGCATTTCCTCAATAGATAACTGAATTAGTTCTTTAAGTACGCCGATATCTATATCTTCAAGCTTATTAATATATAGACAGCATTTACCGGTTTTGTGCTTTCCGAGCCTTTGCAACTGCTCCTCATACATCGAGAACCCTGGCATTATATATACTGATAGAGATGCTTTGCGCGGCGATAAACCTGTAATCATCCATCGCCCTGTTTTACCTTCGTATGCACCAAACCCAATGATACTTGGACCCCACATCATTGGTTTCCAACCGGTCATTTCTTCTATCATTTCACATACGACTATCGCATCTTCA
The DNA here is from genome assembly GCF_025574485.1 of Kordiimonas aquimaris. Taxonomy (GTDB): domain Bacteria; phylum Pseudomonadota; class Alphaproteobacteria; order Sphingomonadales; family Kordiimonadaceae; genus Kordiimonas; species Kordiimonas aquimaris. Next base: position 810,619 of record NZ_JAOBPO010000001.1, on the reverse strand, counting down.
CGGCGTTTTACATTTTCAACGCTCGCCAAAAAATCAGATATTTCGGCATCGTTTTGCTGCGTTTTAAAAGTCGCCATCATATTCCCCTATTTGCGAGCGTACCCAGTCTTATATCATACTGCGATGTTCCGCCGAAAGTGCAACCAATTCAGCCAAAACATCTTCCGCAGCATCTGCAGGTATAAAAAGGTGATCATGGTAAAACCCGGAAACAGGGTTAACACCTATGTTAAGTGTCGCCAGCCGTGTGGAAACAAGCGCAAGAAAGCCAACCGCATCAAGCGCGGAATGGATATTTAACGTAACCATCCGGCAAGGAAACTCATAGTCAAGCCCGGCTTCCTCTAGCTGTCTTAGCGGCGCTATTATTGTTGTGCCTTCTGCTTCACTGAATTGCATAATCGGAGTCACTGAATCCGGTATATTTCTCTCTGACATTGTTGCAAATACGAAAACTTCGTCATGTAATTCAGGCTGCATAGAGCCAAGAAGGTGAGATAGGTTTTTAGAACCAGACATATCGTTATTCCCGATTAAACTGTTAGATCAACAGATTGATAAAAAGTAACATATCCTGTCATAAAAAAAGGCGCCAGATAAGGCGCCTTTTTAATCAAACTATGTGCAGGACGTTAAGCAGCGGCTGCACCAACTGCTTCATCAATCCATGAAGAAAGCTGTGCTTTAGGTTTTGCACCCATAGTGGTTGCAACAGCTTCGCCGTCTTTGAAGATCAGGATAGTTGGAATAGAACGCACACCAAACTTCATTGGTGTTTCAGGGTTTTCATCAATATCCATCTTCGCGATGATAATATCATCACGTTCACCTGAAATCTCTTCAAGAACAGGGCCAATCATCTTACACGGGCCACACCATTGTGCCCAAAAATCGAGTAAAACAGGTTTTCCCGCATTTAAAACATCTTGTTCAAAGGTTGCATCCGTTACAGCAATTGTAGCCATGGCACTTTCTTTCTTTTTTCAGGCATCATGCCCGCGCACTGCGGCGTTGGTTTTAATAATCAAAGCATAAAGTAGGAACGCCCCTCGCTGGGGTCAAGGTTTAGTAACGCACGCGTGATAGAATTATTTTGAGAACTATAACTTCGACTGCAGCAAGGCATGCTCCAACTGTTGATCAGACAAGGGCATCAACCGTGCACCATATGTCCATAAAAGCGCTGCTTTTACTTGCTTGTCAGTATAGATATCCATCAAAGCGCGCCGGTACAATGCCATTTGTTTCAAATAAACAGATGGTACAGCATCAGCATTATCAGGGGGCGGCCTGTTAGTTTTATAATCAACAATCAATACCGAATTATCCGTTACGACCAGCCTATCTACTTGGCCGGATACAGGTCTGCCTTTTGGCTGCATTGGTGTGATAACAAGCCCGGCTATAGGCACTTCAGCACGGCTGGCTGGGCCAAATATGTCACCAAATTCATCGTGCTCAAGAACAAATTGCACTTCTTGCCAGAAAGCTTCCTGTTGTTGAACATCAAGTCGTCCATTATGCCCTAGATAGCGCAATGCCGCAGCCTTTCGGGTATCCACAGGCATGTCTGGCAACCATTGCAACAATGCATGCAAAAGGTTTCCGCGCATATATTTATCATGGCCCGTGTCGCCGCGACTTAATGGTCCTGTAACAGCGGGCTCCTCGTCTGGCTTAGACGGAGCAAGTGGTCGCGTAGGTGTCGGTTCCTCTGGCATAGGAGCAAACAACCAACTCGGCACCTGCTGCATTTCTGCTGTATGTGCCGTTTTCCTGTCATCTACTTCAGGAGCAGCAATCTGGCTAATTTCATAGCGCTTTACTTCAAGACCATCTGACAAGACATTGGTTTTTGCGCCAAGACGTTCAAACCCTTCGTCAATCAGATTGTACCAGCAGTCCATATCCAGATCACGTGGACCACGCCAGCCAGCAACATACAGTTCATCTTCGGCACGGGTTAATGCCACATAGAGTAATCGACGATATTCTGCCAGTTGTTTGGCTTTAATCTCTTCTCTTGCCGCGTCAACTTCTGTCAAACCTTTTGCTTTACTTGCCCATAATGGGATAGCTGGCTGACCTGGCTCATCACTTTTCAGAGGCAATAATCGGGCGTCTTTAGTTAAGTCAGGAGTGCTAACAACATCGGAAACATAAACGATCGGAGCTTGCAGGCCTTTAGCACTATGTGCGGTCATGATACGCACTTTGTCACCCGCTTCTTCCATATCCCGTTTTATCTGTGTGTTGTTGCGGGTTACATGCTCAACAAAACCAAGTAAGGAAGCCGGGCGGGTAAGCTCAAACCGCAATGCTTCCTCCAGCAATTCGTCAACAGGGTCATGTATCTCGGCGCCCATACGGCTAGCCAGCTTCTTCCTGCCATCCAGATCAATAAGTAGATAGTTCAGGAATGCAAATGGACCATCGAGATCAGCACGATTCAAAATATCAATCAACACCGTATATAGGTGTGCAAAACGTATATCTCGTCGCTGACTATATAGTGCGTCCCACAGCGATCCTCTACGCTTGTGCGCAAGTTCAAAAAGTGTGTCTTCATCACAACCGATAATGGGCGATTTCAATACAGTTGCCAAAGTCAGGTCATCTGTCGGCAGCAGCACAAATCTTAGTACCGCCAGCAAATCCATAACTGGCAACTCATCAAGAAGCGTCATACGGTCGCGGCCAGCAACAGGAACATCCATAATCTTCAGTGCGCGCACCAAATGATCAACAAACGCAGTACGACGACGTACAAGCACAAGTATATCGCCAGCCATGACCTTGCGAGCGCGCGGCTCAAGCAACCGTTGACCTACCGCTGCTTTGATATGGCGCGCAATACGCCATGCAGCGCGTTGCTCAGCATCATCCGCTGTTTCTTGCTTTACCGGTGGTTGCCAACCGGTATTTGCATCTTCCGGTACCGGCTTGGGACTTTCCAGCGGCCAAAGCTCAACCAATCCGGCTTGCCCACTGCGGGAGAAATCATGCTTAACAAATTCATCATCAGCGGACAGGCCAACAACCGCCCGACTATCCGAAGCAAAAACTGCATCAACAAGTGACAGAACCGCTTCACTTGACCTGAACGACAATGACAAAGGTACCGTTTCTGCATGGCTGGCACTATTATGTGCCTTCTCGAAAATACGGTTGCGTGCTGCGATAAACTCTTTCGGGTCTGCTCGCTGAAACGAAAAGATCGATTGTTTGGCATCACCAACAGCAAAGACTGTTCGCGGTTCTTCGCGTGCGCTTTCTCCGGCAAAAAACTCAGTAGCCAGTGTCTCGACAATGCGCCATTGCTCGCGGTTTGTATCCTGCGCTTCGTCAACCAGAATATGGTCAATGCGATTATCAAGTTTATAGAGAATCCAGGGTGCAATTTGAGCGACAGAAAACAGATCAACGGTACGCTCGATCATGTCGTCAAAGTCCACATACCCACGCTCGGCTTTCATCTGTCGGTAAAGGCCGAGTTGGGTTAAACCCAGCCTTAGCAATGCCGCCGTTGCATGCGCCGCTTGTATGCGCACCAGCTTATCGGCAACAGCTGCTAATCGCGTTTGCTCAGCTTCAATGATGTCAATCAATTGTGGATTAGCTGTCAAAACCTTTTTGGTCGCAACGGTCACAAGCGGCGTATTTTTTTGTGTTAAAAATGCTGAACGATAAGCAACCCAGACATGGGCCATTCCTTGCTTATCATTTGCTAGGGCTTGGGCAATTGCGGCGGCTCGCTTCTGATCGCCAACACTACCCTTAGCAAGCTCTCCAGCCAGCACAGTCAGTCCGGTCCGGTCCATGTTGTCAGCTGCTAAGGCATCCGAGATAACATCCTGTGAAGACTGCCCAAACATAACGCCGAGCCGTACATACAGCGCCTTTACCAGCCCTTCTATACCACCATAAGCAAGACTTGCTCGTGCAAGCAACGACGCCTCAAAAGACAAACGCCCGATCACTTCATCAAAAGTTCGCTCTGTTGCTAAACCTGCAACAACATCAAGCGCACGGCGCAAACCAACAGCGCTGACATCACGTGTTTGCTCCAACATTTGATCGCGGGCGATCACCATCAGCTCGCTTGCCTCAGCTTCGTCAAGACCTTCAAATCCGGGAATCATATTGGCCTCAAGCGGAAACCGGCCCAGCAAAGCCTGACAAAAACTATGGAACGTCTGAATTTGCAGCCCGCCCGAAAGGTCAAGTACACGCGCAAACAATTGTCGTGCACGAATGAGCATTTCGGCATCAGCGATTTCATCGGTGCGATTGCGTATAACCACCAAAAGCTCAGAATCAGGCAAAGTGGTCCAACGCCCCAACTCTGCAAAAATACGGTTTTTCATCTCAGCCGCAGCAGCTTTTGTAAAAGTGAGACACACAATATTTTCGGGCTCAGTGCCCGTGAGCATCAAACGCAGTACACGTGCAGTAAGGACGTGGGTCTTGCCCGTTCCTGCAGAAGCACCCACCCACGCCGTTAATGTTGGAAGCGTGGCATGTGCCTGATCAGCTGTCATGCCTGGTTTGGATATGGTCAAGGCACATCCCCCTCAGCGTCAGCAAATGGATCAACACCGCTGCGCCATTCTTTAACGCGCGCCAAATGATCATATTCACCGTAGCCTGCAATGCTCGGACGCGGATTGGAAAGATAAGGTGTATTCTGATCAGCAAACGCTTGCACCAGATGCATCAACCCTTCTTCGGCGTCAGCAATCGACATCTCGACATCTTTAATCGGCTGCTTGATTTCGCAAACGGGGTCACCACCGCTTAATTTCCAAAAGCTAAGATCATTAACTGTCCCTGATGGTAGTCCATTAAATGCACCACTTTGTGCGAGCAGCCCTTCAAGCGGTAATTGCGGAGCATAACCGGCCTCAACCTGTTTTGCGGTTGGAATACCCCCGGTTTTGTAATCAATGATCGAGAGTGCTTCTGTTTCAAGATGCTGATCAATACGGTCCGCCTTTGCAACCAATGTGAATGACAAAGCATCCTTATTAAAAGAGTGCTCCGCCCAGTCTTCAATCAGCACAATCCGGTGCGTTCTTCTGCGATCATCTTCATGTTTTACAAACCATGCGGCTATGCGCTCAAATCGCGGCCACCAGAATGCATACACCGTTGGTTGACTGAGAACCGGCTCAAATACACGCACCCCTGTTTCAATTAACCGCTTATGGCCATCTGGACCGTATAACGGCCCGTCTTCCTTAAGAAAAACCTCCAGCGCCTCATGTAGCAGATTGCCTTTTGTTGCCGCATTCGGTCTGTCATCGATGGGGTCGATCGTCCGCAAGCCAAGTATTTTCTTGGCATAAAGGGCATAAGGATCCCGCATCCATTCCTGGACCTGCGTTACGGACAATTTGGTTGGGCGCACATCGAGCGGCGGCTTCGGCGCAGGTGGGCTACAAGGAGCAAACACATCCGGCTTACTCAGTTGAGCCGCCCAGCCTAAATACTGATCAGCCCTTGGTACATTCTGACCCGCTAAAGCTTCAAGGCGGAACCACCAGCGGCTAGGTACTGACGGTGTGCCGTCCACCTTCAATGAACGCGTTAACAAAACACGCGGCGCACTGGCAGCAAGCATAAAATCGTGAGCTGACTGACCTATACGCCGCGCCAATGACGGCAGGCCAAATTCACTGCGCATCGATTGGCTCATCCACGGGTCAATGTCTGGCTCAGCAGGCCATACACCTTCATTCAACCCTCCCAACACCATGATATCTGCCTGTTGAAGGCGGGCTTCAAGCGGGCCCCAAATGGCAAGACGTGGATGCTGGTTCCAAGATGGCCGAACAGTTATATCATTCATCAATTCGGCAAATAATGTGCTATAGCCGTATGCGCTAATCCCGTCGAAAACGGCAGTATTTTCAATTAAATTTGTTATCTGATCAGCAAGACCGGCACCGGCATCGCCTCGCCATAGAACATCTGCTCCTGAAGTGTTGCTGCTCGCTGCCAACTTTTCTGCAACAGCCACATGTTGCTCTAAAACGGCTGGTAAGACCGCAGCGCTTCCAAGGATACGTTCAAGAGGCCGCAATAAACCAATAATTTGTGTAAGGGTTTTCAGATCTTCGCTAGATAGTTTTTGCGTGTTATCAGCATTGATGCTTTGGGCACGCGCGATAAGACCATCAAGACCGCTTGCAGGACGAACACCGCGCAAGAGGTTCTCATCCAATCGCCGGACAAACGGCAAAAAGGCCTCACGTGGCAGGCCACAGGACACCAAGGGGTGCTGCAACAAGGATAATAGAGCGATGGGGCTAAAATGTTCACTTACTGCCTGAGCAAGCAATGTTAACAACCTTCCGGGCAGGCTGTTGATCGCTTTATCGCCGCCAGAATCGTCAATGGCCACACCCCACCGCTTGAGCGCTGCGCGGACATATAACGCAAGTTGTCGGTCTGGGGTAACAAGGGCTGCCGTCTTGCCGGGTGTTTCAAGAGCTTCGCGCATCAGAACTGCAATTGCTTCAGCCTCTTCGCGGCGCGTCGGTGCAACAATCGCAGACATACCATCAAAATGAGACTGCACGCCTTCGGCAGAATAATCCGTCGCCACCAATGATTGCCACTGTGCCGTTGCTGCAGCCGGCAACAAGCTTTGCTCCAGTAAATTTATCCGGGTATCTTTTTCGGCTGTGCCTTCCTCAAGCCACGGCGCAACCTCATAACGGCTTGCACCAATGTTATCCAGAAAGCGCTTCAGCCCTGATTGAGGATGGGTATCATCGATCATGTCCCAAATTTCATCAGACATTGTTGTCTCAAGGCCGGGGAGAACAACGTGACCATTTGGTAAGCGCGCAATTGTACGCAGCAAATGTGCCGTTGCAGGAATTGAGCCTGTTGAGCCCGCAGCAATAACGACACCTGATCGTCCCTTATTCGCGTAGACCTGTGTTGCCTGATTAATGAGCTGATTACGATAAGACGCCGGGTTTTGAACTTTTTCTTCGGCCAGTATTTGCGGCCAATGTTCGGTTACAATTTTCAAAAACTCAAGTGTATCGTTCCAGTGCATAGCAAGCTTATCAGGAGCAAGTTCATTGAGGCGGGTAAACGATAACCCTTCAGTTTCCACCTGATCTATTAAATGCGCCAAATCACCCGCCAGTCGCCATGCTTGCGCTGGTGCAATAGCCTGACTTGAGGTGCCTGTTTTTTCCCTTTGCACATACCAGCTAGAAACCAGTTTTGTCAGCAGAACCTGTCGCCGCACCGGCGTAATGGCAGGAACAATTTCAGAAAAATCGACCCCAAAACCCGCACCCAAAAATGCAATTTCACCTTCATCAACATCACCGATGGCCCGTATTACAGGTAATAATATAGGTTTTTTATCATGGAACCTTAGAAAGGCCTCTTTAAGGGAACGAACCGCACGGCGGTTAGGCAACAAAACAGTAGCTGATGATAACGCTAGCGGATCACCGCCAAAACGTTCATCAATACCTGCGACCAGCGCGTCCACAAACGAATTGCCCGCGCCTATCGTGTATACATTGGGTAGATGTTTACGCGTAACATCTTGGTTCACGGCAACCAGCCTTCAGTTTGCATATGCTGTTCCGCTTCGCTTATTGCATCCTGTGTACCGACATGAAACCAACCATCTGTGTGCAACAAACCAAAAAGTCGACCCAAAGCAGCAGCTTTGCGAAACACTTCTCTATTTGACCACGGGCCATCCGGCATATCGTTATACATGCTTGCTTTAACAATTTGCACAGCACCAAAAACGAACGGTGCAGACGCTGCATCATCCCTAAAGGCTAGAGGCCCGCAGTCAGAAACACCGGACTGGTCCATGAAAAAATCACCAACCCCATCATAACCATGCGCTTGATCAAGAGGCACCATTAACAACAGAACATCCATACGGTCCGGATCCCAGTAGTGTTCAAGCCGGCCTAAAACAGAATGTTCATTTTCATTCCAGACAACATCGCAGTTCAATACAAAGAACTTATCTTCAGCAAGCCAGGGCAGCGCCTTCATTACACTGCCGCCTGTTTCCAAAAGGGCATCTCTTTCATCAGATATAATGGCTGATCCGCTTTCTACTTCATCAGTAAGGTCATCACATATTTTATCTGCAAGATGATGCACATTGATAACGAATGATGAAACTGAATGTGCACGCAGCTTATCGATAGCGCGGCGCAAAATTGAGCGACCACGCACCTGTACCAATGGCTTGGGTGTATGATCCGATACAGGGCGCATACGCAGACCTTTTCCCGCAGCCAAAATCATCGCTTTTGCCTGATGGTCAGCGTTCATAGCTACATACTACCTATAAAAGTGCTTGTTATATTCGCGGGCATATTCATTTCAATACTTTAGCAAGGCGCGCGCGCCAACTTTCTTCCACGCTGGACACACTGACAGACCTGCTTTCAGTTTCACACGCTTCGGCAAGTGACAAGGAAACCTGCAGAGCAAAACGCCACCAGTCATCCGGCATTCTATCAGGCCATTCAATTAACATGATTGAATGATCTAATTCATCATACAAACCCAAGTCTTCTATATCGTCTGGATTAGACAAGCGGTACAAATCAGCATGCAGCAAAGAGGGCCCTTCATCGGGATCATAGCTTTGTACAAGTGTAAATGTCGGGCTTGGAACCTCCTGGGTTTCGTCCTTCATGCGCGCACGTATAAAGGCTCTTGCAAACGTACTTTTACCGGCACCCAAATCACCAGACAGCGCGATGATATCCCCCTCTACAGCAACCTTGGCAACTTGCGTCGCAAGCAATGCTGTTTCATGTTCACCGTTCAGTAATGAATTATAAAACTCTGTCACTGGCACTTTCCTACCCTGTCAACCCGACAGGTTGGCGCGGCAAGAAACATGAAAGTGAAAGCCCGGACACTGAAATAGGGTCTAAGATAACGTGCCCTCCATGCAATTGAGCAATACTTCGTACAAGTGCCAAATCAAGGCCTGTTGTTCGGCGCGCACCAGGCGACGCCCCCATGGAAATAGTATTTAGCAATCTTGTTCTTTCTGCGCCCGTCAAGCTGGTTTCATTACTAATGATGCGCACCTGAATATCATTGTCGGCATCCAGCAAATCGACAATAAGCTCTCCGCCTTGACGCGTATACCCAAGCATAGAAGACACCATATTATAGAATGCCTGCTTAATACGCTGCTCGTCAGCCACTATAGTACCAAAATTTTCATCGCTATTGAGTGTCAAGGTTGTCGCAGTTTTATGCACCAGGTCTTGCGCCAACGTTGCCGCTTCACGTAGTGTTGCAGCCACCATAGTTGGTGCATAGTCCAGAGACACATCACCGGACTGAATGACCGCAAGATCAAGTACATCCGAAATTAGATTTCGCAGTTCTTCTGATGCTTGCAATATATCTTTAATATAAGATGATTGATGCGCGTTAAGCGGTCCAAAAAGTTCTTGGTCTAACAGTTCACCAAAACCAATGATTGAATTAAGCGGCGTACGTAATTCATACGACATATTAGTAATAAACTCGCTTTTCAATTTGTCAGCCGCTTCAAGTGCCAGCGATCGTTCGCGCAAGGCTTGCTCAACCTTATGTGTATCTGTCACGTCGGTCTGCGTTAACATGACGCCACCGTCAGGAAGTGGAACAATCGTGTAATCAATAACGAAGTCATCGATACGATACCATTTTCCGGTTTTGTATTCTCGCGATGCGACCCAAGCAACCAGATCATTGGCAAAATTTGCTTCATCCCCTTTTTGAGAGGATAGAGGGACCGCCGCTTCGATCAGTTCTGTCAAGTGAGGAGAGCCTGCAAGCTGGCTCTCTTGTAATTGCCAGATACTTGCAAAAGCAGGATTTGAAAGCTGCAACCGGCCATCAGTGCCAAAAACAGCAATACTGTCACGCATGTTATCAAGCGTTTCCTGCTGCACAGCAATCAATGTATTGTATGAACGCTCTAGAGCCAAACGGTCCGTTACATCCTCAAATAATATCAGCAAGCCACCCAATGGGTGCGGCTGTGTTACAACGCGGTGTGTGGTACCATCTGGCAGATGCCACATTTCCTCAAATGGTTCCAGCAATGTCGTATATTGTTTTAGGATACTCTCTTTCCATCGCCTGAAATCCGCCTGTTCAGGCAACCGGCGACGTTCGTGCATTGCATCCAACAATTCACTATGCCGGATACCAGCAGCAAGCTGATCTTCAGCGACACGCGTAAGCCGCGTAAAAGCATTATTATAAAACCGCAACGTTTGACCTGGCCCAAATATCGCAACAGGGCTGCGCAACCGGTTAAGCGTTTCTGATTGCGAATCAAGTACGCGGGATAATTCCGCGAGCGCTTCTTCCTCACCTGTTACATCAATGGCAATACCCAACGTATTGCCTTCAGTATCAAGCGGTGTGTTCGTTACATTGAAAGCATGGCGTTGCCCATCAACTACACCAAAGCGACGCTCCCTGAGTGTAGAACCTTGCTCAATAGCACGGCTTGCAGAAGCAGGGCCTGCTGCACCAAAAAACTCAAGGCCTTGCTCAATAGTGGCCGCAGCAGTGCCACCTTCCATAGCATTGACATATGCATCATTAACTTCAAGCAGGTTAAAGTCCGGACTGCGTATCCATACAGGGAATGGTAGATGATTAAATGCTGCGGTTAGGTCACGTAAACGCAATTCAAGGGCGCGGACACCGCTCCGATTAGTGCGCACAGGGCGATCCATTGATTGTTCCAGCCACATAATACCACTGGGCCAGCGCGCATCGCGCGAGGGAAGCCATTGTAGATCAATAATCGTACGTGCACGACCAGGTCCATTATCCACCACCAGCGGCGAAGGCACATCCAAACCTTGCTCTACACCGCCTTTTATCAAGGCAACCGTTTGCTCAGGCAGTCCTTTGCCTGTCTCATCAATCAAATCATCAAGTTTGGCAACATTTTCAGGGAAACCAGCCAATGCCAATGCGGATGGGTCGGCTTGCAGGCGACCATCTGGCCACAACCAGACAGGAATACGATGATCTGTCTTAATCATCGTATCAAGAAAGTTTGCGAGGTCTTTAAGAGCAGAAGCCCTGTCTGACATGCGCCCTGCCCGCCAAAATGCATATAGGCTGGCACAAATCCAAACAAGGAAAATGAGAAAAACAACCGTCCACAAAAAAGGCGTTATGTTGCCGTCTTCCAACTGTATATCTCCTGCTATATGCACAAGATACAGATTAACGCCGTAACGACAACATATACAAGCCACTCATGATAACAGGCGCACAAATTACGATGTACGCCTGTATTAAATCACTCAAAATCGCCACATGAAGCGCTATTAAGCGCCAAACTCTCGCTTCAACTCATCAATAAGGTCCGTTTTCTCCCAAGAGAAACCACCATCTGCATCAGGCGTGCGACCAAAATGGCCATAAGCTGCAGATCGCGCATAAATTGGCCTGTTAAGGTTCAAGTGTTCGCGAATACCACGCGGGCTAAGATTAACAAGCTCCTGTAATACTGCCGAAAGTCTGGCAGGGTCTACGCGCGGCTTGTCACCCCAAAGGTCAACATAAACAGCGAGTGGCTTAGATACGCCAATTGCATATGCAAGCTGGATAGTACAGTTGTCAGCCAAACCTGCTGCGACAACATTTTTAGCCAAATAACGCGACGCGTATGCAGCAGACCGGTCAACCTTCGTTGGATCTTTGCCTGAAAAAGCACCACCACCATGCGGCGCAGCACCGCCGTATGTATCTACAATAATCTTACGACCTGTCAGGCCTGCGTCACCATCTGGTCCGCCAATTACAAAGTTCCCCGTTGGATTAACGTAAAACTCGTCTTCAGGGCACATCCAGCCTTCGGGAAGCACAGCCGTAACATGACCGCGCACAATCTCACGCAATGCTTCTTGAGATACATTTGCCTTATGCTGAGTTGAAACAACAACGCTTGTAGCCCCCACAGGACGACCATCGACATAACGCAATGTCACCTGGCTTTTACTATCCGGTTCCAATTCCAGATTTGCACCACTGTGGCGCGCTTCCGCAAGTGATTTCAATATCCTGTGCGAAAAGTCAATTGGCGCAGGCATCAAACTTTCGGTTTCATCGCAGGCATAGCCAAACATGATACCTTGGTCACCAGCACCTTCATCTTTGCTGCCTGCGGCATCAACACCAGCGGCAATGTCTACTGATTGCTCATGAAGATGGTTTTCAAAGATTGCATTTTCCCAGTGAAATCCCTCCTGCTCGTATCCAATTGCCTTAACGGCTTTGCGTGCAACAGCCTCAATATCGTCGCTGGTGATACTTTTAGGACCGCGTACCTCGCCCGCAACAACAATTCTATTCGTTGTAACGAGTGTTTCAGCAGCCACACGGGCATCAGGCTGTGCGCCCAGATACAGGTCAACAATCTCATCAGAGATGCGGTCCGAAACTTTATCTGGATGACCTTCGGAAACAGATTCGCTTGTAAATTGATATTCGCTCATATGCTACTCCTTGCGGAAAATCCGCATTTCATCCATTTCTAGTAACGGTAGTGTTCAGGCTTGAACGGTCCTTGAGTTTCAATACCCAGATACTCGGATTGCTCGTCAGTCAAAGTGGTTAGCTTCGCGCCCAGTTTGCCTAGGTGCAACGTTGCCACTTTTTCATCCAAATGCTTAGGAAGCACATAAACATCGCGGTTATAATTCTTGTGGTTTTCCCAAAGCTCAATTTGAGCAAGCACCTGATTGGTGAAACTAGCTGACATTACAAAACTTGGATGGCCAGTGGCGCAGCCCAAGTTTACCAAACGGCCCTTAGCGAGAACGATAAGGCGCTTACCATCAGGGAAGATAACTTCGTCAACCTGCGGCTTAACTTCTTCCCATTTGTAATTTTCCAAGGCACCAATTTGAATTTCGCTGTCAAAGTGACCAATGTTACAAACGATAGCCCGATCTTTCATATCGCGCATATGGTCAACCGTAATAACGTCCTTGTTGCCTGTCGCTGTCACAAAGATATCGCCCTGCTTGGCAGCATCGTCCATTGTAACAACTTCATAGCCTTCCATTGCTGCCTGCAGAGCACAGATGGGATCAATTTCGGTTACCATAACCCGCGCGCCTTGGCTGCGCAGCGATTCAGCGCTGCCCTTGCCCACATCACCGTATCCGCACACAACAGCAACTTTACCGGCAATCATTACATCGGTGGCACGCTTAACACCATCAACCAGTGATTCGCGACAGCCATATAGATTATCAAACTTTGATTTGGTCACACTGTCATTAACGTTAATGGCAGGCACCAGCAGGCGGTCTTCTTTCGCCATTTCATATAAACGCATAACACCAGTAGTGGTTTCTTCTGAAATGCCGCGCACACCTGCCATAAGTTCAGGGTAATCATTATGCATCATCACGGTCAGGTCACCGCCGTCATCAAGAATCATATTAGGCACCCAACCATTTGGGCCTTTGATTGTCTGGTGGATGCACCATTCTGCTTCTTCTTCTGTTTCGCCCTTCCAGGCAAAGACAGGAATGCCAGAAGCAGCCATTGCAGCGGCGGCCTGATCCTGGGTCGAGAAGATATTACAACTGGACCAACGAACTTCGGCACCAAGTGCCGTTAACGTTTCAATCAGTACTGCCGTTTGGATTGTCATATGCAAACAACCCGCAATTCGAGCGCCTGAAAGTGGTTTTTTACTACCAAATTCATCACGCAATGCCATTAGGCCAGGCATCTCTGTTTCAGCAATTCTGATTTCCTTGCGACCCCAGTCGGCAAGTGAAATATCGGCAATTTTATAATCTGTCATGGGGGTGTCCTGCTCACTCTGCAAATATGAATTGGCAAAGTATATAGCAGGTGGTTAATTAAAGATAAAGATTTCTTTATATAACAAAATAAGAATGTTTACTGATCTTCGCCAAACCGATCAGAAATAAGGGCCACAACATTTTGTAAAGCATTCTCGGCATCAGAACCTGTAGTGCAAACCCTGACGGTATCGCCTTTAGCTGCACCCAGCATCATGAGACCCATGATAGACGTTGCTGTGACACAAGCATTATCTTTGCAAATAGTGATATGAGCGTCAAAACCGCCCGCTTGTGCCGCCAGCCTGGCTGATGCCCGCGCATGCAGGCCACGCTGGTTAACTATCTCTACAGATTGTTCCAGCGCTGCTTCAGAAGATTCAGTCAAATCTAACTACCCAGTATCTGACTAGCAACATTGATGTATTTCAATCCAGCCTCTTTCGCCGCATTCACAGCATCTTCAAGCGTACTGTTCTGACGTACGCTGGCAAGCTTGATTAGCATTGGCAGATTTATTCCCGCCAAAACCTCAACACGCCCTTTTTCCATAATCGATATTGCCAGATTGGACGGTGTACCACCAAACATATCGGTTAACAGAACAACACCGTCACCAGCATCAACTGTTTTTACTGCTTCCTGAATGTCGATACGGCGCTGTTCCATATCATCATCTGGGCCAATACAGATGGCATGAATGTTTTGCTGCGCACCAACGACATGCTCCGTTGCGGCAATAAATTCTTCTGCCAGGCGCCCGTGCGTTACTAAAACCATTCCTATCATAAACTGCCTCTTTTTATCACTAGTATGCCCATGAAGGTATATTCCGTCCCTTAATCATGTTCGCTTAATTCACGATGGTAAAGGTTAACTGCCAGTCCGTCGATAGCAATTTCACGGACAACCGCTTCCGCGGTTGCAACAGATCGATGCTGCCCGCCTGTACACCCAAACGCAACCGTCAAATATGATTTGCCTTCCGCATGATACTTGGGCAGCAGAAACGACAATAAATCAGTGACTTTTTGCAGAAAAGGCTCAAATGCGATGTCAGCCCTGACATAATTAGCCACAACTTTTTCTCTACCCGTCAGAGGGCGCAACTCGGCAACATAATGCGGGTTACGCAGAAACCGCACATCAAGCACGATATCAGCGTCACGCGGCGCACCATGTGCAAAACCAAAGGACATGCATGTTACAATCAGCTTGGCATTTTCGGTGGCGAAACGCCTGCGAATAATGCGGCGCGTTTCAGAGCCAGTACGTGAACTTGTATCAAGGATACCATCAATATTCTCGCGCACAGACGCCATCATCTCGCGCTCTTGTTTAATCGCAGAACGCAACAAACGGTCTGCCCCGAGCGGGTGTGGACGCCGTGTTTCCGAAAAACGTTTCATCAACGCATCATCGGAAGCATCTATGAACAATACATGGAGCTGGATATCTGCCCTTTTGCGTAGTCTTTCCTGTGTTTCAACAAACAAATCAGGCGAAAAATAGAGTGTGCGCGAGTCGATCCCCACCGCAATAGGCGCAGCGTCAGGCTTGTCCGCCTGATCATCAACAAGCGTTTCAACCATGTTTAATGGCAAGTTATCAATAGCCTGAAAACCCAAATCACCAAATGCATGCAGTACAGAAGACTTTCCAGCCCCGGACAGGCCTGTCACAATGATAAATTGCCTGCGATTTTCCAGCTTTTTCGTTTCAGCCATGCTGCAATTCCACTTTGCCAATTTGGTCCAGATTCTGCGCGGCTAACTCTACCTTAATGGCTGCAGAAATTTCAAATGCATAGATACTCAAACAGTCAATTTCCACATCTTCAACGATAATTTTCGTTCGCTCCGGCAAACGCGGCATTACTTCCGGCTCAACCAGATCAACGATTAATTTCAGCGTTGTATTTTTTATAGCAGGCATAGACATTATGCCTATCCCGCGCACTTCCAATGACCCATAAAGCTTGTCAGGGGCTGATGCCCGTAATCCCGAGCGATGCTTCGATAAAATAACCCTGTCGTCTGCAACCAAAACGGCCCCGCGGTCCATCAAGCGTAATGCAAGGTCAGATTTGCCGCTGGCAGAAGGGCCGCGGAGCATCACCCCAACGCCGCCAACATCAATTACACTGCCATGATGGGTTTGCACCTGAAGTATCCTCGAACGAACATAAAATTTATCATTATGCAGATACTAGGCAGTTGCTTTCGGTAAATCGACAATAAAGCGCGCACCGACAACATTACCTGCATCATCCTTGCGGTTTTCAGCCCAAATATTGCCTCCGTGCGCTTCAATAACCTGCTTGGAGATTGCAAGACCAAGTCCGGAATGGCTGCCAAACTGTTCTTCCTGCGGTCGTTCAGAATAAAACCGGCTAAATACTTTGTCTTCTGCGCCTTCGGGCAACCCAGGCCCGGCATCCTCCACAATAAACCGTATTGTAGACTTGCGCACTTCCAAAGCAACATTCAACGTGCCATCAGTTGGGCTAAAGCTGATGCCGTTATCAATTAGATTACGCCAAACCTGACCTAACCGCGCATCAATCCCTTTGACCAAGTATACACCTAACTCGTCATCAGAAAAATTAATCAATACCTGCCCAGGCTTGCCTGTTGTGTTGTAGGCATCAATTAACGTTGCCAGCATCACACCCAGATCAATTTCATCCATTTGGCCACGCGTCAATTCAGCATCCAATCGTGACGCATCGGAAATATCAGTGATTAAACGATCAATACGCCTGACATCATCTTCCAGAATACTGAGCAACTTTTCACGCACCTCAACCTTCTTCGTCATGCGAATGGTTTCAAGTGCGCTACGCATGCTTGAAAGCGGGTTTTTGATTTCGTGAGCCACGTCTGCTGCAAACTGTTCTACAGCATCAATCTGATTGTATAGTGCCCCTGTCATGTCTGATAGTGAACGCGACAAGTCGCCGATTTCGTCACGTCTATGCGCAAATTCCGGAATATTTTCCTCGCGGCCAATGCCGCCGCGGACACGCTCAGCCGCACGCGCCAAAACACGAATAGGCCGTACAAGCGTTCGCCCCAGAAAGAATGAAAGCAGGATGGTTAATCCAAGGACGCCTGCAAAAACCTTAACGGTGAGCATTTGCTCTGCTCTCACAATAGCATCGATATCGTCAGTTTGCCCAGTTAACAACAGCGCACCCAACACGCGGCGAAAACGCTGAACTGGCACAGCAACATTGATAACAAGCTGCTCATCCTGTCGGCGACGCACTTGTGTGGTTAAAGTACCATCCAGAGCATAGATAACCTCGACAAGCTCATCTGCACGTACCGTCGGGTGGTCAATATTTGGCGGTGCATCCAATTGCTGTGTGAAGGTATCAAGGAACACATGCAAACGTTCAACGACCTGCTCCTTAAGGCTTGGCTGATAGTCCAAACGGCGAAGCGGTTCCTCAACTAGCTCTTTTTCACCAGCCAGAAACAGGCTGTCAGCTATCATCCCGCCCGATGTCGAGAAAAGCCGCGCACGGTTATCTGTTGGCCCAACTAGCCTGGTGATAATTTGCCGGGAAGGTGCAAGGTCAATGGCGATTGCCTCGGGGCCTTCTACAGCTGATTCACCCAGAGCACCTGCAATAATAGTTGCTTGAATAGAAAGCTCTTCTGTGCGGGCATCAATAAGATTTTGTCTAAATTCATTCAGGTAAAGAACACTGCCGACAAGTATGATCAATGCGATGGCGTTTACCGCCATGATGCGTAACATCAACGGTGACAAGCCGCGCGTATAATGCCGTGGACGCACTTTAGGTTTGGCAGTACTAGATAATTTTTTCACCGCTGTAGATTGCGAAATACTGCCGTCGTCTATGCTCCCGGTTTTGCCTGACACTAAAAATTCGCCTTATCCATCCTTATATCGATACCCAACACCATACAGCGTTTCGATTGCAGTGAAGCTATCATCTACCATTCGGAACTTTTTCCGTAAACGCTTGATATGACTATCAATCGTGCGGTCATCAACGTAAACGTCATCTGTATAGGCGGCATCCATCAATTGATCACGGCTTTTCACATGGCCAAGATGCTGCGCCAAAGTTTGCAAAATAAGAAACTCTGTCACCGTCAAGGTTACATCTTTATCGCACCAGGTTACGCTATGACGCATCGGGTCAAGCACAAGATTACCACGCACCATCACTGCATCGCTCTCTTCTTCAGGCTCGGCGTCCGGTTCTTGCTTGCTCATTTCCACGCGGCGCAACAATGCGCGAATACGTTCAATTAACAAACGCTGGGAAAAGGGTTTGCCTATATAATCATCCGCACCCATTCTCAACCCCAGAAGCTGGTCAATTTCTTCATCCTTGGATGTAAGAAAAATAACCGGCATGTCAGAAACTTCGCGTAATTTTCGCAGTAGTTCCATGCCGTCCATGCGCGGCATTTTGATATCGAGCACAGCGAGGTCTGCAGGATTTTTAGAGAGAGCGTCCCACGCTTTTTGACCATCAGGATATGTCCGCACACGGAAGCCTTCGGCCTCAAGTGCGATTGTCACAGAAGTCAGAATATTACGGTCATCATCCACCAAGGCAATTGATGCTGTCATGTTGGTCCCCTTTTTCTCTTTTATACGCTTCTTACACTTCATCGTACAGAGCGTAAAACGCCTTTGTTAATCGCACGAAGTAAAAAGCATTTGCGTCATAATCATGACCAACATGCGAACGGAATAAGGCGTAATGCTTTATTGTTATTCAAAGATTCAGAATCCAGTTGATTTCACGTGTCTTTTCCGCAAGTTTACCGCCCTGTTCATATGTAACTGACTCGCGTTTTCGTTAGTTTACAAATGGACCTGTTCGGTGACATAGGGACCTTGTCGGACAGTCTCTGTCCAAACGTGATCGCTGAGGGACGGCGAGAGCAAATTGACTATAGAGAAGTCACAGTTATTAAATTATTTGGAGGATACACCGGTGAATTTAATCGGCACCAGCCCCAGCAAATACACTCTCGCAGATCAAAATATTACAGGCACAGGCAATCAATACTGGAATTTGGGCACATCACATCTTTATGAAGAGGCTATTCGTCGCGGTGAGGGGCGCATCGCAAAGGACGGCCCATTAGTTGTCGAAACAGGCAAACACACCGGCCGGTCGGCCAACGACAAATTCACCGTACGCGATGAAAATACGGAAGATACAATATGGTGGGGTGATGTTAACCGCCCCATGACACCAGAAGCGTTTGACACAGTACATGCTGCTTTCCTAGACCATCTCAAAGAAAAAGACCTGTTCGTGCAAGACCTTTGGGGCGGCTCCGACCCTGATCACCGCATTTCTGTTCGCACTATAGGCGAACTTGCATGGCACAGCCTTTTCTGCCGCACTATGCTGGTTCGCCCCGAAGCTGAAGAGCTTGAAGGCATGAAGCCTCAGTTCACCATCATCAATCTACCTAGTTTCAAGGCGGATCCAGCGACAATGGGCTGTAACTCGGAAACTATTATTGCTGTAAACTTCACCAAAGGTTTGGTTTTGATCGGTGGTACGGCATACGCAGGTGAGAATAAAAAGTCTGTCTTCTCTATTCTGAATTACCTGCTGCCGGAAAAAGGCATCATGCCAATGCATTGTTCAGCCAACATTGGTCCGGATGAGGATGTAGCGATTTTCTTCGGTCTTTCAGGCACTGGGAAAACTACATTGTCTGCGGACAGTACGCGTACTCTTATCGGCGACGATGAGCATGGCTGGTCAGACAATTCTGTATTTAACTTTGAAGGCGGTTGCTATGCAAAGTTAATTAATCTTTCTGCAGAAGCCGAGCCAGAGATTTATGCGACGACAAAACGCTACGGCACGATCGTTGAAAATGTGGTCATGGATGCGGACACACGTGAACTTGATCTGTTTGACAATTCACTGGCTGAAAATACGCGTGCGGCTTACCCGATCGATTTCATACCGAACACGTCCGAGCATAATCGCGGCGGCAAACCTTCAAACATCATCATGTTGACGGCAGACGCATTCGGTATTTTACCGCCAATATCGCGTCTAACACCCGAGCAAGCCATGTATCACTTCCTGTCAGGCTACACGGCCAAGGTTGCAGGCACAGAAATTGGCATCAAAGAACCACAGGCAACATTTTCAACCTGCTTTGGTGCACCGTTCATGCCGCGCCACCCTAGCGTTTATGGCAACTTGCTGCGCAAGAAAATTGCCGAAGGCTCAGTGAACTGTTGGCTCGTTAATACTGGCTGGACTGGCGGTGCTTACGGTATTGGCAATCGTATGCCGATCAAGGCAACGCGCGCACTTCTGCACGCAGCACTTGATGGCAGCTTGAACGGCGCGCCAATGCGTACTGACACCAATTTCGGATTTGAAGTACCAACCGAAGTAGTTGGCGTTGATAGCAAAATCTTGAACCCACGCGACACATGGGACGACAAAGACGCATACGATGCGAAAGCAAAGCATCTTGTTGAGTTGTTCATCAAAAACTTTGAAACATTCTCGGCACATGTCGATGACAGTGTAAATGCTGCAGCGCCCAACGTTGCGTAGGCTTTAGGCGTTATAAATATACGGATAAAGGCGCGGGATACCCCTGCGCCTTTTTTATAAGGATCAAAACTCCTTAAAACTAAACTGTGTCATAATGTACGTATTAACAGTCGTATTTTATCACGTGCTTTTCCCACAAAATACGCTATACGCATGCCCGATACACAAGTTTTGACAATGAGAGCATAAATACTGGCTATGTCTACACATCTGCATATGCACGTTCCAACCGTCCTTGATGAAAAGAAAGACTACTTCATAACACGCGGCGGCGTGCAGTATGCCGGCATTCACCTCATTCTTGATCTCTATGGTGCACAACGCCTTAATGATGCTGCCTTCATTGAAGAAACACTAAGAAAATGTATCAAAGCGGCGGGTGCAACACTCCTGCATATCCACTTGCACCCATTTGAGCCTGACGGTGTAAGCGGTGTTGCTGTACTCGCAGAAAGTCATATCTCGGTACACACATGGCCTGAAAGTGGCTATGCAGCTTTTGATGTTTTCATGTGTGGCAATACAAAACCCGAGGCTTGCATTGAAATTATGCGCGGCGCCTTCAAACCAGACAACTTGGTTGTAACGGAACATTTACGAGGAAAAGTTGATGGGGCAGAATAGCCAGCCTTCTAATGCAAGTTTCAAGTGGTGGCGCGAGCGCGATGATGAATTTGGTGCAGCATTATCACTTAATGCACAGCTTCTTCACAGTGAACAAAGCCCGTACCAACTGATTGAAATATATGATACCGCCCCTTTTGGCCGTGTGCTGGTATTGGACGGTTATGTGCAAGCAAGCCAGGCAGATGAATTCATCTATCACGAAATGGCCATTCATGTGCCACTGCTTGGCCGCGAACACGAAGATGCCAATATTCTCATCATTGGCGGCGGCGAAGGTGGCGCATTACGCGAAGCGCTCAAGCATGACTTTGTGTCAAACATTACAATGGTTGAAATTGACAAGCGGGTAGTAGAGCTTTCAAGCGCATATCTAGGCGTGAACGGCGATTATGATGATCCACGCGTTAATTTAATTATCGGTGATGCAGCAACATTTGCTGACGAGGCTTTAAGCAACAATGAAACCTATGACTTGATCCTGCTTGACCTTACAGAGCCTGTAGGCCCAAGTGCCGCACTATTCACGCAAGCTTTTTGCGAAAAGCTGGTGAAGCTGATTAAGAAAGACGGTGTTATTGTTGACTCTGACAGTCTCTATCTGTCTCGCGCGCCGGATGGCACACCACAAGGTTCGTTCCTGCAGGAGGTGTCCAGTGACGGTGAAAATCTTGTAAGCGTGATGAAACGCACCGGGCTTTTGCCGCATATTGAAGTGTATCATACAAAGGTGCCATTATATCCCGGTGCGGATTTTGGCTTTTTCCTTTATAGCCATCACGGTGAAAGCTACCAAACACCCGTCAAAAGCTTCACAGGCAACCATTATAACAGCGCCCTTCACTCCGCTGCATTCGCTTTACCTGAATGGCAAAAACGCTGGATCAACACATAAGCTCTAATCATTATTGTTAGAGCAGTATTTTTTCTGAAATACTGCTCTTTTGTTTGGCAGTTTATTTATCAAGTGGCCTGTATGATAGCAGGTCTGACACAAAACTGCGGCTACCACCTACATCACGGTGACGCTTGAAAACATAAGGCGCCGTGCGCGCAACCCATATACGCTCAAGGCTGCCATTCCATGTTTTTTTGTCTATCACCCAGCATTCACATGATAGCCCTGATGGTGTGGTAAGCGTTTCGCGCCCCGTTACCATAAACACATCCATTTCGGACGAAACATACTCCCCCTTTCGCGCATAAAAACCGGGCATCTGAAAAACTGAACCAACATCACGCGGCATCAACGATGCTAAAAGCGGCGAAAACATCTCGCTTACATAACCATTGTGGGCAATGTCACCGCTCGCTCGCTTGGGCGCACCACCTGCAATGGGAGTGCGTGACCAATCGTATGTTTTGCCGTCTGTTTTACCGACAATATACTCAGGGCCCCACGCGAAATACGGCCCCGCATAAAATTCCAGAAGCTGCGTCTGGATATCAATGAAACGCTGTGCAACGATCACCATGTTTTCCATGGGAATGATATCAATCATGCTCAGCTTTTCGCCGTTACCTGTTGTGCGCACATGTAAGGTAAACTCACCTGTTTTGGATGATGAACTGGTATAGCGTGCTTCATAATCAGGGATATTCTCGATAGAAAAAGCAGCATTGCCCGGTGTTACTGTCTCTATTTCCTGCGCTGCAACAGCCATGCTCGCAAACACACCTAACGCCAGGGCGGTAAAAGGTTTAAATATCGCATGCATTTTTTGACTTATCATAACTCGCGTCTCCAACTTTAAATTAAAGTTGGAGCATTGAGCCGGTATCATGCATCATCCAAACATCGTGGGGCGAGCGGTCACATTATTACAATGAACGGTCATACCGTTATTATACTGACCGTCAGGCTAGCCGCGTTTGCTCCCTCACCGTTGTCATCCGGCGACGACTTAAAGGCACTTTAGCGCCTGTCGTTAGTTCCACATGGTAAGCACCGCTTTCTGCACCGCGCACAATGGCGCGCACAAATGCCGTATTTACGAGAGCACTGCGATGCGTCTGTATGAGACCAAAGGCCGACGCTTCTTTTGCAATGGAGGCCAGTGATTTACGGTGAAGGAAATTACCGTCATTGGTATGTAGTTGGACGTAATTTTCCGCTGCTTCTACCCAGCAGATGTCGGATACATCAAGCGGAAAAATACGGTTACCATGCCGCACTTCATAAACGAGTGATCCAGCGGCCCCATTGTCTGCGCTTAAACCGCGCAATCTGTAATACGCAAGGATGGCAAACGCAGCATAGACGGCACCCCACAAGCCAGCATAGCGGAGCCACAATTCGGTAACCGACGTCACAAAATCATAAACACCCCACCCGGGCGGCGAATACATAATACGTAATATAGTCGCAAGCACTATCATGTGCAGCAGGTTGAGAGCCACAGCCCCCACAGCAAGACGTGCAATCAGCGGCCTAATTGGTTTGGCAGCATCAACAGTGGTCATAAAGTTTGCCGTTACTAGCCAGATATAGCGAACAACAAGCGCCCACAAAGAATAGAAGAACAGTAGCAACAACAGTTGTGCAACTAACCCTACATTGGGCGCACGCGCATGCGTATAGAAAATAGTTTCCAGCGCATCAAAAAGAAACAGCAAGAGTGCAAATGCCAATGCCCCGGCCCAATGTAGTGCGCTCCACAAGCTCTCCGTTTTATTCAAACCACTAACGGGAGCCTGGTTTATAGCCGCAAGTACTTTGCTGTTGACGTTAAATGCCAGCGGCTGCTTCCACTTCATGCTTTAGCAAAACACGGTCACGAGTGGAAACGCCGAGCAACCCGGCGACCTTAGCGAGCATATTGGCTTCAAAATTATCAATATGATTATCCGCTAACGCTACACGCCACAAAAGCCGCACAATATCTTGTCGCCCATCCTGATCCAGCTGATCGGTGATCGCTCGTGTAAATTGATACAGGCAAGTTGCGCCACCCTGCTGTAATTCGGCCTCACTCAAAATATGTTCCGCTGTTTCCGTATCCAACTCAAACTGATCTGTCAGGCAAACAATCAACTGCGACCGCTCTTCCGCGCTAAACTCACCGTCAGCACACGAAACATAAACAAGCAAAGCCGCTGTAGACAGTTGCAGATTATACTGTGGATCAACACTCTCCGGTTCTTTCAGGCCCAAAAGCGCAGAGACTTTATCAAACATGGTCTTCCTCTTTGATTTTCATCCACATTAGCTAGCACACCTGCAATTAAAAGCCTGATGCGACGATTTGATTTCCAGCAACGGCAAACCGCTCAAATCAGCATGGTTATGGCAACTGGCTCAGAAAGGCTTTGATTTTCACCTTGGAGTCTGCATTAGCCGCGGCATTGCTTTCTTCTGTACCACCGATAATAATGTCTTCATCCAGCAGATGGCCAGCTTCAGGGTATGCATGATGCACACAACTCTTTTGCACGGCGCCCATACGCTGACAAACCGTATCTGCCATCTCGCTCGCAGGCCAAATTTCGTCTTTACCACCGGAAAACAACATAACAGACGCCTCAATGTTTTCGGTCTTTATTGTAGCGTCAGCAACTAAATCCACCTGCTCTAGTGATGCAGCATAAAGGTCAACCAAACTGTTGATTTGAACATTCTTTGCAAAAGGCACATGAGGTAGAGGTTCCCCATCTTTCGTCCAGCTGGACGATGGCGTTTTAGTCCAATCTGACAATATGCCAGCCCAGACCACATGGCTGGGGGCAATACCAACCACACCTTTGTATGACGAATCGTGAGACGCTAACAAAAGTGCAAGCTCGGCCCCTTTGGACCAGCCAACAACAATCAGGCCATCACTGCGCGTTTCCTTCTGGTCTAAAAGCCATTTCTTTGGTGCATCGAAATACTCCAAGGGAATTTCATTCAGTTCTGCGGGCAGCCCTTCGGCTTTAAAGTATGCAAGCGAGAGAACAGAGTACCCCATGTCAGCAATTTTGTCCGCCAAAGGCTCTGGTTTACCACCGCCTGATCCGCCCAAAACAAGCACGCCGTATTTAACAGGCCCGTCAGCAGCGGTATAATCGGCTACAAATCGATCATCCGATACCGGCTTAAAGTCTGCGCCCGACGCACCAAAACTCATCCATACACAAATGCAAACTGCCGCTGCCATCCGTAAACTATCCATTTAATCCTCACTAATTTTATTGTTATTATAAGCACATAGGGTTGCTCGCGCGCTGATGCAAGAGCTTGCTACATATAGTTTATGCTTCGCAGTTTACAGGGATGGGCCTACACTAAAAGCAAGCAGTCTTGATATATGAGCAAACGGTCGTCCGCTTTCAGCGGCCCAGATGTTAAAAGCTTCCTGTATGGCTTTTTGAGCACTTTTGGATGTGTGCGATTTTTCAATTACACCTTCACGTACAAGTGCGGCGACAACATCACGGGAAGTAACCCAGCCATCTTTGCCAAGAAAACGTAGAAAGTATTGTGCGGTCGCACCGCCAAGCCTGCTACCGCGCTTATGCAGCATTGCAAGCAATCCCCTAAAATCATCTTGTGGCCAATCAGCGATACAGGCTGCGGCAGAACCGAACTCGTCTTCAAGGTCACACAGCATGATTGCGTTATCGCGGACACTCAGAATTTTAGTACCATTGCGCACAATCCGGGTGTCTTTAACCAAGTTGTCCAGATCATCATCTGACATGAACTTCCAGCGAACAGGCACGAACCCTTCAAAGGCCTCTTCAAATCCATCCCATTTGTTCTCGATAACTTTCCAGTTAAAGCCAGCTTGAAAAACAGCCTTTGTCATGCCGGCTAAAATGCGATCATCCGACAGCTTTTTAAGCTCTACAGCAGGCTTCATGGCTGGCAATTCACGCTCTATCGCTTGAACACTACCGCGGTATACGCAAGCCATATCCATCAAATCATCAAATGTACGCACATAGATCTCCTCGTGTATTGGGTCTCAATGATAAGAAAGCACACCACCCACGTCCAGCAGCAGATACCAACATAGTGGTTTATAGTTGCATGATTGCGAAGCAAAATTCGGTCACAAATATAATCGTATAATGCAACAGACAGCGCTTGCATTTTCGTGTCGTTTCACCGAGAGTGCCGACCCTCCCGCCCAGCTATAGGTGGTAATGACATAAACATGAATAACTATTAGAATAACAACATGCCCAGTGACCACATCAGAAATTTCGGATTCCCCAGATGGGGAGAGTACGGCAAGGACAAAGACGCCAAGCCACTAAAGATGTGCGACTACACGGGCTGCAACGAAACCGGTGACCACCCTGCACCAAAGTCACCCGGATCAAATGAGCGTTGGCACTTTTGCCGTCCGCATGCCGCAGAATATAACCGTAACTGGAACTTCTTTGAAGGCATGACCGAAGAAGAAGCGCGCAAGCATATGAAAGACACAAGTCAATCATCTGATGCTTTTGCTGGTGCCCGCACGTTCGAATGGGGCGGTGCGGTTGACGAAAATGGCTACTCGACAACCGAGCAGGCCGCTTTTGACACACTGGAACTGGACAGCTCAGCGGATCAGGATGCGGTCAAACGCCAGTACCGTAAGCTTGCAAAGCTTTATCATCCGGATGCAAACCCCGGAGACCCTCAAGCTGCTGAGCGTTTTCACCAGATCCAAAGCGCTTATGACCTTCTAAAAGAAGACAAACCCAGCATCTAATACTCGCTCACCTTAAACGTCGATAATTTTTGCAATTGATTGCCATGTTGATCAAAGTTTTCAGGTTTCAACCATGCCTGAAACATGGCTTTTACAGCTGGCCATTCATCGTCCGTGATTGAATACCACGCCGTATCGCGGCTGGCGCCATGTACAATCATATCATTACGGAACACACCTTCAAACACGAAGCCAAAACGCACTGCTGCGTTTTTAGACGCATCGTTAGCATTATTGCATTTCCATTCATAACGGCGGTATCCAAGGTCATCAAAAACGTGGCACATCATCAAAAACATAGCTTCTGTCGCCGCAAATGTTCGCTTCAGTTTTTTACCAAACGCAATACACCCAACCTCCACACTGCCGTGCTCTGGGCGCAACCGCATATAACTTGCCATACCTCTTATTGTTTGCGTGGCTGTACATTTGATCACCATCGTCTTCCAGCCTATATGCTGGCGCGTATAGGCAAGGGCCTGCGCAAAAGCTTCGCTGTTTTCAAATGGGCCCAACGGCATATACTGCCAGATGTCATCATTGCCGGGCCCCGCCACAGCCTCAAACAAACCGGTTAGATGATCGGCATCACTATATGGTTCAAGGCAACTGGACACGCCGACAAGATTAGTTTCCCCCGGTGTTTTGCATGGCTGCCAATTAGAAAATCTAGTGTCTTTTGTCATCGTTATTATCTCTCGGATAATTTGATTTCATTAACTTTAGCTGCGAACAAGCGGTGCGCATCCACATCGACAGGTTTATGAACATGTTCACTGGATGGACATTGATGGGCAGCCGACACACCCGAGCGCCATTCTCGGTTTACACGCGCCGGTCGCGGCACAAACCCTCCGCCGCAATTAGGGCAAACCTTGTGAAGCACATCTTCCACACAATCTTTGCAGAAGGTACATTCATAGCTACATATCATTGCGTTTGCATCGCCGTTTGGCAAAGGCACATTACAATGCTCGCAGCTTGATTTTATCTTTAACATCTGAAATCTCCTGATGTGGTGGCCATCGGATTGGTATCATTGTTTGCGCAGCATGGTGCCTGCGCTTATAGTTGAAGCCAACCAGGTTTAGGCCGAAAAATAAAAGGGGGGATGTATGTCTTGGAATCGTTTTTTCGCCACTGCTTTTGTGGCGGTTAGTATTTTGACAATAAGCACTGGCAGCTTTGCCCAGAACATCGGCAAAGCCAAAGCAGAGCGCCTTGAAGCACGCATTAAAGCCCTTGGTGAATTTGGTAAAAATGATGATGGCGGCGTTGACCGCGTCGCTTATTCGGATGCCGATAAAGCTGGCCGTACTCATATTATAGCTGAATTGGAAGCATTGAATTTGGATGTGCGCATTGATGCTGCCGCCAATATAATCGCGCGGCGTAACGGCAGCAATAACACGCTTAAGCCTATTCTTTTTGGCTCTCATATCGATTCTGTACCTGGGGGTGGCAATTATGATGGCCCGACAGGTGTCATGGCAGCAATTGAGGCTATACAGCTTTTGAACGAAGCGGGTCACACAACGCAGCACCCGCTTGAGCTTGTTATTTTCTCCAATGAAGAAGGCGGACTTGTTGGCTCGCTTGCAATGACAGGCAAACTTAAACCTGATGCTTTGAATGTGGTGAACGCTAGTGGTCGCTCCATCGGTGATGGCACCAACTTTATTGGTGGAAACACTGATAACCTCGCTAGTGCACAAGTCGCCCCAGGCACACATGAAGCTTTTATCGAACTGCATATTGAGCAAGGTGGATTCCTTGATCAGGAAAGCCTCGATATTGGTGTGGTTGAAGGCATTGTTGGCATTGGCTGGTGGGATGTAACCATTGAAGGATACGCCAACCACGGCGGCACAACTCAGATGAACAATAGGCGTGATGCCATGGTGTCTGCTGCAGAACTGACACTTGCTATCAACAAAATCGCCAACGATCTGCCAGGCCGGCAAGTGGCGACTGTAGGGCGTATTCAGGCGTTTCCCGGCGCCCCCAACGTTATTCCGGGGCGGGTTGTCATGAGCCTTGAGATCCGCGATCTTGAACAAGAAAAAATTGATCAGGTATATGCTGCCGTTGAACAAGCGGCGAAAGCCATCGCAGCTAAAAACACGACACCGATTGGTTTTGAGTATCTGGATGTTGCGTCCGAGCCAGCCCCGACAGACCCACGCATGCGCAAAATCATCGAAAATGCCACGCAGAAAATGGGATATACATACAAGCATATGCCCTCGGGAGCCGGACACGACGCGCAGGACATGGTGCACTTGGCACCAACCGGCATGATCTTTGTGCCATCGGTTGGCGGCGTTAGTCACTCGCCCAACGAGTTCACCACACCGGAAGCCATGGCAAAAGGAACAGATGTGTTGGTACACACCATCCTCGCTATCGATGATGGCGCGCTCAACAACTAAGTCGCGGCGGTATATGCACTGAACATGCACGTTAAATAGTTTTCCAATTATAGGCTGTGAAAACGTCATGATTTAAAGGCGCCTGCGCGCCCTCAGGCGCATCCACCTTTGCTCTACTGACCGTCTCAAGAGGTACAACACCTGCCCAAACAGGATGGTCAGCTTCATCACCGTCTCCTGGAGGGGCTGCCCGCACTTTCGCAGCGGCTGTATCGATTTCCATTTCAAGCAAGCCTGTAGCTTTGCGTTCGGTTGCTGTCATGGTGCGCAGTTGTGGCCACCGCCCCGGCGCCAGCATTTCGAAGAAGCGCTCCATTTGCTGATCAAAAACAGCATCGTCAGTTACCAGTTCAGGTGTGCCATAACATATGACAGAACGATAATTTACGCTTGTGTTGAAAGCTGAGCGCGCAAGAACAAGACCATCCAGTAATGTTACAGAAACAGCTGCAGCATTACCCGCGGATAGGTGTTTGATCATGAAACTTTTGGAAGAACCATGCCAATATAACTTATTGCCGTCCCGCCAGTGACTGGTAGGGATGATATGCGGTGCACCATCTACTTCAAATGCCACATGACACAGGAAATGGCTGTCCAGAATACCATAAACCGTTTCCTTGTCGTAAGCGGCACGCTTGTTACCGCGCTTAACCTTGTTACGCAGTGTTACGCCGAATACATCATTTGTCATTTCTTACTCCAGACCTCACGGTACAATTGTGCCAATTTTTTCCAGAATGCCTTTGAAAACCTAATGTGCTTTCGAACAGCTCTGCTTCGATTATCGCTACAAGAGTGTAACGCGCCCCAATAGGTTATGATTTTGGTATTCATTGATATCACCATGCTTTTCATATTGATTTTCAAACAAAATGCGCGCTTATTGATCCTATAATAAGGTCCAATTTAATATTTTTTATAGGTCCAATTTAATATTTTTTATAGGTCCAATTTTGGAACAAGATATAGCCACGCTTTGGAGTCATGCCCTAGAGAATTCAAAAGGCATTTCATTACAGAAAAAATTACATGCAGACATTCGCGGCGGTATTTTAGACGGCATACTGAAAACAGGAGCACGTCTTCCAGCAACCCGTGCACTTGCGAAACGCCTGGGTATTGCACGCAATACAGTTATCGAGGCTTACGATCAGTTGATTGCGGAAGGTTACCTTGAGACCAAACGCGGCGCAGGCACCTTTGTTAGCGCCATGCGGCCCGACGACTTCATGACATCAAGCCAAGGCGAAAATACAAAACCACCAAGGGTGGTTACCGCCAAAACTGAGCCAATGCAACTGTCCGGCATGCCTGCGCTGGATCAATTCCCAAACCAGATTTGGGCCCGTGCCGCCAGCAAAGCCGTGCGAGGTTTGAATGCAGACTTGATGTACCACCGCGACCCGCTTGGTTATGCGCCGCTCAGGCAAAATATTGCTGATTACCTGAAAGCCTCGCGCACCGTTGTATGCTCGTACAAGCAAGTGATGATTGTCTCTGGCTTGCAGCAAGGGCTTTTCCTGCTCGCATCTTCAGTATTACAAGAAAATGCCAACATTATTTTGGAAGAGCCCGGGTTTATTGGCATGCTCGCGGCAGCAAGGGCGACAGGTATACCCATATCATATACTGCCGTTGACGCTGACGGGGCATGCGTTCCGCAAAAAAGCGCTGGCTTGCTGGTTACCAGCCCTTCTCAGCAATATCCGCTTGGCTATACTATGCCGCATAACCGCAGGCTGGCGCTTTTAAACTGGGCGCGGGAAACAGATAGCCTCATACTGGAAGACGATTACGACAGTGAATTCCGTTATGCGGGCAGGCCTCTTAACAGCCTGCAAGGCGTCGATGGTGGCAAGCGTGTTATATACGGCGGCACTTTCTCGAAATCTCTATTTCCAGCCGTACGCATGGGTTATTTAGTATTACCAGAACATTTAGTTAACCGCGTCATGGCCTTTCGTTCTGCTACTGACAGCTTTCCTGCAATCACAGGACAATTGGCCCTGAATGCCTTTATGGAAAGCGGAGAATTCAGCAAACATATAAGACGCCTGCGTAAAGTGCATGCACGCCGCCAAAATGTGTGCGCTGCATGTATCAGGCAGAAACTATCACCCTATTTCAACCTGCAACCCTCGGACGCTGGCCTGCACTTATTGCTGCGACCAACCACTGCCTTGATCAAGTCCGGTATTACAGAAGACATATGGGTTGAAGCTGCATACACTGCGGGTATAGGCGCTGTTTCGCTGTCTCACACATTTAACAAGACAAAACCTGAGCACGGGGTTTTAATGGGGTTTGCAAATATGGTGGATGAACTGATTGAGCCCGCTATAGAAACATTTAGAAAAAACATGCAGCGAGAAACGGGCTATTAATAATTGCATGCGCATAGTAGCCTCTTGTTAATTGGTTAACCATCTATCCGGCCTGAGGAGGGGCGGCAGCGTGAGAAAATTATTCATTGGTCTTATTTCTGCAACGACCATAGGCTTTGCCTTGCATACTGGCGCTCAAGCACAGGAAGCCAACTGGAGCTATAATGGTAACAACGGCCCGTCCGCTTGGCACACGCTCGGCAGTGCAAATGCCATTTGTCGTACTGGCCAGTTCCAGTCGCCTATCAATATTGAAGGCACTGAACCTGCGGTTATGCGCCGCCTTGAGACCAATTACACCGTTACTCCGATTGATCTGACCAACAACAGATTATCCATTCATATGCGATATGATGCCGGCAGCAGTTTGCAAGTTGGTGCAAAATCTTACGCTTTAGAAGGCGCTGTTTTTCACACACCCGCAGAGCACACGGTAGCAAACAAAACGTTCCCGATGTCTATCCAGTTTATGCATACAGCAACGGACGGCAAACGCGCTGTTGTTGTTAGTCTTATTGAGGAAGGCGCAGAAAACAAAGCCATCACTGAATTTATGCCGCATTTGCCACTTGAGCCAGATCAGCGTAACAGGCGTGCGGACGTTTTTGTTAATGCC
This sequence comes from Kordiimonas aquimaris, assembly GCF_025574485.1. GTDB lineage: Bacteria > Pseudomonadota > Alphaproteobacteria > Sphingomonadales > Kordiimonadaceae > Kordiimonas > Kordiimonas aquimaris. The sequence continues at coordinate 778,419 of NZ_JAOBPO010000001.1, read as the reverse complement.
AGAGACCTCATGCCTTCAAATAAAGACTATTACCGCTACACCGGGTCTTTAACCACACCGCCGTGCACTGAAGGTGTGAGCTGGTATATTCTGAAAAAACCAGTGCAGTTTTCTGCCGAGCAGATTTTATTAATTAAAGGTGTTATTGGCGGAGACAATGCGCGGCCAATGCAGCAACGTGGCAACCGTATTATCCTTGATGCACGCGGACAGTAATCATGGGTACAGCAACAAAATATACAAAAATTAAATGGTCAGCCTTTAAACTGTTACCACTGTTGCTTCTCAGCGCATGCGGCACCATGTCAGGCATTATGGGTTCTTCTGATCCGTCTGAGAGGGGCACTGTTCGCCCGTTACCGGCGGCTTTACAAACTGCTATTTGTGAAGGACGCGGCCAAGACGCTCTTGATGCACTAACGGCTGAACCATTATTTTCTGCGTCAGACAGATTTTACACAGCATTGGCCCTGGAAGAGACAGGTGCCGCCATGCGTGCACGTTCTCTATATGCTGCTGTTATGCAAACAGGATCAACTGATATTGTACGTGCAAGCTGTGCTGATCGTGTTCTGGCGGATGGTCTTGCCACAGACGAAGCTGCACGCAGGCTCGCGGCTCTTTCACAGCAATTAGCCGCCCTTGATGTTAACCTTGCTCCTGAACGACCTTTGCATAATGGGCTCGCGCGAACCTCTGCATTAAACACGGGCAGCATTGCATCAACGCTCAGTTACTCAGGCGGCGCATCACAATCAATTGTTCGACCTGCTAGCCAGTCACCTCTTGGGCAATGGTTTGCGCACCTGACAAGCTATGGTTCCATTGAAAGCGCAACCAGTAACCGTGCAACTTTAGAGAAGAAATTCCCTGCGTTAACAGGCTTGATCGATCAATGGGAGCTTGTGGTCAATGGCAACACAGCCATCCGCCTAGGTGTACGGGTTAGTGAAAAAAGTGATGCGGACCGCCTATGCAATACGGTAAAAAGCCAAGGTGAATACTGCGCCGTCATTGACACATCGCGCTGACGAACGCTAAAGCTGGCATATACTTTTTATCACACACAAATATTAAGCCTGATCTGCAATCAAAATCGGGCTCTAAGTAACCAAATCTGGGGAGATTGGGATAATGGCTGGAACTTCACAAACTGCGCATTGGTCTTCGCGCTGGACATTTATTATGGCAGCCGTCGGCAGCGCCGTTGGTCTTGGGAACATATGGAAGTTCCCGTATGAAGCCGGTCAAGGCGGTGGCGGCGCATTTGTGCTTATATATCTTTTCTTTGTCTTCGTCATTGGTACGCCTGTTCTTGTCGCCGAGTTGTCGCTTGGACGGCGCGGGCAAAAATCACCAATCGGCTCTATGGCCAAGATTGCAAAAGAAGAAGGCCGTAGTCCGTTATGGAGTTTAATCGGTTGGTCCGGTGTCCTGGGCGCCGTGATCGTTCTTAGCTTCTACTCTGTCATTGGTGGATGGACCCTGTCTTATATGTTTGATGCCTTCGCAGGCACATTCTCAGGTATGGATGCAGCCGCAGCTGGTGCTCATTTTGGCGGACTGCTTACCAACGAGTATGCTGTTATTGGCTGGCATGCAGCCTTTATGGGTCTAACAATGTTCATTGTTGCACGCGGTGTTGAAGGTGGCCTTGAGAAAGCCGTAACCTATCTGATGCCAGCACTTTTCGCGCTTCTGATTGGGCTTGCTATTTATTCAAGTATCGCTGGCGACCTGGCTGCGACAGTAGATTTTCTATTCAAGCCTGATTTCTCAAAACTGACTTTTGATGTGATGCTACAAGCGCTCGGTCAATCATTCTTCTCATTGTCGTTGGCACTTGGCTCTATTATGACATACGGCGCATACATGACACGTGATGTAAACATCGGAAAATCTGCAGTAATTATCGCAAGTGCAGATACAGGTGTAGCTATCATGGCTGGTATGATGATCTTTCCTATCGTATTTGCATACGGCCTTGTTCCTGGCCAAGGCCCAGGGCTTATCTTTGCAACACTACCTATCGCATTCGGACAAATGAGCGGCGGCGCGTTTATTGGCGGTGCCTTCTTCTTCCTGTTGGTTGTTGCTGCCATCACAAGCTCAATCTCACTACTTGAGCCTTCAGTATCCTATATTACTGAAAAAACAGGCGCTAACAGACGCAAAGTCGCTTTAATGATTGGCGGTTTTATCTTTACTATGGGCATTCTATCAGGCCTGAGCCAGGGTGATAATCCTGTTGCAGATATCAGTATTTTTGGTCGTAGCATTCTGGATGCGAAAGACTTCCTGACCAACAATATCATGATGCCAATTGGCGGCATGTTCTCTGCTATATTTGTTGGCTGGTTTGTTAGCCGCAAAAACATGATGGAAGAGCTGGCTATGGAAGATGGTACATTCCGTATCTGGTACTTCCTTGTACGCTTTATTTGCCCGGTCGCAATTGGTGCCGTGTTCGTGTCTATTATCTACAATACGGTTACTGGCTAAAATCAGCGCGAAAAAAAAGGGGCGTGCTGTTGCATGCCCCTTTTTCTATTGAACCGTTTATCTAATCTATGTTCACCCAGCGCTTGCTATTTCCTTAATGCGCTCAACCATGGAAAACACACCATTTGCCCGCATAGGTGACAAATGGGCAGAAAGACCAAGCTGGTCAAGAACGCCGCGTGCATCAATTGCCAAAATTTCCTTAGCCGTTTTGCCAGAAAATAAAACGATCATTAATGCAACAAGGCCTTTAACAATGTGTGCATCACTATCACCTCTAAAGTGAATGATACCATCTGCATCAACGGTGGGTATAAGCCAAACCTGACTTTGACAGCCCCGGACTTTAAAAGCATCTGTCATTTCTTCTGCAGCCAGCGGCAGCAACTGTTTGCCTAAGTCTATGATGGTCCGATAACGATCTTCCCAATCATCCAGAAATTCAAAAGTCTCGATAATTTCAACGATTGTTGTATTTTCAAGCGACATCGATTACTCCATAACGAGAGATGAAAAGAGCAAAGCCTTGACAAATTCAGCATTTGCTCGACTGTCTAAAGTATCAGGCTCAAAATGCAATCATCATTTGATGAGGATACAAGAGCATCGCAACAAGGAAGCACTTATGTCGGAAGATAACAACGTATATCCAAAGCCAAGCTATGCCTGGTATACTGTTGCCTTGCTACTATTAATATATACGTTTTCATTTATCGACAGACAAATTCTCAGCCTTCTAGGACCTGCGATTAAAGCTGATTTTGGCATTTCAGATACTGAGTTCGGATTACTTGTCGGGTTTGCCTTTGCTGTCTTTTATACATTCATTGGGTTATTTTGCGCGCGCATTGCTGATAGCCGCAGTCGCATAGGTCTAATTGCCATAGGGCTTTTTCTCTGGAGCCTCGCAACCGCTGCATCTTCACTTGCAAAAAACTTCGTCCAGCTTTTCGTACTGCGCATGGGTGTGGGCATCGGTGAAGCCACACTTGGGCCTTCTGCAAATTCCATCATTGCCGACAGCTTTCCCAAACAAAAATTATCAACTGCCCTATCCGTTTACGCCATGGGTATTCCTGTTGGTTCAGCGCTGGCTTTCATCATTGGCGGGTCAATTATTCCAATTGCCAACCAAATGCCTGATATTGCTTTCTGGAGTTTCAATATCGCAAGCGGCTGGCAGAAGGCATTATTGCTGGTCGGAGCACCAGGGTTGCTCCTAACGCTATTTGTTTTAACACTGAAAGAACCCGCCCGACAAGGTCAAGTGGCAGGTCAAGCTGCGATACCGATAAAAGAAGTTTTTGCTTTTTTCAAAAGCAAATATAAAGCCTACACAGCAATTTGCTTTGGTGTTTCGATGAATGCGGCCTTTGGTTTTGGCAGTGTCGTTTTTCTCGCGTTTTTCTTCAGCCGTTATCACGGCCTCAGTGGCTCTGAGGTTGGTCTGATATTCGGATCCATTTCCATCATCACCGGGCCTTTGGGTCTTTTGTTTGGTGGTTATATCGCTGACAAATGGTTTAAAGCCGGGAAAAAAGACGCCCATATTCGCGCGCTGATGATGGCCCCTATTGGTTTCGCCATTCCTTCAATTGCAATTGTGTTTGTTTCCGACACGACACTGGCTTGGGTTTTACTCGGGATCAGCAACTTTTTTGTCAACAGCCCATCCGGCGTTGCCTACGCCAGTCTTCAAATCATTACGCCTAACCAAATGCGCGGGCAAATCATCTCGATCTATATCATGTCTACAAGCCTTATCGGATACGGCGGTGGTCCGTTTGCTATAGGCTTTATGTCAGATTATGTGTTTAGCGGCGAAAGTGCCCTTCGTTATTCTTATCTAACGGTGGCTCTTATCACCATACCACTTGGTATTCTGACATTCTTATGGGGACGCAAAGCATATATGCGTGCTGTCGATCAAGAAAACGCACGAGAATTAGAAGCTCAGAACGCATAAAAAAAGGCGGGCCAGAAGGCGCCCGCCATAGCTCTTTCTCATATCCGGGAGGAAGGGAAAGATAGTCTCTGTAAATTTTAGTCTTCTAGTGCTCTGAGCTCGCGCTCTAAGCGAAAGCGTTTGCTTGTCATGTATGCTTCCATTTCACTAGTGCGACGTTCGATATCACGAAACCGACGGCGAAGCTCAGCTGCTGTATAATCAGGTGACTTGCGGGTTTGTTTCCAGAACTCTTCTTCTTGTTCGTCTTCATAAAGGTCAACTGGTGCAGGATCGAGCATGAACCCCAAAATGAAGTAACCAACAAATATGAAGAAGCTGAGCGGCGTAAAGAAACCAATTACAGTCAGCACACGCACGGGAGTTGTAGAGATGCCGAGGTAATCGGCGATACCGGCACACACACCCATAAATTTTCCATCAACAGGATTTTTATAAAGGCGGGTTGGGCTTTTCTTAAAACTTGTCATTGTGCCTGCTCCTCCAGTCTGGAACTTCGTCATCCATAATACGTTCCATTGTACGTATACGGTCTTCAAGGCGGTCCGCTGTTGACCTTAGGTCACCCAGTGACGCTTCATCTTCAGGGGTGATACCCTTCATTTGTTTCCATTTGGTCACATAGTGAAAAATGATCCACAACGGGGCGACAACAACCGTTAGTAATATTGGTATAACATCCATCTTCTTAGCCCTTAATTCTTTGGGTTCTTCTTGTTGGCGCGCCCAGGGTCACATGGGCGCGCATTATCACTATTTAGAAGCGGTCTTAGCTTTAGCTTTGGCTGCTGCTTTTTTATTATCGTTGGCCGTGCCAGTCGCTTTCGCTTTCAACTGCTCCAGCTCTTTTTCGATGGAGTCGTCCACTTCAAGGTTAGTGATTTCTTCGGCAAGTGTTTCTGTCTTGCCAAGGTTCATGGCTTCAGCTTCACCTTCAAGGCGATCAAGGCGCGCATCCACTTTATCAAATCGGTCAAAAGCATCCTGAATACGATTATCATTCAGGTTTTTACGCAGGCGCACAGTATTGGAAACCGTATTATGTCTTGCCTGCAATGAGGCCTTTTTCGCACGTGCTTCACGCAACTTCGCTTCAAGCTTTACGACGTCATCTTCATTGCGCTTAAGCGCTTCATCAAGGTGAGCGGCTTCCTCAATCATATGTGCTGCCATGTCGGCAACCTTGGCTTTTTCAACCAACGCGCCTTTGGCCAAGTCATCACGACCTTTAGATATCGCCAGTTCGGCTTTCTTTTCCCAATCAGACTGTGCTTTTTCAAGTTTGCCAATCCGGCGAGTTATATCTTTTTGATCTGCGATTGTTTTTGCAGCGCTTGAGCGCACTTCAACAAGGGTATCTTCCATTTCCTGAATAACCATACGGATAATTTTTTCAGGATCCTCGGCTTTGTCCAAAATGGAATTGATATTCGAATTTACGATGTCTGATAGGCGGGAGAAAATACCCATTATTATGTTCCTTTCTTATAATCCTCGCTCGTGCCTCGGGCTTCTATGAGCCATTTTTTGGCAGTTCCGTGGGCGACCTTCTTGAGTTTTGTTAACTTCTTTTGTGATCGCTTATTATTAGTGTTGTCGTTTATTTGCTGTCGATCCTGGGCCGGTTGGACTAGTGCCGGTTATTACGGCTACGACGACGCTCCCGTCGCATCGTGCTAGGCATACGCCCATCAGCACAGCGTGTTACACCAAGGCCTGAAAAAATACCTGGTACATTCATCAGCGTATCGCTTGATAAAACATGTAAGCTCGCAATTTGTGATAACTGGTTCATGTCGTGTCCTCTAGTCCTGTTTTGCTGTCGTATTAACCACCTCTTAGCGGGTGGATATCCATAACATTGCAGAAGGTGTGCCAGTTTTTTAAAATTATTTAACTAATTGAAATATAAAGATAATTATTTTTAATATATTCTTTTTCTTTCTTTATCTAAATTTAAACTACCAATAGTTAGTAATTTTTACTATATATTGGCAATGAATTATCAATCAGAACAAATCGTCGGCACTTCACCAGCGTTTCTGGATTTGATGGACAAGGTTAGCCGCGCAGCACCGCTTGATCGCCCTATCCTCGTGATCGGCGAACGTGGTACCGGCAAAGAGCTAATCGCTGCCCGCCTCCACTATCTATCGCGGCGCTGGGATAATAACTTTCAAAAAATGAACTGCGCTGCGCTTACCCCAACACTGCTGGAAAGCGAGTTGTTTGGTTATGAGCAAGGTGCCTTTACCGGCGCCAAAGGGCGCCGTGCAGGGCGCTTTGAAGCCGCCGACAAAGGTAGCTTGTTTCTGGACGAGATTGGCACAATGAGTATGGCCGCGCAGGAAAAATTGTTGCGGGTTATAGAATACGGTGAGTTTGAACGCGTGGGCGGCACGGAAACCATCTATGTTGATACGAGAGTAATAGGCGCCACAAACATTGATCTGCCATCTGCTGCTGATGCAGGACAATTCAGGCATGATTTACTTGATCGCTTGGCTTTTGATGTCATTACCGTGCCGCCACTGCGCCACAGGCCTGAAGATATTATGCTGCTTGCCAACCATTTTGGTCTGGCAATGGCGCGTGAATTAGAATGGCTACAATTCCCGGGCTTCTCCGATTTGGCAACAGAGCAATTACTGGATCACGCTTGGCCCGGCAATATCCGTGAACTCAAGAATGTCATCGAACGCGCCATATACTGCGCATGGGACGGCGAACAAGCCGTTTGCGGGCTTGTGTTTGATCCATTTGAAAGCCCTTTCCGGCCGAAACCGGCTGCCTTACGTCAGTACTATACAGAAGAGCAAACCGGTACAGGCAAAGATGCTGATTATGAAGAAGATAGCCTGCCAGATACACCGATTAATTTCAAAGTTGCTTTGGCGGAACACGAAAAACGATTGCTAAAGCACGCGCTGGAACAAAACCGATATAACCAGCGCGCAGCCGCAAAATGGCTTCACATAACTTATGATCAATTGCGACATGCTTTGAAAAAACATAACCTCTTGGGTTCGTGACTTGCCTATAGACAGTCAGCTGTTCATAGTGTGGGAATGGTTGAACATATATTTGTGAAAAAACGGCAACACCGCAGGTCAGGTAACCTGCTGAACACCAAGAACGCGATCCGGCTTATTGTCGCAAGCTTATTAACACTTGGTGGCTTTTTATATTTTGTAGGCGACCCAACAACTGGCTTGTGCGAAGGAGGCTGTGAAAGTCAACACAGTCTCACAGCTTGGGTTTTCGGCTTTTTCATTGTCTTTGCCAGCATCATCGCACTAGCAAGCTGCATTGGTGCAATATTTGGTTTTATACGCTGGCAGCGTAGTAAAAACACCCGGTCATTTTCGTCGCTGATGGACGAAAGCGAATAAATACCAAACAATATAAGTTAGCTTAATTATTACTCAGCCGGCTGTGGCTTGCCTTTCCGTGCGCCAGGCTTCCAGCCTGCTTCAGTATCTTTACCACCACCTGATAGTGCAGCCGCCAAAATACCCTTTGGTTTTATTTCTGTGACACCCTTCTCAATGATCTTATCACCAACAGAGCGACACAGTACGAGAACGATTAACAGGTTATAGAACACATCAAATAGTGCGATGTTCACAGTCAACGACCCCATGGCATAACCCAGTAACGCCAATTGAATCATAGTACTCATATCCGCGAGCCATATTGTTTCTTCATACCGCCGAAATCTTTTTGCATTCGTGGCGCCAGAGTACCAACCCGTAAACAAAATAGTAAGAAACAAAAGTAACCCTACATACCCATGCTCACCCAGCACTTCAAAATAGCTTGAATGCGGTGCACGTTGTATATAGCCAGGCGGCATATATTTAGGCCCAAGGTAACGAATATAAAACACATCAAAACCACCGCCCTCAATGGGGTGATCACTAGCCACATTAGTCGCATACTTCCACATGGAAACACGCCCCATGAAACTGTTATCGTCGGTGGCCTCCTCTGTTGATTCCATTCGGTTTTTCCAGCTATCCGGCATGAAATTAAACGCGCCAAATGCCAAAGGTACAGCGATAATCAAAATAGTGAACTTATGTTTTGACTTGAGGAGAAACATAAACAAAACAGCAGCAATAGCCGCAAAGCCACCGCGCGACTGCGTACCAAGAACCGCTAAAATTACCAAAAATACTGTCGCAAACATGGGCCATTTAAGCCACTTATGCGGCGGATGCATTGCCAAATAAACAGTCAACGGGAATGTCATTGCCATCGCCATAGCAAGCTGGTTGTTATCCCCCATCATACCGCCTGCACCCTGCACGCGTGCACCTCCTCCTGTGACGGCAGTAAAAACTCCCCCTTTAATGCCAATAAATAGTAAAGACGCCATCATCACATAATAATATGCCTTCAAGCGATTAGGTGTTTTCATGATCATGGCAGTCAGAATTGTAAAAGCGATCGTTTTTGAAAACTCTATGAGCTTTGGCTTACCCACCTCAAATTCAAATGCAGCCCCTGATGTCACCAAGGTCCACGTAAAATATATCAGAATAGCAAAAATGATGGGATGCGCCGGCAGGCTTTTTTCATCTTTCGAAATGACGACACCAAGAGCTGTTAGCCCGCCAACACTGACAAGAAACGGAAACGTTGCAGCAAACCCGTATGTATAGGATTGCGGAGACATAAAAGACACCCAGTTCCAAACCAACACACCAATTTGCGGTTTGAAAACCATTATTGGCATCCAAATAAAGATCAACAAGGCGACGAGAGCGCTTTTCATGCTTTAATCCTACAGTCTCACTTCCATCATTGTGCCAATTTAAAGGGCATTCTGCAAGCCTGCCGCTTGACATAACAGTTATCCATCATAGCATGGCGCGCAAAGGAGATCATGTCATGCGCTTTATTCGCAACATTCTATCACTAACAATATTCGCGTTGTCATATGCGTTTACAGCAAATGCCATACAAACAGGAAACTCTGCCTCAGACCTCAACCTACAAACGGCAGACATGATTATCTGGGGCGGCACAATATATACCGCAGAAGATTCGACCCCAACGGCCGAGGCCATCGCCATCGCGAATGACCGCATTATTTATGTTGGAAATCGCGCAGATGCGGGAGCCTTGGCATCCAACACAACAGAAATTATTGATTTAAACGGCGCCACATTATATCCAGGGTTTGTTGATGCGCATGCACACTTGTCAGGCATAGGCGCACGTGAACTTACCCTTAATCTTGAAGGCTTAAACTCACTTACAGCAGTAAAAGATGCTCTGCGTGCCTATAGCACGGAAAATGATCTGGCTGTTATTGTCGGGCGTGGATGGATTGAAACGCACTGGCCAGAGGGTCGCTTCCCTTCACGCTGGGATCTCGATGAAATTGTTGCTGACCGCCCCGTCATCTTAACCCGTGCTGATGGTCACGCTGCTGTTGTTAATACTGCAGCATTGACAGCCGCAAATATTGACGGTGAAACGCCGATACCTTTTGGTGGTGACATTATAAAAAATGCACTGGGTGAGCCGACAGGCTTACTAATCGACCTAGCACAAGGCTTGGTGAGCAACCTCATTCCAGCCCCTACACCTGAAGACATTCGCCAACAACTCACGGTTGGGGCAGATATATATGCGCAATATGGCTGGACAGGTTTGCATAACATGTCTGTCAGCTGGACAGAAGTTGAGATGCTGGAAGCTTTATCTGACGAAAACACTGTCGGCATTCGCGTATACAATTCAATTAACAGGGCTGACGCCGATACACTGCTCACGACAGGTGCACGTACAAACACCAACGGTCGCGCTGTAACCCGTGCCATAAAACTATATATGGACGGCGCTCTAGGATCCAGAGGTGCTGCTCTAATAGAACCATACTCAGACGCAAACACGCTAGGACTTATGCTCTCGAAAGAAGAGGAAGTAGCTCCCATACTGGAAGACGCACTCAGGCGCGGTATTCAGATGAATGTTCACGCTATTGGTGATCGCGGCAACCGTGAACTATTGAACTGGTTTGAAAAGGCATTTAATGCCGTCCCACCTACGGAGCGGGCTGTGTCAGTACCGCGCTGGCGCGATGAACACACACAAATTCTTCACCTTGACGATATACCGCGTTATCAAACGCTGGGCGTTATCCCATCAATGCAACCTTCGCACGCGATTGGTGATTTGCACTTCGCGCCTGACCGTTTAGGTGACACTCGATTAGACGGCGCCTACGCTTGGACAACTCTCTTAGAAACGGGTGTTATCATTGCTGGTGGTTCAGATGCACCTGTTGAACGCGGCGATCCATTAATTGAATTTTACGCAGCCACGGCCCGACGCGATTTGAACGGTTTTCAAGGTGAAAATTGGCGTGCACGTGAAGCTTTAACGCGCGCAGAAGCCTTAAAAATGTTCACACTGTGGCCAGCGATTGCATCTTTTGCAGAAGATGAAATTGGTTCGATTGCTGTTGGCAAAAAAGCAGACTTTACCGCATTTACCATCAATCTGATGACCGCTATTGAGACAGACATTCCGAAAGGAAAAGCTGTACTAACAATTGTAGACGGCAGGGTTTTGCATAACAGTTTGTAGTTTAGCGTCCAAAAAGGCCTCTGCATTGCAGAGGCCTTTCCGTATATCTTTTAAGATGGCAGATACTTAATCTGCGTTCGCATTACCTTCAAACTTATTAAACCATCCCAAGATGTTTCCAATTTTCTGGATAAGGTTACTCGGCTTACCTGCAATCAAATGACTTGCCCCGGGCACAGTCACAAGTGCCGTTGGCACGCCTTCAAGCTTCAAAGCCTTGTAATATTGTTCAGCTTCCGAAGTTGGCGTCCGGAAATCCTCAAGACCAGATATCACCATTGTTGGTGTCGTTACATTTCCAACCAGTGATAATGGTGAACGCTGCCAGTAATGCTCAGGCATGTTCCATGGCATATCGGCAAACCAGTATTTTGTCGTCATTGCACTAATGTCTGCAGTTAGAACAAAACTTGACCAGTTAATAACCGGCTTTGCCACCACAGCCGCACGGAATCTGTTGGTTTTACCAACAATCCATGCCGTTAACACACCGCCGCCAGAACCACCCGTTACATACAGCTGATCTGCATCAACGGAGCCTTGTGCAATAGTTGCATCCACCAAATCCATCATGTCATCATAATCCTGTGACGGATAATTTTGATGAATGAGGTTAGAAAAGTCTGCACCGTAAGATGTGCTGCCACGCGGATTTGTATATAACACCATATACCCCTGTGCCGCCATCAGCTGAACTTCTGTACTATAGCCTGGACCATAGGCCGAGTGCGGACCGCCGTGAATTTCAAGTATCAGCGGATACTGCTTCGACGGATCAAAGTCCGCAGGCTTTACAATCCAACCTTCAACCTCAATACCATCAACACTTGAGCTCGTGACGATGCGCTCCGCTATCGACATCTTGCGCTGTCCCAAAACATCACTGTTAAGATCTGTCAGTGTTTTAACACTGCCAATTCGATCAATAATGGCAAGGTCCGCTGGTCGGTCAGAACGATTTTGTGTAAATACAATACGACCATCCGGAACCGCCCGGTATGTACCGCTGGTATATGGCCGCCCCATTACTGTACCCCCAAGAGCATCTGTAATAATCCGGCCATTGCCTGCCAAGTTGGTAAATGCCGCAACCTTTTTGCCTGAACGGTCGTAAGAATAATAAAGGCCGGTGCCTTCAGCATTCCATTGAATATTACTGACATTACGGTCTAAGCCTTGAGTCAAATTGCGCACGCCGGTACCGTCCATGTTCATCACATACACATCGCCGTTCTGCTGGGACAGGCCATTTTCGTCATTACCGGTATAAGCAATCAGATCACCATTTGGCGACACAACTGGAGAGCGGTCAGGGCCAACACGGTTAGTTAACTGCGTGTAGGTACCGCTTTCAATAGCAACCGTGTATATTTCGCTTTCACGCGGATTACGCTCCCAGTTATCACTTCGGTTTGCTGATATTAAAATGGAAGACGAGTCTGGCGTCCACGCAATCGCACCACCATGATTAAAATCACCGCTGGTTACCTGACGCGGTGTGCCACCATCTGCCGGCACTACAAATACATGGGTATATCCTGGTGCCACATAACCAGCTCCATCGCGGCGATAAACCATCTGATCAGTTGATTTGACATTACCTGCCCATTTGGCGCCTTTCGGCTTAGCAGGCAAACTAAACAAAGATAATCCTTCGGATGGTACAAACATTGTGAACGCAATGGAGGCACCATCTGGCGACCAGCTAATATTACCCGGTGTGCGCGAGATATCTGTTACACGTGCGGTGTCGCCGCCTTCCAACCACCTAACATAGATTTGCGTATTGCCTTCAGCAGTGGATAGATAAGCAAGGCGTTTACCGTCAGCCGAAAAGCGCGGCATGCGGTATTGTGATTTCCCGGATAGAATTGGTCGGTGATGACCGCCCGCCAAATCAACAGCCCAAATATTTGAACGCACACTATCTGTCATGACATCCATTGAGCGCCGTTCGTAATATACTGAAAGTCCATCAGGTGAAATCTGTGGCCCGGTCGCATATTCAAGATCAAAAACATCACTATACTGAAGCCCACCCTGCACAGGTGTAGGCGTTGCAGCAGAAACCTCAGGCATTACAGCACTGCATACGAGGCCACAGGCCAAAAACAATGACTTGCCGCTCATCTTATTTCCCATCAACTTCATCAATCCACTCCCCAAATCAATAGTTACACTTATATTCCAGCCCAAAACGAAACACCGTCATCTCGGTAAGTGTTTTAATAATACTCAAACCTAACAGCACATAACTCAATTGGAAAGCCACCCGAAAATAAATCCCTATAGGGTTTGTTTACGATTAACCTTTATCGTTATTGTTTGATTTAAGCCTCAAGCAAGCAGCAAAGGGCTAAAATAAAGGCTATTGGGGGTGGCATGGCATCATTGATGGATGAGATAAAAAAAGAACGCGAACGGTTCGTTGCGTTTGCTTTTGCTGCCGCTGAAATTTTTCTGGAGATTGATGGTCAGGACCAGATTGTTTTCGAGGGTGGCGCTGCAGAGCGACTTTGCAATGATACGGCAAAAGGTACCCTGATCGGCACCCCGATAACAGACATCATAAACGCGGATGATGTTGAAGTATTTCTCGCACTGAAAAGCCACCTCGTGCACAAAGGTCGTTTAGGGCCAATACCACTTCGGTTCAAAAGTGAAACAGGCGGCAATATAACACTACGCCTGTTTGCACTCCACATGCCGGGAGCGCATAGCCGTACATTCATTGCACTTCGCTCTGCGCCCCTTGGTGCACGAGGCAACGAACACCGTGAAAGCAGTGAGACAGGCTTAATACCAAAAGACACTTTCCTGAAACTGGCAAGTTCAACAATGACTGAAAATCCCACAAACAACAGCCTTTATATTACGGCGGTTGAAGTTGATGGGCTGGATGATGCCAAGAAAAAGCACGGCCCCAAATTTGCTGAGCGCTTTATTCGTCGTTTGGCAGCGCATCTGAAGACAATCTCAATCGATGGTGAGATGGCCGGTCAAATTGATGGAAAACACTTTGCGTTTCTCCACCGTGCACAAACCGATGGTCAGCGCATTAAACAAAGCCTCGAAGAACTGGATCAAGATGCAGCAATAAAAGCATCCGTCGCCACACTATCATCTGACACCACCGACCTCTCCGAAGAGGAAACTTTACGCACACTCTCTTATGTTCTGAACCAATTCTGTGAAAACACAAGCGATGTGTCGTTTGACAACCTTTCATCGGCTTATGAAACAATGGCTAGCGAAGCACAACAGCGCGTAACCAGTATCAGGTCTATGATTGAAAGTGCCTCGTTCAACATCGCATTTCAACCTGTCATTAGTCTAATGGATGGTACCATCCATCATCATGAAGTTCTCAGCCGCTTCAACGATAAAATGGCTGAAAACAAACCTCTCGAAGTCATTAAATTTGCCGAGAATGTTGGCATGATCGAGGAGTTTGATATTACGCTTTGCAAAAAAGCGATTGATTACATCCGTAAAATGAAGCGCCTTGGTGATCCGGTGTCACTTGCCATCAATGTATCTGGTCGAACGCTTGATAGTGATCGTTTCAGAGATACGTTTTTGGCAGTCTTAAGCGGCGCAAAAGATATTGCGCGATCTCTTCTTATAGAGCTGACCGAAACAAGCACCATTCAAAACATGGAGAAAGCTGAAGCTGCCCTAAATGACTTAAAGGCAATGCACTATAGAATTGCTCTTGATGATTTCGGCGCAGGCGCTTCAGGGTATCAATACTTGCGTGCATTCAATGTAGATTTTGTCAAAATTGACGGCACTTATATCCGTAGTATGGGGCAGCCAAACTATAATCCAACCTTTCTTCTATCCATCGTACGTTTGTGTAATGACCTCAATATAAAAACTATTGGCGAGCATGTCGAAAATCAATTTCAAGCCGATTTGTTAAAATCACTAGGCGTTCATTTCGGACAAGGGTATCACTTCGGTAAACCTGAATTTTCACCCAAAGCATAATTGATATACATGCTTTGTAGACCAGCTGAGATGGATCAACCTGATGCAAACAACAAACGCCCTTATTGGTATGGTTTTGGGTGCAGTGCTTTGGGGTTTTGGCCGATGGCGAGAAAAGCGGCACCAAGTCGGGAAGGTCGCGTTAATCCCCCCCTTCTATATTCAGTTTACAGGGTTGCTTATATTTTTGGCTTTTTCGGCGGACTTTATCGCAGCTTACACAGGGGCTACATGGACATCACCGTTCAGGAGATAGCTATCAATGCGCTGACTTGATTAAAGCAACCGACTAACACTTAAGCAGACCGCTCCGGTGCACTGATCTCAAACAGGCGCCACCCGCGGGCAGCATATGTTTTTGCCCACATCGCGCTCTTGAAGAAACGGCGTTTGCCGCTTTTACCCCGACCAATATAGAAACCATCAGGATGCTTGAACACATTCTTCACAACCTCTTTGCTTTCCTCAAGATATTCGTCTTTCAAGCTGCTGCTCGCACCCACACGGTGCTTATGCATTGGCTTCATACGCTCCCGCGGTTTGCGCGTTTGCTTAAATTTCCATGCCCGCCACCAAACGATGGTGAAAACCAGGATAAACGCAAATGTTATTGTGACGATACCGACGATAGAAGCAACGTTCACTTCGTCCTCAAGGTCAAGACGGTCAACGGTTTCACCGAAAGCCTGATTGACAGTTAAAGAGCTATCGCCTGACAACTCGCCTTCATTATCAAAGCTGTAGATCAACCCATCCGAGCGGTTAAGCCCTGACAGAATACCATTGCCGCCGTACACTGTGACATAACCATTGGAAGCCACGGTTACACCGTAAAGTGTATCGCCGCTGCATTTCACTTTCAGGTCAATAATATTGGTGCGCTGCGCAAACACCTGGTAATCGGTTAGGCGTGTACAACGATACCGGAACAACCGCACCACAGCTTGCAGACGAACCGCAATGGTCGCTTCAGGTGCTGCGCGGTTGATACCACTATATACATCAAGGGCCAGTTGGCGCGGGTCATCCGTATCCACAAGACTTTGAGCATGCACCGGCGCCAGCGCCGCAATACTCAAAACAACCGCTAATACAAAGGAATGTAACGCTTTCATATCTTGTTCACCAACAATAACCCCCGCCGCCATTGAAGTTTATCTGCGGTAAATATGCAAGTCTCTAATAAAACTAGCGAATGAAATTTAACGATAATCAGGCAATAAAAAAGCGGAACCGCAATTTGGGGGAGAGGGGGCGGTCCCGCTTTGACACAGTCATATCATGGGAGCTAATTTGCTGCATCTACCCTTCGAAGATACACCCTGATTTATTAAGAACAGGTAAAAATCAGCGCTAAAATAGGCGTTTTTACCGTTTTTTCGCTCATTTTGAGCACTTTTTGTGCTGTTTTCAGAAAATAACAATGCGTTTTCAGCGGCAAACATCCTGTTTTGCGAAGTCATTATGAAAGCGGCATATGTTTTCAAAGAACAACAGCGATATCTGAATTTTACCGAACATGAACAGCAAAACGAACAACGCAAAAACTGACAAAGCAAAACTGGCAAAGTAAAACTGGCGTGGAAATTTCACGCGGGCACCAAATCAGACTTTGATACCAAAACAGGAAATGCCATCCAGAAAGCAAAACAGGCGCAGACAGAAACGGGGGATGATTTTCAATATCCGCTTTGAGCAAATTTTCCTCGCTGCGCTCCCGACCACATTAACGAAATGGGATGAAGCGGCAAGAGGCGAGGAGGCGAGGAGGCGAGACAGAACGAAACGAACGCACCCAAACCGAAACTCAGGCGCGCATAATTTGCAAGCATGCGTAATATCATTGGCGCATTTTTAATGCTGCGTTCTTTTTAAGTATCGCGCATTTTAAGTGCCGCGATAAACGCACTGTGCGGAATTTCAACTTTTCCGTACATCCGCATTTTGGCTTTACCCTTTTTCTGCTTCTCCAGCAGTTTTTTCTTCCGGGTCACATCGCCGCCGTAACATTTCGCGGTTACGTCCTTGCGCATCGCAGAAATCGTTTCGCGGCCAATAATTTTGCCGCCAATCGCTGCCTGGATCGGAATTTTAAACAATTGCCGCGGGATAAGGTCTTTCAGGCGCGCGCACAGCGCCCGGCCCCGGCTTTCAGCCTGAGAGCGGTGCACCAGCATCGACAGCGCATCAACAGGTTCCGCGTTCACCAGAATAGACATTTTCACCAAATCAGACTGTTCGTAACCACTAATCTCATAGTCAAAGCTGGCATAGCCACGGCTCACAGATTTCAAGCGGTCGTAAAAGTCATACACCACCTCATTCAGCGGCAGCTTATATTTCAGCATGGCACGCGTGCCAGCATAGGTCAGGTCTTCCTGAATGCCGCGCTTGTCCTCACACAGTTTCAGCACCACACCCAAATAATCGTCAGGCACCAAAATGGTCGCGTCAATCCACGGCTCTTTAATATGGTCGATATAAACCACATCAGGCAGGTCAGCGGGGTTGTGCATTTCCAGCACATCACCATTATTCATGTTGATTTCGTATATCACGCTGGGGCTGGTGGTAATCAGCTCAATATCAAACTCGCGGTTGATCCGCTCCTGAATAATTTCCAGATGCAGCATGCCAAGGAACCCGCAGCGGTAGCCGAACCCAAGCGCGGTTGAGCTTTCGGTTTCAAACTCAAAGCTGGCATCATTCAGTCGCAGTTTCGCGAGCGCCTCGCGCAGTTGCTCAAACTCGCTTGTGTCGGCAGGGAACAGGCCGCAAAACACAACAGACCGGCTCGGCTTAAAACCTTCCAGCGCTTCGGCGCACGGCTTTTTCACGTCCGTAATGGTGTCACCCACGTGGGTGTCTGCCACTTCCTTGATCGATGCGGTAATGAAGCCAACCTCACCGGGTCCGAGGGACGGCACAACAACACCCTTGGGTGTAAACACACCCACGCGTTCCACGTTGTGCTCACTGCCGGCGGCCATCATTTTAATGTTCTGGCCCTTCTTTATGGTGCCATCAATCACCCGCACCAGAACCATCACACCCAGATAGCTGTCATACCAGCTGTCCACCAGCATGGCTTTTAAGGGCGCGTCCGGGTTACCCGTGGGCGCAGGCAGGCGCTGCACCACAGCCTCAAGCACATCATCAATGCCAATGCCAGACTTGGCAGAGCATTCAATGGCGTCCGAAGCGTCTAGCCCAATCACATCTTCGATTTGCTGACGCACACGCTCTGGCTCGGCGGCGGGCAGGTCAATTTTGTTCAGCACAGGCACAATATCATGGTCGTTTTCAATTGCCTGATACACGTTCGCCAGCGTTTGCGCCTCAACCCCCTGGCTTGCATCCACCACCAGCAGGGAGCCTTCGCATGCGCTCAGGCAGCGGCTCACTTCGTAGGCAAAGTCAACGTGGCCGGGCGTGTCCATCAGGTTGAGCACATAATCTTCGCCGTCCTTGGCCTTATATTCAAGCCGTACGGTCTGCGCCTTAATGGTGATGCCGCGCTCGCGCTCAATGTCCATGCTGTCCAGCACCTGTGCCTGCATTTCGCGGTCAGACAGCGCACCGGTGTGCTGAATCATACGATCAGCAAGCGTAGACTTGCCGTGATCAATGTGTGCAACAATTGAAAAATTGCGGATATTTTTTTGGTCAACCATGAGCGGCTATGTACAGCCAAATGAAAGGGTGAGCAAGAGGAAGGTGAAGGCACAAAATTAATCGAAGATTCTTCACCAAATATTGACAGGCAAAGCCCACAAACTTAATGTAATTTCTACTAAAAGCTTCATCCTTGCATCTGTGAGTATCAATTGAGCGAAGAAAAAAAATACGAGATTAGCATAGACCCTAGAATCCTAGAGTTATTAGGGCCAAGTCTCTATACGAATATATACTACATATTAGCTGAACTAATTGCCAACGCTTATGACGCTAATGCTAGCAACGTCTATGTAATTCAGGATGACGATAGCATAGTAGTTGAAGATGATGGATCTGGGATGTCCTACGAGGAAGGCGATGTTAACAAGTATTTAAATGTGGCCCAAGAAACTCGCGTCGACCCAGACGATGCATACGTTAAGGGTAGCAAAAACAGTCGGAAAAAAATGGGCCGGAAAGGCGTTGGTAAATTAGCAGCTTTATCGGTATCTAAAAACGTAGAAATTCATACTATAAAAAATGGAGAGAAATCCGGATTCATTCTCTCTCGTCATGTGAACGAAAATCATCTATTGGAACCAATTCCTGACGAGAGAGTTGAATTCAGACAAATAACTCAAAACGGTACTGCCGTTGTAATGCGAGAACCCCAATACGACTTGCATAAGCGCTCTGACACAATCGCCAACAACCTGTTGAAGCTATTCCCATTGGTAGACGAAAGTTTTCGCATCCATATCCACTTGGGAAAGCAAAAACCAAAAATCGTCGACTCTTTCGAAAAGCAGATTATCAAGGATCTAGGTGGCCTAATAACCTTAGGAACCCAGTTTGAATATTTGATCGAACACTTTAACAGCCAACTCAAAAATAGATCCGCGGTTGAAGATCAACTTCTGAAAAAGAATGAAGCACACATAATACCAATCAATATGAATGACCGTGAGGGAAACAAGCAATCCCATAATCTCACAATAGAAGGCTGGATAGGCGTCTATAGATCTTCGCGGGGCAGAAAAGCTGATAAGAAAGATTTTCCCGACAACTTCCTCTCTCTAATGTCTAACAAAAAACTTGGCGAGTTCAACATACTGGACACTGTTGGCAAAAACGCGTTGGCCGAAGTCTATGTAGTCGGTCAGTTGCATATTGATTTACTTGAAGAAACCACATTGCCCGACATCGCTCTTAGCAATCGACAAGGATATAAAACTGACGATATACGTTATCAGAAAGTTACGGACTATGTGCGTGATGACTTATTGCCAAAAATTATAGCACTTAGAACAAAATATGCGAGCTTATTCAAAGCGCAGAAGGACGAAGACAAGAATCAAAAGGCAGCTGCTCGTGAAGCATTACTTCGACAGAAGGTCGACACATTCAAAGACAAAGCTTCAAGCTCCGCCGTAAAAAAAATAGCTGAAAGCCTTACTGACAACATTCATTTTGATTCTGAAACTGCGCAAAGTGCTATTAAGCAAGCCATAAACACCAACATGCCGGACTTAGGGATCAAAAGCGCAATCGACGATGCCAAACGTAAGATTTTACTAAGTCATACTAGCAAAGATAAAGCGGCGGCCGACTTTATCTATCATTTGCTTCTTCATAACAATGTTCCTGCATCCCACATAATATATACAAGCAGCGATAATGAAGAATCTCGTATTCCTGAAACTATTCCTGGAACTGACATATTCGAGTACCTGAGAAAATTCTTCGTTGAGAGTTACTCAACCCAAAAAATCCACGTCATTTATGTTACGAGCGAGGATATGGCAGAAAGTTGGGCAGCAGTTTCAGAAGTTGGCGCAGGATGGATTACTCAACAAAACCACGACATCATCAATGTTAACAGCTTCACACCCAAGAAACCTCTGGATGTTTCAGCGGTATGGGCGAGCCTGAATCAAGATAAATCGCAGATTCAAATTGAAGCTTTGGAAGCAGACATCATAGCCGCTAAAATCATTAAAATATGTAAGTATTTAGAATACACAACAAAAACAAAAGATCAGATTTTAGATGAAATAAAACGAATAGCTGACATTACCTAATATGTTGATTAAGGCTTTTGCCTATCACTTTCCCTAGAGTGACTGGAACAGCGTTACCAATCATCTTGCCTACTGATGTCATGTGTATTTTTCCTGAAGGTGGCACAAACTTGTAGCTTTTCGGGAATGTCTGTAGCATGGCAGCCTCTCGCAATGAAATGGCTCGGTTTTGCTCAGGATGACCAAACCTACCGTTGCCATATCCAAAACACTGTGTCGTCATTGTAGGACTCGGTTCGTCCCACTTCATTCGCGCATAAACACCACTGTATGTTCTACCACTTTTTTTACGATGACAAGGCGCACGCAAACCTTCAGGCCAGTCCATCCAAGTTCCACCCGGTTTAGACTGTTTTATACGTTCCAAATTTTTCTCGGACAATCCTGCTGAAACATGCAGAGAATCAACACTATGTCGCTGACCAGCCTCAATAGCAGGTAATGAGCCGATTGTTTGCTGAACAGTTTTATATTCTTCAGGCTTACGATTAGGTTTCATAAGTGTAATTGGGCCAAGTTTTGAAGCTAATAAAACGTGTCTTTTCCGAACCTGAGGCATGCCATAATCAGGACAATAAACCCGTTGCGCCCAGACATGATACCCCAAGCTTTCTAAGTCTAAGACGAAATCGTGGTACACTTCGTGTTTCGTCACGTCTGGCACATTTTCCATTGTTACCAGTTCAGGGTTTACTTCACGAATTAACCGAGAGAAGGCGTATAATAGGGGCCATTTCTTGTCTTCTTTAGCAACTCGTCCTTGTGAGTAAGTTGAGAAAGGCTGACAAGGTGCACAACCAGCCAAAAGCTTAATATGCCCCTTGGGAAAGAGTGCCAAAACCTCTTCACCAGTCAATAACGCAACGTCTTTATTGAAAAACCGTGCACCTATGTTATTTTTTTCGTAGGCATATCGACACACTTCCTCAATATCAAAACCTGCAACAACATTGACTTTAGATTTGATTAGGCCGTGCGTTAGCCCACCAGCCCCACAAAACAAATCAATAGCAGCTATTTTTGACACTAGATGCTGTTCCCATACTTCACATCAGTTACCGAGTTCTACTCGATTCTATATCCGCGCAAGTAATTGAGCAATCATAGAGTTGAGGAAATACACTTGAAAGTTTGCCCGCAACTCCCTCCTTGCGCTTGGCCTTCAACCATGGCAAGCGGTTTGGCGTATGAATTTTGCAGACACTAATAGCGGATACGGGGACTTATATGTCGATTAGAAGCGTGTTTTTTTGGGCTCATCTTTCGGCTGGTGTTGTGGCAGGGCTGGTTATCCTCACCATGTCAGCAACAGGGGTGCTCCTCACCTATGAGCGGCAGCTTGTTGCCAGCGCCGAAAAAGACGTTTTCCGGATTGATCCCACCACCCGCATCAGCGTGGATGAGATGGCGACTATCGCCGCCGGTGTACACCCATCAGCCGAACTTTCCATCCCTGATGACCGCGCCGCGCCTGTGCGGTTTTACGTGGGGCGGGACAAGCACCTGATGAACCCCTCAAATGGCCGCATCCTGCGCAATGTGGAAACCAAGACCGAGCGTTTCATGGATGATATGGTGCGCTTCCACCGCTGGTTTTCCCTCACCGGTGATAGCCGTGCCACCGGCAAGGCAATAACCGGTGCTGCAAACCTACTGTTTATCTTCCTTGCCCTATCAGGCGCATACCTGTGGTTGCCGCCCGTGATGCGCTGGTCTGCAACAAAGGTGCGGCTGGTGTTCCGGCGCAGCTACGCAACCGGCCATGCGCGGGATTACAACTGGCACCATGTGTTCAGTGTGTGGATGCTGATCCCGATCATCGTGATGGCAACCACCGCCACGGTGTTTAATTACCGCTGGGCAAACGAGCTGGTGTACGCCGCTTACGGCGAAGACGTGCCACAGCGCGGGCGCGGCGGCAGCACTGTTGAAGCCCCTGCCCCTGCGGCAGACGCAGCGCTGGGCCTAACGCTGCAAGCACGGTTTGACGCCATGGCCGCCGCCTATCCCGGCTGGCAAACCATTTCGCTGGACGCAGACAGCCTGCGCGCCCTGCCCACCGCGTTCGGCGTGGATATGGGCAACGGCGCACAGCACCACAAGCGGTTCACGGCAACCGTGCAACCGGACGGCAGTATCACCGACCAGAACCGCCCGTTTGACGCACGCACACCGGGCGGCAAAGCGCGCATCACCATCCGGTTCTTGCATACGGGCGAAGTGCTGGGGTGGTTTGGCCAAACGCTGGCCGGCCTCGGCTCACTCGCCGGTATGTTCCTTGTGTGGACCGGCCTTGCGCTGAGTTACCGCCGCCTGATCCGGCCGCTATTTAACAAGAACAAAGCAGGCGATAAGGCGTAAGCGATAGCCGCTTAGCCTTATGAACCCTCGCATGAAAAATGCTGCGCCCCATCACGGGACGCAGCATCGTTAGTTGGGTTTATAGATGGCTTAGTTTTTAACTGAGGCCTGAAACCAGGATCACCACAAGGGCTGCCGGGCAAATGAAGCGGATCAGCACACGCCAAAACGCGAACAAGCCACCTTCTGGCAGATCAAGCTCTTTGCGGATGGTTTCTGACGAAACGGCCCACCCTGCAAACAGCGCCACAAACAAACCACCAATTGGCAGCACAATGTTCGAGACGAAGAAATCATTGATCTGGTAGAAGGTTGCCGGGCTGCCAGCAAGCTCACTAAGGCCCAAGAACGCCAGCGGGTAAAACTCTGCCCAGTCATTAAACGAGAAGACCGACAGCAAGCCAATGGTAAAGGCAATGCCGCCCGCAATGATCGCCGCAACCCAGCGGCCCATGCCAAGCTTTTCACCGAAGTAGGACACTGCAGGCTCCAGCAGCGAAATGGACGATGTGATCGCCGCCACACCCAGCAGCACAAAGAACAGCGTACCAAACAGGATACCACCCGGCATTTGCGCGAAGGCAACCGGCAGGGTTTCAAACAGCAGGCCAGGGCCAGAGTTTGGCTGAAGACCAAAGGCGAAAACGAGCGGGAAGATCGCGAGGCCCGCAAGCAAAGCAACGCCTGTGTCAGCCGCCGCAATAATGCCTGCTGACTTGGTGATGGAAATATCCTTCGACAGGTATGCGCCGTAAGCAAACATGGTGCCCACCGCAACCGATAGCGAGAACAGCGCCTGACCCAGCGCCGCGATCACTACACCAGCGGTGATTTTGGAGAAGTCCGGCGCGAACAGATACGCAAGGCCCTGCTGGAAATTACCAACGGCCATGGAGTAACCGACAAGCACCAGCAAAATGACAAACAGCATGGGCATGAGGTAAAGCACGGCTTTTTCAAGCCCGCCCTTGATGCCCTTGCCGACAATGAAAATGGTCAGGCAAATGAACGCCAGATGCCAGAAGGCCATCATGGGGCCGTTGGCGTAATGGTTCGCGAGCTCCGCTTGTGCTTCAGGTGCCGTGATGCCGACAAACGTGCCGGTTAGGGCCTTGATGACATACGCCATCACCCAGCCTGCGATCACGCTGTAATACGACAAGAGCGCGAGGCCACCGGCGAAGGTGCCAAGGAAACCAAGCCACTTCCAGTTAGCTGACTTGCCGCTGTCTACCGCGATTTTCTCAACGGAGCCGATCGGGCTTTTGCCCGCATAGCGGCCAATGGCAAGTTCTGACACCAGCACGGGCCAGCCAATTAAAAACACAAAAAATATGTAGATGAGCACAAAGGCGCCGCCGCCGTTTTCACCTGCAATGTACGGAAACCGCCAAATGTTCCCGAGGCCAACTGCGCTCCCCACAGCGGCAAAAATGAAAGCAGCGCGCGAAGACCAATTCTCCTGACCGCCGCCTGATGTTGATATTGCCATAATTCCCTCCCCTGAAATTAAAGGCCGACCCGATCCGGGTTCTGACGCCCCTGTGCAATGATGACAGACTAGCCATGAAGGGACATATGTCAACGCAGTGACACCCAAAAGGGATTAACGCGGTGCAATCAGGGGCAGTGCTGGCATCACGAAAAACTGAGGTGACAGTTGCCTATGATGCATGGGAAACAGCGGCTAAACATGTCACTCAATGTAAGGGGAAGAGGTATGAACCGTTTTAAATTTATGGCCGCCGTGGTGGCAACCGGGCTGGGCCTGAACATGGCGACCACTGCGCCAACGCTGGCGCAAGACGAGGCTGTGCGCGAGATCACGAACATTAAAGGCAACCTGTACCGGTTCCGGAACAATGGTCATTTTTCCGCCTTTCTGGTGACATCAGACGGCGTGATTGCAACTGACCCGATCAACGAAGCCGCAGCCACATGGCTGAAAGCCACACTCCGCTCGCGCTTTGGTAAGGAAATTAAGTATGTGATCTATAGCCATGAGCATAATGACCATGTCTCTGGCGGGGAAGTGTTTGACGAAACAGCAACCATTGTTGCCCACGCAAACACAGCAGAAGCACTGCACAAAAACCCGTTTACGGCAGTGCCTGAGCGCACGTTCGAAAAATCAACCACCATCAAGCTGGGTGACGGCGCAGTGAACCTGCACTATTTCGGCCCAAGCCATACGGACAATGTGATTGCGATTGAGTTTCCGGCAGAACGCGCCGTTTTTGTGGTGGATGCCATTTCGGTTGATCGCCTGCCGTACCGCAACCTTTATGCTCACGACATGCCCGGCGCGATTGATTTCATTAAAGGCGTTGAAGCACTTGATTTTGATATCTTCATGCCCGGCCACGGCAGCCTTGGCACCAAAGCAGATGTGGTGGAGCACCGCGAATACCACGAAGACCTGCGCGATGCAGTGCAAGATGTGATTGATGACGGCGGCACGCTCGCCGATGCCAAAGAGCAAATCAAGCTGGAAAAATACCGCGACTTTGAAAACTACGACGGCTGGCTTGGTGAAAACATTGACGGCATGTGGCGCTTGCTGACTGCCAAGTAAGTAAAGCTGTTAGCCTCTATACAGGCATCAATAAGTGGCTGACGCATGTGCGGCAGTCACTGCTGCCAAAACCGGGAACGGCGACTTGAAACCGGCCTGAGTTGATCAGCACCGCGCCCAGCATACACTCGTCACCATCCGCTACGGCAAGTGCAGAAACGTGTGCGGCCCGCGTGGTCAATTGGTCAACGTGCCAGTGGATTTCCTTTTGCCTTTTGAAATGACGCGCAAGCCGGGCCTTCATGCCACCACCGCCGTTCGCGCTACCGACATAAAGGTATGTGCCAACTGAAAGCGTGAAGGCATCTCGCCCCGGCAGTTTAACGGCAACGGCTCTCTCAAGCGTGACGAAGAGGATATAGGCTCCTTTGGTTTGATCGAGATTATCAAGTGCATTAGGCGTTGTTCGCTCTGAATGAAGCCCTTTGAGTTGCAACATAGCGGTCAACTTGTCCATGTTAATATTTTCTCGAAGGGTCAATTCTAACTCCTGTAACCAACACTATCTGTTCGCTCAATATGACAGGCATTCTTTGCATGCAGATTTCTGGTCGATTTCATTAATCATTAAATCAATGAATGTTCTGACTTTAGACGCGAGTACGCTTATCTGTGGGTACAGGGTCATTTAAGTTTCTCTGCGAGAAAATCAACAAATGCGCGAACCTTCGGCGCTAAATGCCGGTTGTGCGCAAAAACTGCATGGATAGGTGTTGCTGAAGGGAGTAAAGGAAAATCTTCGAGCAACGGTATGAGAAGTTTTTCCTTCAGCGCAGAATGAACCATCCATGATGGGATCATAATGATACCTTGTCCAGTTAGAGCATTTTCCTTCAAAAAAGTAAGGTTGTTGGCATTCAAAGAACCAGATATCGGAATGTCTAATGTTTTTCCTTGATCGTTGAACTTCCAATAATTTTTACCTGCTGCTGTACGAAAAGACAGACAATTATGTTTTCCAAGTTGGCTTGGGTGTGACGGTGTACCATAGGTGGCAAGATAGTCAGGGCTTGCACATATCACTGAAGAACTCATAGCAAGCTTTCGTGCGATTAATCCAGAATCTCCCAAGTGACCGAATCGTATTGCCAAGTCCATCGCATTATCCACAATATCCAGATTATCTGTATTCATGGAAAATCGTACTTGAACTTTTGGATAACGTATAAAAAACTCTGGTAAAACAGGCGCTATAAACGTAACGGCAAAATCTGTTTCTACCGTCACATGCAAGTGCCCTGAGGGTGACTCAGCCAATTGGCTTACAGCGCGTTTCGCCTCTTCAATATCTGCAACAATCCGCAGGGTGTGTTGATAGTATATCTGACCTGCCTCGGTAAGACTTTGCTTACGTGTCGTTCGATGAAAAAGACGCGCACCCAGCTCGTTCTCCAGATGTGAAATCTGCCGCGATACAGAAGATGGCATGATTCCGAAGTAACGGGCAGTGGCTGAGAAACTGCCTTCTTCCACAACTTTAACAAACAATTGCATATTCGAAAGGTTATTCATTTGTGCATTTATTGCACAGATCATATGTATTTCAAGGTATTTATCTAATCAAATGCACATATTAAGTTCCTAGTCAGTAACAAAATAAGGAAACAAATATGTCGAAAGTCATTCTCATTACTGGCGCATCAACTGGATTTGGTCGCTACACAGTCGAAACACTAGCTGCTGAAGGTCATAGAGTCTTTGCTTCTATGCGGGATATAAATGGTAAAAACCGCGAGCACGCGGGCGCCATAAAAGCCAAAGGCATTGAGGTCGTTGAGCTTGACGTAACTGAGACTCAATCGGTGGAACAGGCAGTCGCATCTGTCGTCAACAAAGCAGGGCGTATCGACGTTTTGATTAATAATGCTGGTGTAGCTTCAGCAGGTGTTTCGGAGGCCTTCACGGATACGCAAGTGACAGCGCTCTTCGATGTGAACGTTATCGGTCTGCATCGTGTCACCCGTGCAGTCTTGCCAATATTTCGTCGTAAAAGGAGCGGATTAATCATCAATATTGGCTCAATTTTGGGTCGAGTGACGTTCCCATTTTTCGGTATTTACGGTGCCAGCAAATTCGCTGTTGAAGCGATAACGGATAGTCTACGATATGAAACTTCACAGTTTGGCATTGACGTCGCTTTGGTTCAACCAAGCGCATATCCAACGCAAATGTATAGCAGTGCCGCCCAGCCTCACGACACGGTGAAAATAGAGGAATACGGGGATGTTGGGGAAATTCCAGGAGCGATGTTTGAGAGTTTCATGTCTATGTTCGAGGGCGCTGACGCTCCAAATCCTCATGATATTGCCGAAGCAGTAGCAACACTGATTGAAACACCTGCTGGACAACGACCTACTCGTACAGTCGTCGGTGCAAGTTTCGGTGCTGACACAATCAATAATGCGATTGAGCCCGTGCAAGCCAGCAGCGTGAAGGCATTAAGTCTCGATCATCTTGAGATATTAAAAACTGTGTAAAACAATATCAATCTACCATGTGTTCATAGATTTCAGATCGAAGTAGGGGTGGTAAATTACCATCCCTCTCAACTTAAGTGTTGTAAACCCAGCCACACTAGAAAGGAATTTCTCATGCCACTTATTGAGGTGAAAGTATTCAAGGATGAACTCGATAAAGATCAATCCGCAGCGATTATTGCCAAAATTACAAATGTAGTTGTTGAAGTAACTAATGAAAGAATTCGTCCCTACACATGGGTGATTATTAATGAAGTGAAAAACGGCCAGTGGGGCGCCGGAGGTAAAGCGTTAAGCCTCTCAGACATAAGAAAAATCACGCTAGATGGATCATAAAATCAAACAACACTAAGAGAAAAACAGACGATGAATTACAACACCTCAAGTTTGCCCACACAACTATCACTACAGACGTATTTAGCGGTGACGACCTATGCCTCGTTTTCTGCGGCAACGAGGGCTTCTTCACTGCGCATAGCCTGATAGGCATGCCACGTGCCGTGACCCAGTATTGGAAAAATCACAATAAGCCCAACAAATGCATTGGCAACACTGAACAGGAATAGTGCCAGCACGATACTGCCCCACACAAAAACAACTGATTTGTTCATCCAGGCGATAACCACACTTAGCGCCACAGCCGTCATGGTGTCTTTCTTTTCATTCATCAGCATGGGAATTGAAAAGGCACTGATGGAAAAAGAGAAAGCCGCCATTAAGCCACCCACAGCGCTGCCAACCATCAAAAGCGTGCGCCCCGTATTGGTTAAAAAAAGCGTATCAATAGTTTGTTCCAAACCACCGAACGGTGCCAAACCAAAAAACAGTGCATAAAGCACAACTGCAAACCGCAGCCAAAAGGTCATGATCAGCATCAGCACAATGCCCACAAGGAGGAGTTGCCCTGGTGACTTTGGCTTAACAGACAGCATCTCACGCGTGGATACACCGGCAGCCCCTGCCGCCAGCAATCGGCTTTTTCCGTATAGCCCAGTGGCGATGAAAGGCCCCAAAACCATAAACCCCGCAATAGCCGGAAACAGAAAATAACTGAAACCGAAGCGAAACATAACAGCGACGAAAGCAACCGATATCAAAAACACCGCCAAGCCATACGATAGGCTGCTGACAGGTGAAGCAAACGTATCGCGCACACCCGCTTTCAACCAATCAAATGGTGCATGAACTGGCAGGCCCCGCGCAAAGTCTTTCGCCATGGTTGGCGGCCTTTGTGCTACAGATGCGTTTTCGTATGTCATATCAACCCCTCCGTTTTCAATTAGTCACACTCTTTAGCTGTGTCAGCATGTTGCCCTACTGAACAATTTTGCCAAGTACGTGAAACCTTCCCCAAGGCCGATCATATCATAATGCTGTAAGGCTTTGTAGCGTTTCACAACCACGAGCACTATAACTTAGATGTTCCATACAGGCGGCAAACCAAACAAGGTTACATCATGCTCGAAGAAATACCTTTTGAATTACCAGAACTCGGCAGAGAGCCTGATCAAGTGTTTTCCCAAGTCAGCAACTTGATTAAAACCCATTCTGCAGATATAGGCGCCGCTTGGATTATGGCACATATGGACCCGCCCACGCCCGAGATTGCTGCAAAAGTTGTGGGGCTCAACGCAGAATATAACCAAAACCTGTTGCACCCGGACCTGAGCCCTCTGGCAACAGTGGTCGAGAAGCGGGTTATTGATTGGCTTTTGCCTTACTTCGGTATGACCGACGGTCATTTTTGCGCAGGATCTACGATTGCAAACCTAACTGCGATTTGGTGCGCAAGAAAACACGGTGCAAAGACTGTTGTCGCATCGAAAGATGCACATATATCCGTTGCAAAAGCAGCAGATATTCTGGGCATGAAGCTTGATACGGTCGCGGTTGATTCCGCAGGAAAACTAAACCGCGACAAGCTCACGAATTTGAAAGAGGCATGCCTTGTTTTAACAGCAGGAACAACAGGCAGAGGCGCCGTTGATGATCTCTCACCATCAGGCGCGCTATGGACGCATGTGGACGCAGCATGGGCAGCCCCGCTCAGGCTTACAAAATATTCGGATATTCTGGACGGCATTGAGAAAGCAGACAGTGTCGCGATTTCTGCTCATAAATGGTTCTATCAACCAAAAGACTCTGCCCTTGTTTTATTTAAGGATAAAAAGGCGCTCCGTCACATTAGTTACGGCGGGTCTTATCTCGCGGCGCCAAATGTCGGCGTACAAGGTTCGCGCGGTGCTGCCGCCATCCCGTTAATGGCGACACTCATGGCATGGGGGCGCAGCGGTTTGGCGCAGCGTATAGAGAAAAGCATGGCGGATGCTGAAAAGCTGGCTGACTTTCTGCGCACACATGATGCGACCGAGCTTAAGCAAAAGCCGGAAACCGCGGTTGTCACATGGCGCCCAAAACGCAAAGAGATAAAGGGCGTTTTAGCAGCGCTTGCAGACACGTCTTCGCAAACACAAATTGATGATGAGGTTTGGGTTCGTCAGGTTGCCGCAAACCCGTTCATTGAGGTTGATCTCATTATTTTAAAAATTAAGGGATATGTTGAAAGCGCATGATCCGCATTGCTTGCAACTGTAAATCGCCTTGCCTACACTTCCCTTTCAATGAACTCGCACAACGCTGCTTACCTTTAATCAGGCATAACATCCCGCAGGAAATGAAATGACAAAGCTACCCGTTCGCTCAACATTCCGGCTTCTCCTTTCAATTGTCATGGGCCTTGCTTTTGCATGGCAATCCGCGTTTGCGGATGGTGGCCATAAGGTGTTTGAACTGGGGTCGTTTCAGTTCGAATCTGGCACCATATTGCCAAATACAAAACTGTCGTATGTGACACACGGGAAGTTGAATGCAGACAGAAGCAATGCGGTGCTCGTGCCGTCCGCATACGGCGGTGACCATCATGGTTATGATTTCATGATTGGCCCCGGCAAAGCATTGGACCCTGAAAAGTATTTCATTATCGCAACAGACATGTTCTCGAACGGATTGTCCAGCTCACCCAGCAACACACCGGCACCATTTGACGGGCCGCGTTTCCCGGCCATCGCCGTGCGCGACAACATCAATGCGGGCTACCGACTACTGAGAGAAGAGTTTGACATTGAACACCTTTATGCCGTTGTTGGCTTTTCGATGGGGGCGCAGCAAGCCCTGCAGTGGGCGGTGAGCCATCCTGATTATGTGTCCAGAATTGCACCTTATTGTGGTTCCGCCAAGGAATACCCGCACGGCAAAGTACGCTTGGAGGGATGGATTACGGCCATCACAGCAGACGCGGCTTACAACGGCGGTGACTACAGCGAACCACCACTTGTCGGGCTGCGCGCGGGCGGCACGCACTGGGCCGCGTGGGGTTTGTCGCAGGAATGGTACCGGCAGGAAAAATACAGGAATTTTGGCTTTGATCACGTAGAAGATTACTTGCGTGAGTTTTGGCAAAACGGCTTGTCTCAGGGAGATGCCAACGACTTCATTACCCTTGCGCGGGCGTGGCAAACGAACAATGCGGGCAATACAGAAGGCTTTAATGGTGATATTGAGAAAGCGCTGAAATCTATAAAAGCAGATGTGCTTTATATGCCCTGCGCAACAGACATGTACTTTCCGCTGGCGTCACTAAAGTACGAAGCTGAATTCATTCCGTCCGTGCAATTTACACCCATCCCTTCTATCTGGGGACACCTGGCTGGTTCTGGCCTTAACCCAGAAGACAATGCATTTATTAACGAGCACATAAAAGCATTTTTGCTGCAGTGAAAGGGTCATGTAAATACGGGCCCGTTCATTTGCCACACTGTCCGCCCATATATTTTCTACATCCTGTCGCAAATACTATTACTGAATTCAATAAAGGATGATTATTTGTCACTTACCTTTTCTTCTTTATTTGTAATAATAACACAAACTTAAGAAGGAAAATTGCACAATAATCTCAATGTAGATCGTTAACAGAAATTAAAGAAATAACTGAGAAGTTGTTTCAGTACCGGGGGTCACAATTATCAAACTTAGGCTGATAAATCGTGACAAATTATACCGAAGATTCTTCTCACCAAAATCGAACAACCGACCTACGACAGGATATTGCCTCCAATTCTGCAGGAATCAAGCAAAGACTGAAAGTCAAATTTGATAATCTCAAGATTGGTAAGAAGGTTGGTTTAGGGTTCGGTGTCGTACTTGTATTTCTGTTTGCAGTTAGCATGGTCGCTTTTTTTGGACTCCAAGCTGCTGTCAACAACTTTAGCGAATATCGGGCAACAGCGCGCCAAACCAATGAACTAGGCCGGGTGCAGGCAAACTTATTACTCGTGCGGCTTGGTGCAAAAGAATATATTTTAAGTGGTAGCGACAACGCAAAGAAAACTGTTAACGACCGACTGATAGCAACACAAAACCTAGTCACATCAAGCAATCAATTATTCCAGGATGCCTCACAGTATTTTGACGTCGAACAAGATGTGGCTGCCCTTGGTAGCGCTTCGTCGCAACTCAACAACTATTTAGATGGTTTTAATAAAGTCGTAAACGCCAGAGCAAATCGAAACAGCCTTGTTGACCAGATGAACACCCTTGGTCCTGTAGCCGAGAGAAACCTAACCAAAGTGATGGAGAGCGCATACACGGATGGTGACAGTGAGGCAAGTTTTATGGCAGGAAAAACACTTCGTAGTCTATTACTTGCTCGCCTTTACGCAAATCGCTTTCTTGTCGATAATCAACAATCCAGCGCAGACCGGGCCGCTTCTGAATTATCGTCGTTTAGCACTAATGCACAAGCTATGTTGGATACTCTACAAAACCCCACTCGTCGGCAACTTGCGCAAGCAACTTGTTACAGGTGCTCAAAACTACGAGGCGGTATTCAATGAAGTAACAAAAGTTATTTTTGACAGAAATAATGTCATCAAAGGCACACTCGATAGAATAGGTCCGCAAATTGCTGACGATATTGAGCAAATCAAGCTTCGCAACAAGGCACGTCAGGACGAGCTTGGCCCATTGGCCGTAGGAAACATGGAAGGTTCCAAAAACTTTGCCGTTATCTTTTCACTAATTGCAATTGTTATTGGTGTCCTTTCAGCGATTGGGATTGGACGTCTAATTTCAAGACCTGTGCTGACTTTGACAGGTGCCATGGGTAAACTGGCTAACGGCGATAAACAATCAGAAATTCCCGCAACTGACCGTTCAGATGAGATTGGCGAAATGGCACGCGCTGTCGAGGTCTTCAAACAGAATGCGATTGAGATAGATCGGATACAAGCTGAACAGGCAGAGGAACAACAGGCTGCTCAGTTGCGTGAGCAAGAAGAGGACCGCAAGCGAGCTAAAGAAAAAGCTGAATCAGAAGCTCGAATCGAAGAAGAAAAACGGAGAGCAATGAACGAATTGGCTGATAACTTCGAAGAGAGCGTAAGAGACGTGGTTAATGATGTCTCAAGTTCAGCAAAACAGATGCAAGCAACCGCTAAGGGCATGGTGGGCAGCGCACAAGACACTGGCGAACGGGCGGTAGCGGTTTCAGCATCATCTGAAGAAGCAACAGTGAACGTTCAAACAGTTGCCTCGGCTGCTGAAGAACTTGCTGCATCAATCGAAGAAATTGGCCGTCAAGTAAGTCAATCAACGACAATTGCTTCTTCAGCTGTAAAAGAAGTTCAAAGCAGCGCAACAACTGTGCAAAATCTATCAGCTGCTGCACAGAAGATCGGTGATGTTGTCGATTTGATCAGCGACATCGCTGAGCAAACAAACTTACTTGCTTTGAATGCAACAATTGAAGCAGCCCGTGCTGGTGATAGCGGGAAAGGCTTTGCTGTAGTTGCTTCCGAAGTAAAATCACTCGCCAGTCAAACAGCAAAGGCAACCGAGGAAATCTCAAAGCAGATAACAGATATTCAAGAAGAAAGCTCCAGCACAGTTACTGCCATTGAAGGTATTAGTAATGTGATTACCGAAATGAACGAAATTGCGACAACAATTTCAGTTTCAGTAGAGCAACAATCTTCGGCAACCTCAGAAATATCCCGCAGTGTTCAAGAAGCTGCAACAGGTACACAGGATGTAACTTCTAACATTACGACCGTCAGTGAAGCAGCCAATGATACTGGCAAAGGCGCCACTCAAGTTCTGGAAGTAGCAGGTGGCTTAGCGCAACATGCCAGCACACTAGATACAGCTGTTAACGAGTTTCTAGCACGAGTTCGAGCTTCTTAAGATACATCACAGAGTTTTCTCGATTAGGCCTGCTCTTACAGCAAGTTATTCTAAAAGAGTGTGTAGTGAATAAAAAGAAAGGTAGCCTGACTATCGAAGGTCAAGCTGACATGGGAACAACTTGCTAAAAATCCGCTTTATACATACTGGCGCCATAACAGCTTTTATCGGCTTGGTTTTTTTTGGTCTCATGGGAAGTGCCGGCGCCCAAAATGTTGGTGGAGTCTTTGGTCCTAAGGTTGCTCCAGGAAGCAAGGCGATCGAGTTTCGAGCAGCCATTGCACCGCAATCAGATGGACGCCCATCACGCCTTACCAGCCGTTTTCATTATCAGCAAAGTGTCACAGATAATCTGCGCCTGAGAGCCGTGATACAAGGTGCGGACACAAATATGAGCAACTTCGATTTTGATCTCGTTCAATTCGAAGCTCAATATCAGTTCCTCAACAAAGAGCGTAACGGCTTTGACTCCGCCTTTCGGCTAGATGTTTTGCTGGGCAAAGACCGGCCCAACCTTGTTAGTTTTAACTGGACCAATGATGTACCGCTTAATGAGCAGTGGTTTGTCCGCGCGGTGATGCTCGCACAGGTTCAGTTCGGGTCAAACCGCAATAGTGGCCTCTTCCTTCAAACTCGTTCTAGCTTACGCTACAAAGTAAATTCCAACTATAATTTGCAAGTACAGGTCTTCAATACATACGGCTCGACGGCCGACTTTCCGGCAATTCGAAATCAAAATCACTCAGTTGGCCCAGCCATTTCCGCAAAAATTGCTGAAGGTTGGTCAATTGAAGCAAGCACACTGCTCGGCCTAACAAACGCAACTTCAGATGTAGATTTTCGCGTTTTCCTCTCAAAATCATTCTAAACTCGTGATCGACCAATTAAAGCATTAACTGAATTAGGTATAAATGTGCTTCTTTGGGTGTCTTAGATCGCTCGGTTTACGCCCACTTCTGGCCTTAACCCAGAAGACAATGCGTTTATTAACGAGCACATAAAAGCATTTTTGCTGGACTGAGACACTCGCCTTCGTCTCGAAGCGAACATTCGGGAGGTGGCATTAAGGCCTCTCTAAGAACAATCACCTCTTTTCGTAAAGCTTTCGTTGCAAAAAATCTATAAAGTAAATTAAGTTATATTATAACAATAAAATCTTGAGCGGGAATATTTTTTATGCAGCGTAATCTAACGCGTTTTTTGTCAGCGGTAACTTTTGCGCTTTTGGGCTTAGTATCATTCATCATTATAATGCCCACGGCTTCAGCAGGAGAAGTCGATGATTATATAACCAAGCTTAAAACACACTATAAAAGCACTCTGTCAATTAAAGCCTATTCAATGAAATATCATTTCTTGAACAGACGCTATCAGGATCACAATTACTGGGACTACCAAACACCTAACCTATTCATGTCGCAAAGAGTGGTTGAAGCTGATCTGGTCAAAAGACACTTTTACGACAATGATATAGTTTATTATTCAGGAGGGCGATTATACGACAGAGCACAATTCCAGAATAACAAGGAAAGCTTTTTCTATGAAAAAAGCGCTACAGTATTAGGAAAAGCTGTTCAACGCAGAGACATGGATAACTTTGATATATTTAAGGGTTATAATGTCATGAATATTGATTTTCTAGCTGTAAGGCCACTTCTTGAAGAAACCGATATTAAGGGAAACATTACCCTTCACCAAGAGAGAAAATCAGGAGCGACAACCCTAATACATAAAACTTCGAATGATGATGTTATTGATTATAAATTTAGCAACAATCCATTGCAGTTGATATCGATCAACCATAGGCCTCTTGGTGGAATTTTCGTTTATAACGATTATCAAACCACAAAGAATATGACCTTTGCTCGGTCCATATATCAATACTATGATGGAGAAACGAAACCAACTTACATAAGCTTCATTGATAACTTTAATATTATTGAAGAAGTGGACCCTACCAGACTGCAGCTACCAGAAGGATACGGCCCCATAATCTCTAGAGGCGACGGGGTTCTTGTATCAAAAGAAATTGCAACCGATCTTTATCTTATCACCGACTCTTCGGCCGCACGCAACAGTCTGTTTAAAGTGAACGGCGATAAAATTACGGTATTTGGCGCCAGTAATAATTCCAGATTAGCAGATAAAACGATAAAGCTTATTCTTGATCAATTCCCAAAAAAGAAAATCGTCTCAGTTTATGTTACTCACCCTCACGGGCATCAGATTTCTGGCCTTAAAGCTTTTGCTAATCAAGGAATAGAGATACTTGCCGACAACTACAGTATCGCGGCCATAAAAGCCTATCCTCCCTTTGCTGACGATATTGCTACATTCAAATTCCGCACAATTGAACATGAGCATATTATTGATGATACACATTTTTATGTACTAGAAAATATGCATTCAAAAAGACAAGGCTTTGTATATTTCAAAGATAGTGGAATTATTTTCCAAACGCACTTCCTGCATATCCCCCAAGATAACACCATCGCTAAGGTGATTCCTAGTTACACCAGAACCTTCATAGACTTTGTTAGAAGTAAACAGCTTAAAATCAATCGGATTGTAGCAAATTATAACAACAATAACATTTCTGTTGAAGTGATGAATAAAACCTATGACGTCAATTTTTGATATGTTTTAGCGCGAGGCAATTCTTGTAAGCAACCACCTGCCCTATGGCTTTGCCTCATGTTTGTTTTTGAGAATATCATTTCTGACCTCAGTTCAAAACATGTTGTGGCAGATGGTCCGTGCCAGTCCGCCTCGGCTACAAAAGCTTTTATCAAGGAGCCCACCATAAGACACAATGGACGATAGCTTACTCAACAGCGGCCCGGTACTCTCTGGGGGTCATCCCAACCTGTCGTTTGAAAGCACGATTGAATGGTCCGATCGAATTGAAGCCACAATCGAAAGCAACCGACAAAATAAGCCGCTCTTTATTTCCAGGGCTAGCCAAAGCTTCCTTGGCGCTTTCTATGCGACATGAATTGATCAGGTGGTTAAAATTCCTGTATCCTAGCGAACCCGTTATGCACTGCGTAACCTTGTATTCATGTTCCCCAAGAAGTTCAGCAAGGTCAGCCACTTTCAACTCCGGGGTTGCAAACTTCCTGTCTTGCTCAAGGAACTGAATGATCCGTTTGGCAAGCACATCGTCGCCAGCATGTCTGGCAGCATATTTAGGTACCTTTGATAACGAAAGCGGATGTAGTTTCCGAAATGAAATACATAGCCTCGTTCCAATAACACCCACCAACGCGCTGGATATAAGAACTGTCTCTTTCCATTGTCCACCGAGGCTGTTTTCATCAGCGTTCAACACCCACAAAAGGGTGAGGGCGATCATGGCGCCAAACGTCAGGCTAAATATTTGACGAAAGCGCCGCTCCTGTTTGTGCAGTTCGTTGCTGTAATCCGAAAACACTTCAGCAAAGACCAACACCAAAGCACCGATACAAATGAACCCTTCGGCATTACCAAGAATGCGATACATTTCTGACATGGACCCGTTTGGTGGATATCTCCCGATAAGGTTGCTGGACCCTTCAACTGCGATGATTGCGGCCATCGCAAATATATTCCAGCGCTCTATCTGTTTTTCTTCACGAAAAAGACTGCGGGCAAGAAGCCAGAGCCAACCACATCCTGCAGACCCGACCACCGCAGCTATATTTGCGAGCGGGGCAACAACACCGCCAACCATGCTCGGTAAGATAGATGCCGTCACGGAAAGCGTGAAGGCCAACCATATTAGGTTAATTGGTTCAATTGGTGCAATATTCAGTGGCAGGCGCCGAGCCAGCAATGCGGTCATAATAGGTACTACCTCAATCCATCTGTCGTGTTTAGGCAGTCTTTTGCGCCGCCCTGTCACCATCTTACACGCGGCAACCGCCAGAAAAAACTTCCAAATACCATAAAAATACTGGCCGTTTTCCAAATAGGCGAGAATAGCGCTTACTCCTTCTTATAAAGCTTGTTTCCCGGAGCGTCAAAAATATGAGGTGCAGGACAACTGCTCACAAAAGAAACCGCGCCGTACATTAAAAAAGGAGAACAAGCGATGGCGACAGCGACACAAACATTCTTGAATAAAGAAACTTCAACAAACCACCCCGTTCCACCCCAACCAAAACCCTGGCCCGACCGCATGGTAAGATACTCTGGTATTGCATGGTTTTTGGCGGCGGCTATCGGCCAGTGGATATTTGTTTTTTATGTCGTCCTTCAGTACATCCCGGAGCTGGTACAATTTGGCCTGCCCGGATTGGCGAATACCACCTTACCTGACGGGTATATCGCCGGTGACATGGCGGGCAATCTTGCCATAGCTGCTCATGTACTGATCGCGATTATCATCATTGGCAGTGGCCCACTTCAGTTCATCCCCCATATCCGGAACCGGTTCCCTCGCTTCCATCGTTATGTGGGCAGGGTTTATATAGTGATGGCCTCAATCACTAGCATTGCCGGGCTTTATATTGTCTGGACACGCGGCGTTCCGGGCGGCTTGGTTGGCCATCTCGCCATTAGTCTTGACGCTGTTCTGATTTTGGCCTTTGGCGGATTGGCAATAAATTTTGCAACCAAGCGGCAAATAGACCGGCACCGCCGGTGGGCTATGCGGCTGTTTATGGTTGTCAGTGCTGTATGGTTCTTTCGTATTGGTCTGATGTTCTGGTTCATAACAACTGGCGGCATTGGCATTAACCCGGAAACTTTCGAAGGCCCGTTTCTTACCTTCATGTATTTTGGCCAGATGGCTATACCGCTTCTGATACTGGAAGCCTATTTCCTCGCACAGCGCAGTAAAAACAACGCACTAAAGTCTTCTGTTGCGGTGGTTTTGATCCTTGCAACAGGCGCAATATTGGTGGGCACTTTCGCTGCAACCATGGGCATGTGGTTTCCGCGCCTCATTTAAAACAAAAAAGCGGCTGGGCGGCCTGCTCTTCATAAACTGGAGATATTTTCAAAACGCCGCCCTGTCGTTTGAAACTGGCAAAACTATTGAACCTCATTAACGGTGAGAAAGGGTGCCTTGAATTTTTATCGTTTTAGGCATCCGACCTTAAAAGTGAGACAATATTTCCATCAAAATTGATATGAAACGTCGGCACAAACCCTGGCCTCGCTCCCAGGCAGCCCTTGCGCATCGCGGGCACCTGCCCTATGGCTGTGCTTCATGTTGATTTTTGAGAATATTATTTCTGACCGCGGCTCAAAATATGCTGTGGCGGGTGGGCCGTGCCAGTCTGCGGCAGACGCAAAAGCGTTTATCAAGGAACTGAAACGCACCAAAAAGTTTGCCAAGGCAACACACAATACATGGGGTGTGATCTGCGATGATGGCAACCTGAAAAATGACGACGGTGAAAGCGGTGCGGGCATGATCATTCTGCGCATGCTGGAACGCGCAGATGTGCACAACCATATCATTGTTGTGACCCGCTGGTACGGCGGCAAGCATTTGGGCGGTGACAGGTTCCGCCACGTGCAAACAGCAGTGAATCACTATCTTGCAGCTTTAAAAGAATAACCTCAAACACACCACCATAAGACGCTGCAGCGATGGTTAGTGATATAAGGTAACACAAGGGATTGCGCTTCATCGCACTGGACGCACACACCGCCCCAAAAAAGGCCAAAGCGCCATAATCATTATGCCAGTAACATTTCCGACAACGCACTTCCAATGCTGATGTTTAATCACTAAAACACCAGCCAGTGGGACACTTTGCGCAGGAGAGGCTAATGAACAATCTAATCAAACTGGCATGCGCCACTAGCATGCTGGCACTTTCGGCAACATACAGTTTTGCCGCGGACACAAGTGCCGTTAACACACTACAAAACAAACAAGACGAACAAGAAGCAAAAGACGCTGACGCTAATGGCGGCGGCGACGAAAAAGCCAAAAAGAAAAAATCAAAAATCAAAAAATATGCTGACGTCATTACAGATAAAGCGGTCACACGAGCTGGTGTGTTCACAACGCACCTGGTTGAGGGTAAGGCATATTTTGAAATTCCGGCAGACCAGTTGGGCCGTGAATTTGTTTGGCTGGTGAAAATTGCCGGCATTCAAAACCAAAAGGGTTTGATCAGTGCTGATTCAGCGCGGCAGTATGTTTATTTTGAGCGCATAGGTAATGACCTGATTTTGCGTGCCAAAGACCATTCCGTGATCAAAGCAGAAGGCGAGCCGGAAACATTTGTGATTAACGCAGCCCACCTCGACGGTGTGCTGGGCAAGTTCCCGATTGTAACCTTCGGTGAAAATGAGACACCCGTCATCGACATTACACCAGCCTTCCTTGGCAAAGTGAAAGGTCTGGAAGGCCTGAACGACGACAAGATGGACGCCAAAACATCAGTGGTGAAAAACGTAAAATCGTTTGAACGCAATGTTGAAGCGCGCGTGCTTGGCCTGTTTACACGCAAAAACGGCAAGGAGACCGAGAGTGTAACGGCCGAAATTCGCCATTCTATTCTCGCATTGCCCGATAATCTGATGAAACCGCGCCATTACAACCACCGCGTTGGGTTCTTTGACGACCGTTACACTGACTATAACGGCATCAAAAACAAGGTAGAGACCAAGCGTTACATCAATCGTTGGCGCCTTGAGAAAAAAGACCCGAACGCGGCAGTGAGCGAACCGGTGAAGCCAATCGTATGGTATATCGACCGCGGCACACCAACACGCTACATTGAAGCAACACGCCAAGGGATTGAGTTCTGGCAATCTGCATTCGAGAAGGCTGGCTTCAAAAACGCGATCATTGCCAAAATGGCACCAACAGTTGAGGAAGACCCTGATTGGGACCCGGAAGACGCACGCTATGCAGTTATCCGCTGGGTGCCGTCAACTATTCCAAACGCCAATGGCCCGCACGTGGCCGATCCGCGCACCGGCGAGATCATCGAAGCTGATGTGCGCATGTACCACAATGTGATCAAACTGATTGAAGAATGGTATTATGCACAGGCTGGTGCCACCGATCCACGCGCGGCTAAGCTGCCATTGCCTGATGATGTTATGTCTGATCTGGTACGGTTTGTTGTTGCGCACGAAGTGGGGCACTCCATTGGTCTGCACCACAACTTCATTGGCTCAAACGCATACACAATTGAGCAGCTCCGCGATCCTGAATTTGTTGCCAAAAATGGTGTCGCCTCATCCATCATGGACTACGCGCGCTTCAACTATGTAATCCAGCCTGAAGATGGTGTTTCACCAATCGACTATGTGCCGGGACCATATGACAACTTTGCTGTTGAATGGGGATACACTGAATTCTCCGGTGACCGCACAGCAGAAGAAGAAATTCCATTGCTGAACGCGATTGCTGACCGCCAACTGACAGACAAGTCTTTGCGGTGGGACTCGTACTCTGACGGTGCGGCATACGACCCGCGTATTCAAACCGAAGATATCGGTAATGATGCGATGGAAGCAACGCGTTTGGGCATGAAAAACCTTGAGCGTATTATGGCCAATGTAGTTGATGCAGCGTCTTATGAAGACGGCATGACATACGACGAAATCAAGGTCGCGTACGGCGCTCTGGCATCACAGTATGTGCGTGAAATTCGCCACGTCGCCAAATATGTTGGCTCTGCGGTGTACCGCCGCGAACTGGCGCAAGGCCACGAAGAAACAGAGGTTTTCACCAGCTACCCTATGGATAAGCAAAGGGAAGCCATGCAGTTTATTGCGGATAACGCTTTCAAATTGCCAGCGTTCTGGAAAAACGAAGACGTACTGAAACGTGTTGGTTATGACTTCTATATCGACTCTGTTGCACGGTTTGGCACGCGCCCGCTGAACACTTTTTTATCTGCTGACAAGATTGATCGCATTATCAAGTTTCAAGCTGCTGGTCTTGAAACATATGACCCTGTTGAACTGTTTACAGACGTCAGGTCAGCGATATTTGAAGAACTGGGTGAGCGCCGTCCAAATGTGTCGGCATACCGACGTAACCTGCAAGCAGCGATGGTTAACTTGCTTATTGCTGGTGTCACGGCACCGTCAGAAGGCGATGATGCTGTAAGCGACGACTATCGCTCGCTGTGTCGCTCAACACTGGCTGGGCTGCAAAGTGATCTTGAACGCGTTGGCGACAGAAATAGCGGTACCTTAACGGGTATCCATTTCCAGAACCTAGCGAGCAAAGCTGCTGACGCACTTGATGTCGATTAATCGACATTAAAACCATAGAGATGCATTCAAAGCATCTGGACTAAAAGAGGGTGTTGGCATGCGTGTCAGCACCCTTGTTCGTTTAAGTTGGTAGACGCCAACGCAAAGGCATGATTAAACGGTCCTCGGTGGTTCAGACATTCGAGGAAACACAATGGTTCGCATCAATCTTACCGCATACTTTCTTATGATCGTTGCACTGGCAACTGGCGCTGCACATTCACAGGCAGATAGTGCAACCACCAAGCAGGAACGACCCAAGGTCGGTCTCGTTCTGTCAGGCGGCGGCGCACGCGGTGCTGCGCATCTGGGTGTGTTGAAAGTTCTTGAAGAGAACCGCATCCCGATTGATGCTATCGCTGGTACCAGTTTTGGTGCGTTGGTCGGCGGCCTGTATGCCTCGGGGTATTCCGCAGATGAACTAACCGAAATTTTAAATACACTGGACTGGCAGGAAGCCCTGTCCACCACGGCACCGCGCAAAGACCGCTCATTCCGCAGGAAGCAGGACGATGACGGCTTCCTGATCAAGTTCAGGGTGGGTATCAAAGAAGGTAAGCTAAAGCTGCCGTCTGGCCTTGTTAACCCTAACAACCTGCGGTTATTGCTGCGCGAACTATCTACCGGTGCGGCAGATGTGCGTGATTTTGACAATCTCGCTATCCCGTTTCGTGCAGTAGCCACTAATCTTGAAACCGGTAAGGCTGTGGTACTCGGCAAAGGTGATCTCGCGTCAGCCATGGTTGCCAGCATGGCAGTGCCTGCCCTTTTCCCCCCTGTGGAGCTAAACGATCAAATTCTGGTCGACGGCGGCGTTGCAAACAACATTCCCATTGATGTTGCCCGCGCGATGGGCGTGGATATCGTTATTGTAGTGGATATAAGTACACCGCTGAAAAAACGAGACGATCTGGAATCTTTTACGTCTGTTATCAACCAGCTTTCACTGATTATGACAAACGCAAATGCCGCTGCACAAATGGCAACGCTGCGTGACAGTGATATTGTGATCCGCCCGCAGGTGAATGATATTGGTTTGGTGGAGTTTGAACGCACAGGCGATGCTGTGCCACTGGGTGCAGTTGCAGCGCGCGCCGCTGAGGGAAAACTGTCTGCCCTAGCGTTACCAGATGCTGCCTGGCGTATGCACCTTGCCAGCCGCACACTTGAGGCAAACACCGATCAAGTGATTGACTTTGTGCGTATCAACAATACGTCAGCGCTCTCGGATGAAGCCATTCGCGCACGTGTTTCACAAACCACCGGCGAACCACTGGACGCGCAGCAATTATCACATGACCTGACTCGCCTGCACGGTTTGCAGCTATTTGAAGAAGTCGGCTACCGCAAAGTTAAAGACGACGATCTTACCGGCATTGAAGTACGCGCACGCGGGAAAGATTACGGCAATACCCAGCTGCGGTTCGGGCTGGCCATGCAAGATAATTTTGACGGCGAAAGCGGCTTTCAGCTCGCCTTTGGCCTGAACCAGCTTGCACTAAACTCACGCGGCGGTGAATTCGCTGCACGCGCTACAATTGGTGATCAGCTTGGGCTATTCACAGAGATTTACCAACCACTGGATTTTAATGACCGCT
The DNA here is from genome assembly GCF_025574485.1 of Kordiimonas aquimaris. Classification (GTDB taxonomy): domain Bacteria; phylum Pseudomonadota; class Alphaproteobacteria; order Sphingomonadales; family Kordiimonadaceae; genus Kordiimonas; species Kordiimonas aquimaris. The sequence continues at coordinate 734,149 of NZ_JAOBPO010000001.1, read as the reverse complement.
TTTACGTGTTTGCCAATGCTGACGTGACCGAGCTAAACCAAAATATTTCAGCTAATGACGGCACGGATGCATTGCTTGGTCAGGCCCGCGTTACAGGTGCAACCTTCCAGTTAGGTGCGGGTCGAAACTTTGGTGTATGGGGAACCTTGCGTGCAGGATTGCAGCGCAATTATAGCCGGATTAGAGGCCGTATAGGATTACCGCGCGATGTTATTGTAAAAGTAGATTCCAGCAGGTTTGTTGCTGAATTTGAAATCGACACACTCGACAACCCCCGCTTCCCGCACGAAGGGCTTGGGTTTGAAATAGGCTATGGTAACGATCTCTCGTTACTGGGGGGTGACGGGCAGGTTGATAATCTGCAAGTCGGTTTCTACAAGCCATTTTCATGGGGCGATAATACGCTTGGAATAAACTTTCTTGCCGCAACCACGTTTAACGGCACACCTGACGAAACAGACCTGATTTCATTAGGTGGTTTCACCAACCTCACCGCTTTTGCACCCGGGCAATTAAGCGGCAATCATGGTGGTGTTTTAAGCGCTGTTTATTACCGCAAAGTTGGTGGTGGCCTAGGCTATCTTGCACAAACACCGCTGTATGTGGGCGCAACACTTGAAACCGGAAACGTATGGAACGACACCAGTGACATCAGCCTCGGCGACCTGAAATGGAGTTCAAGTCTTTTTGTTGGTGCTGACACATTGATCGGCCCGATATATTTGGGCGGCGGTATTGGCAGCAGAGGCGAGGCAGCAGCCTTCCTCTTCATCGGTCAGCTATTTTAATGCAACAGCTGATAAAGGTATTTACACTCACATATAAGCCTTCAACTTCAGCCACTAAGCCAACTTCACTTGCACACAGCTTGTCGCATTGGTCTTGCGACTGATGCACAGCCCCGCTTACAGTCTTAAGGATATTCAACCGGGCTCATGGGGGTGAGCTCAAAAGCACGGGGAAGCTTTATGGAAGACCGCCTTTTACACTGGTTATGGCGCAACAAAATGATTGTTGGGCTGCTCGCTGTTATTATTTCTATTTTCACATGGACTATCGAGCTGATGGGTATGGTTTATGTATGTCCGTTTTGCCGGACACAGCGCACCGTTATCGGCCTGCTGGGCCTCATGATGCTGTTTCCCAATCCGGGGTGGATTGTGCGCTATGTTGCAACAGTGATTGGCGCGTTCGGGTTTGCCGTTGGGGCTACCCAGCATTTCGCTGGTTGGCGGCGCATCATGTCAGGCGAGTTTGAATGGGGCGAACAATGGTATGTAAACTCATGGCCATTGTCCGGCTTTGCTATCTTCATCATCACAGGGCTTGTGCTGTTGCTATGGACATACCGGAAAGAGGCATAGGCAGCGCGCAAGCCTATGACCCAAACACATGTGAGTGATATTTTCGTTCACCGTTGACTTGGGCGGCGTACGTCATACATTACGGGCAACCTCAACAATGAAAGAAAGCTGATTATGTTTAGCCATATTATGCTTGGTGCCAACGATGTTGCTGAATCCAAGAAATTTTATGATGCCATTCTCGCGACACTCGGTCGCAAACCGGGTGTAATGGATGAAAAAGGCCGCTGCTTTTACTATGAAAAAAGTGGCATTTTCTCCCTGAGTAAGCCCATTGACGGCAACCCAGCTACCGGCGCCAACGGCAGCACAATTGGTTTTGCTGCAGCAAGCCCTGAAGAAGCTGATGCATGGCACAAGGCAGGCTTAGAGAACGGCGGTACAGCAATTGAAGACCCACCGGGTGTTCGTGAAGGCGGTGGTACAAAAATGTATCTGGCTTATTTGCGCGACCCATCAGGCAACAAGATTTGCGCGCTACATTTGATGAGCTAAAGTAACCTTGTACGTTAAAATTAAAGACCACTTGCTTCTCAGCAGGTGGTCTTTTTTATTGCATAGATAATGGTGCGTTAGATAGGCAGCACACGGTCCGGCGGACGGTGGCTGTCCACATAGGCGCGGATGTTAATCAGCACCTTTTCTCCCATCGCCATACGCGCTTCTACTGTTGCGCTGCCCATATGCGGCAAAAGCACGACATTCTCAAGCTCAAGCAGCTTGGGGTTGATGGTTGGTTCCTGTTCGAACACATCAAGGCCTGCGCCTGCAATACGTCCAACCTCGATCAGGTCAGCCAGCGCTTCCTCGTCAATAATTTCGCCGCGCGCTGTGTTAATGATAAAGGCGTGTGGTTGTAGTTTTTTCAAGCGCTCCCTATCCAACAAACGGTTTGTTTCTTCTGTCAGCGGGCAATTCACCGAGATAACATCCATGCGGGTAAGCATCTGATCCAGATCTTCCCAATATGTTGCCTCAAGCTCAGCTTCCACATCTGCCGGCAAACGAGACCGATTATGATAATGCACCGACATGTTAAAAGCTTTGGCGCGCCGCGCCACCGCGCGACCAATGCGGCCCATACCAATAATGCCTAGACGTTTACCCTGAATACGGCGACCCATCAGGAACGTAGGTGTCCATCCGGTCCAGTCACCTGATCGCAGAATTTTTTCGCCTTCAAACAAACGCCGCGGTACTGACAACAGCAGGGCCATTGTAAGGTCAGCCGTATCTTCCGTTAAAACGCCCGGCGTGTTGGTGACGATGATGCTTTTTTCTTTTGCTGCCGTTAGGTCGATATGATCAACGCCTGCACCAAAATTGGCAATCAGTTTTAACTGCTCACCCGCAGCAGCGATTATGTCTGCTGTGATATCATCTGTAACGGTTGGCACCAACACATCTGCCTCAGCTACGGCTTTCTTTAACTGCTCTGCAGTCAAGGGCTTGTCAGCTAAATTAAACGTCACGTCAAAAAGCTCTGCCATGCGTGTTTCGATGCTATCAGGTAGTTTGCGAGTCACAATTACCTTGGGACGCGTGCGGTTTCCTGTTTGACTCATGTGACGAAATAACCTTTTCTGTCGGCTGATTTGGGATGTTTAACGAACAACCCTTGCCAATAGCGTACTTAGTGGACAAATATGTGCGTTACCTAGCAGATGGTGAACCGTGTTTCAAATGACAAGCGATACTGAAAGACAATGACCAACAAGATATCAATGAAATCGTTTGTAACCGTAGCGATTGCGACTGTAATGGCAGCAGCGGCGATGTCTGGCCTTATGCCTGCTACCGCGCAAAAAGTTGGACCAAGCGGCAATCCGCTTCCCCGATTCGTATCCTTAAGCGCCAGTAAAGCCTTCATGCGAACAGGCCCCGGACGGCAATACCCAGTGGACTGGGTGTATGAACGCCAGAACCTGCCGCTGGAGATTATCGACGAATACGGTGCATGGCGGCAGGTACGCGACCATGAAGGCACAACTGGCTGGATGCTTGTGTCCTTGCTGTTCGGGCCGCGCACAGTAATGATACGCGGCAAGACCAGAGAACTATATGCAAACCCTGCATTGAACGCTGAACCTGTTGTCATCGCAGAAGCCGGTGTGATCGGTCTGGTTGAAGGGTGTGAAGGCCTGTGGTGTGAGATAGAAATTGCAGGTGAAAGCGGCTGGATTGAACGCAGGCATCTTTGGGGCGTTTACCCTGGCGAAACCCTAGATTAAAATACACACCTGACCTGAAGCGCTCCGTACTTTAAATCCGTTTTCATTGTATTCTGGATATAAAACGCTGGCTGACATTTAACATTTAAACAATATCAAATTCTTTCCTTGAGTCTACTTTGCAACTTATTATATAAGTACTTACGTAAATATAGATAAGTGATAATCATGAATAAAGAACTGTACTTTGAATTAGGCCTTGGCACGCGTATGCGGCGCCTGATCGAGCTTTTCACGGCAAGCGGCGAACGCCTTTATGCTGATAAAAATGTAGCGATTAAAGTTGGGCATTTTTATGCAATTTATGCTGTGGCACAGCGCGGCCCGCAAACAATTAACGATATTGCTGAAGCTGCTGGTTTCAGCCACTCCGCTGTAAGCCAAACAGTAAAGAAACTTGTTAATCTGGGCATTTTCGACACTCATGCGACCAATGATGCCCGGCAAAAAAATGTCGTGTTAACAGCCAAGGGTCAGCAGATTATCAGCACACTTGGGCCTACATGGAACGCAATTGAAGAAGCGATGAAAGACGCCATTGCAGAAACAGGTATCGATTTTATGGACAGCCTCACCCGCCTTGAACAGGCCCTCGGGAAAACAAGCCTTTATGACCGCGTGCAAGCCAAATTGACGACACCAAGCAGAGCGCATGCATTCGAAATCAAGCCGTATGACAATAAATGGCGGCAAGCTTTTCATGATTTGAATATGCGCTGGTTGAACGAATATTTTGAAGTGGAACCGCTGGACACCGTTTTATTGTCTGACCCGGAAAGTACTATACTAAATGAGGGTGGGGAAATATTCTTCGCTGTCAGCAATAATGCGGTACACGGTACAGTCGCGATGAAGCGTAAAAACACCGGCGTGTTCGAGCTCACCAAACTTGCGGTAGACCCAGATGTGCAACAAGGCGGAATGGGTAAAGCATTATGCAAAAAGGTGATTGAACGTTTTGTGGCGCGCGGCGGAACAACTTTGTTCCTGGAAACGAACACCATACTCGCACCGGCGCTGAAGCTATATGAGAAATTAGGTTTCATTGAAAAACCAAATCCCTATTCCAGCCCTTACAGTCGATCAAACCATTATATGGAGTGGATCAACCCCAAGCTCGGGGCACAGCATGGGTGAAGTCAAGATAATCACGGCTGAACAACAAAGCGATTTTGCATCGGCAAAGAAACTATTTCAGGCTTATGCTGACAGCCTTGACTATTCAATTGAATATCAGGGGTTTTCTAGCGAGATGGCTCGTTTTCCAGACGGGTACAAACTCATTTTACTCGCCGCGCTAAACGGCCAACCTGTCGGTGCTGTCGGATTGAAAGAAAGCGATGGTGATAAGGTTTGCGAAATGAAACGCATGTTTGTGGAACCAGCCGGTAGAGGGCGCAACATTGGCCGCTTGCTTGCTGAGCGCTTGATACAGCAAGCAAAAACCCTGGGCTACAAAACCATGCTGCTTGATACACTGCAACGCTGGAAACCTGCCTACTCTTTATATCAATCCCTCGGCTTTACAGAGACCGAACCATTCGAGCACTTCCCACAGCCAGATGTGGTTTACATGAAGCTCTTGCTCTAAGGTGAACGCTTACATTCAAGGCTTAGAAGCACACCTGATAAATGATATATATAACGCCGCGACAACCGCATGTGTTTAGGGGGTGATTTATGAGTGAAAAAATAGCCGCTACCATAAAACAGCTAGGGCATGATGAATGTTACCTACTGAGACAATTGCTCAACCTGTTTGGTACTGCGTTTGAAGACGAAGACACATACACCAAAGCGCAGCCAAGTGATGCCTACCTGAAAAAACGACTAAGCGACGAGACATTCATTGCGCTTATTGCCATGCAAGGTGAAAATGTGGTGGGCGGGCTGGCAGCCTACGAGCTTAAGAAATTTGAGCAAGAACGCAGCGAATTCTATATTTATGATTTAGCGGTCGATGCAGATCACCGACGAAAAGGGATAGCTACCGCTCTTATTGATCAGCTAAAGGAAATCGCAAAATCTCGAGGGGTCTTTGTGATTTTTGTACAAGCAGACTATGACGATCCGCCCGCGATTGCGCTTTATACCAAATTAGGTGTGCGAGAGGATGTATTACATTTCGATATTGAGCCTTAACGACAATGGCTTATGGGTAATACGTCCATTATTTAACAATTGTTACGCTTAGTTTTTAAGCATTTTTACCTTTTTCTTCGCTACATAAAGGCTGGCTGATTTCACGCTGTTTTCTGCCGGGAAAATCCGCGCATGATGTCTTTTATTTTCGCATGCATACTCATACCTATAAACCACCCTTGAATTAAAATACTCATTACAATGAAGAAACTAGTATCCGAGAATAAAGAGACCTCGTAAAAATCACCCAAGATTCGGAAAATACCTGTAAAAACACCTAAATATAATACAAGTATACAGCCTATAACTTCAAACTTACGCCCATTAGAACCAATTATAAGTTCCATTTCACTGTGTTTTCTTCGCAGTACTACCAGAAGCATTACAGTACCGATGATAAGAACAACGGCCAACCCCGATAACCGTGCAATCGCCAAGCCAACAATTAGAGAGCCTGCTGATAATGCAAAAGCATAAACAGCCATGATACTTAACAAACAGATGTAAGAGACATACACACTCCACACAGGAACGTAGGCCGACAAGCGCCTGTCTTCTGTTGATGCAGACCGTTTTTTCGGTAGCGGTATATTGCGCGTAACAAAAAAATGAAACAGGACTAAATATAGCACACAACTCACCGACCAATAGACAATGGGACCAATGAACATCATCAACAATAATGAAGATTGAGAAGCCACAATAGTCAAATGTACATACGTAACAAAAAGAACAATTGCTGACATATACGATAAGCTGACTGCCGTTCTCTCGAAAAATAAATGACTACGAAAGCTTGGGTTTTCAGAAACCCAAACAGGGTTTCTCTTGAATGCTAAATGACGATTTACCGCCACCGCAATGCGTGCAGCTATAACGAATAAAACCGGTATTTGTGTAAAGGTTAAAACCAGCAAGATTGTATCAGTCATGGTATTATTCCTTTAGATGGGTGATTTGTATTTCCAGCAAAGCACAAACGTCTTCAGCACTCATACCGTGCAAACGAAACGACTGTATAAGCGTTTGGAGCTGAATGGCTGCATTATGGCTATTATTCTGCATGATGTTTTGAGCCGCGCTATCTCGTACACATGTACCCTTACGACCACGGTTTACGGTAACATGCTGTTGCTCCAGCAGTTTGTATGCTTTGGCAACTGTGTTTTGATTAAGGCCTAAATCATTGGCAAGTTGCCGAATAGCTGGCAAATTATCACCAGCATTAAGAGCACCATTCTGTACGCCCTGCTGCACCTGTTGAACAATTTGCTCGTATACAGGTGTTGGGCTGCTCATATTTATTTCTATTTCCATGTAAATTAAGTATATCTTTTTGTACTGTTTGACAATAGTACAAATTAATACAATACTATTTTTAGTACATAAAAATTTATTCATGAAAGCACCACATGAGCATTCTCACAATCGGAACAGCCCTTGCTCTTTTTATGGTTAACACCCCAGAGCCATTGGATTTACAGAAAATTGAAGCAGCCCTGGATACCCGCACGAGCGCCGAATATTACGCAGGACTCGCTGTTGGAATCGTTAATATGGATCAAAAGGGCCTATTGATTTTAGGCGATGCCAACAAAACGACCAGCAGGCCTATTGATAAAGACAGTATATTTGAAATTGGCTCAATCACCAAAACCATGACCGGCATTTTACTTTCTGAAATGGTGTTGAATGGTGAGGTTCAGCTTGATGATCGGATTTCAAAGTATCTCCCTGAAACCGTTAGAATACCGATGTACGAAGGAAATCATATAACACTGCGGCATTTAGCAACTCATACGTCAGCATTACCTCGCTTACCGAGTAATCTAAAACCCACCAACATTGCAAATCCGTATGCGGATTACACAATACAAGACATGTATGATTTTCTGTCTAGCTACGAACTAATGTATGAAATCGGCACTAAAGCAGAATACTCAAATTTAGGCATGGGTTTGCTGGGTCATATACTGTCTCTCAAGGCAAACATGCCTTACGAACAAGTCGTTACTGAACGTATACTAAAACCATTGGGAATGAATGATACTACGATTACTATTCCAAGAACAAAAAGTCATCACCTTACCAATGGACATAACCAACTCGGCAAGTCGACATCCCATTGGGATTTACCAACACTCGCAGGTGCAGGTGCACTAAGATCAACGATTACAGATATGATGCTGTATCTATCAGCCAACATGAAGCCAGAAGCCTCTCCGCTTTCAAGTGCAATAAAAATGAGCCATCAATTTCAAAATGATTTCGATACTACAGCAGGTTTATCAATCGGGCTTGCTTGGCTCATACAAAAAAATGGTGATAGCTCAGTGACTTGGCATAACGGGGGAACGGGCGGCTATCGGTCATTTATCGGTTTTAACAGTCAGAAAGACCGCGGTGTAGTAATCCTGGCAAACTCTCTAGATGATGTAGATATGCTTGGTGTAAACATCTTAAACGGCGATACGAAGAATCTTGGTTATATTAGCTCGGAAGAGATATCTTTGGCTCCAGAACGCTTAAAACAATATACAGGTGATTATCAACTTGCACCAAACTTTATCCTCTCCATCACCGAAGAAGATGGACAACTCTTTGCACAAGCAACAGGACAGCAAAAAACTCCCGTTTTTGCCAAGTCAAATACAGAGTTCTTTTATAAAATAGTGGACGCTTCCCTGACTTTTGTTGAGAAAAATGGCAAAGTAATTTCTCTAATTTTACATCAAGGCGGCGATCACCCAGCAAAGAAAATAAGATAGAGGCATCATGGGGTTTAAAATTCACTAATTACAGCATCAACCTGAATTTCAACGAGTGCCTGCTTGGGTGAAAGTTTCTGTACCTCAACAATGGTGCTAGCAGGGCCTATATGGCCAAAAGCATTTGAATGTGCCTTTGCTACACCGGGTTCGTTTTCCATATCGGTTACATAAGTCACGGTACGAACCACGTCACTCATGCTGGCACCCGCTTCAATAAGCGCGGACTTAATAATATTCAGGGCAGCCTCGGCCTGTTCGAACACGCCAGCATCAAGGTCAGCGCCGCGGGCAGTTGTCCCTGAAACGAAAACATGGTTACCAACACGAACTGCGCGGGAATATCCATATTCATCCTCAGAGGCATAACCGGAACTAATATTTTTACGCATGTTATTCTTCCTGAATTCTCACAACTACACGGAAACCTAATCGGGCTAATTAGTCGCACTCATTGCTGCTCCGGCATTTGTAACCTAGCATCAAACCTTCAGTGGCACATTAAGGAACCAGCTTATGTCATTCAACAAAGTGCTCGTTACTATTGGTAGCCTACTAATTTTTATTACTAGCTTTTTACATATCAGCGCAACTGACCTAGCATCACAGGCCGCTACCGCAATCCAATCGCCTTTCTTTAGCGCCGCTGTAAAACCATTATGGATAACATTCACATCTCATCTAATCGTGTTTTCCATTATCGCTATCATAATTGGCTTCAAAGGAAGCCCGACTATGCAAAGATTGCTCATACTTATCGGCATAACACCCATCATCGATGCAGCAATGATGTTTTATTATATTGGGCCGTTCTTACCAGAGCTGATGTTGGTTGCTGCAGGTATGTTGTTGATTACAGCAGGCCTACTAAAGCCTAAAACAAAATAAACCCGACGCTAACCGGGTTTATTTCACTGCGATACGATATGAATAATCGCGTATTAGTCACCCGTAATAATGCGATCAACCAACTGCTTCACTGTAGGCACAAAGCCATTCGAGTAAAACGGATCAGAGCCAAACCGGAACGCATTGTGGCCGGCAAAAACAAGGTTATCGTCAATACTGCCTTCATGCGCAACATCCTCAAGCGTCTTCTGAATGCAGAAACTACGCGGGTCAGCAAGGCGTCCTGTAGAGTTTTTCTCGTTGGTTGCCCAACTAGAAAAACGACACTGGCTTAAGCAGCCAACGCAATCTGCCTGGTCTTTTCTGATCTCTGCACACTTCTCAGGAGTAGTGAAAATCAGACTATCACCTGGAGTTTTCATTGCTTTGGTATAACCAGCATCAATCCATTTTTGCGCTTTCTCAGCTGAGTCGCCGCAAACGTAATATTTCTTGCGATCAACCGTCAACTCAACGCAAAACTCGTCCGTAGGCTTCGCGCTGAACTCAACCTGGCGGTCATTGCGCTGCACCAGTTCACCAATAAAGCTGTTCTTAAGTGCACTAGAGAAAAAGCCAGTTGGGCTAAAATTCTGCAAAAGAATATCGCCCTGCTTCAATTCAAGCAGTTTCTTTTTCCACTTATCTGAAATCTGGCTTTCCTTCGTCAGGAGTGGGCGCGTACCGAACTGGAACATGATCGGGCCAAGTTCCTTGTTGTCGATCCAGTCTTTCCACTCTTTCAGGTTCCAGACACCACCGGCCATGATAATTGGTGTTTCACCGAGGCCAAGCTTGCGCATAATGTTACGCAGTTCCAATACACGTGGGTATGGATCACCCGGCTTCGTTGGGTCTTCTGCATTCGACAGGCCATTATGCCCACCAGCAAGCCATGGATCTTCATACACAACCCCGCCAAGTTTCTCGGCAGCATTTTTGTAGGCCCGGCGCCACAACAAACCAAACGCACGGCCCGACGAAACGATAGGGTAATAGTGTGCACCGTATTTGCTGGCGAGCTCACCAAGCTTAAAGGGCATGCCGGCACCACACGTAACGCCGTGAATCATGCCTTTTGTTTTTTCCAAAACTTCGTGAAGGATGCGCTGTGCGCTGCCAACTTCCCAAAGCATGTTAATGTTGATATGACCTTCGCCCTTGGAAATTTCCCAAGCCTTACGCACCTGATCAATGGTGCCTTTTACAGAGTAAGCAATCATTTCTTCATGGCGATCCGCACGCGTACGGCCATTATATTCGTGCGTTTCCACATTACCGTGTGCGTCATACTGGTCTGCAATAACAGCCGAAATTGTACCGACACCGCCCGCACCGGCCCATGGGCCTGAACTAGCACCTGTTGAAATAGCGACACCTTTGCCACCTTCAATAAGAGGCAGCACTTCCTTGCCGCCAAGCCTGATCGCATTCAGGTTAAAACTCATTTAGTACTCCCGTCGCTCTGCCTGTGACATGCAAAGCATTTCCATTCAACATACAGACCAATTGTTTCGGTCAGCTGACTGTCCAACGGCTTTGCGCTGCATAACATTACAACGCGCCCCAATCGGAAACTGGCGTGATTATAATACACACCAGTTTCATTTTTACGAACGCTTTAACGCGTTCTTAATTTCAACACCTAGTTACGGCGTGGACCTTTGCTTGGGCCAGACTTTGGCGGTGCAGCATTTGGATCGTCTTCACCAGTTTCCTGATCAACAACACGCATCGACAAACGCACTTTGCCGCGGCCATCAATTTCCAGGCACTTCACGTAAACTTCGTCGCCTTCTTTGACAACGTCGGTTACTTTCTCAACACGTTCTTCAACCAGTTCAGAGATATGCACAAGACCGTCACGGCTACCCATGAAGTTTACAAACGCACCGAAGTCCATAATACGAACCACTTTACCTTTGTAGATGGTGCCAACTTCAGGCTCGGCAACAATGCCGGTGATCCATGCTTTGGCTGCTTCAATCTCAGAGGCTACGCTTGATGCAATCTTGATTGTGCCATCATCATCGATGTTCACCTTAGCACCAGTTTTCTCAACGATCTCACGGATCACTTTACCACCAGTACCAATCACTTCACGGATTTTGTCCGATGGGATCTTCATCGTCTCAATGCGCGGTGCGTGCTCGGAAAGCTCAGTACGCGCACCTGAAAGACCTTTGTCCATCTCATCAAGAATATATGCACGACCACGACTTGCTTGCTCAAGCGCAACTTCCATGATCTCTTTCGTGATACCTTGGATTTTAATATCCATTTGAAGGGCTGTCAGGCCTTTCTCGGTACCAGCAACTTTAAAGTCCATGTCGCCGAGATGATCTTCATCACCAAGGATATCAGAAAGAACAGCAAACTTATCGCCTTCTTTAATCAACCCCATCGCAATACCGGAAACCGGGCGCGTGATAGGAACACCGGCATCCATCATAGCAAGCGATGAACCACACACTGTCGCCATTGAAGACGAACCATTTGATTCAGTGATCTCTGACACAAGGCGAATTGTATACGGGAATTCTTCCGCATCAGGCAAAACAGCCTGCACTGCACGCCATGCAAGTTTACCATGACCAACTTCACGGCGACCCGTAAAGCCTACACGGCCACACTCACCAACAGAAAATGGCGGGAAGTTATAATGCAGCATAAACTTGGAACGGTAAGATCCCTCAAGCTGATCAATGATCTGCTCGTCTTCACCTGTACCAAGCGTAGCAACCACAAGACCCTGTGTTTCACCGCGTGTGAACAATGCAGAACCGTGTGTGCGTGGCAAAATACCAGCCATTGCTTCAATGTCGCGCACATCATCAAGAGCTCGGCCATCGATACGTGTACCTGTTTCAAGGATGTCACCGCGAACAATGCTGCTTTCAAGCTTCTTGGTCAGGTCAGCAACCATTGCATCTGTCAGATCATCGTTTTCCGCAACCATGTCAGCCGTTGCTTCTTTAACGGCAGCTTTGATTTCTGCAATACGACCCGAACGCTCTTGCTTCACTTTAATTTCGTATGCAGCGCGCATATCTGCTTCAGCTACTTCAGCAATTTTTGCTTTCAAGGCAGTTGTGTCTGGACCTTCAGGAAGCTCCCAAGGCTCTTTTGCAGCAACTTCAGCAAGTTCGATGATACCGTCGATAACTTTTTGGAATTCTTGATGACCGTACATTACAGCACCAAGCATCACATCTTCAGACAGTTCGTTTGCCTCAGATTCAACCATAAGAACGGCATCATGTGTACCGGCAACAACCAGTTCAAGGTCGCTCTCTTCTTTGATTTGCTCGATAGTTGGATTGAGCACATATTCGCCGTCAATGTAGCCAACCTTAGCACCAGCAATAGGGCCGAAGAACGGCAAACCAGAAAGCGTAAGAGCCGCAGAGGCACCAATCATGGCAACAATATCGCTATCGTTTTCAAGATCATGGCTCACAACTGTACAGATAATCTGTACTTCATTTTTGAACCCATCAGGGAACAATGGACGGATCGGACGATCGATCAAACGACAGATCAGCGTTTCTTTTTCGCTTGGGCGACCTTCACGTTTGAAAAAGCCACCTGGAATTTTACCAGCGGCATAATATTTCTCGGTGTAATTTACTGTTAGCGGGAAAAAGTCCTGACCCGGCTTAACAGAACGTGCACCAACCACGGTACAAAGAACAGTCGTATCGCCGTATGAAGCCATAACCGCACCGCCAGCTTGGCGGGCAACATGACCAGTTTCTAGTGTTAGGGTACGGCCACCCCATTCAATTTCTTTGCGATGAATATCAAACATATTTTTACCTTTCAAAGGCTTCCGGTTATCGCATTCATGAGCCGGAAAGCCTCGCATACCCCCTTGGGTATGCTTCTTTCAGAATGTTTCCGCCACAACCCCATGTCACGGCGAAATGACTTGCTTTTTGTATAGGAAGGCGAGCTAACGCCGCCAATTCATTCCCGATATACCCGGCCTAAACGATCAGGCCTAAAAGCAAGAAGGCCGACCCATCAGGACCGGCCTTATTGATCAGTCTACTTACGTAGACCAAGACGCCCGATAAGCGTTTTATAACGCGCGGCATCTTTACCTTTTAAATAATCAAGAAGTTTACGACGCTGGTTAACCATCTTGATCAGACCACGGCGAGAATGGTTATCCTTCTTGTGGTCTTTAAAGTGTTCAGTCAGCGTAGAAATACGTGAAGACAAGATAGCGCATTGTACTTCCGGTGAACCGGTATCGCCTTCTTTAACAGCGTATTCATTGATAAGTTCTTGTTTCTTTTCAGCAGTAATCGACATCGATCTTCTCCTAACAAAATTTACATATTGAAGACCCGCAGTGGACGAATATTCTCGCCCTCGGCTTCTGCAATCGCGACCGGTATATCACCGTTCACAAGTAAGCAAACGCCCTGCTTAGCTTTGGGGTTTTGGATTGACCGACCCATTTTGATGTCGGCAGCTTCCTGAGCCGTTACGGCGAGCGCCAAGATGTCGTCCAGCGCCGTCGTAATTGGCTGCAAATCGCCCGCAGCGCGCGCACTATGGCGCATGTCTTCCAGCTTTTCCAGCGAAATCGCAGCATCTAAACTAAACGGACCCACACGCGTTCGTCTCAGCACGGTAATATGGCCGTAAGTGCCCAATTTCAGCGCTATATCACGGCCAAGAGATCGCACATATGTACCTTTTCCGCACACTACATGAAATTCAGATTCTCCTGTGTCTGCGTTAAATGAAACATGCTTAAGTGATTGAATTTCAACGCTTCTGGGTTTTATTTCCACATCGACACCTGCGCGAGCCAATGCATAGGCGCGCTTGCCATCGACCTTGATTGCGCTGTATATGGGCGGTACCTGCTCTATGGTACCAACAAATTCATCAAGCACAGCCTCAACATCTGCGACACTTGGTACATGACCACCTGATTGTGTAATTTCGCCCTCACAGTCATCCGAATCGGTAGCTGTTCCCCATTTTACTGTAAACTGATACTCTTTGGTTGCATCAACAATATAAGGCATTGTTTTAGTAGCTTCACCAAAGCCGACGGGTAAAATACCGGTCGCTAATGGATCAAGTGTGCCACCATGGCCAACCTTTTGAGCATTGAAAATACGCTTGGCAATCGCCACAATTTTTGCACTGGAAAAGTCCGCTGGTTTATCAACAACCAACCAGCCATCAACTTTGTCGCCCTTACGTTTGCGCGCCATTAAGCGTCGCCTTCGCCGGCCTTAAGGTCTTTGCGTACTTTAGGATCACGCAACAGCGCATCAATATGACTGGCCTCATCGAAGCTTTCGTCAATTTTAAATCGAAGCTGCGGCATATATTTCATATGCACGGCTTTGCTCATTTCACCGCGAATGTGTGCACTGTTTTTGTTTAGTGCCTTCGTGATAACGCCCTTAGGGTCACCGCCTAAAGGCATCACAAAAACTGTGGCGTTGCGTAGATCAGGACTTATCCGCACTTCAGACACTGTGACTGACTGACCATCAAGGTCCGGGTCCTGCACATCACCGCGCGCAAGTATGGAGGCAATAGCGTGCCGCACATTTTCGCCAACACGCAACAAGCGCAAGCTCGGCCCTGCGGCCTGCTGATGATCTCTTTTTGACATGGTTAAACTCTCAATAAAACCGAGCGGTGTTAAAGAACACGCTCGATTTCTTCAAGTTCAAATACTTCAAGCACATCGCCTGATTTGAAATCATGATAATTTTCAAATGTCAGACCACATTCCTGACCAGATTTCACTTCTTTCACATCATCTTTAAAGCGACGCAGATTTTCGATCTGACCGGTATAAATGATCACATCATCACGTAGGATGCGGGCTTTAAGGTCGTTACGAATAGAGCCCTCGATCACCATACAACCAGCGGCCTTGCCTGCTTTACCAGCCTGGAAGGCATCTTTGATGTCTGCGCGGCCAATAACATTTTCTTTGAACTCAGGTCCAAGTTGACCAGCCATCGCTGATTTCACGTCATCAATCAGATCATAGATGATTGAGTAGTATTTAATTGTAATACCCTCAGCCTCGGCAGCGTCACGGGCCTGTTTGTTAGGTCGTACGTTAAAGCCGATAACCAGTGCATTCGATGCTTGCGCAAGCGTTATATCAGCTTCAGTGATACCACCAACAGCACCGTGCACAACGCGGCATTTAATATCGTCGTTACCCGACTTCTCCAGTGCTTGCGTAATCGCTTCAACCGAACCTTGAACATCGCCCTTAATCACAACATCAAAGGCTTGCTGGCCATCAGCTTCCTTAAGATTAGAGAAGATACTCTCAAGCGTTTTCGGCGCAGCAGATGCAGCTTGGCGTTTCTTACGCGCCAAGTCTGTACGATATGTTGCAACTTCACGTGCACGCGCTTCATTCTCCACAACAGAGAAGTCATCACCAGCACCAGGAGCACCGTTCAAGCCAAGCACTTCCACTGGCTCGCTTGGACCAGCTTCTTTAACTTGTTTGCCTTGATCATTAACAAGTGCGCGCACACGGCCAGATTCAGCCCCAGCAACAAAAATGTCGCCAACACGTAGTGTACCGCGCTGTACAAGCACCGTTGCAACAGGGCCGCGGCCTTTATCAAGCTTGGCCTCAACTACAACGCCTTCGGCCTCGCGATCAGGGTTGGCTTTCAATTCAAGAATTTCAGCTTGCAGCGCAATAGCTTCGCGCAACTTGTCCAAGCCTGCGCCTGTCAACGCTGACACTTCAACTTCCTGCGTATCACCCTGGAAAGTTTCCAGAACAACTTCATGCTGCAGCAATTCATTACGCACACGTGTAGGATCTGCACCTTCACGGTCCATTTTATTGATTGCCACAATCATCGGCACACCGGCGGCTTTCGAATGGTTGATAGCTTCAATAGTTTGCGGCATGACGCCATCATCAGCAGCTACAACAAGAATAACAATATCTGTAACACTCGCACCACGCGCACGCATTTGCGTAAAGGCAGCGTGACCCGGCGTATCCAGGAATGTGATCTTGTCACCGTTTTCATCTGCAACCTGGTAAGCACCAATATGTTGTGTTATGCCGCCCGCTTCACCAGATACAACGTTGGCTTTACGCAGCGCATCAAGCAATGACGTTTTACCGTGATCAACATGGCCCATAACAGTTACAATCGGCGCACGCGGCAGCAGATCTTGTTCACTGTCCTCGTCACCAACCAGGCCAATTTCCACATCAGCTTCGCTTACGCGTTTAGCCGTGTGACCAAATTCTTCAACAACTAGCTGCGCCGTATCTTGATCGAGCGTATCATTGATCGTAGCAATAATATCCAGCTTCATCAGCGCTTTCATTACAGCGGTTGCTTTTTCTGCCATCCGCTGCGCTAGCTCCTGAACAGAAATTGCTTCAGGTACCGTAATTTCACGTGATTGGCGCTGCTGTGGCTGTGCACCACCCATTTCGGCTGCACGCTTTTTAGCTTGCGCACGTTTGTAGGCAGCCAAAGAACGCTGACGCTCATCACCAGCCGTTGCTGTTGAAATAGTAAGCCTGCCACGACGCCCACGATCATTGTCACGACCACGCGGACGCGCATTACGGTCTTGTGATGGTCCGGCCTTTTTGTCTTTACGTTTAGGCTTACTGCGTGCTTCAGTAGTTTCACCGCCAGCTTGGCGCGCTTCACTTGCCTTTTTAAGCTGTACGGCACGCGCTTCAAGTTCAGCTTTCTGCCGCGCTTCAGCTTCGGCTTTTTCACGTGTGGCTGTGTCATCCGCAAGTTTCTTCGCGGCTTCTTCCTCAGCTTTTATCCGTGCTGCTTCTTCAGCTTTTTTCTTGGCATCGGCTTCAGCTTTTTGGCGCGCATCAGCCTCTTCGTCATATGCCGCAGCGGCAGCAGCTTCGCGCTTCTTGCGTTCAGCTTCAAGAACAGCGCGTTGCTTCGCCTCTTCTTCTTCGCGTTTCTGCGCTTCGCCCAGAACACGTTGACGGTTTTCAAGCTCGGCATCTGTCAATGAACGACCACCGGAAGATGGCTTTTTCTTTGGCACATAGGCTTTAGGCGCTTGCGGCGCTGGCGTTTCTGGTGCTTGAGGCGCCTCAGCGGGCGCTCCACCTTTAACGAGGATACGCTTTTTCTTGCGTTCAACCACAACCGATTTGCTGCGGCCATGGCTGAAATTTTGACGAACTTGACCAGTTTCGACACCTTTTCCAACACCAAGGGTCGAACGTCCAGACAATGTTAATTTCTTATCGTCACTCATACTATTCTTCGTTCCTCTGCGCTTTTTAGTTTGCGCTTAACGGGATTGATCAACTTTGATCATCCCCTCCAGTCGGCCAATATCAGCCTTCAATTTATCAGCACCGCCACTTTGCATTAGCAAAGCATGTACCACATTATCGCGTCCTAGTGACGCCGAAAGTTGCTCACGGTCAAACAGATCAACGACAGGGACATCATGTCCAACAGCTGATCTTATTTTCCGCCGACCATCATCAGCACCGTCACTCGCCGCTAAAACCAAAGCTGGAACACCTGTTCCTTTTTTAGTTAGCGCCGCGCCAATCTTGTCGAAACCTGTAATCAGGTTTCCCGATCGTTGCTCCAACCCCAGCCTGTCAAGGCAACGCTTGGTTAACAACCGCGTAATTAATTCGGCCAAATCACCCGGCACCGTACTTTTCGGCACTCCGGCTTTCAAAGACCGACTCACGGCCTTAGCAAACTGGCCGCTTTTTACAGCATCACGAATGGATATGCCATCCGATTTAACCCATAGTCCACGCCCTGGCAGTTTTGCCGCAACATCCGGCACTAACACCCCGTCAGGGCCTTGCACCAAACGCACCAGCTGCTCAACTGGCAAAGTATCAAAGGTCAATATACAGCGCCGTTCAGGCATATGGTGACCCTTGCTTACTTCGGTTATTCTGCCTCTTGCTCAGCTGCGGCTTCAACTTCCTCAGCCTCTGAAGTTTCTTCCACCACTTCTTCCGGAGCAGGGAATGCTTCTTCAGCAGACAGCCAGCCAAGTACCACACGCGCCGTCATCACCATTGTGCTGGCTTCTTCTTCGGTCAGCGGGAACTTGCGTAAAATACCGTCTTCTTTGCTTGTCAGCTCATCAGCAGCACAACCGGCAAAGTCTTCCAATGTCTTTACCTGCTCCTCACCAAGAGCAACAAGCATTTGCGGCGTCAAACCTTCAACATCGGCAAGGGCATCTTCAACACCCATTTCAATCCGCTTTTCATCAGCGGCACGTGCTTCAGCCTCAAGGAAATCACCAGCACGGCGCTGTAGCTCACCAGCCAGATCTTCATCAAAGCCTTCAACAGCCAGAAGCTCTTCAAGTTCTACGTAAGCAACTTCTTCAACCTCGGTGAAGCCTTCAGCAACAAGCAAATGTGCAAGCGTATCATCAACATCGAGCGCTTCCATGAAGCGAGCGCTTTGCGCCATAAACTCTTCCTGACGGCGTTCGCTTTCTTCAGCTTCCGTCATGATGTCAATTGTCCAACCAGTCAATTGTGATGCAAGACGTACGTTCTGACCACGACGACCAATCGCTAGCGACAGCTGCTCATCAGGAACAACAACCTCAACACGCGTGCGTTCTTCATCAAGAACCACTTTTGCCACTTCAGCAGGCTGCAATGCATTCACAATAAAGGACGCTACATCAGGAGACCATGGAATAATATCGATCTTCTCGCCTTGCAGCTCATTAACAACCGCCTGCACGCGGCTACCACGCATACCAACACACGCACCAACCGGATCAATAGAACTGTCATTCGAGATAACAGCGATTTTGGCACGGCTACCCGGGTCACGTGCTACTGACCGAATCTCGATAATACCGTCATAAATCTCAGGCACTTCTTGCGCAAACAATGCGCCCATAAACTCAGGTCTTGTGCGCGTCATGAAGATTTGCGGGCCACGGTTTTCACGGCGTACTTCATAAATAAAGCCGCGCATACGCTCATTCTGGCGAACGTGCTCACGCGGAATAACTTGATCACGGCGCATTACAGCTTCTGCGCTACCCAGATCAACGATCACATTGCCGTATTCAACACGCTTAACAACACCAGTAGTGATCTCACCTACACGGTCTTTAAATTCTTCATACTGACGCTGACGCTCAGCATCACGTACCTTCTGAACAATGACCTGTTTTGCCGTTTGTGCCGCAATACGTCCAAAATCCATTGGTGGCAAACTAGATGCCAGATAGTCGCCAACTTCAGCGTCTTCTTTGTCTTTGCGTGCATCCTCAAGGCTGATTTGAACCGCAGGTTCTTCAACTTCCTCAACAACTTCAAGCACACGAAACAGACGAATGTCGCCAGTGTTTTTGTCAATCTGCGCACGAATTTCATTTTCCGCGCCATACCTAGAACGGGCCGCCTTTTGAATAGCGTCTTCCATCGCTTCAAGAACAATGTCCTTGTCGATAACTTTTTCACGCGCAACCAATTCTGCAATTTGCAGCAATTCTAGTCTGTTTGCACTGACAGCTGTTGCCATCACTTATACTCCATCGCTTAAGAGAGACATGCCCTCGTTAGCCGTTGTTAACTTTACGCGGCTAATTTACTGCGCCGCTTGTTTCTGTTGATGCAATTTTTTGCACCGCCTCCAATAACTCGTCCGTCAAAATCAGTTTCGCCTTCGCGACATCACTGTATGGCAAAACAACCTGCCCCTCATCGGTGTCCAAGACAATTTCACTACCATTGAATGCAGTCATACGGCCTTTGAAGCGCCGTCTGCCATCGATTTGGTTCTCAAGCTCAACCTTTGTCTCAAAACCAACCCAACGTTCAAAGTCTTTCTTGCGCGTCAGAGGCCGGTCAACACCAGGTGAACTTACTTCCAGCAAATACTCACCCGGCAACGGATCTTCGACATCCAGAATAAGAGACACTTCACGCGAAAGCGTAGCGCAGTCCTCAACACCCATCGTACCATCCGGGCGTTCGGCCATAATTTGCAGTGTAGGCTTACGCCCACCGCCATATGTCACGCGCACCAATTCAAACCCCAACCCTTCAACGGTGGATTTGATTAGCTCCTCAATCTGAACAGACGCCTCTGTCACGTCGTATTCCTTCTCATTATATCCTAAAATGCGCAGTAAGACATTAGGTGTGCACTATGGCAAAGCGGAGAGAACCCCGCTTCCTAAATAATACCGTCGATTCAGGAAAAGTGGCTTTTATATACTCCCAAGTCGGCGAAGCCGCAACCCAGAAATATAGGTTTCATAAATATTCAACAAAATAACGCCGCTACGCTGCAGTCTTGGAGACGCTGCGCGGCATTCGTTTGAACCTGAAATAAGTGGCATGCCCCTCCAAAGCCTTAGCTTCATAGCGCGTTTCAGGCCAGTCATCCGGCCTGACCAACCAATCATCAGGGCCCGCAGCCAACCATTCAAAATCATCACGGTTTGCCATTTGCAGAGCTGTCCACTCTCGGTAAATGGGGTGATCAGTACCGACACGGAACTCGCCGCCATCTACTAAAATGCGAGCAAGTTCATTTAGGTTAAACCGATTCACAAACCGACGCCGTGCATGCCTGCGCTTAGGCCACGGGTCTGGGTGCAGTAAAAATACACGCTCCACAGACGCGTCAGGTAACCGCTTGATGACATGCCGTGCATCGTCACCGTAAACACGCACGTTATCAATCTTGTTGTCATAAAGATGGCTAAGCAAACCGGCAACGCCGTTCATATATGGCTCGCAGCCGATATGACCAACATCTGCATTGTTTGTCGCCTGCCACGCTAAATGCTCACCTTTTCCAAACCCGATTTCCAACCAAATCGCACGCGGCTTTTGAGGGAATAGCTCGTCCAGATTAAGTAATACAATCTGATCAGAAGTTGGGTCTTCAATGGGCACAGAAATTGTCGGCAGGAAATCATCGATCAATGACTGCTTTCGATCAGATAAAGCAGGTCCTTTGCGGCGCCCAAAAAAGCGATGCTCTGGTCGCAAAAAACTTTTCTCTTCAGATGCCATTCTTACTGCGTCCATCCTGATATTATCTGCCGTACAGTGTTCAGCTTAAATACTGCTGCGCTCGTATATCCCATAGTGCAAATTGAGGCAAAGTGATTTTAACCTGTACGACTTAAAGCTCCGCAGACGCGTGTTGATTACGCAGGCGAACAAACGCCGCGATCGCAAACATCAAAGCCACAAAAGCCGTGAGACCAAAGGTCAGCATTAACTTCAGGCTTGTATTGTAAGCAGGCGCTTCAATGGCATGCGGTAATGGACTGTCAAGCACTCCCTGTTTATCCAGCGACAAGCTGGAAACAGTGCGGCCATATGCGTCAATAACCGCGCTTACGCCTGTACTCGCAGACCGTATAACAGGCAATCCTTCCTCAATAGCGCGAAAACGAGCCAAACCCAGATGCTGGTATGGACCATTTGTAACACCGAACCAGCCATCGTTGGTTATATTAAGCAACCATCCAGGGCGGTCTTTACCGGTTGGCGTCCGACCAGGGAAAATGATCTCATAGCAAATCATAGGTGTAAACGATGGCACCCCGGGCAGGCCATATGTCTTCATACCTGTACCAGATGAAAAAGCAGACCCCCCCGTGAGCTGAGATAATCCAAAAAACTGAAGCAAACCCTCAAAGGGTAAATATTCGCCAAACGGCACAAGGTGGCGCTTGTCATACCGCGCATAAAGCTGCCCGCGCGAATTAAACGCGATCAAACTGTTATAAAACTTGATACCAGCATCTGTGCGTTCATAGCGCGGCGCGCCTGTTATTGCGTAGGCACCAAAATCAAGCACCCGGGACATACGCCATCGCAACAACGAACCTTCGCGGTCAAAGTTTTCCCGCTGGACAGCTGTTTCAGGCCAAATCAACAGCTTTGTGCCTTCGGCTTTGCCTTTTTCGTTACCACCACGCGACAAGCTCATATGCTTATCAAAGTGGTCGTCAATCAAATGAGAAAGCCATTTTTCACGCTGCCTCACGTTAGCTTGCACAAGCTTTAGCGAAACACCCAGCTCGAAACTCGTTTTACCACTCTCAAGCCGAGCCTGACCCCAGAACGCACCAATGATAAGCGCCGCCAAAGGAACGAGTGAGACAATTGAACCAGGCACTGTTCTGCGCACACCTATAAACGCAGCAGGAACAGCAGCAGCCAAAACGGTAAGACCTGACAAACCGTAAACTGTTCCCAAACTGGCCAACTGTGCAACAGGCAGCCAATCAGCCCAAATAGTTCCCACAAGGTGCCACGGAAACCCGGTAAACAAGTAGCCGCGCGCAAACTCAAACAGCAACCAGACACTCGCGAATAATAGAATGCGCCATGCGCTAGGCACCCACAGGCGCCAGCACACCCAGAATGACAAACCAACATAAATTGCCATCAAACCAGCGAGCGCAAAGATTGCAAATGGCGCCAATATAACCGGTACATTATCCTGTTGTGTGAAAGAATGACCGATCCACGTCAGACCAACAGAAAACAAACCGAAACCAACCCACCAGCCAACGGCAAAAGCTTGTCGGCCTGATTTTACTTGGTCGATCAGAAAAATCATCAACGGAATGGCCACGAAAATAGCCGGGAAAAAGTTCACCGGCGCGAAACCACGCGAAACCAGAAAACCCAAAATGAAGGCTATAATTGGAAACCGCCAAGACGGTGCCTCGCTCAGCCATTGCGCTAAACGAACAAATAGTAAGTCAAATCTGCCAGCTTTCGCTGGATCAGATTGACCCGTTTCGTTGATAAGTTGCGCTGCCATTACTCAGATTTTTCGCTCTTGGGCGTTTCTGTACTTGTGGCATTGTGTACTGAGTTTTCAACTTTGGACGCAGGTGGTTTTGCTGCAGCTTTTCTTCGTCCAGGTGGGTGTATACGTATCTTTTTAATGCGGCGCGGGTCAGCATCCAGCACCTCAAACTTATAGCCCGTCTCGTGCTCAATAATTTCACCAATGTCCGGGACGCGGTCGCCCAGCAAAAACACCAAACCACCTAACGTGTCTACATCTTCGCCGCGCTCTTCAGGCGTTAACTCAACACCAAGCGCCTCTTCAAGTTCTTCCACATCAATACGCGCATCTGCATCATAACGTCCCTCAGGCAACGGCACTAAATCCGGTGCTTCAATCTCGTCATGTTCATCGTCAATCTCACCGACAATTTCCTCAACCATATCTTCCACGGTAACAAGGCCGTCAGTGCCACCGTATTCATCAACCACAACTGCCATATGCGTGCGGGATGCACTCATCTTACCAAGCAGATCAATAACACGCATGGACGCTGGCACATAAAGGACAGGTCGGCGAATAGACGACAGAGAAAAGGCATCTGAATTCTTACCTTCAACGACAACCTTCAAGGTGTCTTTCACATGCACCATACCGACAACATCATCCAGTGTTTCACGGTAAACAGGCATGCGGGAATGTGCAGCCTCGGCAAATACTTTCATCAAATCCGGGAAAGAAATATCGTTAGGCACAGAAATAATATCTGCACGTGGTACCATCACATCACCTACGCGGAGGGCGCCGTACTCAAGCACATTAAACAACATCTCACGTTCTTTATCGCCGAGACTTTCACCGCCGCTGCCCTCATCATGTTCAACAATCGCTTCCTCAAGGCTTTCACGCAGCGACGTTTCACCGGTCTTCACGCCAAAAAGGGTACGCAGCGATGTGAAAATACCCGACGATTCTGCATTGGCGTCTGTATTGTTATTAGTATTTTCAGTAGGGCGACTATCTGTCATCGGTAAACTCTTCTTGGTAGGGATCAGCAATGCCAATGCCTGACAATATATTGCGCTCAAGGTCTTCCATAATCTGCGCATCCTGATCATTAATGTGATCATGCCCAAAAAGATGCAAAACACCATGCACAACCATATGAGCCAGATGGTCATTAACGTGTTTCTTTTGCGTTTTCGCTTCTTCAATAATAACAGGTGCGGCAATAATAATGTCACCGAGCATTACTGGCGGACCGTCAGCCAAAGCCTGCTCAATCGCAATATCAATAAAATCAGGCTCAATCGCCGGAAAGGACAACACGTTTGTTGGTTTATCCTTGCCGCGATACTCACCGTTTAATTGCTGACTGTCATCAGCATTCACAACGCGCACGTAAAGTTCTGCTGGTGGAAGGTTACCGTTAACACATGCAGTTACCGCATGTGTAGTAGCCAAGCGCAATACAGCCTCAACTGTTTCAGCTTTACCGAGGCCGTGATCTTCAATATCTATATCTATATTGAGATGTTCAGCCTCAGCAGTGATGCCGAGGCCGGTGATACTCGATGAAGGATCATCTGAAGGTGCCAGTGCACCAAGCGGGTTAGGCATATCTTTTATCCGTAACGACCATCATCATCGCCGTAAGCTTCAACAATACGCCCCACCAAAGGATGACGCACAACATCACGGCGATCAAAACGTGTAACAGCAATACCGTCCACACCACGAAGCTTATCAAGGGCGTGCTTAAGGCCGGACTTAATACTTGGCGGCAAGTCAATTTGACTAGGGTCACCGCAAATTGCCATACGGCTATTTTCACCAAAACGGGTCAAAAACATCTTCATTTGCATCGGTGTTGTATTTTGAGCCTCATCCAGAATGACAAATGCATTCGATAGTGTACGCCCGCGCATGTATGCAAGAGGCGCAATCTCAATCTGGTTACTGGCAAGGCGTTTTTCAACCTGCTCAGCAGGCATCATGTCATAAAGCGCATCATAAAGTGGGCGCAGATACGGATCAACCTTGTCTTTAAGATCACCTGGCAAAAACCCAAGGTTTTCACCCGCTTCAACAGCAGGCCGAGACAAAATAATACGATCGATCTCACCTGCCAACATACGCGCAACAGCCATCGCAACAGCCAAATATGTCTTCCCTGTTCCAGCAGGCCCAACACCAAACACCATTTCACACGTAGCAAGATTGGAAATATAATCCGCCTGCCCGGGAGAACGCGGCATAATCACCCGGTTGCGCGTCGTGATTTTCATGTCACTGCCTTTAGGCTGCATGGGGCGTTCTTCAGGTGATGCTTGTTGCGCAGAGGCTTCACCACCAAGGCCATCATTTGCAGGCGGTATACCATCAGCCATACGGACAGCGCCGTCCACTTGGCCAGGGTCAATCTCGACACCTTGCTTCGCCAGTTCTTCAAGGTCACTCAGCACACGATGGGCAATCTCCGTACGCTCCGCTGACCCTTCAACTGCAACACGGTTGCCTCGGTTAATCAGCACCACACCAAGCTGTTGTTCGATGCGCGCAAGATTGCGATCATGTTGCCCAAAGACAACCGCGGCTATGCGATTATCTTCAAATTCAAACGTTTTCTTGCGAATTTCAGATCGTTGGTGGGCAGAATGATGAGGCTGCGGTGCGCGCCCCACTTTACCGGACTTATCATTACCGGTTTTGTCGCTCTTTGAGCTGACTTTGGCATACATATCTGGCTTGCGGCTCCTTAAAGGCCCACGCCCGGCTTAATGCAGGGCGCCGACAAGTTCACCCTTCAGGCTATTTGGTCCCGCTTCGGTAATCCGAACCCGCACCAACTTGCCCATAAAACCACTGTATGGTTTATCAGCGTCCGCGTCCAGCGTGTTTTCATGTGATGTGACATCTACATGCACAGCCTGCAAATATGGGCTACGGCCCAACAACTGACCTTCCAGCTTACCTTCACGCTCTAGCAAAATGTCCATTTCACGACCAATAGAATTAGTGTTGAACTCAAGTTGGTGCTCATTCAAAAGCGCCTGCAAGCGAGCAAGCCGTTCAGACTTAACGCTTTCGTCTACTTGTTGTTCAATCACTGAAGCAGGTGTGCCGGGGCGCGGACTGTATTTAAAGCTATATGCCTGCGCATATTTAACGCGGCGGACCAGATCAAGCGTGTCTTCAAAATCTTGGTCGGTTTCACCCGGGAACCCGACAATAAAGTCAGATGATAAAGCAATATCAGGCCGTGCAGCACGCAAACGGTCAATGATATCGAAATAACTCTCGCGTGTATGTTTGCGGTTCATGGCATCAAGAATAGCATTGGAGCCACTTTGCACCGGCAAATGCAAATAAGGCATGCACGATGCAACATCCCTGTGGGCATTGATAAGCGTATCATCCATATCGCGCGGATGCGAGGTAGTATAACGGATACGACCAAGTCCTTCGATTTGATCAAGCGCGTGAATAAGATCACCGAGGTTAGCCGTGCCACCGTCAGCAAGTGCGCCGTGATATGCGTTTACATTTTGGCCTAGCAATGTGATTTCGACCACACCAGAAGCGACCAATCGTTTTGCTTCTTCAACAATATCTGCAATTGGGCGACTATATTCTGCACCGCGCGTGTACGGCACCACACAGAAAGTACAGAATTTATCGCACCCTTCCTGAACAGTCAGAAATGCCGCAGGCCCACTGTAGGCGCTTTCTTCCGGCAAATGATCAAACTTGGTTTCTGTTGGAAACTCTGTATCCAAAACTCGCGCACTGTTGCGTCCTGCCGCACGCTGCTCACCAGCCGTTTTAAGCATGTCCGGCAGGCGGTGATAAGTTTGCGGCCCCAAAACCATATCAATGGTTGGCGCCCGGCGCATCATCTCAGGCCCCTCAGCCTGTGCAACGCAGCCCGCGACAGCAATGTACATGTCATTACCCTGAGCAGCTTTAGCCGTTTTAATCTGCTTCAAACGACCAATCTCAGAATATACCTTTTCGGCAGCTTTTTCGCGAATGTGACAGGTGTTCAAAATGACCAAGTCAGCATCATCTGACGATTCTGAAACACTGTAACCGTGCGGCTTCAAAACGTCTGCCATGCGTTTTGAATCATAGACATTCATTTGACACCCATAGGTCTTAATGAAAACTTTTTTACTCACGGTCAGTCCTTGCTCTTTATAATAGGCATTTCTAAACAGGTTTTACACACCCTGAAAAAGGTGCCGGACACTAGCACCGCCTGCGCAAGAGTCAAGCGTAGCCAACACAAAACAGAGAGCTAACCTGCTTCTGGTGAAGGAGCCGAGCGTAGAAGCTCACGCGGGCCAAATCTAAGTTCTGCACGATGCGCACGCTCCAAGCCTTCTTTAACGCGTGCTTCACAATACTGCGCCAGTTCTTTTCGGGAACCAGCCTCTGAGAGCGTTACAGGCTCATGAAATTCAATTGTAACTGCCGTTTTGGCCCGGCCCGTGAATTGCCGCAGGTGGCTGAAAAGCTCCACATCGCCAAGCCATGCGACCCAAGGCTTCTGACTGCGCACCAGAGGCATGTCATTAACTTCAATATACGCAACCGTAATTGGCTGTATCTTAAACGGCGCCTCAGACACTTCATCTGCGCGCTCGGCAACAGAAAAAAGAGCCGACTTGAAAGGCGCCACATCAATACCGCTTGTATTCGTACCTTCAGGGAACAAAATCAAACTATGCCCTTCAGCGATACGGCCTGCAAGTTCATCACGCTGGCGCGCACTGTCTGTTCTGCGCGCACGATTAACAAAAACAGTTTTATGAAGACCACATAGTGTGCCGAGCAATCCCCAGCCTGCTACTTCGGATTTTGCAATGAAGCTGGCATTTTTCAACTGACCACCCAGCACAATAATGTCGAGCCATGAGATATGGTTGGCTGCATACAAAGTAACACCGTCCGTTGCAGGAGCACCAACAAGGCGCACGTCGATACCAAGAATACGACACATCGTGCGATGCCATAGGCCAGCAATAGGCCACCAAAACCGCTTGGAGAAACGCGCCATTACATATTGTACAGAAATAAGAGGAACAGACGCCGTCATAATAGCCGCAACACGACCAATACCCAGTGCAGACCAACCTTCTGCCCTAAGATTAGACTTTAATCCGCCGTATTCAACCGGCGATGAAGCGTCAGTATTTGGGTCACTTATCTTTTTCAATGGGGATACCATACAGTTCCATGCGGTGATCGACGAGCTTGAACCCCATACGCTTCGCGATCTCTTCTTGCAATTTTTCTATTTCATCATTGTGAAACTCAAGTACTTCACCGGTTTCAACATTAATCAAATGATCATGATGGTCTTCGGTTGCAGGCTCATACCTGGAGCGCCCATCACGAAAATCGTGTCTCTCCAGAATACCTGCTTCCTCAAACAGGCGAACCGTACGATATACTGTGGCAATACTAATACCGCTATCCACAACTGTTGAACGCCGATACACCTCTTCCACGTCAGGGTGATCCGTAGCGTCAGTTAACACCTTGGCAATCACCCGTCGCTGGTCAGTCATTCTCATGCCTTTTTCAAGGCAAAGCGCTTCTATGTCTGGTTGCTGCGTGGGCATATTGTACACGTGCTCCTGAATATGGTTTGTACAGTTATTTGCTCGAAATAATGATGCCATGACAATGGCACAGACCGCACTGAAGCGCAAGAACAGCAAGCATCAAAGTGCCGTGTTTCGCTATCTTTAATTTCAACCTGTCAAGATAAAGGCTGAACACATATTGAGACGCTTGAGATAAGTTACTGCTAATATGCGCGACGCAAGGCAGCAAAATTATTGAAACACAGGTGACTTGATCATACTTTGACATCTATAAACGGGACTTCACCCAACTAATGAATGATAACATGCAGCCAAATTTCTCAGAAATAGACTTGGACCTTCGGGGTGTTTACTGCCCCATGGCATTTGTGAAATTGAGAATACATGCTGACCAATTGCCTGATAATGCTGAATTTACAGTAGTTTTTGACAACACCAAGGCTAATGAACCACTTGTAAGGTCAGTCAAAAGTCTTGGCCATCTCGTTGCAACCAGAAAAAATACTCATCATGATTTCGAGAGAGACGATGACAACTCTCATGAACCGCGGGTCATAATTATATCTGTACAGGTTAAAAAATAATATCCTAACGGATATTTTTAACAAGTGTGCATGCGTCAAAAAGCACACCAGCCCTTGTTTTATAATAGTTTTTGCGCACACCCATATTTTTAAAACCAGCTTTCTTATAAAGGCCTAATGCGGGCGCATTGTCAGACCTCACTTCCAAAAATAAACGGTCAATCCTACCACGCTTTAAGTGAGCGATTATTTTATTCAAAATCACAACGGACAGACCTTTATTTTGCGCCTGAGGGTTGGTTGCGATGGTCAACAATTCCGCTTCGCCTGCCACTGCTCGCACAATAGCAAAGGCTTTTGGCGCATCACCAATAGCGGCAATAAAGAAACTAACCCCTTCATGATTATACAAGTCTTCAATCGAAGACCCTGACCAGCCCTCTTCATCTAAAGCTGCAAAAGCATCTTTGTGTATGCCTGAAAGTGCCTCAAAAAAACTTGCTGTAGGCTCTCGCATGGCGATAGGCGCAGAGCCCGTTCCTTCCGCGGCGAGTGACACCACATGAACATCTACATCGCTTTTTTCTACAACACACATGTTTTAACGAGCAGAATTGACAGGAAGAATAGGAACAGCTTTTTTGGCGTCTGCATCACGCAGATAAAGCGGTTCGGGCCTATAATTCTCAGGGTTCAATGACCAAGCCATTAGCCCTAGCTGCGCAGGATCAATAACTGATGTATTTTCCAATGTAACACCACTTAAAACATCTTCGAAACCGGCTTGCACAAGCACAGCACGGCCGCTCCCTATTACAAGCCCTGGCAATGTTTTCATATGGCCCGCAACAATATCGGCATCTTGATTAACTGGTTGCATTATGGGTTGCGGCATACCTTGCTCATCAACACCCTTAAACGCTTGATGAAAAACCTGACCACCGCGACCCGTTATCACAGCATGTATATGCTCACCCATGCAGCCCGCACTATTTTGCGCTTGAGCCGCCAACACCTGCAAACCTGACAAACCAATGCACGCGATCTTGTTAGCAAGTGCAATACCACGCGCAGCAGATAAACCCACCCGCAGTCCAGTGAAGGTACCTGGACCTGTCGTAACAGCAAGGCGTTTGATATCGTTATAACTAGAGCCAGTTTCAGCTAATATCTCGCCGATTAATGGTAGCAAACGTTCCGCATGCCCACGGCCAATGTTTTCCGAGCGTTTTGAAACCACCCGGTCCCCAATATCGACCAAGGCCGCACTACACGTCTGTTCGCTGGTATCAATGGCTAGCAGCATGTGTTGACGCTTTTCAAAATTTCAGAAAACTGAATGATCATGCATCACTCACTCAAAGTATCTTTGCAGCATCAGCAAAACTGAGCCGCGGACTGCGAGGGAAAATATCTTCCGTCTTCCCGTACCCAAGTGTGCAAATGAAATTAGAACGATACTGGGTACCTGCAAAAAACGCTGCATCAACACCCGCAGCATCAAACCCTGACATCGGGCCACAGTGCAAACCAATACTGCGCGCCGCAAGCATCAGATAGCCGCCCTGTAATGTACCATTACGCATTGCTGTTTCAGCAGCAACACCAGAGTCTGCGAACCAATTCTTGGCATCAGGGTTATGAGGAAACAGTTCAGGTATTTTGTCGGCGAATGCCATATCGTTAGCAATGATAACTGTCACCGGCGCTTGCATCATCTTTTCATCATTACCTGCCATTAAAAGCGGCTTAAGCTTAAGCTTCGCTTCTTCACTTTTCACAAAGTAAAAACGTGCAGGGCTGCAATTCGCACTCGTGGGGCCCATTTTTGTCAGGTCATACAAGTGTTGCAACTGTTGGTCAGACACGGGCGTATCGCGCCATGCATTAATTGTTCGCGCTTCAGTGAATAACTGGTCAAGCGCAGCCTTATCCAGCGGCGTTGTATATGGAAAATCTGCCATAAATGCTCCATTTTCTTACTGCACAACAATGGTTCATGATGTGTGCGTGAAAGTATAAAATATTTTGCTCGTCTTGCCAGTTCACGACAAACAAGGCAAGCTTGAGCTTCAATTTGTGAGAGTTATAGATGTTTCATAAGTATATTTATCATTTGGTTGCCACGCTGTTGCTTTTCACAAGCACACTCAGCCCAGCAATCGCTGAAGATAAATCTGCTGTTGTTTTATTATATCATAGATTCGGCGAAGATACCCTCCCGACCACGAACATTCGACTAGATCAGTTTGAAACCCAGATCGCGCATTTAACCTCAGGGAACTATAATGTCTTGCCACTTTCAGCGATTGTTCAAAGCTTGAAGAATAAAGAGCCGCTACCTGAGCGCACCGTTGCCATCACTGTTGATGATGCATACAAGTCGGTATTCGATGAAGCATGGCCTCGCCTAAAGGCGGCAGGCTTACCTATGACACTGTTTGTGTCCACAGATCCAATTGATGAAAATAATCCCAATTATATGTCGTGGGATGACATCCGTGCGCTGCGGGATGAAGGTGTCGAAATAGCACACCATACGGCAAGTCACCTGCACATGATCCATGCAGGCCTTGACGCAGCGCTTGCAGATATGCGCCGCGCCAGTGGTCGCTTTCAAACAGAACTTGGCTTTGTGCCTGATATGTTTGCCTATCCATACGGAGAGTATAGCCCTGCATTGCGCGATGCGATTGAGGAGCTGGGTTTTGTGGCGGGTTTTGCTCAATATTCTGGCCCAGCCGCACACTGGAGTGACCCATACGTTCTGCCACGTTTTCCTGTTAACGAACGCTTTGGCAACATTGACAGATTTCGCCTTATCACCAACGCGCTTGCACTGCCGGTTGAAGACATTACACCTGCCTCTCCAGTGTTAAGCGACGCAGCTAACCCGCCGGTATTCGGCTTTACCGTTGATGGATCAGTGACAGGGCTCGGCGCAATGGCATGTTATCCAAGTCACCTTGGCGCACCCGCAGAACTGATCACAATTGGACAAACACGCATGGAGGTACGGTTTGATCCACCGTTTCCACGAGGACGCAGCCGTATAAACTGCACATTACCAGCGGGTAATGGCCGTTGGTATTGGTTGGGACAGTTTTTTTACTTAGCTGGCGGCCGTCTGGACTGAGCCATTCAGCACACCAAGTTATTCAACAGCCTGCACATCAACAACTTCTGGTACATAGTATTTTAGAAGATTTTCAATACCATGCTTCAATGTAATTGTTGAACTTGGACAGCCAGAACAAGCACCCTGCATCTGCAGATAAACAACACCTTCCTTGAAGCCGCGATAAACAATGTCGCCGCCATCACCCGCCACAGCAGGGCGCACTTTTTCATCAAGAAGTGTTTTAATTTGCTCAACGATATCTGCATCTTCACCACTGTCGTCCACAGCCATGACATTGGCTTGATCAGTAATAGTTAGAACGGGTGCACCGGAAGCAAAAAACTGCATCAAGCCAGCCAACACATTCGGCTTAACCGCATCCCAGTCTTCTTCTGTTGATTTCGTGATTGTAATAAAATCATATCCAATGAAAACACCTGTCACACTTGGTAAGCCAAACATTGCCATAGCTAACGGAGAAGCCTGAGCCGCATCAGCATCGGGAAAGTTTGCAGTGCCAGCTTCAAGGAGAACCTGACCAGGCAGAAATTTCAACGTGTCTGGGTTGGGTGTGTGCTCGGTTTCAACAAACATGACTAAATCCTTCATAATTTGAAAGACATTTGGTGTGTCAGGACATAAAGGTCAAGGATAAAGACGAGAAAATCGAATAAATATATTAACTGAAAGCCACGCTTTGGATCGCAATTAGCTATAAAGTACGAGCTGCTTTACGCCGCAGCGACAATAGCAACATCACCCTGTAACTCGTCAAGGCATCGCATCAAGAATTTTCGCTCGCTTTTCACGCGAGACAAAATTAGGGCGCCCTGAATACGTTCAAGCGCATATGCAGCCCATTCATCACCTTCCAGACGATCACCACATATTTCTGTGTAAGCATCAGCATAACGGCGCAACCATGCAGAAACCACGCTTTCGATACCCTGCCCAAAAAGAGCGACACCAGTGCCATGCATAACACTGTTCATTAAGCAGGATGGCTGGTCCCCATCGTAGAACTGTCCCACGCCCTGAAGACTGTTTATAAGCGCATTGCTCGCACGCAAATGTGCATCGAAAGGCTCCAAAACCAACCTTTGAAGGCGCTTCCCTTCTTCGCCTAGCACTTTTTCAGCCATCTCTTGTTTGCCGCCCGGAAAATGATGGTAGAGACTGGCCTTCGACAAACCGGACGCTGAGGACAGAACAGACATGCTTGCCCCGTCATAGCCGTAGAGTCGAAAAATACCTGACAGTTTTTCGAGTAAAATATCACGACGATGTTTTGCTGGTCGCGCCATAAATTACCTCATGGTTTATTTACTACCAAACGTTCGGTAATAAATAAACCATGATTTAACATTTAAATAAATAGGCTATATTTGTCATCCAAACTTTGCCGTAATTACATATCATGATAGAGATACACGACAGAGACACACTGATCTAGCAGCGTAAAAAGTTATTTGGCCAAGGTTTTTGACTCCTTCAAAAAATAAAAAAGCGCAACAGCGCAAACAAAAGAAATCACCACCGCGAGGTAATTCTGCGGTGAACAAATCTACATCTGCGTCCCAAGAAAAAAGGTCACTTTTCTACCGCCTTGCATACGGCAGTGCTGTTGCAGGTGTTTGGGGTGTTATTCTCGGCGTTATATTAATCGCTGTGCTATCGCTTGATATGCCTGACCTGGAGAACCTGCCGGCACCAGGCATTAATGATACAGCCGTTGTCGTTAAGGCCGCAAACGGAGCTACACTGGTACGCACAGGTCCGATTTACGGCGATTGGATATCCTTTCGCGCGACACCTCAGTCTTTAATCAATGCATTCACTGCCGTCGAGGACCGTCACTTCTTTGAGCATGGCGGCATCGACGTTCGCGGCCTTGCCCGCGCAGTGTTATCAAATATCAGAGCTGGCGGTGTAAGGGCTGGCGGCAGCACGATCACACAACAACTGGCAAAAAACCTGTTTTTATCGAATGAGCGCACGATCAAACGAAAAGCACAGGAATTACTGCTTGCGCTCTGGATCGAACAAAAATTCACAAAAGAACAAATTCTCACGCTGTATCTTAACCGCGTCTATTTTGGCGGCGGGACATACGGCATTGATGCAGCGTCACGCAAATTCTTCGGGCATGCCGCCACAAACCTCTCAATTGCAGAATCAGCTCTTATCGCAGGCCTTGTAAAAGCCCCCTCACGGTTAGCACCACACATAAACCCTGAAGGCGCATGGAAGCGTGCAAAGGTAGTGCTCGGCGCAATGGTAGACGCCGAACTACTGAGTAGTGAAGCAGAACAAAAAATCAGGACCGAGCCGCCCGCTATCAAAACGGCAATTGCAGGGCGCAATGTGCGTTACTATACCGACTGGGCAGAAAGTGAAGCGCGCCGCCTTGTTCCCAATGCACACGGGAAATCATTTGTCATATACACAACACTGGACCCGAGCCTGCAGCGCGCAGCCGCTCTTGCTGTTGAACGAGGTTTAAGCGGAGAAGGCCAGAGGCAAAATGCCAATCAGGGCGCGCTGGTTGCAATCGACCTTGATGGTGCAGTTCGTGCCATGGTTGGTGGCCGCAATTATGGCCAAAGCCAATATAACCGGGTCACTCAAGCAGAACGGCAACCAGGTTCAGCATTCAAGCTCTTTACTTATCTTGCCGCCTTAGAGTCTGGTATTAAACCGGCGGACCGGTTTAATGATCGCCCCACTGTCGTCGGTGACTGGGCACCACAGAACTATACCAAGAAATTTAACGGCGAAATGAGTGCACAAGAGGCCTTCGCACGCTCAATCAACACTGTAGCTGTACAAATTTCCGAAAACATTGGTCGGGAAAAAAGCGCTGAAGTAGCTCGTCGCCTCGGCATTTCCACCAATGTCAGCCCCGTACCGAGCCTACCGCTCGGAACCGAAGAAGTGAAATTGATCGACCTGGCCGGCAGTTACGCCACAGTTGCAAATGGTGGGCATTTGGCCAAGCCATACAGCATCGTTGAGATATCAACTTTGGAAGGCGAAGTACTGTATCGGCGAAGGCCCCAAATACCGCGCGCCGTTGTGACATATCCGGTGATTAAAGACATGACAGACATGATGGCAAGCGTTGTTCTTTGGGGCTCTGGTCGCAATGCAGCAATTGACAGGCCAGCAGCAGGCAAATCAGGCACATCACAAGACAGCCGCGACGCTGTATTTGCAGGTTTCACCAGTGACATCACAGCGATTGTCTGGGTCGGCAATGACAATGGCGATCCCATGAAAAATGTTACAGGTGGCGGACTACCTGCGCGCATATGGCATGATTTCATGGTTGAAGCGAGCGCCGCGCAACCTGTGAGGCCACTACTTGCTGATGCCGGCATATACAGTGCCGCCGCCAGCCAAGCCACATACGATGAACAGCCAGTAGAACAAATTCAAACGGCCCAGAAAAAGAAGAAAAGAAGCTTCCTCAGTCGATTGTTTGGGGGCTCAGGCTCTTAATCTGAAGGCCGTAGATTCAAATCCTGCTCTCGCAACTAAACATTAAAAGCGCTCTCCTAGTAGATTTTGCGTTTAGATTATTTGAGGCTTATGATCAAGTTTCCATGAGTCAAAAATTACAGTGACTGAGAAACTACTGATAGGCGACTTAAAATCAGCAGTTTTTATAACTACACTTGGAAAAGCTTGCGAATGTCATCCCACTTTAAAAGCATATACTATACCAGCAAGTCCAAGTACAATTGGTATACTGAAGATTACATATGCTTTAACTGACAAATCCGCACTCCAGTATCTTTGCAACATAAACACTATTATCGCTGATATTATACCTGCGACTATAAACGATTTGCCGCCTATGTTGTTTACAGAATACCAAACCTCAACACTCTCCAAGGTCCGTTGTGTTCTAAAGCCATACCAGTGATTGGGTGCCACCTTATCCAGCGCCAGTGGTATGCCCATGGCGATAAAAACCGTACAAATCAAATAGGACATATAAGTCATAAAAACTAAAAGGTTCATATTATTGCCGCGTTAATTTCCAAAAATTCCAAAGGTCAACCTTGCTGCATGCATAGCTAACGAAAGCCGCTTTTTCCCAGCGTATCACACTTAGGTTCCCCGATTACCACCTAAATCATCCTTAATGGGGTCATCAGGGAAGTAATTTGGACACAAACACAAGCTAAGTTTCATAGTTTATGCTCCGCGGGTTATAAAATAGGATTTTCAAATCATAGGGCCTACACAGGGTTTCCATTGAAAACATTATCTACATATTTCAATAATTTAATGATCCATCAATCAGATTCTTAAATTGCAAATCCATCAATTGGCTACCTTCCTTCTTTAACCAGCGACGATGCGAAGCAAAGTCGGGCATACACTTTGCCACATGTTGCCAAAACCGCTCTGAATGATTCATCTCCAACAAATGCGCCACTTCATGTGCAGCAACATATCGCCGCACCATTTCTGGAGCCAGCACAAGCCGCCAACTGAACTTGAGCGTTCCCTTGCTGGAACAGCTCCCCCACCGCGTTTTCATATCTCCGATACTGATACGCTGAAATGTTACCCCCAATTGGTCAGCATAGTCCCTTGCATCTGTAGTAAGCACGCGTTTTGCTTCCGCACGCAACCAACGCTCAAGGCGGGCCGGAGCCTGATCGATAGGACCACCAACAACAATTTGTTCGTTCTCCACACTGATCTTGCGCGGTGGCACACCAGAAAAAACCAGCTGGCTTTGCGCACCCATAAACGGCATAAGCATGCCATTAGCGATAACTAAAGCTGCATTTTGTTTACTACGCTCACGCTCAATCCAGCCAATATGTTGCGCTATGAAGTCACGAACTGCTTTTTGTGAAGCACGTGGGGGCAAGGTAACCTTTATATCACCAGATAAACGATCAACCCTTAAAATCATCCGTTTGGCCCGGGCATTGCGCCGCAGAGATAAAGGTACCTGCTCACCGGAAATATTCACATAATTTAAGCTGCGATCAACAGCCGTCATTATGCTGGCCATTCGACTAGATGGTCTTCAAAATCACCGGCAATTCGTTCGTCAATACTGCGCCCTTTAGCCGATTGCCTCGCCTTATGAACACTGTCTGGGTCACCGCTGACAAGCGGGTGCCAGTCATACAGTGGCTTGCCTTCATACAACAATCTGTATGCGCACGTACTTGGCATCCATGGCAGTTTATCAAGCAGATCAACACTCATGACTACGCAATTGCCGACGTACCGTTGCCGCGTCAGATATTTACCGCATTTGATGGTTTCAGGATCCAAAAACCGACAAGCGACGTCTGTGTAATGAATTTCGCCGGTCTCATCATCTTCCAGCTTATGCAAACAGCATTTACCACATCCGTCACACAGGCTTTCCCACTCAGTGCGATTCATCTCGGTTAGTGATTTTTCTTCCCAAAAACCCATGGTTTGATCAGGCCCTGTATCTGTTGGTTTAACGCTTTTCTAAAATAGATCCGAAAGCAGCAGCTATGTCTTGCGGTTTATCCCGCGAAGAAAATATCCGCAAAAACTCGCCGCCCGGGCCCATGACAAATTGATACGCCTGATGATCCATCAAGTAGCTATCTGTGCCCGGCTGTTCGCGTTTGGCGTAATATACTTTATATTTACGTGCAACATCAGCAATTTCAGCAGGAGTTCCTGTTAAACCAATAAGGCGAGGGTGGAAATCAGGCATAAAGCTCGCTAACTCCTCCACCGTGTCACGCTCAGGGTCTATAGTAATGAAAATAGGTTGAATGGGCGTGGTGTCATACCCCTCTTCTTCAAGCTGGTATAAAGCTACTGACATCTTCTGCAAATCCAGCGGACAAACATCAGGGCAAAAGCTATAACCGAAATAAATCAACATATACTGGTTATCAAAATCGGTATTGGAAACAACTTCACCAGTATGAGATGTCAATGTAAAATTGCCACCAGGTCCGCTTGTTAAAGCAGGCCCGTCGTTTTGCAGAAAAAAACGGCTACCAACGCCAACAAGCACTAACGCGACAACAATCCAGAGCGCAAAACGCACCATTTTCATCACATCTCTCCAAAATTTGATCTACCTGCCGTGACGGCAACGCCATTTACACTTGTGATACGGCCTTCGTTATAGAAATATGCTAGTGCTTTGTCACGGCTCCTGCGACAAAAAGGAGCATATGATGAATGAACAAAACGCCGCATATATCATCGGCTTGTTAATTGCTCGGAGTAACAATGACTTTCATTACACGTTTTCTGTCTCAAATCATGGTCGTGATTTCTGCCTTACTGATTAGCTTTTCTGTATCGGCACAATCGCCTCAATACGATTTATTAAAAGCAATTGACCGCCAAGAAGTGCAGGATCTGAACAACACGCTCCAAAAAGGCGTGTCTCCGGATACACGCAGGCGCAGCGATGGTATGCCAGCTATTGTTCTCGCGGCACAAACAGGCAATATCGCTATCATTAAAGCGCTGCTGGATGGCGGTGCAAATGTTAATCTTGGTGACCGGTTGCGCGGTGAAACGGCCTTGATGATCCGGTCTACAGCTGGCGACACAAACGCAGTAAAACTACTATTAACCTACAACGCTGACCCTAACCGCGCTGACATTGGTCAGGAAACCGCATTGATGAAAGCCGTAAGGGGGCGTAAATTTAAAACAGCGCAGGCATTGATCGAAGCTGGTGCCGACCCGAACGTTCAGGATCTAACAGGGAAAACAGCACTGGAATACGCAAAACTGAGCAAATCTAGGCGCTTCATAAGGCTGCTTCAGGATGCCGGTGCAACATATTAAATCTCAATTCTAGATTTCGGCTCAATAAAAACACTAATACACTGCGCTAATTGTCACACTGATTGCTTTTGACCATGTAAAAGGGTTTCTGACACGATCAACTTACCAATTGGATATAATGATCCATAATGCCGTACACGTCGCAAAAGAGTATTAATGAAATCTATCCTGACTTTGGTCCGGAAAGCGGTGTCCAGTTACATACAATCATTACTATTCGGTGGTTAGGGCTGGCTGGTCAGCTTTTTGCGTTGGCTCTCGTAGGTTTTGGGCTTGGCTTTGATGTCATGCCAGAAATAACGGTGCCACTGGTTCTTGCTTCCGGCCTGTTAAATGTTTGGGCGACATTACAGCGCGACGGTAACCGGCGGTTAAGCAACAAACAAGCAAGTGCGCATCTTGCTTTCGACCTGATTCATTTGGCTGCACTTCTGTTTGTAACAGGTGGACTGGCCAATCCATTTTCAGTCTTAATGCTTGTGCCAACCACTGTATCTGCAACCATGCTGACCCGCACAACAACTTATGGCCTTATTGGGCTTTCAATTGCGCTTGTAACAGCACTCGCATATACGCCGTTCCCGCTTCCATGGGACGGTGAGCCGCCAGTTGTCTCGCCGCTATTCAGAGCGGCGCTTTGGATAAGCTTATGCTTCACGCTTATTTTCCTGGCCATATATATGGCGCGCGTTGGTCGCGAGGGCAGACTGCGCGCACGAGCGCTTGCCGCCACCCAGTTTGCGCTTGAGCAAGAACAAAGACTTGCTGCAATTGGCGCATTGGCGGCAGCGGCGGCTCACGAGCTTGGCACACCTATGGGTACAATCATGCTTGCTGCAAAAGAACTGCTGGAAACATGGGACGGCGACGAAAACGCGCGTGCTGATCTGCAGCTTATTTTGGATGAAGTAACACGCTGCAGAGATATCCTTTCAGAATTGCGCGACCATAAAACGGCAGGAGACGGCGGTCATTTTATTACAATGTCTGTTGCCGCAGTATTGCATGAAGCCGCTGGGCCGCATGAAAACCGCGGTGTTGATCTTCATTTCGATATTGATCCATCAGCAGAATTTGAAATTACCCGCGCTCCTGAAATCATTCATGCTACCCGCAGTATTATTGAGAACGCGGCAGGTTTTGCGCGCACAGGCGTTATCATTTCTGCACATACTGCTGACAATGAACTTATTGTAACAATTGATGATGATGGGCCAGGCTTTGACCCTCAAATCATCAAACGACTGGGCGAACCATACGTTACAACACGAAGCCTAACCCCCGGCCGTGATGGTGGTATGGGCTTAGGACTTTTTATAGCAAAATCACTATTGGAACGCGTTGGCGCTTCACTCACTTTTTCAGCGTCTGATACTAACGGTGCGCGCGCATGTATCCGCTGGCCAGAAGCCGCTGACAGACAGCCCTCACAGACGCAACTGCACGTAAACTGATAAACCGAAGGACCTATCATGCAGAACTCAACATCTATTAACCCTGATGATAAATTACTCATCGTTGAAGATGATAAAGCCTTCAGAACACGCCTCACGCTTAGCATGGAGCGGCGTGGATTTAATGTTGTTGCAGCAGAAAGTGTTGAACTTGCCGGTTTGATGGCGGCAGAACACCGTCCCCGTTATGCCGTGCTTGACATGAAACTGACAGACGGCAATGGCCTTGATTTAGTACCAACATTACGCCATCTACGCCCAGATGTAAGGATCATTATTTTGACCGGATACGGCAATCTAGCCAGTGCTGTTGCTGCGGTAAAAGCAGGGGCAGTCGACTTTCTGGCAAAGCCTGCTGACCCAGACGAAATCGTAAAGGCATTGCTGACCGAAGAAGGCGAGAAACCGCAGCCACCAGAAAACCCGATGTCTGCTGATCGCGTAAAATGGGAACATATCCAGAGAGTGTATGAGCTTTGTGACCGCAATGTATCGGAGACAGCTCGCCGTCTCAATATGCACCGTCGTACACTGCAACGTATTTTGGCTAAACGGTCGCCGCAATAATGGCATTCCAGTTATTTTTACCGTAAGAAACGGCGTACCTGATGTAACCACCAAGCGGATTCATTGATGGAATATACGGGACGGTAGTGAAGAATTTTTTCGTGTGGCAAAACCCCGTCCACCTGATTATCCAGAATGTAAAATGTACCATTATAAAATACAGCAAGCACTGCATGTGCAACGCGTAGGTTTTCATCCTGCAATACAACGACACGCATTAAAGACGGGTCAACACCAAGCCTTTTTAACGTAATATATTTGCTGATTGCATAGTCCTCACAGTCACCGTCCTTCATAAAAAACTCGTCCGGTGTGGCCCAATAATCAGGAATGCCCCAGTTTACTGGATCAACAACATAAGTTGTACGGTTCATATAGACATTTACAGCTGAAAGCAGCTCGGGCGTGACAGGTGTATAATCCTGTTGCGCAGAGGCTTCGCTGGAAATAGCCGTATTTTGTTCAGCAATAAAGCTTTCCCAAGCATCGCGGTTGCATATAACGCGGTTGCGGCCGCGGCAGTTTTCTTCAGCCGACATACGTGCCGGTGAACGCGCTTGCTCGTTCTGTGTTCGCTGCAAATTGTGCCTGCGCCAAAGCTCTGTCCATTTGTCAAAAGAATTCATATTGGTTGAACGAATTTCACGGCTACCAAACAAGCCCGCCTGCTGAGCCCCCACAGGATAAAACCCCGCTAGCAAACAAAGTGAAATCAACAAAAAGCGCATGTGTCGTGGCATGATATTCTGAATTCTCTTATTTATTGGTCTCGCTTAACGCGACAGGAAAACATAACCTAATATTAAGCGTTTTTATGTCAGGTTAATCTTTCCGTGATTATGGTGACAAAATGTAAATAGCGCCCTAACATTCGGCAAGCAAAACTCGGCGCCTATCGTAAATGTGACATATGCACATGAACAGCTGATTAAGTAAGTAACCCAAGGAAAGACGATGTCACAGCCTGCTATCTCATTTCGCAATCTCGCAATGCCGTTTATTGGTATTGCTATAGTGATATCGTTAGTCGTTTTTTTAATTTTTAAGTTTGTAGACGGTGAGACTGAAAAAGGCTTGGAGAACTGGCAAGCCCGCATGAGTCTGATCGCAGATAGTCGCACTGCAGAAGTTTCAGAATGGCTCAACAGACATTTAAACAGCGTAGAAGAGATTGCAGGTGATGCATCCATTCAACTTTATGCCAACACTATCATTGCAGCAAACGATCCCAACAGCACCGAGGCACAACACGGCTATATTTTTTCCTTATTATCTGCCGAGGCAGAGACCGCCGGTTTTCATGAAAAAAGCGCAATAGATACTGTTGCTGCAAACGTTAAAAGGCCCAACAGGGCTGGCCTTGCTGTTGTAAATAGCGAAGGGCGTATACTCGTTGCATCTGCCGGCATGCCAATGCTGCGACCTGAAGAGCTAAGCCTTACTGGAGCACGGTCTTTTGTAAAACTAGGCCCTACTCTTGCAGACAAAACGCCATTAATGCTGGTCGGCACACCGATCACCATGGCCGAAAATAACCTAGATGTATCTGCGTGGCTTGTAGGAGCCCGTCCTTTAGACCAAGACTTCTTAGTGACCCTTGTTCAACCTGGTGACTATAGCGCCACAGCCGAAAACTATCTGGTTATAGCGGGCGAAGGGCAAATCGTAACACCGATTTCTCCGCTAAAACACGGCGGAAAAACTGGGAGTGCACGCACGGACCCAGCCGCCAGTTTTGCCGCGCGAACACCGGGAGGCTTTGGAGAATATACAAACTACGATGGTCGCAGCGTTCTTGTAACAGGGCGGGAATTATCGACACCAGTACCATGGATACTGGTGCGCACTATCGAAACAAGTGAAGCATTTGCAGACATCAACGCACAACGTAACAGTCTTTTTATTACACTACTGTTAGCCGCGACAGCATTAACGGTCGCTATGATTCTTATCTGGCGTCACGGCGTATCAACCAGACTTGCAAAGTCATTTGAGGAACAAGCCGCCCTATCTGGGCAAAACGAGTCCTTAAGCGTATTTTTACGCGCCGTTAGTGACAATCAGCCAGCAGCAATTGCCGCGATGGATACCGACATGAAGGCTCGTTTTGTAAACAAACAAATGGGTGTAATCGCCGGACTACCAGCCACAGAGCTGGAAAACAGACGACTGGACACTATCTTCGATCATGAAACAGCAGAATTGCTGCGAGGAAAGGTTGAGCGCGCCGCAACAGGGGTACCTGATTCTATTGCTTCGGTCAGCACTGCAATCGCAAAAGACAGATTATTCAAAACGGATATCTTGCCGTTACGGTCCAGCGGTGACACATCGGCACAAGTGCTGCTTGTAATGCAGGAAATCACAGACCTCGTAGCAGCAAACGAACGATCCGAAGCTTTGTTCCATCAGTTGATCGGCACCCTGACACAAATCATCGATGCCCGTGACCCCTGGAGCAAGCACCATTCTGAGCGTGTTGCAGATGTTGCGGCGGCCATTGCTCAGGAAATGGGCTGTGATGAAGAAACATGCGAGACGATGGAAATTGCCGGACAACTTGTTAATCTGGGCAAGATATTTGTACCGATCGATATTTTGACCAAGCAAACACCCTTGACCGACGATGAGTTATTGATGGTGCGCGACAGTATGCGCAGAGGCAATAATCTACTATCTGGCATTGAATTTACCGGCCCGGTTGCCGCGACACTTAACCAAATGCGTGAACATTGGGATGGCTCTGGTGAGCCAAACGGCCATAAGGCTGAAGATATTGAGCCTGGCGCACGTATTTTATCGGTCGCGAATGATTTTGTCGGAATCGTATCAACACGGGCACACCGCGCAAGCCTTGGTTTCGATAAAGCAATCGACATTCTTCAAGCCGAAACAGGCAAACGTTATGAGCGGCGCGTTGTAGCGGCGTTGCAAAACATTCTAGAAAACAAGGATGGGCGCAACCGCTGGTCAAGTTATATAAAAATGCCAGATATAGATGACTAGGATTTCAACGTAATCCAATTTAACTGTGTGCTGAAGCAGAAGACAGAAGCTCAGCCACACCAGCACCTATATCTATCCACTCAAGCGGACCATTCCAATCTGCAACATCAGGTAAAAGGTCTGGGATATGGTGAACTTTCAAGCTACTTCGTGAAGGGACAAGCGCGTC
This sequence comes from Kordiimonas aquimaris, assembly GCF_025574485.1. Lineage (GTDB taxonomy): Bacteria > Pseudomonadota > Alphaproteobacteria > Sphingomonadales > Kordiimonadaceae > Kordiimonas > Kordiimonas aquimaris. The sequence goes on along the minus strand of NZ_JAOBPO010000001.1, from coordinate 689,673 downwards.
AGCTTCAGGTGGCAAATTACGCCATACCTCCTCCAGCTTTCGGCTCTGCATACTGCACTGCAAGGCGCAATTAACAAATTCTATTAACCATCTATTGCTGGTTAATACCTGAAACGAGATTGTTGGCCAAAGCCTCTATGTTTCAGAGATAATCGCGGCCAATCGCTTACGAATTGCATCGCCTTTTTCGCCGCCACTGCCTTGTATCTTGTGTGTCAGCACCACTTCGAAAACTTTCACATGCGCGTCCACAACACGCTGGGTAACAGGTTGATCACCCGACAGGTTTTTTATGTAAACACACAATGAATTTCCAGCATCGGTCATCAAAGGGAAATCAAAGCTACTTCCCATACCTTTAATGTTATGCGCCAGATCATAGATGCGGACAGCTGCATCACCTGTGCTGACTTCATCACCTGCCAGATTGGAAACAATTGTTTTCAGCTCTTCAACGGCTTCTGTTGTCCAATTAACAAATTGTTCAATCAATTCGGGGTCATTGGCGTAAGCAAAATCATCTTCATCTGACATGTGCAGTCGCCTTTCATTCCTTGCAATCGCTCATATATCACAGCCTACTATATAATGCCCATCAGAAACAAACACAGAGTAAAAAGACAAAAAGAATAGTTTTACTTGCCATATATAGCCTGCCTTGGATAAACCAATAGCAATCACATGATCCCAAGGAGCTTCCGGTGACACCAAACGAAACAGCACGCGTACAGACGTATCTACAGCGCAAGTTTAACAATAGCGCGTTTCGCCTCGTAAGAAGGCCACAAGCGCCTGACTCTGTTGAAGTGTTGCTTGGCGATGAATTTATCGGCGTTGTTTACCGTGATGAAGACGAAGGCGAGCTATCGTTTTCTTTCACCATGTGTATGCTTGAAGAAGATCTGCCGACTAACTATTAAGCCAGTACACATGTGAGTTTCTTGTTTACTCTGTACTCGCATTATATCCATACATGCGCCTTAAAACTGGCACGCGGTGAGCCCATAGCTTTACCCAGTTTTTTTCGGCTGTCTTTGTTTGCTCAAGGACAGCATGTGCCTGTTCATAGTCAGCAGCTAAACTATACAGCATAGCTTTGATGATAGCCGAAGAAGGCGAAACCAATTCTCCGAGAATGCTGTAGGCCGCGGCATGACCACCGTTATTAACTGCTTCCAGTGCACTTTTGTAACGTGCGGCCAATTGTACTGATGCCGGCGTGGTAGATTTGAAATGTTTTACCCAGGCCTCTACAGACTTTTGGTACTGACCAGAAGCTCCCCACACAAGGCCGCGGTATAGATCACCAGACATGCCGAGGTCTGTTGCATCATCTGCTGCAACAATAGCTTCGTCGTATCGTTCAGCCAAAAATAATATCCAGACTTTATCCAGCCTCAAAGCAGGATCCATCGGGTCAACAGACTGCGCAATCGTTATTGCCTCTACCGCGTCTTCCATTTTACCAACGGACGCAAGCGCATTGGCGTAACTAACCCATGCAATGACATTATTAGGCGCTAACTCAACAACCCTTATCAAACTGGCTAAGGCCTCCTGTGCTTCTCCGTTAACAAAAAGGGCATAATGAGCCTTGGCCAAAAATAAATCGATCGAAGCAGGAGATAACAGTTCGGCTTGTTCAATATGCCACTTTGCTTTAGCAAGAGGATCAACTTCAGCATCATAGAAAAACCCGCCAGTTTTATAGATATAAAGATCAGCAAGTGCGGTATGAGCACGTGCAAAACTAGGCTCAATCTCGAGCACTTCCAGTAGTAATTGCTGTGCACGGATTGCAGGGTCACGTTGTCGCAAACTCCATAAATACCGCGCACGCCAATACATTTCTTCTGCCAAAGCAGAGAACCTTGGTTGCTGGTTTATGGAAACTGTCAACCCAAGTGCTGCTGCCAAACCTTTCATTGCTGTCGCTTCAGCAAGCCGAAAATGACGCAAAGACACGGACTGGGTGGTAGACCACTGAATTCGATTTGTCATGTGGCTTTTAAGCTGCATGGTTAGCAATGGCCCACGTTCACCTACCACTAGTTTCGGTGTCAAAATCCAGGCATTATCATTATAATTCAAGAATGCCTTGTCATCAGGCTCATACCGCCAGCGAACCAATTGAATGTCTTCTGATTGCGAAAGAGTATCGAGCGTCAGTTCTGTAATGGTTGCAGCAAGCGGGTCTAACACTGGATCAGATGTGGCGTTTTCTGTGTCCAATACAAATAACTGAGGCGAATCAGTTGGCGCCTCGTAAACGGAATTAACCCAAACCACTAATGCCATCAGGCACAACACAACAAATGCCATCAACCATTTCGGCACATGTTGCTTTATTAAGAACGGAACCCCTTTTTCTGTTTCTGGTGCTCCGTGCTGCGCCAGCGCGTTGTCAACATCATCTCTCTCGGGGCCAGTATCAAGGAGGCGGTACCCCCGCTTAGGTATCGTCTCGATATACTTCGGGTTTTTGGGATCATCGTTCAATGCACGGCGCAGGTTACTGATAGCAACTGTTATAGAGTGGTCACTTACAACCTGCAGCTTCCATACTGTATCAATCAGCTCACTTTTCGATACCACCGCGCCGCGGTTCTCATACAATAGCTTAAGCACATCCATTGCCCGCGCCTCTATGCGCACACACTCTTGTCCTTTCGCCAGTTCATTTGTTGTTGCGATCGCAGTCCAATCGCCAACCTTGAATTTCATAAATTATGCGTCACACAAATTTGTTTCAATTCAGTCTGCCACTAAATTCCGAACAATTCTATTTCTTGATGTTTTCTTGAGGTCACCGTGAGGACTTTAAACAAAGCCCCGCTTAAGGAAATTTATGTGCCACATGGCACATCGGCCAGTGGTCGTAATAAATTCCATTATTGCAGGAACAGTCATCATGAAACAAAAGAGAATTAATCTGACAGCATTGATCGCAACAGCATCTGTATTTATCGGGTCAACATATGCATCAGCACAGGAAGCACATGAAAACCAATCTCTGCAAGATATGAATTTCCTTGTGGGAGAATGGATACTGGAAACCAGTTACGCCAATGGCAACAAGGCAAACGGTACACGTTCATGCGCCTATACCTTGCGTGATACCTATATAAAATGTTCGACGAAATCTATATTTGCAGGCGAAGCTGCAAACGGACAAGCACGAGACCTCGAGACCTATTTTAACTACAATGCACGCACAAAACAGTTTGAAGAAACGACAGTTTTCCAGCTTCCGGTAGGCAGAAAAGTTGGCGATGCCTATCTTGATAAATCAAATGGCACGATGATGATTCGTGGCTACATATACGGCGGCGATGGTAGCAGCGGTCCACGTGTATCCGAAGAGTGGGCAATCAGTGAAGACGAAATCACAATGACCATGCGCCTTAACAGAGGGACACAAGCCGCACACGAATGGCCCGTGTTTATTACAGAAACAATGACAAAGAAAAAATAACCCTACCAATAAGCACATTGAAACGGTTTTCTCTCAATTACCGTTTCAATTTCTGCCATATTCAAGCAAGCAAACATTTTCTGTTCGACGCAAGCCCATATCGCTCCTATTCTTTTGTCATAGACAGGTAGGAGACACCCTAGATGACACCAATGCCCAGCTATGTTGCAGGAACAAGCGATACACCGCTTCTGTACCAAACAATTGGCAATGCACTTGATACCACAGCAGACCAGCATGGTGACCGTGAAGCCCTGATTGTTAGGCACCAGAATATACGCTGGACATATCATGAATTGCGCGAAAGAGCTGATACATTGGCCGCAGGCCTCATTGATCTTGGGTTAATCCCCGGTGACCGTGTTGGTTTGTGGGCACCGAACTGTGCTGAATGGGTTTTAACACAATTCGCGACAGCAAAAGCTGGCCTTGTTTTAGTTAACATCAACCCTGCTTACCGATTATCCGAACTGGAATATGCACTCAACAAAGTAGGGTGTAAGGCGCTGATACTTGCAAGTGAATTCAAAAGCTCTGACTACACAGGCATGCTGACACAACTAGCACCAGAGATAGAAATTGCTCCAGCCGGAAAATGGCACGCAAAACAATTGCCGGACCTGAAGCACGCAATATCGCTCAGTGATAACCCACCTGCTGGCTTTATAAAGTTTGCCGCACTTTCAGAAAACCCTTCACCTGCAGCACAGCGCAAACTATCTGAATTGTCCACTATTTTACAGCCCGATGACGCGATCAATATTCAGTTCACCTCTGGCACAACGGGTTTTCCAAAAGGAGCAACTCTGTCCCACCACAGTATTCTCAACAACGGTTACTTTGTGGCTAAACGCCAAAGTTTTACGCACAACGATAAACTTTGCATACCCGTGCCGCTGTATCATTGCTTTGGTATGGTTATGGGTGTTCTAGGTTGTGTAACACACGGTGCTTGCATGGTTTTTCCTGGCGAAGCATTTGAACCAGTTTCAGTACTTGAAGCCATTCAGGCAGAACAATGCTCTGCACTATACGGTGTACCCACGATGTTTATTGCCGAACTCGAACACCCACAGTTTAAAGAATTTGATCTATCAAGCCTGCGCACAGGTGCAATGGCAGGGTCACCCTGTCCGATTGAAGTGATGAAACGCGTCATTACCGAGATGCACATGAGCGAGGTAACTATCGCTTACGGCATGACAGAGACAGCACCAGTAAGCTTTCAAAGCAAAAAAGATGATCCAATCGGCAAACGTGTCAGCACTGTTGGGCAAATTCATCCGTTTGTTGAAGTTAAAATTGTTGACAAACAAGGATGCACTGTAAATCGCGGCATGCAAGGCGAGCTATGTACGCGAGGCTACAGCGTAATGCTGGGATACTGGAATGATACTGATCGCACTAACGAGGCCATAGACACATCAGGCTGGATGCACACCGGCGATTTGGCTGTTATGGACGATGATGGATACGCCAACATTACAGGTCGACTGAAAGACATGATTATTCGCGGCGGCGAAAATATATACCCGCGTGAAATTGAAGAGTTTCTCTATACACATCCAGCAGTGCAGGATGTACAGGTTTTCGGTATTCCGGACGATAAGTTCGGTGAAGAGGTTTGCGCATGGATCATATTGCGAGCAGGCGAAAAGTCTTTGAGTGCAAACGATGTAACCGCATTTTGTAATGGCAAAATCGCCCACTATAAAGTGCCGCGCCATATTAAATTTGTTGATACATATCCCATGACTGTTACGGGGAAAATTCAGAAGTTTGTCATGCGAGAAACGATGCGCGAAGAGCTGTCTATTTCTGAGGTGGGAACAGCCTGACGGTCGAATTCACGATTGTGTTTCTTCACCAGCACGCGGCACAGGAGCAACAATTGCTGACATAACAACCAATGGGTTGTCTTGTCCGGCAGAACTCCAAAACAACTCAGCTATTGCTTCAATGTGCTGGTTAATCTTTGCCAAGGTGTCAGCATCTGGGGCACCAACAAGGCGAAATATCCATATATTTTTCTGTGATCCTGCATCAACAAGATGCTTAGACCGAAGACCACGGGTAAAGTCGCGGGTCGCTTGACGGGCCTGGTATTCACTCAATCGACGATAAATATCGAATGAGCTAGAATCGCCAAGTGTAATGCCGTACCGCATCACAGCACCAGGTGTGCGGTATAGCTTTTCCTCGCAGCGCCCAACACCGCGTTTACCCACACATTCGATCAAGCCAACCGACAAAAGTAGCTCAATGTGATGATATAGCGATGACACTTTAACACCAAGAGTGTTAGCAATCTCCGCTACAGAGCACACACCAATTTGCGCTAACTGATCAACAATTTCCATCCGGCGCGCAGACATCAAACATTCAAATTGATCTGGATGCTTGATCCAGTAAACACTCTCATCCTGCACATTGTCTGGATTGATTTGAGGCATTATTGCACCCTTGAATAAAGGAAGAACCCAAATAGGTTCTTCCTGTTTTATTGCTTACGGTACTTACTTTGGTCCGTTGTCGTGGAACCATAGTTTCGGCAGTTCACGTTGGCGCGGCCATACTTCTTCAAGCGTATCATCGTTGTACAAACGGCCATTCGCCATCACACGGTGAATATCCGTTGTATTCTGAAGATCCGCACGAGGGTCACTGTTAAGAACAACAAGGTCTGCGAACTTACCGGCTTCAATAGAACCAACTTCATTCTCATGACCGATGATATGTGCACCATCTATGGTAGCAGCCTTTAATGCCTCCATCGGCGTTGCCTTGCCTGAGCCCAACAACCACAGCTCCCAGTGATAACCAAGGCCTTGGAATTGACCGTGACTACCAACACCGACCTTGCCGCCAGCACGCTGGATATCGATGGCCGCATCAGCAAACCCTTTGAAAGCATACTCTTCATCACGGAACCACGCTGCACGATTTGTGCGTTGAGCAATGACATTATGCGGCATGAAACGATTCACCTTCTCATCGTTATGAGGGTTCATCTTAGTGAAGAAGTAATTCTCAGCCCATGGACCACCATATGTCACCAAAAGTGTTGGCGTGTAACCGATACCTGTTTGAGCAGCAAGCTGTTGCACATCTTTATAAACTGGGAAGACAGGCATATTATGTTCTGTACCGGCAAAGCCATCAATCATATGCGTCAGGTCAAGTTTGGTATCCAGACTACCCTCAGTTGTTGGCATGATACCAACTTCCTTGGATGCCTCTATCACATACTGACGCTGCTTACGATTACCCGTAATATATGCCTTGATATTTTTCGTACGGTAATGGTTCTTATAGCGCGTGAGAACTTTAACCGCTTGCTCCTTGGATTGGATCGCAGTATCCGAGAACACACCCGGCCCTGTTGACCATGCCCTCATACCAATCATGCGACCAGCTTCAACCATATCCTGATAAGCAAAAATATCAGTCGTGGATGTCTGCACATCAAGTCCGGAGGTTACACCGTATGCAACATTTGCCAAAAACGGCCAGAAGTTTTGTTCGATAACCTGATTACGGCTCCAGTTACGCCAATGTCCGTGGCTATCAACAAAACCAGGTGTAATGAACTTACCAGACATATCGCGCACTTCAGCACCGCGCGGGATATCAACACTACCTGGAGCACCAACAGCGATAAACTTACCGTTTTCAACAACAACATCAGCATTTTCAATGACACCGGCGTCGCCCATTGTCAGTACAGTAGCACCGCGCAGAACAATCGTTCCTTCAGGGTTGTCACGCGGCACTTCAACACGTGCGGTATACGCTGTGTAAGCTTTTTCTTCTTCAGCTTCAGCCTCTGACGTTGCTACGCTTTCAACTGCGGTATCTTCCGCACTCTCTTCAGCTTCGCCGTCTTGCTTATCGTCAGTTTCTTCAGGCTCTGGTTTAACCCATTCCACATCAGACAGATTCTGCGTATAAATGGTGCTGCCCACAGCCCACATAATAGTTTCGCCGTCATTAGACCACTCAAAGTGATCAACCCCGTAATCCGAGATTGTTTTAAGTGGCACAGACGGTGCGGCAACATTCACTGTTGCTGCTTTCTTACCTGTTTGCGGCACTGTCACCAATTGAAGCTGTTCCTGAGAACGTGCTAACGCATACTGACCATTTGGGCTAAGGCGCATATCACGAGCGCCAACAGGTTTTGCTGCAAAATACAACCCCTTACCCGTCACACGCAAATGTTCACGGCGATCTGTACCATCCAGACGGACAGAAAACAGAGCATCAGATGCACCACCAAAACCACCACCACTGTATAAATATACCCGGTTTGGCGCATCACCGAAGTGAATACTGTTGAAACCTGTGCCAGACATAATCACACGTACATCGCCGCTATCGACATTGATCGCGACCAAGTCACGCTGTGCACCGCCACCTGCCATGTTAAATTCATGATTTGAAGTACGAATGGCAACAATCTCTGAACCATCTGGCGTGAAGTGTGGGTCACTGTAATAATTGGCAGTGCTGGTAACTTGCTCTGGTCGGCCACGACCGTTTGCACGCATACGCCATACATGGCCACCATTTGGATCCCAACTGATATATGTCAGATAACGACCATCGCGTGACCAGCTAGGCTGGAAAACATTTTCACCCGCACGATTAATTTTTGAAGGGGCCGCACCGTCTTCAAGAGGCATGGAGTATAGTTCACCCAGCGTCGAGAAAACAACTGTGTCATTGTTCGGTGACAAAGATGGTGTTTGCGCCAAACGCGCAACAACCGGTCCTTCCGGGTCTTTTTCCTGCTGCACTAGGTTAGGGCCAATATCCAGTTTAACCTTTGCTGTGAAAGGAATAACCGAGCGCGCACCATCTTCAATAGCAATCCGTTCGATCTTGCCATCATTATTGATAACAATAGTACTACTATCAGGCGTAAAACTGTAACCTGGCAACAAGTCCCTTGTTGCACGCGATTCCTGATCATCACGTGTAACAGGATATGCAAGCCAGCGATCTTCACCTGTTGTCAGATCACGCAAGCGCAAGCCGGTTTTAGCTTCATAGCGCGTACCATAAACCAGTGAATTACCATCAGGAGATACAACAGGGCGGATAGCGCCGCCATATGCTGTTGCAATCGTATCTGTTGTGCCTTCTTGCAGGTCACGGCGCACGACACGCCACGGGAAGCTCGTCATATTGTATGAAAAACCGCCAAGTTTCGTTGCATAATATAGATAGCGACCATCTTTTGATACTGACACACCTTGTGCATTTGGCTGTTGATTACGCGGTGTGTTAGGGCCACCAGGTTTGGAGTTCGTTACCTGAATGCCCTTACCGCCATGCTTGTGGTACATCCAGATTTCGTTAGCACCGATACCGTTACCAACTTGTGAAACGTATACATAATTGCCATCAGCTGACCATGTCGGGCTCATGAAATCGCCAGAATTTGATGATGATAATTTCTTTGGTTTCGTGCCATCAACATTTGCAATGTATAGGTTCTCGGAGCCACCTTGATCAGACACAAAAGCGATCTGTGCACCATTTGGCGAGTATGCCGGCTGACTTTGAAAGCCCATGCCTGTTACAATTGCGGTGGCTGCACCGCCGCTCATTGGCATCGTATATATATCACCGAGAAGCTCGAAAATAATCGATGCGCCATCAGGTGAGATATCTAATGAAATCCAGGTCGCTTCATCAGTTTCAAATTCGACCGTACGTTCCGGCGCTAAAGGTAGCCCTTTTTTGTCGCCAGCACCTTCGTCAGCTGCACCATCTTTTTCCAGTGTATAGGGTGGCTCATGCCACTTCTCAGGTACTGGTGTAGTGATGGTTGCTGCAATTGCAGGTGTGTAGAGTAAACTTGTTGCAAATAACGCCGCCGTTAGCGTTTTGTTTGTTTTTAATGACATGACGATCCCCCTCGCTGTCGTTGTTGGCCAATCCCGAATCGGGAATACATAACGGTAACGAGCAATAGCCGCCTATTCAAATAAATATAAATTTTTGAATATAAAATAAACTAAAGACATATTATTTGTATCTAAAGTTATTATAAACTGGCCAAAAGTTAGCATCTTTTGAGGCGAAAGCTTTTAGTAATCTGCAAAGGCCTTTTTCAACCAACCTGAGTCTTCAAGCTCAGATAGCCGCGCACGCAAGTGTGCTCGAAATGATGCTGTTTTTTCAGTTTTTAAGCACAAAACACCATCAGTTAACGAATCTAGCCTTACAGAAGCTTTTTTCATTTTATCAGAATGCCCTAATTCCCTGGATAGAAAATCCAGATCAAAGTCATAACCTATCAGGCCATTAATCCGTTTAACTGCTAAAAGATTAAGCATCTGCACCTGACTTTGGAGTGCTAGCGTTTCCTTAATTCCCAACGAATGGATGACACCTAATAAATTAACATCCGACGCAACATTAAGCCGCTTCACTTCTTCCAGTGTTGTGACATCAGGCGCATCACTAGGAATATAGACAACAACATAAAGTGTATTAACGGGACCAATAAACTCAAGCTCGTCCGGCATAATGCCTTCAGATTCCCACACACTCAGCGAATCCGTAGCTATATAGGCACAATCAGCACTTCTGCCCGACATAATGCGATCGAACCGTGCTGCCGGGTAAAAAGAAGTGTTAATATTGCCAGTGTACCCTTCTGTTAATTTTTTGAGCACATCGTTGTAAACACCGTTACCATTCTCTTCATACGCAAGCGGGATTTCCATGCTGGCAATAGAAATATCAGGGGATGCATCTGCACTATCTGGCACCTGTAATGCCCAGGCAGAAGTTGACACACATAAAAGTAAAGACCCAATTAAACGCGCCATGCAACGGTTCACGCAGCAATCCTCCTCCACACCCCCATGCAATATATTACTTTGTTCTATAAATGTTTATAAACAGATAACACCCAGTAACAATAAGTATAATATTCCTTATAGTATTTTACTTCTTAAGTTTTTCGAAACACTTCGGCTGGCAATCAAGACATCACCATTACGACAATACACCCTGAATCGGCGATCAGGGTGAGGCATCAAACTTTCAACATATCGTAAGTTAATTACAGTGGTTCTGTTGAGACGAATAAATTGTTCACAATCCAGCTTCTTCTCTAATTCTGTTAAACTAATTCCAATCAAATATTCATTGTCGCCACGAATAAGAGCACAATACCCTCCGGCTACAGTAATCCGCTCCACCTCATCCAAATGCACACTAAATACATTGACACCTTGACGAACATACACACGGCTGAGCGGTGCATTGGTATCGCTTACCTCCATTAGACGACTTGCTTCAGTTGGAATCTGAGAAGCTTGAACGATAGCCTGCGCTCGCTCAATCGCCAGATCAAAACGATCACTGTCATATGGTTTCAACAAGTAATCTACGACACCCAGTTCAAATGCTGTAATGGCATGCTGTGCATATGCAGTTGTGAAAATAATATGAGGCTTATGCATAGTTAAAGCCGCCACCTTCAAACCTGAAATACCTGGTATTTTTATATCCAGAAACGCCACATCAGGCTTGAGCGTGTCTATCATTTCAATAGCATCTGAGCCGTTTGTCGCCAGGCCAACCAAATCAAGACTGGTTTGCTCGATCAGAAAAGAGAGGCTTTCAGCAGACAATGTTTCATCTTCAACAATGACGCATTTCATGGCGATGCTTTCATCATTCTTAACATTCGTGCGGCACGGTTATTATAGCAGTAAAACATTTGCCATCATCTGACGTACGTGCCTTCATATGTGCGTCACTAGCAAAACCTTTAAGTCGTGTTTTTACAATAGATAGCCCCATACCTTCACGTTCATCAAATTCATCGTCTTTTTGAGAAGTGATCGTGTTACGCACTTGGATTGTGGCGTGCTTCAGGTCATCCATCACATCCAAATGAAGGGTGCTATTTTGGCTACTACCTTCAACGCCGTATCGTATGGCATTCTCCAGAAGCGGCTGCAAAATCAATGGTGGCACCATCACATCCAATGCACTTTTATCAATGTTTCTGACAATGGAAAGGCGGTCCCTAAAACGTAGCTGCTGCAGCTCAAGATATAAATTACTGAGTTCCATTTCATACGCCAAACTAACAGCATCTTCACCTGTTTGAACGGCGACTAAAGACGCACGTAACAGTTCAGCCAACTTGACATGAGCGCTCTCTGCAGCGGCAGAATCTTTTCTGATTAGATGGCGTATGCCATTAAGTGTGTTGAAAAGGAAATGCGGGTCAAATTTCGCCAGCGCGAGTTGTACTTCTGCATTTTTCAACATCGCCCACTTTGTCTGTGATTCAGCGATGGCATACTGCACACCGGATATAGTTGAGTAAATCAAAACACCCGCCAACATATGCCAGTGAACAGCTTCGATGGGCGGCAAAAAGAAAAAGAAGGTGCCTTTTAGCAAACTCATCCTCGATAGCCCCATAAGCCAAACCAGCAACACCCAAAACCCGGCATAACAAAATGCAGATACCGCCTGAATAGCCAGCTGCACCCACCGATTTTCAAACCGTTGCATTACCCGGTTATTATAGAATATTACCGCAATACCAAGCAGCGCGGCAGGAACAATATTTCGCAAAGATATGCTAATTGCCTTCACCACGGACGGATTTTCCGACAACAAATGAAGCGCCGCATACCCGGACGCAAATGTCAGCCACGCCAGCGAATAACTAAACCAAAAGCTACGTTCATATCGAGGAAACCTCATCACAGCTGTCACTTCTTTCCTGTTAAATACACCAACATCAAACAACAGTGTTTACTTCAGGCTCTCAACAACAATGCGGCTAACCGGTCTGTGCAGCAGTACCAACGGTAAATTTATATGTGCCACCCCACCGCCAAAACATATTTGACCGCTCAACACACTACTCGGACCATCTAGAGAAGCCGAAATGGGTTTCTGTGTATTCACCGCATACATTGATTTACCGTCAATAATAAGGTGAATTGAAATGAGAATGACCTCTGATACAAAACCCTCACGACAAGCAACAGTTAACGTTATGTCGCGGCTTGCTACCATCCCATTTTTTCTGACTATTCTAATTACAGCGTCAACTCTAACATCACATGCATCCGCACAAGAAGACAGCACACCACCTCCAGTTGGCTCCTATGCCGGTGTTATCAGCCCGAATGATGTGCTCGCGCTTGCCATGACCGAACTTATGGAAAAGCAGTCACTTTACACACGTAATCAACGTGCGATCATGCAAAAATATATGCCTTTTGTTGCACCTGACATCAACACAATGCCCGAAAACCCTGTAGATCAATTTGCACTGGGCAACCTATTGTTTTTGTCATTAATGGCTGTCGACTCTGAGGCTCACCTTGAAGACCTGATGGAGCGAGAAGATGTTATTGGCCGCATATCGTGGCAACGTGTCATGCAAATTCGTCGCCGAGCCTATGACAGACCTGAAGAAACACGTGAAATGCTTGATGAGTATATCGCCAAATATGCACCCAGTAGTATCGAGATTAATGGGCGCTCCAAACAGCTAGCGGTTTATATCTCAAACTATTTTGAAAACGGGGACGCAGATCAGGCGGTTAACCTTCTTCTTGAAGAGTTAAAACGAATGCCTACAAACGCGCCCTACCCCTCTTTTCTTCTACCAGTTACTGTCACTGAGCAGATACAGAAATCGGGAAGATCAAACGAGATCTATTCTCTGATTGAGCAAAAACTGGCTGACCTGAAATCGCTGGAGAATGAGTGGACCGCTAAAACACCATCATTTGAAGAAGATCTCGCGATACGAAAGCAAGCGCCGACCTGGTATTGGATTTCCGAGGGCGTTAGCTCAGAGAAAAGTGTGCATGAAGTCAGGCTGCAACAGTTACGCAGCATGATACATGACCTTGATGCTTGGCTAGCTAGGCGCAATTAGGTATTACGCATTATCACTCAACAGCAAACTGCTCAGGTGGTTTGCGGTGTTTGGTTTTCTGCTCATAAGCATAGGCATATTTTATAAGGTTTCCTTCACCGTATGGTGCCCCTAGTATTTGCAGACCTGCGGGCAAGTTCCCGTAACTGTAACCCATTGGCACCGTTACGGCAGGCAAACCAGACGGCGGTGAAACAAGCTGGCTATTATCGCCTTTGTAACCTTCATCCGCTTTATCAATGAAAGCTGGCGGGTTAGTCCAGGACGGATACAGCACAGCATCAACATTATTGTCATTCATTGCTTTTAAAATATCGTCTTTAAAAGCCTTACGAGCCGGATGCTTAGGATAATCCAGGCACGGTGGATCACCTTGTTCTGGATGCACATTCATTGGCTTGCTGCCAAAAAATTCAAAGCCATCTTTTATATAGTCAGAATACTGACCAGCTTCATAAGCTTCCATCACATCTTTAATAGGTGCATTTTCACCGAGTGATTTCAGGTATTGTCCCATGTCATAACGAAACCGTACGCAGAAAACATCTGCGTTCAGGTGGGCGTTAAAATTATCGACAGTAAACGGGTCAACAATGACAGCGCCAGCGGCGCGCAAGTCATCTAGTGACTTTTCAAAAAGAGCAATCACTTGAGGATCTGCATCATCGGTGTCTACAAGCGCACGCAAGACACCGAGACGCACTCCCTTTAGGCCATCTTTATCCAGAAACGCTGTATAGTCTGCTTCGCGTTTACCCTTACCAAGTTCGGTAAATGGGTCAGCAGGATCATACCCTGCGACAACATTAAATAACTTGGCACCGTCGGTGACCGTGCGGGTCATCGGTCCTGCAATATCCCAATCAAATGATAATGGGATAACGCCGTCACGGCTGGTCAGGCCAATCGTTGAACGAATGCCAAACAAAGCCAGATGCGATGAAGGACCGCGGATTGAATTACCCGTATCTGTACCCATACCCGCAACAGCAAAGCTCGCCGCAATGCCTGACGCCGTGCCACCGCTTGAGCCCGCTGGCACACGGTCCAAATTATAAGCATTCGCTGTTGTGCCATTGGAGGAACTAACTGTTTGGCGCGGACTAAAGGCCCATTCCGCCATATTGGTTTTCGCGACGATAATAGCGCCTGCTGCGCGCAGTTTGCGCACCATAAAAGCATCATCCGGTGGGTAACTGTCCTTAAGCGCAATTGAGCCACCTGTTGTCGGCATGTCATGCGTATCAAAGTTATCTTTGACTAGAATTGGTACACAAAAAAGCGGCCCTTGTTGCTCACCGTTTCTGAGAGAAGTATCTGTTTCACGTGCACGATTTATTGCATAGGCATTAATGTTAGTAATTGCATTTAAACCGCTTGATTTATCGTGCGCCTCGATACGTGCTACATACCCTGAAACAACCTGCTCACAAGTCATCTGACCCGAAGTAATCGCTTGGTGAACATCAGCAATTGTTGCCTCAACAAACGAAAATGGTGCTGGCGCCACTTCTTCACACGCAGCAACCCCCAAACAAAGACTAACACCCATAATCACGCGTGACCAAACCATCGACATTCCCCTTAATAGCCTACTACCGAAACTCTATCGTATAAAACTATATGTGCCAATTCACGTAGTTGAGAAAACCGCTACATAAAAGCATCAATGTAAATGCTATGTTCACCAAGCGTATAACAAGTTAACATAAAAAGATAAGGTTGGGATACGAGGTTGAGTCTATGACATTGCGCGCCACACAATATTTTTTCTTGGTATCTATAACGGCCATATACGGCCTATTCGGCATGTCTTCATATGCACAAGATAATTCATGGGAAAATGCATGGCTCGACGAAAGCTATGGGGCTCGCGCTCTTTTTTGGGCAGAAGCCGAGACTAATAAGACCCGGCGTGCATTGCAGCAAAACCAGCTTTTCGAGGTGTACCAGCTCGAGGCAGAAGCCGTTCTAACAAGGCCTGGCAGGCTTCCCAATGTACGCTTCTCAGGCAACAATGTTTTCAATTACTATCAAGGAACAGATCATCCGTTAGGATTGTGGCAGCGCACATCACGCGTACAGTATTATGCAGGCCAACCACGCTGGGAAACCCTGCTGGACTTTGATGCCCTAGCTCAGGAAGAAGATCGTAAATGGATATTTGCAGGCGCAAACTGTAATGATAATCGCTGTCTTGTTTCGATATCTGATAACGGGAAAGACGCACATGAGGTTCGGGAATTTGACCTTTCAAGTATGCGTTTCGTTGAAAACGGCTTCATGCTGAGAGAAGATAAATCATCAGTCACTTGGTACGATACGGACACCTTACTTGTTGGCAGCACACTTGAAGGTGGACGAGCCAATGAGGCAGGGTTGCCTGCAACACTGCGCCTATGGCGCCGCGGCACAAGCCTGTCTAGTGCTGTCACGTTATTTGAAATTGACGCACAAGATGCTTTTCAGTTTCCTATGCTGGTACGCGCTGGCGGCGTCGATGGTTTTGTTGTTGCAACGCGCCCTAGTTTCTTTGATACCGAATATACATACATTGGCCTTGATGGCGCACAAGCGCCTATACCACTGCCGCGCAAAGCACAAGTCATTGGTGCCTTCAAAGGCGGGTTACTCATAAGACTTAATCAGGATTGGCTGCCACCTGGCACAACAGAACTCCTGCCCAGCGGGGCGCTTGTTTCCGTTTCACTAGTGGCCTTGATGCAAAGTCAAAACATTGCCGATGTAAAAGCGCTTTATATTCCCAAATCCGGCGAAGCGATCAGGTCCACCGCCAGTATAGGGGATACGCTTTATATCGAACTGTTACGTGCATATCGCAGCCGCATCATTGCTGTTAATGAAATAGAATCAGGTATTCATGCGGAAACTTTACCATTACCGGCAGATCATTTTATTACACTTCAAGGTACCGAAGCAGGGCAATTAGCGCTCAAAATTGAAGCGCCACTGTCCCCGCCTCGTTTATCTCTTTTTGATCCCGAAAACGGCACAGAAAAAATTCTGTACCGCTCTCAACCCGCATTTAAAACGGATAACCTAACCACAAAAATATTACACACCACCAGCGAAGACGGCACACTGCTATCATACACGATCATGCACCGCAAAAACATGGAGTATAACGGTAAAAACCCAACACTTGTTTATGGCTACGGCGGTTTTGATGTTGCCGTTACACCGCGCTATGAGGCTATTTTTGGCAAGCTGTGGCTGGAAAAAGGTGGTGTTTACGTCCACGCCTATCTGCGTGGTGGTGGTGAACGAGGGCCAGCATGGCACCAAACAGCCATGCTTAAAAATCGCCAGCAGCCCTACGATGATATGGCCGCTATATTAGAGGATTTACATAAGCGTGGCATTACTGCTCCCAAACATACCGGCATCATGGGACGCTCAAATGGTGGCTTGATGGTCGCCGCCCTAATGACACAGCGCCCTGAACTCATGAACGCCGTTGTTGTTGGCGGCCCGCTTATCGATATGCTGACGTATCACAAGCTTGGACCCGGTTCGACATGGGCCGCTGAATACGGCGACCCTCGCGATAGCAGTGATATTCGTGATTACATTGCAGGCTACTCGCCGCTACAACGGCTGAAACGCAATGCCGTTTACCCGACACCCCTGATTATCACATCTGTTGATGATGATCGTGTGCTGCCTGGTCATGCAAGACGCTTCCATGCCAAATTAAAAACACTAGGCCATGATACACTCTATTTCGAAGATAAGCAGGGCGGCCATTACTGGGAATTGGCAGGCGGGCCTGCGCCTGGTGATTACCACCTTCGCTCCACCGCTAGAGCAATCGAGTATACATATCTTCATGAAAGATTGGCGCAATAAGGAAGCTGCCCTTCAGCCTTTAATGTCATTAATAGACGGGCATCCCATTAATGCCATTGTACGCTCGGTTTCTGTTTTCAAAATCGTTAACGCACGCTCAACACCAGCCTGCCCGCCTGCTGCAAGGCCGTATAAATAAGCCCGCCCAATGGAGCATGCATCGGCACCTGCATTCAAAGCTTTTACAATATGATTACCGCGCCTGATACCTCCGTCTACAATAAGCTCCAGGTCATTTCCAACAGCGGCGCGAATATCTTTCACACAATCAATAGGGGCTGGGGCGCTTTCAAGTTGGCGGCCACCATGGTTCGATATCATCAATGCGGTGGCACCTACATCGCGTGCTTTCAAAGCATCAGGAACAGATTGCAGTCCCTTGATTATAAATGGCCCACCCCATTCACCAACAAGCCATTCCACATCTTTCCATGAAACCGTTCGGTCAAACTGGCTGTTAACATAGTCGATCAACCCCATTGATCCGCCAGACAGTGCGTCTGTGCGGTGCGCAACGTTCGCCAGATCAAAGTTAGGGTGCCGCAGGTAGCTGAGCGACCAGTGCGGGTGCATGGCAAAATTCAACAAACCCTTAAGGCCAAACTTGGGTGGCATTGTCATGCCCGTACGCAAGTCGCGCTCGCGGTTCCCTGCAACGGGTGTATCAGCAGTCAAACAAAGCGCTGTGTATCCGGCCGCTTTACAGCGCGCAACAAATTCCCGCGTTAGTCCGCGGTCTTTCATAATGTACAGCTGGAATATCTTCGGCACATCAATGGCATCAGCTATATCTTCAAGGCGCGTCGTTCCAAGTGTTGAGAGGGCATAAGCAGTACCAAACTTGTCCGCTGCCCGAGCCACCGCCAATTCTTTGTCGTGATGGAAAAGGCGTGACATACCTGTTGGGGACAGGAAAAAGGGTAATGCTATTTCCGTACCCAGAAGTTTGGTTTTCAAATCAATCCTGTCAACATCGACCAATACGTTTGGCATAAGCTCATATTTGTCAAATGCCGCCGTATTATTGTGCAATGACCATTCATCGTCAGCACCGCCGTCAATATAGTGAAACATTGGTGCTGGCAGGCGGCGCTGCGCCAACGTGCGTAAGTCACTTATGTTATGACATTTTGATAATCTCATACTGACGTTAGCTCCCCATTTTGCACACATCATATGTGAAAATACCGAGCACACTATCAAAGTTAGCAAATAATCAGAAGTATGTGTTTACTCGCGGCAAAATAACAGCCAAAATCCCTCAAGGAAGAGCGTTATACTTTTTAAGTTATGCGCTATATTGTTTTGTAAAATAACAAAATATTGGGGGCAGGCTTTTCTTATATTGCGAAGAAGAGCCCAAAGTGAACCATAAAGATAACTTTCGGGGAAAAATCTAATGAACAGCCAGTTTCATGTGATTAACAAGAAAACCATTGTCCGTTTGCTGTCAACAACAGCAATCACGCTTGCCTCAGCACAGGCTTACGGACAAAGCGATAATCTTGCAGTTGAGGAAATTCTTGTAACAGCTACAAAGCGGACTGAAGCAATTACGGAAGTGCCTTTGGCCATTCTTGCCTTTTCCGGCGACTTCACACGTGACCGCAATCTTGATGATGTAAAAGACCTGATCACATACTCACCCGGCATAACCGGCAACTCGAAAGACAGCTTCATTGATGCCGTTGCTATTCGCGGTATTCGCACACAGGATTTCGGCGTTGGCGGCGATCCTTCTGTTGGCTTCTTTAAAAACGGCTTTTATCAAGGCCGCAATGGTGCAGTGGTATCCAGTTTGTTTGATATAGAGCGTGCAGAGGTCTTGCGCGGCCCGCAAAATTTCCTCTTTGGTCGCAACGCCATATCAGGTGCCATTAGCACACACACTGCACGACCTAAGTTTGACAGCACATCTGGATTTATCGATCTTGACGTTGGAGAGCGTGGCCACTTCGTCGGCGAAGGTGCAATCAACCTACCTGTAAATGAAAACTTTGCCTTGCGGTTTGCTGGCTACTACTCAACAGAAGATGGTTATGTTGACAATGCCTTCGACCCGAACGGTGACCGTTTGATTGCCCATGACAAATGGGCTGTGCGCGGCTCTGCCGATTATCAAAACGGCCCATTAAGCATACAGCTAACCGCGGAATATGAAGACCGCGAGCAATCAGGTTCTGTTTACCGCGCTACGGGCCTCGGCGATAATTTTGACGCGCTTGAAGAACTATTTGGTCCGTTTAATCTGCCGGAAGACGGCCGAGATGTTAATCAGGATAATTCATTTGGCAGTATCGATGAAGGTGAAGTCGGCAGCGTTACACTACGCGTTGACTATGATCTCGATTTTGCAGTTCTTACATCTCAAACAGGCTATAAAGAACACACATATAATTACCGGGAAGACTTTGACGGCCTCCCTATCAGCATCAACAACTTTGGGCTGGATCAAAAAGGCACCTATTTCGAGCAAGAACTACGACTCGTCAGTCAAAATGACGGCCCGCTATCCTGGTATGTTGGTGCTTCCTATTATAACGAAGATTTGGATGCCCTGTTTTCTGCGCAAGGTGATGAAGAAGTTATCTGTGCCTATTATTACTTCGCATACTACGGCGAAAACCTGAACGGCAGCTGTCTTGCAGATGTATATTATGCCACAGCCGTACCTGAAGGGTTGTTGGAGCAAGGCGATGTGGACGGCAAATACACGGGCTATGCAGCATACGTTGATCTGACATACCAGTTCACAGACACATTCGATTTCAGTATCGGGCTGCGTTATACTGATGACAAGAAAACATTCAGCAACAATGTATTGCCTGTAACCAGCGCTCTTGGGCCATTTTTCACCTATAGTATAACAACAAACGGACCACTCACAGACACACGTTCATACGATGCATTAACACCGCGGTTTGTAGCTCGCTGGCGACCAGACGACGACAATACATATTATGCAAGCGTGACTCGCGGGTTTAAGGCTGGCGGGTTTGGTACGTTTGGTTTTTCACCAGTGCCGGGTGGCCCTGCAATATCTGCTGGCGACGAACTACAACCCGGCGACGCCGTCCCTGATGACTTTGATCCAGAAAAACTATGGTCCTTTGAGGCTGGTCACAAAGGCCGGTTCTTGGATGGCCGTATTTCAACAGACCTGAACCTTTATTATTACGATTATAAAGACCTGCAATTGCTGGTGTTCCAAGATGGCGGCGGCCTGATCTTCAATCTGGGTAATGTGAAAGGTTACGGTGCAGAAGGTACAATCACCGGCAACCTGAACCAGTATTTTGATGCCTTCGCAAGCCTTGCATTTAATGAAACAGATATTACCGATGCGGGGCCTGCATGCTCGTTGCCAACATGTGACGGTAACACGCTCGGTACACCGCGCTGGTCTGGTGCTGTTGTTTTAAACGGTCATGTGCCGATGGGCGAGGGAGAGCTGTTTGCAACCGCTGAGATGTTCTTCGAATCTTCCAAAGGTGGCGGCATTGAAAACAGTGCTATATCAAGAGTAGGTAGTTTCACTGACACCACTATCCGAGCAGGTTACCGTGAAGATGCATGGTCACTGACGGCTTACGTCGAAAACCTGACCAACGAGCTTTACTACGACCAAGGTAACAACAATGATGCGGTAATACCGGCGCATTTCTTTGGTCCAAGCAGGCCGCGTACATTCGGAGTTCGCTTTTCTAGAAGCTTTGGCAGTTAAGACTAAGCAGACCAAGAGGCGCTGTTACGTAACTCAATTATGCACCAGTTGATATGGCTGGTGCAGTCAGCGCTTTATCCGTGCGAAAAGACCAATTCGGGAGAAAATCGATAACCGAAGTCATTTCAGATATTGATCTTGCCTTTGCGCCCGGCACAGGCACGCCGGTTGTCGGCGGCCTGACCTCAATGGAAGCACAGCAGATACTACGCGGCCTGAAGAGTTTAAACATCAAATCTGCAGATGTTGTCGAAGTTGCACCGGCACATGACGTCAGCGCCATCACCGCACTGGCCGCAGCAACGATTGCTGTCAATTGCCTGGCGTTAATCGCTACTGCCAAAAAGAACGGATAAGCGACGGTAAGGCCTCATGCAAAACGACCAGAGAAAAAACGCCGAATTGTTACAGCGCGGGTTTGCGGCATTGCAATCTGGTGACTTGAAAACCGCAGAAAGCTGTTGCCAAAAAGTACTTGGTAATAATGCCAAAATTCCGCAAGCGCATTTCCTTGTTGGCCTGATAGCCATTGAAACCAAGAACCGTAAATTGGCTGCAAGCGCATTTCACACTGTGACGCAGTTGGATCCAAAAAATACAGCCGCGTGGGCGCACTTGGCAAAGGTTTTTAGCGAGCTCGGCTATACCGTGCGTGCGGATGATGCGCTCAAAAATGCTGAGAAGTTTTCAACGGACCGACCCTTAATCCAGAATGTTATTGGCTCGGTATGGACCTTGTTGGGTGAACATGAAAAAGCACATAGCTGGTTCTTGAAGGCACACATGGCAGAACCAAAATCATCCACATACGGTGTTAACCGTGCAAACGCGGAAAGCTTTCTGGGCCACACACATGATGCCATGAACACAATCGAGGCGGTACTGGAAGACCATCCATCCAATCCGCAGGCACACTGGATACGCGCAGGCCTGTCCAAAGCCACAAACAGTGACCATGCAAACACAATGAGCAACATTGCAGCCCAGCAAGCAAAGCAGCCGCACGCAGCCGCATTTCTGTATTATGGTGCTGGCAAGGAATATGAAGACATTGAGGATTGGCCACGTGCTTTTGATGCGTTCAATAGAGGCGCTGCTGCCAAGAGAAAAACGATTAACTACGATGAAGCCGAAGAAGAACGCATATTCGGCGTACTTGCCAAAAAATGTACACAGGAATGGATGCAAAGCAACGACAGTGACATTAAAAGCAGTGCTCCCATCTTCATTATCGGGCAACCGCGCACCGGCACAACATTGATAGAACGTATTATCACCAGCCACTCCGATGTGGCGTCAGCCGGTGAACTACAGCAGTTCTACCTTGCTATACGCAGAATTTCGAACATCGCAACACCTGCTCGCAATACAGCTGCCTTGATGGAAAGTGCCGTGTCAATAGACCCCGGCAAACTTGGCAGCGCCTATGTAACAGGCACGCGTAATCATGCCCAAAAAGCCGCACACTTTGTAGATAAGATGCCTGCAAATTACCTGTACGCACCGTTAATTGCACGTGCCCTGCCGCAAGCAAAATTTATCCACGTTATGCGCGGGCCAATGGACAGTTGCTTTGCCAGCTTCAAGCAACTGTTTGCTGATGCCTACCCACATTCCTACAATCTGGAAGAAATGGCGCGCCACCATGTACGATACAGACGCATCATGGACCAGTGGCAGGATGTGCTCGGCGAGCAAATGATTAACATCTCGTATGAAGAAACCGTACAAAACCTGGAAGACACCGCGCGCCGCCTGATCAGTTTTTTAGACCTGCCATGGCAAGATGATTGCTTGAATTTCCATCAGCAAAAAAGTGCTGTATCAACCGCCAGTGCTGTTCAGGTGCGCGAGCCTGCACACACGCGTTCAGTTGGGCGCTGGAGGCATTATGAAAGCGAGTTGCAACCCATGACCAAAATCATAAAAGCAGCTGGATTACCCTTATAAACGATGCCTCAACACGGCTAATATGATTTAGCTATTCCAGGCTGGACGTGGCAAGCCTTTTGATTGCCTCACCTTTAACAAAGTCAACAGCTGGCGCCAAAGCATCCAGACCACTTTCCGAAGTACCATTTGCAATTTCATCAAACGTAACTTTGGATCCGTCACCTTCAGGTGTGATGGTGATGGTCCAGACAACATTAACACCGAGACCCTGCAACGGCCCAAACGGGGCGTTCAGTCGCAGCTGTTTTCCCGTTTGCACAGATAAAACCTCGCCGTGCGCCACCGAACCACCCGCCCAGTCTTCTCTCCACAAACCACCCGCCGTTGCATCCAGCGACAAGTTTGCCGAAACGCCAGAATAGCTATGTTCAGGGTGCCACCATATCTCGGGCTGTATCAACCGTGCCCACAGAACAGCCGGTGCCATATCAGAGGTTGCTTCATGCTTTAAGGTATAGTGGTCTGCTTTTGCCTTGACGATATCAGCCAGCGCAGAAGGCACAAAAAGCATGCTGCCCAAACAGATACCACCTATCATTTTTGTCACGTCAATCATTATACACCTCGCTTAAGTTATTAGCTAAAACGCACCACTATCAACATCGCGCAAGAAGCGAATAAGACCCTCAAAGAACACGTCTTCATCGTCTAGCTGCGACAGGTGTGAGCCACCCGGACACAGATGAAAGCGGCCATTGGCAACTTGGCCGGCCATCCACTCCATATGCGCAGGATCCATCGTATCATGCGACGCACCAATAATCAGCGTTGGCACCGTGATTTTGGACAAGTCAGCTGTACGGTCCCAGTTTTCAAGCAGGCCACTGGCGCCCAGTTCACTTGGCCCCTGCATTGGAATGTAAACATCGTTGTTCACATGGCCGAAGCTGCGATTAATGGCATCAGGCCATTGATCAGCTGGCATGCGCAGCACATGATCAACATAATGATGTTCAATCAACAATGAGACATACTCTGGGTTGCTATAATCTTTGGCGGCTTCAATCGCTTTCAATTTCGCAAGAACGGCCGGGTCCATGTCTGCCATCAACACATTGGCTGCATAATCATTGTAGGCAGGAATGCTGGCCATCATGTTCGAGATGATGAGGCCTTTAAGGTTCGCTTGATACTTGAGGGCATATTCAATGCCTAAAATACCACCCCACGACTGACCAAACAGGTAGAAATTATCCGGCCCCAAACCAAGTGCTATGCGCACCTGCTCAACCTCCTCAACAAACCGCGCCGTTGTCCAGAGATCAGGCTCATCAGGCTGATCAGAGAAATAAGACCCGAGCTGGTCATAATAGTAAAACTCTATGCCTTCATCCGGAAAATGCTCGCCGAACACTTCATAAATTTCATGTGTCATGCCGGGGCCACCGTGCAGCAACAAAACCTTTATGGTCGGGTTGTCACCGACCTTTTTGGTCCACACATTAAAGGTGCCTTTTTCAGTGTGCACAGGGATCAACCGCCCTTCGCCCACTGTCGGCGTTCCCTTGCTTTCCTGTACAACAGCTTCCGTTGATGTTTGCGCATCTGCGCCAGTGTTGGTTGGTGTTGCCGTCTCGCTGCTATTGCATGCCGAAAGCGCAAAAAGCGCAGCGAATGCCACCGTGAATAATGAACGCATGAGTTCCCCCTTAAGTTTGCCAGCCATTAGCGCGCAAACGCTAGCATGCACCCCGGCAAAAACCAACACGGCGCACACATATGTGAACAAAGCTAAGGTATAGGGAATAAGGTAAAGAGAAAATGGCGCACCCTAGAGGATTCGAACCTCTGGCCTCTGCCTTCGGAGTATATTCCTATAAGAATGATGATCATATTTAGTCCGGAAATTACAGGAAATACCGGGATTTGGCGGGAAGATACGGGATTATCCGGGACGCGAAAGCGAAAGATTACTCATCTCAGTCACACTGTGGGCACAAAATGGACCCCACGCAATTAGCTAAATTCACGCCCATTTTAGCCTCTGCCTTAAATGGCATTTAAACTCTGTCTAAACGGCCATCACCAGTCAGCTTACCACTAGCTTCATAGGCTGATGGCCTGGCTGGCCCTTGTTTTCGTGATGCCTTCCGCTTCCTTATTTCTCGTGTGGTTTCTTCGCCGACTTTGTCGAACACTTTGTTTTACATATTTATAATCTTTGTGTAGCTGCCTCAGTTTGTTGATTTGTTTCAAGGCTCTAAAACCAATTGTGGCCACAGCGCCTACAACTAACGTTTCACCAACATTGATATCTAGAACAGCGTCCACAAACCTTTTGCCTTCGAGAAGTACGCCGGACGCAACCTGGATAGCCGCATCATACCGGCGGCCCATGTAACTAAACGGCTGGCTTACGCCGTGGATATTTTAAATTCAAAATTAGATTTTCTGACACATCACTAGTCTTCAAAATCATCGTTTACGCACATCCTCAATATTCGCAAATTCGCGATACAAATCGAGTTGAGAACTTGTAGAGAAACCGGAAACGGCAAACTGTTTTCTCGCTTCCCCGCCAGAGCGCGCAATAACCTCCGCAGTATAACGGGTAACAGTCATTGTTTTTGGCATTTTAACACCACCCGGCTTACCAAACCAAATGGGCACCTGGTCCACTACTATTTCATACGACGACTGCATAGATTGTGTATCGTGTTCGATTGTGATCGCCCTGCTCTCACCTGGTTGCAAGAGGACACGTTTTGGGAAAACTTTTAAGGCGCTAACTCTACTTTTCAGGTTAGCATTCATGATTCCAACTTCAGCAGTACTGAGGTTGAGTAAAACAGGTTTATCGCTTGGGTTTGAAACAACAAATTCTAAGTCAGGAGTCCAGCTATGAACCATTGCGACTCTGGTTGGCCGGAAGTAGTAATCTGACGAAAACGCTTGATTGTGCCCCAACAAAATTAAACATATACCAATGTGGGAATACGCTAATATTTTTCTGTTAAGCTTGATTAACATTTAGATTTCTCCAGATAATATTTCTGGAAAAACCATTGCAAAAACCGCTCCAATGAATGCGGTTTAAGTTATTGTTATATAATGACTATTTATACATCTATTATTGCGGCTTAGCAGTTACATAAGTACCTTTTGCAAAATGAAAATATTGCTTCCTAATCTGCAAATATTGAATTTGAGTCAACATCAACAATTATCTCTTGCCTGAGAACCGATTTAACCTCAGGCGCCGCTTTAGGTCCCAGGTTAATAAGTTGCTCTCCCAACGCTGTTGACAATTCCGACAATCGATTAAGGCCGTACAAGTGTGCGCTACCTTTCAATTGGTGGAGTAACGATGTGAGGGCTTTATGTGACATACCACCTTGGAGCTGCTCAGCTACATTTTTAAGATAATCGCGGTAGCTTTTTGTCAGCGCTTTTTTTTCGGCCTCAATATCTACATCACATACAGCATAACGCTCAGGCTTTTTATGCACGATATGCTGATTGATCGCCTCATTAAGCCGCGGAAAATTAAACGGCTTTTCAAAAAACATGGATGCACCCGATAAGCGTGCATTTTCTTTTGCTATTGAAGAACCATCTGCACTTAAAACAAATATAGGAGGACAGTTTTCAAGAGAGACCAATTGCTCTAGCAAGGAGAGTCCGTTCCCATCTGGCAGGCTCACGTCAAGTAACAACAAGTCATATGGTATTGGTCCAGCTTCAGCTTTTTTAAAGCACTCAAGTGCTTGCTTTACCGTGCCGGCCACTTCTGGCACATACCCTTGTTGACGAAGGTTCGCTTCCAAAAGTAGCGCAATACTATCTGTATCTTCAACAATGAGTATTCTTTTGCCCGTTTTACACATCACTGAACCCTCCTCTCTTCGAACGCCAGCTTACGATTCCACTCGGCAATCAGCTCTTTAACGTTGCTAACTGTGCTTTTAATTGAGTGTTTTGGGAGCGACGCTTGAACAGGTGTAGCCATAAGATAACGCTCTATCATTACTTTCATGGCTTCAATGTCAGCATCACTGCTTTTATCGAAAACGCCTGCAGCATGACAATTAACGAGCCGTTTCAGCAGAGAAAATTCAAGAGTGCCTGACAAAACGACCACCAGACTTTCAGGCGTGACCTGCCGCACTTCTTCTGCGAGTTTGGCTCCGCATTTTTCCCCTGAAAAATCATTATCAAGAATATAAATGTCATATCCGCTTAACACAGTGTCACGCTCACTTGAGCTAATTAACAATTCTGGAAACTGCATGCGAAGCTTAAGGGCAAGCATGCCAGAATAGTGTGGGTCATCATCGAGTATTAGTAGTTTACGCAGCTTTTGCATCATCAAATCCTTTCGGTGAGGTTGACTTGGTTTCAGTTTGGGCAAGATTGGGGTCGTCTTTGCGTGCGCCAAAAAACAAGGGGACTAAATTCTGACATTGAGAAGTAAAACGTCGAACAAGGCGCTTTTCATTACCTGGGGATATAGAAGCGATTGTGAGATCAGACAGAGAAGGTAAAACCCGCGTAGAATAATGCTGTTCCACCACTCCTGTGTAAATTAAAACCAGATCGTATTGCTGAGCGTGCTTTTGTAGCCAGTTTCTGGCAGCATCAATACTATAGCCCTCGGCCCTTCCTCTGCTCCCAAATGATATGTAGTCAAAGGAGCTCTCTGTACTTATCCTAATTTCTTCGCCGTAACATATGCTTTCAATAAATCCAGAATTTTCATTGGCTCCATCATCAGCTGCACAAACGACTAAGGTCTTTAACCCCTGATGGATTGCAACTTCGGCCAGTGGAGTTAGCGGAACATGCGTCTCTGGATCGAAGCGAACAATGCTAATAACATTGGTTCTGTCTCTTCTCCAATGCCCGCTGAATTGCAATTGGCTCAAGAAAATTGCCATATCGGAACAGGTTGGGGCCGGTGACAACACAGCTAAATCTACACCTGCATGTGAAGGCGCAATTTCAACATCGTCACTGTATATTATGCTGGAAGACAGCTGTCTTCGTGCAAAGAGTAAAACTGCCGCAAAAAAACAACCCGCCATGAACCCAACCATGGCAAATTGAGCACGCTTGTCACTAGCTGCTGAATCAGGCATGTTGCCGCGGGAAAGCACTTCAATCGTTCCTGGTAGACTATTCCTGCTTTCCAGACGCACTTGGTCAAGTATGCGGCGTGTTTCAGCAAGCATCCCTGCGATCTGGAATTGTTCAGCGTTAATACGCTTGAGTTGAATGAGTTTACTGTTGAGATCTTTGGCGTTGATAGAGAGTTCATTCCGGCGCGCTATTAACTTCCTTTTCAGTGCATTTAATTCTGCCAATGATTGCGATTTTGCGGCACCGTCAGCACCAGTGATTGCACCTGTCTTACCAAGTGTTGCAATAAGGCGGCGGCGGGACTCGATAGCATCATCAATCACCTGCAAAGAAGCAGTTAAATTTGCTACTTTCGGGTGCTCTGACATGTAGCGCAATTTCAGTTTCTCCAATTCAGCAGCGCGTTTTGCCCGTTCAAAGACCATGTCAGCCATGGCGCGGTCCAACAACGTGGCCCGTTTGATTTCCATGTCTCCTGTATCTGCATCAAGTGCACCGTCCGTCGTCTCCATTTCCACCAAGGTGTTGGTCAATTCTCCAACGCGAATATCCAATTCCTCGAGTTGAGTCACTTTGGTTAAATGCGCCTTTGCTAAAGAAGACGCATCGTATTCTTCTCCAACCTCCAGCAATTCCTTGTTCAAGGTATACTGCTTTGCCATAAGTTCTTGAACGCGCACCTCTAGTTCACGTGCACGAAGGATTTGCCGCGAGTCAGACTGCCGCTCATGAAGCTCCGCATAGCTGGCGAGGAGAGCGTTTACAAGCTGCTGCGCTCTGGTGCCATCAGTACTCTTCCCGCTAACCGCAATTAAGCCCTTTAATTTCTTGACTTCAAGCGCATCGATAACGTCCCTTAATCGAGGGCGTGGCCCCACATAACCTTGATCATCCAGTTTTTCGATCAGAATTTCATGGGCACGCGAGAGCACTTGTTGGCTTTGTATATATGTAGCCTCTGCTGAAACAAAAGCATCGTAAAGCCTCAAGCGGCTATCATCATTATCAGCATATAATATCTTGGGTTCTTTTGCGACAACACGTACCAATCCCTGGCTTTCAAAAACAGGCTTAACAACGGTGTAAGCAATGAATGCAAAACCGAGTCCCAGCAACAAGGCCAAACCGGCGAGCTTACCCCATTGTCCACGGTAAATGCGGGTTACAG
Organism: Kordiimonas aquimaris; assembly: GCF_025574485.1. Classification (GTDB taxonomy): domain Bacteria; phylum Pseudomonadota; class Alphaproteobacteria; order Sphingomonadales; family Kordiimonadaceae; genus Kordiimonas; species Kordiimonas aquimaris. The sequence goes on along the minus strand of NZ_JAOBPO010000001.1, from coordinate 660,464 downwards.
CTTTAACTGGATTCACCGGTGCTGGAGCATTTTCCTCCACAAAATCCTTAACTTGCCATAAAGCAGGATTGCCAACAGTTTCGGCAGCATCACCATCTATGCCTTGAACACTCATGGTGCTTACACCTCAGCACATATATTGCGAGCACTTTGATCTTGCTCCCAGGTTGGTTTTTTGCCAACGAACAAACGATTTCGGATATGTGCGGCAACAGAAACTGACAGAAAAACGATAGCACCATGCCAAAGCATTGGGCGAACAAACAACCTTCCTAAAAAAATACAGGCATTCTTGAATTTCTGCCACGCTCCTAAAGCAAACGCCGAGCGCTCCAATTGAGCATTTCCTCTGTATACGCGACTACGAACCTTCATAAGGCTTTTGAGCGTTAGTGGTGCCCGAACGACATACTGAGCGTGTTCAACCCAAAGAGAGCGCTCGCTCAACTGGCGGCGCACAAACTCATCATCATTAATGACATCAGGAAAAGTACCCAGACACTTTAATCCAGCAGAACTTATAGCAAAAAAACCACCGACTTTACGATTATCAAAGTAGCCATTTTGAGACCAAGCACGATAAAAAGCTCTAACGTTTACGCTGCTTTCTCTCGTTTGTAGAAACGCATTTCCATATGCAAGGTAAATACCGCCATCAAGAAGGGTGTTCACAAGTGAGCGCACCGCTTCCGGGCTTGTTTTGATATCCGCATCAAGGAAAACGATCGGTTTATGTTTTGCTGCAGCGATACCAACATTTAAAGCCATCGTCTTTGACGGTAATTGAATATCAACGACTTTAGCGCTCGGCGCTACACTATGTGCCTTTCTGACTGTCTGATCCGTGCATCCATTACACACAACGATAATATCAAACTCACCCGGAAACATACCTGTCTGCAAAGCACCAAGGGTTCCACCAATCGCCGCTTCTTCATTAAATGCGGGGATAATAACAGTACATTTAGGCATACTAGGCATGAGTGTCTCCCGAAGCACCGTTGCTCATGATGAAATGACCAATTGCCGAAAGCAGTTGAGGCTCAGCGGAAACGGATGCACCATCCCCAGTTTCAAGAGATGCTATGGCATCTAATTTCTCAAATAATTCGTCTTCACTTCGCGCAACATGGATGCCCTCACGGTCTTCAAGGTTTGAAACGGTCGCCAATTGATGATCATTCCGGTGTTCGCCAAACTTAACAAGCCGGGGCATAACGATAATTGGTCTGCAATGTTGCAAGGCAGTCAGAATGGTGCCCATACCAGCATGCGAAACAATGACTTTGCAATCCGCAACCTGTTTTGCAAATTGCAAAGGTGTTAATGTGGCCGCACTTTCTATATGCTGAGGCACCTTTCCTTCTGGACCCACTTGGGCAAAGCAACCACTAACATTCTGTTTCAATGACCATTTTTCCAATGACGTAATTAATCTATCAAATGGTAATTGGGTTCCAACAGTTGCAAAAATCATAAAAAATCTCCTTCTAGGACTTGTTTTCTGTCCTAGAAGGAGCAATGCCTGTGCCAGTCGCAATTTAGTTAGAGAACGCTCCCGTGACACTCTACGCCAAACTTTTCAGCCACTCTTGGCCACTGACTGAACACACGGCTAGCATGGGATGTAGCAAGTTTAGCTGACAGAGACATTTCTTCAGCATTTGCAACGCTATCAATAAAGAGGCTCTTTGCCCCAACCAACTTGGCAAAGCGACAAGCAAAATAACCTGGTGCAGCACCCGTGGAAACTACAACATTTGGGCGCACACGTAACACCAGATATAAAACACGGATTGCCATCAGAATAAGCGATAACTTCGTATCACGGTTTCCATCTGGAATGACATAAAACGGGCTGTCACCAACTTCAGACCTAGAACCTAGATTCACTGTGACATAAGTAACATCACAATCACGAAAGGCAGGCCGTAGCCTTAGCATTTGGATCCAATGGCCTCCTCCGGAAGCAACGGCAAGGATTTTGGTTTTTTTCTGTGATTTAGGCATGATGACGATGTCTCCTTCTTATTTTGAGGTATGTTTAGAACATGTTCGTACATTGATAAAAGTTGTGCAATTTTTGCTGGCCAAAGGCCGATTTTGGTCATTTTTTGGATTGCTCCATCGGACAAACGCCGACGAAGCTCTGGCATAGAAGCAAGCGTGCGAACCGCAGTCGCAATTTGCCCTGCAAACAAATCTGGCTCGGTTACCGCGACCTTAAACCCGCAACTGTCGTCTACAACATGGCCCGGCCCACCGCGGTCAGCTACAATTACAGGTAACCCATGACTTAATGCTTCAAAGACAACACTACCACTCGGCTCACGAAAGCTCGGGAAGCAAAACACATCTGCTCTAGAGTAAAGTGTATCCACTTCTTCTCGTGTTATTTGACCATGAAACGTTATTAAATGGCTGATATTTAAATCTTCAGCCAACTCTTTGCATAGCTCCATTTCTTCACCTTTACCCGCCACATCGAGGTGAATTCCAGGTACATCACGAAGCAATTCCATTGCTCTTACGCAGTCACGAAGTCCCTTAGTTCTGACACCGCGGCCCACGTGTAAAAGACGCAAACCTGCATGAGAGAACTTTGAACTGGATCTTTCATGAAGTTCAGTAATGCCAAGCTCGCTCATCACTTTAAATCGGCGTATATTAGTATGACCTATCGCATCTTCGACATAAGGAGCTACTCCAAGAATACCCGAAGCTTTCCTATAACTACTTTTCAACATTGGGTCTAAGGACAACCGCCACTTATCGAGGCTACGAAATCGCGTGTACCATGCAGCACTTCCACATTCTTTTTCAAACGCAGATGGTGTTGAAAGACTACCCCCCAGAGGGCCTAAAAAATAAGGCAAATCAAAACACTTGAACGGTGACGGAAAGCGTAGAGCGATCGGCGAAAATTGATGGCCAATATCAAACGCAGTATCAGTTTTCAGAAGAATTTTAATCTGCCGTTTGGCCCACCTGTAATATGCAGGATATGACAGCTTCGCCATTGCGTTAATCCGTTCAAATCGGCGCGTCCACGATGGTTCAAGTTTTGAAATAACGGTTACATCCGGCAATTGTTCGCTCAGTGGCTTTCTACCGGGGCGCTCGAATGAAATTAATGTTACGTCAGCCTGCTTTGACAATTCATTGATCCACATATAGGCACACCAGGCTTCACCAACATCTGTACCATCACAATACGGGGCAAGTGCCATTACTTTAGGCCGCCAATTCATGACATTGTCCCCTTGCCTGTCGGCCATGCAGCAGCAAAACTAACTGTTACATTGAAGAAATGCTTCATCCGCACCAAATGATTTCGACCATTTGCACGGCGTGACTGGAACCACCAGAAAACAAAACGGCTGCTATTGAAAACAAACAACAAAAGAAACACGGCTAAAGAAACAACAGGACCATTATACTTTCGGTGTAACTTCACGGTTGCTTCCGAAAGCATAACATCGCGCTTGTGATTAAGGCCTCCAGAACTGCCTCCACCAAAATGTGTTATTTCGCCTACAGGCGCAAACACCACATCCCAATCAGCTGCTCTCATTCGCCTGCACCAATCGGTCTCTTCACCGAAAAAGAAGAAACGTTCATCCAAAAGGCCAACTTCATTGACACATTCACGGCGCACCATCATATAACATCCAGACACAGTATCTACATTCCGTGTCGTCGTTCTATCCCAATCCAACATGCGGTAACGTTTAAAAAATGGAACACCGTTTATGCGGTCCAATCCCAATGTTTGCATTGTCAAATTCAGGAAAGAAGGGAATTGGCTTGTGCTATGTTGAAGCGTTCCATCTCTATTTAAAACCCGACACCCCATTGCACCTGCATTTGAATCTGAATCCATAAATTCTATTGATTGCTGAAGAACATCACCATGAACAAGGGTGTCTGAATTCAAAAGCAAGATATACCTGCCTCTTGCTCTTTGAATCACTTGGTTGTTCGCTGCGGCAAAACCAACATTTTCACTATTGCAGTAAAGCCTCGTAGCTGGAAATTCTCTGGACACCATAGCTGCACTGCCATCATTTGATGCGTTATCAACCACTAGAACCTCAAAACTGCCTTTAGGGCTGCCATCAAAGACTGAATGCAGGCAATCTCGCAACATAGCGCGTGTATTCCAATTGACGATTATGATGCTCAAATCCATAAGAGCCTCTCCTGTATTTGGGGTGATTTTTGAGGTGTAAACTGTTGTTTAGCTTGCGAAGGTCGGTGTTCTTGCGTCAAAGCAACACCACAACCAATCAAGAAGAAGAACTGCACCATCAATGAGTTCCAGAAATGAACTGTCAGGCCAGCAAGGGTGAAACTTAATAGAGTTACCAACCATGATTTGCGTGCATTCTTGTTGGCGTCGCTGGTTGATTTTTGGCGCGTTTGGCGCATGCCAATAATCACTAGCGATAGCAGAAGGAAAAGCAACGCAGGCAAACCATAACGTACAGTTGTCAGCAGCCAAAAGTTGTCCATGCTCGAGCTCATCCATGGAGCCCGTATCCAGTCATTCAAACCAATACCAAAGATTGGGTGGCGTGCTACTTCAGCAGTACCATAATTCCATATGTGCACGCGGTTATAAGCGCTGTTTGCACTAAAAGTCAGATAAGAGATGAATACAAGTATGGGTGAACGGTTCGAAGCCATAGTTAGAACCAACCAAGCAGCCGCCATTATCGCCAGCAAGATCGTCCATCGGTTAGCTACTCCTGCCGTAAATCGATCCCAGGCAATAATACCCATTTGAAGTGCCAAAGCCGTAAAGGGGCCACCAGACAAAGAGAAGAATGTCGCCATCCCGATAGCAGCAAGTTTTTTCACGCTTGCAAGGTTAAGCTGCGCATTGCCCAGAATGTAATATGTACCCGCAAACGCGCTGGCAGAAAAAACGCCAAACAAAATAGGATGTTCAAATGAAGCAAACGCACGAGTTAAGCCAAGGCGCGGTTCAATGTAATGTGGTCCAGAGCCACCAAAAATAGCTTTGAATGGTTCACGCAGTATGTGCGTACCGGAGAAAGATTCAGCGGCAGCAAAAATCAAAAGGCCTGCTGCAACAGTAAATATCAACTTTAAAACAGCGGCATAATCATCTGTTGTTTTGATATAAGCACGTGCCACAACGTAGGCACCGAATGTTTCAACAAAGTATATGCCAGCAGTTTCAATGCCTTCAGATAAACCCATCGTAACAATTAAAGACAAACCAGCCCAAAGGCCGTGCATTGCCATTAATCCATCCGGCCATCCAGCAGGGTTGTGGCGATCCTGCAACAGCATGTTAATTGCCGGAACAATCAATGCTATCAACGTAACGCGGTAAGGAGACAACCGCAGAGAACCAACCGACAAAGAGGTTTCTGGTGGCAAGGTAAAAGTTAACAGTAAAATTACCACTGGAAGAGCTGGCCACTTAGCCGCAGGTTTATATGTAGTGGCTGTGCTCAAGAAAAGTACCCTTCCTTAAGCCAGTTCGTTTTCTTCCGTAGGTAAAGTTTCTTAGTGACAACACGCTTGAAGGTACCAACAAGTGATTGTGCTTTTGCTCTGAAAGGCAATGCGACCCAACAATTGAAACTATCTGCTCGTAACGACAGAGCTTTACGGCCCACTAAAAGTATCGCGATACTACGCCCCCAAACCGCACCTTTTGCAGCGAACAGATTGGGTTGTGCGTCGAATAATATCTCTGGGTCACGAAGTTCGGCCTGTAAATAACCAGCCGCAATAGCACGGCGCAAAAATTCCTGTCCGCGCTTAGTGCGAGCAATGATCAAAGATTTCCCATAGTTGTCGGCATCAATTGGTGTCTGCCATGGGTCACCAACCGAAATATCAGCTTCCTCACCAGTGTGGTCAGCACATGTATGGCAGCGCCATTGGCGATGCTTTTGCAGGATGTTACCCCACCCATCACTATAGCTTGTTGAATGTGCTTCAATTTGGCCATTAGACGCTTTCCAGCGCGCTTCCATATCACCTGGCCAACCATCACCTCGGTATTTCAAGCTCTCCAATTTCGCAGCCGTTGCCGGCGCAAGGTGCTTAAGCAACGCTTTGGTGCCACGGTGGCTCGGCGTACCGGCGCAGAAAATTGATATTGTCAGGCCTAAATTGGCAGCTACACGCGTATCATTCTTTGCAACCTTGTTCACACCAGCGATATCACACGGTTTACCAATCACAACGCAGGCATCTGTTGCATCTGCAACTAGATCAAGACTGTCACATACGCTTGCAGGCGCATAACGTGAGCCAACACCCTCCATCAGTTCTTCATATGATTTACTCAAACGTGCTTCATTTAAGGCAGGGTTATCTTTGCTAGCTTTCACATGCAAAATGCCGCCGAAATCGAGCATATCGATAGCGAAAAGAGAAAGTGCGGTAACCGCGCCTCCGCTTGATCCTTTAAAACGGATTGTTTTGTCTACAGCAAAACCTTCCCATATCTGCTCTATAGGTCCCCACGCCTGCCCAACATCCGATGTATCTGTCGAAACCTCGCCTGTTACTGACGGACAAGATTGTAAAAGCAAAGCTTCCGTATCAGCACCAATGGACTGATCAATAATAGGACGCCGGTTTTCGTCTTCAGTTTCTGCCATTTTAACAAAGAGAGGGGCCATTGCAGCACAAGCACCACAGCCCGTACACATACGGTTTTCTACAACATCTTTCAGGGAGGAAGGCTGACGGATCATTGTAAAATCTCCTGTGGCTGTGGTGCTTGAATCTGTTGAGTGCGCCGATTACGCAACGAAAACATTAAGCCTTGAGCTGTCCAGGCAGCGCCTTCGCCAAAACAAGCAATAATTAATAAAGTGACAAGGGAACCACCTGACATCACGCTCGTAATCGCGACTAAAACCGCAAAAACGCGCACAAGGTTAGCTTTGAAAGGTATGTCAGTTTGACCCAGAGCCTGAGCCGCCACTGATTGTGGGGCCCGGCACAAACGAAGTGCTTGCGCAAATGCCACAAGAAAAATCGCGATTGTTTCAGCTTTAAAGTCAGCGCCAAACATCAGCGTTAACAAGGGATTAGCAAAGAATATAAAGCCAGCCATAAAGAAAACAGCGAGCCCATATATCCAGATATGAACATTCTTTAATTTGTATTCAAAGTTCTCGCTGTTTTCCCTCTCAGCGGCAAACATTGGCAAACCAATGGTTAATGTCATGCGACTAAGAACAAGAACCGGCACAAGTGCTAGCTGGAACATCATTGAGAAATGGGCGAAGGCATCTGCTGGCAACAATGCAGAAAGAATTACTCGCTCTCCTTGCATACTCCAGAACATGGTAACGCCTGTTAGCAATAGAGGCGTGCCAAAGTGGAATAGCTTGTTAAGCTTTTGCATATCAAAATCAGAGCGGTACGCTGCATCAGACATAATGTGTGAAAGAGCTGTATGCATGAAACCTTGCAACAACATACAAGCACATACCGCTTCTAGAGTAGGTGCCATTGAGGTAGCGAAAAAGACACCGATTGTACCTAAAACAACAGTGACACCTTCCACACAAAGCGCAGGGCGAAAATTAAGTGAGCGCTGGTGCAACCTATAACCTTGATGCGTATACCCACGAACCAAGGCGGCAAGTGCAAGTAGTAAATAGCTCAAAAAGCTAATGCCTTGAACATTATACAAACCCATGAAAAGCAAGATAATGGCCAGCAAACCACCACGTATACGCGCTGTGAAATGAGCAGCAGCCAGAGCACCATCAATTTCTTTATCTTTGACACTGATAATGTGGCGCTCAGCAGCGAGATCTGTTGACATTGCAAACAGCCGGATGCTCAAAACTAGGAAAATAAATTCTCCCAATGTCTCTGCACCAACAATCCTGGCAACGATCACATTCCGGGCAAAAACACACAACTCAGTAAGCAACTGATTTGAAGCAACATAGCCAAACTTGTGTGCTTGAGATGGATTAAGCATATGCTTTTTCCTTCAGGTTTGCGCAAGCTTTAATCGCAGCACTTATTGCATCCATCTGATATGCCCATTGGCGTTTTACCTGGAGCACCTGAGAGCGTAATGCAGTGTGGTTCTTGTCTCGGTTTTCAAAATCTTCGATCAGCGCATTGGTTAGCTCGTCCGTCCGCATAGTGCGCATATCAAAGACATGTTCTGCCGCTTTACACGAAGCGAATACTCCGCGGGCTTTTCCGCTGTATGCCATGTTGGCAACAGGTACCACTGATGATAGAGCAGCTATTGTTGCGTGCATCCGAGCCCCAGCAAACCATTGGGTTTGAGCTATAACGCCTTTCAAAGTAGCTGGCGTCCGGGCGTTTTCTTCAATGAGAACCCGCGAACGAAAGTGTTCAGGCAAACTAGCCTTTAGTGCACGACACGCAGGCAAGTCGCTTTCCCCGCCACCACCTGGTGTTACATGAGGCACTAATAAAATAGAAACTTGAGTGGTTTTAAGAATGTGACGACAAAGATTGGCCAACACACCACGATAATTAGCCTTAAGACCAAATTGCTCACGCGCATTGTCTAGTTTATTCCAGAGAAGGCCACTGACGTTAATACCAACCGCATCAAAAGGTTTTTTAACGTCACCAATTGCAGGTAAACCAAACGCTAAATCAACACCAAGACGGTGTTTATCTTCATCGAAGCTCTCGCCTAGAAGTTCTCTCAAATATTCCAAACTGTCGACGTCACGCGCAAAAGCTAATGTGCATTCACTCAGTATTTTGCGAGCAATTTTACGAGACCGTTTGTAAAGAAACGGACCGTATGTTTGTGGCATCAAAATAAGAGGTACATTCGCATCAAGTGCCATCAATTTTGGCAACGTGATTTGATCAAAACGGGCTGGGCCATATATGTCCGTGAAGCTATCGCCTCCACTAACATCTACCACAGCATCAGAACCATGCATGGCCCTCAATGGAGGAGAACTCATTCCCATCAACTGCTTCAATCGGGCATGGTGCATGTTGGCGCCCTGATAAACTCTTTTACCAGCTTTGAACGGAAGACTCTTAGTCTGGAACTCATCCTGACCAGCAGGCTTGCCTGTTGGACCGATCCCGAGATCATGATCAAATATAGTGAACTCTTCGATGCCTCGCTCTTGCAAGCCAAGCACTGCAGAATGACACAATGCGGTGACGCCGTGGTTCCCGGTGTCGGGAGCAGCGCCTGCGATTACTACTGATGTGCGTGAATGTTTCATGGCCCTATCGTCGCAATCGCTGTGCCATTTCACCGCATCACTTAAGATACTGAAAAATATAAAGAAAAAATAATTGACCCGTTTTGCTTTTTGCAATTTGCACAGTGAAAAATTCTCAAACTCGAATGAAATTCGCATTTTGCAAAGAATGCAAAAAACCAAAAATCTATAAAAGATAAGCTTTTTCAACGACTTAATCGGTCCGGCCAGTTGGCATGTGGATTGCGCTAGTACTCGTCAGAAATTGAAATAAACGAGGCCAGTATGTCTGTAACAACGCAATCAACTAATCTGACAAACAATGATTCTGCGCGATACAATTGGAAAAATCAGCTGTGGCATGCAGAAGCAAACCGCTCGGCTTTCTGGATTGGTTTTCAGCGCGTTACCGCAGCAACAAGTCTTATCTTGCTAACTCCTTTATTCTTGGTCCTGCTCGTACTGGTCAAATCAACCAGCAAAGGACCCTTCATCTACAGTCAAAAACGCCCTGGCTTGAATGGTAAATCATTCACCGCTTACAAAATAAGAACCATGAGTGTAGGTGCAGACAAAGACCTGTCGCGTGCCCGCCGTGTTGATCGAAGTGACCCAATGATTACGTCTGTTGGGCAAATATTGCGAGATATGAAACTAGATGAACTTCCTCAACTATATAATGTTGTTAAGGGCGAAATGGCGCTGGTCGGCCCTCGTCCAATTGCACCCTCATTAGCCAGTGAATTAGCGGAAAAAATACCCGGCTTTAATCGGCGTCAACAAGTACGACCAGGCCTAACTAGCTTGGCACAAGTTTGTATATTCGATAATGCAGATTCAAACGGCCTGATCGATGATTGGTCAACTCGGTTTGAGGCTGAACTCGATTACATTTACAATCAAAATGCCAAGTATGATCTTGTGATCATCGCTTTAACTATAGCATTCATTTCCAAGAAAATACTCAAGAGAATACCAAAAACTACCTTGGCTATAATTCCTATTTTTTGCCTTTTACTACTAACTGCATGCGGAGAGCGATTAGCGACACGAAAATTTATCAAAGCTGATGCTGCATATGAAAAAGAAGTGCGGGCATACGGTGCCCGTCAGGATCCCTCAATTGTTGACATAGAGCCCGTATCCATTCCCTCGGAACAAACGGAACCGCAAGACCCAATTTACCGCGTAGGTAGCGGAGACAAATTACTGATCAACGTATTCGGTGAGGAAGGCCTGGACAATCTGGAAGTTGCTGTTGATGGCGCTGGTTTCATACAGGTTCCCTATCTTGAACAATTGGAAGTTGGCGGTGCAACAGTTGCGGAAATTCAAACTGCTCTGAAAAAAGGATTCGCAAGACAGTTCCGCGAACCATGGGTTGTTGTTCAAATTACTGCACATCGCAGCCGCCCAGTGTACTTGCTGGGCCAATTCAATAATCCTGGCGTAGTTTACATGGAAGGACCAACAAATCTTCTTCAAATTTTAAGTATGGGACGAGGCCTTTCTGAACTCGCCCACCTTAGCGGTGCTAGGCTTTGGAGACAGGGTGCAATTGCAGCTGTTGATATGCAGGCACTGTTGATTGATGGCCGATCAGAGCACAACGTACCTTTGCTGCCCGGTGATACTCTGTTTGTACCAAGCAAGGCCGACAAGAAAGCATATGTTTTAGGTGCCGTTGCCCGTGCTGGCGCAGTACCTTTCTCTAACGAACCAATGACACTTCTGAAGGCACTTACACAGGTTGGAGGGCCTGTTAAATCGGCAGCGTTGTTATCTCAAGTGCGCGTCATCCGCGTTCATTCGGCAGTCGAGGGTCAACTAATTCTCGTTAATGCCAAAGACATCCTAAAAGGCCGCGCACCAGATTTGGAGCTAATGCCTGATGACATCGTTTACGTTCCCGACAATTGGATAGAAAGCTGGAACCAAGTGGTTCGAGCCGTTTCCCCAACCCTCCAACTTGCAGGCGGCACTTTGCAACCGTTTGTACAAGTCAAATTCCTCAAGGGAGAATAAAATGCAAAACCTTCATAAAGGAGCCATCGCAATTGCACTGGCTGGTATGTCTTTTTACCCAAGTTACGCCAGCACTGTGTCGCCGGTTCAATCAAGTGCCAGACCTTTCGGCCTTGATATAATTGGGACAGTACAACTGGCTGGCTCCGATGATAAATCAGCAGAATTCTCACAGAATGCTCTGCCGGGACTTCAGGCGATTGTAAATAATACGCTGACTGAGAGCCAGTCGATCGGCAACTTATCATCCATCGCACTCAGCCCGAACGATCTACTAATAACAAACACATCAAATGTGCGAGCGTACTTTATTGGCGAAGGCGCAGGATACAGAAATTCATTAGGTGTTTACACAGGTGACAGCGCAGAGGCTCTTACTGGCGATGCTTCACTTATTATGCCTGATGCCAGTACGTCATCGTCATATTATAACCCAACTGGAAGTAGTTATAGATCGAGGTATGCACCCGTAGCTTCCGGTGATTTCGTTGATCTTGGTGAATTTGCAAGTGACACACAGCTAAACTTGTTCCTGATTGCGAACGGTGCTTCAGGAGGAACAGATACATACTTCACAGACATTGATTTAAACCCAGACGGCATAGATCATTTTGTAGTACTGGCAACACCGGATAGCCCGTATGTTCTAGTTGGCACAGAAGACCTGTTTGGCGGCGGTGATGAGGATTACAACGACGTCGTGGTGGCCCTTGACATTGGCGTAGCAAATGCAAAAGAGCTTATTGCAAAAGCAGTACCATTACCTGGCCCATTGGCTGCATTACTCGGGCCGTTATTTTTCTTCGCTGCTCGCGCTAGAAAACGTTTCCAATTCAGAGCCGGCTTGTGAAAAACAGTAACTTTTTAAACATCGCAGCAATCGCGGCAGCCCTACTTGCCGCAGTATTGATGGGGCCGTTTCTTATGTCCAGCAACAGCCTTGGCCGCTGGTCGATTTTCGTCTTAGCCACTATCAGCGCATGGCTAATCCTCGGGGGAGCGCCCGAGGGAAAGCAACAACGATCAATGCTTGCTTATTCGGCAATTCTTGGTGGCTTATTGCTTGTCGCTGGCAACATATCTGAGATAGATAAACTACAATATGTATCTGCAATTATTCTCTTGTCCGGGACAATCGGTCATTTTTGCAGGTTAAGCCCAAAAGCAACTTTGCTTATATTGTTTTGCTTCCTGTCTACACTGCCGTTACCTGCAGGAATGGAAACCTCCATATCCGTATGGTTGGCTGAACGTGAGGCCGCCCTATTTGTGGCGTTTGGCCAGACACTAGGCATGGCGCTTTATCAACTAGGCCCACAAGTAATTATGGGTGAGCAAGCGGTTACTATTAACAGTGACTGCAGTGGTACATTGTTGCTCATACCATCCTTTATTGGCTGCCTAACTGCATCGATACAGTATCGCGGCTCATTGCTAGAAAAAACCGCGATAACACTGGCGGCTTTTCCTTTGGCGTTTGCTATAAATGTCATTCGCTTAGCTATTTTGGTCATTGCTAATTTTACGCTAACCGCGGATGTGACAGATAACTTACATGACATAGCAGGATGGGTAGCCATGCCAATTGCATGGGCAGCACCTATTATTTGGGTGAATATTTATGGCAGCCTACAAGAGCCTGACCTGAAGATATCGTACAACTTCACTATAGTGATGCTTGGAGTTTCCATTATTGCTGCAGCATCACACACACTGACAAATGTCCTCACCAAAAGTACCGTGGAAACTCCCGTTTCCATCCCTTTATACGTGGCTGGTTGGATCGGCAAAAACGAAGCAATTCCCGAAGCCGAGGCTAAAATTCTCTCAGCGGACCAGGCAGTCAGGCGTTTATATACTTCACCAGACAATGATCGTTCACTTCTAGTGACAACAATGTTTCACAGAGACCCAAGAGTGGCGGCCGAACATTCAAGTGAAAAATGTTATAAAGCGATGGGCTGGCAAACGAAACAAGTGAAGCGAGAGACATTAGCGCCTGGCGTTCAGATCACTCATCTTATCGTTCGAAATCATACCATCATTCAAGCAGTAACCGAGATTACTGTTCAGCCTTCAGCGATTACGACTGAACATGAAAAAGGTGCACTGCGTCTACAGGTTGTTGAGACCTCGTCTATACCGCTCAAAAAGCGACAGCAAACCGCATTGGATTTTCTCAAAAAGACCCCAACTCAATGGAGTACATTGTGATGATTAAGAAAGTAGCATTCGCAGCGCTCATTGCAGCAGCAGCAGCCGGCGCTTACATCAGCTATAATAAAATCACAGACAAACGTTGTAATGATTGGCTAGACACAGCGACCACTCTCCAAAACGATGGGTACCATGCAGATGCCATCAAAGAGCTCACTCTTTATTTTTCTCAAAGTAAATGCAGAAGCAAGTCAGACGTTGCTGCTGTTAAACTGCTCAGCGAAGCACGTTTGGAAGTGCCATTGCCTGACAATGCACATACAAACCAACAGCTATTACTCACAAAATTAGGCTGGAATCTCCAAAGAGATACCAGCTACAGCTTAACGGAAGCCTCTGCAAACCTTGTTCGCGGCGATTGGTATAATGCCCAGAAATTGGCGCGGCGCGTATCTGGCGCCAAAGCTGCATTAATAGGCTTATCAGCATCACTGCGCTTGCAAGACCTTGAAGCTGCTGAAGAAGATTTGCTCCGATTTAGCGAAAGTGACGCCTCGCTTTTCCAATGGGCAATGATCTTGAAACTATTGAGAAACAACGGTGATTTACTCGCTATTGCATCTCAACTTGCCCCAGACATACCAAGTTCATTTGCTCGTCTAGCCGCTAAGTCAACAAGTCGGCAGGCTACAACATTAACTCAAGAGGACATAAAGTCATTGTCTTCCACACTTTCTGACAACGATCTTGCCGTAGCCACATCTTTGCTTGTTTCTCAAGGTGATGAGCTTGCCGCAATTGCGTTATTAAACCAACCAACCCGTTTAATGCCGGGCAGTTTGTTGAAAAGGCATGCTCGCCTTCTTTGGAAACGTGCAGAATATGATGTGTTATCAAGTTTTCTGACACGTCCTCACAGCGGCATCATACCAGCTGAAGTTAATATGATAGTTTGTTTGGCTCAAAAACAACTAAATCAATCGTGTAGAACTGGCTTTAACCAGCATGAGTACAAGAGACGGCATGGTATATATACCGCTAGCCGTTGGGGTCAGCTCCTGAAAGAGCTTGAAGCGGACACCATCAACCCAAGTCGTACAATCGACGCATTAAGCAATATGAAAAACATTGTCACATCGAGCGCTATCGCCCATCAGTTACTCGAAAACCTATATAGGTCCATTGGTGAAGAAGCCCTTGCTGGCAAGCACGAAAAACATGCTCAAATGCTTGGCCTGGGTAATCGAGGTGTTTTCGTAAGAAACATGATCAACAAAGAAACCAAGAGCTGCGGCAAATCCGACACATCATGCATGGGTCAGAAGTTATATGCAGACTCTTCTAATTTCGATGCATGGCGTACAGCGCTCGCTGCTGGTTACAAACCTGAAGCTGCACTTTTGGAACAGTTGCGTGAAAAAAGCCCTAATGAAGCCACATTATGGCGCGTTGCCAAAGCACGTTCAGCGATCGCTAAAGAGACGGACGATAGTATGGCTGAGGGCCTTCGTTTACTAAGGCCTGTGTTAAAATGGGCACCAGATGATGCAACGTCTCAGCTACTAGCGTCGGCAGGGTACGCTTATTTTGATGACCTAGATGCTGCCTACGCTCACTTGGCAACAGCAGCAAAAACTGAACCTGATAGTGCCATTGCTGCGCTCAGATTAACCATTAAATATTATGAAGAAGGTCGAAATATTGGGCCTGCAGAACTTGCACATTGGTGGACCAGCATTTCGAGGCTGGAAATGCAGGCGCGAGGCATAATGGTGACATCTGAAAGCACCACGAAGCTCCTTACCGATAGGTTATCAATCCTTGCTGCATACAGCGAACAAAATAGAGATTACAATCTAGCTATTGCCAGTTATCGGGCCATTCTGGAAATCTCTCCTGAAAACCATATGGCATTAAACAATCTTGCTGTAAGACTTCTTGATAAAAACAAAGACTTGGATAGAGCAGAAAAAATGGCACTCCAAGCTGTGAAACTGGAGCCTGGACAGCAAGAATACAACGCTACATTAAAGGATATTCAAACAGCTATTAAGGCAGCGTTGTGATTTACTCTGCTTGTTCCCACGTTTCTTTTTTTCGGTATATTGTAGAAGGGCTTACGCCGAGAGAGTCAGCGGCTTTGGGGATGGATCCATCAAAGACAGCAATCCTATCTTCGATTGTTTTTCGTTCTACATCCGCCAGTGAAGCCATTAGTAAGGTTTCGTCAGCAGGCTTGTTCGCTCTCATATCCGAGCTAGGAACAAAGGTTGTAGCAAGACTATTGGCTTCTGTAGATGCCAAGCTCTGGCCTTCAAGCATCGGAAACATGGCAGCTGTCACAAATTCGCCATCTTGCAAGACAGCAACGTTACGGACCGTATTTTGCAATTCACGCACATTTCCAGGCCAAGAATGAGCCATAAGAAGTGCCTGTGCATCCGGGGCAAAGTCTTTAAAATTCTTACCTTCTTCTGCGACATATTTCTCAAGGAAATACCGCGCAATGTCTATTACATCGCGGCCGCGCTCTTTAAGTATAGGCAAATTGATCGGTACAACATTCAGTCTAAAGTATAAATCTTCTCGAAAACGACCCGCGCGCACTTCTTCTAACGGGTCGCGATTAGTCGCACAGATCACACGAACATCAACTTTCTCAGCTTTGGGTGACCCAACAGGTTGTACTGTATTAGTCTGTAAAAACCTCAGTAGCTTTTTTTGTAAACTGAGGTCTAACTCACACATCTCATCCAAAAACAGTGTACCACCTTCAGCCGACCGCGCCGCGCCTTGGCGATCAGAAATAGCTCCCGTGAACGATCCTTTTAAGTGACCAAAAAGTTCAGACTCCAACAAATCATGAGGAATCGCAGCACAGTTAAGTGGCACGAATGGCCTTCCAACGCGTGGCCCAGCCTTGTGAATAGCTTCGGCACACAATTCTTTCCCTGTCCCTGAAGCACCTGTCACAAAAACAGTTGCCTTCGAGGCCGCTACGTTTTCAATGGTACGATACACACGTTGCATGGCTACGGAGTTGCCAATGAAATCGTAAAAAGCACCATCTTGCTGCTTATGCCGCAACGTATCTACTTGCTGGCGAAGCTGCACACGTTCAAGCGTGTTATTTACCGTTGTAACAAGCCGGCTTTCTGAAAACGGTTTAACAAGATAATCAAGTGCACCAAGTTTCATTGCGCGCACTGCATTGTTAAGAGATGCATCCGCCGTAATAACAATAGCCGGTGTCTCCATGTCAGTGCCTTGTATTTCTTCCAAATACGCAAGGCCGTCACCGTCAGGCAAATTGAGATCTAACAAGATTAGGTCAAACTTGTCTTTGGCCTGTGCTTGCCTTGCATCAGCGAGGCTTTCGGCTGTTACAGATACAATCCCGGCAACCTGCAGGTGTTTTTCATATAGCATTGCCATTGATAGAACATCTTCCACCAACAAGATTTTCTGTTCTTTGACCGCCATACTTAAACCTCTCCCACTGGTGGAGCATCTACCAACAAACGAAGGGCTTCAATTCCAACAGGTAGTCTATCAACAATAACCTCAGCAGTTGCTAAACACTCCGCATCCACACCTTGCTTGCCTAACTCACTTGCTGTTCCGGAAAGGTGCTGTAGCTGCACCAACCCAAATGTACCACTTACACTCTTAAGCTTATGTGTGGCATCCGCAACCTTCTTGGTGTCTTTTTGATGAAAACCATCAGTTATCAACTGGAGGCAACTGGACAAATCTGCGATGCATTGATTGAGTAGCATAGACCTACTATCTGTATCTAACGGGTCCAAAAGTGCCATGAGCATGTCACGATCAAGCATACTATGTTCATCAAATTCATACATGCCTTGTATGTTTGTATCTTCCTTACCCGTCTTCTCATGGAGAAGGCATTGTTCAATAGCAGTATACAAATCTTGCCTGTCAAATGGCTTAGTGACAATACCCACCATGCCAGCTGCTTCAAATTCTTCACGGTCCGTATCCATGCCATGTGCCGTTAAGGCATAAATTGGCGGCGCTTTTTCCTTACCTAAAAGCTTATGGATTCTCGAAGTGGCCGCCATGCCGTCCATTTCAGGCATTGCTATGTCCATGAAAATGAGATCAAAATCATGATTAAGCGTTGCTTCAACAGCCTCGATACCGTTGTTGACTATTGTTACTCGGCAATCAAATGCTTCCAGTGTCATACGAATTATTGTCTGATTAGTCGGCACATCTTCAGCAACTAATATTCTTGGGCGTGCCCCCAGTCGCTCGCGGAAACTATCAAGCGACCTTGTGGTCGCAGGTCTATCGTCAACTTGCTCTAGTACTGACTGAATGGGCAATCTTAGCCAAAACCGACTACCTGAACCAGGCTGACTATCAACCCCGACACTGCCATCCATCAGCTCTGCCATTTGGCGACAAATAGCGAGGCCAAGCCCTGCGCCGTCTCCTATTTGTCGTTTATGTGCACCAACACGGGTAAACTCACTGAACAATTGTTCTTGATCTTCTGCCGATATCCCGGGACCAAAATCTATAATAGAAAATTGAACTTGGGTCCCGTCACCACCAGCCATAGCTACATTTTCAACAGAGAGGATGAGACGAGCAGACTTAGCGTATTTCAAGGCATTGGAAAAATAGTTGTTAATGATTTGGCGAATACGCGCGGGGTCTCCCCAATAATTTTTTGCTATATCATCTTTAACGTCGATATCCAGCGCTACATTACGCGCTTTTGCGTGCGGTAACCAAAAGCTTTGTATCGAAGATACAAGCTCTATTATTGAAAAAGCTGATGGTTCAATTTGAAGCATGCCAGCCTCAGAACGTGCGAAGTCAATAACGTCATTTAAGAGGGCTTGAAGCGTTTGACCGCTATTTCGTGCCATTTCAACCAGCGTTCCAGCTTTGGTAGGCATTTCTTCATCCTGCAATAAGTCGAGGCTACCAAGTATCCCGCTCAGAGGAGTCCGTATCTCATGGCTTATAGTAGCAACGAAGCGGGATTTCAGCGCACTGCTTTCTTCCGCTTTTTCTTTTGCTGCCTCCAATTCTTCCTTCAGTTTAGTCAATTGAACAATTTTTTGTTCCAAGTCTTTTGTTCGAGCGGTAGCTCTGTCATGTGCCTGGCGTTCCGCGACTTTTGCACTTGCATATGAAGCAACAGTTTCAAGAGCGGTTAAATGTTGCTCACTAAAAAAGTTCTTTTCAGGACTCTCACAATCAATAACACCGATTAATATCCCATCATGAAGCATCGGAACGCATACTTCTGAACCGCCTGGTGTAATATCTGGTACATAGCGTGGATCAGTTGAAACATCATTGACAATCTCAGGGCGGCGACTTGCTGCAACAGATCCGGTTATACCCTGTCCCAAGGAGATACTTAATGGGTTAAGTATCTTTTGACCTTCCGGGTTCTTATCAGCAATTGCAGCACATTGAATAATAGACTTCGTCGAAGCATCATATAGATAGAAAACACAATCAGAGAACCCTAGTCGACCAACAACTTCACGCACAACATACCATGCTAACTCATCAATACTTTTAATTGTTGTTATCGCCAAAGCAAAATCGCTCAATACAGTTAGGTATTCTTGTTGGCCACTATTAACTGCTGTTAAAGCTTGATTCGCCTCATAAAGAGCCGCGCTTTTCTCCTCGAGCAACTGCTCGGCCTCAAGGCGGGCTTTATTCTCTCGGCTCAGTTTACGGTTTAATAGATCAATCTCCTCGCTAGACGACATATTAGATCCGTTCGAGTATAAAGGTTGTTTGGTTTCCATTCGGCAATATCTTGGCAATTTTATATGGATCGTCGAACTCGTCAAAGCATGCTTCAGTAAGGCCTTGCGCAACGGCAGCCAATGGTCTGTGAGAACGATAAACCAGTTCACACGATCGTTCGTCAATGCGATGCAATGTGATATTTGGCGGAGAAGAATCTGGATACAGCTTCCTAACTTCACCGTGAATGTGTGCGCCGACTTTCTCTAGAAAGTCCAATCCACTCTCTACACCTTCAAAGTAAGCTGGGAATATTTCTTTGAATCGCGATAACAATAAATAACCAAAACGACGAGCAAGTTCATCAGGTGCAACACCCATATATTCAGCTAATTTTACATGAATAGCGGCAAACTCATTGAAACTATAATTCCCAACGGCGGTATAAGCACCAGTAACTTCATCACCTAGGTCATTAAATATAGCGTCGATTACATCATCGGAAACGAGTGATGCCGCATAATCCAAATATTCTGTAAACATTAAACCGCGCATAGCTTATCCTTGTGTCATTGCAAGACAAGTTGCGAATTCGCAAAGTTCTTTTCAACTTGCAATAACGTTGCAATCGTTATGCCAGCAGTTTTCAGCCGATACGCCTAGGTTAATGTATCTTGGCATAATGCATCATTGCAAATTGCAATTGCAATTTGCAATGATCTTAGCTTTTTGCAAAAAATATATAATCTTACATTATAGCTAATAACTATCATTTTCAGCTTGAGTAACTTCAATGAAAATTTCTTCCTTTAGGCAATATTGATGATACGCGCCCAGGTTTATTGGCCTCCTGCTCGCTTAAGCTAATATGCTCAGCTAAACCGCCATTCGTCACTTCGTCTGATGGTTCGTAGGAGTTAGGTAATTCTTCACAGTCACAGATGCTTGCCAACTCATCGCTCATATCGACAAGCTGACGTGCTACAACATGCATAACAGTTTCCTCGCGCTGCAGCATACCAACGACACCCAAAAACCGCGCTCCAATAACCGTGCGCCGTTCTGCTTCGAATAACTTGGGCCAGATGATAATATTAATGATACCCGTTTCGTCCTCGAGCGTGGCAAAGATAACGCCGCTTGCTGTACCAGGCCGCTGCCTGACAAGCACGAGGCCCGCGACAGTCACCAAACGGTTTGCAGGATGCTCCATTAGTTCTGCTGCAGTGATGAACTTACATGCTTCAAGGTTAGGCCGAATAAAACTAACGGGATGGGCTTTCAGCGATAGTTTGAGCGTTGTATAATCTTCAACGACATGCTCACCGAGTGGCATGGTCGGCAAGCATACCTCGGCCTCCTTTTGCATGACCTCGGCACTGTCATTCAAAGCATGCTCAAATAACGGCAGGTCTTCAACAGCGCTCCTAGCACCTGTTGGCGCACCAAGCCCCTGCACGGCCCACAGCGCATCACGTCTGTCGAGGCCGATTGAGCGGAAGCAGTCAGCGCGAGCGAGTTTCTCAATCGTTGCGACTGACAGGCCTGTCCTGAAGTACAAATCCCGCACACTGTCAAAGCCTGAACCTCTCACGTTTGTAAGAACCTCCGCTTCATGCTCGCTGACACCTTTGATTTGCCGAAGGCCGAGCCTCAGTGCCATGACACCGCCACCCTCAGGTGTTTGTGCTGCCATATTGTCTACTTTTTCAAGCAAGTGATCCCAAGTGCTGTAGTTGACATCAACGGCACGTACTTCGCCTTTGTGATCGCGAAAGTCGTGCACAAGTGATGAACTGGAATAGAACCCCATCGGGAGTGAGTTTAAGAGTGAACAGGTGAAGGCATCAGGATAATAGCATTTAATCCAGGACGATATGTAAGCAAGCAATGCAAAACTGGCTGAATGGCTTTCTGGAAAGCCGTAATCAGAAAAGCCTTCGATTTGCTTGAAACAGCGCTCAGCAAAGTCAGGTTCATAGCCATTGCCCACCATACCGTTCAGGAATTTTTCCTTAAAATCACCGATCTGCCCTGTGCGTTTGAAGGTCGCCATGGCCTTACGGAGTTTGTCAGCTTCGCCCGGCGTGAAACCCGCCCCAACAATAGCGATCTTCATCGCCTGTTCCTGAAACAGCGGCACGCCTTTCGTTTTATCAAGCACCTCTTTCAGGGCTTCAGAAGGATATGTTACTTCTTCCAAGCCGTTACGGCGCTTGAGGTACGGGTGCACCATGTCGCCTTGAATGGGCCCCGGCCGTACAATCGCGACTTCAATTACCAAGTCATAAAAGTTGCGCGGCTTAAGGCGCGGTAGCATCGACATCTGCGCTCTGCTCTCTATCTGGAACACGCCGATGGTGTCCGCCTTGCAGATCATATCGTAAACGCCGCTATCCTCAATCGGCACAGTCGCGAGTTCGTAAGGCTTACCGTAATGCTGCTTGATGAGCGTAAAGGCTTTACGGATAGCTGACAGCATACCAAGGGCAAGCACATCAACCTTCAAGATACCAAGCGCGTCCAGGTCGTCCTTATCCCATTCCACATAAGTGCGGTCTTTCATTGCCGCATTGGCAATGGGTATCACTTCTTCAAGTGGCCCGTCTGTCATGACGAATCCGCCCACATGCTGCGACAGATGGCGCGGAAACCCCGCAATTTCGTGGGTGAGCTTGATCGCTTGCATCAAGGTTGGGTCACTGGCGTCGAGCCCTAGCTCTGTGACGCGCTCGACCGCAAGGCCGCCTCTGCTCCAGCCTGATGCATTAGCGGACAAGGCGCTGACGGTATCAAGTGACAAGCCCATAGCTTTACCGACTTCGCGGATTGCACTGCGCGCGCGGTAGGTGATGACGGTTGCAGCAATACCGGCACGATGCCGACCGTATTTCGTGTAGATATACTGGATCACTTCTTCGCGGCGTTCGTGCTCGAAGTCCACATCGATATCTGGCGGCTCGCCTCGATCTGCAGAAACGAACCGTTCAAACAACAGGTCTATCTGGGTGGGGTCAACCGAGGTAATGCCGAGGCAGTAGCAAACGGCAGAGTTGGCGGCAGAGCCGCGTCCCTGGCACAGGATATCTTGGCCACGCGCATAGCGGACAATGTCATCAACGGTCAGGAAATACGGTGCATATTCCAGCTCCGCGATTAGTTTAAGTTCATGTGCAATTGTCTTTTTTACTTTGGGTGTAACACCGTCAGGATAGCGGCGTTTTGCCCCGATCCATGTAAGGCGCTCTAGCTCCTCTTGCGGTGTTGCACTTTTACCGGTTGGTTCCTTGGGATATTCATACTTCAGCTCATCAAGTGAAAACCTACACTGCGCTGCAATCTCTAGCGTGCGCGCCACAGAATCCTCATAACCTTTAAAGACCCTCTCAATCTCGTTGACGCCCTTGAGGTGCCGCTCTGCGTTAATGTTGAGGCACAATCCAGCTTCAGCAATGGTCGTGTGCTCCCGGATACAGGTGAGAATATCCTGTAGAGGCCTTCTGTTGGGGATGTGATAGTGCACATCGCCGATAGCAACGAGCGGTGCCTGCTTTTGACTGGATATCAATGCGAGCTTTTCGAGCCGTGCATCATCGTTGCCGCGGTAGAGCCGTGTCGCGCTGAGATAGACTGACCCAGGGAATAGCTCGCTAAGCCAGCCAAGATCCTGCTCGAATGGGGTGCTGAGTTTATAAGGTGATACCGCAATGAAGAGATGGTCACCCGCCAACTCATGCATGTCTTCTTTAGCGAGAATACAACTGCCCTTCTCTGCGCAGCGATTGCCTTTAGTGAGCAGTTTGGTGAGTCTGCCATAAGCGGCACGGTTCTTCGGGAAACACAGCGCCTCAAAACCGCAGGTGAGCACCAATCTCACACCGACGATAAACTGGATGCCTGCTTCTTTGGCAGCTGTATGACCGCGTACAATACCAGCAAGACTGTTTCTGTCGGTGATGGTGACAGCCTTGTAACCAAGCTTGGCGGCTTGCTCGACCAGCTCGTCTGGATGCGATGCACCGCGCAGGAACGAGAAATTGCTGGTGACGGAAAGCTCTGCATATCCGCTCATGCGAAAAATCCATGCATAAACCAGTGTGGGTTTTCACCGCGCTCATAAAGGCCTTGCCGGTAAAGCCAGTAACGATAGCCGTCACCGTCTTCTACGCGGTAATAGTCACGTGTGGGTTCAACACCTTTGGCAGGCCTCGCCCACCATTCAGGAGCGATACGCTCCGGTCCTTCAGCGCATATGATGCGATGCTTGAGGCGTCGCCACTCAAACACAACAGGTGGTCCGTCCGGCACTTCAGCAATAGCCGTGATAGGTTCCGGGCGCGGCAACAGTGCGACCGGGCGCCCCAGATGCGTGTCACCCTGCAATTGCTCCAGGAAAACATGCCAATCCGGCGGTGTTTTTGGCGCGTCTGCAACAGGCACCAAGCGTTCTGAGCGTTCCGGGATATAGCTTGCCTGCGGGATGAAGCGCCCGACACTCTCGCGGCCAAAACGGTTACTATAGCGGTCGAGCAGTGTTTGCAGCGCAATCTCTTTGTCACCTTCACTTTTACCAGTCAGGTCTGATTGGTTTTGTCCAATGCGCTCGCATTCAAAAGCCGCGAGGTTAAGCTGATCAATACCAAAGCCAACATCATAGGTTTCTGCGAAAAGTTTCAGTTTCTCAGTGTACAGGCGTTTAATCAGGGCTGTGTTTGATGTCAGTGCACTGCTTCTGATCATCACGGTGTGGGCAATACCGTCGACACGGTAGAGTGTCAGGTCAAAGCGCCTAGCCCCAACGGATGCTTCTTCCAGTTGGGTCGCAAGTGAGGCTATCAGGTCACCGAGGTTGACCTCAACTGCACCCAAATGCTGGATCGGCTCCATAAAGCTTGCTGACACCCGGTATTCTGGTGGCGCTGTGATCGGTGACAAGGCTTCACTTTTCAAGCCTAGTGCTTGATCAAGGCGTGTCATCAACTGTCTACCGTAGCGCGCGGCCAGCGGCGCGCGCGGCTTCTCTGTAATCATGCCAATGGTTTTAAGGCCCACCTGTGTGACACGCGCAGTGATCGCTTCGTCAACCCGCAAGGCTGAGATGGGGTATGGCTTGAGCGCTTGTGCCGTTTTATCGCTTTTTATAATCGTGAGCATATCGGTGCTATGACGCGCGAAAGCCCAGGCGGCGCCGATGGTAGCGGCAATAGCAACACGGCTTGTGACACCAAAATGGTGCAATCGGTGTATCAGGTCTTCGGCTAAGGCCATTTCGCCGTCCAGCAAGTGCGCACAGCCTGTGATATCCATGAATAAACCATCGGTGGGGTCATCGCTAACCCATGGGCTATAACGGGTCAGCCAAAAAGTGAGCCTCGTTAAAGCCGCTGCATCACCCGATGGATCATGGTCGGCAGCCTTAAGGGTTGGGCTGAGCAAGCGCGCATCCGCCAGTGATTGGCCGACACTAATACCTTCATGCTTTGCTTGATGGTTGGCTGCCATGACCCGAATACCGCCCTGGGCGGGGGCGACAAGAACAAAAGGGCCAGTAGCCTTATCCTGTTTGATGCTGGCTGGCTGGCTGAGGCGGCGACTGTGGCATTCGATTGCCCAGTTTGGTAGCCATACCGAGATGTAACGTTTCATGGTGCCAACGCACGTGATCAGAGCGCGGCTTCATGCCTCTGCTCTTGGTGAGGCTAAGCTGCCATTCAGGGTTGCCAAGACGTGCAAAGGCGCGTTCTTTAGCAAGCACCGTATGGCTGGCGCGGCTTGTAACCGCAAAGCGCATATCAGCAGCCGTGGTCCCGTTTGCCCGGTGGGAGCGCACAAGCAATGCCGGTATGCCTGCTTCAGCTGCACGGACGCGCAGTCGCTTGCTAGCGGTAAAATCGTATAGTTTTTCAGACCAGAGCACACCAGCAACAGCGCTTGCTGCATTGGACGCAATTGCTTCTTCCATGGCCCACAGCAGATCTTTCTCTGTTGCTAGTGTAACTTTGGTGATTTGTAGTGGGTCTATACCAAAAGCTGCCAGCCCTGGTGCATGCAGATGCAAACGGTCTGGATCTCGTAGCTGGCACCAAATAATCGTACCTCTGTTTTGCTGCAATATTCCTGAGAGGAAGGCCATAGTCGCACCAAGAGCCGCGACCCTATCACGGTACGTCGCTGGCAGGATTTCGCTTAAAGCGTTTTCTTTGATCAATTCAAATGAAGAGCTTTGGTTATCATATTTTTTATAATTCAGTTTATTTATTATATTACAACCAGTTGATTGCGCACCTTGAAGTGCCAAATTGTCCTTTCTGTCGTGTTGATTTGTTGCTGTCATGACTCGGGCTTTTCTCAGGGGAGTTTATTTGTTCTTCTTTTGTTCTAATACTGCATCTATGAGAACAGAGTCAAGATTGAAACGATGTATTGATTTTTTTGACGGTATTTTACCTCTTTTATTATGGCCAGTAACTATCACTTATCGGATGATAAATTGCCACGTTTTTGCCTGCCTTTGGAGCTTTACCGCCAAGCAGTCAGGCAAGCGAGGGCGCCCCCTCAGGCGGTGTTCTTAAATGCCATTTAAATGCGTTTTAAGAAGGCTTTTATCTCTTAAAAAATCATGACGCTCTGACCCAGAACGCGAAAATCGTGCTGCAAGTAGCTTTTCAAATGCGGAGCCATCTTGTCTTGTGAGATTTGGCACATAGCGCGAGTATACCCGAAACAACATCTCGGTTGTAGTGTGCCCCATCTGACGTGCAATCCATTCTGGACTTTCACCTGATGCCAACCATAGCGTGGCAGCAGTATGGCGTGTTTGATATGGCCGCCTAGCTTTCAAGCCTAATTGCTTAAGCAGTGGATACCATATACACCGCGTGACGTAACGGTTTGAATACGGTTGACCTGTACTACTTGCAAATACATATTCGCTGCAACCTTCAGCTCCTCTCTTGTGGCGAGCAAGCGCATCTAACACCATTGAGTTCATATCAATGTCACGCATAGAACCATCCGTTTTGGTGGGTACCATACGGCGTTGTACTAACGCTTCTCTCACCAATATCTGTTTGCGGTCGAAGTCAACATATTCCCACTTAAGGCCGTCGACTTCGCTGGAACGAAGACCCGTCAAGAAACGTACAATATAATAGGTACGATAATCTTGCCGTACACGCCGTAGTATCTGTTTCACTTCATCAAAACTAAATGGCTCCACCTGTACACGCGGCTCTTTCAGCGGCTTGATGTTCTGCCAAGGAGACACAAAACCATAACGGTCTGCTGCTTCCACCATAATCATACGAAGCGGTGTCATAATATGATTAATCCGTGATGGAGACATTGTAGAGGCGGCGCTCTTCCCAGCCAATTGCGCGAGTGTCACACGAAATTCAAGTATCTGAGCCTTTGTGATTTCTTCTACGGGTGTTTCGCCAAAAGTAGGAATTAAATACTTATCAATCGTGCCTCTAATCGTTTTCATATATGAGTAGCGCCACTCTACACGCTTCTCTACAAACCACTGCTCCGCAAATGTCTCGAAGCTAATTGAGGGCTCAACTTCAGCGTCACAACTTTCTACACCAAATATTTTCCGTAGCTTCTTACTGTTTGGAAAATGATCCACAGGATCAAAAATACCTATATCAATCTCGGCGAGAATTTTACGAAGTTTAGCTTCGCACAAACGCTTATTTTCACGATTTGTTTTGAGGCCTGAACTTTCACGTATGCGAACACCATGATAGCGCAAATCATACTGCAATATTTCGTTTCGAGTCTTAATACTGGCCATCAAAGTACCTCCTCATCAATCCAAGGAAGATCATTGGTCGCTACCGCAATACCAGTAGCATTAAGGTCAGTTATTATGTAGTATCACAGTCTGCAAACTGATTATCTATAAGGCACAATGATCTTCTAAAGACCAATATGCACACATTATGTATTTTATCAAGGATAAAATGATCTACAAGAGATCATTATGAATATAAAATGGTCAAAATAAACCTCTCTCGCCTAATGGGTGAACGCAAGCTCAAGATTTCAGATGTTGCGCGCGACACTGGACTTAATAGAGGTACAATCACTCGGCTCTACCATGAAACGGCAGAGCGAGTTGAACTTGAGGCAATAGAGAAACTTTGTATTTACTTAGAATGTGATGTCGAAGACCTGATTGAAATCCAAGAATAAAGCCTAGCGCTTCCGCTCGGCTAGAGGCTATTACCCGCTATTAGGCGCTCATGATAATTGGCGCAAATGGCCACACTTTTGGCCACACTCTGACCGAAAGCAAAAACCTCATTAAGTTCCGTCATCATAAGTCATTGATTTGATATAAAGAAAATGGCGCACCCTAGAGGATTCGAACCTCTGGCCTCTGCCTTCGGAGGGCAGCGCTCTATCCAGCTGAGCTAAGGGTGCGCATATAAAATATAGACGGCGCGGAAAGTACACGCCCATTCCAAACGGTGCAAGACTCTTAAAAAGAAACTTCAATAAAAGCGTTAAATTTCAGCTCCATACAATAGCCCGCTTCACAGCTTCGTGACCATAGTGGAAATTTTATTAAAAAAATAATCCATTAAATACAATATGTTGCGGGTATTTGCGTGTGATGCATAAAATTTTATCCTTTTGATTACCAGAGATTAACAACGCATCCGTATAACTAGCTCCACAAGCCCAGGGGTTGAAGTCACACAGTTCAAGGTCCAACGGGTACACGCAAACATACGAGTGGATGAAATCATGTTGAAGAAAATCAATAAAGTATTTGCTATCGCAATCGCATTAACTTTCGCCGTTGGCGGCACCAGTATGTCAGCAAGCGCTGACGAAATGGGTGACTGGAAACGCGCCGTCGCTAAAAAGGTTGCTAAAAAACAAAAATACCCACGCGCAGCTTTAGCGCGCGAAATTGAAGGTAAGGCGAAAATCCGCCTAACAGTAATGGCTGATGGTTCTATTTCCACACATGAAGTTGTGCAAGAAACAGGCGAGTCAATTCTGGACAAAGAAATTCCAAAGCTCGTGAAACGCCTTAACCCGCTTCCAGCACTTCCAGACGCCAAAACTGAATTGTCATTTGTGCTACCACTAAGCTGGACACTTAATTAAAAGCATTTTTTGTACGGAATTCAGTATTGAGTTTTGAGTAAAAACACCACCGTACAATGTGTGACGGCCCTCTTTCAGGAGAGGGCCGTATTTTTATGGCCCATTGCTACAATACAAACCTCAAGCGGCCCGACACCCAAAAAAAACCTTTATTCAACGCGGTCCGTAACTGATCGATTGAACGGTATCAGCGTAGTTTCGCGCGCATCCTCACCTAACAAAGGATAGTCAGCGGTATAATGCAGGCCACGCGACTCGCTACGTTTTTGGGCAGAGCGCACTATAAGATCCGCCACTGTTACAAGATTACGCAGTTCAAGCAGGTCGCCCGTAACACGGAAATTACCATAATACTCCTGAATTTCGCTTAACAGGAGATCAACCCGTCGTTTGGCGCGCGCCAAACGCTTGTCCGTTCGCACAATACCAACATAATCCCACATAAACCGGCGAAGCTCACGCCAGTTATGGCTCACCACTACTTCTTCATCTGAATTGGTAACCTTACTTTCATCCCAATCGCGCGCAATTGCCGGTGGCGGCATATTATCTTCACGAGCAAGAATGTCATCGGCAGCAGCGTTACCCATAACCAAACATTCAAGCAGACTATTGGAGGCCATGCGGTTCGCACCATGCAATCCGGTATGCGCACATTCGCCAATAGCATACAGCCGGTCCAGATCGGTTGCGGCATCCAAATTCACATCTATCCCACCGCATGTGTAATGCGCAGCCGGAACAACAGGGATCATATCTTTTGTGATATCAATGCCTAAACCCAGACAGTGCCGGTAAATATTCGGAAAATGTGAAATGACAAAGTCTGCATTTTTGTGCGTGATATCCAGCCAAACATTATCAACACCTGTGCGTTTCATTTCGCTATCAATCGCTCGCGCAACAACATCACGCGGCGCCAGTTCTGCACGATCACTGTCATAACGCAGCATAAACCGTTCACCACCTACACCGCGCAGATATGCGCCTTCACCGCGCATTGCCTCAGTTATCAAAAACGTTTTAGCCTCAGGGTGATACAAACAGGTTGGATGGAACTGGTTAAATTCCATATTTGTCACCTTGCAACCGGCGCGCCATGCCATGGCAATGCCATCCCCTGTACTGGCATCCGGGTTTGAGCTATAAAGGTAAACACGGCTTGCGCCGCCTGTGGCAATAATGGTTGAACGTGCAGCAAATGTTTCAACCCTATCCTTATTCAGATTCATCACATAAACACCGTGGGCCTGGTCGGTGTATGATGCTTTATTTTTTAAATGCCTGTTGGTGATTACATCAATGGCAACATGGTTTTCAAACACATCAATATTAGGCTCTGCAAGTACGCGTTCATTCAATGTTTTTTGTACAGCCTTACCTGTTGCATCAGCGGCATGGATGATTCGCCGATGACTGTGCCCACCCTCACGGGTAAGGTGATAATCGTATCCATCTTCGTGCGCGTTTTCACCTGACTTATCAAACTCAACACCCAGTGAAATAAGGCTTTCAATAGCATCACGGCCACGCTCAACAACAAATTGAACCGCTTGCTTATCACACAAACCGGCACCAGCAACGAGCGTGTCATTAATATGCGACTCGATCGAATCAGTTGCTTCAAGAACAGCTGCAATACCACCTTGCGCCCAACGGGTTGAACCGCCAGAAATTTCACCTTTTGACAACACGGCAACACGCTGATGCGGAGCAAGTTTAAGCGCTGCCGTTAAGCCAGCAGCACCAGACCCGACAATCACAACATCATAGGTACGACGCATATCATGCAGCCTTGTTTTTTGCAGATGTCAATTGAAGGAAAATGTCTTCCAGGTCAGTTTCATCAGTTGCGATATCTGTGATTGTCAATCCGGCCTGCTGCACTGCCGCCAGCACCTGACCAACATTTGCATCCGTTTGATTGATCTGAACGGCAAGCTGGTAATCGCCTTTCATGTGGGATTTAAATGCATTTAATGCTGCCGGAATTTCCGACAATTTATCGCTAAGCGTAATGATAATTTCTTTCTCATCTATGCGCTTCAATAATTGCTCTGTTGGTTCACAGCAAACAACATCACCGTGATTAATTATGGCAATGGTATCGCACAATTCCTCAGCTTCTTCGAGGTAATGCGTGGTTAACACAATGGTCGTGCCGCGCGCATGTAATTCGCGTACATAATCCCATAGCTGTTGACGCAGTTCAATATCAACACCTGCTGTTGGCTCATCCAGAATCAGGACAGGTGGTGTATGCACCAATGCTTTGGCGACCAGTAACCGGCGTTTCATGCCGCCTGACAAAGAGCGCGAATACGCATCTGCTTTGTCTAGCAAATGCACAGCCGAAAGAAGTTCCTCGGTACGACGTTCCGCTTTTGGTACACCATAAAGACCGGCCTGTACTTCAAGCATCTCGCGCGGTGTGAAGAAAGCATCAAACATCAATTCTTGTGGCACAACACCAATGTTAGCGCGTGCATTACGAGGATTGGCATCAATATCAAAACCCCAAATGCTAGCTGCCCCTTCGGTTTTATTGACCAACCCTGCGAGAATATTAATCGTTGTTGATTTACCTGCACCGTTAGGACCAAGCAAACCAAACATAGACCCTTGCGGAATATTGAGGTCAATTCCTTTCAAGGCGAGTTTGTCTTCGCCTCCACCGCTGCCTTTATATATTTTCTTCAGGCCTTTGATTTCGATTGCATTTTTTGTCACGACATTGCCTTTCGATACGGCCTTCCTAAAGCTTACATGAAGCATAGTGACGATTATTGCATAGTGCCGCTTGTCCCATGCCTTTGCGTTAGTATATAGATCATATATCCATAATTTTGAGTGAAATTATGGAATTAAACAGTGTTTTCTTGAGCGAGAGTATTCAATGACCATCGACGCACCAGAAAAAATTACCGTTACAACCCGCAAAGTAAGCTGTGACGGTGACGAAGGACCACTTGGCCATCCACGCGTATATCTGACCATGGATGAAAACGGACAAGTAGAATGTCCATATTGTGACCGCCAGTATCTTTTGCAAGGCGGCCCTTCAGATAAAACTACTAATTAATCATCACGATATAATTTTATCGTACTTGGGAGAGCATTCCATATGGCACCGTCAAAATCAGACAGGCCTCATCTGTATCTAATCGATGGGTCCGGCTATATTTTTCGTGCCTATCATGCAATGGCTTATGGCGGCAAAGGCCGCGCACCAATGACCAGAAGCGATGGCACACCTATTGGGGCAGTGTTCGGCTTTTCGAACATGTTGATGAAGTTACTGCGTGATCTTGAAGACGGTGAACAACCAACACATCTGGCCGTTATCTTTGATGCGCCAGGTAAAACCTTTCGCAATAAGATTTATACCGAATATAAAGCCAACAGACCGCCAGCTCCTGAAGACCTCAGGCCGCAGTTCCCGATTATCAGAGAAGCTGTAGAAGCGTTTGGCTTGCCATCCATTGAAATGGATGGTTATGAAGCTGATGACCTGATCGCAACATATACACGGCACGCCCGCGAGAACGATTGGCAAGTTACCATTGTCAGCTCGGACAAAGACCTGATGCAGCTGGTCGACAACCATACTGATATGTTTGACACCATGAAAAACGTACGCAATTCAGCTGATGGGGTCATGGCAAAGTTCGGTGTTGGGCCTGACAAAGTCATTGATGTGCAATCTCTTGCGGGGGATAGCGTTGACAATGTCCCCGGTGTGCCTGGCATTGGTATCAAAACGGCAGCACAGCTGATTAATGAGTACGGTGATCTTGACAGTTTGCTTGCGCGTGCAACGGAAATCAAACAGCCAAAACGCCGTGAGAGTCTAATAGAATATGCAGAGCAAGCGCGTATCAGCCGCCAGTTGGTTACACTTGATCAGCATATTGATGTTGCACACACAATCGATGGATTTGCGTTAACTGCCCCCGACCCAGAGCCTCTGTTAAAGTTCTTTGACGCACAGGATTTTCGCTCACTCCAAGTAAAGGCCCGTCAAGCATGGGGCGGCGACCTACCAGCAGACACACTCAGCGAGACAGTCGAAAGCGCTGAGAAAAATTACGAGTGTGTGACTGACATTGCAGCGTTGAACAAATGGATCAACGCGTCATATGCAGCAGGTGTCATTGCTGTTGATACCGAAACAACCGGCCTTGATGCCAGTGCTGCTGACCTTGTCGGCATTTCAATTGCAACGGCGCCGGGGCAAGCTTGCTACATCCCTGTTGGGCACGGCGGTGCCGGTGGTGATTTGCTTTCCGAAAAACCGGACCAGCTAGAAAAAGCAGTCGTGATTGAAGCTCTACAAGGTTTATTCACTGACCCGGCGGTTCTTAAAGTTGGGCAAAACCTTAAATACGATATCTCTATTTTAGCGCGCGCTGGAATCGATCTCACGCCCATTGATGACACCATGCTGATGTCCTACACGCTGGAGGCAGGTCTGCATAATCACGGTATGGATGAACTTGCAGGCATTCATCTGGATATGACACCGATAGCATTTAAAGAGATTGCCGGAACCGGTAAAAACCAGCTAACCTTTGATCAAATCCCGCTCGATAAAGCAACGGAGTATGCAGCCGAAGACGCTGATATCACACTGCGCCTACATATGCTTTTAAAGCCACGCCTAGCGGCAGAAAAGGTTGCAACAGTGTATGAAACACTTGAGCGTCCTCTTTCTGCTGTGCTGTCACAAATGGAGCGCGAAGGCATTAGGGTTGACGTTGGCACGCTAACACGCCTCTCAAATGAATTTGCTGAAGGCATTAGCCGCCTTGACAAAGAGATTCAGGATCTTGTTGGTCGTCCGTTTAATGTTAATTCACCCAAACAACTCGGTGAAGTCTTGTTTGATGACATGGGCCTGCCTGGTGGTAAGAAGTCTGCTAAAACAGGCGCGTGGCAAACCAATGTTGATGTGCTTGAGAAACTGGCAGCGGAAGGCCATACAATACCTCAAAAGGTCATGCAGTACCGCCAGTTTTCCAAGCTTAAGAGCACATATACAGACAGCTTGGTCGCTCAGGTAAACCCAGCAACAAAGCGCGTGCACACCAGCTACCACATGGCATCCACCACAACCGGGCGCCTGTCATCCAATGATCCGAACCTGCAGAACATTCCTATCCGAACGGAGGAAGGCCGCAAGATAAGGCGTGCCTTTGTACCAGAAGATGGCAATATACTGATTGCAGCTGACTACAGCCAGATTGAACTACGCATCCTTGCACATATTGCAGATATCGGCGCTCTTAAAGACGCATTTGCGAACGGCACAGACATTCATGCCATGACAGCGTCCGAGGTGTTCGGCGTCCCCGTAGAGGGAATGGACCCGATGGTACGCCGGCAAGCCAAAGCAATTAACTTTGGCATTATTTACGGCATTTCCGCTTTTGGTCTGGCACGACAATTAGGTATCAGCCGCAAGGATGCGCAGGGGTATATTGATGCTTATTTCGAACGCTTCCCGGGCATTAGGGCTTACATGGATAAGACGATCGCGTTTGGTAAAGAACACGGATACGTGGAAACACTATTTGGTCGCAAATGTCATATCCGCGCATTGGTAGAGAAAAATCCTATGCAGCGTGGGTTTGGAGAGCGAGCCGCCATTAATGCGCCCATTCAAGGTACTGCTGCCGATATTATTCGCCGTGCCATGATACGTGTTCCGGCAGCATTAAGACAAAATGGCCTAGATGACCTGCGTATGCTGCTACAAGTACATGATGAACTGGTGTTTGAATGTCCGATTGGATGTGAAAGTGATGCGATCCCGGTTATTCAGCAAGTGATGGCTGACGCTGCCTCACCAGCACTAGATCTATCTGTACCGCTTGTTGTTGATTGTGGCACTGGTGCGAACTGGGACGAAGCACACTAGTGCTGCAGTTCGTCTAAAATACTCTCAAAGATCGTGGTCAGGGAATTTATCGAATGCTGATACGGGATAGTGTCTAGCAGTTTTTTTACGCTGTTATCCCAACCCACTTGAGCATGGAGGCGATCAGCAGTAAGGCCATCCATAGCCCTGTAGGCCATCGACCATGACGGAAATTGACGCTGCGTTATAGAACCACGAGCCAAGGCTATAACCGCACTATGCCGATCATCTAAAACGATACTACGCATCCTTTGGTCAAGATTTCGAGGATTACCCTCAAGAAGCTGAACAAAGAGGGTGCCTGTGAAAATAAGTGCGCCGGTCAGTTGATCAGCAAAATTATTACGCTTTGCCACTTCTAGGATGTCCTCAACATCCGAATCACTAATCTCTGGGTTGGCGGCGCTGACATAGACCAAAGCTTCAAGCATCACATAAACTTTCGGTTGCTGAAACGCCTACAGATTCCAGCGCACAGTTTTGTTCTCCCCCAACAGTGCTTTGTAATTGATGAATTTACAGTACAACTATTAAAAAAGGGTGACCAAAGCCACCCTTTTCCAATTTTTATATCGATTTGATTTAGAAATCGTAGGTTAAAGATACACCCCATAGACGCGGCGTATTTACATAACCATTAACCGTGCCTGCCTGAATAACACCCGGGAATGCACTCAGGAAATACTCATCATTGAAGAGGTTACGTGCGTAAATTTGAACGCCCCAACCATTTTCAAATGATACGCCTGCGCTGGCATTAAACGTATTCACTTCGCGGTTAACACCAGGAATATTATCAACCACCTGCACATCGCTTTCATGCAAATAGTCCGCACGGATAAAGCCAAGGGTACCTTCACCAAAGTCATGGTTGTAAGTCGCAGATGTCGTAATACTGAATTCGTGAATACCAGCAGGCCTCGCACCAGACAAGTCACCACCAGGACCGTTAACAAACGAGTCAAACACCGGATCCAGGTATGTACCAGCAAATGTCAGCGTTAACTCATCAATCGGCGTCCAAGTTGTATCAACTTCAACACCTTTTGTGGACTGTTTACCAGCATTCACAAGACTAAAGCCTGTACCCGTGAAGATATTTGACTGGAAACCATCAATGCTCTGATCAAAGACGGCCAAGTTAAATGCACCACGAGGGAATCTAGCTTTTAAGCCAAGCTCAAATACCTTTGATTCTTCAGGTCCAGCAAACAATGTACCGAATGCCTGGTTGGTCAGTGTTAAACCAGCCGACTCGAGTGCAGCCCGATTAGCAGCAAAAGGCCGTGCATCACGTGACAGGTTCCAAGACGTCGATTTATAACCTGTTCCATAACTCACATAGAGGTTTAGATTATCGTTTGCTTCAAATGACAAACGTGCTGTGTATGTCAGCTTATCATCAGATGAGCGCCCATCCTGAACGGAGTTCGGGAATGCAAGGAATTGTGGTTGGAACTGCAGTGCCTGCAAGCCAGTTATTGATGCGTTAACGCCGTTCTGGATTGCCGCAGTAGTTCCCGGTGCACCTGCTTCAACAGCTGCAATATTAGCAGGTGTTGGCGCAAGACCAGTCGCGCCTGTGAAAGCTTGACCAAAGAAAGCTTGCGGAATAAGCCCACCATTAACGTTGAACAAGTCAATGTTTGAGAACACATCACCGTTAACTGTGCTGCCGGTAACTCGTTTCTTATCATTGGTATAGTTAATGCCGCCTGTAAACGTCAGGCGATCATTGATATGAAAATCAAGTGTTGCAAACAGTGAGTATGCCTCGTTGTCTTGAGTGAATGTTTCACGCGTGATTGTATCACCATTGAAGAACGAACCCGGCACTGAACCCGAGAGAGCCTCAAGCGTACCAAGAATACCACCAGCCAGTGCGTCAATGTAAGGTCGCGCCGCATCACCGTACTCAAGACCTTGCACCTGCGTTACATCTTCATTGAAGTAGTAACCACCAAGCATCCAATCGACAGTATTATCACCCGTTGATGTTAGGCGAATTTCCTGCGTGTAAGTGTCAATGTTTGCTTCGTTGAAAGCACTATCAAGAATTTCAGCACCCGTATAATCAGGCTCGGTATCGTTTAACGAGTCGTTGCTACGATAAGCTGAAATCGACGTAAGGGTGAAGCCTTCAAAGTCAATATCGGCTTGTAGCGAGATACCACCGTCCTGAACTTCGTTGATAGGGATTTCATTAATTACAGACTCGTAGGCAAACGGATCAGAATCATCCAGAACTGCGCCACCTAACAAGCCAGAGATAACAGCCGCAGTTGGGCCATTGACAATGTTAGTCACGCCACAACATATTTCATCAAGCTCACTATAATCTGCGATCAAACGGAACGTCATGCTCTCGTTTGGCTCCCAAAGGGCCTGCCCGCGAACATTCCAACGATCTCTATCATTAAGGTCAGGGATGCCAGCTTCTAGTGCTTCTGTATAACCATCGCGCTTATTCCAGCCACCAGACAGACTAACGGCAAGAGTTTCAGACAAACCACCTGTCACATACGCCTTAACCAGCTTCTGGTCATAATTACCATACTGCACTTCAATACGGCCTTCTGTATCGAATGAAGGTGCCTCAGTTACAACGCTGATCACACCTGCTGACGCATTTTTACCAAACAGGGTACTTTGCGGTCCGCGCAGAACCTCAACACGCTGTAATCTTGGCAAGTCACCAATAGCAGCGGCAGAGCGGGAACGATAAACACCATCAATGAACACACCAACAGATGGCTCGATACCAGCATTGTTGGCACCGTTACCAAAACCACGGATCACAAAGTTAGTGTTGGTGGACGTTTGCAGCGTTGTTACACGCAGTGATGGCACGACAGATTGTAAGTCCGAGATATCTAACAGGCGCGCTTTCTCAAACGTTTCTGCACCCGTTACCGATACAGCAATAGGTGTTGCTTGCAGTGTTTGCTCACGCTTTGAAGATGTCACGACAATTTCTTCAATTGCGTAACCGTCAGAATCTGCATCCTGCGCTTGCACACCAATACTGCCAATTGCCGTGGCCGTAACTGCGGCAGATGCAAGGAGTTGAGTGCGCAACGAACGTCGCTTCATAGTGGTCATAAAGTCCTCCCCAGACTTGATATAAAAAAACAATACCGCGCTTGAACAACTTCTGAAGTGGCAGGTTCTGGCTAAAACCTATACAGACAGGTATGAATCAAACGCTTATTTTAAGCACTTCCATTAATATCTTCACGTGAGTTTGGGGAAAGGTCAAGTTCTTCGTCAAAAAGAACCCGTCGTGTTTTTACATAGTGTCGCTAATAAACCACACATAAAAACGCAAGAATGAGTATGAAAAACCCATTCTTGCGCAATTTTAGTACTTATTTTAACCCGAATTAGAAGCGGGCAGAAATCCTCGCATAGACACTACGGCCACGCGGATCATGCGTACGGCTTTCAAAACCACCGTTTGTAAATACTTGTGGTGGTGTTTTATCGAAAGCATTGATGACACCAATCTGAAGGCTTGTTCCATCAGCGCCGTCAATTACGCCGCCAAGGTTCAATGTGTATTGTGCATCAACTGTAGTGAAGGCACCAATACGCTGGCCTTGGTTTTCATCATCAGTGAGTGAACTGATATGACGCACATAAAAACGCGCATCATGAACACTATTGGTAAATGCGATACCTGTATTGAAACGTGTTTCCGCTGTTGGGCTACCAAAGTTAGAGAAGTTACGGCTACCTGCGCCTTCAATTTCACCGCCCTGCGGATCATCAATATCGTAGTTGAATACGCGCGTACCTTCAAAGAAAGGCTGAATAATGCCGTAATCTGTATCGATGTTATAGCGCAGGTTCACATCCAGACCATTTGTTGTCACAGATGACGCATTTACGAAATCCACCAGAACGATAAGAATGTTACCAGTATCACCGTTGGCGCGGATCACACGATCACCTTGTGGGTCTGCGTTTACAATTGCCTGGAAGTTTTCCTGAATGATTACGTTACTGAAATCATAGTGCCAGTAATCAATATCCAGTTCCCAACCAGCTGACTGATAAGACGCACCAAAGTTAAGTGCCTTACCTTGCTCAGGACCAATATCCCGACCAGCAGCAGGCAGCGAACGCACTGCGGCAAACGCTGTACCGCCAAGCGGATCAGTAACCTGGTTCAGTGATGTGTTCACGCCAGCTTCCTGGAATACACTTGGTGCACGGAAGCTTGTTGAATAACTACCACGCAGTGACCATTCGTCTGTCGGGCGCCAAAGCAAAGAGAACTTCGGATCAAGCGTATCGCCAATATTTCCTCCATAATCTTCATAGCGAACAGCGGCAGAAAAATCGAGCGTGTCACCAAGTGGCACGAACATTTCTGCAAAAATCGCTTTCGCATCACGGCTTCTAGAAAAGTCCTGCCCGCCAATCAGGAAGGCAAATCCGTCTGCTTCAGAAATAGGATCAAAATCCTGACTGAATGTTTCATCACGGTATTGAACACCAAGCGCTAATCCAATGTCGCCTGCTGTGCCAGAGATAACAGCATCAACAACGGTCAGTTCAGACTTGCTGTCCGTAACCTGCGTACCGATAACGAAATCGAGCACACTCTGACTGTTTGGTATAGTACTAAAGCTGGTGGCAAACGGGTTATAAAACTCACACGGGCCAACACCAGCTGTACCTGTTGATGCATCACAGCCTGCGCCGCCGAACCCACGCAGAGCAGCACTAAAGTTTGCTGTTACTGTATCTTCTGTACGCAGGAGTGCATTGGAAACACCGTGCGTAACAGCAACATCATATGTCCAGTCACCAGACAACGTGCCATCAACACTCGCACTTAA
Organism: Kordiimonas aquimaris; assembly: GCF_025574485.1. Classification (GTDB taxonomy): domain Bacteria; phylum Pseudomonadota; class Alphaproteobacteria; order Sphingomonadales; family Kordiimonadaceae; genus Kordiimonas; species Kordiimonas aquimaris. The sequence continues at coordinate 621,414 of NZ_JAOBPO010000001.1, read as the reverse complement.
ACGAAGTGTGTCACGGTCCGTTGTTTGCGGTGATACGTCACCGCCGTTACCAATGGCGCGACCAAAGAACAGAACGGGCCCAACAGCTGCCGGAAATATATTCCCCGGATTATTCGTTGGCACAACCGCGCTACTCAGTTGCAAGAATGGGAAAGTTGGAGAGTTACCGCGCTCAACCGTTTGGTCAGCATATGATACCTCAGCACGGAAAACATGATCCCCGCCAAGCTCCTGCGTTATCACACCGAAGGCTTGAATGCGCTCTTCGTCAGGCACTAAGTTGAAGAAATCACCAAAGTCAAAACGGCAAAAACCAGCAGTAAATGGCAGACCCGCATTGTCCAGCGTTGTTTGTGCACCGCCACCAATTGGCGTAGAGAAACCACCTTGCGCATCACAACCTGTTGGATCGATAACAGGAAGAGCGCCAAAAAGGAAGAAAGCGCCCGGATTACCAAGTGATGATGTATCATCTTGTCCGCGGCGGCTCAGGCGGCGCTCCGCTGTTGTAAGTGGTGTGCGGTTAAAATAGCTACCAGCAACCATTATGTTTGTGGTTTCACCGGCCCAACCAAACTTACCTTCAATCAGTGTATCAGACTGCGAGCCCTGATCTGTCAGCGTTTGGTATTTTGCGTTAACTTCAAATCCTTCAAAAGTGTCGTCTGTGATAAAATTAACCACACCGGCAACAGCGTCCGTACCATAAATGGCAGCAGCACCATCTTTTACGATTTCAATTCGCTGCGTAGCAATTTGTGGAACAAGTGCACTGGTATCAACAAAGGCGATACCATCGTTTGTTACGTTAGCGCTGGTTACCTGACGGCGACCGTTCATAAGAACAAGTGTTGACGACACGCCGAGACCACGCAGGTTAAAGTTTGATGTACCTGTTGTAGAACCCTGCGTAAAAGCGTCAGGATTATTTTGCGCGCCATTATTGATGGTTAATGTCTGCACCAGGTCGGCAACTGTGCTGGCACCAATTTCGCTTAAATTGTTTGCACCAATAACTGATATTGGTGACGGGCTGCTACTCTGCGTTTTACCTTTAATGTATGAACCCGTAACAACAACTTCCTCAATCTCAGCATTACTATCAGTTTGCGCTATTGCAGCAGAACTGATCGCCATTGTCAGGCAACCTGCCGTAAGTGCCGTTGCATATTTTAAGTATCCATGTCGCATTTTGCTCTCCCGATCGGATATTATTCATGTTCTTCCCGCAATCATTGGACATGTGAGGAGGGGTTATCGTCAAGTACAATATGAGCAATCAGGACCGGATAGGACAATCTGTTACAAAACCGCAACATATATGAAATGCGTGATACAGTATGCATATTGGTATGTATAAAATCAGCCGCCCGGTTTTATTTGTGCATGTTTCACATATACTTTTGCTTTGCCGTCACCAACGCGGTGATTAAGATATGGCATTAGAAATGCTGTAACAATGTCAGGATCAATTGGGCGATTTACATTAAATCTTTGCCGCGACAACGCAGTTAACCCATTGAGAAAATCCGAGCGGATTTGGGGCAATCGTTGGCGGATCATTTCCGAATCTCGCTGATTTTCTACTACAATTGTCAATGTAAGTGAAACTTTTCCCCTCAATCTCCCACGCTGGATTAAAGAGAAATCATAAGGCGCCATCTCAATAGCAAGCTTGCCCTCTTCCGGTAATGTCGCCGGCTCCTCTGCGTATAATTCTGAAGACACTCCAAATACAGCCGAAGTACATATGAGAAAAGCTGCAAATATAGAAAAGCACTTATTTTTGACGGTCGTGGAATACATTTCTAACGTGCCTCTCTCATTCAGAATCGCCGGGTTCGTCGATTATTGGCTAAGCGTAACCATCAGGCGTTAAAAAAATGTCACCAACATGTATTTCGCAATATTCAGGGCCTTTAGATGTGTTGCAATTATATACAAATGTTGCATTTTGCGTCACACTATTTTATCGCAAGTTGCGACATTATTGCAAAAACAAATATAAACTCTCTCGTTAAAACAACCAACATATTGATATATATATGTAATATTAAATGAACCAAAGTTGGCATGCCAATTGTAACTTATTAAGCACCTCTCGAGCAGGGGGGCGGGAGCGGGTTTAATTTACTCGACCCCCAATCGTGCACCTTCTCCCGCGTACTCTGCTCTCTTCATCATTATTTGCTAAAAAATAATAAGCAGCTGTAAAGCTTGTGCACTAGACACAGCGGTACACTGGCCAGCAATACGGCATTACTGCGATAATAATAAATTATGCGAACAAACTAAGAGTTGATGAGCTGGCACCACTTTGCAACCTGGCAAGGCCACTTTGGAAGTTAGCAATTTGCGCGGCCACCCGGGGCGGCACAGGGCCTTGTGTTGCCGCATTGTCCAAAAGCCGTTGTCTTATAGGGTTAAACGTAAGGGACCGGAAAGCACGCTGCGTTGTACCAATTGCATTATCAAGAAGACCAAGGACGAACCTTGCTGTTGCGCGGTCTCTAACATTCAGCGCACCCTCAAGACCCAACCCAAAAACACCTCCAAGATCTTCTTCAGGCGGAATATCTGCAAACTCACCAAGCCCAAAAACCTGATCGCGAGGCAAAAGGCGACCTGCCGACAACCCGATACGCTCGAGCAAATCAGACCCCTCGGCTCCAGGTATAAGATCAATAGGCACACCGTCATCAACTGTGCCAATCTGCAATCGATCACCTTCTGAGGTGCGTGATACGTCTACTTCCACGCGTCCAAATCCGGCAACACGAATTTGACGGGCGATGTCGTTAAAATCATCACCCTCATCCAATTCAATACGAATACGTCGTCCATCATCGATAGACAGGAAGAAATGATCTCCGACACGGGCCGTTGTCTGCGTTTCCAGATCAAGCGTTTGGTCACCATTAACAAGCCCCGCAGGCAAGCCCAACGTCTCAAGCACTGAATCGCCCTGACTTGTAAAAGCAATACCACCGACATTTGTATTGGCAAACTGCGCACCAAATTGTTCTGTGTTTTCAACAACACCCGTTGTGCCGTTTATGCGCGCCACAAAACCATCTGTTGGCCCAGCTTCGGTTTCACCTGAAAGACCACCACCTGTTGAACCCGCAACAAAAACGCTGCCGCCCTGAACGGTTAAATCATTAATTCTGTCAGTTGAAGACGTTGACACATACGTAGTAAAATCTGCATTCAACACAGATGTGCCCGAAAAACTCAACCCGGTCACAAAACCTTCTATACCGCCCGCGGCACTACCATTGATTGTTGCTGCACCCAATGCATCAAGTGCTGCATTTGTGGTAACTCCGGCAATAAACACTTGATTGTTTGCTGTATCAATAGCGATGCTTTCAATAGCGCCAGCTGACCCAAGATCGCCAAGGGATACAGAGGCTGTCTGGCTTGTCAGGCCCGAACCGGACACGCGCACAACAGATGCATTATCTTGCTGTTCAACAGCAATGATCAGGTCATCGTTCCCGTCAACGACAATGCCCTGGATCACTTCATTGTCCGATGTTCCAAAAACATTGGAATCAAGAAGTGCCCCGTCAGTGCCATTTAGTTTTAAAATCAAGGCGTCATTACCACCGGAAAACCCTGATGTTGCACTGATGGCTGACGAGGTTGACCCACCAACAAAAATATCATCATTACTGTCAATCGCGATCGAGTTCGCAGATGTCCGCCCAAAGGTATCCAGCTGATACCGGAAAACCTCATCACCCAGCTGATTATATTTAACCACAAAAGCATCCGAACTGCTTTCAACAACATCACTGTTGGATAAAGCGCCTTCAGTTGCACCAGCGATAATAACATTGTCCTGGCTGTCGACTTTAATATCAAAGGCTTCAGCAGATGACCCAGCCCCAAGAAGGCGGGAGAAAATAACATTGCCTTGCGTATCCAGTTTAGTCAGAAACACATCCTGCTCACTGGCAACATTCAACTGCAGGCCAAAACTTCCTGTAGATGTACCAACCACATAAATGCCACCCTGGCTATCTGTCGCCACACGGGTGCCAAATGTATCTGCATTTACTCGGTCTTCATCATTCACATTGGTGATAGACGCTGTATTATCAACCACTGTGCTCTCAGTTGTTGATGTACTATTTTCTGTCACTTCCGCTAGAGAATCTGCTAAAAACTGGTCGCGCCGCGCGGCAATGGCAGGATCAAGGTCATCATCCTCTTCTTCTGCCACCAACAATTGTACTGCCGTTTCCTCATAGTCAATCGCCGCGAAAGACGTGGTATCATCAAGGGCTATTTCGCCAGATATATTATTAAACTCGCTTAGCCGGCTTGTAACCGCAATACCATCATCAAGCTGCTCAAAAGACGAAACCGTGTATAGCGTTGGTTCCGCAGCAGCGGCAGACAGCGAGACTTTCTCGAGGAGCGTGCCATCAACCTGAAGACCAAAACGGCCTGTATCAACGTCGCGCTGGACACTAAAACGCGTTAAATGTCTCGCAACTGCTTCGCCTTCATCATTCAGGTCTGTCAAAGCTTCGATCTGGGTATTTATTTCAGCAGCAACATTATTTAAAGTCAGATCACCTGAAATCGCACTTAGATCAACTAAAATATCGTCAGTAACACCGTTCTTTGTGATAGAAACTGTTAAAGTTTCAGTACCCGTTAATTCTTCCAGAATCTGATCGCCACTGCTGGCAACCCCTGAACCGGAAAACCCTGTCGAGTTGCGCCCTGTACGTGTTGTGGCTTCAAACTCTGTCTCTCGCTCACCCAGTTGAATTTCAAGCCGGTTAAGTTCCGCTGAGGATATATAGTCCCGCACTTCAGCAAGGCCGGATTGAAACTGTTCGTCCAACCGGCCAAGCGATGTTTCCGGTGTAGCCTCTTCCGCAGCAAACTCAGCAAGCACACGTAAGTTACTCAGTGCATTAAAAAGTACAAACGTCGCTGTTTGGTCAACATTACCAGCAACATCTTCCAGGGATGGGTCATCCAGATCAACAAAGTTTGTAAGCTCGCGCACTTCTCGAATACGCTGATTAAGCGAGCGTGTGTCTTCAGCACCCTGACCAGGGGCAGTTACCGCTGGTGTCCGATCAAAACTGGAAAACGATGCACGCTGATCCGCGCTTAAGCTATTAACGGCTATACGGGCAAGCTGCGCCTGACTGCTGAGCGCAATAAGTGAGGTATCAATACCGACAATTTGTGGACGAAAACTCTGCTGCCCGGCCGAGCCGAACAATCCACCAGAATTTTGTACACCAAAGAACGCCATTTTTGCTCAGCTTTCTATATTACAGGCCCTGTCATCAACATACCGACTAGGTAAAATTTGCCTATGCGGCAGCAATTACCGATACGAATCACGAATCATCACAAAACGACTCGAAAAACAGGCAATAATTGCCGCCCAATTGCAAAATGGGCCTTAACGTCCTACATCTCTTGCAAACGCCGTGACAAATATGCGGTAACAACGGTATTTATGAACCAACGACGTTAAGGATTATCAAATGACAGCCATATTTTTCTTCATAGACGCATTACTTGGCGCATATGCGTTGGCAATCATCATATCAATCATCATCAGCTGGCTGGTTTCTTTTGGCATCATCAATAGCTACCAACCTTTTGTGCAAGCTGTGTCTCGAACACTGTATGCCATAACGGAACCTGCACTTAGTCGTATCCGTCGGTTTTTACCGGATTTGGGCGGCATCGATATTTCACCGTTGATATTATATTTTGCCGTTTATGCCGTGCGTATTCTGTTGCGTGCCGATATTGCACCGCTTTTCGGCGTTTATGGCTACTAAAGACCCACACCATGAACTACCAGTTGAGCGCGCTGAAGACGGCGTCAAAACACACGTCCACTTAACGCCCAATGCAGCACATACAAAGATTGACCGCATCGACAAAGGTGCTGACCACCACCCGCGACTGCGGTCAACCGTTGTAACACCGCCAGAAAAAGGCAAAGCCAACAAAGCTTTAATTACCTTGCTCGCTAAAAAACTCAGGTTGCCCAAATCCACTATTCAGATTATAGCGGGACACCAATCGCGAGACAAAATCATCTTCATTTCAGGAGAAGCTGACATACTCCTGCCGCGCGTCGAACAAATGATAATGTCTCTAGACTAAAATGTACGGCAACAGGGTATTCATTGTCATATAGGGGGATCAGATGACGGCATCAATTATCGACGGCAAAGCATTTGCGGAAAACATACGCGGTGCTGTCACTCGTGACGTTGCGTCTCTCAAGAACAAACACGACATTCAGCCGGGCCTCGCCGTGGTTATCGTTGGTGATGATCCTGCCAGTCAGGTTTATGTTCGTAACAAGGTCAAGCAAACAGCCGAAGTTGGCATGAACGGTTTTCATTTTCACATGGACGACACTGTTAGTGAGGCTGAACTGATTGCCAAAGTAACAGAGCTAAATAATGACCCTGCGGTGAACGGCATTCTCGTTCAACTTCCTTTACCGGATCACATCAATGAAGCAGCAGTGATTGAAACAATTGCACCCGCGAAAGACGTGGACGGTTTCCATGTTGTAAACTCAGGCCTGCTTGCCACAGGCGGCGGCGGTATGGTGCCCTGCACTCCGCTCGGCTGTTTGTTGATGCTGCAAGACAAGCACGGCGACCTGAGCGGCCTGAAAGCTGTTGTTGTGGGACGCTCAAATATTGTCGGCAAACCCATGGCGCAACTTTTACTCGATGCAAACTGCACAGTTACCATTGCACACAGCAGGACAAAGGATCTGGCAAATGAGGTTGCGGCAGCAGATATTGTCATTGCCGCTGTCGGACGACCAGAAATGATAAAAGGCGACTGGATCAAAAAAGGGGCAACGGTCATTGATGTGGGTATTAACCGCATCCCTGCACCGGAAAAAGGCGAGGGCAAAACACGCCTTGTTGGTGATGTGGCATATGCAGAAGCATCCCGCGTGGCAGGTGCTATAACACCTGTGCCAGGCGGCGTGGGCCCCATGACAATTGCGTGCTTGCTAAAAAATACAGTAACGGCTACATGCAAACAAAATCAGATTGACCCTGAAACGTTAGGATAATGCAGAGTCTGTAGACCTGCACATCCATAGCAGAGCATAACTTCATCATGTACGAGACATTTATATCAGCGTTTGTCGCACTATTTGTAATTATTGATCCACCAGGTATTGCCCCTGTTTTTGCAAGCCTGACCAATGGCACACCTGCGCAGCATCAACGCCGTATGGCGGTTAAAGGCACCATCATTGCTCTGTTTATCCTAATTTTCTTTGCTTTCTTTGGCAGAAGCTTTCTTGCTTTGCTCGGCATTTCAATTGATGCACTGCGTATTGCAGGTGGCCTGATGCTGTTTATCATTGCTCTTGAAATGGTCTTTGAGAAACGTCATGCACGCAAACAAGAATCTGCGGAAAAAATGGATGACTATTTCGAGGATATCTCGGTTTTTCCAATAGCCCTGCCACTGCTGGCTGGCCCTGGCGCAATTACTACTGTCATGCTGCAAGTTGCTGATGCAGGTGCCAACATGGCAGCACAGCTTGTTGTAACCGCAGCACTTGGTGCAGTTATGGTTGTGACACTTATAGTGTTCCTTGCTTCAGGCCCTGTAATGAAACTGATGGGTCCAACTGTGAACACCATTTTAACGCGCCTACTCGGCGTTATACTTGCGGCACTCGCCACCCAGTTTGTTCTGGATGGCTTGAGGAATTCATTTATCGGATAATTTGCGGTTCATTTTGAGGCGTTCACGCATTCCCGAATGATTTAGCATAACATTCGGGATATGTTCGCAGTCATGTTTAAAATACTGCAATTACTTTTTATCTGCTTTCTATTCCTTAGCCACTCTGTGAATGCATACGATATCATCAACATGCAAGGCAGCCTTCTTGAGTCAGCAGCAAAAAGCCCTGACACGCCAGACAAAGATTCTAGCTGGCAGCCATTCACTGGACTGGTTATTAACAGTGATACCTCTCAATGGTTTCACATGGAAATCATGTTAAAATTTGAAAAAGGCGAACAAGTTCACAACCCTCTTTCTCTCGGGGTTAAGGTATCAGGTGTCTATGATTTTTACTGGGATGGTGAGCTTATTGGCTCCAACCACTATAAGGGAACCACGGCTAACCAATATAGCCGCGTATTAATACCCTTAAGAAACCTAACACCCGGACATCATATCATTAAGATGCGCATCACACCTTACGGCATGAATACAGGTGACAGCCTTGGACTTGAAGTGCGCCCTGCAGCGGTTCAATCTGACTTCTTTGGTGTCCACTCATCCGTAATCAGCACTTTTTTTGTAGCAACTGCTGCTTTATTTACGGCGTGTTACTTATTGCTTATCCGGCAGACCGTCGGCGCCCAACCTGGCTTGTGGGCAGCTATTTTTGTTAGCATCTCGATAGCAGCAATCATTTTGTTACAAGAAGGGAGACAATTGTTTAGCTATCCATATGGGTGGCAACCCCGGCTCGATATGATGCTACCCATCTTTACAATAATTGTCTTTCTATCATTACCGTGGTTTGTGTTTGCACGTCTCGGCCTTAAAAGCCCACTCAAATGGATGACAATTATACCCGTAGTTGCTGCTCTGTCATTTGTTCAACTTAGCTCAATTGATCATGATATCCGCGCATTCGGTTTACTCTCAGTCACATTAATGCTGATAGCGTGTTATGGGTGGTGGCGCGGTTTAAAAACATCCCGGCTCTTTGTATTTGGGTTTGCACTGTCTCTTACCGCGTTATGGGCAGACCCAAACTTAAAGCATCTGTTTTTAATCGTTATTACACTTATGCTGGCCATCGATCTGGCCATCGACATTAAGCGCCGTACGGCAGACGCCATGCGACAAAAACTCATATCAGAGCGATTGCGAGCAGACCTTATCAAGCGGAACATTCGACCGCATTTTCTGATGAATTCTCTAACGGCACTCATGGAATGGGTCGAAACTGATCCCGATGAAGCTGTTGAATTTATTGACGGACTTGCAACCGAATTTCGAATGCTCGATCAATTTTCAGAAAAAACTACTGTCACTCTTGATCAAGAATTAACTCTTTGCCAAACCCATCTCGACCTGATGAGTCAGCGTCTAAACGGCACATTTATATTGAAAACAGAGAACATCGACAGAACTGCGCTTATCCCGCCGGGTGTTTTTCACACGCTGGTGGAAAATACTTTTAGCCACAATAATCTGGCAAAAATACAAGGCACTTTTAACCTGCGAAGCATCACATCCGGCGACAGCACTACGTATATTTTCAGCGCACCAATGGGAAACCTTGAGAGTGTGCCCAGAAGCCTTTCAACAACTGAACCAACAAACCGGCATATGGGAACAGGTGCAGGAACGCGCTATATTCTAGCTCGCCTCGAAGAATTTTGTGGCACTCGGTTTAGCTTTACATCCGAACAAGTAAGCGCCAATTGGCAAACCACTATCCAGATCAACCAAGCCAGACTATAAAATAGCATGCCTTATCAAACACTCATTGTTGAAGACGAACCGCAGGTTGCAAAGCGAATTGAGCGACTAACTCATCAAATCATGGGCGTGCAGCAAGAAAAGTCAATGTGCGCAGCATCAATCGCTCAAGCAGAAAATATTCTCAATACATATGACATTGACCTGATACTGCTAGATTTAAACCTTGCAGGCGAAAATGGCTTTGCCCTTCTTAAACATTTTACAGCAAAAGCAGCTCATACTATTGTCGTGTCAGCGCAAACCGAGCGAGCACTAGAGGCGTTTGAATTTGGTGTGCTTGATTTCGTACCAAAGCCTTTTACGAAACTCCGCCTGGAGAAAGCGTTAAATCGTCTGTGGAGCACACCAGAAAACAATAGCAGTCGAACCAAGCGGTTATCTTTCGAAAGCGGGCGCGGCATTGATGTTGTAGCGACCAGCGATATCCTGTTTTTCAAAGGTGCTGATAAATATTCAGAAGCAACGCTAAAGAACGGCGATACAAAATTTCACGGAAAACCACTTAACAGGTTAGAACACATCCTGTCCGAAGAGTTTGTAAGAGCGCACAAGTCTTATTTGGTGCATCAGTTTGCCATCCGCGACCTAAAGTCCCTAGAGGGTAGTCGCTACGAACTGCATCTCTCAAACGGTGCAAACATACCTGTGGGCCGAACACGAGTAAATCATGTTCGGCAATTGATTGAGAAACGCGCCTCATAGCAACATTAATTTGAAGTTAAAAACTAAGGCGTGCCACTAAGCGTAAACGGCCAGGCTTGGCAAATTCATAATCTGCGCCAAGAGAAATGCTGTTGTTAAAATGATAAAAGCCGCCCGCGCCTGCTTGTATTTTATGGGAAAAGTCGGCCCCGCCAGCACCGTCACTCACAATCTTACCGTTGCCGTTATACCGCGCGTATCCAGTAAACTCAAAATGGTCAGTTACCATCGCACGGAAACCTACTCGACCGTCTAACGCTTTTCGGCTGCCGCTTGCAGAACTAACATCCGCAACAACCGTACCGCCAGTACCTAAAACCAAGTCAGCCTCAGCAAAGGCAGTCTTGGTATTAACAAAGCCCAGCTCTGCAAACACACTTATGCTATCAGAAACCATCGTGTTCAGGCCGAGAGCAAATCTTAGTTCTTCTTGTTTTGTCGCTAGAATACCGCTTGCTGTTGCCCCAGCAAGGCTGACCACATCGATACGTAAATCATGATTGGTTTGCAGGTAATCACCCACGAAATGCAGACCTACTGAATCGCCGTTATACAATTCCACTGAAAAACGACCAGCACCGCCTTTACCTGTCGCACCAAAGAGAGTGCCAAGATTATCGTCTGTTGTATCACCCACACCGTCACTATCTGAAATGACTAAACCGTTTGGACTAAAGTCATTGTGCACATATGCACCTTCAATGAAGGAGTAACTGATAAAGCTATCCCTCTTTTCCTCATCTGCCGTCACTGGGGCCGCCACACTCAATGCCGATGCACATACCAAACTTTTTATTATTCTTTTATTCATTGTTTCCTCCTGAAAGCTGTTTGTTCGATTTTGGTGTCAGGATGATGCACATACATTCCTCATTTCCACATAAGCGGGCCGCGAACCGCTCATGCAATTTCGCAAACATCTCATGAAGATTGACAGGTAAGCGAGTGTTCGCCACTGTTGCACCTAGAGCTAATTTTTAGGGGTGAAATATGTTTAAACAGATTGCATGCATGAGTGTTGCAGCAATGGTTGCAACAGGCTGTAGCACAGAAGAGAACACCGCGTATCAACTGTCAAATGATGGACTGCGCAAACATGTTGAAGTGCTATCATCTGATGCTTTTGGTGGGCGGGCCCCAGGCACACGCGGTGAAGAACTGACAATCCAGTATCTAGAGAATGCTTTCCGGAGTATGGGGTTAGAACCTGCAAACGGGAACAGTTATATACAAAATGTTCCCCTTGCTTCCATTGAAACAATGGACAGCCCTGCACTGACCATTTTGGGCGGTGAAGACGCACTTTCCTTTGATTATCGGACGGACCAAGTCATTTGGACACGCCGCGAGCAAACGGAAACATCTCTAAGCGATAGCGACCTTGTTTTTGTGGGCTACGGCATCAACGCACCAGAGCGTGGATGGAACGACTATGAAGGGATCGACGTTACCGGCAAAACTGTTGTGATGCTGATAAACGATCCCGGGTTTGCAACACAGGATGATGCCGTTTTTAATGGTAACAGCATGACTTATTATGGGCGTTGGGGTTACAAGTTTGATGAAGCAGCCAAGCAAGGCGCCGCTGGTGCATTGATCATTCACCAGACAAAACCGGCGGCATACCCATGGGAAACAGTTGATAGCAGCTGGACAGGGCCACAGTTCGACACTGTGCGCACCAACAAAGGCGCAAATCTGGCGGCTGTTGAAGGATGGATTACAGTTGAAGCTGCAGACCAGCTGTTTACAAGCGCCGGGCTAGACCGGGCCGCTCTAACACAAGCTGCTCAATTGCCCGGCTTTAAGGCAGTTCCAATGAACCTTAAGGCCTCAACCAGCTTCAATAGCCAGGTTAATCATGTCACATCGCGTAATGTGGCCGCCATGATAAAGGGTAGCGAAGCGCCCGATGAAACCTTTATTTATATGGCACACTGGGATCACTTGGGAACGGATCCAACCATTGATGGCGATGGTATTTATAACGGCGCCCTTGATAATGCTACCGGTACAGGTGGTCTGCTGGAACTGGCAAACCTTTATGTTACTGCACCTAACCCACCCAAGCGTTCTGTGATGTTTCTGGCTGTTACGGCAGAAGAGCAAGGCTTGCTTGGCTCCGCATATTATGCGGCAAACCCGCTACATCCACTTGCCCAGACTGTTGCAGGCTTGAACATGGACGGACTGAATTATTACGGGCCGACGAGCGACATCACCATTGTTGGTTACGGCAACTCGGAACTGGATGACATAATTGCTGAAGCAGCATCTGAGCAAGGCCGCACACTCGTAGCTGATACGGAGCCAGAGAAAGGTTATTTTTACCGTTCAGATCATTTTGAACTCGCCAAATTTGGTGTTCCGATGCTGTACCCCAACACAGGCGTTACCCACAAAGAATTTGGACGAGCCTATATCGAGCAGAAAAATGCAGAGTATCTGGCCAACAATTACCACAAACCATCAGATGAAATCACCGATGATTGGGACTTTACAGGTGCCGTAGAGGACTTGCAGTTATACTACAACATGGGCCGCATGATTGTTGACAGTGATATATGGCCAAACTGGCGCGAAGGTACTGAATTTAAAGCCAACCGCGACAAACAACGAGCTGGTAAATAACTCTTACTTCAATAGACATTAGGCGCTAGAGCGGCGCCTGATGCCTGTCACGTTTTAGCATTTAACCGCGCGGGTTCGTGTTTTGCATATCTTCACGCGCTATTACACGCTCATACCAAGCAGCTGTGTTCGGGTATTTCGCTTGCCATGCCACCTCAGGTAACCGGAAGCAGATATAGTCCAACGCACAAGCAATAGCGATACTGTCCAGCCCCCAACTTTCAAGGGCGTTAACCGTACCGTCTTCAAGACAAGCAATTGAGCGATCCAGTGCACTGTGCCATCGCTCCATCCAGTAAGCAGATTGCTCGGCGTCAACACGCTTGCTCTCCATAACTGCTGCGACAGCTGCGTCCATCATACCATCAGCTAGAGCTTGACGTTTCAGAATCTCGGTTTTGTTGCGACCAGTGTCATTCATGCCTGCGCGGTCCAGCAAAAACTCGGCGATGACACGACTATCGAACAGAGGCGTTTCCCCTGCCTGTGAAAGCGCCGGCACCTTGGAAAGCGGATTAACTGTCAAAAACGCGTCGTCGGCCTCAAGCGGGATTGTTGAAACAACCTCAATGTCATTGTCCAAATCTAGATGCTTGGCCAAAAGCAGAACCTTGCGCGCATAGGGAGATGTCTTTGAATAATACAGCTTCATCAGCATTCCTTTGTTTTAAAACACAGCCTGCCAAGATATAGCCCGTTAGTACGTCATCGCCAGTTAAACCTTAAGCATTGCACAAAGACAATGTCATAATCGTATCAATATACATGCAATGATATTCGATCACCTGTTCGCAAAAAATAAACTAAAGTTAGATATCCTTGAGATGAGTAGCGACGTTATGGTGATTTTGAACCACCATAACCTACGGCACTTTAATGCCGCTATGGAGCTCACAATGAAACACCTACCTCTTCTTGTTGCTTTCAGCACAGCAATTTTTTCAGCAAGTAGTTTTGCTGCCAATACTGATTGGCGCACCAGCGTTGACTTTTCCCGTGCTGACTTGCGGCCCTTTTCGATGGTACTGATCAAAGACGGCTCTGCTGCTGGCAGCATGGCATACAGTATGCGCCGTGACGGTGATATATATGTCATCGAAGACCGAACAGAAATGTAGCCAAACATTCTGGAAACGGCAACTGGTATACTTGATGCCGCAACGCTAATGCCAAGAACTGTAGATATTGATTTTGCAATCGGCAAAAACCGCACCGTTTTTGATTTTGAATGGAATGACAGTGTGCTCTCAGGCAAAGTAACCATCAATCAATCCGACAAGCCAGAACGCATTGTACCCATTAACAGCAATGATAATGCCGTGTTACGCATGGCTGTGTTTGGTATCATTAGTGCGCTGCCATTAGACGACGGTTTTCAAATGGAGTTGCCTTGGTTTAATACGATGTCGAATAAAACAGAGTCCATACAGATCATTCATGCTGGGCAAGAGACGGTAAAAACACCTGCGGGCACCTTTGAAGCGCACAAGGTAAACCTTAAAGGCGGTACACCTGAAAATATTATATATGTCTCTAAGGCATTACCGCAAAAAATCGTTCGTATTGATGTTGTAGGTCAACCACTCCATTTTGAACGCAAGGCAACTCCCTAATACTAGGTCAGCACATAAAGCAGGAATGACAAGGTAAAGAACGAGATAGCAGTTGAAATAAGCACTGTACTTGCCGCACGCCGGGAGCCCACGCCTCCGTATTGTGCAGAAAAACTGTATGCAACCATCCCTGTAGGCAAGGCTGCTGTCAACGTTGCGACCGCTACCCAAAGCGGCTGCAACTCCACAACATAATGTGTGATAATGAATACCGCTGCGGGGATAGCTACCGCTTTCCATAAAACTGAAATTGAGGCATGTCGCAGATCACCTGCAATAGCAACTCCGGAAAGCGCCATGCCTGCCGCAAACAAACCAACAGGTGATGCTGATTGTGCTGGCAAGGCAAGTACACGGTCTAACCAGTGAGGGAACGGAATACCAAGCCCAGCCCATATCAGGCTGCTCATCAAAGCAATAAGAAGTGGGTTATGGAAAATACGATTGAGCGTTTTTTTGATAATTCCAAGAACACTTGCAGCTTTATCCGTACTTTCAATCAATATTGTTGTTGTCGTCAGCAACAGAATGCTCTGGAAACTGAGGATCACCAACAACAGCCGCACTCCTTCTTTGCCAAAAGCACCATCGAGCAACGGAATACCAATGAAGCCACCATTGGAGAAACACGCAGACAAAGCAAAAATGCCTTGCTCTGCCGCAGAGAGTTTGAAAACAAACCGGGCAATCAAGACAGCACAAAAATAAAGCAAAACTACCGGTGTATAGTAAGAAGCAACCAACAGCAGTTCATGTGTTTGAGGCAAGTCACGGGACGCTATTTCCCGAAACATCAGGGATGGAATAGCAATATACCAGACAAATGTAATAAGAACATCGCTGGCACCTTCAGGAAACAGTTTGGTTTTCCCAAGCGCATAACCCAGCAACAAAACAAGGAAAACAGGCGCGATAATTATGAGAATGTCGGCCATAATTTTCCTTGTTAATTTGTCTGTCTAGCTACTCAATTTCTTAAGCGAGTATATGTATGATCAATCATAAGCTGGCGGTTCGGTGACCTTGCCTCGGCGTTTAAGAAGTTGCAGGCGCAGCGCATTAAGCTTGATAAAGCCTTCAGCATCACGCTGGTCGTAAACGCTGTCTTCCTCGAACGTAACGTGCTCCATCGAATAAAGACTGTACTGGCTTTTCCGTCCAACAACATGCGCAGCACCCTTATAAAGCATGAGGCGCACCGTACCGGCGACAAACTCCTGACTTTGGTCAATCAAGGCCTGCATCATTTCACGTTCAGGGCTAAACCAGAAGCCATTATATATGGCCTCGGCATACTTCGGCATAATCT
Organism: Kordiimonas aquimaris; assembly: GCF_025574485.1. Lineage (GTDB taxonomy): Bacteria > Pseudomonadota > Alphaproteobacteria > Sphingomonadales > Kordiimonadaceae > Kordiimonas > Kordiimonas aquimaris. Next base: position 605,607 of record NZ_JAOBPO010000001.1, on the reverse strand, counting down.
CGTCCTTGAGATGCATCGCACCCTTATCAAGCGTGATTTGCTCAATGCCTCGATGTGCTGCAAGCAATATCGTGCCGCCAGGGGTTTCATAAATACCTCGAGATTTCATGCCAACAAACCGGTTTTCAAGCAGATCAAGTCGACCAATACCGTGTTTGCGGCCATGATCATTAAGTGCCGTCAGCATCGTCGCAGGCGTCATGGCAACGCCGTTTATCGCGACAGCGTCACCTTTCTCAAACTCAATCTCGATATACTCAGGCTCAACTGGTGCATCTGCAACAGGATCATCTGTGCGGCTGTAAACATGCCCTTCAGCTTCCATCCACGGATCTTCAAGAGCTTTGCCTTCGCTTGACGTGTGGAGCAAGTTCGCATCAACACTAAACGGGCTTTCGCCGCGTTTATCTTTTGGTACAGGTATCTGGTGTTGCTCTGCAAAATTGATCAGGTCGGTACGAGAATGCAAATCCCATTCACGCCATGGTGCTATCACTTTGATATCAGGGTTTAAAGCATAGTATCCAAGTTCAAAACGCACCTGATCATTACCCTTGCCTGTGGCACCGTGGCAAACAGCGTCAGCACCAACTGCTTTGGCAATTTCGATCTGACGTTTGGCAATCAGTGGCCGCGCAATAGCAGTGCCGAGCAGATACTGCCCTTCGTAAACTGTGTTGGCACGAAACATCGGGAACACATAGTCCGCTACAAACTCTTCACGCAGATCGTCAATGAATATCTCTTTGATACCAAGCATTTCCGCTTTTCGTCGTGCTGGCTCAAGCTCCTCGCCCTGACCAAGGTCAGCAGTGAAAGTCACCACTTCACAGTCATAAGTTACCTGCAACCATTTCAAAATGATCGACGTATCGAGGCCGCCTGAGTAGGCAAGCACAACTTTATTAATTTTTTCAGCCATCTGAAAACTCCGGAAATACTTGAAACGCCGCGAGTATAGGCGCAACCAGTACGGCGTCAACGCTAGTGTTAGCTGAAATAATAGTCCGCTTAGTCAGAAAAACTAATCCACCCGTATCTACAAGGAATAGGTGGAACCATGTGACAATAGAGGACAACGACCATGTTGCCCTCTATCCTACATTGATCGCTTTACTTTAGCGCCAATGAGGAGGGTAAGCAGCGTCATAACCCGGCAATGCTTCAATACGTTTCATCCACGCCACCAAAGCAGGAAGCTCGGATGTATAATCAGGCAAGTTTGGCGTTATACCTGGTACATCAATAGCCGAACCGACACGTGCCAGCATCGCAAGTGCCGGATACAGTGTAATATCTGCAGCGGTTGGTGTGTTACCTACTATAAAGTCATTGTCACCAAGCCACTGATTAGCGGTAGTAATTTCTGCACGAATAGTAGCGAAACTCTCGTTAATCTCGCTTTCTTTGCCCTCGTATGCACCAGTGAAAACAGGACGCACAGCGCCAACCATAGCGGCACCAAGATAAGCATCAACCTCAGCAACACGTTGCCATATAAGCGCCGCATCAGCTGGCGTGTGGCCAAAAATTTGTTTTTCAGGATAAGCGCGGTCCAGATAAGCCAGTATAGCCAGAGACTCGTAAACCGTCACATCACCGTCGACCAAAACCGGCACTTTGCCACGCGGGTTCAATTGTAAATATTCCGGGGTTTTCAGGTCACCTTTGCTGCCATGCAGCTCTACTGCCTCATATTCCAAGCCCTTCAGGCCCATTGCCAGCATTACGCGCCACGCAAACGGGCTGCCAGAAACAAAATATACTGTCCGTGTCATGAAACCATTCCTATGTTGATTAAAGTATGAGCTATAAATTGGCAGCAATTTAATGAATTGAAGTGCGCTTTTTTGCATACCGGCACATGCAGTTATGAACCACTGTGGCTGTTTTTATTGTGTGACAGGCATACCAAAAACAGAAAAAATACTCCAAACGCAGTTGCCGCACGTATGAAGTGTCATGTTAGGCATTAAATATAATAACCTGGTCAATATCGTCTGGTATCAGGCTCTTTGGTTCACGGCCATTCTTGGCCAAGAACGCTACGAATGGCTGCTTGCCCTCCTTTTAATTTTGCATCTCTTGTTGGTGCCGCAGTGGCGAGACGACCTGAAGGTGATCGTAACATGTGGTGGCATCGGTATTCTTACAGACAGTTTACTGGCGAAATTTGGTTTGTATATTTTTGACCCCAACCCCGCACCGCTACCTATTCCGTTCTGGCTAATGAGCATATGGTTGGGTTTTGCAGGCACGTTTCTACACAGCTTCACATTCTTCATGACCCGCCCAATTATTGGAACATTCGTCATCGGGATTGCCGCACCCTTCAGTTACTTGGCAGGCGTGCGCTTCGAGGCTGTTAGCTTTGGGCCAGAAACAATTTTGGCAATGGCCATCATTGGTGCAGCTTGGTTGATCATGATGCCGATATTTATGCAGATCAGCAGCTTGTTCCGCACACAGTTAAACCCAAAAAAACTGATTAAATGAGGTAATTTCATGAAACGTATTATTGGCCTGTTAGGCGCTCTGGCGGTTTCTGCCTGTTCAATTTCAGTTGACGGTGAAAAATATCTGGATGCTGGTGCCCCGTTCAATCTTTTCAATTTCTTTGAGGGAGATGTGCGCGGCTGGGGCATTGTTCAGGACCGTGATGGCAACCTGTTACAGCGCTTTATTGTCGATATTGATGGCAAAGTCCGCGGCGATACCATCACACTGGACGAAACATTTAATTACAGCATCGGTGACGGCGTTACCAAACGCCTTTGGACAATAACGGACACCGGCGATAATACATTTGAAGGTGGTGCCGCCGACATTGCCGGCCCGGCCAAAGGAACATCATTTGGCAACGCATTTTACTGGCGTTATGAAATGGACCTGCCCGTTGATAACACAACATACCGCGTAAACTTTCAGGATTGGATGTGGGCGTTTGACGAGAATACCATCATGAACCGGTCTTACATCAAGAAATTCGGTATTGTGTTTGCTGAGGTAACAATCTTTATGCAGAAGCAATAGTTAATAAATTATTTGGCAAAGCATCAAGGCACTTAATACGTATTTTCGCATTCAATCTTTCGATAAAGTGTAAGACACTTGAAAAAAGTTCTTGCACCTGACGTTACGTCAGGCCCCACACGGTGATTTGTGGAAAGGAATGCGGCCATGAAACTATTATCGATAGGCGAATTATCAACACGATCAGGTGTTACTGTTCGCGCCCTCAGGCATTACGAAAAGTTAGGGCTTATTGAGCCCGGACGCACTGAGTCACGACAGCGCGTTTATGCCTACAAAGACATAGCCCGCCTGCAACAAATCCAGATGCTGAAACGCACCGGCCTAACACTGGCAAAGATCAAGGATATGATCAGCACAAGTGACTGGAGCGCCGCTCAAATACTGGAAATGCAAAAGGATATTGCGCTCAAACAGCTCACAGAAGCTGAAGCAACGCTTCGCCTTATTGACGAATCTCTCGCCTGTGTCGAAGCCGGCGAACCCGCAGACCTCTCCACACTTTGTCACATTATCAAAATGGGAGAAAATGTAATGACACATGAGAAATGGCAAAAAGTGTGGGATAAATTTTACACAGCCGAAGAACAGGAACGATGGGCGGCGGCAAAGTCAGCCATGCCGGAAGAAGCCATTAAAGCCAACGAGCAAGCATGGCCTGCCTTAATTGCACGAGCAGAAGCATTGGTGGGCACTGACCCAACTAGCCCAGAGGCGCAAGCCATCGCTCGCGAATGGAATGCGATGATGCAGCCTTTACTTGATATGGACCCAGCACTCGCAGCAGGAGCGGCCAAGCTTTATGACAATATGGATGACTGGCCGGAAGACGGTCCCAAGCCACCATTTTCAAAAGAGGTTTGGGCCTTTATTCAAGCAGCCAGTGCAGAAATAAAAACATAACCATAAAATAGCGCCAAGCCACTCACCGAACAGTGACCATAGTTTATGTGGCTTGGTGCAAACTATATATTAGCATTCTAGGCACTGAAGCGATGGTGATAGAAATGTTAAAACTTAATATATTAGTCAAATGGCAAAAAGTGCTGGCATGCTGTGCATTGCTGATGCTTACCGCATGCGGCAAAAGCTACATCACGCCAGACACTACCGTGAATGCACCAACAGGCATCGGCGTTATGGGCTATGATGTTGTCGCCTATCATACCCAACAAAAAGCTATCGCGGGCAGCGCAAACATTCGCGCCGAACATAATGGCACAGCTTACTTTTTTGCATCCGATGAAAACCTGCAATCGTTTAGGGCAAGCCCTGAACAGTATCTACCTGCTTATGGTGGTTACTGTGCCTATGCCATGTCACAGGGCAATGTAGTTGACATAAACCCACGCAATTGGGCAGTTGAAGACGGACAGCTTTATCTTAATGCCAACATCTTCGCTCAAGGCCTTTGGTCACTTGACAAACAGGGTCATATCAAAAGCGCAAATAATAAATGGACACACCTTCAAGAGAGCGTTCTTGAGCAAAAATAATTTCCAGACCGCACACCAGGTTATTTATCGTGTCCGTGATCAATGGTTAACGGGCTAAGATAATGCGGTGAAGTCAGGCCATTTTTGCGCATCGCCATGCCGGTCAGGCATTCACGCAGTATACGGTCCGCATTTTGCGAGGTTGTATACCCCGGATCCACAAGCGGGTTTACTTCAACCAGTTCAAAACCCACCACATTCTTCTCAGCGCACAAGCGCCTTACAATTGGAAACACTTCACGGGTCGTCAGGCCTCCAGGCTCAGGCGTGCCAGTTCCGGGTGCATAAGCTGGGTCAAGCACATCGATATCAAACGAAATATAGATATACTCCGGCCCTTCCAGCACTTCTTTCATGGCACGCTCCATTACAGCGTCCCAGCCATCTTTCTCAATCTCGGCCATGGTGTGATAACGCAAACCGTTTTCCTGCATCCACTCAAAGCCTTTTTTGCCAGGCCAATACCCACGCAAGCCGATCTGGATAAAGTTTTTACCCGGCACCAGCTTTTCCTCAAATAAACGTTGCACTGGCTTCCCATGCGACAACAGGTGTGTACCGCCCTTGCCAGCATCATAGTGTGCATCAAAATGCACAATGCCAACCTTGCCTGCACCGTACACATCCACAACACCCGCAGCGTCTGGATACATCAATGAATGATCACCCCCTACAATCATGGGAATAGTGCCGGCAGCAGCCACATCACGCACCATTTTACGAATATGTTCAAGGCTACGTTCGGTACTAAGCTGGTCAACTGCGATATCACCGTAATCAACAATCGTTAGCTCGTTTGTCGGTGACACCATCGTATGCATATGCGGCGGTTCAACAAAGCTATTGCCTTTATATATCGGGCCTGTACGCACAGCGCGCGGGCCGTATGCGGCACCCCTGTAACCACTACCCATGTCCATTGGAATACCCATGATAGCCACTTCTACTTCACCGGCGACAAGGTCTTCAGGTGTTATGGCAATAGGCATGTTCATGAAAGTTGGGATGCCAAGTTTGGGCTCTGCGTATAGGTAACGATTGACATTAATCGGACCCGGTGCGCGCGGAGTATCCAACGCGGAAGGCCGCAGCACTTTCCAGCCGTTAAAACCATCAGACTCTGTGTTAAGCGGAATGGATGCCATATCTGTTTCAGGGTTAAACTTTGATGCCTGCACCACACGCATCATGGCGCGTACATAGGCAGCTATGGCTTCCGGTGATTTACCTTCAATGCGTGCAAACAATATGTCGTGACGCTCTGCAAAGCCTAAAACATCATCACTAAACAGAAAATCCAGTTCTTCGGATGAGAGGCTTTCAAGCTTGGGGGACAGCGTTTCCGAAACTTCGGCACGCGGCGATGGTTGACTGTCTTCTTGTGCATAGCCGCTTGAAAAAGCGTAAGTGACCATAACACTCAAACAAACAGACATGCGCAAAACTGGCTTAAAAATAGACTTCATACATCGCCCCCTATATTTCCCTGACACAATAGTATCAGCTTTTTTTCAAAGGGGAAATGTTACACGCAGATGATTGATCAGTCCTTAATGACTCTTCTCAGCGCTATTTACTGCTGCACAATGGGATAAATGGCGAGCCCTTAGGGCCGAGGAGCATTAGGCAAAACACATCACAGACTCTAGAATTGATAAAGCTCTCGGGGAGGTAATGATGACTAGTCTTCTTTCGCGGTTAATTCGCGCTTTTTCTTTAACACTAATAGCCTGGTCCACATGGGCACAAGACACCCCTGAAGATCTATATGGTCGCCCGGATTTATCCAGGCCAGAATACGGGCAATTCGATTTCCTACGCGGGGAATGGCTGTCTTCCATTACCATCATTGATGCGAACGGAACGCGCAAACCCCTTGAAGGTACCTCCGACATTACCGCTTTTTATTTAGCCGATGGACGCACAATACAAACGTGCTTTCGTGCTGCTGGCTTCTATTCCACAGACGTACGCGCTTATGATGAAACTAAAGGTGTTTGGCGCGCTCATTTTCTAAATGCCACAGCACAGCGATGGAGTGGGTTTGAAGTTCAATACATTGATAGTGCAATGCACACAATTGTACTTGGTGGCTTTTCAGGCACAGAAGACTTTGATGTAAAGACCGTACAACACAACATCACGCAGGATAGTTTTCAAACTGATGTCTTTCGCCGCGTCAAGGGCAGCAATGATTGGGTGCAAACATACGAAATGAATTATAAGCGAAAGCTTTATAAAGCTTCAGGCCCGCGCTGCTAGCTTGACTATAGCTCCAGCCACATTTCAACGAGATCAATACCACAGACAATACCGTCTTTCTCGCGGCGCGTTACGGTAAATCCATACGGTAGGAAAAACGATTCTGTCGCGGGGCTGGTTGTCACCCGAATACGCTTTGCATCACCCATACAGCGAACGGCGTCTAAGCGGGCTTCCAATAACCCTTTACCAAGGCCGTAACCTTTATAATCAGGATGTACCATCCCCCAACTGGTGTGGACATCATTTGTATCTGGAACAGGAATATAGCCACCGCAACCAACAACCTTTTTAGCCACTTCCACCACTAAATATGTACCCGGAATATCATCCAGAAATTTCTCAAAAAGAGCGCGTTCTTGTGGAGCAAAGTAGTCGGGTGTATTAGCGTCGAGTGCAGCAAGGCAACTCTCGCGGTCTGTCGTTTGGTACGGGCGTATAACCGGTGTGTTTTTTTGGCTTAAATCGGTCATGTTTGTACTTCGATGCCGCATTTGCCAACAATAATTTTCCGAACGCTGTATGCGTCCATCGCCATAAAACGAGGTTGATCAGGATAATTTATGGCGATCATAAACATCGTGGCATCAGATAGTGAAGGCCAGCGCATCTCGGCGCTTACATAACCAGGCACCAGTTCATAATGACGAACAGCAATATTGCCAGAGTAACCTGCTAAGAAAGCCTGTTTATCGCTAAACCACCCTGCACCTCCTGCAGAATGAAGCATTGCACCAACGGCATTATCGCTCACAGCAATAAGGTCAATTTGAAGCGCTGTTTCATTGTCATCTTCGACATGCATTGTAAACGGATCAAGTTGCTGCCCACATCCAGTTAAGGTCAAAAACAAGAGCAGGAAAACAGCAATGTATCTAATCCGCACCATCAGGTTACGTTAGCCCAGTGGATGTGTGATGCACCTCATCCACACCACTACCTGCTCCGGCTGCCGCCGCTTGCTCGCGCAGTAATTCTGCTTTGGACTTTTTCTCAGATGCTGATTTAAGCTGACCACACGCCGCCATAATATCACGCCCGCGCGGGGTACGAATTGGAGCTGATATACCACCTTCATAAACGATGTCTGAAAAGCGCTGGATCTGATCCCATTCACTACATTCATAGTCTGTACCTGGCCATGGGTTGAACGGTATAAGGTTAACTTTAGCAGGCAATTTATAACGGCGGATAAGCTGCACCAGTTCGCGCGCATCTTTGTCGCTATCGTTCACGCCTTTCAGCATGGCATACTCAAACGTAATACGCCGCGCATTGTGCGCACCCGGGTAATTTGCACAGGCCTGCAGTACTTCATGTAAGTTATATTTTTTGTTAATTGGCATAATCTCTGTGCGTGCATCATCGCGCACTGCATGCAATGACACCGCAAGATTAACTCCGATCTCTTTGCCAGCCCGCTCCATGTGCGGCACAACACCAGACGTGGAAAGCGTAATACGACGACGCGACAATTGAATGCCTTCCTCGTCCATCACAATTTCAAGTGCCTTCTTCACATTATCAAAGTTATAAAGCGGTTCACCCATGCCCATCATCACGATATTGGTTACGCGGCGTCCTTCGGTCGGGTTTTCCCATTCGCCCAAATCATCGCGTGCGATCATCAACTGCGCCACAATTTCAGCAGCGGTCAGGTTGCGCACAAGACGCATGGTGCCTGTGTGACAGAATTTGCAATTCAAGGTACAGCCAACTTGACTTGAGATACACAGCGTGCCTCGATCTTCCTCGGGAATATATACCGCCTCAGCCTCGTTACCATCAGCGAAACGGATAAGATATTTACGCGTACCGTCCTCCGAATATTGTGCTTCAACAATCTCTGGGCGTTCAATAATAAAATGCGCTGCAAGCTTGGCGCGCACATCTTTTGAAACATTCAGCATATCGTCAAAACTGGATACACCGCGGTGATACACCCAGTGCCATACTTGGCTGGTGCGCATTTTCACCTGCTTTTCGGGCACACCTATATTGGCAATAGCGTCCTTAAGCTCGATACGATCAAGACCAAGAATATTAAGGCGGCCATCAACCGCGTCAGGGTTAGCGCGCGGAGATACAACAACGGGTTCACCGGTTGGGGTCACTTGCATGATAATTCACCTTGCCTTTTGCAAATATTATTTGCGCCAGGGCGTTTAAGGCTCGTTTGCGTTCCACAAATCGAGCGGTTACTGATGGCGCGGCTTATACGCAGAAACAGGGTGCCTTGTAAAGCAGAACAAAAGGGTGACACATTGCCTTGATGCAGTCATTTTGGCGATATACTTATATTCAAAATTCTCTTTGTAGCTATTATAACGGACAATATTTCCCATGATAAAATCACACAGCATATTCAGCGTTTTCCTTGCCATCATCTGTAGCTCGAACGTTTTGAGTATTCAAAACGGTGAATCTGCCACAACACCTTGGGATCAATGGGGCGACGCCAACCCATCCTGGGTAGAAAACACAGAGCCATTTCGTATCATCGGCAACATCTATTTTGTCGGAACAAAAGGTTTATCAAGCTTTCTGATTTCATCAAGTGAAGGGCATATCTTGATTGATGGTGGCTTGCCACAAAACGCACCCATTATTGCAGGAAACATCACCGCACTTGGTTTCAATATTAAAGACGTAAAAATACTGTTGAATTCACATGCACACTTTGATCACTCCGGCGGTTTGCGTGACTTGAAAGAAATGAGTGGCGCAAAGTTACTAGCGAGCACAGGCGACCGCTCCGCTTTGGAGGGGGGCTTCTATCTTGGCTATGAAGATAATATTAATTACAGCGCCCCTCCGGTTGAAGTTGATGAAATTATCAATGACGGCGACCTGGTCACACTCGGCGATATCGCACTCAAAACAAGTCTTACACCTGGTCACACACGCGGGTGCACATCGTGGACCACAAACATCGTTGAAGCTGAAGTTTCATATGAAGTATTGTTCTTCTGCGGAGCAACCGTCGCTGGCAACACACTAGTACCAGAACAATATGCCGGTATCGTTGATGATTATCGCCGGACGTTCGAGAAAACCGCAGCATGGCAACCAGATGTGATGTTGGTTAATCATCCATTCTTTTTTGATATGGATGCTAAACGCGAAAAACAGAAGAGCGGCGACCCGCTCGCCTTCGTTGACCCTGAAGACTTCCCCAAATTCATGGAAAATCTAAGCCAAGCTTTTGAACAGTCGCTCGCTCAGGCCACAGCAGAGAAAACGAATTCAAAATAAACCAGTGTTCGGGCTCAACAACAGGCCGCATTAATAGCGTGACTTAATATGCCGCAAATATCAATTTGTTAGCACGAGGGATTATATAGCTCTACCAGCTATACCGTCTAGAAAATGCTGGCGTGTGTCATACTGGTAAACATTTCAAGCGCGGCGGTGCCTACATAAGAATTGCCAGACTTATCTAACTCCGGGGACCATACAGCCACACTTAATTCACCAGGTACAACGGCCAGAATACCACCGCCAACACCACTTTTTGCAGGTAATCCAACACGATACGCAAAACTTCCAACACTGTCGTACATACCGCATGTTAACATAACCGCATTGATACGCTTGTTTTGCTTGCCGGACAAAACCGTATCGCCGTGCAACGGTGAATAGCCATCCATTGCCAGCGGCAACCCAGCCGTAGCCAAGTCCATACAACTCATCTCCAGTGCACACTGATAACAATATGTCGCGATCAACTCTTCCGGGTCACTGTCAATACAGCCGTATGTTTTCATAAGATGAATCATGGCGCGGTTAATATGGGCGTGCTCAAGTTCAGAATTTACAACGGTAGCATTAGAGCTAATCGTTTTATTTAGCCCCAAGTATCGCATATAATTAAGGATGCGTTCTCGGGTGTCGCCGCTCAAACTCATTAACAAATCAAGAGTTGCCAGCGCACCCGCATTAATGAATGGATTGCGCGGCACACCATGTTCGAGCTCAAGCTTCATCAGGCTGTTAAAACGATCTCCAGATGGTTCCTTACCAACACGCTCCCATACCACGTCACCAAGTTGAGACATGACCAATTGCAGCACAAAAAGTTTGGAAATACTTTGAATAGAAAAGGGCTCATTTGCATCCCCTACACTGAAGCACTCGCCGCGTGCGGTACGAACAGTCATACCAAACTTGTTAGGTGATACTTGTCCAAGTGCTGGGATATAATTCGCAACTCTACCTTTACCAAAGCAGGGCTGCACGGCTTCCTCTATACTCTCAAGGATGGCCTGATAATCCTGAACATCTTCTTGTTTATGCTGATCTGTTTTCATAATACCCAGCGTAACATGCGGAATATCTTATCCAACCACAAACTAGACCACTATTTTCTAGTATAAAGCCTAAAGTAAATCACCTGCAAGCCGCAGTGATGGCATTGTATGCCGCGGTAAAACCGGACAGGCTGTATGTATCTGTTGTGTTGGTGCCGCGCTGGCTGGAACCATTAACCACCATCCGGCTACCAGCACGCATCGCTGCAACAGCAGCAGCATCATCCTTGGGGTCATATGCCCACGCACCCGAACCTTCAGTAAAAAATTCAAATCGCTTGCGGCCATCAACGCGCACAACCGCGTCTGAACCTTGGCGTAGCGGATAACCCATGATGATGTTTACCTCGCCTTTCACACCATATTCTGGCCGATGAGAAACCATGGCATATATATCGCCGCGTCGTGCGCCTTGGCGACTAATCTGAGATGACTTGGGACTTGAAATCATATGGCAGGTTTTTTTACCGCCGGGGTATGTATACACAAAAGCGTCCCAATCGCGGTATGCACCCAAATGACGACGTTTTTCATTTTGGGCCTCAGCAGCAATGCTCATAAGCATGGCACACAAGCTAAGTGTCAGTGTTAAAAAACCAGATTTCATTTCTCAAAACTCTCCGTCTTCAATCCTGCCGCGTTTACACCGTAGTGGTTAGCACACGCGCGTATCAAACTTAACCACCTTTAGGTGTTCGTGGCAATATACCAACCCGTTTTGCCTCGCGGGCAACACGTTTGGCTTTGCTGTCTCGGCGATTACGCACTGGCCCATGAACATGTGTAGGCCTTGGTTCAGGTTTAGTGCCTGTCATCAATGGCCGGTCAGGGTATCCACCAAGCAGTCGATGTCTATCATACATAACAATCGCGCCAGCTGTCGCAACGTTAAGGCTGAACTTTGTCGGTATTTTGATTGTCAGGTCACAGCGCGCCAACATGTCAGAGCTTAAACTGGAGCGTTCACCACCGAGCACATAAATAGCCTGTGTTGGATGCTTGAAACTGGGCAATTCAACAGCATCCTCTGTTAACTCGATACCAACAACTTTACACCCCTGAGGCACATCCAGATCAGCAGCACTCATATAATTAAAGAACGGCATTTGCAGATGGCTTTTGCTGGTATCAACGAAATCCTTGGTCACCAGCTCACCTGTATGGCTGACAACCTTGGGGTTAATTGCAAAAACAAAACTGGCACCGAAGGCATGAGCCGTGCGCATCAGGTTGCCAACATTCCCTGCCTTGGATGCCTGATCAATTCCAATGGCAAAATAACCGCGCATCAGGCATTTACTCCTGCATCACCTTTGTCTGATTGCAAGTCAACTATAGGAACTTTTTTGCTGTCAGGGTGCATGGCCGCCACAAGGCAGCTAACTACAATTATTATAGATGCAATCATAAGCGATGCTTCCAAATTCCATTCAAACGCAATCCCCATAATAATGCTGGCAATCGGTATCAACCCAACCGACATAAACATGAAAATACTCATTACACGGCCAAGCAGCTTCTCAGGCGTGGCCTTTTGTACAAGTGTTGTGAAGTGCACCCAGATATAACTGTCCGCAAACCCTGAAAAAAGAAACAACGTCATGGCAAACCAATAAGGTGGATATATGACCATCAAGCCAATGGCGGCACCTGATCCGATAAAAATAAAGAACATGATCTGTACAAGGTTTTCAGGCTTGGGCCCTTTGGTGGCACCGCCGACCACAGAACCGAGAACAGCCCCTACACCGTAGGCGGCGATAATCAAACCATATACGTATGCAGGTTCAAGAAAGCGTGTTTTCGCAAGCGCTGGAAGACCGACAAAAATAGGCGTTTGGAAGAAAAATTCCAATATCGCTATACCAATGAAACCCAGTCTAAGGGCCGGAACAGACCACACCCACCGCACTGCCTCTTTGACTTCAGCTAAAACGCTTGTAGCACTTTCTTTTCCGGTTTCGGCTTCGTCATCTGCCGCCGACAAAGAACGTGCCTTTACAAACAATAATGTAATGAACGACATCGCAAACGTTAGGCCATCAATAAAAAAGGCACGCGCAAAACCAGGTCGATTAGATTGATACGTTGCCGCCTCCAAACCAACATCATGCCCTAGCGTGGTTACATGCCCCGCAATGACAAGCCCCGCGATCGCAGGGCCAATAATAACCCCCACAAAAATGGAGCTTTGGATAATGGCATTACCTTCTTTCAAATTATCTTTGGCTACAATTGTTGGCACCATTGATGTACTGGCTGGGTAAAAGAAGGCATCCGCTAAACCAAACAACAGTGCGATAATAAAAATGATCTGTATGCTGACTTGATCAACATGAACCAAATAGGCAAGCAGCATAACAAGCACACAGCGCGCAAGATTTGACAAAATCATAACAAGCCTTGGGCTCGTACGGTCGACCACTGCACCACCAACCAGCATCATGACCGCGCGCGGCAAACCTTGCGCCGCAAAAACAAAAGCCGTTAGCGCGGGACTGCCTGTCATTTGCAACACGAGAAACGGAAAGGCAATCAAACTGATATGATCACCTATCACAGAGATGAACTCTCCGATCCAGAACGTGAAGAAATTGCGATCTTTAAAAAGCTTAAGCATGCTATGCACCGGTTAAATATTGTTTGTCACCCTAACGAGGTCTTTTCACGGACGACAAGAGACGATAGGGTCTGCACAACTCAGTAAAAACAAGAGAAACAGCGTGATTGATAAAAAAGCAACAGATGATGCACAAAATCCACAAGCATCAGTAAATAAAAATACAGGCGAGCCCATCCAGACAAAACCAGCAGGTTGGATCAAACCTCTCATTGAATTTGGTTCGCTCATCAGCTTTTTTATTGCCTTCAAAATTGGCGGCATATATGCAGCAACTGCAACCTTCATGGTGGCACACCCACTGTCCATGCTGGCCGCGAAAAAGTGGCTGGGCCATATCGCAAAAATGCAGTGGTTCACCCTTGTTATTGTTACGGTAATGGGCGGATTAACGCTTTACCTGCAAGACGAAACATTTGTGAAGATGAAGTTGACAGTCATTAATGGCTTATTTGCATCCATCCTGTTTTTCGGACTGTTAACCAACCGGTTATTCATGAAAACGCTGATGGAATCTGCTTTTGAAATGCCTGATGCAGGGTGGCGCATGATGACTCGCAATTATGCGGCGTTCCTGGCTGTAATGGCTGTGGTAAATGAGCTGATATGGCGTAACTATTCAACAGACACCTGGGTTGATTTCAAAACGTTCGGCTATATGGGTGCAATGATTGTTTTCACGATCATTCAAATGCCGTTTCTGGCAAAATACATACCGCAGGAAGAATCTGAAGAGAGCTAACAGACCATTAGCTTAATACAGACCGACACAAATCCGGCAATTGCGCCGCAAATCCGGTATGCTCTTTTGGCAGAGCAACAAACTCCCAGCATTGAATTCTTTTAGACCATTGCTCAGGCAAAAAGGGCTCACCTGTCAGCCAAAAAACTTCCATGTCCATGTCGTTGAAAAACTGGAAAAAATCATCAGCCGTGTAGCCGTAAACTTTTGCTGATGCCTGCCTGCCGTTTTCAAAAACAACCAGTGGTCTGGATTTTTTCAGGCACTTTTGTGCCCCCATCAATGCATGAAGTTCGCCGCCTTCAATATCTAATTTAATCGCTGACACTTTGCGGAAAAAGGGCAGCTTACTGTCCAGCATAACCTGCTTAACAACAACTTCCTTCAATCCCCCTTCGTCATCATCAAACGGGGTGCTTCGGCGCTGCAAACCGCTGAAAGCGGGGCGGTTCTCAAAGTAGCTAAAGGCCGCATCTGTTGCCTCGCGCCCAAGGGCTAGCTGGTGCAGTTTAACGTTTCTGATACCTGCTTTTTTCAGTTTGCGCTTCAGGTTATCATGCATGGATACAATCGGTTCAAACGCATAAATCTGCCCTTTGACACCAACCGCTTCGATAACTGGAAATAGATGAGCCCCCTTGTGGGCCCCGACATCAACGGCCAAATCTCCAGGCTTTAACCACGCCTCATAAATCTTCTGCACAGCGCCTTCAAACAGCTCACCGACATCAGTGCCGGAAGCGGCTGCATGATCATGAAATTTCTGCAAAAGCTCAAACATGCTCCCACCCTGCCGGATTTGTATAAGGGGCAAAGCCTGTCTTGCCTTCGGCGTCTTTATAGTGCTTCAACACCCAATGCACGCTAGGGAATGCAAGATCGTCCCAAGGAATATCGGCCCACTCAAACAACTGCACGTCTGTGCTCTCAATGCCAGGAGCAAATGCTGGTTTTGGCAACGTGGCACGGTACATCATATGTATCTGGCTAATACGCCGCACTGAATATACCGCCAGCAAGTCAATAATCTTGATAGATGCGCACGCTTCCTCAAAAGCTTCACGCATTGCGCCTTCGTGCGGCGCTTCGCCCATCTCAAGAAACCCTGCAGGAATTGTCCAGAAACCTTTGCGCGGCTCAATCGCGCGGCGACACAGCATCACTTTATCCTGATAAGTAACAACTGCACCTGCTATAATTTTGGGGTTTTCATAGGCAACAAAGCCACAGTCACCACAAACAAGGCGCTCATGGTCATCCCCTTCAGGAATGGTGCGGTGAAAATGATCTGGTATAAACGGTGGATTCGACATAGCCACAATGTGGCGCGCCGCACGCTCCACGTCCAGCAAACTTTACCCGTAAATTTGAATTAAACCAAAATATTAACGATCTGTCCGAGAGGTTGCGGGCGCGCACTCTCTGGCGCGTTGGAAAACCGGCCCGTCGGTGCCTCACGAGAAACTGAAAACTCCTCGGCACGGCGTGTTGCGTCTTCAATTTCTGATGTTGTAGACAGGCTATTTCCTGAAGCCGTTTGCCTAACCGGTGCACGGCGATCTGCTGTCGGTATATCCTGCCGCGCTTCTACACGCTGGTTTACAACATCCTGCGGCGAAGGCGCACGATTTGCACCGTTATCGCTAACTGGTGGTCTTGCACTTAATCGAGAGGACTGCCGGCCTGCTTGCAACTGCGCTTGCAAGGCTGCGTTACTGGTATTTATATCAACCATGATCTTTGAACCTTAATCAAATCATGTTGCCCATTCAGCAGTGTAGGAAGGCATGCGTTTTCTACTTGCCTAATCGGATACTTTCCGCGCCACATCATAATGGCCAAACGTAAAAGCGTTATTAAGGATCAATATTTACCAGCAAATTGTCAAGAAACGCTTGTAATTCTGCTGCATTTTGATCTGAAACGGCCAAAATTCCACTTTTTAGTGTGGAAATTGCACCTTCTCTGTCACCCATAGCGAGCTGTGAACGTGCAAGCATCGCCCATCCATTGGGATCATCAGGTGATGATTCGAGGCGTTCTTGTAGGCGCCCCATCATCGACTGGATAAACACTTCACGTTCTTCTGTGCTCATCGCATTAACCGCGTCGATGTCTGCACTGCTCAATTGCGGCGGGGCAACGCCCAGCGCTGCAAGCTGCCGGTTTATAAGCGGTAGCCATGGTGCATCCGGCGAAGAACGGTCTGCCAGTGCAAGCCATGTAGATTTAGCACCAGCTTCGTTACCAGCCTGCAATTGGGTTAAACCAACATAAAATTGTCCTGCTGGGTGGTTTGGTTCAATGTCCATTAATGCGGCAAGCACCAACCGTGCCGCAGGCGTGATCTGACCATTTGCATGTGCGACAAAAGCTTCAAATTCTTCTAGCCGCCAATCAGGGTTTTGTGGGTTCATGCGCGCTAATTCACCGAAGGCTTCCGCTGCTAATGCATAGTCACCAACGGCACCCGCAGATTTTCCAAGCACCTCCCAACCACGCATATCACGCGGATTAAGTACCAGATGCGCTTGCACCTGTGCAATTGCTTCACCAAATGTTGGACCGCCTTCTTCGATTGATCGCTCTTCGGATTGCTCCCGCTCACTCTTGGCCGCAGAAGGCGTGTCAGGAGAACCTAACACTGTATACACACCGAAAACCGACACAACCATAAATGCCGCCAAACCAGCTAATGCACCTTTGGAAAGATAGTCACCTGATAAAACTACTGAGGCAGTCTTACTTTGTCCTGCACGCAACATGCGCCGTTGAATTTCGATACGTGCCGCATCAGCAGCAGCGCCTTCAATGACACCTGTTGCAACATCTGCATCAATTTCAGCCAGCTGTGCACGGAAATGATCAATTGGATCAATGGTATTCTGCTTCCTCTTGCCACCAACCAGCAAAAGCAACAAAGCAACAATCGTCAGGTTAACAAAGACAAGCCAAATCATTGCTCGCCCTCCAGCAATTTATCCAGTTCTGCTTTTTCACTATCTGACAACGGCGCCATTGCAGCTTGACGGGTTTCATTTTTTTGTTGCCGACGAAACAATAACAAAGCAAGCGCAACAAGTGCCAACAACGGCGACGCCCACAGCAAATATGTTGATGGATTAAAAGGTGGCTTTAACAACACCCAATCACCGTAACGATCCACAAGATATGCCCGAACATTGTCAGGTGTATCGCCCAAGGCGACACGCTCTCTTACAATGGCGCGCAAATCACGTGCTAAATCTGCGTTCGAATCCTCAATAGATTGGTTTTGACATACCAAGCAGCGTATCTCTTTCATTAATGAACGCGCCTGCGCCTCCAATACCGGGTCAGGCAACGGCTTTTCATCAACAGCAACCGCAAAAGCGGCACCTGCAACCAAAAAGGCTGTCACTATAACAACTACAAACTGCCGGATCATCGCAGTTTCTCCAGCTCAGGCACTAAACGTTTCCGCAATCCATCACCAACTATAGGCCCCCAATGCCGGTAGCGTACAATACCATCACCATCGACAAGAAAAGTTTCCGGCACACCTGTCACACCCCAGTCAATGGCCACACGGCCATTTTGATCGATACCCGTTTTACTGAACGGATTACCCAACTCGGTCAAAAAGGCACGTGACCGATCCGGACTGTCCTTATATGCAATGCCGTATATCGGTACACGGTACTGACCCGCCAGCACCATCAGGCTTTCGTGTTCTGCGCGGCAAGGTACACACCAGCTGGCAAAAAAGTTCACAAGTACAGGCTTGCCTATTTTCAAATCAGCTGTTGTTAGCGGCGGGTTACCACCCTGCAAGCTTGCAAGTTCAAATTGCGGCGCAGCACGTCCAATAAGAACACTATCGAGCTCTTTTGGGTTTTCACCAGAATTCATACGCGCAAGAAATAGTGCAAAAAGCCCAAGTACAATAATAAGCGGGATAAAACGATTGATCATCACACACTCTCTTTCACAGCAATTTTTTTCCGGCCTGTCGGCAAACCAAGCCGCAAACGGCGATCAGAAAGAGAAAGCAACCCGCCGATCATCATCATCAAAGCTCCTGCCCACAAAGCCGAAATCATAGGCTTGAAGTACAGTCGAACCGACCAGCGGTTCCCGCCTGCCGCCTCGCCTATCACGGCGTAAAGGTCACCTGTGAATAGCGGATAGATTGCGGCTTCTGTTGTATTCATAACAGGGTTTGAATAAACACGGTCTTCAGGCAGCAAAGTTGTCACAAAATCATCGCCTTCAGCGACGGTAAAGAAACCGCGCACAGCACTATAGTTTGGACCTGCAACAGGGGCAACGCCGTCAAAAGTAAATGTGTGCCCAGCGACCATTGTACTATCGCCCGGTGCCATCACGAGCAATTGCTCATCGGTAAATGCTTCGCTAACGGTCACTCCCAAAATAATAACGGCAAGGCCTGCATGCGCTATGCTCATGCCCCATTGTGCACGTGTGATTTTCCGCAGCCGACCAAAAGCATTTCCTGGCGATTGCCAAAGTTTAATGCGGCTAGCAATTTCAGCAAACACGGCGGTCAATAACCAAACAGCTAACCCAAGACCAAAAGCGGTCATAACCACCCCGCCAGACTGTGACCATACGAGCGCCAAGCCTGCAATCAGAGCAACGACAAGTGCCGGCAACACAATCTGCATTGCTTTTGGAAGCTTGCCGCGTTTCCAGGCTAGTAAAGGCCCAATCCCGAGTGCCACAACAAGTGGGCTCATGAGCACGGCAGCAGCGTATTCAAAAAATGGCGGCCCTACTGTTATTTGGCCAGCGCCCGATGCTTCAACAAACAGCGGATACAATGTACCAATCAACACAACAGCCGCAAATGTGGACAGGAATATATTATTAACAACCAAGGCACTTTCACGGCTAACAATACCGAACAAACCGCTGGGCACCATTTTGGGGGCGCGCCACGCATAAAGCGCCATCGACCCACCAATGACAATTGCAAGAAATGCCAGAATAAAAACGCCGCGCTCAGGATCAACAGCGAAAGCGTGCACACTGGTAAGAATGCCGGACCGCACAAGAAAGGTACCAAGCAGGCTGAATGAAAAAGCAATGATTGCAAGCAACACAGTCCAGCTTTTCAACGCATCACGCTTTTCAACAACAATTGCTGAATGCAGAAGCGCAGTCGCGGCGAGCCACGGCATAAAGCTTGCGTTTTCAACTGGATCCCAAAACCACCAACCGCCCCAACCGAGCTCATAGTATGCCCACCATGACCCTAGCGCGATACCACCTGTCAGAAACACCCATGCCAGCAGCGTCCATGGGCGAACCCAGCGCGCCCACAATGGCGTCACTTCGCCTTCAAGCAATGCTGCAATCGCAAACGAAAACGATACACTTAGTCCAACATAACCAAGGTAAAGCATGGGGGGGTGAAATGCGAGACCAGGGTCCTGTAAAAGCGGATTAAGACCGTTGCCTTCAAACGGCGCTGGGTCAAACCGCAAAAACGGATTGCTGGTGAGCAAAATGAAGCTGACGAAACCAAAAACAAGAAGGCTCTGGACAGAAAGCACACGTGCCCGGAAGCGTAGCGGCAATTTGGCACCACGCCACGAAACCAATGTGGCAAAAAGCGTTAAGATGAGCACCCATAAAAGCAAACTACCCTCATGATTGCCCCATACGCCTGATATTTTATAAAGGAGGGGTTTTAGCGTATGCGAATTTGCGGCCACATTGGATACTGAGAAGTCGGACACCAGAAACGCATAGGTTAACGCAGCAAACGCAGCAAGGGCCATCAGGAATTGGACATAAGCCGTGCGGTCTGCCAGTTGCATCAATCGGGTATCACCCTTAACAGCCCCAATCTGCGGCAGTACGGCACCTATTGCTGCTGCAACAAGTACCCAGATAAGTGAGAAGTGACCAATTTCACCAGCCATATTAGCCGCTTACCAGATAAGAGGCTGTACCATATGTGCTTGCCGCAGCTTCAGGGTGTACACATTGTTCTTCAGACTTAGGTAAAGTTCCGGGCGGTGCATAATTTTCATCATGTTTGGCTAAAACGGTCGACGCTACAAAAACACCGTTTGCGTTTAACGCCCCCTCGGTAACCACCCCTTGTCCTTCCCGAAACAGGTCTGGCAATAATCCTTTGAACTGAACATCTTGTGAAGCAGCACAATCCGTGACAATAAAGTGGTAAGTCAAACCATCATCTTCTTTAAAGAATGAGCCACTTTCCACCAAACCACCCAGCCTAAAGTGTTTGCCCTGCTCGATACCACGCGCCTTTATTTCTGACGGCTGTAAAAACAAGCTCAGGCTATCACCGCCAAGCGCAAACAACACCAAAAGCGTTGCGCCTATCAAACTCGTTAGTCCTATGGAGACAACCAGCAAGCGTTGTTTTTTCCGTGTTTTCAATCCCGCTGCCATCAGCCCTCTTCCTTGCGGCGGCGGCGCATGGCATCCACTTGCAATAATACTGCATTTGCTCGCGCACGTGACCGCAAAACAAGCGTGACAAGCGAAATGGCGCTTAGCCCGTATGCGGTCCAAACAAACGCACCGTATCCGCCCATATTTAAAAATTCAGTCATCCACCTGCTACCTCATTCATACGCATCACCGAAAGCTTGCGCAGGTTAATTTCCAGTCGCATCCGCCAAATAAATGCGACAACAAAGTAAGCTTGATAACCAACAGCCACCAACAGTAAAGGCCACAACATATCACTATGAATGGTAGGGCCATCAAGGCGCATCACACTGGCTGGTTGATGCAATGTGTTCCACCAATCAACTGAAAATTTAATGATTGGAATATTTACCACACCAACAAGCGCAAGAATGGAAGCGGCGCGACCAGCCTTTTCATCGTCTTCAACCGCCTGCCAAAGAGCCATGTAGCCAAGATATAGAAAAAACTGGACTAGCACAGAGGTTAGCCTGCCATCCCATACCCAATATGTGCCCCACATGGGCTTGCCCCAAAGTGCACCAGTAATCAGCGCAAGTGCCGTGAACATTGCACCAATCGGTGCTGCTGCTTTACCGGCAATTAATGCAAGCGGGTGCCGCCAAACAAGCGCCGTAAAGCTAGCTACCGCCATTACCATGTACACAAACATGCCCATCCATGCGGCGGGCACATGCATATACATGATGCGCACACTTTCACCCTGCTGATAATCTGCGGGGCTATCAAAGAGCGCAAAATACAAGCCTGACGCCAACGTCAATACCATAACAGAAAACGCCCACGGCATGACGCTGTCAGCGAGACGGTTAAATTGAGCTGGGTTGGCGAATCTATGCATGGCTACTACCTAAACTGATCCGAGGCTGGCGACAAGTGCGACGCACTGTCCCACATATACTTTTTCATTGTTTATTCCATTGCCAGCTTAAGCGCCATAACTGATGCCCAGATGCCGGCAACAATCGCCATCAATGAAACAGCGCCCAAAAGGGCCAAGTGCGGCAACGGGTCAACAAGGTTAACGGCTGCATCCACGGCGCCTACACCGAATATGAGTGTTGGCACATAAAGCGGCAGCACAATCAGTGACATCAACACACCACCACGGCGCACGGCAACGGTTAACGCAGCACCTACACTACCAATAAGACTGAGGGCGGGCGTGCCTATTAAAAGCGAAACAATTAGTACAACAAACCCATCTGCATTGAGGTTCATCATAACACCTAAAAACGGCGCAAGAACCGCAAGCGGCAAGGTAGTTGAAAGCCAATGAGCCAGCACCTTTGCACACACAACACCGAGAAAGCCGACAGGTGACAGCACAAGATCGTCCAGTGAGCCATCTTCGAAATCTGCTTGATAAAGCCTGTCCAGACTTATCACGCAGGCGAGCAACGCAATGACCCACAACACACCCGGCGCAATACGTGCCAGTACCTGCGGTTCTGGTCCTACACCAAACGGGAACAATGAAACAGCAATCAGAAAAAAGCCAATCGTTAGCGTGCTTGCACCGCCTTGAGCCCATGCAAGATGGACATCACGACGAACAAGAGCCCAAAAAGCACCAGCAGACGAAACATTAATCTTGGGTAAATGCGTCATAACCATTCGCTCTCAAGGCTATTTTGCCCAATCTGTTTCGGCGCAAAGTCATCCAAATTAAGTTCTATACCTTCAACATCTATCGGATCATGTGTCGCACTAATAATAATGCCACCTCGCTCGAGATGCGATTGCATCATAACCGCAAGTGCTTGCCGGTTATCACTATCAAGACCCACGGTTGGCTCATCCATCAACCATATTTGCCGCGACACTAATTCAAAGCGCATCAACGCACTGCGGTGTCGTTGCCCACTTGAGAAATATTGAACAGGCTGATCAAGAAGGTGCGCAAGCGCAAATCGTTTTGCAGCAGCCTGTAAAACTGCTTGATCAAGATTTTGCCCAGTCATTACCTTCTGGAACATTGCCGCATTATCACGCAACGTCAAAGCTGGCTTCAGGCCATTCAGATGCCCAACCATTAACAGGCTGCTTTTGATATCCAAAGCTTGACCGCCTGCCTGCACCACAAATTTACCGTCACTTTGCGGCACTAATCCGGCGATTAAACGTAGCAGTGTTGACTTGCCGGCACCGTTGCGCCCACGCAAACACAAGTAGCTGCCCGCACTTAATGTAAATGACATATTGGCAAAAACAGTACGGCCACCGCGCCGGCACGTTAATGCTTCCGCCATAATTTGTGTGTCATCACTATATCTAAGCACTGCTTTATTCATGCACGCAAGCTAGCGAATGCAACGGATATGAACAAGGGCGATCATATTTATTTAGACGCTTAAAGAATGCGCTCTTCCCGCACACAAAAATATACCTATATATTAAAGCAGTTTCAAAGCGGGGAATCTCATGGATTTCGAGGCAATGGTTTGGCCGGATGGTGTTGCAATTGCATTCAGTGTGCTCGCAATACAAATATTGGTTAGCATCCATATCTTGAATACTAAGGACGAAGTCAGGTCTGCCATTGCGTGGTGTGCTGTTGTTTGGCTTGCACCGGTGTTTGGTCTTATCTTTTACGGACTATTCGGCATAAGCCGCATTAAAAGGCGCGCTGTTGCTGCGCGTGAAAAACGTGGCCTTGCGCCACGCATAACACCCTCTGGCGCTATGTCAGGGCCAACGATTACAGATATTAATGCAAACGCAGCAAATCGCTGGGTGTCACACGACCTTTTAGCGCGGCGTGTTACTGCAAGTGAATTAACGGCAGGGAATAGTGTTGAACCACTTAATGGTGGCCGTGAAGCATATGATGCAATGATCTGTGCAATTGACGGGGCAGAAAAAACTGTAGCACTCAGCACATACATTTTTCAGGCAGACCAAGCCGGGCGCAGATTTGTTGCAGCACTATTTAGAGCCAAAGAACGCGGCGTTGATGTAAAGGTGCTTGTTGATGCAGTCGGTAATCTATACGGCCTAAAACCAGTTACCAATCTGCTGCGACGTCACGGCATTGATGTAGCCACCTTTAACCCTGCCCGCGTTTCGTGGCGACTGGCATTTTTTAATCTACGCACACACCGCAAGATGCTGATGATTGATGGCAGCATTGCATTTACCGGCGGTATGAACATCCGCAAACATCACCTTGAAGACAAGCATGGCAATCAACGCGTTCGTGACACGCATTTCAAGCTTGCCGGACCGATTGTTCAACAAATGATAGAGACATTTGCTGATGATTGGCTGTTTTCAAATCAGCCAATGTTAGACGATGAAGTCTGGGCTGACACAAACGTAAAAGCTGGCGGCAAAATTGCTGCACGCGCTATTTCTGACGGACCCGATGAGCCATTCCAGAAAACAGCTATGTTAATGGAAAGCGCGCTTTCATCTGCAAGGGAACGGGTGCAGATCATAAGTCCTTATTTTTTACCGGAACAAGAGTTAGTCGCAGAACTAAAACAAGCTGCGCTGCGCGGTGTTAAAATCGATATATTGATACCGGAAAAAAATAACCTGCCATTTTTCTCTGTTGCAGCTATGTCAGGTATGCGCCAACTCGTAAGTGCTGGCTGCAATCTATATTTATCGCCACCTCCATTTGACCATACCAAACTGATGATTGTTGATGGTGTATGGACGCTTTTTGGCTCATCTAATTGGGATGCCCGTTCACTGAAGCTAAACTTTGAATTCAACGTAGAATGTTATGACCCCGATCTTGGTCAGCAAATGTGTAATTGGGTTAAACCCCGGTTTGATAAAGCCCGACAAGTAACCGTAAACGATTTGAAAAATCGCCCGCGCAGTCATCGTATTTTTGGGCGTATCATGTGGCTTGCAAGCCCTTACCTATAGGTACTGTTGTAATCAACCTAAGAACACGGTTTATCGTGCCCAGGAAACCATCTGGCGTTCTTAATTGTTGTTAAGGACGAGCAAGCCCCCCTCTTGAACCAAACAAACAAGAGGATCACCCATGACTGTTATCACTTTATGCCAAAAAATAGCGAGCAAATGGCTTCTTATTAGCCTGAACGTGCTTGTGTTTATGACGCCTCCAACATCAGCAGACCCTTTTATCCCGACATTCGAAGAGCTAGCACCTGGCGTATGGGTTGGTATAAGAGAAGACAATCCACGTAATCCCGTTATGGGCACAGCAACCTTTGTCATCTCAGACACAGGTGTTGTGGTATATGATGGTGGCGGCTTACCGCTTTTTGCAGAGCGTGTGATTAAAAAAATCCGCAGCCTAACAGATAAGCCTGTCACTCATGTTGCTATCAGCCATTGGCACGGCGACCACAACTTTGGCATTCACCCATATCTTGAAGCATTTCCTAATGTGCAGGTGATTAGCCATAAATTCACGCACGAAGTGTTCAACAGCAAACGCATTCGCTATATCGACAATTACGGAACAGACACACCAAACTATAAAAAAACTGTAGAGGGGTATCTCGAAACCGGCAAAGACCGGGACGGTGATCCGCTCACACCTGCGCACAGAAAATACTATCAGACCTTCATTGATGATGCCGACATCATTCATGCAGACTCGCAGCGCGTAAAAATAACGCAACCAACAATCACGTTTGAAGACAAGCTGTCCATTATTTCAGGCAACCGCACAATCGAGTTTTTATATTTAGGTGATGGTAACACCGCAGGAGACATTGTCATGTGGTTACCAAAAGATAAAATAGTGGCAACAGGTGATATTGTTGTTCACCCCGTGCCGTACCTGTTCAACGTACCCCCACGCAAGTGGGCAGCCACTATGGCTAACATTAATGCACTAGGGTACGAGATACTGGTTCCCGGCCACGGCGATATTCAGCGCGACACATCATATGTGGATTTGCTGATTGAGTTATCCAACTCAATTGCTGATCAACGCGATACATTATTAGCTGAAGGCCTAAGCGAAGACGAAGCAAAGGAAAAACTTGATTTTTCAGCGTTTGAAAATCGTTTCACAGGCGGCGACCCCTACCTGAAAATTTTCTTTGAGGGTTGGGCAAAACAACCATTCTCAAGCGCAGTTTTCAAAGCTTTGAAAGGCATTCCAATGGTTGAAATTATCCCTGAGGAATAGCGTGAAAGACAATCAAAGGTTGAAGGTGTGACACATGCCTTCAACCTGCCTCGTTTTCTGGCAAATAACGTCCCATTCTGCTTTGCATTTCACTGCGCAAGCCACCCAGCATACCAAGTGAAAACAGTATTTCTGCAACGAGGAAAGACGGTGCCATAAATATTTGTAAGGCATTATCGAATAAAGCTGGCTTTCGTCCTTCAAAAGCATGCCCCCAAAACTGAATAATCCAGCCAAGCACAAATAATACTGCAAAGGCAGTAAGAGCTATCTCAGTACCTACGCCTGCAATTTGCTGCGCTAAAACCAATAAAACCCCGTAGATAACTGCACACAATATACCTACCAACGGCACAGAAATAGTATAAACGACCAACAACGCCGCAATCAAAACACCCGACAATGTCACACTACCAAAGTCTGTATTTCCAAGAGATACTTGAGCACCCAAAACCATAAGAGAAAACACAATCATCGGCACACCTACATGGTGGGTCATCTGGTTGCGCTTATCCCGGTGGTACGCCGAGTACATCGCCATTTGCTCATAAAACCAATTACGCATAATTTTCCCCTGACCTTATCGCTATGACACATTCTGCCATGCATATCGCTGCAAATGCAAACGACGCCAATGCCAGCTCAACAGATTGCTCGACAAAGCTTCCATGTGTCCTATCATAAACTTTATGAAATGCAGGGAGCTTCACATGACATTTGAAACGATTGAGACTGAGATTGCCGAGGGTATTTATACTATACTATTAAACCGGCCTGACCGCATGAATGCCTTCACCGTTCAGATGGCACGCGAACTGATCACTGCTCTTGATATAGCAGACAATGATGATGCCGTACGTAGCGTCATTGTCTCAGGTAATGGCCGTGCATTTTGTGCAGGTATGGACCTGTCAACCGAAGGCAATGTATTTGGCCTTGATGAAACGATTGCTCCCGAAAGCCCGGACATGGTCAGAAACAGGGATGTCGGCGGTGAGGTCGTGCTACGGTTATACCGTATGAAAAAACCTGTTATCGGGGCCATTAATGGTGCTTCGGTTGGTGTTGGCTCTACCATGCAACTACCAATGGATATCAGGATTGGCTCACCGTTTTCTAAATTTGGATTTGTATTTTCGCAGCGCGGCATCACCCTTGAGAGTTGTTCAAGCTGGTTTCTGCCCAGACTTGTTGGTATTCAAAAGGCTCTCGAATGGTCTTTCCGGGGCAATGTCTTCGGTGCTGAGGAAGCGCTCGCTAATGGATTGATCTCTGAAATTGTTGATAGCGAAGGCCTTATAAAGCGCGCACGTGAGATCGCTCATGAGATAACTGAAAATACAAGCGCCGTTTCTGTCGCATTCAACCGGCAATTATTGTGGCGCATGATGGGTGCATCTCACCCGATGGAAGCCCATGCAGCTGAAAGCCGCACGATGTACCACACCAGTACGAGGGACGGTAAAGAAGGTGTGCAGTCATTCTTGGATAAAAGGCCCCCTGAATTTACCGACAGCATTAGCCAGGGCGCTCCCAGAGGTTTCAACTGGGACGAAGAGCCGCCATTCATCTAATTTCGCACAACCTGCGTATATTGATTATACATGCTTGAATAGGTAGGGTTAATCTCTCTGTTTGGCGCGTAATGTACGTAAACGCTATAGTCCAAGATGAATAAACCTCATGGCCGAAAACTTGAACCCGGTACTGCAAGCAGAAAACATGGTGAAAACCTGCTCTATTTGGCGGGCATTGGAGGTTATTGGCGATGCACCTATTTTACTTATCCTCGAGTCTATATGGATGGGGTCAGCAAGGTTTGGTAAAATTCAGGAAACAACAGGCCTGCTTAAGGCGCTTTTATCTGATCGGCTAAAAAAGCTGACCCACAAAGATATTCTGACAAAACGCAATGTGCCCGGTCTCGCGAAAACAACAGAATATGCATTAACGCCAAAAGGCGCCGGTCTGTTCTCAACAGTATTGATGCTTTATTGGTGGGAACGCAAATGGGGTATAGCACCCGCACGCAAGGACTTGCTCGTTCGCCATGAGAATTGCGGTTCCATACTGGAACCACAAACAGTTTGCGGTTCATGCAACAAAGCTTTTGAGCTCACAGACGTGGACTGGAAACCCGGCCCCGGTGTTGGCTGGATGTCTCCGTCTTATAGCAGACGCAGAAATCAAACCAAGGTACAGACAGACCAACCTTCCTTGCTTCGTGGTTCGGTTGAGATTATGGGAGACCGCTGGTCTGCTCTGGTAATGCGTGCGGTATTCACCGGCATTCGCAGGTTCGATCAAATCCAGAAAGACACCGGCGCTGTACCCAACACGCTCTCGTCTCGCCTTAAGGCACTTACTGACAGCGGCGTGCTAAAAGCAGAAACATACCAACATGCTCCAATACGAAATGAATATTTTCTCACCCAAAAAGGGTATGATTATTATTATATAATCATGATGTTGATGATTTGGGGAGATCAGCATTTTGCTGCACCCGAAGGCCCGCCCGTCTTACTGCGGCACAAATCATGTGGGGGTGATCTGAACCCATACGTATCTTGCCATTCATGCACGAAAGCCGTTACCCCGGGCGGTGTATCCATCATTACAGAATAGCTCTCTCATCTATCTTCCATATTGACTTTTCATCAAAATAGTCTCATATCACAGTAACTATTATAACCATACCAAATAGCCTTATAATAAACTGGGATAAATAATGCCAAAGCTTGTGAACAAAGTGAAAGCAACGCTCTCACCATCTGATCATCCGTATTTAAACGGCGCATGGACACCAAACTTCGAAGAGTATGATGCTGATGATATGGAAATTATTGGTACTATCCCCGACGACATTGATGGCATTTATGTCCGCAACACGGAAAACCCGGTGCATGACAGCATTGGCCGGTATCACCCGTTTGACGGTGATGGCATGCTGCATATGATGAAAATATCAGGTGGCAAGGCAGAATATAAAAACCGCTTCATTCGCACGCGTGGTTTTGAAGCGGAGGCGGAAGCAGGTGGCCCATTATGGATTGGTTGTATGGGCAACCCAAACAAGTCAAAACGCAATGGTTGGGGCGCGCACGGTCACGTGAAAGATAGTTCGTCCACGGACGTTGTTGTTCATGCCGGAGAAATTCTTTCCACATTCTGGCAGTGCGGCGAAGGTTACCGCCTTGACCCAAAATCACTTGAAACCCTTGGCATTCAAACCTGGACACCCATTGACGGTATTTCCGCCCACCCAAAAGTGGATGTGAACACAGGTGAGATGATGTTCTTCAACTATTCCACACACACACCATTTATGCATTACGGTGTGGTTGATGCGGATAACAAGCTGCAACATTACATTCCGGTTGAACTACCCGGGCCACGCTTGCCGCATGACATGTGTTTCTCGAAGAATTATTCGATCCTGAATGATTTTCCGCAATTCTGGTTAGAAGAAGCAATCAAGCAAAAGCTATACATTCCCGTATACGATGAAACCATGCCAGCACGCTTTGCGGTCTTGCCGCGTTACGGCAACCCAACAGACATCAAATGGTTTGAAGCTTCGTCAACCTACGTGCTGCATTTCGTGAATGCCTATGAAGAAGGCGACGAAGTGGTTATGGATGGGTACTTCCAAAACAATCCACGTCCTGATCCACTGCAGAGCATGCCGGAAAAATACCAGATGCTCGGCTCTAATGTAGATTTACATTCACTGGATACCCACTTGCATCGCTGGCGCTTCAATCTCGCAACAGGTGAGACTGTAGAAGAAAAGTTATACGACGATGAGATCGTAGAATTTGGCACGATGAACCAACAGATCGCTGGCGAAAAACACCGCTATATATACAGTGTTGTCGGCGAAGATGGGTGGTTCCTGTTTACCGGGCTGATTAAACATGACCTCGAAACCGGAGAGGCACAACGATACAATTTCGGCGAAAACCGCTTTGGTTCCGAAGCGCCGTTCATACCACGCATCGGTACGGTAGATGAAGACGATGGCTATATCATCAGCTTCATAACAGACATGAACCTGAACAGATCAGAATGTGTTATTCTTGATGCCAAGAATATTGAAGCAGGCCCTGTTTGTCAGATCATTTTGCCCCACCGTATTTGCAGTGGCACACATGCCGTTTGGGCAAACGCAGATGAGCTGGTGATGAGTGCTGGCGCTGAGCTTGATCAACTGAAAGCTGCGGAATAATCACAGCAACCGCAGCATAGTGGTCAAAGAAAGAAAAACCATGAGCGACGTTTATATCCTTGGTGGTCATCAAACTGATTTCTCTTTGAATTGGTCGCGGCAAAACAAAACTATTTTTGATGTTTTCTCGTCCGCACTTCTTGGAGCGCTGGAGAAAACCAAACTAGACGCCAAGGATATTCAAGTCGGGCATGTTGGCAACTTCGTTGCTGAACTGTTTGCAGGACAGGGTATGCTGGGCGGCTTTTTCGGCCACGTACACCCCGACCTTGCAGGCATGCCCGCCTCGCGCCATGAAGGGGCGTGCGCATCAGGCTCTCTGGCAATTTTAGCCGCCATGAGTGACATTGAAAGTGGCCGCTATGACTTGGCTTGTGTGGCAGGTGTTGAGCTAATGCGCAATGTCACCGGTCAACAGGCTGCGGACAATCTAGGTGCCGCCATTTGGGTTGGTGAAGAAGGTGAGGAAGCCACATACATCTGGCCCGCCATGTTTTCCAATCTGGCAGAAGAATATGACCGCCGCTACGGCCTGAAATACGACCACCTTGCGGAAATCTCTCGCATCAACTTTGCTAACGCACGCCGTAATCCAAACGCACAGGCAAGGGAATGGAATTTCACGGACGAGAGCTTTACGGCACATGATGGCGCCAATCCGGTAATTGAAGGCTGGATGCGACGTCAGGATTGCAGTCAAATCTCCGACGGGGCTGCGGTTATCTTCCTTGCAAGCCCTGAGCGTGCCAAACAGTATGCTGATGAACGTGGTATTCCGTTGGAAAGCCTTGCACGCATTCGTGGTTGGGGACACACAACAGCACCAATGTTGATGCAGCGTAAGCTGGATGATAGCGCAGGAGCGGATTACATCTTGCCCTGGACCCGCAAGGCCATTACTGACGCCTATGCGCGTGCCGGTATTTCTGGCCCAGAGCAGCTGGATGCTATTGAAACACACGACTGCTTTTCTGTTACCGAATATATGGCGATTGACCATTTTGGCCTAACCGCACCCGGCGAGTCGTGGAAAGCAATCGAAGAAGGCCGAATTGGTCCAAAAGGCGCGCTTCCAATTAACCCGTCTGGGGGTTTAATCGGCCTCGGGCATCCGGTAGGCGCTACAGGAGTTCGCATGATGCTTGATGCCTTTAAACAAGTCACTCATACTGCTGGTGAATATCAGGTAGCGGGAGCAAAAACGGTAGCCACATACAAT
Source organism: Kordiimonas aquimaris (assembly GCF_025574485.1). Lineage (GTDB taxonomy): Bacteria > Pseudomonadota > Alphaproteobacteria > Sphingomonadales > Kordiimonadaceae > Kordiimonas > Kordiimonas aquimaris. The sequence continues at coordinate 574,101 of NZ_JAOBPO010000001.1, read as the reverse complement.
GTTGGCGGATCCGGAACCACCAATTGCTCATTTATAGTTGAGCGCTAAAGCGCACATAGTGCAATCCTAAACAGTGTTTTATCCGTATAGTGGTTAACCAACAGGGGAGGACCAACCAATGAAGACAATTATTACAATAATTATCAGCACACTTATCGGCCTTGCTGTCGCTTGGGCTGGTGGCCAAGGCGGCACGATGCTGGGTGCAACATCCCTGTTTTTCGCATGCGGCGTTCTGGCATTTCTCATTAACTGGGCGGTCTATATTCCTGCTAATATTTTCAAGACAGAAAAATACTATGACTTGACTGGGTCCATCACTTATCTCAGCGTCACAAGCTATGCAGTCTTTATGTCACCCGGGTTAGATTTACGCGGTAAAATCGTTGCAATATTGGTAGTTGTATGGGCCTTGCGTCTAGGAAGTTTCTTGTTCGCACGCATAATACGCGACGGTAAAGACAGCCGATTTGACAAGATCAAGATAAATCCTCTTCGCTTCCTCGTCGCCTGGACACTCCAAGGTCTCTGGGTCGTGCTAACGGCTGCATGCGCCCTCGCGGTCATCACATCTGCAAACCGTGTTCCTCTGGACATGTTCGCATACACAGGCCTCGCTGTTTGGGTGATTGGCTTCGCGTTTGAAGCCATTTCTGATCAACAAAAGAAAGCATTCAAAAGTGATCCCGCCAATAAGGGTAAATTTATCTCTACCGGTTTGTGGGCCTGGTCACGCCATCCCAATTACTTCGGTGAAATCACACTTTGGCTCGGCATCGCGATTATCGCTGTTCCTGTATTATCCGGTTGGCAATGGGTAACGCTGATTTCACCGGTGTTTGTAACGGTTCTTTTAACTCGCATAAGCGGCATACCCATGCTTGAAGACCGCGCAGACAAAGAATGGGGCAATGACCCTGCGTATCAAGCATACAAAGAGAACACGCCGACCCTTATCCCAAGCCCACCAAAAGGATAAAGCAGGCACGATCAGTTCGCCGCCAGCAACCCCGAGATTGATTATGAGTGCTCAAATAGCTAGTGTGCACTCATAATTATAACTCTACGTGCAACCGGGGTTGCTTCAGAAAGCGATAAATGGCTGACCTGCTGGAAAATTTCTTGCGAAATGAAGTTGCGTTGAAGAAATATCTAAGGCGTTTTTTTTCGAAGCAACAAGATATAGAAGATGCCGTCCAGGAAACTTTTCTCAAGACTTTTGCAGCCTCAACAAAATCAGAAATCCAGAACCCCAAATCATTTCTTTTTCGGGTCGCAAAAAATACTGCGTTGAATGAGTTAGCGAAAAAAACTAACACAACAACAGAATATTTTGAGGATTCGCAAAACTCACATGTCTTAATAGATAGTGAGCAGCTTAGTGCAGAAGACCAGTTAGATGGTCGGAGAAAACTGTTCGTTTTCTCACAGGCTGTTGCGCAGCTTTCGCCAAACTGTCGTAAAGTATTGATACTAAGAAAAATAGAAGGATTGAAAGTAAAGGAAATCGCAAGACACTTGGACATGTCTGTTAGTGGTGTGGAAAAACATATTGCTGGCGGTTTAGTTCAGTGTAGTCAATTTTTCAGAGAACGCGGGTATGATCCAGCCGAGTTTGGTGGTCGTATCAAAAAAACTGGAAACGACGCTAACACAGCGATTTCAAATCTGTTAAGAGCAAACGATGAGTGATTCTGAGAAAATAGTGTTGTTTCCCGACCTCAAGACAATTGAGGAAGAGGCTGCGCTATGGATAGCGCGCATTGACGCTCGCGGAGAACTGTCTGAATCAGAAGAACATGCCCTAAAGGATTGGGTGGCAACCAGCAATCATCATAGAGAAGCCCTTGAGCGCATGGCCGCGTTATGGGGCGGCCTCAACATATTGGATGATGTCAATTATATCGACAACGATGCCAGCCAAGATGGCCACTCACCAGCAACGAGAAGAAGGCCATGGTGGATAGGCTTGGCTGTCGCAGCATCATTGACACTTGCAGTTTGGACAAGCTTCGGCCCGCAAGAAACCAGGCAAGACTTACTCTCCAATGGTCAGTTCGCTACCAAAATTGGCGGCCAAAAAACGCTGCTTCTATCAGACGGTTCGACAATTTTTCTGAACACCAATAGTGAAGTCACTGTCGCCCTATCCGACAGCAAACGTGAAATAAACCTGATGAAAGGTGAGGCTCACTTTGAAGTCGCCCATGATCCCGAAAGGCCCTTTCTAGTTCGCGCGCGTGGCAGAATCGTTAAAGCTGTTGGCACAGCGTTTACAGTGTTTTTGCACACTGAGGCTGTGGAGGTAACCGTAACCGAAGGTGTTGTTGCACTCATACCTCAATCTAATGACAGCGATGAAATTGAAATCGACATTGCGTCTCTGGATGAGCTGATACCCCTGGCTGCCCTGACCGCAGGACAAAGTGCTGTGTTCGGAGAAGAAGTGGAAAGTCTGTCACGCATCAGTGCTGACGTACTAGATAGAAAGCTCTTGTGGCGTGAAGGGTTTATCGCTTTCGCAGGCGAACCACTTTCAACTGTTGTGGCAGACGTCAGTCGTTACACAGATATTACCATTGAAATTGATGACACGGCCCTCGAGGCACTGCCAATTGGCGGCTACTTCAAGGTAGGAGAGGTTGAAGGTATGCTCGATTCTCTGGAAGCATCATTTGGTGTACGCGTTGACCGCATTAATGAATCTCTCGTTCGTCTGTCACTGGCGCAATAACCTACCAATCAATTCCCAAGACTATTTTCAGGCATCAAGGTGCACTGGTTTGTTGTGTGAATGCAACGATACCGCGCTTAAAACAATCCAAGGGACACACTTGTTTCCTTATTCTCTGTGCTGGCCTTTATAGAAAGTTGATAAATGTACTGAGGATTTTCACTGCCCACCTGTCTTACAGGTAAGGCCGGTGAAAAAACATGGGGAGCATACTAATCACCGAGTCAAAACATAAGGGAGGACTGCGTCTGGGGAGGCGTTTGGCGCTGCATTTAGTATTAATACTATTAATGTTGTGCCGTGTAGATATCGTTAAAGCCGATATCCATACGGAAAAATATGATTTCAACATCTCCGAAGAAACACTGGGCGCTGCATTAACTGCATTTACACTGCAAGCCGGTGTACAGCTTTTATACCCTTACGAATTGGCAAGCACCAAAGGCATTAAACCCGTCTCTGGTCGGTATACTCTCCAGGAAGCGCTAGATATTATGCTGCGCGACACCTTGTTTTCCGGCGGCCTAACTGAACGCGGTATCGTGACTATTACGCGTTTGGAACAGAAACAAAAGCAAGCTCGGGAGGACTCCGTGTCTACAAGCAAAACAAAACGGTCGTTATTAGCCGGTATTTCAGCACTTGTTTTTGGCGCATCCGGCGCCACGACAGTGCAAGCACAAAATAGCGACAGCGACAGTTTGGAAGAAATTGTTGTAACAGCAACAAAACGCGCATCATCTATTCAAGATGTTGCTTTCTCAATCAATGCACAAAGCCAACTTGATATCCAGCGCTCTGGTGCAAACAACTTGGAAGACCTTTCACGCAATGTTGCCGGATTAACCATACAAAACTTAGGCCCAGGACAAAGTCAGGTGTCTATCCGCGGCGTATCTGCAGGCCAGATTGTGCGCGACCAACCGGGTGTAAAAGAACAGGTGGGTGTATATCTTGACGAGTCAGTGATTTCACTCTCACTGTTTACACCAGACCTTGACCTTTTTGACCTTAACAGGGTTGAAACACTACGCGGCCCGCAAGGTACATTGTTTGGTTCTGGTTCAATTGGCGGCACCATTCGCTACATCACGAACGCACCAAACTTTGAAGGCTTCGAAGGCTCCGTGCAAGGTGAACTAAACGCCATCGACGGTGGCAGTGTTGGCGGCAATGTAAAAGCCGCGGCCAACTTTGTGCTGGCTGAAGACGTTGCGGCACTGCGTGTCGTTGCCTACCACACAGAATACGGCGGGTTTATTGATGCCATCCGTGAGGGCGGTTCCATTGACGAAAACGTAAACACTGGCACGCGCACAGGTGGGCGTATAGCCCTTGCTTTCAAACCATCTGAAAGCCTTACCATCACACCGCGCCTGATTTATCAGGAAATTGAAACTGATGGTTTTAACCGTCAGGAGATATTCAATGTTTTCGCCAATCCATTCACGACAACACGCCCGGCTGTTACCTTCGAAGAACGCCAGCAATTCCTGCAGTTACGTGAAGGCTTTGAAGATGAAACGCTGATTGCTGATTTAACAATTGAATCAAGCTTTGATGGCTTCGACTTAACGGCTGTTTCCAGTTACACAGACCGCGAAATTCTGGTCAGCCGCGACGCTAGTGCCCTGACAGGCAGTGTATCGATTGATTTGGGCTACCCTGACAGTGCAGTACTGATCCCGTCAAACCTGCGCGACGTAACCGAAGTTGAGCAGTTCACACAGGAAGTTCGTTTTTCTTCCAATGGTGATGGCCCATTCCAGTGGTTAGTGGGTGGTTTTTATTCTGATACAGATCGCTTTTATCAGCAAACACTGCCTACACCCGGTTATGACGCTGTGACTGACGCTGTTCTTGGTGCAGGCACATCAGAAGCTGTGGCGTTGGGTGTTGGACCGACAGATTCGCCGTTCTTCTCGGAACTACCATACAGCCTAGAGCAGTATGCAGCGTTCGCAGAGCTTACGTATGACCTGACAGACAGGCTGCAAATTACCGCCGGCGGTCGCTATTATGATTACAGCGAAACACGGTCAGTGACACAGGTTGGTCTCTTTGGTAACGGTGTTGTAAATCAAGTGGATGAAACAGCGTCGGATGGCTTCACGCCGCGCATTCTAGCTCGTTACGACGTTAGCGAAGAAGTGTCCATCAATGCGCAAGTATCCAAAGGCTTCAGGCTTGGCGGTGTAAACGACCCGCTTAACACAGCGCTCTGTAATGCTAATGATCTGGCGATCTTTGGTGGTTTCCAGGACTATGATGACGAAACGCTTGTCAACTATGAAGCAGGTATCAAGGTTAATACAGGCAAGGTGCAATTCAATGCTGCTGCATTCTACACTGACATCTCTGATCTGCAGGTAACACTGGATGCTGGTTCATGTTCATCACGGATTTCATTCAATGTGCCTGAAGCACATACGCTAGGCGTCGAGTTTGAATTGAAGGCCAAACCAACAAAAGGGTTAGACCTTTCCATCGCAGGTAGTGTGATTGAAGCTGAGTTTGACACCACTGTTCTCGACAGTACAGGCGCTGTACTTGGTGGTGTAGAAGATGGCAACAGACTACCAACTGTGCCGCAATTCCAGATTGCTGCAACAGGTAGCTACAGCTTTCCTGTCGAGTTTATTGGCAACGGCGTCGAAGCTTATATTGCCGGTAACATCCAGCATGTAGGCAGCCGGTTCACGCAACCCAGTGACCAAACTGCTGGCGCGGGTGACTTTGTTTCCGGTCTGGCATTCGGCGGCGCACCAGGTACTGATGTGACCAGTGCTGACCTTGAACTTGATGCGTATCAGACACTTAATCTCAGTGCCGGTATCTACCGCGATAACTGGGAAGTTGTTGCTTACGTCAATAACGTGACAGATGAAAATGCAAACCTGTCGTTTGACCGCGAACGCGGCGGACGAGCACGTCTTGGTTTCCGCACCAATCAGCCGCGTACATTTGGATTGATCCTGCGCACTAACTTCTAAGCTGAATACTATGGGTTGGAAGCTTCGCTGAGCTTCCAACTCCTCCCACTGTCCGAGTGCCTTGTTGTGCTCGGGCAGATTATACAAGCATAAAGTTTCTGGTCTAAGGCATTAATAAATTAACGCGTTTAATGCCCCATAGAAGACATACCCTTGCTGAAGGCACGCTCAGGCAAAAAATGAGGCCAAGGTACCGCTTCGCGAAAGCTACAAAACACCCTCATTCTTCTTCAAAGTACCCGCAAGCTATGCGTAAACAAGTTGCGTCCATTCAAAAGCCACTCAGGCCTACACTTGAGTGGAGCGATGTTACCTGAATTATCCGCTCTATATTTTCGATAAAATTCGATTGATGAATTCCTGAAGAACAATGCGTTTATCATCGTTAAGGTCGATGCTATCAAACAGTTCTTCTATATGTTTTTTCTGTCTACGCGCGCCATAATTCAGATCATAACTATTCCATAGAGAGAGTCTCGCCCCTTCACCAAGCGCCTTATGACACTCAGGTGGTAATTTTACAGTTTGCTGGAAGCTATAATTTTCTACAAAGAATACTTCTGCGTTACCGCTAAATGCAGAATTGAATTCTTCAAAACTAACATCTCCATTACCATCAATATCAAAGAGGTTATGCTCCGCGGTAATCCGCAGAATATCTGGGAGTAGTTGCGATTGACTAAATTCTTCCATCGACAACGCTTGATTATTATCTAAGTCCAATAACGCATGCTCATACGTATGCTGTGCGATCGCAATATCATTAATTGCGCTTTGACATACTGTGTCAAAACTCTGGACTGTGAAAGCCTTTTCAGAGCTCATAATAACTGCGTCACTCTCAAGCAGTGGCATATTATTCGTTTTAAATTCAGCGTTATGTAAATAATAATTGCCAACGCTTGCTTGCGGTAATATCTGACTAGCGCTGGATGCCTTACCCACATTACCAATGTATTCGGGCAACGAAATTTCTCCGTTACCATCCTGATCAATCTTTGCAAAATAGGCACTCACGAAGGGCCCATAATCTCTTTCTGCTTCATCAAAAACTGTAAAGGCGGCTGCAACAGTTAACCCGCCTGCGAAAAATCCTGTCAGTATCATTTTTAGGCTTCCTTTCATATCAGCACGCCTATTGGCATTGCTGGATTGTGGAAACACAAAATGTCCATGTTGAAGATGCAGATTAATGGCGCCCCGCAAGACTGCACTTACTGTCTTACCCTCTGCCTTACATGCCAGAACAAAGGCCTGCTTGTCTTTATGTGGCAACCTGATTTCGATGGTCTCCGACTTTTTCAGCGGCACACCTTCGTCGTTTAATGCAGAAGCATCATCGCAGTTTTCAAGGGAACGTTCCTTATCCGTCACGTGAACCATGCTCCATGAACATCATGTGTTTCAATAAGGTTTTCAAGCCTATGCACATAAAGACAATCTACAACAGAAAGGTCGCCCTGATCCTGTAAAAATGTGTCCCGAAAAATGGAATACTTTTGTCAGGACACGCTAAAAGGTACCGAAAGCATGAAACTTAATGCCCCATAGAAGACATACCCATGCCAGCCGACCCCGCTGCAACAGCGCCGCCATCCGCAGGCAGAATAACACCGGTTACATACCGCGCAGCGTCAGAGCCAAGGAACAGACACACATCGGCCACATCTGATGGCAGGCCCATACGTTGCAGAGGCACTGCTTTCTCAACGGCATCGCGCATCTTCTGGGTTGGAGCGAGACGGGCCATACCTTCTGTGCCATCAATTGGCCCCGGGATAACAGAGTTAACACGAACACCCATTGGACCCCACTCTATTGCAAGTGTACGCGTGATCATATCAACACCTGCTTTAGCTGCACACACATGCGACTGCAATGGCATAGCAATCATGGCTTGAGGCGCTGAAATATTCATTACACTGGCGCCGGGTACATTTAGATATTCAAATCCTGCACGCAGAACATGGAAAGTGCCAAGCAGATCAATTTCAACAACAGACTTAAATCCGTTCGGGCTCATGCCCAAGGCCGGTGCAGGAAAATTACCGGCAGCGCCAGACACAAGAATGTCAATTTTATCAGCATCACGGACAAAAGCTTTATACACTTCTGTTACAGCCTCAAAGTCGCGCACATCAGCCGTATAACAAAATGCCTTACCGCCGTGTGCAGCGATGGCCTCCCGCGCAACTTCGGCTTTTTCAGCGTTCCGGCCAACAACACCAACAATGGCGCCGCACGCCGCATATGCTTCCGCGATACCCAAATTAATGCCACTCGTGCCACCAAAAATCAGGACATTTTTACCGTTATAGTCAAATGATACATTCATTGCTGCTTATCCTTATCTAGGCCAACGGTGTATATCGTTGGCTACCTTATGCCTCATAAATTATGCCGAAATTCCCAACATACAAACACTCTCCAGAATACATTTGTTAGGCACTTATTCTTCACCTGGATGGTACGCACGCACTGCATGCTTTTTCACATCATCCAGGTATAGCCATGCTGGTTTATATTGCTTCTGCGCGAGAAGAGCGGCCTGATCCATGTGGTGCTGTGAATTTGCATCAACACTTGCGCCGAATACATGCACGGACCGTGAAACAATTCTCTTACTGCGATCACGCGGAAAATCAATAATTGCCGTGTAGGAATTACCACCACGTTTGTAACGCTTCTTCAGGTCAGGTAAACGCGTATTACCGCTAATAAGACTGCCGCCGGACCAATGCGGCACACCTGGTGTTGCAAGGCTTTCGCAATCATCACAAAACTGCGGTACACCCTTGCTGTCAACAGCTGGTCTTTGAGCACGATTAATATCACCCCATGACACACGCCAATCACCCCAGTCAGACTGCAATCGGGCAACCACTGTCTCCAGTGCGGTAATTATTTCTTCTGGTTGTTGCTCGGATAATAATCCTCGCTTACGACACTCCTCGTACCAGTCCACATAGAGTGTGGGTGCATTTTCATCCATGCGAGCTACACCGTCCCAGCCGACCAAAACATCAATGATTGGCGCCAATGCTTCGCCGCGCGCATGGTCAGTGAAGTTAACGGCCTCGTAAGCACCAAGCAGGACAAGTTTGTGAGGCTGCCACGACATCATGGTCGTGTCGAAGCTTTCTCGCTCCCATGTTGCAAAATCAAACCGCTCAATACCCTGCAAGATACGCCGTGCATTGCGGCTGCGTGCGTTGTCGCTTTCACGCACCATATAGGGCGGAAAACCTTCCTCTCTAGGGTCGCTTGCACTCATGCTGGTCATAAACGGGGTGGTGTTTGTGTTTTGCACAAAATGCGACACGGCGTCTAACACTTGTGGTATTTCCTCAAGCGAATGATACCCCTGCCATTCGGTCGCAGGGTTGCTGCCATCGACAGGATTGTTCCAATCAAATGACGCATCTTTTTTAGGAAAGGCGCCATTATAAACATAGTAAATATGGCCGTCCCGATCCGCGTACATATAGTTGCCAAATTGCATTTTAAGTGGTGTCACCGCGGCTTTAAATTCATCAAAGTTTTGCGCACGTGACATAGCGTGCCACTGATCCAGCCAGCCCGGTTCATCAAATGTTGCAAATCGTGCTGATAACAATTGACCGTCCCGCATAGCAAGCACAGGGCCGTGGTGTGTTTTACGAAACTTTACAGGTACCGGTGCAGCATCCCGCACCTTAATTTCATCGCTCCACTCGCTGGCTATCCGGAAATCGCCATCATAGCGATAGGCAAGCGGATTTTCACTTTCGCCAAAATGCTCAATCCACGCGTCTTCCTGGTCACCGTTATTATCCGTACTGGCCCACCCCAGATTTTCACCAAACCCAACATAAGGGAGCGGAAAACCAAACCTGCTATAGCCCGTGAAATTCCAACCTTCATCGGAAATAACATGCGCTTCATAAACCTGCCCCATACCAAAAGACGGCAAGTGAGGATTGATGAATAGATAAGAACCTGTGCCCTCAATCTTGGGGCCATTCGCCGCCCAGGAATTTGAACCAAAAGCATTAGCAAGTTCTGTATCAGTTTGTGGTATTTGAGTTTGAACAGTAGTCAACGCTGACCCGTTAATGGCTTCAAAAGCAGCGCGGCGCTCTTCGTTTGTGAAATCAAGGCGCCCCAGAAAACCACCCATATAATACATACGGCGAATAAGAGCGAGCGGATACCAAGGTTCAAACTTTGTGAAAAGCCGCGGCTTCACATCAGGGTTTTGTGCCAAAAAATAATTAAGACCCGCAGCGTAACCATCCAATAATGCTTTCGTGGAAGGTATCGCCGTTTCATAATCCCGGCGTGACAATCTCTCTATCTCTAGTGAGCGTGCGATCCAATCAGATAACACCGCTTCTTCACCAAACACTTCAGCCGAACGCCCCGATGCCAGAATAAAATTAAGCTCTAGCTGAGCAAAATTATCCTCAGCTTGTGCGTATGCCATACCAAACGCAGCGTCACCGTCTGTCCTGCCATAAATATGAGGTACACCGTATGTATCACGGTAAATCGTTACGTTTTTTGCCGGATCATCCGACACAGTTTGTTCGGCGCTGCATGCGGCAAGCAAAGCCATTGCTGTCAGGCCGAATAAAACTTTAGCAAAACACTTCATCCCAAGCTCCCCACCACAAAGGCTATTCCCACTCGCTACACTAACCTTTCTGAGTGTATTATCAAACGAAGAACCTGTGCATGCATGATACATACGTGACGATTGCCAAAAAGCCGTGTTAGTGTGCAAGAAAGCAATCATGCACCGCAGGGGATTTATCGTGCATCAACTTTCAGTTTCTATCGCATTCTTATTTATTGTTTTCTCATTAAGCGCACACGCGGCAGATTATGACCCCGTGACACAAGACCCTGTCGTTGATCCAGAAAATCCACCGCATGTTGTTGAACTGCAAATTGAGAGCGATGGCTATATGATGAACGGACACCTGTATGTGGCAAACGGTGCAGGGCCGCATCCCACTATTGTCTTCCTGCACGGTTTTCCCGGCAATGAAAAAAATCTGGACCTTGCACAAACCATGCGGCGCGCAGGCTTCAATACATTATATTTTCATTACCGTGGCGCATGGGGTAGCGAAGGAGAATATAGCGCCACTCATCTGATTGAGGATGCAGCAGCGGCAGTGAAATATTTGGAAGACGAAGGGCGTGCTGGCAAAAACCGCATTGATCCAAACCGTATTAGCCTGATTGGTCACAGCCTTGGTGGTTTCACAGCACTTGTTGCCAGCATCGAGAACCCGCAGATACAATGTACTGTTGCTCTAGCACCAGCAAACTCTTACCCGCGCGCAGCGCAGATAACCGATTTGGATGCATTACCAGACACTTTTGTACCTGGCCTTAAAAATTATTCATATGCTGACCTAGTCCGCCAAATTCTAGCAGATAAAGCGCGCTTTGATTTTGTACCGCGCATGGGCGCCTATAAAAGTAGGCCTTTACTCTTAATTTCAGGACTGCAAGACACCGTCTTGCCAATGGAAACACAGGTTCCTATTGCAGAGGCTGCTCAAAAAGCCAAGGCTGCACATTTCGAGCATGTGACATTTGATGCCGGGCATTCATTTTCAAGCCACCGCATTGGGTTAATGAAACATGTTTCAAGCTGGATGGGCGCGCATTGCAAGTAAGCTATTAATTGTCACTCAAGCGTTTAATTGCCTCTTCGGCGCGAGCCACCGAGCCCGCAAGGTCAATAGACATAGCCGTTTTCCGCGCACGACCATAAGCCTTCATTGCGGCTTCCTTATTTCCTTCCACTTCGGAAATCTTAGCTTCTACAAAGAGAACGCGTACTAACCCGTTTGGTGAGTTAATTTCCTCTGCCACATCTAGAGCAAACGCAACTGTTTCTTTTGCACTCGGTATATTTCCCTGATCCGCATACGCTGATGCAAGTGTTATAGCTGCGAACATAGCCGCGTCAGTTAAACCACCTGTTCTACGGTGCATTAAGGACTGCTCGAAAAAGGGAACTGCTGCACCCACTTGCTCAGAAATCAAATGAATAAAACCTACATGCCGCCCATAATCCGCAAGCATAACAGCTCGTGCATTACCACTTCGGTTTTCTAATTCAAGGGAGCGATCAAAATAGATACGTGCTTTCTCAAGCTCACGGCGTTGAAAAAATACAAGCCCTAATGCATGGGTAGCATCGGCTTGACCATATACATTATCAAGCGCTGTATATACTGCAAGGGCCTGCTCACCATACCTCTCCGCTTGCGGAAATTTTCGTTCTACCATCTCGGCGCGGTAAAAGTATTTTGCCCGCGCAAGTAAAACAGCTGCTTGAGAATGCTCATTTGCCATGCTGCTTAATAAAGCGGCTTTATTGATATGATCCAGACTAGCAGCAACAGGCCGTGTATTCTGGTGCAGTCCGATGCGATCATTAATTGCCGCCAGCTGCAAATGCAGCTCAACTTTTTGATCAACATTAGTATTTTTGCACGCAAGAATACTCTCTGCCTGATCAATCGCTTGTGCCAATTGCCCACTATAATATGTTTTTTGAATAATGCTTTTTGCCGCGTGACTCTGCGAACAATCAAGCGGTGTCGAAACAATCAAAAGCCCTAATATCAGCGACAGCATATTATCTTCCTATCCAACTTAGTAACAAAATAACATTACATAACCCGATAACCAAGACCTCTTCTGTTTTATAATCTACTGCCCAAGGTTTTATTATTGGGTTCCCCAATACCAAAACTTGAAGTAGATTTGCCAAAACCTTGGGGAGGGTCATCATGAAGAAAGTTAAATCTACCAGTTTATACCGTGCGACAGCATTTGCTTTAATGTGCGCATCAGCACCGTTTGTTGCTGCGCAAGAAAAACCGGAAGAACCAGCGCCTGTATTGTCCGGGTTGTCGGCACAAGCCGCAGCGAATATTGATAACCATAAAAAACAAATTCAAGAAATTATCGATAGCCTGTTTTCGTTCTCCGAACTTGGTTTTCAGGAGTTTGAGACGCAAAAATACATGACCAACCTTCTAGAAAAAGAAGGCTTCAGCGTTGAACAGGATATTTCAGGTCTGCCATCAGGTTGGTGGGCTAAATGGGGTAGTGGCAAACCTGTTATCGCGCTGGGCTCCGACGTTGATGGCATTCCAAAATCTTCACAAATGCCTGGCGTTGCCTACCGTCAGCCTATGGTAGAAGGAGCACCGGGACACGGCGAAGGACACAATTCAGGGCACGCCGTTACCGTTGCCGCCGCGCTCGCTGTTAAAGAAATCATGGAACGTGAAAACCTGCCTGGCACAATCATGATCTGGCCCGGCATTGCTGAAGAACTTGTCGCGGCCAAAGCATACTATGCTCGTGATGGTCGCTTTAAGGATGTGGACGCCGTTATGTTCACACATGTGGGTCGCAATCTTTCTACATCATGGGGCGGTGACCGCGGCACGGGCCTTGTGTCTGTCGAGTATCAGTTTGATGGTATAGCCGCGCACGCAGCAGGCGACCCGTGGCGCGGTAAAAGCGCTCTTGATGCTGTCGAATTAATGAACATCGCATGGAACTTTAAACGTGAACATCTGCGGCCATTACAGCGATCACACTATGTGGTGGTTGATGGTGGCGACCAACCCAACGTCGTGCCTTCCAAAGCAAGTGTTTGGTATTTCATTCGTGAAATTACCGCAAAGCATATTCAAGACAATTTTGCGTCTTTGCAACAGATTGCAGAAGGCGCTGCAATGATGACAGGCACCACAGTGAAGCGCCGCATTATTGGCTCCGCGTGGCCACGACACTTTAACAAAGTTATCGCTGAGCGCATGTACAGCAACATTCAAGCTATCGGCCTTCCTGAATGGTCCGAAGACGACCAGATATATGCGCGTGCTGTACAAAAGCTGATGGAAGCAGAAAACCTTGAAGAAGAAGGCATGCCAACCGAACTGGAAGAATTACAAGGCCCGCCGGAAAAACCAATCAGCGGTGGTTCAGATGATATTGGTGATGTATCATGGAACGTACCGACAGTAACACTTCGCTACCCCTCCAACATTAATGGCACAATTGGCCATCACTGGTCCTCAGCAATGGCCATGGCAACGCCGATTGCACACAAAGGTGCAGCCGCTGGAGCGAAGGTATTAGCAGCAACCATGATGGACTTGATCACACAGCCACAGTTGCTTGAAGATGCCTGGACTTACTTCCGCGAAGAACAGTCAAAAGATATTGAGTACAAGCCGTTTATTGGACCGGAAGACAAGCCCGCCATTGAGAAAAATCAAGCCATCATGGCACAGTTCAAAGACAGACTTAAGCCGTTCTACTATGATCCATCCAAGTACGACACATATCTTGAACAGCTTGGCGTAAACTATCCTCAGTTAGAACCCAAAAAGTAACTGGTTAATCAAACAGATACTGTGAGCACACACTGCAAAGAGTTGTGCTCCAGTTATCTTCTAGCCGTAGGAAATGGCCCTACATTAACGGATTGCAATTGGGTTAATCACCGCTTGCACGGACCCTTCAAACTTGGGCTGTCCCAGCACAAACATAAACTCGTGAGCATCATCCGCTGCAAGCGGCCCGGTGTTCATGTTCTCCAAAATATAAACACCGTTTTTCGGAATAAGGACAGCATGAACCGGAAATGCCATTGAACCATTTTCGGCAGGAACAACTTCCACGCTCGGCGAGTCTGCACCAACAGCAACAACACCAAGGTCAGCCAAATACTGCGCACCTTCAACACCCAAACCTGGACCTACAGTTTTGAAGCGCTCAGGGTCATCTTCCATGATACTGAGCCAGCCTGTATGAAACAACACAACATCGCCGCGCTTAATTACAATACCTTGCGCTTCAGCTGCTGCTTTAATCTCTTTATTATTAAAAACTGTGCCCTCTTTGAGAACAGATTGGCCAAAGTGTTTTGCCATATCAAGTAGTACACCGCGCGTGACAATAGGCGGGATATTCTCTGTACCAAGCTTGGTTAAGCCTGCTTGTGTTTTTATATCTGCTGACGTGTGACCACCATAAAAAACACCATCAACGCCAATATGACCAAGGCCATCAATTTGTGACCCAATCCCAAGGTATGTCATCAAAAGATCATCGTGCCCTGTCAGCTTATTGTTGCCATATGGGCCTAAATCAAAAATACCCATTTTATACCAGCGGGTTCCCCACGCAGGTGTATCAGGGCCGGTAACAATGCCCAAAGAATAAGTCTTTCCTGTTTTTACAAGTTTTGATGCTGCCTGCACACCTTCAGCGCTCAGGTTATTCGCAGCACCTATCGTGTCGCCTTCGCCGTAATCGGTTTGCGCTTGAGCGACATTGACGCTGATGCCACCAAAGAGCGCCGCTCCCATTAACCAGTATCTGTTTGGTAATTTCATGGTCGGCACTCCTATATGTTGTTTGCTTTAACGCGATTGTTGGCGTTGCATCTGAGCGCGGCGCATACCGTAAAATTCAGCGAAAGAAAGTGCGCCGTCACCGTCTCTGTCAACATTCTTTAATCGCCCGGCATCCCAAGACTTTGCAAGGCCACCGCTCATCTCGGACCGAGCCAGCTTACCGTCCATATCTTTGTCTGCAAACCCATAGAACTGCCGCACGCCAAACTGCAACGGATCATGAACAGGATTATCAGCCGTCTCTTCTGTCCAGCGGAACATAAAGCTACCATAAAGCATTTCATCACTTGACTGCAGGCCCCACGGCACAACTCTATCAGGATCAGGGTTGGCTAGGTTTCTGCCAGTATTATCATAAGCTGTACGGTGAATCAGGCGCGCTCCGGCAGGCACTTCGAGCGGCTCTTCAAGGCTATATGTATGCTGCCAGTTAAAATCATACTTCGGCACAGACAATATGGTTTCAGACCTGCCATCAGGATATTCCACATCAAATTGTGAGGCTGTACCCCTAAAGTGTGCATGCGGGAAAAGCATGTAGATAGTTGCAGGGTTATCAAACTCAAAATATGCTTGCTCATAATGCGACGCCTCATTCGCTGGAATACCAAGGCGTGGATTAAGTGCAACTTGTTGGCGCAGCTTATAATCCGGCGCATCTTTGTAGAAATACAAACCTAACTTTGTTCGATCCGTTGTTTCTCGGCCAGAAGGCGTATAGTGCATCTGGAAGCGAAACTCGCCGCCAGCCTTCACTTCAACACCCGTACCTTCCGGATAAATATAACTCTCCGCACCTGGTACAAAGCCAATCAGATAGTTATCAAAAACATCGTCATAGTTACCCTCACCAGGCTTGGTAACCTCTTCGGATGACCCCACAAGCGCATGATGCACAACTGTTTTGTCGCCCGGAACAACAGTAACTGCACGCACCCAAACATCTTTATCAAGCGGGTTTAGAACTGTCGGAAACTGGTAATCCACAACACCTGAACGCGGCACATCGAAACCTGGTGCTTCAATAATCAGATCCGGCTCGCCAAGCGGCCATTCTGTTGCCGCAGTTTGTCGCTCCGCAAGCGGATCAGAGCCTTCACCGCGTGGCGCTCCAGCCTCGATCCAGTGCACTAGTGTTCGTTTTTCTTCAGTGGTTAAACCACGACCATTAGAGAATTTACCAATATGAGGGTCTGCGGACCACGGCGGCATCCGTTTTGTGCGAACAACCTCTCGGATCATCGGCGCAAAACCTTCGATCATGCTATAGTCCGTCATAGCCCAGGGGCCAATACCACCTTCTTCATGACAGCTTGCGCAGTTTTCAGCAAGCATCGGGGCGATCGTTTCACTATAACTAATCTGTGCATGCTCAGCACGCTTCGCCGCCTCCGGCAGGTTAACGATACAGCCTTTTGAGGCACGAATACGTTTCTCAACTGCCTCACCGGCAAGCGTTGCTGATAATGCATCTGCAAGATAATTCTCTCCGGCAGTACTGCGCTGTTGACCGTATCCAATACGGTCATTAACAGGCCCGCGGTAAACGATGCTCCAATCATCTGGCGAGATAACCAACACCTCAGCTGTTCGCTTAACACCGAGCGCTTCGGCAACAAGCTGTGTTTCATCTTTCAAGATCGGCATATCATAGCCAAAGTCTTCTGCTTCGCCGTTAAGCTTGGCGCGGCTATCCTGACGATTTGCATTCAACATATAAAACTGAACACCCTGGCCCAAAAACTGGTCGCGCACAGCTTGATAATCTGACCATGCATTGCGCACGATCGGGCAACCATTTCCCTGAATCATGAGAACAATCGCTGGCGCATCACTATAATAATACAGCTCATGCGAGCGACCTTTATGGTCCAGCAACGTAAAATTATCGACATAGTCATTAGGGTTAATGCTCGAGGTATCATAGGCAACCTGTTGAGCCGCACTATCCTCAATTGAAGATTGTGCATCTGCGCTTGTTTGCTGATCCGTGTTCGTTTCACTACTACACGCGGCCAGTGTCGCCGCCAACATTACCGCCAATAACCGCATGACCTATTTCCTTTAAACTTTATATATAGCAAACCCTAGTTTTCATCTTGTGTACACGCAAGTGACAATATTATCAAAAAGATGCTCTCAATTAAGCGTAAGCGCAAAAATTCTTAATCGTCAAAACCAACAAATGTAACAGCATCTTCAATTGACTTACGGTTTGTTACAACTGCATTTGCAGGAAAACTTTCGTCTGGATATCCCATGGCGATACAGATCATAATGACCTGATCTTCATCAACTTTCGCATGCTCACGTACGACAGGCGTTTGCATAATACCCTGACTATTGATCACACAACCAAGGCCGCGTGACCATGCTGCATTAACAATGGCATTTGACAGACCACCGCAATCAAACGGCGCCACATCATCTCCGTGAACCGAACGATCATAAGTAATAACGATCGAAACAGGCGCATCAAATTGGCGAAAGCCGCGCAACACCCAGTCATGCCGACCTTCTTTGTCGTGCCGTTCAATACCCATCACGCCGAACAATTGTTTGGCAACTTCAATCTGCCGTGTGCGATGATCGCCGTCGTCATATGAATGACGAACACGTATTTCGCGTGAATGAGGCACGCCGCCAACATTCCGCTCTACATTACCCTTGCGGATTTCATCAAGCGCATCGCCGGTTACTACCGTCATGTTCCAAGGCTGAGTATTAAAGGAAGATGGTGCTCTCATGGCGAGGCCAATCACCTCTTTGATGACGTCTTTAGGTACTGGCTTTTTCAAGAAACCACGCGTACTGCGCCGCCCCATGATAACGTCATCATATTCCATTCCGTGCTCCCCTTACGTAATTAATTAAGATGTGAACTAGGGTGACAGAAGCAACTGGCAAGCATCGTTGATTAAAAATCACACGCAGAAAAAAGGGTCGCCGCAGCGACCCTTTTCAGCATTATTTCAAATCATTCCAGAACATCAACGCATTATAAACAAATGCATGGTCATGGTGATTAAGGTGCCGGTGCAAAGGGTTCCAGCCAAACAGAATAGCCTGACCTTCACCGACAGTCGTTTCGATAATGGCCGGTGCACCGTTAAGCTGTTTCTTGCCGCTTAATACTCCACCGGAAAGAATAAGCGGGCCACTTTTGCTCTTCTTCTTATCACCGTCAGATTCCCCACGCTTCCACGGACGCACACTAGCTTTCTTGCTACCAAACTGTGCCACCATGAGGTCGCGGTCATCTTTACCGACACTATAAAACGGTGTGTTACCACGGAATGCATACGAAATTTCGTCGTACCCGAATGTAAGCGGTGACGTAGTATCGTTGATTTGCAGACGTACAAACGAACCCGGCGTATTAACACGCG
This sequence comes from Kordiimonas aquimaris, assembly GCF_025574485.1. Classification (GTDB taxonomy): domain Bacteria; phylum Pseudomonadota; class Alphaproteobacteria; order Sphingomonadales; family Kordiimonadaceae; genus Kordiimonas; species Kordiimonas aquimaris. The sequence goes on along the minus strand of NZ_JAOBPO010000001.1, from coordinate 555,539 downwards.
GGCGGTTCATGCTTACATCAGATGTGATCCCGCTTTCGGCAACCAAACTACCGCCTGAAGCAAGGCCAATGAAAGTCCCTCCTTCACTGATAAACGATTGAAGCGCAGCCATACCGTCAAAGCCAAACCCGCCAGTAACATCCGGTGAGCTAACAATACGGCCATGGCTTGGCGTTTCAGGTGTTGTTTCATATGCTAGCGGTGACCATTTTTTATCCACACCGTTCACAAGCGCCTTTAAGCTACCGCGTCTACCAAAGCTTGGTGCAACAATCACATCATATTTGGCCAGCAAATTGCCTGCTTTAAGTTCAGCTTTTTCAATGATGCTGTACGGCACCTGTGATTGATCAAATGTGTAACGGACCCAACCTGGATCCTGTGTTGAAATCCAGCTATGCAATAAACCGATGCGCGGCACATCCAGCTCAATCATTTCGCCTTTTGGCAAGCTGTTCAAACCAACAACATCAAGAAGTGTGTTTTCCACGACACGTTCCAGCGCATCCTTATCAACGGTTGAAGCATCAATAAAGATACTGCCCGCAGGGAAGATATTTCTGCCTGACTTCACTTCAGCCTTCGCGGCATGCATTGTCGCACTTGCTAAAGCAAAGCGGAGCTCACCGAGGCCTTCTTGACCTCTGTGTGCTACAGCATAATATCTGGAGCGTCCAGGCAAGTCTTCCGCTTCATAAAACGCGGCACCGCTATCTGCTTTACTTGACTTCAATTCCAGCACATCAACGTCTTCCACAAACTCGACATCAACACCGCGCATTAAACCCAGCGTCCATGCAACATCGTCGTATGGTGGCACATCAACATCTTCAGGAAATTCCTGCTCTTCAAATAAGGCTTTAGCAAACGGCCCGTAAGGCTGGTTGAGCTTGATCAAGGCATCACCTCGCTCAATTTCAACATCACCAAACTCACCGTCAGCACCCGCGATACTAACCTCTATGCCCTGTTCCATAACAAGGTCGATAAGTTCACGCGCTGCGCCGCTATCACGTTGATCGTTGGGAATAAGGATAGCCTTCACATCACCCGAAGCACCTTCAGCAATTGATGCTTTCGATTTACTATAAAAACCGGCAACCAGTTGCTGCGCATTTTTAGATGCATACTCAAGAGATGCGTATACACCGCTCGACATAAAGTTCACATTGTTGCGCATGGACCAAAGTGTTTCTTCGGACGGCGGGCTTGGGCGATACCATGTTTTATCTGTAGTTTTATCCCCGGCAAACCGACTGTCGCCGAGATCGCGCAGCATTGTCTCTGAACCACCATTACCAAACGTCTCATAGAAACGACCGTTTGAGTTACGATTGTTGGTCACCCAAAGCATATATCCGGGCCACCAACCTGTGTAGAACCCCCATGTCCACACACCGGGCATGCCCATTGTTGTCAGGCGGTTAACTTCATAGTTGGCAATAGATGCCCACTCCGTAACTGTTGTTGCACTAACGCCCGGGTTATACGGGCCAGTACCTGTTGCCACATACAAATACGGCACACTTTCATGCAGATCGAGCGACAAGGTTGGCTTGTATTCATTGAACCCGCGCAAGAAGTTTTTGGTCATGGGCTGCGTCAAACCAATACCATCCCGGTTATTGTCATGGAATGTATATTTACCCCAGAAAGGCGGACCACTCGGTGGCCGGTCATAATAGTCTGTGCGGCCTTTATTATGCTTGAGAAACCATTCTGTTGAACGGTTGCGACCATCCACCTCAAATACAGGCGTAATCATCGTAATGACGTTGCTGCGAATATCTTTAAACAATTCGCGGTCTTCTGCCGCCACCCGGTATGCAATTTCAAGCGCCGTTTCAGGTGGGCCGTATTCCGTAGAGTGCAAACCAGCCGTAATCCAATATATTGGTTTCGCGGCATCGATAGTTGCTTCAGCATCTGCATCGCTCATACCCCGCGGATCAGCGAGCGCATTCAGCCGTGCTTTATAATCATCAAGGTTAGTAAGCGTTTCAGGGTCAGCAATAATGATCGCGATCATCTCGCGACCTTCAGCCGTCTGACCAAGGCTAACAATCTCGGCGCGGTCTGTTGCATCAGCGATGGCGCGCATATAGGCGTGAATTTCGGCGACATTAGTCATCTCGCCAGGTGCACCTGCAATATGACCCAAGAAATCCCGCGGACTGGGTATAGTGGGATGATCAGGGATAACAGACACCCAATCATTCATAAACCGTTCTTCAGTGGTTGCCGCGCGAATTGCCTCGCTTGATACTTTATCAACCGGTAATCCACCAACAGATGCTGGCATCGTGCTCTCATCGGCAAATACCATTTGCATCGATAAACTACTGACCAGTAAAGATGCACCTGCCAGCATACGCAGTTTCATTTTATAACTCATAAGACCCCTCCCTCTTTTGATTTCATCAAACGTAGAGGAAAGGCAGGCCCGTGAAAAGCTTGAATCTAAACCATAGTATGCCTTCGCTCATATTATAGCCTTCATTTTCCAAGAATTGTTGTCAGCAAACAGTGATTGTGCAAAGCTAATCAGGCTTGATATGGGGGAGCGTACAATAATCTTTATTTTCTATCGTTTAATGAAACGTTTGGCTGAACGTTTTGATGGCAAGTATAGATGATCATGTGACCAAAACCCCTGATAATTTGACGTTTAGACAAAGGAAGCGAACGATGAAATTCACGGCCATTTTGGGCGCAGCACTTATGGTGTCGCAGGCTACATATGCGCAGTCCTCGGACGACAAAGATTTAATGACAAGCGACACCTTCAAAGGTATGGCGCTTAGAAATATTGGACCCTCTTTCATGTCTGGCCGCATTGCCGACATCGAGATTGACCAGACAGATCCGGCCACATGGTATGTTGGTGTTGCGTCCGGTGGCGTCTGGAAAACAGAAAATGCAGGAACAACATGGACGCCTCTGTTCGACGGCGAAAGCGTATATTCCATCGGCACTGTTACTATCGACCCATCGAACAAAAATGTCATATGGGTAGGTACAGGTGAGAACGACGGCGGTCGCCACATCAGTTTCGGTGATGGTGTTTATCGTTCACCGGATGGCGGTAAAACATGGACAAACATGGGCCTATCAAAGTCCGAACATATCTCTGAAATTATCGTGCACCCTGAAGACCCAAACACAATCTGGGTAGCGTCTCAAGGACCATTGTGGTCAAGCGGCGGCGAGCGCGGCGTGTTCAAGTCTACCGATGGCGGTAAAACGTGGGAAAACAAACTGTCTGCTGATGAATGGACAGGCGTGACCGATATGATTATCGATCCGCGCAACCCTGACCGCTTATACGCAGCAACATGGCAGCGCCAGCGCACAGTTGCAGCCTATGTTGGTGCTGGCCCTGAAAGCGGCCTTCACATGTCAGATGATGGCGGTGAAACATGGACCAAACTGACAACTGGCCTGCCTAAAGGAAACCTCGGTAAAACCGGTATGGCAATTTCACCGCAAAACCCTGATGTTTTATATGCGGCAATCGAACTTGATCAACGCACGGGCGGTGTGTGGCGTAGTAGCGATCGCGGTGCTAGCTGGACCAAAATGTCTGATATGATATCAGGTGGTACAGGACCACATTATTATCAGGAACTGTTCGCTAACCCACATAAGTTTGACCAGATTTACCTTGCAAACAACCGCACACAAGTGTCGGACGACGGCGGGGCTACATGGCGTGTTCTTAAGCAAGAATACAAGCATGTGGACGATCATGCGATTGCATTTCACCCCACTGACCCTGATTATATAATGGTTGGTTCCGATGGTGGTATATATGAAAGCCACGACGGCGAAGCTAGCTGGCGTTATATTTCAAATCTGCCGATTACACAGTTCTATAAAGTAGCCGTCGATGACGCTGCGCCGTTTTATTACATTTACGGTGGTACGCAGGATAACTCCACGCAAGGCGCACCTTCACGGACAAATAACAGGCACGGGATTCAAAACTCAGATTGGTTCATCACGCTATTTGCTGATGGTCACCAACCAGCAACAGAACCCGGTAACCCGGACATTATTTATTCGCACTGGCAACAAGGTAACTTGGTAAGAGCTGACCGCACTAACGGTGAGGTTGTGCATATTCAGCCTCAGCCAAAACCGGGGGAGCCTGCAGAGCGGTTTAACTGGGATGCGCCTATATACGTTAGCCGTCACGACCCTAAACGTATCTACCATGCATCGCAGCGCCTGTGGCGTTCTGACGACCGCGGCGATAGCTGGACAGCTATCTCACCAGACCTAACACGCAACCAAGACCGGATGAAGCTGCCTGTTATGGGGCGTCAATGGTCATGGGAAGCAGGCTGGGACCTGCTCGCTATGTCCAACTACAACAGCATTACGTCCGTAGGCGAGTCGCCACTTGATGAAAATATCCTGTATGTAGGAACCGATGACGGCCTTGTACAAATCACGGCAGACGGCGGCGCAACTTGGCGCAAAGTTGAAGTAGGTGACATGCCGGGCGTACCGGACACCGCGTTTGTAAACGACATCCGCGCTGATCTTTTTGATGCAGATACTGTTTACGTCGCACTCGACAACCACAAATACGGCGACTACAAACCATATTTGCTCAAAAGTACCAACCGCGGCCGCACATGGAAATCCATGACCAGCGACCTGCCTGAAAAACACCTGGTATGGCGCATTGTTCAGGATCATGTGGACCGTAACCTGTTCTTCCTTGCAACAGAATTTGGTGTGTTTTTCACACCTGATGCCGGCGAAAAATGGATTGAGCTTACAGGCGGATCACCAACCATTTCTTACCGCGATGTTGTGATCCAGCGCCGTGAAAATGATCTGGTTGCTGGTAGCTTTGGGCGCGGTATTTTCATCCTTGATGACTATTCGGCTCTCAGGAACATGGATGAAGATACACTCAATAACGAAGCACTGTTGTTTGGTGGCCGGACAGCCTGGTGGTACGTGGAACGTCACCCACTTGGGTTTAGCGAAGGTGCATCACAAGGTCACAACTTATACCGCGCACCTAACCCGCCGTTTGGTGCCAACTTCACATATTACCTGAAAGATGATCTGAAAACAGCGCGTCAGGAACGTCAGGACCGCGAAAAGCCATTGATTAAAGACGGGAAGGATACACCATTCCCGGGGTTTGATGTTGTCGAGTCAGAACGTCGTGAAACAGCACCTGAAGTTTGGCTCACGGTTCGTGACACAGACGGTAATGTGGTTCGCCGCATTGAGGGCAGCACTAAAAAAGGCTTCCACAGAGCCGCGTGGGATTTACGTTACCCATCACAGCAAGCTGTTTCTGGTGGCAATGAACCACAAGGCTTCCTTGCTGCACCGGGTACGTATTCTGTAACGCTTTCCAAGCGTGTGCGCGGTGTAACTACAGTTATGGCTGGCCCTGATAACTTTGAAGTGAAACCACTTTCGAGCGGTGCACTCAAAGGCGCAGACCCGGCGGATGCAGTTGCCTTCTGGGAACGTACCTCAAAGCTTCAACGCAGCGTTAGTGCCGCAATTTCTTCATTGCGCGGCCTAGATACTCGCCTTGGTAACTTGAAAACAGCAATTACCCGCTCTCGTACTGCACCAAGCAGTCTTGACGACGAATGGCAAGCAATTCGTACGGAAGTGTATGCAATTGACGAAGCATTAAGCGGCAACAGGACGCAAAATGCAGGCTTTGGCGCAACACCGCAAACGATCCAAAGCCGCCTTGGCAAAGTGCTGACCGGTACAGGTAGCTCGACATATGGCCCAACCAAAACGCACCGTGATGTGCTTGGCTATGCTGAAGCTGACTTTGAAGCAGTGCGCACGCGCCTTAACACGCTCTTGGGCACAACTTTGCCAGCGTTTGAAGCACGACTGATTGAAGCGGGAGCTCCTTGGGTTGCAGGAGCTGCAATACCAGCAACTTAAGGAACGCAGACAATCAAAACAATCAGCGGCGTGCCATATGGCACGCCGTTTCCTTATGTAAAATAAACCCACATCGTTGACACAGACCTGATGCCTGTCGATACTCCCCTACATGAAAATAAAACACCTGATATCGGCCACAGTTTTGCTGTGTGCGTTTGCTGGCCGCGGAACCTTCGCGGATACGCCTTCACCGTTTGATACCCTCTTGAAAGATCATTGGGAAAACGTGCTGAGCGAACAAGTGTTTTTCAGGCGCGATCCAGATGTGTTCCGTATGGATGGCCCTTTACCTGACTTCAGCGCCGCAGGCCGCTTACGCCGCGAAAAATTCAATGAAACAGTTATCAAACGCCTTGAGGTGATTGATCCGGAAACGCTTTCTGCCACTGGCAAAATTAACTACAAGCTCTTTAAATACGAACGCCTGGCAGAGCGCGAGAGCTACAGGCAGCCTGATCATTTATTCCCACTGAATATATATGCCGGTTTTCATACATACTTTGCAGAAGCACCTGCAAAAATGTCATTCCTCAGCACACATGATTATGACAAATATATCGTTAGCCTTGCAGACTTTCCTCGCTATAGCAGTGATTTCACAGCATCGCTGCGTGAAGCTATTAGCAAAGGGTGGACACATTATTGTAAAAGCTTTGAAAGTTATGAAACCACTATAAGCCGCTCAATATTTGATGACATTACACAAAGCGAATTTTACGCACCAATTGCCAATTTTCCCTCTGCTATACCTGCCGACAAGCAAGCAGAGTATAAAGAGAAGATATCTATTTTAATTCGTGATGTTGTCATTCCCGAATACCGGAAATTCTACGCCTTCTTCACAGAAGAATACATGCCAAGCTGCCGCAATGAAGTGGGGATAACAGCTTTAAACGGTGGTTCAGACTATTATAAATATCTGATCAATTTCCACACCACGACCGGCATGTCTGCACAGGAAATCCACGATTTAGGCTTATCCGAGGTCGCGCGCATTCGTGCTGAAATGGATAAAATCATTGAGAAAGTCGGCTTTATCGGCAGTTTTAAAGAGTTTTTGGACAGTTTGCGCAACAACCCGAAATCATATGCATCCAGCCCGCGCGACCTGCTAGAAAAAGCAGCCTTTATTGCACAGCGTATGGAAGGTGAACTGCCAAAATGGTTTACGGTTCTGCCACGCGGTACATATAGCATTAAAGCAAGCCCGGGCGGCGGTGCGTATTATGTAGCACCCGCTGGCGACGGCAAGACATCCGGCACATATTATATTGGGGCTAATAATTACCTAAGCGAACCACTGTATAACCTTGAAGCGCTGACATATCACGAAGCAGTGCCGGGCCATCATTTTCAGGGCGCCATTGCGCAAGAACTGGATATGCCAGAGTTTCGAAAGACACTGTATCACTCTGCCTACGGCGAAGGGTGGGGACTGTATGCAGAAAGCCTTGGTGTTGACGCCGGTTTTTACGAAGATCCCTACAGTGATTTCGGCCGCTTAACATACGAAATGTGGCGCGCATGCCGCTTGGTCGTGGACACAGGCATGCACGCATTTGGCTGGTCACGACAAAAAGCGATAAACTATTTGCTGGAGAATACAGCACTTAGTGAACCTGATTCTATCAATCAAATTGATCGCTACATCACATGGCCTGCACAAGCACTGTCATACAAAATTGGTGAACTTCGCATCCAAGCGTTACGCGACAAAGCCGAGCACGAACTTGGCGATAAGTTCGATATACGCCGTTTTCACGATACAGTTGTTGGCCAAGGTTCATTACCTATTGCCGTGCTTGAAGAAATTGTTGGTGAGTGGATAAACGCTGAAAAAAGTTAAGCTGCCATAGCGCCCGTGCGATAGTGTGGGTGCTATATTTTCTTAACAAATCCAGATTTAAGTTTCATCGCACCAATCCCGTCTATTTTGCAATCAATGTCATGATCACCGTCCACAAGTCGAATATTCTTGACCTTGGTGCCCACTTTAACAACGAGCGATGAACCTTTCACCTTCAAGTCTTTAATGACTGTGACCGTATCACCGTCATTTAAGGCATTACCATTTACATCTTTAAAAGAACTGCTGTCATTTTCGTTCGCGTTCTCGGCACCTAACATCCACTCATGTGCACATTCCGGACACACCAACATACCCCGGTCTTCATAGGTATAGATAGAGCTACATTTCGGGCAGGCTGGCAATTCGTTCATAAGGCTTCCTTAAACATTTTTCAGCGGTATAGAAGATGTTTGCAACAATCACAATAAGGCTATCGCGAAGCCTTCATAAGGAATGCATATTCTCTCAACATATCGCTATTTCAACTCAACTAGACTAAGCTCATCAAGACTATATCCATGATTTTAACGCGGCCCTAACTTCACTTAGGAGGCACCGATGACACATATCTTTAAAGTATGGAAAATCTTTATTCCGCTCGTAGCACTGATCACCACAACTTCCGCTCAAGCAGATGACGCAAACCTTGCTGCTCATATTCAGTTGCAAAATGACAAATTTATGAGTGCATTTAATAGTCAAGACTCTGCTGCGTTAGCAAAATTATATACCACTGATGGTGTATTTATAGGCAACAACGCCAGCCCCGTACGCGGACAAATGGAAATCGCCAGATTGATGTCAGCTATTTTTAGCGGACCGTCTGTACAGATATCGCTTGTAACCAACTCGCTTGATCAAAACCGCGGCACCGTCAGTGAGATTGGTACATGGGAAATGGAATTTAACCCAGATAACGCCGAAAAATTCAGCCAAACAGGCAACTATGTTGTCGTATGGGAAAAGCAAAAATCTGGTGAGTGGTTGATGGCGATCGACATGGTCAACAGTAATGTACCTGCCGGACAATAAACCGCGTCTGTGATCAGCTGTTATCAAGAAACATTAGTCAGCCTTACTTGATGGGCTGACTATATCCAATGTTTTCGGCTCCGTAAGCGCTACTAAATATCGCGGATTTCCTCCAGGAAAGATTCGGACTGCTCTTTTAGCATCATAACGGTGCGCGCGAGTTCTGTTGCCGCACCATCCAATTCTTTGGCGCTGTTCATTGTTTTATCTGCCGTCACATGAACACTCTTTATATTGCCAGCTACCTGCTGTGTACCTTCTGACGCTTGCTGTATGTTACGACTAATTTCCGATGTTGCCGCCGATTGCTCTTCTGTTGCTGCAGCAATGGCTGCCGCTATTTCATTCAGTTCAGCGATTGTTGTGCCAATGCCTGAAACAACTTCAACCGTTGTCCCGGTATTATTTTGAATCGAACTAACCTGAGAACCTATTTCACCGGTTGCATTAGCTGTTTGCTGTGCAAGAGATTTCACTTCGGAAGCAACAACAGCAAATCCGCGGCCGGCATCACCCGCACGAGCTGCCTCAATTGTTGCATTAAGCGCGAGCAGATTCGTTTGTTCGGCAATATCATTAATAAGGCTAACAACACGGCCAATCGTATCACTGGCATTCTTCAAAGCTTCAATAGTAGTAGAAGCATCGTTTGCTTTTCCTGACGCTTCCGTCGATTTTGCAGCAGACGTGTTGACCTGCCGCGAAATTTCTTCAACTGAAGCCGAAAGCTCTTCAGCTGCAGATGCAACGGTTTGTACATTGCTCGTTGCCTGCTCTGCAGCTGCAGCAACAGTGGCTGCGAGGCTTTGGTTTTCAGATGCATCGGTCATTAAAGACATTGCCGTTGTCTTCACCTGCTCGACAGCCGTTGTCAGTGTAGCAATAACCTCCATCACTGACTGCTCAAACTTGCCAGAAACCTTGGTTCGCTGTTCTACTTGTTCAGCAACCATCTGTTCCATACGCCCCGTTGCCCGGTTGATAACCTCTGCACCGCGACCAAAGGTGCCCGCCATACCTTCAACCAGAAATTTTCGGTAAAACTCACCTTCAGATGCCGCGTCCAATGACGCTGTTGCTTCACGAATGAAAGCATCTGTTAAGTCAAGCATGTGGTTCACATTGGACAGCGTACTGGATTGATCCGCATACTGGTCCCAGTCAACGATTCGTGCTTCCAGGTCACCCGCCTTAATCGCTAGCGCAACACTATTAATTGCTGCGAATGCGCGAGTGTAATGCGCGTTTTTCTCTTGCTCTATGGCAAGCGCATTTTCCAGTTCTGTCACACGTAAAGAAGCATCATTTTTTTTGCTGAGATTAAACATGGCTTGATCCTGTGTTCCAGATATACTCATCATAGCTCTGGCCAATATCTCTGTACGTTGCCTGTAAAAAAGCCATGCTCTCATCAAGCGACGCTTTACGGTCAGCATGAGCACGTTCAATGCGTATCAAATCCTTATACAGTGGCACAATGTCAGCGATGCCTTTGGCGCTGGGTGCCCTGCGGTTAGAATGGTAACCAACAACCTGTCCATCCTGATCATAAGACGGACTAACATGCGCGATAACCCAGTAATACTTACCTGTTGCTGACATGTTTTTAACATATGCGAAAATTTCTTTTCGCGATTGCAGGCGCTGCCAAAGTAATTTGAAGACCGCCCGCGGCATATCAGGATGCCGGATAATATTATGCGGTTTGCCAATAACGGCATTTGTAGGCATTTCAGCTACACGGCAGAACACGTCATTTGCGTAAACTATGTTGCCTTTAAGATCAGTTTTAGAGACGATGATTTCATCTTTTTCAAAATGAATACGCTCATCTAACGGAATAACATTTGTTTTTTTCATTTGCTCGAACCCCAATTCAATGCAGTTCAAGTAAATACGAAAACAGTTAATGTGTTATTAACACGTATACTAATAAGCCATATAATAGCTATGAAAAAGGTTTAGTTACTGCTTATTTTAAAACAATTCACGCCTAGATTTATTATCATAATGAAATAAAAGCCAACCCATTATAGGCTGGCTTTTTGGTGATCCCGGGTGGATTCGAACCACCGGCCCCCAGATTAGGAATCTGGTGCTCTATCCAACTGAGCTACGGGACCACTGGCGTTTTCTGAGCGATAAGCTTCTTACTGTCAAGCCTCAAGCGCGACGTGACTGTTTGTTATTTATCGTTGTTATCAGGCTCTAGTTTATCTTGAGTCTTTGTTTCAAAGTCATCAGCATCATGACGCTCACGAAGCTGGCTGCTTGGATCGCCCCAAGCACGGTTAACCATACGACCACGCTTTACGGCTGCACGCTCCGAGATATCTTTGGTCCAACGAATCACATGTGTGTATTCATGTGTGCTCAGGAATTCCGCAGCTTCATAAACTGTGTTTGATACTACTGCACCGTACCAAGGCCATATTGCCATATCAGCAATTGTGTATTCATCACCGCACATATATTTCTTGTCAGCCAGATGGCGATTCAGCACATCCAATTGTCGCTTAACTTCCATCGCAAAACGGTCAATACAGTATTCTATTTTTACCGGCGCATAGCTATAGAAATGCCCAAAACCACCACCTAGATAAGGGGCACTACCCATTTGCCAAAACAGCCATGACAAGCATTCCGTTCGCGCAGCTGGTTCTTTAGGTAGGAACGCATCAAATTTTTCGGCAAGGTATAAAAGGATCGCGCCAGACTCAAAAACACGTGTTGGCTTGTCTGTGCTGTGGTCCACAAGAGCCGGTATTTTTGAGTTGGGATTAGCATCCACAAAACCACTACCAAACTGATCGCCTTCACCGATATTAACCAGGTATGCATCATATTCAGCACCTGTATGACCGAGTGCCAAAAGCTCCTCGAGCATAACCGTTACTTTCACCCCATTCGGCGTTGCCAACGAGTAAAGCTGCATAGGGTGCTTGCCAACGGGTAACTCTTTATCGTGCGTAGCGCCAGCTATAGGGCGATTGATCTTGGCAAAAGCGCCGCCATTTTCTGCATCCCACTTCCAGACTTTTGGCGGCGTATACTCATTGTTTTCACTCATGGAAATGACCCTTTATATTAAAATTAAAACCGCAATGCTTGCATACAAACAACGGAGCAGCCCTCTAGCAGACAATGAATATAGGTTGAGGCAGTAATTTCTCAATGCCTTGACCCTCAATAAAACGTGACACGCGGTGGTGCATAAAAAAACCAACGCATAGAGAAGCTACGACGCTACAGAGTCGCAAAAGTCAGGGAAGTTACCTCAGAGTCCGAATCTCGAACAATTGAAACGCATCAACTAAATCCCATTCAATTGTACGGTGATCACCCAACTGGCCTAATATTCAATTATTGCGCTACTTTGGACAATTATTGTGCGAATTATGTCATTTAAAAACGTTGTAACTATCATGTAGAGATTGAATACCTTAAGGTTTGGTGCACACCTCAACGTTATAATTAGAAACTTACTCAACCTGAGGAGCCTTCTTTTATGCAGCTTATCAGACTTATATGGCCGGTTATCCTAGTTGTCGTGATAAGCTTGTTCGCCTTAATTGCTGTTGCTGGTTTTTTTGCTAACCAATATGACCAAGCCGCAGAAACCACGCAGCGCACCATTATCAAAACCGCAACTGGTAAGATAAGCCATAATCTTACTGTTTTGGCCGAAGATAACTCATGGTGGGATGATGCAGTTGATAACGTCGTTCTTGAACAAAATACAAACTGGATGCACCGCATCTTTGGTGATGTATCTTCTTCCAGAAACTATGTAGATGGCACCATTGTCATTCATCCTGACAGTTCCGTTGTCTACCATTCTGGATCCGATGATGATTTGCGCGCTTTACCAAACTGGCTAGACGCAGGTTTACAAGAAGCCATAAACAATATGGACTTTGTGAATGGGAACATAGGGGCCACAGCGCAGGGTTTTCTCAAATACAATGATAACTTGATAGCGTTAGGCATAAGTATGGTGCAGCCTTCAGGTTATAAGGTTTATGATCCACCCTTAAGCGCTAACCGGCGTCCTGTTCTCGTTCTTTATCAACACATGGGGCGCGAAGAATATGCTGAACTAGCAAACGCCACCGGTGTGTCTAGTCTACAATTTTCACCCGCAGAACTTGAGAACAAACGATCAGCATTAAGGATTATGGATATAAATGGTGACGTTGTAGGTTCTATTATGTGGCGTCAACGTTTGCCTGGTAACGACCTCTTGCGTGACCTCGCTGTGCCTGCAAGTATACTACTTGTCATTGTCATGCTGACAGCTGCTTATTTCATGTATCAAGCCCGCACCCTGATTAAAGATCTTGAACATGCGAACAATGCAAAAATGTCATTTCTGGCCTCGATGAGTCACGAAGTGCGAACACCACTTAATACAATTATCGGATTTGCTGAAATTGTCGGGATGGAGTTATACGGCAAACTTGAAGGCACAAAGAACAAGGAATATATGAAGATAATACGTAACAGCGGCGAACACCTCCTCTCCATTGTTAACGACATTCTGGACATATCTAAATTAGAGGCTGACAGGTTTGAACTGCATGTTGAGCCGGTTGACGCTCAAGACATTATAGAGCAATGCCTCAACATTGTTGCCGTTCCCGCCGATGAAAAATCTATTCGGATAGTATCTGACATAGCATCAGTTACGATAGAGAGCGATGCACGCATCATGCGTCAAACCCTGATTAATGTTTTATCAAATGCTATCAAGTTTACCCCAAAAGGTGGTCAGGTTTCGGTTTTATCCGAGCAAAAAGGTAAGTATTTTGTAATAACGGTTTCAGATAATGGACCTGGTATGACACAAGAAGAAATTCACGTAGCACTTGAACCTTTTGGCCAAATTACCCCGAATAATATCAAAGCTGGCACTGGCACAGGGTTAGGTTTACCTATTGTAGAGCGCTTTATGAAGCTGATTGGTGGGAAGCTAACCATTCGCTCAGCCCCTGGTTATGGTACTAGTGTGTCGCTTGAATTTCCCAACAAGGACGTTACATAGCGAGCTCTCGCTTCTCCATACAGTCTTGCCATTGCCTCAATAATAGCGACACTATTGCTATGACTAAATGGGCATCAAATATAATTGCAACGATCTTTCTTCTGTCCTACTCAGCTTTGGCTGACAACAGTGCCGTTCCGTCAGGTTTAAAATTTTGTGGCAAGATAAGTGCTTCACAAGCCAAAGACGGTGAAACCATAATCACTGTAGACGGTAAAACAATCAAACTTGCTGGCATAAAGGCGCCTGAACTATGGCCAGAAGATGCGCCATACCAAAGTTGGCCACATGCACACCAATCTCGTAAATTATTGGATATCCAAACGGCTTCCAAAACACTGGAGATGTTCTGTGAAGGAGAAAGGTCAGATTATACCGGTGCCATGATCGCGCATATTAAACTACCAAATGGTCAATGGTTGCAACACAGCATGATCGCGGCTGGAGGTGCCTATGTATACCCAAGGCGCACGCATACCACTGGCATGATGCTTCTCTATGCGGCAGAGCAAAAAGCGCGCAAAGAAGAGAAAGGTATATGGGCACAAAGCGAACAAACAATCACAACAGCGGATGGCACCATACGCACTGGCTGGTTTCAAATTATCAGTGGCAAAATATTATCTGCTAAAAATGTGAGAAAAACGATATTTCTTAATTTCGGTGAAAATTGGCGCACAGATTTCACAGTGGAGATAACACCCAAAGTAAACAAAGCTTTTAAAAAAAACCAAATAGACCTTTTGTCCTTTGAAGGCAGGAATGTTGAAGTGCGCGGGTGGGTCACATGGAAAAGTGGACCGCACATTATGCTGGAAAGCCCCGGACAAATACAAATACTGGAATAGTGCTGGTCTAACCGTTAGCAAGCCCGGCTGCAATAGGGTCACCAACACGGCGAACTAGTGCATCGCGCAATTTACCAAGAGCCTGCGCCTCTAGCTGGCGCACACGTTCCTTGGAGATTCCAAGCTGCGAACCAAGTACAGCAAGCGTAACGCCTTCTTCCTTGAGTTGGCGCTCACGAATAATGAAGCTCTCGCGATCAGTTAAATCATTCATCGCATCATGCAGCAAAACGGTCTTCTTATTGTGGTCATGTTCTGCGATATAAAGTGTGTCAGGCTGAGGTGTATCAGCTACGAGCAAGTCCTGCCATTCCTGAGCAGACTCGTCAGCGACCGGCGCATTAAGCGAGCGATCTACGCCCGATAAGCGGCCTTCCATCGCCTCAACGTCACGTAACTTAACACCCATTTCATCTGCGATTTGATTACGCGCCTGAAATGTGAGAGGTCGATCTGCATCAACGCCCATTTTAGCTTTGAGGCGCTTTAAATTGAAAAACAATGCCTTGTGGGCTGACGTTGTGCCCGTACGCACAATCGACCAGTTCCTTAGAACATAATCCTGCACGGCAGCACGTACCCACCATGATGCATATGTTGAAAATCGTACATCTCGTGATGATTCGAAACGGTAGGCTGCTTCCATTAAGCCGACCGTTCCTTCTTGGATAAGGTCAGAAACAGGAAGACCGTAGTGGCGGTAACGACTCGCTGCAGCAACTGCAAGCCTGAGGTGGGCTTCAGTCAGCTTTTTAAGCGCACGCTCATCGCGCTCTTCTTGCCAAGCAACCGCGAGGTCAAGTTCCTCATCACGGTCTAGCATTGGTGCTTTCATTGCATGCCTAATAACACGCCTATCATCGCCTGTTGCCCAGTTGCTAATTGCCACTTCCCTCTCCGAAACGAAATTAATGCATCTGATTAATGATGTGCATTATCACTATTTTAGAGCAAATTAACAGGCTTTTTTTTCAAAGATGTTTCATTGGCCCCAAAAACAAGAAAACCCGCCAGAAATTGGCGGGTTCTCCTAAAAAATATAGTATAAAATTTAAGTGATCAGATCAGCTTATGCTGCTAATTCACTCTCCAATTTTACCATTGCTGCAGCTTCATCAATTTCTTCCACTGCCGCCAATTCACGTGCGAGCCTGCCAAGAGCTGATTCGTATATCTGGCGCTCACTGTATGATTGCTCAGGTTGATCGTCACCACGGTGCAAATCGCGCACAACTTCCGCAATAGAAACCAGATCACCAGAATTTATCTTTGCTTCATATTCTTGAGCTCGACGACTCCACATTGTGCGCTTGATGCGCGCACGGCCTTTAAGTGTTGTGAATGCTTCCTGAAGAGTTGCATCAGAAGACAGGCGTCGCATGCCGCTTGCTTCTGCCTTATTAATTGGTACACGCAACGTCATACGTTCTTTTTCAAACCTAATGACATAAAGCTCCAGCGTCATTCCGGCGACTTCTTGCTTTTCCATTTCGGTTATACGGCCTACGCCGTGTTTCGGGTAAACAACATAATCACCCACTGAATAAAGCTGATTTTTAGATTTTGCCATTGCTCAATATATCCTTTTTACTCAATACACACGGTTCGATCACGAAATTCAAAACTAGACTTTGCCTGACACAAATACAGAACATAACAAAGTACACATTCCATCGCCTATTTCAGCGACAATGCTAATTATTTTGACTACTTATTTACTTAAAATCGAATCGGCGCACCCAGCCTTTACTAATAAACATGCTGCAGACAAACACACTCAGGCATAAGGCCTATTTGCTTTTGGGCACTGTTAACCTTCTATAAAGATTAAGACCATAGTGTCGAGATATTCAATATGATCTCGAACCACATGGCTTCAGCCTGAATACCCAGCATCAGCAGCAATTGACACTATTGTAACATAAAATACATCTGTTTTGTAGCCCCTAAGAAAACGCAGGGTAAAACCGCTATATATCCCGAGCATGTCTAGCCGATCACACTGCATATATTTGCTCACCGTAAATTAAAAAAGCCGGCAAAGCCGGCTTTTAAAAACTAGACAACTTAACGGCTTTAATTTCCGGCTAGTCGCCAGCGCCAGGCTTCGCGGAAAAGTGCTCCATCTTGCCTTCTTTGCCTTGCCAGTCATCAGCATCAGCAGGTGCGTCACCTTTTGCCGTAATGTTAGGCCATTCTTCAGAATACTTGCTATTCAGCTCTAACATAGCCTCAAGGCCATCTTCTGTGTCTGGTAAAATAGCTTCTGCTGGGCATTCTGGTTCACAAACGCCGCAGTCGATACACTCGTTGGGATTAATCACCAACATGTTTTCACCTTCGTAGAAGCAATCCACCGGACAAACTTCTACGCAGTCCATATATTTACATTTGATACATGCTTCCGTGACGATGTATGTCATCGGTGTCTCCTTTGTTTCCTGACGTTCCAGCGACTTAACACTGGATTATGGCCCTTTGTTATGAAGTTTATGCCGAAAAGCGTGCGGCTCGGCAACGCCTTTTCGCATAATCAGTTAAATCATTCGTGATCGCGCAAGCGGTCCAGTGCACGACGATCCGATTTTGTCGGTCGCCCCATGCCTTTTTCACGGCTTGGGTTTTCAAGGGGTTTTTCTTCATTACGAGTCGCAGACTCTACCGGAGACAGGTCTTTGTATAGTAGCGCTGCTTCTGTAGCCGGCCCGCGGCGCGTACCAAGCGCAACGATCTCAATAACTTTAATTGCATTGGCTTGTGGAAAAGTCAGCACATCACCAACTATAATAGTGGCGCTTGCCTTTTTACAATGAACACCATTGATACGGACTTTATGCGCGCGGCAAAGATCGCTGGCAATGGCGCGCGATTTGAAAAATCGCGCATACCATAACCATTTATCAAGACGAAGTTTGCCGCTGCCGGTCATTACATTCAGCTATGCATTTATTTTTTACTGGAAAGTGCATCCTTAAGGCCTGCAAGTGCTGCAAACGGCGAATCAGGGTCCATTTTCTGTTCACGCTTGGGTGGCCGTGCACTATGAACACGCGGCCCTTGCGAGCGCCCTTTACCACGAGGTTTCTGATTGCGCGTATTTCGGTTTGCCGGTTTACCGCCAGGTTTTGCTTCGCCTTGCTTTCCAGCTTTAGAGCGTGACTGCTCTGGCCTTGCGCGCTGTTGTCGGGCGAGACGGGCTGGTGCCCACATGAAAAAGTACCGCTCTACCTTTGCTGGCTCATCCGATTCGGCAGATTCGACCTTGTCCACCGCTTCAGTGTCAGGCTTTTCTATTATTTCTGCAGTACCGGCTTTATCATCCGCAACAGCTTTACTGCCTTCAGGTTCAGAAGCGGCAATTGTTTCTTCTTCAGCGCTCGCCGCCTTTTCATCACTTGAAAGCGGATCACTTGTGGAAGATTCCGCAGGTGCTTCAGTTGCTGATACAGGATCAATTTCACGTAATTCGTTTTTGTACCCAATGCCGCGCATCGTATCCGCAAATGCTTCACCGGAAAGACCAACAAGACCCATAATTTCAGGCGTTACTTCAAACCAGTTGCGCTCACTACCAAGTGGTCGCACCGCATCAGCCAGCCGTTCAAGCATATCCATGCGAACAGCTTTTTTGCCAACAACCTGAAAACCAGACATCTGATAAAACTCAGCAGGCGCAGCTTCTTCTGTATCAACCCATACCATTCCAGGTGTTGGAATACTTGGCAGCGCTGTACGATCACCGGCCATGGCCCACATCATCAGGCGCATCTCATTGGCGTGCGGCTTCAGTACAAGAGGCATGTATAAGCTGGTTGCACCAATGCGAATACCAAATCGGCGTAAGCCACGCCGCGCATCCTGATCAATCTGGCGTAATTCGCTGTCTACGTCCTTGCGTGCCAGCACGCCAAAGTTTTCCATTAACCGGAAAGCAACACCGCGCACAAGGCCAGATAGAGGCTCAGCGCCTTCAGGTGGTTCGATTTCGCCGTTTAACTCTTGTGCTAATTTAACAAGCGGCTCCAGCTTTTCAGCAATACGCTGATCAAGCCAATCTTGTGCTTTCATGCGTACAAGTTCAGCCATTTCATCGTTCAACAGCGTTGTCGACAATAGCTTAACCCGCGGTGCCATAAACGCGCCTGTACCATACACAGTTGCAATCGGCGCACCTTCCCATAATAATTTGGGAGAAGCCAACCCGTCAGCAAAGTCAAAAGTGACAGCTTTCCAGCCCACGTTGGCAAACAATTTTGCCTTCCGCGTTAATTCTGATTGCAGCGCAGTTTCCGCAGCCGCTTTCAGCATTTTGGCGTCATCGCGTGCTGCCCCAGGCTCTACACGGAAAGAAAAACCATTTAATTCGCCGATCTCATGTCC
This sequence comes from Kordiimonas aquimaris, assembly GCF_025574485.1. Lineage (GTDB taxonomy): Bacteria > Pseudomonadota > Alphaproteobacteria > Sphingomonadales > Kordiimonadaceae > Kordiimonas > Kordiimonas aquimaris. The sequence goes on along the minus strand of NZ_JAOBPO010000001.1, from coordinate 536,440 downwards.
TTCGACAGAAACCTGATTTGTATCATTATCAATGCTCACGCTAAGCGCACCCCTTTGCCTGAGCGAGCGCATGAGGACGGCGGTACGCCTATCAACAAAACGCTGGGTTAATTTTTCATGCAGTGCATCCGATAATCGGTCTTCAACACTGCGCGTAACATGTGCCCAATGGGCAGCATCATCGAGCCAGTTTTTCCGATGAGACACATAGGTCCACACACGAATACTGGCGATTCGACCGGCCAAGGTATCTATATCGCCGTGGACGTTGTCAAGGCGCTTAACTTGGCGGGCAATCCAATCATGCGGAATTGAACCTGATGGTCCCATCAAATCTATATAAATCCGCTTCAAAACACCAAAATGATCTTCAGGTGACAGTTTGCGGAAATCCGGAATTTGGCAAACATTCCAAAGCCTTTCGACAGCCTCCTTGTTTGTGGTCAGCGCCTCAACAGCTTCATCAGCACTTAAAGACTTTAAGGCCTGCATATCAATCGCTTCGCGAGCGCGGTGCAGGCCTTCTGTAGTGGTTGGTGCCTCCAAAGAACGTAAAAGACGGGGAATCGATGTAAAATCAAGTCGGTGATTCCTCCAATATATGGCTTTGACTGGCTCAAATTGATGATCTTCGATTTGCGCAACCATCATCGGGTCCATCGCCTCGCTCTCGCCGCCAACTGTCGAGAAAGTACCATCACGCTTGTAGCGCCCAGCACGCCCTGCAATTTGTGCAGCCTCAGACGCCCTCAAATCACGAAAGCGCCGACCATCAAACTTACCAAGGCCTGAAAAAGCGACATGCGTAATATCCATATTCAGGCCCATACCGATAGCATCTGTTGCAACCAGATGATCAACTTCTCCTGACTGATAAAGCTCAACCTGTGCATTACGGGTTCGCGGACTTAAAGCGCCCATCACAATGGCCGCACCGCCTTTTTGACGGCGCATTAGCTCAGCCATTGCATAAACATTGTTGGCCGAGAAACCAACGACAACACTACGCCGCGGCAACCGCGAAAGCTTAACTGGCTGCGTATGTGTTAACAGTGAAAAACGCTCACGTCGTATAATCTCTGCTTCTGGAATCAATCGCCGGATGAGTGGCGCCATGGTCTCTGCGCCTAGCAAAAGCGTTTCATGGCGCCCACGCGAATGAAGCAAGTGCTCTGTAAAGATATGACCCCGCTGAGGGTCTGCAGCCATTTGTATTTCGTCAATAGCGACAAAGTCAGTATTGGCAATGCGTGGCATTGCTTCTGCCGTACACATGAAATACCGCGCGCCTTCAGGTACAATGCGCTCTTCTCCGGTGATCAGTGCAACTTGATTTTTCCCTTTAATCGCAACGACTTTATCATATACCTCGCGCGCCAAGAGCCTGAGCGGAAACCCCATCATGCCAGAAGCATAACCAATCATCCGGTCTACAGCATAATGGGTCTTGCCAGTGTTAGTGGGACCGAGAACAGCCTTGATGATACCGGTCATTTTATTAAGTGCCCAAACTAATCAAACAGCGTATGAAAACGCCAACACGGATGCTTTACTTAAATAAACCGCAACGACAAATGATACAATCGCATAATATGCGTCAATGACCATTGGTTTATGTATCCTGCACTAATTTGTGATTGAAAACCGATGCGGACTTATTGCGCCGCCCCACTCCTTCGTCATAGGCTACCAGCAGCGTTTGGGTAATTCGAGATAGCATCAGGAAGAATTTCGTTATGGAAAAGAAAATTGACAGACGGCACTTTTTAAAAGCAACCGGTGCCGCTAGTACAGCTGCCATAACAATTGGTGCCGCAGCGCAGCAATCAAGCAATACTATCAATTCTGCCAGTGAGTTAAGCATTGCCGAAAAACTGGCCGGTGTTAACTTCACGGACACGGAACGTGCCATGGTTTACGATCGCATTGAAGGCATGATGGACCGCACTCGTCTGCGCCGAGCTGGCACGACAATCAATAATGACGATGCGCCTGCGATGGTGTTTGATCCTCGGTTAGCAGGCGAAAACTATAAAACACAATCAAACACTGTACGCTTAAACGGCGAACAGCCCAGAGCGCTACCATCAGACGAGGATGTTGCTTTTGCCTCCATCAGCGAGCAAGGCCACTGGTTACGTTCAGGGCAGTTAACTGCGAGCCGCTTACTTGATATTTACCTAACACGTATCCGGAAACATGGTCCCAAACTCGAGTGCTTTATTACATTGATGGAAGATAGCGCACGCGCTGAAGCGTATAGTGCCGACAGCGAGCTGCGTGCTGGACGTGATCGCGGACCACTTCACGGCATTCCATACGGCATGAAAGACTTGGCAGATGCGGCAGGCGTGCCGTCTACTTGGGGGGCAGAACCATACAAAGGCCGCGTACCAAGTGAAGACGCTGTTATCGTAAAACGTCTACGCGATGCTGGCGCGGTTTTGATCGGGAAAACATCACTTGGTGCTTTGGCATACGGTGATCGATGGTTTGGTGGCACAACACGCAACCCTTGGAACACAGACGAAGGCTCCAGTGGCTCCAGCGCTGGGTCTGCGTCATCTACGGCGGCGGCCCTTGTCAGTTTTTCCATTGGTACAGAAACTCTAGGGTCTATCGTTTCACCGTCAAACCGCTGCGGAACCACAGGTCTGCGCCCCACGTTTGGCCGCGTACCGCGCACAGGTGCAATGGCGCTTTGCTGGTCACTTGATAAGTTTGGTCCTATTTGCCGCCATGTTGATGATACGGCGCTGGTCTTGGCTGCCATTAACGGCGCAGATGACGGCGACCCAAGCTCTATAGATTGGGGCTTTGAATATGATGCAGCTTCCGCAGTGGCACAGGATATTGTCCTTGGGTATGACCCGGCATGGTTTGAAGGAAGCGATGTAACAACAAGTGAGAAGCAGGCCTTCACCTACGCTAAAGAACTGGGCTTCAAGACCAAAGAGATATCCATACCCGAGCTGCCGTACGGGTCTTTGATCTCCATACTGGAAGTGGAAGCAGCGGCGGCTTTTGAAGAACTAACGCTATCTGACCGCGATGACCTGATGAAATGGCAAGAGCCACGCGCATGGCCAAATACTTTCAGGGCAGCACACCTTCTGTCTGCTGTTGAGGTCATGCAGGTAGACCGTTTCCGCCGACAGGTCATGCAAGTGTATGCAGATCTGTTTAAGCAAGTGGATGTAGTACTGTGCCCGCATTACCGCGGCAGTATGCTGCTGAATACGAATTACACGGGCAACCCCTGTTTGATTATTCCTGCCGGCTTGGAACAACGCGTCACAACACCGCTTAACGATGGCTCGCCCGTTGAAGCAGAACGCCCAACCAGAGCTGTTCCACATGGGTTTACTTTGTGGGGCAACATGTTCCGTGAGGATCAATTAATCGCAGTTGGAAGTTTGCTTGAACGCCAGATTGGCTTCAAGGCTCACCGGCCAAAGCTCTAAAGCTAAAGAAAGACCGTCTGTGTACCACTATGATCGCAAGCGACCATGGCACATATTAACTTGACCAGTCGCGCCGAATCGCATAGAGACGCGCGGTGTTGAAGGCAATAATGCCTTGAGCACATAACGATCAAAAGATTCTCGGGACACTATAATTGCAGTGATCACCGATAGAAAAACAAGGATAAGATCATGGCTCGTGTATGCGAACTTACTGGTAAACGCGTGATGTCAGGCAACAATGTCTCGCACGCAAACAACAAAACCCGCCGTCGTTTTCTACCAAATCTGACTAAATCAACATTGATGTCAGAAACACTTGGCCGCTCCGTTAGCCTGCGCATCTCAACTCATGCGCTGCGTTCCGTTGAGCACAACGATGGTCTTGATAACTTTCTTCTGAAAGCGCGTGATGTAAATCTTTCTTCTGCTGCATTGAAGCTGAAAAAAGAGATCAAGAAAAAACAAGCTGCTGCAAAGTAAGCAGCCACTTAGCTACATATAGCTGCAAGAATTCAAGCGCCGCATCTTAGTTGATGTGGCGTTTTCTTGTTGCGTACACCTATGTTTTTATTGACGATTAGACGTGTTTCCAACCATTAACCATTGATTATCAATTTTTTTGGCAAGCATTGTCCACGCCCAATGTTCGTTAAAAGGTTCACCTGTATCAGGATGACGGCCTTCTGTGTGTAGCTGCACGACTGCCCAACCAAGATCACCTGATGCCGCAACTTCTATGGCTGGGTATTTTGTATCAATGTATGTTGCATATTGTCGGCGTTTAAAAACATTGTTTTCAAACACATCCCGTGTTTGATCAGGCGATGTGTTAACAACCTGCCCTCCATTGGCCATCACAACGTTGGGCGCAAGCGTTGAAGCCAACATGTCAGCATCAGCCAGACAATGTGCAATCAACTGCTTACGATGAAGACGATATATACCGATGGCATCAATATCGGGTGCTGTTACATTGTCATAAAACCACATCAAAGGCTTTTGGCTAGTGTCAACAAACTGGTATCGATAATTGAAAATACGCTGCTGATCATCAATACGCAGGGTAAAAGGAACCTGTACTCCGTCTTGTTCGCGCCAATCAGACAAGGTGATATCGATCAAATATTCCCCCAGTTCAAACCGAAGACCTGCAGGCTGTTGTGCATTGGGATTCATCAAGGAAACATAACCGCCTGTATCCAAAACGCCGCGAGCTGCTTGATAGGACTTATCATTAAACGCTGTGTCTTCAATAACTTCAATGTCACTCACAATGTCATTGAAGTGCAAAAGAAACGCATGGAACTGATGGCCAAGTGCATAATCTCGCAAGAAATTTCCGCCAAGCTCAGCTTGGTCTTTGGTCGCTACCCATGAAAATGGCCCTTCAACCACATTGGTTGAGCCGTTCTCTTGGATAAATACAGATGCAGCCTGATGCCTGGAGCGAAACAGGCTTTCCACACTGTAGGTTTTACCGTCTGAAACCGTAACATCCGCTAATGCGTGGACCGCATCTGTTGAACATGCGTCCTGCGCAGAAACAGCTGTGCTCAATAAAAGCGTTATCGGTAATAACTTGAATATGTTTTTTGCCAGCATAACTCTCTCCCACCAAGGTGTTATACTGTAGCATTTTTTGATATAGCGCTACTTAAACTAAAGTTATATTTATTGAAATAGGTTTATCTTAATATAATAACAGACCAAACGTTCGGTAATTAATAGTTCTATTGGTAAATATAATCAAACATCATCAACAATATGCGCTGAAGTGGGTTAAAGTTATCGTCTGAAATCATCACCAAACGCACCGTATCTTCATCAAGGGCAACAACATCCAGACCCTCCATGTTATCCACACTTAGTTTGGGAGTAATATGTAAAACCTCAACACCTTCCAAAATAGCGCCGGGCAAAATATCGCCACGACGAATATGGTGAACCTTAATCGCAACACCGTCTATAGCCGAGTATTGCCGTAAAAGAACAAGCACATCACCATTAGGCAATGTTGCTGCATCTGTCGGCGCAAAATTTACAGGCGGCTTAAATGAAAGTGCTTCCGTCACTGCTCCGTTGGATAACCAAGCCTTCAGCCTGCCTAGCTGATCAAGGCCGCGTTCTGCAAAAGCGAGTAATTGACCATTAGCCAATACCGCTATGGCTTCCATACCACCGTTGTTACTAACACCGTCAAAAGTGACATCGAGCATAAAAGACGATAAGCGCGCTTCCTCGCCCGGCACAGACACCTGTTCCAGACGGTGGCGTTGCTCGAATGAGACAAGAATATCTGAACCAAACGAAACAATGCTTTCAGCATCCAGATCAATTTTGGAAACAGCGTCTGCATCATTTTCATATGGCAGCATGACACTGTCAGAAGGCGGCGTGTTTGAGCGCGCATCAAACGCTGCTTGCCACCACTCACCCTTGTCGCTGATAGCCAGCAGGCGCTGCGCTTCAGCATCCACCATAAGACCGGAAAACCCACCAAAACTCTCTGCCGTTGACGACAAAACCCAGCCACCAGCGTAACGCATTTCTCCAAGGTTGTTTTGCTGCGCATCTTCAGGATTTAGAAGCAGCGGCTTTGCCATTATCTCTATAGAGATAGCCGCGCCAGAAAGGCGCGGGTGGCCACTAATCTGCGCCGCCGCAACAACAGCAATCAACACGATAGCAGCACCAGCAACCAGCCATTTTTTCGCCATTTTACTCTCCGCTGCTTTAACGCTTAAAATTACTTAAATACGCCTTGGTCTTGGCATTGTTTCTTCAAACAATGAGGCAAGTTGCTCTGTCATGACACCACCAAGCTGCTCGGCATCAAGGATCGTGACCGCACGCTGATAATAGCGCGTGACATCATGCCCAATCCCGATAGCAATTAATTCCACAGGCGACTTGTCTTCAATCCAGCGGATAACCTGTCGCAAGTGATTCTCCAGATATGTGCCGCTATTAACCGAAAGTGTACTATCATCCACTGGCGCACCGTCCGATATTACCATCAAAATACGGCGCTCATCAGGCCGCGCAATCAGCCGGTTGTGTGCCCACATCAAAGCTTCGCCATCGATATTTTCTTTGAGCAATCCCTCACGCATCATGAGACCCAGGTTTCTACGTGCACGGCGCCACGGACTATCCGCAGTTTTATAGACTATGTGCCGCAAATCATTGAGGCGGCCAGGCTTGACAGGTCGACCAGCTTCCAACCATTTCTCGCGCGACTTCCCGCCTTTCCAGGCTTTGGTTGTAAACCCCAGAATTTCCACTTTAACACCACACCGTTCAAGCGTACGCGCTAGAATATCAGCAGAAATGGCCGCAATAGAAATAGGGCGCCCTCTCATGGAGCCAGAATTATCAAGCAACAGTGTGACGACGGTGTCCTTAAATTCTGTGTCAGATTCGAGCTTGTAAGAAAGCGGCCTGAGCGGGTTGGTCACCACACGCGATAGGCGTCCTGCATCCAGCATTCCTTCTTCAAGGTCAAACTTCCAATGGCGGCGCTGCTGCGCCAGCAAACGACGCTGAAGGCGGTTAGCAAGCTTTGACACCGCGCCAGACAAATGCGCCATTTGCTGATCCAGGTATTTACGGAGGCGCTCCAACTCTTCAGTGTCACACAGTTCTTCAGCCTTAATCGTTTCATCAAATTCTTCAGAAAACACTTTATAAAAGTCTGTATCCGGCATTTGATCAAGCGGCCGATTAGGCCGCCAAGGTATGTTGCCTTCTTGTGTGCCTTCGCTGGTTTCACCGTTAATGTCTTCAGACTCGTCTAGCGCTGCTTCAGACGAGCTATCGTCTTCACTGCTTTCACCGTCACCGTCTTCACTACCCTCAGCACCTTCAGCATCACCGTCTTCATCTTCACTTGGATCGCCATCAGGCGACGACGGCGCATCCGAATCAGCATCATCGGGTTGCTGGTCCTCATTGTCCTTGTCCGAAGCATTCCCTTCGCCAGCACCCACAAGTTCCTCGATAATACTGCGGGTTAAAACAGCCAAACTTCGCTGGTCTTCTATTTTATCTTCAAGGCCGTCCAGCAAATGCCCAACCGATTCCTCAAGCCATTTGCGCTGACCCTCGACTGCAAGAGCAGCCACGTCGGGCGGTGCCTCACCGGTTAGGCGCTCACGTACCAATAGCCCGAGAACATCAGCCAACCGGCCTGTGTCATTATCGCTGGGACGCGCCAATCCATTTTCCTGCACGCGCCGCGCAATGTGCGCAGACAGGTTGGCTTTTACACCATCCATTTGCCGTGCACCAATTGCCTCTACTCGCGCCGTTTCAATGGCGTCAAAAATATCGCGCGCAACAGCACCTGATGGCGCCAATTTTTGGTGCACATTCACACTGTGATGTTTGTGCTTTAATGCTAAAGCATCCGCCATACCGCGCACTTCAGCCACATCATGAGCCGTTGCTTTATGCGGCAGGTGCTGAACCCTTAGCTCGTTACCGGAAAGAACAGGCCGGTCAGCCGTAAAAGAAACTTCCAGGTCATGGTTGCCCGACACAGCACGTGTCGCAGCAGCCAGCGCTTGCTCGAAAGCCTCTTTCCTTTTTTGATGGCTGTCTGTCACTACAATAAGCCTTGGGTTTACGAATGCGCCACCAAGTTGGCAGGTGATTCTTTAAGGTCTTCACCAAAGCAGCGCTGATAATACTCAGCAACAATCGGGCGCTCTGCTTCATCACATTTGTTCAGAAAACTTACTTTAAAGCTAAAACCAACATCACCAAAAATCTGAGCATTTTGCGCCCATGTCAGCACCGTACGCGGCGACATAACAGTAGAAATATCACCAGCCATAAAGCCCGTGCGCGTCAAGTCAGCCACACGCACCATAGCACTAATAACCTTTTGCCCTGCTGCATTTGCATACTCGGGCTGCTTGGCAAGCATAATTTCGGCCTCAACATCGTGCGGTAGATAATTCAGTGTCGCAACAATATTCCAGCGGTCCATCTGGCCTTGGTTGATCTGCTGCGTGCCATGATACAAACCCGTTGTATCCCCGAGGCCCACTGTGTTCGCCGTTGAGAATATGCGGAAAGCTGGATGGGGTCGAATTACCCGGTTCTGATCCAAAAGCGTCAGCTTGCCTTCAACCTCAAGCACACGCTGGATAACAAACATCACATCTGGCCGACCAGCGTCATACTCGTCAAACACAATAGCGGTTGGTGACTGCAAAGCCCACGGCAGGATACCTTCCTGAAACTGTGTTACCTGCTTGCCGTCCTTCAGGACGATTGCGTCTTTACCCACGAGGTCGATGCGGCTGATATGGCTATCAAGATTAATACGCACCGTTGGCCAGTTCAAACGTGCGGCAACTTGCTCGATGTGCGTCGATTTACCTGTGCCGTGATAGCCTTGGATCATCACACGCCTGTTGTGGGCAAAGCCTGCCAGCACCGCAAGCGTAGTGTCACGATCGAAAACATAAGCTTCATCGATATCCGGCACATGCTCTGTGCGCACACCAAATGCAGGCACCTGCATATCAACGTCGATACCAAACATTTCTCGAACAGATACTTTTTGATCAGGCATATCGATACCCGGCAATTTTTCAGCCGCATTTGCGGTCATGACAAATCCTCTTGTCTTAAAAACTCGTTTTACTCGTTCTAACACCGGCACTATAGACACGCAGGCCTACTTGACCAGTGCTATCTCAGGCGCATACAACAGCATTTCTCACCTAAGTTTCAATAGAAAGTAAGTCAAAAATGGGCGAAGTCAGCAAACTGATCGAAAAAAAGCTAAAAGCAGCACTGAAACCCACACATATAGAGGTGATTGACGACTCGGCATCTCACGCCGGCCATATGGGAAATCCAAACGGGGACCGCGAAAGCCATTTTCATCTGAACATCGTTTCATCTGCTTTTGAAGGCAAAAGCCGTTTGGCGCGGCAACGATTAGTAAACGCACCTCTGCGCGACGAGCTTAAAGAACAAATTCATGCACTCAGCATGAAATGTATGACACCTTCAGAAATAGCCTGAACATGCATGTTTGTTTTTTAGGGGAGCGTTTTAATTGCACAAGATACCTTGAAACTAGCAAGAAATATTAGCGCGTCATCTGCTTGTGGCTATGGAAAAGGCCTGCAGCGGCAACAATAGGCAAAACCAGCGTCATAATTATTTCTATTGTTATGTATTCACCCATCGTCTTTTCCGTCCTCAATTCTCTGTCGTTATTTGTTTGTTTTATTTTCAAGCGAGTATACGCCTGATTCGCTTTCGATTAGGTTAAGATCGCTCCGATTTGAGGCAAAACCATGAAGGAAGTGAGGTAAGATTGTTACAATTGTGGCCTTTTCTTGCACCCGCGGAAGGGGAATTCATATAAGCCGTTTAGGCAATGCATGGTGTTCAGGTATACGCCGCGCAGCCTTTCGATAGTGTGTTCACAGGTAAAACAGGTAAAAAAAGCGGCGCACAAATGTGCACCGCTCAATAGCTTATAGTTAAAAAGAGCTAAGCTCTCATTTTCTTCTAAGAAGCAAATGTTGCGTTTACCGGCGCTTTACCAAGCGGCGGCGCAAACTTGGTAAGGTTAATGCCGTCCACCGCAGCTTTATATTCATCTATATTAGGCGTGCGGCCAAGGATTGTTGAAAGCACTACAACAGGTGTTGAAGCCAACAATGACTCGCCTTTTTTCTCATCAGAATCCTCAACGACACGGCCCTGGAACAAACGCGTGGAGGTCGCCATAACAGTGTCGCCTTTTGCAGCTTTTTCCTGGTTACCCATACAAAGGTTACAGCCAGGCCGCTCAAGATACAGAATGTTTTCATACTCAGTACGCGCATTGTTCTTTGGCGCATCATCATCAAACTCAAAGCCCGCATACTTTTGCAATACAGCCCAGTCACCCTCTGCTTTCAACTCGTCAACAATGTTGTAAGTTGGCGGCGCAACCACAAGCGGTGCATTAAATTTAACCTCGCCATCCTTCTCCAGATTTTTGAGCATTTGCGCGATGATTTTCATATCGCCCTTGTGAACCATACAGGAGCCAACAAAGCCCAAGTCTACAGTCTTATCGCCGCCGTAGTATGAAACAGGGCGTATGGTATCGTGCGTGTAACGCTTGGATACATCCGCGTTGTTCACATCAGGGTCAGCGATCATAGGCTCGGCTATTTCGTCCAGATCCACCACAAATTCTGCAAAATACTTGGCGTCATCATCAGGCGTAAGTGCAGGCGTTTCACCAGATCTAATCCCGGCAATACGCTTATCTGCAATATCGATCAGACCCTGAAGCGTTTTCGCTTCATTTTCCATGCCTTTATCAATCATGATCTGAATGCGGCTTTTGGCAATCTCAAGCGATTCAATCAAGGTCGCATCCTCTGAAATACAGATTGAGGCTTTTGCCTTCATTTCTGCTGTCCAATCCGTGAAGGTAAAGGCTTGGTCTGCTAGAAGTGTCCCGATATGCACTTCAATAATTCGGCCTTGGAAGACATTGTCACCAAACTTCTTCAGCATCTGCGCTTGGGTGGCGTGCACTACATCGCGGAAATCCATGTGGTCCTTCAGCGTTCCCTTAAACGTCACCTTCACTGATTCAGGGATAGGCATCGTTGCTTCACCTGTTGCCAAGGCAAGCGCCACAGTTCCAGAGTCAGCACCAAAGGCAACGCCCTTAGACATTCTCGTATGGCTGTCACCGCCAATAATAACGGCACGGTCATCAACCGTAATGTCATTCAATACTTTATGGATCACATCCGTCATGGCGTGATATTTACCCTTGGGGTCACGCGCCGTGATAAGGCCGAACTTGTTCATAAAGCTCATAAGCTTAGGAATGTTTTGCTGCGCTTTTACATCCCAAACTGATGCTGTGTGACACCCTGACTGGTAAGCGCCGTCAACTGTCGGCGAAATAACTGTAGCAGCCATCGCCTCTAGCTCCTGCGAGGTCATCAAACCTGTTGTGTCTTGCGAACCAACAATGTTTACTTTCACACGAACATCTGAACCAGCATGCAGTGCACTCTCGGAAGAAACTCCAACGGCGTTTCTGTTAAAGATTTTCTCTACAGCCGTGAGGCCCTGACCTTCGTGGGAGATTTCTTTTGAAGCTGCATACACCGCCGGCATATCAGTGCCGAGTGTTGCTGCCGCAAAGTTTTGCAGCTTTTTACCGAATACGATCGCGTATGATCCGCCTGCCTTGATGAACTCAACCTTTTGCGGCGTAAGCGCCGTCGAGATATCAACGAGCTCATCGCCTGCCGCGTTATAAAGTCTCTGTGTTTTTGTATTGATGGTAAGCACAGTACCGTTCGCTACCGAGTATGTTTGCTCCAGCACTGGGTCACCGTTTTCGTCCATAACCGTATTGCCATCAGCATCCAGCTTTTTAACCCAGTTTTTAAGGTCGATACCGATACCACCTGTCACACCAACTGTTGTAAGGAAGATTGGTGAGATACCATTTGTGCCACCAACGATTGGTGCGATGTTTACGAAAGGTACATACGGGCTCGCTGGCTTACCTGTCCACAAGGCAACATTGTTCACGCCGGACATGCGCGAAGAACCAACACCCATTGTTCCTTTTTCTGCAACCAGCATCACGCGCGCATCAGGATGTTGCTTCTGCAGCTCCTGAATTTCAGCCTGCGCCGCCTCGGAGATCATGCATTTCCCGTGTAGTTCACGGTCAGACCTGGAATGCGCCTGATTGCCCGGAGACAGCAAATCAGTGGAAACATCGCCTTCAGCCGTAATGTAAGTTACGATCTTTATTTCTTCTTCAATGTCAGGAAGTTTTGTGAAGAACTCAGCCTTTGCATAACTTTCCAGAATGTCTTGTGCCACCGCATTCCCTGCTGCATGAGCAGCTTTAAGCCGGTCAGTATCTGCTTCATATAGGAAAACCTGTGTTTTAAGAACACCAGCTGCCTGTTCTGCAATAGACGCATCATCACCGAGCGCCAGATCAAGAAGAACCTCAACTGACGGGCCACCCTTCATATGAGACAAGAGCTCAAAGGCAAAGTCTGTCGAGATTTCCTCAACAGCAGCGCCGCCTATGATAATCTCTTTCAGGAATTTGGCCTTTGCACCAGCTGCGCTGGTTGTACCTGGCAAAGTATTATAAATGAAAAACTTAAGTGACTCGGTTCGGTGCCCGTTACCTGTATCTATGATCTGAGAAATGATCTCTTCTACAAGAGCTCCATCTTCAATGGGCTTAGGATTCAATCCCTGTGTTTTTCGAGTTTCGATCTCATTTAAGTAATTTGTGTATAAACTCATGACTGTCCTGACGAAAAGTGTTAGATGAAGCTTGAAACCTGGGCCGCATAGAAAGCTGGCAAACAAGGAAAAAGCTGGGCGGAGCGCATATTATTTCAACAAACTCTTGCTTGCAAGATAGTTCGGCTTGGATAACATCAGTTATTATAGCGCCTTTACGTGCAACGGCACGTGCTTGTATTTTTAAACCTTTGATATGGAGGCCTTAACCACATGGCAACTGTTGGACAAGATACGCTAAAAACACGCCGCACCATGACTGTTGGCGCTAAAGATTACGATTATTTTAGCCTTAAAGCGGCGGCAGAAAAAATTGGCGATGTGTCGCGCCTGCCATACACCCTGAAGGTGTTGCTGGAAAACTTGCTTCGTAATGAAGACGGTATTGCAGTGAAAACCGAAGACGTACAAGCCCTTGCTGACTGGCAAAAAGAACAACGCAGCAGCCACGAAATTGCCTATAGTCCAGCGCGTGTATTGATGCAGGATTTCACCGGTGTTCCAGCAGTTGTGGACCTTGCTGCCATGCGTGATGCAATGGCTAAAATGGGCGGTGACCCTGAGCTCATTAACCCGCTTGCACAGTGTGACCTCGTGATTGACCATTCAGTAATGGTCGACAAGTTTGGTACTAAGTTTGCCTTCAAACAAAACGTTGATCTTGAGATGCAACGTAACGCTGAACGTTACGAATTCTTGAAATGGGGCCAAAATAGCCTGAATAATTTCAATGCTGTGCCCCCAGGAACCGGTATCTGTCACCAGGTAAACCTCGAGTATATCGCCAAAACCGTTTGGACTGAAGAAATCAATGGCCGCACGTTAGCACTACCAGATACATGCGTTGGCACCGACAGCCATACCACAATGATCAACGGCCTTGCTGTTCTTGGTTGGGGTGTTGGGGGCATTGAAGCTGAAGCCGCCATGCTTGGTCAGCCTGTATCCATGCTAATTCCTGAAGTTGTCGGGTTCAAATTAACCGGTAAGCTTAACGAAGGCATTACAGCCACTGACCTTGTACTGCGCGTTGTTGAGATGCTGCGTGAACTAGGTGTTGTAGGTAAGTTTGTTGAATTCTTCGGCAACGGCCTTGATGAGCTGACGCTTGCTGATCAGGCAACCATTGCCAACATGGCCCCAGAGTACGGCGCTACATGCGGTTTCTTCCCCATTTCACAGCAAACGCTTGATTATCTCTCGTTCACAGGTCGCGATGAACAAGAAGTTGCACTCGTTGAATCCTATGCAAAAGAGCAAGGTATGTGGCGCGCGCCGAACAGCCCAGACCCTGTTTACACCAAAACACTAGAACTGGACATTTCAACGGTTAAAGCTGCACTTGCTGGCCCAAGTCGTCCACAGGACCGCGTTGACCTGGACAATGCAAAGAACGCATTCATTAATGACGTGCTCGAAAATGCCGGTAAAAAAGATGACTTGAAAGAGTATGCTGTCGAAGGTGGGAATTACACACTGACCCACGGTGACATCGGCATCGCTGCGATTACAAGCTGTACAAACACATCAAACCCCGGCGTTCTGATTGCCGCAGGTCTTATTGCCAAAAAAGCAAACGAACTTGGCCTGAAAACACAGCCATGGGTCAAAACCTCGCTGGCACCTGGTAGCCAAGTAGTAACCGACTATCTGGACCGCGCTGGCCTTACAGAGCATCTTGATGCCCTTGGTTTTAACTTGGTTGGGTATGGCTGTACGACATGTATCGGCAACTCAGGCCCGCTTGCACCGCCAATTTCCAAAACCATCAATGACAATGGCCTTGTTTGCGCCAGTGTTTTGTCTGGCAACCGCAACTTTGAAGGCCGCGTAAGCCAAGACCTTAAAGCATCTTATCTTGCATCGCCGCCACTGGTTGTTGCATACGCGCTGGCTGGCTCAATGAAAATTGACATCACAAGCGAGCCCTTGGGTCAGGATACAAACGGCAACGATATTTTCTTAAAAGACCTGTGGCCATCAAATCAGGAAATTCATGACGCAATCAATATCAGCCTTAGCCGTGAGATGTTTATTGAGCGCTATGCAAATGTGTTTGAAGGCACACCTGAATGGCAGGCCGTTCCTGTAACCGAAGGCAAAACATATGCATGGAGCGCAAACAGCACCTACATACAACACCCTCCTTACTTCGAAGGGATGAGTACAGAAATCGCTGACACTGAAAACGTCACGGGCGCACGCCCACTTGCGCTGTTGGGCGACAGTATCACAACAGATCACATCTCACCTGCTGGCAACATTAAAGCTGACAGCCCTGCAGGCGAATACCTGCAAAGTAAAGGGGTCGCTCGCGCTGACTTCAATTCATACGGTTCGCGCCGTGGCAACCATGAAGTCATGATGCGCGGTACATTCGCAAATGTGCGATTGCGCAATCTGATGGCGCCCGGCACAGAAGGTGGCTGGACAACACATCAACCATCCGGTGAAGTGATGAGTATCTATGACGCTTCAATGAAGTATCAGGAAGCCGGCATTCCACTCGTTGTTGTTGGCGGCAAAGAGTACGGCACTGGTTCTTCACGCGACTGGGCAGCAAAAGGTACAATTCTGCTAGGTGTCAAAGCTGTTTTGGTTGAAAGTTTTGAGCGTATTCATCGCTCCAACCTGGTTGGCATGGGTGTGTTACCACTACAGTTCAAGGAGGGTGACAGCCGTGAAAGCCTTGGGCTTGTAGGTACAGAGATGTTTGATATCACCGGTGTCGATGGAACGATCACACCGCGTCAAGACGTAAATGTCAAAGTGACTTACGCTGATGGTACAACCAAGGAAATTACTGTTCTTTGCCGTATCGACACTGAAAACGAAGTGGATTATTTCCGCAATGGCGGCATTCTGCACTATGTGCTGCGCCGCCTTGCATCATCAGCGACATAGTTTTCACGGAACAATAGTTAAACGGCGGTCAAGTGGCCGCCTTTTAACTAAAAACAAACACAGGCGCTTTGTCCCTGAACACTTGAAATCTTGTCTTATTAATGCAGCATGTCACTTCTTGTTTGATGAATGATACAACAGGCTCACACAGAGGTGATTGGCAAGTTACAACGGTTTTTTCTAAATTTGAAACATGATGAAAAAGTTATTTAGTATTATAGTTGTTTTGGTGACAGGCTCCCTTGGTGCACAAGCTCAAGGTGATAGCCGTCTGACTGTTGTTGAATTGTTCACAAGTCAAGGCTGCTCAAGTTGCCCGCCTGCTGACGCAGTGCTGAAATCACTACGTGATCGCCCTGGCATGCTTACCCTTTCATGGCCTGTTGACTACTGGGACCGCCTTGGCTGGGAAGATACATTCGCTCACCCACACAATTCAATGCGGCAGGCAGCATACAACAAACGCTTTGGTCGCGGTGGTGTCTTTACGCCGCAAATGGTATTTGACGGCAGGTTCCAAAGTGTTGGCTCTCGCAATGAACGCGTACGGCGTGGCATTGAACTAGCCTTGCATCAGGACCGCAATGACATCCGCCCGATTATGACCATCAATGATAAAAAACTGACCGTAACACTACCAAGATCAGACATTGACGAGACAGTAACTGTTCGGGCCGTCTGGTATCTTAGTGATGCGACAGTTGAGATTGGCGAAGGTGAAAACCGCGGACGCACCTTGCATTACACAAATGTAGTTCGCGATTCAGATATGCTGGAAGACTGGAACGGTGAAGCCATCAGTTATACTTTTGATATTTCAAAAGGTATTGAATTAGGTGCAGATAATTTCGCGCTGCTTCTGCAAGAAGGTTATTATCACGGCCCTATCGTTGGTGCTGGCTCTATCGCTCTTAGCAATGCAAGCGGACGCTAATAGGTAAGCCGACCTCCTGACGTCAACACCAGATTTCTTGACTTTACTCATATAAACACGCAAAAGGCCCGCTGCGTTAACGGTGTTTCTAATATTCACGCACCGTGATGTGGCCATAGATGCCACGCCAAATTTCCGCACGATGTCGTGCAACCATGAAATTATCCGCATGCATATAGTATGCAGGTATCCGAACGGTTAGGAAACATTTGGGACGCGCCGGAAAGTCCGGCAAGCAACCCGGGTGTCACTCAAAGTGCCAAGTCACACCTCAACCGATACGGAATTGATATGTCTGATTTCTCGCTCCTCGGCTTAAGTGCCCCGATGAAACGTGCGCTAGAGCACCAAAACTTTACAAAACCAACACCCATTCAAGAAGAAACAATTCCGACACTTCTAACTGGTCGCGACCTTATCGGTGTTGCACAAACAGGCAGTGGAAAAACAGCAGCGTTTGTTATCCCACTTCTGGAAAAACTAGCCATGTTTACCGAACGCGCGAAACCACACATGCCGCGCGCAGTTATTCTTGCACCAACGCGCGAACTGGCAATCCAGACCACGGATCGCATCAAAGAACTGTCAACAGGCATGAAAGCAAGTGTCTGCACAATATACGGCGGCGCGCCGTATCGCACCCAAACATTCATTCTGCGCCGCGGTGTAGATATCCTTGTGGCAACACCTGGCCGCCTGCTGGATCATCTAAAGCAAGGCAATGTATTTCTTGATGATGTGGATTACTTTGTTCTGGACGAAGCTGACCGTATGTTGGATTTGGGGTTTGTGGATGACGTTCGTAAAATCAATGCAAAGCTGATCAAAGAACATCAGTCAGTCATGTTTTCCGCAACACTAAGTGATGCGATTAAGTCTTTGATGGGAGCACTTCTTCAAGAACCCGCGCTTGTTGAAGTTGCTCGCGAAGCAACCGTCGCAGACAATTTAGCGCATGCTGTCCTGCATGTTCCCGGGCATTTGAAGAAAGAACTGCTGCAGCACTTAATCGAAACAGAAAGCCCGGAAAAGTCGATCGTATTTGTACGCACGCGGCGCGATGCAGACGAAATCGGATTATATTTATCCAAATGCGGCTACATGGCAGAAGCCATTCACGGAGACAAACCACAAAAAATCCGGCAGCGGATCATTAACGGCTTTCGAAGCGACAAGTTTGATTTTCTGGTTGCAACGGATGTTGCCGCACGTGGTATCGACGTAAAAGACATTACACATATCTTTAACTTTGATGTGCCGGTTGAAGCTGAAAGTTATGTCCACCGCATTGGCCGCACGGCTCGCGGCGGCGCAAGCGGACAAGCTTTTACTTTTTGCGGTAAAAACGAAGGCCGTTTGTTACGTGCCATCGAAGATTTGCTCGGTTACGAAATTGATGTGATGCATGATCACCCGTTCCGGTTAATCATGAAGAAAAAAGCATCGGTAAACCCAAAGAAACGCCCAGCCGTTGCTGCGCGCAAGGCTAAATCGACCAAACCCAAAAAGGCCAAAGGCAAACGTGCCGCAATGTTCGGAGATCAACCGAAAAAAGCAGGCCCGAAGAAGGTAAGCAAGAACAAAGGCAAACGTACAACAGATACAAAGGGACCAGACGCCAGGCCCACACGTGGAAAGTCTTCGTCAAGCCGCACCGGCAAACCAACAAAAGGTGGAGCTTCTTCACGGCCAAACAAGTCAGGCAAACCAATGCGCAAAACAGGCGGCAATCAACCCCTAAAGCGACGGTAATTCAGGTTTCGGTAACATTTTGGCTGTTCACAGTCTCAACTCATCGCACATGCATTGGCACCGAGCCATTCATGATTAAACGTTTGGTCTTATGAAACACTTTATTTTTTGTATAACCCTCATCCTCAGCGCGCCTACTGTGGCTGCACAAACTACTGTTCATGAGACAGACGCCGCTTTCCTCCGATCACAGGAAATGCGCGCCGAAGCCATTAAAGCCTTTAGAGCTGGTAACCTTGACACTGCGCTTGAAGCAATGCTTCAGGCACTCAAGGAAAGACCAACAAACACGGCACTGTTGAGCAATGCCATATTTTTAGCCGCTGAAACCAATGATATAGACACGGCTCACGCGCTAACGCTGCGTTTCACAAAACTCGGCGTAAACCCCGGCGGCGCTATACAGGAAAAGCTCAAAGAAAAACTGACCACACAAAACTGGGAAACTTTGAATAAAAAATTCATAGAAAATGCTGCACGAACAGGTGTCACAACTGAAGTAGTAAGCATACCAACCCATCATAAATTGGTTGAAGGTATCGCGGCAGATGGCAGTGGTAACATGTTCTTCAGTACAGTGGTTTCAGGCGAGCTGCTGAAAGCTGATACGACGGGCAACATTTCTGTTCTTTTTGATGGCACAAAGGATGATCTTGGCAGTTTTTTTGGTATTGCCTACGACAAAACGTCTCAAGCTTTATTCGCTACGTTCGCTTCAATTGCACAAACACCCGCCCAACACAGCGAGAACAAAGACACCGGTGTTGTAAAAATTGACCCTTTATCAGGTAAACTACTAAAAAAATGGACACTTCCCGGTGGTTCGGAAGGTCAACAGGTTGCGGATATAACAATAACCAATACAGGTAGCGTTTTTGTCGCTGATGCGGCTGGTAGCAAAATTTACAACATTGAAGGTGACACACTTCAAGCAATACCCACAACGGCGCAGTTTATGAATCCGCAAGGCATTATTGCACTTAACGACACAGAAATTTTGATGGCCGACTATGGCCGTGGCTTATGGAAAGTCAATGCTAACACGGGTGCGGCAACATTGTATGGTGTGCCGGACAACGCCACACTAATAGGTATTGACGGCCTGTTTTCACATGAGGGTAAAATCATTGCCATACAGAACGGTACATCACCTCAGCGCATGATCGAAATTCAATTGAATAATGACAGTGATACAGTCTCAAGCGTCACAACACTGGCACAAAGCTTACCGGTTTTTGATGAGCCTACGCTTGGTATGAGCACTCTAAACGGCATTATGTTTGTTGCATCCAGCCAGTGGCCAAAATTCGACAAAGGCGGTGTGCTTCGTGAAGGCGCCACATTAGCTGATACAATTATCCTCCGTTTGCAATAAGTGAACTTTCACTAACTTACCGACCAATATTTATTGCCTTGCCAGTTTTCCTTGGTGAGCTTTATGCTTTGCCGTATGGGCAATCGAAAATAGCGGGGCAATACTATGGCTGAAAACAATACATATGACCTAAAATATCCAGACTTGGCGGCTTTTCATGCTCACGCAAAAACATTAAGGCAGCACTTGCGCCTTACGCCTACCCAAACGTGGGAAAGTCCAACAAAAGATGCGCTGGTTGGTACTGAATGTCATCCTGTTCTCAAGCTTGAACTGTTTCAGAAAGCCGGTTCTTTTAAAGCGCGTGGTGCACTTACTGAAGTCTCATTTATGAGCGCAGAAGACAAAGCGCGCGGTATTGTTGCCGGTACAGGCGGCAATCACGGTGTTGCGGTTGCGCTCGCGGCCAAAACATACGGCGTAGACGCAAAAGTGATTGTTCCCAAAACAATCAACCCCATGCGCCTGCAGGCTATAAAAGACCTTGGTGGTGATGTTATGCAGGTAGAAAGCATAACAGATGTGCTGGACATGATGCTTGAGGTTGCGAAAAGCGAAGGCCGCACGATCGTTCACCCATTCGAGGGTGAAAACATTACTCTCGGTACAGGCACACTCGGCGCCGAATTTATGGAGCAAGTCCCGGATCTGGATGTTGTAATCGTTCCAATTGGTGGTGGCGGTTTAGCGTCCGGTGTTGCTTGCGCTGTAAAACAGGCAAATCCGAACTGCACCGTTTACGGTGTTGAACCGGTAGGCGCCAACTCAATGGCGATAGCCTTTAAAACCGGCAAAACCGGCATTTTGGAAGGTGGCCCTAAAAGTATCGCCGACTCGCTATCTGCGCCGTATTCAGCGCCGTATAGTTACGCCGTTTGCCGCAAGTTCATTGATGACATTGTACTGATAGAAGACGATGAAATGCGCCGTGCCATGAAGATACTGTTTGAAGACCTCAAACTGGCTGTTGAACCTGCTGGCGCAGCGACTACGGCTGCCTTAATTGGCCCATTGCGTGATAAATGCGCGAATAAAAAAGTAGGCCTGATTATATGCGGTGCCAATATCGGAACCGGCACATTTTTTGATCTGATAAAGGATATTTAACAGGCCTTCATTAATCTGGTGGTGATATAAAATCATATAAATCAGGGAACAATATGCGCTCATAAGCAGCAACATACGCTGCATATCCTGAACGATAGAAAAAGGGCACCAACGTCTCAATTGTACGCTCGCTACCATCCGGAAAAGCCACCGCGATATACCGCCAACCATTACCTTTGGGTGCATCATTAACAGATACAACCGTAACCTCGATTACAGCACTCGGTGTAGTTGGCATACGGTAGTCCAGCCATCCCAGAAGCACTGTTACTGACACAACAAAAATCAACACCTTTCTCACTGCAGCGCCTTCAACTCGCCTGCAGCCCAGTCAGCTGCCTCAGCCACAACAGGGTTGGGGTCCGTGCGCAAACCTTCAACCAAAGACCGCAAACTAGGGTCATCAGAATTCCCTGCTGCCGTTAAAACATTGCGGATAAACCGATCGCGTCCAATCCGTTTAATTGGGCTACCGGAAAAAACCTGCCTGAAAGCCGCATCGTCCAAACCAAGTAAATCAGACAAGGGCGGCGCATCAAGTTCCACGCGCGCATGAAAAGCAGCTTCGCTTGCTGCTTGAGCAAACTTGTTCCACGGACATGCTGCCAGGCAGTCATCACACCCATAAATGCGGTTGCCCATTGCCTTGCGGAACTCTTGCGGTATTGGACCTTTGTTTTCGATGGTCAGATAAGAAATACAGCGCCTTGCATCAATCTGATAGGGTGCTGGAAATGCATCCGTTGGGCACGCATCTATGCAGGCGTGGCAGCTACCACACTGGTCAGTATGGGGTTCATCTAGTGGTAATTCCATATCGGTATAGATGGCACCCAGAAACAGCCAGCTTCCGTATTCACGCGAGACCATGTTGGTATGTTTCCCCTGCCACCCAAGGCCTGCACGGGCTGCCAGCGGTTTTTCAGGTACCGGTGCCGTGTCGACAAACACCTTTAGTTCACAATCCCATTCAGCAACCATAAAGCGCGCCAATGCCTTAAGTCGCTTCTTGACTAAATCATGGTAATCCTTACCGCGCGCATAAACCGAGATGTTGCCACAACTTGTTGCGCCTAATAGTTTGCGCGGATCATCTTTGGGGCCGTAATTCATGCCAAGCATGACGACAGACTGCGCTTCAGGCCACAGGTTTTGTGGGTTTTCTCTGTGATGCAATCGCTCATTCAGCCACGCCATCGAACCATGATGACCTTTGGAAATAAAATGTCGCATACCATCAGCAATATCACTACTCAGTGCCGCGCTGGTAATGCCAAATTGGTCAAAGCCCAGCTCTTTCGCAGCAACTTCCAGTCGCATACGAATGTCAAGCTGATCAGGCATGTCAAAAATCCAGATCTTGGTAATGGGCAGGCGGCCGCAAACCAGTGATGCGGTCCTCCAGCAAGGCACGAATAGACCGGCGCGACTTCACGCGAACGTACCACTCCTTAACTTGCGGCCAATCCTCAAAGTGAATATCACCGAAATAATCAATCACCGATATATGCGCTGCTGCTGCTGCGTCAGCCATTGTAAACTGTGCACCTGCCAAATAGTGGCGGCGTTCAGTGAGATGGGAAATATATTTCAGGTGCGTTTTCAGGTTATGAGACGCACAGCGAATAGCTTCAGAATCAGGCTCACCGATACCAAGAAAGCGCTTGAATAATTTCTCGGACACAACATGCCGCGATACTTCACTACCCAGTTTGGTGTGAAACCAGCCAACAAGACGCCGCGCTTCATACCGGGCGTCAGCATCACCGATGAGCAAAGGCGGCTCAGGCACAATTTCCTCAATATATTCAGCAATCGCCATAACACCTGAATAGGTATTACCGTCATCCATCACCAGAACAGGAACCTCACCAGCAGGGTTAAGAGCCAAAAAAGCAGGTCGGCGCTCCCATTCTTTTTCCAAACGCAACGTAAAATCAATGCGCTTCTCGAGAAGAAGCACACGAACGAAACGCGCAGCCGGGCTAAGCCAATGGTGATACAAAATAGGCATACCTTCCTCATACCCCATGAAGGAAGAACCGCCAATCATCTATGTGCGTTGATTACATATTTTTCTATGCCGATAAGGCGGTTTCACCTTCAATCAGCGGCTCCTGAACAGGAAAGTCGAGCCGGTTAATCATTTCTTTTGGTACCACCTGCCAAAAGTCACCGCGTTTAGCATCCCAGTTAGCAAGTAAACTGCCAGCCCAGCGCGAATCGGTTTCAGCATAATGTTCTTCAATCAAGACTTTCAGCACTGTTTCCCAGTGCGCATTCTCCAAACGATTATAAAGAACGGTTTCTTCGTTAACGCTATTTTCAAAACTCTTTTCCTCATCAAAGACAAAAGCCATGCCGCCTGTCATACCAGCACCGAAATTATCGCCAACAGCACCGAGAATAACCGCTGTACCACCTGTCATATACTCGCATCCATTAGCACCGCAGCCTTCTACAACAACATTTGCACCAGAGTTTCTCACTGCAAATCTTTCTCCCGCTTGGCCCGCCGCGAACAGTTTGCCCGATGTTGCACCGTACAACACTGTGTTTCCGATAATGGTGTTATCGTGAGAGCTAAAAGAAGCACGATTAGACGGCCTGACCACAATGGTGCCACCAGACAATCCTTTGCCTACATAATCGTTAGCATCGCCAGACACTTCAAGCTTGAGGCCTTGAACAGCAAACGCACCGAGTGACTGACCGGCAGAACCACGCAGTCTTACTGTCACGTGATTAGGATTAAGCCCAGTCATGCCAAATTTATGCGTTATCTCGCTCGAAAAACGTGTCCCTATTGCACGCAGTGTGTTGCGAACAGAATATGTGAGCTGCATTTTTTCGCCGCGAGAAAAAACAGCGCGCGCATCGTTTAACATCTGCGCATCCAGCGTATCTGGCACAGGGTTACGCCCCTCAATGGTACATACTGATCTATAGTTGCGGCCCGCCACCTGCACCAGCAATGGATTTAGATCCAAATCATCCAGGTGTGCGGCACCTCTACTGACCTGATGCAACAAGTCGGTTCGGCCGATGATATCTTCCAGTTTTTCAACACCGAGCTCAGATAGGATTTCCCGCGTTTCTTCAGCAATAAAGCTAAATAAATTCACCACTTTTTCAGGTGAACCATCAAACTTGGCACGTAGCGCTTCATCTTGTGTGCACACACCAACAGGGCATGTGTTTGAGTGGCACTGTCGCACCATAATACAGCCCATAGCAACGAGTGCAGCTGTCCCAACACCGTATTCTTCAGCACCAAGCATCGCGGCGATAACAACATCACGGCCGGTTTTGATGCCGCCGTCTGTGCGCAGCACAACCCGGTGTCGTAGGTTGTTAAGCGTCAGCACCTGATTAACTTCAGCGAGGCCAATTTCCCACGGTGTACCAGCATATTTGATACTGGTTTGCGGGCTCGCACCTGTTCCCCCAGAATGCCCAGAAATCAGGATAACATCTGCATGCGCCTTTGCTACACCTGCGGCAATAGTGCCAATACCTGCACTTGAAACCAGCTTTACACATACTTTAGCGCGCGGGTTTATCTGCTTGAGGTCATATATGAGCTGCGCCAAATCCTCGATAGAATAAATATCATGATGCGGTGGCGGCGAAATGAGCGTAACGCCCGGTGTTGAATGGCGAAGCTTGGCAATCATATCCGTGACCTTAAAGCCCGGCAATTGTCCACCTTCCCCTGGTTTTGCACCTTGTGCGACCTTGATCTCTAGTTCATCACATGCATTCAAATATTCGGCGGTAACGCCGAAACGCCCTGACGCAATTTGTTTGATGGGACTATTGGCATTATCACCGTTTTCAAACGGTGTGTAGCGACGCTTGTCTTCACCGCCCTCACCCGAGACGGATTTGGCGCCGATACGGTTCATCGCAATTGCCAGTGTTTCATGTGCTTCTTTTGACAAAGCACCAAGAGACATGCCCGGTGTAATGAACCGCTTGCGGAGCTCAGTTATTGATTCGACAGTATCAAGCGGCACAGCTTCATCAGGTCGCTTGAAATCCAGTAAATCACGCAGATTCACAGGTGGCATGCTTGCAAGCCCACGTGAATAATTCAGGTATTTTGCATAGTTGTCACTGCCAACCGCACTTTGGAGCAGATGAATAAGCTGACCATCATGACTGTGCACCTCTCCGCCTATGCGGAAACGATACAGGCCACCAATCGGAAGGCTTGGGCTTGTTTGATTGTACGCTCGGTTATGTTGCTCAATAATTTTCTGCTGCACGCCGGATAAGCCAATACCCGATATTTTAGTGGGCATGCCGGGGAAAAATTCAGCAACTAATGCACGAGAAAGCCCCAGCGCTTCAAAATTGTTACCGCCGCGGTAACTAGACACAACGGATATACCCATCTTGGACATGATTTTTAACAAGCCTTGATCGATGGCTTCAATCGCGCGGTTAATACATGTGGTCAGATCATAGTTGCCAAACAGTCCTTTGGTATGACGTTCCGCAATTGTATCTTGCGCCAAATATGCATTTACCGTCGTTGCACCTGCACCAATTAGAACCGCAAAATAATGTGGGTCCAGACATTCAGCAGCACGTACATTAAGGCTGGTAAAAGTACGCAAGCCCTGATTTACCAGATGTGTATGCAACCCACCTGTCGCCAGAATCATTGGGATTGGCGCTCGTTTTTCGCTAATGTTTTCGTCTGACAAAAATATGTGGCCGCGCCCTTCGCGCACAGCGTCTTCCGCTTTACGGCGAATACGTTGCAGAGCAGCCCTCAATGCATTTTTTCCGCCATCAGCCTCAAATGTGCAGTCAATCACTTCAGCTTGGTCATCAAAATGCTGGATGAGCGTGGACCATTCCCGGTTCGAAATCACCGGGCTGTCGAGCACAATCGCACCTGATTGTGTATGCCCTTCATCAAGCACGTTAGCAAAATTGCCAAAACGCGTTTTCAGGCTCATTACGCGGTGTTCACGCAAGCTATCGATAGGCGGATTTGTTACCTGACTAAAGTTTTGCCGGAAATAGTGTGACAGATTGCGATACTGGGACGATAATACAGCAAGCGGGGTGTCATCACCCATCGAGCCAATCGCCTCTTTACCGGTCATGACTTGTGGCTGCAGAATAAGCTCAAGGTCTTCGTGCGTAAGGCCTGCCATTACCTGGCGTGTACGCAGTTCATCGCTTTTATAAGTAGAGCCTTCCGGACCCTTGTAACCCGGAAGTTCATCAATTGATTTGATGTCATCTACCCATTCTTCAAACGGCTGCGAGGACGACAGGCGATCCTTGATCTCGCGGTCATGATAAAAACGACCTTCTTTAAGGTCGAGAGCAATCATCTGCCCCGGTCCAAGCCGTCCTTTTTCTCGCACTGTATCTTCATCGACAACAACCATGCCTGTTTCAGAGCCAACAAGCAGGAAACCATCATTCGTGACTGTATAGCGCATGGGTCGCAGTCCGTTTCGGTCCAGACCAGCTACAACCCAGCGTCCATCGCATGCCGCAAGAGCGGCAGGACCGTCCCATGGTTCCATAACAGAATTGGTGTAAGCATACATGGCGCGGTGAGCCGCTGGCATTGTTGGTTTGTTGGACCATGCTTCAGGCACAAGCAGGGTCTTCACCATAGGCGCAGAGCGTCCGGCGCGCACCATCACTTCAAATACAGAGTCAAGTGCGGCAGAGTCAGAGGCACCCTTCGGTATTACGGGCTTTATGTCCTCGGAGTTTTCACCAAACGCAATAGACGCCATACGGATTTGGTGGCTTTTCATCCAGTTGGTATTGCCGCGAATAGTGTTGATCTCCCCGTTGTGGGCAATCATGCGGAAAGGCTGTGCCAGCCACCACTGCGGAAAAGTGTTCGTTGAATACCGTTGATGGTAAAGCGCAAAAGACGAGATAAATTTCTCATCCTGCAAATCAGGATAAAATGTTGCCAACTGCTCAGCCAGAAACAATCCCTTATATATTACAGATCGGCAGGAAAGTGAGCACACATAAAACCCCGGCACTTGCGCTTGAATGGCTGCACGTTCAATCCGGCGACGAATGATATATAGCTCGCGCTCGAACGTGTCTTCATCCACACCTTTCGAGTTTTCGATCATAATCTGTTCAATCTCGGGACGTGTAGCTTCTGCTTTTTCACCAATAACCGACACATCAACCGGCACTTGTCGCCAGCCATAAATTGTATAGCCAAAATTCAGAATTTCAGTTTCAACAATCGTGCGGCATGTTTCCTGTGCCGCCAAATCAACACGCGGTAAAAACGCCATACCAATGGCTAACCGGCCTTCGCTCAACTCGTGCCCTGTGGCGCTGACATGCTCCTTAAAAAATTCCTGCGGTATCTCAAGGTTGATCCCCGCGCCGTCACCGGTTTTGCCGTCAGCATCAACTGCGCCGCGGTGCCATATAGCCTTCAGTGCTTCAATGCCGCGCAATACAACGTCGCGACTTGGCCTGCCATCAATCGCGGCAACAAGACCAACGCCGCATGCATCGCGTTCTTCACTTGGGTCATACAGTCCTTGCGGGCCTGGAATATGATTGTTGAAACGGTTCATCAAAGTATCCTCGGCTTTCATACTTATGCTGCCACTTCTTGTTTTTTAGTTTGGCTTGCAGTGAGCCGCTTCATGATCGCATTCGCAGCATCCCGCCCGTCCCGTATCGCCCACACAACAAGCGATGCACCGCGTACGATATCACCAGCCGCAAAAACACCATCAAGGTTGGTCATCATGCTCTGGTGGTCAACGGTTACAGTACCCCAACGGCTAACACGCAGCTCAGGCGCTCCAAACAAAGCTGGCAGGTTTTCTGGCTCAAAACCAAGTGCTAAAATCGCCAGATCACATTCAAGGGTAAACGCACTGTCAGGCACAGGCTCCGGTGCTTGTCGCCCGGTTACATCTGCGGCCCCAAGCCTCATTTTGTAAGCCCTCACCGTTTTGACAGTGTTATCACCATCAAACGCTTCAGGGCCCGAAAGCCAAACAAATTCCACGCCTTCTTCTTCTGCGTTTTTCACCTCACGCGCAGAGCCGGGCATGTTATCCCTGTCCCGGCGATACAAGCATTTTACAGACTTCGCGCCTTGACGAACGGCAGTGCGCACACAGTCCATCGCCGTATCACCACCGCCAACAACAACCACATGCTTACCATTTGCGTCTAGGCTACCGTCATCAAACTCAGGGACTTTATCGCCAAAACCTTTTCGGTTGGACGCCACCAGATAATCCAGCGCCTCACGCACATTGCCAAGGCCTACACCTGGTATTTTAAGGCCGCGCGAACGATACACGCCTGTAGCAATTAGAATGGCGTCGTGCTTTTCCCGCAGGTCAGACAAGCTGGCATCACGGCCAACTTCAAAATCCATATGGAATGTAATACCGGATTGCTCAAGGCGACCAGTGCGCCGACCAACTACATCTTTTTCCAGCTTGAAACCTGGAATACCATAAACCAACAAGCCACCAGCACGGTCATAACGGTCATATATATGAACCTGAAACCCGGCAGTGCGCAGCTCTTCTGCCGCTGCCAGACCAGCAGGGCCAGCACCAATAATGCCGACACTCTCACTGCGTTCAGCACGTGGCTTGATAGGTTTTATCCAACCGTTATCCCACGCAGTGTCAGCGATGTATTTTTCAACGCTGCCTATTGTTACAGAACTGAAATCTTTCTCGATCACGCAGTTGCCTTCACATAGACGATCTTGCGGGCAGATGCGGCCGCAGATTTCAGGCATATTGTTCGTTGACGCCGCCATCTCGTAGGCGTCTTCAAGACGACCTTCTGCCGTTAAGCGCAACCAGTCAGGGATATTGTTACCGAGCGGACAATGAATGTGACAGAAAGGTACACCGCATTGACTACAACGACTGGACTGTTCCTTAGCGGCATCAGGTACATATTCCGCATATATCTCGGAAAAATCCAACCGGCGATCAGCAGCGACACGCTTACTTGGCATTTCCTGCTCAATAGATACAAACTTCAACAAATCATCGGCCATTTTTTGCCCTTTAATCAGTATCAAACGTCCAATCCAATCAAGTTGACAGAAAACCTGCCGCCCTAAATGCTATTTTATTTACAATTGAACGTAATATTAATGCGTATACTCAAATTTATGCGCATTATATGTTCAAAAAATAAAATAAACCAGCCTAAAATACTAAATAAGTCAATATATATGACCTATATTTTAATTGATATTGAAGAAATAGTAGTAATGAAGGTGATTTCAATATATTTTTAGTACCAAAATTGTACCATTTTGGATTTTCTATATTGAAAATGACCTGAAATACAAGATGCGTGGATGCGAATCGACAAAAATGTGTGGCGTTAGTGCGCACAGCCGCTACACATAATAAACATGTACTTTACGCAACCAAGGGGACACACCGTGGCGTTTATGCACCTTCTCGCGCTGGCACTCGTGCAAGGCATCACAGAATTTCTACCTATCAGCTCCTCTGGGCATCTGATTCTTGTGCCTGTACTAACCGGCTGGCCCGACCAAGGACTGTTGATGGATGTGGCGGTGCATGTTGGCACGCTGGCTGCTGTGCTATTATATTTTTGGCGAGATACACGCGGCATTGCGCTGGCAGCATTTGGCAGTGTCGGTATTGCACCTGCACGGCGAGCAATTGAAGGCACAAACTACACAACTATGTTCTGGTGTCTGGTGATCGCAACTATTCCAATGGTGATTGTTGGCGGTCTTATGGTCGCAACAGACGCCAACGATGCCCTGCGCACACCAGAGGTAATCGCAAGCACATCGATCATATTTGGCATACTGCTATATTGGGCCGATAAGCGCGGCGCGACTACCAAAACACTGGACAGCCTCGCCATAAAGCCTGCACTTATCATGGGCTTTGCACAAATACTTGCGCTTATCCCCGGTACCAGCCGATCAGGTGTGACTATGACGGCTGCGCGGGCACTTGGCTTTTCCCGCACGGAAGCAGCGCGCTTTTCCATGCTGATGTCCATCCCTGCCATTTTGGCATCAGGAACAGCCGTCACCATCAAAGCGATTGAGGAAGCAAACACTGCACTGGCAGGTGATGCCGCCATTGGCGCGCTGCTGTCATTTGTGTCAGCCTTGCTGGCAATTCATTTTCTGATGCGCTGGCTCACGCGCGCAAACATGACTGTTTTTGTGGTGTACCGCGTAGTGTTGGGTGTGGCCCTATTTGGCTTGATCGGCGCTGGCATTATTTAACTTTATACGCGAACGGGTCACTATCGTTACGACGCTTGACAGGCAAAGGGCGGCGCGCTAAATCCCGATACCCAATTCTAGTGTGCCCTGATGGCGGAATTGGTAGACGCGCTAGCTTCAGGTGCTAGTGTCCTTTATGGACGTGGAAGTTCGAGTCTTCTTCAGGGCACCACCATATCTCTGCACTTTAGTTTAAGTGCCCTTTATTTCTTATACCCACATTACCATATCTTTATATCAACTGAACGCTGTGTGCATGCAAGGCAACGCCAGAGCGTTAGCTGGTTGTGACAAAAAGGGGGAGTGAGCAATGCACATGAAAGCCATCGTTCTTTCAATCTTACTTGGGCTTTGGGGCGGTGAAATTGCTTATGCAAAAGAACCCAAAATCACTGACGCAGACCTAAAAGCCGCGCGCTTAGATGAAAACCCCGTAACATTAAAAAAACTCTTGGAAAGTGCTGATGATTATTCGGCTGAACATCTTCTTTCGCAGGCCTTCTTTAACAGCAGAACACAGTCGGGTGAAAACAGAGTATTCAAACTTGAGCAATGGATCGAAGATCACCCTACCGCACCGCTAAGTATGCGTATTTTTGCACATCAGCAACTTGGGCAAAGTTACTTTGCTCAAACCAAATATGCAAAAGCAGCATTGGCACTACAAACATCGATTGACCTGGCGCCAACTGAAGCAACACAGGAGATGAGAGACGCAACTGAATTGGCAAAGATAGCCGCCAGCACACCGCCCATTCAGCGCGTTGGTGAAATCGGCACTGTTGTTACGATACGAACAGACATAGCAAATCAAAAGCGAACAAATATTGAAATTGCCGGTAACGACATCCCTATGATTGTCGACACCGGCGCAGAGATATCTGTGATAGCAGAAAGTCAGGCACTTAAAGCAGAAATGAAATTCCTTGATGGCTCTGTGTCTGTTGGCACTGTTACTGAAGATGTATCTGGTAAACTTGCCTTGGCAAGCACCATAAACATTGGGACAATGCGTTTTAAGAATGTGCTGTTTCTTGTTCTACCGGATAAGCAACTTACGTTTGCTGATGGCGCTTATTTTGTCGATGGCATTATAGGCTTGCCTGTGTTTACGGCGGCTGGACGCATTGGCTGGAGGAACAGCGCTCAGGAACTTCTTCTCGGAACACAAGTTACATTACAAGAGGAACAAACGGGTAATACCTTGTGGCACAAAGGCGGCATGGCAATACAGGTGGCATACAACGACAAAGCATTTCCTGCATTTCTGGACTCTGGCGCGTCTAAAAGCTCACTCACCATGCTCTTTATGGAACATCTGAACAGCAGTGAACATGCAAACCTTGAATCGTTCGATCGCACGATAACAGGCGTTGGCGGGGCCATTCAGTCACAAGCAACAAGATTGCCCCAACTAACCCTGAAGGTTGCAAACAAGCCTGTCACATTTAAAGACATCGTGATTGCAAATGAAAAGCTGGATGAAGCAGCAGCGGATATTGCCATACTAGGCTCAGATATGCTGATGGCCACACAGTCTTTCACGATAGATTTTGGCAGCATGACATACCAGGTCACTCTGGAGCCGTAGGCAAATTCTTATAAATGTTGCCCTTACGCTGCTGATGTTTTTCGCGCCTGCGAGAAGGCAACACACGCCGAGACCAGCACCTGCAATGGCACCGTAAACATCTGCCGCATAAAAGGCGGCGAGCACACTAAGCGTATAGGCTCAGGTACATGCAATGCGATAGTGTTCTTTACTATTTTAAATTACACCCGATTAAATGCTGTTATGCGTACCATCACAAAACGGTACATTCCCGGTTTTCTTACACATACAAAGGTATGCGGTGCCTGTTTTCTCAGCAGTAAATTTATGAGGCATAAAATCGCTGCCTTTATGTGAACCATCACAAAAAGGTTGTGTTTTAGACTTGCCGCATGTGCAGAAAAAGTAGGTTTTACCTTCAACTAACTCTGTTGCTAGTGGCTTCGTGTCGGCAATCACTGGCTCTGGCATATCTTACCTCGTTATTTCTTTAAAACAGGGTATGCGTTTGTATAAATAAAATCGGTCTCACGTGCTGGCTCATGGCACGCTAGACAATCTGATTTATAGTCTGTTGATATTGTCTTATTGGGAGTTTTGCCCTCAAAGAAAGACCAGCCCCAGCCTTCACCCCACAATGGGTTATCCGGAAACCTGTTTTTATCATCCTTCACCATGACAAAGTAACCAACAAGGTCTTTTGCACGTGTTGCTTCGCCTGTTGTTAGAAACTCTGTCTCGCCTGTAAATAGCTCTTTAACAATCACTGTTTCGTCCGGGAACGCACCAGTTTCACGGTATGCGGTCACAGCGTTTTTTGGTGCATAAACAATGTGAAGACCAATTTCACCGCCCGTGTCGGCATCACCCGCAACCGACCAGGAGCCCATTAAAACATAATCTGTCCTGAAGTTTTCAGGTACGCGTATATGCCCTTCAGCAGACACAGCCTCACCAGCAAAGCTTTTGTTGCTTTCACTCAGCACTTTGTCACCGAAAGTGACAGTAAAAACAACTGCAGCGAGGATAAACATTAAACCATTCAAGGCTAGCTTTTGAAACGTTGTCATGTCTTCAGTTTTGTTCATACTTTTTGTTCGCAACTTAACTTGCAAACCCTCCAACTAGCGGTTTCAACTTATTATCCAGCGACCCGTGCACCTTTTATAAAACTCCAGGTAGAACACCGTTCCCAAACCCTAGAGGCGGCTTGATAAGTTGCTTCAATCTTTTGATTAATTTTTACGTGGCATTAATGCCTTGCATCCTACGAAAAGCGTGCACGATGACAATGATCAGCCGTCCGACTTTTTTGTCTATTCAGCCGATTAAGGGAACTAATGAAGGATTGGTTAGCTTTATGTTTTAGCTTGGCGCGCAAACTTGATTGACTGGATCAGCCCGTTTTTCACTTCATAGATAGCAATGATGTCCACCGCGCCACCAGGCAACCCGGTTACAGTTTCATAGTCAATAGCGAAATCGCCGAGGTCCATGCGGTTGTGCACCTCACAGTGCAAGTCCGGGTTATCGCCGAAGCGTGCACAGTAAAAATCGCGAATATTATTATGGCCTTTCACGCTCACTTCACCGGTTGAAAGGTCTGCAAGCACGGCACCTTCGGCGATCAATGCCATAAAAGCATCAATATCATGTGCGTTATACGCAACCAGTTGACGGTCAGCTATTTCACGCGGTGCTGGTGTGTTATTTTCGACCATTTGTGCTCACTAAATTTCATGATTGCATCGTGTATAAACACTGAATACTGTATTTATATGATTAAGAAATGCCCAAAGTGCAAAAATTCTACCGATGTTAAAATCAGCAAGCTTATTAACACCAACGCTACACTAACATGCCCGCACTGCTTCACTACGTTGCATATGAATACCAAAGCTGACCTGACTGAACTAGGTTTTGTGCTGTTGGGCTTTTATTTTATGGGTAAGTATCTTTTTAGCAGTATAGAAATAGGAATTGTTCTCTCTATTGGTGCCTCAATTCTATACAAATTTGCTGCTGTGCTTTTCTTCCAACCTAAAATCGAAACAAAAGAACCAACTATAACTATTGAGCCTGCGGTTGAACCTGAAGTAACGGCCAATAATTTAAAACCTAACTATGGTCGAAAAAAGAATTCTTCTTATTCAAAATAACGAAATGAATGTTTCTTGCCACTATTGCGATGCTTTTCGCGCCTGCGAGAAGGCAAACACAAGCATAACAAGCCAACACACGCCGAGACCAGCACCGGCAATGGCACCGTAAACATCTGCCGCATAAAAGGCGGCGAGCACACTAAGCGCGCCTATACTTGTGAGCGTACCCAGCACTTTCCAAAGCAGGCCTGTTTGGCTTTTGAACATGTAAAACCCGGCGGCTGCACCCACCACCATAAGCGACAAGAACTTTGTCCATACGGGGTATGCTAGCAAATGCAGGTTTTGAGCAGCTTCAAGGTTTGCTGTCAGCCCCAACAGGATGTTGTTTTCCACCACATCAGCGAGCGCGGACAGTACGGCAATGGCAACAAAAACAGACCACATTTTCTGGCCCGTTTGCGTGCGCACTGCCAAGAAGAAGGTAGCAAGAAAGGCGCCGTATGCTGCCATAAACGGGAAATCCCAATAATTCCCCGCGTCCATCGCTGCAATACGCGCAGGGCGCGCAGGGTCATCCAGTGTACCGAAAACAGCGATCAGGTCTTCAACAGACTGTGCCATCTCGAAGGCATAAACCGGCGCGCCGTATCCGGGCGCATAACCTGCACCTTCAGCAGGAAAAATGGGAAAAATAACGGCAGACAAAACAATGACCAAAAGGCCAAAGGCCACACATATTTTCCAGCTCATTTGCATTCCCCTGTTGCTTGTTTTTCTAGCTACTCGAAATACACCATACACTGACGGGAAACAGCAACAAGGGTACCGTCTTCGTCAAAGATGCTGCCTGTTTGCTGTGAGTACCCGCTTGCAGCAGCATCCAGCTCAAACTCAAGAAAGAACCATTCGCTCAAAACTTCTTCTGGTGGCACAAGAAATTCGAGCGACCAGGACAGTGAACTTGCCATGGCCGGTTTACTATAATGGCTGAGCACGATCGGCGGCGGCATATCCGCAATTGCAATAATTTTGGCGGCCGGAAATGCGCTCATGTCGCATTTGTGGCGCACCCACATAGATGTTGTGCGGTCCATACTGCCTGTCATCGGGATAGCGCCACCCGTCCAGTGGATATCAAAGTTACCCAGAAAGCTCGGCAATGGCCGCGTGTTATTACCGAGAGCAGGCACACTGTTACGCGGCTTCAATTCTTTTGGTGCATTGGGTTTTACCACCACACCTGGACGACTGCCGCCAAACGCTGCACTTGCAGCACAGTAAACCGCACCATCTTCGCTCACAACATCCGCGCGGGTTTGCACCACAGAACGACCTTCGCGCAGCACAGATGCATGTACATTCAGTGTGCCATCAGAAGCTGGCGCTACAAAATTCACCATCAGGGAGCGAAGAGGGCGTGGATTTTCTACAGCCAAGGCCATGGCGTCCGCCGCGAGTGCCGCCACAAGCCCCCCGTATAAAGCACGGCCCTGTGTCCATCCAGCCGGAACTTGTGCAGACTTGCCACCTGCATCATGTAGGCTTTGCATAATCTTTAGCATATCATTATTGCTTGCCGCGTTTTCAGCCATCGTTTGCCCTTCATTCGCCCATGTGATTTTTCCCACATTGTTACCTAGCGTATTTACAGCGCTTGCCAAGACTTCAAAATTGCATGGGCAGGATACATCGTTGTTTCAACGTCACCTTTATTCTGCCATAAGGCTTGTTATAATGGTGCAAATCGATAGTTGAGGCGAGACATATGGCAATATATTTTCATGAAGGCGACCTACCTGATAATCTGTCTTTTACTGGTAGTGTAGCGGTAGACAGCGAAACCATGGGTTTGAACCCGCACCGCGACCGCCTTTGTGTTGTCCAGCTTTCTGCCGGTGACGGCGACGCCCATCTGGTGCGCTTCAAAAAAGGGGCATACGACGCACCCAACTTGAAAGCCCTGATGACAAATCCTGATGTGGTAAAGATATTCCATTTTGCACGGTTCGATGTTGCCGTGATGAAACAATATCTAGGCGTGCAAACCGCACCGATTTACTGCACCAAAATTGCCTCCAAACTGGTACGCACATACACAGACAGGCACGGCCTGAAAGATCTGTGTGCGGAGCTGGCAGGTGTAACACTTGATAAACAACAGCAATCCAGTGATTGGGGTGCAGACGAAATTTCAGAAGCACAGATGTCATATGCTGCATCGGATGTATTGTATCTGCACAAACTGAAAAACAAGCTGGATATGATGCTTGAACGTGAAGGCCGTACCATGATCGCAGAAGCCGCATTTGCATTTCTTGCCACACGTGCCGATATGGATTTGGCTGGCTTTTACGAAATGGATATTTTCTCACACTAGAGAAAGCCGAGAAGAGAGACAGGCGACGTGAATAAAGCGGTTAAAGATCACTACACCAGCCCGGAGCAAGCCCGCGCACTTGCGCTTGCAAACCTGCGGCCGGAAAACACGTCTCAACATATTTCACAGTGGGATGCATTCATTCGCTTCATGCAGATTTTTTTGCCTGTTGGGGCTGTTATTCTCGGCCTTGTGACAGCAGGTTGGCCTTTGTTGAATGACACAGAAGTAAGCTTTACATTGTCTCAGGATGATGTGGCGCGTTCAGATGATATCATTCGCATGACAAATATGCGCTATGTCGGCACTGACACCAAGGACCGCCTGTTTCGTATTCACGCCACCGCAGGTGAACAAGACAACCCCAATGCACCACGTGTGCGTCTGTCCAACATTGACGCCGAAATGGAACTTGGACCAAACAATCCAGCAACCGTGACAGCCCGCACTGGTATATACCGCACAAAAGACAACAGCCTTTCGCTAGTTGGCGGTGTAAACCTTGCCACCGGAAACGGGTATTCCCTCGAAATGGCAGGCGCTGAGGTTGATCTGAAAACACGCACAGCAACAGGTCAGGGCGCTGTCAAAGGACAGTCTGAACTAGGTGAGTTGACAGCAGCGCGCATGGCATTAAATGTTGAAGCGAAAGAAGCCGTTTTTGACGGCGGCGTCAACGTACATATAGTACCTAAAAGACCATAGTATAAATTAACATTGCTCATGTACGGCAACTCAGAGGACAAGCGATGACACAGAAAGTGCAAAAAATACAGACGATAGGCGCGCAACCATTGAGGCGTATTTTTGCTGTCTTCTCTATCGCCTTGGCCTTTAATACAACCGCAGTGGCACAGTCTATTCTGAAAGACCATGATACGCGTCAACCGCTTGATATTTCCGCTGAACGGCTTGAGATGCAGCAAAAACAAGGGCGTGCTATTTTTAGTGGTGCTGTGCAAGTCACTCAGGGCAAGCTACTGCTAAGGTCAGACACCATTACAGTGTTCTACAAACTTGATTCCGGCGACACAAACCCCGCCATTTCCCGGTTGGACGCACAAGGAAAGTTCAGCGTAACCTCTGAAACTGAGACGCTTACTGGCGATTGGGGTATTTACGATGTTGATCGCCAACTAATCACTGTTGGCGGTGATGTAAGCTTTGACCAGGGCGGCTCTGAGCTGAAAGGCTCAAGACTGGAGTTTGATTTAGTAAGCGGCCTTGCAAAACTTGATGGTCAGGATGCTGGCGGTGCAAATGGGCGGGTCCGCGGCAGCTTCTCTGTTCCTGCCAAACCTGATGATGGCACAGACAAGTAAGCGAACCTCACTCTGAAGCTCACCAATCGGATAAAATAGTATAAACAATCATTTATCTGCTCACAATTGCCTTAAAATGTACCCTTTTCACTGGCACAGACGTGTTGTTCATGATTTATTGACATTTGGTATGCACAAATTAAGCCAATAACGAACCATGACGCCGAACCGGAATGAGACAAAGTACAGATGACATCCAAAATGGGTAAAGATAGCAGCATCAATGACGCAGCTAACACAGCTGACAGTGAAGGTTTGTGTGTTCAGGGTATCGGCAAATCCTATAATGGTCGACCAGTGCTACGCGACATATCGTTAAAAGTTAATCGCGGTGAAGTGGTTGGTTTGTTGGGACCGAACGGGGCTGGGAAAACTACATGCTTTTACAGCATCACTGGCCTTATTGCGCCAGACCATGGCCGTGTTGAGCTGGATGGCCGCGACATTACCCACATGCCGATGTACCGGCGTGCACGCCTTGGGATTGGATATCTGCCACAAGAAACATCCATTTTTCGCGGCATGACTGTTGAAGAAAACATACGCGCTGTGCTGGAGGTTATTCAACCAGACCGCGCTTTGCGCAACGCAATGGTGGACGAACTTCTTGAAGAGTTTTCAATCACTCACCTGCGCAACACACCAGCACTTGCGTTATCTGGCGGCGAACGCCGACGCTGCGAAATTGCGCGCGCACTTGCTGCAAGACCAAGCTTTGTGTTGCTTGATGAGCCATTTGCCGGCATTGACCCTATTGCAATAGCAGATATTCGCGACCTGACAGCACACCTGAAAGACCGCGGTATTGGCGTTCTAATCACCGACCATAATGTGCGCGAAACCTTGGACATAATTGATCGGGCTTTCATTATCTATGATGGTCATGTTCTGTTTGAAGGTAACGCTGAAGCCGTTCTTAAAAGCGAAGATGTCCGCCGTGTGTATCTGGGCGACAGCTTCAGTCTGTAGGGGGCAAGCATATGGCATTAACCCCCAGACTTGACCTCAGGCAAAGTCAACAACTGGTAATGACGCCGCAGTTGCAACAGGCAATCAAGCTGTTGCAATTATCAAACCTCGAGCTTGTCGACTATGTATCAGGTGAGGTTGAGCGCAACCCGTTTCTTGAAGTGGGTGAGGCAAGCGAAAGCGGCACCTCGGAAGGCGGCGAGCGCGGCGGCACACAAACCGATGAAGGCATCCGCGAAGGTGGTAACGAAACAAACGATTACGGCGACAGCCCCGGGAACGACGGCATTATTGCCGCAGACCGCAGCATGGATAGCGGACTAGACACCAACAGTTCTGCTGACAGCGCACTGGACGCAAACCTTGAAACAAACGTCTACAATAATGATGCCGTTTCTGACCGCGCTGATGGCAGCGGCGGCTTGTCATCTGGTTTGACATATGAGGGCGGCGGCACAATCAAGGGCGGCAGCGGTCGATTTGATGACCGCGGCCTGGATCAGACCCTGGAGGGTGAAGAAAACCTGCATGATTTCTTGTTGAGGCAAATGGCTGTTATGCTGCCTGAAGGCATTGAACGCTTTATTGCAACACACTTGATTGATGCAGTTAACGAGGCTGGTTATATACCAGCTGACATCACATCTGATGTTGCAGAGCGGCTTGGCGCACCAACCGAAACAGTTGATGCTACGTTAAACAAACTGCAAAAACTGGAACCATCCGGTGTGTTTTGCCGCAGCTTATCTGAATGTTTGGCGATACAATTGATCGAACAGGACCGATATGATCCAGCCATGCAAACACTCGTGGAAAATCTTGATCTGCTTGGCAAGCGTGAGCTGAGCACTTTAAAACGGATGTGCGGCGTTGATCAAGACGACATGGCGGACATGATCAAAGAGATACGGGTGCTAAACCCCAAACCAGGTCTTGCATATGGCAATCAGGATGTGCAGCCGGTTGTACCGGACATTTTTATCCAGAAAAGTCGCGCTGGCACATGGACTGTTGAATTAAACAGCGACACCTTACCTAAAGTGCTGGTGAACGAGCAGTATGTGAACGAACTGTCTGAAATAGGTGAGAACAAAGAGGCCAAGGCATTTGTTTCAGACTGCATGTCCAATGCAAACTGGCTCGTTAAAGCGCTTGATCAGCGTGCGCGTACAATTTTAAAAGTTTCCAGTGCATTGGTGAAATGCCAACAACCTTTCTTCGAACACGGGGTCAGGTTTTTAAAACCACTAACGCTGAAAGACATTGCCGAAGAAATTGATATGCACGAATCAACTGTTTCGCGCGTCACCAACAACAAATTTCTTTCCTGCCCTCGCGGGATGTTTGAATTAAAATACTTTTTTACTTCATCCATTTCTGCTGCTGACGGCGGTGACGCACACTCGGCAGAAGCTGTTAAATACCGCCTGAAAGAACTAATCGATGCAGAAGACCCGAAAAA
The DNA here is from genome assembly GCF_025574485.1 of Kordiimonas aquimaris. Lineage (GTDB taxonomy): Bacteria > Pseudomonadota > Alphaproteobacteria > Sphingomonadales > Kordiimonadaceae > Kordiimonas > Kordiimonas aquimaris. Next base: position 496,507 of record NZ_JAOBPO010000001.1, on the reverse strand, counting down.
AATTCTGTCTGATGATAAGCTCGTGGTTCTCATGAAAGCGGAAGGTATGGATATAGCACGGCGAACAGTAGCCAAATACCGCGAAGCCATGAAAATTCCATCATCCGTGCAGCGGCGGCGCCAAAAAAACATGGCAACATGAGTCGCGGTTAAATCATCGCGCACACAATATTGTTTCAATAAAAAAGTTTCTTTACTTCAATAAGTTGATTAAAATCAAGACGCGCTCCAATGTTTGCAGTAGACTTGAAGCGTGAGGAAGTACCAGCCGCAAAGGCTGGATTTATGAGCGCAATATACACTGCGTTTGTACAGAAATTGGGATACCTACCCGATTTATCCTCATTGCAGCAAACCTCTAGTTGGTTTGCTTTACATAGTCAGTCACCCAGACTGAAAGTAGAAAGGAAGACAGGTACTTATGGATATCAATGTTACCGGACGTAAAATGAATGTTGGTGAAGCTCTTACAACGCACGTACAAGACCGATTAGAGCTTGTTTCAGATAAATATTTTAACCGCACCATTGATGCATCAACAACCTTCGCTAAAGAAGGCCATAGTTACCGAACCGATATTTCCCTGCACCCCAATCAAGGCGTCAATCTGCACAGTCGGGCTGAGGCAGATGATCCGTATGCGGCTTTTGAACTGGCCGCAGAAAAAGTAGAGAAACAGCTGAGGCGTTACAAACGACGACTTAAAAACCATAATAACGCACCTGGCAGAGAAGCCGTTGCTGAAATCGCGCGTGATGTTGTGTTAGCGCCAGAACCAGAAAATGATGATGCATCTTCAGATCAAAGTACTGCAGAAGATCAGCCATTAATTATTGCTGAAGGAAACAGGGAAATTCCGCGCGTTTCCGTTGGTGATGCTGCTATGTTGATGGACCTGGCTGACGCAAATGCGTTTATGTTTCGCAACAGCAAGAATGATGCAATGGAGGTAGTATATCGCCGTGCCGACGGTAATATTGGCTGGATAAGCCCCGGAAAGTAACCGGTTTACGGCACTAAAACATTGCAGAAGCTATAATCACACACTATATAGCGCAAATTATCACGGGGTGTCATGCACAAGCACAGCACCCTGTGTGAGTAAAGAGTTTGTCGAGAGTAGTAATGAATATTGAAGACCTGTTAGCGGCTGAGCATGTTTTTGCTGACGTCAAAGCCTCCAGCAAAAAACAGATTCTACAGACCTTGTCACGCAAGTGGGCTCAACTCCACGGTGTTGACGAGCGGCTTGCTTTTGACAAATTGCTTGAACGCGAACGGCTTGGCAGTACAGGCGTTGGTCGCGGCATCGCCATTCCGCACGCGCGCATCGAAGGCTTGGAAAATATCACCGGTATTTTTGCACGACTTTCAACACCAACTGATTTTGGTTCTGTTGATGACTTGCCTGTTGACCTTGTATTTATGATGTTTGCGCCCGAAGATGCCGGAGCAGATCATTTGAAAGCGCTAGCGCGTGTTTCCAGGTTGCTGCGCGACCCAACTATTTGCGACAAACTAAGACAGTCAACTGACGCGGCGGCAGCATATGCTCTTCTGGTACACCAACCCGCTAGCTATGCAGCATAATGTGATTATGTGAGTTACCCTTCCGGGTAATCTACCTTTAGGAAATAAAGGCCGTCCGGCGGCGCATTAAAACCAAGCTCATTGCGGTCCTTGGCCTCAAGCGCTGCTTTCATATCATCTGTAGACCAGCTACCCGTTCCTACAAGATGCAAGGTTCCTGTTATCGAACGTATTTGATGGTGCAAAAACGACCGCGCACCAGCATAAACAAAAATGCTGTCCCCTTCGCGCTCCACACGCAAGTAATCCATTGTCTTTACCGGACTTTGGGCCTGACAATGTACATGACGGAAAGTTGTAAAATCATGGCAACCAACAAGATGCTGTGCCGCCGTATGCATAGAGGACACATCAAGTTCAGGTTTGATATGCCACGCCAGCCCAGCTTCAAACGTAAGCCGTGCGCGGCGATTGATGATCTTATAGACATAATGCCTGCGCACAGCAGAAAACCTAGCATTGAAATCTGTGTCTACTTCTTCAACAGCGACAACCGCAATAGGGTTTGGTTTTATATGATAGTTGATAGCGCCCTGCACTTCATCAGAAGATATATCGCGTGCCGTATCAAAATGCGCCACCTGCCCGTATGCATGAACACCTGCATCCGTACGACCAGAGCCTGTTAATGCCACCGTTTCTTCAGGCACAAATTTACTGATTGCGGTCTCTAATGCTTCTTGAACAGACGCACCGTTTTTCTGTCGTTGCCAGCCGACATACGGTCTGCCGTCATATTCGACTGTTAGCTTAAAGCGCTTCATCAACCTGCCCGCCAAGAACTGCGCCTTTGGATACCGGAAACCCTCTTAGAAAGGTATCTTTGTCCATAACAGATTTACCTGCGCGCTGTGCTTTCTCAATGTGATAAACACCTTTACCACATGCAACTGTAAGCGTGTCTGAAACAACTGCACCCGCAACCGCATCGTGGTTTGTAGACATATCTGCCCGACCTGCCAAAATTTTCACACGCTCACCTTCAACTATTGACCAAGCACCAGGAAACAGAAAAAGCCCGCGAACCATTCGATCAATTTCATCGGCTGATAGTGACCAGTTAATTTCTGCTTCAGCCTTGTCTATCTTGCGCGCATATGTAACGCCCGCATCTGGTTGCGGCTCAGCCACCACCAAATCACCATCCGCAATGAGGTCAATGGCACCGTTGATGAGGCCTGCCCCCATATCAGCGAGACGATCGTGTAGCGTAGCGGTTGTGTCATCAGCTGAAATATCGGTGGCCGCACTAACAATAACCGGGCCAGTGTCCAGACCAGCTTCCATTTGCATAATACAAACGCCTGTTTCAGCATCACCTGCCATTATCGCTCTGTGAATCGGCGCCGCGCCGCGCCACCGGGGCAAAAGCGAAGCATGAACATTGATGCAGCCAAATGTGGGCGCATCTAAAATCTGTTGTGGTAAAATTTGACCATAAGCAACCACTACGGCACAGGCTGCATCCAACGATGCAAACTGCTCATGAGCGTCAGGCGTTTTCATGGATAACGGTGTTTCAACATGCAAGCCAAGCTCTTCAGCCACTTTATGCACAGAACTTTTCTGTTCTCGTTTACCGCGACCAGCAGGGCGAGGCGGCTGGGTGTAAACGGCAACGATATCATGGCCCGCAGCATGTAATGCGCGCAAGGTTGGCACAGCAAAATCGGGGGTTCCCATAAAGATGAGCTTCACGTCACTTCTCCCGAATTACCGAACTACCACTATAGAACAACGGTGTCTTTCGTCGCTTTTTGTACTTTTTTGATGATCATGTTGCGCTTTAGTTTTGATAGATAATCAATAAAGACAATGCCGTCCAGGTGGTCAATTTCATGCTGGACACACGTGGCAGTTAAACCTTCCATCAGGTCTTCACGCAAGTCGCCTTTATAATCCAGATACTTGACCCGAACTGACGCAGGTCGTTCCACATCAGCATAATGCTCTGGAACAGAAAGACAGCCTTCACTATACACATTCAAGTCTTCTGATTCCCATGTAACCTCAGGGTTTACAAGGAAAAGCGGTTTGCGGTCTTCTTCACCTTCTGGCGCCGTGTCTAAAACAATAACACGCTTCGGCACAGCAACCTGAATTGCCGCCAAGCCAATCCCGGGTGCGGCATACATGGTTTCCAACATGTCGTCGAGTAGCTTGCGTACTTCATCGTCAACACGTTCAACCGGCGTTGACAGTGTTTTTAACAAAGGGTGGGGCACATTGATAATATCAAGTTTCGTCATCTCAAGACTCTTTACTTCACGCTTGCTGGTCAGAACATATCTGCGCTTTACCTATGGAGCCCACAGGCTGCCGTCAAGCTTTTCAGATGTTAACCGTCTAAAATAGCTGCATCCGGCTGGTAGGTTTGTCGCATATCTTCAATCTCTAAAACCCATAAATCAGGGTCAAAGTCGCGTTTTTTTGCTATTTTTTCACTAATTTCAGCAGTATTTGCACCAGAATAGAGGCATCGCCACACAGCATTGCCATCAAAATCCATTGTTTTTTCATACAATGTGATACCAGCATCAAATTGATCAACTTTTAACAAAACACCGCCACGGTCACTATCTCCGCGCGCAACAACAAAAGCGGGCATGTCGGCTGCAAAACAGATACGAATATGCGCTTCAATCCAAAGAGATGTTTTTATTCGGCTTTCCATAGCGTTGTATCAGCCATGAAATAATGAAAGCGTCAAGCTTCACGATCAAACCTTTAGGGCAAGTATCTAATAAACATGGTACTTTGTGTTATCAGCCGGAGAATACTAACCTTGCGTAACAACGCAAAAAACTAAGACTTCGGTCCATCAAAACGTTCAAACCCGAGGCTTTGAGCTCTATCAAGAAACAAAATTCTCACCTCATCTGCCGGGATCACAAATTCCAGGCCCGCTTCTCCGTCTTCACACCATGAAACACATGCAGGAATATCTCCCCGTCCAGCAATAACAAGCATTACAGACGCCCCGTCTCGAAGAGGCAGGTCCATCTTGATGCGCGCACCTCCCAAAGACATATTCCATATCTGGCAAACAAACGTGTGCTGCCCAACTTTTAGTGTTGCAGGCCACAATACAGAGCGCCGACGATAAGCTCTCGCGTCAGCCGACCCACCCTGAAATGTGTTTGCGTGCTGCTCAGGTTTCATCATTTCGGCTGTATTTTTTTCACGCATGAGATTACTCACTCTTACATTCAATATCTATTTGGGACCTTTGATTATAAAAGGAAGCGGTAAAACTTTCGTCACTGATTAAATACAATTTTTCTAAAGTTAGGGCTGATCAGGTTGCTGTTGCATTTTGCAACATAAAGACTGGCTGAGCGAGACTGACTAAGCTAAGATCACCATGAAACTCCTGGTGCAAAAGCGGAAATGTAACAATGGCGACAACAAAAGAGACTGTGCTGATTGTTGAAGATAGCCCTACTTTGGCGCTGACGTATCAAAGTTACCTCGCACCGCTTGGCCTTGAAATTACCCTTGCAGAAACAGGCGAACTAGCCCTGTCTCACATAATGGAGCAAGAACCATCCATTATTCTGCTAGACCTTAAACTGCCAGACATGGACGGTATTGATATCCTCAAACGCCTGTCTGCAGAACAGGTTAAATCACGCGTAATCGTGATAACGGCCCACGGTTCTGTAACCGTTGCCGTTGAGGCAATGCGCGAAGGCGCTTCCGACTTTCTCTTAAAACCATTCACCGCTGAGCGCCTAACAACAACCGTTAATAACGCACTTGAAATATCACGCTTGTCTTCCCTTGTTCAACGCATCGGCTCAGGAGCGCATAAATCCTTCTTTAAATTCATCGGCGACAGCTCTGTTATGCAAGCTGTTTACCGCATGATAAAAGACAGCGCACCATCCAAGGCAAGCGTATTCATTGTTGGTCCGTCGGGCACAGGTAAAGAACTAGCCGCAGAGGCAATCCATCAACTTAGCCCCAGAAAAAACAAACGTTTTGTCGCGTTAAACTGTGCAGCCATCCCCACCAACCTAATTGAAAGTGAAATATTTGGACATGTAAAGGGCGCCTTCACAGGTGCAACGTCCGACCGAAAAGGTGCCGCAATAATGGCTGATGGCGGCACTCTGTTTTTGGACGAAATATGCGAAATGCCCCTTGATCTGCAAAGCAAACTATTACGCTTCATTCAAACAAGCCAAATCGTACCTGTTGGTAGCAACACACCTGTTGATGTTAATGTTCGTTTCGTATGCGCAACGAATCGCATTCCTGCTGATGAAGTAACGGCCGGACGCTTTCGTGAAGACCTGTTTTACCGCCTACATGTTGTGCCTATTCACATGCCGGCACTGAGAGACCGGGGACAAGATGTGCTTGCCATTGCCCGTAGCATGCTTGCTACATTTTCAGCTGAAGAAAACAAGAAATTCCAAACACTCTCAAATGATGCTGAAAGCCGCCTTATGAGCCACAACTGGCCAGGCAATGTTCGAGAACTGGGCAATGTTATTCAAAGTACTGTTGTGCTCAACGATGGCCCCGAACTAACTGCGGACATGTTGCGCCCAACCCTTGGTACCCTTCCTGGTCAATCTCTCTCAAACAGTAACACGAGCAGTGCTTTTGTGACCAGCACGCACAACACCACGCCGCCGCCAACGCACGCACACATACCAGTAGATACGATCGAACCATTCGCTGTCGTTGAACGCCGTATAATGGAAACCGCAATAGCGCTAAGTGGTGGCAAAGTGCGCAAGGCTGCAAAGGCACTGAAAATTAACCCATCAACGCTTTATCGCAAACTGGAACGCTGGCAGGCTGGCAAAGAATAATCGCCAACCTGATTATTTCAAAAGATAAACTAGATATCCAGCTCTTCCTGTTGCGCGCGGGATTGCTCCAGTGCTGCCGCATTACTGGCTGCCAGTGCGGCCATATTCACCAAATCAGATGCGGTTGATGTTAGGCGCGCAACCTGAATTGAGTGACTCATCCCAAGCAACATCGGCCCGATAACGCGCCCACCGCCCAATTCACTCAATAATTTATAACTAATATTAGCCGAGTGAAGCGTTGGCATAATCAGCAAATTAGCTGGACCGGACAGACGCATAAACGGGTATTTTTCCATCAGGTCGCGGTTCAAAGCAACATCGGCCTGCATTTCGCCGTCAAACTCAAAATCAACTTTGCGTTCTTCAAGAAGTGAAACTGCTTCCTGTATATGGCGCGTCCGATCAGAAGGCGGGTTGCCAAAGTTAGAAAACGATAGGAACGCTGCGCGTGGATTATGTCCAAGCCGGCGTACAAACGATGCAGCAACCTCAGCAATGTCCGCCAATTCGTTAGCTGATGGCAACTCATTAACCGTTGTGTCAGCCAAGAACACTGTACGACCACGCATCACCATAATTGACAAACCAAAAGGGCGCTGATGCGGTAGAGGATCAATCACTCGTTTAATGTTTTTAAGGGCACGCCAATAATGGCGGGTTACGCCAGTTACCATTGCGTCCGCATCACCGTTTGCCACCATACAGGCAGAAAACACATTCCGGTCTCTTTTCACGAGACGACTAACATCACGGTGCAGAAAGCCACGTCGGTTAAGGCGTTCATAAAGTGCTTCAACATAATCATTACGGCGGGGGTTATTGCTGGCATTTGAAATTTCAAACTCAGTATCGTCCACACCCATTTCACGCAATTTTTCACGGATAGGTGCTTCATAACCAACAAGCACGGGCGTACCGTAACCCGCAGCCTTAAAGCCAACGGCTGCACGCAACACCTTGTCTTCCTCAGCTTCGGCAAACACCACACGCCGAGGCGGACGGCGCTTCAAATCTTCAAAGATTGTGGACAGCGTATCAACCGTTGGGTCCAACCGCGCAGACAGGGACACCTCATACGCCTCAAGATCATCAATAGGCTTGCGTGCCACGCCCGTATCCATAGCAGCCTTGGCCACCAATACCGGGATTTTGCGAATGAGACGCGGATCGAAGGGGGCTGGTATAATATAATCCGGTCCATAGTGAGGCTGCTCACCACCATAAGCAGCAGCCACTTCATCAGGCACATCTTCACGGGCCAGTTCAGCAAGTGCCGTTGCTGCAGCAATCTTCATTTCATCATTAATTGTGCGTGCGCGCACATCAAGTGCACCGCGGAAAATATACGGGAAACCAAGCACATTATTGACTTGATTAGGATAATCAGAGCGGCCTGTCGCAATAATGGCATCTGGGCGCACGGCGCGCGCATCTTCCGGCGTTATTTCCGGATCCGGGTTTGCCATAGCAAAAATAATTGGCTTATCTGCCATGCTGGCAACCATATCCTTGGAGATCGCGCCGGCAGCAGCCAAACCAATCACCACATCTGCGCCTTTCATGGCTTCTTCAAGAGTGCGTGCATCTGTCTTGATAGCATGCGCAGATTTCCACTGATTCATGCTTTCTTCGCGGCCAGCATAGATTACACCCGTCCGGTCAACCATAGTCACGTTCTCATGTGGCAGACCCATCGCTTTAATCAGTTCGATACATGCAATACATGCCGCTCCTGCACCAAGTGCAACAACTCTGGTTTTTTTGATATCGCGGTCAGTAAGATCAAGTGCATTGATAAACCCGGCAGCTGTAATAATTGCTGTGCCGTGCTGGTCATCATGAAAAACGGGGATGTCCATAAGTTCGCGCAAGCGCTGTTCGATAATAAAACACTCAGGTGCCGCAATATCTTCAAGGTTAATGCCGCCAAAGCTTGGGCCTAAATAGCGCACAGCATTAACGAACTCATCAATATCGGCTGTGTCTACTTCAAGGTCGATCGAATCAACATCAGCAAACCTTTTAAAGAGAACCGCCTTGCCTTCCATCACAGGCTTGGATGCTTGCGCACCTAAATTGCCCAGTCCTAAAATAGCTGTACCGTTCGAGATAACCGCGACGAGATTACCTTTTGAGGTATAATCGTATGCCAGATCAGGGTTTTCAGCGATGGCCTTAACCGGAACAGCAACGCCGGGGCTGTATGCCAGTGATAAGTCGCGCTGGGTCGCCATTGGCTTTGACGCAACAACCTCCAGCTTGCCTGGACGGCCAGATGAGTGAAAGCGCAGCGCTTCTTCGTCAGTAAATTTAGAAGTTTTACCTGACATATGTATCCCCTGATGTTCTACTTGGCAGCATGTGCCGGAATGCTCTAAAAGACTGTTATCTCTGCAACGAGCAATACGGCGTTTACTATGGCATAAAGCCAAAGACAATTTAAACTCAAATTAAACTGAATTTCTAAAGACGACTTTAATCTATTTAAACGGGGACCAACACCTTGGCGGCTGAGGCATTAGAAAAAGAAGCACCAACTGACACCAGTGATACTGTGCAACTAGCCAATGAAAACGGCAATGCGGAAAATGCGCAGCCTAACAAGTGGCTAAAAGCACTTAAAGAACCCGGCGTCACGCCCATGATGGCTCAATATCTGGAAATAAAGGCTGCTCATCCTGATAGTTTGCTGTTTTATCGTATGGGTGATTTTTACGAGCTGTTCTTTGAGGATGCCGAGCAAGCATCAAAAGCGCTTGATATAACACTGACAAAACGCGGCAAAATAAGCGGTGAAGACATCCCAATGGCCGGTGTTCCGGTACATGCATCGGAAAATTATTTATCACGACTAATAAAAAGCGGCTTCAAAGTTGCCGTTTGCGAGCAGACAGAAGACCCAGCTGCAGCAAAGAGCCGCGGCGCCAAATCTGTAGTTCGCCGCGAAGTTGTCCGTCTGGTAACGCCGGGCACACTAACGGAAGATAACCTGCTGAACCCGCGCAGTCATAATTATCTTGTGGCGCTGGGTCGTGCACAAAGAGATATTTCACTTGCTGTTGCCGATATTTCCACCGGTGAATTTTTCATCCTGCCAACCAAAATCGGGCGACTGGATGCAGACTTAGCGCGCCTACAACCCGGCGAACTGCTTGTCGCAGACACGGCGATGGACGACGAAACGATAACCGCCGCATTATTTGACTGGCGTTCAACCGTTAGCACAATGCCTGCACACCTATTTGATAGCAGCAGTGGTCGCAAACGACTTGAAGCGCTTTATGATGTGTCTACCCTTGATGGGTTTGGCAACATGAGCCGCGCAGACCTGGCGGCAGCAGGCGCTCTTGTTGATTATCTGGAAGACACCCAAAAAGGCAAACTGCCAAGGCTGTATCCGCCAAAACGCATGTCCGCTGATGGCACCATGATGATTGATGCCGCGACACGGCGCAGCCTTGAACTAACCAAAACACAAACCGGTGAAACAACAGGCAGCCTTCTGTCTACCATAGACCGCACAATCACAGGAGCGGGAGCGCGGTTGCTTGCAAAACAACTTTCTGCACCGCTTACTGACCCTGTGCGCATCAGTGAGCGACTTGATAGTGTTTCATACTTGCTTGATTTGCGCAGTCTACGCGATGATCTACGTAACACCCTAAAGGCAACGCCCGATATTGAACGCGCCATGATGCGCTTGTCGCTGGGCCGCGGCGGCCCGCGCGATATTGCAGCGGTGATGAACGGCCTGAAAGCCGCCAAGCGTGCCAAAGTGCAACTGTCGGCCAAAGCCGGCACGCTTGATGAAACACCCATGCGCATTGAAGATGCAATCGACGACCTGGGTGATCATACTGAATTAGTGGCAGAGCTTGAAAAGGCACTGGTGGACGAACCGCCGCTTTTGGCACGCGATGGTGGTTTTGTCAGAGAAGGCTATAATACCGCCCTCGACGAATTTAGAGTGCTCCGTGATCAAAGCAGACGGCTGATCGCGGGCCTTGAGGGAGACTATCAAAAGCTTACCGGCATTAATGCCCTAAAGATCAAGCATAATAACGTGCTTGGCTATCATGTGGATGTCAGCGCCAAGCATGCCGAAAAACTTATGTCCCCGCCGCTGAACGAAACATTCATTCACAGACAAACACTAGCAAACGCTGTTCGCTTTTCATCGTCAGAGCTATCACGCTTTGCCGGCAAAATATCTGAAGCCGGCGACCGTGCACTTGCGCTTGAACAAGAAATATTCAGCGCTCTAAACAATAAGGTTATGGCATCTGCTGGCACCATATCCGTTACAGCCGATGCGCTCGCTGTGCTCGATGTTACAGCCGCAGTTTCGCTTCTTGCAGAAGAATGTAACTTGGTCCGCCCTGACGTTGATGACAGCACAGCATTCGATATTGTTGGCGGGCGGCATTTGGTCGTTGAGCAGGCGCTTGCAAAAACAACGAGCGCCAATTTCATTGCAAATGATTGTAATCTGGATACTGACGAGCGCCTTTGGTTGATCACTGGCCCTAACATGGCAGGTAAAAGTACATTCTTGCGACAAAATGCTCTTATTGCTGTACTTGCTCAAATGGGTTGTTTTGTGCCAGCCAAGTCTGCAACCGTTGGCGTTGTAGACCGACTATTTAGCCGTGTTGGGGCCTCAGACGACCTTGCGCACGGTCGGTCCACCTTTATGGTTGAGATGGTTGAAACCGCGGCCATTCTTAATCAGGCAGGGCCAAAATCACTTGTGATTCTAGACGAAATTGGTCGCGGCACAGCAACATACGATGGCCTCTCGATTGCCTGGGCTGCTGTAGAGCATTTGCATGATATCAATCAGTCTCGGGCTCTTTTTGCCACCCACTATCATGAACTCACAGCCCTTAAAGAAACACTGGACGGTGTGTCGCTGCGATCAATGAAGGTGCGTGAATGGAAAGGCGAAGTTGTGTTCTTGCATGAGGTTGCTTCAGGTGCTGCAGATCGATCATACGGCATACAGGTTGCCAAACTTGCAGGGTTACCCGCAGCAGTTGTTGGACGCGCCAGACAAGTGCTTGATCACCTTGAAACCTCGGACAAAAGCAGTGGCCCAGAGCGCCTGGTTCATGACCTTCCCCTTTTTCAATCATCACCCACGGCATATAGCGCACCAGCGGCTGTGGAAGAAAGCGCTGTTGAGAGCAGACTGGCGGAGATTAACATCGATGAACTGTCGCCGCGGCAGGCGCTTGATCTACTTTACGAATTGAAAGACCTTGAAGCTGAATAACCTAACAGGCGAGAGAGCCTACTAACCATGCATACTGTACGCAAAAAACTTGCCGTCATTAATCGTAAAGCGCTTTCTATAACGCTTAACAATATTGCTATGCATGAAGCACACGATAAGTGGCAAGGGCTTCTTGTACAGGAATTGAAGCAAGCTCATCAAGCTGGTTGGGATGAGGTAAAACGGCGCTTTTTTGAGGATGGTGACAAAGGCATCGTATGTGCCCACACGCTATCTTACCTGATGGATCAGTTAATGCGCACACTCTATGACTTTGTCACAGAACATGTCTATCCACTTGCTAACCCCACTTCAGGCGAAAGGTTGTGCCTGGTAGCAACCGGCGGATACGGTCGCGGTGAACTGGCACCCTTCTCAGACATCGATCTGCTGTTTCTCATCCCATACAAAGCAAACCCATGGGCAGAAAATGTCGCTGAATATATGCTCTATACCTTATGGGATTTGGGCTTGAAAGTTGGTCATGCCACGCGCACACCCAACGAATGTGTCCATCTCGCCAAAGAAGACCTTACAATCCAAACGTCTTTGCTTGAATCGCGCTATATATGGGGTGATGCTACGTTGTTTAAAAAGGCAGCAGCTCGGTTCTATAAACGCGTTGTCTCTGGCAGCAGTCAAAAGTTTATCGAACAAAAGCTCGAAGAGCGTGACTTACGGCATACAAAGATGGGCAACACCCGTTATGTGGTGGAGCCTAACATTAAAGACGGCAAAGGCGGCTTGCGTGACCTGCAAACCCTGTGGTGGATTGCCCGGCACCTATACGGCATCAACCGCGCAAATACCAACCAACCCAATATATTAACACCAGCTGAAAACCGACAATTTCAGAAGTCTGAGTCGTTCCTGTGGACCGTTAGGGTCGCTATCCATTTCCTGTCCAACCGTGCAGATGAACGCTTAACCTTTGACATGCAACGGCGGCTATCAGAGGCACTTCAATACAAAGACCGGCCTTCTGCACGCGGCGTCGAACGATTCATGAAACACTATTTTCTTGTCGCCAAACAGGTTGGCGATTTGACAAGAATATTTTGTGCTGTGCTGGAAGCACGTGAGCAGAAATCCTTTTTCTCATTGCTACGACCAACAAAGAAGCTGCGTGGATTTGGCATAGAAAGCGGGCGCTTGGTCGCCCTAAATGAAAGCGACTTTGCTGAAAACCCCGGCTTGATGATGAAAATTTTTGCCGTTGCTGATCACAAAAATCTGGATATTCACCCAGCGACATTACGCCTTATAAAACAAAACCTTTCGAAGATAACACGCAGCGTACGCACAGACCCAGAAGCCAATCGTTACTTTCTTGAAGTATTAACATCAACGAAAGACGGCGAGATCAACTTGCGCCGTATGAACGAAGCTGGTGTTTTTGGTCGGTTTTTGCCAGATTTTGGGCGCGTCGTCGCCCAGATGCAGTACGATATGTACCATCACTACACCGTAGATGAACACACAATCCGCGCCATTGGTTTAATATCAAAAATTGAAGCGGGCACGCTGGCAGATGATCACCCTTTATCTACAGATGTCATTCAAAAAGTATTGTCCCGCAACGTGTTATATGTGGCGGTGCTCTTGCATGACATTGCCAAAGGTCGCGGCGGCGATCACTCGCTGCTTGGTGCAGAAGTAGCTGAGCGCATATGCCCGCGTTTGGGCCTTAAGGCGCCTGAAACAGAAACTGTAGCGTGGCTGGTACGTTGGCACCTGCTGATGAGCAACACGGCTTTCAAACGCGATCTGTCAGACCCCAAAACCATTCAGGATTTCTGCGATATTGTTAAAAGCCCGGAGCGGTTAAGGCTACTGTTACTGCTAACTGTCGTTGATATCCGCGCCGTTGGCCCTGGCGTCTGGAACGGATGGAAAGGACAACTGCTGCGCGAACTTTATTATGCAGCAGAGAGTGTATTAATGGCAGGGCACGCCACCATTGGCCGCAATGAACGTGTAAAATACAAGAAAGAAACGCTGGCAACGTCTCTGGGCGGCTGGTCCCATGCGACAATAAAAAAACATCAGGCGCGCATGGGCGATGCTTACTGGATCGCGGAAGATGATGACACACTACTGCAAAACGCACACTTGATGGCAGACACCGACAAGGCTGAACAGCCTATCGGCATAGCCGTTCGCGTTGAAGAACAACAATCAATGACCAACGTCGCGCTATATGTACAGGATCATCCGGGCTTAATCGCTCGCATTGTTGGTGCACTCGGTGTTGCAAGCGCCAGTGTCATGAGTGCTAAAATTCACACATCCCGCGATGGTATGGCGATGGATAACTTCATAGTTCAGGATATGAACGGCGAAACACTTGATGGCTCCCATCAAATTGCGGCCCTTGAACATTCTATTCTGGAAACCCTTAGAGGTAAAACACGACCAAAACAACGGCTTGGCAAAAAGCGCATTTTTGGCAACAAAGACAGTGCTTTCAAGGTTGCACCAGCCGTATTAATAGATAACAAGGCTTCCGGCAGGTCTACTGTTATTGAGATCAACGCCAAAGACAGGCCCGGCCTTTTATATGATCTCACATATGCCCTATACGGGCTAAAGATATCTATTATCTCGGCACATGTGGCAACATACGGTGAGCGCGCCGTTGATGTGTTTTACGTCCAGGATTTGCTTGGAGGAAAAATTACCAACAAAGTGCGCATGCGCAACGTTGAAGAAAAACTTCTTCGTGCCGTACGCGGTGAACCAATTTTTGGTGCGCCTAAGCCTAAGAAAAAAACAACTTCCCAGCAAACAGGAAGTGCCGCATGAGCCTGATCCGAAAGATACTCACTGTCAGTGGTTTCACACTTCTAAGCCGTATATTTGGACTTGTTCGCGATTTGATGATGGCCCGCTATCTGGGTGTTGGCATGGCCTCGGATGCTTTCGTCATTGCGTTCAAGCTACCTAATTTTTTCCGTCGCCTGTTCGCTGAAGGCGCTTTCTCTGTTGGTTTTGTGCCATTATTTTCAAAAGCATTGGGTAAAGAAATTACACCCGAAAGCCAAAAGGCTGCAGAGGCATTTGCCAGTAGGGTATTGGGCTGGCTACTACCTGTGTTGATCGTGATGCTGTTGATTATGGAAGTCGCAATGGTGCCTGTTATGTTTGGTCTGACGGGCGGCTTCACTGATGAAGGCGCCGCAGGCGCAGAAAAGTTTAACCTAGTTGTCGAGCTCGGGCGTTACACTTTTCCTTACTTATTGCTGATATCGTTGGTGTCATTCTTTGCTGGTATGCTTAATGCTGTGGAGCGGTTCGCGGCTGCCGCATTTGCACCCGTATTGTTAAATATTGTCATGATTTTATCGCTTTTGTTTTTCAATAGCAGCGACATTGAAACAGCCCGCTATCTGGCTGGAGCCGTATCTATTTCAGGCGCGCTGCAACTCCTGCTGCTGTTCGGCGCGGCCAAACGCGCCGGCCTCAAAGTAACCTTGCTCAAACCAAAGCTAAGCGAAGATGTCCGCCAATTATTGCGCGTCATGGCACCTGCTGCTGTTGGTGCCGGTATCATGCAAATCAACCTGCTTGCTGATATCATCATAGCAGCAAGGTTGCTGCCAGAAGGTTCAGTTACATGGTTGTTTTGGGCAGACCGATTAGCACAGCTTCCGCTCGGGGTAATCGGTATTGCTGTAGGTACTGTTTTGCTGCCAAGCATATCTCGGCTTTTGGCTGCAGGAGACAATGAAGGCGCAGTGGCACAACAAAATAGGTCGCTTGAATTTTCCCTGCTAATCACACTTCCTGCCGCAACAGCACTTGGTATGATTGCTTATCCACTAATCGCTACATTGTTTGAACGCGGCGCTTTCACAGCTACAGATACACAAGCGACCAGTTTTGCTTTAATTGCATATGCTATCGGTTTGCCAGCATATGTTATTCAGAAAACGCTCACACCAGCCTATTTTGCACGCGGTGACACTAAAACACCTGTGATTTATGCGACCATATCACTGAGCGTCAATTTAGTTTTAAACTTAGTCCTCATCCAGTTTATGGCTCATGCTGGCATAGCTGCAGCAACAGCAATCGCGGCATGGCTCAACATAATATTGCTATACGGTGGCTTACTGAAACGTGGCCATTTTCATGTTGAGACACAAACATGGATCAATTGCGGCAAATATATCGTTGCTTCTGCCGTGATGGCGACCGGGCTCTTTTATGCAGGTACAACACTGCACCACCTGTTCGAGACAGACAACTGGCAACGCATCGCAACACTTGCAGGGTTCGTTGCCTTTGGCAGCACACTTTATTTTGCAAGTGCGTTCGCATTGGGGGCACTGAACCTTAAGCAAATACGGTTAGCTGTTAGCCGCAAAAACTGATCCTCGCTTGACCAACACTAGAACGCTTGCCATAAGGCGCGAGTATTTCGTAACACAAGAGTTACTTTCTAGCCTGCGCAACCATTTCTATATGGAGACGACCTGTGACGACCCAACAACAAACTGCTGGCCGTGTTTTTTCCGGCGCACAGCCTTCCGGCAACATGCATCTTGGCAATTACTTGGGCGCATTTAAAAACTGGGTTCGCCTTCAAGACAACTATGAGTGCATATACTGCGTTGTTGATATGCATGCCATTACCGTATGGCAAGACCCGGCAGAACTGCAAAGCCAAACCCGCGAAGCAGCGGCAGCGTATATGGCAGCAGGCGTCAATCCGGAACAATCCATCTTGTTCAATCAAAGCAAAGTTGCCGGACATGCAGAACTCGCCTGGATTTTTAACTGTGTTTCCCGCCTTGGTTGGTTAAACCGCATGACGCAGTTCAAAGATAAAGCCGGTAAAAACAAAGAGAAATCTTCCGTCGGGCTTTATGTTTACCCAAACCTGATGGCGGCAGATATTCTGCTTTACAAAGCAACTCATGTACCTGTTGGCGATGACCAGAAACAGCATCTTGAGCTTACACGCGATATCGCTCAAAAATTCAATACAGACTTTGGCAAAGAGCTTTTCCCGCTTACCGAACCTATCATCATGGGCGAGGGTGCCCGGATCATGAGCTTGCGTGATGGTTCGAAGAAAATGTCCAAGTCTGACCCTTCCGAGTTTAGCCGTATCAATCTGAACGATGATGCTGACACAATTGCGCAAAAAATCCGCAAAGCCCGTACAGATGCAGAGCCTTTACCTGCAACAGCCGAAGGCCTGGACAGCAGACCTGAAGCTGCGAATTTGGTTGGTATTTATGCCGCGTTGATGGATCAATCCCGCGATGCTGTTTGCGCAGAGTTTGAAGGGCAGGGTTTTGCAGAGTTTAAAAAGGCACTAACAGATGTTGCCGCTGCCAAGCTTGCTCCTATTACTGAAGAAATGGCGCGCCTACAAAAAGACCCCGGATATATCGATAGTGTGCTTGCATCAGGCGGTGAAAGAGCAGCCGCAATTGCTGCGCCTATTCTAGCAGAGATAAAAAGCACAGTAGGCTTTCTCTGATAGTTATTTTCTATAGTGTCAGGACTGTTTGTTAAGTTGCGGTTCATATAGATATCGCTACAGTAATGCTTGATGGTGCCCTGATGAGTACGCGGCTGGGGCTGCTGCGCGCACATGTGTAAGCATAGGAAGTAGTATAATGAGTCAACAAATATTCAGAACCGCCACAATAGTTGTAGCGGCATTGGTTTTGAGCGCATGCGCAAGCAGCTTCAAAAGCAACGTAACAAGTTTTCACAGTGAAACGCCGCCTGCTGGCGCAAGAATAGCACTGACACCGCTGGATGAAAAACGCAGCGACAGCCTAGCGTTCAAGCAGTATGCAAATGACATTGTGCGCGCGGCGCAGCGTTCAGGCTTTGTTGGCGCAAACGGCGGAGAAGCAGATTATATTGTTAGCTTCGATGTTGCGGTTAACGATGGGCGTGAAAAAATTCGCAGTAATTTTGCTGGCGGCGGGTTTGGTGGCTTCGGCGGCGGGTTTGGTGGACCATTTTGGCACCCAGGCTTTGGCTGGGGCGGATACGGTGGTTTTGGTGGATTCGGGGGTGGCAACGTCTCATCCCGCACAATTTACCGCGCCGAGTTGCATATAGAAATTCGTAAACAGGACGGCACTATGGTGTTTGAATCAACAGCGGAAACAGACACACGCAAGCGCAGCTTGCCAGAATTGGTGCCATTACTGGCTGCAGCTATTTTTGAAGAGTTTCCCGGAGAACATGGCCGGACACGCCGAATTAAGCTGGACCTTTCAGCACAATAAGGTGAAAGCCAATAACCCATTTGCTTGATAAGCATAAACAAAAGCGGCTGAACATAATGTTTAGCCGCTTTTGTTTTGAGCCTCAGCGTCAAAAGTTGTTAGATACTCTTTAATCTGCTGTTTTGCATCAGGGTCTTCTGACGATATAATCGTACAATTAGGTGCCCAAGTAACAGCTGAAAAACCACCACCACCAGAAAAAGACCACCAAGGCTTTTCCGCTGCTATATAAATCGTTGGTTTGTTGGATGTAATTGCAAACATTTGCGTACTTGTACCTGGCCCAATCACGACATCCAGCACATCGATAAGCGCAAAGTTAGCTTCAATATCCTGCTTTAAATCAACATCATCAAACACATGCAGGTCAGGCATATTTGCGTCAATAAAACTGCGTTCTTCTTTGGTCATGCCATACTGAAGGGCGTAAAAGTCAACACCTTCCATTTGGATAAGCTGCTCAAAAAAAGCCACATCTACATATTCATTGCTTCTGCCTTGGCCAACTTTACCACTTCGCCATGAAACCCCGACCTTAAGCCGTGCTCCCTTTCGTTCTGTTTTCTTGAAAAAAGTGTCCCGCAACACCGGATCAGGCTCAAAGTAAGGCGCCGTGAGTTCAGGTATTGCCGCGCTTTCGGGCCATAGGTACCGCATGAGCGAGCCAGCTTGAACCGTGTAATCAATTACAGAGGCTTCAACAGCAGGGAAATTACGCACACGTGAGATACCGTCCACCGCATCTTGATAGGCGCCCACGCAGGCTTCTGGAAAGCTCCGCTCAAAGAGTGACACCAACCGCGGATCACAAGATATATATACCGTGTGTGCCCGCCTACACAGCTCTTTGAACAACAATGAAAAGAGTATCTCATCGCCTATTCCCTGCTCAGCTTGCACCAATATGCTCTTGTCGGACAGGTCTTCATTTTTCCAGGCCGGACTCATTGTCTGGACAGAGATTTTATCCTGCTGCAAGAGATGCCTATATTCATAGTGTTCGTAGCCCTCGCTTAGCTTCCCATCTCTAAACAGACAAAGTGCATACCCCAAATGAGGTTGAGGGTGTTCAGGGTCCAGTGCCATTGCTTTCTTGTACCAATGCTTCTGTTCTTCACCTTCAACAGAAAAACTTGCCAGATTACTGACAACCTGAAAGTCTTTAGGGTCCAGCTTGTGAGCTTCAGACCAGAATTGGCGTGCCAGATCATGGTTGCCCTGCATCATCATTATGGTGCCAAGTATATTCCAGAGGCGCACACTTTTGGGAAACTGGGGCAATATCGATTGCAGGAGAGCTGTTGCCTCGTCCAGTTCATCCAGCTGCATTAAGCTGGCGCAGTAATTGACATAGTAATTTTCATTATTTGAATTGTGCGATATTAAAATGGCACCAATTTTCTTTGATACACCATATTGTTCCATGCGCATCGACAGCATGAGCATGGATTCCAAAACATCAACATCCATCCCTCCTGCCGAGAAATAACCTGAGAGAATATCATAGGCTGCATTTAGTTGGTTATTATCAACGAGCAGCGTTGTTGCTGCTGTTACAAGCTTACTGTCCAGCGGCGCGGCTTTAACGACGCCGCGAATACTCTCAACAGCTTCATCTGGTCGGTCGTTTTGAAACTGGCCATGAGCGCGCTTAATGGCTCGTAATAAATTTGGTTCCATAATACGTCAAATTGCTTTTTGCTGGTGTCTGAAGGGTGCCCTCACTCATTCATAACTCATATCATGGATAACTACCATTAAGAGCCTTCCAGATTTGTAACCATTCTATTTTAAACAACACTTAACAATCACAATCGGCAGCAATATTACTTCGAACCTCATACCATTAAAAAAGGGGCCAAAAGGCCCCTTAATTTCCAGTGTTTGGCTTTTCTATAAGCTGTTAAACACAAACCCAATGTAGGCATTGGTCCAGTCAGCGCCGCCGCCTGTAATGGTTTCTTCATAGTCGGCAAGCGGTTTTGCTGCTCTTATTTCATCCAGCGTTTTACCGTCTGCTTTCAGCTTGGCCACACGGTCACGGCTATCTTCCAGCATTTTAAGATATGCGCGCAACCCTTCACGGTCTGTAACAGGGCCGTGGCCGGGGATTACCTGCGTATTATCATCCGCAATCGCAATTGCCGTTTTTGTCGAGCCAATCACACCATCAATGGTGCCACCACTGTCAACATCAATGAAAGGAAAGCGGCCGACAAAAAACGTATCACCCATATGCAAGACATTGTCTTTTTCAAATTCAACAATTGAATCACCGTCCGTATGAGCACGGCGCACATGATGCATGCGTGCTGTATCTCCGTTCAGGTGCAAGCTCGCCCGGTCATTAAATGTTACAACAGGCAATGCCGCTTTTGGCTTTGCCTCAGACCGCCGATTAAACGTCCGATTAAATGCACTTTGGCTCATCCGCACACGCACATTATCATGCGCAACGATCACGGTACCTTCTTTGCCCAGGTTTTCATTGCCGCCTGTGTGGTCACCGTGAAAATGGGTGTTGATCGCAAACCGTATTGGTTGGTCAGACAATTCCGCAATCGCTGCTTTAATACGCTCGGTAAGTGGTGCAAACTGATCATCGATGATAAAAACACCGTCTTCACCAACAGAAACACCAATATTGCCGCCTGCACCAAATAGAACATAAACTGTGTCTGTTAGTTTTTGTGTCGTAATTTTAACGTCATCAAAGTTGTTTTGTGCCAGCGCACTAACGGATAATGCCGTCATGCTAGCGGCCACGCCCATGCGTATAGCCCATGTCTTGAATGTCATGTGGTTCTCCTTGACCCTTTTATAACCCGCGCGTGCATTCTAGTGTTTGGATAGCAAGGGTCAATCCTGCTCACAGTGTATTGATATCCGGTGCAAACCCATGCCATCATAATGTCACGGTTGTGCTTTTTTATGTTTTCGCTTTGCGCTGCGCGCGCTTTTGGCTAAACCGGAACAGCTACACAACTAACCACTTTGAATATGCAGAAGAGATTCTTTTTATGGCGCCCAAAAAAGTTATCGCGGTTATTTTTGGTGGACGTAGTGTCGAACACGATGTCAGCATCCTGACAGGCCTTCAATTTCTGGAAGCGCTCGACCCAACACTGTATGAAGGGCTACCTATTTATGTGGATGGGCTTGGTGCATGGTGGACTGGCGATGCGCTGAAAAGTCGCAAAAACTACCCTGTGCGTGATCATGCGGCAAGTCTTGAGCCTGTCAGGCTTGACCTTGCAACACCTGCACACGGGCGGCCACGCTTAATTGGGCGCAAAAAGAACCTGATGGGCGAAAAGGCAATCTCTATTGAGTTTGACCTTATCGTGCCCGCTATCCATGGCTCCAACGGTGAAGATGGCACGCTGCAAGGCCTGCTTGAGTTCGCCGACATTCCATTTGCCGGATGCCGCACGCTTGGAGCGGCCGCAACCATGAACAAAGAATTTGCCAAAGCTGTAGCGCGTCAGCACATGCTTAATGTGCTACCTGAAGTAACTATTCAACGCCCGAAAAAAGGCATGTTTCTTGAGCCAGAAACACTAACAGTCGCGCTGTCAGAAAACCTGGGTAAAGATCCGTTTCCACTTATTGTAAAGCCAAGCAACCTGGGCTCCAGCGTCGGTGTATCAAAAGCAACAGACATGGACGCGCTCATCGCTTCTTTAATGACGGTATTTCGGCTAGACAAGTCAGCTATTGTTGAGCCGTTTGTCGACAACCTCGTAGAATATAATATTGCGGTGCGCCGTGCACCATCCGGCTCAGTTGAAACCTCTGCAATCGAGCGGCCGCTCAGTGAAAGCGATGTTCTTGATTTCAAAAACAAGTACCTTGCAGGCGGCACACCCGGAGGACCTAAACTGGACAGTGGGCCCAGTGAAGGCATGGCTTCATTAAACCGCGTGTTAAACCCTGAAGAGCTGACAGCCGCGCAGGAAACCGTTATCCGCGATACCGCGATTAAAGTTTTTGAGGTGCTTGATCTCGCCGGCTCTGTCCGTATCGACTTTTTATGCGACAGCAAAACAGGCGAACTATGGTTCAATGAAGCAAACACAATCCCTGGCTCATTTGCTTATTTTCTTTGGGAAGCCGCAACTAGCCCTGTTAGCTTTCTCGCGCTTGCAAGCGCTATGGTCGATGAAGGCTTTCGTCTATCCGCAGCACGTCTCGGCACAACAGATGCGGCCAGCAGCGGCGCCACTATTTTTAATCAAGGTTAACTTGTGACAAAAACCACAAAAGCAACAGCGTGGCACAGCACAACAAGCGGTGATGACTCACCGTCATATGTTTGGCTACATGGATGGGGTCAGGACAGCCGCGCTTTTGACAGGCTTCAACCCTTGCTAAATGGCAGTGGAAAACATCAACGCTTTGACCAGCCTGGCTTTGGCAAGACACCGCCAATGGAAAACAACCCAGGCACAGCAGAATATGCAGATACGCTTGCAGATATCCTGAAAGGAAGCGGTCCCCATATATTCATTGGTCACAGTTTTGGCGTGCGGGTCTCCATTCAAATGGCGGCCCGGCACCCTGAGCTTGTTCAAGGCATCATTGGTATTGCCGGTGCCGGATTAAAGCGCAAACGCTCAACTGCATTCAAACTACGCGCTTTTTATCTCCGGACGCTTGGTAAGCTAGCCCACCTTAGTGATCAAATTCTCGGCACCAAGATGCGAACACGTTTTCAGGAAAAGTTTGGTAGTGCAGATTATAAAAATGCAGGCATACTGCGCGGCACATTTGTTAAAGTTGTGAACGAAGACCTGACATCGCAGGCGCAAACATTGAAATGCCCTACATGTTTGATATATGGCAGCAATGATACAGAGACGCCGCCTGAATTTGGCCAGCGCTATGCTGAAATGATACAAAACGCCGAGTTTCACGAACTACCCGGTTTCGATCATTGGGATATCATGACGCGCGGCGCATACCAGTGTGAAGCTGTGATGAAGCGATTCCTAGAGAAGGTAGCAACACCATGATTGAAAGTGTTGGACTGGACAACACAACAGCCCTGCTTTTTGGCGTATTCGCTATTTTATGCCTTTGGTTCGCTTTCGTGCGCGGCAATGCTTTCCTGATGTTCTTCCAGCAAGAGGAATACGATAATCCGCGTTTTGTTGTGTGGCTGAAAGAAAAACGCGCTTACGATATTACTGCCACCATCGTGTTAATTGCTGCAATTATCGCGTCGGCAATGACACAGTCAGATACAGCATCGGAAAGCTTAAACACTGCAGCGCGCACATTGATACCTTTCGCTATTGCAACCACCGCAATGATAGCTGGTGTATTACGCTCATACAGCACCAGTAGAAACAACAAAAAACCGCTCGTGGTCACTGACCGTGTAAAACGCATTCGCTATATTTATTTGCTCCTATTGCTTGGCTTGTTAGTCGCTTTTCTATATGTCGCCACATTAGCGCCATTCGGTGCACATTATAGCCTGACAATAGAAGACGACCCATCAGGCTGGTTCGATACTTTCCGCTTTTTAAACGCCAGTTACGATTGGCGTTTAACAGCGTTGCTTGCGCTAACAATTGTGCTTGTCCAGCTACTACCTTTCCTGATTATTGCCGCAAACAAAATTCTTGAGCCCGCTGAAGAACGGGTCAAAGCAAAGTTTCGGGCAGAGGCCGCTGAAAAGTTTAACCGTCTGAAGCCCACCGTAATTGCCATCACGGGTTCATTTGGAAAAACCTCCACAAAACATATTCTTGCTCACATTATGGACGCTGCAGCACCAACAATCGCCACACCAGGCAGCGTCAACACCGAGATGGGTATAACGCGCATTATCCGTGAAAAACTAACTGAACAACACCAGTATTTCATTGTTGAAATGGGCGCATACGGGCCCGGCTCCATCGCTCGCCTATGCCGCTTAACGCCTCCTAATGTAGCACTTGTAACAGCCGTGGGTGCAGCCCACTATGAGCGCTTTAAGACACTGGAAACTGTTGCCAAAGCCAAATTTGAAATAGCAGAAGCGGCCTTTGCGCAAGGAGGGCAGGCTGTCATTAATGCTGACGGTATAGAGGAAAAACTGCGATTAGAGCGTATGCAAGCTGTGCCCGGTGACTATACCGTTGTCGGCAAGGAAGGCGATGTACGTTTGATCGATTATAATATGACCAAACAAGGCCTTGTTATTAGTGTAGCAGACAAAGACGGCGAGCATACGCTCAAGGCACCCATCTTCGGCCAGCATCAGGCAGAAAACATCTTGATGGCTGCCGTTACTGCGCGCGCAGTAGGCCTGCCATGGTCTGCAATTAAAGGAGCGCTTGCATCCTTGCCGCAAATCCGCTTTCGACTTGAAGTTTCACAGTCAGCAGGATCACCGACCATCATCAATGACGCTTACAATTCAAACCCTATTGGGTTCGCGGGTGCGCTTGAATGCCTTGACGTTTTGGTTGAACAAGAAGGGCGGCGCATTCTGGTTACACCGGGCATGGTAGAGCTCGGCGCATTGCATGATAGCGAACATGCTCGCCTCGGCGCTTTAGCTGCAAAACATGCAGACATTGTATGTGTTGTTACACCAGACCGTATTCCAACCTTTGTCAAAGGCCTGGAAGGTGCAAATAACGGGCAAACTACGGTTATGCAATTCGCGACGCAGGAAGACGCTGAAACGTGGGTTAAAAACAATTGGCGTGCTGGTGATGCTGTTCTTTTTGAAAACAACCTGCCTGACTTATACGAAGCAACCGTAAAGTTTTAAGCCGCTGAGCCTTTTCCACTCTAGCTTTGCTTATTTCGCTACATCAATACGTTCAAGATTAGCGCGCGCAGCATCAGCATCAGACCCTGTTTCGCTCAGTGCCAGTACTTTTAGCCATGCCTGCCGTGCCGCGGGCTTGTCGCCTTCGGCGTCCTTCAAGTTGCCTAACTCAAGAAACCCTGCCGGATCATCCGGATAGGTTGCCATATATGTTTTCAATGCTGAAGCGGCCCGCTCGTAATTTTCAATACCTCGTGCAGCAGACGCAAGCAGTATAAGAATATCAAGACGGTTACGGTCTACAGCCCACACAGCCTCAAGCTCGGACAGCGCAAGTGTGAAGTCCTCATCGGCAGCAGCTATACGTGCACGGTCGATACGCAGCTCCCGCTCCAGTGTACTATGTTCAGGAACGATAGACAGCGCTTGGATAATAGCTGATTCCGCTCGCACTAATTCGCCGCCCAAAAGCCATGCGTTCGCTGCTTGCCCGTATGTGTCCGCCAGCATGGCTGCGCTTGCTGTAGCGCGTTCATCACCACGCACAGGCATCCCGCGGCCAATACGCATATCTTCTGCTATACCTTCCAGGCGGGCTGCTGCTTCGCTATATTCCCTCGCAAAAAACAACCCTACTGCTTCGCAGTGTTTTGCTGGTACACCGCCGTTCACCAATTGCCATTCAAGCGCCATGTTGATACCCCTGTCAGGCGCGGCTTCAGCTAGCATGAGGCACTTTTCATATTTTGCCCCATCAATTGTAGCTCCACTATCTTGCGCAAAGGCTGACAGAGAATAAAAAGCATGTATGCTGACAAGCGCAACACTAGCAACGATACAGTGCCACTGTTGTTTTTGATGTTTTTTATAGTACATAGGTTTCATGCAGCGGACACTGCGCAAAAGGCATGGCAATTTCAAGGCGAAAAAGAAGATGGAGACGCAAACAGGCGAAGCACCACACTTATTGGTTTTGGGCCCCGGCTACAGTGCTGCTCCTCTTATGGACCGCACCCAGCGAGCTGGTTGGCGTGTCAGTGCCACATGGCGACGGCAAGAACGGGCCGCAGAACTAGAGGACAGTGGCATTAAGCCTGTTGCTCTCACCAAAGAAGCTTTTGCCAAAGACGGACCTCTCTCATCCGTAACCCATGTTCTTGTTTCTATTGCGCCGAACAAAGACGGTGACCCTGTACTTACAGCTTTATCAGACCAACTTGAAAAATTACCACTGATTAAATGGATTGGTTACCTGTCCAGCACAAATGTTTACGGCGATCATGGTGGGGCTTGGGTTGACGAAACATCAACAACGAAACCGAGTCTCGACCGCGGTAAGCGGCGATTAGAAGCAGAAGAAAACTGGACGGCGCTCGGTACGCGAATTAATGCAGTTGTTCATATTTTTAGATTGGCAGGTATATACGGGCCCGGCAAGAATGCCATTCGCTCAGTAATGGACGGCAAAGCGAAACGTACAATAAAACAAGGACAGGTTTTTGGGCGCATACATAGAGACGATATTGCCTCAGCGTTATGGCTTGCGGCCAATTCAGACATAATAAGCACTGTATTTAACTTAACCGATGACTTGCCTGCACCACCGCAAGACGTAATAACAGCTGCATCGCAGCTCCTCGGCGTTGCCCCGCCACCGATAGTTGCTTTTGAGGACGCAAACCTCAGCGCTATGGGGCGCAGTTTTTATGCAGAAAATAAACGCGTCAGAAATATAAAAGCCAAGCAAGCATTAGGTTGGCGACTTGAATATCCAGACTATCATCAAGCATTACCCAAGTTATTGGTGGACGAAATCTGTCGTATCTAGGTTTTTAAGCGATTGCATCCACTTGATCATACGTCATGCTACCTGGAACCAGCATAACCGGACATTTCATGTCATGAATTGCCGTACCTGTAAAATAGTCCACAAGTGGGCCGGGGCCACCATCACTGCCCGCACCCAGAACAAGACCAAACAAGTCATCGCGCGACTGCATATATTTGGTTAGCTCTTCTGGTGGCTCACCGTCCACTACAACTGTTTCTGGTGTAACACCGCAGTATTCATGTAATTGCATAGCAACATCAGCCAGCATTTGTTCAGCTTCTTCATATGCTTCTTCCCGCATACGGTCAGCCACCGCCATCCAGTGTTGGAATTCACCGGGTCGAATACAATGAAACAGAATAAGGCCGCCGCCAGTGATATGTACTGCGCGTGCCGCCGCGAACCGGATCGCCACGTTGCATTCCGGTGAACCATCCACCACCACAAGTAATTTGCGGTGTCTTTTTTGAACCGGCCTTATTGGCCCATGAATATCTTCAACCACCCTTTACCCCTTTGTGCCAATAGATTGGCAGCAGATCAGGTTGCATGCAAGGCCTGATCATACCTTATTTTAGCAGAATGTTGCTGACTTCTTTCAACTGGGTACGCGCGCGCAACAGATAAAAACCCTGCATAGACAAATGGTTGGCGATCACGCCATCAACAGCTCCGTTGGAAACAAGCAGCGGGTCAAGTGTGGCAGCTGCAGACATAGAGCGCAGCAGTTCATCATATAAAGCGGCGATTTCCCGGTTTTCAATTACCTTGGAAAAATCCTTACGAATCGCTGTCAGCAAAACTGTGTAAGCATATACCTGCCCTTTAATCTGATAGAACAGGTCATCCGCCCCAAAATCAGGTAATACACCGCCAGCATTGTCTGTAATGTAACGATCTAAAGCGGCTGACGAAGCACCGAGGTCAAGAGCAATACGCTCTAGCGTTGCCAATAAGTTGTCTGAGCGAACATCAAAAACAGACTGGCCAGCAGCTAGTTCTGCATTATAAGCATCAAGCTGTGTAAGTGCTTCACGAAAATAAGCATCAGATGGCCGGGTTGGCAGCCAACTTGTGCCAAAGTCCATTATCCAGCGCTCTGGCTCAATAGAGAGATTACTAGCAGCTTTCTCCAGATTGGTGTCTATTGAGCTGGAACCACGCCTACGCCCCAATTGATCACGCAATTCAAAAGAGAAACGTGACAAAGCGCCCATAATGCCCTTTTGGAAGTTAGGTGTATTATCGAGCCACCAGCCGGGCAGAAATACAGGATCGTTAGGAGTCCAGTTATGCTGATCAGCTTCGCGGCGCACAAGTTTTGACACCACAGCTACTGTCTCTGAACCACCGGCGGGTGCAGCGCTTGATACAAGGAGGTCATCATCAATACGATGAACAAGCATCATACCTATCAGTAAGTAGACGATGAACAACAACGGCAATGCAACAGTTACCCTGCGCCACGTTGAAGCTGAAACCGTTTGTAGCCAACCGCCAAACCAGCGCCAAACCACTCTTAAGCCAGTAGCTATACGAGTCATCAAGGCAAAAAATCGCTCCTTGATCCACAACCATATTTCGCGCGCCATACAGTATCTCCCTAGAGTGCATCATACTCTATAACGAATATTTAGTCCTTAATGTCGTGTCTCATACATTGTAAAACAAGGTTTGGGCCATGAATATGACGTTATTTTGGTGCAGTAGCACTATATCAAGTATGCTTCGCCCTTGCCTCCACAACAATCGACGCTTATTGATCACGCATGGAAAATTGGATTTTTAAAATTTTACGCCCTGCCGAATGGGCGGCGGCAAAGTCCAGCAAAACGTTTGCAGGCGCACCCATTGATGTAGTGGATGGATATATTCATTTTTCAACGATTGATCAGCTGCAGGAAACCGCTAACAGGCATTTTGCTGATGTCGAAAAAGTCTATATTCTGGCATTCAATACTAAAACCTGGCGTGCTACAGATTTAAAGTGGGAACCATCACGCGGTGGAGACTTGTTCCCCCATCTATATAGCACGCTTGACGCAAGCCTCCGTGATAAGGTTTGGGAATTGAACAAAACCCAGGCCGGTCACCTCGATATAAACATCATTCACGAATGGACAGCCGAACATGCTTGATTTCTACCCTCTGGCAAAACCTGTTTTTCATTCCCTTGATCCAGAAACAGCGCACAACCTGACAATTAAAATGTTGTCGCGTGGGCTCACTGGGAAAATTGGTCGTCCTCAACGTTTTGATCGTCTGAAAACAAATGTTTTTGGCTTAACTCTCAGCAACCCAGTCGGACTTGCTGCCGGGTTTGACAAAAATGCCGATACACTGTGTGGCTCTCTTGCTCTTGGTTTTGGATTTGTAGAAGCTGGCACCGTTACACCCAAGCCACAATCAGGTAATGACAAGCCCCGCCTGTTCAGGCTTACCAAAGACAAAGCGGTGATTAACCGTTTTGGATTCAACAATAACGGTCTTGAATATTTTGCAGGAAAACTTTCAGCACACAAATGCCCCAATGGTGGTATTGTCGGCGCAAATGTGGGGGCAAATAAAGACGCAACCGACCGCACCGCAGACTATGAAACCGGCGTGCGCCGTTTATATGGTTTAAGTGATTATTTCACGGTCAATATTTCAAGCCCAAACACACCAGGCCTCAGGGCACTACAGTCCAAAGCGGCACTGGAAGACTTAATCAACCGCGTATTGGATGTACGGTCAGAAAAAGTGGCTGAAGGGTTGGCTCGAATACCCATTTTAGTTAAAATTGCGCCAGACCTGACCGACGACGATATCCGCGATATTGCGGACATCACGCTATCAACAGAAATTGATGGACTGATAGTCAGCAACACGACAATCGAAAGACCGCAAAGCCTCAAATCCACCTCGAAAGAAGAAGGTGGCGGCTTGTCCGGTGCGCCGCTAATGGAACCATCAACAACTATGCTTCGGCGTGTTTATCAGGCAATCTCTGGCGCTAAACCTTTAATAGGTGTTGGCGGCATCGCAAGCGGGCTAGATGCATACTGTAAGATAAAAGCGGGTGCATCACTGGTTCAACTATATTCCGCACTTGTTTACGAAGGGCCGGGTTTGGTTGAAAAGATAAAGTCAGATCTCAATCGCTTGCTGCGTGAAGACGGTTTCTCAAACATCAGTGACGCTGTTGGAAAAGACTGTTAAGTCAGCAAATATCACGCCTTTAGCGCTCGTGATGCCTTAATATCTCAATCAGGCGGCTATCGGCGGCGCGGACCAAACCCATCACCCTCGTGCGGTGGTGGCGGTCGCCGCCCGTCTGCACCGCGACCTCTGCGATGCGGCGGCTTAAACAAATCATCAGCGAGGGCACGGCGTGTTTCAGGGTCAAGCGTTGCCATAAAATCAAATAACTTACGCTGAAGCTTAGCACGACTTTCCGTTACAAGCGTTTCATGTTCGGCAATGAGGTCTTGTAACTTTTTCTGGTTTATTTCTTCTGCACGAAATACAGCGCGTATTTCTTCCTCATTTTGACGCAAACGCCTCATACTGCGTCCTATTTCACGGCGTTCGCCGTCAAGGAGGTCACGCATCGCTGTGCGCTCGTCATCACTGAGGTATCGCCCAAGTGCGCGCGCATTTAGCCCTTCAGCATGCGGCGGGCGTCCATTTTGCTTCCCTCCAATGAGGTTTTTGCCGAGCGACAGGCCCACCATGAATATATTGACCGCAATAGACAGAGCTAGCGCAATGGCAACCCATTTCGTCTGCTTACTCATTACACTCCACCTCCTACTAAGGCGACATGATAAAATATAATCAAAAAGCTAACCATCGATTGAAAACTCCGTACTGCTTACCTCAAAGAGACCAGCGCTGATGTCGTAATCATTAAACGTGTCGGGACCTTGCCCGGCACCAACAAGTACGCCGATGCCCATAAGCAGTGCCACGGCCAGTCCCTGTGTAGCAAGCCCGGCCGGAGACCATAAACGAGCAGGATCGAATGCATCATCAATAAAGGACTCGATCTTTTGCAAAAAAGTCTGTGCCTCAACGCGTACAGGTGAAAGGTCTTGCGGATATTGATCAGGAATTGCCTGCAGACGTGCCAAAAAATTAGTGGCATCTGTTTGTAGTATCATTTCACTTTCCCCTTCGTCAGGCCGCAAGGCGGTTAACATACGATCAAAAGCCGCAATATTCTGTCCCTTTGGTGTGTTCAGGAACACAAGTGCACGCGCGCGGTCTGCAGCGGGCCATAATGCAATATCAACACCGTGCACTGCGGCGCATGCATCATAATCTGCTTCAGTCATAGGCGTATGTTGCTTACTCATCCCTGTCTCCTATCCAAACACCGAAAGCAGGTTATCTTTTTCCGCTTTCAGCATATCTCTCATTTTGGCACGCGCTCTCACCAACAGGCTTTCAAATGCTTTCACATTTAGCGCCATGATATCAGCAGCATCATTGTTTGAGTAACCATCAAGGTAACTCAGTGTTAGTGCTGTTTTCTGTCGATCCGACAAATTTTCCATAGCAGCCGCAAGCCTTGCCATATGTTCACTTTGTTCAACCGTGCGGTCTGCTTGCGGCCGCGTATCTGCCGCCTCATAACCTTCAGGCAACGACACTGGCTTTTTCTGGCGCTTTACATCAAGAGCACGGTTCACCACAACGCGGTGAAACCATGTGGTAAACTTTGCGCGTCCCGCGTCGTATGCGTCTGCCTTCACCCAAAGCTTAACAAAAGCGTCCTGGACAACTTCTTCAGATTGCGTAACATCCCCCAGCACCCGATTTGCAATACTACGAAACCGCAGCGCATGCCGTGTGACTAAAATAGAAAACGCCTGACGATCGCCAGACTGTACACGCACAACCAGCGCTTCATCGGCAATGCCGCCTTCTGTCTCCGGCGATGTTTGCGTCTGTGTTTGTGCCACGTGACACACCTTATCTTTGTGCCTCTATTCAGCCACAAGTGATGGGCAATTATCTGTTTTACGAGTCAACTAACAGACGCCCTTCGGTTTATTCTAATATAAAGCAAACTATTTGCTCTAAAATTATAGTTCAGTTGGCTTACTATCTGCGGTATCACATCTTGGTAACAGAAATAGACTATGTCGCAGAACAGACAATTAGTTAAACCGATTAGGAATAGTACGGTATGAAAATCGCAGTTATTGGTACAGGCTATGTAGGTCTTGTTTCAGGAACATGTTTTTCTGAGTTTGGCCATCAGGTTGTATGCGTCGACAAAGATGCAGCTAAGATTGAAGCATTAAAAAACGGAATTATTCCTATTTATGAGCCAGGCCTTGAACAAATGGTGGCGCGCAACCACGCAGGCGGCCAACTAGATTTCACGACCGATCTTAAAACAGCGGTTGATGGTGCCGAAGCGGTCTTTATCGCTGTTGGCACACCTAGTCGTCGTGGCGATGGTCACGCAGACCTACAATATGTTTATGCCGCAGTTGATGAACTAGCCAACTACATCAAATCTTTCACAGTGGTCGTCACCAAATCTACTGTGCCAGTTGGTACTGGTGCAGAGATAAAAAAACGCTTGACGGCAAAGCTGGACAATAGCTTGTTCAGCGTTGCGTCCAATCCAGAATTTTTGCGTGAAGGTGCGGCCATTGAAGACTTTATGCGACCGGACCGCGTAGTTGTTGGTGTCGAAAACGAAGAGGCAAAGGCCGTGATGCATGAGCTTTACCGGCCACTATATATCAATGAAACACCAATTTTATTCACCAAACGTGAAACAGCAGAAGTTATCAAATATGCTGCCAATGCTTTCCTCGCTACCAAAATCAGCTTCATCAATGAAATGGCCGACCTTTGTGAGGTAGTAGGTGCTGACGTACAGGAAGTATCAAAAGGCATCGGCCTCGATAAACGCATTGGCTCCAAGTTCCTGCATGCCGGGCCCGGTTTTGGCGGCAGCTGTTTTCCCAAAGACACACGGGCGCTCGTTCATTCCGCCGACAGTCATGGTGTTGAGTTACAAATCGTGCGCTCGGTCGTTGATGTGAATGAACGCCGCAAACCTGCCATGGCCGACAAAGTGGTAAAAGCATGTGGTGGTAATGTTAGCGGCAAACGCATTGCGGTGCTGGGCCTCACATTTAAGCCAAACACTGACGACATGCGCGAAAGCCCTTCACTTGACATTATTCCCGCGCTGCAAAAAGCAGGGGCAGATATTCATGCCTATGATCCAAAAGGCATGGCAGAAGCAAAGCACATGCTAGAGTGCGTATCATTTCACGAGGAAGTATATGCTCCTATGGAGGAGGCCGACGCTTTAGTTATTGTGACAGAATGGAACCAGTTTCGTGCCCTTGATATGGCGAAGGTTAAGTCACTCCTTAAAACACCCACAATTGTTGACTTGCGCAACATATACGCCAAAGCGAATCTGGGCAGCAACGGCTTTACTTACGTTGGAATTGGACTTTGCACATAAGCGGGGGCGCTGGCAAAGCATCCATTCATCAGCCTAATCGCCAAATATGGGCGATTGCAGGGCCGGCTATCATTGCCAACTCTTCAACACCTATAGTCGGGCTGGTTGACACATGGGCAATTGGCCACTTGCCTGGCGCGGTTCACTTAGCTGCGGTTGGAGTGGGAGCAACTGTTTTTTCGTATGTTTTTTGGGCTTTTGGCTTTCTACGTATGGGAACAACCGGGTTGGTTGCGCAAGCAAATGGCCGTAAAGACATAGACAGCATTATTCGCATAGTGGCGCGGTCGCTTGTTTTTGGCAGTTTCGTGGCGGTATGCCTTATTGCGCTTCAGGCTTTATTGTTCCGCGCAAGTATCGCAGCCCTTGCGCCACCTGACACAACCGTCACATTATATGCAACTTACTTTGATATTCGCATATGGTCCGCTCCGGCAATCTTGATCATATACGGTATTACCGGATACCTGATCGGCGTTGCGCGCGCAAAAGCAGCCCTTGTTTTACAACTTATTCTCAACACGGCGAACGTCGGGCTTAACTTACTGTTTGTGCTCGGCCTTAATATGGGTGTTGAAGGCATCGCCCTTGGGTCTTTGCTGGCTGAATGGCTTGCCGCTATCTCTGGCCTGACAATCATTGCCCGTCATTTCGGCGCTCGACGACTTGCCACAGAGTTTTGTACATCTGCATTTTGGCGACTACGAGGATTTTTTGAGCTCGCCCAAACCAATGGCTATATTTTTGTGCGCACATTATTATTGATGACCGCCTTATCACTTGTTACGCGCGAAGCAGGCTTAATCAGCGAACAGGCACTAGCCGCCAGCCACGTCCTGAACATTTTTATGCTTTTGATAAGTTTGGGCCTCGACGGTTTTGCATATGCCGTTGAAGCATTAGCGGGCGCCGCTTACGGCAAGGGTGCAAAGCGAGAGTTTGCTTTCTGGGTTAGCGCAACCAGCAAATGGGCCCTGTTTGCCGCACTTTTATACACCATCATATTCTATGTTATGGGCGACACCATTATAGCATTATTGACTAACAACGCAGATGTCCGCGCCGCAGCAGAAAGCGCATTAATCGCTATTATCTGGCTACCTTTCGCATCTGTGTGGTGCTATCAGCTGGACGGCATCTTCATTGGTGCCACAGCAACGCGCGCCATGATGATGACCATGGCAATATCTTTCATTGTCTTCATAAGCATAGCAGGTGTCCTTTCAGTCAACTGGGGACTGAAAGGTTTGTGGACTGCTGTGGTTATCTTTAGTGCTTGCCGCGGAATAACACAGATCATTTATTATCCTTACATTCTGCGCAAACTAAACCCCAAGGCTTAAAGAATTTCAAGAACGCTTTCCGGCGGACGACCCAGAGCCGCCTTCTCGCCGTTGATAACAACGGGGCGCTCAATCAACTTCGGCGTATTAGCCATTGCTTCGATTAGGGCATGGCCTGACTTTTCTGCCAAACCTTGCTCTTTGTATTCAGCCTCACCTTTGCGCATTAATGCACGGGGGTCATCAAGACCTAGCATCATCAGCGCCGCTTTAATCTCATCAGCCGTTGGTGCGTTTTCCTGGTAAAGGCGGATATCCGGCGACAATCCTTTTTCTTCTATAAGTGCCAGTGTTTGACGTGATTTACTGCAACGTGGGTTGTGCCAAATAACTAAAGACATCGGAGACCTCTTGATGTTTACGATACGACAAATGGAGCGGGTGAAGGGAATTGAACCCTCGACACCGAGCTTGGGAAGCTCGTGCTCTACCACTGAGCTACACCCGCATTTGTCTTTGTTTTACAGGCGATACACGGTTCTGGCAAAAGGATAATTTAAATGCTCATCAATTGCTACATGGCCATGCTTTAGCTATTAAAACTCGGGCTTACATAAGCGATGATTGCTCTAATAAATCACAACCTAAACACAAGGCAGGGGTTGACGCGGCTTCCCTCTATGGTCAACGTGGCGCAGATAAAGTCAGGCGCGGTGTTTTGCGCCCTAAGTTGGAGACGTAACCATGAAAGACCGCACAGGCAAAGACCGCAACATAACCAGCAATTGGGCAAAGCAAACCCAAATGGTGCGCGCAGGCTCTATGCGATCCAACTTTGACGAAATGTCGGAAGCACTGTTTTTAACATCTGGGTTTGCATACGAAACCGCTGAAGAGGCAGAAGCCCGCTTTGATGGCAGGGCCGAAGGGTTTACTTATTCTCGCCAAACAAACCCAACCGTTGCCATGTTTGAAGAGCGTATGGCGCTGCTGGAAGGAGCGGAAGTTGGCCGCGCCACAGCAACCGGTATGGCCGCGATGACGGCTTCGCTGCTTTCA
The DNA here is from genome assembly GCF_025574485.1 of Kordiimonas aquimaris. Lineage (GTDB taxonomy): Bacteria > Pseudomonadota > Alphaproteobacteria > Sphingomonadales > Kordiimonadaceae > Kordiimonas > Kordiimonas aquimaris. Next base: position 461,127 of record NZ_JAOBPO010000001.1, on the reverse strand, counting down.
TGCTTGCGCGCGGGTGATCATGTTGTGGGTGCGCGGGCATTATTTGGGTCATGCCGCTGGTTGATGGATGAGCTACTTCCTCGCTATGGGATAGAAACCACAGTTATTGATGGCCGTAGCCTCGATGCATGGCGATCAGCCGTAAGGCCAAATACAAAAGTATTTTTTTTAGAGACACCGGCAAACCCGACACTGGAAATAGTTGATTTACGTGCTGTCGCAGACATTGCGCATGAAAACGACGCCAAACTTGTTGTGGACAATGTTTTTGCAACTCCCGTTTTGCAGCGCCCGCTCGAGTTAGGGGCAGATGTTGTTTGCTATTCAACAACCAAGCATATCGACGGGCAAGGGCGATGCTTAGGTGGTATTGTTCTGTGCGATAAAAAATTTGATGAAGATTATCTTTATCCATTCTACCGCCATACGGGATGTGCGATGTCCCCCTTCAATGCATGGGTGATGCTAAAAGGCATGGAAACACTGGGTTTGCGCGTTCATGCCATGTGTGATGGTGCAGAGATTGTTGCTGCTGCAATGGCAAAGCGAGTGAAAGATGTGCGCCACCCTGAGCTTGCTACGTTTAAACAGCGAGACCTTGCCATGTCGCAAATGGACCGCGGCGGTACAATGGTTGTTTGTGAGCTGTCTGGTGGACGGGAACAAGCCTTTGCGTTCCTGAACGCACTCGAACTTATTGATATATCAAACAATTTAGGGGACTCGCGTTCAATTGCGACACACCCCTGGAGCACAACACACAAGGCACTTGCTGAAGAAAAACGTCTGGAGCTTGGCATTACACCTGGCTTGCTGCGCATTTCCATTGGCCTGGAAGACCCTGCGGATCTTGTAGACGATATATCAAACGCCCTTGATATTGCGGGGTTATAAAGTGGAAGACCTGTTATCAGATGTCATGACCTTTGAGGCTGTAACCGATGGCATTCGTGTTGCCGTTCAATCCTACTTTTTAGATGACCAGTCTGAACCGTCAGAAAACCAATATGTGTGGGCTTATCGGATCAAAATTATGAACGAAAGCGAAAAGTCTGTTCAGCTAATGGCGCGGCAATGGGTGATTATTAATGGTGAAGGGTTAACGAAAGAGGTAAGCGGTGAAGGTGTTATTGGTGAACAGCCTATTATTCTTCCCGGACAACATTACGTATATACAAGTGGTACACCTCTCACTACAGCTACTGGCTTTATGCGCGGCCAATATGAGATGCAAGATGAAAACGGCGATCATTTTTTTATTGAGATACCAAACTTCTCACTAGATAGTCCATACTATGCGCTAAACGTCAACTGACGCTTTTAAACATGAGGCACATGGATGCTTGATCTGCGCCCCGTACTGTTTGCTCTTGGTTCGCTTGTTTGCATGTTGGCAGGCGGCATGGCTGTACCTGTCTTGTTTGATGTATTAGCCGGCAATCATGATTGGGAAATCTTTGTTTTATCAGGGTTTCTGACCATAACTGTTGGCGGCATGTTTATGCTGGCCAACCGCGGAACCGGTGATGCCCTTAATCTGAGGCAAGCCTTTCTGTTAACATTCCTTGCATGGGCTGTGTTGCCTGCATTTGCAGCATTACCGCTTGCGTTTTCTGAACTTAGCCTCAGCTATACAGATGCTTACTTTGAAGCCATGAGCGGCCTCACCACAACAGGGTCCACTGTCATTTCAGGTCTGGATAATGCACCACCCGGCATTCTTATCTGGCGCGCGCTATTGCAATGGTTTGGCGGCATTGGAATTGTTGTAATGGCTGTCGCCGTTCTGCCTATGTTGCAAGTTGGTGGTATGCAGGTTTTTAAAGCTGAAAGTTTTGATACTGTTGAGAAAATATTGCCACGTGCTGGCCAAATTTCTGCTGTTATTAGCGGGGCTTACGTCTCATTAACCGCCATATGCATGCTAGCCTACCTTCTGGCAGGTATGGGGGCATTTGATGCCCTTGCGCATGCAATGACAACCATTGCAACAGGCGGGTTTTCAACATCTGATGCATCAATTGGTAAATTCGACAGCTTTTCAATCGATATGCTCGCGACATTCTTTATGATCGTTGGATCCATACCCTTTATCCTTTATTTACAAGTATTACGGGGCCGGCCCATGGCTTTGTGGCGCGATGAACAAGTACGCGGCTTCTTAAAACTAATATTTTTCTTATGCTTCTCTGTTGTTAGCTGGCTTATTATCTGGAAGGGTTTTTCGCTCTACGAGGCAGTACGATATGGCCTTTTTAATATCATCTCCATATTAACCGGCACAGGTTATGCCACCACCGACTACAGTCAGTGGGGTAGCTTTTCAGCAACACTGTTCTTTATGGTCATGTTTATTGGCGGGTGTGCAGGGTCTACAAGCTGCGGGATCAAGATATTCCGCTTTCAGGTTCTGCTTAAGTCGATGAAAAGTTGGATCGACCATATCCTTCAACCAAACGGTGTTTTTGTTGCCCGGTATAATGGTCGGCCTATTCCTCTGGATGTGCGCAACTCCGTTATGAGTTTTATGACTTTATTTTTGGCAACCTTTCTCGTGCTGACCCTTGCCATCTCAAGCACAGGCACAGACTGGATCACGGCGCTGTCCAGTGCAGGAACAGCGCTTGCCAATGTCGGGCCCGGCCTCGGTGAAGACGTTGGACCAGCCGGTTCCTTTGGGGGGCTTACGGACACCGCCAAATGGCTAATGTCAGTTGGTATGCTGGTCGGACGCCTCGAGCTGTTTTCTGTCTTGGTGCTTTTGTCACCACGGTTTTGGCGTGCCTGAATATTATCTTCTTTGCGTCTGTTATGCTGACGTTCATGTTGCGGTGTGTAAAAAGCCAAAATGAAATTATGGATCGTTATTTTTCTTTATGCTGCTTCTTCACATGTAAACGCATCTGAAGACTCCGCTGCACATGCATTGAATATTGGTGATTTTGAGCGCGCGCGCGCATTGGGCCGCGCCGCAGAAACCGCACATGGCTTCACAGTTGCTTGTCGTGCCGGCATGTTAATTGGCGGATATCAGGAAAGTGGCAGTGCGGCTGTCCGCAGTCTACATGATGCCATAAGTGATTGCCGGCATGCCGTTACCCTTGATCCACAAAATATAGATGCCCGCATTACGCTTGCCATTGGCGTTGGCTTCGAAGGCAAACGTTTCAAAAAACCAAGCTTGGCTAAAAAGTCCCGCAAATTATTGGAACAAATATACAAGGACTTTCCGAATCAGCCTGCCGCACACGCAGCAATAGGAGGGTGGCACTCTGAAGTATCTGCCGCGGGTTTTCTCGCGCGTGTATATCTGGGTGCTAGCCGATCAAAGGCAAAACAATATTTTGCAGAAGCTGTTATGATGGGAGAAACAGGTCTGCCCTTTATGTTGGAATACCTGAAGCTACTAGCTCGCGGCGGCACCAAAGACCGCCAGCAAGGGGCTGCTCTGGTCGAGCAACATATGCGGAAACCCGCAATAACTGCTATTAACCGCCTAATTCAGGATAAAACAAAGCCTATCATTAAGGCGTTAAAATCAAAGGATAAAAAGGCCATAAAAAAAGCAATTGCCGCAGCAACTGCTTTCAATGGAATTGAAGCTTGGCGCGATATAGCCCCGCTTAACCTGGATTCTATTGAGCCCTGAGCCGCGGTAGTATCACCATTTTAAGCAACAGATTTTTGACGCGCAGCAATACCGCGCTCAATCGCAGCTGCCGTTAATCTATCCACATTCAGGAAGTGTCTAATCATCTCAAGAAGACGCAACTCTTCCTGCGTCAAATTACCATCGGATGCCGCCACTTCACAGGCCAGCGCATAAACAAGGTCATGATGCGTGTCAGGAACGGCTTCATCAACAAGACCCAGCACAGCGTCCAAGCCCTCTTCACTTTGCAAAAGTGCAATACATGTATCTGTATCCGTACGCAAACGCTCCACGTTATAGTTACGGAACGCTGGCAAGTATCCGACGATACCTGTCATCCGAGTCAACTCGCTATCTGACATTTCATCATCAGATGCAGAAACCGTCACCATCGTATAAACAAGCGCCGTTTCAGGGCTAATTGTTGACATAAGTTTTCTCCTTTTCAGGCACGCTAATTGGTCAAGGTGACAACCTCAAGTGAAATACTGCCGCACCTTAAAACAAAATGAAGCGCTTTCGTTTTGATGGCTTTTCAATAGTTTGAAAGTATGCGGCTTCAGCGCGAGTTTTAATCAAACCAAATCGCAACCACATATCAGCAATATCGCTCATGTTGTTGCTCAAGCCAACTTCATAAATGCGACGATGCACACCTGTACAGCAGATGTTTGTGTCTCCAAGAGCATCGATCAGCATCCTGACGCGTTCATTTGACTCTGCGGCTTGCCCAAAAAGAGCAACTGTGTAGCGCTCACATTCGTCATATGTCGTTTCAATCAATCCTTGCCGCGACAACATGTATGCATAGTAAAAATAAAACTCATTCCATTCTGTATTTTCAATAAAGACATCAAAAAATGATTTTTCCTCGCGCTCTTCAACATTTGTCAACAAACCTTTTGTTATCGCCGTTGCCATCATAAACGGTGTGGTTGTTGGGTGTGCTTCTTCTATCTTGTCGCCGTGCTCAACACCAAAGTAATGGCAGGTCGCAATACAATGTTTACGAAACAATTCATTTATCGGGACAGAGTGCACGCGTAGCTTCCCTGACGGCGTTATAAATGTGGCTTTATCTATTGGTCGAATAAAGTGGTTCTTGCTATCCAAAATCAGAAATTGAGGCGTACTGACAATATTCACTGCCAAAAGCTTTAATGCCTGTTGACTTCGCCAGCCCGTTTTACGGATGCGCTTTCCGGCTAATTTTTTATAATCAACAACCTTGACCTGTTCTTTAAAGCAGCCAAGTTCGGGTAGCACTTCATATTTTATGTAACGCTTGAAAACACCGAAAGACTGGTCATTACATACATAGAAGATACGATTGAATGTACCGGGCTTGGCATAAAGCCTTATAGAGCGAGCCTGTAGCTTCAGAGCGCGCAGTTCTCCCGTGAAACCAACAACAACCAAATCAATCATGGGGCTTGTTATATCCGTTTCACTTATTTGCAAAAAAGGCCCCCACTTGATCAACTGCATCAGCAAGGCCAATGCGCTGCACGTCAACACCTTCCGGAAAAGCATCGAGCAAGCGCGTAGGCGTTTGACCATCCAGCATTACAAATATACCCCGATCATCAGCTCGGCGCACCAGGCGGCCAAAAGCCTGTGCAAGCTTAAGGCGCGTTAGCATCTCATCATAAACACGCCCGCCAAACGCAGCACGGCGCGCGCGGTGCAACAATGTTGGCCGCGGCCAGGGAACACGGTCAAACACAATCATGCGCAAACTATCACCAGGCACATCAACACCGTCACGCACGGCATCTGTACCAAGAAGGCACGCGTTTGCCTCGTCACGGAAGATATCAACAAGCGTTGCGGTATCAACGGGGTCAACATGCTGCGCATATAGCGGCATGCTCTCCGCCTCCAGATGCGCCGCTATATGATGATATGTCGCCCGCAGGCGGCTAATTGCCGTAAAAAGACCAAGCGCCCCACCATCCGATGCCATAAATAAAGCGCGGTACGCTGCGGCTACCTGCTGTTGGTCAGCCTTGTTTACATCGCCGACTATAAGCACCTTTGTGTGCGCGGGATAATCAAACGGCGATGAAACACTGAGACGGCGCGCAGGCACCGTCAAATGCTGTGCTCCTGTTCGCATATCCGCACTTTGCCAGTTATCAGCATCACCTGATTTATCCCGCAATGTTGCAGACGTAATGATCGCACCGTGTGTGTTTGCAAGAACGATATCCGCAAATGGCTTGGTGGGGTCAATAAAGTGGCGGCAATAGGCGACACCTCTCTCGCGGGCGTCAAAACGTTCTAGCTCAAGCCAATCAACAAATGTTTCTGGTGCGGGGCCACCAAATGCTTCAGCCATTCCAGCCCACACACCAACCGTGTCAGCGCGCAGCTTTAGTGATCGCGCCGATGCCTCAAGCCTGCCGCGAGAAGTGCTATCAAGCGTATCAGCTTCTTCATCCAGCTTGCGTGCCAAGGCCAGCGCTAGCGCCTTCATTGGTTTAGCAAGGGCAAAAAATGCCTCGGATAGTGCATGTGCTGCATCTGGCAAACCGTCAATTGGGTCATTAACGCTTGCCTCTAAGCCATGCGGTCCAGACGCATCGGAACGCGCCAGAACCTGCGCGCGCACTAACATTAAAAAGGTTTCAAACCGTGTCATGGCCGCGGCACCCGTTACACGGCCAAGCCAATTATCAGCCGGTAAAATACGTGCCGCTTCCAAAACATCTTCGAGAAGCCGGCGTGCGTCAGCATCGTCTGCAACCAGCTCATCAAGCCGTGACTTCAAGCCGCGTGCACGTGTGCTACCACCACTTTCCTTGCCTCTGATCCAGCGCCTCAGTTCAGCCCCTTCAAGCCCGGAAAGCCTTATCGAGAAAGCACTATCTGCTGCTTCGAAAACATGATGGCCCTCATCAAACACCAAGCGCCTTGGCAAGTCAGGGTCATCCCCGCGCGTTGCTGCCTGCGTAACAACAAGTGCATGATTAGCCACCACAAGGTCTGCATGCTTGGCCTTGCGCGCCGTTTTCTCAATAAAACATTTCCGGAAATGGGCGCACGCCGAATAAAGACACTCGCCGCGACGATCCGTTAGGCCTGCAATACGACCAGCGCCAAAATGCGCACCAAGCCAGCTAGGAAAATCGCCACCAATCATATCACCATCACGAGTAAACCGTGCCCAGCGCACAACAAGACCAATAAGCACACGATCTCTGTCTACCCCACCGCCAGCGGGCATGCCGCTTGCCGCTTTGTTCATGCCGGCCCGCATCATAACCGCGCGCAATGTCTCTTCAATATTGAGCAAACATGCATAATTTTCGCGGCCTTTACGAATAACCGCGCGTTTGGCTTTAATTTTGGGGTCCGGATATAGTTTGCTTAATTCCTGATCCAGCTGCCGCTGTAAGTTTTTTGTGTAAGTTGATAGCCATACAGGCCCGTCATTCTTCTCGGCCCACAGGCTCGCAGGCGCAATATAACCCAATGTTTTTCCCGTACCTGTACCAGCTTCCAGCAATTGAAGGTTAGGCGCATCAACCATCTCGCGCGGGCGAAACGCGTGCGTTGCTGCTGCTGCGTAGCGTCTTTGGCCAGCCCGCTCTTCTGCACCTTCGCCGAGTAAAGCCTTAAGTCGTTGCTCGCTATCATCCGGATCAATAGCTTCATCTCCGGGCGGCGGCGGCGGCGCACCGTCTTCCCAATCTGTAAGTGCAGACCAAACAGATAAACCATCTTCACGGCTGTGGTCTGCATATGTTTCGGTTGCAGCCATTACAAGTGGACCCCAAGGCCAGCCCGCCCGCGCCATCATCGTTGCCACTTTTGCGGCACCTGCCCGGTAGCGATAGGTTTGGGCCGCTGGATCACCAAGCAAGCGTTCGCCAATTTCCTGCAAGGCAAGGCAGTCATCTTCAGGGTTGCCTACCGCGCAGCCAAGCGTCAATACATCTTTCAGGCCGCGCACCGTTGGCAGGCAGTAACGTGCAGGCCTGATAAATGCAAAAAGCTCAAGAAGGTCATACGCCAGCAAAAAACCAAGACCTAATCGCCGCGCAGAAAGCACACGATTCACAAGCAGGTGCGGTACCTGACTTAGTGCTTCGGCACCTTCATCCAGCGACAAATTTTCAAAGGCACCATCCGGTGTTAAAACCGTAACACCGCGCACACCAACGACAGCCACAGGCACCGCATCAAGGCGCGCGGCCACTTTTTCAGCCGCTATAATCATGTCTTCGGTGCGCATATCTTCCATAGTGCGGAGCATAACGAGACTGCTCTAAAAAGACAGATAGAAAAACTGCGTTTCTCAAGTTTGTCGCACAGTGTTTCTGTTTTGCGATCACGCGTGTTTTCCTTGACGGAAGCCCGCGGCTTGCATAGTGTCCGCCGCCTCGAACACCCTTTAAACCTTTATGATATGGTGACACCGATGACAGGAAACGTTGATCTAGCACTTGCATCCAAAGCATGGCCTTTTCAAGAAGCCGAAAAGCTGGTCAAACGTTTTAAGAAAAACGGCGTACCGGAAAAAGGCTATGTTCTATTTGAAACGGGTTACGGCCCTTCTGGGTTGCCGCATCTTGGCACATTCGGTGAGGTTGCTCGCACAACCATGGTAATGCGGGCTTTTCAGGAAATTTCAGATCTGCCAACCAAGCTTATCTGTTTTTCAGATGATATGGACGGCCTGCGCAAAGTACCAACAAATGTACCCAATCAGGACCTTTTAACTGGCGCGCTTGGTAAACCATTAACGCAAGTACCAGACCCGTTTGGAACGCACGATAGTTTCGGCGCGCATAACAATGCACGCCTGCAGGCGTTCTTGGACCAATATGGGTTTGATTATGAGTTTTATTCTTCGACCGAATGCTACAAAGCAGGCATGTTTGATGCGACACTGATTAAAATTTGTCAGCGTTACGAGAAAATCATCAATGTGATCTTGCCAACCCTCGGTGAAGAGCGCCGCCAGACATATAGCCCGTTTTTGCCGCTTTGCCCTGAAACGGATGAAGTTCTGCAGGTACCGATTACGATTGAGGATGCAGACAAAGGCATCATCTCGTTTGAAAGCGCATCCGGCACACGCCACACTGTTTCAGTTACTGGTGGCAATGTGAAATGTCAGTGGAAAGTAGACTGGGCCATGCGCTGGGATGCGCTGGACGTTGATTATGAGATGGCCGGTAAAGATCTGGATGAAAGCGTTAAGCTCTCCTCAATCATCCGCCGCATTCTGGGCGGACAGCCGCCGGAAGCCTTAAGCTATGAAATGTTTTTGGACCAACAAGGCCAAAAAATATCCAAGTCAAAAGGCAATGGTATTTCGATTGAAGAGTGGCTCGCCTATGCAAGCCCGGAAAGTCTTTCATTGTATATGTTCCAAAGCCCCCGCAAGGCAAAACGCCTGTATTTTGATGTGATTCCAAAGGCGGTTGACGAGTATTATACTTTCGTCACCAAATTCCACGATCAAGAGCTTGCGGATCAGTACAAAAATCCAGCATGGCATATCCACGGCGGCACTGTACCTGCAGCGAGCATACCGGTTTCGTTCGCCCTGCTGCTGAATTTGGTTTCTGTAGCAAACACGGAAGACAAAGAAACCCTGTGGGGCTTTGTTGCCCGCTATGTTGACGGCGCAAGCGCAGAAACATACCCAGACCTTGATCGTCTGATGGGATACGCAATTCGTTATTATGCGGATTTCGTAAAACCGACCAAGTCTTTCCGGGTACCGTCGGCGCAGGAGCTAACGGCTTTTGAAAGCCTGAAAACACGCCTGAAGGCACTGGATGCAAACGAGACAGATGCCGAGTTGATTATGACCGAGGTTTATTCTGCCGGTAAAGATGCTGAATTTGAAAACCTTCGTGATTGGTTTAGGGCTTGCTACGAAGTGTTGCTAGGTCAAAGCCAAGGTCCGCGTATGGGCGGTTTCATTGCGTTATATGGCATCAATGAAACCTTGGCACTAATTGATGAAGCCCTTGCAGGTAAACTCGTAATCTAACCTGATCTAATCAGGTATATACAGCGTAAACGGCGGTTTTTTGTAACCAGATCACTCAAAAACAAGTGATAATCTGGCCGCAAATTGCCGCCGTAATGGGTTCTATCAATCAATCACGAGGATAGAACAATGAATTCAATTACACGTAATATCGGTATCGCCCTTACAGCAGCCACTTTCATATTTTCGACGCCGACACTGGCAGATCATCACGGCAACAAAGCTGATATCGTTGATACCGCGGTAAACGCTGGCAGCTTTAATACACTTGTGGCAGCTGTGAAAGCTGCAGGGCTGGTAAGCGTCCTTAAAGGAGATGGGCCCTTTACCGTGTTCGCCCCGACAGATGCAGCATTTGCAAAACTGCCAGCTGGTACCGTGGAAACACTGCTTAAGCCTGAAAACAAGGCGAAGCTTACGGCTGTGCTGACGTATCACGTTGTGCTAGGCAAAGTAATGTCAGCAGATTTAGCTGGTAAAAAGCTGGAAGCTGCAACCGTACAGGGTCAGAAAATATCAATTGATGCAACTGGCGGTGGCGTAACAGTTGATGGTGCAAATGTTGTCTCGGCCGATATTAAAACAAGCAACGGCGTAATCCATGTGATCGACAACGTTATACTACCAAAAGAGTAAAAACGCTTCCCAGATCAGCAAAACATTAGACCAGTCCCTTTTATGGGCTGGTCTTTATGTGTGTTTATGGCTTGAAAATATCTTCAATCTGTAGGCCAAAAACCTTCGCAATATCAAACGCTAGCGGCAAACTTGGGTCATATTTTTCACGTTCAATCGCATTAACGGTTTGACGTGAAACATCCAACCTGTCGCCAAGCTGTTGTTGGCTCCAACCGCGCTCTGCCCTCAGGGCTTTAAGGTGGTTATTCATGCGTAGCGCCTAGCGATTATAAATTGTGCCAACCCTTGAACAGCAATGAGCAGTGGCATAATCCATATTGTTTGCAGCACAGGAAAACCAACCCCTTCGAGAAAACCATATGAAAATGTACCAAGCCCAACAACAAACAGTGCAACGACCGTTGCTTCAAATGCAATTTGTTTCTGCAATTCGTCCCACGTTCGGCTGAAGATAATAATAGCGCGCGCAAAATACAGGATTGGCAGCATCGGAAGGAATGCCAAAGCAACAGGCAACCACCCATCTGCATCATATGCATAAAGGTAGGTGTTAACGGCAAACAGTATCAATCCATATAACGAGAATGAGACAATAGTATCACGCATATATCGTTTTGCACTCAGCTTCATAACAGCTCCTTTATCAATTCCGTTTGTCAAGCTTCCTTTACATATTGCTTTGTTGCCCATGTGTCAAGTAAGCTTTACATTTTAACTTGCTGGCCAGTTATGGTATCAATTAATGCTGTTAAGTATCTATCAATAGGTATATTTTTAACTGTTGTTATTCAGTTGCTTACACTTCTTGCTGCCTTTTTTGTATTAAATGAACCGCGGTTCCACCAAGGAAACCAAAAACTGTGTGCACAGCAACAGCAAACGGCAGTGTTGCAATTGGTTGCCCGAGTGTTGCAAGTGTCATCGCCGTGTTGGCGCCCAAAACCGCCCCAAGCAATGTACCGCGCAACATCATGCTTTGAGGCTTTGCGAGCAAGCCCATTAAAATCGCAAAGATAATCCACCGCACCGCATATTCAGCAGCAAAGCCAGGCAAAAATCCGCCGGTGTTCATATAAACAAAGCCAGTATGAGCCAGAATTGGTATTAGAGCAGCACCGATATATTGATTGATCGTCAAAATACCCTCCTCCATCAAGCGGCAAAATCACCGCTGGAGGAGAATAAGTCTAACAATCAACAAAACATATTGTGCTGCGGTAGGCTGGTTGGAAACCGAGATATTATGCTTCGGTATCAACCGCTTTTTTTTCACCTTTTGCCACACCAACCATTGCTGGTCGCAACAAGCGGTCCTTAATCACATAACCCGGCGCAACAACTTGCATGACAGTACCAGGGGCCTGTTCTTCAGTTGGTACCTCAAACATGGCCTGATGGAATTTATGGTCAAATTTCTCACCAACTTCAGGCTCAACCTTTTTAATGCCATAGCGCTCCATAGTATTCAGAAGCTCACGACCTGTCATCTCTACGCCTTCAACGAAGGTTTTTGTATCATCAGCTACGTCTTCAGGAATAGAATCGAGGGCGCGCTGCAAGTTATCACTAACTGTCAGCATATCGCGCGCAAAGCCTGTAACCGCATACGCACTGGCATCCTGACGATCACGATCAGCGCGACGACGCACATTCTCCGTTTCAGCACGTGCACGTAAAATCTGGTCTTTTAGTGCTGCAATTTCAGATTGCTGGTTAGTTATTACTTCTTCTGGCGATGGTTCATCATCAGACACATTTTCTGCGCCTTCCTGATCGTCAACATTTTCACCAAACCGGTTTTCGTCTTCAGGGTTCAAATCTTCTAGGTTTTGTTTGTTTTCTTCGTCGCTCATTTCGCGCTCGTCCCTTATCAACTCTATAAAATACGGCTTACCACTTGCGCGGTATAATCCACCATTGGCACAATACGGGCATAATTAATCCGTGTAGGGCCAATTACACCGATTACGCCAACTATTTTGTTTGCACCGTTCATATAGGGAGAAACGACGAGAGATGAACCCGACAATGAAAATAAATTATTCTCTGCCCCGATGAACAAACGCACACCGCGCCCGTCTTTGGCGAGTTCCATCAATTTGATCAAGTCTTTTTTGCGTTCCAACTCATCAAATAGTTGCTTCAATCGTTCCAGATCTTCCGTTGCCTGCACATTTTCCAGTAAATTGCTGTGACCTGAGACAATCAAGGTACCCGCCGCATTATCCCCGCCGCCCCAAACAGCAAGCCCGCTCTCGACAACCTTGGAAGAAAGCGCATCCAGTTCACTCTCGCGGAGTTTTAATTCTTGCTGAACGTTACTCATCGCTTCTTCAAGTGGCCGACCCGCGAGGCGCGTGTTAAGGAAGTTTGTTGCCTGCACCAACGCAGAAGGCGGAAGCCCTGCTGGTACTTCAATCAAGCGATTTTCAACGCTGCCGTCCTCGGCAACCATCACAACCAGCGCCCGCGCATCTGACACGGGCACAAACTCGATATGGCGCACAGCCATTTCCTGCCGTGGCACCATCACAAGCGATGCACAGCGAGAAAGCCCGGACAGCGCGCGCGTTGCGTCAGACAGCACATCTTCCATCTGTCTACCCGACGTTAGGCACTTGCCTTTTATTGCCTCGCGCTCGGCTTGTGTCAGATTGCCAACTTCCATCATGCCGTCAACAAACAGACGCAGCCCAAGGTCCGTTGGCACACGCCCAGCAGATGTATGAGGCGCTAGCAACAAGCCAGCCTCCTCAAGATCAGCCATAACATTGCGCACAGTTGCAGGTGATACACCGATGCTGTCAGCGCGGCTTATTGTGCGCGAACCAACAGGATCACCTGTATCCAGGTATGTCTGGACGATTTGGCGGAAGATATCCCGCGATCGTTCGCTTAGACCAAGAACCGACATATGCACGCTTATCCCTATAATACGCAGACATCTATGTAATGCTTACGGCAGATTAATAAAGAGGTAGCCGTATGGTCAATCTGATAAACATAGAGATGCATGCACCATACCTGTTTGACCTGAACGACAGCCCAGAGTAGAAGGTTCTGCAGATTAAGTAAGCTAAGATTATTCAGCATACAAAAAGACGCCTCTATATAGGCGAACGATAAAGGACAAAGATATGCGACCCAGTGGACGCGCCAACGATGAAATGCGTACAATTGAAATGATCCCGGGCTTTGCCAAACACGCTGAAGGCAGCTGCTTGGTTAAGTTTGGTGATACCCACGTACTAGTGACGGCAACATATGAAGAACGGACACCGCCCTGGCTTCGTGACACTGGAAAAGGCTGGATCACCGCTGAATATGGTATGCTGCCGCGCTCCACCCATGGCCGTATGAACCGTGAAGCCGCAAAAGGCAAGCAATCTGGCCGCACACAGGAAATTCAACGCCTTATCGGCCGCGCCATGCGTGCAGTAGTTGATCTGGAATTAATGGGTGAAAAGCAAATACGCCTCGACTGTGATGTTATTCAAGCTGACGGCGGTACGCGCACAGCCTCAATTTCCGGTGCCTATGTAGCATTGCAACAATGTTTCAATTGGCTCATAGAGCGCGGTGACTTGGCTGTATCCCCGATGACAGACAGCGTTGCGGCTATTTCCTGCGGCATCTATAATGGTACGCCCGTTTTAGATCTTGACTACCCGGAAGACAGTAACGCAGCAACAGACGCTAATTTTGTCATCACAGGCAATGGCGGCATAGTTGAAATTCAATCCACAGCAGAAGAAGAGCCCTTCTCGGAAGAGGAGTTTCTCAGATTGCTCCGCTTGGCACGCATAGGCTGTGATGACATTAAAAAAGCGCAAGAAGCGGCGCTTGCCTGAAACTAGCGCCGGTAAGGTATCATAAACATGGCACGTCACTTTAACGGCGATAAGTTGATCATTGCGAGCCACAACAAGGGCAAGGTTCGTGAAATTGGTGAATTGTTAGCGCCCTTTGGCGTGCAAACTATTTCTGCGGGCGACCTTGATTTGCCAGAACCAGTTGAAGACGGTGATAGCTTTATTGCAAATGCAGAGATTAAAGCGCTTGCAGCAGCTACTGCTGCGGGTATTCCGGCATTATCTGATGATAGCGGCCTTGAGGTTGCGGCCCTTGACGGCGCGCCGGGCATATATAGTGCGCGCTGGGCCGGGCCAACCAAAGACTTCAATGTTGCAATGAAGGCAATAAATGAAAAAATTGCGGACCTCGCCGACAAAACAGCAAACTTTACCTGCGCTCTGACGCTCGCCTGGCCTGACGGCCACATGGAGAGTTTCGAAGGTAAGGTTTTTGGTGAAATAACCTGGCCTATGCGCGGTGAAAAAGGGTTTGGATATGATCCTGTTTTTATACCAAACGGGTATACAAAAACATTTGCTGAAATGGACCCCGCAGACAAGCACACAATGAGCCACCGCGCTGACGCCTTTAAGCAGTTGATCAATGCCTGCTTCAACAGCTGATTTGCTCAAAAAACCACCGCAACTATCAGGCTCAGACCTGCAGACAAAAGCCGCTATTTACGTTCACTGGCCATTTTGTGAGCGTAAATGCCCTTACTGTGACTTTAATAGCCACGTACGTGAACAGGTTGATCAAAAGGCATGGCGCACAGCCATGTTGATGGAAATTGATACCTTTGCCGCCAAATTTCCAAACCTAAGAGCAAAATCAATTTTCTTTGGTGGCGGTACACCCAGCTTGATGCCGCCCGAAACCACTGCCGCCATCATCGAACAGATAAAAAAACACTGGCATCCTGATTATAATATTGAGGTTACCTTAGAGGCAAACCCCTCCAGCATTGAAGCAGCAAGATTTAGAGATTACGCACAAGCTGGTGTTAACCGTGTTTCCGTTGGTGTTCAAAGCCTTAAGGATAGTTCTTTAAAGTTTCTTGGTAGATTACATTCCGCGAGTGAGGCGTTAGCTGCGCTTGATATTGCGCGGGACAACTTTGACCGCGTTAGCTTCGACATGATATACGCACTGCCTGATCAATCACTTGAAGAATGGCAAACAGAACTACAACAAGCGCTCAGCTTTTCCCCGTCTCACCTATCGCTTTATCAACTAACTATTGAAGAAGGTACGGCGTTTTACCACCAATACAAACGCGGTAAGTTTACACTACCTGATGAAGAATTAGCTGCGGCTATGTTCGACATAACACAGGATATAACAAAGGCTGCTGGCCTGCCTGCATACGAGATATCAAACCATGCTAAATGCGGCGAGGAAAGTCAGCACAACCTCGCTTACTGGCAAGGCGATCCATATGTTGGCATTGGACCCGGTGCACATGGCCGTTTGCCCAGCGCCGCAGGTAGTGGCGCAGTCGCTCACATGCAAACCAAACGCCCAGAAGACTGGTTAAATACTGTAAAAGCAAACGGTGTCGGCATTGAAACACTTGACCAAGTTGATGCCGACGAGCGCGCGGTTGAAACAATCATGATGAGCCTACGCCTAAAGGCAGGCATTGATACGCAAAGCTTTGCAGCTAAATTCAACAAACCACTCACAACATATATAGACCATGAAGCGCTTACAGAGCTTATCAATTCAGGTCATATGGAAGAAACAAAAGACCACTTGCGCACCACAGCAAAAGGTCGGCCTCTTCTTAATTTCTTGCTACAAAAGCTTGTTGCGTGAAGAGTTATATTCAATTCAATAAATAGCCAAACGCTGGAAAGCTTTTTGGCGCAGGATCAACCACAATGAATCCACTGCGGTTCACCTCAAGGACAGCAAGCGCTCGCTCAATAGTCCCATTGGGTAAAAAACGAAACAAACCGTCAACACCCGAAAAGCCCTCATTGATGGTGAGACGCTCTGCAGAAAAAATCGCACGGTTAAGCGACAGCGTGTCCTTTTTTTCATCATCACCACCCAAGCCCGCTAACGACGATTGTGCAGGATCCTGATCCAGCTGCTGTGTGGGTGTGCGCACAAGCTGCGCAACCAAACTCATGGCATCATAAGCTAGCGTCGCAATACGCGGTGCAGCAGTGCTATACGTCTGCTCATATCTGGCGAGGAATGCATCAGATTTCTCTGGCTCAGGTGCTGCAAACCATGCGCCTTGCATTGGCGGCTCCCCAAGCAAGCCAACATCATTCCACAACCCTGTCCCTATGAATTTAACCCTGTTTGGGTCCACCTCATAAAATGGCAACAAAGGTGCCAACGACCGCATAGTCGCACCACCTTCAGGCACCAGAACAGCGTCAAAATCAACCCCTTCCATGACTTCTGCGGCTTCAATTTTTTCAGCAATTTCATTCATCATAGAATCGCGAAGGCCGCGTAAAAACTGGGCTTCCCGTCGTGCGTCACGGCGGCGTTCATCGTAACGCGCCAAGCGCTTAACCGGTTCATCAAGCGCTTCAATAATACCTGGTGGATAGTTTTCAATTGCTGCTAAATTTACACCCGCATCAACAACAGCATCACCAAAGGCTGATTGCACACGCTGGCCGTATAAACCTTCCGGGATAAGCGCGGCAAAATTTCCTAACCCCTCAGCGACCGCATAATCCACAACACGCTTTACTTCTGTTTGTGGTAAAAAGCCCATAATAAAACGCCCGGGCGCAGCGGCGGTTATATCATTTGAAAACCCAATCATTGTTACATTCGCTGCCTGAAGTATGGGGCCAGCAGCAATAACACTGTCAGCAAGTAGCGGACCTAAAACAATCGAAGCCCCAACATCAACTGCGTCTTGTGCTCTTTCTGCCGCAACCAGGGCATCCGCTTGTGTATCCAGCGGGATAAGCTTTAAGCGAGGATCATAAGCGTCAAACAGAGCCATCGTAACCGCACGCAGCAATGCCTCGCCAGCTCCAGCTTCAGGGCCCGATAGCGGTAACATAACCCCAACAATAATTTGGGTATCAATATCTTGCGTTACTTGTTCGCCAGTTCCATCAGCAGGCTGCGTCTGTTCAGGAGAAATATTTTCGCCCGGCACATCAGGAACCGTTTGATTGACCTCAGGAACAGCCGCTCTTGTAGTTGGTGCTTGCTGGGGTGAACCACCACAACCAACTAAAACAACGGCAAAAGCAAAACAAAGCAACGTTTTAATGCTGTGGCTTATTTGGCTATAGTCTTTGATAAAGATGCTTGCGAACATGGAACCCTTGGTGTTTGCTGAAAGCCTGCAATATTAAACGTGCACATCACAATGCACATTATGATTTTAAAGTGCTTGTGTAAATTATCCTGTCTATAATGCAATGGGCTGGTTTTCATTAAGTTTAGGCAAAGATAATGGCAAAAATCCGATCATCAGCTAGTTCAATGAAAACAAAACCCACCACAGAGACACCACACAACGACAAAGAAGCCTCCCTTTCTGCCGGGCTATACGTTGTAGCGACCCCTATTGGTAATCTCGGTGATATTACATCCCGCGCGCTTGATACGCTGCGGCGTGTTGACATTGTTGCCTGCGAAGACACTAGAGTTACAGCAAAACTCATGAATGCTTTTTTGATAAAAAAACCACTAATTCCATACCACGAACACAATGGTCAAACGCAGCGCCCAAAGCTTATAAGCAAGATTAAAGATGGTAAAAGCATTGCTCTCGTTTCTGATGCGGGCACACCGCTTATATCAGACCCAGGGTATAAACTTGTCGCTGATGTAGCTGCCTCAGGCCTAAAAGTAACCACCCTTCCAGGGCCATCAGCAGTGGTTTCCGCACTCACGCTGGCAGGGCTACCTACTGATAGGTTTATCTTTATGGGTTTTTCACCCAACAAGACCAACGCACGCAGAAACTGGTTCGAAGCCGAGAAAGATAATTCGGCAACTCTCGTGTATTATGAGAGCGCACGGCGGCTACTCAATAGCCTTAAAGATGCCCGTTATGCACTAAAGGAGCGCAGTGTTGTTGTATGCCGCGAAATCAGTAAAAAGTTTGAAGAAGTAGTTCGTGGTAATCTGGACGAACTGGTAGATTATTATGAAACCAACGGAGAGCCTAAGGGCGAAGTTGTTGTCGTAATAGCACCGCCAAGCAAACAAAACAGCCAGAAGCAAAACACAAACATCGAAACAGATAAACTGCTATCAACAGCCCTAAAGTATATGTCCGTTAAAACAGCTGCTGCCTTTGTTGCAGAAGTAAGCGGAGAAAAGAAGAATCCATTATACAAAAAAGCCCTTGAGCTTTCTGCGGAAACATCTCGCTAAAACAATGGCATCAAGGACCAAACATAAAGATGCTGAAAAACGCGGCAGAAAGGCAGAGATGCTCGCCGCCATGCTGTTGCGAGCAAAAGGTTACAAAATTCGTGAGCAACGCTTTCGCTCAACAGCAGGTGAAATCGACATCATTGCCCAGAAAGGCAATTATATTGTTTTTGTTGAAGTAAAGGCTCGCAAAACAACTGAGCTTGCCCTCGAAAGTATTACAAGCAAGCAACAACAGCGAATTGAAAACGCAGCGTGTTTGTGGCTACAGCAACAAACATCACAAAATTTTGCGGTTCGCTTTGATGTAATAACGGTTGCACCCGGACAATTGCCGTCCCATATGTTGGATGCATGGCGACCTGGGTGGTAAACTCGTCAGATCCAATGTAATCAACAAGCCAGAAGATAATACAGGATAAACAATATGATAGACCGCAGCCTTCAAGTCGCCTTTCAAATGGACCCACTTGAAGATGTTAATATAGACGGCGACAGCACATTCGTTTTGATGCTCGAAGCTCAAGCGCGCGGGCATGTTTTATGGCATTATCTAGCTGAAGACCTTTCATACAAAGATGGTACAGTGTTTACGTCTGCACGAAAGGTGTCCGTAAAGCGCGAACGCGGGAACCACTTTGCATACCTTGGCGCGCCAGAGACGATTGATCTGGCCGATCTGGATGTTGTCTGGATGCGGCAGGACCCACCGTTTGATATGTCCTATATTACCGCCACACACCTGCTGGAGCTGGTTCATCCTCAAACACTGGTTGTCAACAACCCGGCCGAGGTACGCAATGCGCCAGAAAAGCTATTTGTTACACACTTCGAAGGGCTCATGCCGCCCACACTGATTACACGGCGCGAAGACGAAGTGGACAGCTTCAGGGAAGAACACGGGGAAATCATCGTAAAACCATTATACGGCAATGGCGGCGCCGGAGTGTTTCACCTTAGGGCTGATGATTCCAACCTAGGAAGCTTAATGGAAATGTTTCTTGAAAGCTCGAGAGAGCCTGTGATGGTGCAAAAGTTTTTACCGGAGGTAAGAAACGGTGATAAGCGCATTATTCTGATTGATGGTGAGGCCGTTGGTGCCATCAACCGTGTACCCGCAGCTGGTCAAGTGCGCTCAAACCTTGTTGCAGGCGGCAAGGCTGTTCAGTCACAACTAACAGAACGGGAAAAAGAAATTTGTGCTGCAATTGGCCCTGACTTGAAAAAACGGGGCTTAACCTTTGTTGGCATTGATGTAATTGGCGATTGGCTTACTGAAATTAACGTAACATCACCTACAGGCCTTCAGGCCGTAAATGAATATGATAACGTTAATCTTCAAGCACAGATATGGGACGCAATTGAAGCAAAGCTTTAAATGCTAACCAAGCCCCTTAGCCTAAAACCCGCACACACCCAGTTTTGAGCATAAGGCATCAAGTTCCTCGAGGTCGGCATACGCTATTGTAACTTTGCCGCCCTCATCCTGATGATCAATACTAACCTTCATTGAAAGTGCTGCGGTCAGGTCTTTTTCAAGAGCAATGGTGTCAGCGTCTTTTCCTCCACCAAAACGTCCCCCTGGTTGTGGTTGACGTTTTGTTTTTTCACCGCCTTTATCGCCTTTAGCTGCTGCCTCTGTTTGGCGAACGCTTAAACCGTCAGCAACAATTTTAGCCGCGAGACCAACCGGGTCTTCCGCGGTTACCAAAGCGCGTGCATGGCCCATTGATATCTTGCCCATATCAACAAGGTCGCGGACTTTTTGCGGCAAATTAAGAAGACGCAGTAAGTTCGTGATATGACTGCGGCTTTTCCCCACTATTTTGGAAACAGCGTCTTGAGTATGACCAAACTCATCTATTAAACGCTGATAAGCCGTGGCTTCTTCTATTGCCGACAAATCCTGACGTTGAATGTTTTCAACGATGGCAACCTCAAGCGCCTCGGTGTCAGAAAGCTCAAGAACCATAACCGGCACTTCATGAATGCCTGCCTTTTGTGATGCACGCCAACGCCGCTCACCAGCAACGATTTGATATCTGTCAGTACCAACTTCGCGCACAAGAATGGGCTGTAAAAGCCCTTTTTCCTTTATTGAGGAAGCAAGCTCATCAATTGATGCTTCATCAAAATGGTATCGAGGCTGATCGCCGTTGCGCTCAAGGAACTCTATAGGTAGCCGTCGGCGGCGTGAGACACCATCAACACCAACAGCTGCCGCACCTGTATCGATAGGTGTATCAATAACGGGACGATCATCGCCCAATAGTGCAGAAAGTCCGCGCCCTAAACCTGTCCTTGTCGTTTTCGACATGTATCACCTGTAACTAATTGCTTTAATTATATATTTTATGCAGCGTGCTGAGCCGCATCACGCACCAATACTTCACGGGCCAAATCAATGTATGCTCGACTACCGGTACAGCGGTGATCATACAGTAGCGCTGGTTTACCAAAACTTGGCGCTTCCGAAATCCGTACATTACGCGGAATAACCGTATTAAACACCTTCTCGCCGAGATAAGCCCGCACATCAGATGCTACCTGTTCAGACAGGTTATTACGCTTGTCAAACATGGTAAGCACAACACCATTAATGGTAAGTGTTGGGTTAAGGCTAGTGCGCACCTGCTCAACGGTTTTTAGCAACAAACTCAAACCTTCAAGTGCAAAAAATTCACATTGCAAAGGAACCATGATCGAATCGGCCGCCACTAGCGCATTGATTGTCAGCAAGGAGAGTGAGGGCGGACAATCAATAAGGATATAATCATAACTTTCCCGGGATTGTGCCTTTTCCAATGCATATTTAAGTCTAAAGTTACGCTGGGGCAACTCTGCCAGCTCTAGGTCTGCACCGGATAGATCAACATTTGATGGTATTAACGCCAAACCAGGAACTTCTGTTTCAATTGTTGCATCACCCACCTGCGCTGCACCTAGAACAACATCATAAGACGTAATGTCACGACGAGACCGGTCTATTCCTAAACCAGTGCTCGCATTACCTTGTGGGTCAAGGTCTAAAACAAGCACCTTTTTACCAACGGCTGCAATTGCTGTGGCAAGGTTAATTGCGGTTGTTGTTTTACCAACCCCGCCTTTCTGATTGGCAACTGCAATTATTTGTGCACCGGTGGCGTGCTGCATACTCAAACCCTTAAACCTAAACAAAAACAGGTAATTATTTCTTTTCTATCTCATAAAGCCTTAAAATTGTACCCGATGAGCTGGACAAGCTTTCAAATCGTTCACTTTTCATCTTCCATGAAGCTTCAGCTTGGGTCAATTCATCTTCAACGCCTTCACCTTTTAAGAGCCACATTTCCGTAGAATTCTGTCGAAACGGGTGCGACCAATCCAACAATTGCTCAACTTTAGCACAAGCGCGCGACACAACAACATCATAGTCCGGCGCATCAAAAGCTTCGATTCGCACATTATGCACAAAAGCATCTGCTGCAGTTGTGCGCACAATTTGATTCATAAAGACACACTTACGGCCATTCGATTCTACCATATGGGCCGTACCCAACCCCATAATTGATAGGACTAATCCAGGAAAACCAGCCCCCGAACCAATATCAATCATTCGGATGGGCCTGTCTCCTAGCCGCTTTCGCATATGTGAAAACATTTGGGCTGAATCCAGAAAGTGCCTACGCCATCGGTCCTCAAGTGTTGAGTTTGCAACAAGGTTTTTAGCCTTTTGCCATTTTACCAACGCATCTGCATATTGAGTGAGCTTCTGCAATGTTTCACGTGAAACATTGGTGTCCTCAACAAAATCTTCCGGTCCATACATATTACACAACTCGCAAAAACGTCATTGAGCCTAAAACAAGTAAAACGGTCATTAGGCAGCGCTTTTACGTTTTTTTACATAACCCAGCAAGACAGTGAGAGCAGCAGGCGTTACACCAGCGATACGTGCAGCGGCGCCCAGTGTGGCTGGTCGTGCCGTCTTAAACTTCTCACGCATTTCGTTAGACAAGCCCTGAATCTGTTCAAAATCAAGACCACTGGGTATTTCCAATGCTTCATCTTTCCTGAATGCCGCGATATCTTGATCTTGTCGATCAAGATAACTGCGATACATGCCGTCAATCTCTACCTGCCGGGCGATAGGTGGCGATATATCAGCGAGCTCTTCAGGCCACACACCCTTGAGCGCATCGAAGCTGATATCAGTAAAACCAAGAAGAGTGACCGCAGAACGGCGCACACCATCCATGTTTATTTTAAAGCCAAATTTTGCAGCCTCATTCGGTGTTAAGGATAATTGTTCTAATACACCGCGCGCATGATCAAGGGTCTGTTTCTTTTTTCTATATCTCTGCAATCTCTCACCAGCGACAAGACCAACAGCAGCGCCCTTCTCGGTTAATCTTTGGTCTGCATTGTCTGCTCGTAAAGCAAGACGGTACTCTGCTCTGCTCGTAAACATACGGTATGGCTCACGCGTGCCTTGTGTTATCAGGTCATCAATCATCACGCCTATATATCCATCAGCGCGATCAAGAGTGAAAGGCTCATCAATGCCCTTTGCCTGTAAAGCCGCGTTAACACCAGCCATTAGGCCTTGCGCAGCAGCCTCTTCATACCCTGTCGTACCATTGATTTGACCTGCCAAATAAAGCCCATGGGCTTTATGTGTCTCAAGTGTTGGCTTTAGTTCTCTCGGGTCGATGAAATCATATTCAATAGCATAGCCATATTGAATGATTTTTGCATTTTCCAAACCCGGAATTGATGCAATCATCTCGTCTTGAACATCTTCAGGCAGGCTCGTTGATATACCATTAGGATATACCGTATGATCATCTAAGCCTTCAGGCTCCAGAAATATTTGATGACTAGATTTATCAGCGAAGCGAACAACTTTGTCTTCAATTGACGGACAGTAGCGCGGGCCATTGCTATCAATTTTACCTGAATACATTGGCGCTCTGTGCAGGTTATCGCTTATAAGCCTATGTGTTTGTTCTGTTGTGCGTGTCATATAACAACTGATTTGCGGCACTTCGATTTCTGATGTCATGAAAGAAAAAGGAACCGGCGGCGTATCTCCTGGTTGTTCGATACACTGCGACCAATCAATTGTACGACCATCAAGGCGTGCGGGTGTTCCTGTCTTTAGTCGTCCCAGCTCAAAACCTAACTGTTCCAACGTATCTGAAAGACCAAGCGATGGTGCTTCACCAATGCGCCCTGCTGGTGTTGTTTTCTCGCCGATATGGATAAGGCCGCGTAAAAAAGTGCCCGTTGTTAGGATAACTGCGTTAGCTGTAAGCCTCTCACCAGATGATGTGATAACACCTCGACAGACACTGCTTCCATCATTCTCTTCAAGGATAAGATCCTCAACAGCGCTTCCTTGAATAGTGAGGTTTGGGTAATTGTTCAGAATCTTCTGCATCGCTGTACGATACAACTTACGGTCAGATTGGCAGCGCGGGCCCTGGACCGCTGGGCCCTTGCGTTGGTTAAGTAACCTAAATTGAATGCCTGACGCATCAGCAACCACACCCATCACACCATCTAAAGCATCAATTTCACGAACTAAATGTCCCTTACCCAAGCCACCGATGGCAGGGTTACAAGACATTTCACCAATGGTTTCTGGCTTATGTGTAATCAACAGTGTGCTTGCGCCTGTCCGGGCAGAAGCAGCCGCAGCTTCGCACCCAGCATGGCCACCACCAATAACAATGACATCAAAGTCATGTATCACATTAACATCCTAACAAATTACTTTAACACGCGCCGCGTTATGCCAGCATCGTATATCGGCGTTTATCGTCTAAGTCAAAGCCAACGAACAAGGCATTATACTGCCTTAGTATTTTCTCGAAAATTCAGTTAAAGCTTTACTTCAACAGGCTCAATACACTGCTCTGTAGGCAACTTATTTTCCAATACAAAAGTCAGAGAACACAATATCAAGCATATCCTCGACACCAACGCGCCCAGTTATGCCGCCGATTGCCCGCACAGCCATGCGTACATCTTCAGCTGCAAGCACGGCGTCCATACCTGCATTTCCTTCAAATCGAACTAAATGATCAATGGCAACTTCAAGTGCTTGTTGGTGTCGTATTCGTGTAAGTGTCGGCATTTCTTGTGGTGCCATTTTGTCCTGAACTATGCGCTTAAGTCTTTCGAACAAACCATCAATGCCATCACCTGTTTTTGCAGAGACAAACACGGGGTCATGTTCATGTAAGCGCTCCGAATGTTCCACGTGAAACATTGCGTCATATTCAGCACGATCAACCTGTGTAACAATAATTATCGTATTTTCATCAACCCACCTGGACAGCCCTGAAGGTATGTGTGGCCATTCATCAACCGGAACAAGTAATAACCTCAACCCAGCATCCGCAGCCTTTTCTTCCGCTCTGCGAATACCCTCTTTCTCAACAGCGCTGTCTGTTGAGCGTAGACCAGCGGTATCGATAATACGAACCGGAAAGCCGCCCAAGTCTAATTGAATTTCAATTGCATCGCGTGTGGTGCCAGCCTCATCCGATACAATCGCTACATCTGTTCGTGCTATTGCATTAAGTAGTGTTGACTTACCTACATTGGGCTCACCGATAATCACGATGCGAAAACCATCATGCACCAAGCGACCTCGCTCACTATCTACAATATGTTGTGTTATATCAGACCTAAGGGACAATATTTGGGGAAGAACTAAACCAGCAACACCTTCCGGCAAATCCTCGTCCGGAAAGTCAATATCTGCCTCAAGGTGTGCAAGATGAGACAGAAGCCGAGACCGCCAATCCTCGTAAAGTGTACGCAAAGCACCGTCCATTTGCTTCAAAGCCAGGCTGCGTTGTGCTGCCGTTTGCGCATGGATAAGGTCGTTCAACCCTTCTGCTTCCGTGAGGTCTAGCTTACCGTTTTCAAAAGCACGCCGGGAGAACTCACCCGCCTCAGCTGGCCGCACACCATCCATCACAGCAAGTACTGACAAGACACCATCAACAACAGCACGGCCACCATGCAAATGAAGCTCAACCACATCCTCGCCTGTAAAACTTGCTGGCGCTGGAAAAACAACAACAAGCGCTTGGTCAAGCGTCTCTCCGCTCTTTGGGTCTTTAAGTTTTCGCAGTGAAGCATATCGTGCCGCAGGAACAGAACCTGAGCTCAGCTTTAATAACGCCTCAATAGACTGCGGGCCAGATAGGCGTACCACGGCAACACCAGATGTTCCTGCTCCACTCGATAATGCAAAAATTGTGTCTATTATTTCCACAAGATACCTATGCCTATTTTCCAATGAAATATTGTTTTCGCTTGCTCACGCTTTCGCCGCACAGTAGCAAAGAAGGATATAATATTCATAGCGGTTAATCACTCCACTAAGGCAGCACACGTAAAATGTATCAACTTTCCATGCATACGCCGGTGATCGACATAACCATCACCGAGCTAGAAGGCGCAATCATTGCCCTTGATTGGGGCTGGAGTCCTTTTCAGGAAACATCCCCTCTGCTGGAAGAAACAAAACGACAACTGGACGCATATTTCGACGGAGACTTGAACGACTTTGACTTGCCACTAAATCCAATGGGAAGCAAACATCAGGAAAAAGTGTGGGGTGCCATGCTTGATATACCCTACGGCCAAACTGTTACATACGGTGCCTTAGCCAAAAAAATAGGTTCCGCAGCCCAACCTGTTGGTACAGCGTGTGGACGCAATCCTATTCCTATCCTTATCCCTTGCCACCGGGTGATCGGTAGCAACGGCAACTTCGGTGGCTATTCAGGCGATGGTGGTTTGTATACGAAACGCGCTTTACTTGTTCTTGAAGGCGCTCTTTCTATTGCTGAAGGGTATGCGCTGGAACATGCTGGAAAGCTTGACGCATAATTCCCTCAACACCCTCTATAAAATAAGTGTGACGTGACGCTCCTTCCGTATCCATCTATGTTACCTTCGGGCATAGAAAAAGGGGTCAATATGCGTTTAGCAATCATACTATACACATTGGTTCTGGCGGTCGCATCAACGCCAGTATTTGCCGAAACAGGTATTACTGTTAGCAAAACATTCTCAGTTGGTTCTGCACCGCACGGTATGCGGCTGGACGGTGACACAGTGCTGATTGCCCTTTCGGGAGAAGATGCTGTTGTTCGTATTGACCTGCAAACAGGGAAAGAAGTATCACGCTGGCCTGTTAAAGGGGTACCACTTGACATTGTTCGCAGCAAAAATGGTTGGTTAGTAACAACCTTTCAAGGTGAGCATCTGATAGAACTGGATGCAACAACAGGAGAAGAAATTTCTCGCTGGAAAGTAGGCAAAAGCCCCAGTTTATTTAGTGAAAACCTGGCAGCCGGTCACACTTATGTTGTAAGTGAATTTGCTGATCGGTTTACTGTGTTTGATCCGACAAACAACACAGTAATCAAAACATATACAACCGGCAAAAGACCTTATCCCGGCGATGTAACGCACGACGGTGTATTAGCATTTGTTCCTAACCGCAGTGACAATACCGTATCCGTAATTGACCTTTTAAATGAAACAGAAGTTACACGTACACCTGTGTGTAGTTCGCCAGAAGGCGGCGCACTTGTAGAGGGTGAAAACACCTATATGGTTGCCTGTGGTGGCTCAGACGAAATTGCTTTAATCAACACCGCTTCATTTGAAGTTATTACCACAATAAAAGATGGCATTGGTAAACGCCCATTTGCTGTCACGGAAAGCAGTGATGGTCGCTTTGCATTTGTTAACAACGCTAGCGGCGATACCGTCTCGGTTATTGATGTCAAAGAGCGCGCTGTTATTGAGCAAATAACAGTTGGTACACAGCCAATTGTTATGCGCGCTTATGGTAATCAGCTTTTTGTCACCACGGAAGTGGACGGCACCTTGTCTATTCTTGAAATTCCGCCTGTTCCAGAGAAACCTAGAAGCACTGTAAAAAATGAAGTTGTCATGCTCGGTATGATACACGGCGGACATACAACAAGTGAAACATATGGCTTGCCGTATCTGACGCGCGTGTTTGAAGCAGTAAGTCCTGATTATGTGCTCGTGGAAATCCCGCCAAACCGCATGGAATCAACAATGAAAGGCTTTCGTGAAACAGGTGAAATTCAGGAACCACGCACAAAACGCTTCCCAGAATATGTTGGTGCCCTGTTCCCGCTTTCGCGGCGACTAAAGTTTGAGATGATCGGGACAGCAGGCTGGAATAGCCACATGAATGACTATCGCAGCAAAGCTTTGCGCCGTATTCAAAATGACCCTACCCGTGCGGCAGATTGGGCTGAATATCAGGCAGCAATTGATAAAGCAGCAGAAGCACGCAAAGGTTTGGAAGAAGACCCTTATTATATCAACAGTGACGCTTACGACGCTGTAACTGCATGGCAACTTGAGCCATATGACAGGTTATTTAATGACGAGATCGGCCCCGGCGGCTGGACTAAAATAAACCAGGCACACTACAGTCATATCGCCGACGCCCTTGATAAGTTAAGTGGCCAAGGTAAACGGGTTATGATCACATACGGCGCAGGACATAAAAACTGGTTTATGCGCGAACTTAGAAAGCGAGACGATATTATCTTGCTTGATCCACATCAGTTTCTTGATGCTGCAAAAGAATAATGCTGCATAAAAAAGGCCCGCAAGAAGCGGGCCTTTCCAAACTTGTTTACATTGAGATATTAATTGTTCATCTGATTGAAGAAGTCTTCGTTGTTTTGCGAATCCTTCAACTTGGTCAGCAAAAATTCCATCGCATCCACTGTACCCATCGGTGTAAGAATACGGCGAAGCACCCACATTTTAGACAACATGCCTGGGTCAACAAGCAACTCTTCTTTCCGTGTACCGGACTTCAGAATATCGATCGCCGGGAACACGCGTTTGTCTGCAACTTTACGATCCAGAATAATTTCACTGTTACCTGTACCTTTGAATTCCTCAAAGATAACCTCATCCATCCGACTACCTGTTTCAATCAACGCTGTTGCAATGATTGAAAGCGAACCACCTTCCTCAATGTTACGCGCAGCACCAAAGAAACGTTTAGGGCGTTGCAGTGCATTAGCATCAACACCACCGGTTAGAACCTTACCTGACGATGGCACAACAGTGTTGTACGCACGGGCAAGGCGCGTGATACTATCAAGCAAGATAACAACATCTTTGCCGTGCTCTACCAAGCGCTTCGCTTTTTCAATCACCATTTCTGAAACCTGAACGTGACGCGATGCTGGCTCATCAAAGGTGGAGGAAACAACCTCACCTTTCACGCTACGCTGCATATCGGTCACTTCTTCCGGTCGCTCATCAATCAACAGAACAATCACATAACATTCAGGATGGTTAGCCGTTATGCTTTTAGCAATATTTTGCAGCAATACCGTTTTACCAGTACGCGGCGGTGCTACGATAAGTGCCCGCTGACCTTTACCAATTGGTGCCACCAAATCAATAACACGCGGTGATTTGTCTTTAACTGTTGGGTTATCAGGATCTAACTTGAGACGGTCGTCAGGATAAAGCGGTGTCAGGTTATCAAAGTGAACTTTGTGTTTTACTTTTTCAGGCTCATCGAAATTAATCGAAGCAACCTTCAACAGCGCAAAATACCGCTCACCGTCTTTTGGTCCGCGGATTTGACCTTCAACCGTATCACCTGTTCTCAGCGCAAAGCGCCTTATCTGGCTTGGGCTAACATAAATATCATCTGGCCCCGGCAAATAGTTTGCCTCAGGGCTGCGTAGAAAACCAAATCCGTCAGACAGGATTTCAATAACCCCACCACCAGATATCTCTACGTCGTCTTCTGCAAGATGTTTAAGGATTGCGAACATCATGTCCTGCTTGCGCATACTGCTCGCGTTTTCAACGCCTACTTCTTCAGCTAGTGAAAGAAGGTCCGCTGGTGATTTCTCTTTGAGATCCTGTAAATGCATGGGATCGCCCAAAACTCTATATTATTAATGAAATTTGTTCAGAAAGATGGATTCATCGTGATTGGATTACGTGCAGCTATAATTCGAATGATTAGACTGTATCTATTGCTATGAAGTTGAACAATTATGAAACCATAATCATCCTGATAAGATTCCGCCGTTATTTATCAAACGATCATAGAAAACTGCGGGAGAAATTTGACACATCGATAGAACACATCGACAAGGCATATGCTACCATTTCGGGCTTATGTGTCAAGTGAATTAGATTTTAGCCATAAGTTTGAACAAACAGACAAAGCGGCGAAATAACCAAAAACTAAATCCAGACACAAACCTCTAGTTTGAACCATCTTGCTTTAGTGCTTCTTTATCCAGAATATTCTCGTAAATATCTGATTTAAAATTCACCGAATCGATAACTTTGGAAACAGCTGTGGAATTAGGCGTACCATCAGCACCAAAATGCCAAACCGCATGTTTGTGATATGGGCTGTTGTCAGGATCAATATACCACTCAATATAACCCCAGCTATGAACACTTTTGAATAAGTTGGCTGCTTGTTCCTTATTTTCAGCATCAATAAAGGATGCTGGACCTAAGGTTTGTATTTCAATGAAACTTTCTTCGCTTGAACCAATAGCTGGCAACTTGAAATGAGACCCTATGGGTATATCCATTGAAGCGAAAAGATAGGGAAGAATCATCAAACCATAGTGATCACTGTGTTCAAGTGGAAACGAGGTAAAAGAAGGATCTTGTTTATCCGAAACCAAAGATATGTTCGCAGTATTATCTCGGACATATAGTAGCTTGTTTTTTGTTTCCCAATTCTTGCCAGTTCTTACTTGCTCATTAATTGTACTTAGTGTTTTTGCATCAACGATAAGTTCGTCGGTGTGCGGGTGAGTGTTAGCTACCCATCGAACCCTAATGGCATCCTGCACATCATTTTGGGAATTGTAATAAACAGTCCGGTCTAATGTTATGGAAACCTGCGGGTTTATATATATACCGTCAGCAAACAGGCCATCTTTATAGCCACCGATGCCGTCTTTCGGATCATACAGCAATCGATGCGGGCGTAATTTTGAAGTATCTAACTTAAGGTCTTTTGCACCATAAACAGGAAGTTCATCATCGTTCTGCTGCGACAAAATCGCTGTCGATGTAAAAATCAACCAAATAACAGAAATAGTCTTTATTGCCATTGCTAGTAGACGGTACATCTAATCTCTCCAAATTAGATGTTATTATATATCATATGAACGAAAAATATAGTGTGTACTAAAAGCTCTTTTTAATATTGAAAAAGTGCGGGTTTAAAATGGCCTCACCACCGCGAGAATAACAATGATAATAATGAAGGCCGCCGGCACTTCATTTATTTTGCGATAAAACTTTTCCTCTCTGACATGCTCACCGGAAGCAAGTACCTTCATTTGCTTGCCCAGATAAATATGAAACCCGGTGAGAAATACCACAAGAAGAAGCTTTAAGTGCAGCCATCCACCAGCACCCATACCTATATTTAAAACCAGTAATATTCCAAGTGTCCATGCAATCATCATAGCTGGATTCATGATGATTTTTTTAAGGCGGGTTTCGCGCTCAATCCAATGTTTATCCTCATCTGAACCAACATCATATTGACAATGATAAGCGAAAAAACGCGGCATCATGAACAATGCCGCCATCCAGAAGATAACAAAAATAATATGAAACGCTTTTACCCATAAGTAAAATTCACCAAGAAAGCCTTCCATAAAATATCCTTTAATGCTCGCTAATTAGTTATATTTAGCCGCTAAATCATCGGCGATAATTTTTAACAAACGCCGATAACTGCGCAACATTCTCTGGCGGCGTTTCCGGCACAAAACCATGCCCGAGGTTAAAGACATGCGCACCACCGCTTAACGTCTCGAGAATATATTCAGCCTCGCATATCATTCGTTCTCCGCCAGCAACAACAAGATGTGGATCCAGGTTCCCTTGAACACAAACTTTCTGTTGAACAGTATCTGCAGCCCATGAAAGCGGTACACCTGTATCAAGTGAAACAGCATTAACACCTGTTGCATCAACAAAAGCAGGCAGCGCTGCACCCGATAAGCGCGGGAAACCTATAATGGGTGTTTCCGGATAAACGGCCTTCACTTTTTCAACAATTGCGCGAGTTGGTTTAATAACCCAATCTTCAAACGCACTGGCAGGCAAAGCTGCTGACCAGCTATCAAAAATTTGTACCGCATCAGCACCAGCTTCAATTTGACGAATAAGGTAGGCTGCCGTTGCATCTACCAACAGATCAAGCAGTTTATTAAACAATTCAGAATCACGGTACCCCAGTTGCCGTGCCGCTGCATGGTCCTTACTGCCAGCGCCTTCAATCATATATGTGGCAACAGTCCACGGTGCGCCAGCAAACCCAAGCAATGTTACATCGCTTGGCAGCATATGTTTTAGTTTCGCAATTGTTTGATATACAGCACCAACCTTGTCATGAAAGTTTTTAAATGACAGGTTGTCATAGGTTTCCTGATTATTCACAGGTGTGAGTTTTGGCCCGTGTCCCGTCTCAAACCAAACCTTCTGTCCAAGACCGTCTGGAACAACCAATATGTCCGCGAACAGAATAGCGCCATCCATACCATACCGCCGAATAGGCTGCAGCGTTACTTCAGCTGCTTTATCCGGGCTGTAACAAAACTCCATAAAGCTACTGGTTGTTGCTCTTACCTCACGGTATTCTGGTAGGTAACGCCCCGCCTGACGCATATACCAAAACGGTACGCGGTCACCTGGGTTGCCTTTTAATGTTTCAAGCAAAATTTTAGTCACTGGTTACTCACTTGGTTTTATGGAGACAGGAGATACTTTATATTTGAGCCATACTAAGCTGAACTACTAATAAATAATAATTATAAAGAAAGGATGTAGTAGTATTTGGTGCCTGTTAACAACGGGGAAAACATTTTATCCACAGACTTATACCCTGATAAAGTGATGCTTCATTGTGAATGTAAACCACCTGTCGATTTGTTAGTAAAATAAATTTTCCGACATTTAGATGGTGAAACTATTGAATTTTTTTCTGTTAATTAAACACAAAATATTATGTGAATAGTGGGGATAACATGCAAATCTGGTGATAAATTAGTATAATTGTCCCCAGTTCTATCTCCTGTGCATTAAAAATATAACCATATTAAAAACATCATTTCAAAATGAGGACAATCCTCCTACCTTGTTTGCTCAATGTGTTGTGCTAGGTGTTATCCACAGACTTATTCCTGAAGTTAATGCCGACTCGGCAAGATATTGATAGAGTTCCAGTAGTAGGCCAATAACAGGATAAACAATGAACTTTAATCAGCCACCAGCTACTAAAAACGATGAATATCATTTGCATCTAGTGTCTGATTCAACTGGTGAGACACTTGAGGCAATTGTATCTGCTGCCCTTGTTCAATTTGAAGGTGTTGAGGTTCACAAGCATTACTGGCCGCTTGTTCGTTCTGCTATGCAAATGGAGCGTTTGATGGATGATATCAAGGAGCACCCAGGTCTTATCATGTACACGCTGGTGAACCTTGAGATACGCGACGTTCTTGAGCAACAATGCCGCGCTGCGAACTTACCGGTTTTACCCATTCTGGATCCGGTTATTAAGTTGCTTGGCTCTTACCTCGGCGTGCAAGCCACACACAAACCAGGGCGGCAACATATTTTGGATGCTGATTACTTTGAGCGCATTGATGCTTTGCAATTTTCCATGGCTCATGATGATGGGCAGCTAGTTGAGGATTTACCGCAAGCAGATATTGTTTTGATAGGTGTATCACGTTCCTCAAAAACACCGACCAGCATTTATCTGGCAAACAAGGGTTACAAAACAATGAATGTACCCTTTGTGCCCTTTGTGCCAATGCCTCCTTTGCTAGATGTGTTGCGTGACAAATTTGTCATCGGTTTAACAACAAGCCCCGAGCGGCTATCGCAAATTCGGACCAACCGGTTAAGATCAATCAATGAAGAAGAAGAAGGTGATTACATCGACCTTCAGCATATTCAGGACGAGATAAAACAATGTCGGCGTTATTGTACAGACCGCGGATGGCAGACAATTGATGTAACGCGCCGGTCAATTGAGGAAACGGCTGCGGCAATCTTGAATAGATATTACCAATGGCAGGATGCACGCAGTGGTAATAAAGAAAAACTGGACAAAACCTGAGATGCAAGCTGGTTGCCTTATTCTTGCTTCGGGCAGTGAAACCCGCA
Organism: Kordiimonas aquimaris; assembly: GCF_025574485.1. Classification (GTDB taxonomy): domain Bacteria; phylum Pseudomonadota; class Alphaproteobacteria; order Sphingomonadales; family Kordiimonadaceae; genus Kordiimonas; species Kordiimonas aquimaris. The sequence continues at coordinate 427,348 of NZ_JAOBPO010000001.1, read as the reverse complement.
AACGCATGTTAGAGAATGCAGGCGTTGTATTTGATACTGTGCCTGCGTTGATTGACGAAATCTCCCTCAAGGAAAGCTTAATTTCTTCTGGTACAACAGCGCGTAATATTGCTGATGCTCTCGCTGATGCTAAAGCGCGAAGCGTATCTATTATCAATCCCGATAAACTGGTTTTGGGTGCTGACCAAACGCTAGTATGTGGTGCTAATATCATCTCTAAAGCGCAAAACACTCAAAGCGCGAAAGAAACACTTAACCTACTGTCGGGTCGATCACATCAATTGCATTCTGCTGCGGTAATGTATGAAAATGGTCAACCCATATGGCGCGCCGTTGATACAGCAACGCTGCACATGAGGCCTCTTTCTGGATCGTTTATTGATGATTATTTACAGGCAATTGGCAGTGATGCTTTCTGGAGCGTGGGTGCATATCAGATTGAAGGTTTGGGGGCACAACTCTTTGATAAAATTGAAGGCAATCATTTTACTATACTTGGTCTGCCGCTAATAAATGTTCTGGTTTTCTTGCGGCAGTACGGAATGCTTGGCCAATGATGAATTTGGATGAAAATACCATTAAAAAAGCTGCCGTTATTGGGCACCCTGTTGCCCAGTCCTTGTCGCCGCTTATTCATAAGCACTGGTTTTCTGAAACCGGCATTAAGGGAGACTATATTGCTGTTGATGTGCTTGAGGGCGCTTTGGAGCAGCAGCTAGAGATTTTCAAAAATGAAGGATACACAGGCTTTAACCTAACGGTACCACATAAAACGGCGATTATCCCTTTTCTGGATAAACTTGCCCCCCTTGCCCGGCAAATGGGTGCGGTCAATACAGTGAAAATCAATCCAGACGGTACAACAACAGGGTTTAATACTGATGGTATTGGCCTCATGCAGCATCTGAAGTTATCAGCACCTGGCTGGCAACAGGATAGACCGGCTTTGGTTTTAGGCGCAGGTGGTGCTGCAAGAGCGGCATGCCTTGGTTTGCTGACCAGCAATGTACCAATGGTTATGATTGCAAACCGAACGAGAGAAAAAGCCGAAGCCATCGCTGATGAAATCGGGCGTGGCCGCATTGTGGTGGTTGACTGGGGTGACCGCGAAAATGCATTGGCAGGCGCCGGCCTCGTGGTGAACACAACAGTGCTGGGAATGACGGGCCAACTACCGCTTGATCTTGATCTTGTTCAAGTAGCAGTAGGCACAATTGTGTACGACATTGTGTACAAGCCCCTTCAAACAGAACTCTTGGCACAAGCAACGGACAGAGGTCTTGTTGCTGTTGATGGACTTGGTATGCTTGTGCACCAAGGTGCAGCTGCTTTCAAAATATGGTTTGGTGTTGATGTCGGATTAGATGAGCGCCTTCGCAACAAACTAGACGAGGCATTGTCATGATTGTTGTTGGCCTTACGGGCTCGATCGGTATGGGTAAGTCTGAAACGGCAAAGATGTTTGCGGAGCTGGATGTGCCGGTGTTTGATGCTGACGCAGTGGTGCATTCATTGCAGGCTAAAGGTGGCCCTGCTATTGCCCCTATTGCTGCTGCTTTTCCAGGTGTGGTCAAAGAGGGTGTTTTGGACCGGCAGAAGCTTGGTGCCATGGTCTTTGCAAAACCTGAATTAAAAGAGCAGCTTGAAGCCATTATCCACCCCATGGTTGGTGTGGTGCGTGCGGCGTTCTTTGAAAATGCTCAGAAAAAAGGCGTACCTTTTGTTGTGCTTGATGTGCCGCTGCTTTTTGAAACAGGCGGCAACAAAGCGTGTAACAAGGTTGTTGTCGTGTCTGCGCCAGTGGATGTGCAGCGCGCACGTGTGCTTGACCGCAAAGGCATGACGCCGGAAAAGTTTGATAATATTCTTGCCCGCCAGACACCAGATGCTGACAAACGTGCCGGCGCGGACTATGTTATTGAAACGGACAAAGGGCTTGATCATGCACGATCTGAAGTTGCCCGGATAACACAGGAACTCAGGGAGCAGGCAGTTTCATGCGAGAGTTAATTTTCGATACGGAGACGACAGGGTTTGATCCTATGATGGGTGACCGCCTTATCGAAATAGGCCTTGTTGAAATGGTCGATAAATCCCTCACGGGTGAAAACTATCATGTTTATGTTAATCCTGAACGTGAGGTACCAGACAGTGCTTTTAAAATTCACGGCCTTTCAACAGAGTTTCTTAAAGATAAACCTGTTTTTTCAGATGTGATGGATGGTTTCCTTGAGTTTATCGGTGACGATAGTGTGCTGGTTGCGCACAACGCCGAGTTTGATATGCGTTTTATCAATTGGGAACTCGAGAATGCTGGGCGACCGATTGTTCATCCAAAGAGGTTTGTTGATACGCTCGCAATTGCCCGTACCAAGTTTCCAGGTGCAGCCAACAGCCTTGATGCGCTTTGCAAGCGCTTCGATGTAAACAATAACCACCGTACATTGCACGGTGCATTGCTTGATGCCGAAATTTTAGCAGATGTATATATTGAGCTGATGGGAGGGCGTCAGGCGGGGATGGACCTGTCGGTAGATAAGTCGATAAAAATAGCACGAGGCCCTAAAAAGGTGAGAGAAAAGCGAGAGTTTGTCGTTAGCGAGACTGAACTTGACGCCCATAAAGGGTTTATACAGAAATTATCTAACCCTATGTGGTTACGCTAGGTTCAAATCCTGTATGTAGGGTAATTAAAAAAAGAAAAGTCTTCAGCATATAATTCGGTGGCGATTCTTATATCTTTGCTATTGTATGCGCTAGATGTGCTTTTGTGGCCATAGCTCTTATTGTTAATTGGTTGTTCTGGAACTTCGCTTGCGAGTGGCATTTTTAGCATTTTTGCAAGTATAGATAAATCTTCGTCAAATCGTTCAAGCTTGCCGATAAAATCAAACTTTATTCTTTCGTTAAAAATTTCGTGGTATTGTGGTGACCAATGTGGGTCAAGTTTATACTTATCTATAGTTTGTATTGTTTCAATGAATTCTGAAAAAGAGATATCCTGCTCCAGGTTTTCCGGATCTAGTTGACGTGCTTTAAGTATTTGAGCTTTCTCTGCCCTGTTGCCATGAATTTTATCCCGCCACGCCGAGTAAAGTCGATGATAAGGGTTTCTGGCAAAGGTAAATTTAACATACTCTGAGCTTTTTAGTATGTCACTAAGCTGCTCCCTCTGAAGTTGGTAGGGTTTAATAAAAGGAGAGTGCTCAGGTAGTGGATGGGGTTTTATCCACTTTCGTTTCAGCTCTCGCATTTCGATAGACTGAAAAACTTTTTTTAAAGTTGTAGAGCCTGTTTTGGGTACAGGTATAAAAACAAACTTATGCTTTATGGAAATATGAATGTTTTGGTTAACTTTTAATGAGCCATACTCTTTGTACATCTCATCAATTTGACGCATGTTCATTGGATATGACTCCGAATAATGGTGTTGTGATTAGTAAGTCAGGCTGAACCCATATGAAAACAAGTTGCCTTAGAGAACAATATTCTATTAGCGTTAGTTTTACTCTATACCATTGAAAAACCGGCCAAGAGGTACTGTGTTAAACAGGCAATAAACATCTTTGCCTTGATCACAATCATACAGGCTAAAGGTTGTTACTTGCGCTTGGCCAACAAAATAGGCTTCTGGCACATAGCCGATGTCGCCGAGGTTGCGGCTGTCTGATGATCCATCCCTGTTATCACCCATCATAAAATAATGACCCGGAGGAATAACATACGGCCCGGCATTGTCCCACCGACCACGGTCAGAACTTTCGTAGATACGGTGTACTACCCCGCCCGGTAGTGTTTCGTCATATTCTTTCACGCGGCGCTGTTCGCCCTGATAGGTGGTGTAATTTACTTCGCGAACCAATGTTCGCTCAACCATGTCGCCATTAATATAAAGGCGCCCTGCGCGCATTTGTATCCGGTCGCCGGGCAGACCAATTACCCGTTTGATAAAATCCTCGTACCCACGTTTTGGCAGTGTAAAAACAGCTACATCACCGCGTTGCGGTGCGTCACCAATCAGGCGGCTTTCAGGAATGAAGGCAGGATCAAAAGGTACAGAAAAGCGATTATACCCATAGGAAAACTTGGAGACAAAGATGCGGTCACCAACCTCAAGTGTTGGTTCCATACTGCCTGATGGAATATGAAAACTGGCCCAACCAAAAGTGCTGAATATCAGATAGAAAAAGGCAATAACACCAATATCCTTTAGGATTGTGGTCATGTCGCTTGCGGGTTTTTCAACCTTGTTTGTCTTTGATGAGTCGCTGCTTTGTTGCACGCTAGATGTGTTGTCCGCTGTCACTTTGAGGCCTTGTTATTATTTAATCACCACATTTACATGTACCACTATCTTTGTCCTATATAGGGATATTATAGCCGCTCGGCTACCCTTTGCGTACTGAGAAATTGCGAATTAACATTGTTTTTGTTTCCTGTATGCCGTCGTTATTATCCGGTTATGCATGTGGTTATCTCCTTTATTGAATGATGAATATTCAAAATATAATTTGCAACAACCCTTGCGAAGCGAAAAGACCGACCCTATATAGGCGCTGAAACCGGCGGACTTCGGGTTGTTTTCGGGTCTGCTACCTTGAGGAAAAAATCAAAGCCCCAAGAGGTTGCTATCGGTGCCAAATACGGGCTGTGGCAATCGGCTAAAAAGGGATGAGGTATAAAAATGGCTAAAGTAATCGGGATCGATTTGGGTACGACAAATTCATGCGTATCTATTATGGACGGGTCTAAACCAAAAGTTATTGAAAATTCTGAGGGTGCGCGTACTACACCTTCTATTGTTGGCTTCTCAGACGACGGTGAGCGTCTCGTTGGCATGGCCGCAAAGCGCCAAGCAGTAACAAATCCAACAGACACACTGTTTGCAATCAAGCGTCTTATCGGTCGTACATTCGATGACCCAACAACGCAAAAAGATTTGAACATGGTTCCCTACAACATCATCAAAGCTGATAATGGCGATGCGTGGGTGGAAGCCAAAGGTGAGAAATATTCACCAAGCCAGATATCTGCAATGATTTTGCAGAAAATGAAAGAAACAGCTGAAAGCTACCTTGGTGAAGGTGTTGATCAGGCTGTTATTACAGTACCAGCATACTTTAACGATGCGCAGCGTCAGGCAACGAAAGATGCCGGTAAGATCGCAGGCCTTGAAGTGCTTCGGATTATCAACGAGCCAACAGCCGCAGCGCTTGCGTACGGCCTTGATAAAGAAGACGGCCACACTATTGCAGTGTTTGACCTTGGTGGTGGCACGTTCGATGTATCGGTTCTTGAGATTGGTGACGGCGTCTTTGAGGTGAAATCTACGAATGGTGATACGTTCTTGGGTGGTGAAGACTTTGACATGCGTTTGGTTGATTATTTCGCTGACGAGTTCAAAAAAGAAAACACGATTGATCTGCGCCAAGACAAGATGGCGCTGCAGCGTCTGAAAGAAGCAGCAGAAAAAGCGAAGATTGAATTGTCTTCATCACAGCAAACAGAGGTGAACCTGCCGTTTATCACAGCAGATGCCTCTGGTCCTAAGCACCTACAGATCAAACTTACACGCTCTAAGCTCGAAAGTTTGGTTGAAGATTTGGTGAAGCGTACACTTGAGCCATGTAAAAAAGCGCTGAAAGATGCAGGCCTTGCGGCTGGAGAAATCGACGATGTTGTCCTCGTTGGTGGTCAGACCCGTATGCCTAAAATCCAGGAAATCGTAAAAGATTTCTTTGGCCGTGAACCACATAAGGGTGTTAATCCTGATGAAGTGGTTGCCATGGGCGCGGCTATTCAAGCTGGCGTTTTGCAGGGCGACGTTAAAGACGTTCTTCTTCTTGATGTAACGCCGCTTTCACTTGGTATTGAAACGCTGGGCGGTGTGTTTACACGCTTGATTGAGCGCAACACGACGATCCCGACGAAGAAGTCACAAGTGTTCTCTACTGCTGAAGACAACCAGGGCGCGGTAACTATTCGTGTGTTCCAGGGCGAACGTGAAATGGCGGCGGATAACAAATTGCTGGGGCAGTTTGATTTGGTCGGTATTCCGTCTGCACCGCGCGGCGTTCCGCAAATTGAGGTAACGTTTGATATTGATGCGAACGGTATCGTTAATGTGTCTGCTAAAGATAAAGGCACAGGTAAAGAACAACAGATCCGAATTCAGGCATCTGGTGGCCTATCCGATGATGATATCGAGCAAATGGTAAAAGACGCAGAAGCCAACGCAGACGCAGACAAACAGCGCAAAGAACTGGTTGAAGCGAAAAACCAAGCTGAAGCACTGATCCACTCATCAGAGAAAAACCTTGATGAGCACAAGGATAAAGTCACTGAGGAAGATAAAACTGCGATTGAAGCTGCAATCGCTGAGTTGCGTACGTCCCTTGAAGGTGAAGATGCGGATGCAATCAAGCAAAAAACAGAGGCACTTGCCCAAGCATCCATGAAGCTTGGTGAGCAAATCTACAAAGAAAGCCAGGAAGCTGGTCAGTCAGAGGCTCAACAAGCAGATGCCGCAGCAAAAGCTTCGGAAGCTGGTGAAGCCAAAGATGACGATGTTGTAGACGTTGACTTTGAAGAAGTTGACGAAGACGACAAGAAGTAATCCTGTGATAGCACAGCATTAAATAAATGCCGCTTCAGCGCATGCTTGGGGCGGCATTTTCATAAAGGCGCTGTGTTCACGCTAACGCTTCAGGAAAAAGCTAATGGCAAAAACAGATTATTATGAGCTTCTTGGTGTTGGTCGCGATGCGGATGAAGGTACTCTAAAAAAAGCCTTCCGCAAAAAAGCGATGGAATTTCACCCGGACCGCAACCCTGACAACCCGGAAGCCGAAAAGAAATTTAAAGAATTCGGCGAAGCATACGATGTGCTGAAAGACCCTGAAAAACGTGCTGCCTATGATCGATATGGTCATGCTGCGTTTGAGGGCGGCATGGGCGGCGGTGGCCGCGGCGGTGCCGGCGCTGGCGGATTTGATTTCTCGGATGTATTCGAGGAATTCTTTGGTGATTTCATGGGCGGCGGTGGCCGTCGCGGTGGTGGCCGCAGAGGCGGCCCTGCGCGTGGGTCAGACCTTCGCTTCAACATGGAAATCTCTCTTGAAGATGCCTACAATGGCAAATCCGATAAAATCACTATCCCTGCATCTGTTTCATGTGATCCGTGTAGTGGCTCTGGCGCTGAGCCTGGTTCAAGCCCTGAGGTTTGCGGAACATGTGGCGGTGCAGGTAAGGTGCGTGCCAACCAGGGTTTCTTCATGGTTGAGCGCACTTGCCCAACTTGTCAGGGTGCAGGTCAAACGATTACCAACCCATGTAAGGCTTGCCGCGGTGCCGGGAAGGTACAAAAAGAAAAGACGCTTCAGGTTAAAATCCCTAAAGGTGTCGAAGAAGGAACCCGTATTCGCCTGTCGGGCGAAGGTGAAGCAGGCGCACATGGCGCTCCGTCCGGTGACCTGTATATATTCCTTTCAATAAAGCCTCATGCCCTGTTTAAACGTGACGCTGATATGCTGTTTTGCAGTGTGCCAATCCCGATGGCTACTGCAACGCTTGGTGGTCAGATTGAGGTGCCGACAATTGAAGGCAAGCGCGCCCGTATTCGTGTGCCGGAAGGAACGCAGTCTGGCAGACAGTTCCGTCTCAAAGGCAAGGGTATGCCAGAGTTAAATGGTGGCTTTGTTGGCGATATGATTATCGAAACAGTTGTTGAAACACCTGTTAACCTGACCAAGCGGCAAAAAGAGTTGATGCAGGACTTCGCTGACGAGAGCGGCGAAAGTGTGTCGCCTCAGTCTGAAGGTTTCTTCACTAAAGTTAAGGAACTGTGGGACGACCTGACCGATTAGGAAACCATAACATTGTTTGGTATGTGATAAAGGCCGCCGTATCTGGCGGCCTTTACTGCTTGTGGGCATAAAACAGACTAACGAAGTTTGCTTATTCCTGATAATTGGTACGCATAATGTCGCTTACGATACTTACGATGTCAGTTCGAGCTATACGGTTTTTAGCAACGCTATAGTGGCGAGTTTCTGAAAGAGCATTCTCTATGAGGCGAGTATTTCCAGCCCCGTCTAATTGAACGAGATCCAGAGGTTTTTCACTGCTTATGCAGTAAAGGGTGTTGTGATCAAGCCTCAGCGTAAGGTCTTGAAGCCGTATAGGTGAAGCGCATTGGTTTTTGAGGATTTCCATGCCTTGTTCATATATCTGATAATTTTGATCAATACGGATTTGACGGTTAGCTCCATTCAGCAAGAATGCCCAACGACTGTCTTCTTCAATGGTTTGTCCGGTTGCTAGATTATAGCGGAACAAATGCCAGCGACCATCAGTGTTAAAGCTATATGTGATTTCACCCTCTACAGACCAGGTGGCACCGTAGGCTGTGTTTTCAAGTTCAAGCTGTTTTTCAAGCTGACTTGTTTGTGTGTTGACGATAATTAATCCAGAACTGGTCGTGACTAACAGCTTTTCGTTGTCGAATGACCAATCCATGGCACGTAGCTTCAGACCGCTGGTTTTGGCATTGATGCTATGCATGTTTCCCGTTTCCAGGTTTTGGATCCAGATCAGGCTCGTGCCTGTGCGCTTGGATATGAAAGCAAGGCGCCGACCATCTCTGGAAAGGGTGGCGAGATAGTCCATTACCGAACTATTAATTGATGCTTGATCCATATCTCTTAGAAAGACGTCCTGATTGTAGATATAGGATGTGAAGAGGTAATCCTTGCTGTTTTCAATGCGGGCTGGTTCTTTAATACGGCGTGAATCTGAAACCAAAATCCGTGCAGAGCCATCGTCAACTTGGGTTTCAAGCAATCGGTATGAAGGGTGTTCTCCTGGGTGAACAATCGTACCGGGAGCATGGCCCCAAATGGCATAATCAACCCCGTATGACCAATCGATCAACCTTTCGAAGCTGTTAGTGTCAACATCCAGTGCAAAAGCACTTGTTTTGCCAGGGTGTCGATCATGCAAAAGAAGAACTTTGCCTGATACAGGGTGTGTGTCCAGGTGGTGATTGCCTTTGTCGTTTGCTAGCGGCTGCGATAGCCGGCGTGTTGACCCTGTCTCTATATCTAGTTCAAATGCATGAAACGGTGCGTACGGAGTTTCCTGTTCCGTAAAATAAAGATGTGTTGTTTGATGGTTGAAAGCGAAGCTTGCTGTTTGAGACGGCCTACATTCATAGACGGCTTCATCACTTTTGGGCACGCCTTCAACGAAGCGAATTAGTCGAAAAGTACAATTGTTGTTGCTCATGTGGCGGTAAGCGAGATAGCGCCCGTTTGCTGACCATGTTGGTGTATCTACAAACTTACCGGTTAAGCCGACCTTAACAGCAGGAGCGTCTGCTTGAGCTGCCAGATATAATGAGGCTTCTTTATCTGTGCGCTGAACATATACGAGCTTGCCTGCTTGGGCTGTGTGTGTAGCTTCTGTTTGTGCCGATGTCAGGCGTACCATGGGCGTGATGTTGGCATTAGCTTGGGGTGGTGTGGGCGTAGACCATGCCCAGATTGCCAGAGCGATCAATAGAGGCAATATCATTAACAGATATCTTTGGCTTTGCTCGATGGAAGCGCTCTCAATTATCTCGGTTTGCATTTCTATGGCTTGATAAACGAACCTATACCCAACCTTCGGTACGGTAATGATCATATGTTTGATTTTAGATTCATCGCCAAGTTCGCGCCTTAGCCGTACCACGACCCTGTTGATGGCGCCGTCTGTTACGATGTGTCCGTTCCAGACAGACTGGATTAATTCATCCCTGCTTATGTCTCGGCCAGGGTTTTCGAGAAAATACCTTAGAAGCGCGGAGGCTTTGGGTTCCAGCAGCTTTTTTCCCGTTGGGCCTATAAGCACATTGGTTGGTGCTTCAAATTGATATTTACCAAGCTTCCACCGCATGTTCTTTTATGCCCTCGTAAACGATTAGAAATAAAGGCTTATCACAATTCCTCATAAAAAATCATCAAACAGACACGACACCAAACGAGGCTTTTGGTTTGTTGTCGGTTCTTGTTGCCCCTCAGGCCATTAGGGCGAAATACGGTTTAATGACAAAAGGAATAAAAAATGAAGCGTTTAATAAAAGCAATGGCAATCAGTGTAATGATGGCTTCAATGACCCAAGTGGTGACCGCGGACGATTTTGACGATGTAAGAGAAGTTGTTGGAAAATATTTTGTAGGAACCGAGGAAGGACGCCCCGATCTGCTTGAAGAGGCCTTTTTGCCTAGTCTGGAAATTCAGTATGTGATGTCTGATGGGTCACTTGGCCGAATTACGGCAGCTGACTATATCAGCAGGTTCAGGCCTGGCGTGAAAGCCAACCGTAAAGGCCGTGTTGTAAACATGGATGTGGTGGGCAATGCTGCAACTGTAAAGGCAGAGATTATAATGGGTGAACGTCTCTATACAGATTACCTTCTTCTGTTGAAACTATCTGATGGGTGGCGTGTCAGCAACAAGATTGCCACTTACCGCCAACGCTAGATTTAAAGGGTGTTTATGGAAGAGAGTCTCTTTGTAAGTGGCTCTTTTTACATTTGTTGATTAGCCCAGATAACAGGATAGTACGGTAGCTAGCTCATCAATCAGGGCTTGAGCTTTATCTTCGTCATCTTCTTCGATTGCCGCATCAATGAGAGCAGAAACAAGTGTTACTGTTGTTTGCAATACTGCGTCACGCCTGTTGCTTTGAAGTTCTATACCACCAACCTGGAGCGTATCTTTGATCAGCTCACCCAACCCGCTTTTAACCCCGGGCGTTACTTCTGCAAAACTGTACTCATGGTTTGCCCAACGTGTGAGTGCACGAAATGTAGGATGATTACGAGCCGTTTGCCAGAAACAGTGAAGTTGTTTGCGGTTAATAGCGTCAAACCCGATGGACGAGTCGATTGACTTCAGGCTTATGACTACTTGATTGCTCACCTCCATATACGCCGTCTCGTAAAGTTGACGCAGGATATCATTCCGGTCCTCGAAATATTGATAGATAGAACCAACAGGTACGTTTGCGGCACGAGCAATTGCTGTTGTTGATACGTCTTCGGGTTTACCATTTATGAGAAGGCTATGGGTTGCGTTCAGGATTGTTTCTACACGAGCCTTAGCTCGCGCCTGTTTTGGTCGTGTTTTGATTTTGTCCATAAATTTCGGCGCTTCCTGCTCAGTCACTCACAGCCGTTTGCCTGCGCATGTATAATAAAGCAACCATCCAAAAAGTGAAACTGTTTCATATTTATTGACATAAGTAGTACTGTACGGCAGTTTAATGCAGTTGGGATGCTTGATGTTTTCATACAAGGGGGAAGCCATGCACCACTTTTTAAAGCCGTTTATTGCGTTTTGTCTCACGGTAACTTCGACCACAATTGTTTTTGGGCAATCTGCTATTGATGTTTCTGCGGAGGGTAATTTTACAGAAAACCTTCAGGAAGCACTTATTCTTGCAGAGCCTGACAGCGTAATTCAATTACCTGCAGGCCGTTTTGAATTAGCGACAGCACTGTCTCTTGATGTGGATGGCATAACATTGCGCGGCGCTGGTATGAATGAAACAGTTTTATCATTTAAAGGCCAGGTTGCGGGCTCCGAAGGGCTTTTGGTGACATCTGACCGCGTGCGACTAGAGGCATTTGCGATTGAAGATACACCCGGCGATGGCATTAAGGCTAAAGGCGTTGATCAGATATCAATGGTGAATGTACGTGTGGAGTGGACAAACGGCCCTGTTGCAACAAATGGTGCCTATGGTCTGTATCCTGTGGAAAGTACGAATGTTTTAATCGACGGTGCGCTGGTAAAGGGAGCTTCAGACGCGGGTATTTATGTCGGCCAGAGCCAACATATAATTGTCCGCAATAGCCGCGCTGAATATAATGTGGCGGGTATTGAGATTGAAAATTGCTATTTTGCTGATGTGCATGACAATGTTGCAACGCACAACACTGGCGGCATCCTAATTTTTGATCTGCCCAATCTACCCCAAATGGGCGGCCACACCGTACGTGTGTTTGATAATCAGTCGTTCGCGAATGATACCGTTAATTTTGCCCCGGAAGGGAACATTGTAGCAACTGTGCCGCGTGGTACAGGTTTGCTTGTTATGGCCAACAATAACATTGAAGTATTTGGTAACGAGTTTAGTGAAAATGCTTCAGCGAATGTTTTGCTGGCCGCTTATCCGCGTGAATATAATGACCCCTCCTATAACCCATTGCCGCGCGGCGTTTATGTGCATGACAACACATATGGTCGTGCTGGGTTTGATCCCGATATGCAGGTTGCTGAATTGATTGCGCCGCTAACCGGTGTGCCCATACCAGACATTGTTTGGGATGGTGCCGTTGATGGCATATGGTCTGCGTTTTTCGGACCTGACGAGGAAGACCGCATTGTTATTAGGGAAGCTGAAGGTGTCACGTTTGCTGATCTGCAATTTGTTAAAGGAATGATCTTGCCGTGGGATGTATCACCTAACTTTAATATTTCAGAGTATGCCGGTACGCGCGCACCCATTATGCCAGTGAAGCTGGCGCAAGAAGCAGAATAGGAAATGCTGCTACGGTCAGCATGCTTTTGCGCAGTATTGTTTGCTGTGATTGTGAGCTTTACTACGCGTGCCGATGTTGACGATGCAGCGCTGATGTCTGCCAGGCCAGCGCGCCAGCTGTCAGCATATGGTTTGTTTGAAAATGCACCTAAGCAAACACCAACTGCAGGCGTTGTACCATATGACTTGCAAGTGCCACTTTTTACCGATTATGCGGAAAAGTATCGTTTTGTGTATGTGCCAAACGGCACGGCAGCAACGTATGATGATACAGAGGTGTTCGCGTTTCCCGTTGGCAGTGTTTTGGTGAAAACCTTCGCGTATCCTGCAGATATGCGCGCTGCGGACGAAAATGTACGCTTGATAGAAACGCGGTTGCTCATTCATCAGGAAAAAGGCTGGAATGCTTGGGCGTATGTCTGGAATGAAGATCAAACGGATGCAACACTGAAAGTGGCAGGTACCATGACCAGTGTTGATTTTGTTGATGACGACGGAATACCACAATCAATCAACTATATTGTACCGAATAAAAACCAATGCAAAGGCTGTCATAGCCTGAACGGTAAGCTTTCACCCATTGGCCCTAAGGCTCGAAATCTAAACAAAGACTTTGGTTATGACGGTAGCAACTGGAATCAACTCCAATGGTGGCAAGATAAAGGTATATTAAAGGGCTTGCCAGCTTACGACTCCATTCCAGTATTGCCGAGAATAAACGATGAAGCGGCTCCCCTTGATCACCGTGCACGCGCATATCTTGACATAAATTGCGCGCATTGCCACAGAGTTGAGGGGCCTGGGTCAACTTCGGGGCTTTTTCTTACCTACGGAGAACAAAACCCGACGACATGGGGCTACGAAAAACGGCCCGTTGCAGCAGGTCGTGGTTCTGGAGGGTTTTCGTATGACATTGCACCCGGTGATGCCGACAGTTCAATCATCGTTCATCGTATGAAATCCATAGATCCGGGCGTGATGATGCCAGAGGTCGGGCGTACAACCGTTCATGCAGAAGGTCTCGCGCTTATTCGTGCATGGATCAATGACATGAAGTAATGTTCATTCTCGCGTGAACACCAGCCTATCCAGTCTTTTCTTTTTCATATGTGCCATGTTAGGGGTTATGAACAATGACACTCTAAGAAAGGCGCGCGATGACAAAGGTTGGGATTCTTGGTTGTATGGGACGCATGGGGCAAGCACTAACGTTTGCGGTACAGGCATGCCAAGACCTTCAGTTGGTTGTGGGCTCCGAAAGAAGTGGCCACGACGCTATCGGCGGAGTAATACCGGGAACAGATGCCACTATTGTTGGTAGCGCTGAAGAAGTCTTTGCTGTGGCAGACATGGTGATTGATTTTACGCCACCAGGTTCTACTGCTGCGCACGCTCTGCTTGCCGCTAATACACGAACCAAGTTGATTGTTGGTACCACAGGGCTGAGCACAGATGATATGGCTGCGCTTGACGCCGCAGCATCATCAACAGCGGTTATGCAGGCGGGCAATTATTCATTGGGTGTTAATATGCTGATGGCTTTGACACAGCAAGCTGCCGCCAAACTTGGTGTTGATTGGGACATTGAAATTGTTGAGATGCATCACCGCCATAAAGTCGATGCACCGTCAGGTACAGCCTTAATGCTTGGTGAAGCTGCCGCTGAAGGGCGCGGCGTTGTACTTGATGATGTGCGTACGCCAGCGCGTGAAGGCATCACAGGTGAACGCAGGGAAGGCACAATTGGTTTTACAGCTTTGCGCGGAGGCAGCGTTATTGGCGAGCATTCTGTTGTTTTAGCAAGCGAAAGTGAGCGAATAACCTTGTCTCACCGCGCCGAAAACCGCACTTTGTTTGCTGACGGTGCGGTGCGTGCTGCCGTTTGGTTGAAAAGCAAAGACACCGGGCGATACTCCATGCAAGATGTACTTGGCCTTTAAAGTAACATTGAGGATATAACGATGAATGAAGCACTTTTGGCGCTGTGGAACGGATTGCCGGTATTTCTAATTCATTCGGCTGTTAGCCTTCTCATTCTAGGTTGCGGCGTTGCTATCTATATGGCGATAACAAAACATGATGAACTGGGTTTAATCCGCAGCGGAAATACAGCCGCAGCCCTCTCTTTGGGGGGCGCTATTATTGGGTTTGCTATACCGCTTGCGTCATCTTTGGCAGCTTCAGTATCATTGTGGGATTTGCTTTTCTGGGGTGTCATTGCTTTGTTGTTGCAGCTTGTGGCATTTCGTCTGGCCGACCTCTTTCTAAAAGATATATCCACGCGCATTGAAGCCGGTGAAGTAGGCGCGGCCACCTTTCTGGTCAGTGTTAAGCTCGCAACAGCACTCATTAATGCCGCGGCAATTTCGGGCTAAGGTGTAGCCCATGCGCCGCACCATTGAATTTGGTTTTTATGTATTGTTTATCCTGTTTTTCTTGGTGCGCTACACCAATGTGAATGAGGGTACGCCGCGTCGTCCTGTTCCTGGCGTGCCGCCTGCCAGTCAACGTGCTGTTTTGTTGCCGGAAGGTGCCCCGCTCCCGGATGATGTCAGCAGTGCTGTTGTCGTGGACGTTGATTACAAAAGTCAAAACAGTGTTGGTACAGCCTTTGCTGTTGATCGGCGCGGCACATTTGTAACGGCACGCCATGTTATTGATGGGTGCAATGAGGTATCCTTGGTGCGTGGTAACCGTCTTTTCCGCACATCGGTTGTTGGTGCTGCGTCAAACCGAGACTTTGCCGTATTGCGTGCCCAAGGTATCAATGTGGAACCCTTTAGCCTGCAAGACACAGCACCCGCCCGCGGTGATAATGGTTTTATGATGGGTTATCCGCAAGGTGAACCGGCAGATGTGTATGCAACAGTCATTGGTACAACGACAATGCGCTCACGGGGGCGCTATACTATAAACGAACGTGTTGTTGCGTGGGTAGAACGGGAACGCAAACCTACATTTGGAGGTTCGCTGGGGGGTATTTCTGGTGGCCCTGTATTTGGTGAAAACGGTAAAATTGTTGGAACTGTTGTTGCAGGTGCCCCGCGCCGTGGTCGTGTTTATACGACAAACCCTCGTGTGTTTCGGGAAGCTGGCTTTGTGACACAAGCTGATGAGGCAAGTGCCTTACGCCCGTTATCACGCAGTACCTATGCAGATGAAGGCGCGCGGTATAGGCGCAGCATGCAGATTGCGCAAGTTTATTGCCAAGCACATTGAGCGCAGCGTGGTTCTTCTTTAGCGATAAACCGCTTATCGCTGTTGGCTTGTATGGCTGCACGGCCTTTGCTAGCAGTTAACATGATACGACATAGGGAATAAAGAAACAGGGGACGTTCATGAAAATCAAACTGGTGACACTATGTGCCGCAGCTGCATTGTCTGGGGCTGCGATTGCCGAAACTACACCGGAAGATGTTGTTAATACGTTGTTTGACGGCATGCGTGCTGGTGATGGCAGTGTTATTCGAGCGCTTGTTGTGCCGGATGCTCGCCTTGATCGCTTGAACGGCGATGGCAGTATTCGCGGCGGTAATTTTGAGCGCTGGATAAGCTGGGTTGATACGCAAAATGATGGTGATGCCAATGAGCAAATTTTTGGCGTACAGACCATGTCTCGCACAGATGAGCTGGCAACTGTCTGGGCGCCGTTTACCTTGGTATACAAAGGCGAAATGGTTGGTTGCGGTGTAAACCAGTTTACACTGGCTAAATCTTCAGATGGTTGGCGCGTTGTTTATGGTATCGACAAACACGAGCCTAAAGGCACTGATTGTAACGCTTTCAGGGCCGGTTTCGAGTAACCGGTATTTTTATGGTTTATCCGCAGCCTTTAAAAGCTGCGGGTTTTCCAGCGCTTCAAGGCGTCTTCTATCTTTCGTGCAATATTGCAACGTTCTGCGGGCGGTAAAAACATGCCTAAGGTCACGGTTTTATCGTGCAGGCTTATTGATAGGCTATTGTCTTCCCCGCCAATGGTTTCCAGTGACACTTTTGCCCAATAGGGCTCAAAGTGCCATGTTGCGGTTTCGCCGTTGGGGTTGCTGCGTGCAATAATCAGATCAGTTTCTGATAATTGCACAGTCTCGAACGCCTGACCGCGACGGTAATTAATAGTGAATGCCAACCAAATAGCAAAAATATCAAATAGTAGAAAAAGTACTACAGGCCATGCACCTATAATCCAGAAGCGAATGCTTGCAAGACCACATACAACAACAAGAAACAGGCATAGCTTTTCGAAATGGTGACGTTTTAATGAGCGGTGCGGGGTTAGCCTCAAGTCTAGTAGCAAAGGGGCGCCGGCTAACTGCCTGCCCGTCATGATACCGACTCACCTCTCAGCAACTTTGGTAGTTCGCCAACAGTTCCGCGTGCGTGTGACATGAAAAAATTCTTAAGGGGTGGTATTTCATTAACAACCGCAAGCCCCATATCTCGTGCCCGGCGAATGGGTAAAATATCATTGGAAAATAAACGGTTTAGTATGTCAGTGACGCCAATAAGGGCAGCATTGTCAGCGTGTCGCCATTGGCTGTATGTGCCAAGAACCTGATCTGATCCAATATCAAGGCCAACCTTTGCGTTATCAGTAAGTACTTCAATTAGCGCAGCTACATCACGCAAGCCTAAATTTAAACCTTGGCCAGCTATCGGGTGAATGCCGTGTGCTGCGTCGCCAATAATTGCCATGCGGGTATCAGTATATGTGTCTGCATATTGTAGTGTAAGTGGGTAAGCCCAGCGGCCACCAACAGGTTTCACATTTCCCAGAAAGTCACCAACACGGCGTTTGATCTCGGCAGCAAAGGCACGCTCAGGCAAGCCCATAATTGTATCAACCAGATGGCTTTTTTCGGTCCAAACCAAAGAAGAACGGTTGCCGGTTAGTGGTAATATCGCAAATGGTCCAGCAGGTAAGAACCGTTCATGAGCGATACCTTCATGGGCAAGTTCATGTTCAATCGAGCAAACAATACCGTGTTGCTTGTATGCGAAGTTTGATGTTGGAATACTCGCGTCGCGGCGTACCAAACTACCACGGCCATCCGCGCCGATCAGCAATGATGAGTGCACAAGCTTGCCGCTTTCAAGTGTGACGGTAGCTTGCCCCTGTTCACGGTCAATGCTTGCCACATTTTCATTCATCAACATGGTGAGGTTATCTATTTCATCAATGCGTTTAAACAGGGCAAGGCGTGTATGCCGGTTTTCAACCATGTTTCCGAGTGGACCGTCACCGAGCGCTCGGTGATCAAAGTGCAGATGCATCAATGATGGACCGTCTGACACACGAATTTCATTTATTGGCTGCGCGTAAGGTTCCATATGCTGCCAAATGCCTAGCGCTTGGAGCATGCGGCAAGTCGCAAAAGCCAGCGCACTAGCGCGGCCGTCATATGTTGCGGCTGTCAGGTCGCCTTTTTGAGCGCGGTCAATCACAGCAACATTAAAACCCTGATCTGCAAGGCCAATAGCAGCGGTTAATCCAACCATGCCGCCACCAACAATTGTAACGTCACACCGGATTTCTTGATTGCTTTTAATTGGCTTGCCCATCATGTCTCTCCATACATTATCTCTATTGAATGCCGGTGCCGGTGTCCAGTGGCATGCTGTCGCAGACACAGAAACCACGATCATTTTGATGCCTTAAACCCAAGAAAATGCATGTCATGAAATTGCCGCTCTTGTCCTTGAGGCTCATCCCGCACTAAAGTGTATGTGAATACAGAGAAAATATTTCGTTTGAAGATTAAATAATGTTCTATTGAGGTGCGGGAAGCCCTATGGCAACGGCAAAAAAACAAGCAGCGAAACCACGAAAACCAGCAAACAAGAAAGCACGGGCACCATTGTTGCCTGAAGCAGTAACTGTGTTTTTTAAAAATACAGGATGGCGGTTGGTCGGTGGTTTATTTTGTGGCTTTGCGGTTGCAATGGCTTTGTCTGTTGCAAGCTATAATCCTCAAGACCCTGCACTTAACACACAAAACTATGCACCAGTTACCAATCTCCTTGGGGAATACGGTGCGATTGTTGCTGATGTTTTGATGCAAACTTTAGCGCTTGCCTCGTATCTGCTTGTTTTACCCTTGTTTCTTTGGGGTGTGAAAGTGATGCGCTTGAAATGGTTGCCGCTTTTCTGGCTTAACCTCGCTGCCCTTCCTGTTGGGGTAATTCTGCTTTCTGTTACTTTCAGTGTTATACCGCCCGACCCTGAATTTGTGGTGCAAACCGGTTACGGCGGCGTCATTGGCCAACGCCTGTATTCTATGGTGGTTGGTCTTATGTCAGGGATTATAATACCCTGGTGGGGCTACGGACTAATATTTGCTTTACTTGGCTTGCCTGCTTATTTGTTTTCGTTTGCGCTCAGTAGTGCTGAATGGCGCGTATTTCTAGCCAAGGTGGGTGCGTTTGTTAGTTGGGTATACCGCTTAATAGTACGCGGCCTTATGCTTGTGTGGACAGGGCTGCAAGCTGTGTTCGGAGCTTTGTTCCGGAAGGCTTCCAGCGAGGGAGCAAGCCTGGAAGAACGTATTGAGCCAACGGTGAAGCCGCGTAAGGCATCTTCTCAACCGGCAGCCAAACCTGTAGCGCCAGTTGTTGCAGCCAAGCGTGTTAAGACACCGCCTAAAACCCGCCGGGGTCGAAGAGAAACACAGGAAGCGCAGGCGACATTGGACCTTGGTGACGGGTCTGCCTATGTATTGCCGCCACTTGATTTACTTGCGCCGCCACCACCGCCTGAAAAAATTGGCCGTATAAGTGCTGAAGCGCTTGAGCAGAATGCGCGTATGCTTGAGGGTGTTTTAGATGATTTTGGGGTGCAGGGCGATGTTAATGATGTGCGGCCTGGGCCTGTTGTCACCCTTTATGAGCTTGAGCCTGCGCGCGGCGTGAAGTCTGCCCGTGTAATTGGTCTTGCCGATGATATTGCACGCTCAATGAGCGCTATATCAGCGCGGGTTGCTGTTGTGCCTGGGCGTAATGCTATTGGTATCGAATTACCAAATTCAGATAGGCAAACAGTTTTCTTGCGTGAGCTGCTGGCCTCGCGCGATTTTGAATCGTCCAAGGCGCGCCTGCCGATTATTCTGGGTAAGGATATTGGCGGTGAGCCAGTGGTGGCTGATTTGGCATCCATGCCGCACTTGCTTGTGGCCGGCACAACAGGCTCAGGTAAGTCAGTTGGTGTTAACACCATGATTATGTCGTTGTTGTACCGGCATAGTCCTGAAACGCTGCGGTTTATCATGGTTGACCCCAAGATGCTGGAGCTGTCGGTTTACGATGATATTCCGCATTTGTTGACGCCCGTCGTGACTGAGCCCAAGAAAGCTGTTGTTGCCTTGAAGTGGGCTGTGCGTGAAATGGAAGAGCGTTACCGCAACATGTCCAAACTTGGTGTGCGCAATCTGGCGGCGTTCAACAAGCGCGTTCAGGAAGCTAACGCCAGCGGCGAACGTTTGGCGCGTCAGGTGCAAACGGGTTTTGATAAAGAAACCGGGCAGCCGATTATTGAAGAGCAGGTGTTTGATTTCACGCCGCTGCCGTTTATTGTCATTGTCATTGATGAAATGGCAGATTTGATGCTGGTTGCAGGCAAGGATGTTGAAGCAACAATCCAGCGTCTGGCTCAAATGGCACGTGCGGCGGGTATCCATTTGATCACTGCGACACAGCGTCCGAGCGTGGATGTAATTACCGGCACAATTAAAGCGAATTTCCCGACGCGCATCAGTTTTCAGGTTACCAGTAAAATTGATAGCCGCACCATTCTCGGTGAACAAGGGGCCGAGCAGCTGTTAGGCATGGGGGATATGCTCTTTATGGCTGGTGGTGGCCGCATCACGCGGGTGCATGGCGCCTTCGTTGCGGATGATGAAGTGGAAGATGTTGTGACCCACCTGAAACAGCAGGCGGCGCCAGATTATCTCTCTAGTGTTACAGAGGAACCTGAAGAAGGGTTTGATAGTCCGTTCATCCCTGGTCCATCTGGAGATGATAAAGAAAAGAGCTTGTACGATAAGGCTGTTGATATTGTTTTGCGGGACAGGCGCGCGTCCACCAGCTACATTCAGCGCCGCCTGAAAATTGGTTATAACAAAGCGGCAACGCTTATTGAAGATATGGAAGCACAAGGCGTGATAAGTGGCCCTAACCACAAAGGACAACGTGAGATTTTAGTGCCGGAACGCGAAGAAGAGTTTTAACGAAAAAGCACAAAATGTGCGTAAAAACGACAGTTAAAAGAGAGATACCTTGAAAAAAATGATCAAAATCGCCGCTGTTTTGTGGATGGCATCTGGTTTTGCTGCTTACGGTCAGGATGCGCTGGTCGTTCTTCAAGAGCCAGCATTGCCGCCACTTGAAGAACAGACCATTGCTGAAGACACCAGCCTGAAAGCACTTGGTATGGTGCAAACCTATATGGATTCAGTGAAAAGCCTTGAGGCGCAGTTTGTGCAGCGCGCTCCGGATGGTGGATTGACGCGCGGTAAATTATCTTTGGCGCGGCCGGGGCGAGTAAGGTTTGATTATACTGAAGATGTTCCGTTTCTTGTGGTTGCAGACGGTAAAACACTTAATTTCATAGACTATGAAATTGGTCAGGTAACCCGGTGGCCTGTTAAAGACACGCCGCTGCGCGCATTGCTTGGTGGCTCGACAGACCTTTCAAGTGTAGGGGCTAACATAGAGCAGGCGCCGGGTGGTCTCGAGGGATTGGTGGCCTTACACGCGAATGATCCCGACAAACCCGAACTTGGTCACATCACGGTATATTTTGAAGAAACAGCAGAAGGAGCAGCAGTGCCTTTGCGTTTGCTAAGCTGGGCGGTAACGGATGCCCAGGGACAAATCACAACCGTTGAATTGTCTGATGGTCAGCCAAATGTGGACCTGGATGATAGTTTGTGGGAGTTTGATGACCCACGCGGCCTTGCCAAGCGCCGTCGCCCACGGTAACTATTCCCTTCAGCGGTACACACTCCAATACCTGGATGAAGCTTAATGAATTTAGACGCGGACATCGATGATGTGCTCGAAGAACACCCTACCCTGAAAAGCGTGGCACCGTTTGTTATGCTGGCAAGTGATGTGCGCTGGTTCCGGTCATTAGGTGAACGGCCTGACAGTGAAGCACGCAAACTGGCTGCAGACTATACCGCTGCTCTTGGTTTCCCAGAAGCAGAGCCAGTGTTCCTGCCTGAATGGGAAGACGCTGCCGCCGCTGCAGAAAACACAGACTACAATAGCCCTGCGTGGGAGGCTGAAGAACAATTGCGTGCGGCTCTCACGGACGAGGTATTGCTCGCATTGGATGCCGATACGCTTGAAATGGTGATGACCCATGTGGCGCAATCAATAACAGTTGCCATTGATGAAGCCGCCAAGGAAGCTGCAGAGTTTCTACGTATTGATGATGAAAGCTTTGTGCTTGCGACATCTGGTGCTGCTGCGCAAGCAACATACCAGGCTGCCCTTGTTGGTATGGCGGGAGAGGAAGAAGACCACCCTTTTGTTGTGCGTTTTCAACTTTTCGAAAAAGGGCACTGGCCTATAGGTATTATTGGCAATAGCTTTTTGATTTTTTGACCTTGTTGATCAAGGGCTGCATAGTGCTGCCGGAAACTCAGATATAAAGGGGAGCGCGATGCGCCTGATTACATGGAATATTAATTCAGTACGCGCGCGTGAAGCAATTGTACGCCAACTGGTTGAGACATATGCGCCCGATGTGCTGTGTTTGCAGGAAACCAAAGTACAGGATCCGATGTTTCCTGTCGGGGCGTTTGAGGACATTGGTCTGCCGCATCTGGCAATACACGGCCAAAAAAGCCACCACGGTGTTGCTATTGCCGCGAAACAAGCATTTGCCGATAGCTTTAAAATTGATTGGTGTACCAAAGGCGATGCGCGGCATATCGCGATCAAGCTTGAGGGTGGGCCTACTGTCCATAATTTTTATGTGCCCGCTGGTGGTGATGAGCCAAACCCTGATATAAACGACAAGTTTGCTCATAAACTGCAATTCATCGAGGAAATGACGAGCTGGTCTGAAAAGCTTGATGAACCAAGTATTCTTGTCGGTGATTTGAATATAGCCCCTCACCCTGACGATGTATGGGATCACAAAAAGCTTCTGAAGGTTGTTTCACATACACCGATTGAAACAGAAGGCATGATGAAAATGATGGCGGCACATGGCTGGCATGATGTTATGCGTGAGCACACGCCTTTGCCGGAAAAACTGTTTAGCTGGTGGTCCTACCGTGCGCGTGATTGGTCAGCCGCAGACAAAGGCCGCAGACTTGACCATGTGTGGACAAGCCCGTCATTGAAAGGCACAGCAGTGAAGATGGAAGTCTTAAGAGAGGCGCGCGGCTGGGAAAAACCATCCGACCACGCACCAGTTCTTGTTGATTTTGAGTTTTAACGGAA
This sequence comes from Kordiimonas aquimaris, assembly GCF_025574485.1. GTDB lineage: Bacteria > Pseudomonadota > Alphaproteobacteria > Sphingomonadales > Kordiimonadaceae > Kordiimonas > Kordiimonas aquimaris. Next base: position 404,310 of record NZ_JAOBPO010000001.1, on the reverse strand, counting down.
AATTAGCCGCCTAAACCTTGCAAGCTATAGCCGCCAGGTTCTGTAACCAAAATGCGCGCGGCACCGGGTTCCACCTCAATTTTCTGGCGTAGGCGGTATACATGTGTTTCAAGCGTGTGTGTTGTGACACCTGAATTATAACCCCAAACCTCAGCCAGTAGTTCTTCACGACCAACAGCCTTGCCGCTTGCGCGGTAAAGGTATTTGAGAATGTTGGTTTCTTTTTCTGTCAGACGAATTTTCTGTCCGGATGTACGGTTTTCCAGAATTTTCGCTGATGGTTGAAACGTGTAAGGGCCAATATCAAACGTGGCGTCTTCGCTTTGTTCATACTGACGGAAGTGCGCGCGAATGCGCGCAAGCAACACGTTAAAGCTGAAAGGCTTGGTAACATAATCATTGGCACCGGAATCAAGGCCGAGAACAGCATCAGCTTCGGTTACGTTTCCTGTTAGCATCAAGATTGGAACTGTCACGCCGTTTTTACGAATGCGTTTGCAGAGCTCACGGCCATCCATATCAGGCAAGCCGACATCGAGGATAATCATATCCACCTGATTAGTTGACAGAAACTCAAGCGCATCGCTAGCGGTGCCGCGCTCTTCTGTCGAAAACTCTTCATACAAGGCTAACTGATCAGCTAGGCCTTCGCGTAGGTCTACATCGTCGTCCACCAGAAGTAATTTTCGTCCAGCCATCTAACAGCTCCTTAAAAACAGCGCCTAAATCATACTTATAATATTTATGAAATAATGCGTACTTATTTGCAATATTTCAGTTTATGACATTCCGGCCTATATAGTGTTCATTGAGAATATATCTTCTCACGGCTAGTCACAATTGTTTGATCATTAGTTGTGTCTATGAGAAAACAAACACGAAATTATAATGAGATTGATACATAAAGTGTTTCTGCGAATTATCGCCATGAAGGCTATATAATGACAAAAAGCAACACATCATTAAGATCAATTGAACGCGCTGCATCGGATATGCGCCGCGGTGTGCCGATCATTGTCCGCAGCGCGGACAGGGCACTGCTGGTGTTGGCGATGGAGCAAGCAAACGCTGCCACGGTTGCAGCCTTCGATGCGCTTGCCCACAACAGCTTCATGTTGATTACGAACCGCCGCGCTGCCGCACTGAAGGTTGCAGGCAAGGGCTGGAGTGTTGTGCGTACTATCCGCCCTGATTGGTTTGAGCCGTCAGACTTTTTGGCTGTTGCTGATCCATCTCTTGATTTGGCAACACCTCTTAAAGGGCCATTTGAACGCATAGATCATAGTGAAGAACAGGTTGATAAAGCAGCAGTAAAGCTAGCTAAAGTGGCACAGTTGTTACCTGCAGTAATCGCGGCTGAAGTGGGCGAGGCCAGCGCATTTGCAGACCACCACGATTTATTATGCGTTGACGCAGATACCTTGCTTGCAAATGATGAACTGCAAGCCCAAGCGCTAACGCAAGTTGCTGCCGCCAAAGTGCCATTGGGCGGTGCAGAAGATACGCGCCTTATCGCCTTCAGGCCCAAAGATGGCAGTCTCGAACATGTTGCTATCTTAATTGGGGCTCCTTCACGGCAAGACCCTGTTTTGATGCGCATTCATAGCGAATGTTTTACGGGTGACCTTCTTGGCTCTCTCAAGTGTGATTGCGGCGAACAACTGCGCGGCGCTATTGCGGCAATCGCAGAAGCTGGCGGTGGGGTATTGCTCTATCTAGCACAAGAGGGCCGCGGCATTGGGTTGATATCCAAACTGAAGGCATACGCTCTGCAAGATCAAGGCTACGACACTGTGGATGCCAATACCAAGCTTGGCTTTGAAGTGGATGAACGTGTCTTTGCGCCTGCTGCGGAAATGTTAAAAAAGCTTGGTTTCAAGACTGTCCGCTTAATGACAAATAACCCTGACAAGGTTGAGGGTTTGCAAGAGTGTGGGATTGATGTGGTGGAGCGTGTTTCACATGCCTTCGAGCCAAATCCGCACAATATACAATATTTAGCGACCAAAAAGACCCGTACCGGGCATATGCTATAATATGCAAAGGTGGTGCGTCACAGTAAGCGAAAGTGATGTGCGGCACGGCAGTCTTGCTGGCCCTTTGATTGAGGCCCCTTGCGCACTTGGGCGGGCTGGTTACATAGGCAATTTGGAAAAACGTGAAGGTGACGGGAAAACGCCGCTTGGATTGTACCCGTTAAGGCGTGTTTTTTACCGCCCTGACCGTGTGCAAATGCCTGTATGTGTCTTGCCTGTTACACCGCTTACACCGATGATGGGATGGTGTGATCAACCAGATCATCCACAGTATAACCAGCTTGTATCATTACCCTTCGGCGATTCGCATGAGAAAATGTGGCGGGACGATTCGCTCTATGACGTGGTGTTGGTGATTGGACACAATGATGACCCGGTTGTGTCAGGGTTGGGTAGTGCAATTTTTGTTCATGTTGCAAAGTCTGACTATGCGCCAACAGAGGGCTGTGTTGCCCTTGAAAAAGCAACTCTTCTTCGGCTCTTGCAGCAGGTGCGTTCTGGCGATGCTATACAGATTAGCAGAGCCTAACCTTACGCTTTAACGCGTTCGCCGAATATGGCAGTTCCAACACGGATATCCGTTGCCCCCATCGCTGCCGCTAACGCAAAATCACTACTCATACCCATAGAAATTTTTGAAAGGTTTTCCTTCTTCGCCAGTTTTTTGAGCAGCGCGAAATGCAGCGAAGGGTCGTCATCGCTGGGCGGGATACACATAAGGCCGACAACCTTTAGGCCCAGCGCAATACACGCCTCATGAAGGGTGTTTAATTCTTCCACCATAACACCCCCTTTTTGTGGTTCAGCGCCTGTGTTCACCTGTAAATAGATAGGAAGGTGTTTATCCTGTAGTGCCATTTCCTTCGCTAATGCTTTAGCAAGTTTGATGCGATCTACTGATTGAATTTCATCAAACAGGGCGATCGCTTTGTTCGCTTTGTTGGTTTGCAGGCTACCAATCAAGTGCAACGTTACATCAGGATATGTGTTCTTCAGTGTGCCCCAGCGCTCTTCAGCTTCCTGCACGCGGTTTTCGCCGAAATCACGCTGCCCTGCTTCCAGCGCAGCAATGATACGATCCTGCGGTTGTACTTTAGATACAGCGATTAATCTGGGCTTGGCTTGCGGCACATCGGCATGACTACACATGGTTTCTATGTCTTTGCCGATTTGTGCAATGTTATTTGCTATTGTTTGTTTCAAGGTATGTCTCGCGATTGCTGATTGCATATCCTGCTCAATGGGTGCATGAGACCTATGTGATAGGAAATGCTTATGGTCAAGGCTGATCAGGTTAAAAGTGCTCAAAAGTGTGTGCTTGGCGTTGCCGCCCGTGTTGGGGTGCGGCAACTGGTTTTTATGACTGATGCCAAGAATATAGCACAAACAGTAAGGTCCCTGGAACTTTTGCCGTGTGGTTCAGTTGTCATATTCAGGGCTTATAATAATCCGGATAGAAAAGACTGTGCTCGCTTTGTCTTGCAGCATGCACATGCTTGTGGGCATCTATTTTTGATCGCAAGGGATGTCAGACTTGCTCGTATATTAAGGGCTGACGGTGTGCATTTGCCGGAATATATGCTGCGCGGTACTCGCCCTAATTTTTTTGGTTTTAATTTTGTCACTGCTGCATGCCATAATCTGGCGGCACTCCAGCGTGCGGCGCGGTTTAGTGTTGACCTTGCCCTTGTTTCGCCGGCCTTTCAAACACAGAGCCATACAGATCAACAAGGACTGGGTGTGCACCGTTTTGCCAGATTAGTGAAGAATGCACCGCTGCCTGTGGCGGCACTCGGCGGTGTTAACGTAAAAACGGCCGGAAAATTACGCGGCCTTGGTCTTATGGCTGTGGCTGGTATATCTGGGATTATCTGAACCGCGCTACAGCGCTGCGGTTAGAAGCGCAAGCGGCCACCGAGGAAAATCATCTGCGATGTGTCGCCGTTTTTCGATTGAATAGCGAAAGCGTCACCGTAATCATAGTAACGGAGTCCGCCGCGCAAGCCAACGCGCTCTGTCAAGCGATAGCTTGCACCAAGCTCAAAGGAGATAATGTTGCGTGCTTCGTTTTCGATACCGTAAAGGTCGGTACCTTCGGTGTATTCACTCATGGCTATGCGTGCAGACCAGCTATTTGCCTGATAAGAAAAACCAGCTTCATAACCAGCAAGGTCAGTTGCAAACAAGCTAGATTGGCGGAGCACCGACGCGTCGATACCAAAGCCGGAGTATCCGACAGACAAGCCTGCCTTATATTGTGTTTCTGCTAGCCCAAGGTCAGCAAACCCTGTTGCGGCAGAAAGTCCCTGCAGCGACCGTCGGTATTGGCTTTGTAGGGCGATTTCTAAACCTTGCGTGCGGTTTTCGCCGTTTTCAGCATTGCCAAAAGTTAGTCCAAGGCGTGATGTGCCACCTTCTATATCATGACCGTATTCGCCGCGTACACCGCCTGTTGGCGCTAATAGCGAAGAGAAATCAGGCCGCGTTTCAAGGCCGGGCGTTGTCGTTTTAACAACAGGGCGTGAATCATTCAGTGATAAGAAAGTAGAATTTTGGTCAAGGTTATGGCCAGTAAGGCTTAAATCAAGGCCTTTAAGCTTGGCGTCTTTATTTTTATCTTCGGCGAGGCGTTGCTTTGCAATGAGAAGATCAAGGCTTTTCAAAAAGCCAGATGATTCGAAGCGCGTTTTATCATCTGCAGCAGAAGCTACAGACACACATGCAAGCGCAAGTGCTGATAAACCGTATTTCAAATGTCGTTTCAAGGGTCTCGCCACCTATTTAACGTGCATCTAGATCTACTAATGACAAAGTTAATCTAACACTAACGTATGGACAATTTGTTAAAGTTCGCAACCCTTGATGGCAAATTTGCGATCAGTTGTGGCCCTGTTGCCACTATTTGATCACTTTTCGGGCTGGTCAGCGCCTTCTGTGGCCGTTATAAACCGCAGATGAGAAAAAACACAGACTGATATTTTAAAATCAGTGTGAAAAATTTTATTTATGAGAGCAGGACATAGGCATGATTCGATTTGCCAAAACAGCAATGATTTTATCTTTGAGTATGATGCTGACGGCATGTGGCATTTTTGGTGGCGGTGATGACGGCAAGAGCCTTCGCCCTGTGACGACAGCGCTTGGTGTGAATGGGTATCTGTGGCAAGCCACGCTGGATACACTGGCTTTCCTGCCTATCGATAATGCCTATCCAAGTTCTGGGGCGATTATTTCAGATTGGTATTCAACGGCAGATGCGCCGGATGAACGCGTGAAAGTGGCTGTGTATTTCCGGTCTGAACAACTTCGCTCTGATGGTATTAAGGTTAATGTTGTGCGTCAGGAACGCAGGGATGGTGCGTGGTTGACAGTGCCGGTGCAAGCGGCAACGGTGCTGCAAATTGAGGAAGCAATTCTTCAGCAAGCGCGTACACTACGTATCGAAGCTGACGGTGCGTAAGACTTAGTTTTAAGGAAATTTCAAACGGCGCAGCTAGGCTGTTGGCATGGTGTCTACTATGCTCAAGGCGGATTAGCTGCGTGTTGGATAAGAGTGTGAGAAACTGTAATGTCACGTTACAACGCCAAGGCAACGGAAGCGAAATGGCAGAAAATCTGGGCAGAAGGCAAAACCTTCAAGACAGATAGCGCATCCGAAAAACCTAAATATTATGTTCTGGAAATGTTTCCTTATCCGTCCGGGCGTATTCATGTTGGGCATGTGCGCAATTATACCATGGGTGATGTGGTGGCCCGGTACCGTAAGGCACAAGGCTATGAAGTATTGCACCCTATGGGGTGGGATGCTTTTGGCATGCCTGCAGAAAATGCGGCAATGGAGCGGAAGGTACACCCTGCAGATTGGACCTATGACAATATTGCCAATATGCGTAACCAGCTAAAACATGTTGGCCTTTCTGTTGACTGGGACCGTGAGTTTGCAACATGTGATGCGGATTATTACGGTAAAGAACAGCAGATTTTTATCGACTTTTTCAAAAACGATCTCGTGTACCGCAAAGAAAGCTGGGTTAACTGGGACCCTGTTGACAATACGGTGCTTGCAAACGAGCAGGTTATTGACGGCAAAGGCTGGCGCTCTGGCGCTGAAGTTGAGCGCCGCAAGCTTTCGCAGTGGTTTCTGAAAATTACAGATTTTGCCGATGAGCTACTTGAAGGACTAAATGGCCTTGATCGCTGGCCTGAAAAAGTACGCTTGATGCAGGAAAACTGGATTGGACGTTCTGAAGGATTGCGCTTCGACTTTGAAGTGACAAACCCATCTGGTGACATTCCTGCCAAGATACCTGTGTATACAACGCGGCCCGATACTATTTTTGGTGCTAGTTTTTGCGCTATTTCTGCTGACCACCCGATTGCAGCTTCGCTTGCGAAAGACAATGCCGATATAGCAGCTTTCGTTGAGGAATGTCGAGCAGGTGGCACCACAGAGGAGGCTATCGAAAAGGCCGAAAAGAAAGGTTTTGACACAGGAATTACTGTTGCGCACCCTTTTGATAAAAGCTGGAAATTGCCTGTCTACATCGCAAACTTTGTGTTGATGGAATACGGTACAGGTGCAATTTTTGCTTGCCCTGCGGGCGATCAACGCGATCTTGATTTTGCGCGTAAGTATGATTTGCCGGTGCTCCCTATTGTGCTGCCTGAGGGCGAAGACCCTGCTGCATATACAATAGAAAATGAAGCCTATACGGGCCCGGGCATAATGTTTAACTCCCGCTTTCTTGATGGTATGGACTATGTTGCGGCCAAAGCTGCCGTGATTGACCGTGCCGAAGCCGAGGGCTGGGGCGAGCGCACGGTAAATTACCGCTTGCGCGACTGGGGCGTTTCCCGTCAACGCTATTGGGGTACGCCAATTCCGTTTGTGCACTGCGATAATTGCGGCGTTGTGCCGGTAAAAAGCGAAGACCTGCCAGTGAAGCTGCCGGATGATGTGTCGTTTGATAAACCAGGTAACCCGCTTGAACATCATCCCACATGGAAACACACGACATGTCCGTCTTGCAGCAAACCTGCTCTGCGCGAAACTGACACAATGGACACATTTGTCGATAGCAGTTGGTATTTCTTGCGGTTTTGTACGCCAGATTCTGATGCGCCGTTTGATAAAGATACGACAGATTCGTGGATGCCTGTTAACCAGTATATTGGTGGTGTAGAGCACGCTATTTTGCACCTGCTGTATGCGCGGTTCTTTACGCGTGCATTGAAAAAGGTTGGGCGCACCAACATTGAAGAGCCATTTGAAGGTCTGTTTACGCAGGGCATGGTTAATCATGTTACCTACAAAGACAGTGAAGGCGAATGGGTGTTCCCTGAGCAGGTGCGTCGCCGTGATGATGGTACGCTTTTCCGGTCCGATAATGGACACGCCGTGACCGAAGGCCGGATCGAGAAGATGTCCAAGTCCAAGCGCAATGTCGTGGATCCTGACGATATCATTGATCAGTATGGCTCAGATACGGCTCGCTGGTTTGTCTTGTCCGATAGCCCGCCTGAGCGTGATTTGCTATGGACAGAGGCGGGCATTGAGGGTGCGTGGCGTTTTGTACAGCGTATCTACCGAATGGTTGAAGAGCCAACAACACCGCTTGCGGCCAACGGTGCAATCATGCCGGATGGCATGTCTGAGACCGCGCAGGCGCTTCGCAAAGCCACGCATAAAACTATCATGGGCGTAACCGCAGATATTGAAAACCTGCATTTCAATAAATCAGTTGCACGCCTCTATGAGTTTGCAAATGCCATTACTGCAAAACTTGAAGGTGACGGCGCAGCAGAAGCGATGCGGGAAGCTGTTGAAACAATGGTGTTGCTTGTTGGTCCAATGATGCCGCATTTATCGGAAGAGCTTTGGAGGCGTTTGGGGTATAAGACATTGGTTGCCAATACGCCTTGGCCAAAAGCACTTGAAGAGCTGACAATTGATAACACGGTAAAAATGGCGGTTCAGGTTAACGGCAAAGTGCGTGACACTATTGAAATAGCTAAGGATATGGCAAAAGAAGATGTTGAAGCGTTTGCGCTTGCGCGCCCTAACGTGACAAAATTTACCGATGGTGCAACAATCCGAAAGGTTATTGTTGTGCCTGGTCGGATCGTTAATATCGTGGCGAATTGATGAGATATTTAATCTTTATAATAGCCTTTGCCTTATCGGCTTGTGGTTTTCAGCCGCTTTACGAGGCTGGTGGGTCTTCGGCACTGATGCAGGAACAGCTTGCAAGCGTTGATGTTGGCCCTATACCTGATCGTCTGGGGCAGGTGATGCGCAACCGGCTTGTTTCCCGTTTGAACGCCGCAGGAAACCCTGCTTACCGTCTGGATGTTAAGCTCAACCAAACCAGCGAAAACTTTGGTGTTCGACCTGATACCGCCACCACGCAGGAACAGATTACACTGGTGGCTGGAATTACAATGATCAGCGAAGAAACGGGAGAACCTGTTCTAGAGGACAGTTTCCGCGCACGCACATCCTTTGATTTGGTGCTCTCGGATTTCGCGACAGTTACACAGCGCGAAGATGCTGCACGCCGACTAGCACTAGAACTGGCTGAGCGTATTCATCGCCGATTGGCATTGCACTTTGCCAATGCCGCTGACAAAGCGGCTGGCCTGAGCAACTAAGTGTTAAAACAGGACCAGATCATTTGAAAGCCAAACCACGCGATATACCCGCATTACTTAAAGCCGTTCCTGCGGGCACGCGTGCTGTATTGGTTTTTGGTCGTGATGAAGGCTTGGTGCGCGAGCGCGCTGAAATAATCGGTAAGCAAATTGCGCCGGACCTGAATGACCCTTTTCAAGTAGTCCGCCTTGGCCCAGAGGCAGTAAAGGCCAGCCCGTCAATTCTGCTTGATGAAGTTGCTGCCATATCCATGATGGGTGGTCGGCGTCTGGTGCGGCTTGAAGGGGCCGGTAACGAGTCGACGGAAGCTGTCAAGCTGGTGCTGGCTAGCGACCAGGGCGATGGTTTGCTTGTTATAACAGGCGGAGACCTCAAGCCAACATCGAGCCTTAGAAAAGCTGTTGAGGCAGCAAAGAATGCACAGGCGATTGTTTGTTATGAAGACAGCGCGCAAGATTTGTTTGGCTTGGTACAGTCAACGTTGTCTTCTGCAGGTTTGACCGCCACACAGGATGCGGTTGCTTATCTGGTTGATAATCTTGGTGGCGACAGGATGGTGTCGCGCGGTGAGCTTGAAAAATTAGTGCTCTATAAAGGCGCTGACCACAAGCAAGTGACCCTCAATGATGCTAAGGCATGCGTGGGGGATACGGCAGCGCTTGGGCTTAATCAGATTGCAGAAGCAGTAACAGCGGGCAACCTGAAAGACTTGGAGAAGTTCCTGGAGCGTGCATGGTCGTCTAGCGAAAGTGCGATAGCTATACTGCGTACATTGCAAGGCCGCCTGATGCGTTTACACACGGCGCGCGCGCATGTTGATAAAGGCATGAGTCCAACGGAAGCGTGCGGTAAATTGCGCCCACCTGTTTTTTACGCTGAAAAAGATAAATTTGCCCGCGAGGTTAGTGCGTGGTCATCAAAAAAGCTTGAGCAAGCGCTGGATATTCTTATTGGCGCAGAGCTGGATTGTAAAACAACAGGTAATCCTGTTGATGTTATTTGCGCACGGGCCCTGCTTCGCCTCGCCAAAGCTGCGCGCTGAAGAGGCATATATGACCATTGGTTTCTTTGGTGATGGGTTTGTTGCAGGTGAGGGCGATCCTGAAGGCGCTGGATGGGTTGGCCAACTGGCTGAGGCGACGCAGTTTTCTTTCGCCAATTTCGGTGCAGAGGGCGCAACAAGTGCTGACGTGCTAAAACGCTGGAACAGTGAAGCACAGCATCACTCATTTTCTGGTTTGGTCTTCTCTTTCGGTGCGGAAGATTGCTTGTTCGGCGCTCATAAACGACCACAGGTTGGACAACTGGAGCGCTTGAAAAACACCAAGGCACTAATGATGGCTGCACGTGCACATGCACCAACAGTTTTTGTCAGCCCTTTCCCTGTTGTTGGCCGAGAACAGGCTGCACCCTGCATAGCAAATACGGCACGACAAATGACAACAATTGCCCGCGCGAACAAGGTTTTCTATGTCAATATATATGAGGCTGTTGCTGATAATGCAGTATGGCAAAAGGAAGCCGGGGAAAGAGATGATGGCAAATACCCACGAGCCGCAGGGTATCAGGCAGCCACAGATTTGATTGTGCAGGACGATATGTGGCGTACTTGGCTTGCAAAAATAACGACCTGAGACCGTTTTAACTAATCTGCTTTATTGCTTTGCCCGCAGGTTAAGTAACCATAAGCAAAATCAGCGATTTCTTCTGCGAATTCATCATCTGAAAGAACGAGACCAAAGTCTGGCGTGTAGCCAGCATAGATAATGCGCGTTATCAGGATATTATTGAAGTAATAAGCAAGCATACGAGCGGCTGTGTCGATGTCTTTTCGGTGAATATCTGCCTGAAAATGAGCAAGGATACCCTGCATCGAATGCAGCGTCATTTCCACATACTGTTCGGTATATTCTTCGATAAGCCCTGCGCGCCTTAGGCCGTGCAGCATAATTGCGCGTAATATGTGCGCCTGACTTTTGATTTGTGTAATCCCGACTTTTGCCAGCGCAACCAAAACCGTGCGCAAGTCCAGCCCTTCAATGTCGAGCTGTGCCCCATCAGATTGAGTAACATCGCTCAGGCGTGCCAAATACAGTTCAAAAAGAACAGGGATGAAGCCGTCTTTGCTATCAAAGCGGCGATAGATAGACGCTGGAGACACGCCCGCTTCTTTTGCGATGTCTGATACGCCGATATCGCCAAAATCATGTTTATGCAAAAGATTCTCAAGCGCGTTCAATAGTTTATCTCTCGTCTTGCGAGACCTGAACTGATGGGCTGGCTTTGCTGCTTGACTCATCGACATATTTTCCTATATGTAAAAGTAAATTACATTTACAAAATAAACATAACGATCTGGATTTGCAAGTGTTTTATGAGGAGAATAGCGGTGGATATAGAGAATTTAACAAGGTATGAAATAGGGCTTACAGTGATGATTGCACTGGCTATGCCGGTGATTTCATACCTATTTCACCTTCGGGACAAACGTGAGCGGGAACAGGGTATCCCGTTTGACAGGATAAGCTCATACGGGCAGACGCTGGCGTTCCTATGGATTCCTGCACTGATCTTGCTGGGATATTGGTTCTTAGCCGGGCGGGACTTCGACTTGCTTGGTATGATTGAAGGCGGCGGCGTAGCAACCGTTAGCGCATGGGGCGCTGTGGCGGTCATTGGCATACTGCTTGGTGTACAGGTATGGGCGGCACACGCCAAACCATCCTTTGCTCAAAAAACCGTCGAACAACTTTCGGACCATGAGTCTACTAGCCGAATACTGCCTCAGAACAAGCGGGAATTGATGTTGTTTTTTTTGCTTTCCATAAGCGCGGGTATAACGGAAGAGGTGATGTTTCGTGGGTTCCTGATATGGATATTTGAACACTGGATGCCTCTATGGGCGGCAGCGTTTGTTGCGCTATTATCTTTTACCGCCGCACATTTGTACCAGGAAAGTGCATCGCTTATCGCGCGCGTGTTCTTGGCTGGCCTCGTTTTTACAGTTGTCTATCTTTGGGCAGGCTCACTATGGCCCGCAATTGTGTTGCATGCGCTTGTTGATATCGCTGCTGGTGCAACAATCTATCTGGCACGCCAAACAGTTGAGCGAGAAAACAATCAACGCGAACTCCATAATACGTCGCTAACGCGCGCATAAAAAACCCAGATCACGACAGCAAAAAAAGAAAGGCTGGCACCAATAAATGGGCCAGCCTTTTCTGTATCAGTACGTAGTTTATCTTAGTTCAGGTTAATCGGCGCAGGCGCACCTTCTTCCTGTGGCTGTTCTTGAGCAGCTGCGCCGCCTTCTTGTGCTTGTTGCTGACGGTATAACGCTTCAAAGTTGATTGGCTCCAGTAACAACGGCGGGAAACCACCGTCACGTGTTGCATCAGCAATAATGCGACGTGCAAACGGGAACATAAGCATGGGCGCTTGTATCAGCAAAAATGGGCGTAGCGCCTCTTCTGCAACATTGCGCACACCAAACAATGTGCCGTATGCAAGCTCAACAACAAATGCGACTTGTTTTTCACCATTTTCGCCGGTGTTTTCGGCTTTGGCTGAAATTTTGAGATCAACTTCGTACATCTCATCATTCATTTTGCGCACACCAACATTAACGCTTACGTCGATTGCCGGCTGAGCACCACCGCCGTTTTGCAGGCTTCCTGGTGCGTTAGGGTTTTCAAATGAAAGGTCTTTGATGTACTGAGCAAGAACACCTGCTTGAGGTGCTTCGCCGCCTGCTGGCGCGCCGCCTACAGGTATTTGATTGTTTGTATCGTTTTCAGCCATTTTTCTACTCTTTAAGTCTATTGTGATGCTGCTGCACATAAGGGTTAAGTACATCGCAACAAATTTGGTGCGAGGGCTAGCATGGTTTTGGTGATCAAACAACCATCAAAACGGCAGTAACTCGCGGTGTGGGTGTTTAATCTTCAGTTTTGTTTGATCTCGTATTCGAATTTGCTGGTTCAGGGTCTTTTGGTGATTGATCAATCACTTTTGAGGTTTGCGGTTCTGCTTCCCAGAATTCACCATCAACAATGATTGTTGATTTTGTTTCTGCCTCTTGATGTGAGCTTCTATAAAAGCCGGTTGTGCCTTTTGCTGCTGCATGGGCCAAGCCTGCTTTTCCGAGCATTAAGCGGATCGGTGGGATCAGCAAAAGTGCGCCGAGTGTGTCGGTTACAAAGCCAGGGAAAAATAAGAGCATACCAGCAACAAGTAAAAAGAAACCATGGACAAGATGTTCAACCAACGGTGTGCCCGAGCTACTGGCTTGTTGCATGTCCGAGATCACTTTTAGGCCTTGCATACGTATCAGTGATAAGCCGATACCTGCCGTTAACAGGCAGAGGGCAATGGTTGGCAAAGCCCCTATTCCGTCACCTATCTCAATGAGCACAGACAATTCCATGAGCGGTATACCCACAAATATAAGTAAGATCAGCCAGCCCATTTTAATCCTTCAGGTCTTTTCGGGTGTGTTTCCGTATATCAGAAATGTCTCTCAGCGACACAATGTATATTTTTACGAGGCTTCATTGCTTGTTCTTTGCGGTTAAACCTCTTATCTATAAAAGCATGAATAAGCCTTTCTTCAATGGTGTCATGTTAAAATAGTTAAGTGCGTTTATGTTCATGACCTTATGACTTCGTTGAATAAGTGTTTGAAAATGATGTTCAGGCAGCTTTGAGAAGGCGTATAAACAAACGTGAAATAAGCGAGCGAATAACGACATGTTAGAGATTATCCTGATAGCTATGGTAGCTGCGTTTATTGCCTTGAGGTTGCGCTCTGAACTCGGCAAAAAAACTGGCGACGAACCTTTGCCGCCTGCAGCCGGGCGTAACGGTTTTGCAAGGACAACAGGTCAAACGATTGACGGTGAAGCTGTAGAAGTGGACCAGTCGAGCGGTGTTGTTGATTTGATTGAAAACCCTGCTGTCAGAAATGGCTTGGCCGATATTCGCCGCGCAGACAGAAACTTTGATGTGTCAGAGTTTTTGAACGGTGCTCAAAATGCATACGGCATGATCCTTGAGGCGTTCTGGCAAGGCGATAAAGATACCCTTAAAAATTTCCTTGATGATACAGTTTACGGTCAGTTTACGTCGGCTATTGAGCAGCGCGAAGCAGATGGGCTGACGTTGAAGAATAAACTACTGGATATCACCAAAACTGATATCGTTGATGCGCATCTAACTGGTAAGAACGCTGAAATTACAGTTCATTACGCTGCAGAAGTGATCGCTGTAACAGTAGACGCTGATGGTGCTGTGGTTGAAGGGGATGTGTCTGATGCCACAGAGCTGAACGACAAATGGACCTTTGCCCGTAACACATCATCGCGTGATCCTGCATGGACCCTTGTCGCGACACTTGCTGGATAAAATAATGAAGCGCAGCCTTACAATGGGTGCGGTGTTGTTGGCGCTGCTGATTGTGCCGGTTGTTGTTGCCATTCTTTTGCTTGCCGGCCCTCAGCCGGGCTTACGCTACGAAGAAATCAATTTTGCCGACTTGCCCGGGTGGCATACAGCGGACATTATGGCTGCGAAGCCCGCGCTCCTGAAATCCTGTGAAAAAATGGCAAACCTCCCATCAAACCGACGGTTGCCGGGTGCTGCGATTGGCGGCGTCGGGCACGACTGGACAGAGGGCTGTAATGCGCTGGTAGGTGCCGGTTCACGTAATGCGCTGCAGCAGGCGTTGCTGGACCATTTTGAACCGCTTGCTGTCTCGTTAGACGGTGAAAGCGAAGGCCTTTTCACTGGTTATTATGAAGCGTTGCTGCAAGGAAGCCGCGAACGCAGTGCGCGCTATAATGTGCCGCTTTACATGCGCCCGCCAGAACTTGTGATGGTTGATCTTGGCGCGTTTCGAAGTGACTTGCGTGGTCGTAGAATAGCAGGCTCAGTGCGTAACGGACGCTTGATGCCTTACCCTGATAGGGCCGCAATAAACGATGGTGCGCTGGATGATCGCGATCTTGAGGTTTTGTGGGTTGATAGCGCCGTAGACGCTTACTTTTTACATGTACAGGGGTCAGGGCGTGTTCAAATGCCAGACGGCAGTTTGCTTGGCATTGGTTATGCAGCACAAAATGGCCATGCGAATCGTTTAATTGGCCGCTACCTTATCGAAACAGGTGCCATTGAGCGTGCCAATATTTCGGGTCAGTCTATTCGTGCGTGGCTTGAAGCAAACCCTGATCAGATCGAACATGTATTAAACACGGATCCGTCGTTTGTGTTTTTCCGTGAACTTAACGGCGGTGATGGTCCTTTCGGTTCGGCGAATGTGTCACTGACACCCGGGCACTCGCTTGCTGTTGATCGCAAGCATTTGCCATTACATGCACCGATTTGGTTGTCGGCGTCTTATCCAAACCCCACCGCATCTGATTCGCCTGATTTACCCCTTAACCGCCTCATGGTGGCGCAGGACACAGGCGGCGCTATTCAGGGTGAAATTCGCGGCGATGTTTTTTGGGGCTTTGGCGACGATGCTGAAGAAATTGCGGGCCGTATGGCAAACCGCGGGCGCTACTGGCTTATATTACCCAAAATGCTTGCGGCAAAGGCGCTGAGGCAAAACCGGTGAGTAATAAAAAGGGCTTAGGTGATCGGGACCGTGCTGTTTGGGAGGCGGTAACAAAAAGCGTAACGCCTCTTGGTGATAGACCTGCCCCCAAACCGTTACCTAAAACACCAGGCAAAGTTACTTTTACCGAGCGCCCATTACCACTGGATTGGTTTGTTGGTGATACGCCGACCCCTACGCCAAAGGTTGACCGCAAAACACGGCGTAAAATAACGACAGGCAGGCAGGAGTTTGACAGGTCGGTGGATTTGCACGGCATGACACAGGATCATGCCTTTCGTGTTTTACAGCGTGTGATAGAAGGTTGCGTTCGCCGCGGCGATAAAACATTGCTTGTTGTTACAGGCAAAGGCGGTAAACGATTTGTTCAAACTGCAGCTGACACACCGGTTGCTTACCGCACACGCGATAGTTTCGAACAACACACAGGTGTGCTGCGCCGTATGGTACCAATGTGGTTGTCAGAGGCGTCTTTAAAACCCTTTATTCATTCGTTTGGACCAGCGGCACAGGAGCACGGCGGTGATGGTGCGCTTTATGTGATATTGCGGCGTAAAATGCCCAACGTTCATCGAGGAGGGGCTGGTTCATGACGCCGTTTGGCGAAAAGGTCCGCGCGCTCCGCACCAACAAAGGTGTTAATCAAGCGCAGATGGCGACAGCACTGGATGTGTCTGCGGCATATCTTTCTGCTCTTGAACACGGTCGGCGCGGCATGCCTTCATGGGCGATGATACAGAAGATTATACAGTATTTTGGTTTGATTTGGGATGAAGCGGAAGAATTGCACGCGCTGGCCCAGCAATCTAAACCCAAAGTAACCATTGATACGACCGGACTTGATCCACGTGCAACTCAAGTTGCAAACCGCCTCGCGCTCCGTATTGCGCGGTTGCAAGGCACGGAGCTTGATTTGCTGTTGGATATTTTGGAACAAAACTAGGTTGGTGCAAGCACACCTTAACGTCCAAGCACACGCTGTCGCAGCCCTTTGGCCGACCATGTTTTTTGTCCGCCGGTTTCGGCGTCTTTCACCAAATCAACAATGGCTTTGCTGTACGGCGCAGAAATGCCGTGAGTATCAGCGAGAGCAACAACCTCGCCGTTTAGATAATCAATCTCTGTTGTACGACCGGCGTCAAAGTCCTCTGCCATTGAAGACCGGGCCCGCTCATCAATCTTCTGTATGCGTAAGAAGATATGATTAAATAAAAAGTTGGGTGCTTTAAGTATTTTGGCGAGTTTTTGGGGTGGCATTGGCCCAATTTGAGCAGGTGTAATATTCGCGGCCTTTAAAACGTCTAGTGCTTCCGTAATTGTGGCCGAAAACACCCGCCTGAAATCGCGCTGTGAAAGTTCTTTGAGTAGCGGTTCACCAGACAAAGCGTTGATTGCGTTGTTGAGGTTTATCAGTAATTTCCCCCACGCAATAGCTGGCATATTATTCTTCAGTTTAAGAGCGGCTGGCCCGCGACTTGAGGCATCAGCGATACATTCCAGCGCAGGGTTGATTTCAGCCATAACAGTACCTTGTGTGCCTTTGTGCCAATGACCATCACCGAGATTTGCAACATTGTATGGCACCATGCCGGCCAAAACGGTTTGGTTTGGAAGCAGGCGTTTTAATATATCCACGTTGCTGATGCCATTTTGCAGGCTAACGACAATGGCATCTGCTTTTGCATTTGCAGCAATCTCATGCGCGGCAGCTTCAGTGCCTGTGGACTTAACGGCAAGAATGATGATGTCGGCATCGTTCATGGCTGCCGGTGTTTCTGAAAAAGCAATATCGCTACTGGAAAGCTTAACCTTAAAGCCGCTATAGTCAGTAAGCGTCATGCCATTTTTATTAATGGTTTCATGAATATAGTCCCGGCCAATAAGTGTGACATCAAGCCCTGTGCTGGCCCAAGTGCCGCCGATAAAACATCCGATAGAACCAGCGCCGTGAATTACAATTTTGGTCATGCTGTCCTCAAAATTTTGCTGAATAGCTTTGTTTTTATAATCTAACGGGGTTTGAGGGCATATCAAGGTCGCGTACCGTGTTCTTGATATGTTCTGTTTTTATGTTAAGGTTGAAGCTGTTTGATTCTATGCAGGAGCAATTAGAACGATGGTAGCAACCATTGAAACAGTCGCCTTTGAAGGAATTGAAGCTTGCCGCGTAGAGGTGCAGGTGATGATGTCTAACGGCTTGCCGTCCTTCACAATTGTGGGCCTGCCAGATAAAGCGGTTAGTGAAGCACGAGAACGTGTGCGCGCAGCCTTGTCTGCCATTGGGTTGTCGCTTCCACCAAAGCGAATAACTGTTAGCCTTTCACCTGCAAATCGGCCAAAAGCTGGGTCGCATTACGACCTTCCCATTGCCGTGGCGGTTTTGGTTGCTATGGGTGTTATTGCGTCTGATGCCCTTGAGGGCGTAGTCGTGATGGGCGAGCTTGGGCTGGATGCCAGCATACGTTCTGTCGCAGGCGTTTTACCTGCTGCCATGTACGCCAATGCATGTGATATGGGGTTTGTTTGCCCAGCAGAAACAGGCTCCGAAGCTTCGTGGGCCGGCGGTAACGGTGTTTTGGCACCGGCAAGCCTTCTGGCGCTTATGAATCACCTTAAAGGGGTGCAGGTTTTATCGGCGCCGTCCGCTAAGCCATTGTTGGCTCAAGGCTCTGGTTATGTGGATTTTGCTGATATTAAAGGTCAGGAAACAGCTAAACGTGCGCTTGAGGTTGCTGCAGCAGGTGGCCACACCATGCTAATGATGGGGCCGCCGGGTTCGGGTAAATCTATGCTGGCGTCTGCAATGCCTTCTATATTGCCTCCTTTAACACCAGAGGAAGCCTTGGAAGTCAGCATGGTTGCTTCTGTGGCTGGTACGTTGGAAAATGGCGCCATTACCCGTGGCCGTCCTTTTCGATCACCACACCATTCTGCTAGTCAGCCAGCCCTTATTGGTGGCGGCGCGTATGCTAACCCTGGTGAAGTATCACTGGCGCATAATGGAGTGCTTTTCCTTGATGAGATGCCAGAGTTTTCTCGTAGTGCGTTAGAGGCGCTGCGCCAGCCTTTGGAGACAGGCACTGCTGTTATCGCGAGAGCGCAAGCGCATGTGACATATCCAGCCAGGTTCCAGTTGCTTGCGGCAATGAACCCGTGTCGTTGTGGATATTTGGCAGATGCTGCACGGGCCTGTAGCCGTGCGCCTCTATGTGGTGCTGATTATCAGGCAAAAATATCTGGTCCGCTTTATGATCGTATCGATCTGTTTGTTGATGTGCCTGCTTTAACCGCCGCAGAATTGTCCGCGCCAGCAATTGGCGAGCCATCCAGTGTTGTTGCGGCGCGTGTGGCTGCTGCGCGTGAGCGGCAAACACAGCGTTTTGTTGAACAGAGAGATGCGCAGAAGGTGAAGATCAATGCCCAAATGAGCGGTAAGCTACTGGAAAAAGTGCTGCAGCTTGATGGCAGCGCTCACGCACTAATGGAAAAAGCGGCTGAAACATATCAACTCTCTGCGCGCGGGTATCACCGAGTGCTAAAGGTTGCTCGCACTATTGCAGATCTTGCAGTTAGTGAAACGGTGTCTACACCGCATATTGCCGAGGCACTGAATTACCGGCGCATTGACGCACGAACATCACTGCGTCGCACCGGTTAATCTCTGGATCTGATACATGGTTATTGTGCGTTTATATAGCTGAAACCCTTATGCGCTAGTGTGTCTCGACAGAACTGAACAACAGTCGGGACAGAATAGCTTTCGATCTCGACACGCTTTTCTTTGTAAGATGGTTCTATAATAGCCATTCCTGAAACCCTTGTTAATGCAAAGAATGACCTGTGATGGAAACCAACAATAAATCGAATAAAAAGTCTGACGTGATCGAGATCAGACTTCCGTATGATGATAAGCAAGCATTTATGGATACGTGTAAGCATGAAAATGTAACAGCGAGTGCTGTTTTGCGTGATGCGATTACGGTTTATCTGGAGCGAGGTCATTTTGAAGCAAACCTATTCAATAAAAGGAGTTTCATGATGGTTGTTTCAGGAATGATAATTGGGGCCATAGCGTCTGCAGGCTTTTTAGTAAGTGATGAAGATGTGAAAGGCTTTGATAGCCCTTTGACCCTTCCTTATTTTAAGGTTTTAGATAAAGATAGTAATGAACGCTTATCAGAAGCTGAGTTTCTGTTTTATGTGTCCGGTGTTTATGCTGCGAAAAAGTATCCGGTACCCTATTCTTTTAATGAAATCTGGTTCCATATAGATGGTGACCTAAGGAAAGGCTGGTCTAAGGACTTACAAACTGGTCAGGCAATGCGTATGCGTTTGCAAGGTTGTGATGCTGCACTTACCCAGATTGCCCGTGCACATATTAAAACTAAATTTTTGGCTATGGACACAAATACATCAGGTGATTTGTCTTTGGCTGAATTTAGCAAACTTCAGTTATTACCAACTCAATATGAGCTTCAAAGAGAGTTTGTCATTTTGGATGGCAATGGTGATGGCGGTATTAGCCTTAAGGAGATGCGCCAAAAGCTTAAAGCGCTTAAGCAAGACCTCCATAACCATGCTGTGACAGATTATACTCAAAAATTTCCAGTGCCCCAAACATGTACTTCAAAGGGTGTAACTTCTGATGAGGAATTGAGTATGGAAATGACAGTTGGTAAATGGGCTTTTACTCATCAACGGTATTATTGGAAGAGTATTAGCGATGAATACTATCAAGGCTGGGACGCGAATACGGACGGAAAGCTGAGTTTTGATGAGTTTATCGAATGGTATCTATAAGCCTTTATTAGTCAGATCAGCTTTTTGAAGCAGAGTTATATAACTCAAGCCTGAGGCAAGAGAGTGAAAAGGGCTATCTGTCATGAGTGGTTAGCTGTTTGCTCTCTTGGGTTATATTAGAAAGGCTGATGTGGGGTGTGCCATTCTCAACCATGCGGCTAGTTCAGCGAACGCTTTTCCAGCTAACACCACCAACCCTGTATGACCAATCCCAATATTCACCGTTTTAATAGCTATGATTAGTAAAGGTTATGTTATTATATAATACATAAATATGATATAGAGGAATATGATGGAGGTTTATTATGCGTACTCAGGTATCAATTCTTTCTACTCTGTTGTTAATATTTCTAAGTAACGATCTGGTTGCAGGCCAACCAGCGAAATCAGCCAACGCTACCTATACAAATGATATTGTTTTATCAAACCTGCTCAAAAGAATTAACACTGATGCGGGAGAGTCCTGGATTTCGATACACCCAAACGGTCACGTTGCGCTTTTTGGGCGGCACAATAATGGTTTCTCAGAACACCGGATATTCATAACGTTTCGATCCGATAATGATTGGACAACCCCTGAACCAGTCCCTTTTGTAACTGATGAAGGAAGCCGTGCAGCAAGGTTTTCACCTGATGGCGGTTTTGTTGTTTTCAGTTCGGACCGGGCTGTACCTGGTGAGCAAAAGGGCGAGTCAGACTGGAATTTATGGCAAGTAATATATAAAGGTGACAATAATTGGGGTGAGCCTGAGCCTTTATTGGGTGTTTTTAAATCTGTCAAAAATGATTTTCATGCGTCTGTCGCCAGCAATACTAATATCTACTTTGGTTCGCGTCGTGATGGTGGGAAAGGAAACTCGGATATGTATGTCGCCGAGAAGTCTGGTTTTGACTGGAGCGTCAGTAGCTTAAACCTACTGAATACCACGCATTCTGAACCGGATCCTTTTATTGATCCTGCAGGAAGGTATATAATTTTTGCACGAACAGATGCAGAGGATGGTTTTGGCGGTGATGACCTATATATATCATATCGTGATGGTGTGCACTGGTCAGTACCCAGGAATTTAGGCGCACAAGTTAATAGTGCTGAATACGAGTATGGTGCTTTTGTAAGTCATGACGAAAAAATACTCTTCTATACGACTTACCGTGATGGTCATGCCGATATTACGTACGTTCTGATGGATAAAATTCTGGCAGAGTAATCTATGGATACTGGTTGTGCTCAGTGCGGCGCACCTTCTTCGAACCATGCAGCCAGTTCAGCCAGTGCTTTTTCCCAGCCGCCAACCACAGTTTTGTGTGACCAATTCCAGTGTTCGCCGTATTGATATCCGTGGTGTAAAACGGTTAACCGCGTGCCATCACCATCAGCCAGCGCAATAATTTCCAGCTGCATTGGGCCGAAAAGTGGCCGTTCTGGTTCAATCATAACTAAATCAGAAATAACAAGGCGGTGGCTGCTGCTTTCGCTCACCACACCGCTCCAGACATGATGTGTTTTGTCTTGTCCGTAATTTTCCCAAACAATGGACCAAAGGTTTCCCTTTTGGGAACTGGTTAGTGAGCGAGAGACCAACCACCACGCGGCCAAGTCATCTGTGGCATAAAACGCTTTCAGAACGCGGTCCGGAGTTGCCGCGATGTGTGTGGATGTTTCAATGGTACGCAGGTTGGTTTCATCTGCTTTGGCTGAAAGACAAAACAACAGTGATGCCATAACTAACAGAAGCTTTTGATAGAACGCCATGTCTAACCTCTTTTGATAATCATTGAATATGAAACCACCATAGCTTATTTAAATATTATATTCAACCAAGTGGTTTAATATAAACAGTAAGCCGCTTATTCTAAAATGCCAAAGCACATGGTATGACCTTTGTCAGTCACATAGGATAATCATTATGTTACCAGAATCTCTCATTCCTGAAGCTTTGTCTGTGTTTAGCTTTTGGATGTTGGTTGGTGTTAGCTTCTTTGGCTCCTTTCTATCCACTGCAGCAGGTATTGGCGGCGGGGTTACGCTTTTGGCGGTTATGGCGCAGGTTATGCCGCCTCTTGCGCTTATTCCGTGTCACGGTGTTGTGCAAGCTGGCTCCAATATGAGCCGCATGGCGCTGTTTTTTAAGCATATTGACTGGAAGTTTATGCGCTGGTTTGTGCTTGGCAGCCTTATTGGTGTTGCTGTTGCTTCGCAGCTTGTCATTGCGTTGCCTGTTGCGTTGTTACAAATAATGCTAGGTATTTTTATCCTATATTCTGTTTGGGGACCCAAGCCCGGAAGTGTTGCTGTTTCATCAAAAGGAATTGTTGTTGGTGGTGCCTTGACCACTTTTGGCAGTATGTTTGTGGGTGCAACCGGGCCGTTTGTGATGGCATTTGTGGCGCCTTTTAAATATGACCGCCTCACAAAAGTTGGCACTTTTTCAAGTGTGATGGTAACGCAGCATACGCTTAAAATTATTATGTTCAGTTTTTTGGGTTTTGCTTTTGTAGCCTATGTGCCTTTGCTTGCGCTGATGGTTGGTGCTGGTTTTCTGGGTACATTGGTTGGCAAGCGAGTTTTGATGAAGCAAAGCGAAGCCCACTTTAGCTATATCCTGAATATTATTCTAACGTTGCTGGCATTGCGGTTGTTATGGCAAGCTTTTGAAAGTTATTTGTAAACGGGTAAGCAGGTGGTCTTCGAGCTTTCTTTAGCCAGTATTTTTGCACTTGTTAGCAGTTCTGTTGGCGGAACATTAGCTGCATTATTGTGGGCGAGCCCAAAGTCTAATGCCAGATGGCTTGCCGCCTTTGTTGCGGTGATCTCTTTCGCGCTGCTATCAGGCGTTATTCATTCTCTTGGTCAGCTTCACAAAGTCCTCAATGGGTTGGTTTTTATTAACTTTCTAGCTGTACCCTGCCTGTTTCGATATGTTGCGCCGGCTGTTGGTATAAGCGTGCTTCGTTTCTGGCTTCACCTTCTGCCTTCGGCGTTAGTTGCCATCGTTCCTGTGATGTTTACCGGTTTTCCGCATACATACATTTATTATCTTCTAACTAGTCAGGTCATGATCTACTTGCCTGTTTTGATTTATCTGGTTCGCCGTTACCGGCATAACCTCAAGCAAAGCTTTTCGTCCCTGTCAGGAATTGATCTTCTGTGGCTTGAGCAGGTGTGCTGGGGGTTGCTGGTTCTGGTTACGTTTGATCTTATGGTTTTTCCATTGATGGCTCTTGGGGATAACAATCTGTTTGATGCTCAGGCTGTTTTTAACTTCCTCGGAACGGTCTATATCTTTTGGCTTACACGTAGTGCGCAGCAACAATATTTTGTAGCGACTGAGCCTATTGTCACTGCAGCCTATGACAAGTCTGGACTTGATGCGGACAGTGCTGATGCGATCGCACGTGATATTATCGAAACAATTGACTGCCAGCGCCTATATCTGAAGCCAGCACTGACGCTGAGAGAGCTAGCACAAGCGGCCGGTGTGACACCGCATGTTGCCTCCGAAGTATTAAACACTGCAATTGGTCAGAGTTTTTATGACTTCATCAACAGCCGACGTATCAACGAAGCAAAAAAGCTGTTGCGGGAAACCGATATAACTGTTCTCGAAATCGCTTTTGCCGTGGGGTTCAACAACAAAGTGTCTTTTAACAATGCTTTCAAAAGATACGCAAAGACTACCCCTAGCCACTTTCGCCGCTTACATATTGTTGATTGATTAAGTAAACTTGGTTCGGTGTTAACGACGACAGAAGCTGAGCTGTATATTTTCGTTATAGTTTTCATAACGGAGATAAAAATGAAAAAGTTTATTATAACGACAGCTACAATCCTATGGGCAGCAACCGCTGCATTTGCAGAAAATAATATCGAAAAAGCACAACATTTTTTAGCGGCCCTGGAGGCAAATGATACTAGAGCGGCATCAGCTTATGTACATGAAGATATTATTTTTGAAGATCCAACCTGGGGCGCGAAACATGAAGGCCGCGAACACGTGCTAAAAGTGTATGAAGGATACACGGGCTCTATTAAGGACCTGCACAGTTATGTTGTTCGATCTTACGAAAGCAACAATACAGTTGTCCTCAATCTTGTGATGTATGGAAAGGTTGATGTGTTGGGGGATGGAAACCCAGAAGCGTATGCTCCGATCATGAGTGAGGTTACACGTATTATTGAATTTAAAGATGACAAGATTGTTCGGCATATAGACTTGGCAGACTACAATAGCTTGCGATCTTTAATGGCAGCAGCTGCTAAAGAAAGAGCAAGATGAGCGTGTTACCTTTGGCGCTCTCTTGATCAATCTGTGGATCGAGTAACGTTTACGGTGCTCGACCTGCTATCCAGAACTTTCCCGTCACGTACAAGTTTGACTTCACCGGACCAAACGCCCGGCATGAAATCTTTGGCGGGCTTTTTGATGCCAGCGTAAGCTTGAATAAGCTGACGGTTTCTCGCCTGGACTATGGTTTTTAACGTTCGGGTCTTGCCGTCTGGCATAATAAGGGAAAAGCGCCACTCATCTCCCTTGCGGGTATGAAACCCGCGAGCCTGTATGATCAACGCTTCAGCAGTTGTTGCATCAATGGACTTTTGTGCTTGCCACATAGTACGGCGATTGGTTCTCGTGGTTGTGATCAGTGGTGGCAACATAACTGTTTCAGAATATTTAGGCAGCGCCTGCCAGAGGCTGTCATTCTGAATACCCCCAGAAGGTGGTGTTTCAAAAACACCGCCGTCAAACGGATCAATATCCAAAGAGGATTGCGACGTGCGCATTTGGCGCACCATGAAGTGTAAATGAGGAAACTCGGTCAGGCCGGATAACCCCACTTGTGCCAATGGGCTGCCAGCATTGACACTATCACCAATCTTTACTGTGATGCTGCCTTGCTTCAGGTGGCAATATTGTGTTTGCCATCCCCCCATATGTTCAACAATGAGAGCGTTGCCGCATTCTTTGCCTTCAATTTCTTTCTTGTTTACGCCGTTCACGGCTGTGTCCGGCATATTGTCTCGTTTCCTGAGTATTATGCCGTCTGCTGCCGCTAATGCGTTTATGCCGCGCTCCATTGCGCCCATGTCTTGAACAGCAAAATCTGTCCCTTTGTGTTTGTCTTGAGTTTGTGGTCCGGCTCTGTAATCAGCTTTATTCTTACCGGATGCTCGGTCCATATACCGCGCTATCCAGCATGTTTCGCCCAACGTACAATCAATTGGTAACATTAGCTCAAGTGGTTGACTTGAAACAGTATTCGTAAGGCCAATCCCAAGGCCGAAAGCAATTAATATAGTTCTATCAAATATAGGGATGGCTCTCTCCCACATTAACCATTAACTACGGTTTGCTTTCTCGGTAAGGCCGGATGTGCCTTCACGCTTGGCTAATTCCGCGGCAACGTCATTAAGCGATAGCCCTCGTGCTTCAAGCAAAACCATCAAGTGGAACAGTAAGTCTGCAGACTCAGTAATGATCTCTTCATTGTTATCAGCCGCGACAGCCATTGCTGTTTCAACCGCTTCTTCACCGACCTTCTGTGCAATCTTTTTTGCGCCTTTGTTATAAAGGCTTGCCACATAGCTCTCACCAGTACCGGCCTGCTTGCGTGCATGCAGTGTTGCGGCCAGCGTGGTTAAGGTTTCAACTGTTTTGGTATCCATTATGTGGTTTCCCGTACATTGATGCCTGCATTTTTCATGTGGGCTTTGGCTTGCGCAATAGAATAATCACCAAAATGGAAAATAGAAGCCGCTAATACGGCAGAAGCATGACCTTCTTTGACGCCTTCTACCAAATGGTCAAGCGTGCCAACACCGCCAGATGCAATGACGGGGACAGAAACACTGTCAGCAATGGTGCGGGTTAATGTTAGGTCAAAACCAGCGCGCGTGCCGTCACGGTCCATGCTGGTTAGCAGAATTTCACCAGCGCCGAGGCGGGCCGCTTCTTTTGCATATTCAATGGCATCAAGGCCGGTGGCTGTCCGACCGCCATGTGTAAACACTTCCCACTTCCCTGCGCTGACTTGTTTTGCGTCAATAGCAACGACAATGCACTGCGCGCCAAATTTGTTGGACAGCTCACCAATGATTGCGGGATTGTTCACAGCCGCAGTCATCAAGGACACTTTATCCGCCCCGGCAAGTAAAAGTTTGCGCACATCATCAGCGCCGCGCACGCCGCCGCCAACGGTCAGCGGCATAAAGCACTGCTCGGCGGTACGTTGCACCACATCTAGCAGAATGTCTCGTTTGTCAGAGCTAGCGGTGATATCCAGAAAGGTCAGTTCGTCTGCGCCTGCTGCATCATAAACGCGGGCTTGCTCCACGGGGTCGCCAGCATCGATAAGGTCGACAAAGTTAACGCCTTTAACGACGCGCCCATCCTTCACATCAAGGCAGGGGATAATGCGAGATTTCAGCACACCTAAGCTCCTGCTGCTATTTTGAGCGCGGCTTGCAGATCCATGCCGCCATCATATATAGCGCGGCCTGTTATAACACCTTCCAGATTGCCAGTATCTGCGACACGCTGAATATCGCTCAGGTCTTTAACGCCGCCCGACGCGATTACAGGGATTGAGATTGCAGAGGCAAGCTCGGAAGAGGCGTCAGCGTTAACGCCGGCCAGCGTGCCATCTCTGTCTATATCCGTGTGAATAATAGCTGCAACTCCGGCATCCTCAAATTTTTGT
Source organism: Kordiimonas aquimaris (assembly GCF_025574485.1). Classification (GTDB taxonomy): domain Bacteria; phylum Pseudomonadota; class Alphaproteobacteria; order Sphingomonadales; family Kordiimonadaceae; genus Kordiimonas; species Kordiimonas aquimaris. Next base: position 377,507 of record NZ_JAOBPO010000001.1, on the reverse strand, counting down.
GCTAGCTCAACAACACCAAGTGTGCTGGCTTCAGCCCAACCCTCAACGGCAACTTTGCCGCCAAGAGCGTCAATACCAACAGCGATTTTACCGGGAAACAATGCACAAGCCTCTTTGACAAGAACAGGGTTTTTCACCGCGAGTGTTCCAAGAATAAGGCGCGACAAGCCTTTGTCCAGCCAGCGTTCCATAGTTGCAATATCGCGAATGCCGCCGCCTAGCTGTACCGGTACATCAACGTTTGCCAGAATCCCTTCTACAGCTGCAGCGTTCACGGGTTCGCCTGCGAAAGCACCGTTTAGGTCTACAATATGTAACCATTTGCAACCGGCATCAGTGAAGGCCTTTGCTTGTGCTGCCGGATTGTCGCTAAAAACCGTTGCTTCGTTCATGTCGCCTTTGAAAAGGCGGACACAGTTGCCGTCTTTAAGGTCAATTGCGGGGTACAGGGTAATCATGGCTGCCACTCCAGAAAGGCGGTGATAAGTTTGAGGCCTACAGCCTGACTTTTTTCAGGATGAAATTGTGTGCCGACCATATTGTTGCGCCCAACAACAGCCGTGATCGGGCCGCCGTAGTCTGCTGTGGCAAGCAAAGTACTTTTGTCGAATAGTTCCATATGAAAACTATGGACAAAATAGGTATGATCATCAGGTTCCAGAACACATAAAACAGGATGATTTTTGCCAGCTTCTGTCAGGGACAGCGTGTTCCAGCCCATGTGAGGAATTTTAAGCGAAGGCTCGTTTGGTGCCATTGGTTTCACGTCGCCCTCGATCCAGCCAAAGCCCTTGTGTGTGCCGTGTTCCAGACCGTGTGTGGCCATTAGCTGCATGCCAACACAAATACCCAAAAATGGATGTGCTTTATTAATGACAGTGTCGGTTAATGCTTCGTACATACCATCAATGGCAAGCAGCCCGGCTCTGCAATCAGCAAAGGCCCCAACGCCCGGCAGCACAACCCGGTCTGCGTTTTTTACAATGTCAGGTGATGAGGTAACAATGATCTTTGTGTTGAGGCTGGCCTCACTAGCAGCGCGTGCAAACGCTTTTTCAGCAGACCTTAAGTTGCCTGAACCATAATCAACAATCGCGAGAGTTTCGCTCATGTTATGCTCCTGAACGATAAAGTAATAGTCTAGAGGCTGCCGCCAAGCGTGCCTTTTGTGGATGGAATAGCATCTGCCTTGCGCGGGTCAATTGTTGTGGCGTCGCGCAAGGCGCGTGCTGTCGCCTTGAAGCAGCTTTCAATAATATGATGGCTGTTTACACCGTATAGGTTTTCTACATGTAGAGTCATACCAGTGGCAAAGGCAAATGCGCGGAAAAATTCTTCGAACAGTTCCGTATCCATGTCACCAATTTTTTCGCGTGGAAACTTTACGTTCCACACAAGAAATGGGCGCCCGGAAATATCCATTGCTGCGCGGGAAAGCGTTTCATCCATTGGAATATAGGCATTTGCATAACGCGTAATGCCTTTCATTTCGCCCAGCGCCTTTTTTACCGCGAGACCAATTACAATACCGCAATCTTCTGTTGTGTGGTGCCCGTCAATGTGTAGGTCTCCGACTGCCCTGACTTTCAGGTCCATCAAAGAGTGGCGTGATAGCTGCTCAAGCATATGGTCTAGAAAACCAATGCCAGTTTCGACATCATAAACACCGTTTCCATCAAGACTTAACTCAACAGAAATTTGTGTTTCTTTGGTTTTTCTCTCTATGCTGGCCGTACGCATATCGGTCACTCCTTTGTAGGACACTATCACTGTCGATATGCCCTGTATCAGCGGTTGCCCATGCTCATACGCAAGTTTTTCACCCTTCGCGAGCAAATTTTTGCACTATGTCGGTTAAATTTACGTGATTTCGATGCTTTTTAACACAGTTGCTTGCAACAAGCAGGGGGCGCCCATATATGCAAGCATCGAAACATAACGAGACAGTAAAGAGGAAAAGCATCTTATGACTACGATCTGTAGTGTACGCAAAGGTGACAAGGTTGTTATCGCAGGTGATGGTCAGGTTTCCGCGGGTGATACCGTAATGAAATCAAATGCACGTAAAATCCGTAAGCTAGGCGGTGGCAAAGTCATTGCCGGGTTTGCAGGCGCGACAGCAGATGCCTTTACGCTTTTCGAACGACTGGAAGCCAAGCTAGAGCGATACCCTGGCCAGTTGGCGCGCGCATGTGTCGAACTGGCGAAGGATTGGCGAACTGACAAATATCTGCGCCAATTGCAGGCTATGCTAATTGTGGTTGATAGTGAAACCAGTCTTGTTGTGACCGGAAATGGTGATGTGATCGAGCCGGAACACGGTGTTGTTGCTATAGGCTCAGGTGGTAATTTTGCGTTAGCCGCTGCGCGTGCGCTGTATGATCAAAGCATTCCGGCAGAAGAAATTGCCGAGAAGGCAATGAAGATTGCCAGTGATATATGTGTTTACACCAACGATAATATTGTTTTCGAAAGCCTTGATGCGCGTGAAATCAATGCTGAAGTCAAAGCTTAGTTTAGAGTCAGCCAGGAGTATCTTATGACCAGTTTTTCACCGCGTGAAATCGTATCGGAACTTGATCGTTATATCATTGGACAGTCAGATGCCAAGCGCGCCGTTGCGGTTGCTTTGCGCAACCGGTGGCGCCGCCAGCAGCTCGAAGGCGATTTGCGCGATGAGGTGTTGCCGAAGAATATTTTAATGGTTGGTCCAACGGGTGTTGGTAAAACCGAGATATCACGCCGGCTTGCCAAGCTTGCCCAAGCGCCGTTTATTAAAGTTGAAGCAACTAAATTCACGGAAGTTGGTTATGTGGGCCGCGATGTGGAACAGATTGTTCGTGATCTGATTGAAACCGCGATCCTGATGGTTAAAGAAAAGAAGCGCAAGGAGGTAACCGCGAAGGCTGAACTGCATGCGGAAGACCGCGTTATTGATGCGCTTGTAGGCGAAGGTGCTGCTGATGCAACACGCCAAAAGTTCCGCAAAATGCTGCGCGAGGGGGAGCTTTCCGACAAAGAGATCGAGCTTGATGTCGCTGAAACCCCTGCCGGTATGCCTCAGTTCGATATTCCAGGTATGCCGGGTGCCAGCATGGGGATGATTAATTTAGGCGATATGTTCGGCAAGGCCATGGGTAACAAAATGGTCAAAAAGAAGCTGTCGGTTTCAGAAGCGTATGAAATCCTGATGGCTGAAGAAGCTGACAAACTGGTTGATGATGAAGCATCTACGCGTGAGGCCATCGCGCTTGTTGAACAGGATGGTATTGTTTTTCTTGATGAAGTTGACAAAATTTGTGCCCGCCAAGATGCGCGCGGCGGTGATGTGAGCCGCGAAGGTGTGCAGCGCGATTTGCTACCCCTTATTGAAGGTACTACGGTATCCACTAAATATGGTGCAATTAAAACTGACCATATTCTCTTCATTGCTTCCGGCGCTTTCCATTTGGCGAAACCGTCTGATTTGTTGCCGGAATTGCAAGGTCGGTTACCTATTCGGGTTGAGTTACGTGACCTGACAGAAGAAGATTTTCGCCGTATTTTAACGGAACCTGACTATAGCCTCATTCGGCAATATGTAGCGTTGATGAAAACCGAGGATGTGACACTTGATTTCACGGAAGACGGGATCAATGAAATTGCAAAAGTCTCGGCACAGTTTAATGAAACTGTTGAAAACATTGGTGCTCGCCGCTTGCATACGGTGCTTGAAAAAGTGCTGGAGGAAATTTCTTTCACTGCAAGCGACAAAGCAGGTACGACAGTTGCTGTTGACGCTGAATTTGTGCAGGAACACATCGGTGAGCTCACGAAGAACAATGATTTATCGAAATTCATACTCTAATAATCTAGTGCTGACGTGAGAATATTTTCGCTATGAAAAGGTGACGCATGACTTACGACCCGAACAATATATTTGCCAAAATTTTACGCGGGGAAATACCGTGCAACAAGGTTTATGAGGACGAATACGCCCTCGCCTTTCATGATATCAACCCGCAAGCGCCTGTTCATGTGCTTGTGATCCCGAAAGGTGAGTATGTGTCGATGGCGGATTTCACTGCGGATGCGCCAGATGAATTGATTACTGGCTTTTTTCGCGCGGTAGGTACTGTTGCGAAAGAATTGGGTCTGGTGGAGCCTGGCTATCGCACCTTGGCGAATGCGGGCGCTCATGCGCACCAAGAAGTGCCGCACCTGCATATTCATATCTTTGGTGGTGTACCGCTTGGACCAATGCTGGATCGTCAGTTTTCAAACAACTAACACGCTTAATCTTCGAGGCTTCGCGCCTCATCTTCAAGCAAGATAGGAATACCGTCGCGGATAGGAAACGCGAGCCCGGCCTTTTCGCTGATTAACTCCTGTGCGTCGGCATCATAAGACAACGTTCCCCGTGTAACGGGGCATACAAGTATCTCAAGTAGCTTTGGGTCGGTGCGGTTTAATGGGTGTTGGGACATATTGTTTCTCGGCGCAGGTTAATGCAGGTTTGTTGGTGTGTCGCTGGTTACATCGATTAAGGCCATGGCAAGCAGGGTTTGCAGTGTTTGTGCGCGTCCGGCAATGCTGCGTGCTTCAAGCAGGGCTTGTTTTTCAGGTGCGTCAAAGGGAACAACCATTGATAATGTGTTGACCAGTACATCGTCCGGCGCTTCGGCAATGGCTTCAAAGTCAGCGTCGAGGCCGCGAAAATCAAGATAGTCTGACAGTGTTGCCAGCAGTTCTCGCCGAGGTAAAATGGCCTCTTCAGGTGCTGCATTCATATCAGAAAATAAATGCCAATCAGCAGCGACCTGCCTGTATGGTGTCGTTGCGCTTAGCTCTTCAATAACACTAAAACGCGCAAGCCCACGCAACCGGATTGAAAAACGATTTTCGTCTACCTCGGTGAAATCTTCAATTTTACCAACCGCTCCCACATCATATAAGTCAGGGGTTGGGTCGTCGCTTTTTGGCTGAATCATGCCAATAAGATTGTTTGATGTGGCGGCGTCCCGCACCATTTGCAGGTATCGTGGCTCAAAAATGTTTAGCGGTAAGTTGCTTCCCGGAATGAGAATGACACCGTTAAGCGGAAAAACCGGGATGACCGGTGGTAGCGTTATGGTTTCTGACTTTTTTTCCACCATCGTGCAGACTAACTAAATAAAACAGACGATAGGCGTCGGCGGTATTTTAATGTGAACGGATCTGTTGGTCCTGCTGCTTCAAACAGTTTAACCAACTGCGCGCGCGCCGCTTCGTCATTCCAACTGCGGTCACGTATAATGCTTGCGAGTAGCGACTCGGCTGCGGCAGGCAGGTCTCCTGCGGCTTGATGCGCCAACGCAAGGTCAAAACGCGCCTGATGGTCTAGCGGGTCGGCTTCAATCGCAGCAATAAGAGGTGCTGTATCGCCCGCGTTTGCCGCTTGCTCTGCAAGTTCAAGGTTGGTTTTAATCTTGGTGAAGCGTGCCTGTACCGCTTCCTCAAGGTTAGCCCCCTCTGGCAGCATGGCCAGGATTTCGCCAACCTTATCAAGATCATCCAGCTTTAATGCAGCATCAGCCATGCCGACGATAGCACCCGTATGGTCAGGTATGTGACCGAGTACTTGCTGATAAATTTGTGCAGCTTGTCCCGTGTCGCCTGCTTCAAACAGTGCGTCTGCTTGTTCCATTGCCGCCACTACAGGGTCGTCCCCTGCACCGCTGCCAGCTTGTGCAACAAGTTTATCAATGAAAGCCTGTATTTGTGATGGTGGTACCGCGCCTTGAAAACCATCAACAGGCTGTCCTTGCCAAAAAGCGAGAACGGTTGGCAGGCTTTGCACTTGCATCTGGCCACAAAGCGCCTGATTTTCATCTGCGTTTACCTTTGCCAGCGCCACAGCACCACCAGCTGACTTAACGGCGGCTTCGAGGGCGGGCATCAACTGTTTGCAGGGGCCACACCATTCTGCCCAAAAGTCAACAATGACAGGGCGTTTCATGGACGCCTCGATGACATCGGCTGAAAACGTTTGCAGGTTTGTATCTGTTATGAGGCTATCGCCAGACTGCGGTGTGGTTTCAGGTCCACCGGACAGTGTTTCGTTCATGAGGTCTCATCCATTGTAGCGCTGATGCGCCAGTTAATTTATCTACCGGGTAACATAATGAGTTGACCAGCTTTCGGCTAGCGTCGTTTTGAAAGATTTTTCACGCTTCCCTTTATTCCGTGACTATCATTAGAAAATAACAGGCTCGTAACCACATGCTTTGACAAAAACGATCAGGTCTGCAGGTGTTATGGCTGTTGAGGCGCTGTTGTGGAGGGGGTGAAAGTAAATAATGTCATGTGCCATTAGATTCTGATCTAATGCTACAGTAATTGTTGGATGATCGTCTTTTGCAAATTTATGGGCGTTGAGTAAAGCAAACGGTGTAACGGAGCCGGGTGTAATACCAAGATATGCCTGTAGGCGCTCAGCACTGGCAAATGAAGGGCGTTTCACATTGATGGTTTCACCCAGTGCTTTCAGGTCAATCTTGAGGTTTTCGTCTGCAACAACAAGTGCGTAGTTTTTCTTCTTGTCACGGATAAACAGGTTCTTGCTATGGCCGCCTGCGGGCATGTTTGGATGTTGTTTTTGTGCTTCTTCAACGGTGAAAACGGGCTTGTGACGATAGGTTTTGTGGGCAATGCCGTGGCTATCTAAAAAATCAAAAAGCATGTCTTCGGTTGCAGGTGATTCCATTTTTTATGCTCGCTGTGTTTCCTGGGCTGTTCAGATATTTTCTATAAAGTCTTTTGTTTTCATACTATTACGCCATTTTTTATGAAATGTAAAAATAACTGTTGCAAAGGAAACGCGGGTGGCTATTATCCCGCCTCGCAAGCGGCATAGTCGCTGGCCCCTGCGAGCATTTATAATGCTTGAACGTGTTGAGCGGGCGTAGCTCAGGGGTAGAGCATAACCTTGCCAAGGTTAGGGTCGTGAGTTCGAATCTCATCGCCCGCTCCATTTTCTCACTGATAAATCAATGAGATACAAAAAGCCTTCCTTTGGGAGGCTTTTTTGTTTTACGCGCCATTCGTGTAAATTATAGTTGGAATTGCACTGAACGTGCTTGCAATCTGAGCACTCATTGAATTTAGCTGGGGTAAAACCTCATATTGTGGAGAGTGCACGCTGATGTCTAAAATGCATGAAATGATGAAAAACAATGCGCAGAGTGGCATTATCGAATGGATAGGTGTGCGCCCTGCCAAGAAGGTTGAGATGATGCAGCTCCAAAAAGCGCACATCAAGCTTAACGGGCTTGATCAGGATTATCGTGTTAACCCGGGCAAGCGGTCGGTTACATTGGTTCAATGGGAACACTTGCCAGTGATTGCTTCAATTATGGGCTGTAAGCATGTGGGCCCAGAATTGCTGCGCCGCAACATTGCTGTTTCTGGCATCAACTTATTAGGCTTGAGAAAGCACACTATTAAAATTGGCGATGCTGTTTTGAAAATAAGCGGTCTGTGTGCGCCGTGTAGCTTTATGGAAAAAACGCTTGGTCATGGCGGTTTCAATGCTGTGCGCGGGCATGGCGGTGTAACTGCAGAAGTTGTGAAAGAAGGCATAATAGAGATAGGGTCTGCGGTTCAGCTTCTTGAGTTCAATGACTAGCGTGTGTGTTTTGAGTGCCTTTATACTTTTATGCTTCACCAGCTTGGTTCCTATATAAACTTTGTTCGCTTGAGTCGCTACAACGTGCACGCTAAGAGAGTATACGCAATGCTGGCGAATTGGGCTGATTGGTTGGCAAATTGAAGCACTTGGGGAGGGTGGTCACAATGATACGCTACGGCTTGATGGGGTGTGCGCTTGTTTTGGCAGCATGCACAGAAAACACAGAAACTGAAGTGCGCGAAACTAATGTAGTATTGGTTGAACCGGGTGTGTCGCTTGAGCTGGCAGAGCACCGTAAGGCCGCGATTTCAGCTATTAATTATGATCTTACTTTCCGCATACCAACTGATGTGGCTGCGTCTATTGGTGCCAGTGAGACCATAACCTTCAGACATGCGGCCATAACCGAAGACCTTCAACTTGACTTTCGCGTGACAGAAGGCGCCGTGAATAGTGTGGTGGTTAACGGTGCATCTGCCCCGATAGATCACCGTTTTGAGCACCTTGTCATCCCAGCAAGCTATCTGCGACCCGGCGAAAACGTAGTTACTATTGAATTTACTGCAGGAGATACATCGCTCAACCGTTCTGCTAATTTTTTATATACGCTTTTTGTGCCTGACCGCGCCCGCACGGCCTTTCCAGTATTTGATCAGCCAAACTTGAAAGCAACTTACGACCTGACCCTTGATTTACCCGCTGGTTGGCAGGCGCTTGGCAATGGGCCGGTAAAGTCTATGTTGGATGCAGGTGACCGCCGTATCCATTCGTTTGAAAAATCTGACCTTCTGAGCAGCTATCTGTTTTCATTTGTTGCAGGTGAATTTGAGGCGGTAACGCGCACTGTTGGCGGCCGTGAGATGACGCTGTTGCACCGTGAAACCGATGATGCGAAAATTGACCGCAATCTTGATGCGATTTTCCAGTTGCATGCTGATGCGCTGCGATGGCTAGAAGACTACACAGGCATTGATTATCCGTTTAAGAAATTTGACTTTGCGGCCATTCCGGCTTTTCAGTACGGCGGCATGGAGCATGTTGGTGCAATCCAGTATCGTTCTTCCAGCTTGTTTCATGATGAAGACCCGTCAGAAGCGCAGTTGCTAGGCCGTGCCAGCCTGATTGCGCACGAAACAGCGCATATGTGGTTTGGCGATCTGGTAACAATGGATTGGTTCAATGATGTGTGGACCAAAGAAGTTTTTGCAAACTTTATGGCCTCCAAAATTGTGAATCCCAATTTTCCCAACATAGACCATGATCTTAATTTCCTGCTGAGCCGGTACCCTGCTGCCTATTCCGTTGACCGCACCGAAGGGGCAAACCCTATTCGCCAAAACTTGCCGAACCTGAACGAGGCCGGCACTATGTACGGTGCAATAATATACAACAAAGCCCCCATCATGATGCGGCAGCTTGAAACACTATTGGGCGCAGACATCTTCCGGTCCGGCATGAGAGAGTATCTGGCAAAATTTGCTGGTGCCAATGCGACATGGCCTGACCTTATCGATATATTGGACGCCAAATCACCGCATGACCTGAGGGCGTGGAGTGAGGTGTGGGTAAACACACCGGGGCGACCAACGTTTAGATTTGTAGATGAAGGTGGTGAGCAGTTATTGCTCCGTCAGCATGACGGTGCGGGCTTGAACAGGCACTGGCCGCAGCAGTTTAGTATTACACAGGCAACACAGCTTGATATGTCAATTGATGCTAACTTTACAGAAGGTGATTATACGATAAGCGGCACCGGTTCAGGTGTAGAGCGCTCGGAATTGTTCATCAATGCCGATGGTATGGGGTATGGATTGTTTCCTTCTTCCATTGGTTTTGTGCGCGACAATTGGGACCGCCTGAGTGATCTGCAAAAAGGATCGCTGTTTATTAATTTGTTTGAACAGATGCAGGAAGGCGATGATGACGTCAGTCCAGCAGATTACGCAACCTTGCTGGTGTGGGCCGCGGCGCGTGAAGACAATGAATTATTACTTGGGACACTGCTGGGTCAGTTGGAGACGGTATATTGGTCATTTTTGGGTGCTGATACGCGCGCATCAATGGTGGAAAGTGTTGAGGGTCTGCTCTGGCTTGGTGCAAACGATCAAGCGAAGCCGGCCAGTACGCGGAAGGTGTTTCTCAATCGATTCCGTAATATGGCACTGTCTAATGACAGCATTGCGCGGCTGCGCGGGGTTTGGTCAGGTGAGCTGACCATCGACGGCATAAGCCTTTCCGAACGTGAAATGATTGCTCTTGCTGCGGTGATTGCAATCAAAGCACCTGATACTGCAGATGCGGTTCTTACGGAACAATTATCACAAACCCAAAACCCTGATGCGCGTAGACGGTTAGAATTTTTAATGCCAGCATTGTCACCAGACATGGCTATACGTGATGCGTTTTTTGCCAGCTTGGCTGATGAGAAAAACCGAGCGGTAGAAAGTTGGGTTTTGGCAGCACTTGGTTATCTGCATCATCCACTGCGGGTTGAGGTTTCCGAGAAATATATTCTGCCAAGCCTTGAGTTACTCGAAGAGGTTCAGCGTACGGGGGATATTTTCTTCCCGATTGGCTGGACAGGTCAAACGCTGGCAAATCATCGCAGTACATCCGCGGTTGAAACCGTGCGTAATTTCCTGGCTGAACGTCCTAACTATAATCATCAATTACGGTTAAAGGTCTTGCAGGCGGCAGATCGTTTATTCAGGGCTAATCGCATTACGTGACAGCAGTAATGGGACTATGGCGCTGGCGCGTTCAATACATGATGTTGATCGCTGCCTTATCTGAACTATTGTTAACTCTCGGGCCTTAACCAAGCGGAGAAAATGGTTGTCTTGTATAAAAATGGCGCTGATTTCATGCTTTTTCATGCTTGCCGGATGTGGTTGGCTTGCTGATACACCGGCAGATGAGGCAACATACGCTGATGGTGATAAGTGGTTGTGCTTGCCAAGCCGGGCTGATGCTTGCGCTGGCGACTTTTCAGCAACAATTATCAGTGCTGATGGTACCGCAACCTTGGAAGCTTTCACGCCTAATTCTGATGCGCCGTTCGATTGCTTTTATGTATACCCTACTGTGTCCACAGACCTGTCCGGCAACAGTGACTGGGATATAGACATTCAGGAAACTGGTGTTGCGGAAATTCAGGCTGCCCGCTTCAACAGTGTGTGCAAGGTGTATGCCCCCATATACAGACAGGTAACCCTCACGGCTTTGGCTGCCCGATCGGCGGGCATCTCAATCGACTCTTATGTGCCCCTTGCCGACGGTGATGTTGCCGCGGCATGGAACTATTATCTGGAGCATTACAATAAGGGTCGTGGTGTTGTGTTGATTGGTCACTCGCAAGGGTCTTACCGCTTGGGTACCATCATACAACGCCAGATTGAGGGCAAGCCTGTCGCGGACCGGATTATTGCGGCCCACCTTATTGGTGCCAATGTTTATGTGCCTGAGGGCAAACTGGTTGGTGAAACATTCAAGCATATGCCACTTTGCAGTAGACAAGATGAAACGGGTTGTTTGGTCGCTTTCAGTTCGTTCCGAGATACAGCGCCGCCTGTTGGTGCTGGCGGGTACGGCTGGAGTGAAAACCCGGCCCTTCAGGTTGCCTGTGTAAACCCGGCGTCACCAGGTGGTGGCATTACATCGCTGGATGGCTATTTCCCTAGCAAAAAGCTACTTGCTGGGCGGAAGGCCAGTAGCGAAGGCGGTATTGAATGGAGTGTGCAGCACCCCACTGTTAATACGGCGTTTGCCAAAGTTCCCGGGTTGCTTGAAGGCGGCTGCATTAAAGATGGTCAGGCGTCGTATTTTACTGTGAAGATAAATGCGGACTCTTCGGACCCACGTACAGATGAAATAGCGGGCGACCTTATCGTAAACGGCGAATTATATGTCAGTTGGGGGCTGCACTTAATCGATATGAGCCTGGTGCTTGGTGACATGGTTGCGATGGTTGAGCGGCAAGGAGCGGCATATCTAGCGTCGCAGTAATAAACATATGGCGGCTGAAAAAGCTGGCTTGAACTATATGGGGTGAGGTAGCATGGTCTTGGTTCGATTTGGGGAGAGCGAATAATGCAGTGGTCATCGGCATTCACACATAAAATCAGTATTTTAACATTCAGTACGTTTCTTGTGGCTTGCAGCGAGATGCCTGCTGAAGAATATAGCGACAGTGTTACAGATAACTTTAATGCAGCATTGATGGAGGTTGCTGACAATTATCTGCGCGGCGTGCAGTCCCGTAGTCCGACACTAAGCTATTATGTTAATTATCCACTTGAGCGCCACGATGGCCTAATCGACAATTCACCGGATGCTCTTGTACAATGGCAAGCCGCTGAGGATGATTATTTGAGTGCTTTGATGGCGCTTGATTATGCGCCATTGAAAGGAACCCGTGCAGGCGTTCTTTATGCGCAGATGCAGGAAAAACTGGAAGCTGATATCGGCGTGCGTATCTGCAAGCAGGAACTATGGGATATTAACCATATGAGTGCAGGCATGCACTCCAGGCTTGGTGATATTGCAAAAAACCAACCAGTTGGCACACCAGAATTGAGAGATCAGGCAATTGCGCGCTGGGTGAAAATTGCAGGATATTTCCATCAGGAAATCGCAAACCTAAAGCAAGGGTTGAGTGAGGGTTACAGCGCGCCTAAGCCTGTTGTTGCTCGTGTGCTTGCTCAGGTTAACGGCTTAATCGAATTGTCAGAAGATCAATCGCCGCTGTATGATGTGGTGCGCCGCGATGATGATGCAGCATTTCATGCTTTGTTCAAAGGCGTTATCGAAGGCGAAGTTGTGCCTGCGCTGCGGACGTACAGCAAATTTTTGAGCAAAGAGTATATGCCTGCAGCACGCACCCGTCGCGCGCTCTCCGAAAATCCGAACGGTGCTGCATGTTTTGAAGCACTTTACCGTCAGTACACTACCATTAAGCGTAGTGCGCAGGGTGTGCATGACTTGGGGCGTGAAACAGTTGACCGTTATGCTGCGCAGGTTGTTGAGTTGGGTCAAGAAGTGTACGGCCTCGATGACATGGCTGCGATTTTGAAACGCAATGTTGATCATCCAGACAATCGGTTTGAAACACTGGAGGAAATGCATAGCTACTATGAGGCGGTGGTTTTGCGCGTTGAAGCAGGCTCAGTTGCTGCTTTTGAGGCAATGCCAAAAGGCAAAATTGAAGTGAAGCCGTACCCTGACTATCTGGCTGGCACAGGTGTCAGCGCGCGTTATGAGCGAGGCGGTACAGACAGGAGCGCGGTGTTTCGTTACGATCCGACGGGCCTTTCCAGCCAAAGCAAGGGTGGTGCAGAAATTGTATCCGTTCATGAAGGATATCCGGGACACCATATGCAAATTGCCTTGGTACAAGACCAAGCTGAATTACACCCTATTCAACGCCTAACACGTCATTCAGCCTTTATTGAGGGCTGGGCTCGCTATGCGGAGGCGTTAACAGAGGAGCTGGGCCTTTACGAGACTGACTTTGCTAAAATAACCCGCAGAGCATGGCCTGCGCGCGGCATGGTCGTAGATTCTGGTATTCATGTGCTTGGCTGGAGCGAAGAACAGGCTCTTGCCTTCTTGCGTGAAAGCGGTCGGTTTGAAGGTGAAGGCGGCATTCGTATGATTGACCGTGTTGCAGCAATTCCTGCACAGTTAACCAGCTACGATTCCGGGGCTATAGAAATTTTTGCTCTGCGTTCTGAGGCACAGCGTGCGCTTGGTGCCAAGTTTGACCTTAAGGCGTTTCATACCATTATCTTAAAAAATGGCGTGGTGCCTATGTGGTTACTACGGGAACAGGTAGAAGACTGGATTGCCAGGTCAGCGAGCAATCTCTAGATACTAAATATCAAACACAGCGCTGCTTTACACAGGCGCTGTGCCTGCCTAAGATAAAATCAGTTGGGCATTGGTTTTAGGGGTTGGTTATGAAGTATCTCTCGGTTGTTTTCGTTTTGTTACTAGCGGCTTGTTCGCAATCGGATACAGAAAGTGCAAATACGGGTGGCGGCGACCTTGCGCGCTGGCAGGCGCAAGCGGAGAATGTCACCATTACACGCGATAAATGGGGTATTCCTCATGTATACGGCAAAACAGACGCTGACGCTGTTTTTGGCATGCTCTATGCCCAAGCCGAAGATGATTTCAACCGTATTGAAGTGAATTACCTGAATGCGATGGGCCGCTTGGCGGAAGCAGAAGGTGAAAGTGCATTATACCGCGACTTACGCATGAAGTTGTTCATCGACCCGGGTGTGATGAAAGCACACTATGCTGCCAGCCCGGAATGGCTGCAGAAGCTGATGAACGCATATGCAGACGGCCTCAACTATTATCTGCATACGCATCCCGAAGTTAAGCCACGTGTTATCAAGCGTTTTGAGCCATGGATGGCCCTTACGTTCAGCGAAGGCAGTATTGGCGGTGACATTGAACGGGTTAACCTGAGAGACCTAGAGGGCTTCTACGGCGATGAACCAGTGGCAGCACTGGCAGAAACCAGGTTTGTTATCAAAGAGCCTACTGGCTCGAACGGTTTTGCAATTGCGCCCTCTAATAGTGCAACGGGCAATGCCCTGTTTCTGATTAATCCACATACGTCATTTTACTTCCGTGCTGAAATGCAGGTTACAAGTGATGAAGGTTTAAATGCATACGGCGCTGTGACATGGGGTCAGTTTTTCATCTACCAGGGGTTCAATGAAAACGCCGGATGGATGCACACATCAAGCGGTGCAGATGCCATTGATTGGTATGAAGAAAGCATTACCCGCCGGGAAGATGGTGTTTATTACCGCTACGGTGACGATGAACGCAAAATGAAAGCAACTGAAATTACGTTGCCGTATAAAACCGAAGAAGGTGGTTCAGCGTCCAAGACAGTAACGGCATATCATAGCCATCATGGCCCCATCATTGCTGGTGAAGGTGATAAATGGATTAGTATTAAGCTCATGAATGAACCCGTAAAGGCTTTGTCGCAATCATATCTCCGCACCAAGGCAGCTGGATATGATGATTTTCTGGAGACTATGCGCTTTCATACCAATTCATCAAACAACACTGTGTATGCTGATAAAGGCGGTAACATTGCTTATTTCCACGGTAATTTCATTCCGCGCCGCGACACAGGTTTTGATTGGAATAAAACTGTTGATGGCAGCAACCCTGCAACTGAATGGCAAGGTCTGCATACTGTTGAGGAAACAGTGGGCGTTTTAAATCCGGAAAATGGCTGGCTGCAAAATACAAATAATACGCCTTATTCGGTTATTGGTGACGCCAGTCCCAAGGCAGAAGACTTCCCGCCCTATATGGCGACCTTTCCTGAAAACTACCGCGGCATCAATGCTGTGCGTGTGCTCAAGGATAAGAAAGACTTTACCATAGATAGCTTGATTGCAGCGGCATATGACCCGCATCTTGCAGCATTTGATGTTCTACTACCGAAACTATTTGAAGATTATGACGCGCTTTCTGCTGATGATCCGCGCCGTGCTGAATATGCAGAACAGATAACATTTCTCAAGGCATGGGACCGTGGAGCTCGCGTTGATAGTGTAGCGACATCGCTGGCAATTTTCTGGGCAACGGATGTTGTTGATGTGGCGCGCGCTGATGTTACGGGTTTCAGTGACCGCTATAATCGGGATGCTTTCATTGCTTCGGTTGCAGATGATGTGAGCCTTGAGGCATTGGGTCGTGCTATCAAAAAACTGGAAGCTGATTTCGGCTCATGGCAAGTGCCGTGGGGCCAGATTAACCGCTTCCAGCGCATTACCGGTGATATTGTTCAGCCACACAGCGATGCGGCAGATAGTATTCCTGTTGGGTTTGCCTCCGCATTTTGGGGGTCTCTTGCATCATTTGGTGTGCGCGAAACTGATACCAAGCGTATGTATGGTAGCTACGGCAACAGCTTTGTTGCTGCCGTTGAATTTGGTGAAAAAGTACGTGCAAAAGCAGTCACGGCAGGCGGCCAAAGCGGTGATCCTGCATCACCGCACTTTAAAGACCAAGCTGGCAATTATGCGCGCGGGGAGCTGCGTCCGGTGTATTTCTATCCTGAGGATATTGCAGCTGTTGCGGAGCGTACTTACAAGCCCGGTGAATAAGTATGTTTAAGTTTGGCGATAACCATGTTGACTCGTTTCTTCTTTGAGGGTGGCATGGTTTGAGCCAGCCGCTTCTCCAGAGTTTTAATTAAAGCCAAGGCATCCTTTAGTGATAGCGCCAAAGCTGTCGCCTTTTCGGCGTACATTGGCAGCTGGTTGACAGCACATTTTGCGATCCGGTTGAGGAGCATAGTGATGCTTTTATCCTGATACTGCTCATGAGATGATAGAGATATTAGGATGTTGATCATCTGATCTTTCGCAATAACAGAGGCGTTGTCTGCCACTTTTTCGAGTGTGTTAATGCGCTCAAATATAACATCTGCGCACAAGCCTGTTAATGTGTTGATGGCCGTGAACGCTCCCCACACCAGGCGATTATTTTTATTCTCTGTTAACAAGAAAAAAGTGTCGATATGCGGTGCGATCATCATCGGGTTTTGGTAGCCGATTTCATACAAAACTTTGATGCAATCACTGCGTGCCGCAATTCTCCCTGAACGAATAACGTTGACGAGTGCCGTTATTGCCGCTGTGTCTTTCGTTGCGGCAATCTTGTTTGCAAGGAGAATGTTCGGCTGCTCATCTTTAACACCAAGACTGCTTGATAATTGTTCTTCAATGGCGTGTTTGGCTTGTGTCATCGCTATTCCAGCGCGCTAGTTTTGGGATACCGCGTGTAAATAGCCAACCCATAAACGTTGGCATCCCACGGTTCTTTAATTGCTCTATGCAGTGCTCTTGCATCTCAGTGACGTTGAAGTGTGGGTGTAAAAACTGCCCTTTGCTATAGCAAAGCGAACAATAAGTACTGTTGCGCGAACCATCGGCATTGCTGCCACCGCCTTCCGGGTCTTTGTCCAGTGGCATTCCGCAGCTTTGGCAGACATTGGTCATTATACCCCTCCTGATGGTTGTAGATTGTATAGAGATACGGCCTGTACTTTTATAAACATACTATTGATTTAATACAGCGATATGTTAACAATGGACCATTGTCAATGGTTCTGAAGAAAGCGATATTCGTGCGAATAGGTGAAGTTGTCAAGAAGGCAGGCGTTGGTCCTGACACTATTCGTTTTTACGAACGGCAAGGCCTTATCCAGTCATTGCCAAGTAAGGACAAAACGAATACGTACAGAAATTACCCAGAAGAAACATTGCAACGCATCGCGATGATTAAGCAGGCGCAGCATGCAGGGTTTTCAATTGCTGAATTTTCAGCCTTGATCGAGACAATAGAAAATCCATCCGCAGATTTTTTTGATGCTGATATTTTCTTGCAAAAGAAAATTGATGAAATTGAAGAGCGGATGCGCCATGCGCGTAAGTTTCTGAAGACACTAAGGGCTACTAAAAATGCACTTTCATTGACCCGAAGTTAACCGATCATATGCCTGATCGATGGCTAGGTTTTTGGAAACCTAGCCCCAAAAGACTCGCTTTCTAGTTCTGTAGTGTTCGCAATAAAACTAACTGTATGATATGCGCCGCAAAGGGCCAGTATTTCCAATTGTTGTTCTTTGCTAAAGCTGGTGCAAACCCGTTCATATGTTGCCGGTAATATGCGGTGATGAGAGCAAATGTCATCAACGGCCTGTAATAGGATTTGCTCTTGGTCTTCCCAACAGTCAGTGTTTGCAGCCTTGGTTTTGGTTGCTGCAATCTGATCGGTTGTCAGTTTAACATGCGATGAAAATACAGCAACATGTACACCCCATTCATATTCGCAGTTTAAATTTGCAGTCACCCGCAAGATAACGATCTCACGCTGCTTCATGGATAAGGGGCTCTCTTTATCCAGCAGGTTGGGCATTCCTTTAAGTAAAAACCGCGTACTGTTGGCGAATAGCCGAAACAGTTTAAGGATGTATCCGTTCTGTTGAGGATACTTACTCAGTATTCCTGCAACTTCTTTTGAATAAGGTTCTTCAATAGGGTGTAGTTTGTTAGGCATACAGTGTCTCCCTGCGCTCATGCATAAAGACAAAATAGAGCTCTATCTTCATTAGTCGAATGACATACGAGTCTTTGGTTTAAAGCCTGTGGTGTAAAATAACATGCTCGCGGCGTGCATATTCAGTTTGAGGATTATAAGCAGCCATTGGGTACGGATACATGCACGGTGAGTATGTATTATCAAGCTCGGATATTTATTTCTGCGTGCTGCCATGTAGGGTATTTATGTTTTCAAGGACGGCATCATAACGCTGTATCAGATACTGTTCTTGTGAAACCAGATTAGTGTAATTGAACAAAAACCGTTTTTGCATATAAGGAGCAGCAGCTGGTTCAAACGCTTCTTTTTCACTAAATAATGCAATCGTATTATTCCACGTACTTTTAGGGCCTGTATCGGCAAGATTATACACGCTTGCAATTTGTTGGACCAAACTAAAATCTACAGCAACTAACGAGTCGCGCGCCGAAGCAGTTTTCCACGCTTCGTCCTGCACAAAAAGATCACCAACTCCCTGAGAGGCGACCGTACCAAGAAATGTTTCTATCATTGGCGCGTCTGGTATGTTTTCTTCAAGTGCGACTAATTTTTGTAGTACCTGCTTGTGATAAGGCAAGATCTGTTGAACCGATAGGCGATTGTCTTCCAGTTCCTCAACAATGCGCGCAAGAGCTGCTTGACCTTGTGTTTTCTTTTGAAGGTCTTCTCGCCATTCATTGACCCAAAAACCAAGCACAATCCCGATTAGAATAAGTAAACTTTCAAATACGGCGTGCCTAAGCCACATATTGTTATCATTGGACGGTTGGCCATTTTTCTTGGACACCACTTGCCTCCAGAAAGTTTGAGAAAAGTTATTGATACACGTTAAAAATTCAATAATTCAGTAACGAATTGTCTGATTGTGGTGTGTGATCTGTCAATGCCTAATATAACAGTTTTAGTGAGGTGGTGCGTTACATCAGGTTGCAAAATAGTATAACAAGATGTCATCAAGAAGAGGTTTCCAGTTTCGCCAATTATGACCGTATGGGACTTCTTTATACATCATCTCATACCCTTTTTCTTTCAGCACAGTTCTAAAGCGGCGAGAAGCGCCAGCGTTATCGTTTTTGGTGCCTGTACTGAAAAAGATTTTAATCGGGCGGGTATCCTCAGATTGATAGACATCAAACAGTTTTGGAACAGGGTGTGTTGCTGGTGATTGCATGGCAATGCCGCCAAAGGTGGGGTGTGCCATCAAACCAAAACAAGCTGCATTCAAGCCGCCAAATGACAAGCCGAGAATAACGCGGTCATCGCGGGCCTGGCTTGTGGGATAATTGTCTGTGACTGTTGGCACCAATTCATTAGTGAAAAATTTAACATAATCAGGATTGCAAAAGAACTGTTGGTTCCGCCTGTTGTTGCGTAAATTATCAGGATCCCGGTTATCTACAAACACGGCAATTGTCGGTTTAATTGCTCCTTTAGCAATCAGCCTATCCAGCTCTTTAACCATTTTACCGCTTTTGATGTACCACTGCCCGTCCGTCATATAAATAGTTGGTATATTTTCAAGTGTTTCAATACCTTCAGGTGTGTATACGCGGTACTGGAGGGCATACCCAAGCTGTGCGCTTTCAATGCGCTGATTGTCGGACAATTTCCCTGCAGCATAAGCAGTGTGACTTGCGGTAAATACCGAGAATATAAGCGCTAGAATAATATTGTACCGGAGCATAATTATACCTCCTGACCAGATTGAATTTTATGCTGTCACATAAGATAGTTTATGCTGTCTGCTGACAAGTGCTCTGAGATCAATCGCCTTTGCCGTGAGGTTAATCTGGAGATATTTTATGTATACTGTCGCGTAAAATATATGAAAATATGGCAAGAAATAAACTTGAGGCTTGCTTTTCATGCGCTAACGGGGCGGGATAAGCTTGAGTAATGACATATGTGGGGAGGTAACGATGGCAAGACTAATAGCGACGTTGACGGGTGCATTATTTGTACTGGTTGTTTTCTCAGCAGGTGCCTTGTATGCGCAGCCTCCCGGTTTCAGTCGAGGGCCCTTGATCACTGAATATGGCCCTGTAACAAAAATAGAAAACGCTGCCCCTATCTCTGCTGATGTGACCTTTAATGTTGCCTTTGATGTAACAGAACGGGGTGAAATAGGCAGTATCAATCGCCGTTTTGAATCTGCAGCGCGCTTTCTTAACATGCATGCGCTTGCTGGTGTTGAGGCAAATCGTATGAATTTGGCTGTTGTTGTTCACGGCGCTGCTGTGAAGGACCTAACGCACGATGTTGCTTATGGCGGTGAGAACGCCAACGCAGATTTAATCAAGGTGCTGCAGGCACATGGTGTGAAGGTTTATGTATGTGGCCAGTCGGCAGCATTCCAGGGTGTAGTTGCAAGTGAACTTTTGCCGGATGTTGAAATGGCTGTTTCTGCCATGACAGCGCATGCGTTACTGCAACAGGCAGGTTATACGCTAAACCCTTTCTGATTTTAGTATTTTAACTAAAGGCCAATAATCTATGCGTAAGAACGCTGTAAAAATTATTTTGTCAGTTCTGGTTGTTGCATTGCTCGGTGTGGGCGTGTGGCTCTGGAACCCATTGCCAGACAACTCTGATGCAAAAACGCTTTCTGCACCAGCGCTTGCCTATGATGCTGAGATTGTTCGCGACCAATGGGGTGTGCCGCATATTTTTGGTCGTACAGATGCGGATACAAGTTTTGGTCTTGCATATGCTCATGCAGAAGATGATTTTGAAACAATACAGGAAGTGGTTGCTGCAACACGCGGCAGGCTTGCCCGTTACCGCGGCGCAGGTGCTGCCCCGACAGATTATATCGTATCTTTGTTTGACGTATGGGAAACGCTGGATGCTAACTATGCTGATGGTATTCCAGCCGAGGTAAAGAAAATTGCAGATGCATATGCTGCTGGCGTAAACTTATATGCGGCTGAAAACCCAGATGCCACATGGGCTGGTTTGGCACCGTTTACAGGCAAGGATGTTCTTGCCGGTTTTATCTTTAAAACACCGTTTTTTTATGGCCTTGATAAAACACTTTTGGCGTTATTTGAGGGCACTGAAGAACGTGAATTGGCGCTTGACCCTTCTACAAATGAAAGTGCTTGGTTTATTCGTTCAAAAACGAATGCTGAATTAGGGTCAAATGGCTTTGCCGTTTCATCCGACCGTGCTGATGACAATATCACACGGCTCGTTATTAATTCGCACCAACCCTTAACTGGTCCGGTGGCCTGGTATGAAGCACATATGGTTTCTGAGGAAGGGCTTGATATCACGGGCGGCCTGTTCCCGGGAACGCCGGTCATTCTCCACGGCTTTAACCGCGCACTTGGTTGGGCAAATACGGTTAATCACATTGATCTGTCGGATGTGTACCAATTGACACGCAACCCGGATAACAGTTTGCAATATTTGCTAGACGGTGAATGGCAGGATTTTGAGGTCAGTGAAGTTACAATCCCCGTTAAGCTTTGGGGCCCGTTTGCATTTCCTGCCAAACAGCGTGTTCTGCGCAGCAAGCATGGGCCTGTGATTGAGCGCGATGGTAAGGCCTTCGCGCTCCGGTACGCTGGTATGGGCGAATACAGGCAGCTTGAGCAGTATTACAGGCTTAATAAGGCGCGCAATTTATCGGATTTTATGGCTGCTATGGAAATGAATGCCTTGCCTAGTATCAACTATGTTTATGCCGACAAAGATGACAATATTGCGTTTGTGCATAATGCACAGTATCCGAACCGCAATGATGCATGGAATTGGCAGGCAGACATGCCCGGGGACAGGTCTGATTTGATATGGCAGGGTTACCGGCCCTACGGCGACGTGCCAAAGCTTATCAACCCCCAGTCTGGCTTCATATTTAATTCTAACAACACGCCATACAGCGCAACTGACGGCCCTGACAATTTGCAGGCAGAAAACTTCCCGCAATCGATGGGGCTTGCAACCAATCAAACCAACAGGTCCATGCGCACCATGCAATTGATGCAGGGAAAAGCACCGATACCGCGCGAGCGTTTGCTCGCGCTCAAGTTTGATGTTTCATATGCTCCGCAATCGGAACCTGCCAAGCGTGTACAAAAGATCGTAGCTGCTGGTGCTGCGAGCGACGAGCCGCTGGCAAAAGCGATTGAGCATATAAGTGCCTGGAATATGAGTGCTGATGCAGAAAACCGTCATGCCGCTTTAGTGATGACGGCCCTTCGTCGTCATAATAAAATGTCGCCCAATGATGACAGCCCTGAGGCTCTGCGTGCTGCTGTGCAGTGGGCCGCGGATTATCTTATAGAACACCACGGACGTATTGATCCCAAGTGGGGGGAAGTTAGTCGCTTGGTGCGCGGCGATGTTAGTTTGCCGATAGACGGCGGGCCTGACACACTGCGCGCTGTCTATGCGGTTGAAACCAAAGATGATGGAACCGCACCTGTTACACACGGCGATACGTGGATAGCACTTGTGGAATGGACAGAAGACGGCAACGTTAGCGCCGATGTTATCCATCAGTTTGGTAGTGCAACACTTGATCAAGCTTCGCCGCATTACCGCGACCAGGCTCCTTTATTTGCACAGAAGAAATGGCGGCGCGCTCTCATCGAACGTGATGAAATTTTGGCGAACGCAACGCGTCGCTACCGACCAGGCAAAAATAATTAAATCTATAATGTTTGGGCCGTAGTGCTAAGTTGTTATGAGCGGTATGGCGACATACCTTACAATTTTTGGGGATAAGCCATGAAAAAAATGTACCGGATTATTCTATGCACGCTGGTTGCTTTGGGCTCTGTTGCTTTACCTGTTAACGCCCGCGACGAAGCCGCGCCTGTTCAGGTTGAACTTACGACAGACTTGGGCGCTATCCTTATTGAAGTGTACCCTTCCAAAGCGCCAATTTCTGCAGAGAACTTCCTGAAGTTTGTTGATGGTGGCCTATATGAAAACGCTGGTTTTTATCGGACTGTGCGACATGATAACGACAATGGCACGCCGAAGATCGAAGTCATTCAGGGAGGGTTGCTTGACACCAGTGATCTAACCGGAGGTGTTGCTCACGAGACAACCGAACAAACAGGGTTGAAGCATACGGATGCTGCTGTTTCTTTGGCGCGTGCTGCAGTGGGCACAGGGTCAGCTGCAGCATTTTTTATCTGTATTGGAGACCAGCCTGCGCTTGATTACGGTGCAGCACGCAATGCTGACAAACAAGGCTTTGCTGTTTTCGGCAAGGTTATAGAGGGCATGGATGTTGTGCGTAAAATTCATCAGGTGCGCGATGATGCAGCGACAGATAACGTGTATCTAAAAGGTCAAATCCTCGCAAACCCTGTAATGTTTAGAAGTATTAAGCGGGTTACTGCAAAATAACCGCCATGAATACTGCTGGTTATATATTTGGTAGCATTCTGTCTGCCCTTTTTGCCTCAGTGCTGTTTTTCTCGTCGACAATTGCGGCGGCAAGCGAAACAGTAGAGATTGCTGAAAGCTGTGAAAATTATCTGAGTACCGCCGGTGTGGGTGACTACCGCGTATGTTACACATATACAGGTGAGAATTGGCCGCATGCGGATGTGGCTGCAGTACGCATAAACACAGAAAAACCAATTGCTATCATTCCAGTGCAGTACACCGTTGGTAAAGCGCAGCCCGGTGCCAGCGTAAACGGTCGCTCTATTGGGTTTATATGGAATACGATCACGCAAGAAGAGCTTGCCAAGCGTCTTAGAACCGCAGGGTTTTATGTATTGGTGCCGACCATACAAATGTACGGTGAAAACTGGGACGGGTTTCAGGGGCTGGAGCATTTCATTGCCGGCGTACATAAAGGCAACGAAAACGTACAAACAATTTTACTAACAGCAGACGCAGCAACGGCGAATGCAGAAAACCCAAACCCGGGCGCACAGATGCTGGTGACAGGGCTGCATGAACGCAATTCCGCTTGGGAGCGTATTATACAGAAACATGTTGCGCCTTTTTATAAGCAAACAGGGCTTGGCAATATCGGTGCACGTGTGCGCGGCGGTTTGTCCGATAAAGAGGGGTCTTCTAAAGCGTGGCACCCATTAATTGAGCGAGCAGCAGAGTACGGAGCTACAGTGGCCATCATTGAGGCGGCACGTGCGATTGATATCGCAACGCAAGCAGGCTCGATTGAGGCAGGCCGTACATGGGCGGCACCTTTGTTTGATGGTATTGTCGCGGGCATGACAGTTTATGCGCAGCATGCCAAACAGAGCGCCCCTTGAACGAGGTTGAAACAAACATAGAAGCGGTAGCCAGGCGTGTTATGGTGCGCTCAATTATTTTGCTTCTTTTTGCACAAGTCGCCGTTCTCAGCCTTTGGTTTTCTGCGGCGTCCGTTTTGCCTGCGCTGGCGGCGGCTAACGGCCTTGAGGTTGCCGACCTTGCCGGGCTTTCTGCTGCCACACAAATCGGCTTTGTAGCTGGGGCGCTTGTTTTGGCGATTTCCGGCTTGCCAGACCGTGTCAGGCCGCAACGTTTGTTTGCTGTTTTTGCTCTTATTGCATCCGCTGCAAACCTTGCATTATTTCTAGTGTCACCAGATGGTTTGTTAGCATTTACTTCACGCCTTGTTGTTGGTTTTGCGCTTGCTGGCGTTTACCCTGTTGGCTTGAAGGTAGCTGTTGGTTGGAGCATCAAGAGACGCGGATTAATTGCAAGCTTACTAGTGGGAGCGCTTGCTCTTGGCTCAGCCTTACCGCATTTGGCTGTCTACTTTGGCGGAGTGGATTGGCGCTTAACATTACTAGTAACGAGTGTTGCCGGTATGATAGGTGGCATTGCAATTTTGTTTTGTGACGTTGGGCCATATCATCAGCAAGCAGCAAAGTTTGACCCGCGTGCAATAATGGCTGCATGGCAGATCAAACCGGTTCGCTATGCTTTCCTTGGCTACTTCGGTCATATGTGGGAGTTGTACGCTTTTTGGGCGTGGGTTGGCGTTGTCGCAGGTGTTGCTGCGACAGGCCATGTTGAAAACCCTCAAGCTTTTGGTTCATTGATTGCGTTTTGGGCTATTGGGCTCGGTGCTGTTGTGTGTGTGCCATCAGGTCTGCTTGCTGACAGATTTGGTAAAGCGCGCATTGCAAATATAGCAATGATAATCAGTGCAGCTAGCGGCATATGTGCAGCTTTAGCTTTTGAGTATTCGCTTATTCTATTTGTGATGGCATTGATTATCTGGGGTATGAGCATCATACCGGACTCGCCTCAATTTTCTGCGCTTGTGGCTGATCATGCGCCGCCTGACAGGATAGGAAGCCTGATGACATTGCAAACGGCACTTGGCTTTGCGCTAACGTCTATAACTGTTCAGTTTACGCCACAATTTGTAGAGGCTTTTAGCTGGCCAATGGCATTTCTCGTTCTGGCGCTAGGGCCCTTGTTTGGCATCTTTTCAATGCGATATTTCAAGCAAAATAAAGACTTAATACAGTGATTTTGGCCTACCCCAATAAAGCCAAACAGAAATAGTCATTTTCATCTATCCATGTTTGCTTAAGACGCCAGCCGTTATTTTGAGCAAGCGCTTCAAACCGCTTAAGCGTAAATTTACGCGAATTTTCAGTATGAATTGTCTCGCCCTTTCGAAAGGAAAAGGTTTGGTTACCAACGCGAACGGCTTGTTCTATTTGGCTAACCAGATGCATTTCAATACGCGAGTCTGATTGATTCCATCTTGCTTCATGTTTAAAGTTATCAAGATCAAAGCATCCACTTATCTCGCGGTTTATCCGTTGTAGAAGATTAAGGTTAAAGGCGGCCGTTACACCTGCCGCATCATCGTATGCGGGAATAAGAACATCTGTGCTTTTGACCAAATCAATACCGATAAGAAACTGAGCATCGGTACCCAGTCCCTTTTTCGCGCCTGAGAGAAAGTCTGCAATCTCGATATCCGATAAATTTCCTATAGTAGAGCCAGGAAAAAAACCAAGGCGATTGTTGCCTGGCAATGTCGCCTTCACTAACGCTTCTGGTGAGGTAAAGTCTGCAACGATAGGCGTAATATTAATGGTTGGATAGTCTGCTGCCAGATGTGTCATTGCTGATTCAAGAAAGTCTGCCGATATGTCAATCGGGATATAATTTTGAGGCGTAACAAGTGCGCTTAACAGCAAGCGTGTTTTGGTGCCAGCACCGGCACCAAACTCTACAACTGAAGCACCTGGCCCTATTGCCTCGCAAATCTCTCCAATATTAGTTTGCAGAATACCGACCTCGGTGCGCGTTGGATAATATTCAGGGAGCTTGGTAATTTGCTCAAACAGCTCCGATCCGCGTGTGTCATAGAGCCAGTAACAAGGTAGTGTTTTTTGAGGTAACGCCAAACCCGCAAGTACACTCTCTGCGAAAGTGGACGCGGTTGTATTATGTTTTCCGGTTGGTGTGGCAGTATCGATGTTTTCGCCGTACATTAAGCGTCCTCTGCTAGCCGCAATCCTGAGAACTGCCAGCGTTTTTCGGGTTGGAAAAAGTTGCGGTAAGATGCGCGCATATGACCAGCAGGCGTTACACATGATCCACCCTTGAGCACCATTTGACCACTCATGAATTTGCCGTTGTATTCACCGACAGCGCCTGCCGCTGGCTTGAAGCCAGGGTAGGAAACAAATGGACTTGCAGTCCACTCCCATACATCACCAAATAAACCGGTTAACGATTTGTCGGTCGTGCCAGAAACTTGGGGTTTTGGCCGCAAGCGGCCTGTGTCAGCAAAGTTACCAGCTATAGCAGATTGCGTGGCGGCATGTTCCCATTCCGCTTCCCGCGGCAGCCGTTTCCCTGCCCAGGTTGCATATGCATCGGCTTCATAAAAGCTAATGTGTGCGACAGGCGCGCTTCGGTCAATAGGTTGAAATCCGCGTAAAGACATGGACCACCACTCGCCGTCCTGCTGTTCCCAGTATAGAGGTGCCTGCCAGTTTTGAGCGCGAACTGTGGCAATACCGTCTGACAACCAAAGAGATGGTTTTTCATATCCGCCATCCGCCATAAAATCCAGCCACTCCCCGTTTGTGACCGCGCGTGAAGCCAATCGGAACGGATGTAAAAAAGTTTCATGCTTTGGTGTTTCACAGTCAAAGGCAAAGTCTGTATCACCGTGGCCAATTTCTATATTGCCCCCTTCAAAAGATACCCATTTAATCGGCGATATATTATCAGGTGAAACACTCAGTGGCTCGCTCATGCGGAAAGTGGGCCGCATGGGGTTTTGGGCAAAGAGGTGCAGAATATCAGTGAGTATCAGCTCCTGATGTTGCTGTTCATGGTTCAAGCCAAGCTCAACAAGGGCCAGTACATCTGGTGCCACATCCGTTTCAAGAAGAGCCACCATGTTGCTATCAACATATGCGCGGTAGTTGCGAACATCGTCAAGGCTTGGGCGTGTCAACATACCTCTGTCTGGGCGAGAAAAGCGTGCACCGACTTCTTCGTAATAAGAATTAAACAGAAAGCTAAAGTCTGCAGCAAAAAGACGGTAAGACGGTGTATGGGGAATAAGTAAAAACGTTTCAAAAAACCAGCTTGTGTGCGCCAAGTGCCACTTTGCAGGGCTGGCGTCCTCCATGGATTGCACAGTCGCGTCAGCGTCGGATAATGAGGCTGTTAGTAAAAGTGATTGTGCGCGCACGGTTTTATAACGGTTGCGCAGTTCTGTATGCGTATCAGCATTGCGCGCCACCTTTATCATTTTGCTCTCCATGATCATTGAGATCTGCGACTGATAGTTTTTTACCGGTTGTGACAATCATTAAATGCAAACTTAACAATTGAATCTGGTTGCCATAGTTCTTTTTTCGCAAAGAATAATTGCAATTTCGCACCAAAAAACGGCATTTTTTGGTAAGCCATCATATAAGCATGCTCTAGCGACGAGCATAAAGTGCTTCTAGTGTATCTTTGTAAACTTCTTTCACGACATGACGGCGCAACTTTAAGCTTGGTGTCATTTGTTCATTTTCAATTGTGAAAGCTTCTGTTGCGAGGGCAAAGCGACGAATTTTCTCGATGTTGGATAGTCGTTTGTTAATACGGCTCACAGCAGCATCAATCGCTTTATGCAGGTCTTTGTCATCTGATAGTTTTTCAAGCCGCGCTGCAGGCTTGTTATTGGCTTTTGCCCAACCAGCCAGCCATTCAGCATCAGGAACCAATAAAGCGACCATATGCGGACGTTTGTCGCCGTATATCATTGCTTGGGCTATCTCGTCTTCAAGTGCAAGTAAGCCTTCTACGCGTTGCGGCGAAACATTGTCACCTTTATCGTTAACGATAATATCTTTCTTTCGGTCCGTTAGCTCAAGATAGCCATCTTCATCAATCTGCCCAATGTCACCGGTGTGCAGCCATCCGTCCACAACGGTTTTGCTCGTTGCTTTCTCGTTGCGCCAATAACCTTTCATGACCATCTCGCCTTTTAGCAATATCTCGCCGTCATCAGCAACTTTAGCTTCAATGTTTTTGAAAATTTTACCTACGGTATGCATCTTGGTTGCCCAGGGCGGGTTTGCAGAAACCACTGGCCCTGCTTCCGTCTGACCATAACCTTGCAAAAGCGGTAAGCCGAGCGCTGCAAAAAAATAACCAACATCTGGTGATAACGGCGCGCCGCCAGATACAAGGGCTTTCAGGCGACCACCAAATTGCTTTTGCACTTTTTTTCTGACTGTTTTGGACAAAAACCAGTCCTGAAGCTTTTCTAGCAAAGACAAAGACTCGCCGTGTTGTAGGCGTTTCACGCCCAGCGCGATTGCTTTGTCAAACATTCTGGCTTTCATGCCGCCTTCGCTTTGCACTGTGCGGGTTATGCGCGTGCGCAGCATTTCAAACAAACGAGGTACCACCACCATAACTGTTGGTTTGGCTTCGGCCATATTAGCAGCAAGCTTTTCTATGCTTTCTGCGTACCAAATTTCGGCACCAATACATAGCGGCCAACAAAGGCCAGCTGTGTGTTCATAAGCGTGACTTAATGGTAGAAATGAGAGAAAGGCGTTTCCGTCCAGACCAAGCCGTTCAATAATGTCAGAAGCACCATCACAATTATGCAACAATGACCCATGATGCAGCATCACGCCTTTTGGTGCGCCGCCGGTTCCACTTGTATATATCAGGCAGGCTATGTCCTCGCGTTGTACATCTGCACAAGCGGCCTTGAAGCTTTCAATATCGGACGACTGTTCATTAATGACAGTGTTCCAGTCATAAACAGTAACATTAAGTTCCTGCTCAATTGAAAATGGTTCCATGACAATGGTGTGCTGGAGTTCGTCACACTCGTGAGCCGCACGCAAAAAGGTCCGTGCCAAGTTTTTTGTGGAAACAATCGCCGCTACCGCCCCACTGTTTTCAACAATGTGCAGATGATCACGCACGGTGTTGGTAGTGTAGGTTGGTACTGAAATTGCGCCAATGGCCATAATAGCAAAATCCGCAACCATCCATTCAGGCCGGTTCTCACTCACAATGACAACCCGGTCACCTTTGCTAACACCCATTTTCTTCAGCGCTGCACCAAGCTGTGTCACTTTGTCGGCTACTTGTTGCCAGGTCTCGGACTGCCACGCATTATCTTTCTTGGCGAACAACAATGGCTTGTCAGGCATTGCAGTTGTTTGGTCAAAGAACATCTGCGTTAAGCTGTTCCATTGCTTCATTGCCATAGTGTGGCTCCCTTATGGATAACTGTGTATCTATACCCGACGATGAGAATCGTCATTGCGTTCATGCCTGTCAAGTTTCATGGCAAAATTAGTCGTTAACGATTTATCCACAATAAAGTTGTCTAATTACGTGTGAATGCGCTTGCGGGCGCGATGAGGCGGTGCCATAGTCGGCGCGTAAAAGGCTAAAGCCTCGCAGATGATAAGGTGTGATGGCACCTATGTGATGTGTGCAATGAGCATGAATGATAGCGACATAACGAATCAAAAAACGCCTTCTAGTGCTGTGTCAGCACCTGCGGAAGACGACTTTGTATTCAGTGCTACCATTTCCCAGCGCCAGACAGCGACAGCACAGCACGAGCGACGTTTGCACCTGCGTGCTTTTGATTATTGGCATGCCTTGAATGCGGATCGAGAATTTCCTCTTTTTGCGGACCTGACGCCTGAAGGCCTAAGCCCATTTAAAGATAATTGCCTATTGCTCGCTTTTACAGAAGCTGGCGCTAGTGTGCGGTTTTGTGGTGCGCGCGTTAAGATGGTTTTGGGCGGTAATGTGGAAATGGGCACGCTACTGCATTCAATTAAGGGTAATGAATTTGCTGCTGCTTTGGCCGACCGGTTTGTTTCTTATGAGGGGCGAACTCAAGCAGCTGAATTTGAGTTTATAGAACGGTCGATTGAATCGCGCGGTATTATGTTGCCGTTTAGTGCGCACGGCGATGGTGCTCAGTTTGTGATGGTTGTTGTTAACCACCGTGAACGGCTGCCAGAAAAAGCGGGCGATAAGCCTGCTGGCAAAGAGCTTGCCCAAGCCCTTGCGGCGGCGGCGAGTACATGCGCAGAAGTTGGTGCTGCTGTTGTGCATCCAGACAACACAAGCAGGCAAGGTCTTTATGCAGCACTTGCTCAAACGTTTGCATTTCATATAGCTGCGTCTCGTGATCCGGTTTCTTATCGTAGATATCTCAGAACGGAAGGTTTGCGGCAGCAAAAGAGAGCGCCGTTTACACCGGCATTAAAACTAACATTCGGCAAAGATTACGACAAAACCCGCATTACGGAATATGCAGCAGCATTATCTTTTGCTGCGCGCAATGAAATTACGCCAGACGGTTTGGTGAATTTTCTGAATAATGTGCCAGGGGGTATAAAGGGGTGTGTTCAGAACGAACGATCTTTGAAAAAGGGTGGTTCACTTGGGCGATCTGTCGAGCCGGTTGAACAACTAATGGCGCGCTTAAAAACGCACCCGGCAGTAGCACTTAATCAGATTAACCTGCGCAATGACTATAGTTTGGTGCTCGTTCGGCGAAAAGAAGACGGCACCGCAGAAGTGGTGGCGCCTGTTTCTTCAAGCGAGCATCAAATTGTGCGTGCCGCACGTGAAATCTTATCAAAAAGAGATGAACCGTGATTAGTGTTTATCAAAAAATATCATGCATCAAATTAGGGGCATACCGTGAGTAAGCAGAATATTGTCGACCATTTGGCCGCCGCATTCACCAAGATGATTAAGGACACCGAAAAGGGTAGTTCCGCAACTGAATTGAAGGCATTTCTCGACGAGTTATACAGCCTTGCTGCGCCTGATGATTTGTTAATGCGTGAACCTAAAGAATTGTTTTCTATAGGCGTTAATCTCTGGCGTGCATCGGAAAAACGTAAACCGGGAACGGCAATTGTGACCGTTGCTGGCCCGCAAGGTACGGAAGCAGGCGCGGATAATACAACGCGCCATTCAACGATCATGATCATAAACGATGATATGCCGTTTCTCGTTGATTCTGTTACGGGTTGTTTGTCATCTTCAATGCATTACCGCATCCATATGATGCATCATCCGATTATTGACTTGCCGCGAGATAAGGCCGGCAAGCGTTCTTATGTCAAAGGTACAGAGCGTGTCCGCGAAAGCTATATGTATGTAGAAGTTAGCGCACAATCGGACCCCAAAGCACTTGAAAATATCAAGACTACACTTGAAAAAACACTTGAAGATGTACGCGCTGCCGTTGGCGATTGGCGTGCTATGTTGGCAAAGATTGACGAAACCGTTGCTTCATTAACGGTGAACCCACCACCAATTGCTGAAGAGCAAGTAGGGGAAACTATCAATTTCCTTCGTTGGCTGGGATCAGATCATTTTACTTTTCTTGGTTTCCGCGAATACCGCTTTGACGGTGACCCCGCAGCATTTGATTTCAACCATGTTGACGGTACTGCCCTTGGCATTTTGCGTGATCCGGACAGATATGTGCTCCGCGGTAAAGATGGCTTGACACCGATGTCCGCAGAAATACGTCACTTCCTTACGCAACCAGACCCTGTCATCATCACAAAAGCTAATGTGAAATCGACTGTGCACCGTGTATCGCACCTTGATTATATTGGCGTTAAAATATTTGACGGTGAAGGTAATGCTATTGGTGAGCGCCGCTTTGTTGGTTTGTTTACATCGCTTTCATACAGTCAGTTTGCACATGATGTGCCTCTTATCCGTAATAAAGTCGCTAACATCCAAAAGCGCGCACGGCTTGGCCATCAATCATTTGCGGGTAAAGCGCTATCGCATATTTTAGAGAATTTCCCGCGCGATGAGCTATTTCAGGTTGAAGAGGACTGGTTATACGACACCGCGCTTGGTGTGCTGCAGTTAACAGAACGCCCTCGCCCTCGCGCCTTCATTCGTCCTGACCAATTTGGTCGTTTTGTCTCTGCGCTTGTGTATGTGCCGCGCGAAAATTACCATTCTGGCCTGCGCACAGCCATCGCAGATATTCTGTGCGAATCGTACAAAGGTGAGGTGTCGGTTTATTATGCCAAGCTCAGTGAGGAAGCACTGGCCCGGTGGCATTTCATTATACGCACAACCCCGGGTGATGTACCCACCATTGAAGAAGCAGATATTCAGCAACAAATTGTTGAAGCGGCGCAAGGCTGGGATGACAGGCTACATCTAAATCTGATTGCTCACTTAGGTGAAGAACAAGGCAATCGCCTGCACCATGATTACAAGGTGCGTTTCACGGCTGCATATCGGGAATTTTTTACGCCTGCGCAAGCAGCTTACGATGTAATTAAGCTGGAAGAAATTGACGGTGAAGATGATCTTCGTGTCGATTTTTATCATCACCTGGCGGACGGTGAAAACCGTTTCCGGCTAAAAATTTATCATGGCTCCACTCTTATTGCGCTGTCGCGGTGTATGCCTGTGCTCGAGAATATCGGGTTCAGTGTACTGTCCGAGCATTCTTATAAAATGGGCGGCGGTTCTCAAAGCCATATTCATGACTTTTCACTGGAGCTTGAAACGCCTTGCCCATTTGAAATGGATCAGATCAAGCCGTTGGTTGAGCACCTTTTCTTGAAAGTGTGGCGCGGGGCCAGCGAAAATGATGGCTTTAACGAACTTGTTCTAACGTCTGCCATGAACTGGAGCGAGATTGTTGTTCTGCGTGCTTACGGCAAATATTTACGTCAGTTGGGCATGGGTTATACGCCAGACTATATTGCTGATACTATGGTTGAGCATTCCGCGATATCTACGCTGTTGCTGGAGTTGTTTACAGCGCAGTTTGACCCTGAATTTAAAGATAAACGTGATGACTGTGCAGATAAGGTGCGTAGTAAGATTACCGTGGCACTCGAGCGTGTGAAGAGCCTGGATCATGATCGTATTTTGCGTGCTTATGTTAATGTGATCAGTGCAACACAGCGCACTAATTATTATCAGGACGGTGTCGTGGAGCGCGTTGATGAGCGTGCGCTGGCGTTTAAAATACGATCTCGCGATGTTGAGGAAGCGCCGCTGCCTAAGCCGTTTGCTGAAATTTGGGTGTATTCACCGCAAGTGGAAGGTGTTCATTTGCGTGGTGGCCCGATTGCACGCGGTGGTCTGCGGTGGTCTGACCGCCGGGAGGATTTCCGCACCGAGGTTCTTGGGCTTGTAAAAGCGCAGCAGGTTAAAAATGCTGTTATCGTACCGCAAGGCTCGAAAGGTGGGTTTTATCCCAAGCAACTACCAACCTCTGGGGACCGCGATGCTTTCTTGAAAGAAGGTGTGGCGTCATATCGATCTTTTATCACCAGCCTGTTGTCACTGACAGATAACCTGAAAGGCGGTAAAACAATTGCGCCGAAGCAAATTGTGCGCAGAGATGGCAATGACCCATATTTGGTTGTGGCTGCAGACAAAGGTACTGCAACATTTTCTGATATTGCTAACGGCATTTCCGAAGGGCGCGACTTTTGGTTAGGTGATGCGTTTGCATCCGGTGGGTCAGCTGGATATGACCATAAAAAAATGGGTATTACCGCCAAGGGTGGCTGGGTCAGTGTGCAGCGCTTGTTCCGTGAGCGCGGTGTGAATGTCCAA
The DNA here is from genome assembly GCF_025574485.1 of Kordiimonas aquimaris. Taxonomy (GTDB): domain Bacteria; phylum Pseudomonadota; class Alphaproteobacteria; order Sphingomonadales; family Kordiimonadaceae; genus Kordiimonas; species Kordiimonas aquimaris. The sequence goes on along the minus strand of NZ_JAOBPO010000001.1, from coordinate 343,651 downwards.
AAAGACGAATTTACCGTTATCGGTGTGGGTGACATGGCGGGTGACGTATTCGGAAACGGTATGTTGCTGTCCAAGAAAATTCGTCTGCAAGCAGCCTTCAACCATATGCACATATTTATTGACCCGAACCCGGGTGACACGGGCAAAGCGTGGACCGAGCGGAAACGCTTGTTCGAAACACCAGGCACGACATGGGATGATTACGACAAAAAGCTGATATCAAAGGGTGGCGGTGTTTTCTCACGCGCGGAAAAATCAATTAAACTATCAGCTGAAATCAAGAAATGGCTTGGTACTGAAGAAAATTCTTTGTCTCCTGTTGCGCTTATCAACCGGATACTTAAAGCTGAAGCTGATCTGCTGTGGTTTGGTGGTATTGGTACATATGTGCGCGCGCCTGATGAAACAGACCTGCAAGTTGGTGACCGTGCCAACGATGCGCTGCGCGTGACCTCAGAAGAGCTGCGCGTCAAAGTAATCGGTGAAGGCGGCAATTTGGGAATGACACAGCGCGCTCGTATTGCTTATGCAAGACTTGGTGGCCGCTTGAACACTGACTTCATTGATAACTCTGCAGGCGTTGATTGCTCCGACAAGGAAGTAAACATCAAAATTCTGCTGACGGACGCCATTGCAAAAGGCAGTTTGAAAAAGGAAGACCGCAACGCATTACTTGAAGTAATGACGGATGAAGTTTCTGATATTGTACTTTCTGACAACTATCTGCAGACACAGGCGATTTCGCTCGCGGAAGCAAGTGCCGCCAATGCACGCCAGTATCATCTAGGCCTTATTCGCGCTTTGGAGCGGACCGGTGGATTGAACCGTGAAATTGAATTTTTGCCGTCTGATGAAGGGTTTTCAGAACTTGCCGCAAATGATGAAGGCCTGACGCGACCTGAAATCGCGACACTGATGGCATATGCCAAGATGTCTTTGTTCGATACGCTGGTGAAAAGTGATCTGATAGATGACCCTGTTCTTCAGCCTGAGCTTGAATGGGGTTTCCCGTCAACGCTGCGAGAGCGGTTTGCTACTGAGTTGAGAGACCACCAGCTACGCCGTGAAATCATTGCAACGGTGCTTGCAAATGAAGTTGTAAACTGGGCGGGTTTAACATTTGTATACGAAGTGAAGGAAGAAACGGGCCTTGGTGTTGAAGATATCGTTGCAGCGTTCGTAATTGTTCGCGAAGTGTTTGGCCTGCAAGAGCAGTGGGAAGCCATTAATGCGTTGGACTATAAAGTGCCAGCGTCTGTACAATACGATATGCACCAATCGGTTTCCGATAGCCTTAAGACACAAGTTTTGTGGATGCTGCGTAACCTTGATCAGCCATTTAACGTGAGCGCACTGGTTGAGCGGTTCAAAACGCCGTTTGAGAAGCTGTTTGGCATCAAACAGGAGGTGTTAAGCACACCAGCGCAGGCCGCTTTTGTTGGGCGCCGTGACACACTGAAAGGTGATGGTGTAGACCACGGCCTTGCAACTTTTGTTGCTGCCTTTGAAGTGCTGGCATCTGGCCCAGACATTATTATGGTTGCCGAAGAATGCGGCAAGCCAGTTGATTATGTTGCCGGTGTACATTTTGCTCTTGGTGATTTGCTGAACTTTGACTGGCTTCGCCAACGCGCAGACCGGATTGCATCAGAGGATCACTGGGAAATGCTGGCAACGCGCGCCATCCTAGAGGATTTGGCTGATCAGCAACGCGACCTTGTTCATAAAGTGTGTTCAAAAGCCGATAAAATGACAGTGAAACAAGCAACTGGTGCATGGAGGAAAGAGCAGGCAACACGACTTATTCGTGCGGACCGACTGGCAGAAGACTTGTTGTCATCTGGCGGGTTGAGCGTCGCCAAGCTGAGTTTTGCTGCGCGGCATTTACGGTCTATTCTGCGGTAAGATAATGCCTGGGGGAGCATATGACGGAGAAAAAAGGCAAGCGCCGACTGGATAAAGATACGCTGAATTTAGTGATTGCCGTGAGTGCAGTGCTGATTTCGGCGGCATCTTTTTATGCGGCCTATGTGCAATCTGAGGCCGCTCAAAAACAGGTGCAGGCGGAAACATGGCCGTATTTGCAAATTAGTCACGGTAATTATGATGAAGAACGGCGGTTAAGGAATGTATATTTCAGAATTATTAACTCTGGGGTAGGTCCTGCAAAAGTAAAGACGGTAAATTTGCGATATAAAGGCGAACCAGTTGGTGGTTTTGGTCAACTTTATAGGCTTTGCTGCATGTCTGAAGAAGAAAAGGTATTGGACAAGGCGAGAGGTATTAGCAACGCGATTACAGGTAATCCCCCTCCATTAATTTTAGTGCCAAATGAAGATTTACTATTTTTCTCTGCCATTGAAAATGAAGAGAATAAAGAAGCGTGGTCACGTCTTGATAAAGCCCGTTTTCAGATAACCGCAGACGCTTGTTATTGCTCTTTGTTGGATGAATGTTTTCAAACCAATTTTGTTAATGATCCCGTGTCAGTGAAGGCCTGCACGCCTGAGCGTGCAGGCGAATAAATGCTATCGAGCTTCAATAAAGCTCCCGTTGTTCCAGTCGTCCAGTGTTTGCATAATCTCTTCACGCGTGTTCATCACAAACGGGCCGTAACGTGCAACGGGCTCATGAAGAGGCGCACCGGCAACCAGAATAAAACGTGTACCTGCATCGCCGGAAACTTGTAATATGTCGCCGGATGTAAGCACAGCAAGTGTGCGCGGTGCGACCGTTTTTCCTTCTATGTCAAACAGTGAAGTGACCCCATAAACAAAGGCAGTGTGATCAGTAGGTAATGGTAGTGAAATTGTGCCGTTGTCTGTTAAGGTAACATCTGCAAATAGTGGTTTGACAGCAATCTCTTTCACTGGCCCTTCTGTGCCCAGTAGCGTGCCAGCCACGACCCGTGCGGTGAAGCCATCACCTCTCAACGTAGGGATCGTGTCATATGCCACGTCTTGGTATCGGGGTGCTTTCATCTTGTCTTTGGCCGGTAGATTTACCCAAAGTTGAAACCCGGCAATGTCTGTCCCGGTTGAAGTTGGCATTTCTGAATGCACAATACCACGCCCAGCTGTCATCCATTGTGCTTCACCAGGGCCAATTTCGCCTTTATTTCCCGCAGTGTCGCGGTGTTGCATACTACCGGACAACATATAGGTAACGGTTTCAAATCCGCGGTGAGGATGTTCAGGAAAACCAACGCCTTTGGCATCGGCTTTAATATCCATTTCATCCAGCAACAAAAAAGGGTCTAGTTTGCTCATCCCTTTTCGCCCTATAGAACGATGAACGGTAACACCCTTTCCTTCCGGAACGGCCTGTGCAGGAAATAGTGTTTGAATTGAACGATGTTTCATCGTGTTTCTCCGAGTTTATTATAACATGGAGAAAAGATAGGCACTGGTGCCTTTCGCTGGTAGTGCGGTAGGTTGCAAACCGGTGTTCGCATGTGTGCAACACCGACTTGCAACCTTGGCCGCTCTAGGATGAGCTCGTTAAGCTTGGGTTGTCTTCCTTAAAACCTTTAATGATTACCGCTAAGGTTAAGGCAAAAAGAGCAAGAATGAGAACAGTGCCGCCAGATGCAATTGCTTGAAATGCCCAGCGTTGACCAAACATATTACCAAGCATAAGCGCACCAACCATAATCCATGAACCCGCAATCATACCCCAGCTTATAATCTGCATTTGCCAGCGGTTGATAGCGATGCGAGCAAGAAACAAGCCTACAAGAATATTAAACATACCCTGTAGGTTGCCGTGTGCGTGGGTCATTGTAATGTGGCTTTTGCGGAAGCCTGCGAAAGCGTAGTTTACGTGCGCGGTCGCAGCGCGTGCTGTTGCTACATCAAGCGGTGTTGCAGCTTCTGTCTGTTCTGTGGTTGATTGACTGTCTGCTGCTTTGCGGGCGGCAGATAAAGCGCCAAACGCTTCACGTAGTTCTGTATTGGCAGCAACCTGCGCTTCTTCTTTTTGCAAACCCCGCATCATATATGGGCCGAGCACGATGCTGATGCAGAACAACAGCAAGCCGGAAATGATGTTTTGTTTAACCATGTTTCTATCCTCACATTATCCGCCTATGCGGTATTTTGTTGTCGTAACTGCGGGCGAAACCGCTTGTTGTGAGGATCAGGCTAGTTAGAGCACTGTAGTTGCCCAACTAAATTGACCTGTATTTTTTATGTACTGTTATTCTGACGTCGCGCGAAGCTTGGTGTTTTGCTACGATTGTATGATGAGGGACACCACACACACATCATACCGGTTTGGCGCATTTGTGTTTGAGCCGAACACGCTTGTTTTGAAGCGCGATGCACAGATTATGTCATTAAAGCATCAGTCTGCTGCGGTGCTTGCCTTGTTGGTTGAAAATGCTGGTGACGTGGTAACACGTGATACAATACGTGAGACGATCTGGCATGACCGCACTATCGAGTTTGACCATGGGATCAACGCCTGCATTCGTGACATTCGGCGAGTTCTTGATGATAGCTCGAAGAATCCTCGCTATATCGAGACCTTGCCCAAGGTTGGTTACAGGTTCATTGGTACAGTGGATGCCCTTGATGGCCAGATCAATGTGTCTCGGCGTTCTATAGCTATTCTTCTCGTGGCTCTTGTTGCTGTTATATTTTCAGTGTTTTGGTTTGTGTCAGACACGGTACCCGAGAGTGTACCGTTGCGGCTTGCCGTTATGCCGTTTCACAGCAGTGTTGAGGGGAAAACGCAGACACCTGTTCTTAAAGAAATGTCTGTGCGTGTTGCATCTCAGATTTCCGAAAAACAGAGCGTTGTTGAGGTTGTGTCAGCAGCAGAGCTGTTCGGTGACCCAGAGCGCGCTTTGGGTATGGGTGATGTGTCGCGGTGGCTAGAGGTGGATTATTTAATTGCGGGCACTATCAGCCGCGATGGAAATGGTAATAATATACTAAGCTTGCGCCTTATCCGAACGGACGGATATGTGCATGTATGGACCCGGTCGCATATCATGCGCAAAGATGATGCATCCAAAACCCTTGATACATTAATTACAGTGCTACTCGCGGATATGCCTGCCGCTATCGAGAATACGAAAGCGGCAGAACCTTAATTATACAGAAGCCGCAACTTACATGCTTTCTCTGCCATGTGGCCTGGTTAGATCCAGCCGAGGGCCAGCAGGAATAACACCGGTTGGGTTAATGGTTTTGTGGCTACCGTAGTAGTGCGTTTTGATATGATCCATATGCACAGTTTCAGCAACACCGCTCTGGCTATAGATGTCTCGGGTGTATGCCCAAAGATTCGGATAGTCCTTGATCATACGGATATTACACTTGAAATGGCCGACATAGACGGGGTCAAAGCGCACTAATGTAGTGAACAGGCGAATGTCAGCTTCGGTTAAACCTTTACCTAGCAAGTAACGCTGTTTGCTGAGTATATCCTCTAGCCAATCAAGCGAATCGAACAGGGGTGTTAGTGCTTCTTCATAGGCTGCCTGTGTGGTGGCAAAGCCAGCTTTGTATACACCGTTATTAACAGTGTCATAAATACGAGCATTAATCTCTTCGATGGCTTTATGCTGTGTCTCGGGCCAATAGTCGCCGGGTTTTGTGCCCAATTCATCAAAAGCCGTATTAAGTATGCGGATGATATCAGCACTTTCATTGTTGACGATTGTGCCCGTTTTTTTGTCCCACAATACAGGCACCGTTACGCGCCCAGTATATTGACTATCTGCCTGTGTATAAATTTGATGCATAAATTCGCTTCCAAACAAGGCATCACCTGTGCTGCCGTCCTGCTCATCAAAGGTCCAGCCATTTTCCAGCATTGTCATGCCGACAACCGATACGCTGATCATGCCCTCAAGTCCCTTAAGTGCACGCATAATCAATGTACGGTGCGCCCACGGGCAAGCATATGAAACATAAAGGTGATAGCGGTCAGCTTCTGCTGTAAAGCCGCCTGAGCCCGTTGGCCCAGCAGAGCCATCGGGTGTAATCCAGTTTCTAAACTGGCTTTCTTTGCGCACAAAGCGCCCGCCAGTTGATTTGGTATCATACCACTGATCAACCCATTTACCGTCAACAAGCAAGCCCATTATTCTTCTCCTGAAGTTATTTGTTTCCTTGCCACAAGAGATAGATAGGGAGAACGGTTTGCACTAGTCAGGGAAAGCACAAACCAGTGTTGCAAATATGCGAACAGGGTATCTTGTCAGATATGTTGATTATTTTCTGTATTGGCAAACCAGTCACTCAGAAAATCAACCAGAATACGAACCTTCAAGGGCAAAAGGCGTCGTTCCGGATAAAGTGCATATAAAGACCTTTCGGGGTGGTCCCAATCATCAAGTAATGTAACAACCTTACCGTTATCCAATGCGTCACGCAGGAAGAAGCGCGGCAATGAAACAACAGCAAGCCCGGCTTTTGCAACAGCCAGCTGCATGACACCTGAGTTTGTTGTCATGGCACCTTTCACGCGTACTGAGTGAGTGCCGTGAGCACCGACAAACTTCCATTGTTCACTGGCGGCCACGTTAGCATAGAAAACACAGTTATGATCTTTCAACTCGTCTGGTGAGCGAGGTGTGCCGTGTTGTTCAATATATGCCGGGCTAGCAACAATATGCCCGCGTATGTTGGTAAGCTTTTTAGCTATCAAACTGGTGTCGTTAAGGTTTTGTGCGATGCGTAAGGCTAGATCATAACCTCCACTAATGACATCAACGCGCTCATCTGACAAATGCAGATCAAATGTTAAACCTGGGTGCAATTTCATGAAGGCTGTAAGCGGTGCGCCTAGATTACTGTCTGCGAAACTGCGCGGCGCGGTAATGCGGAGGTGACCTTCCAAATTATCATTTGTGCCTTTAACGGCTTGTTTGGCGTCTTCGACATCTGCGAGGATGGTCAGGCAGCGCGCGTAGAACTGTTCGCCTGAGTCTGTAGGTGTGACACCGCGTGTCGTGCGTGCCAGCAAGCGTATGCCCAGATCACCCTCTAGTGCTTGAATGCGGCGTGATGCAACAGATTTTGTAATGTGTAGCGCTTTGGCTGCCGCGGTCAGGTTTCCTTCCTCAACCGTCCGACAGAAAGTGCGCATGCCAACAAGATCCATAATTCACCTGCTCATTTGAGGGAACACAAAGGAGGCCATTCTGGGCAAATGTTGCAATTTACACAACAAAAAACCAGCCTATAGGCTGGTTTTAATGTCTTTGGCTTATTGCCAGCGCCGCGCGATGTAAAAACTTGCGAGGCCGCCAAACAACAGCATGAAACCAATAGTTAAATGCCAACCAATAAGTCGGAAATCATATTGAGGCATGGAGGCATACAGTTGGTAGTGCCTGTAACCACCCTCAACCGGCTTGATGTATTCGTTGCCTTGGTGTTGTTCAAGCTTTTGAAAGTCGTATGCAATTCTGTCTTTGAGAGGTTTTACGCTAGGTCTGGCACCAAGCTTGATCAACTCAAACACATTGGTTGGCTCTCCTTCAAGTATCACACCTTCGGAGCGATACATGTAGTCGGCTTTTGCGTCTGCTACCATTGAGATTGACATGCCAAGTACACCGCCAGCTATCACTAGCATCACGAGGCCGGCAATAAGCCAACTGCGCATGAAGCGTTGCTGGTTTTGTTGCCGTTGCAGTACAATAGCACGTACATCCTTAATTTCACGCAGCCTGGTTAGCTCTTGCGACCCAACAGTGCGTGCCATTTCTTCGATGTTTAGGTCAAGGGTGTTTACCAGCTTGTTAAACACCTCTTCGGATGGGTAGCTTTTCCCGGTTTCAAGCTTGGATAGGTATGATTGTTCAATATCTGCCTTCGCTGCGGCCTCGGGCTGGGTCCAGCCTGTGGTCTCCCGTTTCTGCCTTATGTAATCGCCAAACTTCATGTTGGTCTCCTTTGTGCCACTTTATGGATTGTGTGACGGTTAGCTTATTGATAACACAAGCCATTCTTTTGAAGTCTTGCTGGGAATGCCAATTGAATATAGGTGAATATTGCTGTGAAAAGTATGAATAATGGTCATTGATTGAGGGTTTAAGCCTTACGCAATAAAAAACCGACCCTAAGGCCGGCTTTAAAACTGTTTGTTAGTATAAATTGCAAAGCAGATTATTTAGGTGCGATCACCATAATCATTTGCCGCCCTTCCATTTTAGGGCGCGCTTCGATTTTGGCTGTTTCTTCCATTTCTTCTGCCACACGGCTCAGCACTTCCATGCCAAGCTGCTGGTGTGCCATTTCACGGCCACGGAAACGGATGGTCATTTTCACTTTGTCACCGTTCTCGATGAACTGATGTACTTTTTTCAGTTTTGTCTGATAGTCGTGCACATCAATGCCCGGACGCATCTTTATCTCTTTGATGTCTTGCGTCTTTTGGTTTTTACGCGCGAGGTTGGCTTTCTTCTGCTGTTCGTATTTGAACTTTCCGAAGTCGAGAACCTTACATACGGGGGGTTCAGCGTTTGGTGATATTTCTACGAGATCAAGCCCACTATCCTTGGCAATTATCATTGCCTGCTCATGTGATACTACGCCGTGGTTTTCACCTTCTGCACCGATCAATCGCACCTGGTTGGCGCTAATACTATTGTTTACGCGCGGTCCTTCCTGTTTAGGTGGTCCCGCAAAATTCCCTCTACGTATGTCTAGTCTCCTGTGACTGTTTCATCAGATTTGGGGTCGAAGCATGAATATTTCAAGCCTCGATCCTTTGTTACTATACCCGTTAACGCGGCTCTTGCAAAGCCGTGAAACGGTTCGTTTATTATGCTCCAGGCATGCGCCCTTCTTTACTTAGCGCAGATATCGCCTCACTAAGGCCAAGTACAGTTTGGTCTTTAGAACCAATGCGGCGAATACTTACCTGTTCATTTTCTGCCTCGCGCTGACCAACAACCACAATGGCAGGTACTTTAGCATGGCTGTGTTCCCGTACTTTGTAGTTGATCTTTTCGTTTCTGAGATCAAGTGAGGCCCGCATTCCTGCTGCTTCAAGTGCTGCGTGTACACGGATCGCATAATCATCGGCATCCGATGTAATGGGCGTTACCACAGCCTGAGTCGGTGCTAGCCACAAAGGTAGACGGCCTGCGTAATGCTCGATCATGATGCCGAGGAAACGCTCCAATGTACCAAGAATAGCGCGGTGTAGCATGACAGGGCGGTATTTTGTCCCGTCCTCACCAACATATGTTGCGTCCAACCGTTCCGGTAGTACGAAATCAGTCTGCAGTGTTCCGCACTGCCATGTACGACCAATAGCGTCTGACAGGTGAAACTCAAGCTTCGGTCCATAAAACGCACCTTCACCTGGCGCATATTCAAAGTCGATGCCGCGAGAACGCAGCGCTTGCTCTAGCGCAGCCTCAGCTTTGTCCCAAATTTCATCGGTACCTGCACGCACATCAGGGCGCGTTGCCAGCAATACCTTAAACTCAGGGAAGCCAAGGTCGCTGTATACACTTGCCAGCAATTCACAAAAGGCAACACTTTCTTCCGTTACCTGATCTTCGCGGCAGAAAATGTGGCCGTCATCCTGTGTCATTTGGCGAACGCGCATCAAGCCATGCAAAGCTCCGTGTGCTTCGTTGCGGTGACAACAACCAAATTCCGCAAACCGGATTGGCAGATCGCGGTAGCTTTTGATGCCTTGCTTGAACACTTGCACATGTGCAGGGCAGTTCATTGGCTTCAAAGCCATCAACTTTGCAGTACCGGAAATGACGGGTGCGTCTTCTTCAGTGTTTGGTGTTTCATCAGGCACAACAAACATGTTTTCTCGGAACTTGGACCAATGGCCTGATTGCTCCCAAAGCTTGCTGTCCAGAAGTTGTGGTGTTTTGATCTCGCTGTACCCGCTGTCACCAAGGCGACCGCGGATGTATTTCTCAAGCTCCAGCCACACCTTGTAGCCTTGTGGGTGCCAGAAAACTGAACCTTGCGCCTCTTCCTGCAAATGGAACAAGCCCATTTCCTTACCGAGCTTACGGTGGTCTCGTTTTGCGGCTTCTTCAAGTCGGTGCAGGTAGGCGCGCAGTTCTTTTTTGTCGCGCCAGCAAGTGCCGTAAATGCGTGTCAGCATTTCGTTTTTGCTGTCGCCGCGCCAATAAGCTCCAGCAACTTTCATCAGTTTGAAAGCGTCACCAAGTTTGCCGGTAGACGGTAAGTGAGGCCCACGGCACAGGTCTTTCCATTCGCCCTGACGGTAAACTGTGATTGTATCGCTTTCTGGCAAATCCCGAATAATCTCGGCTTTGTACTTTTCACCAATAGATGCGAAATGCTTGATCGCCTCGTCGCGGTCCCACTCTTCACGTGTGATGTCTTCGTTGCGCTTCACAATTTCATGCATGCGCGCTTCAATTACCGCGAGATCTTCCTCGGTGAAGGGCTTGTCGCGTGCAAAATCATAGAAGAAACCATCTTCAATGTTGGGACCAATAGTAACCTGTGTGCCGGGAAACAGTTCCTGCACTGCTTCGGCCATAACGTGTGCACAGTCGTGGCGCAGAATATCCAGTGCTTCTTCCTCATCATTTTTAGTGATGATGGCAACGTCGGCGTCGGCGATGATTTCGCGTGACAAATCCCACACATCACCATTCACACGAATGGCAAGTGCGGCCTTGAGTAATCCCGGTCCAATATCGGATGCCAACGTCGTGCCTGTCACCGGACCATCAAATGTGCGTACGCTGCCGTCGGGCAGACGCAGATTGACCGGGTTTTGGGCACTATTGTTATCGCTCATGGTATCCTCTTGATCCGTGATTAAAATTAATGGAACAAGCGGGTTAGCGGTAGCCTGCGCGCAAGTCAAGCAAAGGCTAGGGTTTTCAGCTATTGAGCCTTAAAAACAGGCCTGTTAGGGTCACCCACAAGCCACAATTCAGCAATACGGGAAGCTATATGACACAGCCGTCATTTTTTGAGAGCACTCACGGCACCAGAATCGCTTATCATAAAACAGAAGGTGCAGGCCCTGGTGTTGTGTTTCTTGGTGGCTTCATGAGTGACATGGAAGGCAGTAAAGCGCTGACACTTGAAGCATATTGCAGGCAAATGGGCCGCTCTTTCCTTCGCTTTGATTACATGGGGCACGGCCAATCGTCTGGTGTGTTTGCAGACGGCACCATTGGTTTGTGGACGCAGGATGCGCTTGCAGTACTTGATGCGCTGACACAAGGACCACAAATTCTGGTGGGCTCATCTATGGGTGGATGGGTGTCTTTATTAGCTGCGAAAGCACGCCGAAGCCGTGTGAAGGCATTGGTTGGCATTGCTGCTGCACCTGATTTTACCACCCGTCACTGGGAAGAGTTATCGGCGGAAGACCGGCAAACAATTTCGCGTACGGGTCGGCTGGAAGTGTATTCTGAATACGGCCCGGACCCGTATATTTTTACCCGCGACCTGTTTGATGATGGTTGGAAGAACCGTGTAAACCACGGCCCTATCCATTTGGACATACCTGTGCGTTTAATCCAGGGCACTGAAGATCCTGATGTGCCTTGGCAAACGGCGATAAGTATTGCGGCTAATCTGACAGGCAATGATACGGAAGTAATTCTGGTGCCGGGAGGTGATCACCGTCTGTCCCGGGATGTGGACTTAAAGCGATTGGTGCGTGTTGTTGATGAACTGGCAAGGGATATTGGTTAATGGCTGGCAAATATTCAAAATTGAACCGTACAGATATTTTCAATTTCTTCGATGTGCTGGCGACCGATGACCCAAACCCCGAAGGTGAGCTTGACTATGTTAACCCGTTCACGCTTCTTATTGCGGTTCTTTTATCGGCGCAGGCGACCGATGTTGGCGTAAACAAAGCAACGAAAAACCTGTGGCCTATTGCGGATACGCCGGAGAAGATGTTGGCGTTGGGTCTTGACGGTGTGAAAGAGCACATCAAAACCATTGGGCTTTTTAACACCAAAGCTAAAAATGTAATGAAATGTTGTGAAGATTTGGTGAGCAAGTTTGGGTCGCAAGTGCCGGAAACGCAAGAAGAGCTCGAGTCGCTTGCGGGTGTGGGCCGCAAAACGGCGCTTGTTGTGCGGAACATTGCATTTGGCCATCCAACGTGCGCGGTGGACACACATATTTTCCGTGTGTCAAATCGCACAGGTCTTGCACCGGGCAAGAATGTGCTGCAGGTAGAACGAGCGCTGGAGAAGGTGATTCCCGAGCCATTTCGTATGCATGCGCATCACTGGTTGATCCTGCATGGACGCTATATTTGCAAGGCCCGCAAGCCTGATTGCGGCAAATGCAAAGTAATTAATATCTGCAAATTTAAAGATAAAGTATTGTAAATATTGATGTTATTACGCCCTGATGATTAGGTATATATTGTTTGATAAGAACGCGGTATCGCCTTCTTTCCGGCCAATTTTCGGCACATTGACAGATCATATTCATCTACATCGGATGCGGGGGCACATATGGGTGGATACGTATTCGTGCGGTGAGGTTGTGAGGTCAACCTGACACCGAAAATGCGCGGGGTTTGTTAAAACAACTTCATCCTTTGATCATCCGCATTATGGAGAATTGAACGATGACTTACGGTAAAAAAGCAATTGTATTAACAGCAACTATACTTGGCATGACAATGGGTGCGGCGGCGCAAGATCAACCGAAACCGGTTGATGAAAATGATAAACTGCTCGACCCAATGACACGCGCTGAAATTCAGTGCATTAACCTCAAAAAAGAAGCAGAAAAAGGTTCTGAGGCGGATAAAAAGGCCGCTGAGAAGAAGTGTATGGATGCGATTGCATGGGCAAAAGAAATGGCAGCTAAGAAACCGGCGCCAAAGCCTGTACCTAATCGCGGCTAAATAAAAAATGACTACATGATCATAATGCTGTAGCTCGTTGGTCATGCGTAAATGCCATAAACCATTTTTAAAAAGGGAGGTTCGCCTCCCTTTTTTTGCACACATGGACATCTCGCTCTACATTACACAAAATTCAATTACTGAAGTCTGTATAAACATGGCTTGTGTCCGGGGGATGTTTTGTGAAACGGTTGGCTCTTATTATTATCGGCGGTATTACCCTTGTTGCTGTTATTGCGGTGGCGCGAACGCTAATGTTGTTGCCTGCCAGAGCTCCTATTGCAATGCAGGAAATTTCAGCCCCACCAGAAGTGCGTGACCGTTACGCGCAAAATCTTGCTGCTGCGATTCGTTTTAAAACAATTAGCACAGGTGACGGTGCAGCGCCGGACCATGCCGCCTTTGCTGGTTTTCACGCCTTTCTTCAAGACACATACCCTGCGGCGCATGTGGCCATGAACAGGGAGGTTGTGGCAGATTACTCTCTTATCTACCGATGGCCTGGTAGCGATGCCACAAAGAAACCTATTGCTTTTACAGCACACATGGATGTGGTGCCTGTGCCGGCATTTGGTCTTGCAGATTGGCAGCACGACCCTTTTGCGGGCATCATTGATGATGACGGCGTGATCTGGGGTCGCGGAGCAATGGATGACAAAGGCATGCTGATCGCCTTGATGGAAACTATAGAGAAACTTGCCCAACAAGGTTTTGTGCCAAACCGCGACGTTTACCTGATGTTTGGCCATGATGAAGAAATTGGTGGCGGTGGTGCCAGCGCAATGGCTGCTTTGCTGAAGGCACGCGGGATACAGTTTTCGTGGCTGATTGATGAAGGCTCTGCCATGGTTGAAGGGGCGGTGCCAGGTGTGGAGAGCACCGTTGCGCTTATATCATTGGGCGAAAAAGGCTCCGTTACATTGAAGCTTTCGGCAGAAGATGAAGGAGGCCATTCAAGTGCGCCTAAACGATTCACAGCAGCAAGCCTTGCGGCGCGTGCAGGGTATCTGGTAACGGACAATCCTTATCCACTGGTGTTGGATGAAAATCTGGAACGCTTTTTAATGTCGGTTGCGCCCGAAATGGATTTTGGTGCGCGTGTTGCCATTGCAAATTTGTGGGCTACACGCCCGTTACTGCGCGACCAGTTAGCGGAAAACCCAACCCTTGCAGCCTTCATGCATACAACAACGGCCTTTACCATGATGCAGTCAGGAACAAAGTCCAATATCTTGCCGCAATACGGTGAGGCTATCGTGAATTACCGCATACATCCGCGTGATACTGTTGCCGGTGTGATTGAGCGCGCCAGGCGGATTATTGATGATCCCCGCGTGGTTGTTGAACAGCTTGGTGGCCGTGATGCTACCAGCATGTCATCCACTGACAGTGAGGGTTACACGATGATCGCAGGAACAATTAAAGATGTGTTTGGCCCTATCCCCACTGCACCGACGCTGACTGTTCAAGCGACTGATGGCCGGTTTTATTATGGTGTATCTGATGATGTATACCGCTTTACGCCTTTTGTGTTTCGTCCCGGTGACCTCAAGCGCATTCACGGCACCAACGAAGCCATGCACCGTGATGATCTGGTACGCCAAGTTGCTTTCTTTGAAGCGCTGATCAGCAAAGCGGCGTCCGTACAATGAATGAAACACATCAATCATTTGAGCTACATCCACAACTGGCGCAAGATTCGGCTCACGTAACGATGCTTTCACTCTGTGAGGTACGCTTAATTAATGATGCAAACTATCCGTGGCTGCTTTTGGTGCCGCAAATAGCGGGTATCCGTGAAATTCATCAATTATCTGACGCTAACCAGCAAACATTGATGCACGAAATAACACACGTTTCGAAATGCTGTGAGGCTGTTACAGGTGCGGATAAAATGAATGTGGCGGCGCTTGGTAATATGGTGCCGCAACTTCATGTACATGTAATCGCACGCTTTGAAACAGACGCGGCGTGGCCGGGGCCGGTGTGGGGCGTTGTACCTGCTATACCCTACGAGCAAAGCCGCCTTGATATGTTTGCTGACAAGATCAAAGCGGCTCTGGATTAGGTATAGACTGATTAAAATGCAGTGCCAATTTTTGTCAGTGCATCTGTGGTGTATTTCTTATCAAACCACACACGACCATCCTTGATGGTGACGGCGACATACTTCATCGCGTTGATATCAAACAGTGGATCGCCATCGACAACGATGATGTCCGCCAGTTTACCCGCCTGAATAGTGCCAAGTTCTTTGCCTTTGCCTAAAATCTCAGCACCTGTTTTTGTAGCTGCGGTGATAACACGCGCCGGTGTCATGCCGCTGTCAACAAGCGCTGCCATTTCGCGCCACATTGCTTCTGTGTGGAAGTTTAACGGGCTGGCGGCATCGGTGCCGACACCCATGTAGGCATTGGCTTCAATAAATTGACGGGCATTGATTTTGGAATGACGAATTTCGTCGGGTGTGTCTTTAAAATATGACAATGCGCGAAAATTCTTAAAGCTGCGCTGCATTTCAGCATAGATATCATCAGGGATATCGGCCTGTAATTCGGGCGTGTCTAAACGGCTTGGGTTATCTGTCGTGGCAGGGTACACCCAGATACGATGCGCAATTGTTTGAATAACAGGTATGCGATCTTCTGTGATTTTGCGGAGTAAGTTTTCAGGGTATGGCGGCATTTTAGCACTACCAACATGCTGCATAACATCAACGCCGGCAGCTATTGCGTCCCACATGGCAGGCACTTTATAAAGGTGAGAATGTACTTTGACACCTTTACTATGTGCAGCCTTAACAATGGCTTTTAGATCATCACGGGTTAGCCCGAGCCATGTTTTGATAACGTCTGAACCGCGCTCAATGAGCTCCAGTGTTTTTTCCGCAGCTTCTTCCGGGCTGCTAATAACAATCTGATAACTGTCCGGTACACCGTCCAGCTTTATGCGCGTAATCCATGGGCCTGAGATGACAAGACGCGGACCTGGAATTTCGCCGCGGCGAATACGGTCGCGCGTTTCGAGGATATCAAACGGGCTACCAAGGTCGACGCCAGTGGTAACGCCGGCTCGCATCATGTGCTTGGCTGCAATAGGCATGACTTCTGGAAGGCGTTCGGTGCCGCGCAGAAACTTGTAATACTCGTCGTAGTCCCCGTGCCCGATAAGGTCGAGGTGAATATGCATATCGATCAGCCCGGGCATAATTGTTTTGCCGCGTGTGTCGATAATGGGTGTGCCGTCAGGTACTGTCACTTCATGTGCTGGGCCAGCGGCAATGATCCGGTTACCCTCAACCAGGACAACAGCGTTGTGAACGGGTGGTGCTTCGTAACCATCAATGAGCATGCCGCCGACAAGGGCGTATGTGCCTGTGTTTTCCTGACTGCTTGTTGTGCCAACGCCCGAGAATGCCATTAAAATTAATGACATTATTTGAACTATCCGAAACATAAATCTATCCCCCTTATGGATCACACCTAGTGATCATATGCCCAAATGGAAGCATAACAACTTATGACGGGTTTGCCATCCTTGGTGCGTTTGGATAATTGTATGCACTTACATAAACCAAACGACCATTTTCCGGCGTATCACCAAAACTTATCCCTGCATCATGATATTGTTGCGGCTTGATAATAAGCAACCGGTTAAACCGCATAGGAATTGTCATTATCTCTTCCCATTTACTGGAGTCATTTGTGTTTGCATTGATAACGCCGTCCAGAAACTCTTCCTGACTTTGAAAGCCTAGTTCAGCAAGTTCGTGAGAGTTATAGGGCGCGCGGTCGGTGCCTGTTTCGATGTGATGGTACAGGTGTGTACCGCCCTGACAATGTTCAGGCAATGTCAGGTAAAGAATAACGGTCCAATGCACATTGTCGATGTGCACGCTATCTGTACCTTTTTCACCTTCCAAAGCAAGGCGAAACCTCTGATGTGAAGATGTCATCACAGGCACAACAGGTTCGCCAATCAGCTCGCATATTTTCTGATCAAAACCATTGATGACTTGCCGAAACTCAGAATCGCGCCCCGGATAAACTTGTGGTGTGTCCAGTTTGGGATAATTCTGAGCAAGTGCAGCATTACGCAGAATATTTGGGTCTTTTAAAAAATCATCTACAACAATGACAGACCTAATCACGGTCATTCTCCCTCATCAGGATCAAATACATTAATTATACGTACAAATATAAACCAGTCTGCCGTTTTCTGGACAGTCGCCAAAACTAATGCCTGCATCGTGGTACTGTTGAGGTTTCAAAATAACAAGGCGATTAAAGCGCATGGGAATTGTAGTTAACTCTTCCCATTTGCTGCGGTCATTGGTGTTTTTATCAATAACATTCTTCATGAAAACGTCTTGATCGGAATATCCCATATCCAGCATCTGCTGCTCGTTAAAAGGGGCGTGATCTGAATTTGTCTCAATGTGTCGGAACAGGTGGGTGCCACCTTTGCAGTGTTCTGGAAGTGTTAGATAAAGAATAACGGTCCAGTTCACAGGGTCTATGTGAACGCCGTCCTTTCCTTCGTCGCCTTCCAAGGCAAGGCGAAACTTTGCATGAGAGGCCGTTAACTCTGGCACGATGGGTTCGCCGATAATTTCGCGGATTTTTTGATCAAAACCATTGATAATCTGTGAATAGCGAGAGTTGCGCCCCGGATAGTTGCGTGATCCTTTCTCAGTTGGGTACTCCTGCTTTAACGCAATATCGCGTAGCGCATGCGGATCGTTCAGGAAGTCATCAACAATGATTAGAGATTTTCTCACAGTATCGTGCCTGTTCGTTTATATGTTTCAGCCGTTCGCGTTGTTGTAAAAGCTCAGATACACCAAACGACCATTTTCAGGGCAATCACCAAAACTGAGACCCGCATCATGCCATTGTTGGGGCCGGAACAGCATCATGCGATTGAAGCGCATAGGCACTGTCATTATTTTTCCCCATTTAGACGGGTCGTTGGAGTCTTTGTTGACAGAGTTATCAAGCACTTCTTGCTGTGTGGTGGCACCGCCGTATTTTGAATATTCGTCTCGGTGGTAGGGCGCGCGGTCTGTACCTGTTTCAATGTGATGAAACAAATGTGTGCCGTCTTGACAATGCTCAGGTAGCGTCAGAAATAAAATTGAAGTCCAGTGCACGTTGTCAATATGAACACTATGCGTTCCTTTATCGCCGTCCAGAGCCAGGCGAAATTTGGCATAAGAGGTACCTTCAACTGGCACAAGTGGTTCGCCCACAATCTCGGATATCTTACGATCTAAGCCATTGATGACCTGTCGGTGTTCTGAATTGCGCCCCGGAAATGGCGGTAATTTGTCATACTCTGGATAGTTTTGCTTCAGAGCAAGGTCGCGCAGGGCATGTGGATCCTTCAGAAAGTCGTCAATAATGATCAATGAAGTTACCATGGTGTATTGTGCTCTATTATATGGATGCTGTCTCTATAACTATGAAAGCGTGGGTGGTTTCCGTCAAGGGTGTGCACGTTCCATAATAACGAGCGTGCCTTTTGGTTCGCCTTCATAAGGAATACGCTTTGTCACGACAAAACCTAGCGACTGGTACAAGCGTTGGGGCTTGATGTTCTGTTCATAAACATCAAGCCATATTTTGGGTACGCTGTTGGCGTCAAAACGTTTGATTAAAGCAACCATGAAGGCACGACCAATGCCGCCGCCGGTTGCTTCAATAATTATCCGCCGCCATTCCAGAGTACCGTCTTCTTCTTCATGTAACAGTGCAAAGCCAAGCCTATTTGCGTTGATATCTTCAGCAATGAAATACTGCATCGTTGAATCATTAAGATTAGCAACATGGCCTGCACGATCATTGCCGTGGACAAACCTGCTTTGAGGCAAGGCTTCCAGTTCAAGAATATAATCGACATCTTCCTGTGTTGCTGACCGAAACTGCTGATACATTGTCGTTGACCCTAATGCCGGAAGTGACGCATGCCGGTAAATACCATGGCAAGACCTGCTTCATTTGCGGCATCGATTACCTCTTGATCACGCATGCTGCCGCCAGGCTGAATAACGGCTGTTGCCCCGGCTTCTGCGGCGGCTAGAAGGCCGTCAGCAAATGGAAAGAAAGCGTCAGAAGCTACAACACTTCCGATTGCAAGGCTTTCACTGTCACCGGCCATTTCAGCAGCTTCACCGGCACGTAGTGCGGCAATGCGGCTGCTATCTCTGCGGTTCATTTGACCGGCACCGACACCAACTGTCATGCCGTCACGCACATATACAATTGCGTTTGATTTTACATGTTTGCCAACCTGAAAAGCAAACAGCATATCTGCCATTTCCTGCGTGCTCGGTTTGCGTTGTGTCACTATCTTCAGGTCTTCTTCCATAATACGTCCCGTATCGCGGTTTTGGACAAGGAAACCACCGGCAACTGTTTTAACCATTTGCGCACTTTGCTGTGGGTCAGCCAGACCGCCTGTTGTTAGTAGGCGCAGGTTTTTCTTGGTGCCAAGAAGGGCAATAGCTTCGTCTGTGGCGTCAGGTGCAATAATAACTTCTGTGAATATCTCAATGATTGCTTCAGCAGTTTGAGCGTCCAGTGTGCCATTTAGCGCCACAATACCGCCAAACGCAGATACAGGATCACATTTGAGCGCTTTCTTGTAAGCGTCCAGAAGAGTTGCACCTTTTGCAACACCGCATGGGTTTGCGTGCTTAATGATGGCCACTGTTGGTGTTGCTGGATCAAATTCGCTAACCAACTCAAAAGCTGCGTCAGTGTCATTTAGGTTGTTGTAAGACAATTCCTTGCCTTGGTGTTGTGTAGCCGTGGCAATACCAGGACGATTTTCACCATTACTGTAAAAAGCTGCGGCTTGGTGTGGGTTTTCACCGTAACGACAGACTTGTTTTTTCTCACCGGCAAAAGGTAGGCGGTCAGGGAAGGTTTCATCGTTCTGGTTTGTAAACCACTGCGCAATTGCAGCATCATAAGACCCTGTTCGAGCATATGCTTTCGCTGCAAGATTGCGGCGCGTATCAAGTGTTGTGCCGCCGTGCTCGGTAATTTCGGTGATAACGGCTGCATAGTCTACCGGGTCCGTTATAATGGTAACAAATCCATGGTTTTTTGCTGCAGAGCGCACCATGGCTGGCCCGCCAATGTCGATATTTTCAATACATGCTTCAAAATCTGCGCCGGATTTAACGGTTGCTTCGAATGGATAAAGGTTAATAGCTACTAGATCGATTGGCCCAATGTCGTGTTCGTTCATTGAAGCAACATGACCAGCGTTATCTCGCAGTGCTAATAATCCGCCATGGATGGTTGGGTGCAGGGTTTTAACGCGGCCATCCATCATTTCAGGGAAGCCGGTGTGTTCTGCAACTTCTTTAACGGGCACACCAGCATCGCGAAGCGTCTTTGCAGATCCACCTGTAGATAGTATTTCTGCCCCGGTATCCGCTAGTGCCTTGCCTAGCTCTATTAGCCCGGTTTTGTCAGATACAGAGAGAAGTGCGCGTTTGATCGAAACAGTTGTCATGAGCTAGATTGCCTCTTAATTGATCTACCGCACATTGCATGTTGCGCGGGGCGTTATATGCCTATTTCTGTGAGTGTCCAATTGATTACTAGCGGCCTTTTGCCATCTGCGGTGCTGGAAATGATAATTTGTTTGCTGGCTTGCGGGTTGTCGGGTTGTGACAAATAAAGACTGTCATCAATTTCTGCGGTTAGGCCTTCCACATCGAATATCCATGTTTTACCGCCTCGCGTTTCAAGCGTAATGCGTCCATCTGGTGCTTTCAGTGCAGACACCCCAGCGTGTAGATGAAACCGCAACGTAACAACTTGCCCTTCAAGTTTCTTAAGTTTTCGGCCAGATAATCTGTCGTGGCCATTAAGCCGCCGGCCATCATTCTTAAGCTTTAAGGTGCGCTCGTGCAAAACACCGAAACGCTTCTCGTAGCCATTATGAATTGTCTTGATGGAGACGCTATTTTCTAACGTTTCGCGGGTTGTTTGTATTTCGCTAACACCGGCACCGAGTGTGCCGTCACTCATAATCTTATTACTGTTTTTATCAGCAATGATCAGTGTGGAGTTTGCAGCTGTCGTACGCGCCATTGTGGCAAGGTCTGCCAATGGGCCCCTTGCTGTTGCTGGGCCCATGTTAACGATGATGCGTTCTTGCCCAGAAGAAAGCTCAAAGGCGCTGGTGGCTGCCGCGGTTTTAAATGACAGATGAGGTGCAGGCGGTGTGCCTGTGTCCACAATTAGTGTTGTGGTGTTTGCAACGACACGCTGAACTCCAGTGTGCAGCGCGTTTTCAATGGCTTTGCCTTTTGCTTCACTTGCCGCAAGGATTGCATCTGTGCCGTGACCACCTTCGGCTGACACGCCGCCGATATGTGCAAAAGTACCGTCTCCGTGCCGCATTGCGCGTACAAACGGTGCTAATCTGTCCAATGTCACTTGTACCCACGGTGGCAAGTCAGCGTTTACATCAATGTAGGTGCTGCGTACTAGAATAAGCATTTGCATTGTACGAATAGCGTCAGATGTGTTGCGACTGGCAGGGCCGCCATCTGGTAGTACGAAGGCCTTAATATGCTTTTCTAGTGCACGTTCACCTTTTACGCGCCAGGCTTCACTGTTTGGCAACAATAATCCGCCTAGAGTTAAGGCAGAAGCGCTATATATCTGGGGTAACCCGACAGGTGCATCGCCTGCAGAGCGCGCTAAATGGCGCAGTTGGCGTGCCATCGCGTACAGAACTTTTGAGCGATATACCAGATCGTCTGATGAAAGGATAAGTGGTGCATGCGCCGCCCAATTGATATAGCGCCTTGCTAATGTTTCCGTTTCCCAAACTTCCGGATGCCAGATATTGCATGAGTTTAACCACCAGGCGGTGATGCTTTCTGCTGTGGAACGCGCTTTCGCTTGATCTGCCACATGTGCCAGATCCTGTAGCCAGTGAAAAGAGTGCGCATATTGTTTGAACGCAGGTGTTGCATTGCTGAGGTCGGCCCAGAATGTTTCATTTAGAGGGTGTTGTTCCCCGTCATAAAGCATGTCGCCGCCGAGGATAGCTGACCCAAGCGTGGCATTGCCCGGCGCAGGATCGTCAGGGCTGCCAAGCAATTGCAGTGGCAAGCGCCCCTTAAGGCGTAATTCGTAAAGTGAGGTGCCATAACCCCATTCGCGCAGTTTTTTTAGACTTAAGCGGATAAAGCGGGACACATAACGACGGCGATTATCCCGGCGCAATGTTGAGCGCGACAAAGGTGCTACCGAGACAAAGCTTGCGATTTTATCGATGGCCGCTGCCATGATTATTTACCTTAGGGCTCAAGAACCAATGGGGTTCACTTAATGTTTTATCTTACTCGTTATCCGCACAGCATTTTGATGTTATCGGCGTATGCGTCAGGTCCGCCTTTGAAAGTAGCGCTGCCTGCGACAAGAACATCGGCGCCAGCATCAATCACGCTGCGCACTGTCGAAGCATTAACGCCGCCATCAACCTGCAGGTCTATATCTAGACCAAGAGTATCGATGCGTTTGCGGATTGCTTCAATTTTGCGAAGCTGGCTTTTGATGAATGACTGGCCACCAAAGCCCGGGTTTACAGACATCACCAAGATAAGGTCAAGATCTTCATAGAGGTAGTCAATTGTTGTCTCGGGCGTTGCTGGGTTCAAGGAAATACCAGCTTTGATACCGTGTGCACGAATAGCTTGCAGCGTGCGGTGCGTGTGCTTTCCTGCTTCCACATGAGCGGTGATAATATCTGCACCCGCATTAGCAAAAGCATCGATGTATGGATCTACCGGGTCAATCATCAGGTGTACGTCGAAAACTTTTTGTGTGTGTGGGCGAAGTGCTTTAACCACATCTGGCCCAATGGTGATGTTAGGAACAAAATGACCGTCCATGACATCAATATGAATGTAGTCGGCGCCAGCCGCATCAACGGCGCGCACTTCCTCGCCCAATTTGGCAAAATCGGCAGACAGGATGCTCGGTGCTATTCTAACAGGTTTTTGCATGGCGATTGCTTATCAGGTTGCTCGTGTTGTCGCAAGCCAGATGGTGGTTATTTGGTGTTGTTTTTTACCGTCTAGGTGCGTGTTAATCGCGCAACAAAAAAGCCATCCATTCCGCCTTGGTCCGCATAGTGAGAAGGCAAGCACAGCAGATCGCCCTCTGTAGTGATTAATTCGACCATATCTCCAACCTCTTCTGCCACTATTGGTATGCGTTTTGCGGACGATTCGGCGTCAAGGAAGCGCGTAATTTGCTCTACCCCCTCGCATGCCTCAAGTGAGCAAACACAGTAAACAAGTGTCCCGCCGACCGGCAGAAGTGAGAAGGCATGGGCTAAAATACGTGATTGCAGGTCTGCAAGCTTGGCCACATCTTGAGGCCCTTTAGTCCATAAAACATCAGGATTACGGCGTAGCGTGCCTGTCGCGCTACAAGGTGCGTCCAACAAGATGTGATCAACGGATTGCTGTGGTTCAAATTTGGCGGCGTCCGCGTTTATAACTGTTGCTTCCAGTTTTGTGCGTGACAGGTTTTCAGTTAATCGCCTCAGTCTGTTTTTGGATCTGTCGATTGATACGACGTTACCACCAGCTGCCGCGAGCTGCATGGTTTTACCGCCCGGTGCGGCGCATAAATCAAGCACATACTTGCCTTTAATGTCTCCAAGCAATTTGGCTGGTATGGCGGCTGCCATGTCTTGCACCCACCACTTGCCATCTTCGTATCCGGGAAGTTTTGGAACATCAGCACTATCGAGGCGCAAACTACCTGTTGGCAGTTTTTTTGCGTTCAATGCTTTCGCCCATTCATCAACATTTTCGTCTGGTTTTAGTGTGATATCAAGCGGCGGTGTTGTGGCCAGCGAACAAGCTATCGCACGCATTGTATCCATGCCGTACGTTGCTTCCCAGCCTTTGTGCAACCACTCCGGTAAATTAGTTTCAGGTGTCGCTGCCAACTGTTCTGTCAGCTTTTCCCGTTCCTTGACTGCGCGCCTGAGAACTGCATTGACCAAACCAGCAAACCCTTTTTCTTTGCCGGACAGGTTCTTGATCATATCAACTGTTTCGTTCACTGCTGCATAATCAGCGGTGCGCATAAGTAGAATTTGGGCAAGGCCAGTGACCAATGCGGCCTCTGTCCATTTGGCTTCAAAGGGAATGCCGCGCTCCACCAAGCTGTTCATAAGTGACCGCAGGCCGCCAAGTTGGCGCAAACTGAGCATTACAAGATTAAATGCAAAGGCACGGTCGCGGGCATTAAGCCCGGCTTCCTGCGCCATCTCATTAAGGGATAAATCAAATGGTCTTGCTTTTAAGGTGACCGCCATAAGGCTGCGCACGGCAACAATGCGTGGTGTGTCTAAAGTTTGCTTCTGGTGTGTATTCATGCGCCCTTTGATCATATTCAGGCGCCTATGAAAAGGCATTACTTGCATTGCAGTTGCTGCACACCGTAGATTGTTTGCAAAAAGTGCGAGGAGATAGACGGTAATGCATCAATCGGTAATGATCCGGAGCCAGTATAATGGCCCGCCCAAATCTGCGAATGGTGGTTACGCTAGCGGCCTTGTTGCGTCAGGTTTACTAGCTGAAGGATACAAAGGGCCGGTTGAGGTGTCGTTGCATGTACCGCCGCCGCTTGATCAACCACTGTCGCTTGTGGTGACGGATGCTGTTTCCGTGCTGATGCAGGATGACGTTAAGATTGGTACTGCCAAACCGACTCGGTTTACGCTTGAAGTTCCGGCGCTTCCCAAAAAACCTGTGCTTATCGGAAAACCAGATAACCCTAGTGGTAAATTTGAGCCGTTTGATATCTGTTTTGTTTGCGGTAATGCACGCAGCCACGGTGATGGTTTGTGCCTGCATGCGGAACAGGTTGAAGGTCATGCAGGCCTTGTTGCAGCAAAGTGGGATGTCCACGCTTCTTTTGTTGGTGAAAATGGTAACGTCTTGCCAGAGTTTATATGGTCAGCGCTTGATTGCCCCGGTTATTTCGCATGCGCATACGGTGAGCCTGCACTGTTAGCACGCTTTGCTGTCGAGGTTTTAGCGCCGCTTTCCGGGGAGGATGGTGCGGCCTATGTTTATGGTTGGTCATTAGATGACCCAAGCGGTGAACATGGCCGAAAGCGAAAATGCGGTACGGCAATTGTGAATGCTGCAGGTGAGATTGTTGCCAAGGCAGAAGCGCTTTGGGTGATCGTTGACCCTGCCAAGATTGCGGCGTGATAGTATGACCAATCTCAGCAATATGGTCATCGGTCTTAAACCTTATGCCAAGCGTAGCATTGTTGCGACCTTTGGTCTTGGTATGTCTAGCGGGTTCCCGTTGACATTTGTGATTTCGCTGATGGGCTTGTGGTTGTCTTACAGTGATGTATCCAAAAGTGATGTTGGTCTTTTTGCCTTGATCACCACATTTTACACATGGAAATTCCTGTGGTCACCGGCAATTGACCGCATGCCGCTTGGTATTATCACACGATACTTTGGACAGCGGCGTGGCTGGCTTTTTACCATTCAGGCACTTATGGCTATTGCGTTGGTGGCTATCTCTCGTTTTGATCCGGCAACCCAGCTGTTCGAGGTGGCTGTTATTGCAGCGATTATTGCCTTCCTGTCAGCTAGTCAGGATATCGTTATTGATGCATACCGTATTGAAATCATTGATGACGAAGAACAGGGACACAGCGCTGCCGTTTATGTTTATGGCTACCGCACGGCTAACTTTCTCGCAGCAATTATGGTGCTTGCCGTAGCGGAGTATTATGGTTGGTCGCTAGCCATACTGACGTTGCCTATCATGCTAATCCCCGGCGCTGTGGGCGCATGGATTGTTGGTGAACCGAAGGCGCGCGAAGCGACGAAATACGTAGAACAAGAAAGTGGTGCGAAGCAATATTCACCAATTGTTGCACGTCTGCGTGAAGCTGTTTATCTGCCTTTTAAGGAGTTTACCCGCCGCGAAAACTGGGGATTGGTGCTGCTGTTTATCTTCCTGTTTAAAGCCGGTGATGCTGTAACAGCTATTATGACCGCACCCTTGTTAACGGAAATGCAGTTCACACCAGGCGACTTGTTATATGCCAATAAAACGGTTGGTTTTATTACATTGATGGTTGGTGTTGGTCTCGGCGCAATACTCTTTAAGCAAATAGGGACATTCAAGTCATTGTTTCTGACTGGCTTGCTGATGATGGCTACCAACTTAGTATTTGCATGGTTGTGGTTGGGCGAAGCAACCTTGTGGCGGCTTGCGGTCACCATTGGGATGGAAAATTTTGCGACAGGCCTTGGTACAACGGTGATTATTGCTTATATGGCAAGCCTCTGTAATGCCAATTTTACAGCGACGCAGTATGCACTTATGTCATCACTTGGTAATCAGGCGCGTACGCTCCTTGGTGCACCAAGCGGATATGTTGCTGAAGCTATTGGCTGGGTTGAATTTTTCATCTATGCCACACTTCTGGCATTGCCAGGTCTTATATTGCTGGTGATTTTATGGAAAAAGAACGTTGGAATGGACACCCAAACGGCGATAAACAAGAGCGATTGAGTAGTCATCACGCGGACGCGATACTTTTGTGATGTCATAAAGCAGTCATTCTGGTGTAATGATTTTGACTTGGAAGGCGACTAAAGGATGGTCTCATGAAAAAATACGCAATGATACGCCCGCGGATTGCTGCTGCTCAGGCCATGGCTGGTGCGCCGTCTTATGTTCGCCAAGGTAGCCTTGAAGTGCGCCTTGCACGGTCGCTTAAAGAAATTAAAAGCGCCCAGAAGTTACGCTACAATATTTTCTACGAAGAAATGCACGCCAAGCCTGATTGGCGTATGCGCATGACCAAACGCGATATCGATAACTATGATATTTTCTGTGATCATCTGCTGGTCATTGATCATGACAGACCAAAAGCCAAGCGCATTGTGGGTACATATCGCTTGTTGCGCCAGGAAGTTGCGACAGCACATGACGGGTTTTATTCATCAGGTGAATATAATCTGGCACCACTTATGACGGACAGTTTTGGCGAGCAGATGGGTGAAGGCCGGCAATTGCTGGAACTTGGTCGATCGTGCGTTCACAAAGATTACCGAGCAAACTCTACAATTAACATGTTGTGGAAAGGTATTGCTGAATACCTGAAAGAGCATAACATCGCTTATATGTTTGGTTGTGCAAGTTTTGAAACCACTGACCCTGCCGAATGCAAAGAAGCAATGGCATATTTGTATCACAACTATTTAGTACCGGATGACTTCAAGGTGCGTGCCCTTGATGGCCAGTTTGTTGAAATGAATACTATCGCTGCTGAGGACCTAAATGTGCGTCAGGCACGTCGTTCTTTACCGCCTTTAATTAAGGGGTATTTGCGTATCGGTTGCTTCATCGGTGACGGTGCAGTGATTGATGAGCAGTTCGGTACAACGGATGTGTTTGTGCTTTTACCGGTTGAGAAGATCGCGAAACGTTATTCCAAGCATTATGATCTAAAAACTGAAGCAAACGATACAGATACAGCGATTACTGCGGTTCAGTAGTTGGATATAAACTGTTCGCTTGATCAGGCTTTTCGAAAAACCACAGATAGATTGTTGGCAGGCATTTGAATGATGTCCGGTGTTTGAAAGCCAGCGTCTTTTGCGCAAGTAATTACGTCTTCCAGGTTTCTGATGCCCCAGTCGGTATTGCGTGATTTAAGTGATAAATCAAAATCAGCATTAGATTGTGAGGTGTGTTCGCCGCTGCGTTTATAAGGCCCGTACAGAAACAAGACACCACCCTGAAGACACTTTGCTGCCTTGGCTATAAGGCTCTCTGTTGCTTGCCATGGGGCAATATGGATGAGATTGACAGCCATGATTGTACATATGTCTGGATTAACGGCCACGTCATTAAATTCGTCGGTGATGACATTAAAATGCTGTGCAGGCAGAATGTTGTTATGGCCAGCATAATCGCGCCACGCATCTATGCTGCGTATATGTTTTTCTTCAATGTCTGTTGGTTGCCAGATTATATTGGGTAAGCGCGGAGCAATGTGCACAGCATGTTGCCCCGTACCACTTGCCACCTCAATAAGCGTGCCGCTTAAGTCGCTAACATGCGTTGCCATTGTGTCACCAAGTACGTCACGGTTGCGTTCAGTTGCTGGTGCAAACAACCGTGCGGCATCCATGCTATTAGCCGTTTCCTGCGGTGCTTTGGGATCGAAAAATTTACTCATTTATTGCGCATCTTCTCTCGGAAGCGAGAGAATAGAAAAATGGGTACAACGATTGTTGCACCAAGCAGTACATAACTTAGGCCAGAACCAGAGAACCAGGCCCAAACAGCAGCAACTTGATTTGCAACCCACCCAAAGACATCGCCTGGGCTCCATTGCATTTGATACATAATGACACCGATGACAAAGCTCCAGAAGGCAAGTTTAATAACAGTGCCAAAAGTTATGGGTTTTGATGCCATGAAATATGCTCTCGTTGGTTAACCTGCACCTGTTATGTTAGGTCGTGCAAAGGCTACTATCAAGGGAGTGTTTAGAAACACTGTGGTAAAGCAGTTTATTGTTGAACACTGAGCAGTTGCTGTACACAGTTCTCTGCATCTGTGGCTAAGCCTTTGCGTGTACGGGCATCTGTGTGTTCTGCCCTGAAATGATCACCATTTGCAGGTTCATAAAATGTAACCTGAAACACACACACATCAGTTTCGTATATCATAATCTGGACGTTTTCATCACGGCGCACCAGTGATGGCTGTCCTAAGTAGTTTTGTACGGATGCAGGTGTTTGTCCGTTGATCATGTCAAAATCAACTATTATCGGCGCGGGTGTTGTGGGTTCAGGCGCGGGGTCTTCTTGTGGCAGGCTAATTGGTGTAGGCGTTTGTGGCTCAACTATTTCGGCCGCCGGCGTGGTCACTGGCGGTGTGCTGCATGCCGAGAGCAGTAACAGGCCGCCAAATAATAACTTATTATGCATCAAATATTTGCCTCTTTAGTGCCTGCATCCGGTATGCCCAACTGGTGTACGATATGGGTCATCATTGCTGCACCGACAATCGGTGCGAGTATGTTGAGAAACGGTACCAGAAACATGCCCGCCATAACAGCACCACCAAGAAATATCTTACCGCTGTATGTAAGGCGCATCCGGTTCATGGTTATTCTGTCCAGATGGCGTGCGGTAACCATTTCATAGTATTCTCGCCCCAGAAGATAACCATTTACAGCCATAAACAGTGCGAGAGTTCCAAGCCCTGATGTCATTAGAAACAAAAGCAGGTACGGGATAAGCGCCAGTAAATTTATGATCAACATCAACAATGTTAATTTAGTCGCACTCCATAATGTTTCGCTAATCGAAACGGGTCTGGTGCCAATGCGGTTTGGATAATATTCCTGTTCAACAGCAGTGGAGATTTTATCTGCCAGCAACCCCATGACCATTGTAACTACACCTGGAAACAAAAGGTACGACCCAACAGCGACAACCGACCAGAAACCTGCACTTGATATCCAATCCCCGAATTCATCAAGCCAATCCCAGCCAAAGCTATAACTTTCAGGCCAATAGAGGTTGAGCGCAAATGTCAAAAGGGCAAGCGTTGCCAGTGCCGAGCCCACAGCTGTCAGGAAAACGCTTCGAAACCTAGGGTGTAAAAGTTGCTGCCAGCTACGATTTATTGCCTGTAAAAGCATTGATTGTCCTCGCCTTTATTACTGCCAATGCTGTGTTGTGAAACATGCTTGGCTATTTATATATCTATTATAGATAAGTAACCTAATACCACTTGCAATCCCTGATGTGATTTCTATGGTGCCTGAATACGCCGACAATATAACCATGGCCTAAAAGGGGACGATATGAGCAAGAAAATTCAGGTTCTATGTATGGGCAATGCAATTGTCGATATTATTGCACGTGTTGATGATGCCTTTCTCTCGCGGCATGAACAAGTAAAAGGGGCCATGCTTCTCATTGATGCTGATACATCTGCTCGCCTGTATGATGATATGCCGCCTGCAATTGAACGTTCGGGGGGGTCTGCTGCAAATACTGCAACTGGTGTTGCCTCTTTTGGTGGCCGTGCCGCATATATCGGTAAAGTACATGATGACCAGTTAGGGCGTGTTTTCCAGCATGATATCCGAGCTGCTGGTGTTGCATTTGAGACAATGCCGGCAAGCGAAGGGGCGCCGACTGCTACAAGTATGATTTTGGTCGCACCTGACGCACAGCGTAACATGAATACCTACCTTGGGGCATGCACCAATATATCGGTGGACGATATTGACCCTGATTACGTTGCAGATGCAGAAATTTTGTATGTAGAAGGGTATCTTTGGGACACGCCTCCCATGAAGGCGGCAGTGTTAAAAGCCATGGATGCAGCAATTGCGGGTGGCACAAAAGTGGCCTTGTCACTATCGGATAGTTTCTGTGTTGATCGTTTTCGTGCTGAGTTTCTTGATTTGGTTAAAACCAAGGTCGACATTGTTTTTGCAAATGATGCAGAGATCATGTCTTTGTTTGAGGTAGATACATTTGAAGCTGCTGTTGCAGCGCTGCGGCCTCATGTTAAAATTGCTGCACTGACGCGTGGTGCTGACGGCTCTGTTATTTTAACACCGGATACGGAAGTAAGCGTGCCAGCGTTTGCAACAGAAGTTGAAGATACCACAGGGGCCGGTGACCTTTATGCATCCGGCGTGTTATACGGGTTAACAAATGGCCATAGCTATGAATTGTGCGCACAGCTTGGCAGTCTTGCTGCTGCAGAAGTTATCGCTCATTTGGGTGCACGTTCTGAAGTTAACTTAGGTGAGCTAGCCAAGAAAGAGCTAGACTTATAGGTCTGGACTGCAGGCAACAAAACACCGGTGCATGTGTGCGCTTCTGTTAATTATCTATGACGCATGTCGCTTCATCGCATTTTCATTGCGACGTATTTACCACCTAGGCAATCAAGGGGTCTGCAATCAACGTGTGTGTACGAAGATGCAATTTGGATAGATCACACGTATATGTGTGATATGATTTTATCAACTTTGTGGGCATTGATGTTGATAAAATGTAAAATGAAGAGACAGCTGGCATGACCGACACTGATCCATTAATTGGACGATCGAAACAAACTGTTCTTATGGATATTGTTTGGTTTCTTGGTTTGCTGGTCGTTTTATCTGCGGCTGCTTATTACTTTGTGATTGAGCATGGTTTGCGCAGATATTACATGGGCATGTTAATTTGGAGCCCGGGTCTTGCTGCATTATTAACCTGTAAAATAAGAAATATTTCATTCAAAACCCTTGGATGGAGCTGGGCGGACACACGTTGGTCTACAGCGTCTTATTTCATTCCCGTTATATACGGATTAATTGCTTATGGTATTGTTTGGGTAAGCGGGTTGGGCGGTTTGATTGATCCGCGGTTTATCAAAGAAGTTGCATATTTTCTCGGATTGTCAGGTTGGTCGGAAACCGGCATCGTTATTTTCGGCATTTTCATGTTTGGTACTGTTGGCATGATCTGGCAGATGGCGACAAGCTTGGGCGAAGAGTTGGGCTGGCGCGGTTTTTTGACAATGCATTTAATGCGCCGCCATTCCTTTGGGTTTACTGTGTTGATCAGCGGTCTTATCTGGGCGTTGTGGCATGCGCCAATTATTTTTCTGACCAAATATAATGCTGGCCCTGTGGCGCTAGAGACTCAGTTTTTTAATTTTACACTCATGTGTGTAGGAATGTCTTCTATCCTTACGTATTTAAGGTTGAAAACAGATAGCGTTTGGCCAACTGTGATACTGCACGCTGCTCACAATATATATATCCTAACCATTATGCAGCCTATGACCGTGCAATATAAACATACTTGGCGGTATGCTAATGAGTTTGGTTTTGTGTTGCCGATAGTTGTGTTGGTGGTTGGGTTGGTTTTCTGGCGCTTGGCAGTACGTGAGAAATTGGATAAGATTATACCAGCAAATGCAGCCTAGCTGCCTGACCTTTACGGACATGTGAGCAAAGTTTTGAAGACACATACTCAATCAAAAAACGACACGAA
Source organism: Kordiimonas aquimaris (assembly GCF_025574485.1). Lineage (GTDB taxonomy): Bacteria > Pseudomonadota > Alphaproteobacteria > Sphingomonadales > Kordiimonadaceae > Kordiimonas > Kordiimonas aquimaris. The sequence continues at coordinate 311,673 of NZ_JAOBPO010000001.1, read as the reverse complement.
AGCAGCTGATACGGACGACGCACCATTACCTGTGGAAGAAGATAAAGCTGTAACCAGTAAAGCGGTAATATCAGGTGATCAAAAAGAGTATGGTGGTCGCAGTGGCCCGGAACCAACACGTTACGGTGATTGGGAAAAGAATGGAATCATTTCAGATTTCTAGCTGTACTCTGGTTTCTCTGCGTTAATTGGTTCTGACTGTAGCTAATTTGTTGCAGCGTCCAGAGCGTCTGGATTTTCAGCATCATCTTGTGATGAAATACCGGCTTTCGCTAGGAGGTCTCTGAAATCAAGTAAAGTTTGTTCGGCCTGATTGCGATTTAGACCCTTTATTAATCCATCGGTGAAGCCTGTTTGGCGCATGTAAACACGTACCTGGTGTTCTGCTGCTGTTCGGCATGAACCAGAAGTGAAATACCCGTCTGCAAGCATTGCCAGTATTTTGCGTGATTTTTCCTGCAGGCTGATATTCAATTGATGGATTTTCTTCAGGATCTGCGTGTTGTCCAAAATAATTTGGCAGAACTGGTCAAGCTTTTCTGCAATTTTTCGCCGATGCATTTCTGTCAGTTCTGCGGACATGACACGTTTTTGCAAATGTACGAGGTCAGACATGCGCTTAATCGGGTTTTGGTCAAGTCCGATAAAGATCGATTCGTATTCAGGTCGGGACAAAATAGGTAGAACATAATTCGCGACTGTACGCTTATTGCTGTTGCCTACAGTAACGGCTTCAAGGTCCATCAATTGATTGATCTGTGTAATGGGTTGCTGGTTTTCACTCAGCATTTGCGAAATGGATTGGCTGTTAATCATGCGCCCTGCGCGCGCTTTTACACTTTCCATTACATGATCAAGGGTGTTCAGGTCTTTGTTATGCAGCGTTTCCAGAACATTGCGAAGGTCATGAAGCGCTTTAAGTTGTCCGATAAGGCCATGCTTATTAATTTGTTTCGGCTGCTCGATTTCCTTCTTTAGGCGTTCAACCAATACATGGGCACAGCGTGGCAGTGTGTTCTCCGATAGAAAGCCGTTAAGGCGAAGCACGTCTTCGCTAAAGCGCGGTGAATGTTCATCCTCGCCCATAAGGTTTAACTCGCCGCACTGAAAGTAAGCGAGTTCAATCATGAATGCTCCGCGGTCTTCTTTTTCCCCCATTAGCTGGTAGAGCACTTGTTCATGCTCTAAAAATTCAGCGATCATTTGATCCAGAATTTCCATTACCCAGTCGGGCCTGTTGGCGGTTAGAAATATGATAATACGTCCAAGCTTGTCACTAAGTGTGGCAGCGGGCCGCAGATATTCAACAATGGCACAGGTCAGCAAAAAACGGCAGTTTGATTTACCGTCAAGTGCAGTGATTAGGGGTTTAAGGCGTCCGGTTTCAAGGGAAGGTACCGAATCTTTGGTCGACTTCATAATATCAATTGAAGCGTCAATTACCTTGTAGATTTTGTGCATGCGCTTTTGGATTGATTCTTGTTCGGTATCAAACGAAACGGCAGTTTTCTGCACGGCATTTTGAAGGAGTGTGCCAGCGTTATAAAGGCGGTAATAATGGTCTAGTGAATGCAATAATTCAGTTGGGGTAATGCGCCATTCTGCCAGAGAATTATGCATTAGTTCCCATATTGAGCGACGTCCGTCCGAACTATACAAATCATCGGGTGTTAAACACGGAGAAATGGTACCTGATTGATCATACTTTGATTTGCGCCGGTTACTGCCTCGCGCGTATATTTCAACGGAAGAAAAGTCGTTTTCCGCTTTGTCGAAGGTTTCTTTGACAACGCGGATTCCAGTATACTGACGCGTTTTCCAAAAGCTTTCCGCAAGCTTGGTTGCTGCTTCACGGTCGTCTTTAACTTCAACGATGGTCCAGTTGCTGCCTCGGCGCCCCAGTATCTCATAATGTATGTTGATGCCGTGTGCCAATGCCATCCCCAATTATTCATCTTGCTCACCGCCTCGGTGTAGCGGCTTGATCACTTCAGAGTATTTTCTCTCCATAATCGTTAAGAAACGGTGTTTTTTTAATAAAAATCAATCTATGCAGATATCGCAGCACCCCTTGGGGCGATAGAGCCCAGAAAGATATCGGCGTGAAGTTTATAATCGTTAATGGCAGGTTTTTGGGGTTTGGGCTTTTTATCGCTTTTCTATCCAGCTTTGGTCAAACCTATTTCATTGGCGTGTATAAGCCTGCGATTATTAATGCCTACAGCCTTACTAATAGCGAGTTTGGCTTCTATTATTTGATTATCACGCTTGGCAGTGCCGTTGGGCTAAACCAGCTCGGTCACTTAGTTGATAAAATAGCTCTGGGTACATATGCAGGCACGCTTGTTGTTTTAATGGCTGCAGCATGTTTTTTGGTTTATGCCGCGCCGGTTTTCTGGGTTTTTGTGCCAGCATTGCTGTTGGTGCGATTGCTTGGTCAAGGCCTGCTTACCCACGCCGCAATGACAAGCATGTCTCGTTACTTTGAGCAGAAAAGAGGATTGGCGGTTGCCGTTGCAGGTTTAGGTTTTCCCTTCGGGCAGGCGGTATTGCCGCCGCTGGCAGTTTGGTTGATGGTTTCGTTTTCTTGGCAGCAGACTTGGTTGGTTTTTGCTGGTGGTTTGCTGGTTGTTGCGTTGCCACTTGTTCTTTTATTACTTGGTGGCCATGCCGTGCGGCATCGTGCGTGGCAGACTGATCAAACCGCCAGCTCAGAGGTGGGTACAGTTGATCCGGTAACTCACGCACGGCGCAGAGACGTGCTGCGCGACAAGAGGTTTTATCTGATGCTGCCTGCGCTGATTGCTGGACCGTTTTGGGTTACTGGTGCGTTCTTTTTTGCCAGCGATGTTGCTGCATTTAAGGCATTTGATGTGGCTAGCTATACGGCTTTTTACAGTTTTTATGCATTAGGTTCAGTTGCTGCACCATTTGTTGGCGGCGTACTGGTTGATCGGTACGGTGGACGTAAGCTGCTGGCAATGTATCCGCCAATATTTGGCTTTGGGTTGCTCTTCATACTCCCAAACTGGGGTGGTTTGGGTGTGGCGGGGTTCATGGCATTACTTGGTCTTGGCTCAGGTGTTACATTGCCGATTAATAATGCTGTTTGGGCTGAGCTGTATGGCACGCGTTATCTGGGCGAGATAAAGGCATTGTCTACATCGCTAGTGGTTGTTTCAACGGCGCTGGCGCCGCTCATGCTTGGAGTGTTGCTGGATACAGGCGTTCTCCTGCAACATATAATGCTTGGGGGCAGTTTTTATTGTTTTGCAACCATGTTTCTTGTGTTGCCTGTCACGCGGACACCTAATCAAATTTAGGTGGCACTTTCTAACACACCGCGGTCAACTCTGTTGCTCTCGCATGTAAGCGATAGCTTCATCCATGGACTGGGACAGGGGCACGTCCCTGTATCCAAGTTCTTTGATCGCCTTATCATAGTTCACGGTATAACTTTGGCAGGCAAAATAGGCCTCTTCGGGTGTAATCTGTGGTCGGCGACCTGTCACTTTTGACACCAACCCGAGTATACTTGCAGCTGTTTTAAGCATAAGCGCTGATTTTGGTTTAGGTGGTGCCGGTTTGCCGAGCTTTTCAGCTGCCATGCTCAGGAATTCATGAAAGCTGGAATAAGGGCCGCCAAGGATATAATTTTGCCCAGTTTTTCCTTTTTTATAAGCAGCTAAAATGCCCTCGGCAACAGCACGACCGTTGGCAAAGTTACCGTTGCCAGGCGGTACGGCGGGAAGTGTGCCGTCTTCAATCATCTTGATCATTCGGATCCAGTTTTGGTTATCGTAACGGCCTACAATATCCGTCGGGTTAACGATAACGGCATCCAGCCCGCGATCTACGGCTTCTTTAACTTTACGTTCCGCATAAGATTTTGTGTGAATGTAACCAACCCAGCTGGTTGCGCCCAGTCTTGGTGTGTCATCTGTAATGGTTTCTTTGTGTTCGCCGTAAGCAACAATGGAGGACACATGCACCATACGTTTTACTTGTTTGTCTAACACCACCTGAAGAAGTGCAGACGTGCCGTCTACATTTGCGAGATATTGTTGTTCGGCTTCCTTGGACCATGTGCTTGTGTCTGCTGCGACATGGAATACACAATCAACATCATTAGGTATCGCTGATGCAATTGTCGAGGGATCTCGTAGGCGCATTAATGCAAACTTTACATCATTGCCCAGCAGTTTTTCAGCGTGGGCTATGTCGCGTACACCAGCGATAATATCCCAACCGTCTTCTTTCAGAACATCAATCAGATGCCGACCGACAAAACCTGTTGCACCGGTCACAAATCCTAAAGGCATTTTCACTCCTCATTGATACGAACACTTGCCAAACACAGCTATTGTAGATAGATCACTAACGAATCGCGAGACTAAATATTGAAGGATATTAAAAATGGCGACTGGAAAGACAATCTCATTGAAGAAGAGCCTGTTGGCAGCCAGCCTTTTAGCAACCATTGGATTTGGAACTGTTCATGCTGCAACGCCTCCTGGTGTTGAAGACATGCTTAAATCAGCTGCTGAAGAAAATCGCGCTACCTTTGATATAGTTTTGCGGTTGGCGTTGGATACATGGCCTGATGCACGGTTGGATATTTTGCAAACAGCAAGTGCTGTGCGCAGTGAATGGCTAGAGGCACCTCAAATAGAAGAGATAGCTGTTGCTGAAGCCGCTGCAGTGGAGGCAGAGCGGAAATCTCGTGCGCGAGGTATCCTCTATTATTTGGACCCCTCACTCTGGAACGCACAAGCACAGGTCGGTGCAACAAGCAGCACTGGTGACACGGACGAACAAGCAGTGTCTGCAGGTCTTCAGTTTAATCGCGCATTTGGTGAGCGTTGGGAACATAATCTAAATTTGGATTTTGATTTTGCGCGCAGCAATGGTTTTACAACACGCCGCAGACTTTTGACGCGTTTTGAGACATTGTACAAACCATGGAAGCAGTTTTATGTGCTTAACTATCTGGAAATAGACCTTAACCGCTTTTCCGGATTTGATTACCGAATCCTGGATAATGTCGCTATTGGTGCGCAACTGTTTAAAAATGATCGTCAATCATTGCGCCTTGAAGGCGGACCTGGTGTGCGCCTTAATAAATTTGAGGATACGGGCGCTACAGAAACAGAGTTCCTTGGCCGAATTTCCAGTACATATGACCTGAAACTAACGGACAACATAAACTTTAATGATCGTGCGTCTGTTATCTTTGGTACCGGTTCAATTACGTTTGATAATCGTGCAGCTGTCTCTGCTCAAATTAACACGAGCTTATCTGCCCGTTTGGCATTTCAAGTACAGTACGACTCTGACGCGCCGCTTGGTTCAGCCGCATGGGATACCCTTACACGCGCAACCCTCGTTTACGCGTTTTAGTTTAGCGTCAGAGACCTATAATATGTGCAGCGATACACCGGGTGTGTGGGTGTATTCTATGCTCGGCTAGATAAATACCTTGCCATGTGCCAAGCCGCATGACGCCAGCCATTATTGGAATTGAAAGTGATGTGTCTGTAAGCGCAGTTTTTATGTGCGCAGGCATATCGTCTAATCCTTCAGCGGTATGGCGATATAGGTTGCGGCTTTGCGGAGCAAGCCGGTCCAGTGCATCAATCAGATCATCACGCACATCAGGGTCAGCGTTTTCCTGAATAGTTAATGATGCCGAGGTGTGCTGCACCAGCAAGGTCAATAATCCGTCGTTAATACCGCTTATCGACACAAAAGAAGAAACGGCGCCTGTAATTTCATATAACCCCGTGCCATGTGTGTTGCATGTTATGGTTTCATGTTGCTGGTGCATGTTAGCGTATGGGGATATTTTGTATGACAGCATCTGGTTTGGGCTGATGCAAATCAATGTGAAGCAACCCGTTTTCCATAAAGGCATCGGTCACTTCCATTGCTTCAGCCAAAACAAATTTGCGTACAAATTGTCTTGCTGCGATGCCGCGGTGAAGAAATTCTTTATCAGTGGTGCCGTCGTTTTGTTTGCCGCGAATGATCAACTGGCTGGCTTCCAGGCTGATCGAAACATCGTTGCGTGTGAAACCTGCGACAGCGAGTGTGATGCGAATTAATTCATCACTAATATGCTCAATGTTATATGGGGGGTAGCCATCACCTGCATTCTTGGCAACATTATCCAGCATATGTTCAAGCTGATCAAAGCCAAGTAGAAATGGACTGTTAAATACAGATACACGCGACATAGTTACATCTCCTGATAGAGCATGCTTAGCAGTAGGTAATCGATACAGTCATCGATTAAGGCCTCATATGAGCGCCTCATTGTATTTTGATTGAGAAAGAAACTTATTTCAAGTTTCCTGAAGCAATATAGGTTTTAGTTATAGTGGAAAAACGGCGATTTAGCTTCCCGGTAGATCGCCTTCTTGCTTTTCAGGAGGTCTGATCCAACAGGATGTACCGCGATCTAAAAGTTCGTCACATATTTGTTTGGCTTCAGCAAAGCTTGCCAGCGGCCCCGCATTTAGTCTGAAGTAAAACCCTGATGGCCCGTCCGTTTGTGTTCCAAAATCTACCTCTGACCGCCGTGGTGGAATGTTTGATAGAATGTCGGTATTGCGCTCCAGCAATAGTGACCACCCCTGCATTAGGCGGTTAATTGTGCGGTATGCGCCGATTTGCAATGCCCAGCCTTGCCTTTCGACTAAAGGAGGCACTTCACTAAGGCCGTATTTTTCAGGCGTTGCATTTGCTGTGGATGCATGAGTTTCTTCTTCCTGTTGTGCATCATCCGCGCTCTCGTTCGAAACAGACTCTTGCGGTGGCGAGATTGTTGTCAGACGAACAGCTGCCGCTTCATGCTGGATTGTGTTGTCGAACTGCATGTTGGCAGCTTCTTCTGTTGTCCATTCCGGATTGACGGTACCTGTTACTAGCGCCTGCATGCGCTGCTTTTCCTCGAGACTGGTAAGTGTGCGATAAAAAGTGAATGTTTCATTGATGCTTGCAGGGTCGAGATCAAGGCGAGCCATCGTATAGGCCTGTTCTTCCTTACCAGCTAATAGATATGCCAATGAAAGATTTTGTCTGTCGCGCGCGCTGCTGTTTCCTGTAGCAATGATGGGTTCCAGAATATTAATAGCTGCATCAGGCATGTTGTTAGCGGCTAAAATAAGTGCTTTGTTAGACAGGCTGGTGAGGTCGGTTGCATTATTCAATAGTTGCAATGCACCGGTGCTGTTGCCTGTTGCAGCAAGTGCAACGGCACGACCTGATGTCGGTCTGGGGTCGTTACTCATTGTGCTCTCTGCTGCATTAAACCCTTCAAGAGCAGCATCAAAATTACCTGATGCCAGTGATGCCTTGCCGTAACTATAAAGCATTTCGCCAGATGTGTTTTCGATACCTTGATGTGCGATAAAGTCTGCAAGCAGTTTTTGTGCGGCATTCAAGTTTCCCAACGCTAACAAACTGTTGGCCAAACCGGTAATCGCTTCAGGTGTACGTGTTGTACTGGCAATATGACGGTAAAGCGGAATGGCGGCTTCATGGTCGCCTTTTCGAGCCATATCATTTGCAATTGTTAATAACCCGCCTGGCGTTTGTGCTGTTGGTGAATTTTTTGCAACAGCAACACTTTCTGGTAAACTGCCGCCGTAGGCGCATGCTGTAAGTGCGACGGTGCTGCAACATGTGAAAAGAACTCTAATAAAACGTGAGGTCGTCATAGGATTGCCTGATTGTTTTTATTCTATAAAGTACGGCATGCCTGTGCCGTGTTCATTAGTGATTGTAAGGCAGTCCGGTGAAGGAAGATTTAAATATCAGGCTGTGTTTTAGACGAGTTTGTGTAAAATTTTATCGGAGTTGGCTGCGAAAGAGGACACCTTTGATCGTATTGAAATGATGATTGTTTTGAACATATATAGAGCGGCGTTTTTTGCCCTATTTTTTAGTTTTTCTGTTGTTGCCCAAACCAGCCAACCGATAGAAAACAGTACTGCGGCTGACGAATTATCAGTTAATGATGCGCTTGAAGATATCCGCAACGGTGATATTGAAAAAGGCATGGGCATTCTTGAAAGCCTTGGCCGGCAGGCAAACCCAACAGCATTGTTTCATTTAGCAGAAATGGCTCGTATTGGTATTGGTCGTGATAAATCAATTCCGATAGCGACGATGTATTACCGCATGTCAGGCCAGCTTGGTAACGAAGCGGCTGCATTGAAGTTGGCCAACATTCTTTATTTTGATGGTACGGGAAGCGAGGCTGAGCTCGCCGAGGCAGTATCTGTGTGGCAGACCTATGCGCTGAAGGGTAACCCTGAAGCTGCTTACGTTTTGGGTACATTATATTGGAACGGCGAGGTAGGAAGTGCCCCCGATCCTGTACGTGGATATGGTTTGGTATGGCGCGCTGCTCAAACGGGCTATAACCCTGCTGAACAAGCAGAACTAAGTATGCGTGCACAGATGAACGGTGCGGCGCGTAGTGCCGGTGAGGCGTACGGCAAAGCACTTGAGACTGAAGGCTTTGGTGGTGGTCAGCTAGCACTTGAATTGTTAATTGACGGTTATTCCGGTGATACTGATGGTGAGGGCGGGCAAAATCCTGCTGAAAAACCTGAAGACTGGGCTAAGGTTTGGCGGCTTGAGGTTGGTTTTGCGATGGACGATGCTGGTGCTTCAGAATTGCTTGAGCGTATTCGCCGTGAAGAAGCTGCGACAGTAAAAGATCTATACGGCGAAGTCATTAAATCACCTAACCGCGTTGGCATGTATCGGTTGGTTTTCGGACCAGTTAATACGATGAATGATGCTGTTAGTATGTGTGTCGTTCTCAAGCGTGCTGGCCATGACTGTTTTGCTCAACCCCCTACAGCTGATGACGTGCCGTCAGAGAGTTGATTTTGGCCATCGCTTCTAATTAGCCAATAACCTTAGCTTTGTATGTGGTTGCACGTTAATTTTTGTGACGGCAAATACAGCCCTGTTCTTTGTAAGCTTGCTCCAAATAATCAAAAATTGCTTTCTCCATTATTGATTGTTGGCTCACCCCCATGCTGGCAGCAAGTAATCTTAAATCTTTATCTGTAGATGTGGATAAGCGCACAGATTTATGTTTGCGTCTGATCCTTTTAGTTGGCTTCAGCACAACCTTTTTTCCCACAGATTCATTTATCTTCTTGGCAACCTTAGGTGTTTTTGGTGCTGATTGGGTGGTTACCTCATGTGGGATAAACTGAATGCGATTTGAGGTCTGCAAGGTATCTGGCTTGGCCATTATTGGTCTTGCTGTCCCTTTGCGCGCAAGCAGAGAAGCGTCGAGAGATGCCATCGTCATAAGGTTCTCCTTTCTATGCGTATATTACTGCGCGCCGGCAGCGATGTGATGTGTTTGTATATTGCCCGTTTGGCGGTTGCCAAAGGCGCTGCGCTGTATCTGTGCGCTTTTGAACTGGCTTTTTACAGGCAGCCTTTTAATGCGTGCATCAAGGTATTGCCAAAGCGTTGTCACCTCGCCAGCAGACCGCCCTGATGAGTTTGCTTCCATAACAGTTCGACCATCAATCATGCTGGCAGCAAAATCTTGACGATTATGCAGGATTGTTGGTGCAACAGTGCCGTGCTGTGACAAAGCGATAGCGGCCTCACCGGTCAGGCGGGCACGCGCTGTTGCGCCGTTAACAACAAACACTAGTGGTTTGCCTGCGCGCTCAACTAAATCAACTGTTTTCCCGGCGGCGCGCAAGTCGTGAGGACTTGGGCGTGTTGGAATAATCACGAGATCAGATTTTTGTACAACTGTTTGAATTGAGCGCGTGATGGCGGGCGGTGTGTCAATAAAAACGAGACGAAAGCCCTGGTCTCGTAAAATACTTAAGTCAGTATCGAGCGTTGCCATTGTTGCTTGTGCAAATGCGGGGTCATCGCTTTCGCGTGCATTCCACCAGTCTGACAAACTGCCTTGCGGGTCTGTGTCTATCAGTGCGACAGGTTCGCCGCTTTGACGTGCTGCTTCCACAGCGAGATGGCCCGTGATTGTGGTTTTGCCTGAACCACCTTTTTGCGAGGAAACTGCGATAACACGCATGCCTGAATCTCCTGATAATATGGTGTTAATTCCGTGTCAGATTAAAGTTGTGTACAAACGGAAAATTACACTCACTGTTACAGGCATACGTGAAAATCCATTTAATAAAAATGAACAAGTTGTTGTTAATAAACAGAAAAAAATAGTAAAAAGTTGTAATAATTTTAGTAAATATTTTGAGTTTCTAAAGAAGGTTAATATTTTCACGTGTTGACCATGCGCGCCCTTAGTCAATTAGTTTAGTGATTGGTTATATCCTTGAATACACTATAGATAAGTTATAATATATCATAAAAATATTGGAATATTATGACTCAAATTATAGTTGAGAAATAGCGATGGTATTTGAAACTCAGAGTGGGGCTGATACTATCAAAGCCCTTTCCAAACAAGTAACACGTCGTAATATACTGCAGTGTTTCTTTGCTGCCGGTGCGATGACAATTGTTGCTCCACAATTTCTCAATGCAGCGGCTAAAGGGTATGATACAAAAGATGCTGTTGCAATGGGTCCATTTGTTAGCATTGACCGTAATGGGCAAATTGAAATTGGCGCACCCTCACCTGAGATTGGAACAGGCCTTCATACATCCTTGCCAATGATATTGGCTGAAGAAATGGACGCAGATTGGCAAAAGGTTACTGTCAAGCAGATGGCCTTGTTTATGGTCAGTCGTGATGACGATACGCCAACCTGGCAATATATCAAGCAAGGCGGTGGGGGTAGTGCGACTTTATCGGGAAGCATAGAAATATTAAAGCGGGTTGGAGTAGAGATTAAGGATCGTTTGGTACGTGCTGCAGCAGGAAAGTGGTCGATTTCGCCTGAATTGCTTACCACTAATAACGGTCGTGTCTATGATAATGCTGGTGCGCGCAGCATTGGCTACGGCGAGCTTGTTGAAAGTGCTGCGGCGCTTGGCGCATCTGAGAGTGTGAAGCCCTTTAAGGCCCGCGAAGATTATAATATTCGCGGTAGTGAGCATATACAGAAGAACCTCGATGCACTTGTGCGTGGGCATGCAAAATTTGGCATTGATGCTGAAATACCTAATATGGTCCATTCTGTGATTCAGCGTTGCCCATATGTGGAAGGATACGTGGTATCTTTTGATGACACTGAAGCACGCAAAGTTTCAGGTATTGTTGATATACTTGAATTGCCAAGACCAGACCCTGAAAAGCCTTATACATACTTGGAAGCGGGTGTTGCTGTTGTCGCTACGAATCTATGGTCTGCACTTAAGGCTCGGAATTTATTAAGAATCGAATGGAGGCCTAGTGGGTTGAGTGACGAGTCCACTGTGCGTTACCAGTCTGATTTTTCGAGTAACTTGAATGGTAGTGAATCGATGATAGAGCGGGTTTTGGAGGGGGACTCGTTGGCAGTAATTGCTAAAAGTTCCAAGACTATGACAGCTGAATACACGATGCCTTTATTGTCTCATGCGACCATGGAACCGCAGAATGCGGTTGCGTATTGGAAAGGTGACAGTCTGGATATGATCCTTTCTACGCAATCGCCGGGTAACACTCTAAATGCAGTTCGGCGGTTAACTGGTTTAAGGGTCGAAGATATTCATATTCGTTTGTTGCGGGCAGGAGGGAGTTTTGGCCGACGACTCATGGCTGACGCTGCTTGCGAAGCGGTTGTTCTTTCTCAAAAGATTAAAAGACCAGTAAAAGTTACATGGACGCGTGAGGATGACATGACTCACGATTATTACCGTCCTACAAATAGGCAAAGGGTTACTGTTGGCTTGGACGAATCAAATAAAATTACCGCCTGGAATAACGAATTTGCTTCTGTCACCAGCGATTATCGACAAACCTGGTCGAGGCCTGGCGGTGAGTGGCGTGACGATATTTGGGCCGACCATCCGCCGCGGCACCTTGTGGAAAATTTTCGCCTTTCACATGCGTTGGTGAAATCGCGCATTCCTCGTGGGCCTTGGCGTGGGCCGATGCCCACGAGGAATGCTTTCGTTATTGAAAGCATGCTAAATGAAATTGCTCACACAACTGGTCAAGATTCAATTGCGATTCGCAGAGCACTTTATAGTCCAGCTCGTCCCTTACCCTACAATCATTGGGGGAATCATAATGGTGAGTGGCATACAGGTAATATGTTGGGTGTGTTAGAGGCGGTTGCTACGATGTCAAAGTGGGGACAGGTTTCCGGGGTCAATCAAGGGCGAGGTATTGCTAGTCATTTTACGTTTGGATCCTATTGCGCAGTTGTTGTCGACGTTACATTTGAAAATGGCAACTTGATAATTAATCACGTCTTTGCCGCAGTAGACTGTGGTGAGGCTGTGAATCCAAGCGGTATTAAAGCACAGATAGAAGGGGGTATCATTGACGGGTTTTCCACGGCTTTAAACTTAGAGATTACACTTGTAGATGGCTTACGAGAGCAAAAAAACTTTGATTCATACCAATTGATGAGCATGGCACAATCGCCACCTAAAATAGATGTAGTGATTGTCAACCCTAACGATGGTCGATTAGCAGGGGTGGGTGAAGTAGCCACACCACCAGCCATACCTGCATTGACCGAAGCAATTTTTCAGGCAACTGGCAAACGTATTCGGCAGCTTCCTGTTAGGAACCAGTTAGCTGCCTAGTTGCGGGTAATTAATGACGACCTTTGTCCCACCACCAGAAGGGTGTTAGTTCCTTCTTGACTGGCCATACTTGGTTCAATGTATCACCCTCGTAAAGGTCACCATTTTTCATCACGTGTGTGATGGTGTTTGTATTTTTGATGTCTACAAGCGGGTTAGCGTCCAATATAACCATGTCGGCTAGTTTGCCGGCTTCGATAGATCCAAGGTCTTGGGCAACGCCAATGATTTTTGCACCGTCTATGGTGGCTGCTCGTAATATTTCGGCAGGTGTCATGCCTCCCATACCAAGGCCCCACATTTCCCAGTGATAACCAAGGCCTTGCAATTCACCGTGTCCGCCAACACCCACAAGCCCTCCTGCACGTTGCAGAGTGGCTGCCGCACCAGCGATATGATCAACGGAAAACTCATCATCACGGACCCAGTTATTGCGTCTGCGCGTCATTTCATCGAGTCGGTTATGCGGGTAAAAGCGATTAAGTTTCTTATCATTGTGCACCTCGGTGCGTGTGAAGAAATAATTTACCATCGATACGCCGTTATATTGCACAACCAGTGTCGGCGTGTACGCGGTTTGCGTTTTCGCATAAAGTTCAATCACATCTTTATACATCGGAGCGATTGTCAGTGTGTGCTCATTACCGTGCATTCCGTCAATGGCGTGGGTTACATCCAGTCGCATATCACCGCCGCCTTCGGTGGTTGGCATAAGGCCAAGCTCTTTGGACGCCTTTACAACCCACTGACGCTGTTTACGATTACCGGCAAGGTAAGATTTGATGTTTTTGGTTTTGTAATGGTCTGAGTAGCGCTTCAGATACGCGAGTACCTGTTCGTAGGATTGAAAATCATTGTTACCAAAAATACCAGGCCCTGTCATGAAAGCGCGCTGGCCAAGAGATTGGCCTGTTTCTACCATGTCGCTGTATGTGAAGTAGTCTTTGTAATTTGTCTGTACATCAAGACCAGTAGTTACGCCGTAAGCAAGGTTTGCGACCAGGCTCCAGTTTTGTGGCTCCAGTACGTCTCCGGTGCGGAATTCCCAGTGGGCGTGTGTATCAACAAACCCAGGTATGATGTATTTACCTGACACATTCATAATTTCGGTGTTGTCAGGAATATCAAGCGAACCTTTGTCCCCCATGGCGACAATACGATTATTTCGAACAAGAACATCTTGATTCTCTTGAACGATACTCATGGCATCAGTTGTTGTGCCGGCCATTGAAATGACATTACCGCCTGATAGTAAAATTGTACCTTCCGGAGTGGCGCGATCTGTTGTCACAGTGATCACGCGTCTGGTAACAGCCTCATTGTCTTCTAAAAACTCAGGAGCTTTTTCTGCCTTTTCTTTATTGTCCAAATCTTCTTTGTCGCCCGCTGGCGTCTCTTCTTCCGCAGAGTCTTTGACGTCTTTATCTTCTTTGCGGAAAGGTAGACTGGAAAGTGGGCGCGTATAAACAGAGGAACCAATAGCCCATGTAACTGTCTTGCCCTCGTCTGCCCAATCAAAGAAGTCTGCGCCGGTGCTTGTGATTTGAACGGCCGGCACTATGCCACCTTTTAGTGATGTGCTTGGTGTTTTGCTGCCGCTGGCGGGTACGGGTAATGCCCAGACTTGTTTGTTAACAAATGCGAGTGCAGTTTTACCGTCAGGGCTGATCCGGATATCTTCTGCGGTTGGCGGTTCACCAAACAAGCGATTGCCGCGCGGTGCAGAAACAATCAGATGTTCTTGCCTGTCAGTACCGTCTAGTCGAACGGAAGATAAAACTTTGCCATCATATAGGTAAATGCGTGATGGGTCGTTTGTGAAGTGGGGTGAGCGTGCACCATTTGCAGACATTATTGTGGTTGTGTCACCGCCGCCGGCTGGTAACCAGACAAGATCAAGCGGGATACCTAGGCCCGTAAACTCGCTGAAAGTTTGATGACGTTGATACTCATTGCCACGCATGGCGATAATACGCTTTCCGTCTGGTGAAAATGCAAGGTCGGTATAAAAAGCTGGATGTTCAGTTAAGCGTTCTGGCTTTCCGCGCCCATTTGAGCGCATGCGCCATATATGACCACCATTATCCATCGACCATGTGACATAAGCAATCCACCGCCCATCAGGTGACCATACTGGCTGGTATTCCCATGCGTCGCTTTTTGTCAGGCGCTTTGGCTCTGTGCCGTCTTCGTTGTTGGCGATATAGATTTTTGTAAGTACGGATGATGCGATTTTTTTGCCATCAGGTGAATGTTTGGGGCTATGGATAATTCTTGCTGTTACGGGCCCTTCACTAACTTTGTAGGGTGAGTTTAAATCGGGGCCAATGTCGAGATCAATTGATGCATTGAAGGGGATAATGCGCATGCTGCCGTCAGCGAGATTAACACGTTGTATTTTGCCACCAGTGTGAATAATGAGTGCGCCGCCGTCGGGCGTAAAAGTATAGTTGGGATAAAAATCGCGGCTAGGTAGACGGCCAATTTCCTGTGCATCACGCTGAATAGGCCATACCAACATTTTGTCAGTACCGCTTACTAAATCTTTTACACGAATACCTGTTTCTGTTTCACGCCGCGACAGATAAACAAGAGTACGGCCGTCTGGAGATATGGCTGGGCGTATGCCGCCACCTTCGCCTTGTGTTAGTGTTATAATGTCCCCTGTTTTGGTATCGAATCTTGCGATTTGACCAGCTGGGAAGTTTGCACGGCCTTCTGGTCGCTTGGTGTAATATATATATTGCCCGTCTGGTGAGAAGGTTGCGCCAACGCCGGCCGCTGCATTGTCTTTGTTGTTGCCGGTTAATGTTATGCCGCTGCCACCATCAATATGATGCATGCGAAACTCAACTTTTTGACCGCCGCGTGTCATAACCACATATTGACTGTCAGGAGACCAGGTTGGTGATACCAAGCGTGAATAACTATTTTTGGATAGTTTGCGTGCGCCAGTGCTGTCTCGCTTCATCACCCATAGGTTATCATTACCGTCGCGGTCACTGATGAAGGTGATCCATTGTCCGTCTGGTGATACACGTGGCTGACTATCATAGCCCAAGCCATTTGATATGCGTTTGGCAGTGCCACCGGCTATTGGTATTTCATATAGATCACCCAATAGTTCAAATACGATTGCATTACCATCGGGGGTAACATCAAGAGAGACCCATGTTCCTTCGTCAGTTTCAAAAGCAAGCTTCTCGGTAGACCCTTCGAGGGGAAGGTCAGGTTTTTTTGCTGTACTGTCCTTAAGGCTGAGTGCGGGTATACTCGTTGAGATACTTGCCAGCGCAAATGCAAATGCTGCCGCAAATGTTCGGTATTTTAGTGAAGTAGAATTTGCTGTGCGATTTTTCTTACCGTCAATGGTGTGTTCCATTGAAACCTCCCCCTGATATTGTTGCTTTTCAGCGTATGGTGCTGGGTCTTAGTTTGCACTGACATTCGCATAACCGCCAAGAAGAATAATGATTAATAAAATATGATCCGAAAGTCGTAGTCAGGACTGGTGCGTATTTGTGCCGTCGTACTTTTCATGTGTTTGATTATGTGCTGCTATCATGTTTGATGTATGTTTTGACTAAAGAGCATGAGGAGTTTGTATGACTGCAAATAGTAATTCTGGGCCTGGTTATCAAAAACATCCAGATTACAGGGTGGATATTTTGCCTCTTAAAGATACAGTTCGTTTTTTTGTTGGAAGCAAGGCGATAGCCGAGACACAGAAGGCCTTGATAATAGAAGAAACCGGGATAGCGCCTGTATATTATATTCCTTTATCAGATCTTATATCTGGGTATTTTCTCAAAAACTCACATGAGACCTATTGTCCGTTTAAAGGGGTCGCGCGTTATTGGGATATATGCATAGACGGTAATATTATTGGGCAAGCTGCATGGGGTTATGATAAACCCTATGATGAAGTTGCCATTCTCTCTGATTATGTGGCTTTTTATCGCGATAAAGTAAGCATTGTTGTTGACTAAAGCTATGACTGCGCAGCTCTTTTACATCGGATAGCAATAGCCATGCTGGCTGCTAGTACTGCAAGCCAGGTATATGACACGGCGGGCATTTGCAGAGAGAAGTCGACAAGCGCGTGCAGGCCAAGCTGTATTGTTACTGAGATGCCGAGGGCAATGAAACTACGGTGCTGGGCACCGTACTTAAGTGCGCCGGATAGCGTAAAAATAGGCATTATACAGGCTAATACAAGAATGATGGCTGCTGGTATGCCAGCTGTCAGTGCGATTTCAAGATAGTCGCTATGTGCACGGTCAAAATATACGATAACGTCTGGGCCCCTGTACGCCTGAAACACCTCATCGAATGTGCCAAGGCCAAAGCCTGTAAGCGGACTGTCCATAATAGCATTGATCATATAGGGATATGCTTTGAAGCGCATATCAAGTGTTGCATCTGCTTGTAACCGTTGATCCAGAATTTCGCCGCTCAAGGTGAAAATGCTACCACTCAATACAATAAAGCCAATCACGATTAATCCTGCTTTTAAGGTGCCGCCTCCTTCTTGCTTGTAACGGTTAGGGCTTAGTAAAAGCAAAATGAATACGCCAGCAACGGCAGCACTAAACCCGGCACGTGAACTTGTAAGCAATAACGCACTTGCAGTCAGAAAAATAGCTAGTGGTAACCACCAAGCTTTGACCATCATTGTTTCAAGTATATGACGATAAAGTTCGCGACCTGTGCGACCTTCTGCTAGCTCATCCTGTGCCCAGAAAAAAGCGTAGGCAATAAGGCATTGCAATCCAATGGCAGCGTAGCTTGCAAAACTGTTCCTATTCACAAACGTGCTAGTGAGAGAATTTAGATTTGCCCATTTTTTAAACCAGAGAATCGTATCGTTACCAGAAACATATATGATAAAGCCGTATGCCGCATAAATGGCAATTATAATGCCTATGTTTTTCAGAATGTTTACGGCTTTATCCCTGCGTGAACAAAAAGAAAATACACACAAGAAAAATACCAAATGCGATAGAAAATAGATTGTATTGGAGACGGTCAGGGCAGGGTTAACCGAAATACTCTCTGTAGATGCAAGACCTGCGATTGAAGCCCCAGCTGCAGTATAGAAGTATGCTTGAATAAAACCCCACACTACGAACAGCATTGCTAAGCTTGCTGGCAAGCTAATAGCTAATGGCCAACTGGGCGTTTGGTTGCGGTATGATCGTACAATACAACCACATGCGATAAGGCCAACGACAATAACCCATGTCCATTGCCATGTGGGCCTTGCGCTAGCGAAAGGTAGCGCAGATAAAGCAAGAAGCATGTATATTAAAAACCGCATAGTTTTCCCTACAGCAGCAATTGGCTAAGGCTATTATTTGTACATGGAAGCACAGTGTATTTTATATCCTTAAGTCCATATGCCTCTTGTATCTACAATAATTTTCTCTGCTCGTTTACCTGAAGGTAGGCGTTTAAACTCGAGGTGGTCGACGAGTAAAACTAAAATGTCTGCGCGTTCGACTGCATCCATAAGTGTTGTAAGTTGCAGGCCTGTTTTACTTAATTCTTCTGGCAGGATATCAATATTTGGTTCAACAGCCAAAATGTCACAATCAAGTTCTGATGATAATTGCGTTGTAATATCAAGAGCAGGGCTGGAACGCAGATCATCAATATCAGCTTTAAAAGAAAGCCCCAGGCAGGCAACTGTTGGGTTTTTAAAGCGAGCTGCTGCACGCTTTACTTTATCAACAACTGTTCGAGGTTTACTGTCATTTACTTCCCGTGCGGTGCGGATTAATTTTGCTGTGTCGGGAACAGCATCTACAATAAACCAAGGGTCGACGGCGATACAGTGGCCACCAACCCCTGGACCGGGTTGCAATATATTGACACGTGGATGACGGTTGGCCAATCGGATCAGGTCCCAAACATCTATGTCTAACTTGTCGGAGATAAGCGATAATTCGTTTGCGAATGCAATATTGACATCGCGAAAAGCATTTTCGCTTAATTTAGCCATTTCTGCAGTACGCGCATTTGTAAGGTAGCATTCACCTTTAAGGAAGGTTTCATACAAATCCTGTGCATGTTCTGCGCATTCTTCAGTAATACCACCAATAATGCGGTCATTCTGTACCAGTTCTATCAACACGCGACCGGGCAAAACGCGTTCTGGGCAATGCGCTGCATAGTATGCTGTTCCGGCACCACCGGCAGCTTTGAGGTCTGGACGTGCTTCTTCAAGCCATGCAACCATTTTGTCGGTTGCTCCAGGTGGCACTGTCGACTCGAGCACTATCAAGTTGCCATTTTTAACATAGGGAGCGATGGATTTAATTGCTGCCTCAACGAAACTAAGGTCTGCAGCATGGTTGTCTTTGAACGGTGTGGGGACGGCGATAATAAAAGCATCTGCTTCAGCAGGGGTTGTTTGCGCTTTTAAGTTACCGTTCGAGACAACACCTTGCAGCAAACCATCCAAATCCACCTCTACAATATGAGCTTTGCCGGAGTTAATGGTTTTAACGGCCGCATCATTTACATCAACGCCAGTCACCTGCGTGCCGGTTTTGGCAAAAACGGCCGCTGTTGGCAGGCCAATATAACCAAGCCCAACGACACAAACACTATTAAAGATATGCATTAACTACTACTTTCAAAATTTGTTGGGCGGCGGTGCCGTCACCGTATGGGTTATGTGCTTCTGTCATGGTTTTATAGTGATCGTGGTCATCCAGCAATCGGGTTGTTTCAGTAATAATAGTATCCTGGTTAGTGCCAACAAGCTTGACAGTGCCTGCAGTTACGGCTTCCGGACGTTCTGTGGTGTCGCGCATTACAAGTACGGGCTTGCCAAGGGAAGGTGCCTCTTCTTGCACACCGCCAGAATCGGTCAATATCAGGTAGCTACGGTTCATAAGATACACAAAAGCCGCATAATCTTGCGGTGTAATAAGGTGGATGTTTGGGTGTGCAGAGAGATACTTGTGCACAGGCCCTTTAACATTTGGATTAAGGTGCACGGGGTAGAGAATTTCAACATCATCGCGCTGGGCAATTTTCGCTAGTGCAGCGCATATATTTTCAAAGCCACCGCCAAAACTTTCACGGCGATGACCTGTTACGAGAATGAGTTTCCTATTTGAGTCCAGGAAAGAAAAGTGTTTATCAAATTCAGCAACAGTTCCTTGGTTCCCAAGTATGCGGTCGCGTGCCATGAACAAAGCGTCAACTACGGTATTACCTGTTACCGTAACTTTGTTAGGGTCAATATTCTCTTTAAGAAGATTATCGCGAGAGCCGGTGGTTGGCGCAAAACAATGCGCAGATAAGTTGTCAGTAATCAACCTGTTGGCTTCTTCAGGCCACGGTGAGTAAAGGTTATGTGTGCGCAAACCTGCTTCTACATGCCCTATGGGGATTTGCTGGTAATAGGCTGCCAGAGAGGCTGACATTGTGGTGTTTGTATCGCCGTGAACCATCACGAGATCAGGCTTTTCGGCTTCGAAAACATGTGTGAGCCCAGTTAAAATGCGCGCGGTCACGTCGGCCAGTCCTTGCGCCTCTTTCATGATGTTTAAATCATGATCAACATGGACATCAAAAAAGCCAAGTACTTGGTCAAGCATACCTCTGTGTTGTGCCGTTATGCACACTTTGTTTTCAATGCCTGACGCCGCTTCAAATGCATGCACCACCGGCACCATCTTGATTGCCTCTGGGCGTGTGCCAAAAACCTGAAGAACTCTCATAAATGTATCAACCCTCTATAATGATTAAGACATACACCAGAGACATCGGCACAGGCAATGTCAGGATTTTAATTTCAATGAAAAATGGTGGCGCCGCCGGTAGTTTTAATTAGCTGCTCGGCAAAGACAAATGATTTAGTGTTATGGAAATGGTGGAGCCGAGGGGGATCGAACCCCTGACCTCTACGCTGCCAGCGTAGCGCTCTCCCAGCTGAGCTACGGCCCCGCACCTGAGACTAGGTACTCTTATCAAGTTGCGATCAATACGTGCAAGCCTGAATCTAACTTAACGCATATACGCGGCAAACATAAGCTCACCGCGTATGACAATCGCTAGGTATCTTTATCAGTTAACGATGTATCGACAATTGCGGCAACGTCATCATCATCGTCATCATCAAGGCTGATGCTGTCAACGTCATCGTCGTCATCGTCCAGATCGATCGAGTCGTCTGTCAAATCATCTTCAGTTTCATCCTCAGCCTTCTTTTCTGGCTCAGGTGTAGCAACAATTGGTTGCTTCGTTTTCAGAATCGGTTCCGGAATCCACTCATTGCCACAGGCAATGCAGGTTACAGGATTGTTGTTTCCAAGGTCATAAAAGCGTTCGCCGCATTTTGGGCAGGTTTGCTTAGTACCCCATTCAGGATTAGCCACGTTTCTCTCCTTGCATTTTCATGCGGTTTGCAGCAAAGAATTTGGCGCATCACTTGCCATGATCGTGCGCGCCTGTCAAAGCTTTACTGTGCAAATTTATCACTAAATGGAAACTTCACCTTGACCAACCTTATTTCTAGCCGTGCCAATACCATGAATGGTCAGGCGTCTGTGCCGGGCGACAAGTCCGTTTCGCACCGCTCATTGATGCTGTCAGCTCTTGCTGTAGGTCGCAGTGAAGTGCGCGGCCTTCTCGAAGGAGAAGATGTGCTAGCAACTGCAGCTGCTATGCGTGCTTTTGGCGCAACTGTGAACAGACTGGATGCCGGCCATTACGAGGTTTACGGTATTGGTGTTGGTGGCTTAATGCCTCCGAGTGCTGTTATTGAAATGGGTAACTCAGGTACATCGACGCGGCTTCTGATGGGGTTGATTGCGAGCCACAATATAACAGTGAGGTTAGCTGGTGATGCGTCGTTGTCCGGTCGACCAATGGGGCGTGTTATAACGCCGCTAGAGCAGGTTGGTGCTGTTGTTGAGGCGTGCGAGGGTAAATATTTGCCGCTGACTATAACGGGTACAGCGGATCCTATGCCGCTTGATTACACACCGCCCATGGCGAGCGCTCAAGTGAAATCTGCTGTGATGCTTGCTGGTCTTAACACGCCAGGCCATACCATCGTGCGTGAAAAAACACCGACACGTGATCATACGGAGCGCATGCTATCAGCAATGGGTGCCGATGTTCGAGTTGTGAATGAAGATGGCTACCGTGTTGTAACGCTTGTTGGACAACCAGAACTAAACCCAATTAACATTCATGTGCCGGGAGATATTTCTTCAGCGGCATTTTTGCTTGCTGCTGCTACTATGGTGCCTGGGTCTAATGTAAAGCTGTTAGGTGTAGGCATTAATCCACTACGCACAGGTATCGTTGGCGCATTAAGGGCCATGCGTGCCAATATTTCCATTGAAAATGAACGTATGCTTGGTGGTGAACCTGTTGCAGATATTCATGTGGTATACTCGCCGCTACAATCTGTAAGTGAAATACCTATTGAGCCATCAACCATGATTGATGAGTTTCCAGTATTATTTTGCGCTGCCGCTACAGCAGTTGGTAGCAGTGCGTTTACTGGCTTGTCAGAGCTGCGCGTTAAAGAATCAGACCGCATTGCAGTCATGGCAAAAGGATTATTGGCAAATGGTGTGCATGTTGAGGAGTTGCCAGACGGGTTGGTTGTTCATGGTCAGGGCGGACTTGTGCCTGGTGGCAGTACAGTCCAGACCCACCTAGACCACCGAATCGCCATGAGCTTTGCAGTACTCGGCCAAATGGCTGAAACACCTATTACTATTGATGATGCTAGCCCGATCCAAACAAGTTTTCCGAATTTCATCGAGCTTATGATCAGCTTGGGCGCCGGCCTTTCGCTTGGTTAACTGTTAGTTCAAGCTAAGCTGTATCGCGGTTAAACTGTGCGAAGGTGAACTTATGTTCACCGGGGCCTTCGATGCCGATTTCCTTTGAGCCATAAAAAGTTTCACGCCTTTCCATAAAAACAGCATGCCCATCAAGCGCTTTAATGACAGAATCCAAATCGCTCACTTCGAGGAACATCATGGCAGTTGTGTCGCCGTTTGGCAGCATGTTTTCATCATCATTGCGAATGCTCACAATGCTTTGGAACATGATTTGGGATTTGCCATTTTCCATAATCACGAACCCTAGCGGTGTTGTCGGGTCAGTTGGATCCTCGCTTACTTCGTTCGTCCGGTGAAATCCGATTTTTTCAAAAAATACAGCGCTAGCTTCCACATCATTCACAGGCAACACAGCGGTTATAGTTGTAATGTCGGGTATAATGTTAGTCACAGCAGCCTCTTTAAAGTTTCGTTGCAGGATGTTCTTTGTTTGTTCTCTTTAGTATATTATGTCAAACGAGTCTATCACTTATCAATGCAGGGTATTTATATGAGAGTGTTTTTGGTTAGATTATCTGGCAAACAAGGGCATCTTATGAACAATGAATTGCTGGAAGCACATGTAAAATATTTGCATATACTAAGCGAAGCAGGTCATTTGCGTTTTTGTGGACCATGTCTAGATGATTCTGCGGTCATGATACTATCTGCAAACGACATGGATGCTGTACGTGGATTGGTGGAAAATGATCCCTTCTCAGGAGTAAATTATTACGCTGAAAGAAAAGTGATTGAGGTTCAGGAAGCGACGCCAGGGAATGACTTCTTACTGGGGTGGTCGCAGGACAAAATGGCCATTACAGCGACACCTTCAAACTAAAAATTAAAATAATCTAGCTAATGCCTGTGAGACTTTTTAAAAGACACTAGGTTTGAACTTACAGGTGATTCGCGTTGATTATTGCAATTGATGGCCCTGCTGCGGCAGGTAAAGGCACATTGGCACGCCGTTTAGCTGATTATTTTAACTATGCATATTTAGATACAGGTGGTTTGTATCGCGCTGTAGGGTTGTCGATGTTGCGAGCTGATGTTTCACCAGAAGATGAGGTGGCGGCTAGTAAGGCCTCTCTATCTCTCAATTCTGCACTTTTCACGGATACTGCTTTGCGGGATGAAGCAACCGGTACAGCTGCGTCCAAGGTAGCAGCAATGCCTCAGGTTCGCGCTAACCTGTTGGAGTTTCAGCGTAAATTCTCACAATTACCGCCTGACGGCAAGCGTGGCGCTGTTCTTGATGGGCGTGATATAGGCACAGTTGTATGTCCAAACGCAGACATCAAGTTTTTTGTAACAGCTAACCCGCAAGAGCGTGCGCGCCGTCGCTATACAGAAATTACAGCGCGCGGTGAAACCGCTGATTACAACGAAATATTGGCCGATGTACAGGCACGTGATGCGCGTGATATGGGCAGAAAAGATGCACCATTGGTCGCGGCTGCAGATGCGCACTTGCTAGATACCACCGAATTAGATATAGACGCCGTGTTTTTAAGGGCCGTTGCTCTCATAGAAGAGAAGCAAAAGCCCCAATAACCGAAGATACTGCTGATGCAGCCCCATGCTGGCTTGGAAACAGGATAGCATGCTGGCTTGGTTTTTGTCGTATTTGAGGCTTTCGGACCACAGAAAAAAGCGGAATGGTTCCGCTTTTGAGAAACCCGGAAGAAGACCGTCGGAGCCAACCGACAGGCACGAATAAAAAGAGATTTGAAAGGACACTACATGTCTGAAGCGGCAACTATGCCAGGCCTCTCTGATTTTGAGGCGCTTCTTAATGAAACAATGCCAGCGGACACCGGCTTTGAAGGTCAGGTTGTTAAAGGTACTGTTGTTTCTGTCGAAAATGATTTTGCAATTATCGATATCGGTCTTAAAGCCGAAGGTCGTGTGCCGCTGCGTGAGTTTGCGGCTGCAGGTCAAAAAGCTGAAATCGCTGTTGGCGATGAAGTTGAAGTTTTTGTGGATCGCGTTGAAAACGCCCTCGGTGAAGCCATTCTGTCGCGCGACAAAGCGCGCCGCGAAGAAGCGTGGACTGATCTTGAGAAAGCCTTTGAAGGCGATGCACGTGTAGACGGTGTTATCTTTGGCCGTGTTAAAGGTGGCTTTACAGTTGACCTTAACGGTGCTGTTGCGTTCCTGCCTGGTTCGCAGGTTGATATCCGCCCTATCCGTGATGTAACACCTTTGATGAACATCAAGCAGCCATTCCAGGTGCTGAAGATGGACCGTCGTCGTGGCAACATTGTTGTATCACGCCGTGCTATCCTCGAAGAAGATCGTGCTGGTCAGCGTGCAGAGCTGATGAACCAGATCAAAGAAGGTGATGCAGTTGATGGTGTCGTTAAAAACATCACTGATTACGGTGCCTTTGTTGACCTCGGTGGTATTGACGGCCTGTTGCACGTTACAGACATTTCATGGCGCCGGGTTAACCACCCAAGTGAAGTACTGACGATCGGTGAAACTGTTAAAGTTCAGATTGTGCGTATTAATCCTGAAACACAGCGCATTAGCCTTGGTATGAAGCAACTTGCGGACGATCCGTGGGATGCAATTGAGGCGAAATACCCAATGGGTGCCAAGTTCAGCGGTAAAGTAACCAACATCACTGATTACGGTGCTTTTGTTGAGCTTGAAAACGGTGTTGAAGGCCTTGTTCACGTTAGTGAGATGAGCTGGGTTAAGAAAAATGTTCACCCTGGCAAGATCGTTTCAACAAGCCAAGACGTTGAAGTTATGGTTCTTGAGGTTGATCCTTCCAAGCGTCGTATCTCTCTTGGTCTGAAACAGTGTGGTGAAAACCCATGGGAAGCATTTGCTGCCAAGTACCCACAGAACACAGAGATCGAAGGCGAAGTGAAAAATATCACTGAGTTTGGTCTGTTTATCGGTCTCGAAGGCGATGTGGATGGCATGGTTCACCTGTCTGATCTTGATTGGGACCGTTCTGGCGAAGACGCTATTCAGGACTACAAAAAAGGCGACATGGTAAAAGCTGTTGTTCTTGATGTAGATATGAAGAAAGAGCGTATTAGCCTTGGTATCAAGCAACTTGGCGGCGATCCGTTCACTGATGTTTCAAGCAAGAAACGTGGTGAGCAAGTAACCTGTGTTGTTAAGGTTGTTAACGAAAACGGTATCGAGGTTGAAGTTGGCGACACGGGTGTAACAGCCTTTATCCGTCGCAGTGACCTTGCACGTGATCGCGGTGACCAACGCCCAGAGCGTTTTGCTGAAGGCGACAAAGTTGACGCGATGGTAACTGGCGTTGATAAGTCTAGCCGTAAGCTGAACCTGTCTATTAAGGCACTTGAAGTTGCTGAAGAAAAAGCAGCAGTTGAGCAGTATGGTTCTGCAGATGCTGGTGCAAGCCTTGGTGATATTCTTGGTGCTGCGCTTGAGAAAGCCAAAGAAGACAAATAGTCTTCACACAATAAAATAGTAAAAGGCCGTTCCCGCTTATGGGTGCGGCCTTTTTTATGCGGTCGCAGACAGAACATCACGGGTTTACCCGTGGATATCTATTGGCCGATTCGCAGTAATGGTTGTTTGGCTTATGATAAAGTGATCATCGTATGCTGTGTATTTCAGGTGAGAGAATCACCCTGAAACAGGTTCTGATGTTTCATGCTTTTTCCAGCCCAACGCGTCAAAAACCTATAATTTGACGTCTTTTAGCGCTTACGTTTTGCTAATTTCACACGAAAGTGTAGGTTGATATGCGAAAAAGCCCATAAAACCCCTTTTCATAGAAAGGCTTATCTTGACGATTGCGCTATGTAATGGCACGCTTTCATCAAATATTAAGGGTGACTTTGTTAAGAGTGGGGTCAATTAAGCACCTGACGGGAGGACGTTTATGATCAAGTCCGAGTTGATTGCGAAAATTGCGGAAGCAAATCCGCATTTGTATTACCGCGATGTTGAACGCATTGTTTCAAAGATTTTTGATGAGATAACGACAGCTTTATCCAATGGGGATAGAGTTGAATTGCGTGGTTTTGGCGCATTCTCAGTTAAGGATCGTCCAGCACGAATTGGACGCAATCCAAGGACTGGTGAAAAAGTAGAGGTTGCAGACAAGCGTGTACCCTATTTCAAAACCGGTAAAGATTTACGTGAACGCTTGAATAAGTAATAATATGACTATTTGTAAGCTGAGAGGCTGAACGCGATTGTTCAGCCTTCATTCGTTTCAGCTTTATTTTTGCCTAAGGTTATTACGGCTTAATGTTTACAACATTGTGGATATTTGTGCGGCGATTACTGTGGGGCGTGCTCGCGCTTTTTTTAATCCTGTTCGCGGTGAATAACAGAGAAAGCGTTGTTCTGTCACTGGAGCCGCTTGGCTTTGTTGGTCCTATGCCTCTGTTTGTTTTGCTATTCATCGGCGTGTTTATTGGTCTTATTAGTGCTGCGGGTGTGACGGGTTGGTTACGATTACAAGGATTTGCCCGCCGCCGCAAAGCTGAAAGGCGCGCTGATCATTTGGAAGAGCAAGTTACAGCTTTAAGTGAAGATGCACACCAGCACCGTGCTAATAAAGCACATGCTGCGGCAACAGACGCAGTAAGCATTGGCGATAAATAATAGTCTTGTTATTTGCTAGGCTGTGGCGTTAGAAAGCAGGCGTAGCTGAATTGCGCCAGCCTTGGCCTTCGTGAAAGATATCCCATGACCTCTTTTATTCCACCTCATGAACGTATTTTCTGCGCACTTGATACGGTAGATGTTGGTGAAGCTGTATCTCTGGCAGATAAACTTAGGGGTGTTGTTGGCGGTATTAAGTTAGGTCTGGAATTCTTTTGTGCAAACGGAGCGGATGGTTATAAGCGCGTGCATGAAATGGGGTTACCTATTTTTCTGGATCTGAAATTTCATGATATCCCAAATACTGTTGCAGGAGCCATTCGCGCTGTGGCGCCCCTCGCCCCGCATATTCTCACTATCCATACGCAAGGTGGG
This sequence comes from Kordiimonas aquimaris, assembly GCF_025574485.1. Taxonomy (GTDB): domain Bacteria; phylum Pseudomonadota; class Alphaproteobacteria; order Sphingomonadales; family Kordiimonadaceae; genus Kordiimonas; species Kordiimonas aquimaris. The sequence goes on along the minus strand of NZ_JAOBPO010000001.1, from coordinate 284,113 downwards.
CCTGAGATGATGCGCCGTGCATCGGAAACAGCGCGCGAAGAAGCTGGTAAATTAGGCATTTCTCCCCCTGCCGTTGTTGGCGTAACAATTCTGACTAGCCTTGATGAAACTGACTTGGATGCTATTGGGGTTTCTGACAGCGTGCCCGGTCAAGTTGGCCGTTTGGCTGCTCTTGCTACGAAATGTGGCTTGGACGGGATGGTTTGTAGTCCTAAAGAAATTGAATTGGCACGTTCGGTCACCAATGCAGATTTTAAACTGATTGTTCCAGGCATTCGCCCGGCAGGGGCAGCTATCGGCGATCAAAAGCGGGTTATGACACCTATAGAAGCGGTAAACGCTGGTGCGGATGTCCTTGTTATTGGGCGGCCAATTACGCAGGCTGTTGATCCAGCCGCTGCTGCACAGGCGATTGCTACACAACTTAGCCTTTAAACAATGATTGCCGGAATTCTTCGGTTTGGATTTGTCCCTTTAGAAGATTTGCAGCTGCAGTAAACTGTGTGTTGTCGTTCATAGCCACCGACATTGTCATTGCCCCTTGTAGTACGCTAATTGTAAAAGTGGCGAGAGCATCAATGTCTTTCGTCATACCTTTTGGGTTCAAGGCGGTGCGTGCCCAGGCTGACAAATCAGTAAAATATACGTTTACTTCATGTGCTACCTTGTCCGGTAATGTATCTGCTTCAGAGCCCAGTACACAACAAAGGCACACGCTGTCACTGCCTGTAAGGGCTGTTTCATATAGAGTTATCAGTTTTTCAATGGCTTCCACCATTGTGTATGAAGTTGGCTCACCCAAGTAATTAAGAATTTTATCCCTATAGCGGTTAACAACCGCCTCGCCTAAATCAGCTTTCTGGGGGAAGTGATAATGAACGCTTGCGCTTTTAATACCCACTTGCGTTGCAATGTCGCGGAAGCTGATGGCATCAAAACCGCCACGGCGCATGTGCATTTCTGCCACATCAAGGATTTCAATCGCTTTGGGTGCATATGTTGTACTTGTCATAATGTTTATTGTCTATCAGATGATAGGCTCTTGACAAGATATATATTTTAAAGTTAAGAACTTTTCATATACCTACTGATAGGTAAATGAAAAGGATGTAGCATGAAAGTATATGAATATAAGGGTTTTCCTAATCCAGCCCGTGTGCGGTTGGCTTTGGCTGAAAAGGGTTTGGTTGATGATGTTGAGTTCATTCACGTTGATGTGCCAGCAGGTGCAAGCCGTTCGCCAGAGTTTCTAGCAATTAATCCATCAGGTGCAGTGCCTGTGCTGGTTTTAAATGACGGTACAGTTATTTCTGAGTCTGCCGCTATTACTGAATACCTTGATCATTTGAGCGGCGAACCAACGTTGACCGGCTTAAATCCAAAGGAGCGTGGTATAATTCATATGATGCAGCGCAAGGTTGAAGACGGTTTGTTGGAAGCGGTAGCTGCATATTTCCATCATGCAACACCAGGTTTGGGTCCTGAAATGGAAACATATCAAAATGCAGAATGGGGACAGAAGCGCCGTGAAGTAGCAATGAAAACAATACAGTGGATGAATGCTGTACTTGAAGAGCAGGATTATCTCGCGGCAGACCGACTAACAGTTGCCGATATAACGGCGTATGCAGGGTTTGCCTTTGCTGATTTTGCCGAAATTGCCATTCCTGAAGAATGTTCGCATGTAATAGCTTGGCGTAACAGAATATCGTCCCGCGCAACTACAAGCATACTTGCGTAGAACTTAGTTGGTGAGCTTATAATAACTGAAGCTATAAGCCCACCAACATATTGCTTATCTGGAGTTTTGAACAATGGATTTAAATGCTGACTTTTTTGTTCGTGTGGCAATGCACACAGAAGATATTCCCTGGCAAGCGTCACCGATGAAAGGTGTTGATCGCCGCATGTTAGACCGATTGGGTGGTGAGGTTGCGCGTGCCACAACAATTGTTAGGTACGTTCCCGGCAGTCATTTTTCACCGCATGTGCATACTGGCGGAGAAGAGTTTATTGTTCTCGACGGTGTATTTCAGGATGAACACGGGGACTTTCCTGTTGGGTCTTATGTCCGAAACCCACCGACCTCTAAACACAAACCGGGATCTGAACCTGGCTGCACAATCTTTGTTAAGTTGTGGCAGTTTGATATGGAAGACCGCATTCATGTTAACATCAACATGAATAATACTGTTGCCAAAGCATCTAAAGACCGTGTGGGTGTATCGACCATTTCATTATTTCATGATGTCCGCGAACACGTACACATGGAAATGTGGAAGCCTGAAGTTTCAAACATGATAGAAACTCAAGGCGGTGCAGAAGTATTGGTTCTGGATGGTTCTTTTTCTGAATCTGGTGAAATTTTTACGAAGCACAGCTGGCTACGAGTACCTGATAATTACCCTCTTCATCTTGTCGCAGGTAAAGAAGGTGCAAAAATTTGGATCAAAACGGGCCATCTACGACATGTTGCTAGGCCCAGCTCTTAATTATTACGGAAACGTAATGAAAAGAGGCTATCGTAATCCCTTGCGAATCATAAGTTTGAGGCCAGACCACACATCATCAACGGCACATACTTTCACATCAACAAGGCCAAGAGGTAACGCAATTTCTCTAATGACACCTTCGGTCATAGTTGTAGGTACTTTCGATGCTTTCTTTGGCCAGGAAATCCAAACCATGCCATCGCGTGCCATGGCGTTTATCATGGTATGTATCGTGCTTGCAAACACGTCACGCTCGTAAAAAAAGGCATGAGTGAAATCTATATTTGACTTGGAAGCCTCTGTTACACATGTTGGCAATGGGCCTAGAAGCTTGGGAAGGTGTGTTGGTGCGTTAATAAAATGTACCCGCATGCCATCCTTGATGCCCAATTTCTTGATTAGAGGCGTACCTGAATACCCAGCCATATTTACCTCCTTAAAAATGAGCGTGCACCATTATTGGTGCTTAACTTAGCAGTATTATAAAAAGTTTTGTTGCCTGCCAGAAGTAATTGCCTGCGCGGGCAACTCCTTGTAACTTTGCCAAGTAAATTCAGCGAAGAGAAAAATATATGGCTCATGGCACTCATGATTATGAAGATGATCCGCGTAATGCCGAGATAAAAATCAACATTAACGGCGAATTATTTTCCAGAGATAACGCCAGAATATCCGTATTTGATAGCGGGTTCATTTTAGGGGATGGTGTTTGGGAAGGCTTGAGAGTGCATGCAGGTGTCGTTGTATTCTTGGGCAGACATCTAAAGCGGCTTTATGACGGCGCTAAAGCTTTAGATATGGCAATGTCGCTTTCTAAAGAGCAACTGGCTGAGCGTATTTATCAAACTATCGATGCTAATAACATGTCTGAAGGTGGACATATAAGGTTAATGGTAACGCGCGGTGTAAAAGCCACGCCTTATCAAGATCCACGCGTTACAATTGGTGACCCAACCATCGTTATTATCCCTGAGTTCAAGCTGCCGGTGCAGCAGACCCTTGATGAAGGTATAAAGCTGTTCACCGTTCATGTGCGACGCGGGTATCCTGATGTACAAGATCAAAAATTGAACTCGCATTCCAAAATAAATTGTATTCTTGCATGTATTCAAGCCACAAAAGCAGGCGCGGATGAAGCTCTCATGCTGGACCCGCACGGCTTTGTTGCTACCTGTAATTCAACGCATTTCTTTATTGTTAAAAACGGCGAAGTATGGACGTCAACCGGGCAGTTTTGTCTGGGCGGCGTAACGCGGGGTCTTGTGATTGAGGCGGCACGCAGTGCGGGCATACCGGTTTATGAGAAAAACTTTAGTCTGACAGATGTTTACAGCGCGGATGAAGCGTTTGTTACGGGAACATACGCTGGGCTTTCGCCAGTGCGCGAAATTGATGGCCGGATTATTGGCTGCGATTCGCATGGTACACCAAGTATCCTGGGCGGTATGCCTGGCCCAATGGTGAAAAAGCTGCGCGATGCGTACACAGCGCAAATAGACGGCGCAATTGAAGAAGGGCGTTCTGTTTGAGCAAGAAAAACGATATTTGCCGCATTGCGATGTGGTCTGGTCCGCGCAACATTTCCACAGCCTTGATGCGTGCCTTTGAAAACCGGCAAGACTGTACTGTAGTTGATGAGCCTTTCTATGCTTATTATCTGCATGAAACGCAGCTGGAGCACCCGGGGCGTGACAAAGTACTTGCAAGCCAACCCGCTGCTGCACAGGCTGTTATTGATCAATTGATGGCCCCCCTTGAGGGCGGTGTGCACGTTCAGTACCAAAAACAAATGAGCCATCATATTCTGGCTGAAACACCGCTTGGTTGGTTGAGTGGGGTGCATCATTGTTTCTTGCTGCGGGAACCTGCCGCCATGATTGCCAGTTATGTTAAAAGCCGGGCGGAAGTTTGCCTTGATGATATGGGTATTCTTCAACTTGAAAAACTGTATAACTATGTTGCAGATAAAACGGAAGTTACGCCGCTAGTGATCGATAGCGATGACCTGCTTAATAATCCGGCAAATATGCTCTCTGCCATATGTGAACGCATAGGTATTCCTTATACAGAGGCTATGCTGTCATGGCCGGCTGGCCCGCGTGATACAGATGGCGCCTGGGCTCCGTGGTGGTACAAGAACGTTGAAAAATCGACAAAATTTGAAATACGCAAGCCGTTTAACGGTAAGCTTCCAGCAGAATTACAGCGCATCGCAGACGCTGCACAACCAGCTTACGAGCGTCTTTCAGCACATAAGCTGATGGTGAGTTAGATAAGCTGTCTTCATGTGGAATTTACAGGTCATCCTTATTTAACAATTAAGGATATAGAAAGCTGCGGGAAGAGACCGTGGAGCCTGTATACTCAGATCACATTTCTTTAGATAAAAAGTCTGCCAAAAGATCAAATGTCAGACGAATACGCCGGCTGGTATAAAGCTCGCGGTGTGCAGTAAGCCATATGGGGAAAAGCATAGGGTCGCGGTTCGGTAAAACGCGCTCCATATCATGTGTAGTGTCACCTACATTGTTAGACATAACAATAATACCGAGGCCGTTGCGTGCCATCTCCCACGCAACCAAACCACTAGCGGAACCCACGCGGAAATTCTTTTTGCTAAGCTTAAGGCCCATTTGGTTTAATGCATCTATCATACGGGTGTTGTCGCCAAACCCTATGAAGTCATGATCTGATAGGTCATCCTCGGTTTCTGGTCGTCCGTATTTGTCGAGATATTGCTTTGATGCATAAAATGCCCCGGCTCCGTCTCCAATCAGTTTCGCTATCAGGTCAGGTTGTTCAGGTCGAACATGCCTGACAGCGATATCTGCCTCCCGCAATTGCAAATCCCGAATATCATTTGTCGCAACCACATTGATTTCTATGAGAGGCGCTGTTTCACGTAATTGCTTCAAGGCAGGCGGTAGAATATAGGCAGACATTATATCAGACGCAGTAATGTTGACCTTACCTTCGATAGTCTGAGACTGGCCAGATGCCGTAAGAGACATGCGACTGGCAGCCTCGTACATCGCACGAACATGTTCTGACAATTCAATACCGGACGGTGTTAGCACCAGAGACTTACCAATCCGCTCGAATAGAACCACATCCAGCGCTTCCTCCAGCGCACTGACCTGCCTGCCAAGTGTTGGCTGGGTCAAGCCAAGTTGACGAGCTGCAGCGGAAAGTGAGCCTTCCTCGACCGTAGCCAAAAAAGCGCGCGCTTGATTCCAATCAAATGATACGGAGCTCCAATTCATGCATTTTTGTATATCAAATGATGAAATTTAAGCAATTTATATTGGTAATGTGTTTATGTATTCCTAAAGAAAAGGAGAATAAGAATGCAAAATGCGGCAGTTTTTTGGGATAAAGTATCAGAGAAATATGCGAAAGCACCAATCTCTGATGAAGAGGCTTACCTCTATACACTGAATAAAACACGAGGGTATCTGAAAGCAACAGACCATGTTCTGGAAGTAGGCTGTGGGACAGGATCAACGGCACTATTGTTAGCGGAAAATGTCCGTGAGATTACCGCCAGTGATTTATCGGGTAAGATGATAGAAATTGGCCGAGCGCAAGTATTGCGTCAGGGCGTCTCTAACGTGAATTTTATTCAGGCGGATGTGTTGGATGCTGATCTTGTTACAGAGTCATACGACGCCGTTCTAGCCCATAATATGTTGCACCTTCTGGAGGACGCACCGGCAGCTCTTCAAGCGATTAAGGATCACCTCAAGCCTGATGGGCTTTTTATCTCCAAAACTGTTTGTAGTTTTGGGCAAGGTACGCCGATGAAATGGCGCTTATTGAAAATTCTCCTGCCAATAATGCAATTCCTGGGTAAAGCTCCTTATGTGAACTTTATGAAAGCAAAAGACTGGGAAACAATGATAGCAGATGCAGGGTTTAAAATTATTGAAAGTGGTAATTTCCCGAAAAAAGCACTGAGTCGCTACATTGTTGCGCGCAAAACGTAATAAGTCGCATCTCTCGGCTTTATAAAAGTGTGATGGAATGGCTGCCACGTAAAGAAAGCTTGTTTGTTATCAATTCTTCGCTTTTACTTGATGAAAGAGGAGAGTGTGGATGCCTAAACGTGCGATGCGGAAAGCATATCAAGTTGCAGTTCTTTTCATTTTTGTTGTTTTCCCGCCGCTTTCGCAGGCCGAAGATAAAAAGGTGACACTGCTTTTTACTAACGATGTGGAAAGTGCCTATGACCCTATTCCGGCTTTTTGGCTTGATGATCTGGATCGCATCGGCGGCATAGCCGAGATGACAACCCTGATTAATGAAATCCGCACTACTAATCCTCGTACATTTTTATTTGATTCCGGCGATATTTTTACAGGGGCGCTGGCCAAGGAAACGCAAGGTGCGCTCGCTTTCGATCTGATGGCCCTTATGGGGTATGATGCTTTGGGTATTGGCAACCATGAGTTTGAATATGGTGTCGAGGTATTTGGTTGGCAGAAGAACCGCGCGCCTTTTCCGGTCCTAAGCGCCAATATGTTTTACAAGGGCACAGACCATCCTTTTGCACAGGCACACACGATTATAGAACGTGATGGTGTTCGTATTGGTGTCGTTGCTATTATGGGACGTGATGCCGTTTCTGCCATTATTCCGGCGTTCATTGCGCCTCTTGATGTCACTGATGAGGCCGTCGCCGTGCAAAAGTCGGTTGATGCGATCCGTGATGAAGTGGACATCGTGGTTTTGCTCACGCATCAGGGAAAAACTGCGCCAATGCAAACAGATGCAGAAACGGACCCGCGTACCCAGCGTGATATCGATGCAGATATCCGCCTTGCAGGTGCCGTCACCGGTGTTGATGTGATGTTTTCAGGCCATGCAGATGCGGGCACACCAAAACCGGTTATTCATCCCGAAACCGGCACCATCATTATGCAAACATATGGCCAAGCAACACATCTTGGTTTTTTAGAGCTCACACTCGACTCGTCCGGAGCTATTCAAGCCCACGATGGGAAGCTTATTCCCGTGGATGCCAACCGGTATGCCCCAGACCCGGTAGTGCGAGAGAGAATCGCAGCAGCACGTGCCAGATTTCCGGCCTTGTTTGAAGTGATTGGCCGTTCAGACACCTATATGAACCGGAAATATATGGAAGAATCGACGCTCGGGAACTTGTTCGCAGACATTTTCCGAGAGAAGGCAGGCACTGATATTGCTTTCATCCACCCGGGCAGTTTGCGCAAAGATCTGCCCGCGGGTGATATTCGCCGCGTTGATGTTCTAGATGTCTATCCCTTTATTGATCATGTTTTGACAATGGAGTTGAATGGACGCCAGATCCGGGATTTGATTGAGCAATCCCTGACCTTCGAGCGTGGATTGCTGGAAATATCTGGTTTTGAGGTGACCTATGACCTTTCAAAGCCTGAGTATCAGCGGGTTCTATCCATTACGCGTGGTGGCAAACCCATCTTGCCAACGGATATTTTGAGTGCTGGCGCTCCTACAATCATTGCCAACGGTGCCGATTTATTCACTACCTTTACCGAGGCTGAGAAAACCGGCAATGCGGGTTTGATTTCAGAGATTCTGCTCGATTATTTTAGTGCCCAGGAACAGGTTGTTGCACCGTCACTGGGGCGGCAAAAAGACCTGACGCCCAAATAGGTTAAAAATTACGCTGAATCTGCTTGCAAAGCGCAGAAAACCACCCTATACACCCCCATTCGCGAGCGATCCGGCTGATATAAGGGCTGCCGAGGTTGCTCAAACTGATAACTCTTTACGCAATGTGAGGAAGCAAAATGCCCAAAATGAAGACTAAATCGAGCGTTAAAAAACGCTTTAAACTCACTGCCTCTGGTAAAGTTAAATCAGGCCAAGCTGGTAAACAGCACGGCATGATCAAACGTACCAATAAGCAAATCCGTAACCAGCGTGGAACAACTGTAATGAGCGAGCCTGATGCACGTATCATTAAACAGTTTATGCCGTACGGCTAAGTCCCACAGAATCTGAAGGTTAAGGAGAAATAAAATGGCACGAGTTAAACGCGGTGTAACTTCACACGCTCGTCACAAGAAGGTTCTTGAGGAAGCTAAGGGCTACCGGGGCCGTCGTAAGAATACAATCAAGGTTGCACGTCAGGCAGTTGAAAAAGCTGGTCAGTACGCATACCGCGACCGTAAAGCACGCAAACGGAATTTCCGTGCACTTTGGATTCAGCGCATCAATGCTGGTACCCGTGCACTTGGTTTGCCGTATGGTCAGTTCATGCATGGTTTGAAGCTTGCTGGTATCGAGCTTGACCGTAAAGTGTTGAGCGACCTTGCTGTGCGCGAACCATCTGCTTTTGAGGCGATCGTGGATCAGGCTAAGGCCGCCCTCGCCAAATAAAGCTGGTGCAACGCACTAAGTGACATTGAAGGGGGCCTGGCCGTTGGTTAGGCTCCCTTTGTTTGTTTATAGTTTTAATTTTGATCACAAAACCTGAGGAACATCATGCAAGAACAGATTGCATCCTTAAAGGCAGACATTAGTCAGCAAATCTCTGCAGCCGGTGATATGGCCGCGCTGGAAGATGTGCGTGTGGCAACACTTGGTAAAAAAGGCAGTGTATCCGGCCTGATGAAGGGCTTGGGTGGCATGTCGCCAGACGAGCGTAAAGTTGCGGGTCCGCTTTTAAACAGCCTTAAGGTAGACGTGGCAGACGAAATTGCGGCACGTAAATCTGTGTTGGAGGCTGCAGCCCTTGAAGAGCGCCTTGCGAGTGAACGTGTTGATGTTTCATTGCCTGTAATGGCTCATCCTTCCGGCAGCATCCATCCGGTTAGTCAGGTCATGGATGAAATTGCTGAAATTTTTGCAAGCCTTGGTTTTGATGTGGCTGAGGGGCCGGATCTGGAAACAGACTTTCATAATTTTACCGCTCTCAATATTCCTGCCGAACACCCTGCAAGACAGGATCATGACACATTCTATTTGAAGCCGGATGCGAACGGTGATCGCAAAGTGCTGCGCACACACACAAGCCCGGTGCAGATCAGAACGATGCTAAATGAAACGCCGCCTATTCGGATTATTGCACCTGGCCGCACGTACCGTTCCGATTCGGATGCGACCCATACACCGATGTTCCATCAGGTAGAAGGTCTGGTTATTGATAAAGACACGCACCTTGGTCATCTGAAGGGGACGCTTGAAGCATTTCTTAAAGCCTTCTTTGAAGTAGACAATGTGACACTGCGCCTGCGCCCTAGTTATTTCCCGTTTACGGAACCTTCCATGGAAGTGGATGTGCAGTGCAGTTTTGATGGCGGCAATGTTAAAATTGGTGACGGTAACGACTGGCTGGAGATTTTGGGCTCTGGCATGGTTAACCCGCGTGTGCTTGAGCACTGTAACCTTGACCCAACAGTTTATCAGGGCTTTGCATTTGGTTGCGGGATCGATCGTTTGGCGATGCTGAAATACGGCATGAATGATCTACGAGCTTTCTTTGATAGTGATCTGCGGTGGCTACGCCATTACGGTTTTAGAGCACTTGATCTGCCAACACTTGCTGGAGGGTTCAGCCGATGAAATTTGCAGTAAGCTGGCTCAAAGACTATCTGGAAACAGAAGCGAGCCTTGATGACATTGTTAAAACGTTAAACGCTGTCGGCCTCGAGGTTGAGGGTGTTGAAAGTCCTGCTGAAAAGCTTGCGCCGTTTAAAGTTGCTGAAGTTCTAAGCGCTGAAAAACACCCTGACGCTGACAAGCTGAAAGTATGCAAGGTGTCAGATGGCACCACTGAAATGCAGATTGTTTGCGGCGCACCGAATGCACGCACGGGTATCAAGGTTGTGCTCGGTCAACCGGGCGATTATGTGCCAGGCGTAGATTTTACGCTGAAGAAAGCAAAAATCCGCGGTGTCGAATCAAATGGCATGATGTGCTCATACAAAGAGCTTGAACTTGGTGATGATCATGACGGCATTATTGAATTAGATACCGATGCACCTGTTGGCGCGTCGTTTGTCGATTATGCCAAACTTGATGATCCGGTTATAGAGATTGCCATTACGCCAAACCGCCAAGACTGTCTTGGTGTATACGGAATTGCACGCGATCTGGCTGCAGCTGGTCTTGGTGCGCTGAAACCACTTGATACTTCAGTTGTAGAGGGAACATTCGACAGCGATGTCAGCGTGTCCATCGACCTGAGCGCTGATAAAGCGCATGCGTGCCCGTTGTTTATTGGCCGCAAGTTCAGCGGTGTTAAGAATGGCCCAAGCCCGCAGTGGCTTCAGGACCGTTTGCAGGCGATTGGTTTGCGTCCAATCTCGGCGCTAGTTGATATCACAAACTATGTTTCATACGACCTTGGTCGCCCATTGCATGTTTATGATGCTGCCAAGTTAAACGGTAATATTGTTGTCCGCACAGCTAAGCAAGGTGAAACCTTCCTAGCATTAGACGCTAAAGAGTATACCTGTGCTGGCGGTGAAACCGTTATTGCTGATGACAAGGATGTGCTTGGTTTTGCTGGTGTGATTGGCGGCGAAGATAGTGGCTGTACCGAAGAAACAACAGATGTTGTGCTTGAGGTTGCTTTGTTTGATCCTATTCGCACAACGATTACAGGCCGTGAGCAAGGCATTATAACGGATGCCCGTTACCGGTTTGAGCGCGGTGTTGACAGTCAGTTTGCCGAAAGAGGCATGGAAATCGCCAGTCGGATGATTGTTGATCTTTGCGGCGGGACGCCAAGCCGACCTTTCTCAGCGGGTGCAGTGCCTGTATGGGATAAAACTGTTTCTTTCCGACCTGAGCGTGTGCGCACATTGGGCGGCCTTGATCTGTCAGCAGACGAGTGTGTTGTTATCCTTGAAAAACTTGGTTTTCGGGTGGAGGGCAGCGCACCGTTCACTGTACATGTGCCTAGCTGGCGTGTTGATGTTGACGGTGAAGCAGACATTGTTGAAGAAGTGCTACGTATTCATGGATACGACGATATCCCCTCTGTTCAGTTGCCAGTGATAGATCATAAAGCTGGCACCACACTGAGTGCCCGCCAGAAAAAGTCACGTGCCGTAAAGCGTGTGCTTGCCTCAGTAGGGTTGCACGAGACCATGACATGGTCGTTTATGCGCCGTGATCATGCCGTTTTGTTTGAGGGTGGCGATGAAAGCCTTGTGGTTGATAATCCGATCTCAAGTGAACTGGATTGCATGCGTCCAAGTATTTTGCCGAATCTTGTTTCGGCTGTGCAGCGCAACAAAGACCGCGGCGCCTCAGGTTCAGCGCTATTTGAAGTAGGCCCTGCTTACCGTGATGACAGCGAAAAAGGCCAACAGTTGATTGCTGCTGGTGTGCGGGCTGGTGCACGGCATGAGCGCCACTGGGCATCGCCGCAACAATCAGTTGATGTGTTTGATGTTAAGCGTGATGCGCTTGCGGCTCTCGACGCTGCGGGTGCGCCGATATCTAATTTGCAAGTGTTTGCCGAAGCGCCGGGTTATTATCACCCTGGTCGTTCCGGTACACTGCGCTTGGGCCCCAAAAATATACTTGCCGCGTTTGGTGAATTGCATCCGGGTGTATTGCGCAACATGGATATAGATGCTGCTGTGGCTGGTTTTGAAGTAATGCTGGAAAACATTCCGGCTCAAAAGAAAAAAAGTGCCAACAAAGGTGCGCTTAATCTGTCAAACCTACAATCTGTAGAACGTGATTTTGCTTTCCTTCTGTCAACGGACAAAGCTGTTTCTGATTTGATTCGTGCCGTAAAAGGTGCGGACAAAACGCATGTTGAAGCTGTTTCCGTATTTGATGTATACGAAGGAAAAGGTGTACCTGAAGGGCATCGCTCAATTGCGGTTTCTGTTATTTTGAAACCGGTTGGTGAAACATTCTCGGATAAAGACATTGAGCAGCTATCTGAGAAGATTTGTGCTGCAGCGCAGAAAGCCGTGAATGCTGAGCTTCGCAGTTAACCAATAGTTATTAATTTCACGGTACAAGTAATGTTGGCCTGAGCACGGTAAAATACTGCCTGCTCGGGCTGCATATATCTGAGATATTGCACTTATAGTTAGTACAGGGTTCGGCATTGTCGGTAAAAAAGTCAAAAAAAGCATCAGCTAAAATGCCAATGGGGCTGCGCTTGAAGGCGTGGTGGGAAGGTTATGATCCTGATGAGATCAAAGACCGTATCGCTGCGCGTACATCTGTTGAAGAACCAGCACAAGCAGAAGAAACTAAATCCACTGATCAACTGACATCGGATAATATTGATCCGTGGGATGAAGAAACGGTTGATATTGCCCAATACATTTGGGGTAAGGGGTTTTGTGGCCCGGGCGGTCCTGAGTATATTGTAGCGCTTTCCAAACTTCTTGCTCTCAGCCCTGAAATGTCAATGTTGCAGCTGGGCGCCAGTATAGGTGGTCCGGCACGCGTTCTTGCAGACCGTTTTGGTGTCTGGATGACCGGGTATGAAGAATCTGCAACGCTGGTTGAAAAAGGCAATAAGCTGTCGAAGATGAACGGTCTCGAGAGAAAAGCCATTTTGAGCCAATATGATCCGGAAAATGTTGAAAGTTTTGATCGAAAATTTGACCGCGCTCTTTCGAAGGAGGCGCTTTTTACCATTCAGGATAAAAGTAACGTTATTGCTAAGGTGGAAGACAAACTGAAACCGGGTGGTTTGTTTTTAATGACTGAATATGTATTGGGTTCCGATGCTGCATTAGGTAGGGATCGATACAAAGAATGGGTGGTGGGCGAGCGTACGCACCCCTATCCTGTTTTAGCTGATGAACTGGTGGGAATGGTCAAAAAGAATAATTTGCAGGTTCGTGTGTCTGAAGACATCACGGTGCAATATATTGATATGATTACGCAGGCTTGGGCTGGTGCCGACGAAGTGGCGGCTAAACTTGCCAAGCAGGAAGATGGCACCCAGAAAATTCAGATACTGATGCGTGAGGCAGAATTTTGGACGCGGCGTAAGAAACTGCTTGAGCTTGGTGACTTAAAACTATGGCGTATCGTAGCGAACAAAAAATCTGGTGGCCCCTCCATGATGTCTGATTGGTAATAGCATAATTACTATTTTGCCAACTGACGTTTCCGGCCTTTCGTTTGTGTCACAGTGATGCCGGTTAATATTAAAGCTCCCCCTATTACATGCAACAGACCGAGCGTTTCACCAAATATGGTCCAGGCGAGTATAGCGGCGAACACCGGCTGAATAAGCAGCCCAACAGCACCGTATGCTGCCGGCACATGAGCAAGGCCATATATAATCAGGCTTTGCCCCATTACATGGCTGATCAATGCCAAGCCGACAAGTGGTCCCCACCCTGCTAGTGATTCAGGGATAAATGGACCCTCACTTAGTAATGCTGCCGGTAGTAATAAAAGGGCAGTGACAACGGCTGAGCCTAACATCAGTATGTGTGTTGGTACCTGGCTGCGTATTTTGGCTGCCGTGATTAAGTAACCGGTAAGTGCTAAGGCAGTTACAATACCCAGAATGTCGCCAACCAGATAATCAGGACGATAAGTAGCGTTTTGCCCCACCAGAAAACCTGCGCCAACAAGCGCAAGTGTAAGCCCCATCAGAAAACGGCGACTGAAGCGTTCACCAAAAAATAAAAAACCTGCGACAGCTGTCAAAACGGATGCCAAATTTGCCAAAAGCGTAGCATTAGCTACGGATGTTTCGGCAACTGACCAGTGCCAGAAAAACAAATCGGCAGCGAACCAGACACCAACCATTGTTATCTGAATCCAGACTTTCATCGTTATGGGCTTAGGCTGTGTTTTTTGGCGGCCGCGTGCAACAAGCGCTATAACCATAAATGCAGGAATGCTGATCATCACCCGCCAAAAGCCAGCAGATGTTGGTGCAACAGGTGCCAGTCGCATAAATATGGCTGCAAAACCGATGGCCATACCACCTACAAGAATGGCGATAATACCTGAATATGAACTGTGATTGCTCATGTGTTTCTCTTAAGTTTTCGTGGTTCTTGTTCTTAAGATTGTATAATTGACGAAGTGCAATATCATATCCGATACTGACTTAAAATATTTCATCTGCAAGTTAGGTGAATAGTCATAAAAGAGGATCTGTTACATGACTGATGACCTGATTTTTCCCGTAGATGCCAAAACTGCGGCTAATACATTATGTGATGCTGCATCATACAAGCAAATGTATGACAAGTCTGTCGCTGATCCAGATGGTTTTTGGCGCGAGCATGGGCGGCGCATTGACTGGATCAAACCATACACCAAAGTGAAGAACACAAGTTTTTCTGGAGATGTATCTATTCGTTGGTTTGAGGATGGTACACTGAACGCGTGCGTTAACTGTGTTGATCGTCACTTGCCAACAAAGGCAACTGATACAGCTTTGATATGGGAAGGGGATGATCCTGACCAATCTCAAGCTATCACCTATAACGATCTGTATGAAGCTGTGTGCAAGTTGGCTAATGGGATGCGGTCTCTTGGCATCAAGAAAGGTGACCGTGTTACCATCTATATGCCAATGGTGTTAGAGGCTGTGTATGCCATGCTTGCTTGTGCACGGATTGGTGCGGTGCACAGTGTTGTTTTTGGTGGTTTTTCCCCTGACGCGCTTGCCGGGCGAATTCTTGATTGTAAATCTGATTACATCATAACCGCAGATGAAGGTGTGCGCGGCGGCAAAGCAATTCCGCTAAAGGCAAATGTTGATGCGGCGTTGGCGCGTTGCCCTGATGTAAAAAGCGTGATTGTCGTTGAGAGAACAGGCGGCAAGGTCGATTGGGTTAATGGACGTGATGTTTGGTACCATGGCCTTGTTGCGGATCAACCGCATGACTGCCAGCCTGAAGAGATGGCGGCGGAAGACCCGTTATTTATTCTCTATACTTCAGGCTCAACGGGGCAGCCCAAAGGCGTGATGCATACCACTGGCGGTTATATGGTTTGGGCGTCCATGACCCACGAGTATGTGTTTGATTACAAGCAAGGCGAGACATATTGGTGCACTGCTGATGTGGGATGGGTCACTGGACATAGCTATATAGTTTATGGCCCGCTTGCCAACGGCGCGACATCACTCGTATTTGAAGGTGTACCTACTTACCCTGATGCGGGTCGTTTTTGGCAAGTATGCGAAAAGCATAAGGTCAATATATTTTATACAGCACCTACAGCACTGCGCGCACTTATGCGTTTGGGTGACGAACCCGTTAAAGCACATGATCGGTCCTCTATACGATTACTCGGTTCTGTTGGTGAGCCAATCAACCCTGAGGCATGGCTTTGGTATCACCGCGTTGTGGGAGAAGAGCGGTGTCCTATTGTTGATACATGGTGGCAAACCGAAACCGGCGGTGTGATGATTAGCCCGCTTCCGGGCGCAACTGACCTGAAGCCAGGCTCTGCCTCAAAGCCTTTCTTTGGGGTTCAGCCAGCTTTGGTTGATGCTGATGGTCGTTTTCTGGAAGGTGCAACATCTGGCAATTTGGTGATTAAAGATAGCTGGCCCGGGCAAATGCGCACGGTTTACGGTGACCATGAACGATTTATACAAACATATTTTTCTGCTTACGACGGTTTGTATTTTACGGGTGATGGGTGTCGCCGTGATGAAGATGGTTATTATTGGATAACAGGTCGTGTGGACGATGTTATCAATGTGTCAGGACACCGTATTGGTACCGCAGAAATCGAGTCTGCGCTGGTTGCGCACACAGGTGTATCCGAAGCAGCGGTTGTTGGTTATCCGCATGACATAAAAGGGCAAGGGATATACGCTTATGTGACGCCGCCTGAAGGTGTGGAGTTTAGTGAAGGTCTGCGCGCAGAGCTTGTTGCGTGGGTTCGCAAGGAAATTGGTCCTGTTGCCACACCTGATCTCATCCAGTTTGCCCCTGGCTTGCCTAAAACACGCTCAGGTAAAATCATGAGGCGGATTTTACGTAAAATTGCTGAGAATGAATTTGGTAATTTGGGTGATACATCAACTTTGGCAGAACCTGCTGTTGTTGATGATTTGATCGATAATCGCCTCAACAGGTAATATCTTATGATATCATTATATTCTGCAGCCACACCGAACGGCTATAAGGCATCAATCGCGCTTGAAGAGATGGGGCTTGAGTATAAGCTTCATGCTTTTGATTTGGGCGCTAATACTCAAAAAGAAGAATGGTTTCTTGGTATTAATCCCAACGGTCGCATCCCAGCAATTGTTGATCATGATAACAGTGATTTTGCTGTTTTTGAATCGGGTGCCATTTTACTTTATCTCGCAGAGAAAACTGGGGAGCTTATCCCGCATGAAGCGAAGGCGCGGTCTGTTGCGCAGCAATGGTTAATGTTCCAAATGGGCGGTGTTGGGCCAATGCAGGGGCAAGCACATGTTTTCTTTCGGTACTTTCCCGAAAAAATACCAAGCGTCATTGAGCGGTATCAGAATGAAACACGCCGACTGTATAGCGTACTAAATCGTCGTCTCAGTGAAAGCCCGTATCTGGCGGGGGATGCTTTCAGTATTGCTGATATTGCAAATTGGACATGGGTGCGCAGTTATGAGTGGGCCGGTGTTTCGCTGGAAGGATTAGATCATTTGAAGCGTTGGCTTGATGCCATTGCTGAACGTCCGGCTGTGAAGCGTGGCCTGTTGCAGCCTGTTCGCTCCGAACAGCGTGAGAAAGTCGTTAAAGCTGGTCAAAGTATGCTACAGCGTTAACTTGGTTTTGACTTTGATTCAGTTTTGTACAGTTTTATCGTCAATTTATCGGACTAAAGGTGGTTTATATGATGCGGCAACGCTTGACGTTTAGCGTAATTTTAATTTTGTTAACGACATGGTTTCCCGTTGCTGTTTTCGCCCAGCAAGATACAGACGCTGCTATTGAAGCAGCGTTGGCGAACTCTTTTCGCAAAGATAACGACCCAAAACGCGATAGCATGCGTCATCCGGGTGAGTTTTTCCGTTTTTTAGGTATTAAACCTTCAATGACTGTGGCTGAAGTTAATCCCGGCGGTGGCTGGTATAGCCGTATTTTGGCACCTTTCTTACGCCGAAATGGTCTTTATGTGGGTTTGGAACATCACCCTGATCAATATGCAAATTTTACCAACTTTGCAGCATCACTGCGTGCATACCCCAACAAAGTGGACCAGGACCGGGACATGTATGGTGACCGTGCAATCGCTACTTGGATACCTGCACGAAATGGCTTGCCCGTACCAGCCGAATCTGTAGATGCAGTGATTGCGGTGCGTGCATTACATAATTGGGTGCGTGCAAACTTCTTCGATAGTGCCGCGGACCAGGTGTGGCAGATACTGAAGCCTGGCGGTGTTTTTGGTGTGGTGCAACATCGTGCAGATGATGACGCTCAAGGGGATGCGCTTACGACAACAAGAAGTGGTCGCTGGAAGCAGGTGGAGTTGGTGAAGGCTATCGAATCTCATGGTTTTCGCTTGGTCGCGGTATCAGAAATGAATGCCAACGCCAAAGACACAAAAGATTATATTCACGGCGTATGGACGCTACCGCCGCGTTTCGCGCTGGGTGATGAAGACCGCGCTAAATATGCTGCTATTGGTGAGTCAGACCGTATGACACTTAAGTTTGAGAAAGTGGCACGGTAAAACCATTTCAACAACGTGCTTATCTTTTAAATCTTCCCATTGCCGAAAAATGACACGATAGTTTCAGTTGCGAGCTGCAGGTTTTCTGTATGCGAGCGCCCAGACCGTTTGCGAGGCGCGAGGTCATGGTTACCATCTGGTGCGATTGATACCGAAATATTCTTGGGTAATGAAAGTGTTTTCACCAATGCGTTTCCGCCAAAAGGGTCGCGCTCACCTTGCACTATTAATGTGGGAAGCGTGATACTGGGTAGATGATCAGTGCGTAATTTTTCAGGGCGGCCCGGTGGGTGAAATGGATAACCAAGGCATAAAACGCCGTCTATATGGGCATTGCCATTTGCTGCTATCATGCTGGCCATACGCCCACCCATTGATTTGCCGCCTATGATTAGCTTTTTGGGAGTATTCAGGGCGCTTATGGTATTCTCAAATGCTTCTAGCAATATAGGTGCGCGGTCGGGTGGTCGCTTTTTACCAGAAACCCGTCTCTCGGTCATATAAGGAAACTCAAACCTTACTACTTCAAAACCAACACTGCTCAGCCTCTCTACTATATCATTCATAAACGGACTATCCATGGGCGCGCCGGCCCCGTGTGCTAGTAGAAGTGTCGCGATATCGGGCTTTCCCTGTCTTAAAAAGTTCATCAATGTGTCCGATTTTCTTAAAGATTTACGCGGTGTATAGACATGGCTGCCTATCGATATTGTGACTTGCATGTACTGTCGTAGCAAGCCTATCTATGAAGATCACGTGAAGGGTGGTTAATGAAAACAATTTATTTTCTGCGTCATGCCAAATCCGATTGGAGCGATAGTACACTTAGCGATCATGCGCGTCCGCTAAACGCGCGCGGTCGGCGTGCTGCCGCTAAAATGGGTGTGTTAATGCAGCGCCTTGGTGTCGCGCCGGATCTGGTTTTATGCTCCACCGCCGAACGTGCAAAAGAGACCTTGGAGCGCGTTATGTCGGCTGGCGGGTTTGACTGGACTGTGAAGCATGAGCGTGGTTTGTACGGGGCTAGTGCCGATTCTATATTGAGCATTGTTCGTACTCAGGACTGCGAACATGAAAACCTTATGTTTGTAGGCCATAATCCGGGCTTTGAAGATATTATTTTAGGTTTAAGTGGTGCTGAAGAAACGGTAGGTGACTTGTTGCGGATAAAACGTAAGTATCCTACGGCGGCATTTTCAGTCATTGATTTTGATGTTGATACTTTTGCTCAAATTGGTCTGGGTGGTGGTTGCCTGACTCAGTTTATAAAACCTAAAGACAAAACCATAGTTTAGTTTTCGATTCACATTTCCTGTTATAGGATAACGCCTATTGTACTAGCTTATGTGCTGCGAACTTTGCTTATTTGCACACAATTAGCTATAATCACTTGTGTTGCGATTGATAGTGCAGAAGGCGGCCATGACTAAGGCATTATTGTTAACATTATTGATGTTTGTTTCAGCTTCTACTACTGGGGCTTGGGCAGATGTGACCAAAATTATTCTCCATCCATCAGACCTTATTCGGCGCGGCAATGACCATATCAAAAGTGGACATATATCCGAGGCCCGCCAAGCTTATGAAAGAGCATTAAAATCGAATCTTACCAATGCGCAACAAGCTAATGCCCATAATGGGTTATGTATTGCCAACATTCGTGAAGAAATTTGGGAAGACGCTATTATTCACTGTGATAAAGCGATTGACCTTGCCCCGCATAACTGGCGTTATTACAATAATAGAGGTAATGCTTATCTTGGTCTTGGACAGTATCAGGATGCAATGAAGGAATACGAAAAAGGGCTGCAGTTTGCGCCTAAATCGAGAACAATAAGAAAAAATATCGCACTAGCTCAGTCTCGCAGAAACCGCGACTCAGTCGACCAGCATGACAAATAGCGGTGTGATTAACGACAAACAGGATATATTTTTACCGCACATGTGTGTTGGATAAAAATATGACGGAGAATAAATTCGTGCGGGCGTTCATACGTTTTATCGGCCTTTTTGCATTTGTTTTAATAAGTGCCTGTGATGCTGCGGATCGGTTACCTTCTTCGCCGGGCGCACTTGTTGGTACACGTGCTTTTATCAAAATGCATGGTCAGGATGTTATTGCTGAAGTAACCGGCATTGAGGATAAGTTGGTTACAACAGAATTTCGTGACTGGCGCGGCGGACTTATTCGTGAAGTAAGCCTGTACCGCGGGTTGTTTCCTGTTGGCGGTGTTGATCAGGGGCTGCGCTACGAAACAACCATTGATGATAGTGTTCTGGAAGATATTTTTCCGCTGAAAGTTGGCAAAACGACAGGCGTTAAGGGCACGATGTTTTATGTTGAAGGCGGCCAATCAGCCGACTTCTGGACACACATAGAGGTTGTCGGCGAAAAGACCATCGACCTTAAAGGTGGCCCACAGCGAACACTTGTTATCGAAATGGATTGGGAATTTGAATGGAACGGCGTTAAGAGACGCAAGAAAGACACCATTTATTTTGACCCTGAACGTTCTATGGTGCTGAAATCTGTAGTACGCGCAGAAAATTATCAGAATTACTGGGTGGTATTTTCTGTTGAAGAACCTGAGCGTCCGGATGCGCCTGCAAGCCGTCAGCAACAACGCCGTTCTGGTACTGTAATGATCTAGCTATAAAACTGTAGAGTGTTACGCGCTGTATATGCTGCCGCTCCTGATGGTATGCGCTACTGGTCGTAATGTCTGTCCTACACAAGGGCCTCGCACACATATACCGCTTTCCGGATTAAACAGGGCACCATGTGTGCGGCATATAAGATATTTGCCAGAAGCGTCCAAAAAACGATGGCCAAACATATTGAGCGGTGTACCCGCATGAGGGCAATGATTGAGAAAAACACCAACGATATCGCCTGTTTTCTGAATCAGAATGCTCGTACGCAGGTCGCCTTCAGTGTATATTAGTTCCTTGCCACCGTGGTCTGGTAAATGATCTATATCAACAAGATGCGTACCTGTTTCGGGCCCTGCGGGTAACTCCGAAAGTTCAATTGGTTTTATGTTCGGTATTGTCACGCGAAACGAGCCATATTGTATATATGTTGGAACGCCTGTTCGCTTAGGGGCATAACTGATAGCCTGCTTTGACGTACAAGGGCGATTTCAGCAAGAGCGGGTTCGGCTTTTATTGCAGCAAGTGTAACTGGTGAAGCCGCGGTTTCTATTGCGGACAGATCAACCAGGCAAAAGCGTTCGGTTGCGTCCTCTGGGTCAGGGTAAGACGCTCTTGCAACAATGCAAAGTCCTACAACAGCTCGCTCTTTGCCTGAGTGGTAAAAGAAAACTTTATCCCCCACTTCCATGGCGCGCATGTTTTTCTGTGCCTGGAAATTGCGAACACCGTCCCACGGTTCCGAAGTGACGCCTAATTGATCTTGCCACGACCAATCCCCAGGTTCTGATTTAACCAGCCAATAATGCATCGATCTTAGCTTTCTTCACCCCACGCACCAATGGCGCGTTTCCAGGGCTGAATTTCCACACGGTCAAAAAGGCCTGCAGTGGTGTATGGGTCATTGTCAGCGAATAGCTGGACGGCTGCTTCACTTGCTGCATCTATAACGATTAGGCTGCCTAAAGGCTCAGGCTCTTCTCCGCTCGACATTATAGGGCCAGCAATTTTTACACGGTCACCTGCAGATTTCAGATATTCTACATGTGCCGGGCGTGTTGCCATTCGCAGGTCCACACTGTCGGGTTTGTCATGGCATAATATAGCGAATAGCATTTGTGTCTCCTAAGAGTTTTCGTCGGTAAAAGGCCGCGCCAGCAAATTATTCATGATGTCGCGTGCGTGTTTGCCTTCTTTCAAAATACGATACACAGCCTTGGTAATTGGCATATCGAGGTTTTCACGCTCGGCTATTTGATAGACAATCTCAACGGTATGAGCGCCCTCTGCAACAGAATTTCGTTCTGCCATAATATCAGCAAGTGTCTGGCCTTCGCCAATAGCTTTACCCAGCGACATATTGCGAGATTGTGTACTGGAACAAGTTAAAATAAGGTCACCAAGCCCGGATAAACCCATCAAAGTTTCGCGCCGCGCACCGAAAAATGCCCCGAAGCGCATCATTTCAGCAAGGCCGCGTGTAATAACAGCAGCCCGTGCGTTTTCGCCTGTTTCAAGGCCGGCTGCTATTCCTGTAGCGATAGCAAGCACATTTTTGATAGCGCCACCAATTTGGGCACCGATTATATCGTCGCTCAGATATGGTCTGAATGTTGGTAAACCAATGGCATTGACAAGTTCTTGGCCTACTTTCTCGTCTTCAGTTGCAAGTGTTATTGCGCAAGGTAGGCCGCGGGCAACCTCAATCGCAAAAGTTGGCCCAGAAAGGACGCCAACAGGATGTTCTTGTGTCACTTCCTTGATGGCTTGGCTCATGAGCTGACCGGTTTGCACCTCAATACCTTTGGAGCAGATAACGAGCGGCACACCTTTCTTGAGGTGAGGAACCAGCGAAGCGGCCATGCTGCGGAGGTGCTGTGCGGGCGTTACGAGCAAAACTGCGTCACAAACGGCCATATCACTAAGGTTTTGCGTTGCCTTGAGGTTCTTGCTCAATTCGACCTGTGGCAGATAAACAGTATTTACGTGTGTTTCATTGATGGCAGACACCACTTCAGGTTCGCGTGCCCACAGTAGCGTATTACGTCCAGCTTCAACCGCTGCTGCTGCAAGGGCCGTTCCCCATGCGCCTGCACCTAGAACCCCAATGTTTTGCAAAGACCATCTCCTAATGTGTGCATGGTAATTTGCCCTTAGTCCGGCATGACTGCAAGCTTCTTGTCATGATGTTTTATGCTTTAGTGCCCTTTCGCCCTGAACCAATTTTAGGCTTGGCCTCACCGTCAAGGGGCCACCTTGGACGCGGAGAAACATCATGGTCATCAATGTGCGGGTTGTCTAAAAAGCGTTCCATGCCGGCCCATGCTATCATGGCGCCGTTGTCCGTGCACAAAGCAAGTGGCGGCGCATGAAAGGACATATTGTTGTTAGTTGCAACGCCTTCAATCACCCCGCGTAAGTACTGGTTTGCAGCAACGCCGCCAGCAACCACCAGTGGCAGACGCGTTTCGCCTGCTTCTTCCCGGAATATGGTAATGCCGCGCTGCAAGCGATCCTCAATGCAGCGGCCAATCGCCGTTTGAAATGCTGCACATATGTCGGCACGATCATCAACAAACAAACTGCCGCGCTCTGTCACACATGCTTCTGCCGTGCGTCTCACCGCAGTTTTCAAGCCAGAAAAGGAAAAATCGCAGCCCGGTTTGCCCAGTAAAGGCGTTGGCAATGGAAAACGCTGCGGGTTACCGTTTCTTGCTGCCTTTTCAACTGCTGGCCCACCTGGATACGGCAGGCCAAGAAGCTTGGCTGTCTTGTCAAAGGCTTCACCGGCCGCGTCATCAATGGTGCTGCCGAGGCGCGTGTAATCACCAACACCGCGTGCCATCAGGATTTGGCAGTGCCCACCAGACATCAACAATAACAAGTACGGGAAGGCAATATCTTCAACTAGCCGTGGTGTAAGGGCGTGCCCTTCCAGGTGGTTAATTGCGATAAATGGTTTGTTTGCAGCTGCTGCAATTGCTTTGGCTGTCATGACACCGACCATAAGCCCGCCAACCAATCCAGGGCCAGTTGTTGCAGCGATGGCAGAGAGATCATGAATGGCCATGTTGGCATCAGAGAGTGTTTGCTCAATAAGGTTATCAAGGTTTGATATATGTTGCCGCGCTGCGATTTCAGGGACAACGCCGCCGTATTCAGCATGATCATCTATCTGTGACAGGATTTTGTGCGCCAGAATTTTTTTACGTTGATCCACGACTGCCACAGCGGTTTCGTCGCAGCTTGTTTCAATACCAAGAACGAAGCATTGCCTAGATTTGTGCGGTGTATCTACCATGCGCTTCTTACAAGTTCCTCGTCTCTATCATAATGAGCTGCGCCGTAACCGTATTTACGGGTATCCTCTATCGGTGACCACATATTTATCTATATATCTATTGTAATCCGGCCTTTACAGTGATGCTTCTATACGCCAATTAACCAATTGAGAAGGTGATAATTGTATCATCTCACGAAGAAGAGGCTGCGGTGAAAAAGAAACTACGCATTGGTACACGAGGAAGCCCGCTTGCGTTAGCGCAAGCGACAGATGTGCGTGCCCGGTTGATTCAGGCCCATGACAGCCTATTGGCTGATGATATTGAGATCGTGGTGATAAAGACCAGTGGTGACCGCATCCTGGACAAGCATTTGATGACTGCTGGCGGGAAAGGCCTGTTCACCAAGGAAATTGAAGAAGCGTTGTTGGCTGGTAATATTGATTGTGCGGTTCATTCCAGTAAGGATATGCCAACCTCGTTGCCTGAAGGGCTTGAGCTAGCAGTGTTCCTGGAGCGGGAGGACCCGAGAGACGCCTTTATTAGTCAAAAATTTCCAGACTTTATGAGTTTGCCCCAAGGCGCTGTTTTGGGAACAGCTTCACTGCGGCGGCGTGCGCAAGCACTAAGGCTGCGCCCTGACCTGAGTGTTGTTACTTTTCGCGGCAACGTGCAAACACGCCTGCGTAAAATTGAAGACGGTGAGGCTGATGCAACATTTTTAGCTTTGGCGGGGTTAAACCGCTTGAGCATGCCGCACGTAGCAAATGCAAAGCTATCGCTTGATGATTTTTTGCCTGCGCCTGCGCAAGGGGCGGTTACTATTGAGATAAGGTCGGATGATACGGCAATGGCCAACTTGCTGGCACCATTACATCATGCAGCAACGGCATTGGCTGTGATGGCGGAACGTGCTTTTCTGGCACGCTTGGATGGTTCGTGCCGAACACCAGTGGCAGCGTATGCGGCATTGGAAGATGGTGCATTGGTTATGAACGCAATGTTGTTGTCGATTAATGGTCAGCAAACATTTGAGGCAAACGGTAAGGCAAATACATGCAAAGAGGAAGCAGTTGCGCTGGGTTTGGCGTTGGGTGATAAAATAAAGGAAGATGCAGGGTCTGCATTTTTTGAGACGTTAGCTCGAGAAGTAGAGGCGGAATTCGAATGACAACAATACTTGTAACAAGACCGATTGATGAAGCAACATTGACTGCTGA
This sequence comes from Kordiimonas aquimaris, assembly GCF_025574485.1. Taxonomy (GTDB): domain Bacteria; phylum Pseudomonadota; class Alphaproteobacteria; order Sphingomonadales; family Kordiimonadaceae; genus Kordiimonas; species Kordiimonas aquimaris. Next base: position 258,832 of record NZ_JAOBPO010000001.1, on the reverse strand, counting down.
AAAGCTAGAAGCGATGGGGCACAGTGTTATTATTGCGCCGATGTTACAGGTAGAAGCTGTCTCTTTTGAAATTCCTGATGAAAACAGAAGCCTGATTATAACCAGCAAAAACGCTGCCCGATTAGGGTTGGTTAATATTGGCAACAAGGCTCGCCCTATATTTGCTGTGGGCGAAAAAACGGCAGATGAGATACGCGCGCTTGGTTTCACTAATGTCACCGTCGGGCCTGGTACAGCAAGGCAGATGATTCCGATGTTGCTGGAATGCGGTATCAGTGAAAAGCGTAAATACACACACCTATGTGGTAGTAATTTAGCATACAATATTGCAGCAGTTTTGCGCGATGAAGGTTTGGATGCCGATCATACAGTCACATATCAAACACAGCCTGCACGGAGTGTTAGCATTGGTGTGCAGGAAGCGCTTGATGCTGGAGAAATTGACGTAGCCCTCTTTTATTCTCCGCGTACAGCCACCACATTTGAAGAAGTTGTAGCTGATCATGGTCGATCAGATTGGCTGCGACAAATGAAAGCGGTTTGTTTGTCGACGCGCGTAGCAGACAATTTGCTTGGGCCATGGAAGTCTAAAGAATATGCGATTATTCCTACTGAGAAAGCCGTTCTCAGTATTGTGGGCAACTAATACGCACTATTTGCTTATGGAGACATATGCCAGTGACAGCGAAAAAAAATGATGAGGACCGTGTCGAAAACGGTGATGTTATTGATGCTGAAATCATTGCCGAACAAGAAGCCGAAGTACCGAAAGACAATATGAAAGCTGTTGAAGCGACACCGCAGGTCACCAAGGGTGGTAAGGCTGGTTGGATTACCGCGCTTATTTTGCTGGCATTTATAGGCGGTATATTTGCCGCTCCCCACGCCCGAAGAGCTCTTGTTGATGCCGGTATCTTGCAGCCGCGCACCGGTCAGAGTGATGGTTTAGATGCTGAAGCGTATAGGCAAGAGCTTGCCAATCTTGAGCAACAAATTGCTGCTGGGGAACAAAGGTTTGTGCGCCATCAGGAGATGATTGCACAGCTTCTAGAGCGTGCAGATGCTGCTGTGTCTGCACAAACGAAACTTGAACAGGATATCGCCCTTGTTGCTGGCCAGGGCGTAGGGCCTACAAGCGGTCAGGCAACAAACGATGAAATCACTGCGCTGAAAGCTGAAATATCGCGACTAAGCAATGAAACAGCGCGTCTTGCGACATTGGCAGGAACGGCCAGTCCTGAGGTATCTGTGGTCAATGGTCGGTTAGCGCTGGCCCAAGCAGAGACAAGCCAGTTAAAAAGTCAGGTTGCTGCAATGGAAGTTGTTATTGCCGGGCTGCAGGCTGGTGCGCTGGATACGACACCGCGCGGCAGGCTTTTAGTTGTACTTGGGCGTCTCAAGGGACAAGCACAATCCGGACTTTCCTTTGATGCAGAGCTGAATAGCCTCCAGCTTGATCTAGCGTCTCTTCCTGCGCTTGACCAACAACTTGTCGGTGCAGATTTCGCTATTCTTAATAATAATGCAGATGGTGTGTTGAGTTTTCAGGAACTGAGCAAGCGCTTTAATGAAACGGCACGTGGTATAAAGCTGGCGCAAGAAAAAGCAGAAGGTGGCTTCTTGGCAAACCTGTTTACCGTTCGGCGTACTGATGACAATGCAACAGGCATTGACGCTGCACTGCTTGATGCTGAGCGCAGGCTTGTTGTGCGCGATGTTACTGGGGCAATACAAACTTTGTCGGCTCTTGAGGGTGCTGCAAAAGAGGCTGCGGCACAGTGGATCATTGAAGCGCAAGCACATGCTGACACGCTTGCGGCACTTGACCGAACGCTACGCACTATTGCTGGGCGTTCAACTTTTTCCACGACTGGAGACCAAGAGTGATCCGGCTCAGTATTTGGTTTGTTTTTATTCTGGTTTTGGCAGCTTTAGCGGCTTGGCTTGCTGATCATCCTGGCTTGGTCACCATTCAGTTTCAGGCTTTTGCTGTCGACACGAGTTTTGCTGCACTTGTTCTGGCGCTTTCTGGTGTGGCTGCATTGACGGCTCTAATGGTTTGGTTTGTGGGTTGGGTCCGTCGTGATATGCCTATTTGGGGCAGCAACAATATTATCAAACGCCAACGTCGCGGTTTCAAAATTCTTAACCAGTCATTGGTTGCCCTGTCTGCGGGTGATCACAAATTGGCCTTGCAGCTAGTGCAGCAAGCTGAAGTATTATTACCGCCACAGCCTATGGTACATCTTATTGCTGCCGAGGCTGCAACGCGTGATGGTGATCATGCGGCTGCCGCAAAAAGATATGCCGCTTTGGAAAATACAGATGATGGTCGCTTGCTTGGCTTGCGCGGTTTGTTAACGGAGGCAAAACGTACAGGGCGGGATAGCGAGGCTTTGCGAATAGCGCGTGTTGCATTTACTGAAAATCGCAAAAGCCCATGGGTTTTGAAAACGCTGTTCGCACTGGAGGTTGCTGCTGGTAATTGGGCTGAGGCAGAAACGGCTCTTGAGAAAGTAGCACGGGAAAAATTACTGAACGCAGAAACTATTCAACGGCACCGTGGTGCGGTTGCTTACGCGGAGGCAACGGAGTTGAAAATGAAAGGCGATCGACCTGCGGCGACTAAGGCATTAAAACGTGCCCTTAAGTATCGCCCTGGTTTTGCACCGGCTGTTGTTGCGCTCGCACGGCTAGAGATGTCTTCAGGCAATATGTCTAAGGCAAGCAAGATTATAACGGAAGCATGGTCCAAAGCCCCGCATGCAACACTTGCTGCTGCATATAAAGAGTTGGATACTGCTGAAGCCGCGACAGATTGGCTTAAACGTGTGCGCACACTTATTAAAGCACAGCCAGATCATGCAGAATCTCTGTTGCTTTTGGTTGATGGCTTAATGGATGCCGGGGAATATACTGCTGCCAAGCCAGTGTTGGAACGGTTGCTTAAGGAGGCACCATCGCGTGCTGCATGGCAATATCGTTTGGCTTTGGCTCATGTGCTTAAAGAAGACCCTGATCCCATTGAAACAGCGCTTAAGCATGCACCAGAAAGTGCCGCGTGGCGATGCGGCCAGTGTGGACATAAACCGATGGGCTGGGCACCACTGTGTGAAGATTGTGATATGTTTGACAGTCTTGTGTGGTCAAATGAACAAATGGTCACAGGGCCGAGAAAAAGTTTCGACCCCGATGGCACGATTGCCATGCTAACCGACAGTAGCGTTCTGTAACCATGCGTTAAGTTGTTTGAATGTAGTATTGGTATATTATCTCCAATAGGCTGAGCTATAATATATGGCGTACATTATCGAATATGAGCCAAACGGCGTTTATGTAAGATTTAGTGGAAACTGTAGTTTTGCCGAAGTTTTACAGGCCACTCATGACTTTTGGCAAATGCCAGCTTTTGAACGCATGGACTATGAGATATTTGATTATCTTGCTGTTACCGAGCTCGAAATTTCAGAATATGACGCCATTGAAATGGCTGTGCGTGATGAAGTAGCAAGCAAAATCACGCGGCGTAGCAAAATTGTCGTTATTGCTACTTTACCAGCAATTATAGAACAAACAGAAATTTATCAGCATACGATGAAGGATAGAAGCATTGATGTGTTGGTGACAGATAACCTGGTGCATGCACGTGAGTGGATCAATGCTTGATGTATAAGCAAACGATACCATTGTTTCTGTGACAGCAATAATTCTGTTTATTGAGCCATAAATGCTTCGATGTCGGCAATAGTGCGCGGTGCACCAACTGACATATTCACATAGCTGTTTTCTTGCACGAGAATATCGTCTTCGATGCGCACACCAATGCCTTCATATTTCTCAATGTTTTCACGGACCATTGCCTGTGCGGTTTCAGACATTTCTTTAAATACATCGCTGTTAAATACATCGTCTTTGCGAACATATAAACCCGGCTCAACGGTGATTACCATATTAGGGCGCAGCTCCAAGTCGGTCTCCCACGTATCATGCACATCTAGACCAATTGTGTGGCTAAGGCCGTGTAGATAATATAGCTCAACTTGATCTCTTTCGTTTTTCTCAATAAGGCCAAGCGCCAAAAGGTGTTTACCCATCGTTTGATTGGCAATGGCTTCCAGTTCTTGCGCGATAATACCTTGTTTTACACTGGCTATAGCTTGTGTTTGGCCATCCAGAACAGCGTTGTATATTGCAGCTTGTGCTTCACTGAATTTGCCGGAAGCGGGGTAAGTGCGTGTGGTGTCTGCCGCATAATAGTTTAACTCAGCACCGACATCAGTGAGCAGAAGTTGATCTCTTTTAATGATATCATTGTTTTCATCATAATGTAGGACGGTGGCATTATTACCGCTTGCTACAATAGACGGGTAGCTTGGGCAACATGCGCCTTTATCCCTAAAGGTAAATTCAATTGTTGCCTCAACCTGATACTCATGGTTGGCGGTAACTACACGTTTCATGGCTTCTTTTTGTGCCTCAACAGTGATGTCAATAGCATCCTGTAGCTGCTTAAGTTCCCAGGGGCTTTTGATCTCGCGCATATCGTTGATAACGGGTGTTATATTTCGTACAGCGATGTCCGGGAAATTTTGTTTCACTTTTTCGGCGTATACAAGTGCCGGTGTCGAGGTGCTATCAGTGTCGCGGTATCGACCAAGGCTTAGCCAGATTGTTGCTTCTGTATTTCTAACGGCACGGTAAAATGAAGGGAAACGTGCAGGCGCGTAACGGTCAGCATCCCATGCACGACCATTCATTAAGGCTGAAAGAAAATCGGGCATTTCTGCCGCTGATATAACCAGATCAACGCCGGTTGCTTCTTTGATGGTGTCGAAGTCAGAAATGCGCCCAATCCATGTTTCAAAGGTTGGGTCAGCTTCTTGTGCGAAAATTACAGTCGTAACTTTGCTGCCGTCTTTAACAAGGGCAAAGCTTGTTTGGCGTTTGGTTGAGCCAGTAAAATAATTGATCTCATTGCTTTGACGGAAAGGCCATTGAATATCATTGCTACGGTTCTTTTCTTCTCCCGAAAACAGCAGAGTAACCGCGTTGTCAGGCATTGCTGCTGCCAGCGTTTGATACCGTAGGGCAAGTTCGTCTTTTGGGATATTATCTGATGCAGATATGGACCATGCCGTGGTTAAAATTAAAACAACCAATAGACTGAAAATGCGCGACATAAGTGCCTCCCTGACTGCGGACAAAAGACCATATGTGTATAAGGATGTAAATACGGCTTTTGTTTTTAGTGATTTGCAGCCTAACTTGATGTTAGCAGGAAGCGATATGATCAAAATCACTGACAATATACTTATTAATGAGGCTTCGCTTCAGTTTAGCTTCGTGCGGGCCAGCGGGCCTGGTGGTCAGAATGTGAACAAGGTGGCAACTGCGGCACAGCTACGTTTTGATGCGCGAAATTCAGCGGTAATTGATGATGCGATGTTCAGCGGCTTGTTAGTATTGCCGGGCAGCGCATGACTAACACAGGCGAGGTGGTGATTACCGCAAGTCGGTTCCGTACGCAGGCTGAAAACAAAGAAGATGCTGTTGCAAGACTGGTTGATCTGCTGCGCAAGGCTGCGATCAGGCCAAAATACCGTGTTGGCACACGCCCTACACGCGCATCGAAAGAGCGCCGACTGACATCCAAGAAAGTGGTGAGTAACCGCAAGAAAACACGCGGTAAGGTCTCGCGTGATGATTGATTCTATATGATATAGATTGCCTAAACGTGGAAGCTTTCGCCGCAACCACAGCGGCCTTTTTCATTGGGGTTGGTGAATTTGAAACCAGTTGAAAACATGGTGTCTTCCCAGTCCATCTGCGTTCCCAGCAAAAATAATAAGGATTTGCGGTCAACGTAAACCTTCACGCCCTTGTCCTCGACCAGTTCGCATTCGCTGTCTTCTTCGGTGAGATAGTCAACAGTGTAACCCATACCTGAGCAACCATGTGTTTCCGTGCCTAGTTTGATACCGATGGCGTCTTCGTTTTTGGCAAGCAGCGCACGAATATGTTCGGCAGCTTTATCGCTGATTTCAATAGCAGATTTCATCACATATCTCCTTTACAGCAACCCAAGTTCAAGCCGCGCTTCGTCAGACATTTTTGACATGTCCCAAGGTGGCTCCCAAACGAGGTCAACCTCAACACCATTAACACCGTCAACACTTGCGGCTTTCATCTCCACTTCGCCGGGCATGGATTCAGCAACAGGGCAGTGCGGTGTCGTTAGGGTCATCTCGATTCTTACAGAGTAATCATCTGCAACATTTACCGCGTAAATAAGACCAAGTTCATATATATTAACTGGAATTTCCGGGTCGTAAATTTCCTGCAATGCAGAAACAATGTTGCCTTGCAGTTCTTCCGGACTTTCCGGCGCATTACCTGCAGGTTTTGCTTTTGTCTCTGCCGCGTCTGTTTCTTCGTTTTTAGCTTCAAGAAACTTATCAAGAAAATAAGCGCCCTTTTGCGGACTCACCACAGGGCGTTCCGATGTGCGCGGCATATTTTCTGCCGGTATTGAACTTTCAGGTGTGCTTGGTGTTGTTACATCAAGCATGTCTCGTTTGTTATCAGTCATCCGAAAATATCCATTACTTTCGCCAAGCCTTCAATCAGCCTGTCGACATCTTGTTCGTCATTGTATAGCCCAAAACTTGCGCGTGCAGTACCCGGTATATTGAAGCGGTCCATGACAGGTTGAGCACAGTGATGTCCGGCGCGCACGGCAATACCCTGACGGTCTAGGATAGTGCCAATATCATGTGGGTGTGCATGTTCCATCACAAAACTGATAATTGCACTCTTGCCTGGCGCTGTACCAATCATGCGTACGCTATTGGAATTGCGTAATTTATCTTCTGCGTATGCTAGCAAGCGTGCTTCGTGTGCCGCGATACGGTCAAGCCCAATCGCTGTTACGTATTCGAGCGCATGATGAAAGGCAATGCCCCCAGAGATGTTGGGCGTGCCTGCTTCAAACTTGTGCGGTAGGTCATTGTATGTGGTTTTTTCAAATGACACTGTTGAGATCATGTCGCCGCCGCCTTGCCACGGGGGCATGCTGTCCAGCAAAGATTCCTTGCCGTATATGACCCCAATACCTGTTGGACCATAAACCTTGTGTGCAGAAAATGCATAGAAGTCTGCGCCCAGATCCTGCACATCAATCTTCATGTGCGGCGCTGCCTGGCAACCATCAATCAACACTTTTGCGCCTACAGCATGTGCTTTTGCAATGATTTCTTTAACAGGCAGCAACGTGCCAATAGAGTTGGAAATATGTGCAACAGCAACCATTTTGGTGCGTTCACTGAGCAGCCCATCGTACGCTGCCATGTCTACGCTACCGTCATCCAGTAGCGGAATAACCTTGATGATTGCGCCTTTTTCTTCGGCAAGCATTTGCCATGGTACGATGTTGGAGTGATGCTCCAGCTCAGCTAAAATTATTTCATCACCTGAGGCAATGTTTTGACGGCCCCATGTTTGAGCAACTAAATTAATGCCTTCTGTGGCACCGCGCACAAAGATGCATTCACGCGCACGCTCGGCATTGATGAAGGCTCGCACGGTTTCACGCGTGCGTTCATAGGCTTCGGTTGAGTCCTGACTGTATTTATATACGCCGCGATGAATATTAGCGTAATAATGCTCAAACAGTTCTTTTTCTGCGTCAATAACAACGCGTGGTTTTTGTGCGCTGGCCGCCGAGTCCAGAAACGTAAATGGTTTACCGTAAACGGGCTCGTTCAGAATCGGGAAGTCTTTACGCAGCGCAGCTACATCAAGCGGTGCAGGATCTGCGCTCACGGCGAGGTTCAATGATGTTGGCGTCGCATTCATGCAGCGCTCTCCGTTGCACTATTAACACGGGCTTGCATCCATGCACTTATACGGTCGCGTACTGCATCACCTAAATCTTCTCCCGGTATACGCAGCAAAGCGTGGTCGGTGAAAGCCTCGACAAGCATTTGCCGTGCTGTCACGGGATCGATACCGCGTGATGTCAGGTAGAACAATGCTTTTGCATCTAGCTCACCAATTGTTGCGCCGTGGCTACATTTCACGTCATCTGCAAAAATCTCTAGCTCAGGTTTTGCATTTGCTTCTGCTGTTCGGTCAAGCAGCAGCGCTTTGAATGACTGATCTGCAATAGTTTTTTGCGCATCCTTTGCGACGACAATTTTGCCTTGAAAGGCGGTTTTGCCGCGCGCCTCTGCAACCGTGCGGAATATCTGGTCACTGGTTGTGTTTGGCATGCGGTGGTCAACATGTGCGACCATATCGTGGCTTTGCCCTGTAGCGGCTAAAGCGACACCATCAATGTTGGCAGTTGCTTCGTCTACGAGCAAACGCACATGTGCCTCAAATCGCGCAACAAGGCCACCAAGTGAGATATTACATGTATCGTAGCGGCCTTCAGCGCCAACACTCACAAATGTTTTTGCTGTGTGGACGGCATTGCTACCCTCTTCCTGTAGCCGAATATGTTTAAGCACAGCACCTTCGGTTACGCGTGCCTGCATTATTGTATTAACCCAATAAGCACTATCATCACCGATAAAGCGTTCAAGAACGGTAAGTTTTGCGCCTTCTCCAAGTTCAATGAGATGGCGTGTGTGCGTCGCAGCTTCTGCTGCACCAGACATTACGTTTATGATCTCAACGGGTTCGTCGATTTCAACACCTGCTGGAATATTTAAAACCAAACCATCGCGCATCAATGCAGTGTTCAGTGCAGCAATGCCGTCGTTACCATGAACGAGGTCGCTGGCGCGGTCAGGATTTGCCATTAAGTGATTGGCTAGCGGGCGAATAGATGCCGCCTGCCACAAATCACCCAGATCGCTTAAATCTTCGCGGTATTGGCCATTTGTAAATACTAGCCGCGCCGCCGTTTTACAGATTGTTGCAGGTATGGTTGCATCACTGTGTGGCTTTGCTGCCTGTTCAAATATATTCTTGCGCAATGTTTTCAGGTCGCTGTAGCGCCAGTCTTCGCTTCGTGCAGAAGGAAAACCAGTTTCAGCGAATTTTTTAAATGCACGCGTACGTACATCATCCAGGCTTGGTATCATGCCGGTTAATGCTGATAGCTGATTACGGTATGTATCACTTAGAATGTCTGACACGTCAGAATTGCTCCTGTTTCTTGAGAAAAGGTGTTTCGACTGATTACATAGATTGCTCTATGCAACGTCGGCGTAGCCTTTTTCTTCAAGTTCTGCGGCGAGCTCTTTGCCGCCAGACTTAACTATTTTTCCATCAATCATTACATGCACGACATCAGGCTGCACATAATCAAGCAAGCGCTGATAATGGGTGATAAGCAGAATGGCTGTGTCATTGCTCCGTTGTGCATTAATGCCTTCAGCAACAGTTTTCAGCGCGTCAATATCCAACCCTGAATCTGTCTCATCAAGTACAGCAAGTTTGGGGTCCAAAACGGCCATTTGCACCATTTCATTGCGCTTTTTCTCACCGCCTGAGAAACCTACGTTCACGAATCGCTTGAGCATGTCGGCGCTCATTTTAAGGTCTGCTGCTTTCGCGCGTACCAACTTCATAAAATCTGCTGCAGAGATATCTTCTTCGCCGCGGTAACGGCGCACACCGTTTAAAGCAGTACGCATGAAGTTAAGATTGGATACGCCAGGAATTTCAACTGGATATTGAAAACCAAGGAACAGGCCTTCGCCTACGCGCTCGTGTGGTTCCAGTTCAAGGATATCCTTGCCTGCGAAAGTTATGGTGCCTTCTGTAACTTCATAGTCGTCGCGACCGGCGATTGTATTGGCAAGCGTTGACTTGCCTGCACCGTTTAGACCCATAATCGCATGCACTTCGCCTGCGTTGATCTCCAGATCCAAGCCTTTGAGGATTTCTTTGTTGTCCACGCTTACGCGCAGATCTTTTACACTTAACATTGAATTTACTGACATGATGTTTGGCCCATTTATCCCACACTACCTTCAAGAGAAAGACCGAGAAGCTTCTGTGCTTCTACGGCAAACTCCATTGGCAGATGTTGCATTACTTCTTTACAAAATCCGTTCACGATCATGGCGACGGCTTCTTCTTCGTCTAGTCCGCGTGCGCGGCAGTAAAATAGTTGATCTTCCGAAATTTTTGATGTGGTGGCTTCGTGCTCAATTTGAGCGCTCGGGTTTTTCACCTCGATATAAGGTACAGTGTGCGCTCCCGATGTGGACGACACGAGCAACGAGTCGCATTGTGTATAATTTCGCACACCTTCTGCCCCGGGCAATACTTTCACTAACCCGCGGTAACAGTTCTGCGAACGACCAGCCGATATACCTTTTGATATAATCGTGGAACGCGTGTTCGGCGCCATATGGATCATCTTGGTACCGGTATCAGCCTGTTGCAGGTTGTTGGTCACGGCAACAGAGTAAAACTCGCCAACAGACCCTTCGCCAGCGAGAACGCAGCTTGGGTATTTCCATGTTACTGCCGAGCCTGTTTCAACCTGTGTCCAGGAAACTTTAGAGTTTTTACCTTTACACAAGGCGCGTTTGGTCACGAAGTTGTAGATACCGCCTTTACCGTCTTTGTCACCGGGGTACCAGTTTTGAACGGTAGAATATTTAATCTCTGCATCATCAAGCGTGATCAGCTCGACAACCGCGGCATGTAATTGATTTTCGTCCCGCATGGGGGCTGTGCACCCTTCAAGGTAGGATACATATGAACCTTCATCCGCAACAATAAGTGTGCGTTCAAATTGACCAGTGTTTTCCGCGTTAATACGGAAATAGGTTGAAAGTTCCATCGGGCACCGCACACCCTTTGGGATGTATACAAATGTACCGTCTGAAAACACAGCGCAGTTCAGGGCGGCAAAGTAATTATCGCGTTGCGGTACAACGGTACCCAAGTATTTTTTAACCAGGTCGGGATACTCGTGTACAGCTTCCGAAATGGACATGAATATCACGCCGGCTTTCTTCAACTCTTCACGGAACGTGGTAGCAACTGACACACTGTCAAACACAGCATCAACGGCTACCTTGCGTGCACCTTCAACACCGGCGAGCACTTCCTGCTCGCGCAATGGAATACCCAGCTTTTCGTACATACGAAGCAGCTCCGGGTCTACCTCATCCAAACTCTTTGGTTTGTCCTGGCTTTTAGGTGCCGCATAAAAATATATGTCATTATAGTCGATATCTGGATAATTGACTTTGGCCCAGTCAGGTTCTTCCATTTTCAACCAAGCACGATACGCCTTTAGCCGCCACTCAAGCAGCCATTCCGGCTCTTTCTTTTTGGCGGAAATAAACCGCACGATGTCTTCGGACAAGCCTTTGGGGGCCATGTCCATTTCTACATCGGTAACAAACCCGTATTTATATTCGCCGGTTATTTCAGCGACTTGGTCTTGGGTTTCCTGAGTGCCTGCCATAGAGGTGGCTCCTTAATCGTATTAGTTACCAGCGGCTTTGAGCGCACGCGCTTCAAACCGAGCTGCAATTTCATCGCCCGAAACCGGAACGATAAGGGAGGTGAGCTTTACGTCGCTCAAGGCACCGCGAACAGCGCCGTTAATTACTTGCCATTTGGGGCGCATTGCGCAGATATCGACATAGGTGCAATCAATATCTTCTGGTTCGCTGCAATGAGTGAGAGCAATGGGACCATCTATCGCTTCAATAATATCGGCGACTGAAATTTCATCTGATATTCTTGCTAAAGCAAACCCACCCTTAAGGCCGCGATGTGACACCAAAAGGCCACCACGTCCCAGCGCATTCAATATCTTTGATACTGTAGGCAATGGTATATTAGTGCTTGTAGACAAATCTTGCGCACTAATGAGGTTATCGCTACCCGCGATTTCACACATTAGTACAACGCCGTAGTCGGCAAGATTGGTCAATCGTATCATCGGGAGCGGCCCTTTTTCCCCAAGACTTTAATATATGACTAATTCAGTCATGATTACATATGGGAAGTGGTTAGTCTGAGTCAACCATGTAATAGTATGAAGAGTGCGAGAATGTCTTCGAATTCGGCTTCTATGGCCTTTTTTTATACATTTTGCACGCAAATTATGTTGAGGTGCGACAGATTGTGCAAACAGTAGCATTCAAAGCTTGGCCATATTTCTCGCTAGAACCCGACCATGCGTTCGTGTATGGGGTTAAGGCATGATGGAACACAGTTCAAAGTTGTTTGGTAAAGCTTGCTTTATTCGTGCTTTTGAGGGCGCTCTTGCACGTGCGTATGACGCAGGCGAAGTCCCGGGTTTGGTGCATTTATGTACGGGTGCTGAGGTCGCGGAAGTGGCGCTGGCAGATGCACTTGACCCTGCCGTTGACCAGGTCACAGGCTCGCACCGCAGTCACGGCCTTGTACTTGCAATGGGGGCCGATCCGCTGGCTGTTGCAAAGGAAATTTTGGGACGTATTGGTGGCCTGTCTGATGGCTTGGCCGGAACACAGCATTTGATCGCACCTGAGAATGGTTTCCTTACGTCAAATGGTATTGTCGGCGCTCAGGTACCATTAGCAGCTGGTGCGGCACTAACTGCCAAGGTAAAGGGTGCGGGCGGTGTAGGTGTTGCGGTGTTCGGTGATGGAGCCGCTAACCAGGGCGCTGTGTTGGAAAGTATGAATTTGGCAGTCGCACTAGAATTGCCGGTTTTGTTCGTTATGGAAAATAATGGATTTGGGCAATCCACTGCCAGCACGTATGCGAGTGGAAGTACCAGTTTCACACAGCGCGCAGCCAGTTTTGGCTTAGTGGCCATGCAAGCTGATGGTTTCAATCATATAGAGAGCCAGCAAGTTTTTGCGCAGGCAGTGAAGAAAGCCCGCAAGAACACGCCGGTTTTTGTTGAGATCTCGGTACCGCGTCTGGACGGTCATTATTACGGTGATGATATTTCTTATATGCCAGAAGCTCACATGAAAGATACCTATGATGATCCGTTGCATGTCATGCGCCAATTTCTGGAGGAATCGGGTACTTCGGCTTCTGTTCTTGAGTCTATTATGCTGAAACAACAGGCGCGAGCGGTACAGGTTGTGGCTGAGGCTTCATCGGCGATAAAAACTGGACCACTTGAAATCAAGGCGTGGCATCAAAGTTTGGAAGCAGTACGTGGTTAGCTGTCAAACAACCATTAGCGAAGCGATTAACCAGGCGTTGCATGTTGAAATGGCTGCAGATGATAAGGTTATTTGTATTGGTGAAGACATTGCCGGCGGCGCAGGTGTTGATGGCAGCGAAGGTATTGGCGGTGTGTTTGGTGTTACGATGGGCTTAGCGCAAAAGTTTGGCCGAGCGCGCGTTATCGATACACCTATTTCAGAAACCAGCTTTGTTGGCATGGCTATCGGTGCCTCAATGACAGGCTTAAAGCCGGTCGTTGAGATAATGTTTTGTGACTTTATCGGCGTTTGTTTTGATCAAATCCTTAACCAGGCAGCAAAAGTAAGATTCCTCTCAAATGGCCGCATTAACATGCCGCTTGTAATCCGCACCACAATGGGAGCTGGTGATGGCTCAGGCGCAATGCATAGTGCAAGTTTGCATGGCTTGCTTGCAAGTGTGCCGGGTTTAACTGTTGCTTGCCCTTCAAATGCGGCTGATGCTGCAGGTCTGTTGCGTGCCGGGCTGCGTTCACCTGATCCGATGATTTTGCTGGAGCATAAAGGGCTTTACGGCAAATCAAGTGATGCTGTTGATGAATGGCCTGTCGCGGTAATTGGTGAAGGCCGCTTTGTAAGTCGCGGCGACGATATTACGATAGTTGCTGTTGGTGCGATGGTACGCGTTGCTGAAGCGGCCGCGAAGAAGCTCGCCTTGGAAGGTATTAATGTCGAAATAATCGACCCGCGCACAATTAATCCGTTGGATTTGAAAATAATAATTTCCAGTGTTGAAAAAACGGGCCGTCTTATTGTTGTTGATGAAGGGCCGAATTACATTGGCTTTGCAGATGGTGTTATATCTGCTGTTACACAATCTTGTTTTGATGTTCTTAATGCCGCACCACGTTCAATATGTCCGCTTTCCACACCTGTTCCGTATGCGGCAATGGCGGAGGCCGCGTGGTTACCATCGCTTGACCAGATTATCGAGGCTGCAAATACTATGATGAGTGAAAACTATGGCAAATGATACGGGCGGCAATACTGTTAAAGTGTGGGATGGTGGCCTCAGGTTGTTTCATTGGGCTCTCGTCGTCGCATTTTGCCTGTCAACCTATTCTGCATTTCAAAGCAAGTTTGGTATCTACGGTGACATGCATACCTATAGCGGCATATCTATTCTTGTTTTAATTCTGTGGCGATTTTTATGGGGTTTTATCGGTAGTGAGAGCGCGCGATTTTTGCGTTTCTTGCGTGGACCCAAGCAAATTAAAAATTATGTCCAGTCACAAGTGGATGAACAGTATGCAGGACATAACCCGATTGGGGGTGTTTCAGTAATTTTTGCTTTGTTGTTGCTAGGGGCGCAAGCTTTGCTGGGTCTATATGCCTCTGACGGCATGTTGTTTTCAGGGCCGTTTGCCTACCGTATTGAATACGCGGATACTATTACAGATATTCATGAGATAATGGGTTATACCTTGATGGGGTGGGTAGGGCTTCATTTGCTTGCCATTGCGTATCATTATTTAGCGCTGAAGAGTAACTTGGTTAAACCCATGATAACAGGGCGAAAAACGCTAGAAGCTGGTGTTTCTGCACCAACAATAGCATCACCTGCAAAAGCTATTGTTTGTTTCTTGGTTGCAAGTGCGGCGGTCTATTGGTGGGTGCTGAGTTAAGATACTAACCCAGCCGAGAAGAGGTAACAGCTGTAAAAAAAGAGGCACTCAATAGCCTCTTTTTAAAGATGATTATCAAAGTCTGTAGTACGCGCTCTTAGTCTTTATATTTATCGTGGCAGGATTTGCAGTTTCCAGTTGCCTTTTGGAACGCTGCGCCGAACTGACCCATGTCACCGGTTTCGGCAACCTTGGCGAGCGCAGCTGTATCTGCTTCAAAAGTATCCATTTTGCTTGAGAAATCAGCCCAGTTTTCCCATATGGCATCTTTTGCTTCGGTATGGCCGCTCATCCCGCGTGTATCTTTTTCAAATGTCGCTTTTGCCATCGAAGCTGAGCTTGCCATTATTGCAGCGAGCTTTGGCAGGTGGCCTTCATGAGATGCTTCGCCTTTCAAGATTTGGACAATATTTGCGAGGGCATACTTCACATGTTCCATATTATCATGTCGGTACTGCGACTCGGCAAAACGTTTTTGTTTACCGCTTTGTGCCGATACTGTTGTGCTGGCAAAAGATGCACCAACCATGAGTGCGATTAATGCAGTTTTAGAGAGAGTTGAAAAAGTCACGCAGGTCTCCATCGCTGATATGAAAATTATTAGCAACAAGTTTAACGCGCCC
This sequence comes from Kordiimonas aquimaris, assembly GCF_025574485.1. Classification (GTDB taxonomy): domain Bacteria; phylum Pseudomonadota; class Alphaproteobacteria; order Sphingomonadales; family Kordiimonadaceae; genus Kordiimonas; species Kordiimonas aquimaris. Next base: position 243,397 of record NZ_JAOBPO010000001.1, on the reverse strand, counting down.
GGCGTGATGTTCAAGCGCGTTGATGATCACAAATTGAAAACGAGCAAAAATATACCTGATTCCATCAAAAAGTGATGAAACTTACAGCATGTTTTTCAATTTTGGGGCAGGCCCAATCAATTACATAATAGGTGGGCGTGGATTCGGGCGACGGTCACGGCGTGGTGGTTGCGCCTGATAGGCTTCTGCACAGTGTCGGGCACAATACGGCATACCTGATTCTGACGGTTTGCCGCAAAAATGAAAATCAGCGTCGCCGGGGTGCCCGATTGGCCACTTGCACATGCGGTCTGTCAGCTCAAGCAATGTAACAAGTTTCTTGTCGCTTTTCTTTGCGACAGGCTTTGGTGCAACCTTTTTCTTGGTTTTGTCAGTTTTCACTGGTGAAGGGCGTGACTTCAGCCCAAGACGGTGTGCTTTGCCGATAACGGCGTTACGGGTGACACCTTCGGCCAACTCTTTTGCGATTTGACTGGCGCTTAGCCCGTCATCCCAAAGTTTTTTGAGTTTTTCGATGCGCTCTTCCGTCCAAGCCATAGGTCCGTCCTTTGAATTTTTGTCGTTTTTCGACTTATCACTATATCTGATTCGACGTACGAGTCGAGATTCGCACTTCTTATATCGCTTTGCGCCCCCTCTTGCCAAGACCTCATGTCTCACCATATGAAGGAACTTGTTAAAAGTGATAGAGCTTCGGAGTAATAAACAGTGGTAGACCATTCGGTAATGGAAGAGACGGCAGATATGAATACTGGAAAATACCCGCCTCTGGGTGGTCGCACTATTGGCCGCGTTAACTGGGTTGGCTTGCAAACGCTTTACCTAAAGGAAACCCGGCGCTTCATGAAGGTTTGGGCGCAAACGCTCGCAGCACCTGCCGTTACGACGATTTTGTTCATGGTAATATTCTCGCTGGCGCTGGGCGGCCGTGGTCGCATGGTTGCTGATATGCCGTATGGTCAGTTCCTTGCTCCGGGCCTGATTGTTATGGCGATTTTGCAGAATGCTTTTGCCAATACGTCCTCGTCTATCCTGATTGCCAAGGTGCAAGGCAATATTATTGACACCTTGATGCCGCCTTTGTCTGCCCTGGAGCTTACAATCGGTTTCGTGATGGGTGGTGTTACGCGAGGTATCGTGGTCGGGCTTTCTGTTGGTATGGCTTTCGCTTTTATGCCCGGTATAAGTATGTCAGTTGCTCACCTTTGGGCTGTGCTCTATTTTGCCCTTGCTGCCAGTATGATGCTATCCCTTATGGGCGTGCTTACTGGTGTGTGGGCAGAGAAGTTTGATCATTCTGCTGCTGTTACCAATTTTGTGATTGCGCCGCTTAGTTTATTATCGGGCACGTTTTACTCGGTAGAGCGATTGAGTGAAGGCTGGCAGATATTCTCCAGTATCAATCCATTTTTCTATCTAATTGATGGTTTTCGCTACGGTTTTATTGATCGTGCAGACAGTAGTTTGCTTGTTGGCATCAGTTTTACGCTTGCAATCAATATTGTGCTTATGTTCGCCGTTTATCAGGTTTTCAAAAAAGGATACCGGCTGAAAGCGTAAGCTTAATCTGAAGGTTTTCTTCAATAAGTAAAAAACCATAATTTTGCCGCCTAAAATGCTTCACTAGCATTGACACTTGGCTGGCACAGCGGCATGCTCCTGTGCCAAGAAAGCCGGTGCGTTAAGCGTACCGGCTGACGTGTTTAATTGGGCACAAATATGCCCCGCCACTGCTTTTACTTCAAGGAGACCTGCCGTGATAACGCCTTTGATGCCAACATATGCCCGTAATCCCATTGCGTTTGAGCGCGGTGAAGGCATGTATCTGTATGATACAAACGGCAAGCAGTATCTGGATTTCTATTCCGGTATTGGTGTTATGTGTATGGGACATAGTCACCCAACACTTGTGAAAGCTCTACAAGATCAAGGCGCGAAACTGTGGCACACAGCGAACGGCTTCACTATTCCCGAAGGTGAACGCTTGGCTGAGCGTTTGATTGCCAACTGCTCGGCAGATACGGTTTTCTTTGGTAATTCAGGTGCTGAAGCTATTGAATGCGCCATTAAAATGGTGCGCAAGTATCATCATGACAAAGGCAATGCGGGCAAGTACCGCATCATAACAATGGCATCTGCTTTTCATGGACGTACGCTAGCGGGTATTGCTGCTGCTGGTCAGGAAAAGCTAACCAAAGGATTTGAGCCATTACCGGAAGGTTTTGACGTTGTACCGTTTAATGACATTGACGCAGTTAAAGCGGCGATTGGCCCTGAAACAGGCGGCATCATGGTTGAGCCTGTGCAGGGCGAAGGTGGCATACGACCAATTCCTGTTGAAACAATGCAAGCACTACGCACCATCTGTGATGAGCATGGGCTTCTACTGGCCGTTGACGAAATTCAGTGTGGCATGGGACGTACTGGTAAATTATTTGCCTATGAATGGTCAGGTATTGAGCCAGACATTATTACGGCAGCCAAAGGTATTGGTGGTGGTTTTCCGCTGGGTGCTTGCCTTGCCACTGAAGAAGCGGCCTCTGGCATGATTGTTGGCACGCATGGCTCCACATATGGCGGTAACCCACTTGCTATGGCCGTCGGTAATGCGGTGCTTGATGAAATGTTAAAGCCTGGTTTTCTTGAACATGTCGAAGAAATGGGCAGCATGTTGCACGGTCGTTTGGCAGCGTTGCAGCAGCGTCATAGCGATCTCATCACCGAAGTGCGCGGCCAAGGCCTGATGGCAGGTATTCGTGTGCCAAGCATTCCGACACGCGACATTGTGCTTGATTTGATTGACCGCGGTATGTGTCCAGCGGTTGCAGGAGACATGGTTGTACGCATGCTGCCTCCGTTAATTTTGAACGAAGATCACATTGATGAGGCGATGAATAAACTGGATGCAACATTGACGTACTTCAAAGAAAAAACTGCAGATAGCTAGTTAGATAAATGCTTTTCTGTCAGTAGGGATATGACCCGATGAATGCCGGACTGACCAACCATTTTCTAGACCTCAAAGATATGCCGTCTGAAATTTTATGGCATATTTTGGACATTGCTAAAGTGTGGAAAGATGCGCGCCGCGGTTTACCGTCTGGTGTACTGGATGAAGGCGCGCCGCTTGCCGGTCATACGCTTGCAATGATTTTTGAAAAATCATCAACACGAACGCGTATCAGTTTTGAAATGGCGATGCGTCAATTGGGTGGTACTAGCCTTGTGTTGCAGGGAAACACCATGCAGCTTGGTCGCGGCGAAACAATTGAAGATACGGCAAAGGTTATCAGTGGCTATGTTGATGCGGTTATGGTCCGGGCGGATCACCATAATACAGCTGTCGAGTTGGCTTCAAAGGGCAGTGTGCCGGTAATCAATGCGTTAACTGATCGCTCCCACCCATGCCAATTGATGGCAGACATGTTGACGATTAAGGAACATTTTGGCTCCATTCAGGGCCGAAAAATGGCGTGGATGGGTGACGGCAACAATGTGGCAACATCATTGATGGAAGCTGCGGTTAAATATGATTTTCCCCTGACACTTGCTTGTCCAGGAGAATATAGCCCGAACGCAGAGGTTTTGGCATGGGCGCGTGAACATGGTGGTGATGTGTCAGTTACAATTGACCCATTCGCAGCAACGAAAGGCGCACACGTTGTATTCACCGATACATGGATATCAATGGGTGACGACGACAAAGATGCTCGTATGGATGCACTTGCTCCGTTTCAAGTTAATGATGCTTTGATGCAGTTTGCCGAACCGAATGCCATTTTCTTGCACTGTTTGCCGGCGCACCGCGGTGAAGAGGTGACAGCATCGGTTATTGATGGACCACAATCTTTGGTTTGGGCTGCGGCAGAAAATCGACTTCATGCACAGAAGGCTATTCTTGGTTGGTGCCTGGGTAAGATATAGAACATTAAAATATAGTGCGGAAACGTTTGATCTGTTTTATAGCCTCTGCAAATTAAATATGCCGAGTGTGAAATGACCGATACTGAAAAAACCACCCCTATCGTTACACCTGACCCTGATAGCAGTCGTGACAATGAAGTACGTCCCTTTCAAATTGAAGGTATGGATGTGCGTGGTCGCGCCGTTAGGCTCGGTACAATGGTCGACCAGATATTAAAAGCACATGCGTATCCTGATCCTGTCGCGAAGATATTGGGGGAATTGTTGACGCTTACGGCCATGCTCGGTTCGATTATGAAGTTTGATGGCATTGTGACTGTGCAAACTAAGTCAAGTGGGCCAGTATCGATGATGGTGGCTGATTACGAACGCCGCGAAGACGGTATTGGTCGTTTGCGCGGCTATGCAGACATCGATGCAGATAAGCTTGCTACTTATGGTAAAAATCCGAGCTTTAAGGGAATGATTGGGTCAAAATCAGGTTATCTTGCCCTTACCATTGATCAGGGTGAAGAGATGGAGCGCTATCAGGGCATTGTTGATCTGACAGGGGGCAGTGTTGCGGAAGTGGCGCGCAACTATTTCATGAATTCCGAGCAAACGCCAACCGAGCTGCGCCTGATTTGTGACCGCGATAATGTGACCGGTTTTTGGCGAGCAGGGGGCATTATGGTGCAACACCTAGCGCGCGGTGAAGAAGGTCAGGAACGTATTCTGGATCGTGAGACCCAAGAACAATGGGACCGCGCCAGTATTTTGATGCAAAGTGTCAAAACGGATGAAATGCTCGACCCTCTTCTTGATCTCGATACGTTGCTGTACCGTTTGTATAATGAAGACGGTGTGCGCGTTTTCGATCCGTCACGCGTGATGCATACGTGCCGTTGTTCTCGCGAGCGATTGCAAACTGTGCTCACTCAATTTGATGATACGGAACTATCAGAGATGGTGATTAACGGTTCTATTGATGTGAACTGTCAGTTTTGCAATACCACATACCAGTTTACACCAGATGAAGTGAAAACAGCTGCTGCAAATAACTAGGCTATAGTGAGCATCTCAGTGCTGATGCTCACAAATGATTTCACTGTGTTTTTAGTATAGCGTGCCGCAATTCGGTTTATTAACTTTACCACCAGTGCGGTGGTCAACAACCAGTACACCTTCTTTCATCACGGCGGTAACGCCTGATATAATGGCATTGATATCTGTCAGAGGGTCACCTGAAACGGCTATGAAATCAGCTGTATATCCAACCTTAATGCGACCAAGATCATTATCTTGCCCCAGAAGCATTGCACCATTTAGCGTAGCACTTTTGATGGCTTCAGCATTGCTCATACCTGCGGCGATAAAAGCACGCAGCTCGCATGTATTTTCGCCGAACCCGGTGAGAACAGCATCTGATCCCATCGCAATTGTTACACCAGCATGGTTCGCGCGGCGTACCGTTTCAATGTTGCGACCAACAAAGACACGTAGATTGGCACGCACATTACTGTCATAACCGTATTCTTCGCTATGCTGTGCATAGTAACGATTATGATCAATTGTTGGCACATAAATAATGTCTGCAGCCTTCATCGCTTTAATATGGTTTTCCGTTAGACCAACTGGATGATCAAGTGATGTAACGCCTGCGGTAATAGCCGCATCAACCGCTTCAATGCCGTAGCTATGTACCGTAATGCGTTTGCCGGCTGCTTTTGCCACATCGGCTGCTGCTTTAATTGCAGCTGCTGAATAATAAGCACGGCTGGTCAGGTCATCTGCGCTGCCTGTTGTGCCAAAGATTTTAATCCAATCGGCACCACTTTCTATGCGCTTTTCTGCGGCAGCCTTCAAAAATTCTGGTGTTGTTTTGTCAGTCCCTTCGGGTGAAGGGTCATTGGCAGGATGAATGCCTGGTCCAGAGGTGAAAATACGCGGACCTCTTACGGCGCCTGCATTAATTGCATCACGCAGTTCAAAGTCAATACCACCGCCAGCGTTTAAGTCGCGCACACTCGTGACACCTGTTTCAAGTGTTAGTAATGCATTTCTTTTGGCTGCAGCTACGCGCTGTTCGCGTGTTGTTGCGCCGAGCTCACCCCATGCATTACCTTTTGGTGCTTCAGGTAGCCCATATGTGATGTGCGTATGTGCATCAATCAATCCGGGGAGCGCGATGAGTGAACCCATATCCACAAGATTCCCATTGCTGCTGCGATCAAGATTGTTACCAACCGCTTTGATGATGCCGCTTTCAACAGCGATATCTCGTGCTAACAGAGCTTCGCCAGTACCGTCGATTATTTTAGTGAACCGGTAGATTGTGGTTTCTGCCGAAACCGGCATTGTCACTATTAAAATGCTTAAAATTACCTGTAAAATAAAATTCTGCCGCACTGTATACCTCCCCATAGTCGTCTATCATTGCCCAAGCTTTATTAGACATCATGTCTTTCAGCATCTGTCCAGTATTTCGCAGTAACAATGTGGTAATGTGCAGTTTCGTCGCAGGGAATGGTATATGAGTTCAGCGTGCTTATATAAAGAGCATGATTTTTTGTAATTTTTGCCGAGGAGTAAACTCATGGCAGACAGCAAAGAGAAAAATAATACGACGAAAACAATCGAGCATCATAATCCTGCAGGGTTCGGTGATAGGTTTGCTTACGCTTTTGTGAAAATGCTGCGGTTTGTGGCGGACACCTTTTTTGCCAAGCGTTACGGACACCGTGCGGTTGTGCTAGAAACAGTGGCCGCTGTTCCAGGTATGGTTGGTGGTTTGCTGCAGCACTTGCGCGCACTGCGCCGCATTCGTGATGATGCAGGTTTCATCCGCGAATTACTGGACGAAGCAGAAAATGAGCGGATGCATTTGATGACGTTCGTGCAAATCGCTAACCCAACAATGTTTGAACGGTTTGTGGTTATGTTGACGCAGGCGGTTTTCTATAACGTTTATTTTTTCCTGTACCTGCTGTCACCGAAAATGGCGCACCGTATTGTAGGTTACTTTGAGGAAGAAGCAGTTATTAGCTATACTCAGTATTTGAACGAAATTGACGCTGGCAGACAGGAAAATGTACCTGCACCGCAACTTGCCATCGATTACTGGGGCTTGAAACCAAATGCAACATTACGCGATGTGGTTATTGCTGTGCGTGCGGATGAAGCTGGCCACCGTGATCGCAATCATTTGTTTGCTGATACAATACAAAAAGGTGAACAACCGATCGGCGCAAACCCTGTTGTGGCAACAAAGTAAACTGCTAAAACTGCATCAACGAAAGTCAATAGTATGACAACCGAAACTATGCCGGAAATGGGCTCTGTTCCTGAAGTTATGATCGATACACTGGTGCGCAGGTTTTACGGTGAAATACAAAAGCACCCTGACCTTGGGCCAATATTTAAAAAAGCAATTCCTGGGGATTGGGAACCACATCTTAAAACTATGGTTTCCTTCTGGTCATCTGTGATGAACACAACGGGGCGATACAAGGGACAACCTGTGCCCAAGCATGTTGCGCTTAAGGGTGTTGAACAAGAACATTTTGATCAATGGTTGGCGTTATTTGAGGATACTGCAATTAAAACATGCGGTGCTGATTATGCAGCCATGTTTATGGTGCGTGCGAAGCGCATTGCACAAAGTTTGAAGTTTGCCATGTTTGGTTTACCAAGCCTTCCAAACCGCATTCAGTCACCAAGCGGCTTTGTTACAACAGGCAAAGGTTAGATGAATACCTTTGTGAAAACCCTGCCAGAAGGTGTGCAGCCATACAACAAAACGCCTTTGTTTTCCGAGCTGACAGTTCCCAAAGGGTTGCTGAAGGATCACAATACTAAAAGCGGCGTTTGGGGTGTTATTAATGTTGTATCCGGTAACTTGAGATACACCGTACCATCGCTTGAAAAGCACATTGATCTGTCGGCGGGGGATACGGCTATCGTTGTGCCAGAGCAGCTGCATCATGTAACGCCGCTGGGTGCTGTTTCCTTTTATGTAGAGTTCTGGCGTTAGATAAGTTCAAGCTTGTCAGGCTTGTTAATGTAAGCCGACGCCTTGCCAGCGCTTAACGATGTTTGTGTCTATATCAAACAGGTCCAGCACGCGTGCTACCGTGTGATTGATAATATCATCAACTGTTTCAGGGCGATTATAAAAGCCAGGCATTGGCGGTACAATGAGCGCGCCCATTTGAGCGGCCTCCAACATCAGTTTGCAATGACCAACATGTAGCGGCGTTTCACGCGGCATAACCACAAGCTTGCGGTTTTCTTTCAGGGTTACGTCCGCCGCGCGCGTCAGCAGGTCGTCTGCATAGGAATTGACGATGCCGGATAAATTTTTCATCGCGCATGCAGCCACAATCATACCATCAGTTTTGAAAGAGCCGCTGGCGATACTGGCACCAATATTAGTAATTTTGTGGACTTCATCAGCCAGTGCCTCAACAGCGTCAGCACTGTAGTCAGTTTCCAGTCCGATATTCATACGGCCTGTTTTTGTCATCACAAGGTGTGTTTCAATCCCGTCGATGGCCTTAAGAATTTCGAGCAAACGAATGCCGTATATAACACCGCTTGCTCCTGCTATTCCGACAACTAACCGCACAGTTATCCTCCTTATGAATACTGCTGCAATTGTTTACGATAGTTTAGCCTGTTTGGATACTGCCTTATGTGCTTTTAGTTCGCTGAGAACCTGCTTATCTAGTGGACTGAGCGCCCAAAATTTAATCATTACACAAAATAACCCAATGGCGCTTATGACGGTACCGCCAACAATATAACCGTTTGCTACGGGCACTAAATTTTGTGCTGTGAATAATAGGGCGGTGATGATCAAGGCAAACGTAATTGGGCGCAAATAATGCACCGTAATTACACGGATATTCATATGTTTTTTTAGACTAAATAAGCGCATGGTGTTCAGGCATAACATTGCGACAAAAAAACCTGCGGCTGCACCGGGTGCTCCCCACCAAACCGCAAGCCCTGCAACAGCTATGGCTTCAATGAGCAGTGTCATGGCTACCAGCCGCGGTGGAACACTGGGTTTAGCGTAAATAAGCGGTGTTTCCGTCAGTGCAAAACTGCCGTCAATTAGCTCTGCGAACAACAAGATAACCAGAACAAGGGCACTGGTAAAAAACACGTCATTAAATAGACCTAAAATATGCCCTGCGAACATAGCAAAAGGAACGGTAAGAGCGAGCTGTAGCATAAATACCCACCGGCATATGCCAGCTAGTTTTGCACCAATACGATCCGGCTTCTTTGCATGGTGCAATTTAGCGATGACAGGGGCCATCATTGGCTCAAACAGTTTATGAATTTTATGAGGCACCGTAACGATTTGCTGCGCCATATAGTAAGCACCTGTTATTTGGTGTCCCGCAAGTAATGAGAGAATAAGGATGTCGAGGCGACGAAACATTATAACGCCGATATCAGTGACGCCCGCTTGCCAGCTTCTTTTGATGATTAGATACAGGTTTTTCCTGTTTACAGGCGCTCTCATAAGAGTAGGTAAATCATAAGCATGGTGCAGGCCAAAGCTAATGCCGATTGCTGCCGCTATACATGAAAAACCATATGCAGCAACCAAGCCTGTACCAGTAGCGTTAATACCATAATAGTACAGAAGACTTACAGTCAGGAAGGCCCATGGCTCCATCACACAGCGCGCAATCACTTCCCACCGGATGATGCGTTTAAAACGAATAGCTGTACCGCCTATCTCGGCAAAAGCTATTGCAGGCACCGCAAAATACAATGCAAAAGGCATCGTGATGTCAGGGAAAAGAAAAGGCCACGCAGCGGCGAAAAGTAATGACATAACGCAGGCGACAATGAATGTCGTGATGATCGCTTCTTTAACGGTTGATGTTAAATGTGTTGCTCTATTTGAAGGCTCACTGAGAAAATCAAGTAGCTTGCGCTTAAGGCCTATGACGGCGATTGCTGCTAATATTTCGGTTATAGCCGCCACTTGACCCAGTACACCAAGAGCTGCCGCACCGTATAGTTGGCCTGCAACAATCATCAAGATCAGCCGTGCCAGCATACGCCCGCCGAAGCCACCAAGTGAAGCAAGTGCACCGCGTAGAATGTCCTTGATGTCATCAATAGGGTTCATAACAGTGGCAGCAGCGCTTCTATATTGATCATCGTTTATTCATTAGTATTAAACATGTGCTGTTTTTAATAGCAAATAAGATACAAATGTTTCTTTCGCATAAAGCTATTAAATTACCCGCCTTGCTTGCTCGTTCAAGCGGTCTATATCCATTGAAATTAGAAACCATCTTGCAGAGCATATATACCTATGTGTCTGTGGTGTGATGTTGAGGTCTGTTTTATGTATATTGCCGGTGTATTGATTGTTGCCGCTTTAGTCGTGTTTTGGATAGTCACGCGGTTTTACCTTCGCGGTGTTAGCTTAACTCGTTTTGATGCGCCAATACCGGTTAGTTTTGACGCTGAAAAGCCTTCGGCAGCCATGATTGGTGTTAATAAATACCTGAAAGAAAACTTCACGATGGGCGAGCGCCTGTCTGTCAAGCGCGAGCGTTTTGACCAAGGTGGTTTGGTGAGGGATTTTGGCTGTACTTTTCGTAGCCAGGTTGCTGTGTTTGACGGCGTTGAAGTACCAGGCGAATGGACTTTGGTTGAAGGGTATGCACCGAACAAGCGGTTACTGTATTTGCACGGCGGCGCTTTTACTGTTGGTAGCCCTTTAAGTCACAGACCTATAACTGCTAATCTTGCTAAAAAAACCGGTTGTGCCGTGTTTACACCGGACTACCGCCTGATGCCTGAAAACCCGCGTATGGCGAGCATTGTCGATAGTCGTGCAGCATATCAGTGGTTGGTAGAGAACGGACCTGCATCCTCCGAACCAGCAGAAAAAATTGCTGTTGCTGGTGATTCTGCAGGCGGAAACCTTACACTGTGTTTGTCAAACTGGACGAGAGATAACGGCGTGCGTTTGCCGGATGCTGTCATAGGCATTTCGCCTGCGACGGACACGTCTGCAACCAGCCCAAGTATTCGAACAAACTTCGATACTGACGTGATGCTAAAACCGCTTATTGCGCCGCTTTTAAAGTTGCCACATTGGTTACTGTTATGGGGAAGCTGGAAAGTAAACGGTATTCGGCCTGCCTCAAAATTGATTTCACCGGTGCGAGATAACCTTGCTGGCCTACCACCTACGCTTATACACGCTAGTACAGCAGAAATGTTGTACGATGATGCCAAGCGGTATGTGAACAAAGCAACCGTTCAGGGTTCGCCAGTGAAAATACAAAGTTGGCCTCATATGTGCCATGTCTGGCATATTTTTGATGAAATGCTGCCTGAAGCGAATGTAGCGCTTGATGAGATAGCTGCCTTTATGTGTAAGCACGGCGTTAGTAACGATGTTAGCAAGAGTACTGCCTGATTAAGTTTGCATATAAATTGTGAGCTGTTTTAGCCGGTAACTGATTTTTCACTGTGTATTTTAATACTCTCAATGTTAACTAAAGCGCATGCTTTAATAGAGTGGGGGAGTGCTCGAAAATGCGCGGTATAAAATCACATGGTTTAAATACGATGCTTGTATTGGTGGCATCATGGATGCTGGCTAGTTGTAGCGCTGAAGAAAACACTCAGGAACAAACCGAGCAAAGCGCACTTAAAACCGCACCGCGTCAAGCAGAACCCTCAGCAATTGTTTTGTCTGATGCATATAAAACAGAGATTGCATCCCTTGCCGGTCGTGCCGTTGTTGCAAATGCTTTTGAAGATATTGTTCAACAAGACGCGCAAAATATAAAAGACCTTATTGAACTTACCGAAATTCCTGCACCGCCATTTGAAGAGCAAGTCCGTGCACGGCGATTTGCCGAGATGCTGCGCGCTGCGGGGTTGGTCGATGTATCGATTGATGATGTTGGCAATGTTATTGGTCGCAGACCAGGCTCTGAAGGGGCACGCGTTGTGGCCATAGCCGCACACTTGGATACCGTGTTTCCAGCAGATACCGATGTGACTGTGCGTATCGAGGGGAATACTTACCATGCGCCTGGCATCGGTGACAACACGCGTGGCTTAGTGATGATGCTGAGTTTGCTGCGCACTATGCAGACGCTAAATTTAACCACGCATGATGATATTTTATTTGTTGGTAGCGTTGGTGAAGAAGGTCTTGGTGATCTGAGGGGAGTGAAGCATCTATTTCGCGCAGGTGGACCTCAGATTGATGCCTTCATTGCCATTGATGGTGGTAGTGCAAACCGCTTGATATACGGCGGCGTTGGATCGCATCGTTACCGTGTTACGGTCAATGGTCCGGGTGGGCATTCCTGGGGTGCATTTGGTTTAGCAAATCCTCATCAGGCGTTGGGGCGTATCATTAACAATTTCGTTACTAACGCACCGGATGTTACGAACTTTGGCCCGAAAACCAGCTACAGTATTGGTCGTATTGGTGGTGGCACTTCAATTAACTCAATCCCGTTTAGTTCCTGGATGGAAGTTGATATGCGGTCTGGTAACCAAGAAAAACTGGATGATATTGACGTTGTATTTCAACAGGCCATTCAAGCAGGCTTAATGGAAGAAAATACCGCGCGAAAGAGTGGTCCAGAATTAACTGTCGAAATCAAGCAGGTAGGCAAACGTCCGGCAGGTATGGGTAACCCTAATGCCGCACTGGTGCAGCGCACGATGGCTGCAATGAACGCCCTTGGTATTGAAGCGCGCCCTGCCATTTCTTCAACTGACTCTAATATACCAATTTCACTGGGTATTCCGGCCGTCACCATTAGTAGAGGGGGGCGCGCAGAACGCGCTCATTCACCGGATGAACGCTGGCATAACGAGGACAGCCATGTCGCTATCCAAATTGGATTATTAACGTTGTTGTCCGAGGCGGGCTTTCCAATAACCTGCAATGATTGTGAACCTAAAGCTCCTGAATGAAACTTTTCCATTGTTGCTCTAAGGCGACCATATCATAGCCCATAATTTTTTTCGGATTATCGCCAAAGTAGACTTTTAGGTATTGGTTCAATCCATATGTTTCAATTAAAAATTCGGTGAAAGACCCTTCCTGCAAGTAAGCTAGACGTCTGAGGGTGTTGTCTTTAGTTGTGTTTCGTACATATTCTGCATCAGCTAGAGGCACGAGGTCTCTTTCCTTCATTAATTTGGCGACAGTGATATGCAATCCTTCACCAAAATTTGGGTAAGAGGGGCGCAATCCTAGTTTATGCTGAATAAATACTGCTAATCCATCGTCAAAAAAGCGCCCTCCGAACATTATGTCTTTGTTGTCCCGGTATGCGCTCTTTGCGAAAATATGAGTTAATTCGTGAGTTACCGCCAGACTACAGTTTTTTGTTTCACAACTACCACTGAGCAGGTTTTCTATCCTGCTTTGAGGCAAATAAATCTTGTGCCCTTCCTGATACGGAAATCTGAATTCGTTAGACACAATGATGTTTATTTCTTTGTCTTTATATACCGACCCATAGATTTCTGCATTATTCAAATATGTAATTACTCTTCTTTTGGCATGTTCAATATCTCTGACCAATAGGTTCAATTGTTCCTGGTCTAGATCCTCATTTGCGTCTAGCACTACTCCTGAATTTGGTTGCTGGTTAGTCTCAGCTTCGGCCGAACTAAGACCTAAAACGCTAATAATTAACACCTTCATCATTGCAGAAAATGAGAAAGATGATGTCGTATGGTAATTCATTATTTATACTCCCCAAATATGTACTTACTCCAACGTTGTTATATTGTCTGAGAGCAGACCCTCTCGCATAACGTCAATTTCCTATTAGCCAATAGTAGTTACTGTCAAAACATAAGCCCATACGGGGAATATAATCTCGTAAAAAATGGCCATTCTCCCTGGTAAGCAGCCATTTCTTGTCTCACTTTATGTGTCACATTACACAGATGTTATACATCCAAATTCGCAACGTTCAGGGCGTTTTCCTGAATGAAATTACGGCGCTCTTCTACCACGTCACCCATCAGCTTGGAGAATATCTCGTCAGCGGTATCAGCCTCTGTTACTTTAACTTGCAATAGTGAACGCACTTCCGGGTCCAATGTTGTTTCCCACAATTGACCCGGGTTCATTTCACCCAAGCCTTTATAGCGCTGTGTCGCCTGACCCTTGCGCCCGAATGACAACAATAATGCCAGCATTTCAAGTGGTCCACCAACGGTATACGCATCGTCTTTACGGGTTACGGTGACAGGTTCAGTGAATAGCTCACGTATTTCATCCATGCGTTTATGGAGTTTCCGCGCTTCTTGGCTTTCCATCAACTGTGCATCAATTTTATGCATATCGATTACACCGCGGAGTTCCTGAGCAAAACTATAACCACCGTCTTCGGTTGCTGTGCCGCTCCAGCCGCCCATTTCAAGAGTATGCGCCAGTGCATTCAGTTTTTCTGAAACCGTATCAGCAACCTTTTGCCTTGCAGCATTATCTTCGGTCAGTTTCACATCAAGGCCGTTAAACAGACCAAGCATCTCGATAAGGTTTTTGTTATAGCGTGTTGGGATACTACCAATTATCGCTTTAACCGCGCGTGCTTCTTCTGCCAAATGTTTAATGGCGGGACCAGCGTGTTGGCCACCGGCGCCGTCAGTAACCACAACATCGTTGGTGCCCATATCGAGCAGGTAGTCATCAAGCGCTTTATCGTCTTTCAGATATACCTCAGATTTGCCGCGTCCCACTTTATACAAGGGTGGTTGGGCAATATATAAATGCCCTGCCTCAACAATTTCAGGCATTTGACGATAAAAGAAAGTCAGTAGCAAGGTGCGAATATGTGCACCGTCCACGTCAGCATCGGTCATGATGATGATTTTATGATAGCGCAGTTTTTCCATATTGAAGTCTTCGCGCCCAATACCAGTGCCAAGTGCTGTTATCAGTGTGCCAATTTCATTGGATGCCAACATACGATCAAATCGTGCGCGCTCCACATTCAGGATTTTACCACGCAGTGGTAAGATAGCCTGATTCTTACGGTTTCGGCCCTGTTTGGCTGATCCGCCTGCACTATCGCCCTCCACGATAAATAGTTCGGAAAGCGCCGGGTCACGTTCCTGGCAATCCGCAAGTTTGCCTGGTAGGGACGCAATATCCAATACGCCTTTGCGCCGTGTAAGCTCGCGTGCTTTACGTGCTGCTTCACGCGCAGATGCAGCATCGATGATTTTCATAATCACCGCTTTTGCTTCCGCAGGGTGTTCACCAAACCATTCACCAAGCTTTTCGTTTACGAGCCCTTCTACTGCAGGGCGAATCTCGCTTGAGACCAGCTTGTCTTTGGTTTGGCTGGAAAATTTGGGATCAGGTGCCTTAACGGATACTACCGCGGTTAATCCTTCGCGCGCATCATCACCAGACAGGCTGACTTTTGCTTTTTTCGCCAAACCGCTTTCATTGACATAGGTGTTAATTGTTCTCGTGAGCGATGCCCTAAACGCTGCCAGGTGTGTACCACCATCGCGCTGCGGAATGTTGTTGGTAAAACATAATACATTCTCGTGGTAGCTATCATTCCATTGAAGAGACACCTCGACGCCGACGCCGTCTTTCTCGCCGGTAATGGTGATTGGATCACCTATCTGGCTTGTTTTGTTGCGGTCCAGATATTGAACAAAAGACGTGATACCTCCTTCGTAAAACAGATCCATATCCTCAACGTCGGCATGGCGGTTATCTTTCAGATAGATATGTACACCTGAGTTCAAAAATGCCAGTTCACGATAACGGTGTACAAGTTTATCGAAGTCAAACTCGACAAACTGGAATGTGTCCAGTGACGGCATAAAGGTAACTTCTGTGCCCTTTTTACTGTTTGCATCACCTACAACTACAAGATCATCAACTGGTTCGCCTTTTTCAAAGCGCATAAAGTGTTCTTTGCCATTGCGCCAAATGCGTAGCTCTAACCAGTCAGACAAAGCATTCACAACAGATACACCTACACCATGCAAACCACCGGATACCTTATAGCTATTTTGGTCAAACTTACCGCCTGCGTGCAATTGTGTCATGATAACTTGCGCTGCAGAAACACCTTCTTCCTCGTGAATATCAACGGGAATACCGCGACCGTTATCAGTCACAGAGCAGCTTCCATCAGGATTCAGTGTCATGGTCACCAGATCACAGTGGCCGGCCAATGCTTCGTCGATTGCGTTATCTGACACTTCAAAAACCATATGGTGCAGGCCGGACCCATCTTCGGTGTCACCGATGTACATGCCTGGGCGCTTGCGTACAGCGTCCAGTCCTTTCAAGACCTTAATGGAATCCGCACCGTATTCTTCTTCGTTTTCTGGGAGCGTTTCAGGTGTGTCGGTCATGGTATTCTTCTTTCTCGTCGATCCTAAAGTGATGGTCGCATGTGCGATTCTATTGTAGTGAGGGCTGGACCTTGCCGTCACTAACATCAAAAAATTCAGCTTTGCCTTTCAGGCTCTCAAACAAACTCATATCGGTTCCTGTCAGCCAACATTGGCTGCCCAGTGCACCGAGAATATCAAACAAAGCGCTGCGTCGCTCATTGTCTAAATGCGCTGCGACTTCATCAAGCAGTAATAATGGCGCTTGTCTTTTAAGCGCAGTTTGAAGGTGTGCATTTGCGATGATTAAGCCCACCAATAGCGCTTTTTGTTCGCCTGTTGAACACAGGTCGGCGCGCATTGATTTGGGTTTATGTGTCACAATGAAGTCAGTTTTATGGATACCGGTGCTTGTCCGGCCTGATCTACAGTCAAGGACGCGCTCATGTGCTAAACGCTCACGGTATTGTACTTCAACCTCAACAGGGGCCAAACCATCTGCAAGCAAACCCTCCAGCCAGCCATCAATGGCAAGCATGGCTTTGGGAAATGGTGTTTCTGCGGCATCTTCGATTTGCCCTGCAATCTGGCCAGCAAACTCGAGCCGTGCAACTGCGGCAGCCACACCGTGCTCTGCCATGCGCGCCTCAAGAGCTGATAGCCATACCGCATCTGCATGAACACCTTGATCGCTTAGCAGGCGATTGCGCTCACGCATCGTGCGTTCAAACGCGCCGATTTGTCGGCTATGATCAGGGTATAAACCCATGGTTAAGCGATCAAGAAACTTACGCCGGGATGAAGGGCCTTCGATGAACAGGCGGTCCATTTGCGGCGTAAGCCAACCAATGCTCCAACGTTCGCCGAGGCAATTAGTATTGTTGGCAATCTCACCATCAATTTTAACAATTCGTCTGCTGTGTGGTTTTTTATCGGTACTGTCAGCGTCTGTTGTTGATGCCTCAATACCTGTGCCAACCTTGATATCTTCACAGATATCGTCCTGTTCCAGCGCTAATTGCAGAGCAACAGACCAATTATCTTTGTTGTGGCGGCTGATATCATCAAGGCCTGCACCTCTAAGCCCCCGGCCAGGTGCTGCATAACTAATTGCTTCAAGAATGTTGGTTTTGCCAACGCCGTTTTCCCCAGTTAATACCACCATATTCGAACTGCGTTGCAGCTTGAGGGATAACGTCTTGTATGATCTGTAGTTTGTTAACATGACACGTGAAACCGAGACGCGGGTGTGCCCCTGCAAATCTGGCACTGAAGCAGGTATCGCAGCAGATTCCTGATGTGCAGAGATTGAGGTGCTAATCATTTGTTTATTTGTCTCAGTATTGTCTGTGTTCAATCGCTGGATATTCGATTAGGCCAATTCAAAATATGACCGCCTCGGTCCTTTGGCAGGTTTCATACAGTGCGTTACATAAAGTAACGCACTGTATGAAAGACTAACCATTTACCCTACTAAACACGCATTGGCATCAGAACGTAAAGAGCAGCTTCATCCATCAAGTCTTTGATCACTGTTGGTGATGATGGGTCTGCCAGATACGCTTGGACCATGTCGCCTTCAACTTGCGCCAGAATGTCCATCAAATAACGGCTATTAAAGCCAATTTCAAATGAGTCTGATGTGTAAGACGCCGCTAATTCTTCGCGCGCCGTGCCACTGTCAGGGCTGTTAACAGATAGCTTTAACATATTCTCCGAAAGTGATAGTTTTACTGATCGTGTTTTATCAGAGCTGATCGTTGATACGCGGTCAACAGCCTGAGAGAACAGACGACAATCCATTTCCAGAACTTTGTCGTTACCTACTGGTATAACCCGGCTGTAATCAGGGAAAGTACCATCAATCAGCTTAGACGTTATGATCGCAGAAGCGAAGCTAAAGCGAATTTTGGTGTCGGAAAGCGCGATTGCAACATCGCCTTCATACTCATCGATAAGCTTACGCACCTCTGTAACGGTTTTACGCGGCACAATGATGCCAGGCATGCCAGTTGCGCCATCAGGAACACTTTGCTCGACTTGTGCGAGGCGGTGGCCATCTGTTGCAACGGCCCGCAACGTGTCACCACTTTCGCTGTTCGCGACATGTAGGTAGATACCGTTCAGGTAATAACGTGTTTCCTCGGTCGAGATAGCGAAGCGCGCCTTGTCGATCAGGCGTTTCAGCTCTTCTGCAGCAATAGCAAACCGATGTGGCATGTCGCTTTCGCTCATGATGGGAAAATCTTCCTTGTCGAGACAAGCCAGCGTAAACTTGGAGCGCCCGGCCCGCACAACCAGTCTGTCACCGTCCTCGAGGTTGAGCTCAACTTCAGCGCCGTCAGGTAGCTTACGTGCGATATCGAACAATGTGTGAGCAGGAACTGTTGTTGCTCCGGGTTGAGTAACGCCAGCTTCGGTGCGCTCGATGATTGCAATATCAAGGTCGGTGGCTGTCATGGATATGCCATCACCTTCTGCTTCGATCATGACGTTAGATAGAATGGGAATTGTGTTCCGCCGCTCAACAACTGATTGAACATGTCCTAGAGCTTTAAGAAGGGAATTGCGTTCTATTGTAAATTTCATGAAATTTATCTTCTTGTCTGACCGTGTGTAAATTTAACGGCCTCCTCTCAGTGTCAGAATATGTAGGTGAAACCAGTAAGGTTTCATCGCTTGAACGCTTATGCGCACACTGTCTGACACTCCCCAGAAAAGGCCTGTGTCAACAATAGCGGCTTTCCCTTGAAAACCAAAACAAAAAGCACCGAATCGGTGCTTTTTTTTAATCTTGAAATCTATATTTTCTGCCGAGTCGCAACTGTTCCTAAAAAGGCGGTGTTATTATACTGTTTTAGCCGGTTATCCTTCCAGTAAACGTGTCAGGCGTGTGATGTCTTCGTCAAGTTGACTGTCAGATTTGCATAGGTCATCAATCTTGCGCACGGCATGCATAACCGTAGTGTGGTCTCGCCCGCCAAATCGCCTGCCAATCTCAGGCAGGCTGCGGCTTGTAAGCTGCTTACATAAATACATTGCTGTTTGCCGTGGGCGCGCAATCATGCGGCTGCGGCGCTGTGACAGCATTTCAGAAAGGCGCAGATTATAGTATTCAGCTACTGTGCGCTGTATTTCATCAATGGTTACCTTGCGATCATTGGCGCGAATAAGGTCTTGCAGCACGTCACGTGTCATATCCATTGTGATAGGGCGCCCAACAAGTGTTGCATAGGCCATGACACGATTTAATGCGCCCTCAAGCTCACGAACATTCGAAATGATCCGGCGCGCTAAAAATTCAAGAACATCAACAGGCACATCAACATTTGGTGCACTTTCAGATTTGGATTGGAGAATACCAAGGCGGAGCTCATAATCTGTAGGATGAATATCTGCTACCAGTCCCCAGCCAAGGCGGGAAATAATACGTTCTTCAATGCCCTCAAGGTCTGTTGGTGATCGGTCTGCGGTGATCACAACCTGGCAACGGTTATCAATAAGCGTATTGAAGGTATGGAAAAACTCTTCCTGAGTACTGTTTTTATTGGCGATGAATTGCACATCATCCACCATAAGCAGATTTACGTTGCGAAATTTCTGTTTGAAAGCGTGTGTGTCTTTAAAACGAAGGGCCGAGATAAACTCGAACATAAACTTTTCAGCGGAAACATAAGCAACACGTTTTTCAGGAGTGCGGCGTTTAACTTCCCAAGCAATTGCATGCATCAGATGTGTTTTACCAAGGCCAACCCCGCCATGCAGGAACAGTGGGTTGAAAGATACATCGTCAGATTCTGCAATACGTTTGGCAGCGGCGTATGCCAGCTCGTTTGATTTGCCAACTACAAAGCTTTCAAATGTATACTTTGGATCAAGAGCCGCTTGTTCATCAACATTTTCAACGCCGGATAGTGAAGGTTGGTCGTCAGTTTTGCCTGCGCGCACGACAGTTTGTGAAGGGATTGCAGGTGTAGCGCCTTTGGCAGCCAAACGGATGCTCAAACTTTTGACGCGCGAGTCTTCTGCATAGAAGAAATCTTTGAGGCGTGGGCCATAGTTGCGCTGAATCCAATCGCGGACAAACTTCGTTGGTGCCGTTAATTCCACAGTGCCTCCATCAACACCGCGGTATCCTAACTGACCAATCCATGTTGTATAAGCCTGCTGCCCAAATTCTTTCTTGAATTTGCTGCACACCCGATTCCAAGGAGTTTCTCCTTGCATATCCATGTCTGCTTCAAGCCCCTTTGTTGGCCCCATTCTATCTTCCTCCCAATCCGACATCGGAAAATATTCTCCTTTTCGCCTTCAGGCGGTTATTCGTCGGCTATACATTGCAATCAGCCCCCTGAATACAATGTTACATCGTTCGCAAAAGAAAGCAGCAAGCCACGATACGGCAAAACTCTATACGAGCGCATAAAGGGCGCGGCCCGTCTTCAGCAATATGTTGTTTTCGGTGGCGCTTTTCCAGCATGACTTCATGCCTGAAAAGCTTATGGACGCCCCCCTGTGAGGGAGTTTGATTGCCCATGCGACCCACCGCGGTCAGGCAGTCAGATTACATAGAGCATGGGGATGCAGCAACTGAATCTATCGCTTGACAGAAATCAGTTAAATCTCTCTATGGCGTGAATCGAAAGAGGACACAATATGTGGTTTCTTGCGATCAAGGCACAAGATATGTGCTCTTTTTGTTCGCATTGATGACAATAACAAAAAAGCCGCCCTGTAGAAAAGGCGGCTTTGGAAACATGTTTTGACCGGTAATTGGATACCGAATCGCAATATTTGATTATGCGATTGCTTTAACGTTTTTCGTCAAACGAGAAACTTTACGTGATGCTGTTTTCTTGTGCATAACGCCTTTTGTAACACCGCGCATAATCTCAGGCTGAGCAGCTTTTAATGCGTCTGTTGCTTGTGTTTTATCACCAGCCGTTATTGCTTCTTCAACTTTACGAATGAATGTACGGATACGGCTTACGCGTGCTTTATTTACCGTAGCTTTGCGTTCGTTACCACGAATACGTTTTTTGGCTTGTACAGAGTTTGCCATTTTTTTTACCTTTGTTCAGCGACACCCATCATCAATTCAGTATCGAAGCAGCAGGGTGTAACCGCTTTTCCTGTGTGTTCGTTCAGTCTCAGGCAACATAGGCCGAAACCGATAATAAATTCGAGGTCGCGTCTATAACGCTGTAAAACCTCTGCGTCAATAGCCAAAAGTCTTTTGAGGCCCCGTCTTTCGCTGTTTAGCGATTCTTAAACTGTGGTTGTCGTTTCTCGATAAAGGCTGTCATACCCTCTTTTTGGTCGTCTGTTGCAAAAAGTGAATGGAAAACCCTGCGTTCAAACAGCAAACCTTCGGCAAGTGTTGTTTCAAGTGCACGATTTGTTGCTTCTTTGGCTAGGGATACTGACGGTGTTGATAATTCGGCAATTGTACTGGCAATTTCCATCACTGTGTCTATCAAATCTTCAGTTGGTGCGATTCGGCTTACCAATCCTGCGCGTTCTGCCTCTTCAGCATCCATCATACGCCCTGTCAGCATCATATCCATTGCTTTAGATTTTCCGACAATGCGCGTTAATCGCTGTGAGCCGCCAATGCCCGGTATAATCCCAAGCTTGATCTCTGGTTGGCCAAACTTTGCATTTTCTGCGGCAATGATGAAATCGCATGCCATGGCAATTTCACACCCGCCACCCAGTGCATAACCGGAAACAGCGGCAATAACAGGTGTGCGTACAGTGGCAAACACACGGTTTATTTCAGCAAATAGATCCTCTGCCAAAACATCAGCATAGGTTTTAACGGACATTTCCTTGATGTCAGCACCAGCAGCGAAAGCTTTTTCACTGCCCGTTACAACGACAGCGCCAATATCGGTATCTGCATCCAAGTCCAGTAAAGCATCACCTAGTTCTTTGATAAGCTTGCTGTTTAATGCGTTTAATGCTTCTGGGCGATTAAGAGTTATCAGCCCAACACCTTCTTGTTTATCAAGTAGGATGGTTTCAAAAGTCATTTGAGTGCCTTGTTTTTGACCACGTTGCCTAGACTCCTAATCGGGTCTGGCGCATTTGAAAAGTAAATTATCGCAACTGAGCTGTGTACATCCACATATGGTTATTGAAGCGGTTCAAGGCGCAAGATAAAGATTGCCTCAGAAGTACGTGTATCAGGTGCAGTGAGAGAAAGTTTGCTTTCGTTGCGTGTGCAAGTCAATTCTGTACCGCGCAACACACACTCCCATCCCAGTTCCTTTAACGCGTCACTATAGCGGGAAAATGCGGTTGCCGCCGGAACACTGATGTATAACCCCACCTCGGCTACAGTGCCGCTCGCTGTATCAAAAACAACAGGTTCGCCGTCGATTTTTGATACTATGTTCAGATGTGGAACATCAGGGAAACCGTCAATGAAAGCATCTTCAGCTAATGCTGGGCTCCAAATGCTAACGAACATAGCGCTCATGACAAGCGCTACCGCATACAGCACGCGCCGCATTTGTTGTTTCAAGATCATTATGTCTGACAGTCCGGGCAAAAAAATGATGACCTGTTTGATTGAACGATACGGTGGATAATAGCGTGGCATCCATCAGATGTACATGCCTCACCTTCTCGGCCATATGCTTGAAAGCGATGTTGAAAGTATCCAAGCTCTCCTGAAACTTGTGCATAATCTTTTAACGTCGACCCACCTGCCTCAATTGCTTCCGAAAGAACATCTCGAATGATAGGCACCAGAGAGTGTGCTTCTTCATTTGTAAGGCTGTCTGCTCGCCGTTCAGGGTGAATGCCAGCGCGCCAAAGCACTTCACAAACATATATATTACCAAGGCCAGCCACCAGTTTTTGGTCAAGTAGTGTTGTTTTGATCGGTGATTTACGCCGCGACAACATATCTGTCAGATAATCCGCGTGAAATGCGTTACCAAGTGGTTCCGGGCCGATGTCTTTTATCAGAGGGTGGTCGTTGATTGTATCTCGTTCGCTGAAAACGATAAGCCCGAATCGGCGCGCATCATTGAAAATAATAGAATCGTCATTCTCCGTTAAGAAGGTCAGATGATCATGTTTTTGCCGCGGCGGTATGGTTGTTCCTGATTGATGGATGTTTACCTTCCCTGACATGCCGAGATGCAGAATGGCAACAAGCCCATCTTCACATTCAATCAGAATGTATTTTGATCGTCGCGTCAGCCTTGTTACCCGATTGCCCGAAAACCGTTTGCTAAAGTCAGATGGGATATCCACGCGCAGTTTCGGAACCCAGGCGTGTGCTTCCTTGATAACTTGGCCTTCCATAACAGGCGCCATGCCACGGCGAACGGTCTCGACTTCAGGTAATTCGGGCATATTGTCGCGCTTTCTTCTTGTATTACAAAGTGGCTGGTATCATGCAGCTGTCTCAGCTATGGTCCGGCCTCCATAACCAGAGTTGATCGATACCACATATGGGTATGCTGACAAGGTGATAATGAGCGAATATGCCAGAATCAAATCAACATAACGATAAGACAGAAACGATAGGTGAGCCAAGCAAGCAAACGCACTTTGGCTACAAAACCGTCAATGAAAATGACAAGGCAAACTTGGTAAAAGGTGTCTTCAACTCCGTTGCTGATCAGTATGATGTGATGAACGATGTCATGAGTGTCGGCGTGCACCGATTATGGAAAGATTCGTTGATTGACAGTATCAACCCCCGACCAGGCATGCGTCTGCTTGATGTGGCTGGTGGAACGGGAGATATCGCTTTTCGTTTTCTGGATGCTGCAGCGGGTGGGCACGTAACAGTATGTGATATCAACGCGGAGATGCTGCGTGTAGGCGCTGGACGCGCCGAGAAGAAGGGATATGACGCTGCAACAGAATTTGTGTGCGGCGATGCCATGCAGTTACCGTTCCCTGATCGTTCGATGGATGTATATACAATTGCCTTTGGTATTCGTAACGTAACACGCGTTGAAGACGCACTTGCGGATGCTTACCGCGTGCTTAAGCCGGGCGGTACATTCTACTGTCTTGAGTTCAGCCCAGAGGTCGTACCTGTTTTGCAGCAGGCTTACGATGCTTATAGTTTTAAATTTATTCCGAAAATGGGTGAAGTTGTCGCGAGTGATCGTGATAGTTATCAATATCTTGTCGAATCGATTCGCCGATTCCCTGCGCCTCAAAAATTTGATGCAATGATTAAGGTCGCTGGATTCTCGCGTACGCGGTGGCGCACTATGTCTGCTGGCGTTGTTGCAATCCATTCCGGTACTCGGATTTAAAGGGCGGTACTGTGCAGGTTCTTGGTCACCTTCTTCAATTGTACCTTATGGCAATCGGCTTGCGCCGGTTTGGTGCCATACGCGCGCTGGACCGTATTGAGCTTGTCCCTGCGTGGGGACCGCGCTTACTACGCGCTATCACGTTTTATATCCCGCGTCGTCGTGGGCTACCTGATTCTGACGGAGAGCGTCTGGCAATGGCGCTGGCGAAAATGGGGCCAGCTTACATCAAAGTTGGTCAAACGTTGGCTACGCGTCCAGATTTGGTCGGTCGCCCAATCGCAGAAGGTTTGGCAACACTGCAAGATCGCCTGCCGCCTTTTTCTTACGACAAAGCCAGAGCAACAATTGAAGATGAGCTTGGCCAGAGTATGGACACTTTGTTCGATAGCTTTGAGCAGGAAGCTGTTGCTGCCGCGTCAATTGCGCAAGTTCACCGCGCTATCTTGAAGGACGGAAAAAAAGTAGCTGTTAAGGTCCTGCGCCCTGATATCGAAGAGCGGTTTACCCGTGACCTCAGTCTTTTTGAATGGCTCGCGCGCACAGCTGAAAACAATAGTGTTGAAGCTAGAAGACTGCGTTTAAACCAGGTTGTTGTGAAGGTGCGTGAAACCTCTTTGCGTGAAATGGACTTGCGCCTTGAAGCCGCCGCTGCCGCTGAGCTGGCTGACAATATGAACGGTGAGCCGGGTTACAGATTGCCGACGATTGAATGGGATATGACTGCGCGCCGCGTTATGATGCTTGAATGGGTTGACGGCATCCGTGTGGCGGACCGTGCCGCGCTCGCCGAAGCAGGGCACAATCTTGAAGCGCTTGGTTCCACTGTTATTCAGGTTTTTCTCAAGCAGGCTCTGCGTGATGGTTTCTTTCATGCAGATTTGCATCAAGGTAATCTGATTGTAGAGCCCAACGGCACTATCTGCGCCATTGATTTTGGCATCATGGGTCGATTGACCAAGATGGAGCGCAGGTTTCTGGCTGAAATATTGTTTGGCTTTATACGCCGTGATTATGAGCGCGTGGCTGATGTGCATTTTGATGCGGGTTATGTTCCTCGCGGTGAAAGCCGTGAAGAGTTTGCCCAAGCGATGCGCTCCATTGCTGACCCCATTATGGATTTGCCAGTTGAAGAAATATCAGCAGGCAAGCTGCTTGCGCAGCTTTTTGCAACAACGGAACGTTTCAATATGCAAACGCAGCCACAGCTTCTGTTGTTACAGCGTACAATGGTGATGGCAGAAGGCATGGCGCTGCACCTCTATCCGCGATCAAATATGTGGCAGATATCCGAGCCGGTTATTGAGCATTGGGTGCGCGCTAACTTGTCTCCGGAAATTCAGCTTGCAGATGCACTCAATCAGTTGCCGCGCTTGATTGAACGGTTGCCGTCGCGCATTGAACGCTGGCTTGCCGATGAAGAAGAGCCCACTGGGCCACCACCCTTTGAAGCTGCACCTGTTCAGCGAAACGGTCGTGTCTGGCCGTTTGCCTTTGGCCTTGTTGTCGGGGCGTTATTGCTCAAAATTCTCACCTATTAAGGCCTGTATTCTTTGCAATTCTTATGGCTTCAAATCTGACTAATTTGCATAAAACCTCAATAGTCGTCACACTCACCTCGCCTTAATGGCAGTATCGTTAACATAAGGGGAGAGATGTTATGGATAAGTTAGAACCATATTTTGCCCCGCTAGGGCGTGTGCTTCTGGCGGTGATATTCATTGTTGCAGGCGCGAGCAAGATAGCTAGCGGCGGTGCAGGGATGGTCGAATATATGGAATCGGTAGGCGTGCCGGGTTTTTTATTCTGGCCAGCAGCTATCTTTGAAGTCGCGGCAGGGCTGATGGTACTGGTTGGTTACAAAACCAAGTTGGTTGGTTTTCTGCTGGCTGGTTTCTGTATTATTACAGGTGCGTTGTTCCATTATGTACCGGCTGATCAGACCCAAATGACCATGATGATGAAAAATTTTGCCATGGCCGGCGGTTTTCTAATGCTTGCGCGCTTTGGCGCAGGTGAATTCAGCATGGATAACCGCGCATCTGCCGCGGTATCAGAGTGAAATAGTAGAGTATTGTGCCTGCAATCGTCTGTTCACTTCAGTGAGAGGATGTTTGCAGGCAGCGTCAAAGCCACCTATATGTCATGTTCCAAGAGTTAAGAGGCTTTGCGCACTATGTTAAACGGCAAACGAATATTACTCATTATTGGTGGCGGGGTTGCGGCCTATAAATCGCTTGATCTGGCGAGACGCCTGATGGAGCGAGGAGCAAGTGTACGTGGTGTGCTGACGGCTGGTGGTCAGCAATTTATCACCCCGCTTAGTGTGGCAAGCCTAACTGGTGATGAATGTTATACGGATCTGTTTTCTCTTAAAGATGAAGCAGAGATGGGCCATATCCGCTTGTCACGCGAAGCGGACCTGGTGTTGATTGCACCAGCGACTGCAGATTTGATGGCGAAAATGGCGAACGGTCTTGCCAATGATCTAGCGAGCACGATTTTGTTGGCAACCGACAAGCAGGTTATGATCGCACCTGCCATGAACGCTGAAATGTGGGCTCACAAAGCAACACAGCGCAATATTGAAACATTGAAACGTGACGGCGTTCTAATGGTGGGACCAGAAGCTGGCATGCTCGCATGCGGAGAGGTTGGCCCTGGTCGCTTGGCTGAAGTGCCTGACATGGTCGCGGCTGTTGAGGGCTATTTCTCGGGTGGTGTGCGGCCCCTGTCTGGCAAGAAGATTGTCCTAACCGCTGGCCCAACGCATGAGCCGATAGACCCTGTGCGCTACATTGCCAACCGCTCGTCTGGAAAGCAGGGATTTGCGCTGGCTGGCGCGTTGGCTGAACTGGGGGCGGAAGTTACACTTGTGGCTGGACCAGTCACACTTGAAACCCCTATTGGTGTAGCGCGGGTTGATGTGGAAACAGCGGTTCAGATGGAGTCTGCAGTTAAGAGCGCACTACCTGCAGATGTTGGTGTTTTTGTCGCTGCTGTTGCGGACTGGCGCATGTCAGATGGATGCAAAGGTGAGAAGCTGAAAAAATCCAAGGATGGTATCCCAGCACTTAATTTGTGTGAGAATCCGGACATACTAAAAGGCGTTTCATCCATGACAGACGGCAGACCAGGCCTGGTGGTTGGCTTTGCCGCAGAAACCGAAAATGTTGTTGAGTACGCCAAAGCCAAACGTCTGCGCAAAGGCTGTGATATTATCGTCGCAAATGATGTATCGGACGCTACTGGCATCATGGGTGGCAGCGATAATCAGGTGCATATTATTGACGACAACGAAGTTGAAAGCTGGCCGTCTATGAGCAAAGATGAAGTTGCTAAGGCGCTTGCAAAAATGATTGCCGCAAAGCTTGATAGTTAACTCATTATCCGAAAAGAAAGACACTTCTATGACTTCAGTAACGATCAACGTGAAACGTTTGGATCACGGTGCAGACCTGCCTTTGCCAAAGTATGAAACAGCACAAAGTGCAGGCATGGATTTGTATGCGGCGCTTGCTGATGGTGAGCAAATTACACTCGGTTCGCTTGAGCGTGCAATGATCCCAACTGGCCTTGCGATGGCGTTGCCTGCTGGTTACGAGGCGCAGGTGCGCCCGCGTTCTGGCCTTGCTGCTAAAAATGGTGTGACGGTTCTCAATACGCCCGGCACAATTGATGCTGATTACCGCGGTGAAGTGAAGGTAATTCTTGTGAACCTGTCGAATGAACCGTTCACGATCGAGCGTGGTATGCGTATCGCACAGATGGTCATTGCACCAGTTACGCAAGGCGAATGGGTGGTTGTTGATGATCTGGATGAAACGGCACGTGGTGCAGGTGGTTTTGGTTCAACGGGTACTCGTTAAATAGCATAATGTTGGAGAGAAAAATGAATAGTCCTCGAGTGTGTGTAAAATGTAAAAATACTCGCTTCTATTCAGATAAAGTGGGAATGACGGGCAGTTTTTTTTCTCGATTCTTTAATATCCAGAATAAGCAATTTACAGCTGTCACATGCACTAAATGCCAGCACACGGAATTTTATCGTGGCGAGAGTAGTACACTGGGTAATATCGCAGATTTCTTCGGTAACTAGGATACTTGGGTTTGGAATTCACTGACGAACAGTTAGAGCGCTATAGCCGCCACATCATTCTGCGGGATGTTGGTGGTGCGGGGCAGATGCAACTTCTTGCCGCAAGGGTTCTGGTTGTTGGTGCGGGCGGTCTCGGTGCGCCAATGCTGCAATATCTGGCCGCAGCAGGTGTTGGCACCATTGGTGTCGTTGACGATGATGATGTTGACCTATCTAACCTTCAGCGCCAAATTATTCACACAACAGATACTATTGGCACGCCCAAGGCAGATAGCGCTGCAAGCGCAATTGATGCGCTTAACCCGGATGTGAAAGTACAGTTGCATAAAGTACGACTAGACAATGCCAATGCTGCGCAGATCATTGCAGATTATGATGTTGTTGCAGACGGCACAGATAATTTCAAAACCCGGCATATCATTAGTGACACATGTGTTGCTTTGAAAAAGACGCTGGTGTCAGCTGCGCTCGGGCCATTTGAAGGGCAGCTTGCCACGTTTAAACCACACGCTGGTGAAGGGTTGCCGTGTTACCGGTGTTTTTTGCCGGAAGAACCACCAGAAGATATGCAGCGTACCTGCTCTGATATTGGCATTTTAGGTGCTGTTGCAGGTGTTGTTGGCACAATGCAGGCGTTGGAAGTCATTAAGGAAATTCTGAACATAGGCGATAGCCTAGCGGGTAAGATGTTAATGATTGATGCCTTGAGTATGAGCACACGTGCTATTGGCTTGCCGCAAGACCCGAACTGTTCCGCATGTGCGCAGGGGAATAAAACATGACAGCGAACCGCCGTCCCATGACCTTGATGGTGATCACCAATGATGCAGAGCGTATTCATATGGCCTTGATGACAGGCGCGACAGCGGCAGCGGTTGGCCGACCGGTAACGTACTTTTTCTCCAAAAGCGGTGTGCAGTTCCTGCAGACAGGTGCTTGGGAAACTTTGTTATCACCTGGCGGTATTACTGCGCCGGAGATGGATGCGGCATTGCTGGAAAAAGGTATTGCTGACAGCGACATGCTGATTGATGGTTTGTCTGCGCTTGATGTGCGATTTGTCGCTTGTGAAACTGCGTTGGCAGAACAGGGCGTAGACGTGTCAACACTGGTTCAGCGTCCTGCCGTAGAAATTTCAGGTTTAGCTGATATTCTGGAAAAAGGTGCTGGCGGCGACTTTTTGACTTTTTAACGCTTTAGCTTTTCAAAGCATAATTAACGGCTGCTGCAGCATGAATGGCAGTGGTGTCTAGCAGTGGCAGGTTTGTATGGTCTTGCTTGATAAGCATACCGATTTCCGTGCAGCCAAGAATGACAGCTTCTGCACCTAAGGTTTCCAGTTCTTTGATAACAGCCAGATAATCACTGCGTGATGTATCAAGGATGTTACCCAGACATAGCTCATTATATATGACATCATGGATAAGTGTTCGACCAAGAGCATCCGGTGTTAATACTTTCAGGTCAAATTCCTGTTCTAGTCGTCCTTTATAAAAATCTTTCTCCATGGTGAAAGCGGTGCCAAGTAAGCCCACGGTTGTGAAGCCGTGCCGTTTGATTTCTTCTGCGGTTGCGTCTGCAATATGCAATAGCGGCAAGCCTGATTTTGTCTGAACGATATCAGCAACAATATGCATTGTATTAGTGGCTATGATTATAAAATGTGCTCCGGCAGCCTTTAGTCGCTTACCGGCGTCTGCCAGCAGGTCACCCGCAGCAGCCCAGTCTCCTGCAGTTTGCAGAGCCTCAACCTCATGGAAATCGACACTTACCATCACAATTTTTGCACTATGTAAGCCGCCCAGTTCCTCTGCGACACCTTGATTTATTGCTTCATAATATAGTGCTGTTGATTCCCAGCTCATGCCGCCAATAATGCCAATGGTTTTCATTTTGTTGATCTCGATTGTGGGCTAATCATGCTGTGTGTTTAGTCGTTGATATTTATTTGTGACCAAGTCACGACGTACTATGCGTGCTTGAAGCATTTGTTGCCAGAATGCTTTTGTAAGATCAGGGTTTTCTGCAGCAAACTGGTATGAAAACACCAGATAATAGAGGTTTTCCTGAATAGGCGTTGCATCTCTATAGATGCCTTTATACTGCTCTGGCTCATTCCTTAGAATAGCATCTGCTGCGTTACCGGGAGCGGCCACTGCGTCTACTCTTTTATAAAGAAGCAAACTTAGTAACTCTCGCGTTGTGCTGGTTTCAATAATGTTAAAATTGCGGTTTTTTAAGACACGCCCAATCGAATACCCCAAGGGTGTTGCAATCATCAAGCCTGGATCTAGTAGCTGGTAGCCATCCCATATTGGTTGCTCACCCAAGTGATAAAGATAGTATCCGGAAGATGTTAAATGAAAACTATCGTCGGGCTGTGCGCCTTTCATAGGAAATCTTGCAATGTCTTTTCTGTCTTCACTAAAAGATGCGATAACACTGTCAATACGGCCAGCCTTTAGAAGCGCCAGACAGCGGTTCCAGGAGAATCGAAAGTATTGAACAGTGACACCTAAGTTTTCTGCCATGGTATCTAGCAACTCAATATCTACGCCGGGAAAGGTGAGGGGTTTTTGCGGACCATCACCTGTATAAGCAGGAAAGAGCTCTGTGTCCTGATAGCAAAAACGAAGATTTGTGCCTGTGTGTGTTTTCGATAATGGTGCTGTTTGTGTGACGGCGTCCTGTGCACGAGCTAGATGCAAATCCCACATACTGAGCATTGCTGCCGCCAAAGAGAAGAAAATAGCAGATACTATTTTTTCGATGATAAGCTTAACCCTTTTTCTGTGACTACATTTATCATGGATGACAACATCAATACTTAGAGCGTTTGCGTGCAATTGGATATGTGCCAAGCAGGTTAACATGTTTTGTGTGAAAGCGTAGCTCTTCCATGGCGCGTGCTACATTTTCCATGCCTTCATGTCCTTCAATATCAGCGTAAAATTCGCTTACTTTAAAGCTATCCGATTCGTAGTAACTCTCCAGCTTGGTCATGTTGACACTGTTGGTAGCAAACCCGCCAAGGGCTTTATATAGTGCTGCCGGTATGTTGCGGACCTCAAATGTGAAACTCGTCATTACGCTGTCATTATATGTATCCTGATGTAATGCTTCTTGCGAGAGAACAACAAACCGTGTGGTGTTGTTGCCTTCATCCTGTAAGTCACGTTTGATAATTTTCAGGTCGTACACTTCAGCGGCTAGTTCACTTGCGATACCTGCGATTGTGTTGTCGCCCAAGTCCGCAACATACCGCGCTGAACCAGCTGTGTCGGCAAAGGGTTCGCGTACCAAGCCCATGGCGCGCAGGTTTTTGCGGCATTGTCCCAGCGCTTGTACATGACTTGTTACGCGCTTCAGTGTTGTGTCGTCGGCATTGTGTGTCGCCAGAAGACAATGCCTGATGGTTTCAAAATGTTCACCAATAATAAACAGGCCACTGCCTGGTAGTAGTATGTGAATGTCTGCAACGCGCCCTGCGGTGGAGTTTTCGATTGGTATCATGGCAAGCTTTGCATTGCCTTTTTGCACTGCTGCTAATGCATCCTCAAAACTGGGGCATGGTAAGACATGCATATCAGGATAAACTGCACGGCAAGCCATATGCGAATACGCACCAAGCTCGCCCTGAAATGCGATGGTATTTTCGCTGGTGTCAGATGTATCTTCTGAAGAAAGCATGTCTTGTTGGTTTGGCATGGTGAGTCTCAGTTATGTAAGCCGTGTGCATATATGCGTTTTGCGCACATGATTCGTAGCTGGTTTATTCACGAATCTTGTGCCAATTGGTTGCCGCCAAGTCAACGCAGCATGCCAAAATAGGCTAGTTTGAGGTATGTGCGCTTATATGCCGCGGTAAAAATAAGTGATTTTTAACGTTCTTTCGTTAAAAGCGGTAAATCTCGACTTGAATTTTTAGTACATCAGCGGCTATTGTCGCGCGCAAACGAAGAGGGTGTGTTATCAACATACTTTCATCATCAGTATCCAGCCGGTCCATATTTCGGGTGTGGCCGCCTGCAAGGAGAACGAACAGTGGATTCCTTTGAGTGGAATAAAGTTTTAGCGGCTGTATTTGCATCCGTACTGTTTATCATGGTTATCGGTATTGTTGCCGAGCAGCCGTTTCATCAAGAACATGTAAAGCCAGCCTTTAGCATTGAAGTAGCCACAGCTGATGCTGCTGATGTTGTTGTTGAAGAAGGGCCGAGCTTTGCGGAGTTGATGGCAGGCGCTGATGCAGCACGCGGTGCGCGTCAGTGGGCCAAATGCCGTGCATGCCATACTGTTGAGAAAGATGGCCGCAATGGTACAGGACCAAACCTTTATGGTATCGTTGGTCGTACAATTGCTGCATTGGATGATTTCAATTATTCAAATGCGCTGCGTGGCATCCAGACATCAGTCTGGACATACGAGTCACTTGATGAGTGGCTGCTAAGCCCTAAATCTTTCGCAAACGGCACGTCGATGTCATTTGCAGGTTTACGCAAACCTGAACAGCGTGCTGACCTGATCGCGTATCTCTCAACATTCACTGATGCGCCTGTTCCGCTTCCTGTGGTTGAGGCGGTTGAACAAGTTGAAGACGTAGAATAATAGGTCGTCGCTAAAAACTAATTCAAAGAAGCGGGCTTAGGCTCGCTTTTTTTTGTATATAAATTATGCTCTAGAGGCGTTTAAAGCCGAGGAATGGAGTTTCCGCTCCATCGTCTTCGATCCACTTAATCACATCATCAACTGGATCAACTGTTACAGCCATATTGGTGGCGTTTGGGTGTAGCAGATGAATATTGTCGATCATGAAGCCCACATGACCGGGGAAAAAAGCAAGATCACCGCGCTGGGGTGAGTCAGTAGCGCTCAACCCTTCACCCAGACTTTTGAACTGACTACCACTATCTCGTAAAATTCTGTGGCCACAAGCAGACAGGCTTAGTTGAATTAAGCCAGAGCAATCAATGCCCATTTTCGTGCGGCCACCCCACAAATAAGGCGTGCCAATGAATGTTTCGGCAATGGCAAGCGGATCCGTCGAAAATCCACCCAGCGGCGAAATATGTTTATGATAGATATACCCACCGGTTGCCAGCGCGCCAAAGCGTGGGTTTGTTTTTTGCGCGGGACCAACAGTTATGTAGCTTCCCATGGGTAAGGGCAACATTGGTTCTGATTTAAGATTAGGCTCACGGTAAACATGGCTCATAGGAGCAGATACGCGGTGTGTAGGTGGTGCATGTCCTTCTGCTACAACTTGTTCCGCGACCCAGCCTGTGTACCCGTCAGTGATAGAAGCAATTTTTATCCAGCCATTATCTTGAGATAATATCTCGACAGGTTCCCCGAACAGAAGCTCACTGACGGTCTCTGCGTCCGGTGCAGGTGCACACTTTATTGGTGCCCAAGGCACCGCACACTGGCCGTGGATGTTGACACAATTATATAGAGATGGGTTTGATGAAACTTCGGCGCATGGATCCTGCAACGCAGGAAGACCATATTCTTTTAAGGTTGTCATCACTGCAAGGGTCATATGGTCCTCGATCAAGGTTTGGTTTTGTTTAATCGTCTGGCGGTACGATTTTATCGGCAGCGACAATTTGGTCCGAAAGTTCACTTAGAAATACAGCGCCTTTCACTGTACGTTGAATTAGGATGCTGCGTTTGTCTTTTTCATCCTTCTTACGTTTTATTAAACCCATTCGGCCCATGGTATCAAGTGCGCGCGTGATAACAGGTTTAGATACATTTAGGTCTGCA
Organism: Kordiimonas aquimaris; assembly: GCF_025574485.1. Classification (GTDB taxonomy): domain Bacteria; phylum Pseudomonadota; class Alphaproteobacteria; order Sphingomonadales; family Kordiimonadaceae; genus Kordiimonas; species Kordiimonas aquimaris. Next base: position 208,942 of record NZ_JAOBPO010000001.1, on the reverse strand, counting down.
GCGATGGCGCGTACTGTATGTGGTGGCTCAGTCATATATACCGTTAGCAAGATCGACATTTGACGCGATGTCAGATCAGGGTCGTTAGAGCGCACACAGGCACGATGTGCTTCGCGCCAGACCTTCAGCATTCGCGGATTTGTTTTTTCGCTCACACCTGATTCCCTGTATCCATATGAGTTCAGGGTTTCTGTCTAGCAAACGTTCCTTAAAACTGTCCTAACGTGGCAGCCATTTATATATCTAAATACCGCTTAATCGCAGCATAGGTTGCGCGTACCCCTTGTGCGTCACCACCAACTGGCCTGCCTGCGCGTTTCCTGTCGCTCCAGGCGAATACATCGAAGTGTACCCAAGGGGTGTCTTTTTCTATAAACCTTTGTAGATAAAGTGCGGCAGTTATTGAACCACCAAGCGGGCTATTGCTGATATTACAAATATCTGCAACGCGGCTGTCCAGGCTTTCATCGTATGGGGCCCATAACGGCATCCGCCACAGAGGGTCTGCTGTTGTTTTAGACTCGGTATCCAGGCAATTCCAAACATCGTCGTTGTTGGTGTATGTGGCTGGCAGGTCTGCGCCGAGTGCGACACGCGCTGCCCCTGTCAGGGTTGCAAAATCAATAATGAGCGACGGGTTTTCTTCACAAGCAAGTGCAAGGGCATCGCACAAAACAACGCGGCCTTCAGCATCTGTATTGCCGATTTCAACAGATAAGCCTTTGCGAGTCATGATAATATCGCTTGGGCGGTATGCATCGCCAGCTATGGCATTTTCAACGGCAGGTATGAGAACGCGTAAATTCACATCCAAGTCATTTTCGATGATAAGCTGCGCTAAACCAAGTGCATGTGCGGCACCGCCCATATCTTTCTTCATCAAGCGCATACCTGCACCGGGTTTGATATCAAGCCCGCCGGTGTCGAAACAAACACCTTTGCCAACAATGGTTAGGCGTGGTGCATTTTCATTGCCCCAGCTTAGATCAATCAGTCTGGGTTCGCGGCCCTCAGCGGCGGCACGCCCCACTGCGTGGATGGCCGGGAAGTTTTCATCCAACAGGTCGTCACCAACAATAGTACTTATTGTACCACCGTTGGCTTCAGCCAGCATCTCGGCTGCTTCCTGTAGCTCAGAAGGGCCCATATCTTCAGCTGGGGTGTTAACCAGGTCGCGTACAAGCGCCATTGCATTTGCTGTGCGCAGGGCATTATCGACACTGCCTTGATCCGTCATTATAAGTGTACGCACCTTTGGTGCAGAGTCCGCTGACTTATAGCGATCGAACACATAGTGCGCCATGCACCAACCAAGTGCTGCCGCTTGTTGTATGTTTTGGTCAATATCTGCGGGTAGAACGTATTGCCCTTCCGGTAGTTGATCAACAATCGCAGCGAGCCACCAAATCGAGTTCGAAACAGGCATCTCTGTACCGCAGCCCACATAGACATGAGAAATTGCACCTTCGACGTTTGCAATTATCGCCGATGTGTTGCCTTTTCCGGTAAACCCAGTGGATTGAATCCACGTTTTTTCACGCGTAGGTAAACCCATTAACCATGTATCAAATGATGTGGTTGTTATGGGGGTTATATTAATCGTCGCAGTATCCGACGGTGTGCTGAGGCAGTTTTCCAGTAAAGGCAAAAGGACTTCCTTGGATGGGGGTGTGTTGGTTTCTGGATAATCTTCGAAAAGTAACGAAGATTTATTCCGGAGCGATGGTGACCTTCAGGCCGTCAAGGCTGTCATCTACTTCAATTTGGCAGGAAAGGCGTGATGCGCCGGTTTGGAAGTGATCGCTGTCTTCCAGTAGATACTGCTCATCTTCTTCCATTTCAGGCAGGCGTTCAAAGTCATCGCTATCAACAAAAACATGACAAGTACAGCAACTGCAACAGCCGCCACAGACTGCGGCAAGATCATCAAAATCTGCATTGCGAATGTTTTCCATTAACGACAAACCAACCTCGGCTTCAATAGCTGAGGCTTTGCCGGCGAGGTCAGTGACTGTAATTTTTACCATGAGCAGTGTTCCGCTTGTTTTGTGTTCTAAGAATATTGTTTGTTGGTAATACGCTTCATATGTCTCTGTAGATTGGCTTGACGTCAAGAGGGGAGCGGGCAAAATACGCTAAAATAAAACAAAATATGCTGTCATGAGTGTTATCTCGTAAAAAAAGACCAGCCCTGAGGCTGGCCTGTAGGTTACTTGCATCAGCAAGCAACGAGGGGTTATTGCGTTAAAAACTTACTCAGCGGCTTTGAATTGAGCTGTTTCAGTAGATTCGCCCATAGCAGTTGTTGAAGAGTTGCCGCCAGTAATGGCTTCAGCAACAGCGTCAAAATAACCGGTACCAACTTCACGCTGGTGACGGGTAGCTGTGTAACCTTGGTTTTCGTTGCCGAATTCAGCTTGCTGGAGTTCTGAGTATGCCGCCATACCGCGGTCACGGTAACCAGTTGCCAATTCAAACATGCCATGGTTGAGGCTATGGAAGCCAGCAAGTGTAACAAACTGGTATTTGTAGCCCATCGCACCGAGTTCACGCTGGAACTTGGCAATTGTGTCTTTATCCAGATTTGCCTCCCAGTTGAAGGATGGTGAACAGTTATAAGCCATCATTTTGCCTGGGAATTCTCTTTGGATTGCTTCAGCAAAGCGCTTGGCATCATCAAGGTTAGGTGTTGATGTTTCCCACCAGAGCAAGTCAGCATGCTTGGCAAATGACAGACCGCGTTTGATACAGTGATCAACGCCAGCGTTAAGGTGGTAAAAGCCTTCAGATGTTCGGTTGTCCCGGTCAATGATAAATTCATGGTCACGCTCATCAACGTCAGATGTAATCAATTTTGCTGACTCTGCATCTGTGCGGGCAATAATCAATGACGGCACGCCAGCAATATCAGCAGCCAATCGTGCAGCTTGCAGGTTCTGCTCGTGAGCCTGTGTTGGAATAAGCACCTTACCGCCCAAGTGTCCGCATTTTTTCTCGGCTGCCAATTGATCTTCAAAATGAACACCAGCTGCGCCAGCCTCAATGAATGCTTTCATGATCTCAAAGCTGTTTAGTTTGCCACCAAACCCTGCTTCAGCATCTGCAACAATCGGTGCAAACCAATCGCGCTTTGCACCGCCTTCGGCACACTCGATTTGATCAGCGCGCTGTAGGGTGCGATTGATACGTTTAGCGAGTTCCGGCGCAGCATTTGCTGGGTAAAGACTTTGATCTGGGTACATACTGGATGCAGTATTGCTGTCAGCGGCTACTTGCCACCCTGACAGATAGATCGCCTTCAGGCCTGCACGTACCATTTGCATGGCTTGGTTGCCTGTCATCGCACCAAGCGAGTGTACGTAGTCTTCTGTATGTAACAAGTCCCATAATTTGCGGGATCCACGATCAGCAAGTGTGTGCTGAACTTGAACGGAACCGCGCAAGCGTTCAACATCTTCAACTGTGTAGTTACGTTCGATATATTTGAAACGATCTTTTGGTGTGTTTGGAATTAAATCTTCAAATGTTTTTGTCATGGGAGGTCTCCTTAATAGTAAGTGCGGGCATGTGTCGCCCAATGATTATTGTTAGGGATTATTGAATAAGTGCGTACGCAGGTGTGGTTAGAAACTCTTTGCAGTCAGGCGCAAAAATCAGATCCAGAAAGAGATTGGATGCTTCAGGCAGACGATTTGCTCCGAATTGCTCTTTGCCAAAGTCAGTCTTAAGCAAACGCATTTCGTCTTCAAATAAGGCTCTGACCAGATCAGGTGTGATCGTGCGGCCATCATCCAGTTTGGCACCATGCTTGAGTTGTTGCCAGATTTGTGCGCGGCTAATTTCTGCGGTGGCAGCATCTTCCATCAAATTATATAGTGGAACAGCTCCGCGACCTGTCAGCCATGCGCCAATATATTGAATGCCGACACGAATGTTTTCGCGAATACCGTCCTCGGTTGTTGTTCCAGTGTGCGGCGCCAGTAAATCTTCACGAGTGATGGTTATATCTGTTCGCGTGCGGTGGATCTGGTTTTGCTGCGGCATCAATTTATCGAAAACATCAAGTGCAACAGGTACAAGGGCTGGGTGAGCAACCCATGTGCCATCATGCCCGTTTGATGCTTCGCGGTCCTTATCAGCGCGCACCTTTTCAAATGCAGCCTCGTTGGCGGCCTCGTCACCCTTGATTGGTATTTGTGCTGCCATACCGCCCATTGCATGAGCTCCCCGACGGTGACATGTTTGTATGAGTAAAAGCGAATATGCTTTCAGGAAGGCTGTTCCCATACCAACTTGGCCTCTGTCGGGGAGTAGGTAGTTGGCGTTACCGCCAATACGTTTGATATAGCTGAAGATGTAATCCCAGCGGCCGCAATTCAGGCCAACAATGTGATCTTTCATTGCGTATAGAATTTCATCCATTTCGAAAGCAGCAGGTAGCGTCTCAATGAGGATAGTTGCTTTGAAGCTACCGTGAGGAACGCCGAGCGCTGCTTCTGTGAAAGTGAAAACATCATCCCAAAGCTGTGCTTCTTGATGGCTTTCAATTTTGGGTAGGTAAAAATAAGCGCCAGTGCCGCGCTCTATTAGAGCGCGCGCGTTGTGGAATGCATACAGGCCGAAATCAAATAAGCCTGCGGAAACAGGTTCGCCGTCCAGTTTGGCGTGTGCCTCTAGCATGTGCCAGCCGCGCGGGCGTATTTTCAATACTGCTGTTTTTTCGCCTAACTTATAGTCTTTACCTGTGCGCGGGTCAGTAAAGGCAAGTGAACCACGGGCATAGTCAAACATGTTAACTTGACCCTGTAGCATGTTGTCCAGCGTTGGTGAAGAAGCGTCTTCAAAGTCCGCCATGAAAACATTTGCGCCTGAGTTCAGGGCATTGATCATCATTTTACGATCAACAGGCCCTGTAATTTCAACACGGCGATCTTTCAAATCATCTGGCGTGCCGAGGATGCTCCAGTCGCTGCTGCGAATATATTGTGTCTCACGTAAAAAGTCAGGCAGTTCACCTTTATCAAATCGGGTTTGCCGTTCCATGCGGGCATTCAGCAACGCTTCCCGTCGGTGGCCAAAGTTAGCTTGAAGTGTAGCAACAAATGCTAGTGCATCCTCGCTTAGAATATGTGCAAACTTTGGTGCTGTGGTGCAGGTTAACTCTAGCTGCGAGATTGGCGTTTGTATTTTTGCAGTTGCGGACATTGTGAAACCTCAGTCAAGCGTCGTGATTTGAGATCAGCGACATTTTATTGCGTTATCTGAGGCATGTATTTCACATTTATTGCTATGATAAAAACACTATTGATACAAAAAAAGTCCTATTGTATGTTTTTGTAAATGTCATAATGTCAATTTGTAAAGTTTGTAAAAATGGATAACGCAGCAAAAAAGATATTTGCCGGACCACGTATAAGGCGGCTAAGGCGTGAGCGCGGCTTGTCACAATCACAGATGTCATCTGAGTTAGGGTTTTCCACCAGTTACATCAATTTGGTCGAACGAAATCAACGGCCTGTGTCAGCACAGTTTCTGCTGCGCCTTGCTGAAGTTTACGATATTGAACTTGCAGCGTTTGCTGGTACTGACGAAGCGCGCGCATTTGCTGACCTTAGCGAGATCATGGCCGACCCAATGTTTAAGGGCTTGAGCTTGGCGCGTAGTGATTTGCAGGAAATGGCAGATGCTGCACCGCGTGCGGTGGATGCGTTTGCAATGCTTTATAAAAATTTCCAGCAGGCCAAGCAAAATGCAACAGAGCTATCTAGTCAATTTGCTGAACGTGATGGTATGGAGCTGGATGCCGTATTTCCTGTTGATGAAGTGCGTGACTTTATTCACGAACGCAAAAATTATTTTGCTGAACTTGATGAAGCGGCGGAAAGCCTCCATGAAGAAGTGGGTTTGGCTAGAGACGATGCTTTTATGATCTTGTCAGGCCGCCTAGATGAAGAACATGGCATTCGTGTGCGTATAATGCCGCATGAGGTTATGCCTGACACTTTGCGGCATTTTGATTTGCACCGTCGTCAACTATTGATCAGTGAAATGTTAGATGCCAGTGCGCGTACCTTTCAGCTTGCTGTTCAGCTTGCTCAGCTGGAATTTAGACCGCTCATTAAACGCATTAGCGAAAGCCATAACTTCCAAACCGAAGAAGCACGGCGTCTAGTGCGCATCAGTTTATCCAATTATTTTGCAGGTGCATTGTTGATGCCTTACTCGCGGTTTTTAGGCGACGCAAAAACACTGAAATATGACATTGAACATTTGGGGCGTCGTTACAGCACCAGCTTCGAGCAGGTTTCGCACCGGTTGACAACGTTGCAGCGACCGGGAGAGCGCGGCGTACCTTTCTTTTTTATACGCGTAGACAAAGCAGGTAATATCTCCAAGCGATTTTCTGCAGGGCGTTTTCACTTCTCTCGCTTTGGTGGTACGTGCCCTTTGTGGCAAGTGCACGACACTTTTACTACGCCTGGACGCATTGCAACCCAAATCATTCAGATGCCAGATAGCACAACTTATTTTTCGGTCGCGCGAACCGTTAAGCGTGTTGGCGCGTTATATGGACAGCCGGATCAGCAGTTGGCGATTGGCCTTGGGTGTGACATTGCGTATGCGCGCGAGCTTGTTTACGCCAAAGGCCATAACCTGAGTGAGCCGGAAGCAACACCAGTGGGGCCAAATTGCCGTTTGTGTGAACGACCGGCATGCCCGCAGCGGGCCAACCCGCCGTTAACGCGTAATTTGGTTCTGGATGAGCGATCGCGCGGCGTATCTGCGTATCGCTTCAGTCAGGAGTAGCATCCTGCACATTGGTGTTTCATAAACTGGTTTAATATGAGGCAATACAATGAACACCAAATTTTTCTATATAGTAATGGCAGTAGTTGGCATGGTCGTGCCTTGGTACTTTTTTGGTAGCTTTATCGCGGAAAATGGCCTTTATGCTGGCGATTTCGTTGCGGCAGCAATGATAAACGGTGCTGCCGCAGGTGGTGTGATGGATTTGGTCATTTCATCGGTCATTTTTTGGGTTTGGTCGTATACTGACGCACAGCAAAAGGGTGTTGTTGGTTGGTGGGTGCTTATCCCGCTTAATTTATTTATCGGTCTGTCACTTGCGCTGCCGCTTTATCTAATCATGCGCCATAACACGATGAAAGCAAGCGCTTCAGTAACAGCGTAATGTTTTACTAAGTCTATTACCTGTACCGCTAGTGCGGTGCAGGTATGGTCACCAAACTAAAGCCCTTCTCCCAATCACCTTGTGAAAACGCGATATGGTTGTTGTCTGGTTTCAGGCTCAAAAAATAATGATAAGCTGCGCTGGTTTGTGTGAGTTGTAGCGGCTTCTGACCTTCTTTTAATCCGCCTACGGGCATCATATATATTTGTGAATATCCGTCATCGATTTGACCTGTGTAAATGATGTGGTGGCCGTCCGGTGAGTAAATCGGTGCTGACTGGCTCATGCTATCGTGTGTGAGGCGCTTTAGGTTGTTGCCATCATAGTCCATTTGATAGATATCACGTGGTGCTTTTTCGTCAGGGCGATTTGCAAATAAAATATGTTTGCTATCTGCAGACCAGCTGGCGTTTGATGATTGTCCCGGCAGGTTTTCCGTTAAAACGCGCACGTTATTACCATGCGTGTCAGCAAGATAAATTTTGTTAGTGCGTTCGTCATTGTTAAAGGCCGAGAACATAACCATGGTTCCGTCCGGTGACCAGTTTGCTGCTACTTCATTGTCATCGCTATCATAAAATACACGGTCATCGCTGCCGTCTGCATTCATAATGCGGAGTGATAAAGATGCCATATCAACACCAGATGAATAGATGATTTTGCTACCGTCTGGCGAAAAATTTGGTTCAATATCCCAAGTATCTAGCCGGTTCGTCAAATTAACCTCGGCACCGTTTTGATGGCGCAAAAGTATGTCGGGTAGTTTGTTGTTGCGGTATGTATAGAAAGCTGCAGTTTTGCCGTCCGGTGTAAATGAAAACCCAAAATCCTTGTTTGCTGGCGGCTCTTCTGCAGACGCAAAAGGAATAGCGAGCATAACTGTAGCAGCCACCCCGATAGTTTTGATTCTCTGAACATATGAAAACAACATGTGTATACCTTTTCGAGACAGGTTTCTTTGTAGCTAAGATAATTTGATAAGCGTGTATACGTCTGAATACTATACGACATGTTGTTTTCGCTGATTGAACTGACGTGACAGCAAACCAGCTGAATTTATTCTGTTGTGCATAGGTGTTGCGGCAATCAGTGCTGCAAGTAAGTTATAAATACATTGCTCTTCTGTTAGTATAAACATATAGCGTGATCCATGCTTCATTGGGATTAAAGAGGGGCCGTATTATCATGAGTATTAGCGTTCTGGATTTGTTTAATATTGGGATTGGACCTTCAAGCTCTCATACCGTGGGTCCGATGCGTGCCGCTAAAATATTTGTGGATGATTTGGCAAAAAAAGAAATGCTCTCAGCCGTTACGCGGTTGCAGACACGTCTGTACGGCTCTCTCGGCGCAACAGGGCGTGGTCACGGTTCTGACAGGGCTATTATCCTCGGTTTAATGGGTGAGGTGCCGCGTACAGTTGATGTGGAGCGTATTCCGGATATTGTTAATGAAACATATGCCACCAAAAAGTTAACATTGCCATCCGGCCAGAGTATCCCGTTTGTTGATGGTAAGGATTTGCAACTACTGCCCCGTAAACGCTTGCCTTTCCACCCAAATGGTATGGATTTTACGGCATTTGATGCGCAAGGCAATGTGCTGGAAGAAGCGGTGTTTTATTCCATTGGTGGTGGTTTTATTATCAGTGAAAAAGAAGCGGCCAATGATAGCTTCAACGAACACAAGGTTAAGGTGCCGTATCCTTTTTCAAGCGGTGCTGAGTTGTTGGCCTTGTGCGGTGATAATAGCAAAACCATCAGTCAAATTATGATGGAAAACGAATGCGCGTTTCGGACTGAATCAGAAGTCAGGTCGGCACTTCTGGATATTTGGTCGGTGATGGAAGAATGCGTTGCTCGCGGATGTAGTCAAGGCGGTGAGATGCCTGGCCTTAATGTTAAAAGGCGCGCAGCAAAACTATATAGTCAGCTTGCTCATCGCCCCGAAATGGCGCTGACTGATCCTTTGACCATTATGGATTGGGTCAATTTGTATGCGCTCGCTGTTAACGAAGAAAATGCCGTTGGCGGTCGTGTTGTGACAGCACCGACAAACGGTGCCGCAGGTATTATTCCTGCTGTACTGCATTATTACACACGGTTTGTGCCAGGGGCTAATGATGATGGTGTTGTACGGTTTTTGTTAACCGCTGGTGCTGTTGGTATGTTGTTTAAGTTAAATGCTTCAATTTCCGGCGCTGAGGTTGGATGCCAAGGTGAGGTTGGCTCTGCGTGTTCAATGGCCGCTGCAGGCTTGACTGAAGTGCTTGGAGGCACACCTGCACAGGTAGAAAATGCTGCCGAAATTGGTATGGAGCATAACCTGGGCTTGACGTGCGACCCTGTGGGTGGGCTGGTACAAGTACCTTGTATTGAGCGCAACGCTATGGCGTCAGTAAAAGCGATTAATGCGTCGCGGCTTGCCTTGCGAGGTGATGGTGATCATTTTGTGTCACTTGATAAAGTCATTCGGACTATGCGGATAACCGGCCGTGATATGAAAACAAAATATAAGGAAACGGCAAAAGGTGGTCTTGCTGTAACAGTGCCTATTGCAGCGACAGTGGTTGATTGCTGAGTGTGGCTGACAGAGTTGACTTGAAAGCTCTGCATTTAACGGCAACCTAAAGTTAACATTTTAATTACTTTTCATTCGTATTTATTCCTTGGGGTCAGGACGAGGAATACAGTTATGCGGGGCGACCATCCTATAGTTTCAAATGAAGTTAATCCTTTTGAACAAGCGTTAAATCAAGCAATTGACGCTGTTGTTAGCATTGACGAGCACAACCATATTACATTTTTCAATGCGGCAGCGGAACAGCTGTGGGGCTATACTCATGCTGAAGTGCTGGGCAAAAATGTTAAAATGCTTGTGCCTGCGGAAATTCAATCAAATCACGATTCGTATGTGAATGCTCACAGGGAAACCGGTGAAGATAAGATTGTTGGCACCAGCCGTGAGGTTGAAGTGCCGCGCAAGGATGGCACACGTATTTGGGCAAGCCTAGCGCTATCTAAGGTTGTTGTTGAAGGTAAAACGACATACACAGCATTTGTGAGAGATATCTCTCAGCAAAAACGCGCACAAGAGATTGTGAGCCAAACGCTAGAGCAGGCTATCGATGCGGTGGTTACTATTGATCAGGAAAACCACATTACTTTCTACAACTCGGCTGCCGAAAAGCTTTGGGGCTATAGCCGCGCTGAAGTTATGGGTCAGAATGTTAAAATGTTGGTGCCACAGGCTATTCAGGCTGATCATGACCAATATGTAAATTCTAATCGTAGAACTGGCCAAGACAAGATTGTTGGTAAGTCGCGCGATGTTGAGGTTGAACGCAAGGACGGGTCAAAGTTTTGGGCTAATTTATCACTCTCCAAAGTGAAAGTTGGCACTGAAATTATATATACGGCATTTGTGAAAGACATAACGGAACAGCGCCGGGCACAGGACATTGTAAATCAAACACTCGAACAGGCGCTCGACGCTGTTGTCACAATTGACGAAGAAAATTGTATAACATTTTATAATTCTGCTGCCGAGAAGCTCTGGGGCTACAGCCGCGCTGAAGTTATGGGTCAGAATGTTAAAATGCTTGTACCCAAGGCTATTCAGGCCCCTCATGATAGTTATGTGAATGCCAACCGTGAGACCCATGAAGACAAAATTGTCGGAACAAGCCGCGAAGTAGAGGTTTGGCGCAAGGACGGCACGATGCGATGGGGTAAACTATCTCTTTCGCGTGTAGAGCTGGGTGACAGCACAATATATACGGCGTTCGTTCAGGATGTAACGGAAGAAGTTGAGCAACGATCATATGTCCAGATGTTGTCGTTGGTTGCTAATGAAACCGACAATTCGGTTATCATAACCGACAAGGACGGTTTGATTGAATATGTAAACCCGGGTTTCCAACGTATGACCAATTATACATTTGATGAGGTCAAAGGAAGGAAGCCTGGCGAGGTACTTCAGGGCAAACTGACCAACTATGAAACAGTGAACCGGATAAGAGCTAAACTAGACGCTCGAGAACCTTTTTATGAAGAAGTATTAAATTATACCAAAGAAGGCGAACCATACTGGATTTCGTTGTCCATCAATCCGATTTTTGATGACAGCGGTAATTTGGAGCGCTTCATTTCTGTGCAAGCCAACATCACTGAAACCAAAGTATCAGCGCTTGAATTTACTGCACGGATTGAAGGGATTGAGCGTTCTAACATTGTTTTAGAGTGGGATGCGTACGGTAGTTTTGCCAAAGCAAATGATTTAGGTAATCAGATCATGTCGCAATATGGTTTAGAAGGCGTGCCCTTGAACGCTATTGTTAATGAAGCCGACCACAAAGCGTTGCAGGCAGGCGACTTCATGTCGCGTGAGATCGTTGTTACAGGCAGCAATGACAAGAAGCTTTATTTGTCAGGTAGTTTGCAATCAATCACTGACTATCAGGGTCAACTAAGTTCAATTGTGTTGTATGCTAACGACGTAACCGAGCGCCGCAATGCAATTGAGGAAACCAGTAATCTGATGAGGACTGTTCTTGATCGTATTAACGGTACAGCCAAGTCTATTGAAGGAATTGCGAGACAAACCAATCTTCTTTCACTGAATGCAACGATTGAGGCTGCGCGCGCTGGTGATGCAGGGCGTGGCTTTGCGGTTGTTGCTGGGGAGGTTCGCAACCTTGCAACGGGATCATCTGATTCAGCAACAGAAATTGCTAGCTTGATCGAAGATACACGTACGCAAATCGAGGCCTTGGAAAGCAAGACAGGGTAGTTTTACATTGTTGATCTCTTGCGGTTTTGCGGAGGCATTTAGTCAGGTAACCTGATATTGTTTGATGTGATCATGCTGAAGGACATTCGCCTCTTGCATTCGAATGTCCTTTTCGGCAAAAAATGTGCATGATCAGAACACACAGCACATACCCTGCCATATACACGTTGGTTAAAGAGATTCCGTGCGGCGAGGTAGCCAGTTACAAAATGGTGTCCAGCCTTGTGAAAGGATCAACGGCACGTATTGTTGGTTCTGCTATGGCAGCCGTACCAAGCGATGCGGGTGTTCCGTGGCACAGAGTTATCAACTCTGCGGGAAAAATCAGTGTACGCGAAGGGTCACAGCGGCAACGAGACCGACTTGATGCAGAAGGTGTGGCCTTTACAAAGGGCGGCAAGGTTGATTGGAAGAATCATCGTTGGAACGGCCCCAGCGAAACTTGGCTTGAGAGTGCAGGGCTTGATTTTATCGACTTTCTAACAATACAAAGCAATTGGCCTGGATAAGCCGTTGCTTATCTAACTTTCGACTTCTGATGCGTTTTCGGTGTTTCCGGTTAATACAGCTTCATCTCTCTTTGGAACAGCAATCAAATTGCGGATATCTTCCACAACCAAAACCAAAGCAGGCAGCACGAACATCATCATAAAGCTTGAGAACACTAAGCCTGTTGCCAGACTAACGGCCATGGGAATGAGGAACTGCGCCTGAGGGCTAGACTCTGACAATATTGGCAACAGACCGAGCGCTGTTGTGATTGTCGTTAAGGCAACTGGACGAAACCGGCGTATGGTTGCCCGCACAACAGCTTGCATTGCCGTAGTGTTTGCTGCCGCGCTTTCAATATTAAACCTGTCCACAAGCACTACTGATGAATTCACCACAACACCGGCAAGAGCTACAACGCCGAAAAGCGAAACGAACGACAGATCATACCCAAGCAGCAGGTGCCCAAATACTGCACCAGCCAACCCAAGCGGGATTGAAATGAGAATAATAAGAGGTTGAATGTAGCTTTTTAACTGGGTTGCCACGAGTGCATATATGATAATGATAGCGAGAATAAAGCCTTGCAAAAGCGAAGCAAAATCCTCGCTTTGTTCCCGTGAAGCACCGTCTTGTTGCCAGCGCAAACCTGGATACTCAGCTGTTAGCTCGGGTAAAATTTGATTTTCGATTATGGCATTAACCGTATTGGGTGTTGTCAGGCTTTCGTCAACATCACCAGTTACAGTCAGGACGCGCCGTCCGTTAACACGTTGGATTGATGTTGGGCTGCGACCTTCCTTGATATCTGCCACAATAGATAGAGGCACTCCGCTACCATCCGGTAAGCGAATGCGCAGTGTGTTGAGGGCTGAAAGCTGTTGTCGTGCGGCAAGTGGATAGCGAATAAAAACCTTAATTTCTTCACGCCCACGCTGAATACGTTGCACTTCTTCACCGAAATAGGCTTGGCGCATTTGTCGTGCCAAGTCACTTGGGCTTAGACCTGCAGCTATGCCTGTATCTTTTATAGTAAATTCATATTGTCGCTTGCCAAGATCAAGGCCTGAATCAATTTGCGCAACACCGTCAATAGCACTGAGGCGATCTGCCAGTTTTGTCGCAGCTGCAAACAATTGATCTTCATCGCTGTGTGATAGCTCAAAGCCTATATCGTCGCTTTGCGGCCCAATCGTGGAATTGAATGTCAGCGTTTCAGCACCGGGAACGGCACCAACGGCTGTTTGCCATCGCCGTTGAATTTCAGCGGCGGAAAGAGATCTTTCATCTGTATCGGACAGTTCTACAGAAATTTGTGCCAGATGCGTAGAAACATTGCTGGATGATGTGGAGCCAGGGCCTTGTGCAGATGTATAACTGGCCCCAACAGTTACCGCGATAGCTTCAATTACATCTTCGCCAGTTTCGTTTTGTATATCGGCCTGTACTTGCAGAAGTGCGTTTTCCATCTGTATCGCGGCTTCTTCTGTGGCGGCAAACGGCGCACCTTCGGGTAGGGCCAATCTGGCGGATATTTGTGACCCTTCGATATTCGGAAAGAATACAACTCTTACGAGGCCGTTATTGATCATGGACACGGCAATTACAATGATGGCGATGGCTACTGTTAGTGTAACATAACGGAAGCGACCAGACTGATATGTCAGGCGTTGCACTGTGTTTTCGGCAAACCGGTCCAACCCGCGTGAAATACTGACTTGCAGTTTTCGCAGCAAACCCTTGGACCAGCGTTTTTCATTAGAGAGGTGGGCAGGCAGTATCAAAAATGCCTCTATGAGAGACACGGCGAGGATTGCAATAACTGCGACAGGGATAGGACGCGTAATTTTCGCAAAGGTACCTGTTTGAAACAGCAATGGCGCAAATGCGACCATGGTTGTCAGAACACCGACAAGGACAGGCGCATATATATTGCGCACGCCTTCAAAAGCGGCACGCTTGCCCTTAAAGCCAGCTTGTTGCTCGGAATATATGTTTTCACCAACAACAATGGCGTCATCAACAACAATACCAATAACAACAATAAGGGCAAACAGTGTCACCATGTTCAGTGATATGCCGACGGAGCCAAAAATAAGAAAGCCGCCCAAGAAGCTGATCGGGATGCCCATCGCAACCCAAAAGGCTAGTTTCAAGTCAAGTGTGAGGACAAGCATGAGGAAAACAAGGGCAAAACCAAGCAAGGCGTTGCCAGTAAGAAGGCTAATGCGATCAGCAAGTACGCGCGTTTGATCACGGAATACAGAAACATCAAGACCTTCAGGTAACTTTGTTGCTCCAAGAAATCTCATAACCTCTCGTTTGACAGCTAGAATGTCGGCACTTTCATTGCGCAGGATATCAAGAATGATGGCAGGTTGGCCGTTATATTCGTTGCGTATTTCATCATCTGTAAAACCGTCAATAATGGTCGCTATATCTTTAAGCCGAATGACTTGCCCGTCATTGTTGGAGCGAATGACAATGTCTTTAAATTCATCGCCGATGCGCGCGCGCGCGTCAGTGCGCAATAAGATTTGGCCACCCGAAGACTTGATTGTGCCGGCAGAAAGTTCAAGCGAAGACTGACGAACAGCTGCGGCAACTTCATTGAAAGATAAGCTGTATTGCTGGAGTGTCTCTTCGCTGATTTCAATGCCTATTTCACGCGCTCTCGCGCCGCGCATGGTGACACCGGATACAACATTTAATGTTAACAGATCACGTTCTAGCTGCTCGCTGATACGACGCATTTCTTCTTCGCCAACCTGTCCTGTGAGGACAAGGGACACAACGTTTGAGAGTGACTGTGATACAGTGACTACGGGCTGTTCGGCATTGCCAGGTGGAAAATCAATCAGGCTATCTATTGCTGCCTGTACCTCATCCTTGATTTGGTAAGGGTCGAGGAAGTCTTCCAGCTCCAGCACAACGCTTGCGCGATTTTCGAACGCATAAGAGCGAACCCGCTCCACACCGTTAATACCAAGTACGCTTTCTTCTATGCGGCGGCTTAGTGCATCCTCAACTTCCAGTGGCGTGGCGCCGGGGTAGGCCACAGAAACGGTTATGGTACCAACGTCTACCGTCGGGAAAACTTCTGACCGCATTGTTACAGCTGTCATCAATCCGCCAAAGATAAAAAAGACCATTAGTAAATTGGTCATCACCGAGTTGTTTAGAAACTGTGCGGCAAGCGACATGATCCCGCGCGTGTCAGCAGGTATTTGATGAGATGTTTCGGTAGCCCCTTCTTTAATTTCAGACATTATTTGTCCTCGAAAGGTTGGCTGGCATCAACACGAACAGCGCGTATTTTTACTGGCCGCGTTGCGAAACTCGTCGGTACTTGAGACGTCACAATGCCGTCCTTTACGTCGAAACTTTTCACAACCGCCGTATCATTTGTCAGGTCAACAATAGTCACTGGTACATTTTCAAGCTTGTCGTTGCTCACGCGCCAAACACTGGTCCTTGTTGCAAGCGCAGTGGTCGGTAGTTGAAAAACATCGCCTACTTTATCGCCTTCAATTTTGACGGATACAAATGTGCCGGGTGTTAAATTTTCGACTGGTAAATCAAGTATTAGCGGTAACAGGCGAGTTTGCGGGTCTAACGATGCGCCTATGCTGACAACAGTTGACATAAAGGGCGCTGCTGAACTGTTTGATACCGTGACAGATACCGGCTTGTTAGCTGTGATGTTCAATTGGTCAATGAAATATGGTTCGATAGTTGTGCGTATGCGTAAACTCTCAGGCACGTAGTATGTCCCGAATTGTCCACCCGCGACCACAAATTGCCCTTCTTCAATACCACTCTCCACAATGCGCGCGGTATTTTTTGCAGAGATTTTCGTGCGGTCGAGGTTTGTTTTTGCTTGCCTTACGTTTGCTTTTGCTGCGGCAAGGCGGGCGCGAATTGCAGCAATTTGGGGCTCCTTGGCAACGAGTGCAGGCGCAGGTTGGTCTGGATATACGCGTTGCCAATCTTTAATGAAGTTATCTGCGTCAGCAACCGCCTGAGTGAGATCAGCTTCTGTACTGGCAACTTCAGCTGCGGCACGTTCAAGAGCAATTTCATAGTCAGTTTTATCAAGAGAAAACAATACGTCTCCAGCCGTGATTGTACCGCCGGGCAATAAGTCAGGATGCACGCTAGTGACGCGGCCATTCACTTCTGGGCTGATTGTTACGTTAGCGCGCGCTTCAACTACGCCAGAGATCGTTTGTGATGCTTTATGATTAGTTGGAGAAGGTCTTAATACATCAACCACTAATTGCTCAGCGGCTGATGATAGTGCTGGGCCTTTGGCTGCTTTGAAATTCAGTAAGGCTGTTATTGCCAGCATGCCGCCAACGACAACAAGAACAAAAATAATCTGAAGGAATCCTGCTGCAGTTTCTTTATTTTCTGCTGTACCCAATTTTTTAAACACGCGGTTCATAACCAGCTTTCTATTCTTGATTTTTTGCTTTTTGGAAAAGCAAAGCGCAGTTGCGTAACACAGGTTAATCTTATGTTTTGACCAATGTTTATTCGTAATTAAATAGTGCTTAGTTTAAATTTTCTACGCAAAGGCTAAGAAAAGCACACAGATCGCCCTGAAAAAAGACCTTAGGCATAGTATTCCAAATACCATTCAACGAATTTTTTTATGCCAGTTTCAACGGTTGTGTCTGGTTTGTAGCCTGTTGCCATATAAAGAGTATCTACAGAAGCTGAAGTGTCTGGTACATCGCCAGGCTGTATAGGTTTCATGTGTTTAATGGCTTTTTTGCCGAGACAATCTTCCAGCACCTCAATATAGCGAAGTAACTCAACAGGTTGGCCGTTGCCGATATTATGGATACGCCAAGGAACCTTTGATGTTGCGCTGCCTGGCTCATTGCTGCGCCATTCGGTGTTTGATGTTGCCGGAGCATCCAGCACAGCAACAACGCCGCGCACAATGTCATCAACAAAAGTGAAGTCCCTTATATGATGGCCGTTATTAAATACATTGATGGGCTCGCCGGCCAAGATCGCTTTCGTAAATAGGAACAAAGCCATATCAGGTCGCCCCCATGGACCATAAACTGTGAAGAAGCGAAGACCTGTTGTTGGGATGTCAAACAGACTTGAATAGCTATGCGCCATTAGTTCATTTGCACGTTTTGTTGCACCGTACAATGCAACAGGATGGTCCGCTGGATTTTGTACATCAAATGGCATGTTGGTGTTTGCGCCGTACACGGAGCTGCTGGAAGCATAGACCAGGTGTTTGATACCGTTGTGGCGACAGCCTTCAAGTATTGCTAGAAATCCCGTAATGTTGCTGTCGATGTAATCGAACGGTGCATCAAGCGAATGACGTACGCCAGCTTGAGCGGCCAGATGGACGACACCATCGAACTTCTGTTTGGCAAAAAGAGCTTCCATCGCGGGGCGGTCGCTAACATCAGTTTTGGTGAAGGTGAATTCACCTGTTTTTTCAGCGTGTTTGGATGCTTCAGGGTATTTGGTAACGCCTAGTTCGCCAGTTGCAAATTTTTTAATTTCACTAAGCCGTGCTTCTTTGAGCGACACATCGTAATAATTATTCATATTATCGAGGCCTACAACATTATCACCGCGCGCTAGTAGATAGTGACACACATGACTGCCGATAAAGCCTGCCGCGCCTGTGACCAATACCTTCATGAAGTAAACCTCTTTGAATATGATGCGCCGTCACTTCTCGGCGCTTATTTTTTCTTTGGGAACAATACATTTACCTACGTATCATTCATATACGTCAGTTTGTTTGCAGAATCTAATAGATACATGAAGGTATGTTACAGGTTAGTTGAATGGCGTGTTTGTGCTTTTGCTATGTCTCTGGTATGACAACGCCAAGTATTCGGCACCTTAGTCGTTTCGCTCAGTTCTGTGATGTATTTGTTTATTATGCGACTTTTAAAACAACTTTTCAAAAAAGAGAAACTACCGGCACGCTCTTATTATGTACCGGAAGGTGAGCTTGTCTATGCTATTGGTGATGTGCACGGACGGTTCGATCTACTAGAGCAGCTTATTGGCATGATGGAATCGGATTGGCAGAGCCGCTCTGATATAAGCAAATGTCATGTTGTTTTTCTTGGTGATTATGTGGACCGGGGGTTTCAGTCCAAAGAAGTTATTGAGTGCCTCGTATCAATAGATTTGGATTGGGCTACTGTTGTATGCCTGCAAGGTAATCATGAAGCCATGATGTTTGATTTTATCAAAAACCCTTCCGAGAATGAAGGGTGGCTTCACTTTGGTGGATTGGCGACCCTTGCAAGTTATGGTGTTCGTATTCGGGAAAATGAAATAGGAGACCGTGATTTAGTGCGTGCAGCGTCAGAATTTGATGATGCATTACCGGAGTCGCACAAGAGTTTTATTAAATCGCTGCCCCTCCAGCACCAAATAGGGGATTATTTGTTCGTGCATGCTGGCTTGCGGCCTGAAGTTGCTCTCACCGAGCAAGATACAGCTGATATGCTGTTTATACGCCATGAATTTACCGAGTCAGATTATGACTTTGGTGTGAAGGTTGTGCATGGTCATACAGGCGTTCAAAACCCTACTTTGAAGCACAACCGTATTGCGGTTGACACAACGGCTTATGCCACAGGTCGGCTAACTGCAGCGGTCCTTGTTGATGACAAAGTAGATTTTCTAACTACTTAAAATTGCCGGATAGGTTGTGTGGTAAGTACGCCACAGTAGCCAACATAATATTATAATTAGACTTTTCTTGGTAAATCGCTTATGCATTTATTTAAATTTAGATGTATTTAAGTATTGATATTAATCACGTCGCAATTGAAACAATGTTTCAGGCGTTACCTAAACTTCGAGGTTACGAAAATGAAATTTCGCACTCTATCATCAATGACAGCCATATTAGCATCCATGGGTGTTAGTTATGCTGTGTCTGCACAAAGTTCAGAACAGGTAGTGTCTGTATATGAACGCCAGCGTCCTGACTATTCTGTTAAGGGTGGCCGTTCTGGTAGCTTCTTGTTTAAGCCTACACTTGATGTAGCGGGCAGTTTTGATACGAACATTTTTGCACAAGAATCTAATGAAACTGATGATTTCATTGCGCGCATCAAGCCTGGTTTTGACCTCTCGTCTGATTGGAACAATAACTCGTTATCATTCTTCGGTAATGCAGATTTCGGTCGTTACTTTGATAATACACGTGAGAATTACGAAGACATTTGGCTTGGTGCAAGTGGTCGAATAGATATTTCGCGTGGTACGAGCCTTTCAGCTAATATTGGTTACACGGATCTGCACGAGGATCGTGGTTCTCCTGATGCGCTTGGACAACAAGCTAACCAGACAACATATTCGACGTTTACGGCAGGTGTAGGTTTCTTGCGTGATGAAGCGCTGGTATCATTTGCTGCTAATGCAAAATATGAAGATTCTAACTATGATGATGTTGGTCTTGTTGGTGGTGGTACACTGAACAATGATGACCGGGATCGTCAGCGTTATTCTGGTGATGTACGCATTGGTTACGAAATTGATGAGTTTTATGAGGCATTTCTTCGTGTTTCTGCAAACCGTGTTGAATATGATAATTCGCAGGAAGATGGTGGGCCACAACGTAACTCTGATGGTTATGAAATTGTTGCTGGTGCCGCGTTCGATTTGACAGGAACATCACAAGGTGAAGTTTTTGCTGGATATATCAATCAGGAATACGACTCTGATTCACTCAGCGATATTGGTGATTTCACGTTTGGTGCGTCTTTGCTTTGGAACCCAACAGGCCTAACATCTGTGCGCGGTGCAATTAGCCGGACGGTAACAGAAACCATTGTGGCAGACCTGGACCCAACAGGGGCGCCAGCGCAAGCTTCCGGTATTCTTGGTACGGTGTTTGATTTGCAATTAGAGCATGAACTTCAGCGTAATGTTCTTCTCAAAGGTACAGCAACCTATATCAAGCAGGATTTCCAAAATACTGTACGTGATGATGATCTGTTTAATGCTTCGCTTGGTGCCAGTTATTTGATTAACCGTAACTTCAGCTTTGATGCGACATATACATTCAATTACCGTGATACAACAACGTTGCGTCAAGACTTTAAACGGCATATCTTTATGCTCGGCCTTAAAGCCAAGTGGTAATTGACGGTTACTAGCGCGTTTGGTTGCGCGTAGTAACAAATGGAACGGTGTAGTGAGTTCATGTTAATGCGCAAAACAATAGCTATTTTAGCGGCGGTATTCCTCTTGGGGAATAGCGCCGTTTTCGCTCAAGGTGGCAATACTTCTGGTGATGCGGATTTGCCTGCTGAAGTGCTGCGCTATCAGCTTGGTTCGGGTGACCAAGTGCGCGTTGTTGTTTACGGCGAAGAAGATTTGTCTGGTGAGTTTGAGCTGGATGGAACGGGTATTGTAGCAATGCCGCTTATCGGACCTGTAAACATTGGCGGCAAGGACTTAACTGATGCTGAGTCGTTGATTTCGGAAAAGTTGGCAGATGGCTTTTTGGTAAACCCGCGCGTGAGTATAGAAATACTTAACTATCGCCCTTTCTATATTTTAGGCGAGGTTAACGAACCTGGTAGCTATCCGTATGTCAGTGGTATGACCGTGCTTAATGCCATCGCGCTTGCGTCAGGCTTTACGTACCGTGCGAGCGAAAGTAAGATTGAAGTTACCCGTAAGATTAATGGTGAAGAAAAGAAATTCAGGATTGATATTACCGCAGCAGTATTGCCAGGTGATATTTTGAGAATACCAGAACGTTTTTTCTAAGATTTCCTTTCAGCTATATAGTAAGTGCGCGGTAGATTTTGTGGACACTGAGCAATCAGATATAGTGGTCACGCAGAAAGCGGTAGAACTAAATGTACGATCAAAATTATCCTCGTAAAGGCGAATTAGCCCACGATACTGAACATCATGCGATGGCTCCTGATGAAGATGGTATGATTGACTTGCGTGCCTTGATGCTTGTTCTATTGCGGCGCAAATGGATCATTATTAATACTCTTCTATTTTGTTCTGTTTTCTCTTTGCTTATATTGTTCCAATTAACGCCGCGATACACTGCTTCGGCGATGCTGGCGCTTGAAACACGTCAAAACCAAGTTGTCGATGTGCAATCTGTTTTGTCAGGGGCAGGTACAGACGTTGCAGCGATAAAAACAGAAATTGACGTCATGACTTCGCGGCGATTAGTCGGGAAGGCTGTTGATACATTAGGCCTTGTAAGAGACCCTGAATTTAATAGCGTGTTGAATCCAGAGCGTGGTTTATTGTCGTATTTAAACCCTGTTACGTATCTTCCTGAAAGCTGGCAGCGGTCAATTTTGGGCGATGTTGAGCAAATCAATGAGGCAGAGCGTATTTCAACCGAGCGTGCACGGGTAATTGATGCCGTTACTAGTAGATTATCTGTTTCCAATCCAGCACGTTCATACACAATCTCATTATCCTTCGAGTCAGTTGATGCAAAGAAGGCTGCGCGTATCGCAAATGGTATCGCTAACCTGTACTTAACAGATCAGTTAGAGGCTAAATTTGAAGCTACACAACGGGCAAATGAGTGGCTAAATGAGCGCATTTTTGATTTGCGAGAAAATGTTCGCAGTTCAGAAAATGCAGCGCAGTCATTCCGCGAACAAAACCAATTGATACAAACTGGAAATGCTGGGCTGGTTGCAGACCAACAGTTGGCTCAGTTAAATACACGCCTTATTGACGCGCGCACAGATCTTGCGCGCGTGCAAGCACGCTACAGCCAACTAAGTGATATTTCTGACCCGAATAATGCGGATTACGCGGGTCTTGCCGAAGTGCTTGACTCTGCGCTTATTCAACGCCTACGTGAACAACAATCAGAAGTGTTACGTCGCCGCGCTGAGCTTGCAACGCGGTACGGTCCGCGTCATCCACGTATGATCAATGTGGAAGCCGAAATTTCTGATATCGCTGATAATATCCGTTTGGAAATACGCAAGGTTGTTAACGGTATTCAAAGTGAAGTAAGCGTTGCCGAGGCCAGAGTTCAAGCTCTTGAAACAAGCATGGATAAACTGAAAGTTGAAAATGTTACGGTTAACAGGGCTCAAGTTCAGTTAAGAGAGTTAGAACGTGAGGCAGAGGCCAACCGTGTCTTGCTGGAAACATTCTTGGCGCGTTTCAAGGAAACAACCAATCAACAAGATATTCAACAAGCGGATGCACGCATAATATCGAGCGCAGATGTGCCTGTTGTAGCGTCTTTCCCTAAGAAAAAACTTATCTTTATCTTGGTTATTATGGCGTCTCTCGGTCTTGGGGTTGGGTTAGCATTTCTGCTTGAAACACTCGACAACGGCTTTCGAACGCTCGAGCAAATTAAAGCCGAATTGGGTTTGCGCGGTGTGGGTATTGTGCCGATGCTTGTGGCCAATAAACTCAAAGGTATATCGGTCGAAGACTATCTTATTGAGAAGCCGTCCTCATCCTTTGCTGAAGCGCATAGAAATGTACATGCTTCGCTTCTATATTCAGGCCCGCGTCAAAGTACACCGCAGGTTATTATGCTGACGTCATCTGTCCCGGGTGAAGGAAAGTCAACATTTGCACTATGTTATGCACGCCTTATGGCAAAGTCTGGTCAGAAGGTGCTGTTGATTGAAGCTGACTTGCGGCGCCCTGTTATGCGTGCACGCTTGAATTTATCCGATGATCAAGCTGATTTGGTATCTGTGCTTGAAGGCAAAGAACTCGGTGGACAACAGTTACATAAAGATGAAGCCTCGGGTTTGCATGTTTTAGCGGCAACGCATCACAATGATCCGCAAAAGCTGTTTTCCAGTGATAAATTCACAGGGCTTATTACATGGGCACGTGATAATCATGATCTGGTTGTGCTTGATACACCCCCAGTTATGGCTGTATCAGATTCTATCGTTCTATCGCATCATGTTGATGCAGTTCTATATGCGGTTCAGTGGGAAACAACGCCCAAGAAATCTGTGGAAGCCGGCATTGCTCAGCTAAAAGAAGTGGGTGCACCGCTTGCTGGCGCGGTTGTGACGCAAGTGAATATCAAGCGCCACCAGAGTTATGGATATGGTGACCAAGGATATTATTACGGCAGTAAAAGCGGTTACTATACTAATTGATGAAGGCTGGTAACCCGACTTCAATTGCTGCAAAAATTATAGCGGAACATGACGTTGAGCTTATTTTCTTTATGCAGCGTCGCGGAACGCGCGATGGTTTAAGTGATGCTCTTATAGAGAATCCAAAAGTACCACTCGCAACAGTCCGTGTGCGTTCTGGTACCAGGCAACCCATAGAGATACCATTTGATAGTCCACGCGTAGGTACACGTAGTTATCGTATTGTGTTCGAGGCAAACGCTGTAAGTGATGAGGCTACAACTGTATGGGTTGATGATCTGGCGCTAATTGAGTGGCAAACCCCATTTTATTCAAGCAAAAACGCAGGGGAAGTTACTGTTCCTATTGAAACCTCTCATATTCAAGTGGAAGCTCGGGTGCAGTAGGGTAATGAATTAACAATGCGCTATAGTAATATTTGTCCGGCATCTGCAAGCTCTTCCAACTGAATTTGATCAATACCTAAAAGTGTGATCGTGCCATGAACGCTAATGTTTAAGGTAGTTCCTTCATCGTTGTAGGTTGCGCTTGCCATGATGTTTGATAGAGAAAGGCCATCAATGTCGGATAAATCAAGCTTGTCTTGATCTTCTTTTGAGATACCAAAATCAGAGATTTCATCTCGGCCAAAATATTTACCAAACGAAAAGATATCGCTTCCTTGTCCACCAGTCATAAAATCATTGCCAGAACCACCAATGATCAGGTCATCGCCGCTGCCGCCATCAATTGTGTCGTTTTCATCATAATAATTATTTGATGTATCAGACGAACCTCCATTTAAAATATCATGTCCGCCTAAGCCGTATATCTTATCGTTACCGCGACTTCCTTCTATGATATCTGCAAAGTTTGCTCCGACAGCTAGATCATTACCTGGCCCTGCGTAGATGACGTTGCTATTTGAATGATGCGTTAAATCTGGATCAAATGGCGCTGCGACAACTTCACCTAATTCAAACTTGCCATTATCTTCAACCAAACCATCATGCCACCCGGCGCCAATAATAGTGTCATGACCATAGCCGCCAACCAGAAGGTCATCTCCGTCTTGTTTCAGGTTGTTTATCACATGGTGACTTGCGTGGTGGCCAAAGAAAGACACTGTTTGATTAATGTCGCCGTCAGAGAAACCGCCACCAACAATCAGGTCATTACCGCTGAAACCACGAATGATGTCTCCGCTACCACCTCCGACAATGAATTCATCCCCATTACTACCATTCAGTATGTCCCCCCACTGGGAGCCATTGACAAACCCACTATTGTTCTGAAGGAAAATTTTCAGGATATTGAACCAAATCATTTTATATCTCCTCGTTGTCGTTTTGCTTTTTAAGTTTTCTTTTAAGTACGAGATAGGACGGCGCGTATGCGAATATGGTTCACTAGATGTGTAAAAAACTGGATTTTGGGGTAAGCCCTATGTGCGAGGGCGACGTTGTAGGTTCTTGCATTGAGCGATATTTGACAATCAGACAGCAGGTATAAGATAAATTTGGCGTGTATCTCGTCTGATTGGGTTAGCTGTGATCTGACGGTTTTAAACGGGATTTGCCCATGATGAATGGTAAATCAGTTAAGCACACCTCTGGCTAGCACAGAGTGGTGATTTAAATGTAGTTCTCAAGGAAGGTAAGTGGCGGAGTCGGACGGATTCGAACCCTCGAGGGCGTTGCCACCCAACACGCTTTCCAGGCGTGCGCCTTAAACCACTCGGCCACGACTCCATACCACAAATGTGATTCTCAATTATGCCGAATGGCATGTCTTGAGCGCCCGCACTATAGCTATGTTTGGTTTGATGGCAAGCCTAATGATTGAGGTGCCGTGCCCTCAAGAAAAAGAGTGTCAGCACTCCTATTCTTAAGGGCTATATTGAGGGTTTGCTTATCTATGCACGAATTGTTGCAAGGAAACTTTCAACCTGATGGCGTAAATCAGTTGATTGCTGTGTAAGGATTTGTGCCGCTGACAGCACCTCTGTTGCCGCAGAGCCAGTTGTCGTTGCGCCTTGGTTCACAGCATGAATGTTTGAGGTCACCTCTTCCGTACCTGTTGATACCTCAGATACATTGCGTGCAATTTCTTGCGTAGACGCGTCTTGTTCTTCAACAGCAGATGCAATCGATACAGACGTTGATTCGATATCGCTAATGATATTTTTGATGTCATCCATGGCGTTTACGGCGAGATTGGTTGCTCGTTGCATACCATCAACTTGTTCACTGATTTCCTGGGTCGCCTTGGCCGTTTGGTTGGCCAGTGATTTCACTTCGCTAGCAACAACAGCAAAACCTTTTCCTGCATCGCCGGCCCGGGCGGCTTCAATAGTGGCATTAAGCGCAAGCAGGTTCGTCTGTTCAGCGATATCATTAATTAATTTAACAACGTCACCGATTTTCTGTGCAGCGTCTACAAGTTCAGCAACATCTTTACCGGCATTATCAGTGCGAGATACGGCATCGCGTGCGGCAGCACTAGACTGATTAGTTTGGCCAGTGATTTCTCTTACTGAGCTCGAAAGCTCCTCGGCAGCGCTTGCAACCATTTGTGCATTAGAGCTTGCTTGCTGCGCCGCATTAGACACAACATCTGATTTCTGTGATGTATCGGCTGCCGTGTCTGACAGCCCGCGCGCCGCATTTTCCATCTCGGAAGCTGAATTCGAAACACCTTCAACAACGGCCATGACAGATGCTTCGAATTTATCTGCCAGCTCAAGCATTGCTTGACGGCGTTCCTGTCGCGCTTCTTCAGCACGCTGTTCTTCCACTATGCGGCGTTCTTCTTCTTCTTCGCGTTTTTGTGCTTCAGCTTCTTCTGCACGTTCGCGTTCTTCTTCCTCGCGCTCGCGTTGCTGAGCTTCCATTGCCTGACGTTCAATGGCGTTTTCTTTAAACACTTGTACAGATTTAGCCATATCGCCAACTTCATCGTCGCGGTCCGTATTTGGTATTTCTGCATCCAAGTTGCCGCCTGCAAGTACGATCATTGTATCTGATAATTGGTTAACAGGTCTCACTACGCGGAGCATTACAACCCACAGTGCCAGTCCGCCAATAGCAAGTGATAACACCATCAGTGTTGCTGCAGTGATAACGCTGGAGTTTGCTGTTGATACCGCACGGTCATTGAGTTCTTTGGCAAGACTATCGGCGCGGCGAACCATCATTGAAACGGGTTCGTTAGATTCGCGTGCAAGTGTAATCCATTCGTCCGGGCTCATGCCGTAATCTACGGTTTCCTCACCATCCTCTTCGGCATAGACAGATGTGTCATAAAGGTCGAAACGGGCAGTTTCAAATTCAGTAAAGAATATGTCTTGAATTTTACTTAGCTGCTGGGAAATTTCCGCTGTCGCAGAGGCAGACATAGCAACATATTTTACCTGCTCCCATGCGCCTTGACCAATGCCTGTATATCGTTGGCTTGTGCTTGCTTTAATGTCGCCAATTGGTTCCATTGAAGCAATGTTTTCACTTAAGGAAGCGGCTTCACGGCTAGCATACTCAAGCATCACCCATAATTGCGTTTTCAGCCGATTAACTGTGCTAATGCGGTCATTACCAAAATCATAGTTGGACTCTATTTCACCACGTATTTCTGCGGTCACGTCGATTAGGTCAGTAACAGAGCTTGTCGCTTTGCCAGCGTTGGACACATCGTTATCTGTACCATCATCCTCTAGGTCAGAATCAGTTGTGGCATGTTGTTCGGTGTATGCCGCATATGAGGTTTTCAGTTTGTTAACGGCTTTTTTGAAATCAACAGAAGCCTGACCATGTTTGCTTTCATTATCAGTTTTGAAGTCAAACTCAGGTAAATTTGCGAGCCCTAGAACAATATTGTCATAAGCATCAGCGACAACATTCCTGTTAATTTCAATTTGTGTAATCTGCTGGCTTGGCACTGATGTTTTGTAGCCGTAACTTAGGCTGGTAAAAAGCCGTTCATCTGCTAGTGCAAGTTTGAATTGCACCATATTATCGACCAAATCATTGAGCTCAAGCGCGCGATTGGCTTTATTTTTTGCATCTAATGCTTGAAAAACCTGAGAAGCACTAAGGACAATAACTACAATCATCAATAAAGTTGTTACGGCGAGCAGCAAATTCCTGATGCTAAACAGTCGCATTTTTGCTGTGTCTTCTTGTGTAGTCATTGTTAAATGTTCCCCTATCGTGCCGTCATTTGAGAATCGCATAAAATTTACCAAAAGATTTATCGCATAGGGCGGTTAACGAATCTTAAAAGCGCTGAAGAAACTGCGGAATGTTTTAATTTTTTTTGATGGTCTGAGCACCGTCCACAGTTAAATGGAGCGACAAAACTGTTTAAATACAGCTGGTTGGTTGTATTTATGAAGCTAAAGAGCGTTTGGTGCGCTTTTTCTCTTTTGTTTCGGATAAAGAATGATAAATGGGCAAGATACGCGTAAGTATACGTCAATTGGACATGTCGAATGAAAATTGAAGCCTACGATGTAGTGGTGTTGGGTGCGGGTGCCGCTGGTTTAATGTGCGCATCCACCGCTGCGGCGCGTGGTAAAACTGTTTTGTTGATTGAACGAAACAAGAAACCGGGTGCAAAGATCCTGATTTCAGGTGGCGGAAGATGTAATTTCACCAATGAAGCTGTTACGGCTTCGGCGTATATCTCCGAGAATCCTCATTTTGCCAAGTCAGCACTTAGTCGTTATACGCAGTGGGATTTTATGAATCTTATCGCATCGTATGGTTTGACATGGCATGAAAAAACATTAGGGCAGCTTTTTTGCGATCAAGGCGCTAAAGCGATTTTGCAGGTTTTGCTGGATGAGTGCGCCAAGGTTGGTGTTTCAGTGAGTTTAGAAACCGAAGTTTCAAATGTTGAAAAAACAGACCGGGGGTTTTTGCTTTCAGTAGGTCAGAAGGCGATAGAGGCACATCAGCTTGTTGTTGCTACAGGCGGTGCTTCCATTCCCAAGATGGGGGCAACCGATTTTGGCTATAAGCTTGCGCGGCAATTTGGTTTGCGCATTGTTGAGCCGCGTCCTGCGCTTGTACCACTTACCTTCGGCGAGAGCGATGTTCAGGCAATGAAAGAATTGGCAGGCGTTGCAGTGGATACGCATGTTGCCGTTGCCGATAATAAAGAACATCCATCATTTCGTGAAAACAGCTTGTTTACACACCGTGGCCTCAGTGGTCCGGCGATTTTGCAGGTATCCTCATACTGGTGCCCGAGTGATGTAATTAAGGTCAATTTATTACCTGATGAAACTGATGTGAAGTCTTGGTTGATATCAGCAAGAGATACATATGCATCATCTACACTAAAAACGGTGTTGTCAGAAAAGCTACCAAGTCGCTTAGCGGAGCAGGTCACGAGTGATTGGCCTGGGAAAATGGCGGAATTATCGAACGCGAGCCTGGACAATGTGGCAAGACGCGTTGGAGATTGGCGTTTGAAACCAGTGGGTACTGAAGGTTTTGGCAAAGCGGAGGTAACCAAGGGCGGTGTTGCCACTGACGCTTTGTCATCAAAAACTATGGAAGTTAAAAAAGTGCCGGGGCTTTACTTTATTGGTGAATGCGTCGATGTCACTGGTTGGTTAGGTGGCTATAACTTTCAGTGGGCGTGGGCTAGCGGACATGCTGCTGGCCAGGCCGTTTGATCTGCAATTGTTAGTAAATGCTGCCGTACTGATTATATTGGTTTGGCTTTTTTTATTGAGGATGAAATGATGCGAACCTGTTCGAACGATGTAACGCATTACGTTGACATAGTATTTCCCGGTGAAACAAATCACCATGATACTTTGTTTGGTGGTACAGCGCTTTCTCATATGGATAAGGTTGCATTTGTTGCTGCGACCCGTTTTGGACGGCGTAGTTTTGTCACAGCATCGTGCGAGCGCATTGACTTCAATGAGGCTGCCGCTAGAGGAAACATCATTGATTTTGCAGCAAAAGTTGTACGTGCGGGTACACGTTCGCTTTCGGTTGAAGTTGATATGTTCGCTGAAGACCTGCTTAGTGGAGAAAAAGTACATTGCACAACTGGTGCCTTCAACATGGTATCACCAGACAAGCAGGCGGCAGCATTACCTTCACTTGATAAGGCTGTGGTAACCGAGTCGTCGGATGATATTTTATGTCGCTGTATCGAAATGGTGTTTGCTGATCAAACCAATCATTATGGAACGTTATTTGGCGGCAACGCTTTGGCTATGATGGGGAAAGCAGCTTTCATAACAGCAACACGCTACGCCCGAAAAGTTTTTGTTATGGCAGGGTGTCAAAGAACAGACTTTGTAGCATCAGCCAATGAAGGCGAGATAATAGACTTGTCTGGTCGTGTTAAATATAAGGGCAGAACCTCGCTAGTGTGCGAGGTGACGATCCATGCGGAAGATCTTTACTCTGGTGATCGCCGCTTGTGCGGTAAAAGCGATTTTATCATGGTGGCCGTTGATAGTGATAACAGACCTATCACTATCTAGCGGTTTGTTATCTTGCTGTCGTTCTATGTGGCAAGGCTTCAATTTCCGGCTAATGGGTCCCCGTCAACAATAATGGGCTTGTTCGAGGTTTCGCTACCGGCACCTTCGGCAAATTTTTTCAACATAAGATCAGGGCCAGCCAAAATAAGGAGGCCAAGTTGATCTGAACCTGACCATTTTACCTCAACAGCAAATTCACCGAGTTCATCAATTTCTAGAAGCAGTCGTTCACCGAGTTCAAGCGAAGCATCGGTTGATATGAGTGTACCTGCCAGCGAAACATCGCGCACCTTGCATGTGAACTCTTTATCGTCGTCTGTGGTCAGGCGGCCTGTCCATAAAACCGGAAGCCTGTCATCACCTCTTTTGTTGTCCGCTGTATTTTCAGTCACGTGCTTAATTCCTTTGAAGTGATTTTCGATTCAGTAAAGGCTAGCGGATTTTTATCTTGTGTAAAAGCAGCATATAATGGCATTTGACTGTAAAAGTGAATTTGAGAGCTGCAAAGCTGGTTTTGATGGCAAGGTATAGGGTGTTGATGTGAAAGTTTCAGATCGTATTCGCTCCATTTTTTTCAACATTGTTTTTTACCCCTTTACTCTAATTTTTTGCGGATTGGTGGTTGCACCACTTTGTTTTGCAAAGACGGATGCACCTGTGCGCCGAGGTGTTTACTGGTTCTCTGCGGGTTCTGTGTGGATTGCACGCATTTTTGCAGGTATTCGCCATGAACATAGATTTACTGAGCGTTTACCTAAAGATGGTGCACTTATCATTGCCGCGGCGCACCAAAGCAATATGGATCCCATGCTGACATATTTACTACGTAGTGATGTGACCGCGCTGGCGAAAAAAGAGCTGTTTTCCTTGCCTTTTATTGGCTCTATTTTGACCAAGATTAAAGTCATAAAAATTGACCGTAAGTCCAAAACTGCACACAAAGGAATGCAGTCTGTCGCAGACCATATGCGTGAATATGAAAGACCTTTGATTGTTTATCCGCAAGCGACACGCGTTGCGATCGGAACATCCAAGCGGCTGAAAAGCGGTGCATATTATCTGTATAAAGATGCAGGCCTGAAAGTGTATCCGGTTGCGACAAATACGGGTGTTTTTTGGACGCGTGGGTTTTGGCATCGGGCTGGTACCGCAGTTTTTCAGATTGGCGAACCCCTCCCTGAAGGTTTGTCAAAAGAAGACTTTATGAAGCGCATCCACGAAGAAGTCGTAGTTAAAAGTAATGATTTGATCCGTGATGCAGGATACGGGCACCTTTTACAGGATGATGCCGACGCATTGCGTCATTCGATATAGTTTTTATTATCATTTTACGATTTCAGATAAGTTTTCTCCCGAAAACGTGAAGAAAATCTCGTCTGCTCAGGGCTTGTAGTTACATCTTTCGTGCTTAAACTAAGAGTAGCGAGGAGACAGCCCATGCCGCAGCTCGAAGAAAGCCCATCTACAATTGAAACAATTGCTGACAGATTGCGTACGCACCATCAGCAATATAATGACCTATCAGGTATCTCGCTTAAGAAGATTGGTGGCTTGTTGAAGCAAACAGTCGCGGTACTGTTTCCTCATCATGCGGCGGCAGACGAGCTTAGTGCAACACTGGAAGAACGTCTCACAGCGCTTGAAGACGCATTTCATGATTTGGTTGAACCACTTTGCCGAAATCAGGAAGACATTGATTGCACTGTGTTGCTGGTCAAAGGGTTTATGTCTGATCTTGTGAAGATTGCGGACGCATGCCACGCGGATGCACGCGCCCTAATGCAGGGAGACCCTGCTGCGCAGTCTATTGAAGAAGTTATCCTTTGTTATCCCGGTTTTTTTGCTGTGGTTGCTTACCGCATTGCGCATGCCTTGTCGGACCGAAGCGTGCCGTTACTGCCGCGCATGATCACAGAATATGCGCACCAAAAAACCGGCATTGATATTCACCCTGGCGCTCAAATTGGCCGGTCTTTGTTTATTGATCACGGCACTGGTGTAGTGATTGGGCAAACAACAGTTATCGGTGATAATGTTAAAATTTACCAAGGGGTAACACTTGGCGCCCTTCGTGTTGATCGGGAACACCGTGCCAAAAAACGCCATCCCACCATTGAAGACAATGTTGTGATCTATGCGGGTGCAACTATCCTTGGCGGTGACACTATTATCGGTAAAAATTCAGTTATTGGCGGCAATGTCTGGATAACACGCTCGATTCCGGCATGGTCACGCGTTATGTTCAAGCCTGCTGATACAGACGAAATCGTGCCCATACAAGCACGCCAACAAGCACTGCTGAGAAAATAGAATAAAAAAACGTACATCTTGGCGGATGGCGTTGCGGTCGTTAGAATGCGTTAGACGCAATAGTGTCGTCTGTTTTCAACACAGGCATGACATCAACATAGAAAGAATATCTCCATGAAAGCATCCTCAATTTTGGAAACCATTGGTGGTACACCGCATGTGCGTTTGGC
Source organism: Kordiimonas aquimaris (assembly GCF_025574485.1). Classification (GTDB taxonomy): domain Bacteria; phylum Pseudomonadota; class Alphaproteobacteria; order Sphingomonadales; family Kordiimonadaceae; genus Kordiimonas; species Kordiimonas aquimaris. Next base: position 176,356 of record NZ_JAOBPO010000001.1, on the reverse strand, counting down.
GCGTATGTTCCCGGACCATGAAGTATGGATCAAGCAGGAGCGCACAAACCCTGGCGGTTCGATCAAGGACCGTATTGCGCTAGCGATGGTAAACACTGCTGAAGATGATGGTTCATTGAAGCCGGACGGTGTCATTATCGAGCCGACATCGGGTAATACTGGTATAGGCCTTGCCATGGTTGCTGCAGTTAAGGGTTACAGGCTAATTCTTGTAATGCCTGAATCAATGTCGATTGAACGTCGCCGTATCATGTTGGCATATGGTGCTGAATTTGTTTTAACACCGCGTGAACTCGGCATGAAGGGCGCTCTGGCAAAAGCAACGGAATTAGTTGAAAATACTGAAGGTGCATGGATGCCGCAGCAGTTCGACAACCCAGCAAATGCTGCTGTTCATAGGGAGACAACCGGACCGGAAATTCTTGCTGATTTTTCTGAAAACGGCGGTCTTGATTATATGATAACAGGCGTTGGTACAGGTGGTCACATTACCGGATGTGCAGAAGTGCTTAAGAAGGCGTGGCCTTCTTTTAAGGTTTTGGCTGTAGAGCCTACTCTATCGCCGGTACTGTCAGGCGGCGCGCCCGGGCCACACCCTATTCAAGGTATTGGCGCAGGCTTTATGCCAGGTGTTATGGATATGTCACTAGTTGACGGTGTAATACAGGTTGATGCGGAGCCAGCTAAAGAAATGGCACGCCGTGCCGCACGCGAAGAAGCAATGCTGATTGGTATATCTTCGGGTGCAACGCTTGCTGCAATCGCTCAGCATCTTGAAGGGTCGCCTAAAGGCATGCGCGTGTTGGGTTTCTGTTACGATACCGGAGAGAGGTATCTTTCAGTACCGGATTTCCTGCCTGAGTAATATACCATAACATTAATGAACAATGAGTGGCAGGGCTTCGATGAAGTGCTGCCATTTTTCATAGTGGCAAACCGCTAGTTTATTGTTTCACAATGCCGGAACACTTGGAATTACGATAAGTAGGTAATATTGATTATTCTTCGTCTTCGTCTATCTCAGACTGAACTGCGCCAGTTTCCAGGCGCACGATAAGTGCGATATGGTCACCGCGTATTGCCAGTTCTTTGTATGAACCACGTGGCAGAGGAATGCCTTGGTCAATACAATGGTTCAAAACGGCAGGCCCTAGTTCTCGCGATTCGAAAACTATTTCTGCCGAACCATCAGCTGGTTGTATTACCGCGGTTACTTCACCCTCGCTATCAAGCCGTGCGAAGATATTTTTCAGAGGGACATCAGCATTTGTCCCGTTTGTTTCCATAACAGGACGCAAGGCTAGAAACAGCTCTTCGTCAGAAAATACAATGCTACGCGATTCCAAAATCATGGGACTGGCGTGCTCCTTAATGCTTTAACACTAACTAATTTAAGCAGAATTCCAAGAAATGCAAAGAGGTTTTGTTTTACGATGTAGTAGCAGCCTTGTTTGCTGCCACTCGTTCTCGCCATGCACGAATAACAGCGTTGGCAACTGTGGCAAGCGGAATAGCGAAGAAAACACCCCACAATCCCCATATGCCGCCAAAAACCAGAATGGCCAGTATGATGGCATTTGGGTGTAGTTTGACGACTTCTGAAAACAATAATGGTGCAAGAACGTTACCATCTAGAGCTTGCAACACCAAATACACGATGACAGCACCAAGAGTTTCACTGGTTAAACCCCATTGAAAAACAGCAACAAACGCGACAGGCAGCGTCACAACAGCTGCACCAAAATATGGAATGACAACGCTTAGGCCTGTCGCGACCGCCAGTAAAGTTGCGTAGCGCAAGCCAATAAGCTGGTAAGCAATGAAAGCTGCAATAGCAACAATCAGAATTTCGTATACCTTACCGCGGGCATAATCACCGGCGCGTTCTACCACTTCACGCCAGACTTGATGCACCATTGTGCGGTCTGTTGGCAAAAAGCCGCTGATCCAGCTCAGAATTTCTTCCTTATCTTTAAGAAAGAAGAACACCATGACCGGTACAAGCACTGTGTACACGACAATCGAAATCGCGCCGGTAATACCAGACAGTGAGTATTGTAATAGTTGAGGGCCAAGATTGGCGACCTCGTTACCAAGGTTTGAAAACCAGGAGCGCACCTGATCTTCTGAAATCAGGTCAGGAAAACGGTCCTGCATGCTCAACAATGCCTGCTGAAGGCTGCTAACGATGGCAGGGGTGTCATTTATAAACTGCGTCACCTGATTGAAAAGAGGCGGTACGACAGCAAGCAATAGTGTGAGCGAGAGTAAGATAAATCCGATGTATACGCTGAGAAAAGCTACAAGCGGGCGTGCGCCTCTGCGTGTGAGCCAATCAATCGGACCGTCTAGCAGAAACGCGATAACAAGCGCAGCTATTGCTGGCGCAAGCATGCGACCAAAGAAAGTAACCAGTATAATAAGACTGAACAGAATGCCGACGAGCAGTACAAATTGCGCATCTGAAAATGTGCGCCTGAACCAGTCCGTTACCATGTTCATGTCAGTTCCTCTAGTCGTGTTGGCTGTGTATAGTTGATTATAATAGCATGCTTAAATCATGACTAATACTGGTGAATAAGGCATTTGTGTGGGCTATCCGGTTGAGACACCGCCATCAACAATGAAGTTTGCACCGGTTACATTTGCGGCCTCGTCACTTGCAAGGTAAAGCACTGTTTTTGCAACATCTGCAGGATCTGCCGGCCCTGAATGCGGCAAACCGCCTGCAAATTTACTCATGTCGCCGTCTATGTCAGCAAGTGCGCGCTCAAACATCGGTGTTTGCATTGGACCGGGGGACACGCAGTTAATACGAATGCCAATATCGCTGTAATCTAATGCGGCGCTTTTGCTCATGCCGACAACTGCATGTTTGCTCATGCCGTATGGCGCCATCCACGGCGCGCCTGATTTAGATAGTATTGATGCAATATTGATAATTGAACCTGCTTTGGCATTAATCATGGGGGCTAGCTCATATTGCATTGCATGCCAAACGCCCATGACGTTTGTGCGCCATACATCTTCAATGATTTCGGGCGCGTGGTCAGTAAACAGTGCTGCAGGGTGGCTTATACCAGCACTATTAACGGCAATATCTATAGTGGACCGCTTGGTAACAACATGATCGATAAATGATCTCATATCATCTGCAAGCCTAACGTCATTTCGCTTAAATATTGCACAGCCTTTGAGGGGCAATGTTTCGTTTTCAACACGCTCGCCGCCGATTGCGTCCAGTCCGCAGAAGAAAACATGCGCACCCTCAGCCGTAAAAGCTTTTACAACCGCTTCACCCAAGCCGGATGTGCCGCCTGTCACTACTACTGTTTTATTTTCAAATCGCACGGTGTTTCCTCAACGCTGCTATGGCTCATCATATAAGCAAAAGCCAGGCAAAAAACGAGCGTAAATATATGCAGTCTTCAGCTGCAGAGACTGCAAAAAAGCATACAGTTGAAAAAAGACTAAAGCTTTAGTGGCTATGATCGTGCTTAAGGATAAAGCGCGGTACGAGCGTTGCAAAAAAATTACGTGCGCCTGTGTGAACAAGAATTGGTACAAGTGCTCCAAGCCATAAAACAAACAGCGCGCTGATGTTCTCAGGCATTGGTAGTGCAACAGGTAAAATATTATCAATCAAGGTTACACCGAACCACAATACCAAGGTCCATGGCGCTGTTTGTTGTAGGCGCCGGTATGCTGAAGCAAGGTCAGCGTTCATTTTGCCGTATATGGCAAATCCGGCCATCAGCAAAAGCGCGATCGGCGCAATCAGTGTGCCAACAGATGCCATATAGTCAAACATATGTCCCATAGTATGGGCATGGTAACCCGCTGCCTGCAGTGTTGGACCATGGTCGTAATAGTGGGATGCGATTAGCCCGGCGACAAATAAAATGCCCAGGCCGGTCCCAATACGGTGGAATGTTATTGTGGACGCTTGCGGTGCATGTTCATGATCGCCGATCGGGTGCAAGACAACGTGCAGCAATGATCCTGCCGCAAATGCTTGCCAGTATCCAGCTAGCGGCACATCATACCACTCGCCTGCAAAGATAACCATCAAGTAGGCCACAACTGTCATAACACCCATGGCTGCAAGTACAGAAATGCCGCCAATAGTTGTTAAAACAGGACGCAGAAGCCACCATACGGCGATGGCAACACCTACTCGGTGCAGTAACACTCCGGTTGCGAGAAATGAGCCATGAACACTGTCTTTAGCGACAGCGAGCAATGCACCGTCACTTGCTGCGTGGATAATAAGTGCAAGTGTCGCAACAAGCATAACAATACGGTGTGTGATCTCTTCTGTTTTATGGAACAAAAATTCTGATGCCCACGGCAGAATAAAACCAGTAAAAGCGACCAATAGGCCCCAACCACCGACACGCTCGAGCGATTCGGGTAATAAGGTCAGTGTAACAAGGCCAAGAACTGTCATTAAAACAAAACCGTCAATACCGCCTTTAAGGGCAGGCATACGGCTAACTAACCGCGCCAACAAGGGTGCAGCAAGCAGTACAAGAACCGACAATGCGAGTACAATGTCCAAAACGTTTGTGCTCTATCTTTCTTTGTCCATAGACAGGTTATAATATCACAATATGTGCGTTTAAGGCAAATTTACAAGTAGCACAAGGTTTGTTCCAATGATTTGGTACGAACACGGGGCATTGATTGCATAATCGATATTTATATGTATGTGCCGGCGAGTATTATCGGCGTTGCTCCCATGCCGAGTTTGAAGCGTGCAATGCCTGCTTGTGGTCCGGTGTCCAGCCCGCCCAGATCAAGCCATTGGATACCACGCTCCATGAGTGTCTGTGCACCTGAATATAGAACCTGATTTTGCGCATTAATGGTGCGCGCGCGTTCACCCGCCCATCCAATGTGATATGTTGCGCTATTGCCGTGTATTAAGAATAATGCGCCTGCAATTTTGTTGCCGTTTTCAATTGCTGTTACGGAGATGATATTTGGATCTTTTGCATTCAGCAGTTTTCCCGCTTCAGCATAAGCTTCGATAAAACCTGTGGGTAGCGCGAGATAATTTCTGTTCTGGCGTTGGTCCTTTTCTCTCTCAAGCAGCCAATTGTAATGTTTGGCTTTTGCACCGCCTATACTGATCGACAGGTTTTCTTTCTCGGCTTTTTTTAGTTGATTACGCCAATTGCCATCCAGCTTTTGGCGGAACGCATTTTCCGTTTGCCCGAGGTCAAGCCATACAGTGCTGGCACCTGTCATAATGCGGTGAAAACCTGCACTACGTAATAGCTTTTTGTTTAGAGCGTCATCATGCAACTCAGGCATGATGCTCAGGAAGTTCCAGCGCCAATTTGAAAACTGTTTTTTTAGAAATTTTAATGTTTCAATCTTTAGCGACTCAGGTGCGGCGTCATCATGCCACAAAGGGCCGCGCAGTGCTGATGTTACATGAACAAAGCGCATAAAGGTGCGATGAAGAAAATAACCTTTCAGCACAGGCTCACTATCCTGTTTAACAATAATTTCTTCAATGTTTGCACCGAAAGCCTGCATCGCTGCGGCATAAAATGCGTGTTGCTGCAGCGGTAGTGGCTTGTTCGAGTTTACAGGAGTGAGCTGATGATTTGCCGCTAATAGAAACGGCTGCCGTTCAATTTGAAAACTTGGTGAGGACATATCTCGCATCATTTTACGCAGAAAATATATGATGCCTTGCATCAATTCTGTCTGTTGTTACCATTGGCTTATGGCATTTGGACGAGAAAAACTGGAAACAGTCAAGGGGCATCGTATTGCGCCGCCGCGCCTCACACTTGGTGCGGCATGGGCAGCAGTGAAATACTTCCTGCTACCCATGATTATTGTGCTTGGGTCTATTGACCTCGCGCTATATCTCTTTTTCAGAGATGTTCTGGATAGTTGTTACGGGCTTCTTTGCCTGCTTTAGCTATCGACAGACACCAATTCCACGATGAAGATCAGTGTTGCATACGGCGGGATACCGCTAGGCGTGCCGCGCTCACCATAGCCCAAGTCATATGGCAGGAAGAATTCGTATTTACCGCCTTCTTTCATCAACTGAACACCTTCGGTCCAACCTTTGATCACACCGTTTAGCGGGAATTGAATTGTTTCCCCGCGTTTATAGCTCGAATCAAATTCTTCGCCGTTTGTAAGTTTACCTGAATAGTGAACAGTTACATTTGAAGTTGCTGTTGGTGATTGGCCTGTACCTTCTTCGATGACACGGTACTGCAAACCAGAATCGGTTACCTTGATGTCATCATTTTTCAGATTTTCTGCTAGATAATCAAGCTGTGACTGGCGAAATGCTTGTTGTTGAGCTTCAGCTTCGGCCTGTTGTTCTTTTGCAAGTTCTTCAGCTTCTTGCTGGTTCATAACGTTCAATAGTTCAAGCTCGAAAACAAGTGTACTATTACCGGGAATAACACCGCCACCAGCACCATCAGCACCGTAAGCAATTTCAGACGGGATGGTTACTTCCCATTTATCACCAACCTGCATAAGGGTTAGGGCTTCGGTGAAGCCGGGAATCAAACGACCGGCAGGGAAAGTAGCTGGTTCGCCGCGCGCAATGCTCGAGTCAAACTCACGACCGTCAATGAAACGTCCCGCATAATGGACAGTTACAAAATCTTCAACCGTTGGCGAAGCGCCGTCGCCTTTATTGATGACGAGGTACTGAAGGCCAGAATCGGTAACGACAACACCGTCCTTTGCCTTATTGGTTTCCAGATAAGACAGATTGTCTTGTGTATATTTGTCGGTCATCGATTCAGTTTCTTTCACATTAGGTGTTTCTGTGGGTGTTACAGCCGTGCCTTCGATAGTTTGCCCATCTTCTGTTTTGTTTTCTTCGGCTGGTTTGTCGCTACAAGCGGCAAGCAGTAATGTGCCCATCAGCGCAGCGGTGCGAATATAAAGTTTCATAAGGCCTGTCCTCGTTGATATTGGCCGGGACACTAACCGCTGCCGCGTGTCAGGGAAAGTGAAAAACCTATGATGAACCCTTCGAATCGCTAGTTTTTAGTAAATATTGTCGTTAGAAATAGCTTTTGATGACAAGAGGCAGCATTTACATGAGTCAATCAGACGAATCTATCCGAAAAGAAATTCTGACGCAGATAGCAAATGCCCGCAGTGTAGCGCCGCGTGAAATTGCTATTGCTCTGGCAGAAAAGGACACTGATTGGCGTACTTATTTGCCGCGTATTCGCAGCATGGCAACACTGCTTAGCCACGAAAACCAGCTTGTTTTTGTGCGTAAGAAAAAAGTTGTATCCCCTGAAGGGTTGCGCGGCGTATATCGGTTGGCGATACCCGACCAATACGCACGGGATGAATAATGACGGATAGTAAAGAGCCGTTACTGGATCAAAGTGTTCTGGACAGTTTGCTTGGCAGTGTTGAGCCGGCGGCAATGCCAGTGTTGATGCAATCGCTCGAGCGAGAAATTGGTGATTCTGAAGCCGGCATTCTTGAAACTGCAGGCAAGCTGGATTGGGCGCTGCTTGAGGTGAAAGCGCATGCACTTAAAAGCGCAACAGCCAGTTTTGGTGCAATGCGTCTTAGTGCGCTGTTACTTCTAATGGAAGAAAATGCCCGGGAAACACAGGATGCAGTGGTTCTTTCGCAGCAATGTTCAGATTTAACGGCGCTTGTTTGTGAAACGAGAGAAGTGTTTGGTTGGTCTAAATGATCGGGATACTGCGTTAAAAGCGAGTCGTTTGACCAATCTCGGCACGTACTTCAGCAAGCCCCCATGCTTTTTCGCTGCTGGTGGCCAAGATCGTAGGATGACATGCGATAAACTTTGCAGCATCCATTTTGGTCTTGTTAAGCATTTTATCTCGTTCGGCAACTTTCAGTTTATCAAGTTTGGTTAGAACGAGTTGATAGTTCACTGCTGCTTCGTCCAGCATTGTCATAATTTCGCGGTCATTTTCTTTAAGGCCATGCCTGCTGTCTATAAGCAGCATGATACGTCGCAGGTTAGGGCGGCCACGTAAGTATGTTTTTACAAGCCGCGTCCATGCCTGTACACGCTTGCGCTCAATTTTGGCATAGCCATAACCAGGCAGATCAACCAGATAGGCAGGCTGATCCGTTTCTGAGCCCATTTCAAAGTAATTCAGCTCCTGCGTGCGCCCTGGTGTGTTTGATGTGCGCGCCAGTGTCTTGCGGCCAGTAAGCGCATTCACAAGGCTGGACTTGCCAACGTTTGATCGTCCGGCAAACGCAACCTCAGGCCTGTCTGCAGCAGGTAGTGTTTCCAGTGACACGGCGCCCATAACAAAAGTAACAGGCCCGGCAAACAAAAGCCTACCGCGCTCCAGGTCATCTTTGTCATACAGGTCTTCAGACACAGGCTTTTCCTAAGTTAAGCACATCAAGTAGAAGTGCGTGCTTCTTCACGGCGCATGATGAGCCATTGCTGTCCAATCGACAGGATGTTGTTCCACGTCCAGTATAGAACGAGGCCTGCGCTGAACTGCGCCATGACAAAGGTGAATATAAGCGGCAGCATGTTCATGATTTTTTGCTGCATCGGGTCCATGGTTGCTTGCTGCGGATTAAGTTTCTGCATCAGATACATGGAGACACCCATCATAATAGGCAGAATGCCAATAGCAATTACGCTAGGCGGGTCCCATGGTATCAAACCAAACGCATTTAGCGGTGTCAGTGGGTCTGCAACTGACAAATCCTTGATCCAACCAACAAAGGGTTGGTGACGCATTTCAATGGTGACATAAAGCACTTTATATAAGGCAAAGAATATAAACATTTGCGGAATAAGCGGCAAGCACCCGGCCATTGGGTTGATACCTTCATTTTTATAAAGGGCCATCATCTCTTGCTGCATTTTGGCTTTGTCGTCGCCGTGGCGTTCTTGCAGTGCTTTAATCTTTGGTTGTGCCTTTTTCATATGGCTCATGGATACATATGATTTGTTGGCAAGTGGGAACAGGAACAGTTTCAGGATCACTGTCATTAACAAGATCGCAACACCGAAATTACCAGTTAACAGGAAGAGGTAATGGATGGCTGCAAAAATTGGCTTGGTAAGGAACCAGAACCAGCCCCAGTCAATTGTGCGATCAAACAGATTGATATTATATTGCTCAGCATAATCATCAATGGCGCCAACAATTTTTGCCCCGGCATAAAGCTGGCTGGTTGATGTTGATTGACCGCCAGCAGGTGCAACCTGCCAGTTTTCTGCATACTCAACGCGGTACGTCACGCCGTTATTGTCCACCCGGCGGATCATGCGAGCGCGGTTAAGGGCAGTGTTTTGATCCGGAATCATTGTGGTCATCCAGAACTTGTCTGTAATGCCCATCCAGCCGCCGACACTACTGAGTGTCTCAAAATCACCGTCATCTTCGAGGTCGCCGTAGTCAATTTCTTCAAGAGTGCCGTTAAACACACCGATCGGTCCTTCATGAAGAATGTAGAGGCCATCAGTTTTTGGTTCGCCTTGGCGGTCAATCGCACCGTATGGGGCAACCTCAATTGGGCTTCCACTATTATTGATGACAGACTGTCGAACAGAAAACATAAACTGTTCGTCAACGCTGATATCAAGATTGAATATCACATTCTCCGGGTTGGTCCACGACAGTGTAACAGGTGTTTCTGGTGTCAGCGTGTTGCCAGATGAACTCCAGACGGTTGCATCATTAGGTGTGAAAGACGCGTCTTTGCCTTTGGCGAACCAACCGTATCTAACAAAGTATGATTTCTGTTCCTCAAGGGGGACAAGCAAACGAATGCTGGGCGAATCAGCATCTTGACTGACGCGATGGTTTTTCAATAGCAAATCATCAAGCCTTGCACCGCGTAGTGAAATAGAGCCGCTTAGCTCGGATGTTTCGAGAGCAATAGAACCGGCATCTTCGTATGTCACGGTTGCAGGCGTGTTTTGAACGATGGATGGCTGCGTTATGGACGGCGCATCCGCACGTGGTGCAATTGTGTCTTCTGCCAATGCACGTTGTTGTTGCTCATATTGGCGCTGCGCTTCAAGCTTTGGCCCTGCATAAAGGTACTGATAGCTCATCAAAATAAACAGCGACAGCACTGCAAACAAAATAAAGTTTTTATTTTCACCCATGAGATCAAATACCCTGACACTATACTCGGCGACAATCGCTCGTTTCGATAGCTTTGTTAATTGTTAGTCTTCTTTAATTAATAGTCTGGCGACACCTGCTTGTCGGCTTTTGGTGCATCGTTCTTAATTGTGTTGCTGCCTTTTGGCACAGGATCATATCCAAATCCACCCCAAGGATGGCACTTTGCTATCCGTTTTGCTGCAAGCCAGCCTCCTTTTAGGCCTCCATGCAGCGAAATCGCCTCAAGGGTATAATGGCTGCAGGTAGGCTGAAAACGACATCGCGGCCCTAAAAGTGGTGAAATAACAAGCTGATAAAACCGTACAAAAGCGGAAAGTAAGACCGCAAGCAGTGATTTGCTTCGGTCTTTTTTTAACTTTTGTTCTTCAGTGTTTTCCGCCAACGCGGTTTCCTTCGGATGTTACGCAGCATGTGGTTTTATGGTTCTAACTACTCTTTTGGCGTTTGTTCGATTTCTTTAAGTCGGTACCCGAGGCCAATTTGGCAAGTGCCCACGTCATATCAGCACACATTTTTTTAAATGGGTAGTGCACGGCAGTATTGCGTCCAATTAATACGAACGACCAACCATTGGGGGCATGTTCAGGAAAGCTGGCTCTTGCTGCTTCTTTTAGTCGCCGCCTTGCTTTAGAGCGCATGACAGCATTCCCTACTTTTTTGGAGACGGTGAATCCGACTTTTGCGGGTGTTGAATCGTCTGATTGATGCGTTGTTCCATGATCAGCTTGCAAAATAAAGCTGGGCGTAACCCATTTGCGGCCGGTATTTGCAACGCTAAGGTATTCAGGGCGTTGTGTGATTCGGCCGATTTTGCTTGTTGCCAAAGTTTTTGGTTTGCTGACCATTCAATTGCATTCCATACAAAAAGCCGACCGGAGCATATCACGGTCGGCGTTCTGTATTTTCAAGCAGAGAATCAGTCTCTGCATAAAGGCGGGCTTGTCTTATGCAGACAGGCGTTTACGACCGCGTGCGCGGCGTGCAGCCAAAATCTTGCGACCACCAACAGTTGCTTTGCGTGCACGAAAACCGTGACGGCGCTTGCGAACGAGCTCACTTGGTTGGAATGTGCGTTTCACTTTATTTACTCCAGCTATGCGCCGCTTTTCTAATGCTCAGCTTCGGAAATCTGTATATCCGCAGCGATCAAAGGTGCTTTCACACGGGCGCTTCAAATTCGAACGCGGTGTATACCGACTAGTTACGAGCAAGTCAACTGTCCAAAACAGATAGTTTTGTCTGGTTTTTTGCTCAGTGATGCAACTTGTTTTACCAGATATGAAAATTGGTATCAAATGCAACCATTCCTTATGGTTAAGCTTGGCAAATCGTGAAATTTAAAATCAAAGCAGTGCCTTGATTATTGTTTACTTGCTTTTCGCTCAGGAATAGTTTTGAACACTGAGTTATGCCAGATCATTACAGACCCATTACGGCTAGTCTCCGGTCACGTCTACTGTTCCTCACAGTTATATTTGTGATGGTGATTTCCGGCTTTGTTTATCTGCCGTCCATTGCAAACTTTCGTCAGGACTTTTTGCAAACGCGTCTGGCAAATGCGCAAATTGCTGCGCTCGCTCTCGAAGAGCGCGGTGATGCACCCGTTAGCCCGATGCTGGAAGAGCGTCTTTTAAACGAAGCAGGCGTTATTGCTGTTATCATGCGCGGTGAAGACAAAAGCTTGTTACTTGGGTTTAACGTTATGCCTGAGGAAGTGGACGAATCGTACGATTTACGTAACCCGTCACTCGGTATGCTTATTATTGATGCGTACCAGACACTCAATTTTGGTGGCACACGGGTTATTCGTGTTGTAGGGCGAGCCAAGTCACCGCAAATTCGCTGGTTAGAGATCACTATTGATGAGGCAGACCTTTATAGTGAACTAACGAAATATTCGAATAATGCGCTCATACTTGCAATCATTGTCTCACTCTTTACTGGCATATTGGTGTATTTGGCGTTGCACTGGATGTTGGTGCGCCCGATGCGCCGTATAAAAGACAGCATTGTTTCCTTCCGGCGCCGCCCTGAAGTGGTAAAAAAGATTCGCTATTCTAAAGGCCGCTCGGATGAAATTGGTCTGGTGCAGCGTGAATTAACCCGTATGCAGGATGAAGTACGTCAGGCTTTGAAACAAAAAAGCAACCTGGCGGCGTTGGGCGAAGCTGTAGCGAAAATCAATCACGATTTGCGCAATGTTCTGACAACGGCGCAGCTTGCATCTGACGTGTTGCAAAATGTTGACCACCCACGCGTGCAAAAGGTTTCCCGCCGTTTGATGACAGCAGTAAGCCGGGCTATTGCGCTTTGTGAGGCGACAATCAGGCATGGTAAGGCTGAAGAAGCACCGCTTGAGAAAAGCGAAGTGTGTTTGCGTGATCTGGTTTTTGATGTTGGGTCATCGCTTGGTTTGCTGGATGGTGGTACTTTCCGTTTCGAGTGTAATATCGATGAAGATTTTATGATCTATGTTGATCCCGAGCAATATCACCGGGTATTGCTTAATTTGTGCCGCAATGCTGGTGAGGTACAAGGGCCAGATGGGTGGATTGAGGTGACGGCAACAAAAGATGAAGCCCAAACCAGTCATATTCATGTTTGTGACCATGGGCCCGGTATTCCTGAAACGGTGAGACCTCATTTGTTTAAGGCATTTTCATCCAGCAAGGCAGGCGGTACAGGTCTTGGGCTTGCTGCAGCACGTGATATCGTTTTAGCGCATGGTGGCCAAATCGGTCTGGAAAGCACAGGACCTGAGGGGACATGCTTTATGATGTGCCTGCCTGACCGTGATGAAGACGAGTAGGCTAAAAGTAGGATCATAAAATGACACGTTATGAAGCGATGCCTGGACCAACTGATTCGCTGACGGATATTGCAGGTCTGCAAGTTGGCAATGCTCATGATGAAAAGGTGCGCAGCGGGGTTACAGTTGTTTTGCCAGATACACCTGTGACGATGGGCGTGGATGTACGTGGTGGCGGGCCAGGTACGCGTGATACGGAAGCGCTTGACCCCACATGTCTGGTAGAGAAAATGCATGGTCTTGTGTTGTCGGGTGGGTCCGTGTTTGGTCTTGCCGCAGCTGACGGTGTTGCTAGTTTTTTGTCACATAAAGGTATCGGATTGCCTATTAGCCCGGCGGCTGTGCCAGTGGTGCCAGCTGCTATATTGTTTGATCTGCGTAATGGCGGTGACAAGAACTGGGGGACGGAGCCACCATACCGTGCTCTTGGTATAGCTGCTGCAGAAGATGCGTCTGACACAATGACAGCTGGCCGCACGGGGGCGGGTTACGGTGCTACAGCTGGTGCTTATAGTGGCGGCCTTGGAACAGCGAGTCTTGTTTTGCCAAATGGTCTCATGGTTGCTGCTATCGTTGCAGTGAACAGCTTTGGCGGCCCGGTAGTGCGCACTGCTGCTGAGCACGGTGTCGTCGAGATGCCTAAGATGGGTATTTCGGGCACCAATACCACTATCGCGGCTGTTGCAACCAATGCCCCTCTTAACAAGGCCGAATGTACACGTTTTGCGATGATGGCTCAGGACGGGCTTGCGCGGGCTCTAAGGCCTATCCATACACCGTTTGATGGGGATACGGTTTTTGCTTTGTCTACAGCAGATTGTGAAACAGATCTGGAAGCGGGCACTTTGATGGCGCTACTGGGTACGCTTGGCTCTGATTGTATCGTAAGAGCCATTGAAAAAGCGATTGCTGCCACCAATTAAGTTAACGCTTTCCTCTTGCGCTAATCTTTATGATGAGTTGTTCATGGTGTCCGGCTTGATACGGTTAAGCCTTTGGCGTTCAGCTATTACGATTTGATCAAAAGCTTTTTTGGCTTCATGTGCGTTGCTTACTGGTGACGTGGCATTGAGAGAAGCGCTGTATATGATTTCGTTGAGGGTGCTAACCGTTTGGCTAAACCGTGTAAGCGCTAATTGCGCTTCCAACCATAGGTGTGTGCCATTAACATTAGTTTCACGCACTGACGCTTCATAAGTTGATAAAGCTTTGTTGTAAGCCTCCTGAGCCGTGTTGATAGCGACGGTGATATCAGCAAGGCGTGCTTGGGCATCTGCTGCTGAGGCAAGTGCTGGCTCTGGTTTTGGTTTAGGTGCGTTTGAGATGCTAGCCTGTTCCACCACACGTACGCGCTCTGATGCATCCGGAATTTTATCTGACAGATTCGGCCAGTCACCAGACATGCTGCACGCTGAGATACACGCCGTTAAAGCGGCAATAAGAAGCAAACGTGTTGGCTGTTCAATCATTACATAATATCTCAAAGTCATTGGTTTATCGGGATTTGTGCTGCCTGAATTGCAGGCAAGCTAGCGACCTTTTATGGCATAAACAAGAAAAAGCGATTTCCCACTTGCAATCGTCAGGCAATCTGATTAGGTTCCGCCGCACGCCGCAAGATATTGTATCATATGCAATGCGGCGCATGTTTTGGCGAATGCACCGGTAGCTCAGCTGGATAGAGCACTAGACTACGAATCTAGGGGCCGGGGGTTCGAATCCTCCCCGGTGCGCCATTATCAAATTTCTGCTGCAGGCTCTATCAAAAGCGCGATATCGAATACCCGCTATAAAACATTCATAACTAGCTAATAGTCTCGATAAAGTGACGGAGTATATATGCTTCGAAGGGTCATAAACTCGTTGAACATTTAGCGATGCATAAAGATTATATCTTCCGATTAATGTATCTGACACTGGAAAGAAAATGGCTACTACCTTGCATCTGAATTTGCTAAAAGAGGCTAATGGCATCATTGAATAATTATAAATGTGATTGACTGTAATAATTACTAATAGATTTCTGATATGGTTGTTATCGAGATAAACTTCGAGCGTTATCCTGGTGCTGTGTATATATTTTGATGTAAGTGACCACACTTGGTAATGTTAGTTGATTGAAAGACTTTTAAAATAAGAAGGCTATAAAATTGTATCGTTTGTTTATTCTTCCTATTGCCTCGCTTATCTTTATTTTTACATCTCCCTCACTAAGTAGTGAGACAAACGACCAACCTAACATTATTTTTATATTGGTTGATGATCTTGGATGGGGAGATGTTGGATATCATGGCGGAGATATATATACACCCAACATCGATTCAATTGCTCAAAAAAGTATCAAACTTGAAAGACATTATGTACACCCATATTGCCTACCTACGCGTCTGGCTTTTTTTACGGGTGATTATCCGGGACGTACCAATAATTCCAAACCAGTAGATCAGTTTACCGGTAATCTGCCAGAGAGATCATTACCGAGATCATTGTCCAGCTTAGGCTATGAAACGTTCATTGTTGGAAAATGGCATTTAGGTAATGATAAATCTAGGGGGCCATTGCAGTATGGTTTTTCTCATTCATATGGTGCGTTTGATGCTCACGCTGATCCCTACTTTCATGATACGGCTAGTGGTCAACACGTTTGGCATCGAAACGATATCATCACCAAGGAAGAGGGACATGCAACCGATTTACTGACTGACGAGGCTTTGCGAGTTGTCACAGGTAAGCGACATAACCCGTACTTCCTTTATTTAGCATATACCGCTCCTCATTGGCCGCTTGATGCTCCCCAAAACTGGAAAGAATTTTATGCGCAAACGAACATTAAAAATGCTGATTATGCAAGCATGGTCAGCCATTTGGATGAAAATATTGGTCGACTTTTCGTTCGTATTCAAGAAACTCAAAATGAGAGAGATACAATTGTTATATTCTCTTCGGACAATGGCGCTGAGGCACGAAGTGCCTATACCGACAATGTTTACGACGGTGTATATGGAAAGCGGTATGGGGTTCAAACAGCGTTTGGTAGTAATGGCCTTCTTAAGGGCGCAAAAGGTTCTGTTTATGAGGGTGGTGTGCGTGTTCCGGCATTTGTGTGGTGGGAAGGATTGGAAAAACCTCGCACAATCAATACACCTTTACAAATAGAAGACTGGTTTCCAACAATCTTGGATATCGCGGGTGCTTCTATCCAATATCATGGACCGGGAAAAAACATTCGCGATATTCTAACCGGGGTAGTAAGTAGTAGTTGGAATAGAGAATTTTATACGCGATCTACTTGGCCACATCCAATGTGGGCACTGCGTGATGGTCCATTGAAGATGGTCGTCTCACTCAAACCCAACAAACCCTGGCTTCAATCGTTGGCTAAAGCTGTATTGCCAAAATCCCAAGAATGGCGGATAAATAAATGGTTTGGCAACTACGATATTGCGGATTCCTCTCGCCTGAAATTTGAATTTTATAATGTTCAGCTGGACCCTTCCGAGGAAAATGATATTTCTGAAGCTGTCTCTTATGACCAGAAACAAAAGTTTATAACAAAATTGAATGCATATAGATCAGGTGACACAAACCTAAATACGGAATTATGTATTCCCGCACCTCCGGTCCCCTGATTTTGGGGTAACATGATGGCTAGCTAACAATTCGGGTGATGTTAGATTGGCCGCGTTATTGAGGTGTTATTGTAACCAAACCTTATTGCGCTAGGCGATAGCTGTTGAAGGCTTAAGCCATGGTAAATGCGCCACTTCCCTTTTAAAGGTTAGTCATCACTGGACATGATAAGTTTGCAGATCCATTTTGATACACATCAATAATGCGGCGGTGGTGGTTCATCGCCACCAGCGCCTTGCCATTCACCCAACTCAACAATGCGACCCTCAAGGCGTTCAATAGTACGTTGCAACTGTTCAATGGTTTGCCATTGCTTTGTAACTGTCTCATTGAGGCTATCAATTGTGTCTTGCTGGAAGGCATATTTTACTTCCAGATCATCGACGCGGTTTATAACGTGGTCATCGGGCATACAGTCTTTTCTCATCTTATATTAAGGGAAGGCATCAATTCTATTTTTGCGTTGTGATGTTGACGCAGATCAGGACTTTTTCAACCTTAGCCTTTGCATCAAATAATGGCATGTAAAGCGCAATTGCTTCCAGATGGAGGCGTTCGGGTGCAAACGCAGGCGAGGTAGTTAATACCGCACTTTTAGTTTCCAGAACACGTGCACAGGCTTGATAAATGCGCGATATGGCTTGCGTGTTTTTCATCTCGCGCACATCTTTACCGGCTAATTCCCCGTAGAAGTTAGCAACATATCCACCGATAAGACGTACCCGCAGAGCCCAGTCATTGTCTGCATGTTCAACATCAAGAATTACCAAATGTTCAAGGTAACGTTTCATTTCTACAGGATTGATGTCCTGTCGCATTATTTTATGTGTAGGGCCACCTTTTTCGCGCCACATGGACATGAAGAAATCGACCATTTTGTTTCGGCCATCAATGGCCTCACCTGTTAGTAGCTGGAAATCGCCAAAGGAAATCTGTTGTGCCGTTACCTGATTTTTGCCATTCAGCATCTGTACCTCTTTAGGTGCTCTCACATCTTCATTAATAGCAAATGACGGGCGAGAATACCATGAGGATATATTTTAATATATAATAGTCGAATCAGTTTCGAATCAGTATTTTGATTCGTTTTGATTCGTTTTATTATTGCTTCCACCAAGTATATCGCGCAAACCAAGGGCTGCAAAAATAGATAGATTCAGTACCTGTGATAACGCCCCGCTTGCTACAAACAGACCGGCAAGTATCGCCTGAGATGCATCTACATACGAAAGCAGTGTCAGACCGACCCCTGCAAAAAGCAGGTCAGCATTGGGCAGGAAAGGGATGCGGGTCAATACATATTGTGCGGTGAGAAATAGTAACCACACATCTAGGCTCACGTAAGGCATCACCACAGTCCACTGGCCTACTTGCAAGGCTACAACAGCTATCAAGCGTGTTAAGTGAATGCCAAACACAGCACGTAGATCATCTGCCTCAGCATAAAATATTTTACCTCGCAACATAACTGCGAGCGGAAACAACACAGCGCTTAGTCCGAATGCGATAGCGACATACCTTGAATAAGATGGGTCTGCGCCTGTAATGAGTTCTAGCTGCCCTGTTGCGAAAAACAATGTTAAGAGTATGAGGGTCAAGGCATTGGATGAAAGCGCTGATAAAATGTTACTATCTTTGACAGTAGCCAGCGTACGGCGCTTGCTTTGGTTAAGGTTTTTACTGCCCCACAATGCTATGTATGCCTCGCCAGAGTAGCTGACAAATGCATAGTTGTAGATACGCATGCGTAAAAAGACATCGAACCGCAGGTTAACCGCTTTCCCCCACATGCGCCGATAGACGGTCCATTCAGCGACCGGGAACGCAAAATACATCATGATAAAAAAGACATAAAACCACGGCGTGGAAGGCAGGGACTGTGTAACTTCCTGCCAGCCAATATCTGTAATGCGTATGGCAAGATAGTAGCAAACCGCCAGTATGAAGACTGCTTGCAGGGCACGACCTGTTGCATGTGCTAGCGGATGAGCGGTGATTGATACCGCTTTTTCTTTCAATGATGAAAGTGTCATGCCAATGATTTAGTCAACTTGCGAGGCAATGAAAAGCAGTCATTACTCAGCAGCAGAAACCGTGGGCCGCATGCTACGCTTGACGTGCCCACTTTCTGTCGTGCCAGCGTATGCTGTCATAACATCTGAATACTGCTCGAAAAGTCTGCTCAGTACAGCGTCCCAAGTGTAATCTTGGGCGCGGTGAAGGCTGGCTGCAGCCATTTGTGCTTTTAGTGTGGGGGTTTCGATAATATTTTGCAGGTGGTCTGCGAAAATAGCAGGCTCAAGTTTTTCTGCCAGAAAACCGTTTTCATTGTGGCTTACCAGCGAACGGCTACCGGTGGCATTTGCGCAAACGGCAGGTAACCCGCAAGCCATTGCTTCAAGTGTAACGTTGCCAAACGTTTCGGTTATGCTGGCGTTGAAGAATATGTCTGAACTGGCATAGGCACGCGCTAAAGCGTCTCCGTTAAGATAGCCGGTAAAAATTGCGTCAGGTAATCTGTTGGTGAATCTTTCGCGCTCCGGACCATCGCCTACAATAAGTGCCTTAAATTTGATGCCACGTTTTGCGAGCAGGTCCAGCGTGTCTGCAAAAACACCAAGGCCTTTTTCCAATACTAATCGCCCAACAAAGGCAATAACGGCCTCACTATCAGCGATATCTAGCTTTCGTCGCCATTCGATATCGCGCCGCTTGGGATTGAACAGCTCTGTGTCAACACCGCGGCTCCATATGCCAATATTGTGTGCCATGTTCTGGGCCTGAAGTTCTTCAGCCATGCACGGGGAAGGGACATATATCTGTTCGCAGCGGTGGTAAAATCGGCGCATATATGCGGTCACATGTTTCTCGAGCCACGCCATTTTATAATAACGCGGGTATGTATCAAAACGAGTGTGGAACGATGCAACTGCAGGTACATTGTTTTCTTCAGCCCACTTCAGTGCGCCGCGCCCAAGAATGTCTGGGGCAGCGAGGTGGATCATGTCGGGTGCAAAGTCGATCAATTTCTGGCGGATACGCTTGGGTAAACCTAAGGCAATACGATATTCCCCGCGTCCAGGCAGTGGCACGGAAGGAACAGAAACAAGCGTCCCTTGATGTTGGAAAGCTGCTTTTTCTGCCGTGGGGGCAAAAACCAAAACTTCGATGCCACGCTTTTCCAGATATCCAACAAGTTTATTGAGCGCGCGTACGGGACCATCCATGACATAGTTGTAGTTGCCTGAAAACAGTGCAATCCGACGCGGTTTATACTGTGCTACATCGTAGGGCATATCGTTCCTCAATCACAGCATCTGCTGTTTTATACAGTGCTATCCCTCGGCACTGAGTCGTATGTTTACGAGTCTTATTTGCTCGCTCAATTTTATTTATCAATGCTGATACAAGCTGTTTTTGACATTTTGATGGCTAAATTGAGCCCAAAAGTCATTTCAACTTTACATTACTATTATTTATACACGCATTTCGGGAATAATGCACTCTTTGGGTACAGTTTTAAGTGTTGTGTATTTTGCGGCTTGACCAGCAATACTTATATGCTTATTAATATTGATAACGGTTCTTAATATTAAGTGAGCAAGCCACGATCATGTATGTATGTTTGTGTAACGGTTATACCGATAGTGAAATTAAAACAGCAGTACGAGAAAACGGTGTGAAGTCTGCTGATGAAGCATATGTTTCGCTAGGAAACGGATTTTGCTGCGGCGCTTGCCGTGATTGCGCCGTTGATATTGTGAACAAGGAGCTGCCACACCAGCGTGTGCTTGCTGCTGAATAGATAGAGTTATAGCCGAATCAAAAAAGCCCTGCATTTTGCAGGGCTTTTTGTTTGTGTGGTAATCGACATGCTTTAGTCGGCGGAAGCAGACTGTAACTGGACGTAATTTTGCAGCCCCATACGTTCTACGAGAGACAGCTGTGTTTCAAGCCAGTCAACATGTTCTTCTTCTGATTCCAGAATGCTGGACAACAAGTCACGTGAAACATAATCACGAACGCTTTCGCTATGCTCAATGGCATCTCTAAGGTCTTTGTGTGCGATATGCTCCATTTTCAGGTCGCATTGCAGAATTTCTTCGACATTTTCGCCGATCATCAATTTACCCAGGTCTTGCAAGTTTGGCAGACCCTCGAGAAACAAAATACGCTCAATCAACTGGTCGGCATGTTTCATTTCGTCGATTGATTCTTCGTATTCTTTATCACCAAGTTTCGTCATGCCCCAGTCCTTGAGCATACGAGAATGGAGGAAATATTGATTGATTGCCGTAAGTTCATTTTTCAGAATCACGTTCAAATGGGCAATAACCTTCTTGTCGCCTTTCATGGCAATCTCCTGTCGAAAATAAACAAAACTACGGTGCGAATTTGACCTCACTATAGCAAGCTGAGGGAGTGGCTGCAAATTGTTTCGGTTGTTGCTAATCCCTATTAATATAAGGTTTTTTCGGGATTTTCATGCAATTGAAAGTGCGTTGCAACTGCATGAAAAATCATGAGTGTTTCACTGCAATATGTGCACTTGAGAAAGCTATAAGATATGCGACATTTTTGCGTATCATGCTTAGGCGTTTTACAAGTATGATCAGCTTGCTTATAAGGCCGCTTGAAAGTTACCCATGGCTTGAAAACCGTTTATTGTTGAGAGACACTTACGATGGCAAATACCGCCTCCACATACCTTGTTGCTGCACTTTATAAATTTGTTGCATTGGAAAACTTTGCTGAGTACCAGCAGCCGATTCAGAATGTATGCACGGAAAACGATGTTAAGGGCACGATCCTCCTTGCCGGTGAAGGCATTAATGGCACCATTGCGGGTCCAGAGGAAGGTTTGCGGACTGTTCTGGCTTATCTGCGCTCTATTCCGGCTTTTGAAGGGCTTGATCATAAGGAATCGTGGGCGAGCGAGCCACCTTTTCCGCGCATGAAGGTTCGGTTGAAAAAAGAGATTGTAACCATGGGTGTGCCCGGCATAGACCCTAATCAAGTGGTTGGTACCTACGTTAAACCGCAAGACTGGAATGCGTTGATCTCTGACCCTGATGTGGTTGTGGTTGATACGCGTAATGATTACGAAGTGGCTATTGGCACATTTAACAGGGCGATTGATCCGGAGACAAAGTCTTTTCGGGAGTTTCCTGATTGGGTCAAAAACACGGATACACTTAAAGGCCAAAAGAAGGTTGCCATGTTTTGCACGGGTGGCATCCGGTGCGAAAAATCAACGGCATATCTAAAAGAACAAGGTTTTGACGAAGTGTATCATCTTCAAGGTGGTATTCTGAAGTATCTGGAAGAAGTGCCCGAGGAAGAAAGTCTATGGCACGGTGAATGTTTCGTCTTTGATGATCGGGTGTCTGTTGGCCACGGGTTGAGGGAAGGGCCGTATGACATGTGTCATGCATGCCGCCGCCCTATCAGCGAAGAAGACAAACAATCTTCTGATTATACACAAGGTATTTCTTGTCCGCATTGTTATGACGAGACAAGCGAGGAGCAGAAAACGCGCTTCGCGGAACGCCAAAAGCAAATTGCGCTGGCGAAAGAGCGAGGTGAATTACATATCGGCGTTAGCGCACCGCCGCGCCTGAAAACAACCGATGAGTAAAACCAAAGGAAACGCAGTACAGGCTTCGGGATACATTGAAGGCAGATAGTTTTGATTGTTGATAAACCAGTTTTATATAGTTTCAGACGCTGTCCATATGCGATGCGGGCACGAATGGCTATTGCTGTTGCCGATCAAAAAGTGCTGCTGCGGGAAGTTGTTCTCAGAGACAAGCCTGCCTCAATGCTTGAAGTGTCCGGCAAGGGAACAGTTCCCGTTCTGGTGTTGCAGGATGGTATGATCATTGATGAAAGCCTTGATGTAATGACATGGGCCTTGCAAAGGCATGACCCTGAAGAGTGGTTGCGGCCAGAGGTGGGCACATTCACTGACATGCAAAGCCTTATTGCCGAATGCGATGGCCCGTTTAAGCATCACCTTGATCGTTTTAAATATACTACACGTTATGAAGATGTTGATCCTGATGTACACCGCACTGAGGCTGGTAAATTTCTGAGCGGCCTTGATCGGCGATTGGCAGGAAGCAAGTATTTGTATGGCGGCAAGCGCAGCGTGGCTGATATTGCTATTTTCCCCTTTGTTCGTCAGTTTGCTGGTGCGGCCGGTTCTTGGTTTTGTAATGACAAGTTTCCAAATTTGACGCCATGGCTTGAAGGTCATGTCACCTCCGACTTCTTCAAAAGTATCATGAAAAAGTATCCGCAGTGGCAGCAAGGTGATGTTGAACCTGTTTTTCCGGAATAATCTCGGTTCTTCGTATCAAAACATATACCTGAAATGAGAAATCCCGCGCCGTATAGGGGCGCGGTCAACTCTTCTTCATTTAGGGAGTAATGTCGTGACTAGGGCGTTTAATGTCGATTGCCTTTCATTCTTTGCTATGTGGTGAGGGCATGTAATGATACGCCCTTGCGATTAGAGGTGCGATGCTTGCGGTAAGCTGATCAGTCGCCGCTTAAATAACGAACTAAAGGAAAATCAATGGCTTCAGGTAAAACAACAGTGAAATGGGTAGATGGTATGACGTTTTTGGGCGAATCGCCTTCTGGTCATTCAGTTGTTATGGATGCTGGTGCTGAAAGTGGTGGCAACGACAAGGGTATCCGCCCCATGGAAATGCTGCTTTTGGGCATGGGTGGTTGTTCCAGCATTGATGTGATGATGATCCTGAAGAAAGCCCGACAGGATGTTGCCAATTGCTGGGTTGAGCTGGAGGGAGAACGCGCGGACGATCACCCGAAGTATTTCAATAAAATCCACGCCAAGTTCTTTGTGAAGGGCAATAACATTGACCCCAAGCATGTTGAACGCGCCATTCAGCTTTCTATGGACAAATATTGCTCCGCCTCAGTGCAAATGGGCGCACTTGCCGCGATCACAACAGACTTTGAAGTGATCGAAGCTTAGCTAGGTTATTTTGCGATTATAGCGGTTGCTGCTTCCAGCCAAGCCTTGGCGGCGCCTTCCACCAGTGGGCTGATTTTGGCCCACACGTCTGCGTGGTAGGCATTTAACCATGTGAGTTCACTGTCTGTAAGTAGGCTTGTATCTACAAGTGAGCGCTCGATCGGTGCATGGGTCAAGGTCTCGAACCCCATCATGTGACGACCGGGCTCGCCGGCGTCTTTGCCTTCAAGCGCCTTTACCAGCACAAGGTTTTCAATGCGAATACCGTATTCGCCGGCTTTATAGTAGCCAGGCTCGTTCGACAGGATCATGCCTGGCTCAAGTGGCACATCAGATGATCCCTTGGCGATACGCTGCGGGCCTTCGTGTACGGCGAGAAACGCACCAACACCGTGGCCTGTGCCGTGGTCATAATCAAGCCCTGCATCCCATAGCGGTCGGCGGGCAATGGCGTCCAGCGCTGCGCCTGATGTACCCTTCGGAAACTTGGTTGTTGATAGGGCAATATGCCCTTTTAAAACGCGTGTGAAATTCTCGCGCATTTCCTGTGTGGGTGTGCCAACCGGAATGGTGCGTGTGATGTCTGTTGTGCCATCGAAATACTGGCCGCCGCTGTCGACCAGATACAGACTGTTCATATCCAGTGTGCGGTTGCTGTTTTCATCAACGCGGTAATGACAGTGTGCGCCGTTTGGACCGGATGCGGAGATGGTATCAAAACTGTTGTCTTGCAACAGTGCGCGTTTTTGCCTGAATGACCATAATTTGGCGACAGCTTTAAGTTCGTCAACATTGCCAGTGTCAGCTTCAACGGAAAGCCAATGCAGGAACTCGGTAATGGCCGCGCCGTCGCGGATGTGTGCATCGCGGCTGCCTTGTTGTTCGGTTGAGTTTTTAACGGCCTTCGGCAAAATGCATGGGTCTTGGCCCTCAACAAGAGTTGCACCGCTTTTTGTCAGCGTATCAAAAATCTTTGCGTTGTTTGTCGCACGGTCTACTAGTATTGATGCGCCTTCGGTACCTAGGTTTGCCAAATGGCCATAGAAGTTTTCACGTGGTTCGATGCTCACGTGGTTACCAAGCTTGGTACGCAGTGTTTCATCAACTTTGCGCGCATCAATAAAAAGCGTGGCGCTCTCGTCCTTGCGCATTACGGCAAAGGCATGTGCAACTGGTGTATTATCCACATCTGCTGCACGTACGTTGAAGGCCCACGCAACACTATCCAGCATACTGATGACGGCAGCATCCGCTCCCTCAGCCTCAAGTGACTGTGCAACATCAGCGCGTTTTTCTGCAGCGCTACGACCTGCATATTGATCATCCAGCACATATGCCGGTGACAACGGTGCCTCGGGTTGATCCTGCCAAACAGAATCGATTGGATTTGTGTCGGTTGCTACAAGTGTTAATCCGGCTTTTTTAAGGGCAGCTTCTGCGGTTTCTACCCATGCTACTGTCGCAAGTTCCGGGTCATATCCAATTTTCCCGTTTTTTGGTGCATTGTCAGCAACCCATTTCAGCAAAGAGTATTCCTGGAAATGATGGTGCGCAAACACATCACCGTCAACTTGATCAGCGACTTGCAGTGTATAGCGCCCGTCAACAAAAATGGCACCTTTGCCCATCAGTACTACGGCGTTGCCGGCGCTGCCTTCAAATCCTGTGACCCATGAGAGGCGCTGTGCATAACTGCCAACATATTCACTCATATGCTCATCAGTTAACGGTATGATGAAACCATCAAGGTTTCTGCTGGACAGTTCTGTGCGCAAGGCTTTTACGTGAGCGGGATTTGTTGTCATGTGAGCTTTCCGTTTACTGATCTGATGGAGGCTTGTGAATTATTTCTCCGTATGTTGCAGGCGCGCACGTGAATTGCAAGAGCCACCTGTCAATTGTTGTGCTTTACAGGACGTGTTCAAGCTTTTACCTGTTGGTCGGAAAACAAACAAAGAGATACGGCGTACTATGTGTGCGCTGTT
The DNA here is from genome assembly GCF_025574485.1 of Kordiimonas aquimaris. GTDB lineage: Bacteria > Pseudomonadota > Alphaproteobacteria > Sphingomonadales > Kordiimonadaceae > Kordiimonas > Kordiimonas aquimaris. Next base: position 150,769 of record NZ_JAOBPO010000001.1, on the reverse strand, counting down.
CTGATATTTGGGACAAGTATGTCAAAAGCACCTAAAGATATCACACCGCCAATTGCCAAGTGTGTAACGCATCGTTTTAGTCATCATGGTGACACGGTTGAGGATCCATACCATTGGCTGAAAGACCCTGGATACCCTGAGGTTACCAACGGGGATGTTTTGGCATATCTTAATGCTGAGAATAGTTATTACGATTCCGTAACGAAAAAAGATAATGCGGCAACAGAAACCATATTCAACGAGATAAAGGGCCGGTTGAAAGAGGATGAAGAAGGTGTGCCTTGGCAGGACGGGCCTTATGATCTTAGGTGGGCTTTTAAAACCGGAACGCAGTATCGTTGCTGGTACTACCGTCCGCGTTGCGCAACAGCTTTTGATGATAAGCCATGGCGTATATTGCTGGATGAAAATCAAGCGGCAGAAGGGCTGGATTTTTTCAAGCTCGGTGCGCTTAGTATCAGCCCTGACGGTCGGTATCTGGCAACAAGCGCAGACATCAATGGGTCTGAGCGTTTTACGATAACCATAAAAGACCTGAACACTGGTGAAGTGTTGGTTGATGGTATTGAAGAGACGTCCGGAGAAGTGGTGTGGGCCGCTGATAGTAATAGGTTTTACTATGTTAAGGTCTCTCTAGAATGGAGACCCTACCTTGTGATAGGTCAGTCATTAAGTGGCAAAACATCAAATGTTTATGAAGAGCAGGATAACAGCTTCTTTGTCCACATAAGTGCAACTACGTCAAAGGAATACCTGATTATTCGTAGTGCTGATCACGTAACAGCAGAAAACCATATACTTTCACTGTCTAATGCGAACGATAAACCAAACTGCATATGCCCGCGGCGGATAAAACATGATTATAGTATCGACCATGCCGGTGATCGTTTTATGGTTCGGTCCAATAAAAACCATATCAATTACAGCGTCTTTACGTGCAGCAAGAGCACGGATGAAAATAGTTGGGTAGAACAACTAAAAGGAGATAACCACCGGTATTTAAGAGGGTTGCAAGCGTTTGATACGTTTACGGCGGTTGAAGACCGTATTGATGGTTTGGACCAGATCACGCTTCTCTTTAATGACGGATCGCATGTCAATATACCAATGCAAGAACCAGTTTATGAAGTTGGCTTAGACAATAATCCTGAAGCTAATCAACAGTTCATTCGCCTTGGTTTCTCCAGCTTGCTGACACCGCCTACAGTTATGGATGTTCCAGTTTCGGTTGCTGGAAACACCAGCAAGCCAATAGTGCGCAAGGTGCAAGACATCCCTTCTGGCTATGATAGCACCAAATATAAATCAGAGCGGCTCATGGTGCCCGCGCGCGATGGTACATTGGTGCCGGTAAGTTTGGTGTATGCCGCAGATTGGCAAAAAAATGAAGGAAAGCCCGTTCATCTATACGGGTACGGTGCATATGGCATTGGCATGAGCCCGGGTTTTTCTGCTGCGCGGTTGTCGTTGCTTGATCGTGGTTTCGCCTATGCAATTGCGCATATTCGTGGCGGCGATGAATTAGGCCAAGGATGGTATGAAGCCGGTAAGCTTGAAATGCGCACCAACACCTTTAATGACTTTGTTGATGTTGCCCGCCATCTAACAAACGAAGGTTATGCCTCGTCTGGTGGTATCAGTATTTCTGGTGGCAGTGCTGGTGGTGAATTAATGGGTGCGGTTCTTAATCAGGCGCCTACGCTTTTCAAGGCGGCGGTATTGCATGTGCCTTTTGTCGATGTGCTCAATACAATGCTTGATGCTGAATTGCCGTTAACACCTATTGAATGGCCTGAATGGGGAAACCCGATTGAAGATGCTGCAGCATATAACAATATTAAAAGCTATTGTCCGTACACCAACATTGAAGCAAAGGCGTATCCACCGATGCTCGTCACAGGCGGATTAAATGACCCGCGCGTAACATATTGGGAGCCTGCGAAATGGACCGCAAAAATGCGAGCGACAAAAAGCGATGATAACCTGCTTATCATGAGGATAAATATGGGTGCAGGGCATGGTGGCAAGTCAGGTCGTTTTGAACGTTACCGGGAAGTTGCAGAGGAATATATGTTCTTGTTGAATTGCTTCAATACCGCGCCTTAGCTAGTTGCGTTTTTGTATAGATGCGCAAGGGTTGGTGCAAAATTGGCAATGTCATAACCAGCAACCCCGGCACTATTGATAATTGTTTCAACAGGCGCACTGCCTGTATAGGCTTGTGAAAGCGCCCATAGCGTGCACGAGCGTGTGCCTGATCGACAAAAAGCCAGTACTTTAGCATCCTTGTTTTCGTCAGTGTCTTTAAGCGCGTATGATAATTGCTCAATCGCATCCAGTGTTAATTCGCCGCCCACAACAGGAATGTGTGCCCACTTTATTCCTTTTGCTTCTGCAACAGCCGCCAGCGATGCATTTGTGGGCTGACTGCCTTCTTCTCCGTCCGGACGGTTGTTAATAATGAGCGTGTAGCCTTGATCAACTGCATCTGCAATATCATCAGCGCTGATTTGGGGTGCAACAGACAGTGTGGGTGTGACAGGACGAAAATCGCTCATATAAAGCTCCTTGCTTTGATGAACACAGTGTCAGACATCACGGCGCTAATGTCAAAGGGGTGCGTTGGAATAATAGTGCCACGCCAATAAAGCTACGGCGCTGCGATATGGACGCCATCGCTCACCAATGGCCTGCGTTTCTTTCTCTGTTGGGCGGTCGTCCAGTCCTATGATGCGCCCAACGCCAACACGCACAGCCAAATCACCCACTGGCCAAACATCTGTCCGCCCCAATGAGAACATCATGTACATATGTGCGCTCCAGACACCTAACCCCTTAACAGCGGTAATGGCTGCAATGGCATCATCATCGGACATGTCTGGTAGTGCAGTTATATCGAGAATACCATTTTCGGTGGTTTCGCAAAGGGACCTGACATAAGCAATTTTCTGCCTTGATAAACCAGCATTTCGTAAGGCTTCATCGTTGACACTATTGAATTTGAGAGGTTGTGGGTCGCCGCCCACTAGGTCATTAACGCGCTCAGAAATGGTGGCAGCTGCTTTCACAGATAGTTGTTGGCCAATAATAACACGCAAAAAAACAGCAAATGATTGCTCATTAACCCGTTCATTTGGGTATCCAACATGTTTGATGGCAGCGGCTATATGGCTATCTGCTGTAGCAAGTGTGTCTAATTGTTTTTTTATATCAGAGTTTCTGAGCTGGAAGTTCATTCTGTGCCCTCGGTTTAAAGCTGACAGATAATATAATCTGCCTGGCATCTTTGCTATCACGCAGCCCCAATTACACCAACAAAACTACACATTGATGTCCGGTTTTAGCGATTATTCTAATACGCACTGAAGGTACCCGCGACGCCCCATGCCACCAGCATCAGGAGCAACGAAATTGCAGACGCACTTAACAGGATAAGGTGCAATTTCACCACAGGCTCTATAAGCCCTTGAGGTAATTTATCTTTGCGGGAAAAGGATACCGTAAACATAGGCACTGTGAGAACTGCCATCAGGCCGATATTCAAGGCAACACGCCACGAACTTATCAACCATGCCTTGTCTTGCTCATACAAGACATGTGGCCACGCAGTTAATTCCATATATAGCCCCAGTGAAACTAATGCCGTACCCATGATCGTGAATACAGCCATATTACGCCACGCGCGATCTTTCATGGTAAAACGATAAATGCCGCCTGAGGCAAGAGTGAGTAATATCCATGGCAATAGCTGCTCGAAGGCAGATGCCACACCCAATATATCAATACGTCGATATGGATCGTTATTCTTAATTACGTACCCACCCAGCTTGAACGGGCTGAAAATTAAGGCGTCTTTACTATCATGAAACGGATCAGCAGATTCGTACATGTACGGTCCGGTTGTTCGGTAAATACGAGTTGTGCCATCTGTTGCGGTTAAGTGTATGCCTGAACTGTCGAACCCGCCGATTGTAAACCAATCAGACGTCATTTGGTCAAGACGCTCCCTCAGCCACGCTGGTGCTGTGTCTGCCCGTATGTAACGACCAGACAATGTGCTGGGTGATGGCGGTAGTGCAAGTGTTTGGCTTGGTGTAACTGGAGGGAAAAGGTTTGTAGCCACTCGCTCGCTCACAGTTTTTGCAAGGTGACTTGCGCATGTTTGTTTGGAATCCAAGCTCACAGCCAGAAACGCAGAGCCCTCTCGGGGGAATGCTGTGAATGCCGTATTGTCACCGCACCAGCTGTTCAAGCTTGACAGTATCGTTCTGCCTCCGAAACGGTGTGCACTGAAACCAATCATAGAAATGTTTGCGTTCGGGTGGAGGCGGTGTCCACTCGCCTCATCATGCCATGCGTTATACCGGCTACGCGGCACATACGTCTTGTCGTTGATGGTAGAGTTGCTCACTAACAATTGAGCGAGTGTTGTTGCAGCCTCTTCACTAAATGACACGAGCACGGGCATATGCTTGCCTGAAAGTTTAGCATACTGAATGGTTGCATCCGAAGGTGATAAACCAAAGGGGATGGTGAAATGTTGTTTCACCAAAAAAGGAAACGGCCTTGCAACAGCTGCTTCAAGAGTGTGGACAAGCACGGCCCATCCCACCGGGTCATGTGCACTAAGTTGATCAGCACTACGCTGTTTTATAATAAACTTTTTAAGGTGATGTGCCTTTATTAAATCTGGCTTTGGACCACTTTGCAGGACCGAAGGAGGTGTTGCAAAACCGGCTGTTTCTTGCAGAAGGTGGCGAACCGTTACTGCTCGTTCAAACGGATTAGCCTCAACAATTTCAGGGATAATACCGGACACTGGAGTGTCGAGCTCAACGGCGCCTTCAGCAATTAGTCGCTGCGTGATAGCGGCCACCAATAGCTTGGTTAACCCTGCAGACTTGATTTGTTGGTTTGCATTATCTCCCGGTCGCAATACAGAGATGTTTGGACCATTGATCATGATGATGCGACTTTTTGGTCCGAGATCGTTCACCATTGCTTCAACTGTTGCTGGATTTAGTGCAATTGACTGTGCATAAACACCTGTAGGCAATGCGTAACAGGCAATCATAAAGGATATGACAGCCAATAGCTTGGTGTGTATGTGCCGTGCCTTCATATTCAAATATTTAAGCCGAGTGATAACACAGTCCTTTATTATTCGTTGCGACACAGTAAAGTCTTCGCTTATCAAGTCACATGTAGACTATTGAAAGCAATATAAGCATCAAGGGGAAAAGGCATGAACGAGGCAAAATTTGTTGAACATGTCGATTTTATTCGACGAGAACCTGACGAAATGTTGGCGCGCTCTGCCGACTTTCTGGATTTGATGAAATGCCGCCGGACAGTACGGGAATTTTCTGATACGCCGGTACCGCGTGCTGTTATTGAAAATGCAATCTTGACCGCAGGGCGGGCGCCTTCGGGCGCCAACAAGCAACCTTGGCACTTTGCTGCTATTTCCAGCCCTGAGCTGAAAACACGCATGCGCGCCGCCGCTGAAGAAGAAGAGCAAGAATTTTACGGAGGACGTGCAACAGAGTCGTGGCTTCAGGACCTGCAGCCCTTTGGTACTGACGAACATAAACCATTCCTCGAGGTTGCGCCTTGGTTGATTGCTGTTTTCCGTCGTTCTTATGACGTGGATGAAACCACAGGTGAGCGCCTGAAAAATTACTATGTTCATGAAAGTGCCGGTTTGGCTGCTGGTTTTCTGATCGCGGCACTGCATAATGCAGGCTTGGCAACGCTTACGCATACGCCGTCCCCGATGGGTTTTCTCAATGAATTATGTGACAGGCCGAAACATGAACATGCAACAATGTTGATTGTAGCAGGTTATCCTGCAGACAATGTTACTGTGCCGGATATTGATAAAAAGCCACTCGAAGATATTTCAAGCTGGCTTTAAGGTTTAAGCCTAAAACTGGCGTGTGATACCAAACCCAACAATAAACTGTGTTGGTGAACCAGTGGCTCCGCTCACGAGCGGACTGTCTTTTGCATCGCCAAACAATCGTCCAACAGATACGAGGCTAAGCACACGTACTCGTTCGTTCAACCGGTATGCACCAACAAGGTTGCCTGATAATTCTGAAAAACCGCTTGATGCTGTAAATACAGGCAACCCAGCCTCTGATTGCTCTGCGTCTTGTGCTGTAACACCAAATTGGCGTTGGGTAGACTTGCGGGTTAACCAGCGCCCACGTACACCAGCAATAGCAACAAAGTTGCCGGTTTTGTAAAAGCCATGCCCAGCGGTAAATCGAACTGAACCACCCAGATCTTCAGAAGTAGCATGGCGATAGTCGATCGAAACCAAACCGCTTTTTGTCTGGTATCTGGCAAAAGCGCCAACTTCAAACGTGGTATCAATTTCTCGCAGACCACGTAGGATGCGGTTTCGGCTTTCTGGACGTCCAAATCTGAGATTTAACAAAGGGCCAGCTTCAAAGGGGCCATTCTTAAGAGCGGCATATGTCAACAGGCTGCCGTTTAGGCGCCAGCGCTCTTTGTAGCGAATATCAATGATGGGGATGACACGCAGGCGGTAATTATCTGAGCCGATATAGTCCGGTGTTAAACCAATACCGATACCAAGCTTTGTATTAAAACCACTTTCTCGTAGATCACCGGGCCAGATCAGATCAATGCCTTGCTGCATAAATTCCACAGCCGCATCAAAACGGTCGCCAATATTGAATTGAGCATGTGCAGCGGGAGCAGCCGTCAACAACATAGTGATAGCTATAGCAAAGATGTTCAACAAACGGCGCACAGTCATTAAATAGAACTGTGTTTTGTTCGCAATTTTTTCAAAAAACCAATATCCCATTTCTAATATTTGTCTCCTGAAAGTGGTAAAAGCAAGGCAATAAATTCATTAATGACCAAGTTTTTTTTCGTCTAGTTTAGCTGAATCAGCTAGATTATTTATAGATCGTTTTGCAAGGTGAATGAAACGTATCAATTGCAGCACAAGCGATACAAACACGCCGATCAGCATGCCTTCCATCAGTCCTTGAAAGCCTCTGTCCATCGGAAATGCCAAATAATAACTGGTTGGCAGCATAACAAAAATAAAGGCAAACCCCTGGAGATAAGTTGGCCACCATGTCTCTTTGTATCCGCGCAGAACCATAGACGCCACCATCTGTGCAGCATCGAAAATCATGCCTGATATATAGACGAGAGCGAACGGTATGAGCATGTCTATAATGCGTAAATCGGAAGTGAATATGCCCAGCATAGGTTTTGTGAAGGCATAAATTAAAATAGCAAGAAAGCCACATACAAGGATTGTCATGATAATGCCGGCAACGGCGGCTAGTGCAGCGTCAGGCCCGTCATTACGAGATAATGCAATGCCAACCCTGACGGTAGTTGCCACGCCTATGCCGATTGCTATCATGAGCGGAATACCAAGCACTTGATAAACAACGCCGAAAGCTGCCAGTGGCACAGTGCCAATCCAGCCAGCAAATATGGCGAGAGCGGAGAAGGCAATCACTTCAGCCGCCAGTGATGTACCAGAGGCATAACCCATTTGGCGTTGGTCTCTCCATTCAACAAGCTTTTGAAGATGGGGTTCGCGTACTCTGAATTTTCTAAGGGAAGCTGCATTCCACACATACATCATGGCAGTAATGGCCATGAACCAGCGTACACCAGTTGATGCCCAGGCGGAACCTTCAGCACCTAATTCTGGTGCGCCGAAATGACCAAAGATAAGCATATAGTTCAGGAACACATTGACGATGTTAGCGCCGATGGTTAGTTGGAAGCCGATGTGTGGGCGCTTGATGCCTTCCAAAAACATTGTGCAGTTCACGAACAATAAATGTCCAGGCAGACCAAGTGCCAGTATACGGACCAAGTCACCGCTAACAGCAGCATTTTCCGGCGTCTGACCAAGTTGCAAAAGCCAAAACTCTGCCGGCCAGCAGGCGGCAACAATAATACCGCCGACCAAAAGGGAAAACGGCAAGTTACGCCGCCAAACTTTGCCTGCGCCTTTAAAGTCCGCGCCGCCGTATGCGTTTGTTGCATATATAATGATGCCAGATAGCAGGCCAAGGCCTATCACAAGCGCAAACATAATCACTGATTGGTTTGCCAGATTGAGCCAGGCTAAATGTTGGGTGGCGTAGTGGCCAACCATAGCAGTATCCACCATGGCTAGACCCATAAGACCAATGCGCATCATAACAGCAGGCGCTGCCAAGCGCACAAGCTCTCGCGTGTGTCGCTTTAACCGGGCAGTTATCCATTGACGGTCAAACATTGTTGACGCCTGCTGCATTGCTTTATGCCTTTATGATTACACACCGCACCTTGAATGGGTGGCGGTTCATGCTGTGCTTTATTACTGATAATACAGCTATGCGTGTTTTATTCGACTGGCAACTGATTATTGAATGTATGCAACATAAATAAACAAATGAAAACTTACCGGCCACAAAAATTGATAAAGTCCGAGAGTTGATAAGGTTTACTTTTCCTCGTAGGGTCGCTGAAAATATTATTCTGGGAGAATACGATCGTGTCTAAGTTTGGGAAAATACGCAATGTTGTGGCTGGCGCCGCAATCTTGGCTTCTACTTCTATTGCTGCCATTGAAGCAAATGCGAAAGACTATTTCGTTACCGCGGATGCGATGATTGATGTTGTTGACGGCAAGCGTATAGAACGCCCTGCCATTCTTGTGCGTCACGGCCGTATCTCTGCAATCGGAACACAAGGCCAACTTGAAGCACCTCAGGGTATTGAGGTTGTTAACCTTGAAGGTCAAACATTAATGCCTGGCTTGATGGATATGCATGTTCATCTTTCTAGTGATGCCGAAGCGCCATTTTATGCAGGCCTTGGGCAGTCAATTCCACGCCAAACTGTCGTTGCCGTGAAAAATGCGCGCCGCACACTGATGGCAGGCTTTACGACAGTTCGTAATGTTGGCGCTGGGGGCTACTCGGTTATTGGTGTTCGGGACGGCATTAACGCCGGTGATATTATTGGCCCGCGCATTTATGCAGCAGGTCATTCCGTTGGTATTACAGGCGGGCACTGTGACAACAACTTCCTGCCTCCTGAAATGAAACTTTCAAGCGGTGGTGCAGCCGATGGTCCTTGGGCTGTGCGTGCTAAAGTGCGGGAAAACATTAAGTACGGTGCGAACGCTATCAAGGTTTGTGCCACTGGTGGTGTTTTCTCAAAAGGTACCAAGGTCGGTGTCCAGCAAATGACCCTTGAGGAGCTTAAAGCTGCTGTTGAAGAAGCACATCTGCGTGGTTTGACAATTGCGGCGCATGCACATGGCACAGACGGTATTAAGGCCGCAATCGTTGCCGGGGTAGACTCGATTGAACACGCAAGCTTTGCTGATGATGAAGCAATCAATTTGGCAAAGAAGTTCGGCACATACTTCTCAATGGATATTTATAATACTGAGTACACATTGGCATTTGGTGAAGCCAACGGCGTACCGGAAGAAAACATCAATAAAGAAAAACAAGTGTCTGCCGCGCAGCGTGATAGCTTTAATCGCGCCGTTAAAGCAGGCGTGAAAATGGTATTTGGCTCAGATGCCGCAATTTATCCTCACGGTGATAATGGTAAGCAACTGTCACGTATGGTTCAGTTTGGTATGACACCTCTGCAGGCTCTTCAGGCAGCCACCATCAACGCAGCTACGCTGCTCAAGCAGGAAAATGATCTTGGTGTAATCCGCGAAGGTTATATCGCTGACATCATTGCTGTTACAGGCAATCCTCTTGATGACGTTGCTGTTGCAGAGCATGTTAGTTTTGTGATGAAAGACGGCGAAATCTACAAGCGTTAAAGGAAACACCTATGTCAGAGCAGAAATTGCTTTCAAAACGCGGTTTCATGAAAGGCGTTGGTGGCTTTGCAGCTGTCGGCGCTCTATCTTCAACACTTGAGCAGTCGGTAACAGCGCAAGATGCAGGCTTGGCGAGCATAACTGGTGACGTTACGCCCATCACAGTTGCTGAGCGCCGCGCACGTGTTGAAAAGGCACAAAAGTTGATGCGAGAACACGGGCTCGGCGCTGTGCTGCTGGAGCCTGGGTCGGCTATGCTGTATTTCACAGGTATCCGTTGGCGACGGAGTGAGCGCCTTACAGCGGTTGTTATCCCAGCTGAAGGTGACATTGCGGTTGTGACGCCGTTTTTTGAAGAACCTAGCGTGCGCGAATCAATGTCATTTGGTGATGATGTGCGCACATGGCATGAGCATGAAAGCCCGTTTGAGCAAGTCACTTCTATTCTCAAGGATCGCGGTGTAGCTAATCGGCCTCTTGGTCTTGAAGAAACGGTTCGATATTTTGTCGTTGAAGGTCTGCGCGAGGTTAGCGCAGACATTGCTATTGCGGGTGCTCGTCCTGTGACGGAAGGCTGCCGGATGGTAAAGTCCAGCCATGAACTGGTGTTGATGCATAAAGCGAATGAAGTGACGCTACGCGCATATAATCATGTTTGGAACACGCTGGAAACGGGTATGACACCTGCAGACATTACCGCACTGATGCGGCGTGCACAGGCGCAGCTTGGCGGCAGTGGTATATGGGGTATGGCTTTGTTGGCTGAAGCTAGCGCTTACCCTCATGGCACAGGCCAGCCGCAGGTTCTCAAAGAGGGCGATATTGTGTTAATGGATTGCGGGTGTAACGTGCATGGCTATCAATCCGACATTTCGCGTACTTTTGTTTTTGGTGAAGCCACACGGCGTCAACGTGAGGTTTGGCAGACAGTTAGGCAAGGGCAGCAAGTTGCATTTGATGCAGCGCGTATTGGCACCTTTGCCGGCACAGTTGATGACGCGGTTCGTGCCTACTATGAAACACTTGGGTACGGTCCCGGGTACAAAACGCCCGGCCTTAGTCATCGTACGGGTCACGGTATTGGTATGGATGGTCATGAGCGTGTAAATTTTGTGCACGGAGAGCAGACTAGGCTTGCTAGTGGCATGTGTTTTTCAAATGAACCAGGCATCTATATATACGGCGAATTTGGCGTGCGACTTGAAGATTGTATCCATATGACAGATGCTGGACCTGTTTGGTTTACAAAGCCACCAAACTCTATTGACGAGCCTGTTGGCACGATTGGCCCGAAGCCGGTATAATCTTGCCTTAAGTCTTTATGGGCAAGTTAAAATAAGTGTGCAAAGGGTTTCAAGCGTACTAAGGTCAGGCCTGTGCCTATTGGAGCAAAATGATCGATATAGATAAAACTCCTGAAATTGAAGGCGAATTCTCTATTGAGTTGGCACGCGAAAGGTGTGTCGAGAACAAGCGGTTTGCTGAAGTTTTGGCATATTTTGATAAGAAAACAGACGGGTTACGCTTGCCGCGCCGCGCCGATCTAAATCCATCAGATTTAAAGCCTTATTTGCCCGAGGTTTCGCTATTTGATTTGATCTACAATGCACATAATGAAGTTGAAGATGTGTATCTGAGGCTTTTGGGGACACGCCTTGATGATTTTTACGGCGCGCACACCAACAAGAAAATATCCGAGAGTTTGCATCCTTATGTTTTTAAAAGAATACTCCAGTCTTCTCGTTACTGTGTAGATGTGCGTGAGCCTATCGTTGTAACGGCTGATGCATTGTCACCTAACAAAGACTTTGTAACGGTCACAATTTTGTATGTTCCTTTTTCAACGGATGGCCAGCTTATCGACCAAGTATTTGTCTACAATCAAGTCAGCCTGAAAAGCCAATCGGGCAACTAAATAATCATCGTGACTTAAGCTGTTTGCCTTCCCTGTCAGCGCCGTCTAAGGTCTGAAACCATGAAGAAGATTACACTTATCTATGCGCACCCATCACCGCACAAATCCCGCTACAATCGTAGTTTGATGATGATGGCGTGTGGCTTGCCTTATGTAGAAGTGCGTGATCTATATGAACTGTATCCATCTATGTTAATTGATGAGCAGGCTGAGCAAAACGCACTGCGCGATGCAGACGCGTTGGTATTTCAGTTTCCAATATATTGGTTTAGCGCTCCTTCAATTATTAAAGAGTGGCAAGATGCCGTACTGCAAAATGGTTTCGCTTACGGTGATGGCGGCAATGTTTTGGCGGGTAAGAAGTTTATGATTGCCGCATCTACAGGCGGATCGCAATCTGCCTATAACGATGAGCAAAGTCACGGTGCACCTGTTGCTGACTATTTGAAGCCAATTGAGATGACAGCGCGTTATTGCGGTATGGATGTTGTTGATGCCTTTGTAACACATGAGGCGCGCAGCCTTGATTATCAGGACATAAAAGGTTTTTCGGCAGCGTATTGTAAGGCTTTGTCAGCATTGATTGGGGAGACGTGTCCCGATGGATGATCACAGTTTTCTAAATAGTGCGTTTTTATATTTGGCAGCTGCTGTCATTGCTGTACCTGTTTTTAAGCGGCTCGGTCTAGGGTCCGTTCTTGGTTATCTGGCAGCCGGCATGGTCATTGGGCCGTGGGGAGTTGCCTTCATCCGGGACGTTGATGCTATCCTGAGGTTTTCGGAGTTTGGCGTTGTATTGTTAATGTTCCTTATTGGGCTGGAGCTTAATCCCAAAAAACTATGGAACATGCACCGGCAATTGATCGGCTTTGGTAGTCTTCAAGTTGTTGTCTCCATTATTCTTATCAGTCTGCTTGCCATAATTGGTGGTGCAGCTCTTAGTATTGCGGTGCTCGCAGGGCTTGCTCTTGCGCTTTCGTCTACACCTATAGCGTTGCAAACGCTTGAAGAGCGGCGATTGTTGAAATCGGAGATCGGTAAGGTTTCATTTTCGATCCTGTTATTTCAGGATATATCGATTATCCCAATTTTGGCGATTTTGCCGGTTATCGCTTTCAACAATGGTCCGTTTGTTTTTGATCTGTTGATTGCTGCGAAAGTCATTGCTGTCATTGCCTTTTTTATCTTTTCGAGCCGTTTTCTGATCCGACCTCTTTTCCGCATTATCGCGTCCACCGGCCAACGTGAAGTGTTCACAAGCTTTGCATTGATGCTGGTTGTGGGCAGTGGTTTGCTTGTTGAGTTTGTTGGTATCTCAATGGCACTTGGCACTTTTCTCGCTGGTGTATTGCTTGCTGATTCTGAATACCGGCATGAGTTGGAGTTAAACATCGAGCCTTTTAAAGGGCTGTTAATGGGCTTGTTTTTCATTGCCGTTGGCATGTCCGTAGACTTGTCACTTTTCATGGCAGACCCATTGTGGATTATAGGGTTGGTTCTTGTTCTAATTGTCGCAAAGTCATTGATTTTGATGGTACTTGGACACTTTGCAGGCTTTGTTTGGCATGAAAAAATACTATTTGCTCTTTTGCTGTCGCCTGCTGGTGAATTTGCGTTTGTTCTGATTTCGGTGATGAGTGCCACAACACTTATGCCTGATGCGCTGGCTAAAACCTTATTGGTTGTGGCGTCTTTTTCCATGTTGCTGGCACCATTGTTGATGTTTGTGTACGACTTTATTTTACGACGCTCAGCTAATGTTGATGCACGTGAGACAGACGTTATTGCAAATGAAGGACACGTTATAATTGCCGGATTTGGCCGGTTTGGACAGATTGTTGGACGTTTAATGCTTTCGCTGCAGGTACCTGTGACGGTTGTTGATAATAACCCCACGCATATCGAGACATTGAGTAAATTTGGCTTCCAGATTTTTTACGGTGACATCACACGATATGACCTGTTGGAGGCTGCCGGAGCCAAGGATGCCCGGCTGGTTGTCCTTGCGATGGATGACCCTGCTGCTGTGCAGGAAGCTGCCAAAGTTCTTAAAGCTTATTATCCTAAATTAACAGTTCTAGCGCGAGCAAAGAACCGCGGGAATGTGGTTGAACTTAAGGAACTGGGTGTCGCGCATGTGCGCCGTGAAACTTTTTCCTCTGCGCTGGAAATTGGAGAAATGGCACTACGCGAACTTGGGTATCCGGCTCATTTTGCTAACAGGGTCGCAGGTCGCTTCAGGCGCTATGATGAATATGCTGTAGACGAAATTGCCAAGTACCGAGGCGATGAAGCTGCGGTTATCGATTATGCTAAAAAAGCGCGTAAGCAATTGGAAGAATTAATGAGCCACGATGCTCAGTCGCTCAAGAATGATGATACATGGTGATGTGGGAAAGCATGCATCTTTGTCAGTATAGGAATAGATAATGCGTACACTAAAGGTGACAGTCACAAAAAATGGTGACGTATTTTTAAATGGGACATTTGATGTATCAGGAGAAGACTACCCTGTAGTGGAAGGTTTATTGAATGAAATTAACATGACGCGTGAACAGGCGGCGTCAATGTTGAGCGGGTATATGCATGCACGTGATGCTGGCAATATTACAGATGAAATGGGTAAGCTTGCTATGGTCGCAACGGTTTATATGCTGGCGGCTGGCGAGACAGATATTATTATTCCGCTTGAAGCAAGTGTAGACACATCATAACGGCGTCATACTTTATTTAAAACGGGAGGGGCGCTTCAAAGGTGACAGGTTCTTGCTTAGTTGGGTGATGAATGGTCAGCTTGTGTGCATGCAGTTGCAGCCTGTTTGCCATACCAGTCGTTATGGCATCACCATAAAGATGATCACCAACTATGACGTGGCCGAGCGCTAGCATGTGTACCCGTAATTGATGAGACCTGCCGGTTTCAGGTGTTAGTTCAACTCGACTGATGGCCGTGTTGTTCTTTTGCTCTAGGTCCAGCACGCGCCAGTGCGTTATAGCATTTTTGCCGTTTTCATGGTCGACCATTTGTTTCGGCCTGTTGGGCCAATCACAGATCAAAGGCAAGTCCACGGTGCCTTCGAGTGACGGCATTTCCCCGACAACGCGCGCGACATAGGTTTTGTGCGTTTTACGCTTCTCAAATTGCTGGCCTAACGACCGTTGAGCATTGCGGTTGCGTGCCATAATGAAAACGCCAGATGTTTCCATATCAAGCCGGTGTACTAGTAGAGGATCGTCATAGGTTGCACATGCTCTAGCTTCCAGACAGTCGTTATGTTCTTCAAGCTTGCCAGGGACAGACAGCAGACCACTTTGTTTGTTCAAAACCAACAGGTCGCTGTCAGTATATAGTACATCAATGAAAGGGTGTTGTGGTGGATCGTATGATTGCATCACATGATCGCGCTGTGTGGTGAATATAGCCATTGTTGAAGTTGTCCCTTTTTCTGGGTCACACATAACGTAGCTGCCAAGCTTATGCAAAAGCTTGTTTAAGTTCGGGTTCCTGAAATTCGAAGCCTGCTGATAGTGCTTTGGCGGGCAGTACTTTTTGGCCATTGAGCAACAGGTCTGCCATATCTCCTAGTATCAGACGCATTGGTGCTGCGGGCATTCTCAGGAAACGTGGGCGGTTAACGTGCGCTGCAAGTGCGTCACTGAACTCAGTTTGATTAACAGGAGCAGGCGCGGTGCCGTTAACGGGGCCGCTTATAGTCTGGTCTTTGGCAACAAACAGAATAAGGCGAACAATATCATTAAGGCTGATCCAGCTCATCCATTGTTGACCATCACCAAGCTTCGCGCCCATACACAGTTTTGATGACAGCAAAAGCGGTGGGAGCATGCCGCCTGATTTATCCATTACCAGTCCGGTTCTAAGATATGCTAGGCGAACCCCTGTTTGCTTAATTGGTGCTGCTGCTTTCTCCCATTGATCACACAATTGAGCCATCTCGTCCGTGCCGGGCGGGCCATTCTCTGTAAATTCGGTTTCAAGTGACATGCCGTAATAGCCAATTGCGCTACCGCTAATCATGACACTTGGCTTGTTTTCCATACGTTCAATAAGTGTGACCAGTGCTGAGGTGGTGCCAAGGCGGCTATCAAAGAAAGCTTGCTTGCGTTTCGCTGTCCATAATCCACTGAAAAGTGGTTCTCCGGCAAGGTTAACGATGCAATCAAATGATATATCAGAGGGCAGCGCGGTAAGGTCTGATATCAAGTTTACCTTATCAGGCATGTGGTTCGCGGCTTTTGCAGTGTTGCGTGTCAGCACCGTTACATGCATGCCGCTGTTGACAAGTGATGCGCTTAAGGCTTTGCCAATAAATCCGGTCCCTCCGGTGATGAGCCATTTTTGTTGGTGAACTGCAGTCAAGTTTGTTGCTCCCGGTTTTACCTCTCTGGAATATTACTTTCTACGCAACATTCTGATTGTCTGATCAGATTTATCTTTTTAGCAGCAACAAAAAAGCCCCGGCAATTGCCGGGGCTTTTCGTTAGTTACTCAGTAAAGAGTAGCTAAATAATTAGTCAACCAGCTTCAGGTTAGCAGCTGAAGAGCGACCGCGACGATCAGGCTCGATGTCGTAAGTTACTTTTTGGTTGTCGCTCAGGCCAGAAAGACCAGCAGCTTCAACAGCAGAAATGTGTACGAACACATCGTTGCCGCCTTCGTCAGGTTGAATGAAGCCGAAACCTTTGGTGGCGTTAAACCATTTTACAGTACCATTAGCCATTTTCTTTAGTTCCTTTTGCGCGATGTCGGATGAGGTGCGTATGTTCGCGCAAAAGCCAAATCAGATCAGTCGCAGGGTTATATATAATTGATTCAAACATTGAACCAGTCACCTGCCAGTAGTATGCCGATTGCGAATCGGCGTCTTGCAGTAGCCAAACTGGTATCAGTCTTTTGTTACAATTGCAAAAAATCTTGATGAAAACGTTCTGTTTTTTAAAGAAAATGGCCAAAACAGAACGTTTATTCGGGTCAAAATAACATTTATGAGAGGCAAGTGTGTCTCTGTTGCATCATGTATTTGAGGCAAGAAGACCATATGACACTGTATTGCCACCTATAAAGGATTCGAGATTCAACACAATTGTCAGGCATTATTCTTTTAACTTAACCGTGAATTTTATCTCTGTTTGACCATCAGGAATTGCAAGGGATGTTGTGCCAACAGCCGTCCATGCAGGGTGTGGCTGGTTCATCAGTTCTTTCCTTACAGACAGGATGGTTGCCATTTGCCTTGGTAAGTCGGTGTGAAAGCTTGTCATGTCCACAATGTCATCAAGTGTTGCGCCGCCTTCAGCGAGGATTTTTTCTAACATTTCAAAAGTCGCCTTGATGCCGTTTGCGTAGCGTTCTTCATAGGTGCCTTCTCCCATGAGGCGAACAATCATGCCCGAGACATAGATTGTGTCTCCAACTTTCAATGCCGGAGCAAAACCGTATTCTTCGTATATATTTTGCCAATTATCGGGGATAAGGGGCACAGCGCCCTGCCTGCTTCCTTGTGCAAACACCGTTGAGCTAATGAGTGCACCGAGTACACCTGCTAAGAATATCTTTTTCATTGTTGGTCTTTCTGATTAAAGGTTGTTGTCACGCATCCAGATATTTATTGCCTTGCCAATACCGTCTGGGTTGAACTCCTGCATATAATGCCCGCCTGGGCCCATATTATGGACAGTGAGGTCTTCGTAATTGCGGCGCATCCATTCCACGTCCCAGCGCTGAATGAGGAAGCCTTCACTTAAATGCAAAAGCAGCTTGGGCATGTTTTTTTGCTTAAGCAGGTACATGCTGTAGTTTTTCATCATATCAAGTGTGTATTGGGGCGCTTTGTCACCAATGGCGACATCGCGTGGGAATTGCAGCATAGGCCGACGGTTTTTACCTTCGCTGAAAGGTTCGCGGTATGCATTTTTTTCATCTTCAGTCAGCAGGTCTTCAAAGCTGGGTAGTACCAAACGCTCCAGAAAGAAATTGTCTTCTAGAATCATCTTTTCACCGACACCAGGGGTTCTGATTTGTCCTATCAGGTTGGCAAAACCTTCTATAACAGTGGGGGCTTCACCGGAGAGTTTTGGTTTAACACGCCCGTAAGGCACTTCAGGAGGTGCCGTGATAACGCCAGCTTCCATAAAGGCGATTGCTTTGATGCGTTCTGGGTTTTTGGCGGCGAAGTCAAAACCGAGCATGGAACCCCAATCATGAACAACCAGTGTGATGTCATCCAGTGCGAGCGTGTCCATAAACCCTTGTAGATAACGTGCGTGATCGGTTGCGCGGTATTCAATGTCAGGTTTGTCTGACTTTCCAAACCCGATTAAGTCGAGTGCAATAACGCGGTGCTCATTTTCAACATGTGGAATTACATTGCGCCATAGATAAGACCAGGTTGGTTGACCATGGATCATGACAACGATGGAGCCCTCGCCGCCGGTGTCGACATAATGCATTTTGGAGCCGAGAACTTCTACATAATTGGACTTATAAGGAAAATCATGGCGCGCTAATTCACTATCTTCCACTTGTGCTGATACTGGCCCTATTGTGATAAGGCTGGTGATTATCGTTAATATTTGGGTAGATTTTTTTATCATATTATCTCTTCTTCGCTGTTGATGCGCATTAGTTTTTCGTCTTGGCATTATTAGTCAACGTGTGTTATTGCAAGTGAATGAGCGATTTTGCACATATGGACTATATTTGGGCAGAAATGCCAATATTGCTGGCGCTTTCCCGATTTCGAACGTTGGAAGCGGCAGCTGAACAATTAAATGTGAACCGCACAACGATTAGTCGGCGCCTGAAAGGTTTTGAAGAAAAGCTTGGCGTTAAGCTTTTTGTTCGCGCTGATGGAACGTATAATTTAACCGCTATAGGGCGAGAACTTCTTGTTGCAGCAGAAACCGCTGAAGCCTCACTGACGTCAGCAGAACAGCTGTTGTTTCGAGGCGATGCAAATTCTGGCGGACCTATTCGTATTACAATGCCTCCCCATATCGCGCCTTTTACCGCAAAAATGTTTACCGATATGGTGCGAAAACGGCCTGAATATACATTTGATATTGTCGCAACCTATAAACTGGAGGAAATTGAAGCACGAGAGGCTGACATTGCACTGCGTATCCTGCGAAAGCCGCCTGACTATCCGTTGTCGGGTCAGATGCTCAGAACATTGAGAGGGGCAGTATATGAAAGTTGTGCATACGATAGAACCGATGCCGTTCACGTAATGCGGCATGGTGAAGTACCTGTTTCACCCGACATGAAGCAAGCACTTGGTGGTATCTCAACTGTTCATACGGATGATATTTGGGCAAAGCAGGAATTGATTGCAGCAGGCGGTATAGGGCGCTTGCCAATTTTTATGGGTGATAATGATGCAAGGCTTAAACGTGCTTCAGATATATTGCCTGATGCTGGTTGGCGTTTGTGGATGATAACGCATGAAGTTTTTAAAACATCGCCGCGCCTCAAGGCAATTATGGATGATATCGCGCAGTATTTTTCTGAACTGGATGCGCGCTAGAGTTTTAGTTACTTTGTAAAAATAAGCTGCGTACTCGAATGGGTTTTGAATTTAAAAACTGTTCAGACATTGGCGCACATCATCTACCTTTACAGGCTTGGTCAAGAAGGCATCTATACCAGACTGTTGGCTTAGTTTACGTGCTTCATCCATTGCATCAGCAGATAGGGCAACAATTGGGATACGGGTGCCTTTTTCTTCATCAGACCTGATAGCGCGGGCAAGGGCAAATCCATCCATGCGCGGCATACGCAGGTCAGTCAGAATTAAGTCGTGCGTTTTACGGTCAAATAATTCAAGTGCATTGAGGCCATCATCTGCGGTGTCCCATTGATAACCAAGTGATTTAAGAATTTTGCCAATGACTAGTTGATTGACCTTGTTGTCTTCAACAACAAGAATACGTTTTAATTGATTGCCTTCGGTTTCCAAGGATTGTTCATTGGTAAGTGTGGGTGTGTCTTCGTCTGCAACAGCAATTTGAAGTGGAATATCCAGCACAAATTCTGAACCTTTACCAACAGAACTATCAACTTTGATCTCACCATCCAGTAATTCTGCCAACCGTTTACATATACTAAGGCCAAGACCTGTTCCACCGTACTGCCGTGCTGTTGTCGAGTCTGCCTGTTCAAAAGGTTGGAACAGGCGTTCTATGACTTCCGGCGCTATACCAACGCCTGTATCTTTTACAGAAATACGAATGAGTGGTTCGTTTTTGCTGTTAGGAGTAACAAGCGATGCATTTACGTTTACGTGACCGCTTTCTGTAAATTTTAAGGCATTACCAAGCAAGTTAAAGAGAATTTGTCGTATACGGTTTTCGTCACTATGGATGTGTTTTGGCACATCTGGATCAACCTGAACCTTTAGTGTCAAACCTTTTTGTTCAAAAGCAGCAGTTAATAGATTTGCAACACCCTGTATGACCGATGCCAATTCAAAATCGGCCGTTGCGATTTCCAGTTTACCTGCCTCAATCTTGGATAAGTCCAGGATGTCATTTAATATAGTCAGTAATGTCTCTGCGGACTGATTGATGACCTGCACAAGTTCACGCTGTTCCTTGTTAAGGTTACTGCCTTCCAATATCTCACCGACGGAAATTATACCGTTCATAGGAGAACGGATTTCGTGGCTCATCATCGCTAGGAAGTTACTTTTTGATTGTGCGGCAGCTTCTGCTTTTCTGCGTGCTTCTTCCAGGGTGTGTTCAACCTGAACCTGTTTTGTTACATCAACAATAACGATTTGCCTTGCAGGTGTGCCGTGCCATTCAACTGAACTGCTGGCCAAGTCAAACCATTGTACTATCCTGCTTGTTCCTTTTACTGCATGGCGAGACACATGAATGGTATCGCCTGCTTTTGATGGTAATAAAAGCTTATCTGGAATACCTGCATGTCCGAGTTTGTAGTCAAAAGGTATGCCAGGGTTTATTTGATCCCACACTGATATATAAGCTTCGTTAAAATACAGTATTTCTGTTTCCGTTGCGATGCACATAGCCTGAGGTGAAAGCCTTATGACAGACTGTAGTTGTTGTGCGTTGGCTTGTAGCTGTTGTTGGCGGCCATCAATCTCTTGAATGAAATACTGTACGGCTTCGCCGATATCGGTGACTTCATCGTTTCCGTCGGTTGGGACTGGTTTCTCTCCGCCAGAAGCGCGGTTAGTTACTGCCTCTCGTAGAGAGAGTAGTCTTTGTATTACCTGCCGCCCAATGAAAACATAACTTAATGCAGCTACGACAATGGCAAAAATAGCACCGATCAGAAACAACGTAACTTGTTGTTTCACTTTTGCCGCTAATTGGTCGCTTGCGGTTTGGGCTTGGGCGCTATTGCTGGCAGCCAGATCTTCCGTTTTGCGCAGTAACTCGGCAACGAGTACCTGCATTTGCCGGGCAAGAGCTTGTGAGCGGGCCGTTGTGCCGTTAAGCGCTTTTTGAACCTCAAATAAGCCGCCATCGCTTGTGTAATTTGTAACGAACCCTTCAAGCTGTTCTTGTGCTTTAATTCTGGAAGCTGGTGCAAGTGTTTCAATGTTTCTCTCTAAGGTGCGCATTTGCCTGTTTGAGGCTCTTATGATGCGATTTTGGTCCCGCGCACTGTTTTGACCGGATACTTGTCCGGCACTGATGACCAATTGCCTGAATTGTCCAAACCAGGACAGATAGGCAGGGTCTACAGATTCGGCATCGTCACCCTCAGGTGTTTGTAGATCATTTAATACCCATTGCCCGATTGTGTCGGTCACTGCTCTTGCGCGATCTGCCAGCATTATCCGTTCGTCGATCAGTTTGTTTAAATCTTCTGTCGTGTTGGACAAAATGTCGATAATTGTGGCCAACTCTTCGGATTCTGCAATGTTATTATTATTGTTGCTCAGAGAAGACCTGATGATACCAAGGCTAGCAACGGTTTCTGTATAAGCGATTCGCCTGCTGGCCTGAATGTCGCTGTTCATCAGGCTTTCTGTTCCATGTACCACTTCTTCTAACGAGGCTGTTAGCGTAATTGTATTATTAAGTGCAGGCAGTGTTTGCTGAGAGAAGAGGCTGATTTGGTCACTGAAGTCTCGAAGAGAACGATAAGAAAATGTCGCAATAGCCAAAACCGTAATAAGCAATACGGTAATAACGCCGTTGATGCGAAAACTGAGGCCAAACTTATGTTTGGAATGTGTTGCTGTCTTGGTCATTAATTTGGTGTCAAACCTTCTACAGCTGTATTCTTAAGTCTGCCATCAGTGCGCATGCCAAGTATTTTCATTTCAGCAGCATAGTCAGCTACAATCCGCCAGATAAATCGATTGGTGCCTTTTTCAGTAATACGTTCTGCATTTTCCAGCTTGGTGAAACCATCATTTCCGCGCGCCATAAAATCAGAGACAGCTACGCGGTAGAAACGGTTATCGTTTAGCTTTTCACCGTTCATTTCAATACTAGTAATGCGGTTGTCTGCTGGAAGGTTAGCGTCATAGACCACCCTAATGTCGCTGAAGTGGATAAAACAACCGTCAAGGCGCAGTCCACAATCAATACCTTGCTCTATTATTTCTTTGATAATAGAGCCTTCCAGACTTAATAGAACTACACGATTTTCAAATGGTAATTCACGTTGAATATCACCGCGGTTAACCTGTTGCCCGGTGTGATAGTTCGTATTGCCCCGAATGGAGCCTCCATTGATAATTGCAGCATCTGCACCTGTTGCGTCTTGCATTGCATCAGTGACAATGTTGGCAAAAGGATTTTCACTGGAACGAACGTTATCTCTGTATGTGTTAAAACCGTGCTTCAATGTGGCGAGCGTTGAACCAAGCAGATGATCAAGCCGCGTTTGATAGGATTTGACTTGTGCATCAACAGCAGGTTCAGGGCTGTATGTGCTGATATCTGTAAAGGAAACATCTGTTTTTAATATGCTTGTGCCGTTTGGTCCTACCTCTTGCCATAAATCAAGCACAATCAGGTTATTGTCTAAAGCTCCATCGCTGTGTTTTTGACCTTGATTATCTACAGAGTATGGATTGTCAAAATTGTGCGCATAAAAAATGACATCCACTAAGGCTTCTTCTTGCAGGTAGCTAAGGTCATCGAAGTCTGTGTCTGCCAGTAATATGATGGCATTTGAGCCTTCTTCTCTTAATTGAGCTGATTTTGTGGTTACCACTTGTTTAGTTTCAAGAGCTCTGATTTGCCGTGCTCCGTATTCTGTGACGGCTGACGCAGATGTCAAAACAATGAAGCCGATGGTCATTTGCTCTGCATCAATGATGAAATCGCTATCAGCTATTGCAATGGGCTTATCGGTTTGCACATCGATAAGGTTGGACGTGACAATAGGGAAAGTTGCTGCATGGGCGTTTACAACAAAGTGATCAAACCCATATGAAAATTCTTTTTTTCCAATAGCCATGAAAGCTGGTTCTAGGGCATTCAATAGGTCGACCATATGTGCACCAGCATCCATAGAGCCAAGAACGGACGGACCAAGCGATGCGCCGCCGTCAATAAAATAACTTTCAGGTACTTCCTGGCTTTTTGCCTTGATAGCGCTTGCTAACTCGGCGAGGCCGGGTGCATCGGCCGCTTGTCGAATTTCAGGAAAAGAAGAGAAATATAAAAGGCGCGTTTTAGCAGAAGTGTCATCAGCGACTACTTGAAATACGGAAAGCAAGCTCCCGAAAATTACGGCAAAAAATCCTGTAGCCACTTTCACGCTAAGTATCCTAATGAAACGCCCCCAAACGTATAAAACAAGCTAATCGTTTAAACCTTAATGTTTGTTTAATTATGAAAACTATAACCCTTATTTGCAACCATTAACCAAGAGTTGCAAATTGTGGGCTGAACACGGGATGAAATTCTGAAAACGCTATCCAGATAGCTTGTTTATACACCCTGATAATGTGAGTAAATCACATAGGGTCCCACGGCATGAGTGCATAAAGAACCGTATTCTATAGAGGTCTAGGGAGGTATTAAGGTGTTGTGTCGTTGGTGTGCTCAGAAAACATCCATTTTAATCCATTACGAAAAGAGCCAGTAACAGCAGAAAAGTGATTTTCGCCTTCGAGGGTCTTGGTGTTGAATATCCACGGTTTAGTGCTTTTTGCCTGCCAAGCGTTAACCCATATATTTGCGGGTACCTTGAACCGTTCCTCGTCGTTCTCGGCCAGCGAGACAAACAACATACTGTTGCTGCTTTCTTCTACCGGGGTGAAGTTGAGAAAAAATGGAAGATTCCGGTGCAATGCCGGATTACTGGCAATATGCCCCCAAAACAGATCAGGCTTGGTTAAGGCTGTGTACAAAACAAACTGACCGCCAAGTGATTGGCCAAAGATAATACGCCGCGCAGTATCAATCCGGTATTTCTCTTCCATTTTTGGTAAAAGCTCTGTCGTCAGGAAGGTTTGGAATTTGGGCGCGCCGCCCCAATAACGTCGTTCTGGGGACGCAGCTGTATAATCTGTGCTACGGAAGTTACCGCCTTCAAGAGTGTTGGAGCCATATGAGATGCCTATCACGATCATGTTGGGCACATCCCCTGCGAAAGACAAATAGTTATAATACCCGCCAAGAATGGGGAATGTTGCGCCGCCATCCAACAGGTAAACAACTGGGTATTTTGCCTCTGTTTCGTGGTAGCCAGCCGGCAACCTGATATAAACATGGAAATCACGCCCAAGCGTTTCAGAAGAAACTTGGTCATACTCAGGCTGATTAAGCCCGTGCATAAAAGTGATAGGTGCGCCGTCTGTATCTTGCGCGCTTGAAGGCAGCGTTGTTGCACCAAGGATAATAGGCAACGTCAAAAAGCGAAAGAAAAAGCTGATTAATACGCGCGGTGACATGATCTGTTCTTCCCAGAATTATACAATGTTATAGTGTATCAACTGGGGCGCTGCATGAAAAGCTTAACTAAACCAATTTTATACCTGCGGTTCTGTTTACAGTGGCGGACAGATGTCACCTGAATAGCAAAACAGGCGTTTTTGATCGTTCAATTTGTGCCATGGTTGTGCTGCCAAATATCATGCGGCGAATGGCAGAATGACCGTAAGCGCCCATTACAAGTAAGTTGATATTATTGTCTGCAATGTAGCTGGAAACGGCATCATCAATACTGTGAGCATTTTTGAGTGTAGCGGTTACGTCGAAGCCGGCTGTAATCAATTTAGCTTTCGCATTTGATAGTGCGGTTTTTGCTGCTTCTGTCTCAGTAGCGACGGTTAACAGGTGGCATGTAGCGCCTTGCAGCAGTTTATTTTTGCAAACATACGCCAGCGCTTTATTGCTGTTTGCACTGTTGTCATAAGCAATGAGAAACTGATCAACAGGTTTGGTGCTTTTAGTTGCAATCAGAAGCGGTTTGCTAACGGCGCGCGTTACGCGTTCAAGGTTTGAGCCCAGATGTCCTGACTTAGTGGCAGTTTCGCCGCGCTTACCGATAACAATTAACTCAACATCTGTTTCCAATTCAGCAACAGTGTCTGCCAATGTACCGCGCCGGTGTACAATGTCTGGTGTTTCTCGGTGTAATTCTGTGAATAATGCGCTTGCTTGCTCAAACATAAGCTGACCTTTTTTCTGGTCAAGTTTGGCGCGTTCCGCATCTAACTGTACCAATGTATCCATCAGGTCTGTTTTTGCACCCAGACCAATTTGGCCGCTCAGGTCATCGTGTGATGCATGGTCGGCATGCGCAGGAACCACGTGCAGTAATATCGCCTTTTTACCTGTTTGTTTGGCGGCCCAAGCGCTGAGTTTACATACGCTTGGCATATGCGCTGATCCGTCTATACACGCAAGGATGGTTGTCATGGCTTTTCCTTTAATTCAAATCCGTCTATGCCGCGGCATTTTAATGGTCAGTTACCAGATCAACAGCGCCCGGTTTGTCGTATATACCTAAACGATCAACGATGGTTGCGCTGGCTTCATTAAGACCGAGAATGTTGACATCGGCTCCTTCGCGTCGAAACTTAAGTACGACTTTATCAAGTGCCCCAACCGCAGACAAATCCCAGAAATGTGCTTGCGTCAGGTCAATTGTTACCGTTTCAACCACTTCTTTAAAGTCAAATGCATTGCTGAACTGTGATGCAGACGCAAAAAATACTTGGCCAGTTATCTGGTATGTGCGGGTGTTGCTGTTTGTATCCAGCTCAGATTTAACGTGCAAAAAGTGTGCTACCTTACGGGCAAAGAACAAGGCGCTCATAAGGACACCGACAAACACACCTTGTGCCAAGTCATGCGTGACAACAACGACAGCAACCGTTGCAATCATCACGAGGCTGGAAGATTTAGGGTGTGTTCTCAAACTTGTCACGGACGTCCAGCTAAATGTGCCGATAGATACCATAATCATTACGGCGACGAGCGCAGCCATTGGAATTTGTTGGACCCATTCGCTCAGAACAAGAATGAGAAACAACAAGAAGCTACCGGCAAAGAAAGTTGAAAGCCTGCCGCGTCCGCCGGATTTCACGTTAATGATCGATTGCCCAATCATGGCGCAGCCTGCCATACCGCCAAAGAAGCCCGCTATGATGTTGGCAATGCCTTGGCCTTTACATTCTCTGTTTTTGTCGCTTGGTGTATCTGTCAGGTCATCTACAATAACGGCGGTCATTAGCGACTCTAGCAAGCCAACAGCCATCAACGTCACGGAATACGGAAAGATGATGGCAAGTGTTTCAAATGTTAACGGAATGTCCGGGATCAAAAACAACGGCAATGTGTCTGGCAAATCTCCCATGTTACCAACAGTGCGTATATCAAGGCCCACATACATGCTGAATACAGTTAATACGACAATAGCTACCAGCGGCGATGGTACTGCTTTTGTCACATAAGGAAACAGGTAAATAATGGCCAGACCCGCAGCAACCATTGCGTACATTTGCCAGCCAGCGCCAACAAACTCGGGCAACTGTGCCATGAATATCAATATGGCAAGCGCGTTCACGAAACCGGTCATAACGGATTTTGAGACAAATCGCAGCAAAGCGCCCAGCTTTAGATAACCTGCAATAATTTGTAAAACGCCAGTTAATACACTCGCTGCCAGCAAGTATTGTAAGCCATGGTCTTTAACTAGTGTCACCATCACCAGTGCCATCGCCCCTGTAGCAGCAGAGATCATACCAGGTCTGCCACCGACAACTGCAATCACAACTGCAATACAGAAAGACGCATAAAGCCCGACTTTTGGATCAACACCTGCAATGATCGAGAATGCGATTGCTTCAGGTATTAAGGCCAGTGCAACCACCATACCGGCGAGAAGATCACTACGCACGTTGCCAAACCATTCGGTTTGCAGTTGAGATAAAGACATGACGTACCTTGTTCTTTGTACTTATTGGCCGCATACGGTGCGACGCTATGGTTATGGAAAGAGTAAACCCCGCATCATGGGCGGGGTTTTAAGGAATAATCAGTGTGCTAGCACATAACACATATGATTGCTTTCCAGAATGGGCTTGCGCGGTCTATATGCCTGAAGAGCGGTTGGTTCAAGTGATTTTGTCAAAGTAAGCAGCAAGGATTGATTACTTGCGTAAACTGTGGCGCGCAAAATAACTCCAGTCTGAGGTGCTGTTGCCTTGTGTTATTGCCTGCTCAAAGTGTTCAAGAATGCCGGTGAGCAAATGAAGGTTTGAATTGTCTTCATTTGCGCCGCGGAAATATGTCATGTCTTTGTGCGCTAGATGAGTTTGAAACAGAGCTTCAGTTTCATCAGGGTTTAAAATTGCCGTGCCAAACATTTCCATGACAGGGCTTCCTGCTGGCCCGCTCATGAGAATATCGAGTAGCGTTTTTGGTTTGAGGCCTTGAGCTTCGATTGCTGTGAATGCCTCGGATAGTCCGGCAATAACCGTTGCAATATAGTAATTGACTGCGAGCTTATATGCTGCAGCAGTTTTAGGTTCATTGCCTAAGTAGGCTGTGTTGGCTCCAATTTTTCGCAGTAGTGGTATCAAAGTTTGAGCCGTTTTCTGATCTCCGGCTACCATAAAGCCTGCCTTGCCTGCGCGAATAATGTCTGGGCGCCCCATCACTGGGCAGTTGATGAATGTAATGCCAGCATTGCGTGCTATCGCAGTTGCTTCATGAACGGCATCAGGTGAAGCTGTTGTCATTGAAATGTGAACTTTGCCTGCCGTATTATTTTCGCTTAGGATCTTAGTGATATCTTGCATTGCTGCGTCATCGCTTAAGCAGGAAAATATCCAGTCCGATTTTTGCATAAGCTCATCAATGTTTTCTGCAGCGAATGCGCCTTTTTTCTCGATAGCGTCACATTTTTTACGCGTACGGTTCCAAACAGATAAAGCTCCAACCTCAACGAGTATCATCTCTGCCAAAGCTTCACCGAGCATACCCATGCCAATAAACCCGATAAGAGGATAATTTGTCATTGCACCCTCTCTATTCTTGTTGACCAAAGAGGCTGATTAACTTTTCTTCAGGAATGTTGGCTCCGTCCAGACTGCGCGCAAGTTTGTCATATATTTTCCATTTACCGCCCACTTTATACAGCGAGAGATAGTCAAGAAACACGCCGTTATTCTTCATGGTCACGTTCGCCAGGCGGCCTTCCTGAATAGATATGTTCAAAAACTCAACAATGTGATTAGGGCTAAGCGGTAGCGGAGACCATATTTTCTCCCATACATCCACGATTGCCATTACATAAACTTTTTCGTCTTTTGGCGTGCCGGTAATAAGCTTCATTTGGGCTTTAGGCACATCAAATGCACGTTTAATGCGGTCCCAATCTTTGCTGGCAACGCCGTATGCATAATCAAGCGCAGCATTAATAATCATCTGAAAGTCGTCGGTGTTGTTTTGCGTGGCCATTGTAACCTCTATGCCTTCTTTTCCCAGGAGTGTGGCGCATATTTTCTCCTTAAATGATGATTGTTGGCAGGCCTGGTTTGCATGCATGGTTTTTCATTTTTGAAAAACCATGCATTGAGGCGTTTCGCCTCTGGCGATATGCTGGTTGCATGATGAGCACGATAAACTGGGACCATTTACGTATTTTTCGTACGCTTGCAGATGCAGGTAGCTTACTGTCTGCATCTGAAGACTTGGGCATTAGTCCTCCGACCATATCGCGGCAGATGGCACGGTTGGAGCAAACCGTAAATGCACGTCTTTTCGACCGTAGCCCTAAGGGTTATTCCTTGACCAATGAAGGTGAAGGGTTGCGCGAGCTTGTTGAAAAGCTTGATGAGCCGATACAGGCAATTGAACGTTTTACGCGCACCCTTGATGTTCAAGCAGCAGGTACTGTTCGGTTGGCGACAGGCTTTTGGTTTTCCCGCTTCATTATGGAGCGATTACCTTCGTTTTATGCCGAGCACCCTGATATCGATATTTCTTTTATCACGTCTCACGCACTCAGTGATTTGAGCCGCGGTGATGCAGATATTTCGATCAGAAACACACGCCCAACATCAGGTGATCTTGTGCTGCGAAAATTGTTGGATGCGTCCTTCGCGGTTTACGGAACAGCAGATTATACCGCACATAATCCTGATGCTTATTCAGAGCAGCGGTTTGTTAAGTGTGATTGGATCGGCGGTGCTGAGGCACTTGAAAATCTGGCATCATTTCGCTGGTTGCATGCGCGGCTTGAAATTCCGCCTGTTCTGAAATGTTCGCAAACCTTTCAGCTTTTGGATGCAGTTAAATCAGGTGTTGGCCTTGCTGTTTTGCCTATGTTTGTGGGGGATGCTGAAGAAAACCTGATTTGTGTTTCAGAGCCAATTTACCTTGAACAAAGCGAGATATGGCTTGTTGTTCATGAAGATATGCGCCGCGCACCAGCTGTGCGAGCCGTTATCGACTGGCTTGTCCCACTTATGAGGTCAATATGATTAACGGGTAGGCAGGTTTGAAAGCGAAAGCGCGCGGGCGATGCGCGTAAGGTCATGACTTTCACCAGATGTACCCGAAGTACCAAAGAACGCCACAACCAGATCACGTGCGGGGTCAATATATATGCCCTGACCAGAATAGCCGCCTTTGAATGCGCTGCCGTCAGTCCAGATCATATCCCATTGCCATGCTGCGTGTGTGGGTGTGTCATTTCGAAAAATGCGCGCATGCCGCGCGGTTTGCTCAGTATTAAAACGAATACCGTTTGCGCTCTGTAAGTCATTTAAATGACCAGTACCAACAACACCGATTGTGGCTGGAGCAGTGAAAGCTTGTCCAAATCTTGCTATGTCGCGCAACCTTGCTGACAGACCTGAATGCGCCAGAGCTTTACCGGTTTTGCTGATCATCATCATGCCATCAGCTTCGGCACCAATTTTGTCCCATAGAAGGTTTTGCAAGGCTTTCGAGAGCGGCAGGCCCGTTACATTTTCTATTATTAGGCCGGTGACATACGTGTTCGGTGAAACATATTCATATACAGTGTTTGGATCGCGGTGCAGTGTCATAGAACGCAAGTGCTCAAGCGTCGTAGTCGGGGTGTTATGCGGCGCCGTTAGATCAAGGCTTTCTTCATACCGGTATATGCATGTACCTGTGTTTTGGTAACCGTCTGCATCACGGCAATCAATGCCTGAAGCCATGTTAACAATATCACGAACGCTTATCCCTTGCCACGCGCTACCGCTAAGTTCTGGTACATAAACCTCCACAGGTTTACTGACATCAACACGGCCTTGATGCTCCAGGGCTGCAAGTGCGGTGGAAATATATACCTTGGTCACGGACCAGCCTATATGGCGGTCATAGTTGTTCATACGAGGATAGGCTTCGTAAACAATTTTGCCGTGTGAGAGCACAACAACGCCGTCCACAAATGGATTGTTTTGTACATGCTGATCCAGCGTTTCTTTTTCGCTAACACGAAAGCCTGTAACATTTGAACTGAATGCTTTTTCGAGAGGTCTTTCAGACTTTGTTCGGGCAATGGTTGCGTGGTTGTAAAATGCAGGAAAGTTTTTCCAAACATAGTGACTAACCGGGCCGCCATCATCAAAGTTCTCTATGGTATGGGCACTGTATATACGGCGCTGGTGCTCTAGCGCGGTTTCATTGTCCTGTTGGGCAGCCACTTGCACAGCAAGGGTGCCAACTGTTGCAAGTGCTACAGTAATAATTCGAAACGTACCCATCATTAGTCCCTCCCGTGCGAATCCGGGAATGGTACCATGCATGATATAGATGGCGAGGGTTTTGTATTGCGCTTGTTATTCATGCCTTAAGGCAAAAACCGGATTGATGCGTGCAATGCGAATGGCGTGGCTTGCTACTGTTAGTGACGCAATCAATAACACAGTGCCGCCTGCGCTGATGAATATTTGTGGGAGCAAGTCAATTCTATATGCAAATTGTTGCAGCCAGTTTTGAACGACAAAACCAGCAAGCGGCCATGCAATGATACTAGCGATCAGGACCGGTTTGGAGAATTGCCAAACAAACAGTTGAACAATGTCTCTTATCGTTGCACCAAGCACCTTGCGTATACCAACTTCTTTTGTCCGGCGTTCAACGTTGAATGCCGCAAGGCCAAATATACCCAAAAATGCAATCACGATAGCAAGCGCGGCAAACACACTGAATACATGGGTCAAGCGGTCTTCAAGTGCGTATTGATCCGACAAATCATCGCGAAGGAATGTTTTAAGAACAGGAACGCCCGGAATGTAATTTTGCCAAAGTGCATCCAGCTGCTGGATTGTTTCAGTTGTATAGTCTGTTTCCAGTTTAACGGCGATCGTATTCAAAAACACACTGGCGTCTACAAACAGCATTGGCACCATTTCACTGTGAATGGTTTGAAAATGAGCATTGTCGGCAACCCCGATTACCTGAACGAGAACAGTATCTCTCAGATAATCTTTCATTCTGTATGTTGCCCCAATCGCTTGTGGTGGGTTTGTAAAGCCAAGTGCTTTAGCGGCCATGGCATTTATAATGATAGAGGCAGGTGCATCGGTGTTGAGCACGGCACCGTCTTGTGCTTCGCTTAGAGTGTCAGCTTGGCGTCCGGCTTCGAAACTGCGCCCCGCAAGCATTGTGATATCAAGGGTGCGATCAAAATCCACACTGGCAGCAACGGCTTGAACGGTTACTGCTTCTAAAGGCGTATTTGCCAAATCTGCACTTGTTTGATTTGGTATGTCAGTAACTTGAAGGCTGACATTGTTTTGAGATCCTCTACCTGGCATTTGTGCCATTCTACCTGCATAAGCTACGCCCGGTACGCGGCGAAAGTTAGCAGTTAAGGCTTTTTGTGTTTCCGCGTCCTGCGCACCGGACAGGCCCCAATAAGATACGATATTGTCAGCAGTGAAGCCTAAATCGGCTGTCATTGCATAGCGTGTTTGCAAATAAAAATGCCCTGCCGTGATCATCAAGACAATCGAGACAATGTACTGGATCATGATGAGGCCAAGGCGGAAATGGGCGGTTTCAGGCGGTGCTGAACGCCCACCGGAAAAAGCGGTTGAAAGTGTTCGGGAAGATAGCCGTATCGCAGGGTATATAGCCGCAAGTATGCCTGTGACTATGCTGGCGATTGCTGCAATTATCAGAAAGTCAGCTTCAAGAGTAATATTGTTGAAACCTGTAATGCCTATCCAGTTGAATGCAAGAGAGGCGAGGCTTTCGATCAAAGTAAGGGATACCAAGAATGCGATGCCTACCAGAAAAAGTGCTTCAGCAAGCTGTCGCCATATAAGTTGGCCTCGGCTTGCGCCGACCAGTTTGCGGAGGCTTATTTCCTTTTCTCGTAATGTTGCGTTTGCAGACGAAAGATTGATGAAATTAATACCAGCCATGGTCAGTATCAGAACAGCGATACCGATGAAGCCATACACAAGCGCGGCACTGCCGGCAGGTTTTATCGGGTTTTCACCGCGTTGGTGTAAATGAATATCAGGCAAAGGCAGAAATGAAAGCGCCATCACCTCGCTGGGTTTAAAATCGCGCCAGCTTTCCGGTGAGAAGAAGGCATTGTTATCGAGAAACTCTGGAGAAGATGATGCTACAGATTCGATGTTGGTGCCGCTCCTGAGTTGAAAATAGCTGTATAGCCGTGCTGATGTCCAGTCGATAAAGTCACTATCGAGCGTACCGGGTCCGTTGAATAGTAGCACTTCAAAGTCCATGTGCGTGCGACCAGAGAAAGGTTGCAACACGCCGGAAATCGGATAGTCCTGTTCACCCACCGTAATGGTTTTACCAAGTGCTGTTTGGTCGCGGAAATACTTTTCAGCTATAGCCTGTGTGATAACGACAGCAGCACCGTTCTTAAGTGCTGTATCAGCGCTACCTTCCGCGAATGGCAGGGCTAGTACGTCAAAAAAGGTTTCTTCAATAATGAATGCTGGCTCGGAAAACTGTATGTCCTGAATTTTTATTGGAGCGACACCAGCATAAAAGCGTGTGGTGTCCTCGATCTCGGCGAAGTTTTTTTCAAGGGCTGGTATTAACTCTCTGGGCGAGCGAGCAAGTTGTTTGGGTGCGCGTCCTGGCGGTGCGTATGACGTCTCGATAGTATAAATACGTTCCGCATTTGGTATCCATGTATCATACCCGATTTCTGCTCTGACAAAGAGGATGATGAAAAACGCTGCGGTCAGGCCAACCGTTAAGCCGCCAATATTGATGATGCTGAAAAGTTTGTTGCGAAGAAAAAGCCTGATCGCCACTGTCAGATAACTGCCAAACATATCACTACCTCTTTTGTTCCTGCGGATAACAAAGCAAACTGCAGGCCAAACTATGCGAGATAAAACATTGTTTTATTATAGTATGTTAGGAGGAGTTGTTGCAGTGGAATGCTACGGACATTAGGTTCATATCTTTAAAATGTACGATATCGGACACTAAAATTTCATCGCGTAACATACCCACAAAAAATATTTCGGATGTCGGTGGCATATGAGGTTAAGCTGAATATGGTAGGGTTAACGAATAACGTGGGGCAAAATACATGAACTCTCTTTATAGGATGATAGCTATCGCGGCGCTGGTGCTCGGCGCTTTGCAGGCAAATGCACAAATAGAAGTGGGCGGGTTAAAGGCTGTAGCAGGTGAACGTGTTACAGGGTTCATCGATATCACTGATAACGGCGACGGTGGCAGTCGTGTTCCAGTGTCTATTATTCAAGGTCGCTCAAACGGACCAACGCTTGCATTAGTTGCAGGTACACACGGTTATGAATATGCACCGGTTATTGGATTGCAAAAGGCGGCACGGCTTATTGATCCTGCAATGCTAAGTGGTACGGTTATAATCGTGCATGTGGCAAATATGCCTTCGTTCCTCGGGCGTACAATATATTACAGCCCGGTAGACGGTGAGAACATGAACCGTGTTTATCCCGGTAAAGCAGACGGTACGGTAAGTGAACGCATTGCACATGCCATAACCACGCAAGTAATAGAGCAAGCCGATTATCTGGTGGATATGCATAGCGGAGATGGAAATGAGGATTTGCGGCCGTATATCTACATGCCTGTTACAGGTAATGCTGAGATGGATGCCAAGATTAAAGGCATGGCTTTGGCGTTTGGCCTTGATCATATCGTGATTGATCGTAGGGAAAACCTGCCTGCTGACGCTTCGCGCTTCACTGACATGACAGGATTAACACGTGGTATTCCATCAATGACGACAGAAGCGGGCCGTGTTGGCTCTACAGCGCCAGAACTAGTGCGCAAAAATGCGGAAGGTGTCATGAACTTGCTGCGCCACCTGAAAATGCTGCCAGGCAATGAAAAGCCGCCGCAGCCAACGGTCTGGCTCGGTGACTTTACAGTGATTACTAGCCCGGCAGACGGCATATTTGCCGCGCGTGTCAAGGGCGGCTACACGGTTGCCAAAGACGGTGTGCTCGGCGAACTGGTTGATTATTTTGGTGAGCCGATTGCCACCATCCGTGCGCCTTATGCGGGTATGGTGAACTATGTCATTGCAACGCCGCCAATGCGGAAAGGTGAGCCTGTTGCAATGGTTAGTAAAATAGTCGAAGGGGAATAAAGTGCATTGGGGGCAGATTAATGCTTTGATGATGGTTGTTGTTTTTGTGCAGCCAGTCACGGCACAAGAAGGTGCGGATATACAGAACCCATTTTGGCAGAATGAGTACTGTGTTAACCCAACAGCACCCTATGCGGCTAAATTAAATCCGACAGCGGGTAAGGTGTCTGTCCTTTTTGATATTACCGCTGATGGCAGGCCCGAGAACATTCGTATTGTTAGCGCATCAGCTGAAGAAGGTGGTGAGCGCGTTGCGAATGCATTAGCGAGAAGTGCAGCCAGAGCGCTCAAGAAGTGGGAATATTTCGCTTATATCCAAAATAGCGTTGAATCACCACGTTTCGATGTGCCTCTGACGTTTAACTATGTCGATCATGATACAGATGTCAGTGACCTGACAGACGATGAGCGCTGCACGACAAGTATGATGCCTGAGCCGCCATCTCACGCCGGTGACCCTACCGATGCCTTCGTTAATCTGGCACAGTGTATGGCACCCAATATGCCGTTGAAGGCTGATCGGGAAAATGTATCAGGCCAAGTGACGTTGACATTTGATGTGAATGCAAAAGGGCGATTGAAGAACGTTACGTTGGCACCTAATGAGGAAGAAAGTAGTTTTTCCGCGGAAGCTAAACGCGCTTTAAAGCAGTGGCGATATCGGCCTTTCTTGAAAGCAGGTAAGTCAATTGAGAGGAAAAGCCTTTCAGTAAGTTTTGAATTTGGGGGTGCTACTGAAGAGATTGAGCTGGGCAGCTGTAATCACGCACCATTTGGTACTAGTCGAAAACTGAATGCTGTAAGCAAATCTCAGCAATGTAGAATATCGTTTAGTTATGACGGTGTGCCAGAGCCAAGCAAGGAATGTATTCGAGACTAAAAGGTGATATCCAGTACACGGTGATATGCGATAAACCCGGCTTTTGTGATTGCCTTTTGTGCGGCAATATTCTCTCGTTCTGTTGAGCAGATCGGTGCCAAACCATTCTCGCGTGCTAAACGTCTAAGCTGTAAGAGAATATTGGTTGCAATGCCGTTACCGCGTTGTTGCGGTGAAACAACCATGCCAACATCAGCAATGGGTTTTTGGCTTGTGCTTTTCCGCAGCTCACCAGCAGCGACCATTTCATTGCCTTGCCACAAACCATATAGCTGCTCCTGTGCAATATGCTCGCTGTAGTAACCTGTCAGCCATTCTTCATTTGCACCTATCGCCTCAACAGCGAACGCGACAGCAATTTCAAGCTCGCCTTTAGCCACAAGCCTGAACTCGCTACCCTCAGGGAATTTAGCATCTGGCAAATGAGATGTTTCATCGGTGTAATACATCAATGCATTTACGGTCGTTCTGCTTTGATGGTCCAAACATAATGAAAGATACGCGGGTTCCACCGTGCTTGCAAAAGCGCCAGTGATCTTAAATTCAGTTATGATACGCTGAAATATCTCAGGTGCATTGGGTGCGGCGGGCAAATGAAACTGCATTAGTTTCTTTTCGCTGTTTACAACAAAATAGCCTGCGGTTTTCTCGTCTATGTGTACAGTGTAGTGGTCAGCCATATCGGCGAATGTTTCCCACATGCCGTCCAGCGGTGCGGTTATGTCTTGCAAATATTCTCGTTTGAGACTTTGCAAATCACCGGCGTTAGTTTTTTTGAATTGGTATGCGGTCACGGGTGAGGGTCCTTATAACTCTGGAACATTTGCTCGAGCATTTCGTCTAGGGGGAAATCTTTGAATACGGCA
Organism: Kordiimonas aquimaris; assembly: GCF_025574485.1. Taxonomy (GTDB): domain Bacteria; phylum Pseudomonadota; class Alphaproteobacteria; order Sphingomonadales; family Kordiimonadaceae; genus Kordiimonas; species Kordiimonas aquimaris. The sequence goes on along the minus strand of NZ_JAOBPO010000001.1, from coordinate 114,184 downwards.
AGGTATTGGAGTGCCGTGCCGTCAAGCTCGGCAATAAAACGCCGTGCCAACATGTGTGGGTTTGCAGCATTAGTGCGCTCAAACATGGCCTCGGTTGCCGAAAGTAGATGTGAAACACGCTTTTGTAGGTGTGTGTCGATGATGGCTTTTAAATCAGGTTGAACAATTAGACTAAGTTGAAAAGCAAAGAAGCTTTTATGAGTTTTTAATGCTTGCCCGTATTCGTGAAGGAAGGCGCGCAGCGTGTCTTCGTAAGGCTGAGAAGATGACATTGTATCTGCAATAACAAACATACCTGCACTGGCATGTTCGATGATGGCCAGCAATAAAGCGTCTTTGCTGCTGTAGTAGTTGTACATCAGGCCTTTTGAAACGCCGGCGGCCTTGGCGATTTGGCTTGTTGACGTATTGTGGTAGCCATTTTTTGCAAACAGCTCCATTGCAGCATTGAGTATTTTATCTTTTCCGAGTTGGGGGCGCATGAATGACTACAATATTTATTAATGACTGACCGGTTAGTCAATTAAGAAATACCAACTTCGTTAGCACGAGTCAACAGCCTGAAATGAGACAAATGTTTGCCTCGTGAGCACTTGCGGGCTTATGTTGTTTTGGATGAAATATTACTTCTTTAAACTAGGGGGCGAAAATATGATAAAATCAGCTTTGAAACTGGCTGCGATTGGCCTGGCATTGACGATGTCTTTTGTGCCTTTGTCTGCACAAAGTAAAACAGCTGGAACAATGGCGGCTGATCCTGCTGATGTTGCCACGGTTGATAGTATTGTGGCTGCTGTTTATGCGTCAATCTCTGGTCCCAAGGGACAGCGCCGTGACTGGGATCGTTTCCGATCGCTTTTCTTTAAAGATGCGCGCCTCATTCCAAGCGGCGCGAACACACCAGCAGGTGCAACATCCCTTACTGTGGATGCATACATAAAACGTGCAGATCAGTTCTTCTTTGATAATGGTTTCTTTGAACGCGAAATTGGCCGCGCACAACATGCTTATGGTAATATTGTTCAGGTTTTCAGTACGTACGACTCCAAGAGAACACTTGAAGATGCGGAGCCTTTTGCCCGTGGTATTAACAGCATTCAATTGCTGAAGCATAGTGATCGCTGGTGGGTTATGAATATATTCTGGCAAGGCGAAACACCGGATTATCCTATCCCGCAAGAATATTTAAATTAGGAGCGCGTTGCGTCAATCTTGATGAAGGCCAGGGCTTGCGGTTTCAGCAGTCCTTGCCTTCGCAGGCAAGTGTCACAAACAGTTCGTTATGTATTTTCCACGTGCCATTCACTTTTCGCCACGCCGCAGTGTAACGTCCGCGGTATGTTGTATCGGGTGTTTGCCCACCAACCCATGTGCCATTTTCCATCGCAAGAGGCAAAGCATTGCTGACATAAATGTCCATTGGTGTGCGCGTGTATTTGACCGCCGGAAAATCACTGAATAACGTTCTGATTGACTTGGTTTCTGCTTCCAAACTAAGCGATTTTACACTGCTGCCATATGTGATGATGTAATCATCGTCAAAGAAGCTAACAAACTTATCAGCATCATGTTTTGCCATTGCCACATTAGAGGCTGCGCGCAGTTCTCTGATCGCCTCGTCATCTTGAATGTCTTCATTAGCATATGTTGTTGAAGCAGCCATAAATGCCACTGCAGAAAAAAGCATGGTGAGACGCATATCAGGTTCCTAAAAATATATTTGTTGGCTGTATTATAACGAAGACGTGTTTGGAGGCAATCTAGGCATCTTTGTTTTACCCTTGCAAAAGAGTACAGTGCATGTCCTAATTTGCCGCAATAGGGGGAGTGATTTTCATGAAGTATAATGTATTTTTGCGCGCTATTACCATAGCTGGCATTGCGTGTGGTTTTGGTTTCCAGGCAGGCGCCGCTCATGCTGCCACTGAAGCTAAAAGTGATACGCTGACAGTTGATCATATAATAGGATTAAAGACACCGCGCGATATTCAGGTAAGCCCTGAGGGTGATTGGGTTGCCTATGTTGTTGCGCGCAATGATACAGAAAAAGATAGAGGGTTTCGGCAAATATGGATGACGTCTACAGACGGTAAAACCACTTTACCGTTAACAGCATCTTATACGAACGCATCAATGCCGCGCTGGAATCCTGATGGTACATCACTGGCTTTTCTTGGCACACGTGGCAGCGACAAAGACGCAAAGTCTCAGGTGTGGTTGCTAAACCGCATGGGTGGTGAAGCACAACAATACACAGATGTGAAACACGGCGTTTCGGGTTTTTCATGGTCTCCTGACGGGACGCGTATGGTACTAACTATTCGCGACCCTGAGGCTGAAGATGCCGAGAAGAAAACAGATAGTAAAAGCCCGAAACCGGTTGTGATTGACCGCTTGCAGTTCAAGCAGGATTATGTGGGGTATCTGGATCGTCGCCGTAGCCATTTATATTTATATGACGGTGATAATGAGCCGCTTCAAATAACATCCGGTGATTATGATGACAGTGACCCGCAGTGGTCCCCTGATGGCACGCGTATAGCCTTTGTTTCCAAACGTGATAATGACCCTGACGCAAACACAAACAGTGATATCTGGATTGTTTCAGCTGATATGGGTGCGGTTGAACGTCCTTTGACCCAGCTCACCACAAATAAAGGCAGTGACGCGAGCCCCGCATGGTCCCCTGACGGTAAAAGCATTGCCTATGTAACGGCAACAGATGTAGAAAAATTCTGGTATGCGACCCGTAACCTTGCGGTTGTTGACGCTGAAGGTGGCACACCGCGTATATTAACTGCTGACTATGACAGGATGATCAATAATCCCACTTTTGCAGCAAATGGTAGATCAATTTATTTTACCGCAGCGGACGGTGGCAATTATCCATTAATGAAAATTGCGACAAGCGGTGGTGTGCCGGAAGTGCTGACAAAAGGCGATGTTTCAGTGCGAGACTTTGCACTTGCAGATGGCGGCGCGATTGCGGTTTTACTTTCAAGTCATGATGCGCCGTTTGATGTGAACATGGTAAAAGGCAAAAAAGTAACACGCATTACGCAACTGAACGATACGCTGCTTGATGGCGTTAAACTGGGCAAGGTTGAGCGGTTGAAAGTTGCCGGATGGAACGGCGACATGGTTGAAAGCTTTGTATACTATCCGCATGACTATGATGCTTCGCGTGCTTATCCAACCATCTTTTTCTTGCACGGTGGACCGGTGGCGCAGCATGACGCTTCCTTTGATGTATGGGGACAATTGTATGCGGCGAACGGTTATATTGCTGTGTTGCCTAATCCGCATGGGTCAAACGGATACGGCGAAGCCTTCACATACGCGCTGAACCGTCAATGGGGTGTGCCTGACTTTGCTGACGTGGACGCAGTGGCTGATCATCTGGTTGCAGCAGGCGTTAGCGATGGTGATCGTCTCGGTGTAGGTGGCTGGTCATATGGTGGTATTCTGACCAATTATATGATCACTAAATCCAACCGTTTTAAGGGTGCTGTTTCAGGCGCTAGTGTCGTGAACCATTTGGCAAATTACGGTCACGACATGTACCAAAATACATGGGAGGCCGAGTTTGGTTTCCCGTGGGAAAAGAACGATGATCTTGATGCAATCAACATCTTTACCAAGCTTGGTAATGTTACAACACCCACATTGATCATGGGTGGGCAAATTGACTGGAATGTACCGATACAAAATTCAGAGCAAATGTATCAGGTTCTGAAGCGCCGCGGTGTTGATACACAGCTTGTTGTGTATCCCGGCGAGCACCATGGTATTCGCAGGCCAAGTTTCCAAATTGATCGTTACAATCGTTATCTTGGTTGGTTTGATCAATATGTCAAAGATGAGTAACATCTGGATGACTTTGGCTGCGTAAAAGAGATGAAAGTGCGGAACCTATTTTTGGTTTCGCTCTAACGGATAACAATATTTACCGCGCCGTGTGCGCGTCACAGTAAAATTTAAATATGGAGAGAGACATGCGTTATCTTTGGGCTTTGGTCATTCTGTTTGCGGTGCCTGCATATGCAGATGGACACACACCGGAGGAAAAGCTTGCTGAAGCCGGGCATGTGTTGCCGTCACCGACATCACCGGTTGCCAACTATGTTACGTGGCGCAAGGCGGGCAACATTCTTTATTTGTCCGGTCACGGGGAATGTGGTGATGAAAGAACAACTGGCAAAGTGGGCCGTGACCTTACTGTAGAACAAGGATATGCTGCGGCTCAGCGTACGGGACTTTGTATGCTGTCTACAATCAAAAGCGCCGTGGGTGAGCTTTCAAACGTGAAGCAGGTTTTGCAAATCATGGGTATGGTCAACGCAACACCTGACTTTGGTCAACAACCTTCCGTGATTAACGGATTTTCGGATGTTTTTGTTGTAGCCTTTGGACCAGCTGGTAAAGGCGCACGTGCAGCCGTTGGTATGGGCAGCCTGCCAAGCAACATTGCCGTTGAGATCAGTGCAGTTATTGAACTGAAAGAATAGCTTTTTACACATGAGAGGTGTGTCTGGCTCACGCCTCTCTACTACATGCAGGATCAAATAGCGTTTATTGAGGCACGACATCAAACGCGATTGTTGTGCGGCGCTTGCCTTCTTTTATCGGCACTGTGCCGTGCAGCATATAAGACGGAAACAGTACAAGCCGCCCAGGAACGGGTTTTACAAAACGTTGTGGGCCTTCATTTTGAGGATCAAAGTATGTGTCGCCAAACTTGAGCCAGCCTTCGTGGATGTCATCATCCAGTTCATCGGGCACTTCCACATAGTAAACCGAGCTTATCCAGCCTGATGTATGCACATGGTCATTGTGATACCCGCCTTCGCTCAATTGTACGCTCCATGCACCGGAAAAGTCGAAGCCATCAGTTATGCGATTTTTAAACTCATCAGGGCCTGTTTTTTCAAGGTGTTGTATATATTGTTGAATGCAGGCTCGAAGCTGGTTTTCCAATGCTTTGATTTCAGCATCGCCTTTGTTGAACAACATGCCGTGGGTTTGCGTTCCGCGCACAAGTGTTTGGTCAATAGGCGCTGCATCTGACTGATGATGTGGCTGCAATACGCGCAGAAGTGCATCGGTAAATGCAGCCTGTGTTTCATAGCCGCTTGGCAAGCTGACATCGAAGACCTGAACTAGTTCTTCATAGTCATTGACCCGTTTTGCTTCTGCAGGGTTCAGGTGTGTGTGACACGCGGCAAGAAAAGCCAGGCATTCTTGATCGTTTTCATCAATTGCTTTGCATTCGGTCAATATGTTTGCCGCTTCGCGGTATTGTTCCTTGCCGATCAAGGCGCGACCATAGGACTTAAGCATATTGCTATCTTTGGCATCGAGTGCATAAGCCTGTTTATAAAGAGGAATGGGGTCAAAGTCGGTATCTAGCTGTTTATTTATTGTTGCTAACTCGGCACAAATACGTGCGCTTGGCCCGAACATGCTCAAACAGTTTTCAAGCTGTGTTTTGGCCTCTTCAAGTTTGCCGGAAAGGATGCGGAAATAGACTTGTCGCAGACGCAGTATCAGCAAGCTTGGTAGGTTCTGTATGGCTACATCAAGGCTTTTCATAAAGTTGGTGTGCTCACCGTGTTCCCACAATGCTTTATTGAGTGTGTCGTGGGCATCCACGTAATGGCGTTTTACAACAACCGCTTTTTCATAGTGATTGATGGCTTTGCCGATCTGGCCATCATCGTAGTAAGCATTGCCTGCTAGTAAAAATGCTTCTGCGTCCGCACAGCCAGCGTTGAAACAGCGCTCGTGGCAGGCAATTGCTTGGTCAATGCGACCCATAAGACGCAACACTTCGCCCAAATAGGCATATCCGATTGGCAATTCTTGTGTTTGTAGGCCAGTCTGAATGGCTGAGCCTGCATTATCGAGAGAGCCAACAGACATCATGGCAAGACCAACGATTAAATATAATTCGGCACTTTTACCTAGAGCTGTCATTCCCTCGCTGGCAATTTGAATCGCGCTATCAGGGCGCTGAACATATAGTTCGGCGCGAGCAGCAGCGATAACATTATCAATGGATTTGCTGTTTTCGTTGTAAACAGTTTGGGCGACAGTTGCTGCCAGATCATATGCTTTGATATCAATAAGCATCTGGATAAAAGCTCTATGCTCTATAGGCTTTGGTCGGAATTCCCCTTGCCTAAATGTATCCACGGCTTCTGCTTCTCTTCCGTGTCCAACGGCATGCAGCATGCGCTGGCAACCTTCTGAGAAATTACCATCAAAACTCTGTGTCACACATTTTCCAATCGATAGCCTGTTTTGCAAAGCGCACCTTAACAAGATGCCCAACTTTGGCAATCAGTGTATATGGCAATTGCTTTAGAAAATAGATGATTAAACCATAATCAAGGTTGCTGTTAGGGGCACTGATCTATCTTTATTTGGATGCTACGACGTTTGATGTCATGTTATGGATAAATACTTGCTATCCCATTCCAGTTGAGAAAGCTAATGCAGTGAGCCAGCATGTCCTTGTTATCAGCAATCCCACTGCAGGAAGAGCCAACAGTCATTATGTCACGGATTTAATAGCGGCTCTCGGTAATAATGGGTTCAATGTTAAACATGTCGAGACAGGTCCGGGCGGATCAATTGTAGTTGATCCTGCGGAGGCTATCGACGTGGTGCTGGCTGTCGGCGGTGATGGCACAATCCGCGATATCATCAATAAGCTTTCTGTGCAGAATTATAAGCTCGCTATTGCGCCGAGTGGTACAGCAAATGTTCTTGCCGCCGAGATTGGTCAGGCCGCAGGCGTCCGCGATGTTGTAAATACAATTATGGCCAACAATGATGTTTCGTTGAATTTAGGGTTCATGGACGGCGCTTATTTTTCAGTAATGGCCAGCGTTGGTTTTGATGCAGATGTTGTGCACACTGTTAATCTCAAATTGAAGAAGCGCTTCGGCAAGCTCGCGTATTTTATGGCAGCGATAAAGGCTTTTTGGCATTTTCGGCCACAACGCTTTAGCGTCACAATTGACGGTGAAAATCACGCTTGTGAAGGTGTTATTTTATCAAATAGTCGCTATTACGGCGGGACATTTACCTGCGCGAAAAATGCGCGCATTACAGACCCTTTATTACACGCTTGCCTGATACGATTGAATGGCCGTGTTGATGTGATCAAATTTGTCCTTGCGATGGTACGCGGTCGCTTGCATGTTTTTGATGGTGTAAAGTTTGTTGCGGGCACTGCTTTTGCAATTCCTGAACCCGGATTGTGTGTCCAGTGTGATGGTGACGATGCTGGCAAGACGCCGTTGCATTGTGTCAGTGAGTTATCATCGAAGGTTAGAATTTTGTTGCCGAGCAATTAGTCTGGCTTGATTAAATTCAACTGGACAGTGAGTAACAGCGTGTTTGATACTTGCGTTTCTGGTTCCGATAAGTTGATGAGAAAATGACAGAGAACCTAAAATCTGACAATAAGCCCGATGAGCATCTTGTTCAGGTTATTCTATCTGCTAAGCAATCAGGAGAGCTGTGTCAGGCTTGCGGTGTTTGCTGCACAGGAGCTTTTTTCTCGCATGTTAATGTTGCTGAGAAAGAAGTGGACCGGCTTAGCGGTACGTTGATAAAAACTTATACTGGCAAGAAAGGTAAGCCGGTATTTGATCAGCCGTGCCCTGCGCTGTGTGGTACTAGTTGCTCCATATATGATAAACGTCCGGGTTCTTGCCGCGCTTTCCTCTGCAAGCTTACCAGAAATGTGCTTAATGGTCAGGCTGACCTAGAAGCAGCGCTGGAAACAGTGACTGAACTCAAAGCTTTAACTGTATGGTTGCGTGCTAATGCGCCAGCACAAGTGTTAGAACCAATGAAAAGTACGTCGTCTCTGCAACAATCAGCGGAACACACTCTTGCTGTCTGGCAAGGTAAAACTGAAGCAGAAAATGCTTCATCGTCCAGCAAGGCGTTGCTGGTTATGTTGACAAACCTGCATGTTTACTATTCCAGAAAACAACACAACGCAGCTCTTACCGAGCAGGATAAAGAATACATCACCAACGCTTTCGCTTTTGCTAAGCTGTGTGACCGAGAGTTTGCGGAAACCTCATTGTTGCGAAAATACGCGCAACTTGTTCAGAGGTTCTAACACCTGATAGAGCACGTTAGTTTGTCGCACGTATTGCACGGCTTATCTGTCCGGACAGAAAAAGAGCTGTAAAACTCTGTGTCCCCACAGTTTCTCTCTCGCTGCAAACATCGATTTTTGCCACCTATACCTACAGCAAGAGACAAGCGTGGAGAAAACGAATGAAAAATATAATTACAGTGGCATTAGCGAGCTATGTCATGCTGCACCCTTCAGCTAAGGCCGCAACTGCCGAAACAGCGGTTGCTGATATATGTAACCAAGAGAATGTGGAATGTCTAACGAGTGATGTGGGCGTTATAATTGGCAGGCCCGGTACAACAGCCTCGTATGCGGACGGAATAGAAAAAGCTGCAATAACGTTTGAGCGCTTTTTTGGTCATAAGGCACCAAAGGCGGCTGTTGTGCTGGGCGAGGTTGTGGATATGGATATTCGCAGAAGCCTCACGGATGTTTATCCAGTTGTTTTGCCGTGGCTTACTATAAAAGACCGTGAAGCAATGGTGGCACGCAGTGTACGTGCTCAAGTGTTAAGGCAACAACCGGACCTGGAAGGTGCGGCGCTGGACGCTGTTGTAGAGCGATCCGTGAAGGCAAGTCTGAATGCAAACAGTGCAGGGCGGAATGCGGAAGACATGCATCAAGGGGTGCTTGCACATGAGTTGGGGCATATGTTTTTCATCCGGTCTTTTTGGCCTGAAGAAACCATGAGCATGGTTGAAGTGAGACCAAGTCAGATAAACCGATATGCTGGCCCAGGACCAGACTGGCTTGATGAGATGGCAGCTGTTTTGATGGAAAACAGGGTGTTAACCGCGAGCCGAACTGCTTTGCTTGGCACGATGTCAGAAACCGATGATTATAGCGATATGTGGGATATGGAAACATATTTTAGCATGACTCATCCGGCTTTCGAACAAGCGCGCCGTTTAATCGCTGCACGGCAGAACTCAGCTGAAGGCCGCGCGCGTGGTGGCGTTGTAATTCTGTCGCGCGAAGATGTTGAGGCCGGCGGCGATGGCCGTAATCCTGTAACTTTTTACGCTCAGTCGCGTGGCTTTGCCGATTACATGATTGAGAAAACAGGTAACGAACGCATCTTTGCAGACATTGCACGTTACATTGCTGCGGGAAATTCAATGACAGAGTGGCTCGCGGCAGAAGGGCAAAATTATGGCTTGTCTAAAACGGTGGACTTGCTTGAAGAAGATTTTAGGCTTTGGTTGAAAGGGCGTTATGAGCCCGCCGATGCAGGTAGTCAGATCTAGTTGGTTTTTTTGGTGCTTTCTGCTTTCACGCTTGGCGTGCTGAGGGCATCAATTAGTCGTTTCAACCTGTCTTGATCATTGTTGCTGATAGTTGGTATGTCGGTAAGCTGTTTCAAAAATGCATCGCGTTCGGTGGGGGTCAGATTTGGCGGCATAACAATGATTTTTTCGCCAGTACTTGCTGTGGCTCCATCGAGGTGCTCAGCGCGTAGTTCGATTGTTACATCAGCGAATGCATCGATCTCTGCAGCATCCAGCGCGCCGTTTTTGTTTTTATCGCCTGTCGCTAAAAGCCAGTTAATTGTGTCTTTGTTTGCAAGGTTTATGGTGTCTACAGTTGTTATGACGTTGTCACCGTTATGGTCGAAATAGCGCACTACTTTTTCACCGACAGTAATGTGGTTTAGCTGGTTGAGAGAGAAATATGCCGTCGTTCCTGCTAGGCCTGCGATCAGAATAAGACCAATTGCTGTTGCCATATGATTACGCGTTGTTTTGCTGCTCGCAGGGTTCAGAAAATCCCCGATATAATCCCGAATGGCGTGGCTTGCGGTTGTGCCAGCTTGGCGGCATGCTTCCATAAATGCGAGTTTTTCGGTGTAAGACACGCGAACTTCAATTGTTTCACTCTTTTTTTCAGGGCGTTTTGTCATAACGTTAATGCCTAATCTTGGTAGAGCAAACTGTGAGATTAAAATGCGTCCTTGTCAAAGGGTAGTTATAGATAAGGCCTGAAGCTGTTGAACTTCAGGCCGATGTGGTTCTGTCATGTTTTAACTTAACGTAGTTTTGCGGCAATGCCGTTTAAGGTTTCACCAAGTGATGCCAATCGCTCCTGCGTTTTGGCGTTGCCTTCGCTTGCATTCAACGCCGTAGCGAGTGTTGTCAATTGGTTTGCTGTGTTTGCGTCGCGGCTACCTTGTTCCAGACTTGCCTGGGAACGATCAAGGGCTGTCGTTAAATTTGAGACAGTCGATGCTGACAAAGCATTGCTGCGCTGAAGCTGGTCGATATAGGCGCGTGCCACAACAGGGTCTGCAGGCCATGAAACCCGGAACTGTTGCTGCGGATTGAAGACCGTTCCCTGGTCTGCAATGGAAGCAGCAGCAATTTCATTTTCGGTCAGATATTCACTGGGCAACAGGGCCATTACATCCAGACCGCGGACAATTTCGCTACCATAAATTTTGCCGTTATACCAATAGGCTGACCAAAAACCGCCCGTGACCAGAACGTCCTCGTGGATAGGCCCACGGTCAAAGAAGGCGATCTCTTGCGGGTTGGTGGAATCGGTAAAATCAATCACGGATACACCGCCTTGATACCATGCTTGTACAAAGATATCGCGGCCCGGCACAGGCACAGCAGAGCCATTATGTGCTACGCAGTTTTCCGTCTCTGACTGCGGTGCAGGTAGCTTGAACCGGCCTCTGTATTCCAGCTTTCTGTCGACAATATCGTAAAAGACATTCGCACCCCATGTTTTGGGGTCATGCGCCAAACAGCGCGGACGGCCACCGCCGCCCCACTCATCGGTAAACAATACTTTGGTGCCATCGTTGTTGAAGGTGGCTGAATGCCAGTAAGCAAAGCCTGGGTCTGTCACCACATCGATACGTGTTGGTTTTAGCGGATCGGAGATATCGAAGATGATGCCGTTGCCCGAGCATGCACCCGCGGCAATTTTGGCTTCGGGGAACACCGTGATGTCGTGGCATTGATCTGTTTCACTGGTGTCTTGCGTGTTGGCACCGTGGTCGCCGCCTTGCCACAATCCAGCTATTCTGCCGGTCTCTTGGTCTGCAAACACCGCAGGGCTGTCAACAATCCGCGAATTGGCTGGGTTATCAACCGGAATTTCAATCACATCAATACGGAACAGGGCGGTGCGCTCATCGCCTGGCACGCGGCCTACGCACCCTGCAAGCTCTTCTTCGCTACGCACGGATGATGTGCCTGAGTTGTAAACAACAATCTTGCCGTCTTTGCCCGGTCCAGACACAACCGAATGGGTGTGTGAACCACGGCAGGTTTGAACCTGTCCTACTTGTCGTGGGCGTGCCAAGTCGCTGATATCAAAAATCCGCAGACCACGGAACCGGTCAGCGCTTACGTCTTCACTGATGCCTTGGCGGCCACAATCAACGCGGCCGCGGGTTTGCTCCACTGACATAATCAGCAAGTCACCAACAATCGAGATGTCGCCTTGCCCGCCGGGACAAACAACGGAGCTGTATAATTTGGGTGTACCACCTTCCTGTAGCTGATAAACGTTGAAACCGTGGTAGCTGCCAACAACCAGCTTATCGCCTGAGAAGGCCATGTCGGTGTTGGAGAAGCTCAAAAACGGCGAGCGTTCGCCGCGCTTAACGTCTGCTTCTTCATCTGTTTCACCTGCTTCATCATCAGATTCAATGACAGGCGGAAGGTCAGACGGATTGTCCGGGTCAAAAAATCCGGCAGGACGCGGCAGTGTTGCAATAAGTGCAACATTCATTGCGGCTTCACCGGCATCATCAAAGCCAGCAGCCAAACCGGCACGTGGATCGTTAGACAAGCCAACAAGCAATCCGGTCATACGCTTGATTTCCGAGGTCTGGTCATTGGTGATGTCGCTGACAAAATCAAAGAGCACAGGGTCGTAAGCAGAACCAGAATGACTAAGCAGGTCGTTCACCATGGTAATCGCGCCTTTGTGGTGCGCGATCATAAGCTCCAGAAACATGCGGTCAAAGTCTGTCGCGTTTGCTGCGGCCAATGCGGCCATTTGTGTTGGTGATGCCATGCCTGCCATTTCATGCGACATGTTCATGCCTTCGTGCGCGGTTGGTTCAGGTACATTTTCACCGCGCGCTGCCAGCCACTGCGACATAAATCTGATTTCATCTGCTTGAGACGCATCAATGCGACCTGCAATTTCAATCAGCTCTTCCGTATTGGTGCGACTAGCCACAAGTGCGGCCATCTGTACGGCTTGGTTATGATGCGGGATCATGTCCTGCATAAATTGCACATCATCAGTGGAGTAGCTGTTGTTGGCTATCTCAATGGCCTTCTTGGCATCAAGCGCTTGCGCTGGCTTGCCCGGCGCGCCCGGTTGCACAATGGGTGCATCCTGCGCCATTGCCATACCAGCATGAGCCATTAAGGCAATGCTCGCCGTTGTTGTTAGAATATATTTTTGAAATGTGGTCATTGAACCGCTCCCCATACATGTACCCACCTGTAACTTAAGTACGATAACCGAATTTGGAGGTAATGCAAAACCACAAAACACTAACACTTTCCATCAAGTTCGCAGTAACAAAGGCTTGTATTTGCGTGAATGCGTATTGAGCTATATATGTGCGCAGCACATTAAAAATTAGAATTTGAGGGAAAATGAAACAAAGTTTAGAGATTTTCAATCGCCTGGTCAGTGAGCTGCTGGCGGATGAAGCAGAGAACCCTGTTGCTGAGCATATACCCTCAACTGAATTGTACGAGCGCCTTGATATCAAATTACAAAAAGAAGGGATCAGCGCTACAGCGCTTGAGAACTCTTTAAAGAGTTTGGTTTTTGCCTCACCGCGCACAGCCACCCCCGGGTTTTTCAATCAACTTTTTGGCGGCCGCCAGGACAAGGCTGTTCTGGGTGACCTCATGTCCGTTATCCTCAATAACAGCATGTACACATACAAAGCGGCTGGCCCTCAGGTGGGCGTGGAAAAAGCGATACTGCGTGAAGTGTGCGATATGGTCGGCTGGGGCCCGCAAGCAGACGGCGCACTTGCGCCCGGTGGTTCCATGACCAACTTTATGGGCATGATGATGGCCCGTGATGCCTTCAATGACCAAATAAGGTTTGAAGGTGTAGCGCAAAAAATGACCGTCTACACATCAGCAGAAGGCCATTACAGTACACAAAAAAATGCAGCGTTTGTCGGCATAGGGCGCGCAGGTGTCAGGAAAATTGCTACAGACGACCAAGGCCGTATGGATATGGCGGTTTTGCGCGCAACAATTCAGGATGACATCGCGAAAGGGTATCACCCTGTCCTCATTAACTGTACGGCAGGCACAACGGTGCTCGGCGTGTTTGATGATCTGGTCGCGGCCAGCGCAATCGCAAAAGAACATAACATCTGGCTGCATGTTGACGGGGCATACGGCGGCGCTGTCCTTTTCAGCGATACGTACAAGCATTTAATTAAAGGCGTAGAAAACGCAGACTCGTTTACGATCAATGCGCACAAAACGCTGGGCACGCCGCTTAGTTGTTCCCTCATCGTGGTGAAAGACAAAAAACACCTGCATGATTCCTTCTCTAATGATGCGAGCTATCTTTACCAAACCGACGAGGATGACTTTAACCCGGGCAAAACCTCCGTTCAGTGCGGCCGCAGAAATGACGCGCTGAAACTTTGGGTGCTGTGGAAAAGTGTGGGCACAAACGGGCTTGAAAAAATTGTTGATAAGCAGTTTGAACTGGCAGATACGGCACGCGCATATATCAGAAACAACCCTGACTATACTGATTACAGCGAAGACAACACCATTGCGGCCTGCTTTAATTATAAAGGTATTCCCGCCGAAGACATCTGCACGGCACTGTATGAGCATTCAGAACTTTTGGTCGGATACGGATCGTTCAGGGATGATACTTTCATCCGGCTGGTGACAGTAAATGCGACGAATGAGAATGAAGACATTCTAAATTTCTTCAAAACGCTGGAAGCCTTCGTTGCGAAGAACGAGAACCTGTTGACTCAGACCGTGGCTGCTTGAGCTCTCAAAATAACATTAGAAAAACTGACAACGATAACTCGCTGTACCTACTCGAATGACCATATTACAATCGAATGGTTAGAAAAATGGTGCCGGAGGTGGATTAGACTCGGCGATGCTCGCCACCTTCGCTTCATTCGGTTTGAACCACCGACACGCGGGTTTTCAATCCAGCAGTAGTTGGTTCGGTGTCGGGTTGCTTAGTATATTGAATTTCAATAGTTTTGCTTTTGCAAAAGAGCTTAAGCAAGCTCGCTCATAAAATCATAGGAGCCTTTGGTGTCATCTGCTTTTACCAGTAAACTGCCAAATTTAGAGACCAGTATTTTCACTGAAATGTCGATAATGGCTAACGAGCATCAAGCGATTAATTTGGCTCAAGGCTTCCCTGAATTTGATGCACCCGCTTTTTTAAAAGATAAAATTAATCAGGCCATTCATGAAGGGCACAATCAATACGCACCCTCAAATGGTTTGCCTGAATTGTTAACTCAAATTGCCGAAATGGTGCACAGGCATTATCAAACTGAATTAACTGTTGAACAAAAACTTGATGGCCTGAAGGGCGTTACTATTACTGCAGGCGCAACTGAAGCCTTATGGGTCGCTATACAAACCCTTGTGCGCAAAAATGATGAAGTGATTGTTTTTGACCCTGCCTACGACTCTTACGAACCTGCCGTTGAGCTTGCAGGCGGCGTTTGTCGCCATATCGCACTTGAGGCCCCAAGCTATGAAATAAACTGGGTACTGGTAGAACAAACCGTTAATGCCAATACACGCGCCATTATCATTAACAACCCGCACAATCCAACGGGTTCAATACTGAGCCAGTCTGACCTTAGTACGCTAGAGACATTGGTTGAAAAATATAATTTATATGTCATCAGCGACGAAGTATACGAGCACATGACCTTTGACGGCCTAAGGCATGAGAGTGTTTTACGGTACCCCGCGTTATTCAGGCGCGCCTTTGTCGTCTCTAGTTTTGGCAAGACTTTTCATTGTACCGGCTGGAAAATGGGCTACTGCGCTGCACCGGACGCGCTGTCTGCGGAGTTCAGAAAAATACATCAATACGTCACCTTTTGCTCATTTACCCCTGCGCAAATAGCCATTGCACAAATGCTAAGAGAGCAGCCATCACATGTCACTGGTTTGGCAAGTTTTTACCAGCAAAAACGAGATTTACTCGTCAGCGCGCTAGAAGGCTCACGTTTTAAGGTGCTGCCCTCAAAAGGTACGTATTTTTTATTGTTGGATTATTCAGCCATATCAGCACTGGGTGACCGCGAATTTTGTGAGTGGTTAACTAAAGAAATAGGCGTTGCCGCCATTCCTCTCAGTCCTTTTTACCAATCGGAACAACGGGAAACTTATCTTAAGAATAATAAAGTGATACGCCTGTGTTTTGCTAAAAACGACGGCACTTTGCTGAAAGCCGCAGAAATATTGTGTCAGCTTTAGCAATAGCAGCAGTGCAATATAATATTCATTGGTTACGGGATGGTTGGCGAGCTGCCGCTCGGTAAAAAGTGTCGGTAAAAACGACAAAACCGCTCGTAAGCTATAACGCGAACCGTTCTCTGAAAGAAAAGTGGTGCCAGAGGGTAGATTTGAACTACCGACACGCGGATTTTCAAGCCAGCAATTCGGGATTAATCAGCTAAATCAGTTTTCATGAAGGGAGAAAGGCACGGTCCCGGAATCAAAATTTTTCTCTACGATTTCTAGGGTAGTATCCGTCGCCGCCAACGCCTTGAATTTCTTGCTTGCGTTAGCATCTGGATTAATGATCCGGATTTTCCTCTCTGGCGAAAATACACCTCGAAACAAATAGCGAAATAAACTGTCGACGATGTAGTCATCTTCACTGACGCTAAGACCGATTATTGAGATACCGCCTTGTCTTATGTTTAGAAATTCAGGGCGATACCACAGTGTTGATAATAGTCGAAGGTCGTTCGTTTTCCCATATCCTGGTAGAACAAGCAGCGGTTTAACTTCTCCAGTTAAGCAGTGTGCTTGGTCCCATTTGTCAGAGTTTTCTAGCGCGTCAGACGTGTAAATTTCTGTCGGCTGCATCTCCGTAGAATATCCTATGGGCTGAAACCCGAAACTCTTACCCCCTGTCCCCATGGTAGTGGGCTGCCCTTGAATCCAATGTACCGACCCATGCATCTTCATTATGTCAAGATGGTCATCTTCAAAACCATATGAATATGGCAAGCCCTCCCTTCGAAGAGTCATTTCGAGAAGAGTGTCCCAGTTGAATGTTAACACAATATCGTCTGAGGTAAGTTTGGAGGCAAAGTGTTTGTAGTAGTCTGGAATGTTGGGCAACGCTGGCGTGGAGGAAGCGATTGCTTTTGCAAGAAAGAACTTTAGGGCCATTCGTTCCCTACTGCCTTGATCACTCCAGCGTTCACCCCCTGCATGCTCGCGTAATTCGACAAAATCTAAGTACGTGCACAATCGGGCGAAGTCTTTCGCATCGGGACTACCAACAAGGTCGACATCTATTTGATCCGCATAACCTTCCACACGCGAAAGAAGGCCAGGTGCCTCTTTCCTGAACAGTCGTACGGCTTCTGGAAGTAACTTGTTGGTTAGTGGAATTCCCGCTCCCGCTGAAAATCCGGCGCCTAGAATAAAAATTCGACCTGTTTGAATGCTCAATATTTACTCCGATGCCTAAAGCACAAGATTACGTTGGTTGATAAGCATTGAGCTCGGTTGATTGTGTATGTTTGGCAGGCCAATTTAGTTAAGCGCCACAACAAATGACACCACTGCCAGTGCCAAAGAAAGCAGTCCCAAACAAACGCTAACTTTAACAGCAGGATCAGGGTGTCCAAGAGCGCCCAAAGCTGCTCTCCACCAGCCGACTTCTTCAAATTTTAAATCGAGTGACTCGTCAGAAACGCCCGTTCGTCCATTCAGTTCAATCCAAGCCTGCCAATCTACCCAAATAACTTTTTTGGCGGATATTGACTTTTTGCCTGATTGAGATGTCCATGCTAACTGATTATTCGCAGCAAAACGGATAACTCTGATTACAGAGCCTTTGTCGCTTGAAATTTTAAACCACCTTCCATGGACTGTATGCCTATAAGCTTTACTCTTATCCTTATCATGTTTTCCGTCGGTTTCTTTCGTAACATGTGAAAAGTTCACCGCAAACCAACCGTTAGGTACATCTATTGCTGGCCGTTGAGGTCTTCTCTTAAATTTACCTTGAAAGTGACACGTCATTTCGCCAGTCCATAATGAGCTATCAATAGTTGGGGTTTGATTAGTCATTGTGACAATACAACCTATTGCATGTCTTTTTGCAACAATAGGAAATGAGCGATGCGCGACGTTTTCTCAATTCTGGTAAGGACCTATCTCTCAATTCCACTTGGTCCAAAAGTTCACAGTTCTGCAGCATCGCTGGCTTTTGGCAGGGTCGCGTCAGAGATATTCCTGTCAAATATTGTAAAATCTTTTAGCGGACACTCGAATATACCCGGGGCTGAATACGCAAAAAGCCGCATATTAATGTGGCTTTTGAAGTGGTGCCCGAGGCTAGATTTGGCTCGGCGTTGCTCGTCACCTTCGCTTTGCTCGGTATGAACAGTGATGAAAATCGCTACCCAGGAACACAATTCAAAAAAAATCCCGCCAAAAGGCAGGATGTTTTTTAAGTGGTGCCCGGGGGCGGATTTGAACCACCGACACGCGGATTTTCAATCCGCTGCTCTACCCCTGAGCTACCCGGGCACATATATCTGTCAGGTGGGTTGCCTGACGTGCGAAAGGGCTTTTAGCCAATATTATTAGTTGTGTCCAGCGCTGAGTTGAAGTTTTTGCAAGGAACCAATCCAAATTTTTTATGAGGCTCTGCACAGAAACTGTGTTGCCGATCAGTTCTCTTCCAGATCATCATTTATTTCACTGTCGCCGGGCAGTACATATTGCTCGTTAAACCATTTACCAAGGTCCAGATCAGCGCAGCGTTTTGAACAAAATGGCCGGTATGCGTGCACCACAGGTTTACTGCACTCCGGGCACTTGGCCTTTACCATATCGGCGCTTTTAACTTTCTCGTTCATGTCCGTGCCCCTTAGGTATTGCGCAGGAAAACATCTGGTGTTGTGCCCAGCATCAACTCAACAGTGCGCTGGGTCATGGCTGTTAATTCTGCACTATAGTGTGGGTGTGCTTTCAACCATGCCAGTAAAGGTTCCGGCCCTGCGATAACGAGTGTGCCGGGTTGCGGTGCTTGCCCCGCCTGTAAGGCACGGCGCAGCAGATCAAGCATGGCGGCCTGAACGCGTGTACGTGTCAGCCCTGAAACCTGCATACGGTCCCGCAGTGACAAGCCACTGCGTTTGCGCGCAAATTCAACCAGACCAAATGTTGAAATGCCGGTGTGTTGCACAGGTACGCGGTCCTCACGGGTGACTTTTTCAATAAGCTGGATCAGCTCCTTGGCAGCGCCCTTGGCGGTCATGTCAATGAAGTCAACCACAACCAGTCCGCCTATATCCTGAAAGCGCAAGTGATACAGCACAGCCAGCGCTGCTTCCATGTTGACGATCACTTTGGCGTCTGATGCGCTGCGTCCCTTGAAGGCATTGCCCATGTTCACATCCACCACTGTCATGGCAGGTGTGGGGGTTATGCTGATCCAGCCGCCGGACGGCAGCATGATGCGTTCAGCCAAGGCTTCCTCAATAGCCTCGTTCACCCCGTAATATTCAAATGCTGGCTCAGTGCCTTTATACTGCGATAGTCGCTCATGCACATCAGGCCAGCGCTTGGCGCATGTTTTAGCGGCGGACGCAAAAGCCGAGCCTCCTTCTATCAGCACTTGTGTGCTGTCATCAGGAATAGCAATTAGCGCCTTTTCAAGCGGTGTATATGAAAACACAACACCAGGCTTGTCGGCTGCGCTGTTAATAGCTTGTACCAGAAGCTTTGCTTCCTCAGTAATGGCTTCGGTTGGTGTGTTTGCTGCGCGTGAACGCACAATGATAACTGCGTTTTCTGCACACGCCCCAAGCTCGGGTGTCAGCTTCTTGACCTTTGCAGGACCAATATCTTTGGAGAAATTTAGCCGGGCACCGCCCGTCTCGATAACAACATAACGCCCCATAAGGCGTGGGCGTGGTGTGATAACCAGTGCTTTGTCATCTTGTGTGCTGGGCTCGCTTACAACTTGCACCAGCAGGCGCATGCCTTCTGTTACACAGTCATTGATGCTGTTTGCCTTGCCTTTAACCAGTGATTTGGCGCGGCGCAGATTCATGCACCCCGTAAGGCCTTCTCCGAGGTCAGCAAAGGCAAGATCATTTGCCGTATCAATATGGGTAATGCGTGCGGCAAACACGCTGTCTAGCGGGCTCAGGCTTACATCATCATGAAAGCGCAAGTCGGTGGGCAGGCCGTCATCACCGTCGTTTGTGTCGATGTCAGCGCTGCGCCACTGGCCGATGCCAGGCTCGATGATGGTAAGTGATGCATTAGTCATGGCGGTGCTCGCTGGTTGTGTCCAATGCGCGCTGACCCAGCACGTGCCGACAGTGTGCGTTTAACCAGCCGCCAATCTCGAACAAAGGCAAGCCGACAACATTTGAATAAGAGCCTGACAGAAACCTGACATAAAGAACCGCCAAGCCTTGAATTGCATAGCCACCTGCTTTGCCGTTCCATTCACCGCTGACAATATAGGCTTCGATGTCCGCATCGCTTAAGCGCTTGAAGCCGACAGTTGTTGTAACAGACTTAACAAGCTGCTTACCGTCTGGTTTGATTAGTGAAATACCTGAGATAACCCTGTGGCGCCTGCCAGACAACATCGCAAGACATTGCCGGGCAGTGCTTGCATCTTCTGCTTTTGGTAATATACGGCGCCCACAAGCCACAACGGTGTCTGCGGCTAGGATAATGCTGCCTTGATGTGTGGGTGCAACAGCCAGCGCTTTTTCTCGCGCCATGCGTTCGCCGTAGTGTTTTGGCAACTCGTCCTTGTGCGGGGTTTCATCAATATCAGCTGGGGCAATGATGGCAGGCTTAACACCTATCTGCGCCAGCAAATCACGACGACGGGGCGATGCCGATGCCAGCACTAAAGGCGTATGTGTACCTTCAGATTTTACATCGTCATTTGACTGCGAGGTGGTCATGGGCCACCGAACCGATTATTTGAAACGGTAAGTAATGCGACCCTTGGTCAGGTCGTACGGCGTTAGTTCAACCAGAACATCGTCGCCTGCCAGCACGCGAATGCGATTCTTGCGCATTTTACCTGCTGTGTGGCCGAGAATTTCGTGATCATTCTCAAGCTTTACCCGGAACATTGCGTTTGGCAGCAGTTCAGTAACCGTGCCGCGCATTTCCAAAACTTCTTCTTTAGCCATTATGTCTCCTTGGTATGGCCCTCAATTTCGGCACATACATGACGAGATTAGCATCAAAAAGCAACCATTTTGGCCCAAAACATTAAGTTTTCTTGTTGATTCGATCTGAAATGTGGAATTTTTGTCGCGTATTGTAACGAAAAAGCGCTTAAATCAGGGCTAAAAGGGAAATTTATCAGCGATCTGCACTTCCAGCCGATCACGTACCAAACGGTAACTTTCCATCACCTGATTACGGTTACCTTCTGCGTCTGATGGGTCTGGCGTAGCCCAATATTCAAGGCGTGTGTTTTTAGCCAGATCCATCTTTTCAATGTGAGTATGGCTTTCTGGTGTTAAAGCAATGATCAGATCAAACAGTGTTATGTCGATATCACCTAGTGGCTTTGGTTTGTGGTCTTGAATGTCGATACCTTCTTCCGCCATCGCAGCGACAGAAAAAGGGTCAAGTGCACCAGCGATAAGCCCAACTGATTCTACAAACATACGTCGTTTGCTATGCTTGTTGGCTAACGCTTCTGCCATGGGGCTTCTCACTGCATTTTGGTTGCAGACAAAGAGGACACTCGGCGACTTTCTTTTGGCGCCGCTTTCGCCAGCTGATGTTCCTGTATCGCTCATCGCGGACCTCTGCCGTCTTTGAGGTGCAGCACACATACCAGCGTGAACAGGCGCCGTGCTGTTTGCATATCCACTTCCACCTTACCTTCAAGACGTTCCATCAAAAGCGTGCTGCCTTCATTGTGGAGGCCGCGGCGCCCCATATCGATTGCTTCAATCTGGGAAGGGCTGGCTGTTTTAATCGCTTCGTAGTAGCTATCACAAATAGCAAAATACTCACGGATGATGCGCCGAAACGGTGTCATGGCAAGGCGAAAGCTCATTAGTAACTGATCGCTTATCGCAGACACATCAAACTGAAGGCGCCCTTCAATGGTGCCCAATGTTAACTTGTAAGGACCTTCGTAAGTTTCGTCCGATGACTTTACGAGGTGAAAACTGTTTTCTTCAAGCAGATCAAAGATCGCAATACGCCGCTCATGCTCAACGTCAGCGGTCCACCGCACCACGGTCGATTCGTCCAGCTTCACATCTATCAGTTTGCGGCTCGTCATAGGCTCCTGCCCAGGTTGGTCACTTATTGATCTTTCAGCCGGATGCTAACAGAAAGTGCGTGTGCGCCAAGCCCTTCTTCATTTGCTAACGTCACTGCCGCTGGGCCAATGGTTTGTAGGCTTGCCTCATCACATGCCACAAATGTGGTGCGTTTCATGAAATCATAAACGCTCAACCCGCTTGAGAAGCGTGCTGTACGCGCTGTTGGGAGAACGTGGTTAGGCCCCGCTACATAATCGCCAATGGCTTCCGGTGTATGACGCCCCATAAAAATAGCACCTGCGTTATTTATTTTCCGGCGCATGGCCTCAGGGTCATCAACTGCGAGCTCTAGGTGTTCAGGGGCTAATCTGTCCGTTAAGGCAATAGCGTCGTCCAGATCAGGTACAACAATGACTGCGCCGTAATCACGCCAGCTTGCAAGCGCAATGTCTTTACGTTCCATTGTGGCCAAGTGATCTTCAACTGCGTCCATAACCATTTTGGCATAGACGGCGTCGTCCGTAATAAGAATGCTCTGTGCCACAGAATCGTGCTCTGCTTGCGACAACAAATCTGCTGCAATCCAGCGCGGATCAGTTTTGTTGTCTGCAATCACCAGAATTTCACTTGGTCCGGCAATGCTGTCGATACCAACTTTGCCAAAGACCTGCCGCTTTGCTTCTGCAACAAAGGCATTACCTGGTCCGACAATTTTATCTACAGAGGAAATCGTGGCAGTACCGTATGCAAGCGCGGCTACCGCCTGAGCACCACCGATGCGATATATTTCACTAACACCTGCCAGTTTAGCTGCCGCTAGTACAAGTGGATTAAGTACATCGTCGGGGGTGGGAACAACCATTACAATACGCTCAACACCAGCAACGGTGGCCGGAATAGCGTTCATCAACACAGAAGAAGGATAACTGGCAAGGCCCCCGGGCACATACAACCCCGCAGCGCTCACTGGTTTCCATGCCTGACCAAGGCGAACGCCTACGTCGTCTATATAGTCGATATCTTCAGGCAATTGCTTTGCATGAAACGCGCGAATGCGGTCAGCCGCTAGCTTGAGAGCGTCCATGGTTTCTGCGTTAACCTGAGTGCATGCCCTATCAACTTCTTCGCCGCTGATGGCAAGGCCATGTGTGCGTGCATCAAACCGGTCAAATTGCTCTGTAAAATCAAATAGTGCATCGTCACCGCGTTCTTGAACGGCAGTGAGAATACCTGCTACGGCATCGCGCACATCATTTGACTGTTCACGTTTGGCACCCAGTAAGTTTGCAAACTGATCTTCAAAGTCTGCGGTGGTGCTACTCAGCAGTTTTGCCATCTTCCAGCACCTCCCTGAAGCGATCAGTCCAGTATGTTAGTTCGCGCGGGCGTGTCTTGAACGCTGATCTGTTAATAACCAGGCGAGATGTGATTTCTGTTAATACCTCAACTTCCTTGAGGTTGTTGGCTTTAAGTGTGCTGCCTGTAGATACCAAATCAACGATTCGCTTCGATAAACCAAGGCTCGGCGCAAGCTCCATCGCACCGTTCAGTTTAATGCACTCAGCCTGAACGCCGCGGTTGGCATAATACTGGCTGGTAAGGTTTGGATATTTGGTGGCTACGCGAATGTGTGACCATTCCTTTGGATCGCTGTCCGGTTCGTCCACAGGCATAGCAAGCGACAGGCGGCAATAACCGATCCCGAGATCAAGCGGAGAATACAGATCTGTATAGCCAAATTCCTGCAATACATCATTACCAACCACGCCTATGTGTGCTGCGCCAAACGCAACAAAAGTTGCAGCATCAAACGCGCGCACACGAATGATGGTCAGGTTGTCTATATTGGTCGCGAACTCAAGCTGGCGTGACTTTGGGTCATCAAAGGCTGCTTCCGGCTCAATCCCAGCACCACGCACAAGAGGCATAACTTCATCGAGAATGCGCCCTTTAGGTAGCGCAAGCACCAACTTTTCCGAAAGTTCCATCAACCTAATCCTGTGATGATTTAATAATCAATCTACGTACGCAGCTAACCTTCGTGACGGGGGCGTGCTATCGCTTCCCACGTTTCCGAGAGGTCAGTTGCAACTGCGTCAACAACCTCAGCCGATAGTCTAATACTCGCATTGTCTGCAAAGTTCAGTAAAATTGTGACGCCAACGCCCGTTTCATGAGCTTCCATGTCCAATAGCGACAAAACTGTGTCGCTGCTTTTCAGGTCAATTCCCGAAGCTTGTACCTTGCTAATACCATTGAAGTGTATAGCTGTACGAACACGCTCACCTTTTGGGCGCCGCAGCCAGCCCTTCTTTTCCCAAACATAACGATTGCCAACGAAAGCAAATCGCTGTGTCTCCGGTTGCCAGGCAATATCATTCACCAGCACAGCAGTGTCCTGCATTAAGCTGGAGATAACCGTTAGGTCTTCTGCTGTTTGCGCAATAAGTTTGAGCGATTTGCTCTTTTGAGGCTTGCTCATGGGGACGGGCTCGTTTCAGTTGCAGGAAATGGTTATAATAATGACATTAAAATCAATCGGAACAATGTGATCCAACGTAGTGCAATGTAAGCTGTGCCATCAATGGCTTCAAGAGGCTATTGGGATTTATCACTATTTTGCTGGGTAATGCGCGAATATGTGATTTGTTGCACGACGTGCAGGTCATGTCGCAACAAGGGCAGGCTTGACAGTATGTAGGTGGTCACGCTCTATAGTGCGGTGAGTTGTAAGTGAGGGTTAGGTTATGTCGCAGATCAAAAAAATTCTTATTGTTGGTGGTGGAACATCTGGCTGGATGACTGCCAATTATTTAGCAAGGCAGCTTGGTACAAATAATGGTGGTACCGAGATTACGTTAGTAGAATCGAGTGATATTCCGACTGTTGGTGTCGGTGAGGCAACCATTCCACCGATCCGTACACTGGTATCTTTGCTTGGCTTTGATGAAGCAGAATTTATGCGAGAAACATCAGCCACGTTTAAGCTTGCTATCAAATTTGACAATTGGAACACGCCCGCAGCTAATATGGGTGACATTGCAGACACCTACTATCACACCTTCGGAAAATTTAATCAGATCAATACAGACCTTATGGCACCGTATTGGGTGATGGACCGTGAGAAAAGCGGCGAGAATTACGTCGATTACACGATGTTTGAAGGCGGGGTTATTGATGCGGGTTGCGGCCCGAAACGGATCACAGACCCACAGTTTCAAGGCCCTATGCAATATGCCTATCATTTTGATGCAGGACGCCTGGCCGAATTGTTAAAGAAAAAAGGCAAGGCAGAAGGTATTACTCAGCTAATTGGTACAGTTGATGATGTGAAGCTTAAGGAAAACGGTGACATAGCCAGTGTTATCACCAAGGAACAAGGTGAGCTAACCGCAGATCTATATATTGACTGCACAGGGTTTCGGGCACGCCTTATTGAAGGTGCCATGGGTACCGAGTTTACAGGTATGAACGATGTGTTGTTTTGCAACAATGCTGTTGCATGCCAAATTCCTTACGAAGACCCAAAGGAAATTATTCCCCCGTACACGACAGCAACTGCACAAACTGAAGGTTGGACATGGGATATCCCACTCAATAACAGGCGCGGTGTTGGTTATGTTTATTCCGATAAATATACAGACAAAGAAAATGCTGAAGAGCTGCTACGCTCATATCTTGGGCCACGTGGTAAGGACATTGATGTGTGGCATATTGGTATTCGTACCGGTAAACGGCGTCAGCAGTGGAAGGGCAACTGCGTCTCCATCGGGCTTTCTGCCGGATTTATTGAGCCGCTGGAATCAACAGGTATTTTCCTTGTTGATATGGGTTTGCGCTGGCTTGCCGAGTTTCTTTCAACAACGGATAAGTTTGAGTTAGCTGCCAAGGACTTTAATGGCCGCATGAACGAGATGTACGCCGATATTATTGACTTTATTAAGCTTCACTATGCGATCACTAAGCGAACAGATACAGAGTTTTGGGTTGATAATGCGAATCCGGATACCTGGACCACAACACTGCAAGATAAGCTTGAAGCATGGAAAAGTCGTGTGCCGGGCTTGTATGAATTTTCCGGTTTTCCGCAAGTGTTTGGTCTGACCAACCATTTGCAGGTACTTTATGGTATGGACTATGTGCCTGATCTTTCCGGTCAGGAAGCACGGTATCTGCATGTGCAAGCCGCTCGCGAGCAGGCGCAAAAATTCAAAGGAACGGCGCAAGGCGGTATCGCTGTTATGCCCAAGCACCGGGATCTGATTGAGCAAATTTACACTAAAGGGTTTCAACCTGCACCAAACCGGTAAGTTGATATGGGCCCGCAATGCAAAAGAAAGGTGAAATGCCATGCACCGTATAGTGTTGGGGCTTGTAATCTGGTTTGCAGCTTCGTTCATTAATGTCTCTGTTGCCGATGAAGCAGAAAAATTACATGCTTTGTTTGATGCAGAGTGGTCATCGCGGCTGGAGCGCAACCCTTTAAACGCCACAGCCATTGGCGCCAAAGGGTATGATCACCGTTTGCCAGATGTCTCACCTGCAGCTTATGCGCAATTTTTGGCTGAAGACAGAGCGTTTCTTGCAAGCCTTAGAGCAATAGATCGCAGTGCGCTGGGAGGTGACGAGCAGGTTAATTACGATATTTTCGCATACTTGCTGGACGCCCGTATTGCAGGTGCGGCGTATAAGCCTTGGCGTATTCCTTTTTTGTCCGATTCAGGATTTCATCTTGCGCTGGCATCTTCTGTTGAGACAGTGCCAACTTCCTCTGTTGCTAATTACGAAGCCTACATTGAACGCTTGCAAAAAGTTGGAAATTATTTCGATCAGCAGATTGCTAATATGCAGCAGGGATTAGATGACGGCTTTTCCATGCCGCGCGACATTTTGCCAAAAATTGCCCCAAGTTTTGCTGCACATGCTGATGTTAAGAATGCAAAGGATAGTGCTTTTTATAAACCTGTCGCTCAAATGCCGGACAGCATAGCACCTGCCGATAAAGAGCAATTGCGAATGAAAGCGCTGAAGGTTGTTGGCGAAATTGTGCTGCCAGCATACCGCAGACTTAACAAGTTTTTCAAGCAAGCCTATATGACAACTGCGCGCTCAACCCTTGGTGCGATCAAGATGCCGAATGGTGAGGCTTATTACGCTGACAGAGTGAAGTTTTATACCACCATTGATATTACGCCTGAGCAAGTACACGCGCTAGGTAAGGCTGAGGTTAAACGTATTCTTGATGAGATGAATGCAATCATTAAAGAGGTTGGTTTCAAAGGTGATTTCTCGGCATTTTTGGAGTTTTTAAGAACAGATCCTCAGTTTTATGCGGATACACCGAAAGATTTGTTGAAAGAAGCGGCGTGGATATCAAAACGCATTGATGAAAAGCTGCCAGCTCTCTTTAATAAATTACCGCGCACACCGTACGGCGTGCGAGCCGTGCCAGATGAAATTGCACCAAACTACACAACAGGCAGATATTGGCGTGCCATACCCGGTAAGCGTGGCGGACTGTTTATGGTCAACACTTACGCGCTTGATAAGCGTCCGCTTTATTCGCTGGCGGCACTTGCATTGCATGAAGGTGTGCCTGGACACCACCTACAAAATGCGCTTGCGAAGGAAATTCAGAACGTTCCGGATTTTCGGCGTAATCTCTATGTGAACGCCTTTGGTGAAGGGTGGGGACTATACAGCGAGAAACTGGGTATCGAGATGGGTATCTATGAAACGCCATACGAACACTTTGGTCGCTTGAGCTATGAAATGTGGCGCGCAGGGCGGCTTGTTGTAGACACGGGCATTCACGCAATGGGATGGAGCAGGGACGAGGCTGTTGCGTTCTTTATGAAAAACTCAGCACTGTCCGTTCATAATATTAACACCGAGGTTGACCGCTATATATCATGGCCGGGACAGGCACTTGCTTATAAAATGGGCGAGCTGAAGATACTTGAGCTTCGCGCGCGTGCTGAAGAAGCACTTGGTCAGGCATTTGATGTAAGAATGTTTCATGATGCCGTACTTGAAAATGGTACGTTGCCGCTTAGTTTACTCGAAGATAAAATCGACGCGTATATAGAGAAGACTGTGAGTAACTAGTGACTTCAGGGTTGTGTAATTTAATTACGCATGCAACTACTTAATCGTTCACACGCTCAATGTTGGCACCCACGCGGCGAAACTTTTCTTCTAAGTGCTCGTACCCGCGATCTAGGTGATATAGGCGGTTGATAACTGTCTGGCCTTCGGCCACAAGCCCCGCGAGGGCAAGGCTCATACTAGCTCTGAGGTCCGTGGCCATAACTTGAGCGCCGCGTAAAGCGTTTACGCCCCTAACTGTAGCACTTGACCCGGTAACCGTGATGTCAGCACCGAGGCGACAAAGCTCAGGCACATGCATGAAACGGTTTTCAAAAATGGCTTCCGTGATAACGCTGGCGCCGTCCGCAACAGCCGCCAAAGTCATGAACTGTGCCTGCATGTCCGTTGGGAAAGCAGGGAAGGGCTGAGTTACGATATTAAAACCACTGACGTGACCGTTGGAGCGCACACGAACACCGTCATCTTCAACTTCGACGATGCCACCAGCCTCACTCAGAACATCAAGTGCAGCCTGCATATCGTTTGCGCGCGCGTTCTTGAGCAGTAGATTGCCTTTGGTCATAAGGGCCGCGATTGCGTATGAACCTGCCTCTACGCGGTCGGGCATTACTGCATGTGTTGTGCCTGATAATTCTTCAACACCTTCAACAGTGATGGTGTGTGTGCCAGCGCCCGTGATGCGCGCACCCATGCTGCTGAGGCATAGTGCAAGATCGGCAATTTCCGGCTCTCGCGCAGCGTTTTCAATTGTGGTTGTACCTTTAGCGAGTGTGGCTGCCATCAATATGTTTTCAGTTGCACCAACAGATACAAACGGAAATCGTACCACGCCGCCTACAAGGCCGTTTGGTGCGCTTGCCCGCACATATCCATCCTCAATTTCGATGTCTGCACCCAGTGCTTCGAGCGCTTTCAGGTGCAAGTCAATTGGTCTGTTACCAATGGCACATCCGCCAGGCAATGACACTGTGGCTTCTCCCATGCGGGCAACCAGTGGACCCAGTACAAGGATAGATGCGCGCATTTTGCGTACAATATCGTACGGCGCGACCGTGTCTGCGATGTGGGAGGCATCAAATGTCAGGCTACGCCCGCGCATCATCAGGCCCTTGCCGCCAGCTATCGCGATGGCAACGCCAAGATGATTGAGAAGATCACTAAGAGTGGTTATGTCGGCAAGACGTGGTAGGTTGTTGAGTGTTACAGGCTCATCGGTTAGCAGCGCTGTACACATTAAGGGTAAGGCCGCGTTTTTCGCGCCGCTGATTTCCACCGTACCTTCAAGACGGTTGCCGCCTGTGATAACCAGTTTTTCCATTTTGCCTAACCTATCGAGTAATGTGTTTGATCGCGTCCCACTATCAATAGGAAGGCGGCGAAAACATGGCTATATGCCAAAAATGACATCTTATAGCTTGGGCAAGGTAACGCCTGTCTGTCCTTGGTATTTGCCCGAGCGATCGCTGTATGCCGTTTCGCATGGTTCGTTGCCTTGCAAGAACAGGAACTGACATGCACCCTCATTGGCATATACTTTGGCGGGCAGTGGTGTTGTGTTTGAAAACTCAAGCGTCACATGACCTTCCCACCCTGGCTCAAGGGGTGTTACATTCACAATGATACCGCAGCGTGCATAGGTGGATTTACCTAAGCAAATCACAAGTACGTCTTTCGGTACACGAAAATATTCCACAGTACGTGCCAGTGCAAAACTGTTAGGCGGGATTACACATACGTCTGTGTCACGGTCAACAAAGCTTTCAGAGGAAAAATTCTTTGGGTCTACAACCGCGCTGTTCACATTGGTGAAAATTTTGAACTCGGGGGCAACGCGCGCATCATACCCGTATGATGATAACCCGTAAGAAATATTGCCTTCACGAACCTGACCATCCACGAACGGTTCGATCATGTGGTTATCCTGTGATTGCTGGCGGATCCATTTATCAGACATGATGGCCACTGTGTTCTCCCAAACTCTTATGTATGCAGTGATGCTCTGTTCGGTTTTGTAGGACAAGCGAGCGCATCAGACAAGCCAGTTTCGCACATGGCGGTTCGTGTATGAATTATATGGGCAACAAGGCCATCTAAAATTGGTTGATAACAGTGATGCCGTGAGTGGGCGCATTGTCCATGTTCATCAAGGCAGGCACGGCCTCTTCAAGGCTGATCGTGCCGCCGACAAGCAATTCAGGCATCAGCGCACCAGATGTGATCATTTCCATCATTGCATCGTATCTGTGCGCCTGCATGCCGTGGCTGCCCAGAATTTCCAGCTCATGTGCAATCACTTTATCCATCGGTATGGGCGGCGTTGCATGGTTTTCTGTCATCAGGCCAATTTGTACATGGCGGCCACGTTTGCGCAGGCTGTTAATTGAGTTAAGGCAGGTTTGCGTGTGACCGAGTGCATCCAGCGACACATGTACGCCGCCAGCCGTTTGGTCCCGTATTGCTTCTGCCACTTGCGGTGAGGTTATTGCGTTAACCGTGACTTCTGCACCAAGTTGCCGTGCAAGTAACAGCTTGTCGTCTGTGACATCAATGGCCACAACACGGGCACCGGCTGCTGCTGCAATCATAATGGCAGACAAACCAACACCGCCGCAGCCGTGCACGGCTACCCATTCATCTTTTGCAACACGGCCTTGATCAATGACGGCGCGAAAAGAGGTCACAAACCGGCAGCCAAGGCTGGCTGCTGTTGTGAACGCCGTACTGTCCGGTAAGCGCACAAGGTTAATGTCGGCATAATGTACACCGACATATTCAGCGAACGAGCCCCAATGGGTAAAGCCGGGCTGAAACTGGTTGTCACACACTTGATGATGGCCTGCTGTACATTCCCCGCATGTGCCGCATCCACCAACGAACGGAACCGTTACGCGGTCACCTACACTCCAGCGAGTGACCCCGTTGCCAACTGCTTCAATGACGCCGGCCAGTTCATGACCTGGCACGTGCGGTAACTCAATATCAGGATCGTGTCCTATCCATCCGTGCCAGTCACTGCGGCACAGGCCGGAAGCCATTACTTTAATAACCACGCCGCCGGCAACAGGTGTTGGGTCGGGCACGCTCGTTACACGCGGTGCAGCTTGAAAGGCTTCATATAGCATTGCTTTCACGACAGCCTCCGGAGTGATCATTGGTGCGTTTGTCTGCGATAAAACCTAGTCGTTATTGTCTTTATCGCTAGCGGCTTGTTCTTTTGCCTGCGTTTTGCGACGACGCAAGTTTGCACGCAGTGCTTCAGCAAGCCGTGCCTGCTTTTCATCAGATTTTGCTTTGTTGGCAATATGTGTTTTGTTGTTTGTCATGCACGAGAAAATGCGTTGATCGCAGCAAAATTTCAAGTGAAAATATAACCATGCACCATACTGTGTATGCTGGCTGAACAGCACAGTTTTGACTTGCATCAAGCTGGTCACTGTGGCAATACGCGCGGCGTGTTACCTGTTGGTGCACAGTCTTTTGGTATGCTGCCGTGGCTCAGGGGTAGAGCACCCCCTTGGTAAGGGGGAGGTCGGGAGTTCGAATCTCCCCGGCAGCACCATAGAGTTCAAAGAACTGAACGCACATCTTTTTCGAACGTTTTTCCAACAGGTAAAACTCTACCATCATGCAAGGTAAGTTCAAGGCGACCATCTCTTCGAGATGCTCTTCTAATGCTGTTCCGGTTCACTATAGCCGATCGATGAACACGTATGAAATCAGGCTGCAAAATTTTCTGTAATCCAGAAATCGTTTGTCGCCATAGCAGTTCTCGATTATTGGCACACACACGTACGTATTTGTCTTCCGCCAAAAAGCATCCAATTTCTGTGTTGCTAAGCAGCTGGACATGGCGTCCTTCCTGAATTTTAACTAAATAACTGATAGGCTTGTCAGGTTGATCCCATCGTCGTTCTATGCTTCGCTCCAGTGCACGCATCAGCTTGTGATTGGTTACGGGCTTTGTAATAAAATCCAGTGCGTCCACATCATAAGATTCGGCGGCAAAACCTACATAGGCCGTTACAAAAACGACATGACATTTATACTTGGCCAGTTGCCGCGCAAGTTCTATCCCATTGATACTGGGCATCTGGATATCCAGAAAGAACAGGTCAGGTAGGCCTTCTTGAACACGGTCCAGAACCTCATCTGCAGAGCCACACGTTATCACACGTTTAACGCCGATTTGCTTAAGCTCATAAGAAAGCACATCTCTACCCGCTTCCTCATCATCGCATATAAGCACTGTCAGATTACTCAGTGTCAAAGTATACGCCTCCATCATCCACTCCGGGGACAAACACCGACACAGAAAAAAGGTCTGGTGCTGCATTTACTTGCACTTGCGCTAGTGTACCAAAATTCTCCAGCAGTCGACTTTTCAGACCAGCGAGCCCTGTACCCAAACTGCTTCCTTCCTTCGGTTCATAGGACCCAGCAGGTAATGTGTTGGTTAAGAGTAGGCGAAATCCATTGTCTTTCAGATCAGCCTGCAGCTGCACTTCAATAGTTTCTTTATACTGTTCGACGGCATGCTGGATTACGTTTTCAAGGAGTGGCTGGATGAGCAACACCGGCACTTCCATACTTAACGCTTCCGTTGTGAGTTGTGCCAAGTTGTGCTGAAAAATGACCCGGTGTCCAAAGCGGGAGGACTGTATATCCATATAGTCCAGAGCAAAGTTAATTTCTCTTCCCAGAGATGAAATGCCACTTTCGCCGCGTTCCGCAACATAGCGTAAAAGCTCCGAGAATTTTACGAGCAGGTCTTTGGTGTGAAAAGCCTTTTCTTTGAGTGCTGTGGCCACCAATAGATTGAGCGTATTGAAAACAAAGTGTGGCACCATCTGGCGGCGCACTAGTTCAGCGTTCAGTGCGCTGATTTTTGCCTTGGCTCGCAGCGCCTCTTCCTGGCTTCGAGCTTGTTGTCGAACTGCTTGCCAGGCAGCATAGCAAATACTCCAAACGATAAAGATATATCCCGGTAAATAGAGGCCTGTGGTCACAGACTGAACCAAAGAATAAGGCACCTCCGGAGGGAAGACCTGTTGATATATCAGATCGTGTACGGCCTTGAAAAACAGAACAGAGGTCACGATCGCGATGAATGCCGTAAAGCCGCGCAGTATTGTCTTCTGGCCGATGAACCTGTCCAATGCCGGCCTCAGCAACAGACACTGCAAAAACCCGACGCAGGTGTCAGACAGGTCCACGACCATATAAATAAGCGGCTTGTCGAAAATAACGCCTTGGGACGTGCGCAGAAGCCAGTAAAATAGCACCCACGCAACGGCATTAAACCTCAGAAACCGCTTAAATTCTTCATTCACAGATTTTTCTATTCCACAGGTGTACGACAAATTGGTCGGTTAAGAGGGCACTTTTCTTCATTGAAACGGGTAAAGGATTCTTCAAAAGCTTCCCATGTCCATTTACCAGGATCATGCAGATTAATTACATAATCGAAATCCAACCCTAGTTTAGTGATTTCATTTTTTAAAGAAACACCTGCACGGGTTGCTGCCCGCATTTGACTTGTCGGGTAAGGGGCACGGTAATGGTCAGCCGCTACAAACGCCTTTTTATCAGGTATCTGGAAAAGCAAAACCTCAGATACGTCCACAGTACTCAACAAGTTAAGGATAACTTTGTTTGGTCCTTCTCCAAGTTCACGCATAGAGGAAACCACTTCATAACGATCTTCGCCGAAGTCTGGACTCACATGCTCTGACAGCAGTTGCTCTGTATTTGGCGTAATTATGAACTTAACATCGGTGTCTAAAAGATCTTTGATGCCTGATATGTGGTCAAAGTGATGATGTGACGCAACCATGTATTTCAACGGTTTTTGGTTGCCCATTTGCTCACGGAAATAATCCAGTCTGCTACCAAGACGCTGCAGAGCTCCTACGCCAATCAGGTATTCACCTGTATCAACGAAGGTGCTGTAGGTACTACCTTCACCGATATGGTATACACCCGGCAAAACCTCATCTGTGTGCCATGCCGCCCGATCGATGTTACCCGGCATTTGTCTCAAACTGTTTTCCAACTCAAAATTCTCCGCTGAAACATCATTGACGGCTACGTCTGTATAGCGTCGATAACTCACCAATCGACCATTGTTGTAGAGGTCGACCTGACGGGCAAACCGCAGGCCGCCTTTGTTCGCGTGATCGCGGAATTGATAGAAAGTATCAGTTGATGCATCCGTCATTGCCACTTTAGCAATCAACCCTGTTTCAGGGTCGATAGAAGGATACAATACTCGTTCTCCTTCCAGGGTGAATTTGTATTTGCTGAGCACGCGTCCCATAAACTGCTCGTCAGCAAGGTATTCCATTTTTTCCGGGGTTTTGGAAATCATGTAGGCAAGTAGGAAATCAGAAGTGCGTACAATCGGCAGCAGTTCTCCCATCCGGCTACCAGCACCGCTCGCCCCTGGCAACAAGGCACGGCTCTGATACACTATCGCATGAGATTTCCCATCAACTTCCAGGAACCGAAAGTGATGCAGTGATCGGTAAAAATCATTGAAGTATTCTAACGAGAAACGTTCACCACTAAAGTCCATATCCGCCCATATGCGCATGTTATGGAATTCACCCAACGTCGGCGTTCTGTTTTGACCTAATGACCCAACACTAACTTCCATTTTAACAGAAATTGAATTGACTGCATCCATGCCATCCACAGAATAAGCGTGGGCAATCTTATCGGCGACATCGTTGATTTGGGCGCCAACCGCGCTGCTAACCAGCAGAGCTAATGCGCAAACCCCTGTAAGGGCCGTTGATACAAACTTTTTCATAAACTTCCTCCCAGTTTTCTTGTAAAACTCTATGGAAGGAAGTTGCGCGCTGATACTTACTTTGTCGCAAACTCACCACCCTGTGTCGTGAATTGCTGAAACTCTCAACAGAAGCTATTCGCTCTCAGCATTTGCTTCTTCTGGCTGCTGGTCATCATTATTCTGCGTGACCAACACGACAAGAATTACGGCGACACCCATAATCAAATAGTATGCTTGTGTAATGCCTTCAAACCCGAAGACAAAAGGTGCAGCTATAAATGCGATGCCAGCAATAAAGTCTATAACAAGATGAACTTTGAAAGGAATTGAACGCCTTATACTTGCTGCGTAATCTGTAATTACACTGTATGCAATCAGCCCAACGCCAGCCACGACTGAAAACCAAACCGCGATCAAGGGTGTTCCAATGGGAACAATCAGAAACGGCGCGATAATAAGGGCAAGTGCGGTCGCATAATCGATAAAACTGTGGGCTTTAATGGATAAAAATTTCATGTCTCTTCTCCTGACAGTAATAGGAAAAGCACCACCCACTGCAATGTGGGTGATGCTTTTGCGGGAATTATTTCAATGTTGCAACGCCGAGTGCTACGTTGAAATCTGAACACCACACATAAAATTCGCTGAACTGTGACGGGTTAATATTCGCTGGGATTGCGTAAACTTGCAGGCCTGTTGTTGATGCTAGTTTGGTGAATTCTGTTTTTTCATCAAAGCCGCCTTTGCCAAAGCCAAGTGTTGGGGCAGGGGCGCCGTCCAATGAGAAGTTTCCTTCCAAAACAACTATATAGCCGGCATCTGTTTTCACGATGGAAATGTCGCCGGTTGTTATGTGGTTATTCCGGCCTTCAAAGCTGCCGCTTTTGACAATGGTTGTTGTACTGTCTGCGGGCGCTGCCTGCGCTGTGAAAGATGCTGCGCTGAATGATGCGATGGCAAATAGTGTGAGGGCAATTTTCTTAAGCATGGGTTTAGTCCTTTCCGATAAATTAACGTTCACATGTTTGGCACACAGCCAATTTTTCATTTGATAGTTATTGACCGTGTGGTAAATAACTAAAACTGTAAATGGCAGTTATTGACCACGCAGTCAATAACTAGGTTAATCACGTTAACGTGAGGAGAGAAAATGGCGCGCCCTAGAAAATTTGAAGAAGAAAAAGTGCTGAACGCCATAAAGAATGTTTTCTGGCAAAGCGGATATGAGGGCACATCATATAATGACCTGATCAAGGCTAGCGGATTGCACAAAGGCAGCCTATATGCGGCATTTGGTGATAAACACGCGCTGTATCTGCGTGCCTTGCAGGAATACGATGCGCGCGAGGTGAGGGCGGCTAAAGACTTGCTTATGGGGCGTGGCGCCGCTGCTGATATGCCGGGCAATGCGCGTGTGATAGCGCTGTTGCAAGCAGTTGTTGATGCTGTAACGATACATGATGATCGGCGCGGATGTTTGCTTTGCAATGCCGCCATGGACCAGGCGCCGTATGATAAAGATGTAGAAAAATCAGTGGCGGAAAGCATGGCATCCATGCAGGAGGCATTTGAAAGTGCTTTAGCTGAAAAGCATGCGGGCGCAGCATTGCGGGCAACCGCCAGCGCTGCTAGTGCAATTTACTTTGGTATGCGCGTGATGGTGAAGTCAGGCGCGCCCATTGCTATGCTTGAGCAGGCAAAAGATGGTGCAAAGTCGTTGCTATGACTAGTCACCATTGGTGTTTCACGCTGGAAACAGGAAATCTGTCCATTGACTTATTTTTAGCTTCGCGTGACGTGCAGGGCGCGCTATTAATAATGTTTACCTAACAGGAAGAGTATCTTGTCGCGCCCAAAGGCAAATAAACCGTCAGATAAATTACACGATCAGGCCAGCGCTTCAATTCCATTGGCAGACATGGTTTTTGACACGCTGAATATTGCAGCAGCGGCGCTTGATGAAGACGGTTGTTACATTACTGTAAATAATGACTGGGCAATACTGTTTGGCTCGCCTGACGGTGGATCTTGGGTCGGAAAAAGCCATTTTGAAGAATGTAAGGCCATATTCTCTGAATCTGAATTTGCGGATGTTCTGGCCGGTTCGGCGCTGAGAGAACAGTTGGCGCAAATTCGCGGTAATACTATTGAAAGTACATCATCAAGCGACAGTGAGCTGGCACTATACTGGAATGCTTTACCTATCAAGGAAGCAAAGGTTGCTTGTGTGGTAACGGCTCGCCGCGTTGAAGATGCTGTAGACGAAGTTAAGCAGCTTATTCGTGACCGCGATCAGTTGCGCTTTGCCATTGAAGGTGCCGATTACGGTCTTTGGGATTGGGATGTGGTTACGGGTGAGGTGTATTTCAGCCGCCAGTATATGAATATAGTCGGATATGAGCAATTCGAACTACCCCATACATACGACACATGGTCTATTTTGTGTAGGCCTGAAGACCTGCTTGATGCAGAGCAGGCGGTTAAAGACTATCAATCGGTTGGTGATGGGTTCCTGGAAGATGAATTCCAGATGATACACAAAAACGGCACTTTGGTTTGGATATTAAGCCGGGGTAAGATTGTCAGCTGGCGAGAGGATGGTTCTCCGCGCAGAATTGTTGGAACGCATCAGGATATTTCCGCTAAAAAAGAGCGAGAAGCAGCGCTTGTTAAGGCAAAAGAAGAAGCAGTGAAAGCCAATCAGGCAAAGTCAGATTTTCTTGCCCTCATTAGTCATGAAATACGCACGCCGCTAAATGGTATCACTAGTGTTTTACAGTTGTTGGCAGATGAAGATGATGCTGATGAGCGCGGACGGTTATCGCAAATTGCGCTTAACAGCAGTGATCAGTTGTTAACAGTTTTGTCAGATGTGTTGGATGTTTCCAAAATGGAAGCCGGGCGGTTTGATCTTAACCCACAGTCAATCAACTTGGTTAACCTGGTTGAAGAGCTTTCTCAGACACATAAAAAGGCGATAGAAGCAAAAGGTCTGTCTTTCAATTTGACTGTAAACGGCAATGCTCAGCTGCAGTTGATGATGGACCCTGTGCGTGTGACCCAGATTATGAATAATTTTCTCTCTAACGCTGCAAAGTTTACTGAAAAAGGCGCTGTTGCACTAACTGTTGATATTGACGAGAGCTATACCTCAGATGCAAGTGGCAAAGTGTACTTAAGCTTTGCCGTGCGGGATGATGGTGTTGGCTTGTCTCCTTCTGAACGGGAAAGGTTGTTTCAGCCTTTTTATCAGGCTGAGGGAACACGTAGTCGTTCTTCAGAAGGGACGGGGCTAGGTCTTTCTATTTGTAAAAAACTGGCAGGCTTAATGGGCGGAAAAGTATGGTGTGCCAGTAAAAAGGGCGCTGGAAGCACCTTTTATTTTGAAGCAGCATTTCCTGTTGCTGACACAAATACAAACCGCGACCATGACATTATTGAAGACACAAACGATGTAAGGCGAGAAAACATCCGGGTGCTTGCTGCTGAAGACAACCCCGTTAATCAGATGATGCTGAAAAAGTTTCTTGTAGAGCGTATGGGATATCCGGTTGTTGTTGTTGGTGATGGTGCACAGGCTTTGGAAGCGTTATCAAAGGATGTGTATGATGTTGTACTCATGGACATTCACATGCCTGTTAAGGACGGCGTAACGGCCACGCGTGAGTTAAGGGCGATGGACGAGACGTGGTGTAGATTGCCAATTATAGCCTTAACTGCGGACACAACCCAGGTGCACATGGATGAGTATAGCGAAGCTGGAATTGACGCATGTGTATCTAAACCTGTCGATTGGCAAAAGCTGGATGCAACGATCCAGGAAGTGGTGCGCCAAAAAGTAAGCAAACCAATAACGCATTAGTAAACTACAGATTGCTGTATTGTGGTTGATATAAACTAGTCTGTGGCTTTAAGCATCATGCGGTCAAAATAACGTAACAATTGATCAAGTGCATGCCCTCGCTTCAATATGCGGCCATCCATGCCAACAATACGCCACATACCTTGCTGGGTGTTGCGCGCAGGCTCTTTGATAATGCGGTAAACTGGCATTTCACTGGCGCGGCGAAAAATGGAAAACACGGCCTGATCTTTCAGGTGATCAATTGCATAATCCCGCCACTCTCCGGCTGAAACCAAACGGCCATAAACGTTAAGGATGCGTGCCAGTTCCGGACGCATAAAGTAAACCGCTTTTGGGTGCGCATGACTATTCTGAGAGGCCATGTCGCTTTCGCTGAACAGCGGATAAATAGAAGAATTTTTGCTCATAAAGCTCCTCAATAATGATCATCTTGAGCCAAAACGGTGTTAAATGCAATTGGTCTATCGGTTGTGTTGCTTATGGAATGTTGCGCGATTCGGTTAACATTTAGAACCAGTATCTCTATATTGCAGCAGTATTTGGAATGGAATTCTATATGAATCTTGTACTTAAGCTGTGTGTCTTGACCTTGAAAGCAATCAATGGGATATTTATATGCAGTCTATATAAGTTTCCGCTGAAGAAACGTGACTAATAAAAAACATAATAAAAACGACAACAAACAGAGAGGATATAACAATGGGATTCCCATCTATTTTTGGCCGACATTCGACAGGCCGTAATGTATTGGCAGGCGTTTTGGCTGCTGGCGTTGCAACAAGTGTTCTTTACTCGGTCGCAGGCAGTGCAACAATGTTGCATGATGATGAGGGTGAACGCGTGACACAAACACGCGATGTGGCAACCTTTACACGCATTGAAATACGCGGCGCTATCGACCTTGAGCTAACTGCTGGCAGCAGTGATCAGGAAGTGACGGTTAGAGCGCGTGAAAGCCGTATTGACCGTGTAACGACGGAAGTATCAGGCGACACATTAATCATCGACATGAAAGAAGATGGTAATAGTAAGCGTTTTTGGAACAACACGAATGTTGATGTAACTATCAACATGGAATCATTGCGTGCCATTGATGTGCGTGGTGCCGTGGACGGCGAGTTTGAAAACATTGATAGCGATGAGTTGCTAATTGATATTCGAGGCGCAGCTGATGTGGATATTAGTGGTACATGCGGTACGCTTACAATCGATATGAAAGGTGCAGCTGATATTGAGGCTGATGACCTGAAGTGCGAAAATGTTGAAG
Source organism: Kordiimonas aquimaris (assembly GCF_025574485.1). Lineage (GTDB taxonomy): Bacteria > Pseudomonadota > Alphaproteobacteria > Sphingomonadales > Kordiimonadaceae > Kordiimonas > Kordiimonas aquimaris. The sequence goes on along the minus strand of NZ_JAOBPO010000001.1, from coordinate 74,465 downwards.
TTGAAGTGAAAGGCGCGGGTTCAGCGTCAGTTTACGCAAGCGAAAGCATTGATGCAGATGTGGCCGGTGTTGCCTCCATCTCGGTTTATGGTAACCCTAAGAATGTGAAAAAACATTCTGGTGGTTTTGCGAGCATTTCAATTAAATAAAGACATGATGCTGCCTTTTCGGTGGCTTGAGGGAGAACTCCAATGAATTCACTTGGTAAATTTGTTGCCGGTGCTTGTGTTGTTACGCTTGCGGGCATTAGTGGTGCGATTGCTGCAGATACATCTGAAGAAATGCGCGACATCGAAGCATTCAACCAAATTAAGAACAAAGGTTCTTTTGAAGTAAATGTCACTGTTGGCGGTGAGCAGTCCGTAAAAATTACGGCAGACAGTGATATTATGGGTGATATTGAAACTGAAGTACGCGGTGATACGCTGCATATTGAGCTTGATAACGAGCGTAAATGGCGCCGCAATCATCGTATCGATGTATTACGTGTAGACATAACTGTGCCATCACTTGAGGCTGCCATGGTTTATGGCTCTGGCGATTTTACGATCACAGGTCTAAGCGGTGGCAATTTTAAAACAAGTGTTCACGGTGCTGGCGATGTTGAACTTATAGATGCGACGGTGGACGACCTTTCTATTGATATTAAAGGTTCCGGTGATGTGGAAGCCTCTGGTACGTGCAATTCACTTGATGTGGAAGTTAAAGGTTCCGGTGATGTTAGTGCGCGTAAGATGGAATGTGCAACAGGCGATGTCGGCATTATGGGGTCCGGCGATGTGGCTGTTCACCTCAAAGAAAAAGCGGATGTTGGTATCATGGGCTCCGGCGATGTAGATGTTTGGGGTAAGCCTGAAAGCGTTAAATCACGCAGCATGGGCTCTGGTGACGTAACGCTCCGATAGAAAAAATATCCAAGTAAAATAAGACGGCGTTATTTCGCCATAATTGAGCCATTTGTGGGCCGCATTCGCGGCCCATAGTTTTTTTGTTGGCCTCTGCTGGCTCAACCGGTTGCGTTCCTGGGTCCCCCTGACCCCTTGGTTCTCTTGTCCCCCGGTTGAGTCAGCTTCAACATCTTCATTATTCCGATAATCCACTCACTATTTTGTTGATGGACGCAAACGTCTATTTGGTTCAGGTTGCGCGCATGAATTTTGTGACCGTGGCTATCATCACGGCAAGTGTGGAGGGCACCCATGTTAACACTATTTGAATTAAGCGGCGCACGACCAGAGATTCGGTTTAGTCCGTATGTTTGGCGCATCAAAATGATGCTCGAACATAAAGGACTGGATTACGATACAAAAACAGTCACGTTTACCAATAAATCTGCGCTTGAAGGGTCTGGTTTAAACCGTGTTCCTGTCATTAAGTACGGCGAAAAATGGGTTTCGGAAAGCCTTGATATCGCGCGCTATCTGGATGCTACATTTCCTGAAAAGCCGCTATTCGAGAGCCCTCTCGCTGCAGAGCAAGCGGTTATCCTGAACAATTGGATGGATCAGAACATTCTAATGCCTGTCTTTATGATGATTGTTGCGGATATCCACGATACATTGGATGCTGAATCGCAAGTGTATTTCAGAGAAACGCGTGAACCCAGGATTGGATGTACAATAGAATCAACCCGCAGCGCTCGTGATGAACGGCGCGAATCGTTTAAAGCTTCACTTGCACCTATCGAAGCTATTCTTGCTAATCATGATTATTTGTCTGGTTCGGTACCTGCATTTGCTGACCATTGTTTAATGGGGCCAGTTATGTTTGCGCATATACCATCCAGTTTTGATCCGTTTGCCGGCAGCATACCTATTCAAGCTTGGCGTGAACGTATGTTTGACCAATATGGTAGTTTTGCCAGAAAAGCGCCACGGGCGGTCTGATTTTTGGGTTATTTTAACGCTTACGGGGTTGTCAGAACCGGAGTTTTCTATATATCAAAGCGCTATGAAGCGAGAGTTTAAGCAAAATACTAAAGGATCATTTAGTGGCTGATGTTCTTCTCGAAGCGCGCGACTTAAATAAACACTTCGGTAACCTTAAAGCGGTGGATGGTATTTCGCTAGAGGTTGCCAAAGGTGAAGTGCTTGGTTTTCTTGGGCCAAACGGCGCGGGTAAAACAACAACCATGAAGATGTTAACGGGCTTTTTGGCGCCAACAAGTGGTAGCGCCTACATCTGCGGCGAACTGGTTACATCTGAAAATGAAGCGGCGCGTCAGCGTATTGGTTATCTGCCGGAGGGCGCGCCGTTATACGGCGAAATGTCGCCTGCTTCATTCTTAAAATTTATTGCTGCCACGCACGGCATCACTGGCCGTGAAGCTGACGATGTTGTAGCAAGTTCCGCTAGCGCTGTTAACCTTGAGAAAGTGATGGGGCAGCGTATTGAAACCCTTTCCAAAGGTTTCAAGAGGCGTGTGGGTTTGGCCGCTGCTATTTTGCATGCTCCGGACGTTCTTATTCTTGATGAACCTACCGATGGCCTTGATCCAAACCAGAAACACGAGGTGCGCCGTTTGATTGAAGCGATGTCGGTTGACCGTTCAATCATTATTTCGACACACATTCTTGAAGAGGTTGATGCACTGTGTCACCGGGCCGTAATCATTAATAAAGGTCGCATTGTTGCGGATGGTACGCCCTCACAATTAAAGGCGAAATCCAAATACCGTAATGCTGTGACCATGTTGTTACCGGAAGACAGGGCTGAGTTGGCAGCATCTGCATTAAAATCATTGAAGCAGATTGCTGGCGTCGAAGCAGCTCGCGAAGGTAACCAGATGCGTTTAACTGTCCTTGCCAGGGGTGGCGGAGAAATCGCCGATACTATCGGGGACATTGCTGCTGTTAGTAATTGGCAAGTTAGTCAGTTCACGGTTGATTCTGGTAGGTTGGATGATGTGTTTCGCCAGCTAACCGAGGGAGAAGATCAATGACAGCTATTATGACAATCCTTCGCCGTGAATTCTCCAGCTATTTTGCCAGCCCGGTTGCGTATGTGTTTTTGGTGATCTTTTTGATTATGCAGGGCCTATTCACCTTTTACATCGGGTCATTTTATCAGCGTGAACAGGCTGATTTGGTCTCGTTCTTTACGTATCAACCTTGGTTGTACCTGTTTCTTATGCCGTCAATTGCCATGCGGCTTTGGGCAGAAGAACGCAGAGCAGGCACATTCGAGTTGTTATTGACTTTGCCTTTACCAACACGAGCCGTGGTTATTGGTAAATATATGGCGGCACTAGCTTTTGCGGCGCTCGCATTGGCTTTGACCTTTCCGATATGGATAACGGTTAATTGGCTAGGTAGCCCTGATAATGGTGTGATCATTACGGGATATGTTGGCTCATTCTTGATGGCAGGTGCTTATTTGGCGATTGGTGCAGCAATGTCATCTGTGACCAAAAATCAGGTTGTTGCATTCATTCTTGCTGTAACAGTTTGTTTTCTGTTTCTTGTTTCTGGTTTGCCAATGGTTTTGGACACGGTTGGAGCGTGGGCGCCTGACGCTGTCGTACTCGCGGTGGCAAATCTGTCCTTTCTGACGCATTTTGATGCCTTGCAAAAAGGTGTAGTGACGTTGAGTGACGTTGTTTATTTTGTTGCGGTGATTGTTTTCTGGCTATGGGTCAATCGTATTGTGATTGAAAGCAAGAGGGAGGCAGGGTAATGCAAAAGATTTCATCTCTCCTGTCACGTCGTTCGACAATACAAATCATATTGGCAACATTTGTATTTCTGTCAGCCACTATTATTGCGGATCGTTACTTTCGCAGTGTACGCCTGGATCTAACGGCAGAAAATCTTTACACGCTCTCTGATGGCACCAAAGAGTTGCTTCGCAGCGTTGATGAGCCAATCACACTTGATTTCTATTTCTCAAAAACGCAAGCAACACCGTTTCCGCAACTTCTCAGTTATGGTAAACGTATTGAAGACTTATTGCGGGCATTTGCGGCTGAAAATGCAGATAATATACAGTTGTCTATCATTGACCCTGAGCCATTTTCCGAGGAAGAAGATGAAGCTGTTGGACTGGGTTTGCGCGGTGTACCGCTTAATGATGGTTCTACGCTCTACATAGGATTAGCCGCAGCAGACGCCGTTGACGGTGAGGCTGTTATTCCTTTCTTTTCGGAAGAACGTGAAAAGTTTCTTGAATATGATCTGGTCAAGCTCCTGGCGACGCTTGATACATCTGATCGTCGAAAGCTGAAACTGCTCACTACGTTGCCAATGCAGTTTGGTCCGGGTGGTCCGCAGGCAATGCTTGCGGGGCAATCGGAACCTTATGTGCTGTACGAGCAATTATTTGATTTCTTTGACGTTGAAGATTTGGCTGAGGGTTTCACCGAAATCCCGACTGATACTGATGTTTTGATGTTGGTGCATCCTCCAGCACTTTCAGAAGACCAGATGTTTGCCATTGATCAGTATGTACTCAAGGGCGGAAAAGCACTTGTGTTCCTTGATCCGCACGCTGAGGCGGTTGATCCGCGTGCAGTGGTGCCTAGTAGTTCATCACTTGATCCGTTGTTGGCATCTTGGGGTGTTGAAATGCCCGCCGGGCAGGTTGTGGGTGATGCGTCGCTTGCGCAGCGTGTTCAAATGGGTGGATTTGGACCAGACTCTGTAAAAGATTATGTATTTTGGCTCGCCATTACTGACGACTTTTTATCAGACACTGATGTGGTAACGGGTGCTGTGTCATCAATGAATTTTGCAAGTGCAGGTGTATTGAAGCCGCTGGCTGATGCATCCACATCCATAACACCACTTGTGACGACCAGCACTGTTTCAAGCCTGTTTCCGGCCGAACGTGCAGTCGGTGTTCCTGATCCGGACGCCGTGCTGCGAGATATGGCACCTGATGAAGAGAGTTATATCTTATCAGCACGTATAGAGGGCTTGGCCAGCACAGCTTTTCCTGACCGGGTTGCTCAGGCTGTTATTGCAGCAGGTTCTGACACTCAAAATGCACCTGTTGCCAGTGGTCAGATTAATGTTGCCGTTACGTCAGACGCTGACTTGTTTGATGATCGCTTCTGGGTGCAGTTGCAAGATATGCTGGGCCAGCGTGTTGCTGTTCCACTTGCCGGTAACGGTAGTTTTGTTCTCAATCTGGCCGATCATATTTCTGGCTCTGATGCTTTGCTGGGTTTGCGTGGCCGCGGTATCTCAAAGCGGCCTTTTGAAAAAGTGGATGCATTACGCCGTGAAGCTGAAAGCAAATATTTGAGCGAAGAAGAAGAATTGCAAAATCGCCTGAGTGAAACAGAAGCGCGGATTGCTTCATTGGAATCACAAAACCCTGAGGGGGCTGCCGTTCTTTCTGCTGAGCAGGAGTTGGAAATAGAGAGTTTCCGCGATCAGCTATTGGAAACGCGTAAGGCGCTTCGTAATGTGAATCGCAATCTGCGCCGTAATATTGAAAATTTGGGCGACATGCTTGCTTTCATCAATATCGCTTTGATGCCTATGTTGATTATTCTGTATGTGCTGGTGCGTTTGGTTATTCGGCGGCGTGCAGGTGGTCACCGTTTCCTTTAAAGTAAAATCGAGACTGCTGTGTCTGAAAGAATGACAAACATCCTTGGGTATTTGACGTTGGCGGCCATTTTGGCTGCAATCTGGATATTGTTTGGTGAAGACCCTACCCGTGATCAAGGCGCGCGTGGTGAACGCTCTTTTGCAGGATTGTCTGAGCGCATCAATGAAACGGCCCTTGTTAGCATCACAAATGATGAAGGTGCAGTTACCTTGCACAGAGATACGAACGGCTGGTACGTGAATGAGCGAAACGGTTTTCCGGCTAACATTGATAAAGTCCGTGCATTTTTGCGTGGGTTTGCATTGTCCGAGCGCCGTGAGCCTAAAACATCTAATATCGACCGTTTTGATCGCTTGGGGCTTGCAAGCACGGCGACAGAAGTGGCACTTAAAGATGATACAGGCGGAACGTTGCTGTCGGTGAAGCTTGGCACGCGAAAGGGCAGTAACAATGGTCGCTCCCTTACGTATATGTTTCAAGATACAGACACGCGTGCGTGGCTGGTTACTGGTATTGAGGCAGCGGATATCGACCCTGTTGAGTGGCTTGATAAGGATGTGCTGCACATTGAGAACGCGCGTATTGCCGCTGTCACTGTAAATGATGCCGCTTTAAGCCGTACATCTAGTGATGCGGGTTTTATATTAGAGAATGTGACTGAGGGCACCGCACTTCAACCTGCCTGGTTGCGCGCTGAACCCGCTCAGCTCTTTACATTGCTGACTGTTGAAGATGTTCAAAAGGTTAATAACCCGCTAGCGGACGCTATCGCAGAAGTAAGCCTTAAAACGTATGATGGTTTGGCTTTGACTGTAACGGTCTTCAATTATCAGGAGGGTAATTGGATTAAAGTTACCGCAACTTCTGTTGATAATGCTGGCGGAGATGTTCCTGCCGAGGCTGTAACAATTAATGAGAAAGTCAGTGGCTGGTTGTTTAAAATAGCTGATGCAGATGCTGAAATATTAAAGCGCCGTAAATCTGATTTTGTCCAGATCGAGCAAACTGAAGGCTCACCCTCTTGACGTGCGCCATTCTTTCCCTAAATGAGAGACAAATAATTACTGAGGCAGGGCTGTACGTCATCGCGAATTGCTCGATGACCACAATGATATGCCTGACTTAAACTATGTTCGGAGAAACTAATGAGCGATACAGAAACTAAAACCGAAAAAATGGGCTTCGAAGCGGAAGTTTCCCGCTTGCTACATATGATGGTGCATTCGGTTTACTCTGACCGTGAGATATTCTTGCGTGAGTTAATTTCCAATGCATCTGATGCGTGTGACAAACTGCGTTATGCAGGCCAGACAGATGCCAACCTTTTAAAGGGTAACGGTGACTTTGGTATCGCGATCACGGTTGATCCGGAAGCTAAAACCATGGTGGTTGCGGATAACGGTATCGGTATGAACCGAGATGATTTGATCGAAAACCTTGGTACAATTGCAAAGTCAGGAACGGCTAACTTTGTTGACCAGTTAACTGGCGATAGTAAAAAAGACATGCAGTTAATTGGCCAGTTTGGTGTTGGTTTTTACTCGGTCTTTATGGTGGCAGACAGTGTGTCTGTAACAACCCGTAAGGCAGGTGATGATCAAGCTTGGGTGTGGACCAGTAACGGCGAGGGTTCATACGAGATCGGTGAGGCTTCCAAGGAAAACACGGGTACTGAAATTCAGCTTCATCTAAAAGATGATGCTGCCGAGTTTTTGGAGCAATACCGCCTGCAAACAATTGTTGGTAAATACAGTGACCATATTGCTGTGCCTATCACGATGGCGATCAAGGGCGGCGAGGAAGCTGACGCTGAACCAAAAGTGGTTAATGAAGGTTCAGCGATTTGGACACGGGCAAAGTCTGATATCACAGAAGAACAATATAACGAGTTCTACAAACATGTAGGCGGTGGTTTTGATGACCCTTCCATGACACTGCACTACAAAGCGGAAGGTATGCAGGAGTATACGGTGCTGTTGTTTGTACCAACGCAGCAACCAATGGACCTGTTTGATCCAGCGCGTAAAAACCGTGTGAAACTCTATGTAAAGCGCGTATTTATTTCAGATGATAGTGCTGACTTGTTGCCGGGTTGGCTGCGTTTTATGCGCGGTGTCGTAGACAGTCAGGATTTGCCACTAAACATTAGCCGTGAGATGCTACAGAACAACCCTACTCTCACGAAAATGTCCAAAGCAATTACAAAGCGAGTGATTAGTGAGTTCGAAAAACTCGCGAAGAAGGACAGTGAAAAGTTCCTTGCGATCTGGTCAGAATTTGGTGCCGTCATTAAAGAAGGTATTTATGAAGACCATGAGCGGCGCGATGCGCTTTTGAAACTGTCACGTTTTCGCTCTACTGAGATTGACGGCTGGACGACACTTGAAGACTATGTTGGCCGCATGAAAGACAAGCAGTCCAACATATATTATATTACCGGTACGGATGCTGCTGCAGTTGCTAAAAGCCCGCAGCTAGAAGGCTTCCGTTCTCGTGGTATCGAAGTGTTATTATTATCGGATGCCGTTGATGACTTCTGGCTGCAAATGACGCCTGATTTTGACGGGAAAGCTTTCAAGTCTATCACGCATGGTGGTAGCGATTTGAAGGACATTGCTGACGATAAAAGCGATGACAAAAAACCAGAAGCTGCGTCTGAAGGTGAAATGACAACGCTGACAACGCTAATGAAAGAAGTGTTGGGTGACAAAGTATCTGATGTGCGAACAACTGACCGACTAACTGACACGTCAGCGTGCCTTGTTGCGAGCGAAAGTGGCATGGACATGCACATGGAGCGTATCTTGAAAGCGCATAACCAGTTGGACAGTATGACGGCGAAAGTTCTGGAAGTTAATCCGTCACACCCGTTGGTGCGCAAGCTAGCAAGCCTTGCTGGCGAGAAGGGTGCAATGGATAATTTGGCTGATCCTGTTTGGCTGGTGCTTGATCAGGCTAAAATCCTTGAAGGTGATCCGCTTGATGATGCTTCTGCGTTTGCGCGCCGCCTCAGTGCCGCAATGGAAAAAGGTCTAGCTTAACTTAAGATCTTTGTATTAAACCTAAAAAAGAAACCCGTTACTTCGATGTGAAGTAGCGGGTTTTTATTTGGCTAGTAAGGCATGATGCCTAGAAACGACCCGTTAGTTGTACACCGTAAAAGCGTGGCGGACCGGCAACAAACGTTGGTGAACCAAATGCGCCGCCGGTATTGCCTGCATCAATGATGTATTCACGGTCAAACAGATTGTTGGCGAACACATTAATTTCCCAGCTATCATCGGCTGCGGCGAAACCTGCCCGGACATTAACCAGATTTACTGCGTCTTCAGCGATATCAAGACCTGCGATCTGAGCATTCTCAATTTCAAAGAACGCACTTGAACGGTACGTCCATGTGGCATTGGCAAAGAAATTAATGTCGTCAGTAATTGGCACCGTCATTAAGCCGCCTAACGCGGTTGACCACTTTGGCTGCAGGCGAAAACGATTGCCTGCGAAGATGCCGTTTTCAGCTTCATCATCAATTTGTGCGTCTATGTAAGCAACATTGCCGAATACTTGGAAATATTGATTGAGTTGACTACGAAACTCGCCTTCGACGCCGAAGTTGGACGCTGATCCTGCATTTGAAGGACGTGTTACGCCGTTAGGGTCAAGTATTGTTACCTGAAAGTTTTCATAGTCTTGGTAGAAAGCAGATGCAGCTACATCAAGCCGTCCGTCCAGCAAGCGTGCCTTCATGCCGCCTTCATAATTCCAGATGACCTCTTCAGGGATGAAAGTTGGATCTGCAACTGGCGTGCCGTTCGGGCCTGCAATTGAGCCAACATCAATGACATCCGACCGCCTGCCTTTAGCAACTGTCGCATAGAAATTAACATCATCGCTTGCTTCAAATCGCACATTAAAGCGTGGCAAGAATGCACTGTAATCTTCGCTTGCGGTTACCACATTCCCACCTGTATCGACATTACCGAACGCTAGCAATGGTGCGCCTGTCAGGACCGAGTTCGGAAGCCTTGCGAATGAACCACTTTCGCGTTCCTCGTATACATAGCGAATGCCTGCAGTAAACTCTAACCGCTCAGTGATGCCGATAGTTGCATCTGCAAATGCTGAGTAAATATCAAAGCTGCCTGTGTTGCCAAATTCTGCGTCGTAGAAAATAGGCGGCAGGCCTTGTGCGGCGGTGACTGAGCCCACAGTACCGTCAGGCGCAACACATGGAAGGTCCGGAATAACGCCAGCGGCACACTGTAGGAATGTACCTTCTTCTGTAAGGAACGGTACACGCTGTCTTCCACTTTCAGTGAAATAGTTTACACCGAAAAAAGCGTTTAAGGTGTCGCTACCGTAGTTGGCGCGCAGCTCCTGACTAAACTGATCTCCACTCGAATCCTCAGCAAATTCTGCAAAGATTGCTGCAGTACCGTCTGCGTCAAAAACCTCCAGGCTGTCGAATTCGCGGTAGCCACTTACAGAGGTGATACTCCAGTTTTCGTTTAGGTCCCATTGCATGGTCAGATTGCCGTCAAAAAGATCTCGCTCAATGCCGAGCGTTGCTGAACCGAGAACTTCTTCAGAGCGAGGTCCTGCACCACCAAGTTCAGCAAAGCTGAACGGGTCTGTTGCACCACCAGTTGGTGCAAAGTTTCCAGACTTGAAGCTGGTGCCTGTGTCATCGTTTTCCTCGTAATTGATCACTAGATCAGCAGTGAAATTGTCATTGGGCACAAAGCGGACACTACCTCTTATTCCAAAGCGTTCGATACCATTGAGGTCAGGTTGGACGGTGCCTCCCTCGGACTGCGAGCCTGCATCACCGGCGATGTTTTCAATGAAACCATCGCGCTTGCGGTAACTGAAGGCAAGGCGGCCCTGCAGTGTTTGATTGCCACCCGTTATGAAGCCACGTGCCTGATATGCATCAAAGTTTCCATAGCCAACGCTTAATTCTGCGTCGAATTCTTCCTGTGCTTTGCGGGTAATAACCGAAACTGCGCCAATGGCCGACGCTGTTCCAAAAAGGGTCGCTTGTGGGCCTTTGGCAACTTCAATGCGCTCGATGTCAAACAGTTCAAAATGTGAACCACGTGAGCGTGAAACATCAATACCATTGAGATAGATGGAAACACGCGGCGCTATTTGCGCAGAGCCACTGTCAGATGTGATTCCGCGAATAACAAATGCCGGATTGTTGGGGCTTTGTTCTTGGATGATGAGACCTGGTGTAATCTCGGAAACTTCATCAAATTCATCAATGTTGAGATCTTCAAGTAAGCGGCCAGTATAGCTGGTAACGGTTACAGGTACATCGCGCAAACTCTGACTACGTTTCTGCGTCGTCACAATAATTTCGTCTACAACATCCGTATCGTCAGTGCTGGTTTGTGCCAATGTGGGCAATGATGTCATTATTGCAATAAGGCTGACTAACCCAACAAGCTGAGCGGTTTTCTGTTCGGGCATTATACTCTCCGTGAACATGAGACCTTTTGAGTCTCTTTTATTTATGATGCAGCTTATTTATGGGATTTGCGCGCAGCTTAAATGACTTCAAAATGAATTTTTGATGACGATTATTAATATGTTTGCTGTGACGCTCTCTGGACCAGCTTATTTGAGCTTACGCATACGAATACTGGTAATTTGATTTTTGTTTCGAGCTGTTACTTCAAATCTAAAGCCGTGGAAGCTGTATTTTTTACCAACAATAGGAATGGATTCGGCTTCATAGATAACAAGGCCTGCAATTGTTGTTGCTTCGTCATCAGGTAAATGCCAGTCAAACATACGGTTTAAGTCGCGAATAGTTACGGACCCTTCAACTTGGACGCTGTTGTCGGCAAGTGTGCTGACACCTGGCACTTCAAAATCATGTTCGTCTGTGATGTCGCCGACAATTTCTTCCAGAATATCTTCCAGCGTAATCAAACCCTGAATATCGCCGTATTCGTCTACGACCAGTGCAAAGTGTGATTTGCGCTCGAGAAAAGCATTTAATTGTTCTTTCAGGCTTGTGGTTTCAGGAACGAACCAGGGTTTGGTCATAATCCGCTTGGCGTTAAAGCGGTGCATCTGACCACCAGCGCGCCTGATGGCACGCAGTACGTCTTTTACATGCAGCACGCCAACAATGTTTTCAGGCTCACCGTCATATAAGGGAAGCCTTGTATATGGGCTGCGCACAATTGCAGCAATCAGATCATCTGTTGGCATATTGAGGTCGAGCATTTGCATGCTTTTGCGGTGCAGCATTACGTCTTCAATCGTGACTTCCTCAAGGTCAAGGATAGAGCCCAGCATATGCTGATCTTCCTTGACTATGCCGCCTTCATGGCGGTGTAGGTCGATCGCTCCTCTTATCTCTTCCTGGGCTGAAAGCGGGTTATCAATTTCTGACGTATCAACACCAAAAATCTTCAGCGTTATGCGTACGATTTTTTGTACAACTGAAACAATCGGCGCAAAAATGAAGACAACAAAGCCTATAACGCGCGCCATTGTTAATGCCATAGTTTCCGTATGAGCAATGGCATATGATTTAGGCAAAACCTCAGCAAAAATAAGCACGAGGGCCGTCATTACAGCTGTTGCATAAAAAACGCCGTCATCGCCCATTAGATTCAGAAACAGGCTGGTAGCAAGTGCAGATGCCAGAATGTTAACCAGATTATTACCGAGTAATATTGCGCCAATAAGCCGCTCTTTATCATCAATCAAGCGTGAAACGCGCTTTGCGCGCTTATCGCCGCCCTTGGCGAGCTGGTGAATGCGTGCTTTTGATGCGGCCGTTAGTGCCGTCTCAGAGCCGGAAAAAAGCCCGGACAGTAGCAAGAGCACAAAAATAATGCCTGTGGTTATCCAAAATTCTGTTGTGAAAAGTCCGGCGTCCATCGCCGTTGTCCTTTGCTTAATTAACGCGGTGCATGGATGGAATCATGAAGAACTGAGCGAATAATATCAAGGTCTACACCGTACTGCATTGTTGCAGAACCAATATCACCAAGAATAAAACCAATCTTGCCTGCTTCCACTTTCTTGTCTTTAAACATGTGTTGCAACAGAGCCTCAGCATCTAATGGCCTATTGATTTCTGAAGCGCTTGTTTTCATACCAATTTTTTTGAAGTGCTTAACTACACGGTCGCGGTTTTTGGTGCTAGCTGTACCAAGACGCATGGATGTCTCTAGTGCCTGTATCATGCCAATAGCAACAGCCTCGCCGTGCAATATTGTACCATCATAGCCGCACTCAGCTTCCAGGGCGTGTCCAAAGGTGTGCCCCAGGTTCAATAAAGCGCGTTGCCCTTTTTCTCGCTCATCTGCAGCAACAATGCGTGCCTTGGCACGACAGCAGTGCGTGATGGCCTCAATGCGCAATTCACGCGTGTTATGGTCTTGTTGCTCAGACATGACAGCACCGTAATTCTCTTCCAGCCAAGTGAAGAAAGCGGGATCATCAATCAGGCCATACTTCACGACTTCGGCATAACCCGCTTGTAATTCGCGCAGCGGCAAAGTGTTGAGTGTTGTTGTGTCGATAATGACGCGTTTTGGTTGGTAAAAAGCGCCGATTAAATTCTTGCCAAACGGCGTATTAATACCTGTTTTTCCGCCTACAGAACTATCAACCTGCGCTAATAGTGTTGTGGGTATCTGAATAAAATTGATGCCGCGAAGCAGACTAGAAGCTGCAAAACCGGCCAGATCACCTATGACGCCACCGCCAAAAGCAAGAATGGTATCAGACCGTTCAATGCCAGCTTCTAAAAGATTACAGGCAAGAGATTGATATTGTTCAAATGATTTTGTTGCTTCACCAGCTTCAAGTGTAAACCACTCTGCATCAATGTTTGCGCTCTCTAACGCGGCCTTAAGCCTGTTTCCTTGATGTTCAAAGACCCTTTTTTCTGTAACGATAAAAACACGCGGCTGCTTCAGCAGTGGTGTTATATACTCACCGACGATATCAAGAAGACCTGTTCCAACGAGAATGTCATATGATCGATCACCCAGTGCCAGCGGAACGGTTTGTATTGTATTATGTTGGTTATAATCTTGTGTATCAGGCATCGGTAACTTCTGTAGCAGTTAGTTTTCTGACAATTGCGTCTACAACTGTTTCATGCGGTCCGTCGCATGATTGTACTTTCATATCTGCTTCACCGTATATAGGTGAACGTTCGTTGAGAAGATTCTCAAGGACACTACGCGGGTCTTCCACCTGAAGCAGAGGGCGTGTATCGCGGCGCGCCGTTCTTTCAACAAGTATATCCAGTGAGGCATCAAGCCAAATGGAGATACTGTGTTCTTTTATAAGCGCACGTGTTTCAGCATTTATGAACGCACCACCGCCTGTTGCAATAATTTTAGCGGGGCCTTCCATCAGGCGTGCGATCACGCGGCGTTCGCCTGCGCGAAAGTCTTCTTCGCCGTATGTTTCAAAAATTTCGCTAACCGTCATTTGGGCTGCTTTTTCTATTTCAAAGTCAGAATCAATAAACTCTAAATCAAGTCTTTTGGCTAAACGCCGCCCAATAGTTGTTTTTCCTGCTCCCATAAGACCAACAAGAACAATAGTTTTGGAGATACCAAGGGTATTTCCTTTATGAATAGGTGATGCCTCAAAGTTATGTTGTGCACTATCTGACATAACAGACCTTTACTCGTACAAACGGGCCTCGGCAAAGGCTTTTTCTGAAGATTATCATTATCACACGGTAAGAGATCATAATTTAGCCATTTGTATTACTTAGCTAGTGGTTCATGGCTGCGCTTTTGGTATGTTTGTCTGCTGGACTTGATAGCAGGCAACGCCTATAAACAGCACAAAGCTTTTACTGTACTTTAGTATCTATTTTGCAACGCGGGAAGGCGAGCGGATGACAAAAATAACACAGATCATGATCATTGCTGGAGTTGTTCTGGTTGTAGGTGGCGGTTTGTTTCTAATGACATGGGATATTCCGGCGCCTTCCGAGAATGTCACTAAAACACTCAATAATGATCGTTTCCCTTCTTGACTATGAGGGTTTTTCTTGTGTTAAAGCGTTTCATAATACTTGCAATCGGCTCTTTGGTTCTGGCGGCTGCTTCTAATGCACAGGATGCTGCTCAAGACGATATTGAGCAGTCGCAGGCGGACAATACCACACAGGTGGAACAGGCACAGCGCGCAGCACAAGACGCACAAACCAGCAGCAGAGTACGATCAACGAACAGGCGTACGCTATATTTTGTTGGCCCAAGGGCACGAGCACAGCGTCAGCTGGGCCCAGGTATTGGCGCACCGAAATCAATCCTGCCAACACCATTTGTATCGCGCGGTTCACTTGCTGTACCGGCGGCGGAAAATACGGACACGCTTCCTGCTGATGCTGCGACAATTGTGCCCGGACAAGGCACACCTGCTGATAATGTGGAAGGTTTGGAGAGTGTCGATGCTTCAGCGCTATCCAGTGAACAACAGCAACAGGTGGTTGAGCCAGAGCAGGAAGATACGCCAGATGATCCTTTCGGTGAGTTGTTTCAGGAAGGGATATTAGAGCGCCTTGACCCGTCAGGCATACCAGTCAATACGGGTATTGGCGCCGGCGGTATTGAAACAGTATGGCAAGGATATAGCCGTGCAGAAATTATTGCGTTTTTAGAGCGTATAGAAAAACCTACCTTTTCACCCGCTTTGTCACGTTTGGCGAGTGCAGTGGCTGCATCCCGGCTGACGTTGCCTGAACCAGAGCGTGATAGCGACATCATTGAAATGTTAACTGCACGCCTAGCCGTATTTGAGGCTTTTGCTGATGTGTCTGCATACACTGCATTAATTGATGCACTTCCTATTGACCGTGATTGGTCAGCATTGGCGCGCCATCAGGCACATGCACATTTGCTAAAAGGCGAATTACCAGATGCGTGTGTTGTGGCGGAAAGTCAGCGCGCCATAGACATAAATGCATACTGGGTGCGTCTGAGCGCTTTTTGTATGGCAGCTGTCGGTGACCGTACAGGCGTTGATTTTCAGCTCGGTATTCTGGAAGAAACACGATCCCTTGATACAACCTTCTATCAATTGCTCGATCAGATATTGATTGAGGCAGAGCAGCCGACAGGCGCTGTTATACCTCAACCAACTGTTCTATCTGCGCCTATGCCGGCAGATATTGTTTCTGCTGCAATGGCAAGGTTGGCTCGCGTTGAAATAAATGACGTTGATCTAAGTGATGCCAATCTTTTGGCCGTGCCTATGTTGTTGCAAAACCCTTCTCTTTCCCCAGAAGCTAAGGTCAAACTTCTGGACGCTATGTTATCTCGCGGGGTTGCTGACGCTGCCTTGATGTCAGCGGCTGCTGGCAATTTCCCTATTGATAGCGGTTTGTTGACTAACCTGCTTGCTGGGCCTGTCGACGAAGACGCATCAATAGACAATATTGATGATACATCTGATCAGGTTGTGACGGAGTTGGAGAGCGGGTTGCAAGATGATCGGTCAGGTGAAGAAGCAAGCGAAACACTTAAGCAGTTGACATTGTTGGCGGCTATTGCGCAGCAAACTGACATGGCCCCGCAAGCCCTTGAGCAAGTTTGGGAGAGCAATGTTGCGAATGGCACATTAGCTAAGTTTGCGTCATCAATTGAGATACTGACTAGAGCTTTACAAAATGAAAATGATACTGCTGCGGTTGCGGCTATTGCTGTTCGCGCTGCTGCGATGACAGGCGGTGACGCTTTTGCAAAGCGGATATTGTCGCTGCGCACACAAGCTGCGGGTACTGATGAAGCCAAAGATGTCGCTCTTGTGCGTTTGTGGCCTTTGATAGCAATTGCTGATGTGCCGAACGAACTGTCCACCAGTTCCCGTGTGTATGATGCCACGGCATTTGAACGTTGGTGGCAGACCATGAGTGATAATGAGAATAAATTTGTTATCGCAAATAGTTTGCTAACCGCGATGGATGGTTTGGGCTTTGACGTACCTGACCGTGCCTGGGCTTTGGTGGCAGATGGTCCTGCTGTGTTTGAAGGTAGCAGTATATCGCCCTCTCTATGGCGCGCGCTTGATCAAAGCGTTGCGGCCCAAGATCCAGTGGCTACATTGACCGCATTTTACAAGCTTTACGGCGAAGTGAATGCCAAGGACATACCACCATCTGTCGTTGGTGTACTCATCAATAGTCTTCGTCGTGTCGGGTTTGATGCTATTGCCAAGGCAATTGTGTTTGATATTTTAATCAGCCAAGGCTTGTAAGCTCAATGTCCGATAGAGACTTCGTTGAGCAGTTTCTGGAAATGTTGTCTGCTGAAAAAGGTCGTGCTGAAAATAGCCTTAAGGCATATCAACGAGATATTGATCATTTTTGTTCGGTTACATCTGTGCCATTGAAGGACACTGAAACTGAAACTATTCGCCAATATCTTGCGCATCTTTATAATCACGGCCTTAAGGCAGCAACAGTAGCGCGGCGCTTGTCAGCGATCCGTCAACTGTTTTTGTTTCTGTTTCGTGAAGGTTTGCGCAGCGATAACCCGGCAAAAAATATTGAAAGTCCGCGTTTAGGTGCATCATTACCAAAGATATTGTCTGACGAGGATGTTGAGCGTTTGCTGGACCATGCAGAAATGCTGGCGGCAAAGGGTGAATTGAAAGCATTACGCACGCACGCCTTGCTGGAAACTTTATATGCAACGGGTTTGCGCATAAGTGAGCTGGTTTCGCTGCCGCGCCGATCAGTGGGCCCGGATACAACAATGATTCTTGTGCGCGGTAAAGGCGGGCGCGAACGCATGGTGCCTTTGGGTGGTAAAGCCCGCAGGGCACTTCTCGCATATCTTGATGCTGAAGCGGAACGGCAAAAGGTTATAAAAAAGGGCAAGATTGAGGAAACGACATTTTTGTTTCCCTCTTCAGGTGCTGAAGGACATTTGAGTCGCAGGCGTGTGGGGCAATTGCTCAAAATACTCGCTGCTGAAGTTGGTCTTCCACTTGCCAATGTTAGCCCACACAAACTGCGGCACGCATTTGCAACGCACTTATTGGCTAACGGGGCTGATTTGCGTGCGGTGCAGCAGATGCTTGGCCACGCTGACATATCCACAACACAGATATACACACATGTGCTGGACGAGCGATTGAAAGCGCTTGTGTTGAACCAGCACCCTTTGGCTGATGGCAGTTAAGACTTTCTGGCAAAAGCTTTAAATACATCACTTGACACATTACATAACATCAAGGATTTTGCGCCCAATCTCAAAACGTGATTAAATACGATATGAGCGATGCGTATAGCAAAAAGAAGGCTGACACTATGATGACTTTTTTGGAGTTTGAAAAACCAATTGCTGAACTTGAAGGCAAGATCAGAGAGTTACGGAGTTTTTCAGGCGGCGCGGGTGATGTTGATATTTCATCTGAAGTTGGGCAGCTGGAAACCAAGCTTAGTAAAATGTTGAAAGAAACATACGCCGAGTTGACGCCGAGCCAGAAAATTCAAGTGGCACGTCACCCTGAACGACCACATTTTTGCGATCTTGTCGCGCATCTGTTTACTGAGTTTACACCTTTGGCTGGTGACAGGGCATTTGGTGAAGATTCAGCGCTTATTGGCGGCATTGCAAGATTTCGCGGTGAAGCTTGTGTTGTTATGGGGCATGAAAAGGGTGCGGACACTGAAGGCCGTATTGTCCATAATTTTGGTATGGCGCGGCCGGAAGGGTACCGTAAAGCTATTCGGTTAATGGATATGGCGGATCGTTTTGGTTTACCAGTGATATCACTAGTAGACACTCCTGGCGCATATCCGGGTGTTGGCGCGGAAGAGCGCGGCCAAGCAGAAGCCATTGCGCGCTCAACGGACAAATGCTTGTCACTTGAAGTGCCCATGATCACGTGTGTGGTTGGTGAGGGTGGTTCTGGCGGTGCGGTTGCAATTGCTGCTGCGAACCATGTGTTGATGATGGAGCATGCGATATATTCAGTTATCTCGCCCGAGGGTTGCGCGTCGATTTTATGGCGTACCAATGAAAAAGCGCAGGATGCGGCTAATGCATTGAAGATTACAGCCCAAGACCTGCATAAGCTGGGTGTTATTGATGGTATCGTGCCCGAGCCGCTCGGCGGTGCACACCGTGATACCGAGCGTGCGATGAATATGCTTGGTGACAGCCTCGAAAGTGGTTTGCGCGATATGGCAGGGTTTGATCGTGTTCGTCTCAAGTCGTTGCGCCGCGAAAAGTTTCTTGCGGTAGGGGATATAGGTCTTAACTAAGCCTTTTCCTGGCCGTACAGCAGTTTTACTTTCAATAATGATGATTGGTATGTTGCCGGAAAGTATAGATATGCAGCAGCTGCTCTTTTACTTTGATCTGGTTGGCGTTTTCGTTTTTGCTGTTTCTGGTGCGCTGGCAGCCGTGCGAAAGGGTATGGACGTTTTTGGCATTGTTGTTGTGTCACTTATGCCTGCAGTTGGCGGCGGCACACTGCGTGACCTTGTACTGGGTGAGCCCGTTTTCTGGGTACAAAATACTGCCAGTATCTGGGCGGCGCTCGCAGCATCTGCACTTACATTTTTCGTCGCTGGTAAACTTGAAAGTCGAATGAAGTGGTTGATTTGGGCTGATGCAGCTGGCCTGGCTTTATTTTGTGTCGTAGGCGCGGAGAAAGCACTGGCCGTATCTGGTAGCCCGATGATTGCCGTGATGCTTGGTGTGGCAACAGGTGTTGCTGGCGGTATCATTCGCGACATCATTTGCAATGAAATCCCGCTGGTTTTGCGGGATGATCAGGAAATCTATGCAACGGCGGCATTTGTAGGTGCTGGTCTGTATTGTACTATAATGTACATAGCCGCGGTGCCAGTGTATGCGCTTTGGGCGGGAATGGCCGCTGCATTTATAACACGAGCGGCTGCTATAAGGCTGGGTTGGCGTTTGCCAAAGGCTTTATACTGAACTGAGTTGCTGGCTGCAGGTCTGTAATTTATTTGTAATTACACGCACCAAATTTGACACCTCATCATTTTGTAACACTCTCGTGCTATCAAAACCTGTATCAAGCGCGAATCGTTGAGTTTCCTCACCTGATTTCTAGCATACTGTGTTTATGTGATTGCAGGCAGAGAATAGCTTTCGCTAATCAATGTCGCAAACACTAGATATTGTGGGAAGAAAAAAGTTTTACCACTTTATCTTGACGAATGACTGCATTCGCCCTTATCTTAACCTCCACAGCAATCGAAGCATTATCCGTAACGGGGGACGTTGTTAGATTTGCTTCGTAAGATATTGAAAATAAATAAAAAGTTGATTTTGTTCAGCTTTTGTTCCTGATTTGTGTTACTTTAAGCGGTTTCACGAAGCGATGAAGGAGTCAAAAGTTCAGATTATAAGCTTGAAAAATCAGAGAGAAACTGAACGAGCATATAGAGCAAAAAAGACGATTAGGTATTCAGGGTTAAGAAACTGGGGCGGTCCAGGGAGCAAGAGGCAAGATGTTTGAAGTAACGCATTTCGAGCACGGCGGCGCGGTAGAAATTGATAGAAGTAAAGATGAGCTTCTTACCGAGTTTGGTAAGGCAACACTCACGGATAGATATTTGTTGCCCGGTGAAAGTTATCAGGACCTGTTTGCACGGGTTGCGTCTTTTTATGGTGACGATGCGGCGCATTCACAGCGTTTGTATAACTATATCTCCAATTTGTGGTTTATGCCTGCAACGCCTGTTTTGTCGAATGGCGGGACCAATCGCGGTTTGCCTATCAGTTGTTTCCTGAATGAAGCACAAGATAAGCTTGGCTCTATTGTTGACTTGTGGACAGAGAATGTATGGCTTGCGTCGCGTGGGGGCGGCATAGGAAGTTATTGGGGCAATTTGCGTTCTATTGGTGAAACTGTTGGCGGTGTCGGTAAAACTAGCGGTATCGTACCTTTTGTACGCGTGATGGACAGCCTAACGCTTGCTATTTCTCAAGGGTCACTGCGCCGTGGGTCTGCAGCGATTTACCTGCCAGTAAGCCACCCTGAAATTGAAGAATTTGCCGAGTTGCGCCGCCCGACCGGTGGTGATCCAAATCGCAAAACACCAAACCTGCATCACGGCGTGCTGATTTCTGATGCGTTTATGCGTGCAGTGGAGGCTGATGAAGAGTGGGCGCTCACAAGCCCGAAAGACGGTCATGTTGTAACAACCGTAGGTGCGCGTTCCTTGTGGATTCGTCTGTTAACTGCACGGGTTGAAACTGGTGAGCCGTACTTTATCTTCTCTGATACAGTGAACCGTCAAATGCCGGAGCATCACAAGCTTGCAGGTTTGACAGTGAAAACATCAAACCTTTGCGCTGAAATTACGCTGCCAACAGGTGTTGACCATTTGGGTAACGAACGTACGGCTGTTTGTTGTTTATCCAGTCTTAATCTTGAGCACTTCAAGGAGTGGAAAGATAATAAGGATTTCATTCCCGACATCATGCGTTTTCTTGATAATGTGTTGCAGGACTTCATTGACCGTGCACCGAGTGAGATGGCCAAAGCGCGTTATGCAGCAATGCGGGAGCGCTCTGTTGGCTTGGGCGTGATGGGTTTCCACAGTTTCTTGCAGAACAATATGGTGCCGTTTGAAAGTGGTATGGCTAAATCATGGAATTTCAATATCTTCAAGCATATTGAAAAAGAAGTGAACCGTGCCTCTGAAGCATTGGCATTCGAGCGTGGTCCTTGTCCTGACGCTGCTGATTACGGCATGATGGAGCGCTTCTCGAACAAGACAGCGATTGCGCCAACGGCTTCAATTTCAACCATTTGTGGTGGCGCCAGTCCGGGCATCGAACCTATTGCAGCGAATAGCTATAATCAGAAGACCCTGTCCGGTAACTTTATTGTTCACAATCAGGCATTAACCAAATTGCTTGAGGAAAAAGGGCAAAATACTGACGAAATATGGACCTCTATCACAGTTAATGAAGGGTCTGTTCAGCATCTTGAGTTTTTGACCCAAGATGAAAAAGACGTGTTTAAAACTGCGTTTGAACTGGATCAGCGCTGGGTAGTTGAGCTTGCAGCGGACCGTGCTGTTCATGTTTCACAAGCACAGTCAGTAAACATTTTCTTGCCGGCAGATGTACACAAACGTGACTTGCACCAAATCCATTATCAGGCTTGGAAAAAAGGCCTCAAAAGCCTTTATTATTGTCGTTCGAAATCAATCGCTCGTGCTGAGGTGGTTGCAACCGGCAGTACCAAGAAAAAGGCTGAAATGGAAATGCAGTTGGAACTGGCAGCAGCGAACACCACTGATTACGAAGAATGCCTAGCTTGCCAATAATCGGGCGTATCTCAAAATCATAAGAATAAGTAGTTGAGGCCCTGTTTTCAGGGCCTTTTCTTATTTTTAAACAATGATTTGATACTCGCAAAGCGTAAAGGCTGAGGCCGTGATGCCTGTGAGAGAATATCTTGATAAGCAACCGCATTATTAGTCAGTGAAGCTGGCAATGCACTGCTGTCTGGAAAACGCAAACGATGTGTATTGAGTTTGGTTAATATTTCTATAGGGTCTATTAGGTAAAACGTGCAGCTCGTTAAAACCGGGAATATGATGGATAAAGTCGAAGATAAAATTAGTCATAATCGACGCAATATTATTAAAGGTGCTGCAATGGCTGCTGCTGCTGTAGTTACCTCCGGTACAGCAGGAGGTGCCACGTCGGCGCAAACCCCAGATGCCTGCGGTGTTGAGGGCATCAGAGAGCCAGAACATGTAACAATTCCCAGGCAAGCCCCAGTAACTGAAGGTGTGCTTCCACTCTCTGGTGGTGCCGGAATTTATTACTGGGATACAGGCGGTGATGGTCCTGCGGTAGTTTTTTCTCACCCGGGCACGGGCAGCGCGTTAAGCTGGCCTTATCAGCAGCCTGTTTTTGCGGCTGCTGGATTTAGGACAATAGCTTATTCGAGGCGTGGGCGTTATGGCTCCCCCGCTGGCTCATTGGATGACACGGGCAGTTATGCGGGCGACCTTGACGCCTTAATGGTACATTTGAATATTGATAAGTTTCACATGGTAGGCCTTGCTGCTGGCGGCTTTGTAGTTTCAGATTATGCTGTTTCCTATCCTGATAAACTGATGAGCATGGTTATTGCTTGTAGTTTGTTCGGGTTGTGGGACAAAGACATTGATAGTCGTTCAGACTTTATTCTCTCCAAAGGCTTTAGCGCTATGCCGTCCGAATTTAAAGAGATCGGTCCAGCATATCGGTGGGCGCACCCAGAAGGTGTTCGAGAATGGATTGAGATGGAAGAGAAATCCAGCGGTGCAGGCCCTAGAGTGCACCAGCGGGACATGAGTGAAATAACATGGGATAAAATTCGGTCTCTTAACATTCCAGCCTTTTTTATCGCCGGTGGAGCTGACTTGTATCAGCCTCCTTCAATGATGAGGGCTGCGGCACGTCAAATGCCTGGTAGCGAAACACTTGTTGTGCCAGAAGTGGGTCATGCTGTGCAATGGGAGCAACCTGAATTATTTAATCGTGTAGTGATTGAGTTTTTTAGAAAACATGCCTGAGGGCTCACTCAAAAATAGAGTATGATACCAGACAAATAAAAGCTCTGAGTGCCAGAGTTTTATTTATGATTATTCTATTGTTTAAGCGGGTAACCGAGCGGTGTACCGGATGGTCGCGGTTCAACCAGTAACCAATATAGCATATTGTCGATAAAGACCTTTGATTGGGTTAAGCCAATATGATTGTACGGCAATATCATTACGTTATCGAATGCGATTGGTGAACGAAGGCGCGGTGTCCATATGCTGGCATTGCCGTCTTCCCGTTCATCCATTAATGCTGAATAGCGCGGCACGGTACCATCACCAGGTGCTTCAACCTGTGTTTTGAATGACTTTTTATCAGCATCATAAGTCGCAACCCTGATAGTTTTGTCTGCATCACCTAAAACCAAATCAAAAAGTAGGCGTTCCGGCGCCGCCGCTGGCTTATCTAAGGCCTCAGCGAAACGCCTTGCCTCAGTCAAGTGATGCGCGAGTGTATAATGGGCAATAGAACGCCTTTCATCGGCACTTTCAATTTCGGGAAACAGCCGTGCGTATGTTTTTTCCATTTTGGGATCAAGCAGGCCCCACTGGTGTTTTTCCCACGTTTTAATATCATAAAGCGAACCTAACTGCTCGCCGTTTGGCCCTACGATCGTATTGTGTCTGTCGCGAGGCATCAGCTGATAGAGGGAAGCAAAGGAGCCAAGTACTGCCTGATTGTAATAAGGTAAAAACGGCCAGCCAAAATTTTTACCCTGAACCAGTTCTTCAATCGCACTGACAGATCCGGCGTTGGGTGTGCCAATAAGTATAACGCGTTCAACGCCAAGTGAGCCCGACCAGTCAAGTATTGGATCTGAACCATCTTTCGGCAGGCCTTGTTCACCGTATCGCAGCATATAGCGCGCAACTAAGCCCCCCATAGAATGGGCGACAATGTCAACTTTAATGTCCGCATCAGATATGCCGTAACGGGTTTCATAAACCTGCGCGGTTTGGTCTCGTACGTCTTGAATGAAATGAAATAGCTTTTGAGCGTTTTCGGCGTTAGACATGCGCCAGTCATAATCAAATTGAAACGCGGTATAGTGCGTATCGTCGTATAGTGTGTCATTTGCATTGCCGAGCTGTTTTTCCCGGTATCCGCCAATCCCGAGCGCTTCAATAATTTGAGCATACGCTTTAACTTTCAACGGAATACCAAGCAATTGAAGTTTGACTTCCTTGAGCGCACCGTCCGGCACCACATGGCTCCAGTTCGTTTTCGAGCCATCAGGGTATATATACGGCGCAGTAATCAGGCGAAGCCCGTCATCGCTTTGGGGGTCGGCGGCACCGGAAATGAACGCACCCCAAACAGGCTGATCAGTACGAATATCTTTTAGTTTGGAGCCTAGAACACCCGGAATGACGATAACCGGATTACGGTAAGGCGTTTCGCTTGCAGCTTCCCGGTTGTAGCTGAGCTGAAGATCAGGCTCATTTGGTCCGCTGGCACAAGCGGTGACTAGCTGGGCTAAAATGACAACGGCAAATAACTTTTTCATGCAAAGAATGCTCTAAATATTTTTGTGAGTGTATAGTTTCTATTGTGCGTGAAATTGAGTCAAATCAATAAGAAAATTCATAACGTGTTGTGTTTGCTCGGTTATCCGAAAATATAGCAAATATTGTGTTTCTTCGTTTCACATACACAAATTGAGGGGTATAATCCCCCGATTCATATAATTGACGATTCCTCGATTTAGAGGCTTTTTACGTGCGTGGGAGAGCAATAAAATGGCTGATGGCGGTTCAACGGTAGTTAAGACAGGCTTGCTTGAAGAAAGACATGTTTATAAACCGTTTCGTTATCCTTGGGCTTATGAGGCATGGTTGAAGCAACAACAGGTTCATTGGTTGCCCGAGGAAGTGCCACTTGCGGAAGATGTGCGTGACTGGGCCAATAATTTATCTGCTTCTGAAAAGAACTTGCTGACGCAAATTTTTCGCTTTTTTACGCAAAGTGATATCGAAGTTAATAACTGCTACATGAAGCATTATACCAAGGTATTTATGCCGACTGAAGTTCAGATGATGCTGTCTGCATTCTCCAATATGGAAACAATTCATATCGCTGCATACAGCCACTTGCTTGATACAATCGGCATGCCAGAGAGCGAATATTCTGCATTTCTTAAATATAAAGAAATGAAGGATAAATTTGATTACATGCAGCAGTTTAATTCTGATGATCTACGATCAACAGGTGTAACACTTGCGGTATTTGGTGCCTTTACAGAAGGCCTGCAGCTGTTTGCCAGTTTCGCTATGCTGCTCAATTTCCCGCGCTTTAATAAAATGAAAGGCATGGGGCAAATCATTACATGGTCCGTGCGTGATGAAAGTTTGCACTGTGATAGTATCATCAAATTGTTCAAAACATTGATGAGCGAGCATCCGGATTTGTGGGATGAGCAAATGCAAACAGAGTTACGCAGTGCTTGCACTACAATAATTGAGCATGAGGATGCGTTTATCGATCTTGCTTTTGGTATGGGACCGATTGAAGGCCTTAAAGCAGAGGATGTTAAAAAATATATCCGTTATATTGGTGACCGTCGCCTTCAACAATTGGGGCTTGATCCTGAATATAATATCATGGAAAATCCGCTGCCGTGGCTCGATAGTATGTTGAATGCAGTTGAGCATACAAATTTCTTCGAGAACCGGGCGACCGAATACTCGAAGGCTGCAACCAAAGGTTCATGGGACGATGCATTCGCTTGAGATTGCGGTTCTAATATACAGATAATGATGGGCGCCTAACTAAGTTAGGCGCTTTCTTTTTGCATTTAACTTTAGAATGAAATAAAGAACATATAGTGAACATATGGGTATATTATGAGCAGTTATAATTATATTACGGAAAACTTTATTTCGCTTGAGCAGTTATCAACCTTAAGCGGGGCAACAACGCGTGAAATTGAATCCATGATCGCGGCGCAGTGCTTACCGGATGCCGCTTATCAGTTAAAAGGCGAGTGTACTATTACGTCTATATTTGGTGATTATGTTGAAGAAATAAGGCAGTCTTTTTTCCCAAATTCTTACGTAGATATGGTGCGTCAGATTTTAAGTGATCCACGAGCGTTGGAAGATATTGCGCGGTCATATAAACAGGTATTTTATGATGGGTATCGTGGCTACTTAATAGAATTTGATGCGCAAAATTATGGTTTTCATCATCTGTTTGATGCAAGCGGACAAGTTTCTGGTGCTGCTGCTGACGCATTTTTTGATAGTGAGTGGGAGCATTATCGCAACGGTGTTTATGGTTTGTGCACAAACTCGGCTTCTATTGAAGAGATAGCGACGAAAGAGGCAATGATTGCTCGTATTAAGTTCTTAATGAGCAAAGAAAGCCCCTTATCGGCGCCGGATACTGAAATGTTGAAGAAAGCCGTTGATATGCTTGATAAGGCGTCAGCTCAATTTGCCCCGCATGAACGGGAGGCAAGTTCGCGCGGGAAATACATTGATGCTGTCAATCGTCAGTATTTTGATGGTGAGGCCTGTTAGAAAAAGAAGAAACGCCCGGAATACTCAAAACTACACGTTACAATCCGGGCGTTTCTCTTGTTGGACGTTTCAGACATGAAGGGGAGCGAGGGAACACCTTTTGTCTCTATGAAACGCCCGCTGGTGCTTGTGCGAGATCAGGGTTTGCACCAGCGTTTCTCTATTTTCACCGATATGTCGCGTCAGCATCGCGGTCGTATATACCGGCGCGAGAACGGTGTCCGTCGTAGCGTTGTTCTGTGTATGTAGGCGTGTATGAATACTGTGCTGCAAGATTTGCATAGAACTGTTCACTTCGACCGTTAATGTTTCTTGCAATAGCGTGCGCTAATTTACTTGTCGTTTCGTTGCGCACTTCATATGCGATTGCCTGTTTCTGTTGGTCAACAGACCGTGAGAACAAGCGCGCTACTGCAGAATTTGGATAGTGTGCGGTTGGTATTACGCCGCAGTTGGTTTGTGCGCGCAGGTTTTGACCATGACGAAACTTCTCGTCCGCCTTAATGCGTACGGCGTCTGTGTAGCGACCAGCACCGCGAAGTCGAACGGACAACTTATAATCAGCTAACGCAACGCCTTTTTCCGTAATTCGCGTATAATATGCTCGCTGGTGTATACCACATTGTCCGCCAACATAACGGCGACGCTTCTTATATTTTTTGTTCCGTTGATCAACATCAGTTACGTGAAACGAAAGACGGTAATCCAGTTCATTGGCGCGAATAGTCATATCTGCGGCACGACGATCCGAAACAAGAACGACATATGATGGAACCAGGCCTGCAATACGATCACGTGCAATATATGAAGCTTTATCGCGTCCACGGCGGTTCTCGGTATCTACGCTCACGAAAACCTTAAACGGATGGCTTGCACGAAATTCATAATCAATTGGGTCGGCATTATGCGCTGTGTATGGGTCAGCAAATGCAGGCGATGATACAGACACGGCACCTAACACGATGCTTGCTAGCGCAAGAGGCTTTGTTGCTGTCTGTTGTTTTAATATGCTCAACATTGGTTTCATCCTTGTTTGATGAAGCCAATGTATCGTGCTAACGCTGACTTAATTCTGAGCTAATCATTCATATTCTGTTCATGTAATGAGGCCCGTAAAGTCAAAATCTAATGATTATTGGGGGAAAGCTTCATTAATAAATGTTGATTTTTGAAAAAGGCGATTCCCAGCATAACGAGCACCGTCTGGTGTTAAATGCGTTCCGTCATAGCTGATCAGCTTGCCGGTTTTAGTGAAAATAGGACATGTAGATTTATCTTCACAGACGATTGCTTGAAAATCTATGAAATTATTATGAATCAATTTCCCTATAGTATTGTTTGTTGAAAGGTGGAGTGCGGGCAGTTGGTTTCGTAGTTCTATTCTTTCTTTCAAAGGCATTTCCAGGTAGCGCTTGATTTCAATATCTCCAAAGTGTTTGCGGCCGAGAACGGCAATTTTTGCAGTAGTTTGAGCTGTTAAGTTACTGAGAGATTCAGGTAGTAATGAGCCTTGCCATTCACGCCATGAAGAAGCAAGAATGACATAATCAGCTTCTTTTAACCTTTGTTGCAAAACAGGGTTTTCATAGCGCTCTTGCTGTGCGCAGGCAATCTTATCTTTTTGGTTCAGATTCTTAGCAATGCGTTTGATATCAACATCTAAATTACCACACGCTTGTAAAATGTGAAAAGTAGATACGCTTGTGTTTTGATGTCGATTAACTTCAATAATGCTGTTTAAGAAGTCTTTGCCGAAACTGTCGCCAACGATTAGTACTTTGGAAGCCTTGTCAGAATCAAACGGCTCTAAATTTAAAACATCAAAGTATTTTATTGTGTATTCCCCTTCACTTCTAACGTTTAGTAAAGCAAGGCTTTTGTCTCGTTCCGGATATCTTCCTGGAAAACCATTAGTATATTCTGCTGCGAGCCAGAATATCATCAATAAACATGTTACAGTGATAGGAAGAGCAAGTATTGCCTTGCTACCCAATGTGTTGGGGGGAGCTTTTCTGAACGGAGCTTCAACATATTTGTAAGACAAGAAGGCTAAAGGAAAAACAATTACAATGCCTACTACAAGAATTAGTGGGTTTTGCGCTGTTAAGGGAGACAATCTTATAAAGGCGAAGATAGGCTGATGCCATAAGTAAGCGCTATAGCTGATTAAACCAATCCACACAAAAGCCTTCGTTGATAGTAGGCGTTGAGCTATGTTTTGATCTCGGGCAAATAAGATGATTAGAACAGTTCCCAAAACGGGCAACAGTGCGTATTCGGATGGGAAGGGCACACTACCATCCAAAAATACTATGGCTGACGTAACCATTAAGAGGCCGAGTATTGAGGCAATATTGTTGCCACTAAATAAGTGATTCTTAAGAGCTATAGCGCATGCAGCGCCAGCTAGAATTTCCCACGCACGAGTAGGCAAAAGGTAGAACACAGCCTCAAGTGAAATCTTACTGTTGTCTATTGCCCAAATTGTGAGTGCAAAACTTGAAGCAATGCCGATATAAATTGCCGCTGTGATGGCAGGTTTACCAAATCGGTATAGAATCATCATAATTGGAGGGAAGAAGATATAATATTGCTCTTCTACAGCAAGACTCCAAGTATGCAGTAGTGGCTTAAGTTCGTTAACAGTATTAAAATAACTCTCTCCTTGCCAAAATAAAATATTTGAACTGAAAAATATTGCGGTAATTAAGCTACGGGAATACTCAACCAGTTCTGCGGGCAACAGTATTATATATGCGAATAGGACAGTTGCGGACATCATTAAGAATAAAGCAGGTAAAATCCGCCTCGCACGCCGTTCGTAGAAATTAACTATTGTGAATGTGCCTTTGTCCATTTCGGACAAGATAATCGAAGTAATAAGATAACCGCTGATAACGAAAAAAATATCAACGCCAACAAACCCACCACTAAAGGTTTCTAGACCAGCGTGAAAAAGGATTACGGGCAAAACAGCGACCGCCCGTAGACCATCTATTTCCGGGCGGTAATGCAAGCGATAAAACCTCTGCCATTTCAGTTAGTTGCTCAGAGTTAAACGTTAGTTGGTAGAATAAATTGATCACAGAAATAATCAATCAAAATTCGCATGGCAGGCTTTCATCAATATGTATCATATAGTGTATTAAGGTATCATTTTATTATAACGAACCATGGCAGTGTTTGAACTTTTTACCGGAACCACACGGGCATGTATCGTTTCTGCCAACATTTGCAAATGGGTTGCTGGCTGGTGCTGCAAACGGTGCGCCGTTGCCGCCAACATTGCCGTGACAATGTTTGTACTTTTGTCCTGAACCGCAAGGACAAGGTGAGTTGCGCGGCACGTTTGACCAAGTAGATGTGTCGTTTGCATCAACATCGCCCATATCAACAGGACCCGCACTTGTATCACCTGATATAATACCGCCAGCAGACGGATCAGGATGGTTTGCTTCCATTACCTGTGGCGCTGGCGGCGATGGCATCACATCAGCCGGACTAACCTGCGGCGCAATTTCCACGCGGGCAAGCAATCGTGCCAGCGTCTCGCGGTTCTGATGCAGCATACTTTCAAAGAGAGAGAAGGCTTCGGTTTTATATTCATTTAGCGGATCACGCTGACCATATGCACGCAAACCAACGCCTTGGCGCAAATGATCAAGGTTTTGTAGGTGATCCTTCCATTCCTGATCGACAACCTGCAGGAGTAGGCTTTTTTCGATATGGCGCCAGAACTCGGTTCCATATTGGGTGGCTTTATCATCAATCAGGCGTGCACTTTCGATCTCAAGGCGTTCAATAATGGTGTCGTCATCAACACCTTCTTCTTCGCTCCAGTCTTTTATCGATATGTTGTGCAAACCAAGGGTGTTTTCCACGTCTTCTTGCAAGCCTTCCAAATCCCACTGTTCAGGATATGATTTAGGCGGAATACGGCTTTCAACAATGTGTTGAACTACGTCATCGCGCATATCCTTGATTGTTTCTGATACATCGTCAGAATCCATAATCTCGCGGCGTTGATCATAGATGACGCGGCGCTGATCGTTCATGACATCATCATATTTTACAAGGTTTTTGCGGATATCATAGTTGCGTGCTTCAACTTTCTGCTGCGCTTTTTCGATCGCCTTGTTGATCCATGGGTGAATAATGGCCTCACCTTCTTCAATGCCAAGGCGCACAAGCATGGCGTCCATCCGCTCCGGGCCAAAAATACGCATCAAATCATCTTGTAATGATAGGAAGAACTTCGTGCGCCCAGGGTCACCTTGACGGCCAGCACGACCACGCAACTGGTTATCAATGCGGCGGCTTTCATGACGTTCGGTTGCCATAATGTACAAGCCGCCTGCTTCAAGCACCTTTTGCTTTTCAGTAGCAACTTCTTCTCTGATTTTTTCTTCGATCTTGGCTGTTTTTTTCGGATCGTCGATGCCTTGCGTTTCTTCCGCAATACGCATGTCTGCATTACCGCCCAGCTGGATATCTGTACCGCGACCAGCCATATTCGTGGCGATAGTTACTGCACCGTACCGACCGGCTTGACTAACAATAAAGGCTTCTTGTTCGTGGTGTCGGGCATTTAGTACCTGATGTTTGATTTTCTTTTTCTTCAGAAATGCTGACAACAACTCTGATTTTTCAATCGATACCGTGCCTACAAGAATAGGTTGGCCTTTCGATTGTGCTTCCTCAATGTCTTTCAGGATGGCATCATACTTTTCGTTAGATGTACGATAAAATTCATCGTGTTCATCAACGCGTGCAATTTCCACGTTCGTTGGAATCTCGATAACACCCAGTCCGTAGATATCAGCAAATTCTTCTGCTTCAGTGGCTGCTGTTCCTGTCATGCCGGCGAGTTTAGGGAACATACGGAAGTAGTTTTGGAAAGTAATAGATGCCAGTGTTTGGTTTTCTGGCTGAATTGTAACGCCTTCTTTCGCTTCAAGTGCTTGGTGCAAGCCACCAGAGTATCGGCGGCCATCCATCATTCGGCCGGTAAACTCATCAATAATGATAACTTTATCATCTTTAACGATGTAATCCGTGTCGCGCTCGAACATGGTACGTGCTTTTAGCGCCTGATCTACATGGTGAACAATTGCAGTGTTCTCGTAGTCGTAAAGACTTTCAGATTTAAGTAATCCGTCAGCACGCAGGATGTCTTCTATGCGTCCTGTGCCGTCTTCGGTTAGTGAGACGCTTTTTGACTTTTCGTCTTTTTCGTAATCATCTTCGCTGATCTGCGACAAAGTTTGGTCAATGCTGATGTAAAGGTCTGATTTGTCCTCGGTAGGCCCTGATATGATCAGTGGTGTACGCGCCTCATCAATTAGAATCGAGTCAACTTCATCAACTACAGCGAATGCGAATTCACGCTGTACCATTTCCTCGCGCTGGAATTTCATATTGTCGCGCAGGTAATCAAATCCAAATTCGTTATTGGTGCCATACGTGATGTCTGCCGCATAAGCTTCGCGGCGCTCAGCATCCGTTTTACCTGGAATGACTACGCCTGTAGTCAGGCCAAGGAAACCATAGACTTTGCTCATCCACTCGGCATCACGTTCAGCCAGATAGTCATTCACGGTGACAACGTG
Organism: Kordiimonas aquimaris; assembly: GCF_025574485.1. Lineage (GTDB taxonomy): Bacteria > Pseudomonadota > Alphaproteobacteria > Sphingomonadales > Kordiimonadaceae > Kordiimonas > Kordiimonas aquimaris. The sequence continues at coordinate 42,191 of NZ_JAOBPO010000001.1, read as the reverse complement.
AACACCTTTTCCAGGTAATGCATTTAAGTAGGCAGCAAGGGTAGCAACAAGCGTTTTACCTTCACCTGTTTTCATCTCGGCAATCGAACTATCGTTTAAGACCATACCGCCGATTAACTGCACATCATAATGGCGCATGCCCAGGGCGCGCACAGCGGCTTCACGGACAACAGCAAACGCTTCTACCAGCAAGTCATCCAGTTTTTCGCCGTTATCAAGGCGGCCTCTGAACTCAACAGTTTTGGCCGTGAGAGCTTCATCAGACAATGCCTGATACTCTGGCTCCAACGCATTAATGGCAGCAATTTTGGGCTCGAGCTTAGCAAGATAGCGATCATTAGCTGATCCAAATATCTTCTTTGCGAGCGTGCTTAATCCCAACATATGGTTTTCCTAATCTGCCTATTCTCTGCGGCTGTTTTTAGTGTATGCCTCATCCATGAGGGTGCCACATCCGGCCGGTAAAATAATACCCACTACACACTTATTTTTATGCGTATGAATGCACGCACAGATAAGTATAGCCAAGGCTTCTGTCAACCTATGGCAAACATTTGTACCTTACAAAATGACACTGCAAACGAAGCACACTTGCAATAAAGACGCGGTGTGGCCAAAATGCGCCCGAAAAATTGAGCATTTTTGCGCGTTTTTGTTCATGCAGCATGTATACTGTTTCGAGATCATCTTATCGTGAATAACGACATAAATCAGGACAAGTAATGGCAAGCTATCAAAAATCACCTTTGGCGCCGGACAGATTTCCTGATCTTGCTCCCGTGCCGGGCGTTGAGCTGGGAGCTGTAGCTGCGGGCCTACGCTATACCGGTCGTCCCGATCTTATGCTTGTTGAGTTTCCTGGCGGCGCATATGCGGCAGGTGTTTTTACACGTTCCAAAATGCCAGCCGCCCCGGTTGATTGGTGTCGCAGTGCGTTGTCGGAAAGTAAAGGCAAAGCGAAAGCACTGGTTGTCAATGCCGGTAATGCTAATGCATTCACGGGATCACACGGTGAAAAGGCAACAGCGCGCACCGCTTCAGCGGCAGCCGAAATTATAGGCTGTGATATGAATGAAGTATTGCTCGCATCAACGGGGGTTATTGGTGAGCCATTAGACACTTCAAGTTTCCCTAAGTTTTTGCAGCGAATCCATGAAGGCCTTTCTACTGCTATGTGGCATGAGGTAGCGGTGGCTATCACAACAACAGACACTTTCCCCAAAGGATGTTGCCGTACAACATTTATTGACGGTCAGCCTGTTGTTATCTCTGGTATTTCTAAAGGCTCAGGCATGATAGCTCCTGACATGGCTACTATGTTGGGGTTTGTCTTCACGAATGCCAATGTGTCTTCACAGTGTTTGCAAGCGATTCTCTCACATGCAACAGAAGGCAGCTTTAATAGTGTGACTGTAGATGGTGATACGTCCACCAATGATACTGTACTGGCATTTGCGACAGGTGTGCGCGCCAATGCTGATGTGATTGATGACCCATCTGATCCGCGTTTGGCAGAGTTTGTCAAAAAATTCGATCAGGTAATGATGGACTTGGCGCAACAAATTGTCAGGGACGGCGAAGGGGCAACCAAGTTTGTAACTGTAACTGTCGAAGGGGCTGAGGATACCTCTGCGGCACGCACTATTGCCAAGGCCATTGCTAACAGTCCACTTGTGAAAACGGCAATTGCTGGGGAAGACCCTAACTGGGGGCGCCTTGTGATGGCGGTTGGAAAGTCGGGCGAAAAGGCTGATCGTGATGCACTGCAAATATGGATCGGTGATCAAAAGGTGGCCGACAAAGGCGCCGTTTGTAGCAACTACGTGGAAGAACATGCGGCTGCCCATATGAAGACAGACACTATTTTGCTCCGTGTCGATGTTGGGATTGGTAGTGGCTGTGCATCGGTATGGACGTGTGATCTAACCCATGGTTACATCGATATTAATGCTGATTATCGCAGTTAGATATCTGTAAGCAACATTTGCCGCCTAAGTGGTTAATGATTCCGCTTGTGTTTTTGGCGACGATGTTTTTGATTGTTGAATCCCTTTAACTAATTGAAATTTAACAGAAAAATATATGGCACGAGTCTTGTATTGATTTGCTGTGGGTTAAACCAGCAACGATGTACTGGAGAATGAGAATGCCAACAGTGAATTTGGATCTGCAATTGAAATTTTTGAACGAGCTTGAAGAAGCTCTGTCTGATGCATTGCAAAAGTACGCTGACGATGGTGCTGAAAAGCTTGCCGAGCTTAAATATATGCAGCGCGAAGTGGAGCGTGCAAAGCGGGTAATCGCCGAACGCAAAGACGAAGTGGAAGAGCCGCGTCGTCATTATGCGATGGAAGGTTACCGAGAAGCAGCGTTTAGCTAATCGTAGTAAAGATGATTCGATTTCAGCGTGCCAATGTTGGTTGGCGCGCTAGTTTTCGTTTAAGCTGCGCGTGACTTCTGCCGCGTCATTACTCACATTTTCAAATAGTAAGTTTACCAGGTCAGACAGAGCACCCAGCCCGCCTGCAATTCCCAGCGCAACAAGACCTGCTAGTAAACCATATTCCACAGCTGTGGCACCGTCGATGCTTTTGCGAAAATATGATAGGTTTCTGACAATAGATAACTGCTTAACCGTGTCATTTCTTTGAAAGAAAGACACGCCTCGTGATTTGTGCATGATGGTTCACCTCACTGCCTGCTGTCAGGATTAACTTAAACACTCGATTTTTACCTTAGCACTGCAGTGTTGGCGACAAATCTAAACAAGGTGTTAAAGCTTGTATTTGCCTAAAGTTAACGCTAATTGGTCACTATGATTGATGATGAGTGCCCACAGCCAAATGTTCGTGTTGATGCAGACCTGCCAACCGTTCTTGTTGCGGCCATCGCCTTAATGGACGGCGACGGTCATGTCTTGATTGCACAACGCCCTGAAGGCAAATCGATGGCCGGCCTTTGGGAGTTTCCTGGTGGTAAGGTTGAGGCCGGAGAAATTCCAGAAGCAGCATTGATAAGAGAATGCAAGGAAGAGCTCGGTATTGATATTAGTGCTGCTTGCCTTGCGCCCTTCGCCTTTGCTTCGCATACCTATGAGAAATTTCATTTGCTGATGCCCCTTTATGTGTGCCGCAAATGGGATGGATTAGTACAGGGAATGGAAGGTCAGCAAACGAAATGGGTGCCTATTCGTGAACTTTCGACTTATCCTATGCCGCCTGCAGACGACCCATTGGTTGCTATGATCAGGGATTTCTTTTGAGTAGGCACAATGACGCTGCTAAGCGGTTGTTTTCTGTTTTGTATGAAGATGCATTGGCGTTCGCGTGTTTAAAAGCTGTTCAAGAAGTTGGTCCCGATGACGCCTATATTGCTGCAGGCTTTGTTCGAAATCGATATTGGGATCAACTTTATGATAATAATAAAGCTATTTTGGCTGCCGATATAGATGTGATCTATTTTGATCCAGATGATGCAACACATAATGTGGAACATGCATTTGAAGCCGCTCTTTCCAGTGCCGTGCCTGACCAACAATGGCAAGTGCGCAATCAGGCGCGCATGCATGAATATGGTGGGCACAGCCCATTTAAGGATTTAAATGACGCGTTGATGCATTGGCCGGAAGTAGCAACAGCTATTGGTGTGCGAATGACCAATGATGACGCTCTCGAATATATTGCGCCGTTTGGGCTTGATGATCTTTACGATCATGTTTTACGGATAACACCTCTAGTGAAAGAAAAAGACCCTAGCGCATTTGAAAAGCGACTTATTAACAAAGGGTGGCGTAAGCGGTGGCCACAGCTACGCGTTATTCGTGCGTAACGTTTATTCTGTGGGTGGCTCTTTAGGCGGACCGCCTGCTTTCAGGGCGTCAGCCAGGTTTATCTTGCCGCTTCCAGGCTTCAAGGGTTTTTGTTGGCTTTCATGAGGATGCCAGCCTGTTAAGTACATCACCTCAAACGTGGCTGTAATGCGCCCATTTTCCAGCCCAAATTTTTCTTGATACATCTCGCAAGCCCGCATCAAGATTTTACGCCTTAAAAAACCCTTTGGTCGATTAACTAATGCATTTGCTTCGCCCATGCCGCGGAGTTCCTGCATGAGGTTAAGCGGATGTGTGTATGTCAGGGTTAATGTGTCAACGTCCGTTACAGGTAGCGCAAATCCGGCGCGTTGCATCAGGCTGCCAAGGTCTTTTACATCAGCAAACGGGATAACACGAGCAGAGGCACCGCCAGTGATTTCGGACTCCGCTGCTAGAAAAGCATGTCTGAGTTCATGCAGGGTTTGCCCGCCAAGCATAGATGCCGTAAACAAACCGTCAGGACGTAGTGCATTTTTTATCTGAACCAATAACCCGGGCAAATCATTGACCCAATGCATTATCATATTTGAAACGATAAGGTCGCTTGACTGCTGAGGAATGTCCAAAGCATCATTGTTTTGCCTATGGATTTGATACGTTTTAGCCACAGCTTCCGGCACAAAAGGCGCAAACATGCCGCCTAAATCAACGCGATCAGTGAAGGTGCGGTTCACCTCGCTTAAACGCTCCTGCATGCGGTCTGCTATTTCTGCTTTTAAAAAATTGTGACCATCGTCCATGCGCTGGCTTCGCGCACGGTTTCGTGCGACAGCTTGTGTATCGAAAAGGCGTGGTGGTGTGTCTTGCTGTATCATGCGTTTTTCATAAGGCGTTGGCAATCAGGGTGCAACTGCTTAAAGCATAGCCAGTCAACCTTGGCGTTGTTATGATCTGTGTATGAAGCCTGACTTATTTCAAAAGTTCAATTTTTTACCACAGGTGCTTGATTTCCTTTTGCCGCCTCGGTGCACCATGTGTCGCAGTAGAATAAATGAACATGGACATTTGTGTTCAACTTGTTGGTCATCGCTAACCCCAATAGCTGACCCTAAATGCCGCCGGTGTGCCATACCGTTCGCTTTTTCAACAGATGAAGCACAAGCCTGTGGTGCATGCTTGCAAACTCCCCCTGTTTACGACAGCGCTAACGCGCCAGTGTTATACGATGAAAAAGGTCGAGAACTCGTGCTGGCACTAAAGTATGGAGGCATGTTGTCTGCTGTGCCGGTAATGGCACGTATGATGAGTAGGGAGCTCGATGTGGTCTCTGGAAGTGGAGCTGAAGATGAGATCGGCTTTGATGTGATAATGCCTGTGCCGCTGCATTGGTCACGCTTGTTAAAGCGCCGTTTTAATCAGTCACAAGTGCTGGCACGTGATATTGGGCGCATTACCGGTCGACCCGTGGATGCGTATACATTGAAACGCGCAAAAGCCACACCAAGCCAAGGTACACTTGGCAGGGAAAAGCGTTTTGCAAATGTAAGCAATGCGTTCATGGTGCCTGAAAACAAGCAGAGTCACATTAAAGGTAAAAGTATATTGCTTGTTGACGATGTGCTAACGACCGGCGCAACAGTTTCCGCTTGTGCCGCTACATTGAAAGATGCTGGTGCACAATATGTCCATGTTGTTGTTTTTGCCAGAGTAGGCGAACCTGTTGCAGCCTAGTGACCTGAATGTCAGAAGATCACGAACAGGTGTAGTGTCAAACTCTTTAAATATCTGGTCTGTCACCTACATAGGCCTAGATTGATAAGAATTACCGGACGTGGTTGTTCCTGTGTTATGCAGGCAGCAAGCACGATATATAATTAAGGATATTAAAATGGCTGACGTTGTCATTTACAGCTCAAACTTCTGCCCATTCTGTTTTCGCGCTAAAGCGTTGTTAAAACAGCGTGGCGCTTCATTTCGCGAGATAAACGTGGATATGAATCCTAAAGCACGCAAAGAAATGCGTGAAAAAGCAGGCGGTGTGAACTCCGTCCCGCAAATCTGGATCGGTGGCAAGCATGTTGGTGGATGTGATGATCTGCATGCGCTTGATGCACGCGGTGGATTAACCACAATGTTACAGGCATCATAGGCAAAACATATGCGCATAGGCCTTATTCAACTCAACACTGGCGATGAAATAGGCACCGCAACTGCTGAGGCATGTCTTCATATTCGGGCAGCAGCAGAGAAGGGCGCGCAGTTTATCTCTACACCAGAAACGACCCACCTGATGGAGATGAACCGTCAGGCTGTGTTGAAAAAAGCTTACGTGGAAGCGGCTGATCCAGGATTGGTTGAGTTTAAGGCTTTGGCACGTGAGCTTGGCGTATGGCTGCATATTGGTTCGTTAATTATTAAAGTAGATGATAGCAAGCTGGCTAACCGGTCTTTCATGATCAATCCGGATGGTGAGATCACCGCGCGCTATGACAAGATACATTTGTTTGATGTTGATCTGGACGGCGGCGAGAGCTACCGCGAATCTGCTCTATATCAACGCGGAGAATCTGCCGTTCTCACCAAAGCGTGTGACACTGATATGGGTATGACTATCTGTTACGACCTGCGGTTTGCGCATTTGCACCGAGCACTTGCGCATGCTGGTGCAAAAATTATCTTAAGCCCTGCCGCTTTTACAAAGCCCACGGGCGCGGCACACTGGCATATGTTGTTGCGCGCGCGTGCAATCGAAACAGGTTGCTTTGTGTTAGCCGCCGCACAAACGGGAATGCATAAAACGGGCCGGGAAACATACGGCCATAGCCTTGTTGTCAATCCGTGGGGCGACGTAATCGCAGATGCCGGACTGGATGTGGGCGCTTTGGTTGTTGACCTTGACTTGTTGCAAGTAGACACAGTACGAAGCAAAATACCGGCATTAAGGCATGATCAGCCTATCCGTGTTGAAAGTATGTAGGCATCATGATTGTTTTTGATTTGAAATGCGATAACGCGCATCAGTTTGAAAGTTGGTTTCGTTCCAGTTCAGCTTTTGAACAACAAAAACAGGCAGGACTGGTCATATGCCCGTACTGCGATAGCAGTTCAGTAACAAAAGCCCTGATGGCTCCGAATGTGTCCGCTAAGGGTAATCAAACCCGGGCCAATCCCACGCATTCAAAAGATGCCGAGATATCAACGTCCGTTTCTGCGGCACAACTACCTAGCCCGCCCAAGCTGCCAGCGGCTGTATCAACATCACCCGAGATGGAGCGACTTGTCGAGCAAGCTGCAGATGTAATGTCTAAAATTCAGGAACATGTAGAAAAGAACTGTGACAACGTTGGCGACCAGTTTGCGGAAGAAGCCCGTAAAATCCATTACGGCGAAGCTGACGAGCGCGGTATTTACGGTAATGCCTCTGCTGATGAAGCAAAAGAGTTGATTGAGGAGGGTATTGACGTACTACCTCTCCCGGTTGCGCGCCGGACTGATGCCTAAATCTTTCGATTTCTACAGTAAATTCAAGCTTTAACCGTAGCACTCATCGCGTAATTCACGTCAGTATCTGATGGAGATAACCGCCATTTCTGCGACAGTGGTGCGAAGACAAACCCTGTTACTGCACTTGCATCCATGCCGCAATTATCTAGAAAGTTAGCTAATTCATTGGGTTTGATGAATTTCTTCCAGTCATGTGCGCCAACGGGTAACCAGCGCAGCACACGTTCAGCGCCGATAATAGCGAATAGATAAGCCTTGGGGGTGCGGTTGATGGTAGACAGCAGCATAATGCCTTCTGGCTTAAGGAGTTGATGGCAGGCTGTGAGATAGGCGTTTACATCCGCGACATGCTCAATAACTTCCATGTTGACAATAATATCAAATTTTTCGCCTGCTTCGGCCAACACTTCAGCCGTTGTATTGCGAAAATCTATGTTAAGGCCGGAGCGTGCGGCATGAAGGCTTGCTGTTTTAATATTTTTTTCAGCAGCATCAACTGCTGTAACATCTGCGCCCAAGCGCGCCATTGGCTCCGAAATCAAACCACCGCCGCAACCGATATCAAGCAGACGCATGCCTTCCAGTGGTTTTTTTAATCCAGCCTCCAGCTTAAAGTGCGCTTCGACTTGCTGCCTGATGTACAAAAGTCTGGTCGGGTTAAGGAGATGTAGTGGCTTAAATGGGCCTTTAGGGTCCCACCATGTGTCTGCAATGCGTGCAAAAAATGCCACCTCATCTGCATCAACTGTCTGCCCTTCAGCTAGTACGCCTTCGGTTTTTACCGCGTCTTGATCTGACATTTCTTCCTCAATACAGCAAATTAGCAAGTTTATTGCGCGTTCCATGCTTGCGCCGGTCATCGTCAGCCATTAAACAGAACCGCGCTGCCTCTATACGCACTATACTCTCTTTTGGGTCAAGTCTTGCGTCAAATTGACAGCACACTTTGTTCGGGATCTGGATTCAATGGCACGCATTGTTAAAAAGTTTGGTGGTACATCTGTTGGTGACCTTGATCGTATTCGCAATGTTGCCAAGCGTGTGGCTCAGGCTGTCAATGAAGGCCATGAGGTTGCTGTTGTTGTTTCTGCCATGTCGGGTGTGACTAACCAACTGGTCGATTATTGCCGTACTGCAGCACCCATGCATGATGCGCGCGAATATGACACTGTGGTTGCTGCCGGTGAGCAAATAACGTCAGGGTTGCTTGCGATCACGCTGCAGGATATGGGGATACCGGCGCGCTCGTTTCTTGGTTGGCAGATTGCTCTGAAAACGAATAGTGTGCACGGTGCGGCACGAATTGAAGAAATCGAACCTGAAGCATTGGAAGCCTGTTTCAAAGAGGGCCGTGTAGCTGTTATAGCTGGGTTTCAGGGTATAGCTGATGATAACCGCATTACGACACTTGGTCGCGGTGGTAGTGATACATCCGCTGTTGCACTTGCCGCAGTGGTATCGGCAGATCGTTGCGATATCTATACAGATGTTGACGGTGTATACACAACAGACCCGCGTATTGTACCTAAGGCGCGAAAGCTGAACAAAATTACATATGAGGAGATGCTGGAAATGGCATCTCTTGGAGCCAAAGTACTACAAACGCGCTCAGTAGCGCTGGCGATGAAGCACGGTGTTCGTACACAAGTGCTCTCGTCTTTTGAAGATTTGCCAGGAACATTGGTTGTTGGAGAGGAAGAAATCGTGGAACAGGAAGTTGTTAGTGGTATCGCTTATTCACGCGGTGAAGCCAAAGTCACGATCATTGGCCTTAAGGATACGCCTGGTATGGTTTCTGGTGTTTTTGCGCCGCTTGCCAAGCACAATGTCAATGTTGATATGATTGTGCAAAGCGCATCAGATAATAGCCAAACCACAGATGTAACATTTACTGTGCCAGAAGATGATTTGAAGAAAACTGTAAAAGTCATCGAAGAAAACCGGGATACCTTGGATTATAAGGATTTGGGTTATACGGGTGATGTTGTAAAGGTTTCGGTCGTTGGTTTGGGAATGCGCAGCCATGCTGGCGTTGCGAGCAAAATGTTTGATACACTTGCGGAAAAAGGCATTAATATTCAGGTAATTTCGACATCTGAGATTAAAGTCAGCGTTGTTATTGACGCCGAATATACAGAGCTTGCAGTGCGTGCTTTGCACACTGCGTATGGCTTAGACCAAGCTTAAGCAAGCTTAGATCAAAATATAAGTGAGGAATTTTATGGTGGGTTCAACTCAAGAGGCAAGTAATGTGCGCACACGTGCAGAAGCTGCCGAGAGACTTGCTTATCTTTGGCAAAGAGGTACAGACTTTTTAGGGTGTGAGCACGCGATCCTCGGTGGTGCGATGACTTGGGTCTCGGAACGCAATCTTGTTTCCTCTATCTCAAATGCTGGTGGCTTTGGTGTGATTGCGTGCGGCGGTATGGATACAAGCATGCTGGCCGCCGAAATTGCTGCAACGCGTGAAATGACGGATAAACCTTTCGGCGTTAACTTGATTACCTTGCATCCGGATATTGATAATTTGATTGCGGTATGCCGCGAGCAAAATGTTTCGCATATGGTGCTTGCAGGCGGGCTACCGAGTGGTAATGCGATTAAAGAAATTAAAGACTTTGGTGCGAAACTGATGTGTTTTGCTCCTACTGTGACATTGGGCAAGAAGTTGGTGCGTACAGGCGTTGACGCACTTATTATCGAAGGCATGGAGGCTGGTGGCCATATTGGCCCTGTATCAACGAGTGTTTTGGCGCAGGAAATATTGCCAATCATCCGTGATGTGCCAGTATTTGTTGCTGGTGGTATTGGCCGCGGTGATGCCATCGCGTCGTATCTGAAAATGGGAGCTTCAGGTGTACAGCTTGGCACCCGGTTTGTTGTTGCTGAAGAATGTATTGCCCATGAAAAATTCAAAAAGGCATTTATTCACGGTAAAGCACGCGATGCTGTTGCCAGTGTGCAGATAGATTCGCAGTTCCCTGTTATTCCGGTTCGCGCCATGAAAAATGAAGGCACAGAAGCCTTTATGGTGAAACAGCGTGAAGTCATTGAAAAATTCCATAGCGGCGAACTTAATCAAGAAGATGCTCAAATGCAGATTGAGAAATTCTGGGGCGGCGCGCTGCGCCGTGCTGTGGTAGACGGTGACGTTGAAACAGGATCGGTTATGGCGGGTCAAAGTGTTGGAATGGTCAAATCTGTACAACCAACACAAGCTATTATTGATGAATTAATTGATCAGGCGGTTGTTTATTTATCGTCAGACAATACATAAGAGCACGATACCGCGCACTGTAATTTACAGTGTAACTTACCGTATTAACTGAAGGATGACCCTTGCCTGACCATGTTAGCCAGCCAAGACTACTTCTAAGGCGTTTGCACAGTGTGATGGCAAGCGACGGTGCTGCTCAACAGCGGCTTGACCGTGTTGTGCGTGTAATTGCCCAAAATATGGTAGCGGAAGTATGTTCGGTTTATCTATCACGTGCTGGCGGCATTCTTGAGCTTTTTGCTACAGAAGGCCTGAATGCAGAAGCTGTGCACCGCACAAGGTTGCGCTTTGGTGAAGGTCTTGTTGGCCTGGTTGCCGAGCGTGGTCTGCCGCTTAATTTAAGCGAGGCAACAAGCCATCCGCGGTTTGCGTACCGTCCAGAAACCGGTGAGGATATATATCATAGCTTTCTCGGCGTGCCGATTCTTTACCACGGTAAGGTCAGCGGCATTCTGGTCGTGCAGAATGTAACGCCGCGCACCTACATGCCCGAAGAAGTTGAAGCATTGCAAACCATTGCCATGGTTCTTGCCGAACTTGTCAGTTCTGGTGATCTTGTTGCTGCTGGTGAGTTATCTGAGGATGCCACTTCTGTTGGTCAGCCGATTGCACTTGATGGGATTGCCCTTGTGGCAGGTATCGGTGCAGGTGTGGCAGTTTTGAAGAAGCCACAAGTTCATATTACGCGAACGGTCGCTGAAAGTGTTGATGAAGAGCTTGCGCGCCTTGATGAAGCCATAACGCGCATGCGGCAGCAACTTGAAGATATGCTGGAACATCCTGACTTGGCGCATGGCGGCGAGCACAGAGAGGTGCTCGAGACATATCGCCTTTTTGCCTATGATCGTGGCTGGCAGGAAAAAATTCGTGAAGCGGTTAATTCCGGTCTGACCGCCGAGGCTGCTGTTGAGCGTGTTCAGCAGGAAAACCGGGCCCGCATGGCCAAGATTCGCGATCCATATTTGCGTGAACGGATCCTTGATTTTGAAGATTTGGCAGCGCGCCTAATTCGTATCATCCAAGGTGATACAGACACAGGTAAGCAACCATTGACGCAAGACAGTGTTCTTGTTGCACGCTCGATTGGTCCGGCAGAACTCATGGATTATGATCCTCAATTTCTGAAAGCAGTGGTGCTTGAAGAAGGATCATCGACGGCGCACGTGACCATTATTGCTCGCGCTATGGGTATCCCCGTTATGGGGCAGATCTCCGGCCTGCTTAATCACATAGAGCAAGGTGATGAAGTTGTTGTTGATACAGCACAAAACCACGTCTATGTCCGCCCATCTGACGAAATCATTGAAGGCTATAGCGAAGCCGTTAAGGTGCAGGAGCAATTGCTCGCAGAGTATGCAGCGGAACGTGATTTGCCGGCCATTACCAAAGATGGTCAACAGATTGATCTGTTGATGAATGCTGGTTTACTTGCCGATTTGCCCAGCCTGGATACCAGCGGTGCGGAAGGTATTGGTCTTTTCAGAACCGAGTTTCAGTTCATGGTCTCACCTGCGCTGCCCAGAGTGGACGAACAAACGCGTGTTTACTCTGCAGTGTTGGATGCGGCAGGTGATAAGCCGGTTGTGTTTAGAACACTGGACATAGGCGGCGACAAGCCAGTGCCGTTTCTGCCGCGCGAATCTGAAGAAAACCCAGCGATGGGGATGCGCGCAATTCGCGTTGCACTCGAGAGGCCTGCGTTACTGCGATATCAACTTCGTGCTCTGCTTTATGCTGCTGCAGGGCGTGATTTGCATGTAATGTTCCCGATGATTGCCGAGGTGGCGGAGCTGCGTCGCTGTAAGGCGATACTCAAGAAAGAAATTGACCGGCTTGATAAATTTGACAAACAACAACCTGCAAACATCAAGGTTGGCTGCATGTTTGAAGTGCCTTCGCTTAGCTGGCAACTGGATAGCCTGTTAGCTGAAGTAGACTTTCTATCAATTGGTACGAACGACTTGATGCAATTCTTTTTTGCCTGTGATCGTTCAAACCCTAAATTAGCAGATCGCTATGATTTGCTTGCGCCGCCAGTATTATCATTTCTGCGCATGATTATCTCTGCATGTCATGCAGCAAATGTTCCTGTGACTTTGTGCGGTGAAATGGGGGGGCGTTCGATTGAGGCCATGGCGTTAGTTGCTCTTGGTTTGAAGAAGATATCGGTGTCACCTACATCAGTTGGCCCTGTTAAACGATTGCTGCGGTCTGTCGATATGCGACAATTGCATGACTTCTTGTCTGATCACATTCAATCGACTGAACATTCGATTCGCGACTCGTTAATTTATTTCGCGCGCGATCATGGAATTAAGATGTAATTTCATCCTATCTGTATGTTTTTACCATTATTTTGCCCAGAAAATTTGATTCTAATTGACTCTATTGCTTAATTGTTTGTTGATTTGAATCTGGTTAGATATCGTTTGTTTTCGATCTGTCGCTGTTTATGGCTTTTATAAAGTCGCTGTTTATGGCTTTTATAAAGCCGAGAATACTGTGTTTATTTCGACAGCCACATGATTAAATGATTATACCAAGCGAGAAGCGAATAATTGTGGCAAACACAAATCACTGATCGCGTTAGGACGGGGTTATGGCAAATAAAGCTGTAGAAAATTTATCTGCTGTTGCTGATATGTTGCGCACTGCGCGCCGTGAGCAAAAGCTGTCTTTGCAAGATGTGGCTGCAGACATATGTGTTCGGCGATGCTTTCTTGAAGCGATCGAAGAAAATGATGTTTCGCGTCTACCAAATCAAACTTTTGCTGTTGGTTTCGTCCGTTCATATGCAAAAATGCTTGGCTTGGATGATGCTGCTATTGCTCAACAATTCAAAAACGAGCTTCTGGCATTAGAGAATGATGAGGCCACCGAAGAAGCGCTTGTGACAAATGGCGCTGTTGCTGAGTTGAAACCGGTTGTCGAGCAGAAAAAGACTGCAAACATAAAGCATATAACTACCAAGAAAAGTGGTTGGCCCGCTTGGTTTTCACCGGTTGCAGGGCTTGTTGGAGCTTTTGCTTCTTGGATGTTTATCAGTGCGCAGATGACAGGAGCTGTATGGCAAGCTAGTAGTATAGCATCTTCAACTGATGTTGAAGTGCAGCAACTCGCAGCTATTCAGTCACGTTATATCCAGAAAGAAGATGTAAGCCTCTTATCTGCTGTTTCTAGCCAAAGTTTGTCGAATGAGAGCTTTGCCCGTAACTGGCTATATGCAGATGCTGACGGCATTGATACACGTGGTTCGTTGTTTTTCTCGGCGGCAAATGCTGATGTACAAACAGACGAGAGAATTAGTGATGAAACATTGACGCTGCACGCGCAAGAAGATAGCTGGCTCCAGCTAACATACGCCGATGGTACAGCCATGTGGTCTGGTGTGTTGCGTGCTGGACAAGACTATACGCCGAGTCTTACCGACGAATTGTTTTTAACAACAAGCAACGCTGGTGGTGTTTATGTTGTTAGCGGTCAAAAAACTATTGGACCTCTTGGCGATCGCGGCGCCTTGGTTCAGGACCTTGCTCTTAATCAATCGACACTATCTCAATTTTAGGGTCGCGGCGTGATAGAAACATAAACTAATATTTTCTATCAAATCATGCATGTATACAACTTCATAACATTCTATATTTTTCTTTGCTTCCACTGCTAACGCGGCTGATGTATAACGCGGCCTGTAGATGTTTTGTGCTGTGTTATTGAGATGGAATAAGCAATGAGTATACGCCCATGGAGAGACGTCATAAGACGTAAATCCCGCCAGATTATGGTTGGGTCTGTTCCTGTTGGCGGCGATGCGCCTATCACCGTGCAGACCATGACCAACACTCTTACATCTGATGCACCCGCTACTATCAAACAAATACATGCTGCGGTGGAAGCTGGTGCAGATATTGTTCGGGTTTCCTGCCCTGACGAAGCATCAACTGCCGCTATGCCTGAAATATGTCGTGAGGCTGGTGTACCAATCGTCGCAGATATTCATTTTCATTATAAACGCGCCCTGGAAGCAGCAGATGCAGGTGCAGCGTGTTTGCGCATCAACCCCGGTAATATTGGTTCTGCTGAACGTGTGAAAGAAGTTGTGACAGCTGCAAAAGCGAACGGTTGTTCCATGCGCATCGGTGTAAACGCAGGCTCGCTTGAAAAGCACTTGCTGGACAAATACGCTGAGCCCTGCCCTGAAGCATTGGTTGAGAGCGCACTTGAACACGCTCGCATACTTGAAGACAATGACTTTACTAATTTTAAAATTAGCGTGAAAGCCTCAGATGTTTTCCTGGCAGTAGCCGCATATCATGGTCTGGCGGATGCGTGCGATTATCCATTACACCTTGGTATTACTGAAGCGGGCGCTCTGCGCGGCGGTACCGTGAAATCGTCTATTGGGCTGGGTTCACTTTTGTGGGCGGGTATAGGAGATACCATTAGAGTTTCGCTTTCGGCTGACCCTGTTGAAGAAGTAAAGGTTGGTTTTGAACTGTTGAAGTCTCTTGGGTTGCGACACCGTGGTGTGCAGATCATTTCCTGTCCTTCATGCGCACGCCAAGCATTTCCCGTTATCAAAACTGTTGAAGTACTTGAAGAGCGGTTAGCTCATATCCACACGCCTATGAGTCTTTCAATTATTGGCTGTGTGGTGAATGGTCCAGGTGAGGCACGTGAAACAGACATTGGCTTAACGGGTGGTGGTAACGGTAATCACATGGTTTATCTATCCGGCATGACAGACCATAAAATTTCTGACGATAGGCTCGTTGATCATATCGTTGAGCTTGTAGAGAATAAAGCGTCCGAATTGGACAGCGCTGCGGCGAAAGCTGCTCAATAGCTATTTAGAGGAAAACTCCTGTGTCCAAACTGCAACCTGCGCGGGGCACGCGTGATATATACGGTGATGACGCACGTCATATGACTATGGTGGTAGACACGTTTAAACGTGTTGCAGCCTCATATGGTTTTGAGGAAATGGTAACGCCGATTTTTGAATTTACCGAGGTCTACAAGCGGCCACTTGGTGAAGCATCGGATATTGTCTCTAAAGAAATGTACAGCTTTGAAGATAGAGGCGGTGAAGAGATCACGCTTCGGCCTGAGTTTACAGCTGGTGTATGCCGTGCCTTTATCTCTAACGGACTGCAGCAGAATCTGCCTTGCCGGTTTATGAGCCACGGCCCGGCCTTTCGGTACGAACGGCCGCAAAAAGGTCGCTATCGTCAATTCCATCAAATTAACGCTGAACTGCTTGGTTCTGATGCACCAGAATCTGATGTCGATATGCTTTCGCTTGCGTGGCGCATTCTATCCGAGCTTGGCATTTCAGATGACGTTGTGTTGCATTTTAATACACTAGGTGATGTTCAAAGCAGGACGCAGTACCGTGACGCGCTGGTAGCGTATTTTTCTAAACACAAAGACACATTGTCTGAAGATAGTAAGCGCCGCCTAACGACCAATCCGCTGCGTATTCTGGATAGTAAGGACGCTAGTGATAAAGAGATTGTTGCAAATGCTCCGCTGATATCCGGCAGTTTAACTGATGAAGCGCGTTCGTTTTTCGATACGGTCCGTCGCGGGCTTGATGTAATAGGGATTCCTTATCACCATGATGAACGGTTGGTGCGCGGGCTTGATTATTATACCCACACAGCATTTGAGTTTGTGACGTCTGCACTGGGTGCTCAAGGTACAGTGCTTGCTGGTGGTCGTTACGATGGATTGATTGAACAATTGGGTGGCCCAGTGACACCTGGCATTGGTTGGGCCGGTGGCATTGAGCGCCTTGCTATGCTCTCGCAGGCTGGCGCTGCACCTGCGCGTAGTGTTGTGATGATGCCAATGGGTGACGCGGCAACGCTGAAAGCTTTTGCTCTTGCTGAAGGCCTGAGAAGAAATAATTTTACTGTCACACAGGACCGCAGTGGTAATCTTAAAAAGCGTTTGAACCGTGCGAATAAAGCTTCAGCAAGATTTGCTGTCGTTATTGGTGATAATGAGCTTGAAAACGGTGTGGTTGCGTTGAAAGACCTGGACACGGGAACGCAACAGGAAATCAGTTTTGATCGACTTGCCTCTGCAATCCAGGAGAGTAACAAGTGATTACGGAAGAACGCATTGAACAATTACTAACGCGGTACGATTACCTTGAGCATGCACTTGGTACACCAGACGAATTTTCGAACGAAGAATTTGTAAAGCTTAGTAAGGAATATTCGGACCTTGGCCCGGTCGTTGAAGCGGCGCAAGCCTTGAAAGATGGGCGCGCTGAAATGGCCGACCTTGCCGAGATGATGGCGTCCGGTGATGATCCAGATATGAAAGAGTTGGCACAGGAAGAATTTCTTGAGTTGAAGGAAAAACTACCTGTAATGGAGCGTGAACTTTCCATTGAGTTGTTGCCTAAAGACGTTGCTGATGAACGTTCGGCTATTTTAGAGATAAGGGCCGGCACGGGCGGTGATGAAGCAGCATTGTTTGCGGGCGACCTTTATCGCATGTATGAGCGCTTTGCCGAAAGCCAAGGCTGGAAGGTTGAACTGATTAACAGCTCTTCGGCTGATGTTGGCGGTTTCAAGGAAGTGATGGCAAACGTTACCGGTAAAGGCGTGTTTGCTAAGATGAAGTTTGAATCAGGTGTTCACCGCGTTCAGCGTGTGCCTACAACTGAGTCTGGTGGGCGTATTCACACTAGCGCAGCTACTGTTGCGGTGCTGCCTGAAGCGGAAGAAGTGGACGTGGAAATTCGCAATGAAGATATCCGTATCGATACGATGCGGGCATCAGGGTCTGGCGGGCAGCACGTTAATACGACCGATTCTGCGGTGCGTATAACGCACCTTCCAACTGGTATCATTGTTGTACAAAGCGAAAAATCACAGCACAAAAACCGCGATAAAGCGATGAAGATTTTGCGTGCCCGTTTGTACGATCTGGAACGTGAGAAGATACACTCCGAGCGCTCGGAAGATCGCAAGGCGCAGGTGGGATCAGGTGACAGGTCGGAGCGCATTCGTACATATAATTTCCCGCAAGGGCGTGTGACAGATCATCGGATCGGGCTGACATTACATAAGCTAGATCAAATTCTTGCAGGCGAAGGCTTGGTTGAAGTGGTCGAAAGCCTTATTTCAGAAGATCAGGCGGCGAAACTGTCTGCTATGGAAGCTGGCTTTTGATCGAGGCTGTTGATTTGTTGCCAAGCAAAGTATTGCGTGGTGCAGTTGAATGCTTGGCGGGTAAAGGTAACCCTAATGCGCAGCGTGATGCAGAAGTAATGCTTGCGCATGTTTTGAGCGTGGCTCCTTCACATCTGCCACTCATAAATGAATCAATGTCCATCGCAGACTATCAGGTGTTTCAGCACATGATTGAACGCCGCCTCACTAATGAGCCAGTGGCGTACATAACGGGTCGTCAGAGTTTCTGGACTGGTGAATTCATAGTTGATGAGCACACACTTATTCCGCGCCCTGATACTGAAACATTGGTCGAGGTTGGAGCGCTAGCTTTAAAAGGAATAAATGATGGCCAGGTTCTGGATATAGGGACGGGAAGCGGGTGTGTTTTGCTCAGTATTTTGTCTGAGGCGGAAAGCAGTACAGGTGTCGGCATTGATGTATCTGAAGGCGCGCTTGCAATCGCGGCTCAAAATGCAGATGAAAATAATTTAAATGCAAGAACACGGTTCATTCTTGGTGACATGTTTGAACCATTTAACGGAGAAAAACTGCAAAAGGCTGACCTTATTGTGTCTAATCCGCCTTATATTCCAACGCAGGATATTGATGACCTGATGGATGATGTTAGAGATTATGAGCCATTGTCTGCGTTGGACGGAGGTGCAGATGGGTATGATTTTTACCGACGCATCGCTAACGAATCAGCTTTATACCTAAAAATAGGTGGAATTCTTGCGGTTGAAGTTGGTTTTGACCAGGCGCAGACCGTTAGAGCTCTTTTCGAGGCAGTAGGATTTAAAGATATTTTAATTAATCAGGACTTGAATGGCATTGACAGGGTTGTTTCAGGTAAAAATAGTTGAATCGAACCAAATTCTTACTTGGAAACGCAGGATATACCCGTTAGGGTAATTAAATCTTACCGCAATCGAAGTGCCTGATTGGCCATGTTGCAATTAGATATCCGAAAAATGTCGATTGTCGATCTCGGAAAACTGACAGGCATTGCTTGTCATTTACATGAAATTTCTTTCATTATTTGGTACTGAATAAGCATGAAACAGGCTCAGAACGCGCAAAAAAGGCGTGGCAGACCTACGTCCCGAAATAACGGGAAGTCTAACCATAATAATCGCAACGATTCTAAGCCTCGGGGTAATCCGAAGCAGCTTTGCGAGAAATATAAAAACCAAGCACGAGAAGCGTTGCAGGCTGGTGATCGTATGCAGGCTGAATATTATTTTCAGTTCGCTGACCATTATCATCGTGTTGCCAATGAAATGCGTGGACCTAGTAATCAAACTGCTAACAGTCACAATAACAACAGTGATCAAAACACGGCAGGCGATGGTGAAAACAACGCACAACAACCTCGCAGGCGTCATAATAATCGGCGCAATCACCGTAACCGTGACGGTAGTGATGAGCAAAATCAAAACCAAAATGCGACGCCTCAAAATTCAGAACAGCAGAGTGTTGCTCCCCAGAATGGGACTGATAATGCAGAGGCGAGCAAAGTGGATGTTTCTACTGATGTTCCAACACAAGAAGTTGAAAATGTTAAACCTGCGCCGCGCAGAAGAAAGACGGCTGTTGCCAAACCTAATGGTGATGTCAGCAATCAAGAGCAACCGGCGGAAGTCCATCCAGAATTAAACTTGGATGCACCTGCTGAAAAACCAGTTCGCCGCCGTGCACCTGTTCGCCGTAAAAAAGCAGAAGTGACCGAAGCTGCAAGCACTGCAGATGCGAAGCCATCGTCTGATGGTGAAGCTGCATAGCTATATCTGTATATCAATTTATAAAAAGCACCCTTTTGGGTGCTTTTTTATTGTATGAAGACAAGATCGTATTTGACTGAAATTTAATGTCTGAAGTCTTGCGATTATCACTTTAACCCCCACATTAAATAACAAGATGTGCCCAATTGGGGCATCTTGAGTGAAAATGATGTAACATAAATGGTATTGCAGCCAACACGGGGCAAGCCATGATCATGGGGTTAATGACACATGAATAGTGAACGATATACAGACCGCTCCCGCGGGTTTATTCAGTCTGCGCAAAATCTTGCGCTACGTGAGAACCATCAAAGATTTACACCTGAACATTTGCTCAAGGTTCAGCTGGATGACAAGGAAGGCCTGGCTGCAAACTTATTGCGTGCTGCCGGTGCAAAACCTGAAGCAGCGCTTGCTGAGGTTGAGCAGCAATTGTCGAAACTGCCGAAAATTGAAGGTAGTGGTGCGGGGCAACTTCATCTTGATCCGATCACAGCGCAGCTTTTTGCCAAGGCAGAGGAGATTGCGGATAAAGCATCTGACAAATTTGTAACCGCAGAGCGTTTGCTGCTTGCATATTTAATGACACCTAAGTGTGTTGCTGGCGATATTTTGAAAAATGCAGGTGCTGTTGCAGATGCATTAAATAAGGCGATCAACGAAGTGCGTAAAGGCCGCACAGCGGATAGCGCCTCGGCTGAAGACAGCTATGATGCGCTTAATCGGTATGCACAAGACTTAACAGCGCGTGCGCTTGATGGGAAATTAGACCCTGTTATTGGTCGTGATGAAGAAATCAGGCGTACAGTTCAGGTATTGTCACGGCGCACCAAGAACAATCCGGTCCTCATAGGTGAGCCCGGCGTTGGTAAAACAGCTATTGCTGAAGGTCTTGCGCTCAGGATTGCCAACGGTGATGTGCCGGATAGTTTGCGTAATCGGCGAATTATGGCGCTTGATATGGGCGCCTTAGTCGCCGGCGCAAAATACCGCGGCGAGTTTGAAGAGCGCCTTAAAGGCGTTTTGCAAGATGTGTCTCACGGTGCTGGTGATGTCATTCTGTTTATTGACGAGATGCACACACTGGTTGGTGCGGGCAAAACCGATGGTGCTATGGATGCTTCTAACCTGTTGAAGCCAGCACTTGCGCGCGGTGAATTGCATTGCATTGGGGCAACAACATTGAGTGAGTACCGCAAGTATGTTGAAAAAGATGCAGCGTTAGAGCGGCGGTTCCAACCAATAGTGGTCGAAGAGCCAACGGTTGAAGATACGATCTCCATATTGCGTGGTTTAAAAGAAAAATATGAAGTGCATCACGGTGTACGTATCACTGATGGTGCGCTTGTTGCTGCTGCAACACTCTCAAATCGTTACATAACAGGCCGTTTCTTGCCAGATAAAGCAATTGACTTGATGGATGAAGCAGCCAGTCGTTTGCGGATGGAAACCGAATCCAAGCCTGAGGAAATTGATGAGCTGGACCGCCGGATTATCCAATTAAAAATTGAACGCGAGGCGCTGAAGAAAGAGAAAGATGATGGTGCGAAAGCGCGTTTAATTGATATTGAGAAAGAACTGGCAGATCTGGAGCAAAGGTCTGCAGAACTAACAGCGCGCTGGCAGTTAGAACGTGACAAGATTGCTGGTGAAAAATCAGCTATTGAACAGCTTGATCAGGCACGACGTGCGCTTGAACAAGCTGAACGTCAAGGTGATTTTGCACGAGCCGGTGAATTGCAACACGGTGTTATCCCTGATCTTGAACGACGTTTGAATGCTGAAACGACAGTGAATGACAAGGCATTGTTGCGGGAAGAAGTTCTCGATCAGGACATTGCAAGCGTTGTATCGCGCTGGACTGGTGTGCCGGTTGACCGCATGCTTGAAGGTGAGCGTGATAAACTTCTGCGTATGGAAGACGAACTTGGGAAGCGCGTTATTGGACAAAAGGAAGCCTTGGAAGCAGTTTCAAATTCGGTGCGCCGTGCGCGCGCAGGCTTGCAGGACCCGAACCGCCCACTTGGCAGTTTCCTGTTTTTAGGTCCAACAGGTGTTGGTAAAACTGAACTAACCAAGGCACTGGCGTCGTTTTTGTTTAACGATGACAGCGCAATGGTGCGTGTTGATATGTCTGAATTTATGGAAAAGCATGCCGTAGCTCGATTGATTGGTGCGCCGCCAGGATACGTTGGATACGAAGAGGGCGGTGTACTGACAGAGGCTGTGCGCCGCCGCCCTTATCAAGTGATTTTGTTTGACGAGATTGAGAAAGCACACCCTGATGTGTTTAATGTGCTCTTACAAGTGCTGGATGATGGGCGCTTGACTGATGGTCAAGGTCGTACAGTAGATTTCACCAATACGCTCATTATTCTGACATCTAACCTGGGTTCACATCTAATAGCCGAGCTGGGCGATGATGATCCTGTGGAAACGGTGCGCGGTGCTGTTATGGATAATGTCAAAGCGGCATTCCGGCCTGAATTTTTGAACCGCCTTGACGAAATTATCCTGTTCCACAGGTTGGCACGCACCCATATGGGTGAGATTGTTGATATTCAATTGCAACGGTTGTCGAAGCTGCTTGCTGACAGGAAGATCAATTTAGAATTGTCTGCAGAGGCGCGCGATTGGCTTGCTAATGCAGGATATGATCCGGTTTACGGTGCACGACCGTTGAAACGCACGATTCAGAAGTCAGTGCAGGATAAGCTAGCTGAGCTTATTTTGGCGGGTGATATAAAGTCGGGAGATAACATTGTGTTCAATGTTGGTGCTGACGACTTAGTGTCTGAAATAGCGGCTATGCATTAGCCACTGTAATTAACTCTAATGTTCTTGGAAAAGGAAAAGCCGCGGCGAACCGCGGCTTTTTTATTAGCTAAATCAGAGGTGTCGCTTCTTAGAAGCTACCACCGATGTTCACGAAGAATGTACGTCCGATTGGATCAACAGGGCGAGCAAGCGAGCCAATGAATGGGCTACGGTTGCCGAGGTTGTTAATACCAAACGTGATGTTCGCAAGGTCGTTTACACGATATGTAGCAGAGATATCATGAACAAACGCACTGCCGGTGTTCAACGGATCAGCGAAGATTGGGTTACCAGCAACATCTTCGTTGTTGATGCCAATGTTCAACTGGCTTGACTGATAACGCAACTGGTATGTCACGCTCAGATCGCCATAAGACCAAAGAGCTTGGTAGTTAACGATCCATTCAGGCAATGCTGTCTGACCGTTATCATCAAGAGCAAAGTTTGGATCTAGCGGATCCGGGAACTCAATGTTGTTAAACACGTGAGTAGCCGTCAATGTTTGGTTCAACACGCCGTAATCAGCATCAAACAGACGCTCAAGATCAAAGACATAGTTCGCTGAAAGATCGAGACCTTCTGTAGAGAAGCCGCCAAGGTTAACGTTACCAGACTGGAAGTCAGAGATTGCGTTACCATTTGCAGGATCACGTTGAACCTGAGCACAGAATGGGTTGTTTGTGGTTGGTAGATCCACACACAATTCTGCAACTTCGCGGCCCGTAAGGGCGTCAATCGCATCTTCGATTTCGATGTTGTAGTAGTCAGCACGTACGGTCAAGCCTGGCGCGAAAGACGGCGTTAAAACAACACCAATGGTGTATGTATCAGCTGTCTCAGGAGCTAGGTTTGCATTACCACCGGTCGAACCAGCAACACGTGCAGACAAGAAGTCTGCCGGATCAAAGCCAGCGTCAACAAATGTTGCACAGTTTGCTGCACGGTTAGGTGTACCAGCACCAATGTTTTCTGGTGCACATGGATCAGCTGTTACACCGATAAATGCAGGCTGTGCAGGTGAGAACAGTTCAAAGATGTTTGGTGCACGTACTGCGCGGTTGTATGTAGCACTTATGCGAATGTTCTCATCAATACGCCACTGGATAGCACCACCATATGTTTCGATGCTGCCAGCTGTACTGTGGTCTGTATAGCGGAATGAACCATCAAGTGTTAACGATTCAACAAACGGAAGATCAGCAAGAATTGGAATACTTACCTCACCAAACACTTCTGCTACATCATATTGACCATTAACGATATCACGTGCTTCGCCGAGAGTGTTGTATAGAAGACCAGCACGCTCTAGCTCAGGTGGTGTAAAGCTTGATTTCTCATCACGGTATTCGAAACCAACCGCGAAACCAACTGAACCAGCCGGTAGTTCAAAGTAATCAGCACTGTCACCAGCTAGTGTTACCAGAACTTGGCGTTGCTCGATTTCAGCACTTTCAGCTGTATCGATAAATGCAAAACCAATTGCATCAGAAGTGATGCTGTCTGTGCCGAACAAGCTTAGTGGACGACAGCTACCATCACCAGCGTCAAACGTTAGGAAGCCTGGACGATTTGCTGGAAACGGTGATCCTGGTGGCAATGCAGTCGAGTCAAGGTCAGAACGACAAACGATGTTACCTGTTGTAGGGTCAACAACCGCGTCAACTGCAGCAAAGAAACGATCCTCTACGCGGCTGTTGCCGTTGGTTGTGTTGATCTCTGTACGACCATAGTTGTAGGACGCATCCCAACGCCAGCCGTTGTCGAATTCACCGCGGAAACCACCTACGAGGCGTAGTGTATTCCGTGACGTGTTTGTTTGGCCAATAACGGCTTGATCAAGGATATCACGGCTAAGCGTAATTGCTGGTGTAATGCCATCAGCAATCGCTTGGTCGATTTGCGCACGCAAACCAGCCGGGATAAATGCGTTATCGAGCGCGATAGGAATATCATCGTTAAACGGGATACCATCAGCATCTTCAGTTCTTTGCTGAACATATTTAGTTTCAGCATAGAATTCGAGATTATCGGTAAGTTCGTAACGGAATAAGCCATTAAGATTGATGCGATCAATATAAGGAACAATTGCTGCATTCGGGTTTGCTGCCTGAATACCGTCACCGCCTGATGAATTGAACGGGCTAGACTCGATGCCGCGGTTAAATTCACGAACAGAGCCGCCGTCAAATACTTGCAGTGCAGGAATACCTGCAATGATGCCTGCATCACCTTGGCCATCAACGATACCGCCGAACACGCTACCACCAGCACCAGCTTCACGCAGAGCAATAATACCAGCAGAGCTAGAGAAGTTGATGCGGAAATCAGGAGCAAAGACTTGAGCAGCGTCTGGGTTGCGACCAAGAGCAGCTGCCAGAGCAGGTGAATTGGCAAGCAAGTTAAAGAAGCCTGCACCAAACGCATCGTCGCGGTCTACGCGATTAATGCGAGATTGGCGTGTGTATTCTGCACTTAGAACGACGTTACCGCGATCGTTAGCAAAGTTAGTGCCGCCAGTTAAGGCAACAAAAATGTTGTCCGCATCACCTTCGTCAGAAAGAGAGTACTGAGCACGGTAGTCAAGGCCTTCAAAATCATCTTTCAGGATGAAGTTAACAACACCAGATACTGCGTCTGCACCGTATACTGATGAACCACCACCGGTTGCCGTTTCAACGCGGTCAATAAGGGCAATTGGAATTGTTGACACGTCAACTGTACCGCTACCTTGAATGGCAGATACATGACGACGACCATTAACCAGAACCAGTGTTCTGTTGATACCTAGGTTACGCAAGTTCAAGCGACCAATACCAGCGTCATCGTTTAAGTCAGCTGAGTCTGTTGCATTTACCACTGAGCCGGTTGCTGTTAGTGAGCCGTTTAGAGCCGGGATTTCGCGCAGGAGTTTAGAAACGTCTGTTTCACCTGAATCGCGAATGTCGATTGCGCCGACTACGTTTACCGGGTTTGGTGCAGATACATCACGGCGAATAATCCGTGAACCTGTTACCACAACCTCTTCGATTGCTTCTTCTGAGTCTGCATCTTGTGCATAAGCAGTGCTTCCAAGCGCTAAGCTTGCTACGAGCGTTGCTGCACTACCCAATAGGGCAGCACGGCGGAATTTTTTAAGTTCCTGAGCCACGTTATGTTCCTTTGTTATATAACCCCTATCAAAAACAGTGAGATCATGTACGGCATTTGCCAGAGCTACTGTTTTTGCATGTCAAACGATAGTCAGAAGTATTCCGGCTAAAGTCATTGCGTTACTTTAACTACAGTTACACAAAACGTTAATATTCATATTCGCGAAGACTTGATCTGTGTCTCTAGAAAGATGGCTGGAAGGGCGAAAGTGTTGCAGTTAGACAACATAAGGCGCAGGGGCAGCTATAAAATTACAAAACTTAACTATGGTTAAGCATTAAAAATATAAAAATATACGCTCAAGAAACCTGAAAATTACTTCACGTCAGGAAAGCTTGATGGGGGTTAGTCTTAGTGTCTTGTCGATAGATCAATAAAAAAACGGGGCCAAGAGGCCCCGTTTCCATTAGTTGAATATCAGTTTCAGCTTAGAAGTTAGCGCTGATACCGAAAGTAAAGCGACGACCTGTAAAGTCAGAGAAGTTCAGGTTGTTACCGTTACCCGCTGCAAGGCGTGTTGCATTGCCGAGGTTATCAAAGATGTTGTTCACAACAACACGTGCTGCAAAGGTATCATTGATCTGATAACGAAGCGTTGCGTTGTATGTGTTGAAGTCTTTGAAGCGGAAGATGTCGCGGAACTCGTTACTGTCCTCATTACTAAAGAGGCCACCACTTACATGACGCCACTGCAGCAATGCAGAGAAACGATCAAGCTGGTAAGTTGCGTTGATATTCCAACGATGACGGAAGTGACCGTTTTCACGATCAAGTACATCAAGTGTACCAGAACCTACTTGCAAATCACTGCTTAGAAGCAAGAAGTAGTTTGCTGTCAGGTTAATCGTACCGTCAAGGCTTTCCGCCACATCGGCAACATCAAACGTATAGCTTGCATCTGTGATGATCGCTTCCAGACGGCGACGTGCCGCATTCACCTGACCCGTAACTGGGTTTGTAAATTGGAACGTACCAGGTTCACGTGTGAACGCACTACAAGCTGCAGCGTTCGGGAAGTTCGGGCTGTCGTAACAAGCCGCACCAACCTGTGTTGCAGTCAAGCTTGTGATAACGTTTGTTACCTCAAGGTTAGTGTAGTCAGACGAAATTGTCAGACCAGGAACAAACTCAGGCTCGAACACAAAGCCAAGTGTATAAGACTTGGATTCTTCGTTCACAAGGTTCGGGTTACCACCAGTTAGACCAGGTTGTGAAGCGTTGGTAATAACAGAGATATAAGTATCAAGAGCGATACCTGGGTTGATCTGACCAGCAGCTTGGAACTGTGCGAATTGTGCTTCACAGTTTGCACGGCGTTGTGCTGGGTTATTACCACCATCAATGAAGCGTACTTCACAAGGATCATTCGCAAAGAAGTTACCCTGCGCTTGTGGTGAGAACAGCTCAGGAATAGATGGTGAGCGGATCGCTTCCGTGTAGTTACCGCGGAATGTGAACGCATCACCAATACCTGGAAGGTTAAGGTTCAAACGGCCACCAAGTGTCCATGTGTAATCTGAACCAGCAACAGAGTTGTCCACCAAACGAACAGCACCCTCGATGTCGAAGTTGTTGATCAATGAACCAACAGCATCACCAAGGCCTTCGCCGTTATTCACAACAGGGATCAAGCCCTCAAAGTAAACTTCGTCAGTATCAAATCCACCATTAACATTCACAACAGGTGTGGTTGGGTCGATACCAATGTTTTGTGCCTGATCAACATCAAAGCGACCACGCTCGCGGCGGTGTGTTGCACCAATCGCGAAACCAACAGGGCCAGCTGGAAGATCAAACAGTTCACCAGCGATACTACCTTCAATCACAGTTTGTTGCAGCTCTAGAGAAGAGAGAACATTCTGAATCAGGTAATCACGAACATCGTCATTGAACTGGTTGTAACCAAGGATGTTAATTGGAATACAGTTTGTAACATCAGAGTTTGGTGCATCACGACGAACGCCGCCTGGCTGTGTTTCAAAGTCTGGATCAAGTGTTGCACGACAAGCCGCGCGGCCAGTTGTTGGATCAACAACTGCATCAATTGCAAGCGCATAACGAAGACCGTTAATGTTTGCATTTGATGTTTGTGCGTTTGTTTCACCGTAGCTGTATGAGAAGTCCCAATTGAATGAACGACCGAATGCTTCGAAGTCACCTTCAAAACCGGTTACAAAACGGAAACTGTCTTGTGAACGACGGTTCTCGTTACCTTCTTGAATATCAGTGTTTGTCCGAGAGATATTAAGGAACTCAGGCAATACGCCGCCATTATTCAGCGCAACAACGTCGCGGATCTCATCAGTCACAAATGGGTTGTCGGTAAGGTTAACCTGCAACAAACCACCTTGACCTGGACCAAAGAAGGTCGTTGACCAGTTAGGCTGGTTGATTGTGTCAGTAGATTCTGTGCGAGAGTATGCCGCTTCAGAGAACCAGCGAATGTTGTCAGTGATGTCATAGTGTGACAACTGCGTGAACGTGTAACGCTCAAGCGGTGAAATAAGCGAGTTTGCTTCGTTCGTAGACAACACATATGGGTTGTTGATCGCATTGGATCCGGTTGAGAAGAACAAGCCTGAACCACCATTTGCATCCACATCAACACGGCCAATATTTGCAACAGCAGCATCTACCAAGCCACCGTTTAGACCGAAGATCAATGGAACGCCAATGCCGTTACCGTTTGCGTCACGACCACCACTGAATAACAAGCCAGTGTTAGTTGTGCCTAGGCGGTGGAAGGTAGAGCCTTCTGCAAGTGGAACACCAGATTCTAGAACCTGGAACACACCAACGTTATCAAGTGCAAAGATTTGGTCAGCAATACCATCTGTTGGACCAGTGTCGGCTGGGTTACGAACAAAACCAGCACCACGTGCAAGGAACGGACGAGCAGTTGTTAGTAGTTCTTCTTGGTTTGCGTATTCCATGGAAACAACAACGTTACCACGGCCATCAGCAAAGTTACCACCAACCAATGTACGGAAGCGGTAGTTCTCAGCGTCGCCTTCACCTGCAATGCCGTATTCAGCGTCAACGTTAAAGCCTTCAAAGTCATCTTTGAGGATTACGTTAACAGTACCGGCAATCGCATCAGAACCATAAATCGGTGCACCACCAGTATAAATGGTTTCAACGCGGTCAATCAGCGCTGTTGGAATTGTGTTCAAGTCAACTTGAAGACCCAAGCCTGTGCCTGCGTTTACGCCTGAGGTCGTAACAGCGCTTTGTGATACAGTCCGGCGACCATTGATCAATGTTAGTGTACGCTGTGAGCCGAGGCCGAATGCGTTCACAAAGTTCTGACCAACGGCGTTACCGCTTTGTCCACCATTGTTAGATGCGCCTGGAATACCAAACGATGGTAGTTCGTTCAGTGCTTGTGCAACGTTGTTGAAGGCACGTAGTTCAAGGAACTCACTATCCACAACAGTTGCAGGGTTAACTGTGTCAAAACCAGATCGCTTAATCCGCGAACCGGTAACAACCACTTCTTCTACAGCCAATTCGTCATCTGCATCCGCATCTTGCGCGATAGCAGGATTGACGCCGGCAACGCCGACTGCGCCGAGCAGGGCACATGCAGTGCCTAGTCGTAATTTGCGCTTAAACTCATCAGTATGAGCCATATTAAACTCCTCCCAAGGGTGTTACGAGAAACTACCCAGTGTTTGTCAAAGAAAGTCTCGGAACTGCTGTGTCCAATACACAGACAATGCCCAAGTCCAAGTTGGTGACCAAAGGCTAAACAGAGTATGGGAATCGCGCGGAGGAATTCCGGCGAACTTGTCATGCAAATTTAAGAAAAAAGCAGGCGTGTGTGGCGCAGTAAACACAGAAATTGCAAAGGTATATAACTAAAGTATTATTGTTATAAACCAATAACTTATCTCTTAAGTTTTACATACTGCATGTTGTGTGGAAGTCATGCATCAGGCGTCAAACAGGTGATTCGTTGCGTGTAGCTGCGACACTGAATCGATAGTAAATTGACGCGCATTTCAGTCTTTTTTGATCTTACTGAAACAAAATTTGTTTAAAATCCAGAATGCACCAAATGCTGGTTCTGGTGCTATTTGTTGTGCGGATATATGAGCTTTCAGCGCTTATCTTAAAGGAATGTGAGGCATTGTTTCCAAACGGATTACTTATCACTCCTGGTTGAGATGATTCCTATCTAACGCATGTATTCATATCAGCTGAGAGTTGCTGCGAACTTTTTCGGCATAAAAAAACGGGGCCCAAAGGCCCCGTTTCGTTTATCTCTATTTCGCTTAAGCTTAGAAGCTAGCGTTGATACCGAAGATAAAGCGACGGCCTTGGAAGTCAGAGAAGTTGATGTTGTTACCACCAGCTGCTGCAAGACGTGTCTCGTTACCCAGGTTATCGAAGATGTTGTTCACTACAACACGAGCAGCAAAGGTATCATTGATTTGATAACGAAGCGTTGCGTTGTAAGTGTTGAAATCTGCGAAACGGAAGATGTCACGACGATCATCGCTGTCCTCGTTAGAGAAGCGACCACCACTTTCATGACGCCACTGCAGCAATGCAGAGAAACGATCAAGCTGATAGCTTGCGTTTACCTGCCAGCGGTGACGAAGGTGGTTACGCTCACGATCAAGAACATCAAGATCAGCTGAACCAACTTGCAGATCAGACTTCAGAAGGAAGAAGTAGTTTGCAGTCAAGTTCATTGTGCCGTCTAGAGCAGATGATACATCAGCAAGATCAAACGTATAGCTTGCATCTGTAATGATCGCTTCAAGACGACGACGTGCTGCGTTTACCTGACCAGTGATGAAGTTCTCAAGCTGGAAGCTAGTTGCATTACGCGTGAACTGAGCACATGACGCTTCGTTCGGGAAGTTGTTACTGTCGTAACAAGCGTTAGCAACCTGTGTCGCAGTCAAGCTTTGGATCACATCTGTAACTTCAATGTTAGTGTAGTCAGATGAAATCGTCAGGCCTGGAACAAACTCAGGCTCGAATACGAAACCAAGAGTGTATGCTACAGACTGCTCGTTGCGAAGGTTCGGGTTACCGCCAGTAAAGCCAGGCTGTGAAGCGTTGGTAATTACTGACACGTATGTGCCGAAATCAACCGCTGGGTCAAGCGAACCAGCTAATGAAGCGAATTGTGCTTCACAGTTTGCACGACGTACAGCTGGGTTAGGACCATTACCGATGAAACGGTTTTCGCAAGGATCTTGTGCGAAGTTGAATGTTTGTACTTGTGGTGCAAACAATTCAGTGATCGCAGGTGAACGGATAGCTTCCGTGTAGTTACCACGGAACGTGAACGCATCACCAATACCTGGAAGGTTCAAGTTCAAACGGCCACCAAGTGTCCATGTGTAATCGCCACCAGCAGCAGAGTTGTCCACGTAACGAACAGCACCCTCAATGTCGAAGTTGTTGATCAATGAACCAACAGCATCACCAAGGCCTTCGCCGTTAGATACGATCGGAATCAAAGCCTCTGCGTATACTTCGTCAGTGTCGAAGCCACCAGCAACCGCACCAACTGGAGCAGTTGGATCGATGCCGAGTTGTAGACCTTGGTCAACATCAAAACGACCACGCTCACGACGGTGTGTTGCACCGACCGCGAAACCAACAGGGCCAGCTGGAAGATCAAACAGTTCACCAGCGATGCTACCTTCGATTACAGACTGTTGTAGCTCAAGAGTAGAGAGGTTGTTCTGGATTAGGTAATCACGAACATCCTGACCAAACTGATTGTAACCAATAATGTTAATTGGAATACAGTTTGCTACGTCATTGTCATCCCCAGGTACGCGAACGCCACCAGGTTGGAAATCACGACCTTCAACTGTTGAACGACATGCTGCACGACCAGTTGTTGGATCAACAACTGCATCAATTGCAAGCGCATAACGAAGACCGTTAATGTTTGCATTCGATGTAACAGCGTTTGTTTCACCGTAGCTGTATGACAAGTCCCAGTTCCATGAACGACCGAATGCTTCGAAGTCACCTTCAAAACCGGTTACGAAACGGAAGCTGTCTTGTGAACGACGGTTCTCGTTACCTTCTTGAATATCAGTGTTTGTACGTGTGATATTCAATGTTTCTGGTGTAACTCCGCCATTATTAAGAGTAAGAATGTCGCGGATCTCGTCAGTCACAAATGGGTTGTCTGCTACATTAAGTTGTAACAGGCCAGATACACCAGGTGAGAAGAAGTTTGTTGACCATGAAGGTTGGTTGATCTCATCCGTAGATTCTGAACGAGAGTAAGCAGCTTCAGAGAACCAACGAATGTTGTCTGTCAGGTCATAGTGTGACAACTGCGTGAACGTGTAACGCTCAAGCGGTGAAACCAATGTGTTTGCTTCGTTCGTAGACAACACATATGGGTTGTTGATCGCATTAGAACCTTGCGAGAAGAAGATGCTGTTACGACCAGCTGTATCAGTTGGACGAACACCAATGTTTGCTACAGCTGCGTCTACAAGACCGCCGCCTAGACCGAAGATCAATGGAACGCCAATGCCGTTGCCATCTGCATCACGACCACCACTGAACAACAGGCCAGTATCGCCAGCACCTAGCTGGTGGAACAATGAACCTTCTGCAAGTGGAACACCAGATTCTAGAACCTGGAATACACCGTTCGTATCAGTTGAGAAACGAAGGTCAGCAATGCCATCGCCTGCGCCGCCGTTAGCTTCGTTGTTCACAAAACCAGCACCAGTTGCAAGATATGGACGTGCAGATGTTAGCAAGCCATCTTGACGCGCGTATTCCATGGAAACAACAACGTTACCACGGCCATCAGCAAAGTTACCACCAACCAATGTACGGAAGCGGTAGTTCTCAGCGTCGCCTTCACCTGCAATGCCGTATTCAGCGTCAACGTTAAAGCCTTCAAAGTCATCTTTGAGGATTACGTTAACAGTACCGGCAATCGCATCAGAACCATAAATCGGTGCACCACCGGTATATACAGTTTCAACGCGGTCGATCAGTGCTGTTGGAATTGTGTTCAAGTCAACTTGGATACCTGAACCAGCAACACCAGTACCTGTGATAGATACAGATGATTGTGATACAACGCGGCGGCCGTTAACCAATGTTAGTGTACGCTGTGAGCCGAGGCCGAATGCGTTCACAAAGTTCTGACCAACGTTCTGACCAGCCTGGCCACCGTTTTCAGATGCACCTGGAATACCAAAAGATGGTAGCTCGTTCAGTGCTGTTGCAACGTTGTTGAAAGAGCGAAGTTCAAGGAACTCGCTATCCACAACAGTTGCAGGGTTAACTGTGTCAAAACCAGTACGCTTAATCCGCGAACCGGTAACAACCACTTCTTCTACAGCTAATTCGTCATCTGCATCCGCATCTTGCGCGATAGCAGGATTGACGCCGGCAACGCCGACTGCGCCGAGCAGGGCACATGCAGTGCCTAGTCGTAATTTGCGCTTAAACTCATCAGTATGAGCCATATTAAACTCCTCCCAAGGATGTTTCGAGAAACTACCCAATGTTTGTCAAAGAAAGTCTCAGCGGCTGTTGCACGAGTACAATGCCCACTAAGCCCACTGCAGTGAACGAAATGTTTAGTACATAAGTAAAGGAACTATATAACTTATGTATGACTTAGGTTTAATACGGACGGCCCACTGTTGCGAAATGGTCACAATGTGGTGATGCACAATGGTGATCCTGCCCTTAGAAAGCATTAAGATTGGTGTTTGCTGCGGAATTTAGTCACTTGGGATGGAAATGTGGGGATGTGATTTTAGCGCTTATTGGAATCGATTAACCAATATTTCCATGATTTGTTGATACACCATGGTTTAGTTGAGTAAGAGAAAGTTTAGAGTGGGTAACGCAATAAATTACTGCTCAATATGTTTGCATATTGAGCAGTAATGACTTTGACCTATTCTTATTTTATCGGATACGCTTCAAACTGCCACGGCGACCATTCATACCTTCAACAAAGCCGTTGTAGCCGCCTAGGGCATTTCGTTTGATACGGATGGTTTTAGCGCGTTTCGGGACGATAAGATGTGACCCACCGATTTCTTTCCATACCTGACCGTTCGACATTAAGAAGTAGTATTTGCCGATGGCATCTTGCCACGCTCGCGTGAAAGTAAATATCTGTTGCTTAGGTGGCTTTGCTTTACCGTCTTTATTGGCACGCCTGGCGAGTTCGTTTGCACTAAAACCAAAATCACCGTTACGTGTCGTTGTTCTGTTTAGCGGTCTATCCTTAAGCAGATTACCGTTGGACGCTTCTGCTTTGTTGGCTTCTTCCTGCTTTAAAATTTCAATGGCAGCGTTAAAACACTCTAACTTGTCCGCTGGGTCCTTGATC
This sequence comes from Kordiimonas aquimaris, assembly GCF_025574485.1. Taxonomy (GTDB): domain Bacteria; phylum Pseudomonadota; class Alphaproteobacteria; order Sphingomonadales; family Kordiimonadaceae; genus Kordiimonas; species Kordiimonas aquimaris. The sequence goes on along the minus strand of NZ_JAOBPO010000001.1, from coordinate 8,305 downwards.
TTGTCGCAGGCCAAAAGCTCTTTGATTGAATCGTCTTGAGCAATTGTAGGTACATAACCACCTATCTGAATGGCAACAAATGTTGCAGCGGCAACAGACAGTATTTTTCTTTTACTCAACATAGCCATAATCAAACTCGACCTTATAAACTGAAACAACGGTATTGCACGCTTGCATATTGATCTTAAGAGCCTTGAATTTCAAGCTTCTTGATAGACTGCAATCCTGAATTTTACTTTGTATAACATGATAGCCAGCTTTTGGTATCAAATCACGGTTACTTTTTCCCGTGTTCATCAGTGCATCGGTTGCCGGGTATCAGCGCGCTTTTGCCGTTGTTGCTGCCAGCCCAGCTCTTTGTTGATCATGATTCTCAATACGTATCATGTCTGCAACGATTACCTCGCGCCTTAATTGGAATGCCTTTAATGCGTCACCTGATAGACTTTTCCCGCTTGGTAGTTTCAGTGTCAGCGGATTGACCGGCTTGTTATTTACAAGCACTTCATAATGGAGATGTGGTCCATTTACGCGGCCTGTGGCTCCTGAATAACCTATGATCTGGCCCTGTTCAACGCGCCGTCCTTTTTTAATACCTTTGCCGTACCGACTGAGATGGGCATAGGCCGTTTTGTAACTATTGTTATGTCGTATACGGATATAGTTACCGTAACTGCCGTTCCGTGCAGCCATTTCAACAACGCCATCTCCAGAGGCCATAATGGGCGTGCCTGGGCGTGCTCTAAAATCCGTTCCTGTGTGCATGGTTCGGTAGCCAAGCACCGGATGTTTTTTTCGCGGACCA
>NZ_JAOBPO010000001.1:0-2500 GCF_025574485.1 Kordiimonas aquimaris | reverse complement strand
AGCATGTGAGACGGCCAAAACAACCAGGATGTTGGCTTAGAAGCAGCCATCATTTAAAGAAAGCGTAACAGCTCACTGGTCTAAATAAGCTGTCTTGCGGCGAAGATGTACCGGGGCTAAAGACAAGTACCGAAGCTGTGGATTTGATCTTATGATCAAGTGGTAGCGGAGCGTTCTGTAAGTCTGCGAAGGTGTGGCGCGAGCCATTCTGGAGATATCAGAAGTGAGAATGCTGACATGAGTAGCGATAAACAGTGTGAGAGACACTGTCGCCGAAATCCCAAGGGTTCCTGCGCAAGGCTAATCCGCGCAGGGTGAGTCGGCTCCTAAGGCGAGGCCGAAAGGCGTAGTCGATGGGAATCAGGTTAATATTCCTGAACCAGGTGGAATGTGACGAATGGAGTAAGTTGTGAGACCTTATTGGATTGGTCTTGCCGCGAATCTGTTCCAGGAAATAGCACCACCATATTGACCGTACCCTAAACCGACACAGGTGGGATGGTAGAGCATACCAAGGCGCTTGAGAGAACTATGCTGAAGGAACTCGGCAAATTGCCTCCGTAACTTCGGGATAAGGAGGCCCAGCTTTAAGGCAACTTTTAGTTGGGGGCACAAAAGAGGGGGTGGCGACTGTTTACTAAAAACACAGGGCTCTGCGAAGTGGATAACACGACGTATAGGGTCTGACGCCTGCCCGGTGCCGGAAGGTTAAGAGGAGTAGTGAGAGCTGCGAATTGAAGCCCCGGTAAACGGCGGCCGTAACTATAACGGTCCTAAGGTAGCGAAATTCCTTGTCGGGTAAGTTCCGACCTGCACGAATGGCGTAACGACTTCCCCACTGTCTCCAGCATAGACTCAGCGAAATTGAATTCTCCGTGAAGATGCGGAGTACCCGCGGTCAGACGGAAAGACCCCGTGCACCTTTACTACAGCTTCAGAGTGGCATTAGGGATAACATGTGTAGGATAGGTGGGAGGCTTTGAAGCCCGCACGCCAGTGCGAGTGGAGCCATCCTTGAAATACCACCCTTGTTGTCTCTGATGTCTAACCACGTCCCGTGAAACCGGGACTGGGACCCTCTGTGGTGGGTAGTTTGACTGGGGCGGTCGCCTCCCAAATGGTAACGGAGGCGCGCGAAGGTAGGCTCAGATCGGTTGGAAATCGATCGTCGAGTGCAATGGCATAAGCCTGCCTGACTGCGAGACTGACAGGTCGAGCAGAGACGAAAGTCGGTCATAGTGATCCGGTGGTTCTGTGTGGAAGGGCCATCGCTCAACGAATAAAAGGTACGCCGGGGATAACAGGCTGATACTGCCCAAGAGCTCATATCGACGGCAGTGTTTGGCACCTCGATGTCGGCTCATCTCATCCTGGGGCTGGAGCAGGTCCCAAGGGTTTGGCTGTTCGCCAATTAAAGAGGTACGTGAGCTGGGTTTAGAACGTCGTGAGACAGTTCGGTCCCTATCTGCCGTGGGCGCAAGAGACTTGAGAGGAGCTGCCCCTAGTACGAGAGGACCGGGGTGGACGGACCTCTGGTGGACCTGTTGTGGCGCCAGCCGCATTGCAGGGTAGCTATGTCCGGAAGGGATAACCGCTGAAAGCATCTAAGCGGGAAGCCCCCCTCAAGATAAGGTCTCTCTGAGAGCCGTGGAAGACCACCACGTTGATAGGTCAGGTGTGGAAGCTCAGTAATGGGTGAAGCTAACTGATACTAATTGCTCGATAGGCTTTTGAGCCTCTCCATAGACAGAAAGGAAAGCTTTCTTTGTCTTTAATTCGCGCAAAAGTGCGCGGCGGCCGCTTGGCCTTGCCTCACAGCTACGCTGTTCGGTAATTAGAGATTGTCTTGGAACATTACTCAAAGCATGCTTTGATACTCGCAATAACACTCTTTTGTTGATCTGGTGGTTATAACAAGGTTGTCCCACCCGGTCCCATCCCGAACCCGGAAGTGAAAAGCCTTTGTGCCGATGGTACTTCGTCTTAAGGCGCGGAAGAGTAGGTCGCCGCCAGATCTACAAAAGAGTGTACACATAACCACATATCAAATACCAAAAACCGCCCTTCAAAAGGCGGTTTTGTCGTCTAAAAGGACAATTGATTCCTATAGTCGACAACCAAGGGCAATCTTGAGCCCTCTTCATGGGATTGCGATAGCAATACCGGAAGCAGACACATAGCAGCCCTGAGCTGCGTCACATCGGAGAATGGCATAAGCCATCGGAACGGGTGACATAATATAATTGACGCGGGATGGAGCAGCCCGGTAGCTCGTCAGGCTCATAACCTGAAGGTCGTAGGTTCAAATCCTACTCCCGCAACCAATACGATAAAAAGGGTCCCATCAGGGGCCCTTTTTGCGTATATGGGCTGTGTGAGTAAGACTTGAACCTACGGATAAAGTAGGTTCAACCGCCGGCGCAGCAATGCAGTGCATTGCGAAAGAGCGCCAAGGACAAGGAAGCAATGCCGATAGGCATGCGCACCTAAAACCCTACTC